>NZ_CP150230.1:4800000-7137336 GCF_037973995.1 Paenibacillus sp. FSL R5-0701 | reverse complement strand
AGACTGTCACTCCTTTTACATGTTCCAAGTGTGGCTTAAGCCATGATGCAGTGTCGAAATACGAGATATATTGTTGAATTTATCCCCAAACCCCCGCAGGTCGAAAACAAAAAAAGTATGAACAACGGAAAATTGTTCACAACTTTATCCACAGGCTGTTGATAATATTATGGGTCAGATCACATATTCACATCCAAAAGTAATACAATCATAGCAAAAGAAACCCCGCATTTCAACGTATCGCGTGATTTTATCCACAAATTCAATAACTTGTGTATAATTTTTAGTCACAACACAATATATTGTTTATAAACTGTTTAATTTTCGACAGAATGACCCAAAAACCAAAAATGTTTTATACACAGGTTATCCGTCAAATGATGCCAAATTGTGTGTAAAAGTATTCTTCGTTTGTGAATAACCTTTCTGTGGATAACCGTGAAGTGAAAATGAAGCATGATTGAGATCGGAAAAAGAGTGACCTCTGACCCTCGTGTTTTCTTTCCAATGTGGCTAGGGTAAAACCCATGAATTTAAGTGTCTTGGTGGGCGACGGAGAGGGGAGTAAACTCATGCCTTTAATTGAACATGATGAGTGGTATATTTTCTGGGCAGATGGTAATTCTGTCATCAGTGAATGATAAGAATAATGGATCAAGAGGACTTCATTTTAAGACATATGTAATGTGAATTATCAGGATCACGAGGTAAGCTGATGCTCTGATATGGAGGTTGAAGTGTATGAATGTATAATATGAATTCAAAGGATAGATTATGCGTGTATAGCAAAAGAGGGTGTCCTCTAAAACCGATTTTTGGTTTTTAGAGGACACCCTCTTTTTTTGGTGCAGCGACGAAGTATGGATTGATGATTTAGAGGCGGGGAAGGGACATCTTACGCTGGAATTCAGCGATATCTGCGTATTCCTCTTCCAGTTTGCGAGAGATCCGAATAAAGATGGGCAGCAGCTCTTGGTAGAGTGCAGCATTCTCTTTGACAGGGGTATGCCGATGCGTTGTACCTACCATGGAAGAAACGGCATGGAGCGATTGGATCCGCCCTGTAGCGTACAAACCAAGCACGACGGCACCCAGACAGGAACTTTCGAAGCTCTCGGGTACAACCACTTCCTGATTGAAGATATCAGACATCATCTGGCGCCAGAGAGGAGAACGCGCAAACCCACCTGTGGCTTGAATGGAGGTAGGTTGCCCAATCTGTTCTTCCATGGCGAGCAGTACCGTATATAGGTTGAAAATAACCCCTTCCAGGACAGCACGGATCATATGCTCTTTTTGGTGATGGAGTGTTAAGCCAAAAAAGGAACCACGGGCATCCGGATTCCATAAAGGGGCACGTTCGCCCGAAAGGTACGGATGAAACAGAAGTCCTTCCGATCCCGGCCGGACACGTTCGGCAATTTTGGTCAGCACATCATAGGAATTGATGCCAAGTCGTTTCGCTGTCTCCACTTCAGACGCGGCGAATTCATCCCGCACCCAACGAAACAGCATGCCACCGTTATTCACAGGTCCACCAATGACCCAAAGATTCTCTGTGAGGGCATAACAGAAGGTTCGACCTTTGGGATCGGTAACCGGACGGTCCACGACAGTGCGAATGGCCCCGCTGGTTCCGATGGTTGCTGCGACAACACCAGGTTCAATGGCGTTTACGCCGAGATTGGATAAAACCCCATCACTTGCGCCAATAACAAAGGGCGTAGAGGGGGAGAGAGCCATTTTTTCAGCCGATTCATGATTCATTCCTTCTAATATATATGTTGTAGGTACAAGCTTCGAGAGATGGTTGGGTGTAATGCCTGCAACCTCAAGGGCCTCTGCGTCCCAGTCCAGTTGTTCCAGATTGAGCAAACCTGTGCAGGAAGCGATGGAATGGTCGACGACATATTGTCCGAATAGACGGAAGAACAGATATTCTTTAATCGAAATAAATTTGGCGGTACTCTCAAAAAGTTCAGGTTCATCGTGGCGCAGCCACATTAATTTGGTCAGCGGTGACATGGGATGGATCGGTGTACCTGTGCGCAGGTAGATGCGATGGCCCAATCCATTCTCTTGCAGCTCGGCAGACCAAGCTGCACTTCGATTATCCGCCCAAGTGATGCAACGAGTTAAGGGTTTGTTATCCTGTCCCATGGCAATGACACTATGCATAGCCGAGCTGCAGGATACAAACAGGATCTTCTCGGCAGCAACACCACTCTGATCCATGACTCCTCGCACAGAGCGTAGGGCTGCTTGCACAATCTCTTCAGGATCCTGCTCGGCAACATTGGGTGCAGGGGTGTACAAAGGGTATTCCTGCGTTGAGGTACTGACGACGGAGCCTTGCTCGGTAAATAACACGGATTTGGTACTGGTGGTACCAATATCGATCCCAATCATGTAGTTGTTCATATATTTAATCCTTCTTTCTCCAGAAAGCGATGAGATTTTAATTTCTTTCTACTATATAGAGACCATTTATACCACTGTACTCAGGAGCAAAATAAAGATCAGTCCCACCACGGATAATAGTGTTTCCATAACGGTCCACGTTTTCAAAGTTTGGGCGACGCTCATATTAAAGAATTCTTTGATCATCCAGAATCCCGCATCGTTCACATGGGACAAGATGAGTGACCCTGCACCTGTGGCGAGTACAACCAACTCAATATTAGCCCCTGGTGTGAGTGCAAGCACTGGAGCGACAATGCCGGCAGCTGTTGTCATGGCTACGGTGGCTGAACCGGTAGCTACACGAATGAGCGCAGCGACAAGCCATGCAAACAGGATCACGTTGATGTTGGCATGGGTAGCGACATCAGCAATGGCGTTACCTACACCACTATTGATCAATACCTGTTTGAAGGCACCGCCTCCGCCAATGATGAGAATGATGGTCGCCGTAGGCGCCAGACATTCACTGGTGAAGCGAGAAATATCGTGTTTGGTGAATCCACGTGCAAAGCCGAGTGAAAAGAGGGCAAATACAACTGAAATGAGCAGAGCAATGATCTCATGACCGATAAATTCACTAAAAACGGTGAAGCCGCTCGTGGCATTTGGGTCAATAATGCTTGCAATGGAACCAATCAGCATCAAAATGACCGGCAGCAATATGGTAAACAGGGTAATACCAAACCCAGGCATGTTGCTGTTTGTTTTGGTTGCGAATTGTTCAGCCAGTTCTGCTGGCGGTTCGGTGTGTATTCTTTTTCCAATAAATTTACCAAACAAAGGACCTGCAATAATCGCTGTAGGAATACCAACAATAAGGGAGTACAGAATGGTTTTACCCAGATCCGCGCTGAAGGCTTCAATCGCAATCATTGGCGCTGGATGGGGTGGGACCAAACCGTGTACAGTCGACAGACCCGCCAAAATGGGAATACCAATCTGCAGCAAAGACATGTTGGTTTTACGTGCAACGGTGAAAATGATAGGGATCATCAAAATTACACCGACTTCGAAGAAAACAGGAATACCAACGATAAATCCAACAATCATCATCGCCCAGTGCACACGTTTCACACCAAACCGATCAACTAATGTAGTTGCAATGCGCTCGGCACCGCCAGATTCGGCCATCATCTTACCAAGCATTGTACCGAGAGCAATAACAATTGCGATGGTTCCAAGTGTGCCGCCAAGTCCCCCGGTAATGGAAGAGATCACATCAGCAGGTTTCATGCCTGTAAGCAAACCGAGCATTAATGCGGACAACAGCAGGGTAATAAAGGGATTCCATTTATACTTGGAGATCAAAACGATCAGAAAAACGATTGCAATTAACGTCCAAACCAATAATGTTGCGTTGTGGGATAGTCCAAAAAGAGTGCTCATGATGTTGTGTGCTCCTTTATTTCTGATATAGAACGCTTACAAGTGAAATTATCGTCAACAATTAAATGTGTACCAGTATCGCAGAAGGTGTTGGCGAAAAATGTAGTTTTATCATGTCCAAATTTGAAACAAAATCGCATTTTGTATACTTGTCGACAAGTTAAGTCGCAATCAATCACGACGGATATGATTGCAAACGCCTTGCATCGATTAAGAATCAAAGCTTTCGTGCAGGGTTTTGCCAGAATCTTGGAAATACGTGCGAACTCCAGCCTGAATGAGCATCTTGTCACCTGATTCAAGTGCTTCAACGAGCAAACGGTGTTTCTCAATTACAGCGCTTACTTTCTGCTCGCCTTGAACAAATACTCTGCGCGTCGTGAGCAGCATAACGGTCATCACAACATATCGAATACTCTTCCATAGATGTGAAATACGGGAATGCTGAGCAGCTTCAATGATGGTCTCGTGGAAAACGAGATCCTGATAGGCAAATTCGACAGCGTCCTGATGTCGTCCAGCAAGTTGCATTTTGTCGATCACGTTACGCAGCTGGGTGATTAATGATTCCGGGACATCACCCGCGAGTCGCTGCTGCACAAAACTTTCAATCAAGAAACGGACATCATACAATTCTTCGACATCCTTGATTCGTAGTCCAATGACAACGACACCCATACGTTCAAGCCGAATAAGTCCTTCATTGGACAATGTCCGTAACGCTTCACGGACAGGTGAACGACTGCTGTCAAAATCAGCCGCAATTCGATTTTCCGACAAAATCTCTCCAGGTCGAAGGGTACCGCTGATGATCCGCAGCCTTAATTCGCAGGCAATGGCTTCACCACGGGAAGCCCCTTGAAGCCAGGAAGAAGGAAATAACATATGCTAACGCTCCTATTAATAAGTAATCAGTTCATTACTGATCATAGCATAACTATTTTGCGGACTGGACATTCAGTTCAATCCATAGTCTGTAGCTACAAGCTAACGGCTAATATTTTTTCAAAGGACTACTAAAGGCAGGCAAGTAAATCAGCTTCATCCATATACTTGTATACAAGATGTGATTTTTATCCTACACCTTTCTCAAAAGCTTGTAAACCTTAATTAAAGCGGATACAACTGAATTAGAATTCGACGATATTAATAGTCTATAATCATTATCCACATGTGAATAAGTTTAAACAGGATGAAATGAAGGAGATAACAGGTATTGGAGGTTGTGGATAACTATAAATGCTGAAATAGGGTGATCTGATCAGGGCCTGGGGATAACTTTCAGGTCTCTCTTCGGGGCTTGGTGCTGGTATTGAAGTGGACGAACTGTGGTCATTACTTTGGGTGGGATGAAGAGTGTATATAAAAGAGGGAGAAGCCTTGAGCCATGCAGTTGACTTTTCCAGGTGATCATGGTTAAATATATAAAGGTGTTTTCTGTGAAGATGAAAGTGATTCATCACATAAGTATTTCCTTGTGAGGAGGTGCAATACATTGAGACCTACATTCAAACCGAACGTTAGCAAACGTAAAAAAGTTCATGGTTTCCGGAAAAGAATGAGCACGAGCAACGGCCGTAAAATTTTGGCCGCACGTCGCCTTAAAGGCCGTAAAAACCTGAGTGCTTAAGCATTGAAGACCACCGAGGTGGTCTTTTTTTCTTAATTAGCTCAAATCAGACTGGATGCTGCTACAGATCAGGTCTGAATGGTCTGCGAAAAAGTGCTGAACACACATGATGTATGTTGAGTGAGTTTTCCATTTTTCGAAAACTTACCTTATATAATGATGAATCGTTGATAGGTTTAAATGGCCAATCAACATTCATCCGGATGAATGCTGATCAGTTCAAGTAGCTGATTAACAATCATCCCAAATGAAGTTGTCGCCAAGGCGGTTTACCGTCATTCAAGAAAGCCTATACTAAATCAGTAATGAGGCCTCCGTCAATAACATTGGTGGAGAAGAGCAAGGAGAAGCGCCGTGTATAAAAGACTGCGTCTACGAAACCGGGCGGACTTTAGTCGCGTATACCGGTATGGGAAATCGTTTGCCAATCATCAATTCGTGGTGTATGGCTGTCGCCGTAAAGATACGGAACAATTTCGGGTCGGCGTATCATGCAGCAAGAAAATCGGAAACGCTGTCGTACGCAACCGGATGAGACGCATGATCAAGGAAATTGTTCGTCATCATGAGCATGAGATCGTCACGCAGATGGATCTGATTTTTATCGTCAGAAAAGGTGCACTGGACATGCCCTATAAGGAAATGGAAAAAAGCCTGCTACATGCGATGCGAAAGGGCTCTCTTTTGAAGTCGAGCAAGCGGTAAGCTTCGGTTTATTTGTCCTCCTAATTATGGTATGATTTTACGATGGAATGGAATGGTTAAGAGAGGGGTTATGAAGTGTCGCGATTGAAGACATCAAAGGGGAAGTGGATTCTCCTCATTGCAGTCATTGCAATGGTCACTGTGCTCGCCGGATGTACTCCACAAGGAGCCGGGGTTACTACGGAAGATCTGAAGAATAGTGGCTCATTCTGGCAAAGCAATGTTGTGTACTGGTTCTCACTGGCGCTGGATACATTCGCCAACTGGTTTAACGGTGAATATGGACTGGCCGTCCTCGTGATGGTGCTTATTGTACGGACATTGATTTTACCATTAACAATTAAGTCGATTCGTAGTACTCAAGCAATGCAGGCTATTCAGCCACAGTTGAAGGAGATTCAGGCTAAGTATAAAGATACGCCTGAGAAAGTTCAGCAAGAAACGATGAAGCTGTTCCAAGAAAATAAAGTGAATCCTGCTATGGGCTGTCTTCCAGTACTGCTTCAAATGCCAATTTATATTGCACTCTACAATTCAATTTACGGAAATTCCAGTCTAAGAACCCATGATTTCTTGTGGCTTCAACTTGGATCACCGGACCACTTGTTTATTTTGCCGTTGCTTGCTGCAATCACTACATTCATTCAAACATGGATGATGATGCGTATGAACCCAGCACAGCAGATCGGTCCAATGCAGTTAATGCTTTGGGTGTACCCAATCTTGATTTTCGTAATGTCGTATCAATTCCCTTCAGCATTGCCGCTTTACTGGTTTTATAGCAACGTCTATACAATCATTCAAAACTATTTCCTATACCGGAATAAAGCCAAAGTCGTGGCTGAGGTCAACGTGAAGCAGAATAGCTCTTCCAAAAATGGAGCTAAACGCAAAAACGGTGGCAAAGCGACCATCTCTGGAAAAGGGTCGAAAGGGGCCAAAAAATCGAAATGACCAAAGTCATTACGTCAGGAAAAACCGTTGAAGATGCTGTAAACCAAGGATTGACCGAGCTTGGCGTGAGTCGGGACAAGGTCGAGATACAAGTGTTAGAGCAGCCGTCAAAAGGATTCCTGGGTTTGATCGGGGTGAGGGCGGCCAAAGTTGAAGTGACATTATTGCCTGTACCGGAAGTTGTTCCACAGCCGATCAAGCCAGCTGCATACAAGCCTGAAGTAGATGCATTACTTGAGGATGTCGCAGCTAAAAATCCCTATGAAGAAGCGGCTGCTTTCTTGAAAGAGGTCGCAGCAGGTATGGGACTGGATGTTGAAGTGCATATCAAAAAACAGCGGGATGGACATATCTTCAATATTGCCGGTGAAGATCTGGGAATGATTATTGGCAGACGTGGACAGACGCTGGATGCGCTTCAGTATCTAACGAACATTGTAGCGAACCGATACTCGGAAAGCTTCGTTCGAATTGTGCTTGACGCGGAGAATTTCCGTCAACGTCGGCGGAAGACGCTGGAGGATCTGGCTGAACGGTTGGCCGGACAAGCCATCCGTACTGGCAAGGAAGTTGTACTGGAGCCAATGCCTCCGCTCGAACGAAAAGTCATTCATGCAAAACTGCAAAATCACCCGCAGATTAAGACATTAAGCAAGGGCGAGGAGCCTAATCGGCGTGTGGTTATTACGACGAAATAACACGAAATTGGATACGCAATGGCTTCCTGCCCGGTGCAGAAGCCATTGCTTTTTTCGTACAGAAGCAATTTGGTAAGGTACGTAGAACAAGTGAAGAGTGAACTTAATACGATAAGTGACATGTCATATGTTATAACATTAATAGATATGAAAATGGATATGGCGTTCCCCGAGGGACGGCAATTTAAAATAGAGCAAGGAGAGATAACCATGATCAGTGATACGATCACAGCGATATCAACGGCTGTCGGAGAGGCGGGTATCGCCGTTATCCGGGTCAGCGGCCCGGATGCAGTGTCGGAGACGGAAAAGATTTTTCGCAGCAAAACCCCTTTAACTCAGGCAGCATCTCACACGGTTCATTATGGTCATGTTGTAGATCCTACGAACGGTGAGAAGATTGAGGAAGTGCTGGTTACGGTAATGAGAGCACCGCGCTCGTTCACAACAGAGGATGTTGTAGAGATCAGTGCGCATGGTGGTGTGGTATCGGTCAAACGAGTCATGGATCTGCTGTTACAGCTCGATATTCGTCTGGCTGAACCCGGTGAGTTCACGAAGCGTGCTTTCCTCAATGGGCGAATTGACCTGTCCCAGGCCGAAGGCGTCATGGACCTCATCCGTTCCAAATCGGACCGAGCTTTCTCGGTTGCCCTGAAACAAGTAGAAGGTAAGCTATCCTCCAAACTGCGTGATCTGCGATATACCTTGGTGGAGACACTGGCTCACATTGAAGTGAATATCGATTACCCCGAACATGATGTGGAGTCGTTAACGTCTGATTTCATTAAAGAGAAGTCCAGTCAGGTCATGACTGAAATTGATAAATTGCTGACTACAGCAGAGCAAGGAAAGATACTGCGAGAAGGGATCACTACAGCTATCGTTGGACGACCTAACGTTGGTAAATCCTCATTGTTGAATACACTCGCCCAGGACAATCGTGCCATTGTAACGGACATTCCTGGTACAACTCGTGATGTGATTGAGGAGTTCATTACAATTAATAATATCCCGCTTAAGTTGCTGGATACGGCAGGAATACGGGAAACGATGGACGTTGTAGAGAAGATTGGCGTAGAGCGCTCTCGTTCTGCTGTTAATGAAGCCGATCTGATCTTGGTCGTTGTGAATGCTGCAGAGCCGCTTCATCCAGATGAGATTGAATTGTTAGAACAAATCCGCGGTAGACAATCGATAATCATTATGAATAAAATGGACTTAACGCCACAGGTAGAACGTGACGTGCTGCTTCGTTACATTCCGGAAGAACGGCTTGTGCCGATGTCGGTGAAAGATGATCTGGGTGTGGATCGCTTGGAAGAAGCAATCTCAACATTGTTCTTCAGCGGTAAACTGGAGTCGGCGGATCTCACGTATGTTAGTAATGTGCGTCATATTGCATTGCTCAAAAAGGCCAAGCAATCTCTTGTAGACGCATATGAGGCAGCAGAACAGTTCATACCTATCGATATGATACAGATTGATGTACGACTTGCTTGGGAGCACCTAGGTGAAATTGTAGGAGATACAGCGCATGATGCATTGATTGATCAGATTTTTTCCCAGTTCTGTCTAGGAAAGTAAATAAAGTCTGAAGGGAGTTTAAAGTGTACCCTTTGTAAAGGACATTTTGAAAAAAACTAGGCAACTTGTTGAAGCTGCTGTCTGTATTTTACAGGCGGCAGCTTTTTCAAATTCCATTGCCCTCGATAATGATTGTAGTACGTCATATAACTCTTAATTTCTCGTTTTACTTCTTCTAATGTTTTGCATTCTTTGATATTCGTTTCATCCTTAAAAGGCCCAAAGAATGATTCTTGGGGAGCATTATCCCAACAAATGCCTCGACGTGACATGGATTGTCTTAATCCTATTTTCTTCACTACGGATTGGAATTGTGGATTCGTATAATGAAAGCCTTGATCGGAATGGATCAACGCATCTTTGGTTAAATGGCGATGCTTCTGTAATTTACGAAGCGTGTTTAGCGCAATTCCTATACTTAACGAAGAAGAAACTTCATACGCTAAAATTTCATTCGTCTGTGCGTCTTTAATCGTCGATAAATACGCACGTTTATTGCCTTTGTACGTTAAATATGTGATATCGGTTAATAACACCTTTCCCGCCTCGCCTGGCTTAAAATTGCGCTGTAATTCGTTTGGACATGTGCGATGTTCTTTCGTTGCTTTTGCCATTCTACGGGCTGGATTAGCCTTTCGAATGGGACAGATGATCTCAAATTTCTTCATAATACAGCGAATCCGCTTCAAGTTGTACGTCATTTTGTACTGATTTTCTAACGTCATTTTGATTTGGCGTGCTCCTTTTTTCGTCCATGAAAAAGATACGCCTTTAAAATAATTCCCTTTACAATCTCATCTGTTTTGGCTTTAGCTACACGCTTCTGCATCGATTTTTCAGAGAAGTAATTGTAGTATCCAGAACGTGATACTTCCATAACATCGCATAGATAGCTGATTAACCGTTTCATTTTATATGTTCTGATCGTCCGATAAATGAGTTCAAACTTCAGCTCTGGTGCCACTTTTATTTCTTCTTCAACATCTGCCTTTCGAGTAGATCGAGTTTTTTTAGCAGTTCATTTTCCGCTCGTAACAATTGATTTTTTGCTTCTAATCGTTCAATCTTTTGTTCTAATGTTAGTTCACGTTCCGATGGGCGACCTGAATTTGTTTTACGTGTATCCTGTAAGCCTTCTAAACCTGCTCCACGATACGAAGCGCGCCAACGTTTCCCAGAAGAACGAACACGCTCCAAACCAATACATTCAACATCTAAGCCCGCTGCTTCAAAAATATCACGTGGCAGTTTCCCCTGTTCATTTTGTGCAATGAAATGGCACTTAAATTCATCTGTGTACGTAATGGCCTTTTCACTAACAGCAATTACATTTGGATTCCGTTTTAGCAGTTCTTGTTCTTTCTTTGTCAGTAATCTTTTCGTCATAACATTTCCGCTCCAACCTCTTTTTTTTCATTATAAACAAAACACCCTATAAGTTGGACTTTTTTCAAAGTGTCCATCTTATAGGGTACATAGGGTTCTCATAAATAGAAAGAAAGTGTTACATTTACTTGTATCAGACTATAAAAATAAAAAGGCGAAATTTCCAGCTTAAAGTATGGGAATTTTTCCTTTTTTTTGCGTATGAAGAGCTGAATCTATCAAACGGATTGTAATATGAAGCACGAAAACTACTGAAAAAAAATAAACATGTAAGCTTAGTCACCACAACAACCATTCAGAAAAGAAGATTCCACTATGAGTTACTCACACCTTACAATAATTAAACCAAGCTAGAAATCGTGCATTTCAAACCGCTACTGCAGACAGTGGAAGGGAATTTTTCCTCTTATGCCAGCCAGGAATTCACTATAAGAATGCCGCTAGTCGCTAGCGAAAGTTATCTCCAAAAAGGACTGATTAAGACGGGTATGGACTTAGAGACTGCTCTGCATTTGTTCAGTAACATACCACAAAATGCTCCGGTTAGAGAACTGCCTATAAATTCTTTATAAAAGAACTTTCGTACTTGATATAAAAATTTCTCCAAAAAGCATTTTTTATTCTATTGAATTAATAGTTAATTTTTATTTCGTTATAATGCAAATTACAACCACTATTAATAATAGTAAGGGGGACGGATGTCGAATTTATCCGATTTTTCATATATCAGCATACATATATCGACAAAATATAAAAAAATCGAATTTATAGTAGGTATAAAGTTATAAATATTTACAATAATCAAATATTTTCATGTTTATTTATACATATTGACAATATATATAGTAAATATTATCCTAAATATTGTTATAAAATTCTAAAATTAATTATAATTATACATAATAGTTATCTATACATCTTTTTTTGTATCTTTGTATGATTACATAATTTTAAGTAAATAGTATTTAATATTAACATAGAGGGCACTAATAAAAATCAACTTATCGGAGGCTGAATAGAAATGAATAACGATATTTTTAATCTTGATTCAAAGGTTAGCACATACTCTCAATTGGACGCTCAACCAGCAGGGATTGTCACTACTGTAAAGACTCTTTGGACAAAGCCGATTGTTTGCACTCCATTCTGTCCAACCAAAACTTGTAATGTGACACCTTTATGCCACATATAGTTGCGATTCGTCACTTAATTAAAAAGTTATTTAATTAAAATTGGTAGTGCCCTCTTCTTTACTATTAAATTGCCTTTGGAGGTTGGAATGCATACTTTAGATTTTGTTCCTTTAAATTATTATATGATTCGTACTTCTTTCTTTTCATTAAATAAATATGCTCAATATTTTGTAAATAAGCGCTATGATTCAATAAATGAAGCAACGGATGTTATGAAGGATATTGTAGGAGATTCATACTTCCGCGAAGCGCTTGCGGTTGCAAGTTTCTCTCTTTATGAATCAATACCATTATTGTGGAGTGAAGACAATAAACGAAGAGAAAGTACTTTAAGAGGATTAATAAGATACCTGATCAGAATGACTTCTCGTACCACTCCATTTGGTTTATTTTCTGGTGTGTCTATTGGGAACTGGAGTGATGAAAGTTCAATTGTCATTAATAGTGATTCTCATAATCAAAAAAAAGTAAAACCTGATATGGAGTGGATTGTATCTATTATTAAAACATTAGAGAGTGAGGATAAAATACTGCTAAAAACAGTGTTATCAATCAACTCTACAGTGATAGATTACAAATCTCGAATTAAGATTCCTAATTTGTCTATTTATAATGAGAATAAAGATGTTGAACAAAAAAATGAAAATACTTCCCACTTGTTGCAGCATAGTACTATTCGCAGTACCGAAGCAGTGTTGTTTATAAGGGATGTACTTACGAATGAAGCAATCACATTTGAAGGATTACTTGAGAAAATGCAAGAGGCATACAATACAGTGGATATAGACACGTTATTCAATTTTATAAAAGAACTAATTAGAAATGAGTATGTTTTTACAAATCTGAGGACTCCTCTATTAATCTCATCACCCTTGGAGTATTTAATAGAATGGTTAGAGGAAAATGCACCGGAGGCAACTCTGTTATCAATACTTATGGATATTGATTGTGATATAAAAAACTATGAAAGGGAGAACTTTGGAGAAGGAGAGGAAATGGTTTGTAAAATTATAAAGAAAATGAAAGATGTACATAATTGCAAATCACCACTCCAAATAGATATGTCTATTGCTATGCTCCATAATAATTTGTCATCTAAGGTTAGAGAAGATATTTCAAAAGCTACAGAAATCATTTGGATGTTATCTAATAAGAGAAACTTTCAGTATATTAACAATTATCATGTTGAGTTTATGGATAGATACGGAATTGGAAATGAAGTATCTGTACTTGAGCTTTTAGAAGTAGACTTAGGTTTAGGAGCACCATATTCATATGAGAATCCGCCTAGCATACTTCCTGAAAGTGGTTTTGGTGAGATGAATAAAATGCATCCCTTGTTTTATCAATTGTATGAGCAATGTTTGAGGAATCAAGAAATTGAAATTAATTTAAAAGATGAAGAAATTGAAATTTTCACTAAAGATTATAAAGAAATCGAACATGAAGTCACACCCCCGAATTCAGTAGAAATGTGCTTTTCAATAAGTGCAAATAATATAGAATCGGTCAATCGAGGGGAATATGAGTTAGTTATTGGAGCTAATCAAGGTTCGTATGGTATGGGCAAAATCTTTGGTCGTTTTAGCCACTTATTACAAGATAGTTACGAACCATTAGCTGCTGAAATTCAAGACATTTATACTAGTTTCAATGATGAAGCCATATTCGCTGAAGTAACATATCTTCCTAAAATGGCACGACATGCAAATATTGTATCTAATCAGTCTATATTCAACTATGAAATACCCATAGGAACCAATGCATCATTTAGTAATGACGCTGTTATTCCAGTTTCGGATATTGTAGTAGTAGCAGATGAGAAAAGGTTATACTTAAAATCAAAAAAACACAACAAAGAAGTTATTCCTTTTACAAGTCACATGTATTCGAGTCTTGCTGGGACGCCAAACCTGTACAGATTTCTTTGCGAAATGGGCATTAATCGACTGGGTCCATATCCGCTATTTGATTTGCCAGAACTAGATAAATTCAGTTTTGTTCCAAGAATTAGATATAAAAATGTGATTTTAAATTCTGCTACTTGGAAAATTGGATTAAATAGTATTGACTTTAGACTTGTGAAAGATATAAAAGAGTTTGACCAAGCATTTCAGAATTGGAGAATTTCAAATCTTGTTCCCAGATTCGTTTATTTAACTGAGCAAGATGCTAGAATTCTCTTCGATCTTGACAATCCCCTTTTTTTGGAAGATATGTATAAAGAATTTACTAAATTAGATGACTACACTTGCATATTCATAACAGAGGCTTATGGGAATCTAGATGGTAGTTGGATTAACGATAACAATAAGAATAACTACAATGCTGAATTTGTTTTTCCAATGTATTTAAAATCAGCTCATTTAGAAGCGAAAAAATTTCATTTATCTGATAACAAACAATTAGTACACTTACCGGGTCAAGAATGGCTTTATTTAAAACTGTACTGTTCTTTAGACCAGTCTCCACAACTAATAGATGAAGTATGTTTACTAATTAATAAGTTAATCGATATTGATTATATAGAGGTTGGTTATTATGTCAATTATGTTGATCCCAGAAATCATGTGCGTTTCAGGTTAAAGGACAAAAAAAATAGGCTACTTTCAAATATACAAATGATTATGGATTGGACAAGTTATCTACAAGATGAAGGAATAATACAAAATGTAATATATGATACTTATTTGCCTGAATCACATAGATATGGTGGAGATCAACTAATTCAATATGCTGAGTCATTTTTTATGGTTGACTCTTTAACAGCAGGTAAACTTAGAAATATGGCTACTAGTTCCGTGGATCCGTTAGATTTGGCAATTATATCTTTTTGTGATTTATATGAATCAATGTTTGCTGAGACTAATAACCCTATAGAAGCATTGAGTAATATTGTGAATTATAAAAATTATATAAAAGAGTTTAGAGTGCGTAGAAAAAATCTTATACGTTTTTGGTCATATCATAAAAATAGAGATGTCATAGATATTTCTGATTCAGAAAAGGAGCTTAGTAACGTACTCAAATTAAGAAATTTAGCGATAAAGGAGTATTATACAAAGTTAAAGGAATTTAAAGTAGAAGACTATGAAGATATCGTATTTAGTATCCTTCATATGCACATTAATCGTTTATGTGGAACTGACCGCAATGAAGAGAGAAAAGTGATGACTTTGGCTAGACATCTTTTAAATAATTACGAAATCATCAAGAAAATTGAAGTATCAAAATAAAATCATACTTTTAAATTTAAACATCTTGTGATATTTACAAGATGTTTAAATTTTAGAAAAGGAAGTTTCTAAATTGATAAATATAATGGATAGAGAATTCATAAAAGAAGAAATCTTAAAACATGCATTACACTATTCAAATCCAAATAACATATCTCTTTCTAAAGAAGATGGAACGGAATTGAGTTTAGTAGAGGGTCTACCCTCACTAGCTATATTTTTTGGACAACTGTCAAAATTTGATCCTAGTGGAGAATGGGAAATAGTTGAAAGAAGATACTTAAATAAAATATATGAAATAGTTAACAATAATAGTATGGATTTATTATCATTATGGAATGGATTATGTGGTGTGGCTTTTAGTTATGTCTGTTCCCCAAATTTTAATGAATATACGGAAGATCATGAACACTTGCAAGAACTTATCTATGAACAAATCCCTATTGTTTGGGATCAAGCGATGTCAAACTTAGAATATTCTAATGTTGTAATGAGTGATTATGATGTGATTCTGGGACTGGCTGGAGTATCTATGTATCTTCTTTCTTCCCCTAGGGGTGAGAGTAATTCCTATTTTATCTCTTTAATAAATAGATATTTTGTTAAACTAATTAATAGTTCAAAATTATATAATGGTCACGAGTTACCTACTTGGCACATTACGCCTAAGAATTTATTTCATGATATTGATAGAGAGATGTATCCTGATGGTTACTTGAATTTCAGTTTATCACATGGAATTCTGGGCCCATTTCGTATATTGGTTCATAGTTTAAATAATAATATCGAAGTAGAAGGGCAAAAAGAAGCTATTGATAAAGTTAGAAAGTTATTTGAACAATTTAGTTATAGAGATGAACTAGGCATGATATGGCCTAAGATGATTGGAACTAGCGAATATATTCAAGGAGTTATAAAGAACATACCGACTAGGTTAGATTCTTGGTGCTATGGCGAACCTAGCTTTATTGAGAGTTTAATTAATTTTCACAAATTAGATAAAGACACATCTTGTGATCAACTAATTTTAGATACTGTTACCGGGTTAATTAAATCTTCCTTACAGTTGAGAAATGAAGATATTGGCTTATGTCATGGTGATGCAGGGATTTTATATCAAATGAACCTATTAAAAAATAGTATCAGTATAGAGGGATTACATGAATACTGTGAAAAATTATCAAAAAATTTAATTCAAAATTATAAAGATAACTTCACACAACTTTATTTAGATCATAGTTTATTAAACGGAAAAATTGGAGTCTTTTTGGTTTGGATTTCCATTCTGAGTGATAAAAAAGACAATATTTGGCATAAAGGATTATTACTAAGTTAGGTGAGTAGGAGGATTTTATGATTAGCAATGAAGAAACAGAAGCGGCTCCAGTAATTAAAGGAATATTTAAAAACTTCATTAAGCTTGTTTATAAGGCGAACAAATACTATTTCTGGATACTACTGCTAATTAGTATGTTGTCTGCATTTATTCCTGCAGCATTACTATATTCCACTGAGTTGTTAGTAAACTCGTTAGTAATAAGTAACCCTATTTTAAAGTATTCTTTGTATTTTTTAGTTGTATATGTGTCTATCCTTACGATTAAAGAAATGTTACAGGCGGCGTCACAGTATTATCAAGCCTTATATCAAATAGCACTATCTAATAGTATAAATATAATAATAATGGAAAAGTGTCAAAAATTGGGTCTTGCTGATTTTGAGGATTCTGATTCTTTAGATTTGCTTCGAAGAGCAAATGATGAAGGTTCTTATCGACCTTTTCAAATTTATATTCAATTGCTTTCTTTATTCCAGAGTGTCATTTCTTTACTCTCTATTGCAGCATTTTTAATGTCTTGGAAATGGTGGGTTGCTTTGCTGCTAATAGTGCTACCTTTAGGATCAATTATCGCATTAATGAAAGTTACTAAGCAAGAATATGAAATAATTATAAATCGAACAACAGTGACAAGGAAATCATGGTACTTAAATTATCTCTTAACGAATGATAGAGTAGTTAAAGAAGTTAAATTATTTAACATTGGTTCTTACTTAATTGATAATTTTCGCAATATATATAAAGAGTTTTATAAAAAAGATAAATTCATAAACAAAAGAAAATTATCGGTTAATTTATCAATATTAATGTTTAATATGACAATTATCGGACTAACTATGTATGTGGCACTAACAGATACTTTGGCTGGAGTCATACTGGCGGGAAGTTTTTTTAGTTATTTACAGGGAATAGTTAATACAACAAACACCTCTCAAATGATTATTAGTGAGTATACAGTGCTTATGCAAGATACGATGTACTTATCACAATTGTTTCAGTTTTTGAATAAGGAACCTATTGAAAAACAAGAAATTGATGCCAATATTAAACAAATCAGTCTTGGAGAATTGGAATCTATTAAGTTTGATAATGTCTCATTTAAGTATCCAGGGCAAAGTAAGTATGTATTAAACAAGCTCAACTTAGAACTTAAAAAGGGAGAGATTGTTGCTTTAGTTGGAAAAAACGGATCAGGAAAATCAACGATTGTTAAACTGATAACACGGTTATATTTGAACTTTGAGGGAAGTATATTAATTAATGGAATCGATATTAATCGGTATGATATTGATTCTCTACGCAAAAAAGTGGGGGTTGTTTTTCAGGATTTTGTACATTATGAACTGACTATGCGTGAAAATATTGGTTTCGGTAACTTGGAACAGATTAATAACAATGAATTACTTCGAAGTAGTATAAAAAAGGCAGACTTAGAACCATTGGTGGATAAGTTGCCTATTGGAGTAGAAACTCAACTTGGAAAATGGTTCCCTGAAGGACATCAGCTTTCTGGCGGTCAGTGGCAAAAAATCGCTTTAGCTAGAGCATATATGAAAGACGCAGATTTTTACGTTATGGATGAACCTTCCTCCGCATTAGATGCTGAATCTGAAGAAGAAGTATTTAATCATTTTAGAAGTATTATGGACGATAAGATTGGACTTTACATTACACATCGGTTTTCCTCAATTAAACATGCTTCTTACATCTACTATGTAGAGGAAGGAAAAATATTGGAGGAAGGTAAACACTCTGAATTAATGGACTTAGAAGGTAAGTATATGGGCTTATATAACTTACAACTATCTGCTTACAACAAATAATTAGTTCAAAATCAGTGCTAATTGATTTAAGATAGAATAATGCTATGATGGAGGAGATAATTCAATTAAATAAAGGCGGTTTATTTATGATAAATATATATGATGTTATCGTCGTTGGTGCAGGACATGCTGGTGTAGAATCCGCGCTGGCCGCAGCTCGTATGGGGTCCAAAACACTAATGATTACGATCAATCTGGATATGGTGGCCTTTATGCCTTGTAACCCATCTATTGGGGGACCGGCCAAAGGACATGTTGTACGCGAGATTGATGCACTTGGTGGGGAAATGGGACGGAATATCGATAAAACCTTTATTCAGATGCGGATGCTTAACACGGGTAAAGGGCCTGCTGTTCACGCGCTTCGTGCTCAGGCAGATAAATTCTCCTACCAGCATAAAATGAAGGAAACGATGGAGAATGAACGTAATCTGACGATGCGTCAGGGTATGGTTGATTCACTGATCGTTGAAGACGGAAAATGTGTAGGCGTTGTGACTCAGACCGGAACAGAGTATCGGGCTAAAGCGGTCGTTCTGACAACAGGCACATACTTGCGCGGTAAAGTAATTATGGGCGAGTTGATGTATGAGAGTGGACCGAACAATCAACAACCCTCTCTTAAATTGTCAGAGAATCTGCGTGAACTGGGCTTTGATCTGGTTCGTTTCAAAACGGGGACACCACCACGTGTGCATAAGGATACGATTGATTTTAGCAAAACCGAAATTCAGCCTGGTGATGACAAGCCGAAGTTCTTTTCCTATGAAACAGAATCTTCCGATAATGAGCAGTTGCCTTGCTGGTTGACGTATACATCTGTGGATACACATCAGATTATTAATGATAATCTGCATCGTGCTCCGATGTTCTCGGGGCTTATTGAAGGAACCGGACCACGTTATTGCCCTTCCATTGAAGATAAAATTGTTCGTTTCAGCGACAAGCCGAAACATCAGATATTCCTTGAGCCGGAAGGCAAGAACACATCCGAGTATTACGTACAGGGGTTGTCTACGAGTATGCCAGAAGACGTCCAACTGGCTATGCTGCGTTCAATTCCAGGTATGGAAAAAGTGGAAATGATGCGTAATGGTTATGCGATTGAATACGATGCGATGGTGCCTACACAATTGTGGCCTTCACTGGAAACTAAACGTCTACCAGGTCTGTTTACGGCGGGTCAGATTAATGGTACCTCCGGTTATGAAGAAGCAGCAGGACAAGGTGTTATGGCTGGAATCAACGCTGCACTCAAAGTACAGGGGAAAGAGCCGGTAATACTGGATCGTTCCCAAGGTTATATTGGCGTGCTGATTGATGATCTGGTGACAAAGGGTACAAATGAACCGTATCGTCTGTTGACTTCACGCGCTGAGTATCGTCTGTTGCTTCGCCATGATAATGCAGATATGCGTTTGACGGAAATCGGACATGACATTGGACTGATCCCTGAAGAGCGTTATGCGAAATTCCTGGATAAAAAGGCGAAAGTCGAGCAGGAAGTCGCACGTCTGAAAGTGGCTAAAGCTCGCCCGGTTGAAGTGAATGCCAAGCTGGAAGAGTACGGATCTACACCTATTCAGGATGGCAGTACGTTGCTTACCTTGCTGCGTCGCCCGGAGCTGGGGTATGAACTGATTGAACAGCTCTCACCATCTGAGGTAGAACTGACAGCAGATATGAAAGAACAAGTGGAAATACAAATTAAATATGCGGGTTATATTGAGAAACAATTGATCCACGTGGAACGTTTACAAAAGATGGAGAAAAAGAAAATTCCGGACACTATCGTATATGATGAGATTCATGGTCTTGCTATGGAAGCCAAACAGAAGCTCGCTACGATTCGTCCAATCTCGATTGGTCAGGCTTCTCGTATTGCTGGAGTTACTCCTGCCGACATCTCCATTCTGCTGGTCTACTTGGAGCATTATAACCGTGTAACCGCAGCAAGGGGACAATAATGGACGATATTCAACAGCAACTGCAGCGGCGCTTAAAGAAACATGGATTAGAGCTGGGCGAACTCCAGTTGGAGCAATTCGAACTGTATTATCAGGAACTGGTATCCTGGAATGAAAAGATGAATCTGACGGGCATAACGGATCGGGAGCAAGTGTATACCAAGCATTTCTATGATTCGGTATCGCTGGCTTTTTATACTGACATGGCCAAAGTGATTAAGCTTGCTGACATTGGATCAGGAGCGGGTTTTCCGGGATTGCCACTGAAAATCTGTTTCCCGCATATTAAGCTTACGATCATTGATTCATTGAATAAACGTATTGGCTTTCTACAGCATGTGGTAGATATCCTTGGCCTGACTGATGTGGATTTGGTCCATGGACGTGCTGAAGAGATTGGACGTAAAGAAGGGTATCGTGATAGCTACGATCTCGTTACGGCGCGTGCAGTAGCCAAGCTGGCTGTGCTGAATGAATTCTGCCTTCCTTTTGTTCGCAAAGGTGGAATGTTCGCTGCCATGAAGGGCGGAGACCCACGTGATGAAATGAAGGAAGCGGAGTTCAGCTTCAATCAGCTGAAAGGACGGGTTAAGGCCGTTCATCCTTTCCAGCTGCCGGTTGAAGAATCAGAGCGTCACATCATTCTGATTCAGAAATTTGATAAGACACCATATAAGTATCCGCGCAAACCAGGTACTCCAATGAAGACTCCGCTGATATAGTTGCGTGATGTTTACGAAGTCAGTCAAAACAGAATAGAATTTTAGACATAGATAAAGAGGATGTTTCACGTGAAACATTCCTCTTTTTTTTGTTTTCTGAATTGGAGGACTGGATCAACATTACAGATACTCCGTATTACATATCTCTTAAAGAACCTGTAATGATGAATCTCACGCATATTAGCTCATGAACAATTTCATTATTTGAATGTGTGTAAGTCGTCATATTTCCAATATTCACAAAGAAAAAGCAGGAAAATTAGCAGAGTTTAAAGAATAGGTAAGCATAGGATTATGATAGAAAAGATGATAGAATAGAAGTATCCGATCCTGGGTCACAGCGATCATAGATTATATGTATAGATAGATGGATATGCGTTCGATGTTGCATGACAGAAAGCGTTATGAAAGGCAAAACTTATTCCAAGAACGATGCATGTGAAAGGTCGCTTATTGAATAAGAAGCACCTGCAAAGACTGTGGGAGCTATTACGAAACTAGGTGGTAATCTGCGGAATGAAAGAACAATTTTCGAAGTTGTTTGGTTTGGCGGAGCGCAATAACGGAGATGAGATCAAACAGATTCCGGTTAATGAAATTGTGAGCAGCCCATATCAACCCCGTACTATTTTTGATGATGATAAAATTGATGAGTTGTTGCAGACGATCAAAACACATGGTGTAATTCAGCCTATTGTCGTTCGCGTGCGAAATGGATCATATGAGATTATTGCCGGGGAACGTCGCTGGCGTGCAGTTCGAAAATTGGGTTTGGATACGATTCCGGCTATTGTGCGTGAATTCAACGACTCTCAGGCCGCATCCATTGCACTGATTGAGAACTTGCAGCGTGAAGGATTGACTTCAATTGAGGAAGCTGTCGCTTATCAGAAGCTGATCGACTTGCATCAATTGACACAGGAAAGTCTGGCACAACGACTCGGCAAAAGCCAGTCAACTATCGCGAACAAAATTCGATTGTTACAGCTCCCGGAAGGCATTAAGGCCGCATTGATGGAACGCAAAATTTCTGAACGGCATGCAAGAGCATTACTTTCTCTCGATACGGAAGAACTGCAGATGAAGTTGCTCGGTGAGATTATCGAAAAAGAATTGAATGTGAAACAGACAGAGGCACGTGTTGCCTTTTACAAGGAATCTTCCAAGATTAAGAAATCTAGACGTGTTTCCTTTACCAAGGACGTAAGACTTGCACTTAATACAATTCGCCAATCCATTGATATGGTAACTGGCTCAGGTCTGGACATCAAAACAAAAGAAGCAGACCATGAGGATCATTATGAGATCGTTATCCATATTCCAAAACGCAAATAATTGAAGCTTATGGCGGCAATGGGCCGCTTTTTATGTCTATAAAGCAAGTTAGGTCTGACATTTATAAAGAACGGTCGGTATTGATGGAACGGTAGTTGTTGTTTGTGTGGACGATAGCCGCCTGCTTTTTGTTAACAATATCTCACAACCTACAGAAAAGACTCCTATTTTATTTGAGGTGAAGTAATTGTCTAAGATTATGGCCGTAGCAAATCAAAAGGGCGGTGTGGGGAAAACGACGACATCTGTTAACTTGGGTGCAGGACTGGCTTCACTCGGGAAAAGAGTATTGCTTGTCGATATTGACCCTCAGGGGAATACAACCAGCGGAGTCGGAATCAATAAAGCAGATGTGGCTAATTGTATATATGATGTCATTATTAATGAGGTTCCTCCTCAAGAAGCGATTGTGGAGACTCAGATTGAAGGCCTTCATATCATACCTGCAACGATTCAGCTTGCCGGAGCCGAGATCGAATTGGTGTCCACGATATCACGGGAAGTTCGCCTGAAAAAATCACTCGCCATGGTGAAGAAAAACTATGATTACATACTGATCGATTGTCCACCATCCCTTGGTATGTTAACGATTAATTCGTTGACTGCTTCCGATTCGGTGATCATTCCGATTCAGTGTGAGTATTATGCACTTGAAGGATTAAGTCAGTTGCTCAATACGGTTCGTCTGGTACAGAAACATCTGAATACATCCCTGCAGATTGAAGGGGTATTGTTGACGATGTTTGATGCACGGACCAATCTGGGGATTCAGGTTATTGAAGAAGTGAAAAAGTATTTTCAACAAAAAGTATATCAAACAATTATTCCGCGTAATGTACGGCTTAGTGAAGCACCATCTCATGGTCAATCCATTATCACGTATGACCCTCGTTCAAGAGGGGCGGAAGTGTATTTAGAGCTCGCAAAGGAAGTGATTTCTTATGAGTAAGCGGCTTGGAAAAGGTCTTGATGCCCTCATTCCTTCGCTTTCAATTAATGACGATGATAAAGTCGTAGAAATCCCGATTAGTCAACTGCGGGCTAACCCCTATCAACCACGTAAGGTATTTGATGAGGGCGCAATACATGAACTGGCTGAGTCCATTCGTCAGCATGGTGTCATACAACCCATTATTGTTCGTCCTGTATTACGAGGTTATGAGATTATTGCCGGAGAACGACGGTTCAGAGCTTCGCAATATTGTGGTAATGCCACGGTACCGGCTGTAGTCCGCAACTTTAGTGATCAGCAGGTAATGGAGATTGCGTTGATCGAAAACCTGCAACGGGAGAATCTGAACGCCATGGAAGTTGCAGTTGCTTATCAGGGGTTAATGGATCAATTCGCATTGACTCAGGAAGAGTTGTCTGTAAAAGTAGGTAAATCACGTTCTCACATTGCTAACTTCTTGCGTCTGTTATCGTTGCCGGAAGAAGTAAAAGACCATGTTTCACGTGGAACATTATCTATGGGACATGCACGTGCGATCGTGGGTGTGAAAGACGAGGTTATGGTGAAGCAACTTGCCAAACAAACCATTGATCAGCAATGGAGTGTACGTGAGTTGGAGGAAGCTGTTCAACAACTGGATCGCTCCAAAACAGGTGAGGCTAAAGCCAAATCGAAGTTGAAAAAGAAAGATCCATTCATTGATACGTTAGAAGAATCTCTGCGTGAACGTTTCAAAACAACAGTGAAAATCAAGCACAATAAAGATAAAGGTAAAATTGAGCTCAACTACTACAGTCAACAGGATCTGGAACGGCTATTGGAATTGTTACAATAACAGTCGGGTCTATGATTCATTAACAACATGCGGGGCTTACTCATGTCATGACATATCGCCTCTGTACCATGGAGATACGATATGTCATTCTTTGTTTATAGGGTTATACGTGCAATATGTGCAGGGGAATTATTAATTTATGGGACAGAGGTGGTTGTGAGGTGGAGGGAGTTATCTATCTAGATCATGCAGCAACATCTTGGCCCAAACCACCTGCTGTCGGTGATGCGATGTTGAGTGCATTGGAGATTGCCGGAGCTAATCCTGGCAGAGGAAGTCACCGTATGGCTGTTCAGGCAAGTCGTGTGTTGTTCGAGGCGAGGAAATCCATATCTAATATCTTTGGAATCAAAAATGCGAATGATATTGCATTCGGATCAAATACGACTGAAGCGCTAAATCTAGCTATTCAAGGCTCGCTCAGAGAGGGCGACCATGTGATTGCCACCATGGCTGAACATAACTCAGTCAGACGACCACTAGAGTATATGCGCAGACTCCGAAATGTGGAGATTGATTATGTACCTGTTGATGCTTCGGGAGCCATTGATCTGATGCATATGGAACGTATGTTTCGTTCCAATACCAGATTGGTGGTATGTACACATAGTTCGAATCTGCTTGGCAGTATTCTTCCTATTGGAGAAATTTCGCTCCTATGTCGTAAACATCAGGCGATCTTATTGGTAGATGCAGCTCAGAGTGCTGGGGTTATGCCTGTGAATGTACAACAATTGGGCATTGATATGTTGGCTTTTCCAGGGCATAAGGGACTGCTTGGTCCTCAGGGTACAGGGGGCTTGTACATTGCTCCAGAGCTCGATATAGAGCCTTTACTTCATGGAGGAACAGGAAGTCAGTCAGAAGCTCTGGAGCAGCCAAAGGTGCGTCCTGATCGGTATGAAGCGGGGACGCCGAATACAGTCGGGATCGCAGGGCTGAATGCGGGTGTGAAACATGTACTTGAGATGACACCCGCGTTCATCTACCAACATGAGTGGGAACTGACCCAACATATAATGGATGGGCTGTCATCCGTTAAGGGTATACGAATGCTTGGTCCAGAGATTGGACAGCCGCGCACTGGATTAGTATCTTTTACTGTAGATGGGTATGATTCAGCACAACTCGCCTTCCGTTTAGATCGGAATTATGGGATTGCGGTTCGCTCCGGTTTTCATTGCACACCCCTTGCACACGAATCTGCTGGTACAACCGCTACCGGAGCAGTAAGGGCCAGTGTGGGATACAATTCAACTAGAGAACATGTGGAAGCACTCGTTAAGGCAGTGTTGGAATTGACTGGAGCAGACTAGATTAGAGTTGAAATGATGAACTCATTTGATACAGGGTTGCTTGATTAAGCTTATGGATATCGGGTTGATTTATAATAAATGATAGTATTACAGGACAGACGTTAATCTGATCAAAAATATAGAGGGGTAGTTGCAATTACATGGCTGAATTAAACGAGCTGATTCTGGAACAGCTGTTATGGATTATTGGCGGAATGGCATTACTTACGGTGATCTTGCTGATTGTGAGTATTGTTCAAGGGGCAAAGTTACGAAAGTTTAAACGTAAATATGAAGCCATGATGGCTGGCAGTGGAGTAGAGGACCTGGAATCATTGCTGATTAATCTGAAACTTCAGATGGACAGCATTGAGGATGAACACAAACTGCAAACGAATCAGCTGCAAGTTGTCATGCAAAAGCTGACCCGCATTCAAGGTAAAGTTGGCGTGAAAAGGTACAATGCATATGGAGAGCGTGGCAGTGATCTGAGTTTCTCAATGGCCATGATTAACGATAGCCAGGATGGCATGATCCTTACGGGGATATATAACCGTGACGGTTCTTACGTATATGCCAAACCTCTTAAAGGGGGAGAGTCCACGTATACTCTGTCCCCAGAGGAAAAGGAAGCTATTACTCTGGCACAGCAAGCAGAGTAGAACGTGTATGCCATTCCCGGATGGCCGAGTATAGACTGCTGGAGATAATCTCGGACATGCGCATAACAAGACTGAGCCTTGTGTTCTGTAGAACAAAGTATTCCATAAAGCCGCCGACGTTAACGATACCTGTCAGATGGATATCGCCGACCGGCGGTAATTCTTTATTTACCCCCGCCCCCGGCTTGAGTGGACCATTCACAACTTGAATGCATCCTACACTGGATGATTGTCCGAGACATGCGTCAATGCCAATCACATAAGGGTTATGGTGTGTTTTCTGTATGTTGTGGAGTGTATCTTGCAGGTTCATCGCATGGACTGGTTCATCCAAAGTACCATATAGATGGAATAAAGGGCTGTCCCACTTGGAAAGGGCTGATCCGACCAGAGGACCAAGGCAGTCGCCTGTTGAGCGATCTGTGCCGATGCAGACAATCACTACATTTTGCAGAGAATGGGCTTTATAGAGATGGAACATTAAACGATGGGTAATGGCCGAGTGAATACCTGGATCGGTATGGGGGATTTTCAAACTGGTCATGTCTTGTGATGAAAAGGAACGCGAAGTAGGATTCATAGGATCTATCCTTTCCCTTGGAATAGTAGTAACAGTATATGGAAAGGTAGAGCGTTTTATACTTCACGAGGACAAGCTTTTTCTATAGGGCTGGACGTATGGCGAAAGGAGCCGGACATGGACGAATGGATTAACGATTGGATGCTGATTGCTTTTGATTCAACCCAGCAGGCACTGCGTGCTGAAATGCTGCTGGAGTTTGCTGAGATAGAGATTGATTTGTTCCCAACACCAAAAGAAATTACAGCAGGGTGTGCGCTATGTATTCAGTTCCCAAAAGAGGATCTGGAGCGAGTGCAAAAGATCATTCGTAACGAATTTGTAGAGATCCGAGGCCTCTATTTCAAAACAGAAGAAAGCTATGATAACATACCGATGTAGAGGAGGCATGATGAATGTTGTCATTTCAGTTTGCTCAAGGGACTACAGCTAGCGGTTCGGTAGCCGCCGTGGATGAAGCCCTTCGTTGGACGGATAAAGTCTGGAACAAAATTGCAGATCCCGATATGTGGCTTAACATTATGTTCAGCTCAATCCGGATCATCATTATTTTTATCATCACCCGTATTGTCATTAAGGTGGTATATCGAATTATAGATCGTTCCATGGAACGCAAGCAGGAAGGCAAGATTCGCGTGAATCCGCGCAGGTTTGTAACCGTAGGGGAACTGTTGAAAAATGCGACCTCCATAACATGTAATTTTATTATGATTCTGCTACTGTTATCTGAGATCAATATCCAAGTTGGACCGCTACTCGCGAGTGCTGGTGTGCTCGGGCTTGCCATTGGTTTTGGTGCACAGGGTCTGGTCAAGGATGTTATTACGGGTTTCTTCATTATATTGGAGGACCAGTTCGCAGTGGGGGATGTTATTCAGACGGGAACCTACAAGGGAACGGTTGAAGTGATCGGACTTAGAACTACCAAACTGGTCAGCTGGCAAGGTGAGGTGCACATTATCCCAAACGGGGCGATTGCAAGTGTAACGAACTACTCCATGTCGAATTCGCTGGCTGTAGTGGATATTCCGATGAAGGCGGACTTAAGTCTCGATGAGTCAGTACATCTGGTGAAAAAGTCTTTGGTTGGGATTGAAGAGCGTGACCTAAATATTGTGAAGGTGCCGGATGTGCTCGGTATACAGTCGATGTCTACATCTGAGTATGTGGTGCGAATTGTGGCTGAATGTATGCCTAACTCTCGTGCTTCGGTGGAACGTCAGATTCAGGGCGATGTGAAGAAAACACTGGAGTATCATGAGATGAGCAATCAAGCCATATTGGAACAGGCAGTAGCTTTGGAGAAAGATGAGGGGGATGGCACAGGTGGAGCGTAAAAGTTTCCAGCTTGGGGATATCGTGCAGATGAAGAAGCAGCATCCCTGTGGCAGCAATGAGATGGAGATCATTCGTATGGGTATGGATATTCGGATCAAGTGTGTCGGATGTAAACACAGCGTGTTGATTCCAAGAGCGAAATTCGAGAAAAACATGAAGAAGGTACTGCGTTCAGCCGAAGATTCCAATGAATCCTGATCTTGCAATAATTCGGTATGCAGTGTGCGTAATAACGTTTACATGCAGGCTCCGTATGAGTGTTGCGTTCTGTAAATGATCATGCTATAATCAATATTGCTGCGGAAAGGTACCCAAGAGGCCCAAGGGGGCTGACTCGAAATCAGTTAGGCGTGTCACAGCGTGCGTGGGTTCGAATCCCACCCTTTCCGCCACTTCAATTGTAACTTACTCAATACACATTGAGTTTAATAAAAAGATCGATAAGAAGACTTTCCATTAGGAAAGTCTTTTTTTGTATAACGTTTTATTGAATATGTATTGAAACGTGTATCCATATCAGATGCATCATTAATGACTCGAACGAAAAACAAAGAGCCCCGAAGGGCTCTTTATCCGGCGGTGCATTTGTTTGTTAGGAAACAATCGGTCGTAACAATCAGAAACTTGGTGTACTGCACGTAGCAATACGCGTGCTTCAGACGAAGGGCCTTACTACACATAACCACTTGCTTCTTAAATTACGTGATGAATCTCCAACAGCGAATGATCGGCTTCGTTGTCCAACGGAACCACACCTCTCTCGTGCACCGCCTGATTGTATTATGTGCTTTATTCCGTTTTATATACATGGATCGTCAAAAAAGTATTGCGATTAATGGACGCGGGCCTTGGTCAGCTTCTTCCACTTGCGATTATGATTGCTTGTTTCGGGAAAATCTTCACCTTTTTTCAGTGTTACCCGCTTTGGATTCTGAATTTCCGTGACAAAGCTTTTCTCCCCAACTTCCGTGTACTCTCCATCGTTTGGTGCTTTGTCTCCTGGTTCAAACTCGGTTTTTTCACCCATGATAAAACCTCCTCTGCAGATTATGTTACTTTGTTGCTTCTGTAGTGTGCTCCATAGCCAGGCTGATCATGTGCCAATATGTACAGGGAACGTTTGCTTGCACTTTGGCCCGGTATTTGTTATATTAATATAGTTCGAGTTTGTGCTCGTTCCTTGCTCTCAACCTAGATTGAGGGCCAGAGTCCATAAGGAGGTGAAAATTATGCGCAAATATGAAGTGATGTACATTATTCGTCCTGACATTGAGCAAGAAGTTGTTCAAGCTACAGTCGATAAATTCCAAGGCATCATCTCCAACGGCGGTGGTGAAGTTACAGCTCACGACGTTATGGGTAAACGCCGTCTTGCGTATGAGATCAAGAAATTCCGTGATGGTTTTTATGTTCTGGTACATTTCACTGCTGAACCAGCAGTTGTAACTGAACTTGAGCGTCTCATGAAGATTTCTGACGAAGTAATTCGTTATCTCATTACCAACGACGTTAAGTCTGCTTAAGACTACTCGTGATTAACGCACCAATACGCTCTGAAGGAGGGGATTACATTGTTGAACCGTGTCATTCTGATCGGACGGTTAACCCGGGATCCTGAGTTGCGTTACACTCCAGCAGGAGTAGCAGTTACGCAATTTACTTTGGCAGTGGACAGACCGTTTACAAGCCAAGGGGGAGAAAAGGAAGCCGATTTCATTCCGGTCGTAACCTGGAGACAGCTTGCCGAGACCTGTGCGAACTACTTGCGCAAAGGACGCCTGGCTGCAGTCGAAGGACGCATTCAAGTACGGAACTACGAGAATAACGAAGGAAAACGTGTATACGTGACCGAAGTCATTGCCGATAATGTCCGTTTCTTGGAGTCAGCTAACCGTGATAATAGCGGTGGCGGCGGTGGGCAACCAATGCGTGAAGAGCCTTCTTATGGAGGCGGCGGACGCGCGAACAATAACAATAATTCGCGTAGCAACAATCAGGATCCTTTTTCCGATGACGGAAAACCGATTGATATATCGGATGATGATTTGCCATTTTAACATGAACTGATACTCTTAGGAGATATGGGTTACATGATAGGAAAGGACTGAAAAGCATGGGCTTCAAGCAAAGAGAAGGCGGAGACAACGATAAAAGACCGGCACGTCGTGGCGGCCGTAATAAACGTCGTAAAGTGTGCTTCTTCACAGCTAACAAAATTACTCACATCGATTATAAAGATACGGACTTGCTTCGTAAATTTATCAGCGAACGTGGAAAAATTTTGCCACGCCGTGTAACAGGTACTAGCGCTAAATATCAACGCATGCTGACGATTGCAATCAAACGCTCCCGTCAAATCGCATTATTGCCATACACAACTGAGTAGTCTTTACTCAGCTTGCATACGAAGCAGTCGGCTTATAGCCGGCTGCTTTTTTGTATATATGAATAGAAGTAATAGAAATAACAGATCCACTCTAACAAATGGAAGAATTCAACTGTGGTGATAGAAGCATTCAAGGCTCAAATGAATTATAATAGAGTCTAATCTACTGAAAAGGTTCAGGCAGCAGGAATAGCTGTTTATTTCAGAATAAACACCAGGAGTGGATATGAATACATCAAAACGTAAAGGCAAACAGAGAAAAAAGAGCAGTCTAAAAACCTGGATTATAGCTACTCTTTTACTTTCCATTATATATGTATGGTTACAGCAAAAAGGTGATATAGATAACAGGTGGCCCGGGACAACAATTCAAGAAGCTATGCCAATCACCGGCCTACATCCTGTGGTAGCAGAGAATGAGGAATTATTGGTACGTAAGGCAGCGAGACGTGGAATAGTGATTGTTATCACCCACGGCTACCGAAGTTCCGAGGAGCAAGATGCACTATTCAACCAAGGACGCTCAAGTGCAGGTAATATCGTTACTAATGCGCGTGGTGGTGAGTCATATCATAACTACGGATTAGCAATTGATTTTGCACTGAGTACGCCTGACGGTGATGTGGTGTGGGATATGGAACGTGATGATAACGGCAATGGCAAGTCAGACTGGATGGAAGTTGTGGAGCTTGCCAAAGAGTTAGGTTTCACTTGGGGTGGAGATTGGGCAAACTTTCCGGACTATCCTCACTTGCAGATGGATTTTGGCTTGAGTATTAATGAGTTAAAACGTGGTAAAAGACCTCCTGATTCTCCGTAAAAGGTTGTTTTATATACAATTAAATGAATAAATATTAGATAAGCTCTGCATTTTGCAGGGCTTTTTTCTTTCTTTTGTAAAATAAATGATAAAAGATGACAATTTGGTCTTTACATTAGCAAATAAATAAAACTATACTAGATTAACTAGATTTCTTACTTTGATCGCATATATTATTTCGATTGTAGTATATCGGCTCCGATTAAATAAAATTCAGCTATAGATCGAGTTATAATCATCACTTATATATGTAACATTTACCTCACGCCAAATTAAGAATGTCTACTAAAGTCAAAGCATACACATACACTAGATGTAACTACTATGTTATGTATATGTTATTTTGACTAATTGCCTATGTGCACCTCACAGCCAAAAAACAAAATAATACCACTCAAATTCTCTGATATATACCTTTATAGTATTACTAATATCCAAATCTGTATTATAAAAAACATTTATACCAAAAATCTCAAAATAAGCATTGACGTTAGCTAAAATTACACGTATGATTACATTAATTATTTTGATATATAATTCCGCTAGGAATTATCAACATTAATTGACCAATGGTCTAAATATGAGTCTCTTAAACTTGTTTCTCCTAACAATTTGGTATTTTGTATAAGCTATTGTTCGTTATCTTCAAGAACTTGGAAATATACAGTGGATGCATTTCTCTACACACGAATACAATCTACGGAAATTATGGGGTTAGGGTGATTGATTTGAATACAGAGCTATTGGAAGTCAGAAATCTAACAACATCATTCAGAATTGAAGATGACTATTATGCAGCAGTGGATCACGTTAACCTTACGGTGAAGAAAAATGAAGTGTTGGCGATAGTAGGTGAATCCGGGTCAGGTAAAAGTGCTTTTGCATTCTCTCTTATGGGTTTGCATAACAAAGCAAAAATTGAAGGCCAGATTCTCTATAAAGGACAAGATATTGCCAATATCTCCCCAAGCAAGTTAAACAAGCTACGAGGCAAAGAAATGGGCATGATTTTTCAGGACCCATTGTCCGCACTAAATCCTCTAATGATTATTGGTGAACAGATTGAAGAGATTCTCACACTTCATCAGTCCAAGCTGTCTTCCAGAGAGAAGAGAGAAAAGGTCATTCACTTATTGAATCAGGTAGGGATTCCACGTCCCGAACAAATATACAAGCAGTATCCCCACGAACTATCTGGTGGTATGAGACAGAGAATTGTTATCGCCATTGCGATTGCCAACAAACCGGAACTACTCATAGCCGATGAACCAACGACGGCGCTTGACGTTACGATTCAACTACAGATCCTGGAGCTGATCCGTGATCTGAAGAATGAAATTAACGCAGGCATTATTCTGATTACACATGATCTGGGTGTCGTAGCTGAGATGGCTGATCGCGTTGCAGTAATGTATGCAGGCGAAATTGTTGAAATCGCAGATATCTTCACATTGATGAACGATGCGAAGCATCCATATACCCGCTCACTGTTGAACTCTATTCCCACCCTGTCTGAAGAAAGATCCAAATTACATGTCATCCAAGGCATCGTACCATCACTCAAAAACCTTCCTCGCAAAGGGTGCAGATTCAAAGCCCGAATTCCATGGATTAGTGATTCGGCTCATGAAGAGAACCCACAGATGCATGAAATTGCACCAGGTCACTTTGTACGGTGTACCTGTTACCAGCACTTTCATTTCCCTGACCAAAGCTGAGGAGGAATAACATAATGGCATTACTCGAAGTAGAAGGGCTCAAGATACACTTTCCGATTCGCGGTGGATTGCTTAAACGGGAAATTGGCAGTGTAAAGGCTGTTGATGATGTTAGCTTCTCCATTGAAGAAGGACAGACCTATGGTCTGGTTGGCGAATCAGGTTCAGGTAAGACAACAACAGGCAGAGCCATTATTGGGCTAAACCATGTCACTGACGGAAAGATTCTGTTTAATGGAAAAAATTTGGCTACGGAGCGACGTAAGAACAGGCAGCTCCAGCGGGATGTACAAATGATTTTTCAAGACCCATATTCATCATTGAATCCAAAAAAGCGGGTTATCGATATTATTGCTGAGCCTTTCCGTAACTATGAGCGTCTGACCGCTACCGAGGAAAAAAGACAAGTAAGAGAATTACTTGAAAGGGTTGGTCTAAGTCCGGAATCAATCTACAAATATCCGCATGAATTCTCAGGGGGGCAGCGCCAACGGATCGGCATTGCACGGGCTATTGCACTGAAGCCGAAGCTAATTATCGCGGATGAACCTGTATCTGCACTCGATGTATCGGTACAGGCTCAGGTACTCAACTTCATGCAGGAAATTCAAAAAGAACTGAATCTGACCTATCTGTTCATCAGTCACGATCTGGGCATCATTCGTCATATGTGTGATCAGATTGGAATTATGTATAAAGGTCGATATGTGGAACAGGGCACAACAAATGATATTTTTGAGAATCCGCAACACATCTATACCAAACGTCTTATTGCAGCCATTCCGGATATGGACCCAACCAAACGAGAGGAAATGGTAGCCTTCCGTCAACAGGTCAAATCCGAGTATGAACATTCATACCGAAATTTCTTTGATGAGGAAGGGCTTGCATACTCGCTCAAATCCATTTCCGATACTCACCGAGTAGCTCTACCTCAGAAAGGTTGAAGGCCATATGTGGAAAACGATAGTACGCAGAATTATCATAATGATCCCTCAGATCTTTTTACTTAGTCTTTTGGTCTTTCTGATGGCCAAGGCCATGCCTGGCGATGCACTAACGGGATTGCTTGATCCAAGCGTTGATCCCAAAGCATTGGAAGCCCAGCGAGAGAGACTGGGATTGAATAATCCCTGGTACGTGCAATATTGGGACTGGATCAAAAACGCCGTCCAAGGTGATTTTGGGCAATCCTTCCGTTTCAAAATGCCGGTTACCGACTTGATCGGTCAGCGTGTAGCAAACACATTCTGGCTCGCACTGGCGACACTTGTACTGACATACCTGATCGCTATTCCACTGGGTATCATCAGTGGTCGTTACAACGATACCTGGTCTGATCGGTTGATCACGGGATACACCTATCTGGGGTTTGCCGCACCATTGTTCATCTTCGCACTGGTGATGGTATGGATCTTCGGATTCCACTTCGGCTGGTTCCCGACAGGAGGTAGCGTTGCGCCGGGACTTACACCAGGCACATTCAGCTACATAATGAGTAAGTTCTATCATCTATTATTGCCGGCATTATCCATGGCACTAATTACAACGGTATCTACGGTTCAATATTTACGTAGTGAAATCATTGATATCAAGCATAAGGAATTCGTTATTACTGCCAGAGCCAAAGGCGCCTCGGAATCCCGGATCTACAACAGGCATATCTTGAGGAACTCACTATTACCTATCGCCGCGTTCTTCGGATATGAGATTACAGGGCTTATCGGAGGTACGGTATTTATCGAAAGTATATTCAGTTATCCAGGTATGGGGCAGTTGTTCCTGAGTTCCATCTCATTGCGTGACTTCAGCGTTGTGACTGCACTCGTATTGTTGTATGGCGTAGCTTCCATTCTCGGGGCATTGCTGTCTGACATAATTCTGGGAATTGTAGATCCACGTATACGGATCAAGTAAGAACTTGAAGATTTCGGGGTGAAAACAAGATGAGCAAGGCCAACGAGGTAGTTGTAACTTCACAAAAGGTTGATAAAAGCCCCTCCAGCTTGAGTATTGTATGGCGGGAGCTTGTCAGAGATAAGGTGGCACTAATCTCGCTCATTTTCTTGGGCTTGGTCATGTTGCTGGTATATGGTACGTCTCTCATTCTGAATCAGGATGATATCGTACGCGTGGATCTGTTTGCCTTATATGAACCACCATCCGCTAAGTATTGGCTTGGAACGGACTATGGAGGTCGTGATGTATTTGGCCAACTGGTCATCGGTACACGTAACTCCCTGACCATTGGAATTATCGTAACGTTAATGACTGGCTTCATAGGTATCTTAATTGGCCTTTTATCCGGTTATTTCGGTGGAATGATAGACAACCTGTTTATGCGTGTTGTTGATTTCTTCATGATCCTTCCGATGTTGATGATTGTTATCGCGTTTGTTACGGCAGTACCGAAATACAATATCATCTCGTTCTCTCTTATCATGACGGCATTTCTCTGGATGGGTATCGCCAGATTGATTCGCTCCAAAGCATTACAGGAACGGGAACTGGATTATGTAAAAGCTTCAAAAACATTGGGCTCTTCTCATCTGAAGATTATGCTCTCACAGGTTCTTCCGAATCTGAGCTCCATTATCATCGTAACGATGACATTGAATCTCGCTGCCAACATTGGCCTCGAATCCGGGCTGTCTTTCCTAGGGTTTGGTTTTCCCGAAAGTACGCCTAGTCTTGGAACACTCGTAAGTTATGCACGTAATCCGCAAACCCTGGAATCCAGATGGTGGATATGGCTACCCGCATCGGTACTGATTCTGGTATTGATGTTGAGTATAAATAATGTCGGTCAAGCCCTAAAGCGTGCGACTGATGCAAGACAAAGAAGAGGTTAAAAAAAGGGAGGAAAGGTTCATGAAAAAGGGATTATTTTCACGGGGACTATTTTTCACGATGATGTTGGTCTTTGTATTGGTGCTCGCAGCGTGCTCTGAGAAAGAAGCAGCTACTCCAGCTCCAGCTTCCAACACAGAAGAGGGAAAAACGGAGGAAGAACCTGCTAATGAAGAGGGCGTTTACTCCATTGAAGACTTCAACAATGTCAAAACGAATGAGGGTACTGCGATCGAGGGTGGATCGATTACATTCGGACTTGTATCGGATACTGCTTTTGAAGGTACACTGAACTACAACTTCTATTCCGGTAACCCAGATGTTCAGGTACTGCAATGGTTTGATGAGGCATTGCTTACATGGGACAAAGACTATGTGTACACCAACGATGGTGCAGCAACATATGAGACATCTGAAGATGGCAAAACGTTCACACTGACCATTCGTGACAATGTGAACTGGCATGATGGCAAGCCGGTAACGGCTGAAGATCTGCAGCTTGCTTATGAAGTGATCGGTAACAAAGCGTATGATGGTCCACGCTACGACTCCAACTTCACTAGTGTCGTAGGTATGGACGAGTATCATGCTGGAAAAGCAAAAACAATCTCTGGTATTAAAGTGCTGAGCGACAAACAAATCAGCATTACGTATAAAGAATCTACTCCGTCCCTGCTGACAGGTGGCGTATGGACGTATCCACTGGCTAAACATATCTTCGGAGATATGGATGTAGCCAAAATGTCTTCTTCCAAAGAAGTACGTGAAAAACCAATTGGTTTTGGTCCATTTAAAGTGGATGTCATCACTCCGGGTGAGTCTGTAACTTATGTTAAGAACGAAGACTACTGGCGTGGAGCTCCAAAACTGGACAAAGTGACTCTGAAAGTTATCAACCCGACAACGGTTGTTCAAGAACTGAAATCTGGCGGGGTAGACCTCGTGGATGCATTCCCGACAGATCAATATAAAGACAATGCAAACCTGTCCAACGTAGAATTCCTGGGCGCAATCGATCGTGCTTATACGTACATCGGTTTCAAACTGGGTACGTGGGATGAAGAGAACGGAAAAGTTGTAAGCAATGCCGAAGCAAAAATGGGCGACAAAAACTTGCGTAAAGCAATGTGGATGGCTGTAGATAACGATCAAGTAGGTAAACGTTTCTATAATGGCCTGCGTTGGAATGCAACAACCTTGATTCCACCGTCTCACCCAGAATTCCATGATTCCAACAATCCGGGTGTAGCATATGATCCAGAAGCAGCGAAAGCATTGCTCGACGAAGCTGGTTACAAACTGGATGGTGAATTCCGTACGAATCCGGATGGAACACCACTCGAAATCAACTTTGTATCCATGACTGGTGGCGACACAGCTGAACCATTGGCTCGTTATTATGTTCAATCATGGGCAGCTATTGGTTTGAAAGTAAACCTGGAAATGGTTGAGTTCAACAGCTTCTATGACCGTGTAGGTAACACAGGTAAAGATGATCCGAACATTGATGTGTATCAAGCCGCATGGGGCGTTGGTATTGACGTAGATCCATCTGGTCTATATGGCCGCGATGCACTCTACAACTTCTCCAGATTCTCCAGCGAAGAGAATGACAAATTGCTGGCACAAGGTATCTCTGCTGAAGCATTTGATGTAGACAAGCGTAAAGAGATCTACAATCAATGGCAGCAATACATGGTAGATGAAGTTCCTGTATTCCCTACACTGTATCGTGCAGTTGTAGCACCCGTTAACAAACGTGTAATGAACTATGCGATTGGTGATGGAACAGGCGTTTACCTAAGCGACCTGCAAGTTAATGCAGACAAAGCAGTTGTAGCTGAGTAACACATTCTTAAATTAGCAGCTGTTAGGATTGGGGTCCTTTAAGAAGTCGGTTGCTAAATTATCAAAGAAGAATTCTCCTGGTAAAATGAATAAAAAGTGTCTTTAAAAACATGGATTCTGTACACTCTGGCATGGGTGTATGGGGTTCATGTTTTTTTTGTAACCAAAAAATAAAAAAAATTTAACTTTTTTTCAAAAAAGTGCAGACAAAATGCCTCTTTACTTCGTCTATATAGGTAAGAGGTGATCATCTTATGAGAAAATGGTGGAAACGGGCTGGTATGCTGCTGGCTCTCTTGCTTATTATATATTTGGGTGTGAAACCGGACTTGCTGGTAGGCAAACCGGGAATTAAAGCTGAATCTGCGGTATTAATGGATATGAACTCTGAACAGATCTTAATGGATTTTAACGGCTCCGAAGAGATTGCTCCGGCAGGCGTCAGTAAGTTGATGACAGAACTGTTAGTAATGGAGGCCGTGATCAATGGTGATATAGGCTGGAATGATCTTGTTAATGTAAGCCTGTATGCCAGCTCCGTGGGGGGCAGTCAACTGACCCTGAAACAGGGAGAACAATTCACCGTTCAGGAGTTGTTCGAGATCGTAGCTGTCTATTCAGCCAATGATGCAGCGGTTGCTCTGGCTGAACATATCAGTGGTACAGAGCAGAAGTTCGTGCAACGGATGAATCAGAAGGCAACTCAGATTGGACTTTCTAAGGAAACACAATTCACGAATTCAACGGGCCTCAGTGAAAAGTTGCTTGGTCCTAACCGTCCGATGGAAATACAAGGGCAGACCTTAATGACGGCTATAGATGCATGCAAGCTTGCGCGATATCTGCTGAATAACCATCCCGAGATTTTAAGAATCTCCAGTCAAATGCAAGTATCAATGCACCAAAAAGGGATGTACATGAGTAACACGAACTGGATGTTGTCCTCTATCGGTGGGCCGTATGCTTATGATGGGAATGACGGATTGAAGACCGGGTATGATGAAGATTCCGGGTATCATTTTGTGGGGACAGCTGAACGTGATGGCAAAAGGCTGATATCAGTTGTATTTGGAACAGATACTCGTGAAGGGCGTTTTGTGGAGACTCGGAAGTTATTCAACTATGGATTTTCGGGAAACCGAGTCAGACCAGATTATTGAAGCATTACGCAAGCGTTAGTACGTTAGTTAAGATATGAGGGCTGTCCGCAGGTTCGACTGAACATGTGGTAGCTCTATTTTATCGAATCGGAGGTAAATTGATCCATATAACCATATTATTAAATTGACATATGGTTTTCTTTTGTTTTAAAATGACCAGTGAGTCATTATTATTCAATTCAGTTTAATATATATTTACAAAACCAACTGTACGATACTGAATTTACGATCTGATCGGGAGGTAACATGTGATGCAAAAACAAATGAAATGGCCGCTAATCCTGTTTGCCATAGGGGTATTTATGGCTGCGCTGGATAACGGGATCATCACCTCTTCACTGACCACCTTAAATGCATCATTTGGTGTGTCGCCAACATGGGGAGCATGGACGATTACGCTTTACACGCTTGGGCTTGCGGTGAGTGTACCTATTGCAGGCAAACTGTCGGACCGTTATGGTCGCAAGAAACTATTTTTGATTGAAGTGGCGTTGTTTGGGATCGGGTCCCTGCTCGTTGCGTTGAGCACATCGTTTACCTTTTTCCTGATCGCTCGTGTCATTCAAGCTCTGGGCGGTGGAGGGATATTTATCATCGCCAGCTCATACGTATTAAGCAAGTTCCCGGCGGAGCGTCAGGGTACAGCTTTGGGTCTGCTCGGAGGTATGAATGGTGTTGCCGCTATTTTGGGACCTAATGTCGGTGCTTTTATACTGGATCTTACGGGCAACTGGCATTGGTTATTCCTGATCAATGTACCTATCGCCATTCTGCTATTCATTGCAGGTATTCGATTTATTCAGGAAGAGCAGGAACTGAATCGTGCAGCAGTGGACTGGAGTGGTATTGCTGTCCTAACGTTGGGTGTACTCAGTTTAATGTATAGCTTCAGCAATCTGGACGGTGTGAACATGCTTCAAAGCCTGGGATCACCCATGTTCTACGGTTTCTTCTTGGCAGGTGTGATCATTCTGGTGCTCTTTTACTTCATGGAAAAAAGGCTGGAAGGATCTGAACGTGAACCTGTTGTATCGACACATCTTCTGGGCATTGCGTCATTTCGCTGGACGCTGTTGATTGCCTTTTTCTCCGGAGCCATTCTGGCCTCGGTGATCTTTATTCCCGGATTTGTTGAGCAATATCTCGGCGTATCCAATACAGCTTCCGGGTACTGGTTTACTCCGCTCGCGCTGGCATCCGGCATCGGGGCAGGTGGAGGTGGATACCTCGTAGACCGCAAAGGGCCAATCTGGACGTTATCGGTTGCGGGGCTGCTATCTGCGATTGGATTCCTGCTGTTCCCGCTATGGGTGGAGCATATCTGGCAATTTGTCATTGCGAGTACACTCGTAGGTATTGGCTTCGGTATGATGCTTGGTGCGCCAGTTAATGTACTTGTCACGGAACAGGCCGGTGAGAACAATAAAGGCATCGCAGTAGCGACCAGCTCGTTATTCCGCCAGATGGCAATGGCTATTGCACCTACGATTTTCGCCGGATTCCTGGCACGTTCTTTCATTAATCTGGGGTCCAACATTCAGGCAGGATTCGCTGACAAAGGAATTCGGGTGCCTCCGGAGATGCTGGAGCAATATGCCTCGGGAGGGTCATCAGGGAGTGATATCTCCAGTCTGACAGAGGGCCTGTCCCAGATTCCTGATGAAGGTATCCGTGATGTGTTGCTCCAGGCAGTGCATCAAACGACAGGGCAGGGTTATAATGGCCTTTTCTGGTCTGCGGTGGTATTCAGTGTGCTTACGCTGGTAGCTGCGCTTATAACGGGACGTCTGCGTCAAAAAGAGAAGAGTCATCATGTGGAAGATGTATCTACAAGCTGATTTGATAACGTTAGAAATGAAGAGAACAGTGTACCTTTTGTAGCTAAAAAGGAGTCGCTGTTCTTTTCAATTTAACCGGATTGTAACTTTTCTTGCTCCTGCAATGATTACAATAGAACGAGCGTAAGCGGTGTCTTGATTCCAGAGAGAGAAAACTTCAGAGAACACCGAGTCACAAGGCAACCCAGACGTTTAATTGGTATTATGGATTATCATTTCGATAGTGAAGAAGGAATCGATGGATGAAAAGCAGAACTAAAGATAAGAAGAAGAAAAGAAGAAAAGGCCTATATATAACGCTCGTTTCACTTGTTGTTTTGTTAATCGGAGGTTATTTGTTCCGTCAGCAGCTGGCTGTAGCGGCATTTGATCTGTTTCTCGCCGATTCGGTAGAAGATCAGCTATCCCGCTCGTATGTGCCGCAAGAAGGCAACAACACGCCTGATCCAACGGTATACCGTAAGGAACCATTTTCCGTATTACTGCTCGGTTCGGACAAACGCGCCTATGAAAAAACGCGTGGACGTTCGGATACCGTTATCTATGCTGTAGTACGTCCCAAGGAATCCCGTGTGCTTCTGGTATCCATTCCACGTGATACGTATGTGCAGATTGTAGGACGGGACGCGAACAAGGACGGCGAAGATGATTATGATAAGCTGGCGCATGCCTATGCTTTTGGTGGGGAGAATATGTCCATCAATACCGTGGAGAAATTTCTTGATGCTGATGTGGGTTATTATGCAACGATCAACTTCGACGGAATCAAAAAAGTGGTTGATGCGCTTGGTGGTGTAAAACTGCCAATTGATGAGGACATTGTGAACAAAAACCCGGATCATGTGCAATTCACGATTGAAGGCGGTAAGCCGATCTATGACGGGCAGGAAGCACTGTACTATGTAAGATACCGTGAGGATAGCGATTTTAATCGTACCAAGCGGCAGCAGATATTCCTCAACGCGATGGCGAATGAAATGCTGAATTTGAATCAAATCGCCAAAATCCCGGAATTGATTCAGATCATGGGAGACAGCTTCCAGACGGATATGCGAGCTTCTTTCATTATTGATCTGGCTAAACAAGTGCTTACTCAGGAGAAACCGCAGATTTCGAGCTTCACCATTCTGGGTGAGGGGATGAAAAAAGACGGTATCTATTATGGTCAGGCTGACGAGAAAGATGTCCAATATGCCAAAGAGCTGATTAACAACTGGATGGATCAATCGACCCCAGCCGGTGAAGTAATGATCCCTGACCGGCAAAAGATTGAATAACCAATTCCATACCAATGATGTGTTGTAGACCACAATCAGCAGTACGTTTATTCGCGGGCTGCTGTTTTTTTCTTTATAGTGAGAACTATTATCCTTTTGGAACATCCTGCGTTCTGATCCGTATAATATAAGTTGAGCGAGATAAGTTGAACGAAGAAATTCACAAGGAGGATATACAAGGGTATGAACATCGCATTTTTTTTGCTACCCAAACAAGAGGTTACGTGCGTGACGTCGGATTCTACGCTGCGGCAAACGTTGGAACGGATGGAATATCATCGTTTTACGGCGGTACCCATTTTGAATAAAGAAGGCAAATATATTGGTACCGTTACCGAAGGCGACTTACTGTGGTATATGAAGAATGCCGAGGGAAAGATTTCATTTGAAAACGCTTCAAAGTTCTTGCTCAAGGACGTTCCACTTCGCTTGGATATTAAACCCGTATCCATTGACGCCAACATGGAGGACCTGATTAATCTGGCTAAAGTTCAGAACTTTGTTCCTGTGGTCGATGATATGGATCGGTTCATTGGTATTGTCAGACGGAGTCAGATTATTGAGTACTGTGAGGGCATTGTAGCCAAAGAATCGATCAAGGCTAAGTAAGGTGGTTACGAATTTAAACATTATTGTGTCATTAGGGATAATCACAGCCGTCCGGTATCATGTTAAACTTAAGAAGTCCTGAACTAGGGACGCATTCGAAGTTTTTTACAAATATATAGGTCGCTAGGATGTACGGAGGACTCCGCATAAGTACCTGACATCAGTTTCGGAGAACTTCTCCGCTTTTTGGGGTAATTTTGCGGGCCCTCTTTTTATGCTATAATCGAGAATAAAGCTTTTTCGGGGGAGAGTGACTTTCGCCAAATGCCTAAAGAACTGGATGTAGCCAAACGCGCTAAAGTGATTGAATGGCTGAAAACCGAAGTACTTGATCAGGTATCCCGATTATTCAAGGCGTTATGGGAAGGCAGTACAACTCGAATCGGGGACAGTCTTGCCAGTTTGATTATGAGTAGTTACATATTGGGCCGCAGGCTCGGTATTCCTTTCAAGGATCTGGATGCACTGCTAGTTGAGAAGTTGAAAAAGCATAAACAGGAAGGTCACCAGCTTGAAGACTGGTACCAGGATATTTCCGCGCTAGAAGATCATATGCGTAAGAGGTGAATTTGTTGAAATTTAGCTTTAAATCAGCTGTTTGGAGCGCAGTCTATCTGCTCTTGCTACTTTCGCTGTTAACTCCTTTATCGGTACTTGCCATATTTTTTATGATGATTCCGGGAGTTATTTTGTATGCTTCATTATCTTTAAAATCATTTATATGGCATCTCGTGCCCGTAGCCGTTATTTTGGTCGTATTCCACCCCATCTATCTGTTACTATTGCTCATCTTCACCCTGCCTGCGATCGTGATGGGTCACGCGTATAAAACACGCAAATCGGCCCTGTTCGCTCTGATGGCGGGAAGTGGCATGATGTTGGCAGAATACTTGTTGTTGCTCTTAGTCGGCAGTGTCATTTTCCAATTCGACCTGTCCAGTTATATTGAAGATGTCGTCAAATTGACCATTGAACCGTTAACCAATACATCGAATCAGATGATCAACGGGTTTGCATGGACACCTGAGATGACCGAGGATGTTGCCAAACAGACACAGCTTATGATTCCGTTTGCTCTCGTTGTTACATCGATGGTAATGGCCTTTATTACACACGCCATTGCTCGTCCGATTCTGAACGTGATGGGTGTGGTGGTATCGAAGCTTCCACCAGCGAGAGAATGGCGTATGCCGCGTGCGTTGATCTGGTATTATTTCCTTGCTCTGTTGATTGAAGTGATCTCCAGACAAAGTGATGGAACATACTGGACCATGATTGCCATGAATCTGTCCCCGTTAATTAATCTGGGCTTCATGATTCAAGCGATCGGTTTCTTCTTCTTTCTCTCACATACAAAGAAATGGAATCCGGTTATACCATATTTCCTGGCGGCTGCGGTTTTCTTCATTGGTCCGCTTCGGATTATCGGAATTATCGATCTGGCGTTCCCGCTTCGTGAGGCAATATCGAAATCAAAACGATAGGGTGATGAGTCATGCCTAAATTTCTGAAGAAACGCTGGCACGGCTACTATACCGTATGGGCGTTCATACTGCTGCTGTTGCTCGTTATGTTCGTTACCATTTATAACTGGACGCTTGGTTTGATTAGTCTGATACTGGCTTCGGCGCTGGGAATCGTCATGATTAAGGCGGAGCTCGCGTTCCGCCGTGAGCTTAACGACTACATTAATGGCCTATCTATTCGGATCAAACGGATGGAGGGGGAAGCGGTCAGCATGCTTCCATTCGGAATTGTGTTGTACAGCGAAGATCGTACGGTAGAGTGGCATAACCGCTTTGTCGCGGAGATGTTCCAGGAGAAGACAATGGTGGGTAATCCGCTACTTAATATGTTTCCTAAACTTCCTCAGCCTAAAGAGAAGAAGGATGGGACGAAGGAACATTCATCCAAGGAGTTGCATGACGAATTCCAGTTGGATGATCGACATTATGGAGTTATTCATAACCCGCAGGAGCGGTATGTATATGTATACGAGATTACGGAGCTAGCCATTCTTCGTGATAAATATGAAAATGAACGCCTTGCGTTGGGAATTCTCGTTCTGGATAATCTGGACGAGGCTGCCCAAGGCATGGACGATCAACAGCGTACAGCACTGATTGCCCGAGTGACCAGCGAAATTACGTCTTGGGCCAAGCGGTACGAAGTGTACCTGCGCCGTCTGTCTTCTGATCGTTATCTGTTGATGCTGAATCATAAGTCTTTGCAGGAACTGGAGCAGAGCCGATTTGTCATTTTGGATGAAGTTCGGGAGATGACTGCTGATCTCAAAGTGCCAATGACACTCAGTGTTGGACTGGCGTTTGGATCGGATAGCATCAGCGAGATGGGAGAACTGGCACAGTCCAGTCTGGACATGGCGCTTGGACGTGGTGGTGATCAGGCTGCCGTGAAGTCCGGACAACGCCTGTCTTTCTATGGCGGTAAGTCTAACGCAGTGGAGAAACGGACACGGGTAAGAGCCCGCGTTATTGCACACGCGCTGCGTGATCTTATGCAGGAGAGCGATCGGGTGCTCATCATGGGGCACAAAATACCGGATATGGACGCGATCGGCGCATCCATCGGAGTGTGGAAAGCGGCCAGTCTGTATAATGTGGAAGCACGGATTGTTCTGGATGGAATTAATCCATCGATTGAACGCATGATGGAGCAAGTGAATAAGGACGAGAAGTTGTCCAAAGCATTTGTATCACCGGAACAAGCAACCCAGATGATGACCGAGCACACGTTGCTGGTGGTAGTAGATACCCATAAGGCATCCATGACCATGGAGCCGAAACTGGTACAGTCTGCTACCCGTGTCGTCGTTGTGGATCACCATCGCCGCGGCGAAGAGTTCATCAATGACGCAGTGTTGATCTATCTGGAACCTTATGCGTCTTCTGCTGCCGAATTAGTAACCGAACTCTTGCAATACATTCATGATAAGGTACAATTCACTCCGCTGGAAGCTACGGCTTTACTTGCCGGGATTACGGTGGATACGAAGCATTTTGCACTGCACACGGGGTCCAGAACGTTCGAAGCGGCAGGCTTCCTGCGCCGTAGCGGTGCGGACACCATTATGATCCAGCGGTTGATGAAAGAGGATCTGTCAGAATATATTGCTAAGGCAGAAATCATAAAGCATGCTAAAATGGTATATGGAAACATTGCGCTGGCGGTCACAGACCCTGGCAGCAAGATTTCACAGATGATGATCGCCCAGGTGGCGGACACATTGCTGAACATGACTGACGTGGTCGCTTCATTTGTTATAAGCGAGCGTCCGGATGGACTCATTGGCATCAGCGCGAGATCGCTGGGGCGCATGAATGTTCAGGTTGTCATGGAACGACTGGGCGGTGGCGGACATTTGACGAATGCTGCCGTGCAGCTTGAAGGAACGCTTGGAGAGGCAGAAAAACGGCTGACGAACGTACTGGCTGAAATCGAAAAGGAAGAGGGGCTGTTCGAATGAAAGTCATTTTTATAAAAGATATGAAGGGTCAAGGCAAGAAAGGGCAAGTGAAAGAAGTATCTGAGGGTTACGCACAGAACTTCTTATTGCCACGGGGAATCGCACGTCTGGCAACGGACGGCAACATGAAGACACTGGACAACCAGAAGGCGGCTGAGGAAAGACTCAAACAGGAAGAGAAAGCGGAAGCGGAAGCACTTGCGAAAAAGTTGGAAGCAGAAGTGACTGAACTGAAAGCGAAGTCCGGCGAAGGTGGTCGTCTGTTCGGCGCCATTACCAGCAAACAAATCGCAGAAGCTTTGTCTAAAAAGGGTCTGAAAGTAGACAAACGCAAAATTGAGCTGGACGAGCCTATTCGTACACTCGGCGTAACACAAGTAACTGTCAAGGTTCACCCTGAAGTGAAGGCAACCTTGAAGGTACAGGTAACGGAAGAGTAAGATGGGCGGAGAAATGTTATTCGACCGGATTCCCCCGCAGAACCTGGAAGCCGAACAGGCCGTGCTGGGTGCAATCCTGTTGCAGGGCGAGGCCCTGATTACAGCGATGGAACGGGTGCAAACCGAGGATTTCTATGATAAGCCCCATCAATTAATCTTTGAAGCGATGATCCAGCTTGGTGAGGGAAATCAACCAATTGACCTCGTGACACTGACTTCGCTTCTGAAGGATAAAGGTGAGCTGGAGGACATCGGGGGCGTTAGTTATCTGGCTAAACTAGCCCATGGTGTACCTACAGCCGCGAACGTAGACTATTACGCTCAGATTATCGAAGAGAAATCGATGCTGCGTCGCCTGATTCGTACGGCAACCCAGATCGTGAGCGAAGGATACACAGGCGGCGAAGATGTTGCAGCGATGCTCGGAGAAGCTGAACGTCGCATTCTGGAGATCTCCAACCGTCGCTCCAGTAGTGGTTTTATAGCCATTCAGGATGTACTGATGGAAGTATTCGATCGTGTGGAAACACTTCATCAGAATAAGGGTACAACGACAGGTATTCCGTCCGGGTTTATCGATCTGGACAAGATGACTGCCGGATTCCAGCGCAGTGACTTGATCATTGTAGCGGCCCGTCCTTCCGTAGGTAAGACGGCCTTCGCCCTGAATATCGCTCAGAACGTAGCCATTCGGGCACAGGAGACGGTAGCTATCTTCAGTCTGGAGATGTCAGCTGCCCAGCTGGTGCAACGTATGATCTGTGCGGAAGCCAACCTGGATGCCAGCGTGATGCGTATGGGTGACTTCAAGGGTGATGAAGACTGGCAGAAGCTGACGATGGGTATTGCAGCTTTGTCAGAAGCCAACATCTTCATAGATGATACGCCAGGGATTACCGTAGCGGATATTCGTGCCAAATGCCGTCGCCTGAAGAAAGAGAAAGGCCTTGGCATGATCCTGATCGACTATCTTCAACTGATTAGTGGACGTGGTAAAGCAGGGGAGAACCGTCAACAAGAGGTATCCGAGATTTCACGTACACTGAAACAGATTGGCCGGGAACTGGAAGTTCCGGTTATTGCCTTGTCCCAGCTGAGCCGGGGTGTAGAGCAACGTCAGGACAAACGTCCGATGATGAGTGACTTGCGGGAATCGGGTTCGATCGAGCAAGATGCCGACATCGTAGCGTTCCTGTACCGGGATGACTACTATAACCAGGAGACCGAGAAGAAAAATATTATTGAGATCATTATCGCTAAACAGCGTAACGGTCCGGTAGGTACGGTAGAACTGGTCTTCCTGAAAAACTTTAATAAATTCGTCAATTACGAGAGGGCGCACAATGACGCCTTCGCGATGTAACGGGCAGGTGCTGACGGCTTCGATCAAGAAGCCAGAATCGTTTGTCCCGAAGATCAACTATTAGAGCAACTGAACTCAAACAGGTCTTATAAATACCAGATATAGATTCACATTGAAATGGGTATCCTTGAACCGGTGATAGCAGTCAAGCAAGCTTGGACTGAAGTCTCCGGTTTTTTGTGTTGAAATAATGGGTAAATCCCGAACATTACGGTTGTACTATATCTAATTGTTCGCCATTTGATTTGACTTTGAAAAAGGGTACTGGTACACTAATACTGCTGCGTTAAAGCAGCGCAAACCTTCCCTTGAATGTAACGGAAGGACATTTTTACTGTCCGTTAGCACGCTTCTCAGTCGGTTTTTTGCGTAACACGCCTGCCGGGATAGAGGACGGACAGACCAATACAAAGGTGCGCAAGGCACCCACGGAGGAATGTTAACTATGTCAACGGTAGTTGTAGTGGGAACGCAATGGGGAGACGAAGGAAAAGGTAAAATCACGGATTATTTGGCGGAGAGCGCTGATGTGGTGGCTCGTTATCAAGGTGGTAACAATGCGGGTCATACAATTCTGATTGATAACAAAAAATATAAACTGACGATGATTCCATCAGGGATTTTCTACACGGATAAAGCGTGTGTTATTGGTAACGGAATGGTTATCAACCCGAAGGCACTCATCGAAGAAATTAACTATATTCATGACAATGATTTCACAACGAAGAACCTGTCCATCAGTGAGCGCGCACATATCATCCTGCCATATCACATGGTGTTGGATGCACTCGAAGAAGAGAGCAAAGGTCCGAATAAAATCGGTACGACTGGCAAAGGAATTGGCCCATGTTACATGGACAAATCAGCTCGTATTGGTATTCGGATGGTTGACCTGCTGGATGCTGAAGATTTCGAACTGAAACTGCGTCATCTGGTCAAAGAAAAGAACCGTGTCATCGAGCAAGTCTACGGCGGACAGCCTGTTGATGTGGAAGAGATTCTGCAAGATTACCTCGGATATGCTGAAATTCTGCGTCCTTACGTACGTGATACATCCGTTGTTCTGAACGAATATATTGATGAGGACAAAAAAGTATTGTTTGAAGGTGCACAAGGCGTTATGTTGGACCTTGATCAAGGAACTTATCCATTTGTTACATCATCCAATCCGTCCGCAGGTGGCGTATGTATCGGTTCTGGCGTAGGCCCGGCTCGTATTCAGCAAGTCATTGGGGTAGCGAAAGCTTACACAACGCGTGTAGGAGATGGCCCATTCCCTACGGAATTGCATGATGCAATCGGCGACCAAATCCGTGAGACTGGACATGAGTATGGTACGGTAACTGGACGTCCACGTCGTGTAGGTTGGTTCGATAGTGTTGTTGTTCGCCACGCGCGTCGTGTCAGTGGAATCACAGGTCTGTCCCTGAACTCTCTGGACGTAATGACAGGTCTGGAAACTGTAAAAATCTGCACAGGATACAAATTCCGCGGCGAGGTCATCACACACTATCCGGCAAGCCTCAAAATGCTGGCAGAATGTGAAGCAGTATACGAAGAGATGCCAGGTTGGAGCGAAGATATCACTGGAGCTAAGAAACTTGAAGACCTGCCAGTGAACACACAGAATTATGTAAAACGTGTTTCCGAACTGACAGGCATTCCAATTGCCATCTTCTCCGTTGGTCGTAACCGTGAGCAAACAAATCAAGTTCTTCCAATCTACGAGTAATCGAAGAAATAGAGAGATTGTTTCTTGAATTATAAAATAGAATCCTCTGCCGACTTAGGCATGTTAAGCCTCCAGTTGTTGCTTTTATAGCGATGACTGGAGGTTTTTTGTATGTTTTTCGGATATAATCCCAAGATTTCCGTCAATACTGGTTAACAGTAGAGTCACAGACCCCGACATGCGCATGTTAGACGGGTGGGATAATCGGAGGGAGAGAACGGAATGAAGTTGCTTGTGTGGTTTGTCAAAATCGTGCTAACCGTGTTGCTGATCAGTTCACTGACACTGCTCACGACCGGATTAATTGTACAGTCATATGCGAAGTCGCTACTCGCGAGTTTCAATATTCAGTGGGAAGGTCAACCCACGGGGTTAACTACCATGTTCCAAGGTGCCTTGGGCGGTAAAACCAGTGAAGGGAACAAATCAGGAAATGGGACGACAGATCAGCCGACAGGAGCGGACGAAGAGCAGGTTCCGGAAGATGCTGTTTCAGTTATGGGGAATGGGACGGAGAGCGGTCAATCTGGCGTAGATACAGGTAGCGATGCGTCCCAAGGAAGTGGCTCAAACGAGGGCACTGGGGAAGGTTCAGGTACAGATACGACCGTAGGATCAAATTCAGGCACAAGTGCAGGCAATGGGACGAATACGGGCACGGGTAATGACTCAGGAACAGATCAGGGTAGTGGTTCAGCTTCAGGTAATGGAACCGGAGCGGCCAGCGGAGGTGCTTCTACAGGCAATGATGCCATTGTTGTATCACCGGATGACATTACAGGAGCGAAGGACAAGCTGCCAGCAGAGGAGAAAGAAAAAATCTTCAGCCTGCTCATGAACAAGCTGCCGCAGAAAGAAATGCAACAGATCTCAGGTGCCATGGAAGGTGGCCTAACGGAACAGGAACTACGTGAGATTGAACAGGTGATCTCGAAGTACCTGACCAGTGAAGAGTATGACAATCTGATGGAAGTACTGCAGACAGAATAAGATAGGCAGGGAAGACAGGCGTGCTCATAGACGAGTAACGCCTGATTCATACTGTATTGGACTTGTCGATGACTATTGAATATAATCTATTTAAATAAATACTGGAAATGCCTATAGGAGGGTACAGTGTATGAAATATAAAGGGAAAGAACACGACATATAAAAACGTTTAGGCAAAATTGCAGAAACCTCTAGTTCAATTCGGGGGCCTCCGTTCATAGGGTGCATTCAAGAGATACGATGTATCTGTGTTTATGAATTCACTAATTGGAGGTTTTATTGAACATGAACTTATATCATTCGAAGTCAGAACCGTCAGTAAACAAGTTTGCCGAGACTGCTAAAGAGCGATACGAGCAAGGTCTGCAAGAAGCAGATCAGCCGTTTAGTGGCTGGGATTTTAGCTATGTAACAGGGAGTGAGCGACTTCAGAGTGGAATGTTGCCCTGGTCCTATGGAACGATGGCGCGCCGATTATTGAATCAAACAGAACGAATGCTCGACATGGGGACTGGTGGAGGAGAAATGCTGTCCAGGCTCTGTCCCCTTCCTCCATACACATGTGCGACCGAAGGCTATCTCCCCAATATACCGATTGCAGAGGAACGTTTACAGCCGCTCGGTGTGAAGGTGCTTCCAGTGACTGATGATTCACAACTTCCTTTCGCAGATGGGGAATTTGATCTGATTCTTAATCGGCATGAGTCGTATGATGAGCAGGAAGTTAGGCGGATTCTATCGGTAGGTGGACTGTTTCTGACTCAACAGGTAGGTTGGTCAGATTGCAGGGAGATCAATGATCGGCTCGGCATTCCTATGCCAGCGGATTACGCTGGATGGGAGCTGGATCGTGCTGTTCTTCAGCTGGAACAGTGTGGATTCCGTATTCTGGAGCAACGGGAAGCAACTCCCGCGCAGCGTTTCTATGATATAGGGGCACTGGTATATTATCTAAAGACCATCCCGTGGCAAGTACCTGATTTCAAGGTAAAACAGTTCCGTCAGCCGTTAATGGATATTCATATGGAGATGGAGCAAAATGGATTCTGGGAAGTACAGCAGAAGCGATTTGTAATTCTTGCAGCCAAAGAATCGAGACATGAAGGTTAATTTCTATTGTGACATGAGATGAAATCCAGTTTAAGATAAACCACAAACAGGTTGTTTACGTAATCCCTTATCAGAGTTGATCTGGTGAGGGATTTTATTTGTATTTTTATGAAAAATAAAGCATATTTCACTGGGTCTTAGAACCTAGTCTTAATTTGCGAACAAAAGTACATAGTACAGCGGATGTTGAAGCATAATGGGTGATGGAACAGCCATACTATCTTATGGGTAATTAAGGGAAACCAAGCGGGGCGTGGCTTTGCGGTGTGACGTGTAGAGTTGAAATGAGTGTAAAACCTGTGTTAAAGTATACGGGTGTGATAAAAGGTTAAAATTTTGACACTTTTGAGAGCGCAGCTAAAGTCCGATTTTGCGGACAACCAATACAAGTATCAACGAGCATGGGACAGACACGATGGGTGATGTCTTGACAGAAATGCGAACTGAGAAGTGCTGAAAAGGAGAGAATCATGAAAGGTTTCAGAGGCATACGCCAACCGGGCAAAGACCGGGTACACGAACAATCCGGGGAACACCGGACGGCCGAAGACAAAAACAACATGAGCATGTCCACCTTCAGTGTGAATAAGAAGCGCGTTCTGGCCTCGCGCAAATGGATCATTACAGCAGCATGTGGTGTATTCATCGCAGTATCGCTTGGGTTCGCAGGCAAACAATATGTTACTGCAAACACCGTACCGTACTATAAAGTAATGGTTAAAGGTAGCGAGATTGGTACCATTGCAGATGAGGCACAATTACAACAACTATTTACAGACAAAACTGAGGAATATCAACATAAATATCCGGATGCAGAGATGGTGCTGAACACGGATGGCATCACAACCGAAACGGTAAGAGCGTACAAACCTGAAGTGAACAGTGACGAGACGCTGGACAAACTGGGTGACATGCTGACAGCCTACGCCAAAGGTGTGGAGCTCAAGGTAGACGGTGAAGTCATTGGTATCGTGAAGGATCAGGCAACAGCGGATGCAATCCTGGAACAAGTGCAGAGCAAATACATATCGGCATCGGCTGTGCGAAGTTCGCTGAAGACGAAGTCGGTATCGGCTAACTCCTCGAAGAAAGAGGAGGGACCTAGCACAACCCTGAAATCGGTAGGCATCAAGGAAGATGTAGCGACAGATGTGGTGAAGGCTGATCCAAACAAAATATGGGATGTGTCCGAGGCGGTTAAAGCATTAACCGTTGGTAAAGACGCGCCTGTAACTTATGTGGTTCGTGAAGGAGATACAATCTCTTCGATCGCTGCCAAGTATGAAATTACACAAAGCGAGATTCGTAAGCATAATCCGGGCATCAAGGAAACGTCGCTTCAAATCGGAGACGAACTGACCTTGACCGTTCCGAAACCGGCGGTAACCGTTAAATCGGTTGAGCAGGTTGTTGAACAGATTGAGATCAAACCGCAAGTGGAAGTGCGCAAAAGTGACGCGTTGAAAGCAGGTACAACAAAAGTCGTGCGCCCAGGACAAAGTGGCTTGAAAAGCATGCAGTACCGTATAACCAAAGAAAATGGTGAAGTGGTTCAGGAAGAGTGGCTTGGTCAGGAAGTGATTAAAACAGCAGTAACTGAAGTAGTCCTTAGCGGAACAAAAGTTGTTGGTGAGGGCTCAGGTGAATTTGCTTGGCCGGTATCAAATGCAACGATGAGCAGCAGCTTTGGACAACGTTGGGGTCGCCAGCACAAAGGTGTCGATCTGGTAGGTAACCGCGATGTGAAAGCGTCTGATGAGGGTGTAATTACTTTTGCAGGACAGAAAAGCGGCTATGGTAATGTCATCATTATTAACCACCGTAACGGATACGAAACACTGTATGGACATTTGAACAGCATTGGCGTTAAGGTTGGACAAGTGGTTGAAAAAGGCGAGAGTATCGGCGTTATGGGCAACACGGGTCGTTCGACTGGAACACATCTGCATTTTGAGATTATTAAGAATGGAACGGTAGAAAATCCGTTAACGTATCTGAACTAATATAGAGCTTAAGTAGAGCAAGGTTGGCTATAATGCTGGCCTTGTTTTTTGCTGCTGTAAAAAATTTTCAGATGAAAGACCTTCCAAGCCCCTGATCGGGATGTGACGGTGCTTCAGGTATGTTAAACTAGAGAATATAAACAACAAGCTATATAAGTTGAACTAATTATTTTTACGATAACGGAGAGGACAGAAAAAACCTGAAAAAGCGAAGCGTTCGCCTAAAAGCTTTCTGAAAGAAAGCTGCATCGGAAGCATACGCTATCCCCGGATTTTCCCTTGAGAAAAGGGAATCGAAAAAATCTGGGGATAACAGCGATTGGAAGGTTGTTCTGTCATCGTAGTATGAGAGTAAATATTCTTTAGTTCAACTTATATTAGAGAAACCAATCAAGCAGGCTTGGTACAAGCTAAACATAGAAAAGAGATATAAACGCTAACGCGGATTAAGCAGGATATAGGGGTGAACTTAGCCGATGCAGGGGAAGATTTTGGTGGTGGACGATGAACAGCCCATCGCGGACATTCTGAAGTTTAATTTGGAAAAAGAGGGGTACGAGGTCATCTGTGCATTTGATGGCATTCGTGCGGTTGAACTGGCGTTATCCGAGAAACCGGATCTGATGCTGCTGGATCTGATGCTCCCGGGCAAGGACGGTATGGATGTCTGTCGTGAGGTGCGCGCTCATCTGGAGATGCCGATCATTATGCTTACCGCCAAGGATGGCGAGATCGACAAGGTGCTTGGTCTGGAATTGGGTGCGGATGATTACGTGACGAAGCCATTCAGTACGCGTGAGCTGCTTGCACGGGTGAAGGCACAGATGCGCAGACGGCAAAAGCTTGCGATTACGGCAGAAGCGCACGAAGACGAAGAGAAGCAGGTCATGCGGCTGTTTGATCTGGCGTTTGATATGGACATGTATACGGCTTATAAAGGCGGAGAACCGCTTGATCTGACCCACCGTGAATACGAACTTCTCTATTATATGGCGAAGCATTCCGGCAAGGTTATGACACGGGAACATCTGCTGCAAGCGGTGTGGGGATATGAATATTTCGGCGATGTACGCACCGTGGATGTTACGATTCGTCGTCTGCGTGAGAAGATTGAGGAGAATCCAAGCAAACCGGAAACGATTCTGACACGCCGCGGGCTCGGTTATCTCGTGCGCAGTGCCAAAAGCGTGGGGATATAATGGGCCGATTCGCGCGATTCTCGTTCTTCCGAACGATTCAGGCGAAATTGATCATTATCTATGTACTGCTGATTCTGATTGCGATGCAATTGATCGGCGTTTATTTTGTGAGCGCGATGAAGAACTCACTAACGAGCAACTTTACGGAAGACTTGCAGGCACGTGCAGAAATGCTGTCGGTTCTCGTGGGCGAGACAATGGCGGGTGGAGAAGCAGAGGCGGGCGAGGACAAAACGGAAAATCTACGTGTGCTGGTGAACAACCTGTTCAACATTAACGGTGCCGAGATTCAGGTGCTCGATGCCAGCGGCAAGGTACTCACCACCTCGCTAAGTTCACATTCGGATTATGTGGGTCGCAAAAACACCCAGACCGTCGTCAGCCGTGCGCTGCAAGGCATTCGGGACAATGAGGAATATATCGTGGACGAGGATAATGTTCGCAAAAAGGTCGTCGCCAAGCCGGTGCTGTCCGGCGGCAAGATCATTGGCGCGGTCTACATCGCGGCATCCATGAACGAGCTGTATTCCACGATGGAGGGAATCAACAAAATCTTTATCTCCGGCATTCTGATTGCCTTGGTGTTAACGGCGGTGCTTGGCGTGATTTTGTCCCATACGATAACGCAGCCGATTAAGGAAGTGACGCGGAGAGCGACAGCGGTCGCAGAAGGTAACTTCGATCAGCAGACACCTGTATTTGGCACGGATGAGATTGGTCAGCTCAGTCGGGCTTTTAACTATATGACCAGTAGGCTTCGGGATGCACTCTCCCAGAATGAAGAGGAGAAGGAGAAGTTAACCTCCATTCTGACCAATATGAGTGATGGTGTGGTGGCTACGGATGAGTACGGTAAAGTCATTCTCGTAAACCGTCGTGCCAGCAGCATTCTGGGTATGCATCCTGCGGATATTGAAGGAAGACACTTCGCTATATTACTCGGCATTGATCCGGAGGATGCGGAAGCCCTTGCGAGTGGTTTCACAGGTTCAACTTTGCTGCAGATTGCACCCGCAGGACAAGAAGAACCTGTGGTCATTCGGATGACGTTCACACCGGTTCATCGGCGTGAACGGGGGATCACGGGAACGATTGCCGTACTTCAGGATGTTACCGAGCAGGAAGAGCTTGAGGCATCCCGTCGTGAATTCGTAGCCAATGTTTCCCATGAACTGCGTACACCACTGACTACGATCAAGAGTTACGCGGAAGCACTGGATGACGGTGCACTGGAAGATCCGCAGCTTGCCGGTCGTTTCGTTGGTGTTATTCAGAACGAGACAGAGCGAATGATACGACTGGTTACGGATCTGCTGCATCTATCGCGGCTTGATTCCAAAGAGGCTTTGCTACGTAAACAGCCAACAGACATCCTGGAAATGCTGGAGGAAGTGACGGATCGATTCTCGTTCCAGATGCATCAGAAGGATATTCAGCCTGTGCTGTCTGTAGAGAATGATATTCCGGCTGTTCCGCTGGATCGCGACCAGATTGATCAGGTGCTGGATAATGTCGTGTCCAATGCGCTGAAATATACATTGGAAGGCGGCACCATTACGATTGCGGCTAGACGCAGTGATGAACACACACTTGCCATCTCGGTATCGGATACCGGAATGGGTATCCCACAGCGCGATTTGGATCGCATTTTTGAGCGGTTTTATCGGGTGGACAAGGCTCGTTCTCGCAGTATGGGAGGCACAGGGCTAGGACTGTCCATTGCCCGGGAAATTGTGAAAGCACATGATGGAAGCATCTCTTTGGAGTCTGAAGTAGATGTGGGAACGACAGTAACGTTCACACTGCCGATGCGTGAGAAAGGGGGTGAGCACCGTGAAGGAACGGATTAAATCCTTGGTGCTTGCTGCCCTTGTTGTGGCCAGTCTGGTTCAGAGTTATTTTCTGATCTACCGTTTGCCCGGAGGCGGAGATTCCATTGTGACGTCAGAGACGAACTATGTGAAGACGGAAAATATGGGTCAGGAACGTAATATTGAAGAATTGATCTTCCCCGATCAGATGGTTATTCATCTGGGTGAGGATAAACATACGGTGTTTTACCCTGGCAATACGTTCTATCAGTTGATCTATTCAAGGTTACAGGGGCGTGCGTTCGATGATTTTCAGCGCCGCAGTGTGCAATCGGTGAACTGGGATCAGATTCGCAAGGAGAACCCTGGGTTTGAGCTATCGTTCAAAGAAGGTATTCCCGTAGCATTGTTACAGCGGGTGATGAGGCTTGGGACGGATTCCTTGTTCCAAGGGGAGACCATTAACCGAATTTCTATCTATACGTCCAAAAATGAAACGAAGGCCCATGCGCTGTTCTTCAGCGCCAAGGGAGACGTGGTATACGAAGCAACGCAGGCAGACCTGACAGTGCAAGACGTGCAGCAGCATGTTGATTTTGGTACGAACTGGACGCCATATACCTTGATGGATGGCGGGTATTATATCCCGGCGGAAGCTCTGGAGACGATTGAGGCGGATGTACCAACAGGTCAGTTCACGGTTGAGCAGATGCAGCGTAGTCTTTTCTTCGATCCAAGTATGACCCGGAACATACGGGAAAAAGATGGATCGGAAATCTACACGGACAGTAAACGTAGTCTGCAAGTTAAGCAGGAACAACGCTGGATCAGTTACACCGATCCGGCGGCACCGCCTGCGGGACAGATTGATCCTGCGAAGGATGCGCTGTCTGCGGTTGATTTTGTGAATCAGCATGGTGGCTGGAAAGGCCGGTCACGCATGATGCTGGAGACCGCCGATAGCAAGACACAGCTTGAATTCCAGCAGTATTATGGCAGCTATCCGATTATGGATTCCATGCAGTTCCGCTTTGGCACGATCAGCATGGAGATGCAGCAGGAGACGGTATCTAGTTATGAACGATCGCTGGAATACCTGAACGAAGGTGCAGAGACGAAGAAATCGGTGAAGTTGCCTGGTGGAGAAAAGCTGAAGGCTCTTATTAAAAAGGTCGCAGGTGAGAATCGCCAGGTCGTGGACGTGTACCCGGCATATCGTCCTTCTTCGATTGAGGACGGACTCAAGCTGATCCCGGTATGGGTGATCCGCTTTGGAAACGGGGAGGAAACCACCGTTTCTTGATGGGTTGTAGGGTAATGGAGTCATTCGATATCCGAGCGAGGTGTAAGGTCACACGATAACGGAGAGGGCAGAAAAAAGCTGGAGAAGCGAAGCGTTCGCCTTTATCGCCGGATTTCTCCCTTAGGAAAAGGGAATCAAGAAATCTGGGGATAACAGCGATCGGAAGGTTGTTCTGACCGCGGAGTGGGCCAGTGTGATATTAGTTGCTTTTATCAAATGGACGGAGGTGAATGTTTTGGATTGGGGACGGGCGAAAAATGTGTTGATCTATGCCTTTCTGCTGCTCAATCTGGTGCTGGGATACCAGATCTGGATGGATGCGCGGGAGACAGCCGGAGCCAATCTGGACTTCACCTCACTGGCAGATAATACACAGCAGGCGATGGAAGAGAAGGGCATTCAGGTGCTGGCTCCGATTCCAAATGAAACGCCGAAGCTGCCAAAGTTGTCCTATGAGTTCATTGAAGAGGACAAGGCTGGTGTGGATATGGAACTGGAACAGCCTGTAGATAGCAAGCTGATCTTCTCGCAGAGTGAGCTGGAAGATGCATTAGAGCGTGAGATTCCACAGATTGGGACATACCGGCTGGATCAGCTGATGGCCGAGGATGGGGCTTTTGTGCTTCACCCACTGGTGGATGGCAAATGGCCGCTCTTCAATGTGAGTCTGGAGCTATTCTACAGCGACCAGAAAATAACGGGTTACCGTCAAACTCCAGTGCGGATTACAACCGCAGAGGAGAGCGATCAGCAGGTACTTCCGGCGTCGAAGGCGCTGGGAACGCTGATCGAGAACTTTTTGCCAAATGATGCAATTGTCAAAGATATTCAGCTGGGCTATTACGGCCAGTTGTTCAATTCAGATATACAGGTAGCGATGCCGGCATGGCGGTTCGTGCTGGAAAGTGGCGAAGTGTTGTACGTGCAGGGCATCAGTGGGGATGTATTCAGTCCCAAGACAGACAAACCAGGGGAGTAATGCGTTATGGGGATATATTTTACCGTGTTATCCAGCGGTTCGACAGGTAATGCCACAGTCATACAGCATGGGGGTACCTCTCTCATGATTGACGCGGGTCTTAGTGCGAAGCGATTGGATGCACTGTTTCAGGAAAGGGAGATTTCTGGGGCAGAATTGGACGGAATTCTGGTTACACATGAACATTCCGATCACATTAAAGGACTAGGCGCGATGTCTCGGAAATATAATTTACCAATCTACGCGAATCTGAATACGTGGGCGGCACTGGAGAAGTCGGTTGGGGCGATTCCAGAGGAAAACCGGAGGGTATTTGAGACAGGTGAGAAACATGATTTTGGGTCACTGCGCGTGGAATCCTTCGGGATCTCGCATGATGCAGCGGAGCCGGTAGGCTACACATTCGATGATGGTACGGAGAAGCTGTCTGTTGCAACCGATCTTGGGTACATGAGCGACAAGGTTCGCGATGCCATCTCTGATTCTGACGTGCTGGTGCTGGAGGCGAATCATGATGTCGAATTGCTGCGTATGGGGCGTTATCCATGGAACACCAAGCGCCGGATTTTGAGCGACATTGGGCATTTGTCGAACGAAGCAGCAGGTGCAGCGCTTAGTGAACTGATGAACGGACGCATCAAGCGCACGTATCTGGCACATCTTAGCCGAGATCATAATATGATGGACTTGGCGAAAATGTCGGTGCGCGACGCAATGGAGAGCCGTGGATGCTTTTATCGGGATCATGAGTTCAAACTCTGTGATACGTATTACGACCGTCCTACGCCATGGGATAGGGTGGGTGAGCCATAAAGCTGTCGAGTTCAGCGGCTTTGCGCTCGACTTCCTCGCGGGTCAGAATGCCTTTATCAATAAGCAGTTCAATGATGGTACTGAGTGCAAGGGTATTGCGATAGTGTTCTTCCTTGAGATCGGCCAGCTTGGCCGCCATATGAACTTCATCCATGGCTGTGAGTGTACGTGTGCGATCCATATATATCCTCCTCTATGAAGCTTCGAATTGTCTTTTACTATTATTGTAGTCAGGCTTGGTGGAAAACATTCCTCTTTTTGCCGCTAACATTTGTGTGATGAGACGTGTATGCTGAACCTGTGACTATGCAGGGGTGAAAAAGTTCTTCAAATTTGCCAAAATGGCGCTTAGCGGACCGGATTTTGTGGTGATAGATACTATGGACCTTTATTGTTAAGCGCGTTATAGCGGAAATTTGCTTTAATTTTCGTAAATATGCAACTTTTTGTGATTTGACGTGTTTAGTATATGAGGAGCATTGTGATTTTGGCTGTTTTGCGTGTGAAATGGCATGTCATAGAATGCGAGAGCATGATTGATAGAGTCACTGACAGAATGGCGTGTCCGTTCTGTTGTACATAGACGCTGTATCTTGATTTGATGCCGGGATGCGGCGATATGCAAGACCATTTTATAAAATTGCAAAAAAGCATGGGAAACCGTTGGGGTCTTCACGTAACGAAGACGACAGAAGAAACCTGAAGAAACAGAGTGTTCGCCTTTAGGAACAAATTTTCACCTTGGAAGAGGGGATCAAAAAAATTTGTGAGTAACAGCGATCGGAAGGTTCGTCTGTTGGCGGAGTGGTGTATGTGAGAACTCCATCGTTGATCCATGCGACAACTTAGGCGGCAGTCAGGGTCTTGATGCGTGACAACGAAGGGGAGAGGATCACGATGGGATTGTTTGGAGACGATTTTTATTCAACCAAAGTATCAAGACGCGCCGAACCTGAACAGAAAGGCAAACTTCAGATCATCCGCCCTGGAGGCAGAGCACGTGGACGTGACCGCTGGAGCAATCCGCGCAGATCGCGAACGGGAATCAGTTCCACAGTGAAGGTAGCTGTGATTAGCTCGGTGATCAGCTCCATCGTGACCGTCATGCTGTTTAGCTTCATCACACAGCCTGCTTCGTTACCGCTGGCTAATGCTACAGGTAATGGTGGTGGAGGCGGTGCACAGACAGCGCAGGCAGCTGATCCATACGACCGGATTATCCAAGCAGCAGCCCATGTTCGTCCTTCCGTGGTGAGCATTGTGAACCATAAAACGGGTAGCAGTCTATCGATGGAAGATTCGGCGCTGGGCTCAGGGGTCATTTTCAAGAAGGAAGATGGCAAGGCTTATATTATGACCAACCACCACGTTGTGGAGGGTGCGAGTGATCTGGAGATTGTGACCGTAGATGGGGAGACACATAAGGCAAAGCTGGTCGGTAAAGACCGTGTAAGTGACATTGCTGTACTATCCGCAGAAGATAAAGGGCTGGGAGCAGTCGCGGAGATTGGCGATTCCAGCAAACTTCAGCGCGGTCAAACGGTGCTGGCGATCGGGAACCCGCTCGGTCTGGGCGGTACCCTGACATCCGGTATTGTCAGTTACACGGATCGTATTCTACCGGTATCGATTAATCAGGACGGAGTGTACGACTGGGAGCAAAACGTGATCCAGACGGATGCGGCGATTAATGAAGGTAATAGCGGCGGTGCTTTGGTCGATCTGAACGGCAAAGTGGTCGGCATCAACACGATGAAGATCTCGGATACGGGCGTTGAAGGTCTCGGCTTCGCGATTCCGATGAACGAAGTGATGAAAACGGTAGATTCCCTGCTACTGAACGGCAAAGTATCTCGTCCATACCTGGGCGTGTACACGGTTGATCTGAGCAACCCTTATGCACCATTGGATGACGAGCAACGTAAGGATCTGAAGCTGCCATCTCATGTGGATAGCGGTGTGGTTGTGCTGGAAGCATCCGGTCCGGCATCCGAAGCAGGTATGAAGCTGAATGATGTCATTACGGAATTTGACGGGCAAAAAATCACCTCCACGCTGGATCTACGGAAGTATCTGTACGATGAGAAGAAGATTGGAGATACCATTGAAGTGACCTTCTACCGGGATGGCAAAGCGGAGAAAGTATCAGTGAAGCTGACGGATAAACCGGAGTAAGGGAAGATCAACGAGCGAGCCCATACTGTTGCGTGGATTGAAATAGGGAATGCTAGAAGAGTGATCAGATCAACTGACCACTCTTTTTTAGTTATTATGGGTGGATGTGCTCGTTCGACAGTAAATGAGTAGATCAACCATTTTTATATTCTCATGATCAGTTAGACCCGGAGCCAAAGAAGCAGATACATAAGACTAGGGCTGTGGTAAACTGTTGTCAATATGTTGGAGACGGTCGCTGATGCAAACATCTGTTTGTCGATCTGATTTTATTTCAGAATGGAAGGGGTATTTTTGATGAAACATTTGAAGAAAAAGATGCTTGGGGGAACGAGCTTGGCGCTGTCGCTGTTTGTGCTGTCGGCCTGTGGATCTGAGGTAGCTACGACAGGAGCATCTGTAGATACAAGTGCTCTGCAAGAGAAGATTGCAGGGCTTGAGAAGAAACTATTGGATCAGGGAGCCAAGAGCGTTGAGCAGGAGCAAAAGATCGCAGCACTTGAGACCAAGTTGAATGAGTTGAGTACAAATGTGATTGCGGTAGGTGAGGCTGGTGGCCAAACGCCTGTAACATCGGGAAACAACGGATCGGCGGGGAAAGGCGATGGGGTGCTGATTACCTTTGCCCAGTATGAGAAGCTTGAGGTTGGCATGTCGGTGGGAGATGTCATCGAGATCCTTGGCGGCGAAGGTGAAGCGCTGAGTGAAGCGGAGAATATGGTGGTGTACAACTATAAAGGCACAGCCGGCAATGGTGCCAATGCGGTTATTGCTTTTCAAGGCGGGAAGCTGTTGACGAAGGCGCAGTCAGGATTGAAGTGAAAAGCGTGGATTAAGGAGCATTCTTTTCGTGGTACCGTGGAGGTATCCGGAAGGGATGTTTTTTGTTGTTTATTTTTGCTGCAAGGAGAGGTTTGGTGGAGGTTGGGCACGATAAATTAGGGCTGGGGGTTTCTTTTCGGTGGCAGGTGTGATAGAACTGAGAAGTGGCTATCCTGTAATGGGATACGCGGTTGTGAATCGGGAACATAGCTGGTTACAGAAAGGATGCTTAACGGATGTACGTTGTATGCAAAGAACACGTGGACATTGCCATCGACATGTTTGTCGATGAGTATGAGGACGCTCCAGATATCGTTGATCTGAAGGAGACGGAATTTGCCGACTGGGACCCGCCTGCGAAATGTGCCGAGTGCGAACAGCACGCGGAATTCCTCGTCGTTTAGCGTACTGTAGGACTTAGACGGCTGGAGGCGTGACTTAAGGTGGCGCTTCGGGCTGACTTTCCATCCGGTATGAACATCACAGCAAGAAGCCAAGGAGAGCGTGATGAGCGCTCTTTTTGTGTTTGTGGGGGGAATTGGTGTGGTTAGTAGGCTGTGTGGAGCTGGGCGAGGCTTTAGGGGCTGGCGTTGGAGTAGAGGATAGTAGGAGAAGATTAAGGTAGGTAGGTGCTGAGTTCTGAGTTGGAAGTGAACCAGGTCGTATCGAAAGTACAAAGTAAGTAGTTAATAGAAATGGATGCCACCCGGGTACGGGGAAAGTGAAGTTATGTGACAGCGATGTGGGTAGATACGGAGGCGTGGCGTGGCTTGGCTTGACCGAGTAGCTCTAACGAATTTGGGCAAATACCGCCTGGTTGAAATCTAACGAATCGTAGACACGTTATATTACTGAAGAGACTTCGAAAGAGGTGGGAAGCGCTCGGTGGGTGCCGAATAGCGTGTTTCAGATTCGTTAGATTTTAAAAGAGTCGAAATAGGGCTGATTAAGGTGTGTGGGGTTCGTTAGAATTTGGAGAAGTGTGTAGTATAGGTATAATACAGTTGGAACGAACGATGCGATGAAGCATCTTACTTATAGAATATCTCGCAAGACAATTTAGGAGGAATGGGTTGTTATGTTTATTCAGATTATTGGCGTAGGCAAATTGAAGGAAAAATATCTGACGCTGGGCATTCAGGAATATGCCAAGCGGCTCGCCCCGTACATCAAGTTTCAGATGATCGAGGTGGCAGACGAAAAGGCGCCCGATACCCTGAGCGAAGCTGAGGTTCGGGCGGTAAAAGAGCGCGAGGGCGAACGCATCCTCGCGCATGTGAAGAGCGAGGCGCACGTGGTCGCGCTCGCACTGGACGGCCAGCTCTGGAGTTCTGAGGAGCTGGCATTGGAGATCGACAAGCTCGGCACGTATGGGACGAGCCATGTCGTGTTTGTCATCGGAGGAAGCCATGGGCTCTCCGATGAGGTGTTGCGCCGCGCGAAGCAGCGCTTGAGCTTCGGGCGCATGACCCTGCCGCATCAGCTTATGCGGCTGGTGTTGGTGGAGCAGATTTATCGCGCGGTGAAGATAAATCGGAATGAACCGTATCACAAGTAGAGCGAAATATTTTGTCTTAGTCGCTTATAGGGTAAGGAAGGTCACCCTGAGGAAATGCCATTGCTTAGGTGATATCAAACGATAAGAATTATTAGAGCGATACTATAATTGCAAATAGTAGAGGAGAGATGGTGTCATGGTAGACGTCAATTTAGAGAGAGCGGAAATCAGTAGGACTTTCTAACTTTGTTGAATTTTATTAGGACTATTGGGCTCACTATCAGAAGTCCGAGCATTTGAGGAAAGTGGACAAAAACAGCTGGGAAGTAGAAATGCTAAAGGCAAGCATTCAGTCAGATCATTTTAGTATTACAAGTGAAATAAGGAACAAGGCAAATCTGCTTTTAGATGGACGGTCCAGAGCTGAAATAATAATGCTCAACTTCTGCTTGAGTTGAGGGGATTTCTCGTAACAGAGAGAGCCCCTTCAGCCATTTATGTCTTTTAGGTGTTCGGCGAACAGATCGTGGTCCATTTGATCCATCTTGTATAGAGAAGGATACTTTCAATTTCCCTCCTCCAACTTGGTAATTGGGGACTTCACACTGGAAAGCCTGTCTTGAAGTAGTTTGATACGTCCGGCCTTACATACGTTTACGCTTTTTACTATTGTCCTCAGAAGGGTTGGCTTAGCTAGAACGTTCTGCATCCTGTCTGTTACTGCCTTTTCCGCTGACAATTCTTCTGTCTGCGTACTCCCAAGTATTTTTTATTGTTAAGAGCACAGTAGTTTCGCAGGGTATCCAACTGAGCGCCGATGGAGTAACCATACTCTGCTTGCTCCTCGGTACTGACCCTAGCATAAATGGCGACGCTTGTTAGCTTATCCATGGTGGTCGTTCGTCCTTGACTACCTATTATCGACTTTTCTTGCAAGATAGTTACTGCCTCAGTATATTTCATTTGGACGCAGTATTGTTACTAGGAGCCTTTAAGAGAACAGTAACTTCTCCTGAAAGATAAATCAGATATCCATTAGATGCAATTACTTTCTTTATGTTATTTAAGGCTAATTGAAATTTGAGTTCCAAAAATTTTGAGCGGGGATAGTTCTCTCTCCGGGGAGTTAGGTACGTTGGTTGGATGCAGGTGAAAATTCAGTGTTACTACTGTTCACGCTGAATTTTTGGCAGTTGAATCTCAAATACTGTTTTTTCAAAGGGGGCACTCGTCAAGGAAATTGACCCATTATGGAGAGAGGTGATTTCCTTGACAATCGAAAGTCCAATGCCGAGTCCTTCGCCTTTTCTGCTGTCATCGATACGGTAGAAACGTTCAAAAACATGCTTTTGATCCTGTAGGGAGATGCCGCGTCCTTTATCGATAACCGTCATGAGTATGGTATCAACCTTTTCCGAAAGTCCGATTTCAAGATAATGACCTTCTGATCCGTAGCGAATCGCGTTGTCCAATAGGTTTCGCAGCGCACGTTCGATTAGGGAGGTATCAATCCAGGATTGGATATCCTCATCAGGGATATTTACTTCAACAGTGAAGTTCTGTCCCTCAAGAAACATCAGGTAGTCGGCAGCAATTTTTCGCATCATTTCAGATACATTATGCACTTCAACATGAAGCTTTAAATTCCCCTCATCGTGGCGAGTAATATCTAACAATTGATCTAAAAGCTTATCGATGTAACGAGAGCGCTGTAGCAGAACTTTGGCACTCGCTTGTAACTCCTTCTCATCCTTATACAATCCAGCACGAATCGTTTCTGCGTAGCCTAAAATCATCGTTAGAGGGGTGCGTAGATCATGGGAAAGATTAGACAGCAACAGATTTCGTCTGGTGTCAAATTGCTTGATTTGTTCGCCTTGATTTTGAATACGGCGTGCCATGGTATTATAATGCGCAGTGAGTAGGCTAATTTCATCCTTTTTCGTGTCCTCTAATACAGTAATTTCACTTTGGAGGTTAAGCTGTCCTATAGCCTGATTGAGCTTACTAATTCGTTTATTCATGGAAGAGAAAAAACCTAGAGATAGCAGATAGGGAATTAATAAAGCAACAATTAACGGTAGCAGAAAAGTAGACATGGCTTTAAAAGTTCGCATGAAGAAGTAAATTTGCCCATTTTTCATGTCGTGGCTGGATAAGCTCATCAATAGATAATAGGGTTGATCCTCTTGGCTAATAGAGTAAGTAAGCGTAATCGGTTCATCGACCCCCCATAGGTTCTGAGGCATACTGAGCATTCGATTTGCAAGCTGCCCGAAATCATAGGTATTCTTTTCTCCGAAGGTATCATAAATCGTCAATCCATCTGCTGAAATCCATTCATAACGAATATTAGGGTGGTTTCTATGAGCATTATCCAGTATTTGCGTTATGTCTTGGATACGAAAATCTTGATGCATTGCAATCGGATCAAGGACTTCTTGTGAGATGGCGTTTAGGCTGTTCAAATTATAACCCTTATCTCCCATTTTTCCCATAATGAGGCTAAGAGAAGCAAACACAAGAATACTAACGTTTGCACTAATGAGCATAAGTAGCCAAAGCTTTGTTCGATTTTTCATTGTCCATCACCTGAGAATCTATAACCGACTCCACGTATGCTGTGAAGGTAATGAGAGGGGGTCCCCGTGGGTTCAAGAATGCTTCGAATTCTGCTTATAAATACACTTAAATTGTTTGCATCAAAGTTCTCATGGTTCCACACCTGCTTATAAATCTCCCTTTTAGTCAAAATACGGTCTGGATTTTGCATGAACATTTCTAGAAGTCGGCATTCTACCGGGGTTAAATGAAATGACTTTCCATCATTTTGCAAAACATAATTACCTACATCTAGTACTAATTTATTTAAACGTAGAAGCTTAGCAGTATAAGAAGAAGGTCGATGTCTTCTTAACTGTGCTTGCACACGAGCAACCAATTCTACTGGGCTAAAAGGTTTAGTGACGTAATCATCTGCACCTAATCCGAGAGTTAAGATTTTGTCTTGCACTTCTCTTCTTGCACTCAGGGCAATTACCAACGATTCAGCCTTTGCTTCTCGTAAATATTGAAGCACCTCAAACCCGTTGCCATCATCCATCATGAGGTCCAGTATCAATAATTCGATCGTATACTTACTGAATAATTGTATCGCTTGTCGTCCTGAACTGGCTTCAATGACTTGCAGTTCTACTTTTTCTAAATGCATCCGAATGAGCTGACGAATTTCGGGTTCATCATCTACAATTAAAATGTGATTAATGGTGGATCATTCCTCCTTTGTAAGTGACATGAAACCAATCTTGGTGATGATCAAATGATAACAATAATAAATGGAGAAATATATATTGTATAACATTCATTAAGAATTCATTAAGAAAAGTACATTTGTGTTTTGATAAGATGAGAAAGAATGATGTTGATGAGGAGGATTGGTTATGTTTAAACGCGTGGTATTAAGCTCCATGGTATTGGCCTTATGTTTGTCTGCAACACCAGTTCAAGCAGCAGAAGCAGAAGCAGAAGTTATTCAATCTCTTTATGTTTCTTATTTTGAACGGCCGACGGATGCCAATGCTTTTATCGATCTAAAAGATTTAGATGCGGCAACAAAGGCGAAGTTCGATGCGATGATTTCAGCAGGTATCTTCCAAGGTGTCTCCGATAACATTTTCGGATTGAAAGAAGAGATGAATCGGGCCCAATTCGCCAAGGTTGCGGCGCTTGTTTTTAACCTGAATGTTGACACTACTCCAAGGGAATCGTCGTTCAGTGACGTAAAAGTAGACAATCCTACGCTGCCTTATATTGAGGCGATCCAAGCGGCGGGAATAACGAGTGGTATGGGTAATGGAGAGTTCAACCCAGAGGGCTTAGTGAATAAGGAGCAATTGGCCACATTCCTAGTTCGAGGATTAGGTATGGAGGAGAAAGTTGAATCGTCTTCAATTGTTGGAGTCTCCAATTGGGCTGCTGGATATGTCCAGAAGGCGCTCGATCTAGGCTTGCTAGAGAACGCTCCGGACGGTACATTCGACGGTAAGGAGGAGGCGAGTCGCGGGCTGCTTGTTACTGGAGGCTTCGAAACAGCTAGAACGTTCGAAAAGACCAAACCTCTTGAAGTGTCTGGATCAGACTTCGCAGCGGGAAACACGCTACATCTGACTCTGACAGTGGGGATCGATGTTGACTCTATCGACCTGTCTAAGATTACGATCAACAGCGTTGCGCTGAATCCCAAGTTGGACAGCTTTGCTCTGTCTGAAGACAAGAAAATGATTATTATCAAGCTGCATGATGGCTTCCAGTTAGATATGTCCAAGACACCAGTCATCGCCGTTAACGGCCTGAAGACACAATTCGGTAATGATGTGAAAAACGGTGAAAGTAAAAAGATCCCGGTTACGTTGACCGAACCTCCAGTCAAGTTAACACCAACACCGGGGCCAACAAATTCAAATCAAGGAACGGACCCAACGCCGGGGCCAACAAATCCAAATCAAGGAACGGACCCAACACCGGGGCCAACAAGTCCAAATCAAGGAACGGACCCAACACCGGGGCCAACAAATCCAAATCAAGGAACGGACCCAACACCGGGGCCAACAAATCCAAATCAAGGAACGGACCCAACGCCGGGGCCAACAAATCCAAATCAAGGAACGGACCCAACACCGGGGCCAACAAATCCAAATCAAGGAACGGACCCAACACCGGGGCCAACAAATCCAAATCAAGGAATGGACCCAACGCCGGGGCCAACAAATCCAAATCAAGGAACGGACCCAACACCAGGGCCAACAAATCCAAATCAAAGCTAAGATTCCATGCAGGGAACGAATACAAATTCATGTCCCAAAGGGGCACTCAGGCTCAGGTAGGTGCTCTTTTTTTCGCTTTTGGAGTGATAAAATGAACCGTATCACAAGTAGTAGTAATATTATAAAATAAAATACTTTGAGAGATCGAAGGATGAACATAGACATAATGAAATTATCATTATGATCACTGCATTTCGCTCCACCCTATAAATCCACTACCCTATGTGAAGTGACCCCGTAAAGTTAGACAGATTATATCTTTAGGCAACTTGTTGGCATGAATCCGGTATCGTACCGGACTCATGCCTTTTAGTTTTGCTTTAATGCGTTTGTTGTTGTAATAATCGATGTATTTGGATAGCTCTTGTTTAAAATGTGAGACACTTTCAAATTCCTTTAAATATAATAATTCGGATTTCATGATGCCAAAGAAATTCTCCATGACGGCGTTATCGTAGCAGTTACCTTTACGGGACATACTTTGCGTGATGCCACGTTCTTCAAGGGCATGACGATACGGTCTCATCTGGTAGTGCCAACCTTGATCCGAATGAATGAGGAGTTTATCTTTATTTGTTAAACTGCAAAATGCTTGATCTAACATCGTGGAAACAAGCGAGTAGACCGGTCTTGAACCAATCGTATATGTAATGATTTCTCCGTTATACAGATCAAGTATGGGAGATAAATATAGTTTTTCTCCGAACAATTTAAATTCTGTAATGTCCGTAACCCACTTCTCGTTTGGCCTTTCAGCGTGGAAATTGCGTTCTAATAGGTTCGGTGCAATCTTGCCAATTGTCCCTTTATACGAACGATATTTCTTCATACGTACCAAACACTTTAATCCCAATACTTTCATCAAACGCTGTACCTTTTTATGATTTACATGGTGTCCACGATTGATTAACTCGTCGCGAATACGACGATAACCATAGCGTCCCTCATGCTCCTTATAAATCGCTTGTATCATGTCTTTTAGCTCTAAATCCTTGTCTACCGTACCAAACGCTTTTACCACGTAATAATACGTGCTACGAGGGATATCTGCTAGCTTTAGAAGTGCTTTCACCGAAAATTCGTTCCTTAGTTCATAGACTACTTGAGCTTTGTCTTGTTTGGTGATTTTTCCTTGTTTCGAACTAAGGCATTCAACTTTTTTAAATAAGCATTCTCCATTTTCAAACGCTCTACCTCTGCTTGTAAAGCCTCTACAGATCCTTCTACTAGCGTTTGATTCTTCTGTGCTTTAGATCCTTTTTTCATGGATGAGCGCCCCTTTTTCTTTGGTTGAAGGGCGTCTATCCCTTGTAATTCCAAGCTTTTTTGCCAACTTAAAAGGGTACTATGGCTAGGAATATTAAATATAGCAGCCGTTTCTCTAACAGACGTCCCAAATTCGTTCATATAATGAAGTACGTCTAGTTTAATCTGCGCAGGATATGATGTATAGCCCTTTTTAAAAGCTTTTTCACCATGATGCTCATATTGTCTAATCCAGTTTAAAAAGACAGAATGGTGAAGCCCGATTGATTTTGCAATGCTTTTCAAGCTTTCTGATCCCTTTTTATAACGCATAACGGCTTGTATTTTTTCATCTGAACTGAATTTAGTCATGAAAAAACTGCACCTCCAATTGGTAGTTGTGTCTAACAATTGGGGTGCAGTTCATATGAGGTTGTGGTTTTTTGCTTTTTGAGTCTTTTAGTTATTGTTAAAAGCTATGACTAGCCATGCTTTTTTCATATAACAAGCATTCCTTTTCATCATGCTATACTCATTAGACTAAAAAGTTAGAAGGAGAAATAGTTATGATACCATTTCGTAATGATCATGTAGGTAGCTTTCTACGTCCTGCAGATTTAAGTCAGGCACGTGAACAATATAAATCAGGCAACATCACATATGAGGAATTAAGAGCTGTGGAAGATAAAGAGATTATTCGAATTATTGAAATGCAAAAGGAAAATGGCGTATTGGCAGTTACGGATGGTGAATTCCGCAGAAGCTGGTGGCATTTTGATTTTCTGGGTGGCTTGGATGGCGTAGAGTTGTATGAGCAAATAGATGGACCAAAATTCCACAATATGCAAACGCGCAAGGGTGGGATTCGTGTTATTGGTAAAGTTGATTTCTCGAGTCATCCCTTTGTCGCGGATTTTGAGTTTTTGAAAAAGTATGCAGGTGACGTAGTAGCGAAACAGACCATTCCAAGTCCCAACATGCTTCTTTATCGATTGGAGAATGACGCCAATATCTATACGGACCGAGAGCAATTCCTTCAGGATACGATTGCGGCGTATCAAAAAGCCATTCAAGCCTTCTATGATGCAGGATGTCGATACCTGCAATTAGATGATACAGCTTGGGCAGACCTATTCTCAGACGCTGGTCACGATAAGCTACGTGCTAAAGGTCTGGAACCGGCGGAAGAGTTGAAAACGATGCAGCGCATGATTAATGAATCCTTGTCTCATAAACCGGCAGATTTAGTTGTGACGATGCATATTTGTCGTGGTAACTATAAATCGAACTATTTCTCAACGGGTGGTTATGATTACGCTTCTGAAGTTATCTTTGGAGGCTTAAACGTAGATGGATTATTTTTAGAGTTTGATGATGAGCGTTCAGGTGGTTTCGAGCCATTAAAATATGTGAATCGAAAAGATTTGAAAATCGTGCTTGGTTTACTCACATCAAAAACAGGCGAGTTAGAGGATAAAGAACACATTAAAGCTCGGATTGCAGAGGCGGCAACCTATGTTCCACTTGAGCAACTATGTTTGAGTCCACAATGTGGTTTTTCGTCTACAGAAGAAGGCAATATTTTAACGGAAGAACAACAATGGCGTAAACTTCGTTATGTGAAGGAAATTGCAGAAGAAGTTTGGAATTAATCCATCTAAATAACGGAGGGGATTCAAAATGACGATCCAAGCAGACCAAGAGACAATTATAGTTGAAGCGTTCATCAATGGTCAGAATGTAAAATCCCTTTCGCAGGTAGCAAAAGAGAATCCGACAAACCCAACTGAGATCGTAGGTTATTTCCCTGTCACTACGAAAGAACAAGCGGTTGAAGCGATTGAAGCGGCGGCAGGGGCTTTTAAAACATGGAAGCAGACCCCCATTGATGAACGCATTATTATGATGCGTAAGGCGATCGAGAAGATTAGAGCAGCTGAGAATGAAATTGTACATTTGCTGTCTAGAGAGCATGGCAAGCCCCTGTATGATGCACACGGTGAAATTTATGTTTCGTTAATGTGGATGGAGTTTGCTTGTAATGAAGCCAAATCGGCTCTACAGGAAGAGATCAAAGAGCATGAGAATGGTAAAACGATTCTTACTTATGATCCAATTGGTGTGGTGGCAGCGATTAGTCCATGGAACTATCCCATTGCTTTATCTACGATTAAGATCGCTCCTGCCTTGCTTGCGGGCAACACGATTGTGCTTAAACCAAGCCCGTTTGCACCACTGGCGGCAGCGAAGGTAGCAGAGATTATTGCGAGTGAGTTCCCGGCTGGTGTAATTAATGTCGTTCATGGTGATGCGGATGTGGGCGTTGAACTGACTAGTAATCCTCATGTCACAAAGATCGCCTTCACAGGTGGCACCGCGACCGCTAAGCATATTATCAAAGCAGCTTCGGAAACGATTAAAGATATGACGCTTGAGCTTGGTGGTAATGATGCGGCTATCTTCTTGGAAAGCTTTGATGTTCATGATGAGCGAGCAATGCGCCGGATTGTCATTTCTAATTTCTTGACTGCAGGCCAGATCTGTATGATCGCCAAACGTGTGTATGTACACCGTTCTATTTATGATGAGTTTGTGGAAAAATATATAGAGGCGGCTAATCGCTGGATTCGAATTGGTGATCCATTTGATTCAAATACGACAATAGGTCCGGTTAATAACCTGAAGCAGAAAAATGTCGTGCTGGGTCTGGTTGAAGATGCGCAAAAACGTGGGGCTAAGGTCATCCCGCTCGGTCAAATTCTTGATCAAAAGCTGTTTGACCAAGGTTACTATCTACAACCTACGCTTGTCTTAGGTTGCGATGTTCATGATCCGATTGTGGTGGAGGAACAGTTTGGCCCTACGGTTCCGATTCTGCCATTTGACGATGAAGAGCAGGTAATTCATCTACACAATGAGAGCATATATGGATTGACGAGTTCTGTGTGGGGGAATGAAGAGGATGCTATCTCCGTCGCACGTCAACTCGAAGCTGGAACGACCATGATCAATACAGCTGCTGTGCAGGGGCTCGACGTTCGGTTCCCTTTCGGTGGGGTTAAGCAATCTGGTATTGGCCGTGAATACGGCGCCGAAGGCATCCGCACGTATACAGAAAAACATGTCATCAACGTTCCGAAGACACTGGATCTTCCTTATATCCCAGAATAAATGGTATAGAGGTTGTTCAAAAAGGCTCTAACTTTGCGCTTTGTTTACTGATTTTTAAGGATCAGTAGACAGGGCGTTTTTTTGTCAGATCAGTTTGACAGGGGTGACTTTTTTAGAGAAAAAATAACCCCACACCTGATGGAGGTGACGCTAAAAAAATAAAGAAGCCACTCCATTGATGGAGTGGCTTTGTACTCAGCTATTATACGGTGAACGGCGGCTATCTTCTACCTAGTGACTCCCAAATGCCATGGAGCCAGGAGTCGAACTCAGCATCTTTGTCGCCCTCGTAAGTATCATAAATATCCAGACGTGTCTTTTGCAGTTTTTCCTTGAATTGCTCGAATGTGTGACCTTCAGGAAGGCTTTTTTTAATCCGTAGCAAAATTTTGTTAGTACCTTTAAACAGCTCGCCTTTGTTTTTGGCAGGCATTTGTACATCTTCATCCAACTGCTTCAGCTTGTGATATGCGGCTTCGCGCACTTGAAACACTTGATCATTTTTCAAAACATGCTGAAGCAATTTAATGGTAGGGGCTGTATTCCAGTTCCCCAATTCGTTCACCGCATTCAGTCTTTCTCTCCAGCTTGACGTCCGGTTAGCCGCTCGTTTGAGCTCTTCCAAGTTCTCCGGTAGTTCGTTAACTGCTCCAATATCATGGTTGTTCGTCAAAATTCAATCTCCTTAATCATCGCCATCTCGGCAGAATGATGAATGTTATTTATGTGATCACTATTATAGCACGAACCTGACTAAACTACTCCTATGAAGCCGATTGGTTAGCCTTTTCCTTAATGAAGTCCACCATATACACCCAACCAATCAGTCCGCATAAAACAAAACCAAACGCATGCAGAGATCCGTAAATGGGAATAAAATCGAGTATGGTTAAGGAGTACATATTTTTCAGTAACGGATAGAAGATGGAAATGACAATAACCGTGTAAAAGGCTAGACAAGAAAGGCCTAAGAAGAAGGCTGCCTTAATATCCAAAGCATTTTTCCTCAAGTAAGCAAGGAGATAAGCGGTGTAAACCACAATATTGCAGGCGAACAAACTGACACCGACGTATTCAATCGGCTTGGAGAAAATCATACCAATAGCAATCAAGATTGGTCCGATGATATCGATGGCAACAACCCAGGGATACCAGCTTTTCTTCGTCATGATGCGTCCCAGTGCACCAATAAAAATCGGAACGATCGCAGATGAGAAATGAAAGTGGAGCGAGCTTAACGCGTGCGTTGCAGGATTAGCTTGAAAGAGGGTTAATTGATATTGATATAAGGTAAACCAAATGCCCCCGATAAAAAAATAAACGAGCCCCGCACCAATCGCTATTTCCGCTGCTTTTCCTTTAGAGATCACAATAGTGGTCAAGCCATAGATGCCGAGCAGCAGTGTGAACAGTAGCCACCCAAGGGACAGAATCCCCGGTATTACCGTGCTTTCTAACCCCCACATCTTACTACTCATTACCGAGGCCAGGGTAAGAAGCGCAGCGGGAAATTGAAGCCATTTCATAGCAGCATAAATCATTCGTTGATGTTTATTCTTTTCGTCATGGTTCAAAAGTAAAATCACAAGAGGTACAATGACAAAAGCCGCAAAAAGCAGAAATTTTTCAACAAGTTCGAATTGGAAGTAATCAAGGGAAAATATCAGAATGGTTATGATTCCACCGGGAAACACTGGTGCTAATAATGATTTCATTCGTTGTTTCAAGGAACTATTCATGGGGTTTCCTTTCTAACGACGTTTAGTATAGGTCGGCAATTCTTCTTTAAGTAGTCTAACACATTTATTTGTCAATATATGAAAATAAGCTTATCTTACTGCGGTTGATGGAGTCATGGGAAATAGCCCTACCGCTCTTCAAAGACTTTCGCCATAAAGGAGCTGTGGTATCAAATGAATAAGGATAAAAGTACAGAAATGAAATACTCTTCAAAAGCAGGGGACATTCTACAGCAGATCAATAGTAAAACTAAGCTAGGTGACTTACGAAAAATCGCGAAGGACATAAAAAAAGATCACGAACTTGCTATGGAACTTTGGTCGACCGAAGCGTTTTTGCCCAGACTATTAGCTATTTTAATTATGGATAAAAAACTTCTTTCACAAGAATTGCTTAATAGGTTTGATAAGGATATGCAGACTCACACTTTTGATGAGCGAAATAACTTAATGGATTGGTTAATGGCTAATCAGCTTACCAAAGACAAGAAGACCATTGCATTGATGGAGTTATGGGAAAACAGCCCTTCTGCTCTTCAAAGGCGAGCTTTTTGGTATTATCAAGCGCGATTGAGATGGACTGGACAAACGCCTCCTGATAACACCGAAGACTTACTATCTGCAATTGAAGCTAATATTACGCAGGAAGAGCCGGAAGTTCAGTGGGCTATGAATTTCATTGCAGGCTGGATAGGCATTTATGATCAAAAGTATCGTTCGCGTTGTATTAAACTTGGTGAGAATACAGGTCTTTATAAGGGTGAAATGGTATCAAAGGGTTGTACTCCTAATTATTTGCCAGAGTTCATTGCAATTGAAGTTAACAAACGAAATAAGAATTAGTTGCCCCTGAAATATTCATTAGTACCTGATGTGAAAATAAGAATTCGAAGCCTCAATATAGAAAAGGGATCTGGAAGTAAGCTTCCAGATCCTTTTTGCTTGGAGGGCAATTATAACCGTAATTTATTGGTTCTGAAGTATAATACTTATTTCAAGAATCTTAGATTGAATCCTGTAAGGGCGCGCTTTGGCCGTTGGCTTTTCGTTCATAATTTTTCTTCACAGGAATTTCGAAGCTCCAGTCTCCAGTGAGCAGATCCTGCTGATCCGGTCCATTGGACAGAACTAACTGATTTACGTTGACTTTCAACAGGAACTGGTCTGGAGGTGGCGAATTCTCGATAAAATAAAAATGGAGGGTGCCATTTTTGGCAAACACTACTCCTGAATCTGTGGCGATGCCGGGAACTATCTTTATCGTTGAAGGGTCCAACATAAAAGTCGGTTTGACCGATTGTTTCGCCCACTGCGTCTCCGATATCTGGTCAGAATGTTTCATGGAGTATTGGATAATTAGGTCATGCCCGTCGAAAAGGTAGTTATGAATAAGCAGTGTATAGTCTTTGTCTGTTTTACCGGTGATTAGAACCAATTCGTCCTTCCCGGTTGTTGGCATCAGCGTTGAATCTTCTTTTTCAGAGAAGATGGAAGGTAACTTTACCACGAGATTAGAGGTAAATGAATTCTTCATACTGAATAGTACCACCGCGCAGACGAGCAACAAGATCATGGGTACAGCAGCTATCCTGGAGAGAGACAGGTGTCGAAGCCAAGGAAATATTCTTTGTTTTGGTACAAGGTGTTGTTCCGGAAGCACGGTCGGTATCCGATTGATTTCGTTTTGAACTTCTTCCGTAACAGCCACTTGCGTCTGATTGGGTCCGAACATCGATAACCGTGTTTCAAACCAGGTTGCCCTTTTGCTGCTGTGCGCAGTGATGCCTCCTCCGTGTACCTCGACAATACTTTTTGTTATGGCGAGACCGAGACCTGTACCTCCGGTCTGCTTCGACCTGGAGCTGTCTACCCGGTAGAAACGGTCGAAAATAAAAGGTAAATCCCGCTCGGGAATAGGGACTCCATAGTTTTGAATCCGTACAACTAACATATCTCCATCTTGTGCAATATCGATATCGATATATTTGCCTGTACGCCCGTACTGGATGGCATTGGCGAGTATATTCTCGTATGCCCGTACCAACAATGCTCCGTCCGCTTGAATGTTGAAGTCTCCTTCTTGAACATTCAGCCTGATTTGCATGCCTGCACTCTCGGTAATCGGCACGAATTCTTCGGCAAGCTGGCCAATTAACCCGGTCATATTAAGCTCACTGAGTTCCAGAGGCATGCCATTGTTGACCCGTGTGTATTCAAATAGTTCGTCGATCAATCGCCGAAGTGCCAAGGATTTCTCATATGCAATATTGACGTAATAGCGCATCTCCACCTCATCCTGATACCGATCCTTCTCGATGACTTCGAGAAAACCGAGTATCGAGGTCAGTGGAGTTCGCAGGTCATGAGATACACCGGTGATCAGATCATTTTTGGTCTTTTCCGCCTTGCGTTCCTCCGCAATTGATTGCTTCAACTGCATGCTCATCCGGTTAATGTTGCGTGCTACCTCTCCCAGTTGATGATCGGCAATTTCGGGGATTTGATGGTCGAACTGTCCGCTCGCAATCTCCCCCAGGCCGCGAGTGATTTCCGCAAGATAATGATCCCATTCGCTGCTCAATTGATTCATACTCTCCGCGATTACGCTTAACTCATCCTTACCCTTAACCCTTACAACTTGCCCAAACCGCCCTGCCGATATTTCCTGCAATCCGGTGATAATTTCACGTAAATCCCGAACCAAACGGAGGCTGGCAAGGAAGAAAGTAATGGGGAATAGAACGATACCGGTTATGATCATCACGCGAACGGACCCGGCATACTCAATGAGCCAATTGATCGGAACAGCTACGTATTCAATGTTCTGCAGCGCTCCCGCCATGACATACCCCAAGAAAATAGATATGCCTGTCAAAACCAGGCTTGCAACCATGATCAGCATTAATCTCCACCGAATCGTATACAGCCACTGTGGTTGGATCCTACTCACCCCTTGCTTTTAAATCGCTTTCGATTTTGTATCCGATCCCCCACACGGTTTTAATGATCCGTGGTTCACGTGGATTGGATTCTATCTTCTCACGGAGCTTACGGATATGAACCATGACACTATTCTTCGACTCCATAAAAGGTTCGTTCCAGACTTCTTCGTAGATGCGGTCCATACTCAGCACCATCCCTCTATTGACAGCCAGCATGTGAAGGAGCGCGAACTCGCGGGGAGTCAACTTGATTTCCTGCTGATCGACCGTTACCGTGTGGGATGCATTATTAATCACGACGTTTTCGATATGTATTTCGTTCGCATTGCCCAAAACGGAGTTGAACTGGTTCATTCTTCGAAGCTGCGACTTGATCCGTGCGATCAACTCGAGTGGGTTGAACGGTTTGGTTACGTAGTCGTCAGCGCCGATACTGAGGCCTGATATTTTATCGATATCTTGGCTTTTAGCGGACAGCATAATGATAGGAATCGGATTCGTCTCTCGTATTTTCATACACGCTTGCAAACCGTCCATCTTGGGCATCATTAGATCCAGTACAATTAGATCGACTTGCTTGGTCTGCAGAATCTTCAGCGCCTCCATCCCATTTGATGCTTGCAGCAGCTTGTAACCTTCGTTATTGAAATAAATACTCATTAATTGGATAATTTCCGCTTCATCATCCACCATTAAAATTGTGCTTTCCGCCATAAATCCTCCCTATTCCAGCATCTTCCCTAATTGAAGAGCATCACAATAATTATAAGCGATATTCCTTAAGCATTGAATAACGTCAGCATGATTTAAGGAAATGATAAGAAGTTCGGTAGTTAGATGATAAGCTTTCACTTCTATACTGAGTACAACACAAGCGAATAATCGTTTGAACAATACATGAGTGGAGGTTTTATTTTTGAAGCATAAGGTATTACAGAAGGCCATGCTTGTTAGCCTAAGTGTTATGTTAATCGGTATTTCAACAGTTTTTAGCACAGGCAAGCATGTCTCTGCAAATTCGGACAACGGGGCAGATTCGACACATACTTTAAAAGTATTGTACTGGAACGAAAATGATTTCAACATGACATATGGAGATCTGTTTAGTCAGAAGTACCCGAATGTAAATATCGAAGTAGTTACACCTGGAGGTATGGAAGCGATTAGGGATTACAACGGGGCTATCAATAAGTATTCACCCGATCTTGTGATGCTCCCTCCTTACCAATACCAACAAATGTCTAAAGAGAAAAAGCTGGTTGATTTAGAACCTTTAATTAAGCGAGATACGTATGACACGACAACGTTATACCCCGGCTTGCTTGATGAATTGAAGAAACAAGGCGGTGGCAAACTTTATGGGTTAAGCCCAAAAGCGGATTCCTACGCTCTTCTGTATAATGCTGATTTATTTAAAAAGTACAATGTTAAAACTCCAACGGATGGGATGACATGGGAAGAGATATTGAATCTTGCTAAGAAATTCCCAACCAAGGGAGATAAGAACTCCCGAATTTGGGGCTTAAGCTCCACTGGATCAAGCAATTTGGTAATGGAAATCGCCAGAACAGAAGGATTAACGTACATGGATCCAAATACCCTTAAGGCTACTGCAAATACAGCTGCGTGGAAAAATGCTTATCGTCTGTCGAGCGAGGCAACGAAGTCCGGGGTACTTGACGAGATGATCAGTCTGTCCGGCAAAAGTTACTTGGAAAGCAGCTCGTTCATTATGGGACGATCAGCTATGAAAGTAGCCTCTATTAGTCAGTTGCAATCCCTGCAAGCAGCCAAAAAAGGTGTGAAGAATTATAAACCTTTCACGCTTGGTATTGCTGCCGGTCCAGCCGCTAAGGACCGAAAGTCAACAGGGAACGTGTATGTTAATGAGATATTTGCAATTCCAGCAGGCGCATCTCATGTTGATGCAGCTTGGGATTTCATCAAATATTTCAATGGAGATGACTACGCTAATGAATACTATAAACCCAAGAACTCGAACAATAGTATCGGTGCTCCTCTATCTCGCATGATTAAGGAGTACTCAGGGTACAAGTTGGATGCATTCTATAAATTAAAACCTAATCTGGATTCATCGATAACAAGTTATGTTCTTATGAACAAGTCACCAAATTTTGAATTGAGATTTCGGTCAATTGTATTGAAAGAATTGACACAGGTAGTAAACGGGAAGAAAACATTAGACAAAGCTACTGCTGCTATTCAATCCAACACTCAAGCCGTTGCTGATAAATTGAAGAAGGCTCAGACGGCAAAGTAATAGACGCTCTAGAGTTATTATATTTCCCCGAAATATAGAGAGTGGGATAGTCCCATACGATATTTATGTATGGAGGTCAGCCATTTTTACTGGTTGGCCTCTTTTTGTTAAGTGGTCAGTCTATCAACTTCCTTGGGAAACAAAAAAAGAGCCACACAGCATGCGGCTCTCCATCTAATTTTAACGCCCGCCCGTATTCGAAGCCCAGACAGGAATCCAACTGTTCGGATAATTGCTATTGGTCAGGGTTGTATTATAGAGAACTAAATTCCCATCACTTTGCATGACCAGTGTATCACCTGTTGTGTTAGCCGGTAAGCTGCTCCCGTGATGACCTGGAATCCATGAGGTGGTATTGGGAGACCAAGCAGCTACCTGTACAGAAGTATCAATCATCAAAACTTTATCCCATCCCCAACCGGTGTAATATTCGAATTTACCTGTAGCCGGGTTGAAACCATAACGATAACCATATTGGTAAACGTCTTGATATTTCATGCCATATTTATAGATGACAGGTTTCCCGTACTGTGATTCAAAATTGAACGAAAGAGCCCCACTGTTACTGGTACCGCTACTCCAGAGAGAAGAACCGTTTTGATAGATAACGAAGTTCCCGTCATTCTGCCAAATGGCTGAAAATCTACCATCTTGGGAGGTGAGATAGTCACCCTTCGCCATGCTTTGGCCGATTGTGAGCTTATCACCAAGATAGCCAGCAGAAGCTGTTGCTGGTACGGCAAATGCAAGAATCAACAAGCAAGCCATAAGAACTCGAAAAGATCTGGGAAAAAGTCGTTTGTTCATTGGACACGCTCCTATTTTTCTTATAATGGTTAAAGTTAAATGCATAGAACAACAAATCCTTACAGCTATTGCATGTTTCTGCGTTGTATTCAGTCAGGAGCGGTGAGGTAACACGTCCCCATCTGGTGTAAAACGGGAACTAAGATCTAAAATGCTCCCAACGGTCACCTCCTTTAATAGAAGTGTGAAAATCTTTGATACATATTATGTAATGGGATGTGTGTGTTTTAGGAGATGGAAGCTAAGTGTTTTTTAGTGGAGGAGTTATATCATCAAGTGAAAACACATACTTTATTTTCCATTATAGCAACAAAAAATATAAAAGCCATATTTTTCTATATGAAATTTTGAATCTATTACTTACAACCAATGCGTTATAACTTCTCGTCTCCGAGCTAGAAAAAAACCTATTATTCGCTTGAATAAATTGAAGCTAAACAATAACTTTGGTGCAGCTCGAGACATAGGTATTCATCTCCTCTATCAATCTCTCAACTTTTTACATCCATTTTATATATTTAATGATTTTTATGAATTGAACTATGGTAAAATATCTCAGGATCTAAAATTGGAGAGGGGTTTTTTCATTCATGTTTTGGAAAAAAGTTTTGGGCAAAAGCACACTGCGTGTAGCTACTGCTGCACTATTACTCACGCAACTATTGGGCGCAGCAGGTTCTGTCTCTGCCGCAGGTAACGATGTAGAAGTACACTTGATTGGAATCAATGATTTCCACGGTCAGTTAGATACGACATCAATCGTGGGTGACAAGAAGGCAGGAACGGCTCCAATTCTAGCAACCTATCTCAAAGAAGCTCAAGCTAAATATGAAAACTCCCTACTATTCCATAATGGAGACTCTGTTGGTGCATCTGCTCCAGCCTCATCTTTGGATCGTGACGAGCCCACCATGGAATGGATGAATATGATGGGATTTGATGTAGCTTCTCTGGGTAACCATGAGTTCGACCAAGGAATTGCAGCATTAAAAGCACAAATCTTTGGTGGCCTTGATCCAAAAGAAGGTAAAGTAACGCATGCCGGTGCAAAATTTGATTACGTCAATGCAAACGTGATTGAAACTGCCACAGGAAAAACATTGATTAAGCCATATGTGATTAAAGAAGTGGGCGGAGTCAAAATTGGATTTATCGGACTAGTGACGAAATCCACACCTGCCAAAGTATCTCCATCTGGGACAGCTGGTGTACGTTTCTTAAGCGCAGAAGAAGAAGTGGAAGCTGTTAATAAATATGCTAAAGAATTGCAAGACCAAGGCGTAGAAACGATCATTGTTTTGGCACATGATCCAGCAACAACCAAAGAAGGCGTAACCACTGGAGAAGCAGCTGATCTGGCAAAAGCTTTACCGGCGGATTCCCCTGTTGACGTTATCGTTGCAGGTGACAATCATGCTTTGGCTAACGGTGAAGTGAATGGAAAGTTGATCGTTCAAGCTTATTCCTATGGTACGGCGTTTGAAGATATCAAGCTGATGATTGACCCTGCTACCGGGGATGTAACTGAAAAATCAGCGACTGTTACAACGACTTTCCAAGAGGGTGTAAAAGAAGACCCTGAATCTTTAGCTATTATTAAAAAATCATTAGACAAGCATCCTGAGCTGACGAAGCCAGTAGGTACAACGGATGGTTCTGTTACTCGTACAGATGCTTATAATAACGAAGCCCCTCTAGGCAACCTCATTGCAGATTCAATGCGTGAAGCAGACTTTGGGGATAAGGCAAGTGCTGCTGACTTTGCATTTATGAATCCAGGTGGTATTCGTGCGGATCTGCCACAAGGCGATGTGACCTTTGCTGATCTTGCCAAAATCCAACCGTTTGGTAATACTCTAGTGAAACTTGAGCTGACTGGCGAACAGGTTAAAACCTTGTTGCAGCAGCAATGGGGTACCAATGCTGACGGGACACCTAATACCAAAACACTCCAAATCTCTGGTTTGAAATACACTGCAGATTTCAATAAGCCTGTCGCAGAGCGTGTTACTGGTCTCAGTCTTGAAGATGGAACAACGATTGATCCTGCAAAAACATATACGGCTGTAGTTAACAACTTTATGGCTGCAGGTGGAGATAACTATAAAGTGCTGGTGGATGCTAAATCATCCCTGGCAGGTCCTATCGATCTGGATGTATTCTACCAATACATCGTAGACACGTATAAAGGTGGTAGCATCGTAGCTAAAAATGAAGGACGTATCACAAACCTGGTTGCATCTACCGAGCCAACTGAAACACCTGTAACAACAGAAGTCATTTCTCGTGCTGAATTTGTAAGTGCTCTGGTCGACATGTTGAAACTTAACGAAGTAGCTACAGCACCTGCATTCAAGGATGTTGCTGCTAATGCTGCATATGCAGATGCGATTGCTGAAGCTACGCATGCTGGATTCATTCAAGGTTATGGTGGGAACTTCTATCCTGATCGGGATATCACACGTGAAGAAGCTGCTACCATTCTTGCTAAATTGGTAAAAGATCAAGCGACTGATAAAGACGCTGCTACGATTATTGCTAGTTTCGAAGATGGTAAATCCGTGTCTGCCTATGCAATTAAACCTATGGCAAAACTGATTGACAAAGGTATTTTTGCTGGAACAGATAAAAAATCACTTCAACCTAAACAAGGTCTTACTACTAACGATGCAAAAGCATTGATTGAAGAGGTTGTTGCAGCCAAAGCTTCATAATGTAGAACTTATTCAAATCGTATATTAAAACATGAAAAACACATCCTATTGGGAGAATGCCATATTCCAATTTAGGATGTGTTTTTTCATGCTTAGATATCAGATCTTCAGTACTCCCTTCGTAACTCAGCTTCGCTTACATAAGCATTCGAGCGGAGGATCTAATCATTTTGGCGTATAAAAGTTTTGGGTATAATAGGTTCCGAAAATGCCAACGCCAAGACGCTGGAGGTTGCCGTTCAGCATATTTTTGCGATGCCCGGAGGAGTTCAGCCAGCCATTATGTACGTCCATGGCATCAATGTACCCATAAGCTATATTTTCCGCTGCCCTGGAGTAAACAATACCATCGGCCTTCATTCGGTCGAATGGAGAATGTCCTTCCGGATTACTATGATTGAAATATTCCCGCTCACTCATGTCTTGGCTATGTTCCCTCGCTGTTGAAGCGATGTGGTCATCCCACTGCAGGAGACCGATGCCATTCTTCTGTCGAAATACATTGGCAAGGTCGAATACTTGCAGCTCCATGGCGTGTGTCCGTTCTTCACGATTACCAGCTTCAGAAGCATGGGCTCCAGTTGCGGTTGCGAGCCTGCTACTAACCAAAATGGCATCAACTTTCTGATTACTGGAGGTATCCAGATAATATGTAATATCCTCGAATTGCTTACTCGTCATATACGATTTGCTAGAAGGGTCTATTTGTTCCCCAATTAGAAGTGATAACTCGCTTACGGCGATGCCGTCCTGAATACCATTGTCCGAGCTCCATGCGCCGGGTGCATTGGAATATAATGCGACGACTTTCCCGCCCTCGATACCTATTTGAGCATACTTGGCATAATCCCTGTTGTAGATATACCAAGTGAATCCATACCCACTTGCGTCTTTCCGGTCAGGTTGGCCGATCTTGTCGATGACAGCTGCTTCGGAGTCACCTAATGAAATTTCGAGTAAGGTAAGGCCTTCTGTTGTTACTTTTGATAGTGAGGGCAACTTCTCTTTCACATTTTTGAACAGGGTTACCGCTTCAGCGCGGGTAATCGTGTCCGATGCCCCGAATCCACTTACGGTATTTGAGGTCTTCCCATTGGCAAGCCCCTGATTGAGCAGATATTGATTCGAAGTGGTTGTATCTGTTTTTTGGCCTGAAGCGGCATACGCAATCAATGCAGCAGCTTCACCTCTTGAATATGCCGCTGAAGATCCTCCATAACGGACTGGCCATCCCATCGCATACGCAGTTTCATAATATGGGGTATACCAACGATCGGTAGAATCGGTGGAAGGGAGCGTAATCTCATTCTTATACAACCGCATCAACATTGCCAGAAACTCCGGCTCAGTTACGGCAGTAGATGGACGAAAGTTCCCCTGCCCGTCTCCTTGGGCAAGTCCTTTGTCAATAGCCCAGCTAATACTTGAATAACTCCAATGCTGTTCCGGCACGTCTTTAAATTGCGGCTGGCCTGCTGCCTCTGTAACAGCTGCCATGGATACACTTAGCAGTACAGATAACGCAGTTGCAGTCGCGAGTTTGTTTATTTTATTCATCTTACAGCCTCCTCGATACTATAGAGTTATTTGACTATCACTTGTATGACAGGTGTTTACAAGCTTATAACCGGGTCATTAGACAAGGGGGACATTGTGAAAAACTTCCCTTTAATTAATGTCGGATGCTGTAACTCATTTCTTTACTAGGGGTGTAATTTCCCTTGCACCAACATAGTCTGGTTATTGTTTAGAATTTGTATAGGTCCGTATATTAAAATATTCGAACACGCTATGTTAATTTGGCTCATTTTGTCACTTTCTGTTGTGAGTTTTAAAGATCATCAAGGAAAGGGCAAGAAGTTGTTAACCTCAGCCAAATTTTCAGAAAAGGAGGAGATTTTCATATTGAAACAAAAACGCAGTATAGGTAAAACGATGCTATCGATTTGCTTGGCAATTTTGCTTGTCTTGCAGACTGTGGCGTTTCCTGCTGCTGCATTTGCGGATGAAGAATCCGGCTCACAGAACGTAGCCGAATCGCAATTAGCATCTGAGACAGTAAACGACGCGCCAGGTGAATCACCAGCGGCACCGGAGACGGACGCGCCAGGTGAATCACCGTCGACACCGGAGACGGACAAGGCAGGTGAGTCACCGATGGAACCTGAGGCGGCGTACGCTTCGGCGATGGCGGCAGATCCGGCGGAGAAGACGGCGGTCTTGGTTAACGCCAATCCGACGTTCAATCTCACTGTAAAGCAGGGTGATCCTGCGGCTGTGATTCCGGCGGAGGGCGAGATTAACGGCCGGGAGAACTTTACCCTAGAGTTGGATAATATCGCCGTGCCGACCAAGGGCGACGATCTGAATGCTTCGCCCGAAAGCGTGATCCAGCAGGGGGATTATGCCATTTTGGATAAGGCGACTTACTTCCCTGATGTGAATTTGACGCCTACTGGTCCTATACCAATCAACCAGGGCGGACTGAAAATTGCTACTGTCCAGTTTTTTGCCGATTCCATCAAAATTACTTTTGATGGCGCAGGGGTGTATGACGGAAGTAGACGCGACGTCAAAATCGGCTTTTCCGTTGCTGCCAAGGCGGCAGATCAGGCGCCCGGCGGAGGCAAGGATACGGCCATTTTCGGAAACGGCTATAAATTTAATAACTCGGAATTAGTGCCGGAATACAGTATTGACGTCAAATCGGCCAGCAACGGCAACGATAACGGCGAAATCAACACAGCCCATTTTAAAGAAGGCACCATTACATGGCGAGTGGTAGTCAATGCCAACGATACGGACGATAAGACCGTTCCCATGCCGCTTGATGGGTTAACTTTCTCTGACGAGCTTGTGAACGTCGGTGTATATGTGCCGGGGTCCTTTACTGTGAATGGAGTTGAAGCAGATCCTAATTATGCTGCTGACCGAACACTTTCCTACAAGTTCCCAAGCGTATCTACTGCCAATGACGTTAAAAACACGGCGACGATTACCTTCAAAACGTGGATTCCTAAAAATATTTATTACTATGAGAAAAACGGCAACTGGGATCAGTATGGCTGGACTGCCATTATAAACAACGCAAAGCTTTTGGGTGACACTGATGTCGATGTAAAGGCTTTATCAAACTCGCATCGGGTTGCCGTGCGCCCCAACTGGATTGTGGTGGGCGGCAAGCCCGGCAAGAGCGGAAACGATACTCTCATTACCTGGACTGTTGAGGTCAACAGAGCGATTAGCAACGGCCGGTTGCTCTCCAAAACCGGTTTGCAGAATGCTAAGATTACAGACAATCTGCCCGCTGGGACGGAGTTTGTGTCTGCAACCTATAAGAATGGAGACAGCGGTACGGATACTCCAATCACCCGCAACGACGCAGGGGAGTACGACATCGGATCCGCCATCGGCGGGAATCTGGACGGCCCCCTCTATATGACCGTGGTGACAAAGGTGACGGACAATAGCAAGTCAACCTTCGATTATAGTGCCCGCGCCAACTGGGAGTTGGATGTGACGGATGGAGGAGATGCCATCCAGAACAACGATGCGACCGGCTGGACCGCTCCCGTAGCCGTTGTGGATGCCGCAAGGGTGATCATCGGCGCACATGCCTTCACGAAAAGCGTTGCAACAAACAATGCTACCGCCTACGCGCTGTATAATGTCGGAGGCGCAAGGTGGACGATCAATTTGACGCCGCAGTATGATCTGGATGCTCCAGTCGTCTATGATTTGCTGGTTCACGGCGGTTCGCTCGATGTGCTGGATAAACTGGATCCCAATCCTAATGTAACGGCGGACACTCTGAATGCAATCAAAGGCCAAATCGACGACAAGCAGCTCTGGCAAAAATACCGCGATAAGACGCTGACTGTAAGTAGTGGACTGGCTGGAGATGTGATCGCCTTGACGGTGAACGGCGAAGAGGTGGCGGACCTTATCAAAGTGACCGGGTATAAAGGAAGTGTGCTGGGGAGCGTTTCTTTTGAATCCGTCACTACCAATCCGGATAACCTTTTCCGTCAAGATTTCGGAGGCGGATGGAGTAACCGAGCCTTGTTCTTTGATGGTGACGCTTATATGAACTACAAAGAAGCCACCGTCAAGAACCCGGTGCGGATGCTGAATAAGGAGATGCTGTACGCGAGTTCAGTCGATCAGAACGGCAATGCGCTAGGAAACATAGCCGCCGATTGGAACCGAAATTATAGCAACTGGAGCGCCAGCACATGGACGCGGCCAATTGTCGTCAATAATCCGAACTGGTATATGGACGACTCCCGTGATGATAAATACATCCTGGCAGGCTATGACCGCAAGGATCGAACAGTCACTTTCCGACTGGCGGTGAACATGCCGGGGTTCAATACGGAGGAGATGGCCAAGAATGGCGGTACACGCGTAGCCAGTGACATCAAGCTGGTGGATACGCTGCCTGAGGGCTGGGAATTTGTAGATTATACTCCGGGTGAGGCTTATAGGCTTTATAAAGGTGTTACGGGCTATAATGCCGGCTCAGGAGCAAGTGCAGGCGGTTATGGCAGATACGCACAAGCATCAGGCGAGGCCATTCAGCCGGACGATTCCAAGCATGTGGTAAGCTTCGACAAGAACGGCAATGTAGGCACATTCACCTTCTCCAAGCTGGAAAGCCCTTACGTCATTCTTGTGAAGGCGCGTCCAACCAATGCCAAGCTGGCGACCTACCAGCTAGGCAACAACAATGCCGGTGAGAATCAGGCTGAGTTCTCCATGAAATGGGGAGACAAATCGTATAGCGCTACCGAAGCTCACAGAATCATTGTCCATGTGCAGTCTCTGAGCAAGACGGTACAAAAGCCGGTTTCTGGCGTGCAAGAGTGGTCGGTGAACTACACGCCACCGTTCGAGATGAAGCAAGGCGTCTATTTGTTGGATACCCTTGCCAAGGGGCTGAAGCTGCGAAAAAATGCAGAGGGTGGTCTATCTCTCGAACCTTCTGACATCGCTGTCTATCCCGGCAAGTTGAAGCAAGACGGTACCCTGGAGCGTGACGGAGGGCCGCTGAATCTTGCGGATCCGAATAGTGAGGTGAAGGTCACCGCGGGCACAGACCCGGAGACCGAGGGCTCGACACTTAGGTTTGATTTTGCTGACCCGAACAAGTTATATCATATTGTTTACCAGACCGAATCCCAGGGTATGCAGCCGGGAACGGCCGGGAACTCCATCAAACTGATGGGCGATTATACCCTTCCACCGATCGGAGCGCAGAGCAGTATTACGCTGGACGCGAACGATGTAGCGGGAAGTGCAAACGAAAACGGCTTGCTCTTCCTCAAGAAGGTTGGGCCCGACGGCACCACTCCGCTGAAGGGTGTAAAGTTCAAGTTGTTCAATCCTGATGGTACACCGGCCAGGGATAGAGAAAATAATGAAATGGCAGAAAAAGTGACGGGTACGGACGGCAAGGCAGATTTCATTATACAGTTGCCGGGGGACTATATGCTCAAGCAGACCTACATTGACCCCCTCACTTACTTGCCTACGACAAAGGTATACCGGGTACGTGTTATCGATGCGCCGGGCAAGCCTGTCCTTGTTGACGGACAGAAGGTGGAATCAAACAATCCGCTGATCGTACCAACACCTGCCCAAGGCAAGCTGACCATCACCAATAGCGTGGAAGGGAATGGCAGCGATCCGTCAAAGGATTTTGAATATACCGTGAACTTCACTGGTCAAGGTAAGGACGGAACGTACACCTATATGAAGTCAGATAGTACATCTGGCACGGTCAAGAGCGGAGATAAGATCACTCTCAAGCACGGGGAATCTGTGACGTTTCCAGCATTGCCTGCGGATCTGGTCTATACCGTAACCGAGGACGATTATACATCCGTTGATGGTTATACGACGATACCTGGTACGAGAGAACTGTCTGGCTCAATCGTGAATAAAGGTGATCACAAGGCGGACTTCATCAACGAACGGACCGTTAACAAGCTGACCATCAGCAATACGGTCATGGGCAACGGCGGCGATAAGACGAAGGAGTTCGAGTACACCGTCAACTTTGAGGATGCAGGTAAAGAGGAAAGCTACACTTACGTGAAGACGGACGGTAGCACAGGTACGATCAAGTCCGGCGATACTTTCCGCCTCAAGGATGGAGAGACACTGGATATTCTGGGCCTGCCTAAGAATCTGAAATACACCGTTACCCAACAAGACTACACAACCGATGAATATATGACTACTCCTGAGGAACGGTATTATGCCGGATTCATGAAAGGCATTGATGAAGATGCCCCGTTCACGAACGTGCGAGTCTTGAAGGGCGGCCTATTAATCAGCAACACAGTTAAAGGCAAAGATGAAGACAAGAAGAAGCTGTTTAAGTACACGGTTGCCTTCACAGGCGAGGGATCGGACGAATCCTACGTCTATGAGAAGTCAGACGGCAGCAAGGGCATGATCAAGAGCGGTGAGAGCTTCGAGCTTACAGATGGACAGACGCTCATTGTCCAAGGGCTTCCAACCAATCTTCAGTACAAAGTGACCCAAGATGACTATACGGAAGATGGCTATGTGACTGATCCAGAGAGTCTCATTCACATTGGCACTATTCCAGAGAAAAAATGGTCTGAAGCACATTTTGCCAATACCCGACCGTATCTGGAAGGCGTGTTGCGTAACAATAACACAGGAGAAGTCATTCCGAATGCACCGATTACGGTAACCGATCTGAAGACAGGCGAAGAGATTCAGACGCAGACGAATGAGAAGGGTGAATATTCAATTCCAGCCGTAGCGGATACCGATTATACGATCAGATATACGAAGATGTATCGGGTAGGCGGTAAGGATGTACCTGTTGAATTTACGCAAAAAGCAAATGTGAACAGCAGTGTAACGGACGAGACTGTTCCAGCGGACATTACGGCCGTGGGGATCATTCTGTTCAAACAACTGGATGGAACAACAGGGCTATTCAACGATTTGTTGACTAGCCAGATGCATATCTATTTGAAAGACAAGGATGGCATTTATATTAAGGAAAACGGCCGACCTAAAGCATTCCCTATGGCTATGAATGGAACTTTCTCTGTGGAAGGGCTAAGCGAGCAGACGTACACAATGGAAGTTCGCTATCAAGCTGAGACCGGCGAGGAATTGCTCCTCAAAGTGGCGCAACTTGACGTTAAAGCTAACGGAGAGCTGAATATTTCAGAGGAGTTAGTCGACCCTTACGGTACGGTCTATGATGAAACGACAGGAGATGCCGTCACTGGCAAGAAAATTGATGGAGCCAAAGTTACACTGTATTATGCGGATACACAGCGGAATAGAGATAACGGCCGCATTCCGGGTACGAAAGTAACGCTTCCAAAGGTTCCAAATTTCCCACCGCACGACAACGAGAGCCCGGAGCAGAGTAGTGATGCAGATGGCTTCTATGCGTACATGGTGTTTCCTGAAGCGGATTACTATCTGATCGTAACGAAAGACGGATACGAAACGCACACAAGTGGTACCATTTCAGTCGATTTTGACATTGTCAGGTACGATGTGCCAATGAAGCCGATTAGTTCTGGAGGCGGCACCGGCGGCAATGGTAACAACGGAGGCGGCACCGTAACACCTGGTCCAGGTACCGTAACGCCAGGTCCAGGCACGGTAACGCCAGGTCCAGGGACGGTAACGCCAGATCCAGGCACCGTAACGCCAGATCCGGGCACTGTAACGCCTGAACCAGGCACGGTAACGCCTGAACCGGGCACGGTAATGCCTGAACCAGGCACGGTAACGCCTGAACCGGGCACGGTAACGCCTGAACCAGGCACTGTAACGCCTGAACCAGGCACCGTAACGCCTGAGCCAGGCACCGTAACGCCAGATCCGAGCACTGTAACGCCTGAACCAGGCATCGTAACGCCTGAACCAAGCAATGGTAACGATCAGCTTAAGAACGATAGCAACGAGTTGGACGATGCTCCGAAAACTGGAGATAACAGCGTATCGCCATTCTTGTATATGATTTTGGCGCTGATGTCCTTAATGACGATCGGATTCTGTCTGCTTGGGTACAAGAAGAAAAAGCACATCCAGTAATGGAAGGGAGGGCGGTAAGAAAATGAGCAAAACTAAAAAAATTCTTATCGCTGTTTCCTTGCTTGTGTTGGTATTTTCACTTGTCAGTCTTACGAGGACTTTCTTGCGAGATTATGCCGAGAAGCAGAAAATCGAAGAGTTAACAAAGGTTTGGAAAGAAGGATCAGAACAAGGGGGAGGGGATGCATTCCCCTCCCTTTTGTTCAATAAAGGCAATGAGCCGGTTATGCTTCCCGAATTTCGAGATCTTTACGAGAGGAACTCAGACATCGTCGGCTGGCTGAAGATTGACGGTACCCGAATTGAGTACCCGGTCATGCAGAGCCCACAGGATTCGGAGTACTATCTCAATCATGATTTTGATAAAAATGAAAACCAAGGCGGGCTTCCTTTTTTGGACGAGTCTAGTACGACCAACAATTCGGACATTTTGCTGATTCATGGTCATCACATGAAAAGTGGTTGGATGTTTAAAGATTTAATGAAGTACAAGAACAAAAGCTTCTATCAAGAACATGCAACGTTCCAGTTCAGCACGCTTTACGAAAAGGAAGAGTATGAGATTGTTGCCGTTATTCTGTCAAAAGTTTATCGCAAATCGGACGACGTGTTTAAATACTACCAGATTGAGAATGTAAGTGCGCCCGCCGAGTTCGATTCATATGTTCAGAATATCCAACAACTCTCTCTTTATGACACAGGCGTAACAGCACAGTATGGTGACAAGCTTATTGTACTGTCCACATGCGAGTATTCGACCGAAAACGGTAGGCTAGCGGTGGTGGCCCGAAAGCGTTAATTGGCGATGCTGAAACACAAAATCAATCTGCTTTATTTCGCGTTCTCTCCTTAGAGGACGCGATTTTTCTTTTTCTCGAAATAAGGTGCTCATGGACATGAAGGCCTGTTCCAGTCGTCAAAATGGGAAATGGCGTGTTAAATCGACAAATCTATGTTTCTATGATAGGGTTGAAGCATCCCATAGGCATTCTACTCTTCGGAGTAGAGTGCCTTCATGTATATTATGGGTGCTTACATTAAATGTATTTTAAAATCAATTGGATCGTATATGGAGGTGGTGATGCTATGTTTCTCTCTTCAGCCCCAACAGGGGATGGTTGGATGAGTATGAAAAATGTGAAAATATCATTTAATAAAGAGGAGCGAACATAGCATGACTACTAGTTTTCAAGCGGAGACCCGCATTCCATTAAATACATCCCGACTTAGGGATTTACGTAAATCCGGGCGTTTGCCAGGTATTGTTTTTGGCAAAAATACGGAGAATGAAATGATTCATATTCCAACAATACAATTTCAAAAATGGTTGAAGCAGGGTACGTCTGGTTTTATCGAACTGCAGTTTGAAGAGAAAGGCTCATTGACGGTATTGTTGGAAGATCTCCAGCGTGATCCAGTTACACGGGATTTACTTCATGTGGATTTTCAGCAGGTGCAGACCCATGAGATCATGCGGACAAAAATTCCTGTCAAGTTCAACGGCACACCGATTGGCACAAAACAGGGCGGAGTCGTGCAAGTTCAATTATCTTCTATTGAAGTGGAGGCATTGCCGAGACACTTGCCAACGTCGATTGAATTTGACATTAGTGCTATGGAACTTGGAGAAACGCTACATGTAAGTGATGCTACGTTTGCACCAGATGTGACGGTGATCTCTGAGGGGAATGAGTCTCTTCTCTCTGTAGTTAAACCTTAACAATTTCGAATTCGCAAAGCTGAATAAGTCAAAAATAGCCGTATGGGTGTTCATCCGTACGGCTATTTTGTGCTGATTATGAGATGTTCGCGTGCTCCCATCCTCACAAGGCGGGGAGTCTGGAATTCACCTCACGTATGTCTTTTGCTCGCGTACAAGCGCAATGATCCTTATATTTCGCTACCTTTTCAAAGTTCATTCGCAAAATTCAGGTGTAAAGTAGGTAGACTCAGGAAAGGTAATCACTATAATGGAAATAAGATACATATATAGTTGAACCTGAACCGCTAAGGTCATTGGCATAACATTTCTAAACAGGGCGGTGAGCGAAAAGAAATGGACAAATTAAAGAATAGCGGATTCTATAAACTGAGATTCTTCATCACTCCTGAAGAGTTTAAAAGCCTTTTGCAGCTTTTGGAGCATCGGCAAGCGCAATTCTATCGTACCAATGCTGCCCGAACAGAGCATGATTATAATCAGGTGTACGAGGAGTATCAGACGTTCTATCAGTATTTTGTGGCAGGAGAAAAGAGAGATGACATCCATCCCTTCTTTGTTTACTCTATTTCTATTGCATCAGATCAAGAAAGTTCAGGATTTTTTGTAAGAAATGAAGGGGTTTCTTTTCCATATCACGGACAATGGGCAGAGGATGAACTGCCGTGTATCTTGCTTTCATTTCCGAAAGGTTTTCAAGTTAATGTGGAAGATGAAAAAGGAAAGTACTATATTTATGAGGATATCCGGGACCATAAGCCGCTGACCTATGCATTTTTCGATGAAATAAGAGACTCTATCAAGAAAATGACCAAACCCCTTCGCTTCTCAGCCCTTGATGCAGATGCGATGAAGGAGCAAAAGCCCTCTGTGCGTATAAGCCATGATGCAATGCATGAATTGAGCCAATCGTGGATCTTCAGTAAATATAGACTTGTGATTCATGGCAAATAGGAGGGGCTGAAATGACGTTCGCCCTAAATATTATCTGTACCTGGGTACTGCTAGTTGCCTCATGTTCCGCAGTATGGTGGAGTTTCAGAAAAGAAAAGCTTATAACCATCTCATGGCTGGCATTTTTGCTACCGGCTGTCTTCCAGCTTGTTACGGCTTTCCGGATTGGTCCAGGCCAAGCAAAGTCACTCATCGTGTTTGGCTGCATCAATCTGGTGTCTGCTGCCCTTGTGGGTGCGGGTGTCTGGTATCTAGTCCAAATAGCCAATTCATATCGAAGGGGCAAATGATCAACGAATGGAAAGGGGAACTCTATTCATGAAGCCAATGCAAGAAATAGAGACACTGGCCATAGAGATCGCTGCTGCCGCCAGAAAGTCTTTTTGCACCCTTTTTGAAAATGGTGAACGTTACTATTATTGTACGTTATACACTACTGGCGAAGGACATGTGCCAAGCATCTCTGCCTGGTCGTGGGAAGCTTTGGCGTTGGAATCGGCTAGGCAAGCAGAGGAAAGTGATACGCCGGTATCCACGATTGCGGATCTCATCAAATGGTCGTATGCGGATTCGCCCTATTGTTGTTTTGGGGATGATCACTTTGACGGTGTCAAACAACGATATAACGAGCGTCCTTTCATTGCGGAACTGGAGAATGATGATTGGAATCGCGAGTTGGATGTGAGGCTGAACGCCATGGAGCTGGCGATGAAAATGCTCGATGATGAAGGCGTGTTTGCCTTAAATCAATCGCGAGAGTCCGTATGTGTCCTTGTTGAAGTCATGCCGCCGGATGAGATCAATACTGAAATCGCCTTACGTTTGAATCGGGCAGAATCTCCGGCTATGCAAGCATGGTTGGCGGAGGCGGCAGAATAGAAGCATCTGCAATTTGGAGAGTTTTGACCGTCTATGATGTACCGTTTCGACTTAATTAGCTCATTAAAATGATACTAACAGTAGGTCTATAATTCGCAAACCACCTTTGTACATTAAAGGGTGGTTTTTTTCGTGTTTGTCAACAGTGTACAAACACACTTTTTCTACCTTGTCCACATTTATACCTCACCAAAACTATTTAATTGCATTTAATAGACTATCAATAAAAAAGGAGGTTTTGAGAATGGGAAATAGAAGACCTGGAGCACCTAGAGGTGGTTATGACCCTGTTCAGATCTATAACTCGACTTCGTTTAATGCGAGTGGAGTAGTGGAGTATGCATCCATCTTTTGTAGCAACGATAGATATAGTGTTCAGCGTGACGAGACTTGGAGATCATCCGACCGTGGTGTGTGCCTGGTAACTAGAATCACCGCGACGGTTAGAATACCGAGTGGAAATATTGAGGCTGAACCGTATACCTCTTCTGGTACTTCGTACAGCCAGTTCGCCATTATACAGGTAGGGGTAAATCAGTTCCGAGTGACACGTGTTACAAGTGCGATTAGAAAATGCCGGAAATAACCGAAGAGGATTAATATCGAGATTAGGTACGAAACATGAAGAGACGACTTGCCCGGGCTAGCAGGCAGGTCGTCTTTTTTCGTTTTAGTGTTTCTTGTACCATAATATTCTGCGGTGCATCGAGGAGTCTTTCATAAGTCGGAAAGGGCGCAAATCCGGTTGATAATTGCCTTCGATAATCCAAATTCGCCGTTTCTTGTCGATGGCTATATCGAACCCAACTTGTCTAAGCATGGGGTAATGCTCTCCCAATCGTTTGGCAGCTAATCGTGCAACTTGTTCCGCTTTGACAAGTAAGCGCCGATCTCCAATTCGAGCTATTCTCAGTGCTTTAATAACGGGAATGGGGCGGTTATTCACATTGGTGACTTGGTATCCTTGTGCTGCGACTTTAGCATAGGAACCTGTCACGTTCCAAGTGGACGAGGAACCCTTTTTGCGCTGAACCATAATCCGAATGTCGAACGGCCTGTGTTTAATTTGAGCAAGCTGCAGACGCTTTTGGACGATATATTCATCACTTTTGTTTGTTTGTTCGAGCCATTCGAGTAACTGCTCGTTGTCTCTCATGGTGACTGTGTTATTTTCATTTTGAATACGATAAGCATTTGCACCGCTTCGTTTAATGAACAGGATACCCCTTCCGTAACTGCCATTGCGAGGCTTCAGTACAACGCTGGGATATTGAAGAAGCATCTTCGTTAGCGTATCCTTCTCAAGCAACTGTGTTTCTGGCAACCGTTCTGCAAGAGAGGGCTCATCGCGCAGAATGCCATACTGCAACCATTTGTCTCTTTCGAATAACATTGGAATCACAGCCTTTTTCAATCATCTACGGTCATTCTAATTCAAATTCGTGATCCGCATAAGTGGCCATTCGTCTAGATTTGTAAGTCGAAGCATGTCCAATCGGTCGATGGAGACAGAAGATGAACTATTTCGAGAAACGACTGCATTCTGGGGAGGCGTTCATTCACGCCATGCTGGTACATGTGCTGAAACGAGAGCCAAATGTGCAATTGTTTGAGTAGTGCTAGACTAACCCTCTACTAGTATTTTTCGCCTATAAACTAGCTTATAAAAGAGTGCAACTTTTTTACCAATATATATACAAGTTATTCGTTTACTGTATGCCTTTTCGGTGTTATACTCACAATATTCAAAAAAGAATCTGTGAAAATATGTCGAATTGAGGCTTATCAGGATGATTAGAGGTAGACAAAACGGCGAAACGATCATCCTCATTCCATCGCTTGAACCGGATGAGAGGCTTCCAGCCTATGTAAGGCAATTGCGAGAGTATGGATTTACGAATATTGTTATTGTGGACGACGGATCTGGTGAGGCCTACCAGTCGATTTTCGAGGAGCTTCGTGAGAACGGTTGTGCTCTGCTGACACATACGGAAAATCAGGGGAAGGGTGCGGCACTCAAGACCGGATTTGAATATATTGGGAAGCAATTCGACGCATCTTCCTTCGTCGTAACCGCTGATTCAGACGGACAACACGCAGCGGAGGATGTATACCGAATAGCCCAAGAAGCAAGGATTCATCCGGACTCATTGGTGCTCGGGGTAAGGAACTTCAGCGAGGGGAATATACCCCCAAAGTCCCTGTTAGGCAATCGGATGACCTCCTTTATTTTTGCCATGCTCTATGGTAAAAAGCTGTCAGATACCCAGACTGGGCTTCGTGCCTTCGGTCCAGGGTTACTTGCGTTTATGCAGGATGTTCGCGGCACTCGATTTGAATATGAGCTGCAGATGCTCATCTCGTGCATCCAATCGGGCATTCCGATTCATACCATGCCAATTCAAGTCATTTATGAAAATGGCAATGCAGGAACACATTTTAAAGCAGTCCAGGATAGTGCCCGAGTCATGGGTGTATTGTTCTCGAATTTCTTCCGCTTTATCTCTTCTTCCGTAGCCAGTTCTGTTGTGGATTTGGGCATTGCCTGGTTTTTGATCGACGCATTGCGGCCCATGTTGGGTGAGCAGCACTATTTAAGAATTCTGCTGGCAACCGTAATTGCGAGAATTATTTCCATTGTAGTCAACTATGTACTGAATAGATACTTTGTATTCCGCAAGGAGGATAGCCAAGGCAGTCTATGGCGCTATCTGACGTTATGCGGAGTAGTGATCTTGCTTTCCAGTACCGGTGTATATATATTCCATACCGTTCTCTTCGTAGATGAGAAATTGGCGAAATTCGTCTGTGATGCCTTGCTGTTCCTGCTCAGTTTCCAATTGCAGCGAAGATGGGTATTTGCAGCAAGGAGGAAACAGTTGTAGTGCAAAACGAAAAAAGGCAGAATATCTTTTTTGTCATCACGATGATCCTGATGTCGATTTATTTGGTATGGCGTACGTTCTTTACGTTGCCATGGGGTGAAGGCGTTCTGAACGTCATTTTTGGTATGCTGCTGATTGTGGCTGAGACGGTCACCGTACTGACAACCTTTGAATTATTCTTTCAAAAGATGCAAAAAGAACGTACACAGCTCGACTTTCCAATCGTTCCGCCGGAGTATTATCCGGATGTGGATGTATTTATTGCTACGCATAATGAGCCTGTTGATCTATTATATAAAACCGTTAATGCCTGTACGTTCATGGATTACCCGGACAAACAGAAGGTTCATATCTATCTCTGTGATGATGGAGCAAGACCTGAGGTGGAGGAGCTTGCCAAACAGTTTGGTGTGGGATATCTGGGGTTCCCCGGAAACAAGGATGCCAAGTCTGGTAATCTGAACAATGCACTGAGCAAAAGCTCTTCGCCGCTCATTGCAACGTTTGATGCGGATATGATTCCACAGCACACCTTTTTGATGAAAACGGTACCCTATTTCATGCTCTCCACGTTTATTAAGGAGAATGAGGTATGGCGTCCTCGCCGAGAGGACGAGATGGACCCTAAGTTCAAGCTTGGTCTGGTACAGACCCCGCAAAGTTTCTACAATCCGGATCTATTCCAGTTCAACCTGTATGCAGAGCAAGGTATTCCGAATGAACAGGATTTCTTCTCCAGAGAAGTGAACATCCTGCGGAATGCCTCCAATGCGGTAGCCTATACAGGAAGTAATACGATCATTTCCCGGCAGGGCATGGAAGACATCGGAGGTTTTCCACTCAATACAATCACTGAGGACTTTGAGACAAGCATCCGCTTGCAGCAGGAAGGTTATATTACCTACGCAACTCAAGAGGTTCAAGCTGCCGGGCAGACGACAACAACAGTGAAGAGTATGATTAAGCAACGGATTCGCTGGGCAAGGGGTATCATTCAGAGCCTGCAGAATACGCGTGCACCCTTATCTGGCAAGCTTCCTTTCTGGACGAGAGTGACCTACTTAAGCAGTTTCTTATACTGGTGGTCCTTCTTTAACCGGTTGATTTTCATTTTGGCACCTATTTTGTTTGCGTTATTCGACTTCCAGATTGTGAACACAACCTTCTGGCAAATCCTAATATTCTGGCTTCCATCTTATTTCTTCTATAGTGTATCCATGCGATATCTGTCCAGTAATATTCGGAATCAGCGATGGAGTCAGGTTATCGATACCATATTCATGCCTTATCTGATCTGGCCGGTTCTCCTGGAGACGCTGGGTATTCGTGAGAAAAAATTCAAGGTCACCAACAAAAGCAGAGCAAGCGGTCGACAATGGATGTCTGCTCTGTTATATGCACTTCCGCATATCTTCTTGCTGTTGCTTTCCATTGCAGCCGTGATTCGGTATGTGAATGGCAAGTACGGCATTGCGCTGTTCTTCAGTAGTATCATTATTTTCTGGCTAATTCATAACATGATTGCGCTATGTTACGCCCTGTTCTTCATGGTTGGCCGCCGTGCGTATCGGGAGACAGAACGGATTCGGGCGCAGGAAGATGTCACGATTCACGACCAAGCCAACAATCTGCGATATCAGGCCAAAACGGTGGATGTATCTGAGCAAGGTATTGCCTTCTATGTCCCTTATCCCATTTATTTGGCTGAGCAGAAGATCATCTCTCTGGTTGTCAAAACCGACCGGTATGAGGCCAATCTCGATGCAGTCATCGTTTATGTGAAACAGGATGGAGAGGGCTGGCGTTACTCCGCAACGGTTCAGCCGATTGATGAGAATGATAACCGACAATACATGCAAATCATCTACGACCGTAAACACTCATTGCCAGAGCAGATGAATCTGTGGGATACGGCTTATGACGATATGCTTCGCAATGTGAAAAAACGGATTGTTCAACCCAGATCGGATCAGCGAAAAATGCCGCGGCTTTCCCTTCAGCTTCCAGTTCATTTCACCAATGATGCTAGCTGTACGCTGCGTAGCTTCAATTATCGTTTCTTCTCCGCGACGGGTTTCCATGGTGATATTGCGGCAGGAGCGGTCGTTACTTTTTATACGAAGAGTAATATTGAAGTCATTTTGCAACATACGGGAAAAACGACAGCCCGTGAGCGCGAAGTGCTTCTCTCGGTGGAGAATATCGATGATATTGTGGAGAAGGGCCTGATCGACCAATTGCTGACTGATTTGATTCAGCCACATTCCGATCGTTCCACCAGAGAGGGTTAGGAGAGATAGAGATGCTCATTGTGCTTCATTTTGTGATGGGAGTTTTATTGATATTCTCCTTTCTTGGTTATATGCAGTTTGTACGGAAGACACTTTCACTACGTTGGGAGTTCATCCCTGTATTTGTGTTTTCCGCGATTGCCTGCCTTGTTTTTCTAAGTGGTTTGGTAGGGCAGCTCTTTACGGGCAGCCTTGTCATCCTGATTGCAGGTTTGCTTTTATATGGGGGAATGTTGTTTCTCAGGCTGCGCCGAGGGGCATCATTAAGGATGTCCTTTTCTATATTCCAATTTTCATTCCTGGCAGGGACTTTTGTTTTCTTGCTGGTGCTCTTTCAGAACCAATTAACACATTACGATAATTTCTCCCACTGGGCTATCGTATTGAAGCAGATGTTGAGTACAGATGCCTTTCCGACGCAAGACTCCAACCTGATTGATTTTAAAAACTATCCGCTGGGGACTTCGTCGTTTATTTATTATATCTGTCGCTTCATGGGGCACTCGCAGTCCGTAATGCTCTTGGCACAGGGATTACTTATCTTCTCCTGTTTTTATGCCATGTTTGGCATTGTTTCGGAGAAGAAACGCTTTCTTCTGTACGCTTTTCTCGGGCTCGGGTTATCTACACTTTCGTTTTTCAATCTTACGATTCGGATCACCAACCTGCTCGTGGATTTCTTGCTTCCGATCTACGCGCTCGCAATCCTGGCGGTGATCTACCAATATCGTAATGAGATCAAAAAGGCATGTATTGTTGTTCTTCCGCTTGCGGGATTACTGACCATCATCAAAAGCACGGGTATTATTTTCGCCGCGATCGGTCTGATTTTCCTAGTGTATACATGGCTAAAACATAAACAAAAGTTCGATTGGAAAACAGCGCTCGCTGTAGTGGGTACGATCTGCGGTGCGCTGATTCCCTACTTTGGCTGGAGCTGGCGAATGGCGACGGTGTTCCAAGGGATTGATAACAAGTTCGATGTGGCTACCTCGGGGATTCAAGCCGGCAAAACGCCAGAGCAGATGCGTGAGATTCTGTGGACTTTCCTGAAGGCCAGTACGGATCTGACGACACGGCCAGTGATCGGCATTGTTATTTTCCAGCTTATCGCGATTGCAGCATCTGTATTTGCCATCGTTGTGCTCAAGAAGAAGTGGAACTTGTGGAAAGCATTAATTGCTTTGGACGTTGTGCTGTTACTGTACTATGCGGGTATTCTGGCGTTGTATCTCTTCTCCATGCCATTGGATGAAGCAATTGTCCTGGCTGGATTTGAGCGTTATGCGTCCAGTATCGTGGTACTGTTCGCCGGTGGGCTGGTGTTGTGCGCTGCGATCGACCTGGAGCGATCATTCCACTATCGGATCGGTGAAGTACCAGATTATCAGTCCTTTAAGACGGTTGAGACGAAAGGCCATTATCAAAAAGGCATTATCGGCTGTATGGCGGTTGCGGCCACCATCCTTTTGTCCGAATATAATGGTATCGTGTCTATCGCCCAGAGCTATGATACAACGCTCCCTTACAAGATTCATGCGGTTACTGGTGATCGGTGGTACTCAGGTGGACAAGAGGATAATAACAGATATCTCTTCTACGCCTCAGACAGGGACCAACAGGTCACGAACTATTACATGCAATATGTAGGGAAGTATTTCTTGTATGCTCCTCATGTGGACGGGATTGTGTTGTTCTATGAGGATAATATGGATAACCTTCTGAGCGGCTATGATTATCTAGTGGTTGTCGAGACGGATCTCAATGCCAAGTGGTTGCTGAAAAAGCATTATGGCATCGACATGCAGGAGGGTATCTACAAAATCACCCGTTCCGGGGATCAGATCGTTCTTACGTTGACGTGAGATCATAGATGTTGAGATCCTGTTCCGGGTATCCGGTCAGGTAAGATGGAATACATGATTGTATATAGAGTCTCCTTAAATATAGCCCGCTATAGCTAATACCTATAGCGGGCTATAACTCTTTCGTAGAACAGCTATTCCGATCGGATATGTTATATTTAATTCTATAATGATAAACGGGGAGATTAAACTATGAGCCTACAAACAGAACCTAAACAACGAACAGTCACTCCATTTCGATATGATATTGTGGGCAGTTTCCTGCGCCCGAGTGCGTTGAAGGATGCCCGATTAAAATACCAGAACGGCGAAATTACCACGGAACAGTTGAATGAAGTGGAGAACGCCGAGATTGTGAAACTTGTACAGAAGCAAAAAGAGGTTGGCCTTCAGGCTGTAACGGACGGCGAATTCCGCCGCTCTTGGTGGCATCTGGACTTCTTCTGGGGACTGGATGGTGTAGAGCGGACGATCATTGAGGAAGGCTACCGATTCAACGGTGCGACATCCAGACCGGAAACAGCTCGTCTGAGCGGCAAAATCAGCTATAGCAGTCATCCATTTGTAGCGCATTATGCCTTCTTAAAAGAAGCGGCTGGGGAAGACGTTGTTGCCCGTCAGTCCATCCCAGCAGCTGCACAGTTCCTATTCGAATTGGACCGGGCAGATAACAAGGAAAGCACACAGGCCATCTATCCGAACCGCCAAGAGCTGCTCTCGGACATTGCCGGGGCGTACAAAGCATCCATCTTGGCCTTTTATGAAGCCGGCTGCCGCAGCATCCAGATTGATGATTGCACGTGGGGTGCACTCTGTGACCAACAGTTCATCACAGTGATGGAGCAGATTGGCGTTAATGTGGAAGAGTACGCCAACGAACTCGCAAAACTGAACGAAGATATGGTATCTGGCCTGCCGGAAGACCTCGTGGTAACCACTCATGTCTGCCGCGGTAATTATGTTTCGACATTTGCAGGAGTCGGTGGCGGTTACGAGCCGATTGCGCAGACACTTCTGAGCATCGATAACTACTCTGGTTTCTATCTGGAGTTTGATACGGAACGGGCTGGTGACTTCAAACCACTTCGTTTCCTGAAGGACAATCAGCAGGTTGTACTTGGCCTCTTCTCTTCCAAATTCGGAGAGTTGGAGAACAAGGAAGATATCCTGAAACGGATTGAGGAAGCTACACAATATGTTGATCTGGATCGAATCTGCCTGAGTCCACAATGCGGCTTCGCTTCCACGGAAGAAGGCAACCATCTGACCGAGGAACAGCAATGGCGCAAGCTTGCCTTCATTAAGGAAATTGCCGAAGAGCTTTGGAAGTAAGGAAGTAAAATTTCTTATCTTCATTCGTCACTAATCACATGTTGTGTATGAACAAAAACAACTGCGAAATAGCTGTACGGACAACATCCGTATGGCTTTTTAGTGTAATCTTTTTCGAAGTGAATGTTAATATTAAATGTGCTCATCCGCTTCAATAATTTGATCAGAATCCATAGTATGCAGGTCACCAAATAAGATACAATGATACTGTAGAAATACTGTAGAAATCCATTCAAAAGTGGTGAATTCATGAAAGAATTGCACAGTCAGATGAATCGGAAAACGTATTATATTTCAATGCTAGCGATTATTGCTCTGATGTTATCGGGATTAATCCTGTCCACGACAGAATTGAATGGGATTACCGTGGGTTATATGATCCATTGCTTATGCGTAACCGTTCTCACTGTATGTTTATTGATATATCCCAAGTTTGAGACGTTTCCCTTCAGATTGAGCATCATTCTGATCGGATTTGCATACTTCTATACGCTTGCTCTTTTATATCCCCAGTCTTGGACAACCTACATTCTCATAAGTCTACTTCCAGCCCTCGCCATCCTGTTCTATGATCTGAAATTATTTTATTTCTCGTTAATTCTCAATGGAATATTGCTCCTCATTACGTTTGGTTATAATCTTCTGTATAACCAAGGGAATGAGTATGCATATATACATACAGATGTGGTAGGCAATTTTATCAATATTATGGGAAGTCAGGTCATTTTATTTCTTATTTTTCATCTGAGCGTTTCTCGAATGAAAAAGCAGGAACTTTATTTTGAGCAGCTACAACAAACAGAGCGTTTGAAGATGATCGCTCATCTAACAGCTGCTGTCGCTCATGAGATTCGTAATCCAGTGACGGTGGTGCGAGGTTTTTTGCAGCTATATCGAGAGGATCACTCTTTTGAGCAGCCGGTGAGGAATAAGTTTGCCTTAATGATTGATGAACTGAATACTGTCGAACAGGTGACCTCTCAATTTCTGACCCTTGCCAAACCCAATAGAGAACTGAGACCAGAGAAGGTCGATGTAAGGGAGGTCCTTGAAGGTGTGACGGGTCTGCTCAGCTCCTATGCGATGTTATCGGGCAAACATATGGATGTGAAGGTGGATGAGGATTGCATAATTCTTATTAATACAATTGAATTCAAGCAGTTGCTGATCAATCTTATCAAAAATGCATTAGAAGCTTCGAATGCGGGTACAACCGTCCACGTAACAGCGAAGCGAGTGAAGCAATGGGTAGAGATAAGGATCTCGGATCAGGGAAGCGGCATGACGGAGGAAGAGGTGAAGTCACTGGGGACTCCGTTTTATTCATTGAAAACAAATGGAACGGGGCTTGGATTGATGATCTGCTATAATATCGTGGAAAAGTATGAGGGAACGATCGAATATCAAAGCGCAAAAGGTCAGGGGACCTCGGTGACGATTCGCTTTGTAGCTAGAACGGATTAGGCATAAAAATAAGATAGCGACAGTTAGGACAAAAGGATCGTTGTTTCAACTGCCGCTATTCGTCTATCTCGCATGATATCGCCCTTTGGGCACCACCATCGGTGATCCCGAGACGGGGTCTTCTATGACCGTACATTCTAATCCGAAAATGTCTTTAACCTGTGGGGCAGTTATGACCTCTGCGGGTTTACCCTCAGCCACAAGTTTTCCGGTGTGAAGCGCAAAGATATGATCTGCATACCGTGCTGCTAAGTTGATATCGTGCAGTACCATTACAATGGTCGTTCCGTGTTTGCGATTCAGCTCGGTAAGCAGATCCAGAATCTCGATTTGATATGTGATATCCAAGAAGGTTGTAGGCTCATCGAGAAAAAGGATATCCGTCTGTTGCGCTAGCGCCATCGCAATCCACACACGCTGACGTTGGCCGCCCGAGAGTTCATCAATATTGTGATTGGCAAACTCGGTAATGTTCATGATGGTCATGGCTTCAGCGACAGCCTCATAATCCTTCTTGGTCCAGCCACTGAACAAGGATTGGTGTGGAAACCTTCCACGGCCCACCAGATCGGCTACCGAAATGCCTTCCGGAACAATAGGAGACTGCGGGAGTAATCCGATCACACGAGCCAATTGCTTGGGCGGGATCTTGCTAATGGCTTTGCCATCCAGTGTAATGCTGCCAGATATAGGCTTAATGAGTCTGGCCATTGTTTTCAAAAGGGTAGACTTACCGCAACCATTAGAGCCAATAATGACGCTTATTTGGTTACTCGGTATTACGATGTCCACACCGTGGATAATGGTTTTATTTTCATATCCGGCAACGAGTTGTTTCGCTTCAAATACATGTGTCGGTTTCATTATAACTCCCCCTTACGATTCATTCGGATTAACAGGAAGATCAGATACGGTGCTCCGAGCAATCCGGTAATGACGCCTACGGGGAATCTGTACTCAAAAGCAAACTGTCCGATAAGATCTGAGGCTAGAACCAGATTAACGCCAACCAAACCTGCCGGGATGATGTTCGAGGAGCCAACACCTACGAGCCTCTTCGCGATAGGTCCCGCAAGGAAGGAGACAAAGGCGATCGGACCTGTAGTCGCGGTAGCAATGGCAACCATGCAGACGGAACTCACAATGAGTGCAATTCTGGTTTTGTCCGTATCCACACCTAGGGAGAATGCCGATTGTTCTCCGAGTTCCAATATACTGAGGTGTTTGCCCAACATCATGATGATAGGTGTGCAGATCAGTACGGTAATCACGAGAGGCGGCAGTGCACTCATCTGAGAACCGTTCAGACTGCCTGTGAGCCATCGGATTGCAGCAGGAATATCCTTTTCAGAACTAACCAGTAAGAGATAGGAGATTACTGCATCAAGCATAGCTTGAATACCAATCCCGATAAGTATTAACCGTCCGATGGAGAACACTTTTCCTCTGGAAAGTACATATATGAATAATACCGTAGCCAGACCTGCAATCACTGAAGCCAAGGAAACCATAGCTCCGCTTGCATGAAGTACGACGATACAAAACACAGCAGCAGCGCTTGAACCTGACGTGATCCCGATAACATTAGGATTCGCCAGCGGGTTCCGCAACATGGTCTGGAAGGTATAACCTGCAATACCGAAGGCAAATCCGGCAAAGAGACCTGTAAGCATTCTCGGTAAACGTATGGTATTTACGGCAAAAGATACACCTTTGATCTTCTCTCCCGAAAGGGAGCTAATGACATCTTTGACCGGATAGATTGTGTTGCCGAGCAGAAGCATGGCGCAGCAAAGAGCACATGCAAGTATGGCAAGGAGACTGGTGACAAGTATCCAGCGGCGACGTCGATGACGTCTGCCCGCCATAATAAATTCAATCGATTGATCTCTCATAATGAACGCACTTTCGATCGCATCGCGAGGATGATTAATATTGGAGCACCTATAAAGGCAGTAACGACACCGACTTCAAGCTCTCCAGGGTTGCTGATGAGTCTGCCACCAACATCGGATATCGTTAGAATGATCGCTCCAGCTATGGCTGACATGGGTATGACAAAACGTAAATCGGGCCCCAGTATAAGGCGTATGACGTGGGTGGATAACAATCCGATGAAACCAATCGGTCCAGCAAGAGCAGTAGCTGCTCCGCATAATAAAACCCCTGCAAGGGCTGCAATGAATCGAAGTGTTCCTGTGCGAACACCGAGTCCTGTTGCAACATCATCACCCAGCGCCAGCGCATTTAGTGCCGGAGCCGTAAGAAATGCAATGAGTACGCCGATGAGCAGAAACGGGATGAACGTACTGATTCCACTCCAGGTTGCCGATCCTACGCTGCCCACTTGCCAGAACCTGAACTGGTCCATGACATACGAACGAGGGATCATAATGGCGGTGACGAGTGAGGAGAGCGCGGCACTTATGGCCGCTCCGGCCAAAACAAGCTTAATGGGCGTAGCTCCGCCACGCCCCATTGAGCCGATTCCGAATACAAACACAGCCGTTATTGCAGCCCCGGCCAGTGCCAGCCAGATATATTGATTGGCGCTGCTGATGTTCAGGAAGGCAATACCGATAACCACAAACAGGGATGCCCCTGTATTGACGCCCAATATGCTTGGGTCGGCAAGTGGGTTCCGGGTAACGGCTTGCATCAGTGCTCCTGATACGCCGAGTGCTACCCCGCATAACAAGCTGAAGACTGTTCGGGAGATCCGTTTGCGCACGATGTTTGCCCCATATGAATCTACTTCCGGGTGAAATAATCCGTCGATTAACTCATGAAACCTCACGGGTCTAGAGCCAAAGACCAGTGAGGCAATCAGAGTTGCAGCGAGCAGAATGAAACAAATGACTAATACCAAGATGAAGTTCTTGGGGACATGTGCTCGTATGTGATTATCGTTCGAAAGCGATGTACTATTCATTGATCTTGTCGATAGCTCCACTAATCAATTTCAGGTAATCATCAATAGTATAAGAGATGGAAAGTGGGTTTGGCGTTCCAGCAGCAACCAAAGGTGTATCTGCTTCAATGAACGCTACCGAACCACGTTTAACCGCAGGGATTTTACCCAGCAAAGGATCAGCCTGAATAGCTTTCAATAACTCGGCATCTCCGTATCCAACGAGGATATCTGCATCATTAAGGGCTTCAGCATTCTCTGCACTTAAGCTCAGGGAGTAGCTATTAGGGTCAGTAATTTGGCTTGTGATGCTCTCGGGGACAACCAATCCCAGCTCACCCAAGAAAGATACACGAGAATCGACAGGTGTATAGATATGAAGTTTGGACATGTCTTCAGCGGAGAAGTTAACCCAAACCACTTTTTTGTCTTTGATCTGAGGATACGCGGCTAATTTTTCGTTGACCATGGCCTCTGTATCTTTGATCAGTTGCTCACCTTCTGCTTCCATACCCATACCCTTCGCATTGAACGTAACCTGCTCACGCCATGTTGTTGCCCATGGAGCCGTTGGGTAAGCTACAACCGGAGCAATTTCACTAAGAAGATCGTAGTCTTCCTGAGTGATACCGGAGTATGCTGCAAGAATAACATCCGGATTGGAATCGGAAATGGCTTCAAAATCAAGTCCGTCCGTATCTTGGAAAACGTTCGGGTCGGTTACACCGAGTTCATCAAGTTTCTTCGCTGTCCAAGGCAGCAGTCCGCTGTCGTCCTGAACACCAAAGTTAGCTGCCGAGAAGCCTACAGGAACTTTTCCAAGCGCGAGAACGACATCTTGGTTTGCCCATTGTACAGTAGCTACACGCTCAGGCTTTTTCTCAATAACCGTTTCGCCCAGTGCATGCTTGATTGTAATTGGATATCCGGTATTCTCATCTGTAGCGGCTGGTGTTTCTGTAGCTGGAGTTGCCGAATCACTTGCAGCAGGAGTTGCTGCTGGCTCAGCTGTTTGGTTTCCACAACCTACCAATGCCAGGATAAAGACCATTGAAACCAGTAACGCCATTAATGGAAACTTTCTCTTTGTATTCATGTGTTTCCCCTTCCTGAATCTAAAATATATTTGGTAGTGCTTAACATCCTGATTGATCAGTTACATCCTTTAAGATGCATAAAATAGATATATAAAACGTTTTATATACCTGATAATGATTATCAACATCAATAAATATATCTTTTTATCAAAGGGAGTGTCAATGAAAAAATTGTAAAGGCTCATATCATATTAGGGGTTTCTATTAGAAAGGGATGAACATATTATCGATGTATTGCATTCCAGATCATGGTATATTTCTAGTATTAAATAATGTAAGGAGATAGCCATGAGTCGTACACTAGTTTTTTCACTAAAAGTAATACCTCTGCTGTTAACTATGATCCTTCTGTTTTCCCTAATTCCTGTAGATCCTGCCCAGGCAGAGGGTGAAGTTGCGAACATTGAGGATGCTGTAGTAAAAAGTCAGTTGAACCTTAATTGGTCTTCGTTGGATGAGTTAAATAGTGGATTTTCCCATTCCATTGCCTATGGTGGAGGGATTTATATGATGCCAGCTGCTGGAGGCTATGTGAAAACGTCAAAGAATGGGGTTACATGGAAGACAATCTATACAGGAAATCCAGTAGATTTTAGTTTGATTATTCGTGGAAAGTCTGAATTCATGGGTTTTCGTGAGGAAACAGACAATGTAACCGTATGGACATCCACTGATGGTCTGTCATGGAAGAAGTTAAATAATCCAATACATATAAGATTTTTAAAAGACGCCGTATGGAACGGAAAACGATATATTGCAGTTGGTGGAACCACATATGAAGGAAAGATTTTGTCTTCAGAGGATGGATTAACGTGGACCGAACGAAAAACAGGAATCTCCACCAATTTTACAGCCGTAGCATGGGGCAATAATACCTTCGTAGCTCAAGGTTATGAAGGCGGAGTTGTAGCGTTATCTAAAGACGGAATCACCTGGAAAAAGGTGAAGACCAATCAGCCTAATTATGAGCAAGTTTGGGATATGACCTATGGCGGTGGAGCTTTTGTTGCTGTAGGGGATGCAACGATCATGACCTCGAAGGATGGACAGAAATGGACATACGTATCGTCCAAAGCCTTTTGGTCCAAGGTGTACTGGGCAAAGGACAGGTTTTATATGTTTGGTTTTGAATATGTGAATAAAGCCAATCATGTCCTGAAGGAGGTCAACTGGACATCCAAGGATGGTAAGAGCTGGAGCGATGCTGGGTTTGCAACTAGCCCTAAGCAAAACCCTTTTTTTACCATTTACAACGGCAAACAGTATATAACGATTACGGATGCTGGTATTCAAACATCTGCGGATGGGCGCAAATGGAAGCTGACAAAGCGATATCCTTTTGTGCTTCCGAGTAACGTATATGAAGCAGCAGTGAGCAAGGATAGGCTGGTGCTGGTGGGTGGGTATCGTAGCCAGCTTAACTTCCTTTCCGTCAGCTCGCAGGGTTCTGCAAAGATGAACACGGCTGGCAAATGGCAATCTTCTTATGTGGATCAAGCGTATCCACTTCGGGGAGTTGTATGGTCAGGGAAGGACTTTTTTGCGGTAGGAGATAACGGGAAGATGATGTCCTCTGTTGATGGAGTAAAGTGGACAGTCATTAAATCACCGACAACTCGATCACTTACGAGTGTGTTATATGCCAATAATACGTATTACGTGGCAGGGGAGGCTGGCACGATTCTTTCTTCCAAGGATCGGAAGACGTGGAGAACCTTGAACACTAATGTAAAGAAAAAAATCAATGCGATGGCATCAAACGGCAAAACACTGGTAGCCGTTGGAGAAAAAGGGCTTTTGCTCGTCTCCGAGGATGGTCTGAAGTGGAACGAAATCCCGGCACGGTTTCCTGGACATAATTTCGATGTGGTATGGGGTGATGGAAAGTTTGTCGTGACCACTGCCAGTCACTATGGGAATGCACAGAGTGCGGTTATTTTGACTTCAGAGGACGGTAAGAAATGGGCGAGGACAGAGTTCCGTGATGAATTATATGCTCGTGGAATGAACACTGGATTCTTTGGCATCTCATACGTGGGCAATCTCTTCATTGCTGTTGGCAGTGAAGGTTCCATCTTCCTTTCCGATGACGCTGAGAAATGGACCAAGCAGGATGTCTTGACGGTAGACGATTGGTACGATGCGGTGGAGTTTAAAGGGAAAGTGTACGTCTTTGGAAATACAGGTAAAATCGTTACGGCTGACCTCAACTCCTTGAAACGGAGCCACTAATTTAAGATGCTTAAAGGGAGATTCTATATGCGTAATCAATTCATCAAAAGTATGATCGTTTTATGTTTGGTTTTTGTACTATTACCGACCACTATTATCTCGGCTGCATCGCTTATCAAAGACCCGGTCCTGGCCAAAGTTATTCGAACAGATTTGAAGCTGTCGGCTAAGAAGGAAGTAAAGGCTACCGATTTGAAAAAATTAAAATCCATATATGCTATGGAAACGAAAAATAAGATTTCTAACCTGCAAGGTCTTGAACATGCCGTTAATATGACGGATTTATTCTTGCCTGGTCAAAATATAAAAAATATTAAACCACTTAACAAGTTAAAGAAATTGACGTTCTTAGCTGTTGAAGGCAATCAGATTGCAGATATCTCGCCACTTTTAGGTCTGACTAATCTGCAAAATCTGGTTATGGACGATAACAAAATCAAAAGCCTGACTCCATTAAAAAATATGCATAAGCTGACCAGTCTACTCGCCAGTGGGAATCAGGTGACTGATCTAAGTCCTCTTCAGAAGTTAAAGCTGGAATGGGTCATTATGAATGGTAATAAAATTCAGGATCTAACTCCTTTAAAAAATCATCCGACCTTGGAGTACCTTTATGTAGAAGATAACCTCATCGAGGATATTACAGTGCTCGAAACCATCCCACATCTAACAGAGGTATATTTGGCTAACAATCCGTTGAATGAGCGTGCAGAGCAGGTTGTGAAAAACTTGGAGAAGAAAGGCGTCGTTGTAAGTCTGGTAAGCGATGAAGAGGGTCAGGCGAAGTAGTTTTGATTAGAGAAAATGTATATGTATATGTAAGAAAGAAGTTAATCCCTCATTATATTGAACAAAAACAAAGAAGGCCGCAGATATTCTGACGGCCTTCTTTAACTATGTTGGACAGAAACGCTCGGTAACAACTTAACGCTCGTCCCACAACAATATTATTCCACTACGATCTCCTTCACCGTCTCCCCCTCAACCAGCACCGGCTGATAGTAGGTGTTCGTTGGCAGATCCTTTTTGCCTTGCAGATTCTTGATCACCCAGTCGGCAGCATCGCGGCCCATCTGCTCTTGGGGATGGGTTAGTGTTGTTAGCCTGATGTTGGCGTTCTTGGCAATGTACGAATTGTCCTGTCCAATGATGGATAACTCATCCGGGATCGAGATGCCCAGTTGCCTACAGGCGTGCACGACTTCCAGTCCTACCTCGTCGTTGTAACAGACGATTGCTGTAAGAGAATCTCTGTTTTCGTCCAGATACGCTGCTACATTGGAGGAAAGTTCTTGCTTCGATGCGGTATCAAAGGAGAGCACTTGCTCAGGATGGAACCGTAACTTCGCTTCACCCAGCGCCTTGATGTACCCCTTCATCCGGTACTTGCCCTGTAGATCATCCATTTTGGCAATAATGCCGATCTGGGTATGGCCTTTAGAGATCAATTCCCGTGTGGCAAGATAGCTGGATTGCACGTCATCCAGGCAGAAGAAAGGAACTTCCAGCTCCTCATAAAATGCATTAATCATCGTAAACGGCACATCCTGCTCCTTGAACGATAGGTAGTATGCAATGTTGGGATTGTAGAGATTACTTTTGGTAGGTTCGACAATTAGGCCATCCACGCCGTAGGAGAGCATCATTTCGAGGGCTTTTTTCTCCTGTGCTACATCATTATTAGTACTGGCCAGCAGTAACGAGTAGTTGTCCTCATTCAGACGACTCTCGATGCCGCGAATAATGGACGGAAAGATGTAATCCGAGATGTATGTCGTGATTACACCGATCGTTTTCTTCGACGTGTTTACGCCTGATCGTGATCGATACTGATTGCTAACGTAGGTCCCTGACCCCTTTTCGCTTCGTAAAAATCCTTCGTTTGACAACTCTAAAATAGCCTTCCGCACCGTCTGGCGACTTACGGTGTAGCTTTCCTGTAATGCCAACTCGGTGGGGATCTGTTCGCCTATGCTATATGTCCCCGAGAGGATATGACTCTTTATATCATCAATGATGACCTGGTATTTTGGCTTCACGTAGTCCACTTCTTTCATCGTTACTCATCTATATCAACGTTATTGTTCAAATAGTTGTACGTACATATTTTAGCATGATTCAGTTTAAATGCATATAAAACAGCACAATTTTTGAAATAAACCGTACATATCAGGTCTTTTTAGAAAGAGGTGTACCTTACAGCATAGCCAATTTATAGCCATTTAAGTCCTTTTATTAATCAAATAGAGCACGATATGTGCTCTTTGTAAGTATAACTATTATATATTATTGACAAATGTACGTACAAAAAATATACTAAGGCTGTCAGAAAAGGAAAGCGCATTCTTTGAAAACACAACAGGAAGTATCTATACAAAATTCATCATTAGCTATCGCCATAGGTAAAAGCTTCACCTTATATATGCATCCTTTGGGATGTGAAATCGTGACCGGAGAGGGGATACACGTGATTATGAGTCAATTGGACTTGAAAGAAGCCATTACCACGGGCGCTACTTCACTTGGGATTGAATTTGGATCAACGCGGATTAAGGCGGTATTGATTGACGAGCGTTTTGAGACCATCGCGTCAGGCAGTTATGAATGGGAGAACCTCCTGAAAGATGGATATTGGACGTACAACCAGGAGGATATCATCACAGGCCTGCAAACGGCTTATCGTGAGATGAAGCAAGATGTGGAACAGAAATACGGAATCACGCTGCGCACGGTTGGTTCTATCGGATTCTCGGCCATGATGCACGGATATATTGCGTTGGATAGCGAGGGCGAACTGCTGGTACCTTTCCGCACTTGGCGTAATGCTACTACAGGAGCAGCTTCAAGAGAGCTAACGGATCTTCTGCAATTCAATATTCCGGAACGCTGGAGCATCGCCCACTTGTACCAAGCGATTTTGAACGAAGAGGCGCATGTGCCACAGATCGATCACCTGACAACCTTGGCTGGATACATCCACTGGTTGCTGACGGGCAATAAGGCGATTGGGATCGGCGATGCTTCAGGCATTTTCCCAATTGACGAGTCTACACATAACTATCATCCATCCATGATCCAACAGTTCGACGAACAGATCGCAGGCAAAGGTTATCCGTGGAAAGTTGAGGACCTTCTGCCCAAGGTATATCTCGCGGGTGAGAATGCAGGTGAGTTGACGGAAGCGGGAGCCAAGTTACTCGACCCTTCGCAAGATCTGCAAGCAGGCATTCCGCTCTGCCCGCCAGAAGGCGATGCCGGAACGGGTATGGTGGCAACAAATAGCGTGAGAAAACGTACGGGGAACATCTCCGTCGGCACATCCGTATTTGCGATGATCGTACTGGAGAAGGAATTATCCAAAGTGTATCCCGAGATCGATATGGTCACCACGCCGGATGGTAGCCCAGTAGGGATGGTGCATGCTAACAACTGTTCCAGTGATATCAACGCATGGGTTGGACTGTTCCGTGAGTTCTCTCAAGCAATGGGATATGAAGTGGATAACGCCAAGTTGTTTAGCGTGTTGTTTAACAAGGCTTTGGAGGCAGACCCTGATGGTGGCGGCTTGCTCAGCTACGGTTACTACTCGGGTGAGAACATTACGGGACTTGAGAAAGGCCGTCCATTGTTCGTCCGCTCCCCGGAAAGTAACTTCAATCTGGCAAACTTCATGCGGGCACATCTGTTCAGTGCCTTCGGTGCACTCAAGTTGGGTATGGACATTTTGACGGAAGAAGAGAATGTAGCCATTGACAGCATTTTGGCTCACGGTGGCCTGTTCAAGACCCCTGTTGTCGGACAACGTATTGTAGCTGCTGCGATGAACGTACCGGTGTCGGTAATGTCTACCGCTGGTGAAGGCGGCGCATGGGGTATGGCACTTCTGGCATCGTACATGATCAACAAGGATCAAGAGGAGAGCCTGGATGTGTTCCTGGAGCAGAAGGTCTTTAACGATGTTGAGGGAGTCGAAGTGGCACCGGATGCATCGGATGTGAAAGGGTTTGAAGCATTTATCGAACGCTACCGGAATGGACTTGCGATTGAGCAATCAGCCGTAGATCATCTGGTAGAGAACGGGAGGGAATAACATGTTAGAACAACTGAAAGAAGAGGTATTCCAGGCGAATCTGGAACTGCCAAAGCACGGACTTGTGAAATTCACATGGGGTAACGTCAGTGCAATCGATCGGGAAAGTGGTCTGTTCGTCATCAAACCAAGTGGCGTCAGCTACGATACGATGAAAGCAAGCGACATGGTTGTGGTTGATCTGGACGGTAACGTGGTGGAGGGTGAGATGAGACCTTCCTCGGACACCGCAACACATGCCGTACTATATAAGCATTACTCGGAGATTGGTGGCATCGTGCACACACACTCCACATGGGCGACCATCTGGGCGCAAGCCGGACTGGACGTACCTGTGATGGGAACAACACATGCGGACACGTTCTATGGGGCGGTGCCTTGCGCACGTTTCCTGAACCAGGACGAGGTTGATCGCGGATACGAAGCAGAGACGGGACGCGTCATTATTGAAACGTTTGAACAGCGTGGGATTGATGTTATGGCTGTTCCGGCAGTGTTGCTCCATGGTCACGCACCGTTTACATGGGGGAAAGATGCCAAGTCTGCGGTGGTGAACAGTGTCGTGCTGGAGGAAGTGTGCAAAATGAACCTGTACGCGCGGCAATTAAATAACTTCGCGAAAGAACTGCCGCAAGGCATCTTGGATAAACACTATCTGCGAAAACACGGAAAAGACGCGTATTACGGACAGAAGTAATTAGGTTATAACAGTGACTGGAAGCATGTCCTGGCTTCCAAGTGGTTTAGTGTGGGAATGATTTGTTCAACTATACTTTTTACACGATAACGGAGAAGACAGAAGAAAGCTGGAGAAGCGGAGCGTTCGCGTTTATCACAGGATTTTCCCTTTAAAAAAGGGAATCAAAAAAATCCGGGGATAACCAGCGATCGAAAGATTATTCTGGCTGCGCAGTGTGCTAGTGTAAACCCATTGGTTCAACTATAAAATAATGAAATGAGGATGATTATATGTCAGCAGCAAAAGAATTCTGGTTTGTGGTCGGTTCACAGCATTTGTACGGAGAAGAAGCACTGGGCGAAGTAAAAGCCAACGCACAGAAAATCACGGATGCGCTTAATGCAAGTGGCGTACTGCCGTACCCGCTCGTATTGCAGGATCTGGCGGTAAGCGCAGATAAAATCACGAGTACGATGAAGGAAGTCAACTATCGCGACGAAGTAGCAGGTGTGATTACGTGGATGCATACGTTCTCCCCGGCGAAAATGTGGATTCGTGGTACAAAATTGCTGCAAAAACCTTTGCTTCACTTGGCAACCCAATTCAACGAAAGCATTCCGTGGGCAACCATCGATATGGACTTCATGAACTTGAACCAAGCGGCACATGGTGACCGCGAATACGGCTTCATTAATGCCCGTCTGAGAAAACAAAATAAAATCGTTGTTGGCTACTGGGAGCGCCCAGAAGTGCAACAACAGGTTGCTGACTGGATGGACGTAGCGGTAGCTTATAATGAAAGCTTTAACATCAAAGTAGCGCGCTTCGGTGATAACATGCGTAACGTGGGCGTAACCGAAGGTGATAAAGTGGAAGCACAGATCCAATTCGGATGGACCGTTGATTACTTCGGCATTGGCGACCTTGTGCAATACGTGAACGCTGTAACAGAGCAGGAAATCGATGATTTGATCGCTCAGTACGGAGACCTGTATGAATTCGATTATGGCACGAATAGCAAGGAAGCTTGGGAAGCCAGCGTACGTGTGCAAGCGAGCTATGAGATTGCAATTAAACGTTTCCTGGACGAAGGTGGATACAGTGCCTTCACTACAAACTTTGAAGATCTGCATGGCATGAAACAACTTCCGGGTCTGGCTGTACAACGCCTGATGGCTCAAGGGTACGGATTTGCCGGTGAGGGTGACTGGAAAACAGCTGCGCTGGATCGCTTGCTGAAAATCATGGCCCATAACGAGAACACAGGCTTCATGGAAGACTACACATACGAGATGGCCACTGGACAGGAAGCTATCCTGCAATCCCACATGCTTGAAGTAGACCCTACACTGGCTAGCACGAAACCAAGAATCATCGTGTCCCCACTGGGTATTGGCGATCGTGAAGATCCGGCACGTCTCGTATTCGATGGCAAAGCAGGCGAAGGTGTCGTGGTATCCATGGCAGACTTCGGTACACATTACAAACTGCTGATCAATGAAGTATCTGCATTTGAGCCAACCGTTCCAGCACCTAACCTGCCGGTAGCACGTGTTCTGTGGAGCGTGAAGCCTAACTTCCAAGATGGAGTGAAAGCATGGATCGAAAATGGTGGTGGTCACCATACGGTTGTATCCTTGAACTTGACGACAGATCAGATCGTAACGTATGCGAAGCTGGTGAATCTGGAGTACGTTATTATTAAGTAAAAGTGGATCAGCAGCTACTGCCTGAACTCAACCAATTTTTTTCTCTGTGGCCGGGGGTTAACCCTCGGCCCTTTGTTTGTTATGCTGAGAAGCATGATGTGAAGCTGAGCAAGGATTTGCTTTTTCATCGAAAAGGGGTAAGAAATGAAGGAGGAAGGACATGTATACAAAAGAAAGCTTGATGCAGCAACTAGAGCAGCTTGGTTTGGATCGCCAAGGTACGTTGCTTACGCACTCTTCCATGAAAAGTATAGGCGAGGTTGAAGGTGGAGCAGACACGGTGTTGGATGCCTTTAGCGACTATATGAGAGACGGATTGTTGGTGCTTCCCACTCATACATGGTCTACCATTAATGCAGATAACCCATTGTTCCACGTGGAAAATTCTACCTGTTGTGTCGGTATTCTTCCTGAACTTTTTCGTAAACGTCCGGGTGTAGTTCGTTCGTGGCACCCAACGCACTCGGTAGCAGCACTGGGACGGGACGCAGAGGCATTTACGAAGGACGATCATCTCTTCGATACACCATGTGCGAGAGGTTCAGCATGGGGGAAACTGCTTGATCGGAAAGCGACGATCTTGTTAGTAGGCGTTGATTTGAAGCGGAATACATTTATTCATGGGGTCGAAGAGTGGGTGGACATCCCTGGCAGAATGACGGACGAGCATGAGATGCTTTATACGGTTTTACCAGATGGAAGCCAGATTTCAGTACCGTCCCGCAGACATTGTGGATTGCCATGGTCGGAGCATTTCTGGAAAGTAGACGAGGTGCTGGTTCGCGAAGGTGCGATGCGTAAAGGAAAGCTCGGCGATGCGGTCGTAAGAGTGTGTGATGCGGCTAAGACGGCAGAGGTAATCACGGAAATGCTGAAGGATAACCCCGATCTATTCACGGACAACCTCCCTCTACATGCAGTAACCGAATGATATAAGGGCCGTCCGATAGCCGGATGGCTTAATATGAATCACATGAAAATGCCCAAATATCTCCCGAGCAGATGACCTTCCTCTCCTGTTTGTACTCTAAACCTTCAAAAGCATTCATAAATAATCAGAAATAGATCAGCATTTCGATCAGAGGTTGGTCAGACTTCCAGTGTATGGGCTACTCACCCTTAGGGTGGTGTGATAAGATATGGTTAAATTAACCAATAAGTATGGCGTAGCAGTATTGTATAGGTGTTTATTGAAGTTTTATATAAGTATCCCATAGAATTATGAGCAATCACGTTGTCATTGTAGCATCTAAGAAGGAGAAGATTCGTGAACCCATTAGTATGGTATGATCTCTTTTTATTTGTCCTATTGTTCGGTGTAGGTTTATATGTGTTTGCTACGGTTAGAATTACGAACTTACATAAGGTGTACTTTTTGTTTCACGGGTTGATGATGCTCTGGCCTTTCTGCCAATTTGCGAGTACGCTCACGGATGATTCCGGTCTGCAATTGTTCTACGTTACCTTATCTTTCGTTGCGGTCTCCTTGCTTGGAAGCGGGTGGCTTCTACTGACGATCTTTATTACCGGTTATTCAGAGCGTCTGAGTGCAAAAGGAACCTTCTTGCTATTTGTCCCTGCGGTGATCGGGGCTATAGGTGTGGTCGCAAATCCATGGAACGAATTCGTCATTCCACTGGAGGGCGGGTACATCGAGCGGGATTATGGCCTTTGGTTCTGGGTTGTGATGACTATTCTGGTGAGCTATTTCTTGACTTCTCTCGTGGTTCTATTCCGGGCGGTGTATTCTTCGCAGAAGTCTGCCATGATCAAAAAACAGGTGAGAATTACCCTGTGGGGCATCTTGGTGTTAGCTGTTTTTGCAACGATTGATGCGATTCTGAATGTCGTTCTAGCCCGCTGGTTGCCGATCATTCCTGGCATGACTTCGCTGGGGATCTTTCTGTCGGACCTCTTCTTCGTCTATGTGATCAAAAGATACAATGTGTTCGATCTGGTCTCCATCGCCCATGAGGACGTAATCAATACCATTCCTTATGGCATCCTGGTACTGGATGAGAATGAAGTCATTGTTGAAGCGAACAAAGCCTCACGATCCTTTATGGATCTGCATGTGGGGGATTCTTTTGATATGGAAGCCTTTCTGGAGTCTGTTCATGTTGTGGGTAGCTGTCGGGAGTTCGCCAATCATTATAAGAAAAAAGAAAATACCCTCTCTCACATTGAAGTGATCGTGGAGCGAGACAACAATATCCGGCACTATATCCTGCAATCGTCTCCGATTGTGGATTCGGCTCTTGTGCCGATCGGTCATATTCTCACGTTCCAGGATGTCTCGCAGGAGCGTTTCTACGTGAAAGAGATGAATCGCCAGAACGTAACACTCCAGGAGCGAAACCAGGCGCTAGACTTGATACGTCAGGAGTTATCCGAGGCCAATCGCAAACTTGAGGAACTCGCCCTGACGGACAGTTTAACCAACTGTTACAACCGTCGTTATCTGACCCAACATCTGAATCACGAGGTCATTACCAATATTCAATACAAAACACCATTTTCACTCCTGCTGCTCGATATCGACTACTTCAAAGCCATCAATGACCGCTACGGACATGTCATCGGGGATGAAGTGCTCGTTCGCACGACGGAGGCCGTCAAACAATCGATTCGCAGTACCGATATACTGACGCGTTATGGCGGGGAGGAGTTCATGATCTACCTTCCCCACACGGAGCATAATTTGGCGAACCAGATCGCGGAACGCGTGAGAACAGCTGTGGAGTCCAACCACATCATGGTGGATCACGAGATTATGCAAGTGTCCATTACGATAAGTATTGGGATTCTTTCCTTTGAGGACTTTGAAGTTGTGCATGTACCGGACAACCCGGAGGGGTATTTGACGCATCTATTCGCTGCGGTGGATAAGGCGTTGTATCAGGCGAAGCAGAATGGGCGGAACAGAGTGGAGTTTGCGGAGTTTGAGCGGGGAGTTGTTTGAGAAGAGAAATAAGAGAAGAGTGGGGACGCAATCCACTCTTTTTTGGTATTAAAGAATGATGTTGGTACAGATATATTAATCGGAAATTTTATGTGATTTTTCGATAGCATTTAAAACTTCTTTGCTAATTTTGGTCAATGATACGATTGTATCTGTACTTTTGCCACTTATTAGAGTTATATGTTCATCCAAGGCTCTTTTGTTCTCAGAGTCTTCTTTAAATTTAAAGATTTCTTCAGCATTGACCTGCAATCCATTCATTATTTTTTCCAAAGTCTCCAATGAAATATTTCGATCTCCACGTTCAACCCCACCAATATAGCTATAATGAAGACCTGCTGCTTCCGCCAGTTGTTCCTGAGTCCAGCCTTTTGCCTTCCTTAACTCACGTATTCGATTTCCTACGTCCTCTGGTAAACTCATTTGATCACCTCCACTTAAGGTTAGAAGAGGTTATAGAATCCTTACAGACTAATATGTGCAAATTGTTTTGTTGAATAAAAGTACTTATAAGTACAATTTATATTGATCTTCTTTTGATTTATCTATACAATTATAAGAAAATGGATAATTAAGGAGGATCTCCTTTTGCGAAAATCTATCCTGAAATCACTCAAACCGGACATCATTGTTGAAATGTTGGACATGGCTGTGGCTTTTGAAAATTGGAACAAGGTGATGGAGAGGGCGGACATGTTATATCAATGTGTGCAGTCTTTCCATGAAGAGCGGCAGGAGTTTCAGTCAAAGGGAGTGCCTGCACCACATATACACATCGAGCGTCCCTTGGTTTACTATTACGGGTTCAGTCACTTAATGCGGGGTATGGCTCACCAGAAGATGGGACAGGCAGACCAGGCGCGAGCATGTATCGATCAATATGCAGAACTAGGATGGATGGAGGTTCTAGATGAGGTAGGTATGAAGGTGGTGCAGGAGTTCAGACATAAGGCACAGGTGAATCGGTATGCTCTTGAGATTGAAGCCGGGCAGGTGCAATTGCTGGAGGAGTTTGTGGACTTTTTGCTTGAGCATCCTAAGGAATGGTTGGTGGGTCTGAAAGTGATTACGGAAGCAGCAGTGCGGCATAGGTGGCAGATTGATCGAGTTATACATTTGTTTGAGGATCAGATGCTGGGCGATGGCACAAAAATGAATTCTTCAAACAACGATGATATGTACCATTACTGTTATCAGCGGGCTTTGTATGAACGGTGGATGGGAAGACCGCAGGAGGCCGTGGAATTCATTTTGCAGGTGATTCGGTTAGCGGATAAGCTTGGGTTGGATCGGTATTTTATAAGGTGCATAGCATTGTTGGAGTCATTACGGGGAGAGGCGACGGCGGAGCAGCTTGGGCGGTATCGGGCATTTATGAAAGGGATAGGACAGGAGCGTATCTAAGTTGGGTAAAATAGACAAACACTCTGAGCGTTGAAAAGACTGCCTACGATTTAATTGATCATACGCAGTTTATATTTTACCTGAGTCACAGTCGTATACTTAGTCACGGTCAGGAAAGATCGGCTTTTTATTTACTAAATTAAACCAATCTTCAATATGATCACTTAAAGATGGAATGTCGTTGATCCCTTTTTCACATATTTCGTTATACTTATCGCCTAAAATTCCTTTCAGATTATAATTTTTCTTATATTCGTCCGTTAATCTTGCCTGATATACTTCATATGGTTCCAAGCTGTAATTATGGTTGCGAGTCTCACGACCAAGATACAACTTCCATTGTAACTCGCCCTGGAAAGCATCTATACATGTAGCTAATTCGTTGTACATCTTCCCTGGATTGAAAAATCTGAAATAAAATCCGGGCGTGTGATGATAAAGATCCTCTCTTGCAAACATATTATATCTGACCCATTCGTAGGTACGAAGCTTAGATAATGTATAGCCTATGAAGTGCGGCAGTCCCAGAATTTTATTCGCAATATTTGTACATGACTCTAAACTCTCAGTGAATATATCGCTCCCAAATTTCTCACTGAACATCGTGTATATTTCTTTAGCTAAGTTATGTTTGTCCAAGCTGGCGGTGCGAATATATTCTTCAATTTGTGTTACCTCTTCCTCATATTCATCCTCAGGAGCGTAGGGGAATAGATTAATGGGGTCCCAATCGTTTATTATTTTTTTAACTAACATATGTAACACCTCTTTTAAAGTTCTTTATTGATCCTTCGGGTCTGGTCGTCACATAAACATCTTCCCATATCAGAAGCTTGATGAGAGCATCCTTTGAAGAATTCTAGTATAGACTCCATCCTTACTGGATGAAGTCAGATTGTTTAATTAAATTGTTGGATAAATGCTGTAAAGTCTGTGGCGGCCAGATGACCACCCAAGGTGTTGTAAGAATATATCGTTTCAATATAGATAATATTAGGCTGAGAATTGTGGCTGTAATTAAAACAAAACAGGTTACCCTCTACATCTATAGCAAAAGGAAAATGATTAGGAGGAAGGTTGTTCTTTTGCTCATTATATAGATCCAATATATCAAGCTCATCAAATGCGATGAAGGTTAAGAAGGAAGAAAACATCACTTTTTTTCCACTAATGTTCAACGTCCGTTGGGCAGGTTCTGCACCGTGATATTTTTCTATGAAATGAATGTACTCAGAGGGAAATTGTATACCCCAAGTCTTTTCCACTGTCTTTACGGTATGAATATCAACAGGAGGATACTCCGTGCTCCATGCATTATTATTATCGACCATTTGATCTACTCCCTAGAGATAATCATTTTGGCTACTTCGTTTTTTGATCCACTAATTTCAAGGAATATAGTAATTACGGTCCTCTTAGTATGAGTCATTCATCTTCGGGGAAAATCGGCATTTTATTCTCTAAATTAAACCAATCCTCTATATGATCGTTCAAGGCCTGTATATCCTCAATACCTAACTCACAAATTTCATTATATCTTTCTTCCAAAATCTGATTCTTCTAATTGTTCAACAGATAGTTGTATTTTTCCGTTATTTTGTTCTTGTATCGCTTTTAGATAACTATCGTATCTTTGTCATCGTCTCAATCCTCAGTTCTTGATCTGTACTATATTTTAATCCATGTTAGATGCTGTTTGTGAGGACCTATAGTTCTATTTGCTTGTACCCATTCTCCTGAAAATCTCAAACGGAGGTGTATTGTTTGTGCCTAATTCCGTATAGTACACATATATATAATTATTATTTTAATAGGTCAGGGTGTTCAATTATGTTCACTATTTCATTTAAAGCAATTGATAACTTTGATGAAATTAAACAAATGTCTGCAAAGCGGTTTGATCTAACGAAACAAGATATCGAGGGAAGTATTGAATTGGATTTTAACGGAAGTAAGTACGGTATGTTCTTTGACGATTGTCCATTTGGTAATGAAAGACTTATTAGATGGTTTGTGGACTTACTGACTATAGTCCAGAAGATTAGAATACATCAATATGTTGCTTATCGAATTCCTGATAGCGCTAATTTGTGGCTTGAGTTTATACAGCAGGGAGTGGAACTACAAGTTAGTTTAGTAGAAGGTATTGATCGGGAAGTTATTCTGGACTTATTTATTACTGAACCAAATGAGGAATTTAGATACTCAAATTGGAATGGTGTTAATGTAAGTTCGGCATCCTTTACAGAAGAAATTATGAAAAATGCACATCAGTTTCTAGATTTTGTTACTGAATTGAATCCTGACATACTGCAGAGTACGAGTATTCAAATACTTCAGGAAAAGTTAAACGATGTAAAGCAATTGACTTCATAGAGAATCTACTTTAATGAAAATGTTGATTACGATGGATAATTTCATATCGAACTTTATCTTATTCTATGGCATCATAAAGTTCCGACATTCGGTCAGCTAATTCCAACTGCGGCTCTATTCGCTGATGATTCATATCGGTAGGTGTCATGTACAGCAATTCTTTTCCCTGCTCAAACATCGTGACATGGTACAAAACCCCTGTTGAATCTTCTTGATCTGGATCAAGTACGATTTCTAAATCGCTTACCTTTTCAATCCATTCCTTAATCAGCACTTGATCTGTAGTTGTTCTTTTAGTACCATCACTGCCACTCATCATTTCAATAGAATCAACCTGTGTAATATCGCCAGGATAGAAGGTCGAGGTTACTGGTGGAGGTGTGTCCGTATGAAATTTATGAAGGTGTTGTTAATATGTTCACTGTTATTTATATTGAGTGCATGTACCATTTTTAATTCAAATGATTAACGGATTCAAGGGTATGTAAAAGAGATTGATCAATCGAACAAAAGAATTCTTGTAATAAGTGATTTGGTACCAGATGATTTTCAGGAAGATACGAATAAATTAATACAATCCAACAAATATAGTGAAGCATATTGGGTTAGTGGTATAAACCTGTCTAAATTTAATGTTGGGGACGAGATAGAAATAACTTATGATACTTTAGAGACATCGTATCCCGGGATCCTCACTGCTAAGAAATATACTAAGTTAGCAAATGAGTAAAACAAGGTAACTTAAATCAATTAATATATGTAGAGTGTTGTCTATGCTGATTTAGTGCAACACTCTTCTTTCCTTTTTCTTAGAAACCTGTATGTGGTTTAGTTCACTCCAGAGTATGAAATAGTTCGCACGTCAAACTTCACTTTTGAATCATTGAGAGAAGAGGCGACAGAGGAGCAAATTGGACGGTATCGGGTGATGTTGGAGGAGATGAAGTAGGGGGGGGCTTACTGGAACTGGTAGAATATGCCTTGAAGTGGGTATATGCATATAGGACCATAGCACCGATGAGGAGCACAGCTTATGTTTTTACCATGGTAAAAACAGGATGTTAGCTGGATAGTTTACATATTACACTTCTGCTAACATAGGATAATCCTATTTCAAATGAGCGGAGAAACGTATGAGTACAATTAAAGTTACCCCTGAACAACTACATCACGTATCGAATCAGGTGGATCAAGCAAGACAACAGTTGGAGAGTATACGAAGTGATCTGACGAGACAGATCATGTTTGTTCAGATGATGTGGATGGGCGCAACGCAGGAGCGATTTTACTATGAGTTCGAGCAGTCACGACCTATACTGGATAAAGCGCTGGAGAGTATGGTGAATACATCCAAGGAATTGAAGGATATCGCCACGCGTTTCCAAGATGCAGATGCTCAGAAGGTAAGTCTGGGTGGTGCGTTTGGAGCAGTCGGTGTCGCAGCTATGATGACCAAGTCAACAGGTGATTCAGGTTCGGGTGACAAGGGCTATCGGATGGCGCAAATCAATATGTTTGGTAAATTGGTATGGATGCCTGTCAACGAGAATGGTGTTGCGGATCAGGCTGCTCTTCAGGCGTATCAGAGAGATCAGGGAAATCTGGACTTTAATCGCATGCAAGCTGTGAACGTTGAACCGCCTGGGGAAGATATTTTTGCGTTACAGATCAAGGCATTTGAGATGGGCATTCATCCTACGACAGGAGAGCCTGTATCCGATAAGTATGCTCAGATGATGGTGACCTCTCTGAAGTTTAGTCAGATATTCATGGCGATTCAGATGGTTCGCGGGAGTATGCCGGGTGGTAAGGGGCCTTATCGATTGCCTGCTTCTAATCCAGCCGTGGCGAAGATTAAGCAGCATATTGAGGCTGCAAGTACAGGTGGTAAGAGCCCGGGAAATATAGTATCATCACAAAAAATCAATAATAGGTTTCCTGATGATGCTCAAGCTGGGAAAGAGTTCACCTTTAGTATAGAGAGCGGAAGACTGAAAGATGTAAATGGACTTAATGAGATGGATTTTGTTGTAGACATGAAAAACAAACTTCATATAGGAAGAGGTCATTCTTTTCTAGCAAATGGTGAGTCTGTTCAAGCAGCAGGGAAGCTAAAGATAAATGCGGATGGACAAGTTAGAAGAATCACTAACTTATCTGGACATTACACTCCCTCAGTTGAACAAACAAGGGCATTTCCACAAATTCTGGAACAGGCTGGGGTAAGAACCAAAAATGCATGGTTAGAAATATTCTCTATAGATACAACTCCTTCAGGATATGTTAATACCAATGAACTTGTTAAAGTCTCAAGTACGAAAATTTCAGGGAAGTAGGAATGACTTTGGAACAAATAAAACAGATGAATAAAGAAATATTCAAAGAAAATTTATTAAAGACAATTCAAGAAATCTCAAATGAAATTGGGTTAACATCTAATGAATATAGATTCATTATCGAGCCTGTGAGGGAAAAGGATAAGCCATTGAATAGTGCAGATGATATGATGCGATTGAATATTTTGAGTGAGGATAATATAGGAGGAAAGCAGTTACCGTTAATCAATACGGTGAATGTTCTTTGCGGTTTAGAGCCAATGGTGCCTATATGGATTAATGTAATCTTTATAGGTTTAGATGAAACAACAGCGATCTTTAAATTACAGTGTAGTTTAAGGTTTAGAAAGCCTACTTTGCTGAGAAATGTTGAAACAGGACATGCCCCCTTTAAAGCGATTATTGAAAGAACAGATTAAAGATAATGACCTTTATAGTCAACTAGCCCACATAGATACAGATGAGGGGTTGTGAAGAGATTATGTATGAATATCATGGCTGGGCAACCATTAGAGAGTGTGCGTCGTTTGAAGAAGATGAGTATCAATATGGTTTAGTTATTCAACATCTGCGAGAATATGTAAAAGTGCTAAATTGGCCTACAGGTGTTTTGGACGTGAGAGCAGTTAATGGTGACTTTCAACTATGGATAGCGGGCCTAGATAATCACAAACCTGTATCAAAGTATGATCCCGCCGAAGTGTTGAAAAAGGTAGGTGAAATAGCTCCGGGTTCCTACGGAATTCTTTATGTAAGAGATAGTGATGATACGGAATCCTTCAATCAGTTTAAGGTCTACACTTTAATCCGAGGTAAAGTAATGGAGAATAATGATCCGTTTCTCTCCCCATTCATACCTACACTAGAGGATGAAGAGCTATGAAACAAGAGTTAGATCTTAAATTTGAGCTTCACAAAAAGTGGTTAGAGACTAATGGTCAAGAAGGTGAGAAGCTACGATTACAGGAAGTTGATTTTCAACATTATGAGTTAACTGGTGTGTGTTTGGCACAATCGTATATGACTAGCTGTAATTTTGATAATCTTAGCCTGAACAACATGGATTTCCATGCCTCAGTTTTAAGTTCGTCAACTTATAACGACGCAGAATTAGTGAATTGTGATTTTTATAAGTCGGACCTATCTTATACTGAATTTTCTAATGCAACTTTGAATGGTTTAAGATTTGCTAGAGGTGATTTTTGGGAGGCTGATTTTAAAAGGGCTACGATTATAGATTGTAATTTTTCGGCAAGTAGCTTCTCTCTAACTGACTCTAGTAACGCTTCATTAATAAATATAGATATAAGAGAATCGAGGTTTGAAGGAGTTTCATTCTATGGAGCAACTTTGAAAAATATGAAAGGAATAACCGAAGCGAATTTCCATAGCATTAATGTCGGCACTCCTGACAACCCAACAGTCCTTCTAGGTCAAGATGCAGCAAAATGGTTAGAAGCTACCGTGGAAGAATAAATTTTAAATTATATCTTAAAGACAAGTGCTGAATTGAATTTAAATTAACGGAGTAGGCATGTTGATAAAATATATGGACCTAGATTCTTTTAAGGAATACTTACTAAAAACTGTAGATGAATTATCCACCTATCATAACGAAGTACTGGGTGAAACCAGTAAATTCATAATTACTACGATTGAGGAGCGGGGTAAATCTTTAAATTCTACAGACGAATATCTTTACCGGGGAATGTTAAATTCGAATAATTTAGATGGACGCGAGTTCGATATTGATTCTGTTATAAAGATGTTGGGTTGTAGAGTACCCTTGTGCCCCCTTTGGATAAAAGTTTTGCTTAAAGAAGTCAGGGCTGAAGCACCTGTAATTGAACTACAGACGAGTCTAAGATTTCGTAAACCAAGTTTGTTACAAAACCAAGAAACGGGGCATCCTCCGTTCATAGCAGTTCTACAGTCTTTAAACTAATAAAGAAGAGAATAACGAATGTTTATGAATACCTGAATCTTAATAGATCGGACTATTTTTGGGTGTCTGATTACGATTGGGCTGAATCTTCTAAATGGAGGTCACTATAAATGATCGAAGAGTCTAGAGAAGTAATACGAAAAAGAGCGGCTCTTCATATGAACGATCCAGTAATCGAGCAATACAGAGATGAACTAATTAATATACTAAGTCAAAATGAAGATGAGACGATTCAATTCCTCAAGAACTGTAGTAAGGACGAACTTATTTGGGTTAGTGAGGTGTTTGAAGAAATAGCTTATAATCTCCAAAGTACAGAATATATCAACACCCTCAAGGAATGTGATAAAAAATATCCTGAATTAAAATTAACGAATATTATCAAGACGGCCATTTCTTACATGGATTAATCTTACCGGTATACAGAAAGTAGGATCAAACTGGGAGATGACTAAGATAGAGGTTAATGTTTAATATGTACAAACAATTAGATAATCTTTTATCAGCTGTGACGACAGTTGATTCCTGGTATGATGACGGTTGTATTATAGCAGCAGAATCATTGGAGGAATTCGGACAAAGTGATTGGGATAATTAACCATTGAGGTGTTAAATAAGCCACTGTACTGGAAGAAAAAGCTGGCTTACTGTCTAGATAGTACACAGCACACACAAGAATTTGAAATCCTGCTTTCTCTACTTTCTGATGAAGACAGCGAGTTATTCGAAATATGTATAGATACATTAAGAAGTTACACATCTACTGAACATAAGCAACGAATTATAAATCATCCTATAATATTAGATCGTGTGCATAATGCAATTTCAGGAGCAGGAACTGCTAGCCGAAAAATATTAGAGGAATTTCTTAAGGGGTTAAAATAGGTGAAATGAGTATAATAAGCGAGTGCCTAAGTTCATTAGAGCGAGGGTGATGCTCTTTATGAGCGTTGGAGAGTTGAGCTATGATAGAAGATAAAGTTAATGACTTTTATTATGTTGGTTACGAGGGGCAACCGGAAATATTAATTGTATTTGAAAACTCTGCGGAGAAAAATATCCTAAAGATGTGGAATGGATATTTTGAGACATTATTGGATCTTATGTGCCAGTATGAGTCTACTGACAATGGTATTCTACAAGAATACTATGCCCATGAAGGTTGGTATGAGGGAAGTCCATGGGAAATACAGGACCTTGATTTAGCTATTCATTTATTTAAGTCCTTCAATGTGAGTAAAGTAACTGATGAGCAAATAGAGAATGTTAAGAACGTTGTTCCTACTCTCCCAGAAGTAGCACATCAGATATCAACATTTTTAGAATTAGCCAAAACGAACGGTTGCATCGTGTATATTGAATACGTCTGATTGAGATTAAGGAACATAATTTCAAACGATAACGCAGTTGCTAGGGCTGCGTTATTTAGTCGTTACCTTTGAAGTAACTCTAAATAGGTTTAATAGTCAATCAAGAGGAGAGCAACGCATGGGGCAGCTACTGACCAAAGCTATTGAACGATTATCGTCTATTTCATTTGAGGATACAGAAGATAGCTCACTAGAATCTTCTTCTCATGTTTTGATTAAAGAATATCTTAGACGCGTTAATCAATTATTAAACGAGATGGATGCTTCAATAGATCAATATCCCCTACTTAGTTTTGCTAAAATTCATGGAAAAGCTATAGATGAAAAGGTATATCGAGCTTGTTCAAAACTCGACACGCTAGGAAAACCTTATGTGAAGGTAATTTGCTACGGTTATTTAGAAGTTTCCGAATTAGCAGATCAAGGAGTGGATGAAGCCATTCAATACATCGACCTCTACGAACCGATGATAAAACTCTTTGAACGAGGTGAGAGTTTTACCATAAGACAAGGTGAAATGGTTGTAGGTGGTTCAGCTTATCCTCTTAAGTATTGGAGACATTTAAATATTTCAGTACAAGATATTAGCAACATTGAATAGGATCATGTAGATCAAACTTGGGGGGATAGTAATGTCCGTAGGTCTATACAGATATAACGGGGATATAGAAGATCGGAATTGTGAACTTACACTCAGTGAGAATATTGCTACTCAGGAATTTTACGATGAGTACTGGGAGGCAGCAATACATGAATTAGGAATAGCCCTGATTCGGGATGGATCTAAAATATATTTTCACCAATTAGAAGCTGCTGTAGTTGAGTTAAAACGATTAAGTGAGTGGACAAAGGAACATTTAAACGGGAGTGAGTTAGATTATATGACGGGTAGGATTGAAAATTTACAAGATATTTTACCTAGCGCATTTATTAGTGAAAGTACAATTCTGTATATATTCTGAGGTTGGTAGCTTTATATGGGAAGTTATTAGAATTGAATAGTTGACTCTAGAGGAGGAGGTATTAATGAATCAATTATGTAGAGGTATAGAAAGAATAAATAGCATCAATTGGGGTACTTCCGGTAGAACAGATGAGCCCTCAAACATGGCATTATTACAGGAGTATATTAGAAGAGCAGCAATATTGACCACTACATACCGTTTGAAAACATCGTATCCTTTCTTCAACGCTTCTCGTGCGTTTGGATATGACGTTGATCTGGATATAACTGAAAAATGTCCTCAATTAAAGGGACTAAAAAATAATTTCCTAAAAGGAACGTGTGAAGCATATTTGGAATGGTTGTTATTATTTGATTCCGGAAATGAAATTGCGTCGGAGTTTCATGATTTGTATGAACCTTTGATTCTTTTAATCGAAAGAGGAGGAACCATTAGAAGACAGCATGGTGAGATTATTACAGGTGGCTATGCTTTTCCTCTAGCGCATGCCGAATACATGTCTAAGCAGGCACCAATTGATATAAGTGATGAGGGACTACTGGGCGCACCAGTGATTTCTTAAATCAGTCGTATGGTTCTATCTCAAGCATTTTAAAAGTTAGAGGAGTGAGAGCATGGATTTTGATATCGTAGAGATAAAGGACTACTATGAATCGGAAATAATTAATTATGACTACACTATACTAAAGATTGGGGCATAAGTGAAGAGAATGCTCATTTTTTAATCGACATAGGAGTTCCAGAACAATATGATGATTTTTCCTTTTATGAATCTGAAGCTTTCCAAGTAAAAGTTATTGAGGGAGAGGAATATATTCAGATTGGTCACTTTGCAAGTTATGGTATATGCGAGACTCGTATGGTCTCTATCTAAAACAAGGGAGCGATATGTTTTTCACAACATCATCATTGGATAAGTCCAACATATATATGCTCAATAAGAATTTGGGAACCTTCTTTTTGTTTCATCTAATTAGAAGTGAACTGGCAACTAAAATGAGACTGGAAGGTACATATACCTCAGATGAGTATGCTAGAGCACTTCGTGGTTATTTTGAGAAGATTGATCCGATAGCAATGAAGAATGTCGAAGGTTACTGGTCACATTTGCTAGAAGACGACGATACAGGGTTGTAACTCTTCGAGTAATCTTGCATGGTTCTACATGTAAACAATCCAGGATCGTAAAGGAAATGCCCACTAATAAAGCCCTCATATGTAACAAAAAACATGAAGAATCCGCTCTCATCCGAGAGTCGGATTCTTTCTCGTTCTAACACCAATATAACTCTTGTCAAAACGTAATCATTACGATATGATAATACTCATTGTTTAGATCATAATGATTACGATTAAGAGAGAGGGGCATTACCTTGAATAAAAAGACGCCACTGCTAGCGCTGGTCTCCTTGGCCTTAAGCGCTGGACTGTTGAGCGCCTGCGGATCATCTGAGTCCAGTCCCGCTGCGCAACCATCCACCGATAATAAAAATGTTCACTTCCTATATAACTTCTCCACCAGTTCGCTAGATCCACATGTGGATTCTAGCTATGTGCCGCTGCGCGCGGGCATTACGGAAACGCTGGTTCGTCTCGATGAAGAGAATCTAACGGTTGCTCCATGGCTCGCCGAGAGCTGGGAGAGCGAAGACGGTCAGCATTGGACGATCGACCTGCGAGATGATGTGACCTTCCAGAATGGCAAACCAATGACGGGCGAATCCGTTAAGGCATCCCTTGAGCGGGCACTGGAAGAGAATGTAGCCATCCAGAACGCGCTGAAGATCGATACGATTGAAGCCGAGGGTGATAAGCTGGAGATTACCACAACTCAGCCGTTCCCGGAGTTCGCTTCAGAGCTGGTGAATCCGAACACGGCGATTATCGACGTGAGTGAGCCGGACGTTGTGAACAAGCCCATTGGTACGGGCCCGTTCAAACTAACTTCTTTTACACCAGGCAGCAAGCTGGATCTGGATCGTTATGATGAATATTGGGACGGAGCATCTCCACTGGATTCCATCACGTTTTCATTCAATGAAGATGCCAATGCCCGCACGCTAGCGCTCAAATCTGGACAGGTTGATATCGTATACCGTCCAGAGGTCGAGAGCCTCGAATCGCTCAAAGCGATGGACGGCATGACGGTTGAGTCCACGTCTACGTTCCGCGTGCATCAGCTAACGATGAACATGCAGCGGGAGAGTATGAAGGACCTCAATGTTCGTCGAGCGTTGGACGCGCTGATTGACCGTCAGGGCATCGTGGACACGATCCTGCTCGGCTACGGCGAAGCGGCCATCGGACCATTCCTGCCATCGCTGCCGTTCGCGCCAACTTATGCAGAGACTGCTAAGCAATCCGGGCCTGAAGCCGCAGTGAACTATCTTAAGGAAGCTGGATACGAGCTGCAAAATGGCGTGATGACGAAAGATGGCAAGCCGCTGCAACTGACGCTGCTTACCTATTCGGCTCGTGCCGATCTGCCATTGATTGCTCAAGTGTTCCAATCTGATGCGAAGAAGATCGGTATCGACGTGCAGATTCGCCAGATTGACACGCCAGAAGATTATATGGCATCTAACCGTGACTGGGATATTGCGACCTACAGTAATTTGACAGCTCCTCGTGGGGATGCTGGATATTATCTGAATGCGACGTACCATCCGAAAGGTGCTCTTAACTTCAGTGGATCGGAAGATCCAGAACTGACCAAGATCATCGACGAACTGAATCTCACAGTTGCACCGGAAAAGCGCGCAGAGCTTGCTGAGAAGGCAGCCAACTACGTGCATGACAACGTGCTGAATTCATTCGTGCTGCATCCTGGTACGATCGTTGCCTATAACGGTAAGAAGATTAAGAACTGGGTTACCACCCGCAGTGAATATTACATGATTACCAATAAGCTGGATGTGATGTAATGTTTCGCATTTTGCTTCGGAAGTCCCTTGAGGTATTTATCTTTCTGTTGTTCATTATGTTTGTAAGTTTCCTGTTCATTCGTCTGGCTCCCGGTGATCCGGTACTGACGATCCTGAACGTAGACGAACTTTCCGTTAGTCAGGAGCAGGTCGAAGCTGTACGCGAGGAGATGGGTTTCAATGATTCGCTTCCTGTCCAGTTCGGCAACTGGTTGCTCGATTTCGTTCGACTCGACTTCGGTGTATCGTATTCGACAGGCCAGCCCGTTATGCAGACCTTGATGCGTGCGCTGCCAGCTACGGCTGAGCTGACGATAGGCGCACTGCTGGTCATGCTCGTCATAGCGATCCCGCTCGGCTCGCTGTCAGCGCTCCATCGTGGCAGTTGGATTGACCGGGGCAGCCGAATGCTCTCCATTGTGGGTGCGGCGGTGCCGAGCTTCTGGCTGGGTCTAATCCTGATCGACATGTTCGGCGTACGCTTCGGCAATCTGCCGACGATGGGCCGGGATGGATTCACATCGCTTATTCTGCCATCTCTGACGCTGGGACTTGCCATCTCCAGCGTCTATGTGCGTCTTTTGCGTTCCAGCCTGCTAGATTCATTAAGTCAGGAGTTCGTTCGATCCGCCCGGGCAAGAGGGTTATCTGAAGGCCGGATTTTCATGCTCCACGCGTTTCGGCACAGTCTGCCGCCTGTCATTACGGTATTCGGCGTCAGCCTCGGCAGCCTGATTGGCGGAGTCGTCGTGATTGAAGTGTTGTTCGCCTATCCGGGCATCGGCAAGCTCGTCGTGGACGCGATCCGCCAGCGTGATTATCCACTGATCCAGGGTTACATCCTGATCATGGCGATCGTGGTATTCCTGGTGAATACGGCGGTTGATCTATCTTATCGTTATTTGAATCCTGAAATGAAACTCAAGGAAAAGGAGGCCCACCGATGAAAACCATGCCCCTGCCTATTTCAAAGACAAAATCTAAAAAACATAGCTGGCAGGCGATCGTTGGTTTGCTATTTGCACTTCTAGTCATCGCGGCCTCCGTATATGCCTTTTTCGTTCTAAAACATGATCATACCTTAACCGATCTGCGCGGACGATTGCAGGGCGCAAGTGCTCTCCATCCGTTCGGCACCGATCATCTGGGCCGCGATGTACTGACACGTCTGCTGCTGGGTGGCGGCCAAACACTGGGTTATAGCCTGCTGGCACTCGGTGCTGCATTGTTGATTGGCATTCCGTTTGGCTTGATTGCGGGTTACAAACGTGGCTGGGTCGATAAGCTGTTCATGCGCATCGCTGATGCTTTTCTCGCTTTCCCTGATACCATCGTGGCGATTGTGCTCAGTGGCCTGCTTGGCGCGGGAATCGGTAATTTGGTATTAGCGATCGTAATCGTAAAGTGGGTCAGCTACGCCCGTCTCGTTCGGAGTACAGTTTTATCGGAGTCACAAAAGGATTACATTCGCATCGCCCGGACCAACGGACTATCGGACGGTCGTATCATGAGAAAGCATCTGCTTCCACATATCGCAGGCCATGTGCTCGTACTGGCCAGTCTCGATCTGGGCAAAATCATCCTGCTCATCTCTTCGTTGTCCTACATTGGCCTTGGCGCACAGCCGCCAACACCTGAATGGGGTGCGATGCTGAACGACTCACGGCCTTACTTCCAGTCTCGGCCAGAGCTGATGATCTATCCGGGCCTTGCCATTGTCTCGGTAGTCCTGCTTGCCAACATGCTGGGTGACTATCTGCGAGACCGGTTTGACGTGAAGAAGGAGGTGCAGCCATGATTCTCTCCATTGAGGAACTGAGCATCTCCAGTCGAGATCGCACTATTGTAGATCAAGTCTCTCTGGCTGTTCGCGAAGGTGAGTTCATGGCACTCGTTGGACAGAGCGGTAGCGGCAAAAGCTTGCTCTCGCAAGCGATTGGTCGTCTGCTGCCGCCCAACCTGCATGCGTCGGGGCGAGTCATGTTCGAAGGTAGCAACCTGCTCGAACGGAAGCCGAAGGATATGCGCGCCCTGCGAGGAAGCCGCATCTCATATATTTTTCAAGACTATCAGGGAGCGTTTACGCCATTTCGTAGCATTGGCGGACACTTTGATGAATACCAGAAGGTACATGGAGAAAAGTCTTCTGCTATCCGCAAGAAACGAGCGGAGGAAGCGCTGGAATCGGTTGGCCTTAGCGCTGAATTGCTGCGTCGCTATCCGTTCCAGTTGAGCGGTGGACAGCTTCAGCGGGCTTCAATTGCCACGTCACTGATGTTGTCTCCACGTCTGCTGATTGCTGACGAAGCAACAACGGCACTGGACAGTGTGTCCGGGCATCGCGTGTTGGAGCTGCTGGCACGCAAACAAGCGGAGACGGGCTGTGCCATTCTGTTTATCACACATGATTGGCGCCATGTACGTCGCTATGCCAACCGTTTGGCTGTGATGAAGGAAGGGCAGATCGTCGAATCTGGGGGGAAGCATCGCATTCTTGACCATCCCCAGCATGAATATACGCGCCAGCTGATTGATGCGGCTCCCGTTCTGAGTCGTTCGCTGAAGTCGGGATTGAAGGAGGCGGGAACGGAATGAAGATGAACGAAAATGAAAAACGCCGTGGACTCGTGCAGTCTGAAGAATCCGGTGTGCGAAGCCATGATTTTGCTAGAGACTTAAACCATACAGACACAGACAGTACAGTCATAGATATTACAGATACAGATCATGCAGACACAGATGCTGATATAAATACCACGGGTACAGGCAACGTTTCATCACCCAGCATCCCTGGCAATCCTGTGCTTCACGTGGAACATCTCAGCCGAACGTATTCAGGTGCAGACCGACCGGCTGTGAATGATATTTCCTTCACTCTGAACCATGGCGAATGCCTTGGCCTTGTTGGGGAGAGCGGCTGTGGCAAGAGTACACTCGCACGCTGTCTGTTGAGGATCGAAGATGCAGATGCAGGCTCGATGATTACACTGGGTGGACAGGATATTGCGCGGCTGAGCGGCCGACGGTTGCGGCCACATCGCCGGAAGATTCAGATTGTTTTCCAGAATCCAATGGCAGCACTAAACCCGAAGCTAAAGATTGCTGATTCGCTGATTGATCCGTACGAACAACTTGGACGGAACGCGGAGCTGTCCCACTTTACCTACACATCGAAGGAGGCATACGTCCAAAAGCTGCTTGAAGCGGTCGAGCTTCCTAGCGATTTGGCTGGACGATACCCCCATGAGCTAAGTGGTGGACAGCGTCAGCGCGTGACGATTGCACGTGCTATTGGCATTGAACCGGACGTTGTCGTTCTGGATGAACCGACAGCCAGCCTGGACGTGATCTCGCAAGGTGCAGTTCTGCAATTGCTTACGGATCTCCGCACATCGCTTGGTCTTTCATACGTGTTTATCTCGCATGATCTGGCTGCTGTACATCGCATGAGCCAGCGTATCATTGTTATGCGGGAAGGTCAGATCGTTGACCGCTTCGGTGCAGAAGCGTTGTTCGCTGAAGAACGCCATCCGTATACGAAAGAGTTAATTTCGATCTTCTGAGTACTCCCGGAGACGCCGGGGGTGGTAATCGTTAATTTATATATGAAGCCGCCTTACGAAGAGATTCGAGAGCGGCTTTTAGTGCATTCATTTGATCACCCAAAGTCCCCCTAAAACCGGGTTCCTTTCTTTGTTTTGAACAAATATATCTTTCAGGCCTATAACCGGGCTAACGTTCCGATGTAAACTAGCGTATACTGATGGAATAGCAAATATCTTGAAATTGCATATTTAAATTGCTCTATATTATTGATACACTAGATCAAGGTTATAATCATTCAGAGAAGGTGCGATCCCGTTCAAGAATGGGCTTGCTGCAAATGCCAAATCGATAACGCTTACATCCTTTTGGCAAATATAGGATATAAGGACGGTAGACATGAGCCAGGGACAAACGAGTACAGATGTTATCTTGATTGGTGCCGGAATTATGAGTGCAACTTTGGGAACTTTGCTAAAAGAATTGGCACCAGACTGGAATATTAAGGTTTTCGAAAAGCTAGCCACTGCAGGAGAGGAAAGCTCCAACGAATGGAATAATGCCGGAACCGGGCATGCTGCATTGTGCGAACTTAACTATACCGTTGAACGACCAGACGGAACCGTAGATATTAGCAAAGCGATTAAAGTGAATGAACAATTTCAGATCTCAAAGCAATTTTGGTCCTATCTCGTCAATAGCCGTCTGATTCGTAATCCACGGGACTTCATTATGCCGATTCCTCATTTGAGTTATGTACATGGAGAGAGCAATGTCCAGTTTTTGAAAAGACGGTATGACTCCTTGTCGAATCACCCGTTGTTCGCAGGCATGGAATTCTCGGATGACAAGAAAGAGCTGGCGAAATGGATGCCGCTGATGATGAAAGATCGTACCAGTAATGAACCTGTTGCAGCGACCAAAATTGACTCCGGTACGGACGTTAACTTTGGTGCTTTAACGCGTATGCTGATCAAACATTTGAAGGAACAACACGTGGGCATCCACTACCAACATAGCGTGAAGAATATGAAACGCACCAGCGATGGACAATGGGAATTATCCGTGAAAAACCTAAAGAGCGGTGCAGTCGAACGCCATAAGGCGAAATTTGTCTTTATCGGCGCGGGCGGTGGGAGTCTGCATTTGCTCCAGAAGACGGGCATTCCGGAAGGTAAACATATCGGTGGATTCCCGGTCAGTGGGATCTTTATGGTGTGCAAAAATCAAAAAGTCGTGGAACAGCATCACGCCAAAGTATATGGCAAGGCTTCGGTAGGCGCTCCGCCGATGTCGGTTCCGCATCTGGATACTCGATTTATCGACAATAAGAAGTCGCTGTTATTTGGGCCGTTTGCCGGGTTCTCGCCGAAGTTCCTGAAGACGGGTTCCAATGCTGACTTAATCACGTCGGTTAAGATGCATAATCTGCTTACGATGCTCGCAGCAGGTGTCAAAGAAATCTCTTTGACCAAATATCTGATCCAGCAACTGATGTTATCCAAAGAACAACGTATGGCTGAATTGCGTGACTTTGTTCCGGGTGCGAAGAGCGAGGATTGGGATATGGTTCTGGCGGGGCAGCGTGTGCAGGTGATCAAGGATACCGTCCAGGGCGGAAAGGGTACGCTCCAATTTGGTACGGAAGTGGTCACGTCTGCAGATGGAACGATTGCGGCTCTGCTAGGTGCATCACCGGGTGCATCCACCGCGGTTCAGGTCATGCTTGAGATTCTTCAGCGTTGCTTCCCGCAGCATATGGAGGCATGGGAGCCAAAGATTAAGGAAATGATTCCTTCCTACGGTATCTCACTTGTGGAGAACTTGGATCTTCTCAAAGAGGTTCATTCTTCAACAGCCAAGGCGTTGGGGTTATCGGATGAAAAACATGTCATGCACGTATAACCGTTAGCTTATCGTGTTAGGTCATAATGAAGTCATAGAAAAGAGAGCTAAGCCGGGATGAAACCCGTGCCTAGCTCTCTTTTGGTTTATTTGGTATGTCAGAACCTGAACCTGAACCTGAACCTGAACCTGAACTTGAGCTTGGAATTGAACTTGAACATGTCCGCTATCATCGCGTTCCCCGTAGACCTTTTACACAAAGCATACGGATACCGATCGTACAGCATGCGGCTGTAGAGTCATAGAAAGATCGTATCGCTTAGACTCCTGTGTTGCGGTCCAAAGGGATGACAAAGGAAACTTTCGTACCTTGGCCCGGCGAGCTAACGATGCTTAAGCCCTGTCCGTACATCTGGGTCAACCGGCGATGTGTATTGGTTAATCCAATGCCTCCGGTTCCGCCGGGACCTTTCTTGGGCCAAGCCAGGGCCCGCTCGATCTGCTCGGGCTGCATCCCCACACCATCATCCTCGATTTCAATCAAGGTGGACGCTGCTTGGTTGATGATTCGGATATGCACGGTTCCACCCTCCACTTTGCTGAGAATACCATGTCGAACAGCATTCTCAATGAGCGGTTGAATGGTGAGTGGCGGCAGGGACAGATCAAGATCCTCTGGAATATCCCAGATAACATTTAGCCGGTCCATGAAACGTTCTTTCTCAATGTAGAGATAGGCGCGGGAAAGATCCAACTCATGAGTGACCTCTACCATTTTCTCCGAATTGACGAAATGAAAGCTGGTCTGAAGATACTCGATAAAAGCGTCACCCAGCTTCTGCATTCGCTCCGTGTCCATCTCACTAAGAACCATGATTGAATTGAGCGTATTAAAAAGGAAGTGTGGCTGAATCTGTGCTTGTAAGTAAGCAGCTTCCATGCGCAGTCGCTCATCAATGGATTGTTTCAGTACGATCAGAGACCCGATGCGATGCCTTAATTCAACGGCATCCACGGGCTTGGTGACATAGTCCGTAGCACCGGCCATGAATCCGGCGTATACATCCGCTGGTTCGTTACGGGCCGTCAGTAACAGGATGGGAAGCTCCGATACCGAATAACGCTTGCGTACGTTCTCGGTCAATTCATAACCGGACATATGGGGCATCATGACATCCGCAATCAGTAAATCCCAAGGCTCCTTATCCAGCAACTCTAGTGCTTCAAGTGCGGAAGCTGCTGGTTGAATGTGGTATGGTTCATTCGCAAGCATGGAGACTAGTACTCGCAGGTTTACAGGATCATCATCGACGGCAAGAATTCTTGCGGCAGTCTTATCTTGAGAGATGGTCTGCTGCTGCGGCTCTGCAATCGCAATTTCATCGAAGCTGTGAGCGTCCCATTGCTGCTCAGTCTGGTCCGATAGCGATGCGGTACCTTCCCGTGGAAGCGAGATCTGGAAGGTTGATCCTTGTCCAGGTACAGATTGCACGGTGAGCTGACCGCCATGGAGCTCGGTGAGCTGCCTGCTGATATTAAGACCGAGGCCGATTCCTCCGCTTAAACGAGCCTCTGGGGTGCCCTGTTCATACGCCTCGAATATTCGCTGTTGTATCTCCTCACTTATACCAACACCTGTATCTGAGACTTGAATTACAATGCTTTCTCCATTTTCCCGGACAGATACGGTAATCGTACCCTCATCGGTAAATTTCAGTGCATTATGCAACAGGTTGTAGAGCACCTGAACGAGTCTTCTCTCATCGGCTTGAATTAAAGGCAGTGATTCAGGAATATCTACCTTCATGTGGACAGGCCTTCCCTCTGCCATGAATCGGAACATACCGATCACGCCTGGAATGACAGATGCAAGAGATAAAGGTTTCTTCTGAAGCGTAATGCGTTTTTCCTTCAAACGAATGACATCCAGGAGGTCATCAACGAGTTGAGACATGCGACGACCGATGGTAACTAACAGTTTCATGTCTTCTGCCTGCTGCCCACCTGATTTACGCCGTTCACGGACTGCAATACTCTCAGCAATGTTGATGATGCCATGCAGCGGTGTACGCAGCTCATGAGCCGTATTCACAAGAAATTGATCCTTCTGCCGATCCTCCTCTTTGAGCTGTTCGTACAACTGCTCAATCTCACTTGAATTGCGGAAGTATTTCCTGAACCAATAGGCGGAGAAGCCGAATATGGCCGCGATCACATCTATCGGATAATACACGTTGGTGATCTCGCTACGCGAGTTCACAATTCCCCATAACACGCTTGATAGGCTGCTAGTTGCCGCAAAGAGCAAAAAGCTGGCGTCACTTCGTTTCTCGGCTGCCATTCGGAAGAACAGGTACACAGACCAGCCAATGGCAAACAGATAAAGGATGTCAGATAGTCCAATCTCAAGTACATGGTAGATCAGGGTCACTGGTGCGACTAGCAGAAATAAACAGTAAGCGCCAAGCACGCTGGCATAGATACGGAACAGTGTACGCCCTTGTAGATTATGGGAGAAGCTTCTAGCCATCTGTATAAGGAAGAATGCGAACAACGGATAGGACAACGCTTTGGCCTTAACGATCCAAGTGAAGTTGAGTGGCATCCAACTCAATAACAGATTGTCATGGTCGGAGGCGACCGTTAGGGCAGCTACCAATGTTAGCATTGAGAACGTCAGCAGAGCTCGTTCCTTCCGGATAAACAGAAACATGACAAAAGCATATAAACTGTGCAAAACCAGTATGGCGAACGTGATCTTTTGCAGATCGATAGACAATCCTCGTTCACTTCCAATGGCTTCTGGAGAACCAAAATAGAGAGAGCGCGTGATCCCTCCGCTATAAGGATCGTCAAAATTGGCGGTCTGCACCAAAAGATTGAGTTCGGTAGAACCGTTAAGCACATAGGAAGTCGTAAATGCAGTCCTTTCTGGTCGATAGGCTTCGGCATGAGTGGCAGGTTGGCCGAATTCGGCCACAATGGTCCCGTTCATCTCGATGATCGATGATGTCTGGATTTTCTGAGCCCAGAGAGCGATTTCCTTCACAGATGGATCTAAAAGTATGCGAAGATGATACGTTCCATATCCGAATGACGATGAGGATTGTGGTAATGCATTCCGCCAGTCACCGGGAACTTGAATCCGTGTGGATGGGTTGTCTGCTATTTTCGCGTCACGATTAGAGATTAACGCCTGGGGGTAAAATTCCCATTCTCCATCCAGGGATATGGGTGAAGCGTTGGCGAGGTCCCAGCCTCGGAGGTCCAACACGCCTTTAACGGGTTCAGGATGTGCGGGTATAGTGAAAGACACGGACCATATCCAGCGAAAGCCAAGTAAAATAGTCAGAAATAGAATTGACAACATTACATATCGGGGTATTTTTTTATAGGTTATTAGTTTCATGGCAGACTTTAGTTTTCGACAGTTTACTTCAAATTCCTGCATGCCCTCCGCCAAAGAAGAACATTTTTTTGAATACCGGAACATAGATTCTATATTTAAATGATAGCGGTCCCACGTCAGGATTTATGGTAAAATTATAGATTAAAGGGTGATCAGTGAGCCAGAGGAGTTGTGCATATGAGAGTGATTTTGGTAGATGATGAATATCTCGCTCTGAGCAGGTTGAACAAACTGTTGCAAGAGAGAGAGGATTGCGAAGTTATCGGCTCTTTTCTGACGGCACAGGAAGCCATAGATCAGATCGAAATTCATCTGCCGGAAATCGTCTTTATGGACGTTCAGATGCCGGGGATGAACGGGATCGAGGCGACCGAACGTATCCATGAGGTTTCTCCTGGAACAGAAGTTATTTTCACAACCGCATATAACGAACATGCACTCACGGCCTATGGGCTTGAAGTGCTGGATTATATTATGAAGCCTGTAACGCGTGACCGTTTGGAAAAAACGATGAAGATGTATCAACGCCGAACGGTGTCAGCAAGTCTGAATATAGCAGAAGGGCCATCCATGTTGATCCGTTGTCTGGGGATGCTCCAAGTCCAAGTGCACCCCAATGAGCCGCCAAAACATATGAAATTCAGAACAACCAAGATTAGAGAGTTATTCGCTTATCTGCTCCACCATCGGAACAAGCCGATTAAGCGGGATACGTTACTTGAACTGTTGTGGCCAGAGTTGGATGAGCGGAGAGGTATATCCAATCTGCACAGTGGGATCCATCGCTTACGCAGCATGATGAACGAACTCATGGGTGAGGATAAGATGTCCATTCGCTATCAACAGTTTGGTTATCTATTGGAAACGGGTGAATTCAGGATTGACGCGGAAGAATGGGAGAGCCGTCTTAACCGATTGCCTCTATTATCTTCGTCTACAATAGCTGAACATCGACAGACCTCAGATCAATATGAAGGCAAATATTATGGTGAGGACGATTACATATGGGCTGAGCTGGAGCGTCAGCGCTTGCATGCACTCTGGCGTAATCACGCCATGCAACTTGCACAATACTATATTGAAATGGGACAGAATACGGAAGCAATCACGCTATATCACCGGGTACAGCAATTCGAGCCTTCATTGGAGCAAGTTGGACTGGCGTTAATGAAGACCTATGATCGATTAGGCAACAAAGATCCTGTGATTGCTCAATATAATCAGTTAGTTACTGCGTTAGAACAAGAGGCGGGCATACGTCCTGGCCTGGAAGTCGAGTTATGGTACCAACAATGGAAAAATTCGAATATATAATTGAAAGTACACAGCCTTGCAGCTTCATCTGCAGGGCTGTTTTTTTGTTGTATTTGTTATCGAGGAGTTTGGTAAGAGTTTGGTAAGAGGCTATGTGTAGAATAAGCAAGATGAGGGTAGATATGATGTTTTGAGTCAGTAAGCAGTCCAAAAATAACATATTAAGTAGGAGGAACCTATGTACACAGCAGAAATCCGGAAGAAACCATGGCAAAGAATGTCCATGCTGGTTCTTTCCTTTATTCTGGCGATTGGAACGTTGCCAATGAGTTTAGCTCAAGCGGAGGCGACTGACCAGACTCCTGTTGGTCCGGGCGGAGTTGGATCCCCTTCACTATGGCTACGACCAGAGCGGGTAAACGGAGTTACCAGCGGCGAAAAGGTGAGTATCTGGGAAGATCAAGGCAGTAAAGTAAATAACGCAACGCAAAATGAGGTCGATAACCAACCAATTTATTGGGATGATAAGAGTCATAATATTAATTTCAATCCGGTATTGGAATATAACGGCACAAGTAGTTTTATGAATCTGGATGTAAGTAAGCTTCCTCAAGGGAAGAGTCCCAGATCGATCATTACTGTTAGTAAAACTAATATAACTGGAGTAATCAGATATATCACTTCCTGGGGGAGTCATACGGGGCCTTATACGGGTATGGGGATGCTGCAAGTTGACACAATAGGCGGCTTGACGACATTTAACAGTTCCCCTAATCAGACATTATACTCTCCCGACAGCTTTATGGAAACGACGTCTCCAAACGAGCTATTTGTTACTTGGACAGGTGGGAACACGGAATCCAACATAGCTAGATTATACAGCAAAATGAAAAAGGTACAGGATCTGAATGGATATGGAAAAGAGTTTAATAAGGAGTGGGATACCGGTAATTCTGACGGAGCTGTAGTTGGTAAGCTTATCCCGGCAACTGCAAATAATAAAAGCTATTGGCAGGGTACAATTGAAGAAATTATCGTATTTGACCATGCTCTGACGGACCTAGAACGTCAAAAAGTCAGTACATATCTGGCAATCAAATACGGCTATACGCTGGATCAGGCGACAGCCAATTCATATTTTGATTCCAACATGGATATGATCTGGGATTCAAGTGTAAATAAGGTCTATACCCATCGCATTACAAGCATCGGTCGAGATGATCAGAGCGGCTTAATGCAGAAACAAGCCAAAGCGCAGGAACAGGGATCTACGTTGACGATTGCATTGGGCGACAGTGTTAAGGATACCAATTCTACAAATAAAAATAAATTTTCAAATGATTCTTCTTTCTTTACGTTTGGTGACAATGGTTCAAGTACTGAATTCAAAACACCGATTACGAAAGATGAGAAAAAGCTGCTTGGGATGGAGCGTATCTACAGAGTACATAAATCAAAATGGGCTGAAACACAAATTACACTCCAAGTGGACGAAACGGGGGATACCCCGGAGTTGCCTCAGTATGTTGTAATCAGCGAGGATGATCAATTTGGTGCTCCAGACTCAATACATTTAATTGAGAACGGCGAAGTAACCCTTAATACCTCAAACTTTGTTCCGAACTCGTATTTTACTATTGCAACTGCTGCCATTCCTTTGACGGTACCAGACGTCACACTGACCGACGATGACTTGAAATGGGATGCAGTTGAGCATGCAGATAAATATGAAGTAAAGATCGAAATGGAAGACGGCAAGAAGCGGACGGTAGAGGTAACCGATAGAGTACTTAACTTGTCGCAGTTGGAACCGCCGCTGGAAGCTGGCACCTACACGGTGACAGTCAGAGCGAAGACGGACAATCCAGCCTATTCAGATTCAGAAGAGTCCAATTCGAAAAGTTATGTTGTTCCTATTGATAAAGCGAAGTTGAAAGCTAAAGTCGATGAGATTAACGGTAAGATCGAAGCAGGCGAACTGGACGAAGAGGAGTACACACCAGAAACATGGCAAACGCTGCAAGATGCGTTAGGAGTTGCTGAATCCGTGTTCGACGACGCGAATGCAACACCGGAGCTCGTGGAAAAGGCTTATCAGGATTTGGTGGATGCCCGGAAGGGTCTTACCAAAAAGCCTGGTGCTGGTGTCGACACGACAGCACTAAAAAACGAATATGATAGAATCAAGGGTGAAAATCTAACTGAAACGGAATATACGGTAGAGAGCTGGGTAGCACTCAAAGATGCGATGAATGAAGCAGAGCGTGTGTTGAATGATCTGACAGCGAATCAAGCGCAGGTAGACAAGGCATTTCAAGACCTGACTAACGCTAGAACGGGACTTACCAAAGTGATTGGTACGGATGCATCTACCTTGCAGACACTGGTCCCTTCCGTGGGAAGCTTGTCCCCGGCATTTGATCCGGCTAAAGACACGTACACCATCTCTGTGCCAAATAGCGTATATCAATTCCAGCTGACGCCAACGGCGCTTGATCCACTTGCTAAGATTGAAATAGCTGTTGGAGATGGAGAATGGAACGAGGTTTCAAGTGGTACTGTAAGTGAGAATCTACCGCTCCAAGTTGGTGGAAATAAGATCGTTGTTAGAGTAACGGATTCACTTGGCCATGTTACGGAGTATAAAATTAACGTGACCAGAGCATCAAATGACAATGGTAACAATGATGGAGGCAACAATGGGGGCGGAAATACGGGAGGTAACGGTGGAAGCACACCAGCACCTACACCAGCGCCAGCACCCGTGAAGGATAATTTGGAAACAACTCGGGATGGTAACCATCAATCATTTGCTACATCCAAACCATCTAATAACAAAGAAACGTTGGTTCATGTTAATCCAGCCAAGCTGAATGTTGCCATGTCACAAGGCACAGGCCAGCAGTTCGCCATTCACTCACCAAATGATGGACATATGAAGGTGGACGGTTTAACCCTGGAAACACTGAAACAATTGGTAGATCAAGGTTCCAAACTAAACATTAGCAATCCGCTGGCAATCTATCCGGTGCCTGGCAGCAAAATGGATGTGAGTGGTGTGTCCAGACAGCTTGGTGATGCAGAATTGAATGATATTGATGTCCATATCAATATTAAGCAATCCTCGGATCCTATCATCGATAGTGCCGAGACGAGAGCCGCATCCCAAGGATACGAGCTACTTGTCACACCGGTTGATCTGGATCTGACGTTTACGAAAGATGGACAGACCGTGCGATCCGGCCAGCTGAACGGTTATGCACCGAAGTATATTGCACTTCCGGAAGGTATCGACCCGAACCGGATTACAACAGGCGTGATTATCAACCCGGACGGTAGCATTTTCCATGTACCAACGGTTGTCACGAAGATCAATAGTCGTTACTACGCGCTCATTAATGACTTGCGTAGCAGCGGAAGTTACTCGGTTATCTGGAACCCGCAGGATTTTGAAGATGCCAGAGCCCATTGGGGCAAAACCGATGTGAACAACATCGCTGCGAGATTAGATCTGCAAGGTAACGGAGATAACACATTCTCACCGAACCGTCAGGTTACTCGTTCTGAGTTTGCCGAGATTGTTGTACTTGGACTGGGCTTAATGCGTCAGGATGCACCACAGAATCTATTCCCTGACGTTAACGATTCCGCATGGTTCCGCTCCGCGGTAGCCCTTGCGAATGAATTCGGTATCGTTCGCGGTTACGATAATGGGAACTTCTACGGTAATCAGGAGATCACACGTGAGCAAGGATTTGCGATGGTTGCTCGTGCCTACCGTCTGATTGAACCGGAAGCGGCAATCAGCCCGGATCAGATGAACTCTGAACTTGAACGTTACAGTGATGCAGCGGATGTATCGAATTGGGCGAAAGAAGATGTAGCCCAGTTGATTGCAGCGGGTATCATCCAAGGTAATGGGCCAGAGGTTCTGAGTCCGAAGACTACGATGACCCGTGCAGAGGTCACAGCATTGATTGCAAGAATGTTGAAAGTAACAAACTTGATTGATCAATAAACACAATCTAAAATGAAAAGCCTTTGCTGACATTGGGGGTCGGCAAAGGCTTTTTTTATTTCATCAAATTCATGTCGTAATACTTTCGCCCTGTTGGCAGATCGTGGAATCTGAGATGATGGGTTCACCAGAGGTTCGGGTGACAAACTTCGAACCGCTGGCCTTCAGGCTATTGCGATTCTTCCTTCTACAATCATTGGAGATCATAGGGTCGCAGCTCTCCTGAAGATTTTATTTCAGAGAGGAGGCGTCCAGGCTATCATATTCCTTCCTTCTAACCCTAACCTTTCACGTTATATAGGGATGTGGCTTTCCTGGACTCTTTTATCATGAACAATACCATCTATTTGCGCAGAGCAAACAAACTCATTATCGAATCAAACGAAGGGAAGCAACAGTTGCCTAAGACACATCTGGCGACTGCCCTCAAAAATATTGAAGCACTCGGATACACCTTCTCGGATGAGCTAATGCAGGCGATGCGGCAGCTGTCCAAGGAACAGTTTGAAACAGTATATCATCAACTGGTGGCTGATCTGAGAGTCATGGTCGGTGCACATGTGAAGTATCAACCAATGTATGCAGGATTCCCGATGCAGGTGATGCAAGCGGATGAAGCGGAGTTATACCTTAATGCAATTATTCATTATCTGACCAACCTGACTGTGGTATATACGGATCAACAATGTGTGGAAAGAATGCCTTTGCTGGAGAAGACGGACTTGAAAGTCATTGGTTTGGGAAACCAGCAAGCATTCCAGACGCTCATCCGTCAGATCATTGAAGCAAAAGGTTCCATCTCGGAAACGGACAAGGCGGATATCGATATGGTATTGGAGCATGCAGACCCGGAAGACGTGGATGCGCTATTACCCGCTGAGATTCCGTTCAAAGAAAATGTGGGCTCTGTGGTTGCCTCGCTGTTGAAGCATGAAAAGGCAAACATCGACCGAATCGGACCATATTTCAAAACGGCAAGTGATGTCCTGCGTCTGGCTGTTGCTTGGTCCGATGGTGATGTCAGCCTCGCAACGGCTTCTCCCTTCCGGAAATTCAAACGCCGCGAGAGACGCCTTTTGCTCGGATTGCTGGAGCAATGTGGCTCCATCACGGAAGATATGCTGCGATATAAGGATCGCTGGATTCGCCTCGGCGAAATCCTTCATCCTTCGGAATATAAACTTCGGTATCCACGATGTGAAGAAGCCTTTGCTATTTTGCGTAATAATAAGCCGTATTCGACCTTCAACGGAAGTGTGGAACTTGCCTTCCAATATCGGAATGTCTGGAGTCTGATCGATCTGTTATCACAGCGTCCAGGTGAATTCGCGAGAAGACTGGATCACTTGTTGCGGATGACCGAAGATGAAGCGTATGTACTGCTGGCATTTGGTGAGGTTTTGGAGCAGGTATCTACCCCGGTCTTGTTGCAAGTGAGACAGCATTTTACACAGCGTAATGAACCGCAAGATCTGCGTGTCTTCTTCCCAAAAGGCAATGTAGCCAAAGCCTTTGCTGTTCCGAATGAGTTGCCAGACATCGATGAAGCCACGTGTCAGGAGGTCGTGCAATTATGCGAACAGGCGCTGGTAGAGCGCTTCGCTGCCCTTCCCACGCTAGGAAAGACCTATGTCGATCTACAGCTTCATAATTATCTGGTACCCTTTTCCCAGAGATCGGCAAGCAAGGCTCTACGTACCATCGTTCGTGGAAGCCGTGTGCCGATGGCCGAGGGAGATACGATTCGTTTCTTCAACTGGTGGAAAGAGGGGGACGTGGATGGAAAGTCTACAGGGCGTGTGGACATTGACTTGTCTGCGGTGATGTACGATAAGGACTGGACCTATGTGGAGCATATTTCCTATACGAATCTGCGCTCCTCCAACTATAAGGCTGTCCATAGCGGAGACATTGTGACCGCACCTAACGGAGCAAGTGAGTTCATTGATCTGCATATTCCATCCATCGTGGCTTATGGTGGACGATATGTGGTGGCAACCCTGCTTTCGTTCACCAGTCATCCGTATTGTGATCTGCCGGAATGTTTTGTAGGGTGGATGATGCGGAAGAAGCCGGGGTCTGGCGAGATTTTCGAACCGTCTACCGTAGCGAACAAAATCGATATTACAGCAGATACCCAGATTGCAATCCCTGTCATTATGGACCTGGTCGAACGTACCGTCATCTGGACAGACCTGGCGCTGACAAGCCACCCGGATTACTACAATAATGTGGAAGGCAATCAGAAAGGCATGGTCCTGATGGGTAAAGCACTAACGAATTTACGTAAACCCGATCTGCATGACTTGTTCATGCTCCATGCCAAAGCTAGAGGAGAACTGGTGGATACAATGGATCAGGCGGATACAATCTATTCGGTGGATCAAGGCGTTACGCCGTACGATATCGAGCACATTATGGCGGAGTATCTGGGTTGAAATAGATTCATATCAAATGTGTAGGCAAGGGCAGCGGATGCTGCTCTTTTATTTTTTTAGCAAATCAAATCTGATAAAGATATATTTTAGTGATTTTATTCATATGTGATAATCAATTATTTAAGTGGGATATTTATAATATAATATGTTGTTCAATAATTCACTCTCAGTTATTATACAAACATGAGAATAAATATCAGGATGGTGAATTGGATTGTTTTCAAATTAATGAAGTGCAGCTTGATAGAGCTGTAAGATTACCAGTAATGAAACAAACGGATGGCCAACAAGTTCCGGACGTAGTAAATGCTTACAAGCTTATGCTCTGGAACATGCATGATATAACCTCAAAATTTAAGGCTTATAATATGGTGCAATGGACTAAGTACATAGATCATTGGTCGAATACATATGGAAGAAGGTTTACAACCAACTATTCCCGCGGAGATATTTTGATGGTGGATCTTGGAGCAATGAACTATGGCTATGAATTTAGTTATACGCATCCAGTTATTGTAGTTTATGAAACTTTGGATATGGTATTCGTTGTTCCTGGCAGTTCTAAAAAGTTTGGCATTCATCAGCAAGGGGTGGTTGATGCTACTAGTGCAAACGATGGATTCGACAGAGATACGGGACTGTTGTTGTACAACATGCGTTGGATACATAAAAATCGTATTAAACATGCCACCGGTCGTCAAACGAGTCAACGGATTCTTAAGAAAATTGAAGAATTTAATTTAAGAATAAATCATGAGTATCATCAAGAAGTACAGCGACGTGCTGAGAGTAATAAAAAGTTAAGGACTAAAGTATATGATCTTAACCAAGAAATTCGACAGTTACAAAATAGTATTAATCAAAATGAACATAAGTTAATACAAAGTGAAACTAAAATACAAACCCAAGAACGAATTATAGAAAAATACAGAAAAAATCTAGGGAAAATTGATATCTTATTGATTTATTTAAAAAACAACAAATTAGCCACGAGGCCCAAGAATTCTTTGATTTATTAAACGAATTGAAGGAAAGCAGCAATGAGTAAAATGAAAAAGTGTAAGCGGACGTTTACATTTTAAGATGTATGTCGTATAATATTGATATGAAGATGAGACTGCCAAAACAGTTAAACATCGAACTGGCCCAAACGGGTAACCAAGAATGAGGGAAATCTGCTCTAAAAAGCAGATTTCTTTTTTTATTTACTTTTGCTCTCGGGAAAATTAAGGGAAATTTCTCAGACTAGAGTTCTCTCTCTCAGACATATCATAGTGAATTGATATTCTAAAAAGCCCATGTACCTTAATAAGACAGAATTCTCTTTGTTATACATAATTTTGTAAGCGTTATATAAAATGATCACAGCTACTCTTTGTATACCTTGTACTTACTCTCGTTCTATCTCTCACCTTGCTGGAGATGGTGATCCGGATAGTGGTATAATTTTCAGTACGTAATCATGAGTGAATGAACGGGGAGGCCAAAGGAATGAGAGACGATCTGTTGGTTCAATTGCAAGAGTGGCATGAAGAAGATGAATTTCAAGAAATTGTAGATGCAATTCAAGCAATTCCTGTGGAAGAAAGAGATTATGAGCTGGTTAACCATTTGGGACGAGCGCTGAATAACCTGGAACGGTATGAAGAAGCGGTCGAACAATTCCTGACGGTTGCCAAAGAGGGAACAGGTGACCCACTCTGGCATTATCGGATTGGACTGGCTTATTATTATCTGGAGCAATATGCGCATGCACTGCAAGCGTTCGAAAGAGCGGATGAATTGGAGCCTGAGGATGAAGATACGCTGGAGTTTCTGGAATGGATTCGAAGCAAAATGGAGGAGCCGTCCGAGTCTGAACCTGAAGTTGAAACGGGCCCAGAGGCTGTCGAGGAATTCCGTGTACCCGTTGACGTTGTAGCGACTCTTCAAACCGTTCCGAGGTCGGAATCGGGTGAATTCTGGAACGATAGTGAGCAGGCACTGGAACATTATGTGTCCAATCCGCCAAGTGACGGTCTCATTGATTCTGTCGAGGAGCAGTTGGTGTTCCGACTCCCAGCCTCGTACATTGAGATGATGAAGGTACATAACGGCGGTATTCCGTACAATCGTTATTTCCCTGTAGCGAACACAGATACGGGAGCTACGGATTATGTTGAAATTGAAGGCATACTGGGCATTGGCCATGAGAAGCCTCGCACACTAGCGGGTGTACAAGGCAGCTGGAATTTGATTGAACGTGAAGGCTACCCGGAAATTGGCGTGGTCATCGCGGTATCTCCTTCGGAGACAGGGGTCGTCATGCTGGATTATCGTTCATTTGGCAATGACGGAGAACCCGAGGTAGTCTATGTGAAAAGGGACAATCCCAAAGAGATCACTCCACTGGCACCGAACTTTGAGACGTTTATCCAAGGGTTAATGACTCCGGGGGTTTAGAACCTTATGAACGGTAGCACGTTCAGACATATGGAATGCAGTAAAGTATGTATAATACCGTTGTGTTGAAGTGCTTCTACACTATCGCTATCTAGACAATGCACAGAATGGTAAAAGCAAAACAAGCCGCGAGGAACAGACATTCCCTTGCGGCTTGTTTTCGTTCTATCGGATTCTTTCCAGTTTACGCCGGGAATCCACCACCTGGAGGCGGCCATGCGCCGTAGAAGCGACGCAGCAGAACAATCTCACCCAAATGGTACGAGTTATGGGATGCGATATTGCGCAGAAGTCCTGCCTTGGTTTCACCCGGGAAATAGAGCAGTGGATCATCTAATTGTGCAGACTCTGCAATGGCTACGGCTTGATCAACCCCATCCAGGAATGCCTGAATATCTGCCTTCCACGTGGCTTCGTCTTGTGGACCCTTCTCTTCAGGCCAGCTCTCACTCACGTTAGCAGGGAGCTGTGGCTTGCGTCCTTCCAAGTGTTCGAGCATGAATTGCTGCCAATAATGCATATGCTTCACCAACTGATAGATCGTATATGGCATGGCATCGTGTGTACGAGCAGCAAGTGTGACATCGATATCGGGTAGAGCACGAGCGATGCGGATATGACCGCGTTCGCCCGCTAATGATTTGACTAGGGCTTGCCCAAAGCTATGATTAGCATCTGACATATGGAACCTTCCTCTCTTCCAGACCGGATCTGTTAACCTGTCTTCTATTTAGTATTATACAATTAAATTGCTAAAAATTAAAAATGGATAACGAAGAACGCTAAATACTTAAAATGTCTATGATATAATAGTTAAAATAAATCTCAAGACCTCAGGGTCGAGGAGGAAGCTCCTGTGAAAGTGATATTGGTTGACGACGAACGTCTAGCGTTGATAGGCCTTCAAAAATCACTAGAGAAAGAAGTAAGCGGTATTGAAATTATCGCTACATATATGAATCCGACAGAGGCTATAGGGGGAATTATGGAGCACCGCCCTGATGTGGTGTTTCTGGATATCCATATGCCAGAGATGGACGGTATGGATCTGGGGAAACAGATTCAGGCCACAGTACCTGGGGTCGAAATTATTTTTGTGACCAGCTACGACCAATATGCAGTGCATGCCTTCGATCTACAGGCTTTGGATTATGTCATGAAGCCTATCCAGAAGGATCGATTAAAGCAGACGGTGAGCCGAGTACGGGAGAAACTGAGTTCGAAACGCGAGCAGCGGTCAAAGGATATAGATGTGCCATTAATTTGCTGTTTTAATCAGATTCAATTTAAGCTTCCAGACAAGGATATCCAAGTTGCCAAGTGGCGTACAAGTAAGGCACAGGAGCTGTTTGCCTATTTACTTCACCACCGGAATCAGACAATTCATCGCAGTGTGTTGCTGGAGATGCTGTGGCCTGAATTGGAAGAGGACAAGACGGTGCATCAGCTCTATACCGCAATGTATCATGTCCGACAAACCCTGAAAGCATGCAACATGGATATGATCACCATTCAGAGTGGACACTTGGAAGCCGGCTATCGACTCGAATTGGGTGAAGCTCAGTTGGATAGTGAGCAGTGGGAACAAGAGATCAGGCAATGGAAAGTCGTAAACGCAAGTACCGTTCATGCCTATGAGCAAGCGCTCCATCTATATAAGGGTACCTATCTTGGTAATTATGAATACATGTGGGCTGAACCTGAGCGGGAAAGATTACGCTATCTGTGGTTGTATCATATGAGACAACTAAGTCTGTACTACCAGCAGCATGGGCTGGCGGAGAAAGTGATCGAGAGTACACAACGTATCCAGCACATGCTTCCGGATGAAGAAGAAAGTTATTTTATGCTAATGAAGTTATATGATGAAATGCACAACGATCTCGGTGTGGAGGAGCAGTATCGTCTCTTAACCACCAGAATGGAGCAAGATTTGGAGATACCGATCAGTGAGGACATTACCGAATGGTATCAGGACTGGAAGCTCGGTTTAACCAAAGTCATGAGAAAATAATTAATGAAATTACTTCAAACGAAACGTAGGGACCGTTACAAATATTTGATCATCATGCTAATCATTTTTGGAGTGTTAATTGGCATGCGCTCGGTATGGTCAGAGTTATTCGACACAGTAGATGAGCATCGCGCCGTTAACGGGGTGCTTGATCTGAGAGATGTGGATCTGGATCAGTCCCCTGTCATGTACTTGAATGGGGAATGGGAACTTTACCCGGATGAGTTACTAACCCAACAAGATATTGCGAAGAGGAATGGCGGTGCGAAGAGTGTTCAGGTCCCAGGAGACTGGAGGATTGGACAGAGTCAGGAACAAGAGAATTCGTTCGGATACGGAACGTATCGATTGCGCATTTTAACAGATCCGCTTCAGACGCCGGTAACCTTTTGGTTCAAAGGGATTCAAAGTTCATCCGAGGTTGAGATGAATGGATACAACGACGGGGGTATGGGTGAGGTCTCCGCGGATAGCAGTACATATATACCCCGAAGCACTTCATATACAGCGACCTATGATCAGGAAGGAACAACCTCCATTGAACTATTGGTTCGTGTAGCCAATTACGATAGCCCGTATATGGGCGGAATTAGCAAACCTGTTCGCTTTGGTTCACAGGCAACCGTTGATTTTTCGCGTTGGTATTCCATTGGTTTTCAGATGCTCACCTTTCTGGTTCTGCTCCTCCACGGCATGTATGCCTGTATTCTTTACGCATTTAATCGACAGGAACGTTCCTTGCTGGTTGGAGCCGTATTAACTTTATCTGTGGGCATCACGGTTACGATGGGTCATGACAATATATTGATGTTATGGCTTCCAATTAATTATACCTGGGGCATTAAAATTCGATTGATCTCATTGTTACTGCAAAATGCTTGTATCCTTCTGTTATTCCAGAGATTAACGGTGGTTCACGTACGAAAGGCATGGCTAAAGTGGCATGTTGTCATGACCTTGATCTATACGGCCGTGATTGTGGCGGTGCCCATTCATATTACATATGCCATGATCCATTACAACGTTATTAACCTATTCTTTCTTGTATCTCTGATCTGGTTCCTATATATCGTCGGAACGATGATCTTCAGGAAACAGGCGGACCGGGATATTGTTTTTCTGCTGCTTACTGCAGGAGGCATTACATCCAACCTGTTATGGAGTGTGGCTGAGACAGCCAGAGATGTGACAACCGTCTATTATCCTATTGACATCATTTTTGCCATTACCGGCTTCTCCGCCTATTGGTTCAAGAAATACTTCAGGAATGCCAAAGAGAATATGAAGCTGAATACAGAACTGCAGAAGGGTGACAAAATTAAAGATCAATTCTTGGCGAATACATCACATGAACTGCGGACCCCGCTGCACGGGATCATTAACATCGCTCACAACGTGATCACCCGAGAGAAAAGCCGGTTGGATGAACGGAGCCTGGAGGATATGGAGTTGCTGATTACGATCGGTCGACGGATGTCACATCTCCTTGGTGATCTACTGGATGTAGTCCGGCTGAAGGAGCACCGTATTGTGTTACGTCAGGGGCCTCTTTCCATACAGTCGGTTGTGCCTGGCGTTATCGCCATGCTGCAATTCATGGCAGAACGAAAACCAGTCCGCCTTCATATGGAGATTACGGAATCGTTCCCACTGGTCATGGCTGATGAAGAAAGGCTCGTTCAGATTTTGTATAATCTGCTGCATAACGCGCTTAAACATACAGAGGAAGGAACGATATCCGTAAGTGCCGAAATTCGTGAAGGACATGCTCTGATTCATGTGACGGATACAGGCATTGGCATGGATGAGGATACACGGATGCGCATTTTCCTCCCGTATGAACAAGGGTCGTATGGAATCAGTGATGGACAAGGCATCGGGCTTGGACTGAACATCTGCAAAGAGCTCGTAGAACTGCACGGCGGGGCACTTACGGTTCACTCGGAACTCGGAAAGGGCTCGGTATTCAGCTTCAATCTGCCGCTTGCGAATGAAATCACCCATCAGGCTCAGTCACAACTTCCTCTGATATGGGAACAGGCCGCCGAGATGATGGAAGATGCACCTAGCGGATTCCTGTTACCCCGCCCAGGTATGGGGGACACGGAAGCCTTGGCGACAGCGGAGATTGCTCCGTTGCTAAAAGAAGGGAGAGCCACCATTCTGGCTGTGGATGATGATCCGGTGAATCTGGATGTGCTGGTCAGCATTCTTTCGACGGAACCATACGATATAACTACAGCAGGTTCGGGTCAGGAAGCGATGGAATTGCTCGGCACACGTCAGTGGGATCTGCTCATTACAGATGTGATGATGCCCAATATGTCCGGGTATGAGTTAACCCAGAAGGTGAGGGAACAATTCTCGATGTCGGAGCTTCCTGTGCTGCTGTTGACGGCACGAAGTCAGCCGCCAGATATCTACACGGGGTTTGCATCGGGGGCCAATGATTATGTCACGAAGCCTGTAGATGCGGTGGAACTGAAATACCGGATACGTGCATTGACCATGCTAAATCAGTCTATCCAAGAACGTCTGCGTATGGAGGCCGCCTATTTGCAGGCTCAGATCCAGCCTCACTTCCTGTTCAATACCCTGAATTCACTTATGGTTTTAAGTGATATTGATACAGAGCATATGCGGAAGCTTGGTGAAGCTTTTTCATCTTATTTACGGATCAGCTTCAACTATCTCAATACAGGGGAACTGGTGAAATTATCATACGAGCTGGAACTCGTTGAAGCCTATCTTTTTATTGAAAAAACAAGATTTGAAGACCGATTGTCGGTGGTATTAAACGTAGAGCCGGACCTTCCGTTGCTTCTCCCGCCGTTATCAATTCAGCCGTTGATTGAAAATGCCGTCAGACACGGACTATTAAGCCGCAATGTAGGCGGTACGTTATGCCTATCCATCACTCGTCATGAGGGTTATACCCGTATTGAGGTGAAGGATAATGGCAAAGGCATCGAACCGGAGAAGGTTGCAGAGCTGTTACATGCTACGCCAGGTGGAAAAGGCGGAATAGGCATTGTGAATACAAACCGCAGATTGCTACAACGTTATGGTCAGGGATTATCGATCGTAAGTGAGCCGGGTGAGGGCACGATGGTGTCATTTGATATTCCAGATGAGATATAAGGAAAAGGCCGCAGAAGTGAATGATATGCTCCCATCACAGTAGACAGTAGAAAAAACAAAACTCTACTTCTACCATGATGGGAGTTTTTGTAATGTCCAAAAGAAGCCCGGTTTCATATGAAATCAAGATTCAGGTTGTAAGGCGTTGCCTGCAACATGAATCCAACCCCAACCATGAGGCAAAGCAACTGGGGGTCCATAAAAACACGGTTACCGATTGGATAAGAAAATACAAGGTAGATGGAGAAGAAGGATTAAGAGAATCGAGGGGATGGAAATCTTACTCCAAGGAGCTAAAGCTATCTGCCATTCAAGATGTACGCTCTGGCGAATACTCTGTACGAGCGGTGGTGAAAAAGTACCATATTTCGAGTAAATCTGTGTTAGAGAGCTGGATTTCCAAGTATACTGAAGGGGTGAAAATGAAACCAACTCGGAACAGGATTGGATCCCCTCATATGAATAAAGGACGGAAAACGACTTACGAGGAACGTATTGAAATTGTACAATTCGCCATCGCCCATGATTTAGATTACCAGAAAGCCATCGACAAGTACGGTGTCTCTTACCAGCAAGTGTACGCATGGGTTCGTAAATATCAAGCGAGTGGTCATGAAGCTTTAAAAGACCTCCGAGGTCGTAAAAAGCCGCTAGAAGAGCTAGACGAACAGGAACGGCTAAAGCTTCGGATCAAGGAACTCGAGGCACGAAATGAGCATTTAGAAATGGAGAATGCACTCGCAAAAAAGTTGGCAGAGATCCGGCGAAGAAATACACGTTAACCTTTGTTCGACATGCAGACATCTATCAAGCGATTACAGAGCTGCATGCCGAGAAAGGGTATGCGGTCACCAAGCTCTGTGAGCTAGCAGGAATCGCCCGATCTGCCTATTATAAGGGCTGAAATGGATGCCATCCGACAGGGAACTTGAAAACCTTGCACTAGCCAAGGAAGTCAAACTTCGCTATGACAAACGAAACGGGATACTCGGTTATCGCCAAATGCGTACTCAGTTGAATCGTAAGCTTAAAAAAAGGTACAACCGTAAACGGTATTACCGCATCATGCGAGCCCTTGAATTAAAGGCAGTGATTCGCAAAAAGCGGCCCAATTACGTGAAAGCTCCAACCCTTCATATCGCTGAGAATGTCATGAACCGAAAATTCCAAGCGGAGGTCGCCAACCAAAAGTGGTGCACCGATGTAACAGAGTTAAAATACGGAAATGGCCGTAAGGCCTATCTGAGTGCCATTATCGACGGTTATGACAACTCTATTGTTTCATGGGTGCTCAGCCACTCCAATAACAATGAGCTTGTCATGAACACGGTAAAGAAAGCTTATAAAAGAAACCCGAATGCTACGCCGCTCTTGCACAGTGATCGGGGCTTTCAATATACTTCGCTGGAATACAAACAACTTCAAAAGAGATACAAGTTTACAAAAAGTATGTCTCGTGTAAGCCGGTGTTTGGACAACCAACCCATTGAACGATTCTGGGGTACCTTTAAAGCAGAAAGCTTTTATCTGGAGAAGTACGATACGTATGACAGTCTCCTTCGTAGCGTAAGAACGTATATCCATTATTACAATAATTTTCGATACACGGAACGACTAAACGGCTTATCCCCAAACGAATATCGACGAGCAGTTTAATTAAGAAAAATAATCCCCTCAATATAACCGAGGGGATATTGAATACTAATGATTTTGTTTTTTTAGTCTGTCTACTTGACAGGGAGCACTTCAGAAAACTTCCGGCCTTTTTATTTTGCTTGAGCGTTCATTCCCTAATTTTAATTATTTCTAATGCTTCTTTCATATGTTAGTATGTTTAACATTAGAAGCGCGGGTTCCGGCATTGGGCGCTAAACGTTGTTATAGTGGGTGAAGAGATCGATGCGCAATTGGGTCAAAAATGAGAATGTGCAGATGACGGCCATTGCCTTTGCCACAGCGGTAGGGGCGCAATTCAAGATAAATCCGTTCCGGGAAGATTACTTCCGAATCGGGCTTGGGGTTAGCATCCTTTTATTTCTGCTGATGATCATGCCACACTTGTCTTATGTGAAGACAGGAATCCTGACAGGCATCGCGAATTTGCTGTTTCAGTCGGCAGATCTCATCAATCATGTGCAGACTGTGTCCATACTTGAAAGCATGCGGGACAATCTGGGGGCAGGTGTGTATTATGTGGTCTTTGCCTATGGGCTTAGCAAATTCAAGCATCGATTCCATGAGATGCAGCCTCTTCTGCTCGGTGGGCTGATTACCTGTATCGATTTCTCCTCTAATCTTGTTGAGTTGTTTCTTCGTGGAATGTTAAGCGGGACCAATATCTTTTATATGAAGGAATGGTTGTATCTGCTTGTGGTAGGCGGTCTGCGAAGTTACTTTGTGATTGGGTTATATAACAGCATTGCGGTGAGGCAGATGCGGCTATTACATGCAGAGCAGGAGAAGCGGATGGAGCAGATGCTGAGTGTGAACTCAGGTCTGTACAGCGAGGTATTTTACCTGAAGAAAGCGATGAATACAATTGAAGGCATTACGGCAGACAGCTATGATCTATATCGCGATCTCCGGGAGCAGGACATGAATCAATACAGTCAGCGCACCCTGGGCATTGCTCAGCAGATTCATGAAGTGAAGAAGGATTCACAACGCATTCTGGCGGGTCTGTTGAAGCTGTATGATAACGAAAAAGCAGTCAACATGAGCCTGTCTGAAGTACTGAACTTTGCCAGTAAAGCAAACCGAAAATATAGCGAAATGCTGCATAAGCAGGTCGAGATCGACATCGAACAACAGTATGATTGTGAGTCTCCGTATTACATTCCTCTTCTCACGGTAATGAATAACCTGATTGCCAATGCGGTAGAGGCGATTGAGCGTGGTGGGCAGATCCGAATTCGTGTGTATGAGCAGGAAGATGATGTACATTTCGTCGTGATGGACACTGGAAAAGGTGTACCTGAAGCCAAACGGGAGGTTATCTTCGAACCGGGCTATACAACGAAGTTCAATGAAGTCGGCATTGCCGCGACGGGCATTGGCCTGTCCCATGTACGTGATATCGTTCAGTCGTTGGCGGGACAAATGAAGGTAGAGTCGGCGCCTTCAGGAGAGACAGGAACAACATTTGCTATAGCTATTCCCAAAGTGAATCTAATCAAGGGGGCCGATGTCGATGACACTCTCTATCATGATCGTGGATGATGATGTGGTGAGCCGTAGCATGCTGCATGATATCATTGAATTCTGTGGTATCGGCGAGCTTGCGGGCATGGCTGAGGGCGGCATAGAAGGAGCGCGGATGATCATGGATCTGCGTCCTGATGTGGTGCTGATTGATCTGCTGATGCCGGATCAGGACGGAATTGAGACGGTAGGGAAGCTGAAGCAATGCGGTTATACCGGTAAATTCATCATGATCTCTCAGGTAGAGAACAAAGAGATGGTAGGGGAGGCCTACCAAAACGGAATTGAATTCTTTATTCATAAACCGATTAATCGGGTGGAAGTGGAGCATGTGCTCAGCAAAGTGAATGACCAGTGGAAGTATGAACGATACGTGCTGGAGATCAAGCAGTCGATGGCTCGATTGAATCTGGTGGAAGCGCCGGCCCCTGCCCAAGGTCGTACGGTGCGAGATGCGGCAAGAAGCATTCTAATGGATCTGGGGATCATCGGAGAAAGTGGTAGCAAGGACATCATTGCGCTCATGGAGTATGCGATTGATCAGAAGCAGGTCGCAGAGTGGCCGCCACTGAAGGAGTCCTATGAAGCGGTGGCCCAGACGTATAAGTCCACGCCCAAAGACGTCGAGAAAGAGAGCAAGGCGATGGAACAGCGCATTCGCAGAACGGTAATTGCCGCGTTAACAAACATGGCCTCGATTGGACTCAACGATTATAGCAACCACAAGTTTGAGCACTATGCTCCCCTGTACTTCGACTTCCAGGATGTTCGAATGAAGATGAGAGCCATGGAAGAAGATCAGGCAGGCGACAAAGGCAAGGTTAATATCAAAAAGTTCCTGCATGTGTTCTATATGGAGACGCTTGAAAAGATGAATAATTGAGGCATCATATGCCTCTGTCTGTTGGAGGATATGAAAACCCGGGAAGGTGACCATCGGCGGTGTCGAGGTCACTTTACCAAAGACGGGCAAGCCGAAGGGGTTATTATTTTAATCCAGAATGACTTCTTTATCTGGTTGTTCAAGAAATTCGAACATGATTTTAATTTGTTCCAGCGTATTTCTTTCCAATGATAATTCAGGTAAAGCGTCGATAGCAAAAAAATCAACTGCGCTGGTTTCTACACCTGTTTCCGCATGCCCTCCCACAATGTCACAGCGGATAAACATCTTATATACGTGATAAGGCTCAGGTGGGTGTCCATGGAATTTTTTGTCCAATACTGCTAACAACCGCATCGGCACAACATCAAAACCGGATTCTTCTTTAATTTCTTTCACAGCTACTTCTGATGGTGATAGGCCGATGTCACTCCATCCCCCTGGTAATGCCCATGCGCCATCTATTTTCTCTCGAACCAAAAGCACTTTGTTTTCCCTGAAAACAACACCGCGAATATCGACTTTAGGCGTTGCGTAACCTGAATCACTTGCAAATGTAAGTGATATTTTCTCTTTGTTAACAGAAGTATAGTTACTTAAGATATCAATACTAATGCGCCTCAATTCCTCATATCGCTCGATATCATAAACATCCTTGGCATAGGTTAAACCTGTTTGTGAGATAGCTTGAATCTGTTTTGCCCATTCTAGCCACTTTGTGTCCATGGACACCTCTTTTCTTCGCAAGTCACGAGATTTAGTTTAGTTAGGAAATAACCCCATTATATCATATGAATTACAGTCTATAACTACTAAGAAAGGACAACTCGAAGTTAATTAATCACGCTAATGATTGAACGCACTCTACGATTATTGCTTTTTATTATAAAACTACGAGATATTATAAAGAAACGATGTTCAGAGGAGGAGAAAGTGAAATGAACATAACCATTGATCAGCAAGGCAATTCCAAGGTCGCCATTATTGAAAGTGATGGCATCGTCATCAACAATGCTCAAGATGCACTGGATTTGATGGCTTCGGTAAAGTATAGCGATGATGCCGATAAACTCATTATCAACAAATCCAACATCACGGAAGAGTTCTTCGAACTGAAAACCAAGCTTGCAGGTGAGATTTTGCAGAAATACGTAAACTATCATGTTAAGCTTGCTATTGTGGGAGATTTCGATGGGCATAACAGCAAGAGCTTGAGAGATTTTATCTATGAGTGCAACAATGGCAAGCATGTTTTTTTTTTGAAAAACAAAGAGGAAGCGCTTCAAAAGTTGCATAATATCAGTTAAGCGTACATCCGAGGCATGTAGAGAGCCTGCTTATAATCTGAGCCAAACGTAGGAGGTTTGCACCGTGATATCTAATGAGAATTTAAAGGTATATGCTCTGCCTGAGATCGGAAATGTTAAAGTGCATGGCAGAACAACTGGAGAGCGATCGCCGTTGACGTTATTTTGGACGGGGAGTGCAGTTGAACTCAATGTACAGGGATCCGAACTATGGGTTGAAGTAGAGTCGCAGTATGACATGTATGAGTCATGGATCAGCATTCTGATCAACGGTGTTCCGGTGAGCAGACAGATGTTAACGGCGGGAAGGTACTGGGTCTGTGTATTCCGAGGTATGAACGCAGATGTGGTGAAGAATGTACGGATCGTCAAAGATGTTCAAGCGATGAGTGGTGACCCGGGTTGTGCCTTGCAGATTCATGCGGTGAAATCGGATGGAGCGTTCCTGCCTGTGCAGGAAAAACCGTACAAGATCGAGTTCATTGGTGACAGTATTACATCTGGCGAAGGTGCGATTGGAGCGAAAGCGGAGGAAGATTGGATTCCGATGTGGTTCAGCGCCATACATAATTATACGTTTATGACAGCAGAGGCATTGAATGCGGAGTATCGGGTCATCTCGCAAAGTGGCTGGGGTGTGCTGACAAGTTGGGATAACAATCCAAAGGGGAACATCCCCGAGTATTACGAGCAGGTCTGTGGCTTGCTTACTGGTGAGCGTAACGAAGCGCTCGGTGCAGGAGATCAGCATGATTTTAGTTCCTGGCAGCCGGATGTGGTAGTCGTGAATCTGGGTAGCAATGATGGGGGCGCCTTTCAGTCACCTGAGTGGAAAGACCCCGACACGGGCAAGGTGTACAAGCAGCGGCTGAACGAAGACGGTACGTATCATGAAGAGGATCTGACCGCTTTTGAGAAAGCGGTGGAACGGTTCCTGTTCAAACTTCGGAAAAACAATCCAGATGCACAACTCGTATGGGCTTATGGCATGCTTGGTTTTCCCATGATGCCTGCCATCTACCGCGCGGTTGATGCGTTTACGAAGGGGACAGGAGACCGCAAGGTCTCAATCATCCAGCTTCCTGATACAACCGAAGAGACGGTAGGTGCACGCACCCATCCAGGCGAGTTATCTCACCGTAGGACGGCAGAGATGTTAGCGGAATATGTACGAGGAATGATAGGATAACTTGATACATGGTAATGGAAAGACCACTCTTTCATGAACGGGTACCCCAATGGTTAGATGGTGTCTAACTTTATGGTGTCCATGTATCACAAGAATGGTCTTTCCCTTTTCTACTATCTAGACATTCGAAATTGTGTCCGCTGGGCCGCTGTTCTGTACCTCATAACGAATCGAAATGATCTGTCCGAGCGTCTGGGTCCGGACCATTTTGAATTGGCTGAGCACAGTGCCTGTCGGGAATAAGGGGATGCCTTCACCAAGAATCTTGGGAATGATGGCGACTTCAATCTCGTCCAGTAATTTTTTTGCTAACACAGCTTGAACCAATATGCCGCCACCCACAATCCACACATCTCCATCAGAAGTTTGTTTTAACCGGGGAATGAGCGTATCTACCTCCTCGGTTGTAAACTGTACATGCGGAGCGGGCGGCTGTTCCGAGCGGGAAAGCACATACGTTGGGCGATCCGCATAGGGAAATTCTTCGGAAAGTGTGAGCACCTCTTCATACGTATAACGTCCCATAACAACGCTACCGATCGTTTCATAAAAGGCAGCATACCCGTTGTCTCCACCATCACCCTCCACATCAAATAACCAATCGACCGAACCGTCCAGTCTTGCGATATATCCATCCAAACTCATAGCAATGTACAAAATTGTTTTGTTATCAGACATGTTCATCGCTCCCTTCTAAAATGTATGATACACTTTAACTATGACAAAAGTTGACGTAGTTAGGATGTTGAATAAATGAATCATCGGAAACTGGCTATCATGCGCCTGATGGATTCCAGACAGAAGTTCACTGCACGGGAACTGGCAGAACGGTTCGACGTTTCGGTTCGTACGATCCAGCGCGATCTGGATGCATTGCAGGCGCTGGGTTTTCCCTTGTACACAGAAGTTGGCGTGAACGGAGGATACCAGGTGTTGCCCAATCGGATTTTGCCACCCCTTCAACTGACACAGCAGGAGGCATTAGGGCTGTTTATGATGCTGGAATATCTACAGCAAGTACCGGATTTTCCATATGGATCAATGCGTGAGCATCTGGCTGAGCAATACTTCTCTACTTTACCCGAAGATGTACAGGATCTCATTATGCGAATGAGAGAGCATATCACCTTTGTCCAGCACCCCGGTGGGCATTCCGAGCCTTTAACAACAGCGATATTGGGTGCAGCGGTAGAAAAGAGAGAAATGGAATTTATGTATCATGCCCGCAGTGGTCCTAAAAAAGTACAGGTCTTTCCCTATGGCATCTACTATGAGCAGGGACATTGGTACATGCCAGCCCGGAATAAGGATCGTGTATTGTTGTATCGGGTGGATCGCATGCAGCAGTTGGTTGTTATGGAATCAGTGGATAAATCTGTTCCAAGTCTAAAGGCATGGCTAGCTGCCAAAGAAGATAGAGCAAGCGTAGAAGTGGTGCTGCAATTCACGGAATTTGGAGCAAGGATTGCTGCGTCAGATGTGTTGTTCAAGTCAGTTGAAGGCCATGAGTGGCGCGGACTGATTCCGCCTGAAGAGTTTTCTTTTACAGCACGAAAGTTACTCTCCTATGGGCCGGAAGTGAAGGTGGTGTCTCCGCTCGAACTGCAGCAGCAGGTTAGAGGGATGCTGGAACGGAGTTTAAGCCAGTATGGTGGGGGATAAGAGCTTTCAAACGCTGGATATTAGGGTATCAAGGAAGAGATAAGAAAGGTGTGTAGACAAATGAGCGAAGTTTGGACTAAAGACATCATCCCGACTGTATCCGATAAAGTAGTGATTGTGACAGGTTCGAACGGCGGGTTAGGGTATGAAACGGCATTAGCGTTAGCTGAAAAAGGCGCAAAAGTTATCCTTGCAGTTCGTAATATGGAAAAAGGTGAAAAGGCAGCTAATAAAATAAAGTCGTCTGTGCATGTAGCTGGAGAGGTAATCGTTATGCAGCTCGACCTTAGCGATTTAGCTAGTATCCGTAAGTTCGCAGCCGCTTTTCTTGAGCAATACGATTCTTTGTCCATTCTCGTTAATAATGCAGGAACTATGAACCCTCCTTTCCAGTTGACGAAAGATGGCTTTGAATTACAGTTTGGTAGTAATCATCTAGGCCATTTTGCGCTTACGGGTCTACTATTGCCTCGATTGATCTCTACTCCGAAATCGAGAGTTGTCACTGTAAGTAGTATGGCAGCTCATAATGGTGCGATTGATTTTAATAATTTAGATGGCTCCAAAGGATATAATCCCATGAAGTTCTACAGTCAAAGCAAGCTAGCCAATCTGATGTTTGCGAGAGAGCTGCAGAATAAATTTAATTCCGCCCATATTGATTCCATGAGTATCGCCGCTCATCCAGGGATTTCGCATACCAATCTATTTTCCTTTGGTTCGGGGAAACAGACCAATATATTCATGCGCAGTCTTTTGAAAATCATTAGTCAACCGGCACATATGGGGGCATTACCTACCTTATATGCTGTAGCAGATCCGACGATCACGGGAGGGGAGTATATTGCTCCCAGCGGTATGGGCGGCACTAAGGGCTATCCCAAGAGCGCTAAGATCATCGAAAAATTATATGACGCTAACATTTCAAACAAGCTATGGAGCGTATCAGAAGAATTAACAGGGGTATATTACAGATTCGACGTGTAGATTTTGCCATTAGGGAAAGTAAACCTTATTATGGTATAGACAGTTAAAAGTTCTTCAGCACGAATAAGATTAACTGAATGGGGGGCTACCATGATTCGATTCATAATAAATTTAACGACCCGCTCTATGCAGAGTCCATGTGATGAACAACGGCGGTTGTTTGCATAGAGCTTGAAATTCTTTTCCGCCATATCATTGTAGTGCATATCCAATGTGTTCATTGTACGACTCTGCTGCCTTAAAGATTTTAACTTTTAAGGAGTGGAGCAACGTGAAATATATTAATGCGGATACAATCTTCCCGGAAGAATTACTCAAAGAAATACAGCGTCATATCTCTGGTGGCTTGATCTATATTCCGAGGCCCAAGGATGCCCACAAGAAGTGGGGCGAGAATTCGGGTGGCAGAAGGATTGTCAGGGAGCGGAACGACGAGATCCGCCAGCTTTTTGCTGCCGGAACAACCATCGATAAGCTTGCGGACCAATACTGTTTATCCATCGATAGCATCAAGAAAATTGTGTATTGCAAAAAGGGATGAAACTATAAAAGCCATGTTCGAGCAATCGAATGTGGCTTTTTCCTGTAAGAATAAAGAATAGTTATTAAAGCTTTTTTACATATTCGAGGTTGTTAATTACGCGTACAATTCATTTGACGGTACAAGGATATGCGTTGAGAGTTCTTGAAAATAACTCCTTAAATCATCTGGTAAGGTTGGTGAATATGAATAATATGAATATAGAAGTGAAATTAACGAATAAAGACGAGGCGTATGTGATTAAAAATATGTACCCGCTATACCTTCATGATCTATCCGGACATTATGGTCTGGGTGGAGAGCATACTCCGAACGAACATGGCATTTTTGAGCCAAGTCCTGATTATATAACTTTGCAGGATCAGTATAACGTCCAGAACATATGGTGGGAAAAACCGGAGTGTCTTTATCCGTTCCTCATGATTGTGGATGGCATACCGGCAGGTTTTGCGTTCATAGCTACTCCGCCATATTGTTCACAAGGCACGAATTTCTTTGTACATGACTTCTTTCTGATGCAGCCGTTTCGAGGTGTAGGCGTTGCTGAACACGCGGCATCGACGATCTTCGGAATGTTTATAGGAAACTGGGAGTTGTTCACCAATCCATCGGAGAAAAATAAGATTGGCCAATCTTTCTGGCGGAAAACAGTGAATAATTATACCAAAGGTAACTATCGGGAGATGTACGGGCAAACGTTCGATGGTTATAAATTGATTTTTCAATTCTCCAATATATAAAAAGAGAGACCGTCTCCCTTTGCGGAAAACGATATCTCTCTCCACTGCCTTTTATAAACTACCGTTGAAATAGTGATACTCAGAATTTACTTCAAAACCAACACTGCGGTACAGATTCAAAGCGCGTTTGTTCTCGGTAACCACAGACAGGCGGATATCTGTGTAATTTTGTTTCCTTAGGAGATCAACCAGGATGCTAAGCGCAGTGCGCCCCAGTTTCTGTCCCTGATAAGCAGGCAAGATACAGAAGTTATGAATAAATGCGGTTGTTGCATTAATGGAGTTGACCCGTACCAGCCCAACAGGCAGTTGATTCTGCCATGCAATATAGGTGACTCGGCTGGGTTCATTTGTTTGCATAAAGTACTCGCGTGTCCAGTCCTCCGAATCTCCAAAGGCTTGGGAGGAGCAAGTGACCATAAACTCCATATCCTCGGCTTCTGCCAAGGACAACGTTAGTTCAGGAGGCTCCACAACCGAAAGGACCTCATTCACAAGTTGCATCGAGTACTCCGCACGATCATAAATGGCTCCGAGGGATTGGGCAGTATGAACACCCGGAGATAATCCCTGAGGAACGCGATAACTGAGTTGGTTGATTCCCTGTGGTTGCATGTCTAGGAGGGCTCGTTTCAGTAAGTGGAGAAACACACCTTGGCGACGAAAATGCGGATGTACGATGGCATTAATATTTCCGGTTACGTCATCCGAAGGGTACCAACTGAGAAGTCCGACCAATTCACCATCACGATAACAGAGGAGTGCATGGTCCCCGTCTTTTTTGCTGATATGGTCAAGGTCCGCCTTGAGATAAATCGAATCAAGCTGTTTACATTGTTGTTCGAGCAAAATAATAGCATCAATCTGTTCCTTGGAATTATAGATCATAGGAACGACTTGATAAGTTGACATAGCTTTCACACCTTCATTGTTGAAGGAAACACGCAGTTATTGGACCCGCAGGCGCTGTCCTTCGAGAGTTGGTCCATTTGTAATTTTGATCATCATTATTATCTCCTCCAAATCACTTCCCGATGACTATAACACAATCTATGATGAAGATGACACCCAATGGATGTAATTCACTGGGTGTCTGTTCAGATGCGCCCAATAACTGGACATTATATCCTATTGAAGGGATAATTGAGAGTAATACTGACGAGAAAGGGAGGGATTAACCATGCGCAAGTTGGCATATGTGATGGGTATATTATTTCTTTCCGCCGCCATGTTAATGGGATGTACATCATCTGAACCAGCGGAAAGCACGGAACCCGTCACTCCACCAGCAACGGAACAGCCAAGTGATACGGGGGACCAGAAGGCGACTGCGGAGGAGCAGCAACAAGCGCTCGAAATGTCACTGGAGTATAAGACAACAGAACTCACTGTGGATGGCAAGGACTATGAGGATACGTTAGAGATGGAAGGGTTATTGGCCAAAGGAGAGACGATGAAGCCATTCCTGACCTCCAGGAATTATGAGGCTTACATGGCTAATCGATATATTGTCTTGCCTCTTCAGGTTGCACACATCGAACAAGCGAAGCTGCATCCTGAAAATATACAAACCAAGATCAAAGATAGCAAGAGCGACTGGATTCTGGTGGAATACACGCTTGATCTGAAATTTACGGATAAGGATGGCAAAGAGTTCAAGTCCATTCCGCTATCGGGCGATATCACCTTTTTGCAGGATCAGGGCGAATGGCGCATTCAGGATGATACGTACAACAGGGATGCATTCGCAGACATCATTAATAGTTCTTTATAGTTCATGAAGTGTCTGTGATTCTGGCACATGGGGTTGTACTTGAATTGTCCATTACGAATAAGCTCCTTCAAAAAAGTACGCACTTCAAAGTGCGTACTTTTTTGTGGGTGTGTCCAGCTAAGCGTGCGTCGTCAAAAGGGCTTCATCGTGATGATTGTTCTTGTCTCTTCCTAGAAATTTGCAGGGTACATTCTCCTGTAATGATGATATCATTTGGATAAATAAACTTACTTATTGCGCTTTTAGAGATTGGGGTTGGATTCATCATGAGGGGAATTCTCCGAGTCGGTTCTCGTAAGGTGTGGTTTTATATCGTTGTTGCCGTTATTGTTGGCTTGGTTGCAGGCTATGTCGTCCTCTCTGAGCCGGACTCTCCTAAGTTGCAAAGTGAAAAAGGTATTCTGGATTTAAGGCAGGTTCAGCTCAGTACGAATCCGCAAAAGTTAACAGGGGAGTGGTCGTTCTACTGGCAAGAGCTACTGTCGCCTGAGGACATACGGGTTCGTTCGGCAAGGGAAGGAAATCAGGACCACTGGATCAGCATCCCGAGCTCCTGGCTAGGCTATCCGTTAGAAGGTCAGCGGCTGAGTGGTACAGGCTATACAACCTATCGACTGATGATTAAACTAAGCGAGCAGGATCGAAACGAGCGGCTTACTCTGCGGCTGCCCAGCATTTTTCATGCGTACAAATTATGGGTGAATGGCGAGCTGCTGGCGGAAGTTGGTGAGGTAGGTCAGGACAAGAACCACGTGACCCCGCATCTGGAAACAAAGCTGGTGTATTTTCAGCCTGAAAGCGACACGTTAGAGCTGGTCATGCAAGTATCCAACTTCCAACATCATCGGGGCGGCATTACCAAGGATATCGAGCTGGGTGGCAGTGACGTACTAACGACCAAGACCAATCTGAATCTTGCCAGGGATATGTTCATCACGGCAAGTTTGCTAGTGATCGGTTTGTATAATCTGCTGTTGTTCATGCTGCGACGTAAGGATAAAGCTCCATTATATTTTGGCCTGTTTACTGTACTGCTTGGTATTCGATCCTTGTTCAACGGCGAACTTATCTTTACACAATGGTTGCCTCATTTTCCTTGGGAATCGCAGTTCAAGATCGAATATCTGATTCTTTGCCTCAGCGGTTATATCATCACCATGTATTTTGATTGCATTTTTCCGAATTACGTATCGCGATGGTTTCGTCTTGGTACCCGGATTGTAACTGGCGCATTCTGTATCCTTGTGGTGGTAACCCCTGCAATTATATATACGAAATTTCTGTTGATGATCGGTGTTATGGTTGTTCTACATATGGTCTATCTGATGATCGGGCTGGTTCAAGCGGCTGTGCGACGTATGGAGGGAGCGTTGATCTTCCTGCTGGTGTCGGTGATTACTTTGGTCACGGTCGTCAACGATTTTTTATATTACAACGGTTGGTCGCTGATCGGAAATACATCCCCGCTTGGCTTATTGATATTTACGATGGCACAGATGGTTCTGCTTTCTTCGAGATTTACGAGGACAGCATCCAATGAGGAGAAAATATCAAGTGAGTTGCAGGACGCTAACGACAAGCTGATCGAAATGAATATGAATCTGGAACGGACCGTGCAGGAGCGAACTCAGGCCTTATCTACAGCTCATGATGATCTCCGCACTTCGTATGACCAGCTGCTTCACTCCGAACAAGGGAGGAAGAAACTTCTTGCATATATTACGCATGATCTGCGTATGCCGCTGTCCAGCATGCTTGGGTATGTAGAAGCTATACAGGATAGGGTCAAGCCGGAACGTAACGAACAGTACCTGAAATATATCCGGGATAACACGATAAGAATTAACCGCATGATCGAGGAGTTGTCTTTCTTGTCGCATTTGGAGACCGGACAAGTCTCGTACCGAATGGAGCCGGTTCAGATGATTACCTTCTTGCGTGATTTTTTCGAACAATATGAGCTGGTTGTGCGTGACGTAGGATTAGATTTCATACTGGATATCGGAGATGCGGAGGATCAGCAACCTAACTTGCCTGTTGTGGAGATGGATGCCAAAAGAGTAGAGCAGGCCTTATTTAACCTAGTGTCGAACGCTATGAAGTTCACCTCCAGGGGAGGGCTGGTGCGTATTGCGCTAGCTGTGGAAGAGATAAATCATACTCGCCATGCGATCATTAGCATACAGGATTCTGGCATGGGTATTCCTCCGGATCAGCTTGAGCAAATCTTCGAACGTAATTACAGATACGATCGGCCGGGCTTGGGGAATGGAATAGAAGGCAGTGGGCTAGGGCTAGCGATTTGCAGAGAAATCGTACTCGCACAAGGAGGGACAGTTCGAGCGGAGAGCGACGGTAAGATGGGGGCGACTTTCTATGTAACGCTTCCTTGTATCGGCAATGAAGGAAGGGGATGATGGGATGGACACTCACAAAATAATGATCGTCGATGATGATCCTCATATATGCGAGATTGTTCAGGTGTATTGCGAACGGGAGGGGTTTATCTCCACCTACAGTCATAGCGGGACAGAAGCGATGGAACTGCTTGCATCGTTCGAGCCCGATTTGATTGTACTGGATATATTGCTGGCTAATGAAAACGGCATTGATTGGTGCAGGAATGCGCGTAACTTCACCAGCGCACCGATCATGTTTTTGAGCAGCCAGGAAGAAGACGAAGTGAAAATTAGCGCGTTATCCTATGGTGGCGACGATTATGTGACCAAGCCGTTCAGTCCGGGAGTGCTCATGGCCAAGATCAAGGCGCACCTTCGCAGAGTAGCAACGGGCAGAAAGGGACAACTGCTGGAGTTACCGGGTTTGACACTGGATTTCTATACGCAGTCCGTCAACATGGGGAGTATGCCTATCTCTTTATCTAAAAAAGAGTTCAGTCTGCTGTCCTATATGGCACAAAACGTAAATCGTGTCGTCAGTGTTGATACGTTGTTTCAAATCATCTGGGGAATGGAAAGTCTGGAGGATACGAGAACGGTCGCTGTACATATCAGTAATTTACGCAAAAAAATTGAGTCTGACCCTGCCGACCCCGAGCGAATCATTACGGTTCGGGGGAGCGGATATATGCTGGTTTCTAACAGTACATCACAAGCATGAATATAGCAGTAAGGGTAGTCTATTATAAATGGGTAAATGGCGTTGGAGCAGTAACTGACGCTATTGGCCCATTTTTTGTTCTTTCCACTAGCTTCGTAATCGACTCAAGATATTGAATTCCTCAACACCAGTCTGCGCTTTTCCATCCTCTTCAAAATGATTTGCATTGTGAGCACGATTTTAAAGTTTTCTTTAGGTTTCTCAAATAGGCTAATCCACCATGATAAAATCACAGTGTCCAATATAACGATTACACGTGAAGAAATAGTTGTCATGCTGTCCCGCATTAGCACTTAAAGAAGGAAGTGGCTCCAATGGCACGAGTTATATGTATCACATCAGGGAAAGGTGGAGTTGGCAAGACGACGGTGACGGCTAATCTGGGGACTGCCCTTGCCTTATCGGGGAACAGGGTTTGCCTGATTGACGCTGATTTTGGATTGAGAAATCTGGATATCCCGCTTGGTTTGAGCAATAGGGTAAACTATCATATTTCCGATTTCCTGACCGGTCGTTGTGCTTTGCATCAAGTAATCGTCAAAGACAAGCGAATCAGCACTTTGTTCTTTATCTCCTGTAGTAACGACGTGATGCATCACGATGATCCGCAAGTGTTTCGCAAGGTTGTGCAGCAAATAGCCCAGGGTTATGATTATGTGCTGATCGATTCGCCGGCAGGCATTGAAAATGGATTCTGGAATACATCTTTAGCGGCAGATGAGGCTATTGTCGTTACTACGCCTCATCGTACGTCGCTTCAGGACGCGGATCGTGTAATCGGATTATTAGAAGATAGGATTCCGGCTCCTCCACAGCTCATCATTAATATGGCCGACGGACAGGAAACCCCTTCGACAACGGTAAAGATGGAGGATATCATCGATATTCTCAATATTGGTGTGATTGGCGTGATCTATAGCGATGTAGAAGTTATACGTTCCGTACATAAAGGAATCCCGATTGCGCTTGATCCCGAGCTTGAAAACGGACTGCGCTTCCGGCACATCGCCCACAATGTGGCGAAGAATCAGCAGGAGCCTTTTATCTCATTAAAATCCAAGAAGCATAGAAGTATTTTTTCGCTTTCTCAAAGACTGCGCTGGGGGGAGAGTAGTTCGATATAGTCGAATTTGGTATATGAATTGTTTAGACGCGAATCATCTAAAATGAATTACAGACTAGCATACCGAGGTTGGGCAAGGGGGAGTCTCCTATTGCCCATCCTTTTTAATATGACGGATTGTCCAGCCGAGTGAGACAGTGCTTCCATGAAGGTTTCTTGAGCAGATTCCCAGTTTAGACATTTACGAGGATGCTGGTTGATGATGTTCTCGCTTGCAAGTTGTTGCTTACTTAAAGTTTTCTTTATAATTCACAAGCGGCTCATTTAGCATGATAGAATTCGAGGAGAAAAATCGATAGAATTAGCCAATCTGCATCCATTACATTGCGGTTGTTAGCAAGAAGAGTATTGAGTTTTGCCTAACGAAAGTGTCTTTAACCATGATGAATCTGCTCTTTGTCAGGTTCTAGAAAGTCGGTTCTTTAGTTTTATACATAGAAGGGATGAATGATTGTGAAGAAAGCAACAAAACGGTTGTGGAAGTTGAGCTCACAGATTCTATTGTGGATGCTGGTTATCAGCTTAATAGTGTCTGCTGTGCCCGTATTTCCGGCGCAGTCGGCGGCAGCGGCTGAACTGCCGATGCAGCAGACAGCAGTAACCAAATCCAGTGGGTTCCAGGATGTGAGTCCGACGGACTGGTTCCACGATGCGGTCATCCAGGTGCAGGAGAAGGGGATATTTAGTGGCACGACTGCCAGCACCTTCTCGCCAAAAGGGACGATGACGCGTGCCATGTATGTGACAGCGCTCGGACGAATGGCTGGGGTAGATACAGGAGCTTATTCTACTTCTAGCTTTGCTGATGTACAAGCGGGCAGTTGGTATGCCCCATATGTCGAATGGGCAGTTAAGGAAGGAATTACCGACGGTACGGGCGGAGGAAAATACTCGCCGAATGCCACTGTATCCCGGGAGCAGATGGCAACGATGACGTTGCGATATTTCGAAAGCGAACAGATTCCTTATCAGACCGAAAATCCGGTCACGACAGAGCCGGGCGATCTCGCGGATGTATCGCCTTGGGCGGCTGGCGCGGTCATCAAGCTGTGGCAAGCCGGGGTGTTCACCGGGGATGAAAAGGGTAACTTCAACCCGCTTGTGCAAGCGACTCGCGCGGAAGCAGCGGTTCTCTTCATGCGCAACAACGCGGTTGTAGAGGCGTGGAAAAATCAGAATCAAACGCCGGTTACGCCTACACCAACACCGGCACAACCGGTGACACCAACACCGACATCGCCGGTGACATCAACGCCAACGCCGTCACCCGGCGGTAATAGTGGTGGAGGAACGCCTGGAGATAACGGGGGTAACCCCGGCACGGGTTCCACTACGTATACGCTCACGTTTGAGAGCAACGGAGGCACGGCGATTGCTGCGCAGACGGTACGAAAAGGCCAGGTGCTAAATAACCTGCCGGCTCCAACAAAAGAAGGATATATATTCCAAGGATGGTTTACAGATAGCGATTTCTCGCTCATCTTTGCAGAGGATAGTGCGATAAGTGCGGATACGAAGTTGTATGCGAAGTATACAGATAGCATAGATAATGCCGTACAGAGCACACCAAGCTATTCGGTGCTGGATGTGGCACCGGACTTCACGATTGCAGTACACGATGCATCAGGCAATCTGACAGTACCTGAGGTCCAAGCGGGTATGACGTTCACAGACACGGCGAATCCCGACTTCGCAGGTATTACCGTCACTGGCGGGAACGGGGCCTTCACGGTAGCGTCTGCAGCCGAAAACGGAAAATTCGTCGAAGGTAATACGTATCAACTTACATTGACGGATGACAAGTTGTCCTTCCAAGGACAAGACGAGACGACAAGCATCTACGTGTTTAGTGTCGCTAAGCAAGAGGTTTTAGACATTCCGCTGAACCCGAACATGATCTACCTTCCGTACACGGATGTCACGGATATGATGCTGAATGGCACAGAGGTGGGTTCACCAGCGATTTCGGTAGTTGCCACGACGGTGGGCGGTAGCGAAAATGCGCTTGCCGAGGCGAATGCGAGCAGTGGAACGTTCGTGTATTCCGGCAGCACCGTGATTCAAGTCGGCAATACAGTCGCCATCTATCAAGGGGTTCGTCCCGATCAACGCACGTTAGAAACCACCGACGCTGACGACGGCGATGTGGCCTATGTCCAGATTACGGCGGTAGACGGAAGCACCTATACCTACGATCATGCGGATATCAAGCAAGTGTTGCTCAAGGCGGATGTTCTGCCGGTGAGTGAGCAAGCGGACACAGATGGAAATCCGAACAACAACTCCATCACAGTTGAGCATACCAAGATGAACTACAGCGACAGCATGTATGAGCCTTTCGGCTTGGATGAGTTAACCACGGTGGATGTGGGTGATTTTATCGGGTTCTATAAAGGTGAATTCGGCGCCGAAACAGGTTTTGAGACCGTTGGGTACGGACGTATCACTTCGATTACGCCTGAAGCTGAGATGGACGTCATCGAATATACTGACGCCACGATTGAAGATATTGAGAATGTCTTCAACATCTATCAGAAGCAAGCAATTGACGGCGAAGATCTGTTATCGGAAGAGCAGATCGCGGAGCTTGAAGAGCAGATCGAGCAGCAAGCGAGAGACAGCGGATTCGTCGATCAAGCCGCAGATTATCTATCCGATCTAGCTATGGAAACGAAGGATATCAAGGATTTGAAAGAAATTCAGCAGATCAAGGCTCAGTCTTCCCTGGCTTCGGGCAAAAGTAGCCGGGTGAGCGTAGAGAACCTGACGGTCGTTGCCTCACTCGGGACGAAACTGAAGAATATTAACGGCCGAAGTTCCGGCGTCAGCGCCACACTGCAAGTTGGCGCCGATATCGTCGTGAATATTAATGAAGACAGCGATCTGGTTATCCATATGACTAGTACATTCGTTCAAGAAATGAGCCTGGATCTCGGCATTAATGGTGATATGCAAGGGCATTGGCTGAAAAAGTGGGGAATCCCTTACTGGTATAGCATCGACGATTATGTGATCACTGCCAATCTGGATGCCTATAGCTATACCGGGCTTAATATTACAGCAGAGATGGCCCTCATTGAACACGATAAGTTGCAGGCTGCACTGAATAACTGGGCCGGAGAGAAAAAAGCTGGCAGGTTAGGTCAGGTACAGGACATCGCCACACAGATCAAAGCATCTATGGATGGTGTACAAGGTACCTCTGTGGATACGGAGGAATTGAAAGAACAGTACCAAGAGATGTTGGAGCAAGATACGGAATGGGTTCCTTTGGTCAAGAAAGAGCTCTTTGAAAAAAGTGTGCGCGTGGCTTACGGGATTGTAGAAGTCAAATTTGAAGCAGAGTTTGTAGTCAGTGCTCAGGTTAACTTAACGATGGGTGCAGATTTCTACTACAAGATGGCGAAGCGCTACTCGGTGACCTTGCGTGTGTTAAGTTTTAGTGGTACGAGCAATACGGTCAGCTTGCCGGGAGACGGCGATTACCAGTTCACCTTCTATGTGATGGGGACGCTCGGGTTGCGAGCCGGCATTCATATGGAGGTCAAAGCGGGGATTGGCAGTGTCAAATTAAATAGTATTGGACTTGCCGTAGAACCTGGTGTGTATATCAATCTATGGGGTTACTTCTACTATCAGTTGACAAATACAAACGGGGTAAGATCTACAAAGTCTTTAGGTGCTCTGTTTGTTGAGATCGGTATCTATTTGGAGGTCGAACTCGGTGCCCAGTTGGGTGATGGAGCGCTCTCGGGCAGCGTGGGGCTGGTTGATGAAGAGTGGCCACTATATACGATTGGTGAACAATACAACGTCTCCGACTTCGCTTATCCGCAGGATAAGAATCTTTTGCTTGGTCTGGCAGGTGTTGCGGCATCCCTTGATGTACCGCAGTCGATGCTCTCGATGAGTATGTTCGATTTGAAAACAGGCGATACCGATACTCAAGCGTTTGGTGCTTCAAGGTTCGATATATACGTAGACAATGCGAATTTCAGGTATAACTTGGGTACGAATAAGGTCGAAGTAGTGAATACCAGCCTTCCGGTAAGTAAGGGTAATCTGGTCATCACTTGGAAAGGATCGCCGCTTTCATTCACGTCTCGTACGCTCAAGCGCACGATACCGTTGACGTGGCGCGTTACGGAGGGTGAATATATCCTCCAGTTGGATCCACGAAACGGCAACGCGACTCAGGTTCTTCCATTTGTTTATAATGCAACGGTTAATGTGCCTACTCCGGTCTATCCGGGCTATACATTTGACGGATGGTATACGGCAGCTACAGGGGGAACAAAGGTAACGATTCCGAGCCGCATGCCTAAGGATGATTACCAACTGTATGCGCACTGGACAGCGAACCAGAATACGCCATATACAGTGGAGCATTATTTGATAGACCCGAATACAAGAAAGTCGATTTCGACTACGCCGGATTATAAGGAACTGTTGACAGGAACGACCGATACGGAGATTCGCATCAACTCTGACCGATACAAGGATCGAGGTTATGCGAACGGAGAAATATACGGACGCCTGATCAAGGGGGATGGTTCGACGGTCGTAAGGGTTGAGTATTATCCGACGAGTCCGACTATCACTTTTAATTTGAGCTATCCGGGCTCTCCGCGCAGCACCTTAACCGAACCGTCCGGCCGAAATATCGAGGGGCGTATACCGGTGCCGACAAGACCGGGTTATGCGTTTGCCGGTTGGTCGCCGGAGGCGCCAAGCGTGATGCCGACTTCGAATACGGAGTATACCGCAATATGGACAGCCAAAGAAGATACGCCTTACCAAGTCGTGTATTTGAAGCAGAATATGGCGAGTGACACCTATACGGTGGCAGATACGGAAACGTATCGCGGAGCTACCGATACAGAAGCCAATCTGACGAATATAACTCCAAGGTCCTATGCTGGGTTTAAACTGGATGAAAATATTCCCGGAACGGTGTTAACAAGTCAGATAACCGGCAATGGAAAAACGGTTCTGAAGCTGTATTATAAGCGTGATGCTCATACATTGACGGTCGATTACAATGGTTCCGGCCAAGAGACCAAAGTTGTAGAAGTTCCATTTGGAGCGACGACGCAGCTCTATCTGGGCACACCGATCTGGCAGGGGCATGTCTTCACAGGATGGTCACCAACTCCTCCGACAACCATGCCTGGGGAAAGCATTATGTTCACCGCGCAGTGGACGACGAACGCTTATACGGTGAGCTTCAACAGCAATGGCGGAGCGGAAGAAGTGGAGAACCAGACGGTAGGGTATGGCAGTTTGGTCAGCACACCGGTTGAACCGACAAATGAAGGTTATGTCTTCGGCGGTTGGTACAGCGGCAGCGACCTGACGACTCTCTACGACTTCGCGGCACCGGTGACGGGTGATCTTACATTGTACGCGAAGTGGCTGCTCCGTTATACGGTGAGCTTCGAGAGTAACGAAGGCTCAATAGTAACGAGCCAGATGGTGAACGAAGGGTCTAGGGCTGAAGCTCCAGTCGCTCCGGAGCGCGAAGGTTACGTATTCAGTGGTTGGTACAGCGACATTGATCTGATCACCCCTTACGACTTCACAACAGCAGTAGTGACGACGGATCTTACGTTGTACGCAAAGTGGACGGTTTATGTGCCGAATACCTATACGGTGACTTTTGAGAGTAATGGTGGGTCGATCGTAGATGCCAAAACGGTGAACGAAGGCGCTGTGGCTTCCGCTCCTGGCGTTCCTTTACGGGGAGGCTATACGTTTAACGGTTGGTACAGCGATATAGACTTGACGATTGCTTATGGTTTTACAGCAGGAGTTATGGAAGATATAACGCTCTACGCGAAGTGGACGAAGAACAGCTATACTGTGAACTTCAGCAGTAATGGCGGATCATTGGTGAGCAGCCAGTCCGTGAACGAGGGCGATACGGTTATAGAACCTACCGCACCGATACGCGAAGGCTATGTGTTCAGCGGTTGGTACAGCGACCTTGCCGGTACGCAAGCTTACAGCTTCACAACATCGGTGACGACAAACATCACGTTGTACGCAAAATGGACAGCGATCTATACAGTGACCTTTGACAGCAATGAAGGTTCGGTGGTTGATGACCAGACGGTGGAATACAACGGAACAGCTACAGAGCCAGCCGCTCCAACAAAGGAAGGGTATATTTTTAACGGCTGGTACAGTGATGCAGGTCTGATCGAGGCTTACAGCTTCACGACACCAGTGACGAATAACTTAACATTATACGCGAAGTGGACATCCAACAAGCTCACGGTGAGCTTCGACAGCAACGGCGGGTCGGATGTAGAGAACCAAATGGTAAGCCCCGGCGGCAAAGCGATAGTACCGACTACGCCAACATGGGAGGGTTATAAGTTCGATGGTTGGTACAGCGACATTGCCGGAACGCAAGCTTATGATTTCGACACGGAAGTGACGGCATCCCTTACCTTGTACGCAAAATGGTCAGTGACACCGTGGTTCAACGTAGGTGGTTTGTTAGAAGGCAGTACAACTTATCAAGTGTTAACCGACAGTGAGGGTACGGTGTATGCTTCTTATCGATCGAATGACCTGCGCCTGGACAAATATGAAGGAGGCGTGTGGAAGAACATCTACCAAGGCACGGGTGACAAGTTGAGCTATACGCGGTTTGTCTTTGACAATGAGGACAATCTTTACCAGACTTCGTCCAGCGGCGAAGGCGTATATGTGCAGAAGTATAACGGCACGGAGTGGGAAGATATAGCCCGCAACGGATCTCTTCCGGGGGAAGGTTCAAATATTGCGTTTGACCAAAATAACGTGCTTTATCTGGTTTATAATCATTTAATTAGCAGCAATAAGTATGAAATGAGAGTGGTTAAATACGAAGGGAATAGTTGGGTTTCCGTAACTGGCGGCGATAGTCTTGGCGGGAAGGCGCTTAATCCAGTTATCCAATTTGATAGAAACAATATCCCATATGTAATGAACGATGTGTCCGAATTTATCGATAGAGGGAATCCTGCTATAAACGGACGAGGTTCACGTATCACAGTTTCGAAATATGAGAATGAAGCTTGGGAGCATATCGGCAACTTGGGTCTCGTAGAAGTAAGAGCTCTTGTGGAACCAGCAGAGTTTGCGGTTGCTCCTGATGGCGTGCCCTATGTCCTTTACTCAACGCCTGGCTCTTGGGTTCTGACGAGCTACAACGGGACGGATTGGGAAAAGGTCGGTGAGGGCAGGGTACCGACGTCCGATTATAGAAGGTTAAGACTCGCTGTTGACGACTACGGTGTTCCTTATGTTTCTTATGATGATCGATCAAATGAGAAACTGGCAACCGTAGTGAAGTACGAAAGTGCGTGGATCAAAGTTGGCGAAGAAGGTTTTTCCATAGCTAGTCCGCTCACTTTGAGTTTCGCTAGGGGTAAAGACGGCAACCTGTATATGATTTATAGAGAGGAAGTTTCAGGAAAAATAGTTGTGAGGAAACATAAGTTGCAATAGTGTAAGATGTTAATCAAAAAGTATAAGAAGAGTCTACTTCCGAAGGGAGCAGGCTCTTTTTTTTGCGTTAGCAAGGCGAGGGAAAAGCGTCGGAAAGCACAATGTAACTGAAATGTGCAAGCTGGCAAGTCTGCGGTTCGAACCAAACTTTTGACGCTTATTATGTTCCATCCAAGGTATCTTGAAGGACACGCTCCTCAATATTCGAGAGACGGGGGAATTTGTCATCAATATGGTTCCGGCTTCGTTGGTGGAGTCGATGCAGCGATCATCTGGTTCTTGGAAAAGTAGAGCATATACGGGTGAATGCAGAGGCATATGCCGGTCGTTATAAAATATCCATGGAGAGCTGGCTGGCGATTACGCGCTAATTAAATCTATATTTTCAGTCTGAGATAGGGTTACGTAATCTATATCTAAAATAGTGCAGCAGAAAGAACCGCTTCTTCAGTTGTGACTCCTGAAAAAGCGGCCTTTCTCTGAAATTTAAATTGTAGATGTAGGTGGCTAAATCCTCATCTGTAATTCATTTGTTTAGAAATTGGTTCGCCCAAACGTGGCGTCACTCTTCACCGTTGAACTGCTGGATGCATTGATGGCATCGAGTTGTAATACGTAATCATAATGCCGGATGTAATGTCCAGGCTGACTATACGATTGAAGGGATACTTTGGTGCTGTCAGCCCAACCTGGACTGCTTAGGAACGTAGCATCTCCCTTATAGGCGGAGGTGTCGGCATAAGCTTCAAGTACAATTTTATTGCTGGTGTTGCGCTTCAAAAAGTAACCCGGGAAGTTGATGGACTCCAGTGAAATTCCCGTGGAGCTGGCAAGACCCGGTACGACGCGGAACTGGGAATCCAGAACAGGGGAGACGTTGGCATCCACGCGAGCAGTGTAATTGGCATGACGGATGTATCGATCCGGAATGTTGTGTGAACTGAACCGACTGTAACCTGTGGCTTCCGGTGTTGCAGGACCCAACATTTTGACCTCGTGCAGGGTTGGGGTGTACCAGTTACCCGGATTATTCCACAAGACCGCGTTCACCATATTAATCCGTACATAACGGGCTGTGAAATGCACAGCATCTGTTGTAAAGCCATAGGTCAGATTGTTGGTGCGATCCAAGGTGGAGTAATTGACACCATCGTTGCTAATTTCAATTTTGTATTTGTAGTATCCTTCGGAACCTTTATACATAAACCAGGACGTGTCGATCTCGTTGATCGTCTTCGGTGCGCCGAAGTCCACCTGCCACCAGGCAGGCCAGCTATTGGAGGAAGCCACCCATGAAGTCTGGTAGTTGCCATCATTGACGTTGGATGCAGACGAGCCGGAGGCTGTGGAGCTGGCGGTAGCTGTTTTGCCTTGTGCATGATTGACGAGAGCAGGCGGTGTTACCGCACCCGTTACTGCGTCGATATTCCACGTTGTATACCACTCCAGTGATGCGGTTCCGTTCGAATCATTCAAGGTTAGTGGCAGCCAGATATGTTTGTGCTCTCCGAGGTTCATCGGATTCCAGCGATCCGCCATGTAGATGAAGGATGTGGTGTTGCTGCCTGTAATCGTGGCAATATCGTGAATCTGCGAACCGAAGGCAGATGGATTGCCATATGGCGTAAGCGCAGCCCATGGACCCGTCATGGAAGTTGCTGTAGCATAAGCGCCCTGATTCGGATACCAGCCAGCGGCTTGAGAGGTGAAGAGGTAGTAACGGTTTCCTTTTTTCACAACAGCAGGTGCTTCACGGTAGGCGTTCTCGAACAGCCAGCCCTCGAAGGACTGTATTCCGGTGTAACTTGCATTCATTTTAAAAATAGCCATCGTATCATTGGCACCGCCATTTTTGCGGGAAGCAGTAACCAGATAACCTGTGCCATCTGTATCAACAAAGACGGTCATGTCACGGGATTCATAATTCAGCGGGCGGAAGCTGCCCTCATAGGTGAATTTGCCATTCGGGGTATTGCTTGTTGCGACCGCTACACGCCCGAGGTTGTAGTCTGTACCGTTCTCATAGTGTGCCCAGAGCACATACTGATTGGTGGAGGCGTTATAGATGACTTTGGGGCGTTCGATCTTACTGGAGGCCAGCTCGGTTGCGGAATCTTTCGTCAGGATGGCATTGCTGAAAGTCCAGTTCTTCAGATCAGTGGAGGTGTAGACGTTCACGCTGTCAAACCTGCCGCCCACCGCATGTTCACCGTACAGATAATACGTCGAGCCTACCTGCAGAATGTTGCCACTATTCGCATGGATGGGGTTGCCTGCGGTATCGAGCCAATCGGTACCGTTGGTTATTGTGACACTTGCTGCGCTTGTCCGTTCAGGATGAAGTCCAAACAGGGTGAACGTGAGTGCAAAGACCAGAAACCAGACGGCTTTCCTGTTACCCATTACATACACCTCCCGAAAGATATCAGATTAAATGTAGCGCTTTCATTTATATTGTAGTTGGGTCAGACTCTTTTTCAAGTGAACAATCCATCCATTGCTGAACAAACCTTCATTTCATCGTGGCTGAGCGGTGAGAGCGGAGGAAATGTTCCTAAATATCAAGTACGATGATGTAGAGAGGATCAGGTACACACGTTAAAATAAAGCTAGACTGAATTCACATCATGGTTGGAGGGTGAACCGTCATGAACAAGTTTATTGTAGATGAAGACCTTCAGGTGATATTGCATAATGACGAGGATAGAACGAGCACTCCGATTAAGGGAGGCATTACTACTCAGGATTTTGAAGTCATCTCTACTTATCAAAAGGGATGGTTGACCTTCGCCTATCTACGTGATCGTCAGGGAATATGGTGGTTCAATGCCCGTAAGAACAAGGCGAGTTTGTTCAGTTGGGATACGGAAGCTTTTCGTGTGATCGATGAAGATTACTGCTGCGACTCTCAGTACGTCTATCTGGAAGATCGGGCCATGCCTGACTCTGATCCGAGCAACTTTCGGCTATTGCCGGATACGCCCTACTTTGCTCAGGACCAACGTTATTTATATGTAAAGAGCAGCACGCATTTTCATCTATTTGAGGATATCGATACGAACTCTGTGATTGCTCATCACGACTATTGCACCGACCAGGACCATCTGTTCCATCTGTCCAGCTCTCTTCGTTACGCGAATGGGGAAAAGGATGAGGTGAGGGCATGGTTGCAAGAACATCATCCCGACGTACATGGCTGGTGGCATGCGCATTATGCCCACAGTGCAGAGGGCGCTACGCAGATCACAGGGAATTGGTATGAGACAGAGTCGTCTATTTTTTATAAAACCGAATGGGGCGGTACGGCTCATCGAGAAGCAAAAGAGGTATTCAACCTTGTTCGTGGAGCAGACAGGTCTACCTGTGAACCGCTGGATGAGCAGTTTGCACGGGACCGAAAACGTGTTTATTTTCAGTGGCGTACTGTACAAGGAGCAGACCCGGATACGTTCCAGTCACTAGGTGGACCTTTTGGACGTGATGGCAAACACGTGTATTACAACGGTTACCGTGTCGACGAGGCAGATGCTCGGCAATTTGTAGCGTTTGCCGGGACGGAGCATCTTGGACTTTCCATGGATCAGCAACATGTGTATCGTGCCGAGGTTGTTCGGACAAGTCAGCCTTTCGGTCATCCAGACGATGTGCTTCAGATCATCAAGGGAGCTGATGCTGCAACGTTTGAGTTAATAACACCTTCCGGCAGTTGGGCGGTGGATGCCAATCGTGTGTATCTATGGGGTAAACCAAATAAACATATCGATCGAGCCAGCTTTACACATCTATTCGATGCTGATCCCCAGAGTTGGGCAATGGATCAGAATGGTCTATATAATGCCAATGGCAACCGCACGGTAAAGGGTGTGAGCGGTAGTACATTTGTCATGCTGAATCAATATTGGGGTAAAGATGAGCGTGTGGTGTTCAGTTTTGTGACGGGTGGGGTTTATAAGTCGGGAGATGTAGCAACGTTTCAGGTTACGGATGATATCGGGGGCGCCGAAGATGCGCTCTTTCGGTATACGGTGGAAGGCGGTACAGTGCGGAAAAAGAAGAGGTAATGAAAACAGGGATAGCAGACTTAGAAAAGAGTCCACTATCCCTGTTTGAATTTCTATTTATTTGACCGTATTTACCAAACTATTTATGACCTTTGCGAACCTTGAGCTGCATCTTTTTGATCGTTGTGTTTTGCATGAGCTCCAGTACGAGGGGGCCTTTGCCATTCAGAATCTCTACATCCGTCACATTATCCAGAATCGTAATGATCCCGATGTCGTCTGCGGTTACCCCTTCGAGCTTGGCTATGGTACCTACAAAGTCTACGGCGCGAAGTTTCTTCTTCTTGCCTCCGTTGAAGTTCAGCTTCATGATCTGTTGGTTAAGCTGTTCACGCTTGTCCTTTTTACGTTCAGGAACGATCTTCAATCGTTTCTCAAAATCTTCTCTGCGGCGATCCACAGCTTCTTCAGAAGGTGCTTTCACGACAGGGATTTCGAATCCAATATAGGATTCAATCTCAGCCAGACGTCTGCCATCTTTCGGTGTGATCAACGTAATGGCTTTACCTGTTTTGCCTGCGCGACCCGTACGGCCTGTACGGTGAACATATCCCTCTTTTTCCAAAGGAATATCGTAGTTGATGACATGGGTAATATTTGTGATATCAATACCACGTGCGGCTACATCCGTTGCGATCAGATAACGGAATTGTCCCCGTCTGAATGCGTTCATCACTTCGATCCGCTCATCCTGCTCCATACCACCATGGATACGATCTGCTGGGTAGTCAAGATCAGCCATAACCCGGAACAGTTTATCCACATTCTCCTGCGTACGGCAGAACACGATGCAGCTATCCGGATTTTCCACAATGAACAAGTCTTGAAGCAGTGCGGTTTTGTTCACCTCGGGTACGTTAATCACAGCATGTTCAATCGTGGCTGTTGTCAGTCCACTTGCCTTGATTTCGATCTCCACCGGTTTGTTCATGTATTTGCGTGACAGCTTGGCTACATCTTCAGGGAACGTAGCGGAGAACAACATCGTTACTCGCTCCTGCGGCAGTTTCTGAATGATGGACTGTACTGTCTCAATAAAGCCCATATTCAACATCTCATCCGCTTCGTCAATAACGAGATAGGCGATCCGTTCGAGTGGCAGCGTGCCGCGTTCGATATGATCCAGTACCCGACCTGGTGTACCAACAGCCACGTGGGTTCTTTGTTTTAACTCTGCTTTTTGGATATGAAAAGGGGACTGTCCGTATAGTGCGGTTGCTTTAATACGCTTAAAGCGGCCGATATTCGTAATATCTTCGTTAACCTGCAAAGCCAGTTCCCGGGTTGGTGTAAGAATCAAAGCCTGTGGCTTATTCTCATTCCAATCCACCAGCTCGCAGAGCGGAATGCCGTAGGCGGCTGTTTTACCACTGCCTGTCTGTGATTTGACCACAAGATCCTGATTCTCTAGTGCTACCGGAATAACTTTGGTTTGAACCTCGGTTGGTGTCTCATAGCCCAGACTGTCCAGTGCTTTTACGATCTCTTCACCAAGTCCATAATCTTTAAATTGTTGCTCGCTCATCGTTTACCTCTTTTGCGTTAGTTTTGAATACTCTACATACAAGCATTGCACCGTACATTTATCGTATACCTCTTCATTATACTCTATATGCAGGCAGGCTAACGGAGTAAATGCTTCAAGTGTGTAAATTGTTTTCATCATTTCCGATTTTAGTAGCAACCACCCGTTGCTGTTCGTATGTGTATCATAACGTTCCACGTGAAACGAAATGTATCGGCGTATTTTGCTTGGTGTTAATGAATGACCATTTTTACAGCTTTGGTTTGGGGAGGGTAAGATTGATCAATAACTCCATTGATCCATACTTCTGCACTTCGACCAACGAGTGTCTCATCCAAAGAGACGGTGACAATCTCTTCTTCGATGATGAGTTCGGCGTCCTTGCTGAGCGAGACCCAAATCGGTCCAGAATCAACACCGCCATCTTCTTTATTCTCGATGAGTACCTGACCTCTTTCTTCCTCAAAATCCGTAATAATTCCTCGCACATGTGGCTTCTCTTTCCCTTGTTCCTCGGATTTATCTGCGCATCCGAGCGTTAGCAGAAGCAAGATAAACGGGAATACGAATAATCTTCGTACAATGGACATCGGGTTACTCACCTCTCATCCTTTTTAATGCATCTATAACTATGGACGTTACCTGAGGTGACGAAGTTCCTGTATATCAATAAAAAAGAACCAAAATCATTCGATTCAGTCTGGTACTGAAAATTGGAATATGTTAGCATATAGTTAACTTACTGAACGGAGGGATACGTGTGGTAAATTTTTTTCGATTGAGATAGTAGCGGAACGTTTGCTTGCGCTTGCTGTTTCACTGCCTGTGTGCAGATCATCGGGAGAAGTTTGCCTGTTTACACGTATGCCGCTAGTCGTCATGAAAGGATCACTTTTTGAAGTGGTTCTTTGATGTACTACTATTTTTTTGTGAGCATCCAGGTATGCCAACTTCCGAAATGAACTGCACAGGCGAACATGTCTGTGTTTTTTATTTTATCCAGGAAAAGGGGAGTACCTGATATGACAAAACCGAACTTAAATGAAAATTTGGCAATTCATAAGGAACTATTAACTTTAGCAAAACAGAACGGACTACTTATTGTTGAGAAATCCTTGGAGATCAACGAGTCGGGTATGGATTTTCGAGTAGCATTTGCCACGGATGAAGAAGGCCGCAGATGGGTTCTGCGCCAGCCGCGACGCGAAGACGTGTGGGAGCGAGCCGAGAATGAGCGCAAGGTGCTGGATGTGGTCCGAGGAAATATACCCGCACAAGTACCGGATTGGAGGATCTTCACGCCAGAGTTGATAGCTTATCCTTTACTTGATGGTGATCCGATCGCAGTTGTGGACCCCGCAGGGGGAGGGTATGTATGGCGATTCCCTCAGGAGAGCTTATCGGATACATTCCTGGATTCACTGGCTACGACTCTCGCCATGCTGCATAACATCGATCCCGACAAGGCGAAGAAAGGTGGAGTGCGGATCAAGACACCTATGGAAGCTCGCAAAGAATTTGCAGCCAATATAGAGGAGGTTAAGCAGAACTTTACGGTACCAACCAAGTTGGTTGAACGCTGGACGGTATGGCTTTCTATGAATAGCTATTGGCCGCAGCACTCGGCGTTCATCCATGGTGATCTGCATCCGCCGCATATTATTGTCGATGGTGCCCAGCGAGTAAATGGACTTATTGATTGGACGGAAGCGGAGATTGCAGATCCGGGTAAGGACTTTGTCATCTACTACGCACTCTTTCAGGAGGAAGGGCTGCGTGAGCTTTTGAGTCGTTATGAGAAGGCAGGGGGAAGAACATGGCCCCAGATGCTGGAGCATATTCGGGAGCAGTGGGCAGCCTATCCTGCAATTGTTGCTAAGTTTGCTCTAACCACAGGGGAAGAGTCGACGATGGAAATGGCGAGAGGCATGCTGGCAAACTGGGATGTGAGGCGGGATTAGGTGCTCCAGTGAAGGTGTAAATCTAAGTATGTCGGATGAGGGGAGGTGGATATGTGGCACGAGAGGGTAAGACGCGATGGTTAATAAACATTGTACTGACGGTTAGTTTAGCCGGTTGCTCGGCCCCTTTTACCAACTCACATGAAGGCGCAGGAAACAGGCTGTCGCCAGAGCGGATGGAAGAATTGAGGAAGGAATACCCGCTATCTACTGACACCCCGGTGATGATCAATATCAGAGAAGTAAGTTTCAGAGAGATCATGGATTTTGCGGACTCCGTTATTGTAGCAGAGGTTGAGAGTAGCCTTCCGAATTTTAGCGTGGATTTGCCTGCCGAACCGGGCACGCCTGAGGGTGATTTTGCAGAAAAGGATCGGGCTGCTGGTCTTGTACCCTACAAGCCTGAATTCATTACTTACAAGGTGAAGGTGGATAAGGTTGTAACAGGTGAGGATGTAGGAAAGGATACTTTTTTATTTTACAACGCTGACTTCGCAGGTGTGGAGCCTGAACTTAAACCAGGTATGAAGATTATCGCTGTAGTCAAAAAGGGGACGACCGGAGAACAGCAGGGAGGATATTCATTCACTCGCTACGGCACGTACTATATTGTCGATGATGACTACGTACTTGCCGCCTACGAGGGGGAATCGGAGGAATTGCGTGATTTTATGGAACAAACGAATGGCATCCAGCTGGACGCTTTTATGGATAAAATCAAGAACCAACCACAAGGCTAAATGACTTCATTCCCCTAGAGCAGTAGAGGAAGGGCCATAATCCTAACCATTCGTTTAACATAACAAAGGGCGATCCCGACCATGATATTCATGGGAGAATCGCCCTTTTTCTTTTTCGTTAAGCGTGGTGCGTCACGATTGTATCTATTTCAAAATACTTACATATTTCCCATATACAAATGCTACACGTCCATCCAGCTTCACTTTTACCCAGCCATACTTGTCTGTACTGATCACCTCAAGCAGGGTGCCCTTTGGTACCGCAGCAACGACCTTCGCTTTGGATGAAGCGCCAGCGCGTACGTTCAGGTAAGCCGCAGTAACCTTGGCTTGTTTGCCTTTGATGACAGTTCCCGGTTTATCAGTGCTTGGTGTGGATGGTTTACCAGGTTTCGACGTGCCTGGAGTTGGTGTTGGTTTTGGTACTGTTGGCGTTGTCGGCTTCTCAGGTGTAGGAGTAGTTGCTCCCTCACCACTACCTACTGCTTTGCGAGCCTTGTTCAGCTGCTGATAGAATGCTCCCTTGTTTTTCACGCCTGCGAATTGTGCTGCACTCACACCTGCTTTGGCAGATAGTGTATCAATCTCTTCTTGAGTCACCGCATCCAAAATGTTAATGGAGGCAATGTTGGTGTACTTGCCATCTTCCGTTGTTGGCACAGACATGATGCCATTGTTAACTAACTCCACCACATCTGCACGCTCCGGTGCAGTCAGGTCTACGCCGGTGATTTTCCAGTTGCGTTGAATCTTCGGTTCGTAGACACCTTTCATGACATCTTTCAGATAGGCGATGGACAGGTTGCGAATCGTGCCTTGAATCTCACCAAATGCCGAGGCATCCTTGGAGGACCAGAGCTGCTTGAACTTGCGACCTTCCATGGCGCCGCCTTTGGCAATCAGGGCTTCCATCCGGTAGGCATTCATACCGAGCTTCAGCGTATCGTCTTCTTTGACAACGGATCCATTGCTGTACTTGAGATTTGTAATCCGACTACCGTATGGTTTGGTCAGGTCAATCTCATATGTTACGCCGCCGAAGAAATCATCGGTGCTGTATTTGGAAGCACGTCGTTTCGGATCAAAGCTGACGGTCACATCACCCGGGCGTGTGGAGTTGAAGTACCCCGCAGACCACTCCATATAATCCATTAGATCGCGTCCGGTTACTTCATATACGGTCACTTCACCAAAGGTGTATTGGTAGTTGAATGCAATATCCTTTTTCTTAATCGGGCCTACATCCAGCTTGGCTTTGTCGTTATCAATCTGATGCGCGACCACATCGGCATCACTGTAATGCAACATCACTTCGGTGAAAAAATCAGACAAAGGTGTTTCCTGGATCTGCACCGCAGGGATACCCTTAATCTCATCAGAAGGGACCAGGTTCGTTCCTTTGAGTTCAGCCACTTCAATGTTGGCATCGGCACGAGCGAACTCGTGGAATGGGTGCAAAGTCTCTTCCAGCGCAGGATCGGAGACTTCATACGTTCCGTCTGCTGCTTTTACAGCGAGTGCTTGAGCTTCTTTGCTTTTCAGCACAACTTTGTCGCCGTCTTTTTCAAATGTCAGATCGATTCGTGAAATATGTGAGCCATATTTATTCGGTTCGGAGATCAATACGCCGTTAACCGTTTGGGATTCAATCAAAGTATGCATGTGTCCGGCAAAAATGGCAGCCAGCTCCGGGTTGGCATTGGCGATATCCGTCACTCCGGTTCCCGGATTACCGTTCTCGTTGTCCAATCCCATATGCATGAGTCCAACCATGACATCGACTTTGCCTTTCAGCTCAGCAATGGCCTTTTTGGTCTCTTCCACAGGATCTTTGACGATGATGCCGTCCAGGTGATCCGTACCTTTTTCAAATTCGGTAGTCATAGGTGTGTTCATTCCGATAACACCCACTTTGATTCCGTCTTTCTCGATAATCGTATAGGCAGGCATGTAGCGGTCGCCGTTTTCTTTGAAAATATTACCCACGAGAGGCTGTCCATTGAATTGGGAAGAGATTTTCTCCAGTACGTCCAGTCCAAAGTTAAACTCATGGTTACCCATAACCCATGCGTCATATTTCATTTCGTTCATTGCAACCATCATGGGAGATTGAGGTTGATCATTAAACAACTCAGCCGAGTTATCCTGAATCATGTCTCCTGCATCCAGCAGGATCGTATTGGGATTCTCCGCACGGACTTTTTTCACAATGGTGTAGAGCTGTGTCATGCTACCGGTTGGGTTTGGACCGTCCAGAGCATAGTCCCACGGCATGAATCGACCATGTATATCCGATGTACCCAGCAACGTAATCTTGGTCTCCTTGTCTGCCTCAGTAGCCTGAACCGGAGTGGAAGCAAAAGGGGCGAACAAAATGGAGGCACATAAGAGGAAAGATAAAGGCCATCCGGCGAAACGTTTCGTTGAAATTTTGCTCATGTTGTAATCTCCCTTGTTATCTAGTGTGTGTAAAGATATGTATCATTTCATACTAGATAAACATGCGGTGAATGTAAACTCCAATGTAAGAGGTTATGTTGGATTTATGAGAGTGAATCTATAAATAGCTTCAAAAAAAGCACTTAATTCTATTTTCTTTACAATAAAATACTATAATTTGACAGGTGTTAAAAACCAAAATTATCCAGTAAAATGATGTTTGTAAGCGCTTAACAAAAAATGAATACTAAGGAGGAAAATCATTGATTAAGTCTAAGTGGTTCAAAACAGTCGGCTCATTGGCATTGGTAGGGATTCTCGCTGCTTCTGTTGCGGTTGGCAGTGTGAGTGCTGGTTTGGCGAAAGGTAGCAAATTTCTGGGCAATATTATTGCCAACCAGGTTCCTTCGAATTTTAACCCATATTGGAATCAGGTAACTCCGGAGAACTCTACCAAGTGGGATGCTATTGAAGGCACACGCAACGTAATGAATTGGGGCCAGGCGGACATGGCCTACAACTATGCTAACAATAACGGATTTCCGTTCAAATTCCATACGCTCGTATGGGGAAATCAACAGCCAAATTGGATTAACAGTCTCTCAGCCGCAGATCAGAAGGCTGAAGTGACACAATGGATTAAAGCCGCAGGACAGCGGTATTCGAAGTCTGCCTTCGTTGATGTGGTGAATGAACCTCTGCATGCGAAACCATCCTATCGCAATGCCATTGGTGGAGATGGGGCAACGGGTTGGGACTGGGTTATCTGGTCATTTCAACAGGCGAGACAAGCCTTCCCTAACTCCAAATTGTTAATTAATGAGTATGGTATTATCGGTGATCCCGCTAAAGCGGACCAATATATCCAGATTATCAACCTTTTGAAAAACAGAGGTCTAGTTGATGGTATTGGAATCCAGGCGCATTACTTCAATATGGACAACGTTTCTGTGAGCACGATGAACACAGTATTGAACAAGCTTGCAGCGACAGGGTTGCCAATCTATGTATCCGAGCTGGATATGACAGGTGACGATAATACACAATTGCAGCGTTATCAGCAAAAATTCCCTGTGCTGTGGAAACACTCTGCTGTTAAAGGTGTGACGCTGTGGGGTTACAACCAAAATCAAACCTGGCAGGCTGGTTCCCACTTGGTCAATAGCAACGGTACAGAACGTCCGGCTATGCAATGGCTGAGAAATTACCTGGCGAACAATCCTTAAGCTTGCGTTTTGACAAGTCTGAGCTTCCATGTAAATCGGTTGACTATATAACACCATATAGCGCCTGTTCCACATGTTAAACATGGGAATATGGCGCTATTTGTATTAATGCTTTGTCTCAACAGTGTTCGGAAATTTATGGTGCAGGGAAGCATTTAATTTTAATCCAAACCAATACAAAAGCGATCAGTGCAAAGATCATTCCGCTCCAGATCAGTTGATGTATTCCTAGGTTCGCGATGAACCAGCCGCCGATAGCAGTACCCAGGGTAATACCTAGGTTGGAAAAGGATACATACAAGCTGTTGCCGAATTCAGGTGCATCCTGCGCTTCAGCGGTTAACCAGGTTTGGCTTACAATCAATCCTCCTGAATGCACGGATGCCCAGAGGATGACTACAATAACCATCCACATGAAGTGGGGACCGGCCCAATAGACGAGTGCGTAAGCTGCTACATACAGCAGGGGGAACATGAGGACAGTGCGGACCACGCTCCTACGCAGAAACTGTCCAAACCCCAAATTTCCGATGATCATGACGACACCAAAGACAGTCAGCATGACGCTGATCCATGATCCGCTCATGTGGGTGACCTGTCCAAGATACTCGGCGAAATAACTGTACACGGAGAACATGGCGGCGAATATAAAAATGACTGCGGCAACATTTAGCCATAATCCAGGTTTGCGCAGAATACCGAGTTGCTTGCCATAAGACATCTTTTCCTTCACGGGCATCGAGGGTAGCCAGATCCATATGCCGATCAAAGCGACTACACTGACCAACGCTCCAAACAAAAAGGCGATTTCGAGGGATAGGCGTTCAGCAAGATACGATGTCAGTGGCACGCCAAAGGCAAAGCCAGCGGTAACTCCGGTAAATACTTTGGCGACGGCCTGACTGCTTTTCTCTGCCGGAACAAGTTGGGCACTGGTGACCAGGGCTACGGAAAAGAAGACGGGATGGAATAACGCGGGAATGATACGGAAGATAAGCATGGTATCAAATGTTGTGGCGTAGGCATATACAACGTTCGAAATGGCAAACATCAGCACAGCGGCTAAAAGGATAATTTTGCGATTCATCCCGGATGCCAGTAAGGTGAGAAAAGGACCTGCAATGGCTACAACCAGCGCAAATATACTCACCAGCCAACCTGCCTGTGCAGCCGTAATGTTGAATTTATGCGCAACCTGAGGAAGTACCCCCACGATTCCCATTTCTGTTGTAATAATCCCGAATACCCCGAGTGCCAGCATCAAGATAAGGAGTGGATTGACCTGTTGTGATTTCATGCAAAGCGTACCTCCAATAAATTTAAATATAGAGAAAAGTAGATATATTATGTCGAAATGAGCCTGCCTTGCCTCCTATAATATAATGGACATGAGAGTAAGTTCTCTGGATTACATTATATCTAGATTTATAGATTTGTAAATATAAAAGGTGAAACGTCATATCTTTAATTCGTCTTCAGCTTGTGTTCTACAGGAGTGTTCATGGTGACAATAAGCATGGTCTGGCTCATAAAAAATAACGCCGGCTCAAGGAATTCCTGAGCCTGACGCTATTGATCTCTATGCTTTTAACGATGTGTTAAGTTGTTTATTTCGGTTGAATAACCATGCTGTTGAATGAATCGGCTTCCAGCTTCATGTGCAGGGTCTGTCCTTCTTCAAGGGTTAGATACAGGTCACGACGATCCTGGAATGGATTGTTGATGACAATGACGAGACTGTTATCCGGGTTGCGGAAAGCGACGGATTTACCGCTCCACGCGCCAGACAGGCCGACTCTTCGAGCACCAGGAATAATATGATGTGCGAAGTGTTTCATCACATAATACTCAGGGTTCCGAGTAACCTCCTTATTATCCGGATCTACGGTGATCATGGAGTTCTGCTCCCAGCCCCATGTGCTGCGGCCTTTGGGTTCCAGAACCATGTTCCAGTAGATGTACGCGTTCACTCCGTTGCTGAAGTAATGCTGGTAGAGATTAAATACATATTTGGCGTAGTTCCATGAGTTGTTGCCATCACCGCATTCGTTCTCAGTCTGCATATAACGCAACTCCGGATAACTGGCCGAGGTACGTTGAATGGCATTTTTGCCTGCCCATTGATACCCAACACCTTTGATATAGGAATAGGCCTTCGGATCACTCAGGACAAGCCCGGCGTACTCATCGAAGTCATTTGTTTTTTTCTTGATCAATTCCTCCCATGGATCAGGGGCGTTGATCGTTCCCAGCCAGATCTCCGTATCCAGACCTTGTTTGTCAAAAGCCGGGCCCAGATAATCGGCGATGAACTCACGAAGCTGCTCGCCTGTCCACATGCAGGAAGGGAATTTCTGATCTGCAATTACTTCGTTCTGCACATGCACCTGATGGATGGTAATGCCTGCGTCACGGTAAGCCTGTACAAATTTTACAAAATACAGGGCGTAGGCCTCCAGAATATCTTTCTCCCAGCGCAGTGTCCCATAGTTATAGGCTTTGGGCGACTTCATCCACGTTGGCGGACTCCATGGCGAGGCGAAGAATTGCAGATTCGGGTTAAAACTCAGAGCTTCCTTGATGTAAGGAATCAGGTATTTGAAATCACGATTGATCGAAAAATGTTCCATGGCCACGTCGCCGTCCACCTCGTTGTGGCTATACCACTGCTCCGCATAATCACTTGCGCCGATGGGCAGGCGACAGATGTTAAACTTGTGCTCACCCTCCGGATGGAAGAGAGAATGGAATACCTCATGGCGCTGCTCCTCATTCAAGTGGGACACAGCCATATAACCAAGCTCGTTGAAACATCCGCCAAACCCTTCCACAAGTTGGTGCTGTTCACCTGTTAGTTTTAAGTTGGCGCTTTCATTCGTCGGTACAAAAGATAGTTCTCTCCACGGGTTGTCTTGGGTTGTGGAATAACCAGTGAGCGTGAATGTCATGTGAATTTCCTCCTCGCTTGAACTTCAACTGTCATATATATTACGTTCAGTATAACAACTCCCACGGCAAAAGAAGATATGCTAAACCGTGTGAAATTTACCCTAATCCAAGATAGAGCATCACGAGTTCGTATTCGCACAGACAGATCGTATGCTGTATTTACTTGTGATCGGCGATGTCCATATACCATTATCCAATGTCATAATACAACTGTCATGGCACAACAAAGTCCCCGCTGATCGTTCAGACGGGGACTTTGGCTATACTTCTCATATTCTCTTATGGCTGAAAATGAACGTGAGACACAACTTAAGGCTGTACACTCTCACCAAGCTGTTTATTTTCAAAAATCAGAATTGTTTTGCTGCTTCCGATGTAACCAACAGAGGTATTGAATTGCTCCGAGATGAAGCGTACCGGTGCAAAAGCTTTACCATTTTTCATCAGAAGAGGAGCATCATTGATCGCAAGCGTATCATTCACGGCAACTTGTTTGTTACCCACGCTCCAGCGGATGGTCTTATCATGCTGTGTGATCACGGCTTCGCGCGTACCGCTGTTCCAGTTCACACGGGCGTTTAACTGCTCCGAGACAAAACGCAGAGGCACATAGGTGCGCCCTTCATCGATAAAAGGTGCAGCATCCAGTGCATAAGCACGATCCCCGACATAGGCAGTGGTGGATCCTTCAATCAGACGTTGGAAGCTGCCCTGCGGCGTTCGTTTCTGCTCCCGCACATTCATCTGGTTCAGAAGCTGCATCGTATGACTACCACTCACAACATCCAGATAATTATTCTGCACTGTGAGTCCGGCAGGCTCAACCTCTGAGACAGACGTTTGAATACCCGAGGATAACGAGGTAGACGCCGAGATATCCTGTATAACATTTGTCGCTGACTGATCACGGGTAAACGTAAAACCTGCAATCGGTGTGAGATCCCACACCCGGTTGTTGGATAATTTTAACACGTCCAGGCTGGAAAGCTGCCGTAAAGGTTCCAGATCATAGATCTGATTGGATTCTGCATTCAACTCCGTCAGCCCAGTCAGTCCCTCAAGCCCTTTGAGGTGCTGTACTTGGTTACCAGAGATATCAAGTGTCCGAAGGCGTGTCATGTGCGCCAGTGGTGTCAGATCCGTGATTTGGTTGCCTGCCACATTCAGATTCCGCAGTGTATTTGGCAATTCAGCCAGTACGTCCAGCGTCTGAACCTGGTTGTTAGCTATGTTGAGTTGTTGGAGCCGGGTTTTACCCATGAGCGGTGTCAGATCGCTAATGGTATTGTTCGAAATCTCAAGCCACTTCAGTGCATCCGCATCCGAGAGGGCCGCAAGACTGGCAATCTGGTTACCGCTGGCGTGGAACGTATGTAATCGGTTGAACCCACGTACAACCTCTATAGAAGAAATGGAATTATTGCTGATATACAGCCGTCCCAAGTCTTTCAATTCAGTAAGTGCGTCTATGGATGTAATGTAATTATTGCGAACATCGATCTCGCGAAGCTGGGTTAGGTGCTCCAGCGGTGTGAGATCCTCAATCTCATTCCCATATAATCGGAGGTGAGTCAGATTGGTTGCATATTCGAGACCGGACAGGCTGTGAATACCTGCATTGCTCAGATCTACCACCTCAAGCTGCTCCAGATCCGTTGAAGTTAAGGGCACATCCAGAGGTTTGTTCAGGATTAGCTTCAGTCCGTCCTCCAAAGCAGGATCTTCAATGATTCCCTCGCCCAAGTCCGTGGTTGTGTAAGCCATGGCTTGCCCCGATGCCCAGAGACTCAGGATGAATACTAGAAATAGTAGCGTCATTCTTCTCATTGCATGCATTCCCTCCGATTTTTAGAATTATAAAATAATCCGAACAGATTGAGTTAGTTAAGTATAGTATCTACACGATAACAGCGACCGGAAGGTTGTTCTGCCCACGGAGTGTTCAGTGTGAATTGAAGAGTTTAACATATGCAGGTCCGGCTCAAAGCACATCTATAGTTATTAACCCGTCAACGGGAAAAAGGAACAAGGAATTTCGTAATATGTATTTCTCTACTTCTATTCTATATGAAACAAACCCTGCTCTGCACTCTTCAGAGACATGTTTATCAAAAAAAATAAAACATCTCCCGCAGACCCTATTCAACCCACCCTTGAAACGGGTAAAGATGAAGTAAAGATGCCATTTTGGAGGGGAAGATGTGAGTATGCGCCAAGCCATGATCATTAGTAATCCATCGTCAGGTAAGGAAGAGGCCGAGCAGTATGTGTCCCAAGTCAGAGAAATTCTGGAGTCTCAGCAGTATGAGGTGGTGGTTAATGAGACGGCGGGGGAAGGTGATGCCACCAACTACTGTTTGAGCGCCTGCAAAGACGGCTGTGATCTGGTCATCTCCATCGGAGGCGACGGTACACTGCATGAGACGATTAACGGCATGATGGATCAGGATCATCGTCCCCGATTAGGCGTTATACCGCTAGGTACGGTGAATGATTTTGCGCGTGCGCTGAATATCTCGCTTGACCCGGAAGAAGCCATTAGGCAGTTACGTTCGAATCAGACCCATAACGTGGATCTGGGGAAAATCAATGATCGCCTGTTTGCCAACGTTGTGGCTGCAGGTTCTTTGGCAGAAGCTTTGTTCTCCGTATCCTCGGAAGAAAAGTCGAAGTTGGGATCATTCGCATATCTCAAGGAAGGCTTGAAAGACCTGGTGAATACACCAGCCAATCATCTAACCATCGAATATGACGGACAGCTCTGGGAGGGGGAATCGCCACTTTTTCTTGCGGCGCTGACCAACTCGGTCGGAGGATTCGAGAAGTTATCCCCGGATGCAGAGGTGGACGATGGTCTGATACATTGTTTTGTTGTTCGTAATATCAGTGTGTTCAACAGTCTGACCCTGGGCACCTCCCTGTTATTTGGTAGTCTGAAAGACCATAAGGACGTAGACTATTTTACAGCCAAAGAAGTTCATGTTCGCTCAGACGAAGCCATTCGCACCAATGTAGATGGGGAAGAAGGTCCTGCCCTGCCGATTCATATCCGTGTCCTGCCAAGGCATATTGAGGTCATTATACCGGAAGAAGTATAGTTTATTCTTTTGGATCTATAGGCTGGAATGAAGAACCTATCATTTCTCCATATGAATGTAGGATAAAGCTATTGAAACCGATTGCAGATATATGTCACAATCAAAGGTAAGATACACGATAATATTCGAATATGGAGGGAAAACATCTTGAGAACGATTAAATTGGGCAGCAGTGCACTAGAAGTACCTGTAGTCGCGGTGGGCTGCATGCGGATTAATTCACTAGACGGTAAGGAAGCCGAACATTTTGTTCGTTCTGCAATGGAGGTTGGCGCAAATTTCTTTGACCATGCCGACATTTATGGTACAGGAACATGTGAGGAGATCTTCGCCGAAGCAGTACAGATGAATCCCCAAGTTCGTGAAAATATGATTCTTCAATCCAAATGTGGTATCCGCAAAGGCATGTTTGATTTCTCCAAAGAGCACATCCTGAATTCAGTCGATGGCATCCTGCAACGTCTGAAAACGGAATATCTTGACGTTCTGCTGCTGCACCGTCCAGATGCATTGGTTGAGCCGGAGGAAGTGGCTGAAGCCTTTGATCAACTGGAGCGCGAAGGTAAAGTGCGTCACTTCGGGGTATCCAACCAGAATCCGAACCAGATCGAATTGTTGAAAAAATACGTGAAACAGCCACTGGTAGCCAATCAGTTGCAGATGAGTATTACCAATACGACGATGATTGACAGTGGCATCAACGTGAACATGGAGAACGACGCTGCGGTTAACCGTGACGGCAGTATCCTGGATTATTGTCGTCTGCATGATATCACCATTCAGCCGTGGTCCCCGTTCCAGTACGGATTCTTCGAAGGTGTATTCCTGGGTAGCGACAAGTTCCCGGAATTGAATGCAAAGATTGACGAGATTGCTGCGAAGTATGACGTGAGCAATACAACGATTGCAATCGCATGGTTGCTTCGTCACCCTGCACAGATGCAACCTGTGACAGGCACGATGAATATTGAACGTCTGCAAGACTGTGTAAAAGCAGGAGATGTTCATCTCACTCGTCCAGAGTGGTATGAAATTTACCGTGCGGCAGGTAATATACTGCCTTAAATCCAAGTTATAGTGAGCATACTGACTGCTGAGTCAGTTGAGGACACGAGCCCGTGGATGGCTCGTGTTTTTTGTCTATTTTCAGGTTTGATGCCAGACGTGTTTCCGATATAAAATAAGGATATGATTGTCCGTTTCATAAAAGGATTAAAATGGTTTTAATACAAATTAGTTGAAATTATCATATTGACCGATACTTTCTAATTACATATAATTACTTTGCATACCGATAATCCCGTTTATGTTTTTTATTTTGGAGGGTGGTGTTCGTTTGGAGTCGACAACCACGATACGCGATCACTTGGAAAGTTATCTGAAGCGTGAACAGATGTCCATTAGTCATTTTTCGGAAACGTCAGGGATTAATTCGGGTACGCTCAGCAATATTTTGAATAAAAATCGGCCAATTGCCATGCAGCAGTTGGATCGCATTACTTCCGCCATGAGACTGGAAGAAGGTTACTTCTATGAGTTATACATAGATGAGTGTTTTGTGCACGCGACCCCGGACTGGCGAAGACTGGGACCCTTCCTTCATCGCTGTGCCGAGTTGGACAAATTGGACTGTATTGAAGAGGTTATTCGTCTAATGATGGATAATCTATCTTATATTCCTTTGTTATTTGATGTGGCTGAAGAATTCTACCAAGCGGGTAAATTCAAACCGGCCATTCTTCTATATGAGAACATTGCTGAAAGCGAGAAAATGCAACATTCCGAGCGGCTTGCACTCTGTCAGTATCGACTATTCCGGTTGGGACTGACCAATGATCAGCAGCGGAATCTGATTATTGCAGCACGGTTCGAATATTATGTGGATCGGCTGGATGAGCGCTATCAATTGGATGCGCTTAACGAACTAATTAATGCATTTGGAGCGTTGCATAGATGGAACAAGGTTCAGGAGTTATCTGAAAAATTGAAAATAAAAGCGTCCATCCATTATGAGATGAATGGCCGAAGGAAACAAGAAGAGACCAAAAGACCAATTGTCTTCTATATTCTGTACTCCGATCTAGCTGCAGGAAGTGCCTGTTATCATTTGAAAGACTACACTGGGGCACTTAAATATGTTTCTTTATATTCGGATAATCACTGGGTGAAGAACCCGGATAAAGATGAAATCGTTGTTATGAATCAGTTTCAGGAATGGGCTGAAGCGAATCGATATATATATCATTTAATGGGTGGTCATTTTGAGGTGTTACCTGATTATCTGGCGTATATCTCGACGAAGGAAAATGAGATATTCCCAGCGCTGTGTGATATTGTAACAGCGGCTAATCGTTATGATAAGGATATTGATCATGTTCTCAAACAGTATGAATCGTACTTCACTTATCAGGAACAGAGCAACCGAATTGGCAAAGTGAGCAGACAGGTTACGGATGATCGATATTTACGACTTTTAGCAGATTTAGGTGCATATTATTTAAAGAAAGACGAGTTCCATTTAGGGATAGAATTTGTTCTGGATAGTTTGAAATTTTCTATTGAAATTAGCAGTGGACGAGGTATGCTTAGAGGTGTCGGACTGTTTGAGCAATACCGGGAATTTGCATCTGAGACGGCGAAAAAGCAATACAAAATGATAATTAGTGAGGTGCAGAAACTCAATGAAGAGAAAGTTGGCTTTGCTGATAGCTACCTGTAGTATCGTTGTATTCATCGTAGCCCCTGCTACGGAACCTGTCCCAGGCAAGGAAATCCCGAACCCCGAAATTATGAGACCGGCTGATCATGGATTTGGAACTTAACAAAAGTAAAGAGCGCTTCTGATTTATTCAGAAGCGTTCTTTTTTTGTGTATCAAAGTGGAAGAATAAGTATGTCGTATCTCACATGCGCTTTTGATTGGCATAATACACTAAAATATGACAAAAAGGAGGGATACTATGGATCGCCTGGATTTGATATCACGGATCGAAGATGCCAGACAGTTGTTATATCGCATGCATATGGAATACGGCAGTCTGCTTCATCCGGAAGTGATCCAGCAATCCGTAGTCCTGGACGGGCTTATTAATCAATACAACAGAGCCAAGGTAGGAAAAGCGATGAATTAAGTTCGCCTATTTACATTTGAGTTTTTGTATACTATAGTTAGTTACATGAGTAACTAACCGACTAACTGACTAATGAATACGTATGAAAGTTGGAAGCACATGAAATCGACTTTGGATGAATCTCAGCCTATTTTTCATCAGATTGCCACGATGATTATGGACGATATTGTAGAGGGCAGATTGAAAGTGGAAGAACAGGTTCCCTCAACCAATGAACTGTCACGTTTCTACAATATCAATCCGGCTACAGCCCGCAAAGGACTGCAGGAACTCGTGGACAAGGGGATTATATACAAACAGCGAGGTGTTGGAATGTTTGTTGCAAAGGGAGCAAGAGAAGCATTGCTCGTTGAACGGAAACAAGATTTTTATGAAGAATACATCAAGCCTTTACTTGAAGAAGCCAGACGGATTCACATGAATGAAGACATGATCATTGATCTGATTCGCGGCAAGAAGGATAAGGAGAGTGAGTTATGATTCATATGGAGCAGGTCAACTACAGCTACCAGAAGACGCCCGTTCTGAACCAGGTTACGCTACATGAGAGTGAGCCAATCATTAGTGCAATCTGGGGAAGAAATGGAGCGGGGAAAACAACCATGATGAGTTTACTGGCAGGGCATAACCGCCCGGACAGTGGAACCGTTCAGATCATGGGTCAAGACCCCTATAATAATCTGGCTTCCCAAGAGCATCTGTGTTACATCCAGGAGAATCATCCCCTGGGGAAAAACTGGACAGTTAGTGATATGGTTCAAATGGGACAATATTTTCATCCGCAGTGGAAACAGGATTTGGCGGAACGTTTAATCGATGTGTTCGAACTACCGGCGAAGAAGAAAATCATTAAATTTTCGAAAGGCATGAAGACTGCTGCCCAGATTATATTGGGTCTTGCCAGTAATGCAAAGATAACCATTCTGGATGAACCCACCAATGGGCTCGATGCTGAGAAGCGTAAATTCTTCTATAATGCGCTACTGGAAAGTTATGAAGATAACCCGCGTATGATTCTGATATCCAGCCATCACATTGAGGAGATTCAGCCTTTATGTGAGTCTCTTATCGTTTTGCAAGCCGGAGAGGTGTTGTTAAATCAACCGATGGAAGAGATGCGTGAAAAAGGGATTCTTCTAACAGGGGGAATTGATGATATCAACCGAGTCACAGCAGGTGCTAAAGTTATAGAGTCTTCCCAGATGGGATCAACTGTGAAAGTGATGATTGATGAGCCCTACTCGAAAATGTGGAAGGATATCGCTCATTCACAGGGGCTTTCTATTGAGAAAGCGACATTACAAGATTATTTGGTTAACAGAACCCGTAATCAAGAGGGGGTTAAACCATGAACGCAGTAAAAGGTACAAACCGACTGATTCGCGATGATATGCGTTTGTTTCTGACCATATTTTCATCCATCGCTCTAATGCTCACCGTTGTATATTTGGCCATTGGCTTCATATTTGATGTCTCGTATGCTACGCAACTGTTTGGTCCCATGTACGGAGGGATATGTGCGTTTGCCATCGGGGGAATGATTACACTGTTTCCGGTTGCGATTGGTATGGGCAGTACACGAATTCAATTTATGAAATCCTTCTATATGAACTCGGTATGGATGGTTGCAGGCACCATGGTTATTCTGCATGTGGCGTATTTCCTCATACACCTGCTTCAGGGAAAAGGAATTGTTGACGTAACCCTTTATCAACCGGGCATGTTGTATTCAAGCGAATATCATTTCTTATCCTACCTGTGGATCGATCTGATGTGCGGCTTTCTCGTACTGGGAATCTCTGTCTTCCCAACGGTTTGTTGGATGCGCTTAGGGATGCGTAACTTCTTCATTATGTTCTTTGGGGTAGGCTTGGTCATTACGCTGATAATTACATTGGGCGATCTTGGTGAGTTTATGTTGTGGATTGCTGGGATCAATCGCATGACATTGTTCACCGTTCTGGGATTCATTGGTGGTGCGCTACTACTCTCTACGTACCCGATGATGAAGAATGCGCCGCTTACCATGAAATCCAAAAAAGACTGACAGGAAACAGTTATAAAGGAACTGGGCAAGGAATCTAAGCGAAACTTTCTGTAAATATGAAAAACACGAGTGCGAACACGCCTCGTGTTTTTTTGTATCATATTAAATCACTGAATATACCTATTCAACAATCTTTGTGCGGAATTCCAAACTGAAATGTGTATGAGTTAAGCCTGAGCCTGCGGTTTGAATCCTTCGTCTTTGAGGTACTCGCCGGCTTCGCTACGCGTTTCAAAAGCCATATCCAGGTTATCACCGGAATATACATACCACATGTCATCTTCGTATTTTAAAGTCAGCGTATGTCCATCTTCATCGATCCACGTTCCGCCACCCGTAGAGGTTGTAGACAATGCAGGAGCAGCAGCTTTTACTTGTTCTGGCTCTTGGAATTCAGCTGCGTTGGGATTGTGAGACATCGCTTGGATCGTTTGATCTAACAATGTGCGCAGATCTGTTTCGGAGTAATCACGAATATTGACGAATCCTTTAGCATCGGTCTCATAGTTAGGCAGTAGTCCTGCATAGATATAACCGTTTCCGTTAGGGTGAATATGGAGAGCAACAATTTTTTTATCATACGCACTATCCTCGTAGTGGAAATTAACTCGACCGAGAGAAACATCTTTGCGTTGCAGTTGGGGATACGATTGTAACACTTCAAGCTTTTGTTCCACGTTAAGCATAATTGCCTCCTGTAAATGTTCAATAGAGGTGATTATAACATGCCCTCCTGTTAATTTCCCGATAAAATGTTTCTCGCCAGTTCTTTCAGGTGTTCCATAACTTGCAGATAGGGATAAGGCCCATAGCTTACACGTGCTACACCCAGTGTGGCAAGCTGTTTTGGTGAAGGCTCAGGAGACGTAACCATGACGTTAATTGGCAGTGGTGAACGCTCACATAATTCCTGAATCAGTTGGTGATCCTGCAAACCGGGTACAAACAGACCACTGGCTCCTGCATCTGCATATTGACTCGCACGTATAAGTGCTTCCTCCAGGAGGGAGTGGTTATGGTGTTCAGGTTCATGTTGCAGGAAAATATCTGTGCGGGCGTTAATGAACAACGGTATGCCTGCTTGCTCCGCAGCTTCCCGGGCGGCGGACAATCTCGGACATTGCTCCTCCACAGTGTACAATCCCAAGCCAGCGGGAAGTTGATCTTCCATGTTGATTCCTACAGCACCATGATCGATGACTTGCAGGATATTTCGCTTCACTTCTGACACAGACCTCCCATACCCTCCCTCTATATCGATCGTTACAGGTAGATCCGCACTCGCTGTAATCCTTGCAAGATTGGCAAGCACCAGATGGAATGGCATGGCTTCACCATCGTGTTCACCGTGGGCCGCAGCAACGGACCAGCTTCCGGTAGCAATGGCCGTTGCTCCAGCGGATTGAATGGCTTGTGCACTTCCGGCATCCCACACATTGACCAGAACAAGTGGTTTTCCTTTCACATGGTATTGTTGGAACAACGCTGCTTTTTCTTCTAAAGTACTCATATTATGATGACTCTCCTTTGTTATATCATGCATTTCTTTGGACATTTGATGCGTATTTCATTACTTCATTACTTCATTCTGTTTTTCAGCTACCCTGTTTTTGTTTCTCGTGAGTCAAAAGCCAGTTTTTGCGAGTTAATCCCCCGCCGTATCCGCCCAGCTCACCACTGGCATTGATTACACGGTGGCATGGAATCACAATCGCAAGCTGATTGGCTCCATTCGCCTGTGCCACAGCTCGGCAAGCAGTCGGTTTCCCCAGTGCATTTGCAATCTCCTGATAAGACCTCGTTTCACCAGCCGGAATGGCCAGCAACTCGTCCCACACACGCTTTTGGAATGGTGTTCCTAAACAGAACAACGGTGTGTCGAATGCTGTCCGAATACCTTGAAAGTACTCGTTTAGTTCACGCTCAATGGACTGGATGGGAGGTGTAGAGCCGGGTACAATCGCTGATTTGGTTCGTTTGCGCAGACGCTCAACTTCGCGTTCCAGACCTCTGCGGTCCACAAATTCCAGTAAATATAGCGACTCCTCATCAGCAATAGCCATCATCGGGCCGAGGCGGGTGTCAATCCAGGACGCTTTTAGGATATGTCCTTCATCGACTTGTGTAGGGGCAGCACCCATGATCCGTGAAAAGGCATCGCGGAAGCCGCTGCTTGATTCATATCCGGTAGATAATTGGCTATCAATCACGGTGCGTCCGGAGCGAATATTTTTCAGGGCAAGTCCCATGCGGCGAGCGCGAGCATATTCTACAAAGGTCATGCCGAACCGCTTCTTGAATTGTCGGCGAGCAGTGGATTCGTCGATGGAGAGGGCCTTGAAATCCTGTTCTTTCCAGCGTTTCTCCGGATTTTTCTCCACAGCTTCCACTAATATGCGAACGACATCGGATACTTGGTTAGGGTGAGAGAGCGGACGACAGCGCTGGCAAGGGCGATAAGAGGCCAGAAGTGCCTGCTGAGCCGTCTCATAGAATTCGCAGTTTTCGAATTTTGGCTTTCGCGCCGGGCATGTGGGACGACAGAACACACCCGTGGTTCGGACCCCAACATAGAATAAACCCTCGTATTCCGAATCCTTGGCCACAAGCGCCTCGTAATATTGTTCCTTTAGATCAGCAGAAATCATGGGGCACGTCCTTACTCATTAGAATCTTTATCTATAACCTATTATAGAAAAACGTTACAGCAAGCATCGCCGAAAATCAGGCATGAATATTGGATAGATTAAATCGGATATAACATTGAAATTCGGTTGTTCAGAATTTGTTTAGAGTGAACTGGTAGTATAGACCTATCAGGGTAGGGATACTTAGGCAAAGATACCTATACAGTGAAAAAGTGAATTATTGATCATTCATTGTTATAGGAAAAATACATAGGTAAACATGAAATTAAAGATTAGCGGAATGAAAGTCTGGAGGTCGACTAGAATGAGATATTCTACGTACAAAAGTATTTATGAGTCCGTTTATACCAAAACGTCCGAGTCTCGCACCGTGTATGTTAAAGATCAATTCATGCAGCGTGTGAAGGCGCCATCTTGGCTAATGAAGATCGTCACTATAACTCTAATTATAATCATAGGGTGTAGTGCTGTATTCACTGCATTTGCCGGGGATGAGCAATTATTATCGGGTGACCAGATCGTTGTATCTCAGGGAGATACACTGTGGGGCATTTCATTGGCATATAAACCTCAGCAGATGGACACTCGTGTGTATGTAGAAGCAATCAAGAAAGTGAACAAAATCGAGCATAATGCCATCCAGATTGGACAAGTGTTGGTCTTGCCTGGGTTTGATCGATAAATTAAACAGTGCATGACGTCATGAACAGAGTTCTTTTTTTACTCATCGAGGTGCAGTTACATACTGAATTTATTAATCATTTACATATAATGGAGCTTCATGTGGGACGATATGGTGTAGTGATTAGTAAGTAGTATGTTGGATATACGTGCTGTAGATAGATGAAGGGAGAATTAGATGATGAAAATAAATATAAAGAAATCTGCACTTTGCATGTCTGTGCTATGTATTTCGTTATTAGTCACTGCCTGTGGCACTAGTGGAGAATCAGTTCAGGAGCACGCCTATCCGCAATCGAAGCAACCCGTAGAGGAAGCTGGGGAAAACTCTGTTCCGAATGCGGATGCGAAGAATAACAATGATCAAGGTAGTGCCAGTGGTGATGAGGGCAAGCCTACGGCTCAATCGGAATCCACTGAACCGTCTGAGCAGATTGATATCGTCATTGACCAGTCGGAGAAACCGAGCGAGGGTAACAGCTTTGATTTTGGAATCAAGCAGGTTCCGAAAGGGTATACACTAACGGAGATGCGATGGACGTCTAACACGGTGACGATTGTGAATTCACTACAGGAAGCCATTGAACATGGTGGAAATGGTGAAGAGGGGTTCTACTTTAGCGGCAATGGACAATTCTCCGGCTTTATCTATTCGGATGAGATGAAGGGTGAGCGGGGCAAAGCCACATTTGTCTTCACAAATGATGAGGGGAACGAAATCATGTCGGAAAAAGAAATTACGTTGAAGTAGCACGCATATGATTAAAGCTCCGACTGGAGCCTGTTGAACAGGAAAAGCAGCCACTTGGGCTGCTTTTTTTGACATACATAATTACAAGCTCGCCGATCTATCCGTTCTGTTGCTACATAAAGTCAAAGAAATAACGGACCACGTGGAACATAACCGGCGAGGTATAGGTCAGGCTGTCGACCCGGCTCAGGTAGCTTTTTTTGAGCGAATCGAACTTGTTGTCATCTCCAATTAATAGGTCGCGTTTCAGTACAGACACCGTCAGACTGCCGAAGAATCCAGCCAAACTGATCAAGACCCCGATGAATAGCGAGAATTTCCAATCAAATGGCGTCAGGTAGGGATGGATAAAATAAGACGTTGCTGTCGTTACAATAAACGCACACGCGAACCCTTCCCAGGTGACAAAAGGATTGGCGGTAGGCACCACTTTTCGTTTGCCCAGATAGAGAGAGACCAGATAGTGCACCACATCATTAAGCTGTGTTAACACGACTAGGAACAACACCAGCTTGGACCCGTACTCCGGTGTGGCAAAAGGAAAATAGGCCAGGTGGCTCAGTCCAAACACCATCAGCATCAGTCCCCATTGCGTGGAGCTGACACTGCGCAGGAACCCGACCGTACCTTTGTTAATCAAACGTGGCAGGGGCAGCACTAGGAACACATATAGGGGAATAAACACGATAAACATGCCATACCATCCAATGTAGATCCAGTAGAACTGAACCGGAATCGCCAGATACGCCCATAGGAACAGCCTGCGGTCGGCTTTGCGTGTGCTGCGAATCATGGAGAAGTATTCTTTGAGTGAGAAGAATGCAAGCACCATGAGGGAGATGAGGGACACGATGGGGTTGAAAAGGGTGGCGAGGCAGAAGATCACAAACATACCCCACCAAGTTTTGATTTTTTGGCCGATGCCTGAATAGTCTTTGCTTGGCTGGAGCTTTGCAATAATTTTGTACACGATATGTATCACAAGTAAAGCTGTGAAGATTAACGTTAGTGTAAAGAGTGAACTGCTCACGTACTGATCACCTGCTTATTCAAAGTAAGATTCCATTATAGGGTACCTATGTTATTATGAAGGAATAGTACCGACTTGATAAGGGGAAATTTTGCTATGACAGATGAACGCTCCATCTATATCCTGCTTACGAATACAGGAACGCTGTTTACCAAGGTTATTCAGAGTTATACCCGAGCGCCATATAATCACGCATCGATCTCGTTTGACCGGGAGTTAACCGAGCTGTACAGCTTCGGACGCAAACATCCGAGCAATCCGCTAAATGGCGGGTTTGTGAAGGAAGATATTCAGACAGGTACATACAGCAAATATCCCAATACCACATGTGTCATATACAAGCTTCAGGTGACGGATCGTGAAGTGGAAAAGATGAAACGTGTGCTGCACATCTTCATCCGCAGCCGCCAGAAATATATGTACAATCTGCTCGGCGTGATTGGCATTACACTCAAGGAACCGGTGGAGTTCAGCAACTCCTACTTCTGCTCCCAATTTGTAGCTGAGATTCTACAGCGTTCGGGAATCAAATTGTGGAATAAGCTGCCTGCGCTGGTGACACCGGATGATTTTCGCCAGAGTGAACGGTTGCAGCTAGTCTATGAAGGGAAGTTGAGTGAGTACACATGATAAACAGCCTGTGACTCGGATATACCGGGCGACAGGCTGTTTGCGTACACTTGCATTTTCATGAAATTTATTTTCGTGTCAGAGTGTATCCTTTATCTTGCAGTAGTTTTACAATTCCGTGGTCACCCAAATAGTGCGCTGCACCAACTACGATGAAGTATTCCTCATTTTTCCCGTTTTCTAGGTATCCTTCAATTTTATTGGCCATGTCAATGTTACGATCAATCAGCATCGCCTTATTGTATTCTTCATTTTCGGAGAAGCTGTTTGTCAGCTCTAACAACTGCTCGTCGCTCCCAGTTTTCCACATTTCGACTATCCCACTAACGTTGCTTTCCAATACATCGAAATTATCCAATGTTGCACTCAGTGAGCTTTCCTGTAGTTCTTTGGAGAAACCATCCAGCATACTAAGCTGGGATTCATAGGATTCCAGCTCAATGATCGGTAGCTTCTGTTCGATGGCCTTCTGGATGAAATATAGATCCACTCCCGCAGATTCTGTATATCCAACTTTCGCCGACTTTAGGCTGGCAAGTGTGCTCTCAACGACCCATGGCTTGTATGCGTCCAAAGCACTGGGTGCTGCCCCATTTTTCTTCAGAATTTCTTCCAATTTGCCATAAGTCTCGCTGGAAATGTGTTCCTTTAGAGTTGTTCCATCTTGGTATGTACCCTTACTGAGTACCAGCTGTTGTTGTGCTGCATCGGCTGCTTTACTCATATCAATTTCTACTCCAAGATAATCAGCCTCAGCGAACGCCTCTTCAAATTCTTTGCGCAACGGGTAGAGGTTGTCATTCGCGATATGAATCGATCCTACCAGATATACTGTATTGCCATTGCTTTCGACTTCCCACATGAAGCCTTCGCCACCCGTTGGGAATGCTTCTTTCGCCTCTCCCTTGGATACCAGGAAAACCGTGCGCGTTGTGTGATCCCAGCGAACTTCGTAGCCTGTTGCATCCCCTACGATGCGAATCGGAGCATATGTTACGCCATTGATACGCGTAAGCTTACTTTGGAGAGTAATCGTTTTGCCGTCAACAATGGCGGTAATGGTATCATCTGAAGCTGTAGTCAACTTCACATCCATGGCGTCCAGCGTAGAGCGCAACGGGACAAGAGTTATCCCCTTATCATTAACAGGTGCTCCTACAGCGTATGCAACGAGTTCATCATTTACCTTCACTGACGTCTGTTGCGGAGCGGCTATGGCGGGTACTGCGGATGCGAGTAAACCTGCTGAAATGGTAAGAGACAAGAAAAGACGTTTCCAATTTTTCAAGTAAAAACCTCCTAATATGAGTGAATTCAACACTTGCAAACCGTTCTGCTTCCCTGTCTCAGAGCTAAGTTGAAAGTTTCTTTTATTACTGCGATACGAGTATTAAGGGAAGGGTGGGTGTTTTGTATTGCTATAACTCTCAATATGTTTAGATACCGTTCATTGTTATGATTTTACGTTAATAATCCTATTTGAATAAACATCCTTTCTTGGATATTTACAATTGTATTTATATCTGATAAAGCACCTATATATGTAGCACGAAACATCTCTAACTTACTTCCTAACTTGATTTCCAGACTGCGGATGACCAGCTGAAAAAAATATTCGCATCATTTTGGTTTGAAGCAGCGCGTAATATTGAACGAGTCCATCTATAATCGCGCGCTGCTTTTTGAGGATATCATGGATATCAGCTGAGAAGGAGCCCTCTTAGTTAGGTTTCACGATTGTTGAAATCTACCATCCCGCAACTGATCCACGAACCCCTGAAGCCACACGTAATACTGCTCTGCATGTTGAAGTTTGTGCAGATCCCGCAGTGCGGCATCCCGATCTTCGGAAGAGGTATGCTCAGAGAGGATTATGGACGACAGATCCGGAATGACCTCACGGATGCCTTCTAACATCACATCCACTTCCCGTTGCAGCTTGGAACCGAAGAAGTTCTGAAATGTACGATAGAAATCGGTCTCAGCCAGATACTGATCCTGACGCTCCTTCTTTTCCTCCAGCTTATAGATCATCTGTGATTCTGTAAGCGAACGAACCGCGTAGCTCATGTTGCTCTTGCTCATATTCATTGAATTCTTCATTTCTTCAAGTGTCATCGGTCGATCCTCAAAATACATGATGCCGTACAATTTGCCAAACGTATGATTAACCCCATACAGATCCATCGTATTGGCGATGGCCTCAATAACTCTCTCCCTCAGCGCATGCCGATCAGGTAACGAAGAATGATTCGAGTTCCCGGCGGTTTCTTTTCCCACAATGTCACCTCTGGTTTATGATAGCGTTCCCACTAGCTGCCTCATATTTTACATGACTTGCTCCAATTTTAACATAAGCCGGAATTAGAATTTTCAATACGAGTGTACAATCAATTTTGTACAGAATAAATATAAAGCGGATTATACTCAAAAATTCCCAATCATTAAAGAAAAATTGGACAGTAAGGAGTGGGGGATTTGCGTTTAAAACTATGGAGGGAGTCTGAGGCGGTTCTATTCACGCTGCCAGCTCTAATCCCATTGCTGATCTTCTGGCTGGGACCTCTGGGATATATCGTTTATCTCAGTTTCACCGATTGGGACTTCATGAGCCCGGATAAGCTGTTCGTTGGTTTGGACAATTACAGTTATCTGCTGACAAACTCTGAATTCTATCGTTCATTGAAAGTAACCTTGTTATTCGGACTTGGAAGTGTAATCCCAACCATTGTGGGCGGATTGGCACTTGCGATGCTCATGAATAGCAAGATCAAATCATCAGGCATCTTCCGGACATTACTCTTCTCACCTTGGGTCACCCCGACAGTTGCGGTGTCCATTGCGTGGTCCTGGATCTTTGAACCCGAAGTGGGACTCGCTAATCTGATGCTGGGCTGGGTTGGCGTATCTCCGATCGGATGGTTGCGTGACGCGGACTGGGCACTGGTTGCCGTTCTGATCGTCACACTCTGGAAGTCGATCGGGTGGGCGATGGTATTTTATCTCGTTGCGCTACGAAATCTACCGTCCGATCTGCTCGAAGCAGCTTCAATCGATGGAGCCAACGGTTGGGACAAGTTCAGAAGTATCACACTGCCGCTGATCTCACCAACGACATTTTTTCTCTCGATTATTCTTACTATCCAGTCCTTGCAAGCCTATGACCAGATTAATGTCATGACGCAGGGTGGACCCGCGGGATCAACGAGAACGTTGCTGTATATGTATTACCAGTCTGCCTTCGAATCCTTTAACGTAGGTGAAGCTTCGTCCATCGCCGTTGTGATTATTCTGATCTGCGTGTTGCTGTCGGGAGTATCCTTCCTGCTTGGCAGACGTCTGGTGCACTACTAATGACAATGACATTGCCTACCAAAAAGTCTAAACGGATGAAGCGCAAGGAGTTGCAGAATGTGTCACAACCGAATTTTAAAATAAGTAAATTAATCCGCTACCTTCTGTTAGCCGTTATCGCGCTGGGTACAGCCTTTCCCTTCTATTGGATGGTCATTAGCGGGTTTAAAACCAATGATGAGATCTGGCAGTTTCCGCCGACCTTCTGGCCAGAGACGTTCCTGTGGAGCAACTACGTGGATGCCTGGAATGCGGCACCATTTGCCCGTTACATCCTGAACAGTACCGGGGTGGCCTTAGCCATCTGTCTATTTCAGATCGTCAACTCCAGTATGATGGCGTACGCCCTGACACATATGAAATTCCGTCTCAAAGGTGTACTGACATCCCTGATTCTGGTGGGTTATATGATACCGAGTACGGCCGTGTATCTGCCTAGTTACCTGGTGCTTAGTGAGCTTAACTTGCTGGATTCCTACACAGGCTTAATTGTATCCAACTGTGTCAGCGTGTTCTCGATCTTTCTGATCCGGCAGGCGTTCATGCAGGTATCTCATGAATTGGTGGAAGCCGGACAGCTGGACGGTGCTTCTCATTTTCGGATTCTCTGGACGATTATCACACCGCTTGTACGCTCAAGCTTCGCTGTGATGGTTCTGATTACGTTCATTGAACAGTACAACAACTATTTCTGGCCTATGCTCATCACCAAAGACCCTGATTTACAGCTGGTATCAGCGGGTCTGCGCAGCTTCTTTGTAGAAGGCGGAGCATATGGACTGGCTTGGCCACAGATTATGGCTGCGAGTGCCTTCACCATCGCACCCCTACTTATTCTCTTCCTGTTCACCCAGAAGACGATCATGCAGAGCGTGAATATTACGGCTGGTGTGAACAAGAACTGAGATTAACTACCTTACTATATAAATTGAAATAAACATTTACACAAAACGGAGAGGACAGAAATAATCTGAAGAAGCGAAGCGCTCGCCTTTATCCCCGGATTTTACCTTTATAAAAAGGAATCAATAAAATCTGGGGATAACAGCGATCGGAAGGTTGTTCTGTCATGGGAGTGGCTAGTGTAAATATTGTTTAGTTCATTTTATGCAAACTACCATTTCACCTAAAACGGGAGGAACAACAATGAATTGGAGTCAGGCAAGCATGACATGGAAAAAGAGATTGAGGTTGAACTGGAAGGGGGGCATGTCGCTGGTACTCGCGACCAGCTTTGCACTGCTAACCGCTTGTGGAACACAAGCACCCGTAGAATCAGGTACGACGGCTACTGCCAGTGGAACCGAAGCTCAGGCGAAAGATCCGGTGGAGATTGAGTTCTGGTATGGTCTGGGTGGTAATCTGGGCGATAACATGAAAAAGACGATTGATGCGTTCAACGCCTCCCAGAACGAAGTCGTTGTAAAAGGGATTGTACAAGCAGATTACACGGAAACGGAACAGAAGCTGCAAGCAGCAATTGCTTCCAAGAAGGTTCCAGCCGCTGTACTCAGCTCCAATATAGACTGGGCACGCAAAGGATATTACGCACCCATGGATGAGATGATTGCCGCTGATCCGAATTTTAAGAAAGACGATTTCATTCAGACATTCCTGAACCAGGGACAGGTGGATGGAAAGCAATACTTTTTGCCAATGTACGGTACAACCCAGATCATGTATTACCGCATGGATACGTTCAAGGAGAACGGAATCGACCCAGCGAGTCTGACGACATGGGAGAAGCTGGCTGAGGCAGCAGCGAAGATGAGCAAGCAAGAGAATGGCAAGACCACCTTCTACGGTTGGGAACCGATGTGGGGTAGAGACAATATGATTGATGCTGTGCTGGGTAAGGGCGGACAGATTCTTAGCGACGATGGCAAAACCGTCATGATTGACTCCCCGGAATGGATCGAGACATGGGAGTTGTTCCGTAAGTGGATTAACGAAGACAAGATTATGGGCATTCATTATGGAGGTCAGGGCTGGGAGTACTGGTACAAAACGATTGATGATGTGATGAAGAATAAAGCAGCGGGTTACACGGGATCTAGTGGTGACCAAGGCGACTTGGACTTTAGCATAGTCGCTGCAATGCAACAACCAGGCTGGGAAGGCGTTGGTGAAGGAAAACCGGTAGCAAGTGCTATATCGGCAGGTATTCCGTCAGCAGCAACGCCAGAACAACAACAGGCAGCGTACAAGTGGCTTACGTATTTCTCTGAGACTTCGAACACAGCTTCATGGTCCATGAACACCGGATATATTGCAGTTCGTCAATCGGCTCAACAAGATCCAGAGTTCATGAAATTCAGTGAGGAAAATCCACAGATCACTGTACCACTGCAACAGGCAGCTCACGCTTCGGCTCCATTCCAGGATCCAACGGGTGGCAAGATCAATGATGCATTGAAAGATGCAGCTGATCAGGTGCAGATCAATAATATGCCAGCGGAACAAGCGCTGAAGGAAGCGAAAGAGAAAGCGCAGAAGGAATTAGATCGTGTAACGAAATAAGAAACGTATACAGGCAATTGACTCACGCGATAAGGGCGGTACATGCTGTACCGTCCTTTCCGTTTATACAAGATCGCAGACAAGGAGTTTAACCAATGCAAGATGAAATATATGTGGACAGATTACCAAATCCGATTGAAGCCGTTTTGTTTGACAAGGACGGGACATTGCTTGATTTTACAGGTATGTGGGGATTCTGGACCGATTGTGTATTGAACGACTTCAGAGATCAGTTGGCAATCCGAGGACTGCGTATCAACACAGATGAACTTCCGCAGATCTGGGGTACATTCCACGATGAACAAGGCCGAATGAATGGGTATGACGTGCGAGGGCCGCTTGCGATGGGAACCATGGATGAAGTGTATGCCGTGCTGACGTGGCATGGATATCGTGCGGGTCTCAGCTGGGCGGAAGCCAAGATTATGGTTCGGGGATGCTTGGCGCGAGCGGAGGAAGAGATGGAAAAGCATCGTCCGGCACATCCGTTACCGGGCGTTCGTGAATTCCTTGAACAGTGCCGTAGCGAAGGTATCGTTATGGGCGTAGTAACGGCAGATGATACACCAAGTGCGGTTAAACATTTGCAGTGGATGGGACTGGATTCCTTTTTTGACGTGGTGATTGGTACGGATCTGGTGGAGCGGGGCAAACCTTTTCCCGATATGCTACTGCTTGCCTGTAAACGGTTGGGTGTATCTGTGCAGCATACGGTGGTCATTGGAGATACGGACGGAGACATGGAGATGGCACGAACCGCTGGTGCGGGGTACAGGATTGGCATTGGAGAACCGGGAAAAATCCGCTTGGCGGATAGGACGATTCAATCGTTCCATGAATTAATGAATGGTGGGTTCGTCCAATGACGAACAGTCATGCTTACTTGGGCTGGGTACTACTGGCAATGGCCATCGTGCTGGAGCTTAGCGCTACCATTTTGCTGAAAGTATCGGATGGATTCTCGCGGTTATGGCCTTCGGTGTTGATGTTTGTCTGTTATGGCGCAAGCTTTACCTTTCTCAACTTTGCAGTGAAGTCTATGCCGCTGGCTGTGGCATATGCGATCTGGTCTGGCGTGGGCATTACGCTTATTGGCGTCGTGGGGCATTACTATTTTGGTGAACGTCTGCGGCTCACGTCGATGGTCTGGATCGGTTTTATTCTGATTGGCATTATTGGACTGAAATGGAGTGATTCCTGATGGGAAATGAACATACACCGGAGCAACCTCTTGCTACCTTCCAAGTCATTACAGATACGCATGTACGGGATGAGGCAGACCACATTCATAACCGACATTTTGATCTGGCACTTGCTGATATGGCCACGTATAGTCAGGGTAGCAGTGGGATTATGCATGTGGGCGATGTGACAGATCGAGGTCTGCCGAGCGAGTACCGTGAGTTGCAACGTATATGGAAGCAACATGCGGAGCACTTGCCCGATATCCGGTACACGGTAGGTAATCATGATATTGGAGCCGTGGTATGGCAAGATCCGCCGATCGTTTTGCTTGAGATGAAAGAGGATGATGTAGCTGAGTTATTGGAACAAGAGGCAGAAATGGAGCTGGTTCAAAAACAAACCGCTGCTGAATCAGCTGCACTGATTGAGCAGTTATCAGGTGGAACTTATACGTTGTCTGCCGCACCTTCGGAGCAGGAGGGTCAGGATATGTCAGAGGAAGCTCAATCCATCACAGTCGCCGGGTTATGGCAACGTCGATTGAGTGATTTTGAAGCGACAACCGGCATGAAGGGTTCCTACCACGATCACTGGATCGACGGGTATCATTATATTTTCCTGGGCACTGAGCAACCTCATCCGAAGGATTGTGATATGTCGGCTGAACAGTTGAAGTGGCTGGATGCGAAATTGTCTGAACGTGCAACGTCAGATCATCCCATCTTCCTGTTCTTGCACCAGCCGCTTATAGATACGGTAGCTGGGTCGTTGAAGGAACAGGGATGGTATGGGGTGAATCAGGATGCTGAACTCAAGACTGTTCTCGCCAAATATCCGCAAACGATTCTCTTCTCAGGTCATACCCATTGGCAGTTAGAGGCGCAGCATACGATGTATGATGGTGCTGGCCAGATGCCAACCATGTTCAATGCGTCGTCTGTAGGTTATCTCTGGACGGATCAGGATGAGCATCTGGAGGGCAGTGAAGGACTTCATGTGGAGATTTATAAGGATCGAGTCGTTGTGAAGGGACGGAACTTTGTTACGGGCGAATGGATTGAAGGTGCTGAGTTTACGGTGCGTTATCCAGTAGAAGGTTAGTTATTCGGATAGTCGACGGGAAAGGGTCATGCTAAGGGTCAATGTCATTAAGACTTGATGATATTGCTCTAAGGATGGCCTTTTTGGTGTCCATCACTCGATGTGTATCAGATCATCCACCCCATAAAGTTCCACGTGAAACGTAGCAGGGGAGGCTAGAGTTGGGTAAAGTTGTAAATGGGTATGACTACAAACTATACTCAAATAAGTACACATGGTATGCACGTACTCGTTAATTTAACCTATTTACGGAGAGGAAGTAGAAGTGGCATGAGAGAACTTCAAGTTGCAACGAAGTACGGTAACGTTCAAGGAGAGCTTTTGCATGGTGCAAGCGTATGGAAAGGTATTCCCTATGCGAAACCTCCGGTAGGTGAGTTGCGTTTCAAGGCTCCGGTACAGCCCGAGTCATGGGATGGAATCAAACAGGCCACGCAATTTGGACCTGAGAATATACAACCTCGAAATCATCAACCAGAAGGCCTGACAGAACTTCCGAATGAGTCAGAAGATAGTCTATATCTGAACATCTGGGCGCCTAAGGAAAAAAGCGCGGAACCACTGCCGGTCATGGTATGGATTCACGGCGGCTCTTTCGTATCAGGTTCAGGTAGCCAGCCTATGTATGATGGTACGCAGTTAGCGGTTCGGGGTGAGGTCATCGTTGTGACAATCAACTACCGACTCGGACCTTTGGGTTTCCTTCACATGGCCCCATTGGATGATTCATTTGTATCCAATGCAGGTCTGCTGGATCAGGTTGCGGCGTTACAATGGGTGAAGGACAATATCTCTGCTTTTGGTGGTAACCCGGACCAGGTTACGGTGTTCGGCGAATCAGCAGGCAGCATGAGTATTGCGGCGTTGATGGCGATGCCAGCGGCCAAAGGACACTTCCATCGTGCCATTATGGAGAGCGGTGCTTCACAATTCATGCCGGCAGAGCAAGCTTCAGCTATGCGGGAAGGGATACTGAAGATTCTTGGCGTGGACCGGGATAATCTGCAGAAGCTAAGTACAATCCCTGTAGAACAGATTATTGCAGCTGCTGAAACGGCCAAACAGCAGAGCGGAGCGGGCATGGCATTATTCTTCCAACCTGTATTGGATGGGGAGATACTTCCACAGGTTCCACTGCAGGCGGTGAGCGAAGGATCAGCACAGGACATCCCGGTGCTGATTGGTACAACATTGCACGAGGGTGCACTGTTCATCCAGCCGCATGTACCGTATTCAAAAGAAATCGATATGGTTCAGGGCGTAGACTTTATGACACCAGATCTGCAGAACCGGGTATCCATCGCGGATAGTTATCCAAAAACGGCAGATGGACAAGCCCAAGTTATGACCGATATGTTCTTCTGGCGGTCATCGCTGCAATATGCTGCGGCACAGCAGAAGTATGCCCCCGTGTGGATGTATCGATTTGATTGGGTCATGCCGGAACATCCCCTGTTGAAAAGAGCAATTCACAGCATCGAAATGTTCTTTGTGTTCAATACACTGCATGTCCTTAAATTCATGAATGCGGAGCCCGACGAAGCTGCGTCGGTACTTGCTCTCAAGGTACAGGATGCATGGATTTCCTTTGCCAAGAATGGCAAACCTGAGGTTGCAGGTGTGAACTGGCCTGAATATGAGCAGGATCGTGCGACACTAATCTTCAACCATGAGATTGAGGTTGTACATGATCCGGATTCAGCCAAGCGAGAGCTGTTAGGGTTATAATCCAGGCTGGTTATTGTGTATGGATACTCTAAATAGTTGCAATGAGCAAATTAAAAAGAGGACGTTCATTCTGAGAATGAACGTCCTCTTTAGGTGATCCGGCTGAATAGTAAGCAGAACGTAAGCGCTAATTAGAGGGATATTATGCCTTCATTATGCCTTGTTAACTCCAAACATTATTTACGAGAAGCACGTGTGCGGGACACCTCATCGAAGTAGAAGGAACGTTTTCCACGGGAAAAGAGTACGGTCAAGACATGAACACAAAGCACGGCGTAGACTAACATATAGATACCGAATGTCCCCAAGGAGATCCACATTTGATAAGGCTGAAGCATAACATCCTGATGACCTGAAAAGGCATATTCGTTGACCAAGCGAATGATCGTAACTAGCAGCCATGGAACATAGAGTGCGGCAAATCTTTTGAATAATGATTCACTGGTAGGTGTGCCGGTCTGACGATCCACATAGCGGAATCGCAAGATAGCCGAGCCTGGAGTTACCCCATTTCGCACCCAAGGTATGAAGAACAGCACAATGACCATAGCAATGGATGTACTTAGCGCATCACTGATCACATCAGACGCTGTAAAGATGGAGAGTAGATTCGAAAGGAAGACAATAATGATTCCATCAATAATTAACGCGAGCAATTGAGGCATAACATACACCTGGTTTTCCTCCACGATCTGTTCGCTCTTCGCCTGAATGCTTGCACGTGATGGGAATAAAGCAAGCAGGATGGGCGCTGTGAAGAATCCAATGACTGCTCCCGAAGTATTCAATAACAGATCATCCACATCGAACAGGCGGTAAGGACAATTATAATACCCGTAAAATCCGGTGATTTGAGTGATCTCGAAGAATAAGGAAAGCCCGAATCCACCAACCAGGGCGTACTTCCAGAATGATCTCTTTTGAAAAAAATAACGGATATATACACCCAGCGGCATGAGAAGCAGGACGTTAAATAGAACTTGCAGAAAAGCTCTGCCCTGAATCATACTGAGATAGCTGGAAGGCTGAGACCATACAATGGGTGTTTCCTTCATGATGTCTTTGACAAAAGTGAATGCAACCAGATTGTAGTAGATCGTGTCAGCAGCTTGCTGCGCACAGGTATCTCGCGTAGTCGGAAACGGGAGAATGACGAGGCAATAGGCGGCCAGAATATAAAAGATAAACGAAAAGCTGATGCCAAACCGTGACCAGCTGAAGAAACCGTCTTTACGATATCCGTAGATCAACCATGGCACCAGCAAGAACATGGCGGCAACGACAAAGATAAAAAAAGCCGTTTGCACAGGGAAAACATATGAGGACATGAGCAGGAACTCCTTTGGTTTTAAATATAATAACAATTCATAGAGACATTAAAATTCATGTATGTGTAGTGCGTATCTATTAGTTACATCATAAGCAGTTACCCTTAAAGTGAGGGAGGCATGAACCTTAAATTTGGTTTAAATCCATCCATGCAGTGACCTAGCGTATGGAATATACCGTCGATATCCCGTATACTTGCGGGAAAGCCAATCGTAGAATGGAGAGTTTAATACATATGTCTAATTTGCCTAACTGCCCGAAATGTAATTCGGAGTACACGTACGAGGATGGTAACCTGTTGGTTTGCCCGGAGTGTGCGCATGAATGGTCTTTGGAAGCAGACAATGAGAATGCAGAGGATGCAAAAGTAATCCGTGATGCCAACGGAAATGTGTTAAGTGATGGCGATACCGTTACCGTCATTAAAGATCTGAAGGTAAAAGGTAGCTCACTCGTGGTTAAACAGGGCACGAAGGTGAAGAATATTCGCCTAATTGATGGGGATCATGATATTGATTGCAAGATCGACAGCTTGGGTGCAATGAAGTTGAAGTCTGAGTTTGTGAAAAAGATATAAGTTCGAGAAACGTTCAGTTCCGTATTCAATGGGAATTGAACGTTTTTTGTTTGACAGGAAATATTTGGTAGATATATACTGGTTGGAATTTAATTTTGAACATGGTTAGGTGGTCTACATATTAGAAAAGGCAGGTGTCAGAGCGATGAAGAGAGATCACATTATTAAATATTATTCAGGGTTTGATGAATGGGGCAGACTGGAGCGGGAACCAATTGAATTCATCATCAACATGTATTACATCAGAGAGTATCTGCCTGCCAACGGTCATATTCTGGATAATGGCGCTGGGCCGGGGAAGTATGCCATGGAGCTGGCGAAACTGGGGTACCAGGTCACTTTATCTGATCTGACACCGTCCTCCGTGGATACTGCGAGGCAAAAGGCTGAGGAGTTTGGTTTGACACAGCAATTCGATGGGTTCCATGTTCTCGATGCCACTTCGCTCTCCGGTATGGCTGACGAGACGTACGATGCGTCCCTCATGCTGGGGCCGTTATATCATCTGCAGACAGACGAAGAGCGCACGGCTGCTGTACAGGAGTTGTACCGTGTGACCAAGCGAGGAGGCGTGGTGTTTGTAGCCATGCAGAGCCGTATGCGCATGAGTATCAATTCGCTGCAATCCCCGCAGCACTGGAAACCGAATGATAACATGGCAGCAATCCATTCTTTTGTGGAAAAGGGTATATTCGATCATCAGGATCAAGGACGATTTACGGGAGCATACTATTTTAATATTCAGGACGTTACACCCTTCATGGAGCAACATGGATTTGAAACCATTGATTTAATTGGTTCATCCAGCCTTAGAGCGATGCTTACGGACGAGCAGCAGCAATACTGGAAAGAGCGTGGCGAGTATGATGAACTCATGCACTATATGATTGAAGCCGCCAAAGACCCTTCCATATTGGGAATCTCGTCTCATCTGCTGTACATCGGGAGGAAGAAATAAACATAAATGTGCCCTCTGGAAACAGAGGGTACTTGTGTTTTTCACCAAAATAGTTCAATATTAAGATATATAACAAAAGGTGATCTACTTACAATAGGTTAGATGAACAACGGATCGCTTCATACCAGGGAGGAACAGACAATGGAAATCGGAATTAGTACATTCGTGGAGACGAACCCGGATGTAAAAACAGGAGAACTTATCAGTCATGCGCAGCGTATTCGCGATGTTGTTGAAGAGATTGTTTTGGCAGATCAGGTGGGTCTTGATGTATATGGCGTGGGAGAACATCATCGTGCCGACTACGCCGCTTCATCACCAGCTGTCATTCTGGCGGCCGCAGCTTCACAGACCAAGAATATTCGCTTGACGAGTGCGGTTACGGTGCTGTCATCGCATGATCCGGTACGGGTATATCAAGATTTCGCGACATTAGATGGCATTTCGAACGGACGTGCAGAGATTATGGCTGGGCGGGGATCATTTATCGAATCGTTCCCACTGTTCGGCTATGATCTGAACGACTACGATGAGTTATTCGACGAGAAACTGGATTTACTGCTCAAGCTGCGTGATTCGGAAAAAGTAACCTGGGAAGGCAAACACCGCCCTTCCTTTAACAATCTGGGCATCTACCCGCGCCCGGTACAGGAAAAACTTCCGGTATGGATTGGCAGTGGCGGTAATCAGGAATCCGTTGTTCGTGCAGGACTGCTCGGTTTGCCACTGGTGCTTGCCATTATCGGTGGCCGTCCGGTGCAATTCGCACCACTGGTGGAACTGTACAAGAAAGCAGCAGCACATGCAGGACATGATGCTTCCAAGCTGACCGTTGCTTCTCACTCTCACGGCTTCATTGCCGATACAACAGACGAAGCCGTGGAAAAATTCTTCCCGCCAGCGCAAGCGGTCATGAACATACTGGGCCGTGAACGTGGATGGGGACATTACAGCCGTGCAACATTTGATGCAGCGCGTAGCCTAGAGGGTGCTTTGTACGTGGGTGATGTGGAGACGGTAGCTCAGAAAATTATTTACCTGCGCAAAGAAGTTGGGATTACACGCTTCATGTTGCACACCCCCCTCGGCACCATGCCGCACAACGAGGTCATGAGAGCGATCGAACTGCTTGGTAAAGAAGTTGCTCCAATTGTGCGCAAAGAAATTGCACGTTGGGAAGCTGAGAACGAAGAGGCACGTTAATCGACTGAAACCGTTACGGAACTAGATAAAGTCAACCCAATAAAGGAGCATGCCCTAGGCGTATTACGCCAATGGGTCTGCTCCTTTTTCGTTTATCGTCTAAAAGCATCTAAAACAGCGCAGATCTAATGCTTATCCATTTGCAGATGTACTCACAAGGGAGTGTATAACCATGGACAACGTATGATCATAGAGGGTTTTGGCAGCTTCTTCGCTCTCAATATGGCCTCCCAAATACAGATGAATAACACCGTGTAAGGGAGCCCAGATCATTCGTACCGCAAGCAGGGGATCTTGCACCTGAAGCATTCCTTGTTCAATCGCTATCTCCACCAAAGCAGATACTTGCTTCAGTGCAGTTGCTGTTCCCTGCAAGGTCTCTCCATCTGGTTTGAATTCGGAAAAAGATCCTCCAAACATCAGCTGATAGAAGCTGGATTGAGAAATGCCGAAGTCCCAGTAGACATAGGCCAGATCACGGAAATATTGTTCGAACGATTCCTGACGGGGTATAGTTTCAAATCGCTGGGCCATAAGGGAACATCCCTCTAAATATAAATGCTTGGCCAACCCTTCTTTTTTGCCAAAAAGATTATATATGATTTTGGTGGAGCACTCCATGCGTTCAGCTACACGGCGTACCGTGACGGCTTCTGGTCCATGCTCTTGCAGTAAAGCAGCAGCAGCATGCACAATATTTTGCCGCAGATTATCCGAGTGCTGGAGTCTGGCTTCCTGAAAGGTTGTTACCGTATGTGCAGATTCTGTGGAACCCGAATTAAGATCCTTCATTGATTTCATCCTCGTAACCGTATTGTTGTTGAACAGAAACTACGTTTCCTTTTCTTAAGGTCATTCTACTGTTTTACGCCGGATGACGTCAATTTAATCCGAATTTAGTAAGTAAGCACCACGTTCTAGATTCAAATTTATCAAATGTATTTGACAGCGTCATGAAATTTGGTTACGATGATTCTATAAAGAAACAATGTTTCCTAGTGAAAACGAGTGTTTAAATTATGTATAGAGGATGGATGAGAGATGATAAAGGAACAGCGTCAATGGGTACTTATTACAGGTGCTTCTTCAGGTATTGGGGAAGTTTTTGCACTCGAAATGGCTTCCAAGGGTAAAAATATTGTGCTGGTGGCCAGAACAGAATCCAAACTGAATCAATTGGCAGAACGTATAGAACGTACATATCGAGTAAGGGCTGAGGTGATCGTATCGGATTTGTCTCAAGTCGATGCACCTCAGAGGGTATATGAGGAATGTCAGAATCGGGGAATACACATCGATATGCTGATCAACAATGCGGGATTTGCTACCCATGGATTATTTGAACAGGTGGATGGTTCCCGGCAACAGGAGGAAATTATGTTGAACGTGCTCGCCTTGACAAACATGACACATCTTTTCTTGCCAGGCATGTTACAGAAGAAAAATGGTGCTGTCATTAATGTCTCTTCGACGGCTGCCTTTCAACCTGATCCGTATATGGCTGTGTATGGAGCAACGAAGGCATTTGTACTTTCTTTTACAGAGGCATTATACGAAGAAAACAGGAAGCGTGGCGTTCAGTTTTTGGCCCTATGCCCAGGCTCAACCGAGACTTCGTTCTTTGATGTAGTGGGCGCTGATGAAGCCTCGGTGGGTAAACGTGATACACCTGAGCATGTCGTGGCAGTGGCCATGAGAGCACTCGAGTCAGGCAAACCTTATGCTGTACCGGGGGCCGGCAATTACTGGACAGCGCAGTTCACCCGCCTCGTGCCACGCAAGTTGATGTTGCGAATCGTAGGAAGTATGCTCCGTCCACGTTCCAAGGATGGTAAAGCAGAAAAAGTACAAGCCTGATTAGTGGTATAGGGTAAAAGCTTTAGGCCAAAATGCCTTTGGCCCGAGCTTCCTTTATCCAGCCTGGAAATTCAGTGAGGAGACGATCGTACAATTCTTCATCGCTGATCTTGGAGATGTCGTCGAGAGCAAAAAAGTCAGCATTATCGATGAAACGTCCAGTCATGTCATCGAGTTTCTCCAGAATACCGTAATTGGCTTGTCCCAGGCCAACAAATTGCCAGAACAGGTTTTTGGTTGAGCTTTCGGTAATAAGCCGCATGATCTTCCCTTTTTGACTAACTCCGCCATCGCTAAAAAAGATAATATACGTTGGAATCTTCACATCGGGTTCCTCGATCGTATATTTGCGAATGACATCCTGCATCACAGGAGGTTCGTTATTGGTACCACCTTTGCTCCCCAGTGTATATGTGCGTTCAATATAATTCTCGAAATCCCTGGCGGTGACGCTAGGTGCACGCAAGAAGTCTTTGGCGAAGAACCAGACGTCCAACTCTCCGTTATCATCAAAAGCGGATGCAATCGCCAGAATTCGCTCGAAGGCTTCTTGCACGATGCCTTTGCGATACAGATGGTACATGGAGCCTGATGCATCAAATACGACAGCAACACGTGCCTGTATAGGTTCGATCTTTTTCTTTTGCAGAGACAGGGTTACTTTACGCTTGAGGAGATCGATCTTGGTCAGGTTAAGCGGTGCATGATTCGTGTTTGGTGCAGCATCAGGTACCAAGACTTCTGGAGAGGCGGCTGCCACTTCAGCTTGTGCCGTGAGAAGAACCTGTTTGGCTTCAGAAGTGTCGTTACTCTCAATTTCAACACCGAATGACTCTGCCAGCGGCTGCAATCCACCAAAGAAACCTCGTCCAATCGCACGAACTTTGAACCCGTCACGATACTTATAGATTTCAATAAAAATAAGAGCTGTTTCCGCAGTGACCTGCCTGATCTCATAGGTGATCTGCTGGGAACCCGCTTGTACAATCGCCTGACATGCCTGAACATCGGCGAATGTGCCTCCCGCATCGAGAGTAGCCGTAAACACACATTTTTCCACAGGGGCCTGCCGTAATTGATTCGTATCCAGTACAAAAGAGGATTTCAGTTCCTCTGCCTGTTGCAGAAGTACACTTTGATGGGGATCGGCATTCTGATTATAAAATACAAAATAGTCGTCAGATGGGACCTTTCCCTCTTCGTTCACCATAAAGCAGCTAACATCCAAGGGAGAAGGAGATGATGTACATTGAATGGTTACCTGAAGTTGAGCACATTCGTTGATACTGATATTCTGGCCTGTGTTTAAGTGGATGAACGAATCTGTCATATTCGGATGCGCCTCTCTTCTCCAATATAATGGTTGAAAATGTACAGTAACAAGATCGATTCTGAGACAAATGTTTCCATAAGTCAATCTTTTCACCGTTGTTCCTAGGCCTCATCAGACTCGTACTTTTCCCGATGCTCCTTCTTCATCTTCACATAGTCTGGATCCGTCTTTGCAATCTCCCATTGTGCCTTGAATATAGCTGCGGCTTCTGCCTTCACCTTATCATTCTGATAGGGCAAGATAGAGCCATCCTCCTTCGAGTATTTGCGTCCTCCTTTGTGATTTGTATACCGTCTGGCCCGTGTATAACCCATCTGGAGAAATTTGCGAGCCATATCCATACCCACGAAATCTCCCTTTTTCTTATACTCCAAAAATAGCTCATAGATTTTCTCCGATGACTCTGTCGCAATCTCTGGTGTTTTGAATCGCCAGTGTGGCAGAATCTCGCCCTTGTATGGCTCAACCATAAGAACACCCTGCTCACCCCGGCCTACGGTGTACAGCTCAGGATGTTTGCGCAGATCCAACTCATCATAATTGAGACTATAATCAAATTTTTTCATGTATACACCCTCCTTGATAGGGATTACCCCGATTCTGAACCAACAAGCACGGTTAATGGGGAACAATAGAAGGAATTACACAGGAGGGGTAGAGGTATGGGAATGTCTGGCAGATATCTTGTGGTAACAAAGGAGATAGTCGAATCCATTAAGTCAGGTGAGATCAGTGTGCATGATTGTGCAGTTGATCTGGATATTGATAAAACGTGGCAGATGCTTCAATTCACGCTGAACGGTAACTTGGTAGAAGGGGAGCCGCCCCTGGGATATGTGGTGCCTCTCGCAGGTGAGCAATACGTGGGAAACTATTCGGACATGGATCTGTTTTTGCTTAGTAACGAACAGGTGCTGGAAGCCTACATGGCATTGGAGCAGCTCACACCGGAGGAATTGAAGCAACGGTATAGTCTGGACCGGATGATCGCTGAAGGCGTCTACCCTGTCATGGAAGATTGGGATGCGGAAGAGACATTTCAGGAGATCGTTCAGACCGTGGATGATGTCCAGGCCTTGTTTCAGGCCACGGCTGCAAGTGGGAACGGGATCATCTTTTATGTTTTCTAAGTGAGCATTGAAATTATGATGGAAAATGTCATGCCGATATTGAGACAGGTTTGAACTACGCCTATTCGGGTTATTGATAGACACAAGGCCCAGGCCTTGATGACATGACAATCCGGTAGAAGAGAGGGAATGCGATATGACACAGGATCAGAACGAAGAGAACAAAGCGATTCAAGAGGACGAGCCGGATCAATTCGAGACTCCCGCAACTGCGGAAGATGAAGAAACAGATGAGAAGCTCGCAGATGATCAGGAGCAAGAATAACTCCCAGCATTGCATAATGAAGCAGGATGTTTTATCGAATCTTACGATATGCTGAAATATAGATAGACCAGAGGTCGGACATGTTCCGGCCTTTTGGTTTATTTTTTTGCGTATCCGTTTACAAGAATTACCTATTCCTTCATAATAGAAATGAACCATATTTTTCTAAGGAGGAGTTCATATTAAGAATCGGAAGTTAGTCCAATGGATGGCAGTGCCACTTGTATTATTAATGGTTGTTCTTACAGGATGTCAGGCTGTGGGTGGAGTAGACGTTGGCAAAGCAATGGCCAACGGCGCGAGTATCAAGTCCGGTGAATCCAGACAATCCATGAATATAAACATAGAACCGGCTAAGGAATTTGCTACAGAGAAAGACCTTGAAATGATCGAACTTATTAACTCCATATCCCTGGATATTGATCAAGCCAAAATGAAAGATGCGAAGACAGCATCGATCAAAGGTACACTGAGCATGGAGGGAACGAAATTACCTTTCCACCTGTCCATGAATGAGTCCCAAATGGTGATTGATCTGGACGGAGCCCAAAAACCGCTGTACATATCTCTGGATACGTTCCAGGATGCACAGGCTCTTCCAACGGTAGATACGAAGGCTCTGGAGAAACAACTCGAGGAACTTTCCCCGAAACTGTTCTCTTTTGTCCTGAAACATCTGTCCAATCCGAAGAACATCTCCGTAACACCGGTACAGGAATCCGTAAATGGCGAATCACTTAGCCTCTCCAAGCTGCATCTGGAAGTTAGTGGTGAAGAGATGCTGGCTATGGTTAAACCGTTCCTGACGAGTATTTCGAAAGATGAGCAAGGACTGAAAGACCTGATTGGCGATCTGTATGATGTGTTCTACCCTGTACTTGAAGCTGTGAATGAGGTTGAAGGCGGGGGAGATGAAACGCTGAATTCGATCGTTCCTGAATCGAAAGATGAAGCTGTTGCGTCACTATATGCCATCATCAAAGTAGGACTGGACAGTATGCTGGTCAATTATGATCAGGAGCTGAACAACCTGTTGAATGAGACCCCTGAATTCAAAACGGTATTTGGCACAGATACCAAACTGAAATTGGATTTTTATCTCGACAGCAAGCTTGATGTTCGCAAGCAAAACTTTGAACTGAAAGTGGCACTGCCTGCTTCCGAGGATCTGCCGCTGAACTCCGTAACCGTAAGTGGAGACAGTGAACAGTGGAATATCGGTGGCACAGTTGCAGTTGATGAAGTGGATGTATCGGGCGGCGTTATGGATCTGATGAAGGATGATATTACGCCTGGACAGATGCTGCGCAATTTTGATTCCAACTCACTGGCATACCAATTGCTGAAAGATGAAGCTGGAATCACGAGTAAAAGTGTAGTGCTCTTCCCGGATGATGAATACGCTGGAGCGATCACCGTTAAGAATACAACATTTGTTCCGCTTCGCTACGTGTCTGAGGAATTGGATGCGGAAGTGAAATGGACCAAAGGCTCAAACCAAATCGTTGTCATTGATGACATCACTGGTGATGAGATTGTCCTGACTGTAGGTTCCAAGAAGGCAACCGTTGCTGGTAAAGAAGTAACCATGGTGGAATCCGCCTATGTAGGCAAGGACGGCAAGACGTATGTGCCGCTGCGCTTTGTGGCTGAATCCCTTGGAGCTACTGTAGATAAGGAACAAGAAACAGGCTGGATTTACATTGACCGTCCTTAATTGCTTGAAGTAACAAGTAAAGTACAAAGACCCGACATAGATATATCAAAGAACGCCCTTTTCTGGCCATTTTGCCGGGGGCGTTCTTTTTCATGTAATCGAGATAACATATCATCCGCAGTTTAGGTGTGCTGTAGAATCTGCGGCTTTTTGCTGAATCCGGTACTCCCGGCTGTAAAGCCCATCTGACGATAGAATTCATGTGCAGCTTCACGTTCAGGGCGATTACCACTGTTCAGAGACAGGGAGTCCACGTCATGCGTGGCGGCCCATTGTTCGGCTTCCAGAATGAGCTGACGGCCGATGCCTGAGCCCCTGAACTGGTCGTGAACAACCAATGCCATGATACGGCAGTGTCTTCCGTTCTTTTCATACAGATAAGACGTCTGTAATCCGATCAGTCCAACTACACGTCCGCGTGCTTCAGCAACCAGTGTGGTGAAGTTAGCATCTGCAGCAATGTGGGTATAGCGCTCCTCCATCTCGGCGTACGTGGTGGGATAACCAAGTTGGTCCATCAGAATGACCATATCTTGCAGATCTGTAGTGGAGCTATGTCTAATCGTCACATCCAGGCTCATAATGTTATATCCTCCTTGGGTCTTTCCTTCAATGAAAGTTCAATAATGGTATCCAGCAACTCTGCAAAAGAAATGCCTGCAGCGGCTGCACTTTTGGGCAGCAGACTGTTACGGGTAAGACCCGGCAGCGTGTTTACTTCAAGCACATAAGGCAAACCTTCGCGAATCATCATATCCACGCGCGCGTAGACACTGCATTTCAGCACCTGATAACAGGCAAGTGCCGCGGCTTCCACACGATGGTGAAGATCCGCAGGCAATTGCACAACCTGCTCATCTGCTCCGTGGTCATCGTATTTGGAAGAATAATCGAAAAACTCGGCGTTCGAACGAATGGAGATCACCGGCAGCATCTTACCATCCAGAATGGCACAGGTAATCTCCTCACCTTCGATATACTGTTCAATCATGACTGTATCATCCCAGGCGAGGGCAGCCTCCACAGCAGCGGGCAGGGCGGCAGCCTCTTTCACTACTTGGGTACCGATGCTGGAACCGCCTGAATTGGGTTTGACCACCACGGGGTACGTTAATTGTTGAACAGCAGTTGAGGACAGTTCCTCGATATGACTCACTCGTAGCCACTCTCCGGTAAGCACACCTGCATGCTGCATAAGTTGTTTGGACATGTCTTTATCCATGCATACACTGCTCGCCAGCACACCACAACCTGTGTAGGGAATACCCAGAGATTCCAATGTGCCTTGGACCGTACCGTCTTCGCCGTATTTGCCATGCAGGGCAAGCAGTGCCACATCGATCCCCGCTGACTTGTCGATTAGATCGCGCTTGGTATTCAGCTCAATGGGTACAACCTCGTATTTGTCTCTATTCAGGTTTGCAATCATCTCCTGTCCGGTCAGCAGGGAAATATCCCGCTCTGAAGATGTACCGCCCATAATCACGCCAACTTTCATGTGAAATCCTCCTTATCTCATTTGAGCTGCTGTCTCGCCAATGATGCGAATGCCTTTACGTATATTTTCATCGCTGACTCTGGAGAAACCCAGGCGCATCGTGTTTACACCCTGACCGGGTTCCAGATAAAAGGTATCCCCTGGTGTGAACGTCACACCTTTCACTTTACAGGCCGCCAGCAGTTCACGGGTTCTGTATTCGGACGGGAACTGCACGAACAGATGCAGACCACCCGCACCGGAGATCCGGCACATTGGCAGATGCTGCTTCAGGCAACGCACAACCAATTCATATTTTCGCTTATACTCCGTCCGAGCTCTCTTCAAATATTTCTCGAAATTACCGTTGCTCAGATATTGATACAATAACGATTGGTCCAGCGTGGAGGTATGGATGCTGCGTGCCCGTTTCATACTCTCCAGATAATCAATCAGCGCCGCATCCGCAATAATCCAACCTACCCGCAGGCCTGGGAACAGGACTTTGGAGAAGCTGCCCAGATACACCAGTCCATTGCCTTTGCCCATGCTGGCGATCAGGGGAGATACGTGGGAACCGGAATAGCGCAACTCTTCGTTGAATCCATCCTCAATGATGGGTACTTGATACTTGTTCATCAACCGGATGATCTCTACCCGTTTTGCAGGGGACGTCACAATCCCGGTTGGATTGTGATAGGATGGCACGAGATACGCCAGATCATATGGACTTGCCTCAAGTTCATGTTCCAGTTGCTTCAAGTCCAAGCCATCTGGCTCCATGTTCACACCGGTCAGGTGAAACTGGTGCAGCTTTAGATTTTTGATCGCCGTGTGGTGCGTTGGATTCTCGCAGAGCGCTTTGCCGCTTTTTTTGCGCAACGCTCCAAGCACCAGATCGAAACCTTCCGTGAATCCGTTGGTGATTAGGATGTCCTTGCCACGGAGGTCGACACCTTTGTTCTCCATATATCGTAGTAAATAGTTCATCAGCGGTCTGTATCCCTGCGCATATCCGTAATTCAGCAGTACTTCGCCTTCAAGTGACATGCGATCCAGAAAAGCCCGTTTCACGTTGTGCAGATCAAACAGCTTTTCATCCGGCGCTATGCTGGTAAACGATATCTCGCCGCGCTCTGCTCCGGAGCCATGCTTCATCAGATCGTACTGCTCTGCCTGAATTGCATACTCACTTACCTCTGTCGTCCAGTCCAGTTCCCAGCTCGCTGCTGCCTCAGGTGTTTCGATGGAGGCACTGACGTAATTGCCCTTGCCTTTGACTGCGTAGATCAAGCCTTCATCTTCAAGCTCGGCATAAGCGAGCAGAACTGTGCTGCGGCTAACCTTCATGAGTGTACTGAGTTCACGGGTCGAGGGCAGTTTTTGTTTGGCTTGCAGGCCGCCTTTGAGCATCAATCGCTTCATATAATCTTTGACTTGTATATATACAGGGCGGTCCTCCGTCAGTTGCAGATCGGAATACATCCCATCACTCCCTCTACTGGTATCTTGCCATATTATAAACCCAGCAGAAAGAACCACGATACCTCTGTTTCCCTGAGCGTGTGGTTGGTTGTTCGCACAAACGCAAAAAAGCCCTGGCAGTATGCCGGGCCTGGTGGTGAAACTTGATCCATTTTCTATAGTACTGCTGCTATAATTTCTACAGTTGTATTGCATGACTAGTCTCTCTAGGATCGATAGCTATCTGACCTTCTACGTGTGTCTATTAACTTCAGTACGACTATAATTGCAGGCTTTCTAGGTGATACTAAAAATCTACAGTGAATCATGAATCTAGGTCTTCCTAGGTTTGCTTGCTGCAAGGGGTCGATTAGATGATGAATCTACAATCTATAAACTAGGGTTCTTGCTAACTGTACTCTTGTCGTGATCACATAACAGAATTCAGCATGAAAAAGATATTCAATCATAGGGTACAATAGACGGAGGTAGATATAAAGACGTATGTCTCAGTGCCCAATTTCTTCCTCATACCCCTATAGTACCACTTTGAATCAGGGAAGTTAACCTTTTTTTTGAAATATTTGTCGTAATAGCGAAAATTGCGTGAATTGTACTTCATATAGAATGAAATGGTGTCCCTTTATAATATGTGATAAGATCTAAACCTATAGATAATGAGGAAGTGAGCCTATTGATTAATATTACTGTGCCAACACCGGATGTAACCATCACAAAGCAGGTTGATCCACAGCTTAGTCACATTTATGGATTTACTGATTTTCACCTGATTACCCGGGAACTAGGCGGGATTTTCATGTTTTACAATGCCGCTGGAGAGTTGTTATTTGTCGGTAAAGCACGAAAATTAAGACCCCGCATCAAAAAGCATTTTGAAGACACCGTATCACCAATCAAGAATCACCGCGAGGAAGTAACGAAGATTGAAGTATGCCTGGTTGAAGATCCGGTAGATCGTGAAATTTACGAGACGTATATCATCAACACGATGCGTGCGAAATACAATGTAGATAAAGTGTTGTACAAATAAGACGCTTAAAAAGCACATGAACATGCAATGTCTGGGACATATGTCCTAAGTGTTGCGCCAGGGGGTAGGGATGTAATCGAAGGATTGCATCCGATTCCTTCTGGTGCCATCCCAATCTTTTCGAGGGAGTAGCTTGTAGAATTTGAAACGTAGTAAGCCCAAGCTTAGTATCACAGATATACCAAATACATATGACGAGGTGATTGTGTTGATCGGTCGTAGCGGTAACCCTACACTTAAAGACAGCACGTTTGAAAACAGAGGATATGGAGAAGATCGATATCAGAATTACATGACGATCAACGGCACGGTGAATAAAGCGTTTATTACGCTGGTGATCCTGCTGGGCAGTGCATTTGCAACCTGGATGATGTTCTTTAACGGACAACAAGTGATGCCGCTCGCTTATGGTGGATTAATCGTTGGTTTTATCTTGGCGCTTGTGATTTCGTTCAAACCCGTAGCGGCACCTTATCTGGTACCTGTCTATGCCGTGGCAGAAGGCCTGTTCCTTGGCGCACTCTCAGCAACCTATGAGTCCCTGTATAACGGAATTACCTTGCAGGCAGCTCTTTTGACCATGGCTGTATTCATCGCTCTGCTGGTGGCATACAAAACCAGATTGATCAAAGCTACGGAGAACTTCAAGCTTGGGGTCGTGGCTGCAACTGGCGGTATCATGATCATGTATCTGCTGAGCTTTGTACTGGGTTTCTTCGGAATTACGATCCCTTATCTGCATGATAACAGCTTGATCGGCATCGGTATTTCAGTCGTTATCGTCATTGTGGCTGCCCTCAATCTGGTCCTTGATTTCGACTTCATTGAAGGGGGCGCTGAACGTGGTGCACCCAAGTACATGGAGTGGTACGGTGCATTTGGATTGATGGTGACGCTGGTATGGCTGTACATTGAGATTATCCGTCTGCTTGGCAAATTGCGGAGCCGGGACTAGTCCTATTCAATACGTCAGATAGACGTTAAACGGAGTGTGGATTTAAAGCTAAAAAGCTAACGCGTGATACTCACGTCGTTAGCTTTTTTGATTAACCTTAGCAGGATATTATTAATGGCGGCCTCTTACATAACTCAACTGATTCCAACTCGTTGAGGCCCAACCAGCCACACACTAAACCAAATCCGTATATAGATCCTCCAAGGTTACGATTTCCGGCTTGCTCGGCAGCTCTCCCCCGGCTGAACAGGCTGCAAGCATATGCTGATCATCCAAACGCTGACTATAGAAGCGATGTGCCGTAGCCTGTTTGCAATGCCAATCTTCCCGCTCATTGGGAAGGATGGCGAAGGAGTCCAGTGGTATAGACAGACCCATACCGACTGCCTTGATATAACTTTCCTTCAGCGTCCATAGACGGTAGAAGGTTTCCAGCCGACGATCGTCAGGCTCGGCAGCCAAGAACTGGCTCTCCTTAGGAGAGAAGAAACGCTCTGCAATCTGCATGTCAATTGGAGCTATTTTTTCCACATCCACGCCCAGTTCATCTGTACCGCCGGAGATCAGAGCAATCCAATCACCAGAATGGGAGACGTTGAATGGTACATCCGAATGGTGACTGAGCGAAGGTTTGCCGTAGGAATTACGGGTAAAGGAAAGCTCAGCAGGTCTCAGTCCAGTTAACTTGCTCAAAGTCACACGAGTCAATATCTCTCCCAGCACGGAGCGATACGCGTCAGCCTGACGCACAAAACGCGAAGCCTGAGCACGTCGCTCGGCAGAAACTTGCGACAAAAGGTGGTTCCAGTACGCCTCGGGCAATACTTCTGGAACTTGGAGCACACGAATAGTTATCATCATTTATCACCTGAATACGTATTCGGCGCAGTTCAGTAACTTTCCTTTATATGGAACGTCTCTTCAACTCTTCCTCCCAAATCATCATGCTTCTTGCGCTTGTTTCCATTCCGTATGTGCAGCCTGCACTCGCTCCCACATATCCTGGCATTCCAGTTCGCTGTAATTCACCAAGGGTTCATGGAATATTTCAGTTAATACGTTACGCCACTCGGTATAATTCCGGATCTCCGTTTTCTGGATTCCTTCCATATCATGTGTTCGGAGCATACATCCACGTAGTTCCTGACTGCGGTTCTCATCCCGCTGACGAAGCAAAAATACGTTATGCCAAGGTGATTCTGCCGCCTGACTGTAGAATTCATGTTTGGGAATGAACTCTCCCAGATCGTGGACTATCTCGGAAGCATAGTCGACTCCTTCACTTGGACCATTCGGCTCGTACTCAAGCCGCCATCCCTCAGCAGCAACAGATGATGGCATTAACTGATACGTGAACGGAGCTGAACCATAGGTTCCATAACGAAGTGGTAGAGGTTTAAAGGGCATTCCGCCGAGACCTGCATCTACAATCCAGCGTTCAACTGTCGATTCAGCATCCGCCAGAAGCACAGACAGACCGAGATGGAATGAGTTCACACGGGGTTGTTCCCCATGAGGCTGTACTCCCCCGCGATGCCAATTAACCGTATAACCTAGCGAGCGGAGAAGAACACTAAACGCACCATTTAGATGAAAGCAGTAGCCGCTGCGTCCCTGTAATATAAGTTGAATCGATTCTTGAAGACTGATTCCCGCAGGACGACCTGCAAAAATATCGACCGTTTGCCAGGATAAATATTGCACATGTGCCCGCTGGAGTTCAAATAAGAATTCCAGTGTAGGTTCCTTTATATCATCCATGCCAATCCGTTTCAGATAGGCTTGTATTTCAGCTGTATTCAATAGTTCAATCATCCAGATCACCTCACGTCATATAGTGGGCTGCAGGCGATGATTATAAAACGTCTGCTGCCCTGAGTTCATTGTAAAAGTCAACGGGTGAAAACAACATCATCAGTTGAGCAGATTGTAACGGTACAATTATTGAACAAAGCCTTGAAATTCATCTCAAGAGATGGACATGGTTCTGATGTCATTGAAATACAATATATGGATGAGCTATTTCTTTTTCCGGGGTATGCTAACCCTTTGGAGTGGATATAGGTTAGAATATAGATAGATAGCAGGATTAGGAGATGGAAAAATGGCTAATGATGAAGTGATTTTGACACAGGAAGGCTTGGAAAAGCTGGAGGACGAACTGAAGGATTTGAAGACGGTGAAGCGTAAGGAACTGGCAGCTCGTCTTAAACTCGCGATCAGTTACGGTGACCTGAAGGAAAATAGTGAGTATCATTCAGCCAAAGATGATCAGGCCTTTATGGAGACACGGATTTTGATTCTGGAGAAGATGTTGACAAAAGCAAGAGTCATCTCTTCAGACAATATAGACTCCAACAAAGTGAGCATTGGATCGACGGTGTTACTTAATGACATTGAGTTCGCCGAGAAGATTGAATATAAAGTGGTTGGTCCTGCCGAGGCCGATGTTGCGGATAATAAAATTTCGTACGAGAGCCCGCTGGGCAAGGAATTGATGGGCAAAGAAGTGGGCAGCGTCATTCATGTCAATGCTCCGATGGGCGTTATCAAGTACGAGTTACTTCAAATCAAAGTGTAATTCAAAAAGAGAGGTGCTCCGCAGTCATCCAAGTGGCTGACGGGACACCTCTTTTTGATTCTACTGGGCTTTGAACGTTTGGGAATATGGGTTTGTAGTAACTTCATACGGTTGGACTAACGGACTTTATCACATACTGTGTTTAAGGAACTTATGAGATGAAGATTTCCGTTTGTTTTATATGTAAAAAAATAACATTTCGACAAATTTCGAATTTCGAATGACCTGACAAGGTGAGTAGTATATAATTACGGGAAAACTTTAAAGTGATGGAGTAGATACGATGAATTTTAGTAAGCCTAATCTCGATCAAGACAACACTGGCAAAGGTGAGCGCTTCTCTCGCGCCGGATTCATTCTGGCAGCCATTGGTAGTTCGGTTGGTCTGGGTAACATGTGGAAATTCCCGTACATTACGGGGGAGAACGGAGGAGCTGCGTTTTTCCTGCTCTTCATTGTTTGTTTGCTGCTGATTGGTCTGCCGGTGCTGCTCGCAGAACTTGCGATTGGTCGTAGCGGCAGAGGAAGTGCCGCAACTGCTTTTATCAAAGCAGGCGGACATAAAGGCTGGATCGCAGCCGGTTTGCTGCAAGTACTGACACCTTTTATCATCCTTTCTTTTTATGTCATTATTGCAGGCTGGACCTTGCAATATGCGATTACGTCCTTCAGTGGAACATTGTTTAACAATCCGGATTATGCGGGACAATTCAATTCCTTTGTAGGCGGTTATATGCCAATCGTGTGGCAACTGGTCTCGGTACTTATCGTAGGCTGGATTGTAGCCAAAGGGGTATCCAACGGGATTGAGAAGTTTAACAAAGTGTTAATTCCCGCCATGCTGGTGTTGCTCATTGTCTTGATGATCCGGGCCGTAACGTTACCTGGTGCAGGAGCAGGGGTTTCCTTTTTCCTGAATCCTGATTTCTCACAACTTACAACGGAATCAGCATTGGTGGCACTTGGGCATGCCTTCTTCTCGCTGTCACTCGGTATGGGTATTCTAATAACCTATGGTTCGTATGTGGACAAAAATCAATCACTCGGAGCGGCAACCATCGCTGTTGGGGCGGGGGACCTGCTCTATGCGTTCATTGCCGGCCTGATCATCTTCCCAACGACATTCTCGTTTGGTATTGCACCGGACCAAGGACCGTCACTCATCTTTATAGCACTTCCGGCAGCCTTCTCGGCGATGCCGCTTGGCTTCCTGTTTGGCGGACTGTTCTTCATCCTGCTGGCTATTGCCGCATTGACTTCGGGAGTATCCTTGCTGGAAGTTCCGGTGAAATATTTCATGGAACGTCTGTCCTGGAGCCGCAGTCGTGCAGTATGGGTGATATCACTCGCAGTCTTCATCGTGGGACTTCCTTCAGTATTGTCGCTCGGCTTGCTGCCTGAATGGACCATTGGATCGAAGAGTGTGTTCGACTGGATGGACTTTGTAGCATCCAACATCCTGCTGCCTGTGGGTGGATTGCTTGTGACGATTTTTGCCGGATACTTCTGGAAAACGGCTGCGGAAGCTTCAGGACTGCGTTCCGGATGGTTCCGGGTGTGGTTGTTCATGCTTCGTTACGTGGCACCGATCCTGGTTCTGCTGGTTCTACTGCACACTTCCGGTATCATTCACTTCTAAACTGAAGACCAGATAGGTATAAATGTTGTCTGTTGTGCAGATTTGCCATAGATAAAACCTCTTGGAAGAAATGCTAAAGCCCTTGTTTTCCCGCTTCAATTTTGGGACAATACGGAGTAGAGGTTTTTTGGGTAGGACCGATAAGCCATAGCTTTTTTGCGAAAAGAGGATTATACAATGAACAAGTCATCCATATATGGATTAACATTAGAGCAATTACGTTCCTGGCTGCCGGAGCATGGGCAGAAGAAATCCCGTGCATCCCGGATCTGGGAATGGTTATATCAAGAGCGTGTACACGATTTTCCTGCGATGTCTGATGTCCGTCAGGAATGTCTGGATGTACTCTCCGAGCATTTCACAATGAACTCTCTGAGCGAACATGTGAAGCAGGAATCAGCAGATGGTACCGTGAAATTTCTGCTTCGGATGCAGGATGGCAACCTGATTGAGACGGTATTGATGCGGCAAAAATACGGGCTTACCGTTTGTGTGACTACACAAGTGGGCTGTAATATTGGTTGTAGCTTCTGTGCGAGCGGTCTGATCAAGAAGAGCCGAGACCTGACCGCTGGAGAGATTGTGGAACAGATTATGCATGTGCAGCGACATCTGGATGCAGCGGGTCAAGACGAACGGGTAACCAACGTGGTTGTGATGGGTATTGGTGAACCATTTGATAACTTCCAGCACATGAGTGATTTCATCGAGGTCATTAAAGATCGCAAAGGACTGGCACTTGCCGCCAAACGGATTACTGTATCCACGAGTGGCCTTCCGGACAAAATCAAGGAATTTGCAGACAGCAGTCTGCAGGTTAATCTGGCGATCTCTCTGCATGCACCTAATAATGAACTGCGTACACACATCATGAAGATCAACCGGGCTTTCCCGATTGAGCAATTGATGGATGCGGTGGATTATTATTTGGCTACAACGAACAAACGTATCATGTTTGAGTACATCCTGCTGCGTGATGTTAACGATCAACGTGAGCATGCCGCGGAGTTGGCTGAACTGTTGTCCAGTCGCAGAAGTATGGTCAGTGTGAATCTGATCCCATACAACCCGGTGGATGAGCACAGTCAGTATCAACGGAGTACAGAAGAATCGATTCTGGGCTTCTATGATACACTCAAAAAGAACAACATCAACTCTACTGTACGTATGGAACACGGTACCGATATCGATGCCGCCTGCGGACAGTTGCGTAGTAAACAAATGAAGAACAACGCTGCCGAATCCGAGCCAGACCGTCTGGCAATGGGATAAGGCACAGCACGGAGCTGGCAAGTAAGTAGAATGCATGGTTATTATAATCAGTGCTCGTACTTTGTACGTGCCATTTACCGTTGTTGAGTCACTCATGAATGCGTTGCTTGAATGCAAAACGCCTCTGAATATCACTGAGAAGTGATAACGGAGGCGTTTTTTGGAATGTCATTTATTTCAGTTTTTTGGTCATCAGCAGATGGGGAATGCCGTCTTCCATAAATACTTCCGACGCGGGCGCATATCCAAGACGTTCGTAGAACCCGGAAGCTTGTACCTGTGCGTGCAGCTTGGCTTTCTCCAGACCATCAGCAACAGCCATCTGCTCCAGCTTGTCGATCAGCACACGGCCCAGACCGTGTTTACGGTAATTGAGCATGACACAGATCCGTTCCAATTTGGCGACCTGTTCCACAATGCGCAGTCTAGAGGAAGCAGCAGGTACTCCGTCTACATAGAGCAGAATGTGGCGCGCCTCCGCGTCTAATGTATCATAAGCATCGAATTCATCCGCTGCGGGTACACCTTGTTCTTCAACAAAAATAGCGGTGCGAATGGCGAAGCAGGCATCGAGCAATTCCTGATTATTAACTTCAACAATCGTTGTATTCATGAATGTTTCTCCTTTGGGTGATCGTAATGTTATCCTGACGTGATAAACTGGTACATAACAGGAATGTGGAACGAATCTCGTTCTTTTCAACAGTAGTTATACCATCAATTATGTTGCGATTGCAACAATTTTATAGGGGCGTGAGTGTGTTGACTGAGAAAAAAGAAGTGCTGCGTGAAATTGGTATGATTGCCCGCTGTCTGGATTCAATCAGTAACGTCGAGTTTCAGCATCTGAACCTGTCCCGTGGACAATATCTATATCTGTATCGAATCTGTGAGAATCCGGGCATTATTCCGAATCAGCTTGCTGAACTGATCAAAGTGGATCGCACGACGGCGGCCAGAGCTATTAGCAAACTCGAATCCGATGGATTCATTATTAAACAGCCAGCAATGGGTAATAAGAAGAATAAGGTGTTGTATCCCACCGAAGCTGGGCTTGAAGCATGGGAATTCATTCGTAAAGAGGGCGTGCATTCGGATCAGGTGACTCTGGATGGTCTGACGGAGGAAGAGATCGAGACCGCGGTCATGCTTCTCCGTCGAATGCGACATAATATCGAGGTGGACTGGAAATTTGTCAAAAAGGGTGGACGGCGACCCTACATGGATATTTCGGAATGAACAGAGGAACGATCCTTGACCCCTGCATCCCAGACTCTAGCCGAACCTATCCAAAGGAGAAGAGCCATTATGCCAGAGAAACATCAGTACAGGAGGGAGTCATGAGACGGGTAAACCGGAAAAGGCTAACGTGGTGGATCATATTGGCAGTCAGTATCACGGCAGCGTTAATTATTTTTGTGAAGGAGCGGTTTGTGATGAATGAATCATCCCCTACGGTATCCTTTGTTCAAGATCATATGACTAATCCCAATGGTACAATTGCGACCTATTTGCAAGATGCTACCTCAGAGAGAGCGGACATCGTAGCAGGCAGAGAGGCTTTATCTGAGTCACTTGGTCTTTGGATGCAATATGCTGTAGCCAAGAATGATCAGGCGTTATTCGAGGAAAGCTATGAACTGCTGACCACCTATTTCCTCACGCCGCAAAAATATATTGCCTGGAAGCTGAATGCCAAAGGTGAATCTCAAGTGACTACCAACGCGCTTGGCGATGATTTTCGAATTGTCGGTGCTTTATTAAAGGCAGCAGATCAATGGAAACAAGGAAGAGAAGCCAAGCTGGAAACGGCTTCGGAAATATCCCGTACACTTTCGCAATCGGTTCGGAATAAAGGATATTATGTGGATTTTCACGATTTTGCGAGTGGTCACTCCACAGATACATTAAGCCTGGTTTATGTTGATCTCCCGTCTCTTCAATTGATGGAAAAACATCAGATGGTGGAACCGGGAACCTATGCCAAGTACGAAGCTTTGCTGAAGAAGATGCCTGACGATGGATTGTTCTATCCGAAGACCTTCGATGTGGTCCATAAAAAATATACGTATGATGATACGGTGAATCTGATCGACCAGTTGATTGTGGCGAATCATCTAACCGTGACCGACCGCAAACCGGACAAGCTCATTTCCTTTTTGAAAAAGGAGTTCAACACCCGGCATCAGCTGCCCGGACAGTATAAGCGAGAATCACGCACACCTGCCGTCTCTTATGAATCTTCCTCGGTATATGGCCTCGCTATCTTACTCGCTGTTCGTTCAGGTGATCCAAAATGGGCCAAACAGTTGTATAACCATATGACTACGTTGCGTGGTAAGGACACTCGTTATCCAGGTGGATATGTATTTGACGGTAACACACATCTGTTTGATAATCTTTTTCCTTTATTGGGAGAAGTTAATTTACAGAAAAGTATTAAAAAGTAAGGATTTTGTCATTTAATGAACTCTGCAATGTGTTAGCATATCTTTGTCTAAACATGTCATAAATTGTTGTAATATAAAAGAAATGAGTTTGAACAAGAGTTCTAAAAATTCAACGGAGAGAAGGAACTATGAGGAATAAAGCGCCTACCCGCCGTATTGCATGGGGATATGCCTTTTTAATTGGACTAGCCCTCATGCAGCAACTGATGATTTATCTTAAAGTGTACATGGATCAGAGCTACACTACAGGGGATATGATTTTTAGTATCGTGTCGCTGGGTGCTTTGGTTTTTGGTCTTTTTCTGCCTGTTGGCGTATCCGTCGTGGCGGGGTTTGTATATCTGGTTTCTTATTTTGTGTGGCTTGTTACTTATGCTGATGCAAATGTGCTTGTATTCTCCTGGTGGTTGCTCATCCCTGCCAACGTTGCCGTGGCTGCGTTCATCAAGGCAAGTCTGCTGCGCAGTGCGCGTGTAGTGGAACGTCTTCAGGATATGCAGGATCGTAACCCGGAAATCGATCTGGATACCACGCTTGGTAATAAGGGAGCTCTGGCAGATACGTTAATCAAACACAGTAACCTTGCTCGTCGCTACTCCGAAAAGTATGGATTCAGCATTGCCATGTTCAAGATTGAATTCTTGCCACTGGTGATGGAATCCCTTGGTTCAGTCCGGTATGCACAATTCCTGCTTGAAATCTCGGGTACGATCCAGAAGCAGATTCGGTATGAGGATTATAAATTTTTCGTGGATCGTGGGCGTTTTGTCATCTTATGTCCAATGGTGAATGTGGAATACCTTCCACTTCTTACACAGCGGACAAAAAAGCCATCATGGATCTTCATATTATTGATAAAAAGGGAAATGAACTGCAGACGGTGATACGCTCTGGTGCTCTGGTATTCCAAAAGGAGCAATTCAGCAAGTACGAGGACATTGACGCGGTTATTGCTGCCCTTGAACGAAACACAGAGACCGATCTCATCGGAGAATATATATAACGGGAAGGAGAGAGGCGCTGTGGACTATATGTCCTGGTTCATCCCGATCTGTATCGCCGTCAGTTCTTTATTTGCGGTATTCACGATTTGGTTAACAATTGCAACCCTTCGCTTTCGGTCGAAAGTTATTCGCAAGTATGATCGGAGGAAAGTAAGTGGCTGATTTTATATTAATATTATCCATATTTAGTATCTGGATTGCCGTATTCGAGTCGATTGTTATTATGGCAGGTGCGATTCGTTTTATTAATAAACAGGACAAAAAAGGGATTCAGATCCCTGAAGATATGGATCATTATCCAACAGTCACGGTCATGGTACCTGCGCATAACGAGGGTCTGGTCATTGTTGCGACGGTAGAGCACATCCTGCGCCTGAATTATCCGGAGGATAAAGTTCAGGTCATTGTGATCGCGGATAACTGTACAGATGATACCGCAGAGAAGTTGAGATCATTCCTCAGTCAGACCAGCTATATGCATCGTAATGTGACGGTAATGGAGCGAAAAGGAACCGGTGGCAAGTCCGGGGCATTAAATGACGGACTGGAAATTGCCACGGGCGACTGGATCTGTATCTTCGATGCAGATGCCGCACCTGAACGGAATTCATTAATGTTTTTGACCCAAAAATCGCTTGAGAACCCTGAACAATATGGCGTGGTTTTTGGCAGAAACAAAGCACGCAACAGAGGACAGAATTTCCTCTCCAAATGCATTAATCTGGAGATCATCACTTCGCAACGTGTGTATCACACGGGTCTGTGGGAATTGTTTCAGCTGGGTTCCATCCCGGGAACGAATTACATTATCAAAACCGACTTGATCCGGGAGATTGGCGGCTGGGATGTGACAGCCATTACAGAAGATACGGCGCTATCATTCGAGATTTTGAATCGCGGACAGTTTGTGGCGCTTGCGCCGCAAGCGGAAGCTTATCAGCAGGAGCCGGAACAGCTTAGTGTATACATGAAGCAGCGCGAACGCTGGGCCAAGGGGAACTACCAGGTGGTACTGGATAATATTCATAACCTGTTTAACCGTTCCAGTTGGCGTAATAAGTTGCTTGTCATCTATTATGCCGTCAGTTATTTCTGGTTTATGCTTGCGATCATTGTATCGGATATTATATTTCTCGTGAATCTGGTTTATCGGGTCATTGCCATATTTAAACCAGAGGTAAGTTCACCGTTCCAGTTTGCCGGCGATGCGTATGTGTTCCTGGTCATTGGTTGGGCACTTATGTACTTTATTTACGTGTTACAGATCAATCTGGCACTTGCCGCAGATATTGGACAGAGCAATACTCGTAGTTTCATCTATGCCTGCGTATCCTATTTCACGTATGCACAGCTGTTCATCCTGGTCTCGATCAAGGCTTTCTACTCCTTGATCATGGACAAGATTCGGAAACGCGAAAGCAAATGGTACAAAACAGAACGTTTTGGCTAGGCGGCGTAAATGTTATAAGTGTAAGGCAGAAAGGCTGTTACTGGACAACTCCAGACAACAGCCTTTTTTTGTTATAGTCAGACACATCCATATTCTGTATACTCTTACAGGCTGTAAATAGAAAGCATGCTTATCCGAAATGGAGGGTCACAGAATGAAGGGCAGAGGATCGGATTTTTACGATAATGAGGCGAATTTCGAAAAGTACATGGAACGTCGCAAGTGGCAGGAGAACGCCAATGATACATTGGAGAAGCCGGTGATGCTGGAGTTGATCGGAGACGTTGCTGGCAAGAATATTCTGGACCTTGGTTGTGGGGATGCGAGGTTCGCGGCAGAATTGCTCAGTATGGAGAGTGAAGGTACAACATATACGGGGATTGAAGGCTCCGTGAATATGATTCAGGCAGCCAACGAGTCGGTAAAAGGATTGAATGCGCGGATTGAGCAAGAGTTCATGGAAGACTGGACCTATCCGGACGGAGTGTACGATCTGGTTATATCGAGACTGGCTGTTCACTATATTGAAGATGTGGAGAGCCTGTTCCACAACATATACAATACGTTGAAAGAGAACGGGACATTTGTATTCTCGGTAGAACATCCTGTGATCACGTCCACACTGCAACCCTCCGGGACTCGAACAGATTGGGTGGTTGATCAGTATTTTGTAGAAGGATATCGGGAGCAGCAGTGGCTGGGCGGTTCTGTGAAAAAGATGCATCGTTCCATTGAATCATACTTTATGGCATTGCAGCGGGCAGGATTCCGTGTAGAACATTTGCGCGAGTCAGCACCACAACGTGCCTATTTTGTGAACGAGGAAACCTATCTACGCAGGCAGCGTATTCCATTGTTTCTGTTTCTAGGTGCCCGGAAATAGGATAGTGGTAAAACGTATAGATAAATAGATGAACCGTAAAGTTATACTCATAAATTAGAAAGTTCTACACAGAAAACGGTGGATAACACTAGATATAGGAGTAAAAGGCCCAAAATCTATCCACATGTGGATAAGATATTGGGCTTTTTACTGTTATGTTTCTACACCTATGTTACGTTTGCTGTGCATAACCCCGTAATTATGAATCCGCCGCAGCTCTGACATAGACACGTTCTCCATGTCGATCCACTTCCACAGATGCCTCGAAGAAGTTGCTCAGCACTTCCGTATTCATCAGATCGCCGGTTAATCCACTACGGACGACTTCGCCCCGACGCAGCAAAAGGCTGTGACTGAATACAGGCAATATTTCCTCGGTATGATGGGTGACATAGATGAGCGAAGGGGTATCCGGTCGCTGGGACAATTCACGAATACTCTCCAGCAGTCGTTCTCTTGAGAACAGATCCAGTCCATTGCAAGGCTCGTCCAGAATAAGTACGCGTGGATTGGCCATGAGTGCTCGGGCAATGAGAAGTTTCTGTTTCTCCCCTTGAGAACAGGTACGATATTCGCGATCCCATAGGTGCTGACAGCCCAGCATTTGCATCAATTCCTGTGCCTGACCCAGATCGTCATCTGACAGCTTGTCATACAGGCCAATGGTGGCGTGTTTGCCGCTGATCACGACATACTGCGTGCGGTCTGTGCCATGCAATTTCTCTTGCAGAGATGAACTGACCCAGCCAATGGATTTGCGAAGCTGTCTCAGATCCACATCCCCATATTCATGGCCTAACACGGATATCTTGCCTTCGGTTGGCCAGAGGTACCCGGTGATCATGTTCAGGAGTGTTGTTTTGCCGGAGCCATTCAGGCCAAGCAACGCCCAGTGTTCACCGTCATTAACCTGCCAGCTCACATCGTTCAGCAGGGTAAGGGGTCCCCTTTTCCAAGTGACATGCTGTACATCAATAATCATGCGTTATTCCTTCCTTCTGTTATCCTCGATTGTCCTAGGTGTATTGTAGTCACAAAATCAGTGAGGTTTCAACGGTTATCACACTGTTCTTGGTTGGTCCTTGCGCAGAAATACAGCACACACACCAAGCAGTGGCAAAAACGAACATAACTTGATAACAAATGAAATGCTGGTCACGTCAATTAAGGAACCTAACACAACCGAGCCAAGTCCAGCCATGCCAAACGACAAGCCAAAAAACAATCCGGATACCGTTCCAATATGACGAGGAAGCAATTCCTGTGCATAAACAATGATGACGCTGAAGCCGGACATCAGGATTAGTCCAATCATTCCGCATAATACCATGGACAATACGGGTCCTGCATAAGGTAACAGCAGGGAAAACGGTGCAGTGCCTGCAATGGAGAACCAGATCATCGGTTTGCGTCCATAGCGGTCAGCGAGTGGGCCGCCGAGCAAGGTTCCGACCATACCTGCAAATTGCAAAATAAACAGACAGATCTGTGCCTGGGAGAGAGGCAAGCCATAGGCATCGGCGTAATAGAAGGCGTAGTACCCGGTCATGCCTGCAATATATACGAATTTGGAGAACAGCAGCAGGATGAGAATTCCCATTGTAAAAGCGATGAATCCCTTGCTCACAGGTCGAGCTGCTGGCTCTACGCCACTTGATTTTAGAGGGCGTTGCTGACGAATGCGAGTCTCGGCAAGCTTGTCTCTGTACCAACGACTGACCATAGACTGAATGAAGATGCCGATCAGGGCAAAGCCCATCAGCCATAGAAAACTTCGCTGTCCATGTGGCAGCAGGATGAAGGCGACCAGTAATGGAGCAATAGCCTGTCCTGTGTTGCCTCCCACCTGGAAGATCGACTGCGCCATTCCGCGTCCTCGTCCGGCTGCCATATGGGCCACACGTGAGGATTCGGGATGGAGGATGGATGAGCCTATACCAATCAATGCTGCCGAAACAAGCAGCATCCATAACTCGGATGACAAGGCTAAGCCGAGAACACCGATCAGGGAGAATAACATGCCTCCGGGAAGCAGGATCGGCATGGGCTTGCGGTCTGACATATAACCGACCAGTGGCTGAAGGACGGATGCGGTAATATTCAGGGTGAAGGCAATCCAGCCCATCTGGGCGAAACTGAGTTGCATGGTCTGCTGGAATAGTGGGAAAGCAGACGGAACCACTGTCTGCATCGCATCATTCAGCAGATGGGCGAAGCTGACTCCGGCAAGTGCCCAATTGGCGGAGGAGTTGATTTGCATTTTGCTTAAAGTGGCCTGAGCCATGGGAGATCACCTCGAATTATTTTTTTCTATGATAAAAGATGGGGGCAGATCATGTCTTTGTGAAAAGTGCTTGGAAAGTGAGCACGATTTGCTATAATGTCAGCAGGTGAGCAAACGATGGAATTAAACATGACGCTAAATGGGTTGGAATTATGGAAAGCTACTGGAGGATTCGCGAATGAGCCGCATGTACATGACGACTGGTATCAGCTAACGCTGCCGGTCAGAGGTCAATGTCATCTGGTACAGGAACGGCATGCATACCCGCTAAAAGCAGGGATAGGGATTATTGCTCATCCCCAGACTGAGCATTATTTTGAGATAGGGTCGGATTCGGCTGTCATTGTGATCAAGTTCCGTAAACCGCCATTAGGCAGTTTCGAAGGTGCGGAGTTAAGTGGGGGGCGAGCTGAGTTTCGACCTACCCAGACTTTTGATCCTGCTGAGATCAGCAGTCTGTTTCGAGGCTGGAATTCCATTTTGTTAGATGATGTTCCCGAAATGCTGCAAGTGCAGGAAACAGAACTGGCGGTTGAGACATATCTAAGACGTATGTTGACGGGGCAGGAAAATGGAAAAAAGACTGTAAATCCCGGTACATTCATTGATCCTCATCTCCAACGAGTGCTGGATTACATTCACAGTGCCTACACAGGTCCAATGGATATTGATTCGATGGCGATGGTCGCGCATCAGAGCCGGTATCATTTTATGCGTTCTTTCAAGGCTCTTACGGGAACAACACCGTATCAATATTTGCTGAATTTGCGCGTAGAAGAAGCGTCCAGGAGGCTTCGCCATACAATGGATTCAGTGACCACAATCAGTTATGAACTGGGATTTTCCAGCGTCAGTCAGTTTTACAGAGCCTTTCAGCGAGTGTATGTGATGACACCGATGGAATATCGGAATCATATGTAGATTTTAACGGGCAGTCTCGCGTATGCGAGACTGTATTTAGTACGTTATCACATGACACTGATTTTAGTTGTTGCCAAACATTAAAGAGTTTGCTAAGATGGGAAAAAGTTTATGTAAGCGTATACATTTAAATTAAAATTACAACGTTGTAATTATGATTATGGCAACCGTTAAAAAGAAATAAAACGATGTGAGGAGGACTATTTCAAATTAGTTATCTCGCTATTACGCAGAATGATATAGGTTGTTACAAAATTGTCAATGAGATGAATAACAAATGCGTCAGTGGAATGACAGTTCCTTTTTATTTAAAAATTCAAACGTTGTAATTATGTAGCGAAGGGGAGTGTTTCACGTTGAAAAAACGCATGTCCACGCTGTTCAGCCTGATCAGACGGGATAAATATTTGCTACTGATGTTTTCGCCTATCTTTCTGTATTACCTCATCTTCATGTACCTTCCGATGCCTGGCGTGCTGTTGGCATTTCGTAATTTCTTGCCGGGGCAGGGCATGCTCAGCGGGGAGTGGGTGGGACTGCGCTGGTTCGAACAGTTTGTGAATTCCATTTACTTCTGGCGACTGCTTCGTAACACATTTTTGCTCGCCTTCCTGCCACTCCTGTTTGGTTTCTCCATTCCGATTTTATTCGCTGTTTGCATCGTGGAGATCAAGAACCGGACATTCAAGCGATTTGCCCAGACGGTTACGTACCTTCCTCACTTCATCTCCACTGTTGTTGTAGCTGGCATGATTATTAACTTCCTGTCACCAACAGACGGTATTGTGAACACCCTCATCGCGAGTCTTGGCATGGAAAAAGTGAACTTCATGATGGATGCGAGCTGGTTCCGTACCATCTTCACAAGTTCCGACATCTGGCAGAGCTTTGGCTTCAGTTCCATCATCTACATTGCAGCCATTATGGGGATCGACCCCGAGATGTATGATTCCGGCAAAATTGACGGCGTCAACAAATTCCAGGAGCTATGGCACCTGACCCTTCCCAGTATCAAACCAACCATTGTCATTCTTCTGCTTCTGTCGCTTGGCGGCATTATGAGTGTAGGTTTCGAGAAAGTATATCTGCTCTACAACGGAGCCACCTACGAAACAGCTGATGTCTTGTCCACCTATGTATACCGGATGGGGATTGAGGGCCAGAATTACGGCTTCGCCACAGCGGTCGGCCTGTTCAACTCCATCATCACCTTTATCCTTGTTTTTGCAGCCAATTCCATGACCCGCCGCCTGACCAAGATGTCACTCTGGTAACACCATAACCGAACCCAAAGGAGATCCTGTATGCAAAAATCGAGTAGTGATCGGTTGTTCTACGGATGCGTTTACCTGCTGACCATACTGGCGGTCGTGATTACGTTGTATCCCTTCCTGTACGTCATTAGTATTTCATTCAGCTCAGTGGATGCCATCGACAAACAAAAAGTTGTATTGTGGCCCGTTGGATTTACCCTGTCAGGTTACCAAATGGTACTGCAATACAAGGAGCTGTGGGTTTCGTTCTACAACACCCTCTGGTACACCGTGGTAGGCACACTGTTGAACATTGTGGCAACATGTCTTGCCGCGTTTCCATTATCCAGACAGCAGTTTTTCTTACGCCGCAAGCTGAATTTCTTCATCGCCTTCACCATGTATTTCTCGGGTGGACTCATTCCGGTCTACATGCTGATTACCTCGCTTGGGCTGTACAACACCCGCTGGGTTATGGTGCTGCCTGTGCTGGTGATTACGTTTAACGTCATGATCTGCCGCTCAGCGTTCGAAGGTATTCCGAATGAAATATTCGAAAGTGCCAGTATAGACGGGGCCAACGAGATGACGATGCTGTATCGTCTGGCGGTTCCGATCATCAAGCCAACACTGGCTGTGCTCACGCTGTACTATGCGGTATTCCACTGGAACAACTTTTTCACGGCCCTATTATATCTGGGCAAACAGGATATGCAGCCCTTACAGATGTTCCTGCGAAGGGTGCTGATCATGGCTTCGCCGGAAGTGATGCAAAAGATGGGCGGTACGATGACATCCGGTGCGCTGGCGGTCTCTTCCCTTCAGGTTCGTTATGTATCCATTGTGGTCAGCATTCTGCCTATTGTTACGATCTACCCGTTTATCCAACGGTACTTCGTTAAGGGGATCACCCTCGGAGCCGTGAAAGGATAGCTTTACTTACTTAAGTGTCATGTCATTCAAGGGAGTTCAAAATGGTTCATACCAAGGAGGAATGATGGATGAGATTTAAAGGGGCAGGAAGAAAAAGTGTAATCGCAGCGATACTGGCAATCAGCCTGGCGGGATGTAGCGGCGGAACAGGGGCGGGAACCGATGCGGGAAGCACCCCGTCCAGTTCGGAGCCAGCCTTCAATTATACCGGAGCAGGGCCGGTGACGGATCAACCGGATGCCAAGCTGTCTATTCTCGGCACCAACGCTTGGACGACCAATGTGGACTTGTCCACCGCAGCCATCGTGAAGAAAATTGAGAGCAACGCTGGTGTGACGGTGGATTGGGATCTGATTCCGCCGCAGAACTATGCGGATGCCGTAAATCCGAGGCTGGCTGCTGGTACCGGCTTGCCCGATATCGTGTACCTGCCGGATCAGGATCAACTGATGAAGTACATTAACAGCGGTCTGTTCATTCCGATTAATGAACTGGTAGAGAAATACGGCGTGAATCTCAAAAAAATATATGAAAAGTCGCCTTCGGTCAAAGCCAGTTTAACAACGCCAGATGGTAAAATGTATTATATCCCGCAGCAGACGTTAACCCGCAACTACATGCCGGTATTTATGGTCAATGTGCGCTGGCTTGATAAGTTGGGATTAAGCGAGCCGACCACGCTGGATGAATTCACGGCGATGCTGCGCAAGTTCAAGACAGATGACCCGAACGGCAACGGAAAAGCCGATGAGATTCCACTGTCCATGGAAGCAAAATTTGTGTCCATGGCCTTTGGCCCGGCATTTGGACTTGATCTGTCCAATCAGTTTTATGCAGACGATCAGGGCAAGGTGCATTTCAGCTATTATGAGCCTGCCTACAAGGAGTACTTGACCTATCTGAACGGACTCTACAAGGAAGGTCTGCTTGGGGTGGATTATGCGAGTACAACGAGTGATCAGGTTACGTCGCGCATCTCTCAGGATGTGACGGGCGCAACGTTTAATTTTAGCTGGTATATGTCGATGGTCTACAGTCCGTTGTTCAAGGATTACAATCCGGAAGAGCCAATCATCAAAGGCATTTTACCACTGAAAGGACCGCATGGGGATCAGTTCTATGTAGGACGTACACCAGTGAGTGGCATCTTTGGCATTACACGCGATAGTAAAAATCCCGAACTTGCTTTCCGCTTCCTGGACTATGCCGTAAGTGAGGAAGCACAGACGTATTATACGTGGGGCATTAAGGATGACACGTATACGGAAGAGAATGGCGTGAAGACATTCACGGACAAAGGCAAGGACAATGAATACATTCAGAAGCTCGGCATTGGCCCGGTGAATCTGCCGAACATCCAATCCACTGATTCTGCCGATTCCGTCGTAGCACCTTGGCATGCAAAGATGGATAAGGAACTGGAGCCGTATGTCCGCGAACCGTTCCCGTTTGTCTATGCCCTGCCGGATGAAGCGAGCGTGGAGAGCATGGCGATGCCTGACATCACCACATATGTGGAAGAGATGAACTTCAAGTTTATTAGCGGGGACGCCGGTCTGGACCAGTTTGACAGTTATATTGAGACGTTGAAGAAGATGAATATAGAGCAGGTTATTGCGGGCAGACAGGCACAATATGATCGTTATAAGTCTGCACAGAAATAAGAAATAGGGTTTTAGGCGTATGAGAGGTGTTGATTGATTTTGATAACCATTAAAGACATTGCCAAACTGGCGGGGGTGAGCTATAGCACGGTATCGAAGGCGCTGAATGATGATCCCGCGATCAAACCGGCAACAAAGCAGAAGGTGCTTGCGGTCGCGGAGAAACATCAATATCGGAAAAACATGCTGGCCCGGCAGCTCTCCACAGGCAGAAGCAACATCATCGGTTTTGTACTGGATGAGCTGAGCAATCCGTTATTCTCGAACATCTCCGGCCGTCTGCACACCGAGCTGAAGAAGCGGGGATATCAGATGATTCTGGTTGTGGCGGATGATGGCGTGGATGTCTTCAGCCAGCTGCGCGTGGACGGATGTATTCTGTGGGACTATGCACTGGACAATCGGGAGATGTTCTGGAAAAAGTTCGCAACACTCAACATGCCATGTTTTGTGCTGGGTACAGATGAAGCGCCGAACTCTCCTTATATCAAGATTGATCGCAAAGAAGGGCTGTTCAAAGCAGTGGAGCATCTGAAATCGCTGGGCCACCGCCGAATCGGATTCATCGGCAACTCCCAGCACGTCAAGCTGGAGGGATACCGGGAAGCGTTACAGCGTACGGGTCTGGCTTTTAACGAAGACCATGTGCTACCAGCGTATTCTTCCTGGGAAGACGGGTATTTTGCCATACGTAATCATGCGTTTGGGGCGGATTCGCCGACAGCTTTTATTGGACTGAACAACCTGGTCACCCGAGGTGCACTCCGGGCTTTACTTGAGGCAGGTTACAGTGTTCCACGCGATATCTCGTTAATCGGGTATGATGATCTGCCGGATATGCAATATGCCGAAGTGGCTTTGACGACGATTGGCCCATCTCTGGATGAACTGGCCGTGCAGGCAGCAGAGCTGATTGTCTCGTTAATCCGTGATGAGCAGGTCGACGTTCCGGTAGTTATTCAGCCCAAGCTGAACCTTCGCAATTCAACGGCAATATGCCGGCAGTAAGGACAGTAACCTTTGAAGAGTGAAGCGGTTATCCGTTAGTCATACATGTATTAGGTGAGTACAACATTCAAGGAGGAATTGCTTATGCAGGTACAGACACAGTTATCCTGGTCTGAGCGAATTGCAGCAACGATCATCCAGCAATGTGACGGGGACGGTTATCATGCGTTCCCTTCGGGACGATGGGCATACGTGGAAGGCATGACCTTGATGGCGATGGCACGAACCGGGCAGTATTATGGCAAGCAAGAGTATGTTGATTTTATGAAAAAACATATGGACCTGTATATCCAGCCCGACGGCTCTATTGGCACCTATACTTTGGAAGAATATAATCTGGATCAGATTAATCAGGGGAAAAACCTGTTTGCATTACTGGATGGTGCTGAAGATCAGCGTTACGCAGAAGCGGCGCATCTCTTGGCAGCACAACTCGCAGGGCAACCCCGAACATCAGAAGGCGGCTTCTGGCACAAAAAAATCTATCCATTCCAGATGTGGCTGGACGGCCTGTATATGTCCTCTCCCTTTCTGTCCGAGTATGCGAAGACATTTCATCATCCCGAGTTATGGGATGAAGTGGCGCATCAGATTTTGCTGGTCGAACGCCAGACCCGTGATCCGCGGACCGGACTGCTCTATCATGGCTGGGATGAATCGAAGGAGCAGGTCTGGGCAGATTCATCGACAGGTTGCTCCCCACATTTCTGGAGCCGGGCGATGGGCTGGTATGCCATGGCGATTGTAGACAGCGTGGAGCATTTCCCTGTGAATCATCCAAAGCGCGGAACCATCATCGGTATCTTCGAACGGATGTGCCATGCTTTGGTGCGCGTGCAGGAGCAGGAGAGCGGGTTATGGTTCCAGGTACTGGATCAGGGCTTCCGCAAAGGCAACTATCTGGAAGCATCCGGATCAAGCATGTTTGTATATGCACTTGCTAAGGGTGTGCGGCTAAGGTATCTGGAGCCGCATTTCAGAGAGGCGGCGGAGAAAGGATGGCAGGGACTGTCCTCCAGATTGGTGGAGGAGACGGCTGACGGCGTTCGGTTAAACGGGATCTGTCATGGCGCAGGACTAAGCCTGGATCGGGATGGCTCGTACAACTACTATGTAAGCGAAGCGGTTGTAAGCGATTCCTTTATGGGGGTGGCTCCACTTCTGCTGGCAGCGCTGGAAATGGAGCGATTGCCATGACGCAGCAGAGATTGCCAAATACAGCATTGGAATCATCGGCCCCCTGTCTGACTGTTGCATCAGACGGGACAGGGGATTATGTGACGATCCAGGCTGCAGTTGATGCGCTGCCGGAGAATGGCATCGGAACCGTTCCAATTCAAGTGAAGGCTGGTGTCTATCATGAGAAGCTGCATATGGAGAAGCCGGGCATCCACCTGATTGGTGAGGGGGCGGAGCAGACGATCATTACGTATGATGATCATGCACTCAAGAAGTTCCCGGACGGGTCGCCATATCATACGTTTCATTCCTATACGGCTTTCATTGGTGCTGATGACTTCACGGCAGAGGGAATTTCCTTCGTAAATGCTGCCGGGCCGGGCAAGCAGGTTGGTCAGGCGCTGGCCGTTTATGTGGATGGAGACCGGGCGGTCTTTCGCCGCTGTCGTTTGATCGGTCACCAGGATACGATCTTCACCGGCCCGCTGCCGGAGCAGCCCATGGATCGCAGTTATTTTGGCGGGCCACGCGATGGTGCCGAGCGGCGTAAGCTGCGGCAGTATTTCGAGGACTGTTACATCGAAGGTGATATCGATTTTATTTTTGGTTCGGCTACGGTGGTGTTTAAGGGCTGCGAGATCTTTACGAAGAATCGCCTGACTGAAGTGGAGGCTGCAGATGGACAAGTGAACGGTTGGATTACCGCAGCCTCTACGCCGGAGGATGTGCGTTACGGCTATGTGTTTCTGGACTGTGATCTGACCAGCAATGCTCCGCCGCAGTCGGTGTATCTGGGCAGACCGTGGCGTCATCATGCCAAAGTCTGTTTTCTGAACTGCTGGATCGGCGCTCATGTGAAGCGGGAGGGATGGCACAACTGGAACAAGACAGATGCAGAGCAGACCGTTCAGTATGCGGAATACAACAGCGCCGGACCTGGTGCAGGATATGCTGCTGATCGTGTGTCTTGGGCCAAAATACTGACCGAACAGGAAGCGGCCGAGTACACTATACCTCTGATTCTGTCCGGCGTGGATGAGTGGCAGCCTTTGGAAGGGAGAGGGGAGCAACGGCGGTAAGATATGCCCTCTTCTCTGCGCAATATCTAACACAGGTTTTCTTTCAAATCTCCTAAGGAGTTGAAAGAAAACCTTTTTTGTGCGCTATATTACATTTTTCGCCCCCAATAGAACTATTTTATCCCTTATCTCTTTTGCATTTTACTGATTAAATACAGGGTGAGGATCTGTAAATTCCCTGTAAAATTTGGATGGTGCCTGCAAAAAAAGAACACGAGAGGGAAGGTCCATTTTGGTAAGGGAAGGGAGTGAAGTGACACGCAACATCAGATGGCTGAATGGGGCTGGCTCTAATCGATCACAGATCAGATGCAGATGGACAATTGAAGTTTTGTTTGCAAGGTGAACGTATCCTTAGTACAGGAGGGATTTTGCTTGAATCAAGCTGTTCGATTCCGCCCGGTCATTACATTTGCTTTGGCATTTCTTCTTCTTATTTCGTGGTTTGCACCGAGAGCCGATGCCGCCGCCCAGTGGCAGGCAGGCACCGCATACAAGAAAGGAGACCTCGTAACATATCAAAATAAAGATTATGAGTGTATTCAGGCACACACAGCTTTGACCGGATGGGAGCCCTCTGTTGTGCCCGCGTTGTGGAAATACGTCGGGGAAGGTTCGGGAGGGGAAACGCCGACGCCAGATACGGCACCACCTTCTGTTCCTGCGGGTCTGACTTCATCCTCCGTCACGAACACCTCTGTGAGTCTTTCCTGGAATGCATCCACGGATAATGTGGGCGTAGCGGGGTATGAGGTGTACCGGAACGGCGTTCTTGTGACAAGTACTTCAACTACAACAGCTGTAGTCACGGGACTGACAGCCAGCACGACTTATGCTTTTACGGTAAAAGCCAAAGATGCCGCAGGCAATATATCCGCTGCGAGTACCTCCCTCAGTGTGACAACTTCCAATGGATCATCCAATCCGGGGCCAACCGGCGGCAAATGGCTGATTGGCTACTGGCATAACTTCGACAATGGTTCAACCAATATCAGACTTCGTAACGTATCAACAGCCTATGACGTTATTAATGTCTCCTTTGCCGAACCGATTTCACATGGCAGCGGAACGCTTGCTTTTACTCCATACAATGCGACGGTAGCCGAATTCCAATCCGATATTGCCTATCTGCAAAGCCAGGGGAAAAAAGTACTTCTTTCCATGGGGGGAGCCAACGGTACCATTGAGCTCACCGATGCGACCAAGAGACAGCAGTTCGAAGATTCGTTAAAATCAATCATTTCCACGTATGGTTTCAATGGTCTGGATATCGATCTGGAAGGAAGTTCCCTGTCTCTGAATGCAGGGGATACCGATTTCCGTAGTCCAACTACACCGAAAATTGTTAACCTCATCCAAGGTGTGAAAGCGGTTAAGTCACACTTCGGCGCCAATTTCATCCTGACGGCTGCGCCGGAGACGGCCTATGTACAGGGTGGATATCTGAGCTACGGCGGTCCTTGGGGAGCATACTTGCCAGTCATCCATGCCTTGCGTAATGACCTGACCCTGCTTCATGTGCAGCACTATAACACGGGCTCCATGGTGGGGCTGGATGGGCGCTCTTACGCCCAGGGAACAGCTGATTTCCATGTGGCCATGGCGGAGATGTTGCTTCAAGGCTTTCATGTAGGCGGCAGCACAGGCCCATTCTTTAGTCCCTTACGACCGGATCAGATTGCCATCGGTGTACCGGCTTCCCAGCAGGCTGCTGGAGGTGGTTATACAACGCCAGCCGAGCTGCAAAAGGCACTGAATTACCTAATCAAAGGTGTGTCATACGGCGGTTCCTATACCTTGCTCCAGCCTGCGGGCTATGCGGGGATAAAAGGGATTATGACCTGGTCAATCAACTGGGATGCATATACGAATAACCAGTTTTCGAGCGCACATCGTTCATTCCTGAATGGTTTTAGCACGCAAACGACAAAGGAGGTTGTGTATTAGATGATACATTTAAATAAACACACTGCTTTCAAGAAAACCGCAAAGTTTCTCCTGGGTCTATCCCTGCTCTTATCCGTCATTATTCCTTCCTTTGTGCTCCAACCCGCTACGGCAGCAGCTGCAGATTCTTATAAAATTGTTGGTTACTACCCGTCCTGGGCTGCGTATGGGAGAAACTATAATGTAACGGACATCGACCCAACCAAAGTCACGCATATCAACTATGCGTTTGCCGATATTTGCTGGAATGGTGTTCATGGAAATCCGGACCCTTCGGGCCCTAACCCGGTGACCTGGACGTGTCAGAATGAGAAGAGCCAGACAATCAATGTACCGAATGGAACGATTGTGCTTGGCGATCCATGGATCGATACCGGAAAGACATTTGCAGGGGATACGTGGGATCAGCCCATTGCAGGCAATATCAATCAGCTTAACAAGCTGAAACAGATCAATCCTAATCTGAAGACAATCATCTCCGTGGGAGGATGGACATGGTCCAACCGCTTCTCTGATGTAGCTGCGACTGCTGCAACGCGAGAGGTATTTGCAAACTCTGCCGTCGACTTCCTGCGGAAATACAATTTTGACGGAGTAGATCTGGACTGGGAGTATCCGGTATCAGGCGGACTTGATGGTAATAGCAAACGTCCTGAGGATAAGCAAAATTACACACTGCTTCTGAGCAAAATCCGTGAGAAGCTGGATGCTGCCGGAGCTGTGGACGGCAAGAAGTATCTGCTTACGATTGCAAGCGGTGCATCGACGACCTATGCTGCGAATACTGAGCTTGCCAATATAGCTGCCATCGTCGACTGGATTAATATTATGACATACGATTTTAACGGGGCCTGGCAAAAAGTCAGCGCGCATAACGCGCCGTTGAACTATGACCCTGCGGCTTCGGCTGCTGGGGTGCCAGATGCCAATACATTTAATGTGGCTACCGGAGCACAAGGACATTTGAATGCAGGCGTACCAGCCGCTAAACTTGTGCTTGGTGTTCCGTTCTATGGACGTGGCTGGGATGGATGCGCACAGGCGAGTAATGGCCAGTATCAGACCTGCGCGGGAGGTTCTTCCGTTGGAACATGGGAAGCAGGCTCCTTTGATTTTTATGATCTGGAGACTAACTACATTAACAAAAACGGGTACACGCGTTACTGGAATGACATTGCCAAGGTGCCATATCTCTATAATGCGACCAACAAGCGATTTATTAGCTATGACGATGCGGAGTCTATTGGATATAAAACCGCTTATATCAAAAGCAAAGGACTCGGCGGAGCGATGTTCTGGGAGCTTAGCGGTGACCGGAACAAAACACTCCAAAATAAACTGAAAGCCGATCTGCCTACTGGAGGTACAGTGCCTCCAGCAGATACGACGGCGCCAAGTGTACCCGGTAATGCCCGCTCGACAGGTGTGACGGCCAATTCGGTGACGCTGGCCTGGAATGCTTCAACGGATAATGTGGGGGTTACTGGGTATAACGTCTACAATGGTGCCAATCTTGCTGCCTCCGTCAACGGAACGACCGCAACAATCAGCGGCCTGTCCGCGGGTACTTCCTATACTTTCACGATCAAAGCAAAAGATGCGGCAGGCAATCTGTCTGCAGCCAGTAATGTTGTAAACGTGAGCACTACGACTCAACCGGGAGGTGATACGCAAGCACCAACTGCACCGACGAATCTGGCATCAACCGCGCAAACAATATCCAGCATAACGCTGAGCTGGGCGGCATCTACGGATAACGTGGGTGTAACGAGTTATGATGTGTACAACGGAGCGGCTCTGGCGACATCCGTGACGGGAACGACAGCAACGATCAGTGGGCTTGCAGCGGATACCTCGTATACATTTACGGTAAAAGCAAAGGATGCGGCGGGGAATGGTTCTGCTGCGAGCAATGCGGTGACCGTGAAAACAACAGCAGGAACGACAAATCCGGGCGTTTCCGCCTGGCAGGCGAATACAGCCTATACTGTAGGACAGCTGGTCACCTATAGCGGTAAGACGTATAAATGTTTGCAGTCCCACACATCCTTGTCTGGGTGGGAACCATCCAATGTCCCTGCATTGTGGCAGGTTCAATAGTTAAAAAATGGATTACCACATTTTGAATTGAAACGTGCAGTAGACACGAAAAACCGCCGATCTTTGATCCGGTGGTTTTTCTCTCATGTGAATGAAACACTCGCCGTAGTTAGCATCCGGCAAAAGGTAGGCTGAGGCCAACAAGCCAACACTAGGGATCTTTAGTCCAGTGGTTGTAGTAGACATATAGGCTTTAACTTCTTGTTTGGCTTCATCCCGTTTGGCGCAGTTCTTTAACGAGATTTCATCCTTAAAATGATCAAAGAACGACTCCTGCGGTGCGGTATCCCAGCAGTTCCCTCGTCTGGACATCGATTGACCAAGCCCCATACGTTTCACTGTCTTCTGAAAATCTGGATGAGTGTAGTGAGTTCCTGTTCTCCTTGTTCCTGGTAACTTGCTCTCCGTTGGTCGGCTGCGGCGTTAATCCGGGTCATGTCGATGATCTGAACATCGAATCCACAAGACTCAAAAGTTTCTCTGGGCAGCTGTCCTTGTTGATTCGATGCAATAAAGATTTGTTTGAATTCGTCCGTATACGCTATTCCCTTGGTCGATACAGATTTCACATAGAGGTTTACAGAAAGTTGCTCTACTTCGCTAAATCCTTTGCTCATTCTGAGCAATCTCGTATTCAAAGAATTTTATGTGATTGATTTTAGTTTCTTTAGGATCAGTCCTTTAATTAGCTTCATGAGGTTAAAAAATTTGAAATGTATAACTACTAAATTTCGATATAAATGTATATGAATCTCCAAATAAACTTATTATATCTAAATATTTTTAAATATATCTATTAAATCTATTTACTTCCATAAATACATATGGTAATATTGCCCATATAAGTAATTGGTACTTAAGAACCAATTGGAACACTATTATCATATTGAACAATGAATACCCTGCTGAGCAGGATGAGTTATGAAAGGAGGTGAAAACTATGAAATTGAAAAATCAAATGGAAAATACTAATGCAGCTACATATAATCCAGTAGGAAGTGTGCTATCTGAATTGACAGACACTGAGATGGATACAGTGGCTGGTGGTGCTCAGGCACAAGGCTTTACAGATGGTAATTGTGTTAAGAGCATTACGGCTGATTGTACCCCAGGATGGACATGGGTATGTTAATAAACAGCTGAAATTTAAATGTTATTGCAATCATTGGGCTAGTTGATACACGGTAGTAACAGAATGATAATGCAGTTAGGTTTGACATGGATTTTATAAGGAGGGCATTCTGCTGATATTATCGGAGCATTATAAATGATGCTGCCGAGGATACAGCTAGAAATGCCCTCTTATCCATGTAGGTATATCAATTATCTGTTTCTTCTAAATTATCGAAAGGTTGTTATTATACATTGATAAATACTAGTGAAAAGATAAAATATTGGGCAAAATTTTTCTATGATAAAGAAGAATATTTGGAAAAAAGTCTCAAAGAAGTGTCAAATTTAGAAGTCGATACTATTTCAAATATAAAAAAAATTGACTCATCATGGGAATTGAAATGGGAAAATTTGTTGCTAATTGACTCAATGGATGAATATATTCCCGCTACTCCGCCTGAATTTTGGGGATTTACTGAACGTTTCCTCTTACTTGCTATCAATAAATTGGAAGAAAACATCAGTGATTCAGATTCTCGTATTTTACATACAAGTAGTTCTTTTTTTAAAAGGCTACTTTCTTCTTTATTCGAAAGAATCATGGATTGCAGTTACAAAACTTTAATATTGGAATTGAATGTATTAAGTAATCAGGGACTTTTGAGAGGAGAAACTCCAGAACAGAGGTACCAGTACTTTGAAAATTTGCTACATGATAAAGAGTATTTAAGACAATTGGCCAATGAATACCCAGTGTTAATACGTTCATTGCTTCGTATAACTGAAAAATGGACAGCCCATGTTAGTGAAGTGTTAGATAGGTTCAAGGCTGACTATCCAAAAATTGTTTCACATATGCCTGATGTCAACCAGTTCGGTAAGCTTGTCCAGTTACATATTGGGGCAGGTGATACTCATGATGGACGAAGTGTAACGATTCTAGAGTTTACAACAGGAGGCAAATTAGTATATAAACCTCGTTCATTAAGAGTTGATAAAGAATATTACAAAATTTTGTCTTGGATGCAGCATTTTGGCGTTCCTCACACAAAAATGATAAAAAATTTAGATTGTGGAAGTTATGGCTGGACAGAGTTTGTAGAGCATTCTGAGTGCAATTCCACTGAGGAAATTAGTGGATTTTACAAAAACATGGGCGTAAATTTGGCTATAATGTATATGTTTAACGCCACAGACTTCCATTATGAGAATATTATTGCGCATGGATCTAGCCCTGTTGTAATTGATCTAGAATCCTTATTTCATAGACATATAAGTACGAAGAAATTTGAACATAACGCCAGTGGCCATGCATATGAAATTATATCTCATTCTGTGATGTCTTCTGGCATGTTACCACAGTACATTTTTAAGTCAGATACGTACTCCGGTATAGACATCAGTGGTATTTTCGGACACGGTGGAAAAAAAGTACCAAATGTACTGAATCTCACTCACAGAGGGACAGACCGAATGAGGTTAGAAAAAGGGGAGGGAGAATCTAGTAAGACCTATAATCTTCCATATTATAATAATGAAGTTGTAGATAGTTATCGTTATATTGACGACATTGAACAAGGTTTTGCTCAAGCTTACAGGATTATGATGGAAAACAAGCACAGACTGAAAGAAATGATCCGAGAGTTTGATGATGTTAGAGTTAGAGTAATCGTGCGAGATACTAGAGCGTATGGTGAATTAATGCGTACCCTATACCATCCTGACTTATTACGAGATGAATTAGATCGTAAAGTTGTTTTGCATCGATTATGGTTACAATGCTTAGCCGATCCTAAACATTTAAAATTTGTTTCCCACGAGATGCGTGATATTGAAGACGGGGATATCCCTATCTTTTACACTTCTCCGTCCGAAAGAGATGCTTGGTCATCTAATAATGAACGAATCCCTCAGTTATTTGAACAATCAGGTATAGAGGTTGTAATAAACAAAATCGATAAAATGGGCGAGAAGGACCTAAAAGAACAGTTACAGTTATTAAATATGTCTGTTTTGTCATCTAAGCCTGATCTTTATACTTATTGTTTTCCTGAAATTCAATTTATAAAATCAAACGACGTGTTAGGGTCTAATTGGAAAGACGAGTATGTCCAATTAGCTATTTCAATTGGAGAAAGTTTAGTTCAATCAGCAGTTATATCTTCAAGTCCAGCAGCTGATGATATAACATGGATTGGCTTAGTAGCCAATAGTGAGGATGAAAGAAAACTGAGACTCGTTCCTGTAGGAAATGATCTTTATAATGGGAATGGCGGAATTGCTTTATTTTTGGGTTATTTATCTGAACTAACTACAAATAACAATTATAAAGATATGGCCCGAAAAGCTTTGCAGCCGTTGATTGAAATTATGAGAAATACGTATCAATCAAATGATGTATCGTTAAACGTTGGGGTATTTGAAGTTGGTAGCATTGGTGGTGGCGTATTTACTACCTATCAATTATCACGCTTATGGAATGATGAAGATTTACTACAAACTGTTAAAGAATTTCTTCCTTATTACTGTAACCTCATTGATAAAGATACCTCATTCGATTATATCGGTGGTGCAGCTGGAGCTATTGATGTGCTTTTACATGTATATCATGGAACCGGATGGAAACAGGCGCTACAAGGTGCAGAGAAATGCGCTGAACATTTGCTTCAGAATGCTCAAACCTTGCCAGATGGTAGTATGATTTGGTTGACAACACCAAATAGTAAGCCTTATGTAGGGTATTCCCATGGCGTATCTGGAATTATTGCTTCATTATCATCGTTATATAGGGTCACTCAACATAAAAAGTACATTGAATATATTGAAAAAGGTTTACAGTATGAGCGTGCAAACTATAGTGCTGAATTGAAAAATTGGATTACTCCTAATGATACCGCAAGGGTAACATGGTGTCATGGTGCACCGGGTATATTATTATCTCGACTACGATTGTTGGAAAATGGATATTGGGATGCACATATTGATCAAGAGATTAATATTGCGCTTGAAACAACTCTTAAATTAGGCTTTGGGACAGAACCTGTCTATTGTCATGGTGATTTTGGACAATTGGAAATATTACTTTATGCTAATTCAGTTTTGGAGCGTAATGAGGATACTATCAATATAGTCAGAGCGTATCTGCTCAGACTTCTAAATGATCAACCATGGAATAACACAGGTGTCCATCGTGCATTTGATATTAAAGGATTAATGGGTGGTCTTTCGGGTATTGGATTTGGGCTATTAAAACAGGCATTTCCGGAAAGAGTTCCTAATATTTTAAACCTGGAAAATGATAAATTCTTCCCTTCCATCTCAAGGCTAACTGTGTGATCTTAAATCAAAGTAGAAGGGAGAGAATGTAATGGCTCGTCGGCGTGTACCCTATGTCGAGCAGATGCATCAGTCAGAGTGTGGACTTTGTTGCCTTGCAATGATATCTGCATACCATAAGAAAGAGATTTCATTATCTCGCCTACGTGAACGGGCAGACGTTGGACGAGATGGTACAACGCTGTTGCAACTAAAGAAAATTGCTGTGAGCTTAGGCTATGATGTAAAAGCTTATCGCATTGAACATATTGATCAATTTCAATTACAGCAAGTTTCTTTACCAGCCATTCTGCATTGGAACCAAGGTCATTTTGTAGTTTTGGAAAAGATAGATAATAATTATGCCCGTATTGTTGACCCACGTTTTGGGAGAATTAAGCTGTCATTAAAGAATTTCAGCGAGCAATTTTCTGGATTTTTAATGACAGTGGGGTTAACCGAACAAATCGACATTGAGAAAAGCCCAAATATTTGGTTAGATGTTTTAGTCCATGTAAAAGCGCATAAAAATCTGTTTGTATATGTTTTTCTTATTACACTAGCTTTGCAATTCATAGTTATAGGTATGCCTTTATTCATGAAGCATGTTATTGATGAAGTTATGATCCCTAAAAAATCCAGTTTATCTATAATGATTTTTATATCTGTAGTCAGTTTTCTACTTGCTTACATGATAATTACATTCGTGCGCAGTCGTGTTTTGGTTCGATTACACAATGCTTTGGACTATGAGATGCAGACACGCTTTTTTTCACATTTATTGAAGTTACCTTTTCCGTTCTTCTTACTGCGCTCGTATGGGGACATGCTTTTTCGAATGAATAGCTTGGTCACAATTCGAAATCAGCTGTCAGGCGCTCTGATTACAGGTATATTGGATAGCTTCATGTTATTTGTATTGTCTGGTTATATGTTGTTCATATCTCCATTGCTTGCGATGATTGTATTTTTGCTTGTGAGTATAAATATTTTGTTAGTAATTTTCACTAAACAATATGTAGCCGAGATTAATCAGCAACAAGTGGTGGCTACGACAGAAGTACAAGCAGTGCAGACAGAGATGCTGTACGGTATTATGGGTGTGAAAATATCAGGGACAGAACAACAAGTATATTCCCAATGGCTTAATAAATTCAAACATTTATTGCAAGTATACCGCCGTAAGGAAAATCTGAATAGCTACATTACAACAATTAGCAATGGATTGCAATTTATGTCACCACTCGTTGTGCTAAGTATCGGCGTTATGTTAATTACAGGGGAATACAGTTCTATGACTGTTGGTATGGTTGTCTCATTTCAAGCGATTGCGACTCTTCTTTTTACTACATCATCAAGCCTCATGAATACGATAAATTCATATATTCTTACGACTACTATTTTGAAACGAATTCATGACGTGTTGGAAGCTCCACCTGAGCAGAATGAAGGTAAACTGCAATTAAAAGTACTAGGTGACATCAGACTATCACATGTTAGCTATTCCTATTCAAAGTATAGTCCGATCGTTATAAATGACATTTCATTACACATCAAATTAGGACAGAAGATAGCCATTATTGGACAATCTGGCTCTGGAAAATCAACTTTAGCTCATTTGATAATTGGGTTATTTGCCCCGATATCCGGTGAGGTATACTATGATGGTTATGGAACATCGGATTTGGACATGCAATACGTACGTAAACAGATGGGGATAGTGCCGCAGGATATATCATTATTCAATCGTAGTGTTTTTGATAATATTGTCATGCACCAGGATGGTGTAACTATGAATGAAGTAGTGCGGGCAGCAAAAGCAGCAAATATTCACGATGAAATTATGTCGATGCCGATGCAATATCAGACAGTTTTAGCTGAAATGGGTAGAAATATTTCAGGAGGACAACGACAAAGAATCGCCTTAGCCAAGGCAATTTTAAATAACCCATCAATACTTGTATTAGATGAAGCAACGAGTGCATTGGATCATATAACTGAGGCTCGAGTAGATGCATATTTATCAAGTATTAAATGCACACGAATTGTGATTGCCCATCGGTTATCGACCGTTATGAACAGTGACATGATTATTGTCTTGGAGAATGGAAGGGTTTGTGATGTAGGAAATCACAATCAGTTGTTACATACTTCAAGCTATTATCAATATTACTATCAAGAAATGAGTTCATAACTGTTTTTATATGGCGGGTTTTCAATCAAGTAGATGTGAGGATCTCATGGACTTATTCTCCTGTGTGAATGTAGTTGTTTGTGACTTTATTCTACACGGATTAGACCATGGGCTCTTTTTATTTTCTAGATAAGATGCTGTAAAGTATATTACAATCTGTAATATAAAGGATTTTCTTGTTGAATTAAACAAAATTGAGTTGCACAGATACATTGAGGAGGGAGACATTTGAAAACGATATTATCGGTAAAACACCTAACGAAAGAAATTAAGGGCAAGTTGATTGTACAAGACATATCGTTTGATGTGGCAGCAGGGGAGATTATCGGACTACTTGGTGCCAATGGAGCGGGCAAGACAACCACGATGAAGATGATGGTTGGTCTAAGCAAAGTAAGTGCCGGGGACATTCATATCGCAGGTTATAGCATTAAGACTAATTTCTCTAAAGCCCTCCCTAATGTGGGGGCCGTGATTGAAGCCCCTGCATTCTATCCATATTTAAGCGGATATGAAAATCTACGCCAATATCAGCGGTTGCACAGAAATGCAAGTAAAGAGTGGCTGTCAGAGGTGGCTAGCCTGGTCGGGATAGAATATGCGCTTAAGCAGCGAGTAGGCACATACTCCATGGGAATGAAGCAAAGACTGGGTATAGCACAAGCACTACTACGTAAGCCAAAGTTGCTAGTTTTGGATGAGCCAATGAATGCACTCGATCCTGCTGGTGTGCGGGAAACACGAAACTACTTAAATCGAATAGCTGCCGACTTGGGAGTAGCAATTGTAATCTCTAGCCATCAACTATCAGAGATCGAGCAGATGGCGCGCAGAGTGATCATTATACAGCATGGTCGTTTAGTGACAGAACAGCAAATTGGTAAGGGTATAAATGATGACATCTTCTGTATTACTCTTCATATTGATAACATTGAGCGAACAAGAGAAGTTATGGCCAACTTGTATAGGCATGATCAAAATGCATTGGAATATAAGCAATTGGATAAATTATCCAACCACCTGTATACTATTACAATAGCTATTGATGAAGGTCAAGTTCCAAAGCTCATCCGAACATTATGTGATGCTAATGTGAACGTTCATCGGGTGTTCCAGGCACATACCAGTTTAGAGGATAAGTTTTTAGAATGGACAACTGTGCAAGATGGGGGTGAGTTAAGTTGATATGGAATGAATGTTTGAAGATAGTGAATAAAAAAGTCTTTATTTTTTCACACCTTGGTTTTATTGTGATGACGTTACTGTTGTCTTCGTCGTACATCAGTGGTCTTGAGGCTGATGTTACAGTGGCTCAAATGGTAGGTTCTTTGCTTAGTTTATCGGGAATGCTTGTTATTTTACCTTGGGCGATAGTTATGTCCCCTCTTATTTGGACGGATGAGTATCATTATGGTACTCTGAAACAGCTATTTCTGCATACTTCTTCGCGCTTACGGTTGTATTTTGCCAAAATTGTTGCGATGATCTTGCTCATCAGTTCGGGTGTTTTTAGTATATTCCTGATTTCTTTGGTATTAAATCTCTTAGCAGTTCCACAAAACATTCAATGGGGGGACATGACAGTTGTTATATACATTATCGGAGCTCTCGTATTGCAATGCTGCCTATATGCAAGCTTAGCGTCATTTATAGGCGTATGGACGAGATCAGCTGCTTTCGGGGTAGGCGGAAGCTTAGTGTTATACTTTTTTCAGTTAATATTTGAAAATAGCCTTTTATCCATATCATGGACGCACATTCTATTCATTCATCACGATGATTTAAGTGTCTACTGGAGCACATCACAACATAAATCAGAATTAGTTGGCTTACCTATATCGTTAATGATAGACATCATCTATATTATATTTTTCTTTGCAATTGGATTATGGTTCTTCGTTAAGGAGAGAGGGGCAGAATAAATATCATTCGGAGCTTAAGGGCTGTAGGATGACTTGAAGCCTTGTGGCTATGATAGCCAACATAACTAGGCTTTTTTTTGTACTTTACGCTGAAAGGAACAATCATTCGGCAAAATAAAGGGATCAAAATCATAAATCCACTTATTAAAGACTCGTAAAAAAAGCAGTAGCCAATCTAGGAACCAAGAAGTTCTAGACCTGCTACCGCTTTTTATTGTGCGCTACAAACCACTAAAGATAATACCTGCTTATTTCTCCTTGGTTGGTTTGGCCTGAATAACAAGAAGAAATACCATATAATTGGCTTTGTGCTGCGTTCCTTAGTGTACGGAAATCGGTGAGTTTACTGGATTTAATTACACAGTGTACGTTTTGCGCATTTTTGTTTAAGACCAGATACATAGCAATTGTTTCGACATATCGTAACAAACCTGGTACTGGCGGGAATTTACATACTACCAGACTTACGTTGGACAGGTAATACGCGCTGTTCCATTTTTTCATATAAAGCCAGAAACCGCCTGATAATCCCAAGCTTTGGTGCCAACCAATAGATGAACAAAGCTGAAATGATGCCAATCAACGCTCCCACTGCGATATCTATTGGATAATGAACTCCAACCCAAACGCGGGAGACAGCACCACAACAAGCAAGCGCCAGCCAGAGCCACCCACCCTTTCTCCGGACAAGCCAGAAGGAGACAGAGATGGAAAAAAACAAAATCGTATGATCGCTCGGAAAAGAATTATCTATATCATGGTTTAGGAGTTTGTTGACATTTGGCAATACCGCGAACGGCTGATAATGCTCATAAAACTTGCCTACCAATTTACCGATGATCTCTGCCAGAACAAAAGCAAGCCCTGCCTGGATAACCATCATCCGATTCCGGCTGCTGCGGGTGAACCAATAAACAAGCATTGTTAACGCTAGTACATACAGCATATATTCCGCCACAAATACAGCAGCTGGATTCAGAAAAGTAAACTGTTTGCCCAGATCATTAATCGTCCGGAACATATCAATATCCCATTGAAACAAAATCCCACCTCCACCTGAATTTCCAACTTACAATGGAGAACTCCAACCAGCCTACCTCAGTGATTATCCATTTTTTTGAAGTAGGCAATTGTTGCCACTAGTCCTAACGGCAGCAGCATAAAGAGACACATAGGAGTAGAACGAAGGGTATGCAGGAACTCCGCAATCAAATGCACGACTGACTATGGAAAAATCGCTTTATAGTCATAGTTTGCGATACTATATTCGCCATCTCAAACACAACTGTAAAAATAATGGTTTACACGCAGTTAGTTTTTTTGCGCATGTTGTAATAAACATCGTCGGGGCCGACAATAGAAACAGCTAACTTCACCCAACATAATACCGATTCTTAGCTGTTAGATGACGCCACATGACGTAATCCCGAAAAACAGGAATATCAACATTACGATAATACGTTTACAGGACGTCCTCTATCGGCAATCTGCTATACTCTTCTGTCTCTTTGCATGAACAGGTCGTACAAATCGTCCCCTTGTAACCGTTCTTTAATACGAGATTATCCGGTTCCACCGGACCGAAGCTGCCGCAAATAGCCGCTGCGGATAACTAGGAAGTACACGATTTGAATGATCGCGAATGCACTCAACACGATTATCGACTCTTTGATGAGCGAAAAATTGAACATGCCCTGCAGTGCCGTCAGTGCCACTGCACCGTGAATGAGCGCGATGGCAATCGGCAGGAAGAACAGAATAGCCATCTGGCGAGTGACGATCTTCGACAGCTCACGGCTGGTCAGCCCGAGCTTCATGATTGAAGCGTACTTCGCCTTGTCATCATCCAGATCCGTGTACAGTCGGAAATAGAGGAAGCTGCCGGACGCCACAAAGAATACCACGCCAACGAACAACCCAACGAACATCACTGCGCTATAGCTCTGAAGCAACTGCTTGATGTGGAACGCGAGTGAGAAGAAGCTATCATTCTTGGAGTGGCCAATCTCATTGTTCAGCTGCTGGCCGACTGCTTCTGTCGCCTTCCAGTCACTGACTGCGAACACATAGTAGCCCTCGGACGATTGCGGCTCTGGCAGCTGCTCGTAGCGGTCATCATTCATGACATAGTACTTGTTGTACTTCGACATGTACTCCGACATTAAGAAGGAGGCACTCTGTGTGATCAACAGTGGTTTTCCGCCGCCTTCCACGGCCAGCTCCTGCTCGTCGAAGGATTCGCCTCTTCCGTCTATTGAGTTGTACTGGACGATAGCCGCTTCGTTCGCTCCTAGTTTCAACTTCTGATCCCCGGCGACAACGGCAAATGTGTTGTACATTGACTCGCTGACGATCATCACCGTTTCGTTGCTCTCGGCTCGTTTGTAAGAGCGCAGCTCGGCCTGTAGCTTCGTGAAGGGAATTCCCTCCACGAAAAGTTTATGTTCGATCACATCCACCGCCGAGGCGGCCTGTTCCGGAGAGTTCCCCGCATACGAGATATATTCAAAGGCGAACGGTTTTTCAATCGACTCAGTAAGGATCGTCTTGAACCCGACTAGGGCACCGATTGCTGAGAAAGCGACAGTCGACAGGATCGTCACAAGGAAAAAAGTGCGGGCATTGTCCTTCATCCGATATGCAAGATCGTTGAAAAACAACAAGTTCGTTCGTCGCCAGTATAGCCTCCGGTTGTGCTTCAAGCCGCGGATCGTATATACGCTCAATTGAGTGAACAAAAAGTACGTCCCGACGACGACCGCCACTGTCACTGGCAGCAATGCATACACGACCATCAAGCCTTCGACGACCAGCGACACACCATATCCACAACCGATCAGTGCGAGCGACGCGAGTGACAGCCAGATCGAAGCGCGGGGCTCAGGCCGGGGCTTGGTGGATCCTTTGAGTAGGTCAATCAGCTTGTTGCCACGAAAGAACAGCACCGTGAATAGCGAGATGCCCAGAAAAAGCAGCATGAACGCGGCAAAGGTCAGAACGAGCGCTCGGTACGGCATGTAGAAGGGGAGCTCTTCCTCCATCCCAATCAGCGACTCCGCCGCAAGCAACAATATCTTGGATAGTACCAGCCCGGACGCGACGCCAGTCAGCGTGGCGCCGAAACCAATCACAATATTTTCGATAAATACGAGCCTCCGGAGCTGCATATTGGTGATGCCGAACATGACCAGCAATCCGAACTCTCGGCTGCGCGACTTGATAAAAGCGCTCATTGAATAAAGGACAAAGAAGAATGAGAATAGGTAGATGAGCATCTGCGCCACTAGTAATCCGATCGTTACCGGACTGCCGATTTCTCTCGTTGCCAGCCCCGGATGAAAGGCGAAAACGCCATAGACGAAAAACACCATCACCGCAAATGCGCTGCTGAGAAAATACGCTATGTACAGGCGTTTGTTGCGCATGACGTTATTAAACGCGAATTGTTGAAAGGTCATGCGCATTCCCTCCAAGCAGTGACAGTACATCGATGATTTTTTGGAAGAACGCCTGCTGGCTGTCCCCGCGGTGAATCTCGTTGTAGAGTTCACCGTCCTTGATGAACAGCACACGGTGACAGTAGCTGGCCGCTAGCGCGTCATGCGTGACAAGCAGCATTGTCGCCCCGTCCGCCCGGTTGATCGCCGTCAGCGTCTCCATAACGTCCCGAGATGATTTGGAGTCGAGGTTACCTGTCGGTTCATCAGCCAGCAGCAGCTTCGGCTCGTGAATGATCGCCCGGGCGATGGCCGTTCTCTGCGCCTGTCCGCCAGATACTTCATAGGGCCACTTGTCCAGAATGGAGGCGATCCCAAGCCTGTCAGCGATTCTCTGCGCCTTCTCCTCCATCGTGCGCACCTTCTCACCTTCCAGCGTCAGTGGCAGCACGATATTTTCTAAAATTGTCAGTGTGTTAAGCAGATTGTAGTCTTGAAAAATAAATCCAAGCTGTTGTCGGCGGAACCGGGCGAGCGCGTTGTGGCCCAATTGGTGTGGGTTCTGGCCGTCGATGAGCACTTCACCGGAAGTCGGATTGTCGATCGTCGCGATCAACTGTAGTAGCGTCGTCTTGCCGCTGCCCGATGGCCCCATAATGCCGACAAACTCGCCCTTCTCGACGCTGAACGATATATCGCCGAGTGCCCGGTGCATGACCTGGCCGCTGTAAATCTTGCCCAGATGAGTTGTTCGCAGAAGTTCCATATCCTCGCTCCTTCATGTAGCTGGTGATTTCTTGTTCTCCACCTCAAGTATACGGCGGGCTCGCCGAGCAAACCAATCGACGAAGATTACATTTAGCTTACATCGATGTAAGCTTGACCGCAGTCAAGAAATAAACCCGCACCCGGGTGCCAACGTCAACGGTAGAATCGATCTCCAGCTCGTGGCCCAGTCGGTTGCAAACTTCTTGTGCCAGATGCAGCCCCATTCCCGTCGACTCCCTGAACTTGCGGCCGCTCTCACCAGTGTAGAACGGCCGAGTCACCCGCTTTAAGTCGGCTAGCGGAATACCGATGCCTTCGTCTGCCACCTCCAGCACCGTCTTCGCGCCTTGCCGCCAGGCGCGAATGGCGACGGTCCGGCCGCAGCCAGCAGAGTATTTGATCGCGTTCGACAGCAATTGGGTCAATACGAACCCGATCCACTTCTCGTCGGTCGGCACCGTCAGTTCATCGTCCATCTGAACTTGAGGGTATAGATTATTGACAATGAACAGCCGCTTGTGTTCATTGACCGTTTTTCGCACAACACGTTTAAGTGGCACATGCGCCGCTTGGAAATCCTCCTCAAACGTCTCCAACCGGGTCGCGTGCAGTACTGTCTCTAGCCCCCACTGGATTCGGTCTGCTTCGTCGCGGATGTCGACCTGCCGCCGGTCGCTCTCGTTTTCGGTCAGCAGGTGGATAACCGAAAGCGGCGTTTTCATCTGGTGGACCCATTGGGTAATGAATGTCGAATGCTCACGGCGGCGCCGCTCCATCTCTGTGATACGAGTCATGTACAGTGCATACTGCGCCTGCAGCAGTTGGTCGACTGCCTGCGCGATGGGGGCACTGTTGCCGGAACCAGCCGCAGACTTATCCAGCTCATTTAGCGGCTCCGCAAGCCGATCGTACATCTTGCGATGGCTGATATAGCGCCAACCAGTATAAACTAGCAAGGTGACCATGCCAAGAAATATCGAATAGAGGGCGGTGTACACGTTGCGATAGCCGTCAAGCCAGTAGATCGCCACAACCAGCGTCAACTGAACAAGATGCATAACAAACATGGGCCAATGCTCACGGATTAGTAGCTTCATTTGGGTTCACCCAATTCGTCCGTTTCCAGCACTAGCTTGTATCCGGACCCGCGCACCGTCTCGATACTGCCCGCAACCGCGATCTCCTGAAGTTTCTTGCGGGCACGCGCGATGTTCACGTTCAGTGTGTTCTCGTCCACGAACTGCTGGTCGTCCCACAGCCTATCCAGCAGTGCTTCGCGGGTAACGACCAGCGGGTAGCGTAGAAGCAGCAGGTCCAGCAGATCCGCCTCCTTGCGCGCCAATGCGACAGTCGCGCCCCGCCACTTCAGCTCCAGCCGCTCCGGATAGAGGGCGAGCCCGCCTTGCTCGACCATTTTCTCCCGCGCATCCCCCGCATATTCACCGTACACCCGCCGCAACTGGCTGCGCACCTTGGCAATGACCAACTCATGGTGAAACGGCTTGGTCATATAGTCATCGGCTCCGTACTCCAGCGCCATTACCTGATCCATATCGCCTGAGCGGGCGCTGATGAAGATGATCGGACAGGTAGACACTTTGCGGATCTGCCGGCACCAGTAATACCCGTCGTAACTCGGCAGATTGACATCCAGCAGTACAAGATGGGGCTCGTAATGCTGAAACTGCGCCATTATATCTTCAAAATCGTCCGCGTACTGCGCTGTTAAGTTGTACTTTTCCAGACAAGCCTGTAAAAGCGAAGCCAAATTCGGATCGTCCTCCACAATCCATATGCGATACATTGCAACTCTCCTCCTCTGCGTCATCGTGTCCATAAGAAGCACAGTTTGTTTGCTCCACTTGCCCCTAGCGCGGCATACCCGCTCGCAGCCGAGGTAGTGAATGGGGCGACTGTCTCTATATTAACATAAACATAATTGCTGATAATCGTTACAAGCCCATCAAATCTAAGGATAGGAGAACGAACAACATTCGCTATAATGGATATAATTTACTGACGTTAACCTTAAGGATTTGGAAGGCGAGGCAGCTAAAATTCAGCAGATCGTAATAAATGGTGAAACGAAAACCTTCAAATGGGGCAATGTAGCAAATCCCTCCTTTTATCCTCAAATATCGGTCGTTGATTTAGATGCAGATGGGGAAGATGAAGTTGTCATTGTTCTGATCCAAGGCACAGGGAGTGGAGTACATGATTCGAAAGTGCGTATGCTTAGAACAGACTTTATAGAAATATCGGCTTTGATGTGAATCCACGTCAAAAAACCTCCAACTCTCGTACATAATGAGAGTTGGAGGTTTTGCCCTACTTATTTTTGCTGTAAATCAACCCTGAATCATGTGGACAACTTCAATTTAGAAATCGAAGTTGTCCGGGTCAGGTCCAACACGTACATCTTCGTTCAGAGCACTGATCTGATCCATCTCTTCATTTGAAAGTTCAAAGTCGAAGATGGAGGAATTCTCAATAATCCGGTTTTCCTTGGTGGACTTCGGAATAGTAATGACTCCATTTTGCAGATCCCAACGCAGGATGACTTGTGCAACCGATTTGCCTTTGTCTGAAGCAATCGCCGTAAGCACTGGGTTGTCCAACAGTTGACCTTGCATTAGAGGAGACCAAGCTTCAAGCTGGATACCATGCTTCTCACAGAAAGCTTTAAGCTCAACCTGAGTCAGGCGAGGGTGGTATTCCACCTGATTGACCATCGGTTTCACTTTGGCATCCTGCATCAGGTCTTCGAGATGATGAATCTGGAAGTTGCTTACACCAATAGCTTTAATGCGACCAGCCGCGTACAGTTCCTCGATTGCTTTCCAGGCTGCTTTGTATTTGCCTGCCTTAGGCCAGTGAATCAGATACAGGTCAAGGTATTCCAGTCCCAGTTTGTTCAATGTGGTATCAAAAGCGGCAAGTGTCTCTTCATATCCGAGGTCTGCATTCCATACTTTAGATGTAACAAACAGTTCTTCGCGTTTCAGGTTATTTTCTTGCAAAGCTTCTGCAATCGCTTGGCCAACACCAGCTTCATTGCCGTATATTGCAGCAGTATCAATGCTTCGGTAGCCATGTTTAATCGCACTTTTCACGGCTTCAATCAGTTCAGATCCTTCTTCTACCTTAAATACACCAAGTCCGAACCAAGGCATAGAAACACCGTTATGCAGAGTTACTGTAGATTGTAAATGTTGTGCGGTTTGAGCTGTTGTCATGAGATTTCCTCCTTAAAGTGTGTAAAAATCAGTCATATTAAGCTGAATTTTTGTTGTTTTATCATACAAAATTAAATCATAGTAGATCAAATTGGGTTCAACGTATATAGTATAGTAAAATACGATGTGAAACCGGTTCCCCTCATAAATTTGGAACCAATATTCCCAGGCCGAGCCCAAGGGTCGGGATGCAACTTAGAACGAAGCCTTCTGCAGTTCGGCAGGTACATGTTGATCCTTGCTTTCCAGCATTTTAGCCCAAGCGGTCAGGATTACAGCTACGAGAACCATCATGGCACCAACCCATGTCGTGTGAATCAAACCAATGGAGTCATTGATCACTCCACCCAAATAGGCACCTATAGCGATCCCTGCATTAAATGCGGCGATGTTAAAGGCTGAGGCTACATCCTTGGCCTGTGGTGCATATCGTTCAGCCAAGGTTACAACGTACATCTGAAGACCAGGCACATTCATGAAAGCGAGCAGGCCCATACCCATAATGGTGAGCAATGCGGCCAACTTAAACGGGACGGTGAAGTACATCACGCCGAGAATGATGGTCTGAATGATGAACATGTAGAAGAGCGCCTTGAGCGGGTTGCGATTGGCTGCTCTGCCGCCGATGATGTTGCCAATAGCGATGGCTATTCCGTACAACAACAGAATGAACGCTACTGTTTTCTCGGAATAACCGCTAATATCATGCAACAACGGGGACAGATACGTAAAGACAACAAATGTTCCTCCGTACCCAACAGCAGTGATGGCAAAAGCAAGCAGCAAGCGTCCACCTGTAACGAGCTTCAGCTGATCCCGAAATGCCGTCCGTGTTCCTCGCTTCAACGTGGATGGCACGAGTATCAGGTTCCCGATCATCGCAATGATGCCAACCACAACAATCAGGATAAAGGCAGCGCGCCAGCCCCAATGTTGGCCAATGAGTGTACCGAGAGGTACACCGGTTACTGTGGCAATGGTTAGACCGGAGAACATGATGGCAATAGCACTCGCCCTACGGTTGGCAGGCACCAGATCGGCTGCAATCGTGGAGCCTATGGACATGAACACCCCGTGTGCCAGAGCGGACACTACTCGTGCAATGAGTAACATGGTGATGCCCGTCGATAATGCAGCCATCGTGTTACCCGCAATGAAGACAATCATGATGGCAAGCAATAACGTTTTGCGTGATATGGTAGACGTCAGTGAGGTCAGAACAGGAGCCCCAAAGGTAACGCCTAATGCATATAAAGTAACGGTCAGTCCCGCTGTAGTTACGGAAATGCCCAGGTCATCTGCAATAAGGGGCAGTAGCCCAACGCTGATAAACTCTGTGGTACCGATCGCGAATGCACTAATGGCCAGTGCTAGCAGTGCCCACGTGCTGCGTTTTGAATCCTGTAACATTTCTTGCTCAACTCCCCAGAATGTAGATTTACGTACCGGCAAATGCTATTATGAGTTATTCGGTATAGATTGAATAGTACGTACTTTTTAGTACCCTACGTACTTTTTGGTGCCTATACAGCATGCGACGGATGTAATCCAATTCATCAGGGAGGAAGCAAGTTATGGTAAGAAAAAAATATAACATCTCGGTTGAAGCGACCTTAGAAGTGATCGGTGGCAAGTGGAAATGCGTCATTCTCTGTCATCTGACACATGGGAAGAGACGAACCAGTGATCTCAAACGTATTATGCCCGCAATCACACAGAAAATGTTAACACAGCAGCTGAGAGAACTTGAAAACGACGGAATCGTAAACCGAATCGTATATAATCAGGTCCCTCCCAAAGTAGAATACGAATTGAGTGATTACGGGAGAAGTCTTGAACCGATTCTCAATGCACTCTGTAATTGGGGAGATCAACATATTGTGAAGGAATACGGAGACAAATCAGCAGTTCTGGAAGATAATGGACTCAATGATTTTAACTCTGACAATAGGGAGCTGGTGCAACCGTGAACTATGAGATTTTATATGATGGTGCTTTTGCGATGCTCAAGGTACATTTGCAGCGGGGAGAGCGGTTCAAGGCTGAGAGTGGTGCGATGGTATCCATGACGCCTACGGTTGAACTGAAGGGTTCAGCAGAAGGTGGAATGTTTGCCGGGTTCGGTCGGATGCTGAGCGGGGAGAAGTTTTTCTTTCAGGAACTGACGGCTGCGGGCGGGTCGGCAGAGATTCTGCTCTCACCTTCAAGCATGGGCGATGTAGAAGCTGTTGAATTGGACGGTTCCTATTCACTCTATGTGCAGAAAGACGGATTTCTGGCGGGAACCGAGGGCATTCAGGTGAATACCAAAATGCAAAACCTGAAGAAAGGTCTCTTTTCGGGAGAAGGTTTCTTCATTATTGAGATCAGCGGACGTGGAACCGTATTTCTGTCTTCCTATGGTGCCATCCATGCGATTAATCTGGCAGCAGGTGAAGAAATGATCGTGGATAACGCCCATTTGGTGGCATGGCCTCATTATGTAGATTACCGTATTGAGAAAGCTTCACAGGGCTGGTTATCCAGTGTTACAAGTGGAGAAGGACTGGTATGTCGGTTCCGGGGAGAAGGAACCATTCTTATACAGAGCCGCAATCCGCAAGGATTCGGACAATGGGTGAAGCAGTTTATTCCTGCCCGCTAATTATTTTTTTGAGAAAGAACACACAGAATTGCAACGGATATGTTTCCATCATCGTTATATGAATAATGGATTTACTTCATTGACTGACGGGTATATATTCTGTTGCATAAGGTCGCACATCATGGAGGTATGAGATGACAAGCTCACGGTATAAAAACGCACAAGAAAGTCCGGGATATCTGTTATGGCAGGTTACAGCCATGTGGCAAAAGGAAGTACGCAGGGTGCTGGAGCCCCTCGAACTGACACAACCTCAATTTGTATTATTGCACGCCTGTTTGTGGCTCAATGAACACGATGAGGAAGGCAAAGGAGTTACTCAGGTCCAAATTGCTCATTTTGCCAAGGTGGATGTTAACGTAACTTCTCAGGTTCTACGTGCGCTTGAAAAAAGGGGATTAATTACCCGCGCCCGTCATCAGACAGATACGCGTGCCAACATTATCACAACAACGGAAGAAGGAACCCGATTGGCTGTGGAGGGAATCCATCTGGTCGAGGAATCGGACAAGGCATTTTTCGAAACTTTGGATGAACGTAAGGGAGAGTATTTGGAGATCATGCAGGAGTTTCTTCGCCAAAAAACAGAGAGTTGATCCGTAATATATCTTTTTTTAATGTATTAAACTACAGAATGTAGTGGAACTGGGAAATTTTCTAATTATTAATAATTATAGCACCTCTGCAAAATACAAACAGACCTCCTGACTTCATCTTGTCGGGAGGTCTGTTTCGGTTGCTCAATCGATTCGATAGGACGCAAACGGCTCGCGGCGACGGAAAGAGTCACTGATCTGGTCCAGATCGGCCAACAGCTCATCGGGCAGTGACATGTCCAGACTAGCCAGATTATGTTCCAACTGATCGGTGTGTGTAGCGCCAACAATCACTGTGGATACAGCCGGACGTGTCAGCAGCCATGCAAGCGACAGCACACTCGGGGAGCATCCATATGCAGCCGCTTTTGCGCTTACTTGTTCGCTCAGTTGAATATTATGTTCCAGCAAGAAACGGTTGAAAGACGGATCGGTGTCTGCTCTGGAACCAGAAGGCACACGGGTCTGTCCGTTATATTTACCTGTCAGAATACCACCTGCCAACGGGAAGTACGGAATAATACCTACACCCTGATCCAGACACATCGGTACCAGTTCCAACTCGGGCGTACGGTCTGCCAGGGAGTAGCTGGTTTGGGTGGAGATGTAGCGCACATAACCTTTCTGTTCACTGATGCCCAGAGCTTTCATCAGCTCCCAAGCTGCGTAGTTGGAGGCTCCGATGTAACGGACTTTGCCGGAAGTGACCATATCATCCAGTGTGCGCAGTGTCTCATCCAGCGGTGTATGCGGATCAAAAGTATGGATCTGGTACAGATCGACATAATCCGTTTGCAGACGCCGCAGGCTATGTTCCAGCTCTTGTTGCAGATGGTAGCGGGAGGAACCCCGCCCATGAGGACCATCATGCCGGGGTAATCCGGCCTTGGTAGCAAGCACCGCGTTTTCCCGTCGACCTGTGAGAGCCTGTCCAATAATGCGTTCCGATTCCGTGCCTGCGTAGATATTGGCAGTATCGATAAAGTTGATGCCCTGATCCATCGCTGCATGAATAATGCGGGTAGAAGCTGCTTCATCCGCGCGTTTGCCAAATGCATTGGTGCCAAGCCCCAGTGCCGATACACGCAAACCACTATTGCCCAAACGTCGATACTCCATCATTCATCGCTCCCTTTATGTACATTTATGTAATGCAGATTATAACGTAATCTATTGAAAACGTGTTATTAATATAGTTAAATGATTCTAAGAACCCGTTATCAAAGGAGATATGATGGAAAACAGTGCTGCACATTTAACAAGACGGAAGCCGAAGAAACCGAAGAAGAAATGGAAGAAGCCATTGATCATCACCCTAAGTGTGCTGCTTGTGTTGGGAGGACTCGGATTTATCTATCAAAAGCAACTCGTCGTGTTTGCCTTTAATTTGTTCGCTTCAGCTACAGTGAAGGAAGCCTTGGATGACTCCTTTGTACCAGCGGGCGATAAGGATGCCCCTGTCGTGGAACATACCGACCCATTCTCGCTGTTGCTGCTAGGGATTGACCAACGGGATAACGAACCAAGCCGTTCGGATACCATCATCTATTCCGTCGTGCGTCCAGAAGACAATAAAGTGCTGCTGCTGTCCATTCCGCGTGACTCCTATACCGAGATTGTCGGCCGGGATGTGAAGTCGAAGATCAACTCAGCGTATGCCCATGGTGAAGCCAAGATGGCGATGGATACGGTGGAGAATTTGCTGGGGAACAAAGTGGATTTCTATGCCGCGATTAATTTTAACGGGCTCAAGGATATTGTTGATGCGGTTGGTGGTGTGGAACTGCCGATCAAAAAGAACATTGAGAACAAGCTCAAAATTCATGAGAAGCTGTTTGTTGAAGCGAATAAACCGATCTATAACGGCGAAGAAGCGCTTGGATATGTGCGTTACCGGGAAGATTCCGATTTCAATCGGACGATGCGTCACCGGATTTTCTTAAGCGCCTTCATGAATCGTGCGCTGGAAGTCAAAAATCTGACCAAGATCCCGGACGTAATCCAGATTGCCGGATCGAATTTTACAACTAACATGACCTCGGACTTTATCGTGAAATTTGCCGAGTCCTTATATATGAAAGATAGCATACCAACGATCAGCAATTATATGCTGAAGGGTGAGGGTGCAACGCGCAGTGGCACATGGTACTACGATCTGTCGGAGGACGATCTGCAATATGTGCGTGGCATGATCGCCAGTTGGCTGGACCCGGATGCGACTGAGATTATTGAACCCGAGTCAGCGGACCAATCAGAGACGAGTGATGCGGCATAAGCATCCATTCTTGTGCAAAGCTCATATGAATATAAGTCGGGAGAAGCAGTTGCTTCCCGGCTTTTTTGCGTTTGAGATCCTACGGATGAAATATTGAACAGATATATCTAATGTTTAAACCTCTTTTTATGGCATACATATAGTAAAATATAGGGAAAAGATTAAACATCAACCAACGGAGGAAGCTCATGAAGGAGTTTAAGGATCGGCTTCAACAGGTTCAGGAGCAGCAGAAACAGCTGGCGAAGGAGTATCATGCCTTGCTCCAGGAATACCAGTCCGATGACCTGATCGTTCAGAATGAACAGTTACAGGAACAGTATGAAGCCCATAAGCTCAAGCTGCACCAGCTTGAACTTCGCTCGCGCAAGATGGAAGAAGAGAATGCACGTCTTCGCATGGCGTTATCTGAACAGATGCTGGATGAGAAGCTGAATCTGATCCGGGTATCCCGGGAGAAGATGGAGACCTATTTTCAAGGGAAAACAGCAGTACATAATGATCGAATTGCATTCCATGAACATCGAACCAAATCCAATCTAAACGCGCTGTACAACCAGGCGGCACAGGAGTTGCAAGAGGATTCCGATGAGGTAAAGGAGAGGATTGCTTACCTTGCGGCAGAGGTGAATGAGCGTATTGAATCGCACAGACGAGCCGTACGGGATAGAGAAGAGGCTCTGCGTGGGCACATGGAACGTGGATATGAGCATATGGCGGAGGAAGGGTTGAGCGAAGAGACTATTCAACGCCGGATCAAGCAGAATCGCATGGAGATGAAGATTGGACTCAGCTGGATCAACAAAGTAGCCATCTTGCTCCTCATTCTGGGGGTTGGAGCAGCGTTCCAATATTCGTACTCGACCTGGTTTAATGACGAGATGAAGAGCGGAGCCTTTTTCCTGCTCGGTGCACTGATGCTCGCTGGAGGAGAGTGGCTGTTCCGCCGCAAAAGACAGACGTTTGCGATGGGGCTGCTCGGCGGTGGGATATCCGTGTTGTTCGGCTCTGTCTTCTATAGTTACTTTTTACTGCATATTATCGGGTTATATACGGGACTTGCCCTGTCTGTATTGGTATCGGCAATCTCCGTATTATTGTCCTTGAGATACCAGTCGAAGACCATCTGTTCACTAGGTTTGGTGGGTGGATATCTTCCGCTATTCTCCTACATGTTCTCGTTCGGACTCGAAGGTCCGGCTGTCTATGTAGCCATGATCTATCTGCTGCTCTTAAACGGCATTATTGTGTTCATTTCGTTTGGCAAACGGTGGCCAGTGGTGCACTATATCAGTTTCCTGTTCAACACACCATCCATGCTCATCCTATTATGGCTGTCGCCAAGTGAGAAGATTGGCATGTTGTATTCCATTGTGACGTTTGCATTATATCTAGGCATTACGCTGGCATATCCGTTCAAACACCGGATGAAGTTAACCTGGTGGGATTTCGCTCTACTCGCCATGAATACGAGCATTAGTTGTCTGATGTTATACGTATTATTTGATGTGGCGGGTTGGAATGATGCTCAGGGTTTACTGGCGTTGATCTTCTGCGTGGTGTATCTGGGCCTCGCACGATTCGTCCAGCGCCATATGGTTCAGGAGAAACAGACGATTCTGCTCTTTTATGTCACTTCCCTGACCTTTGCCATTCTAATTATTCCGTTCCAATTCGGGGCCAAGTGGTTATCGATGGGTTGGTTAATTGAAGGCGTTCTGCTGGTCACGCTAGGACATCTAAAACGGCTCAAATCGGTGGAACGTGCTGGATGGGGCATTGTGCTTCTATGTCTAATCACTTTTGTGTACTATGATCTGCTGGCGCTATTCTTCATCGGGGAACGTTCTTACTTTATGTTAAAATACTCCAGCATCACGCTGGGAACCTTACTTATTACACTTTATTATGCCTGGGCAGTCCACGGCAACTCATCTTCCAGGGAGAGATTCAATTACAGCGCGCTGGAGCTGGGTTTCCTGAACGGGTTCAAGTATGTAACACTTGCGAATCTGTGGTTATACGTGCTGTATGAGTCGAATGAATTGTATACCAGAGCTGTCGATGGGACGTTCCTGTTATACATGTTCTACAAGTTGCTCATGTTCGCAGCGCTCACCATTGCATTGGCCTATGGACTGAACAAGGTGAAGCTGCTGCGTGATCGATACGTGCAGGTGTATACCACCTTCTTGCATGCTATTGGCTGCTGTATTGCACTGGCCGTAACCTTAACCATGCCAGCGCTTCAGCCGGAAGTTCAGCAGCATACGGCGGCGGAGATTATTGGTTTGCTGGTGCTAATTATCTTTAACGTAGGGGTATTCTTTGCAGGAAGGGATCTGCTGATTGCAGGCATCCGCGGGCAGTTCAAGAGCATTGAATGGTACCCGGTTATCGCAGGGGTGTATCTGCTGGGTGTCATCACCGTCTTCCTGACGATTCAGTTCCAATGGGGCGATGTGGGGCTGATGTTCAGCCTGATCTATCTGCTGCTGGCGATTCTCTATATTGCCTATGGATTCCGTAGAAAATATGTCATGATTCGGCGTCTGGGCCTAGGACTAACGTTGTTCGCTACGGGGAAGATGGTGTTCTATGATGTGGGGATGCTCACCTCGGGCAGCAAAATCTTTGCCTATTTTAGCTTTGGCGTACTACTGCTTGGGATCTCTTACCTGTATCAGAAGGTGTCCAGCCGGATGGAGGAAGTACAGTCCAGAGTGGTAGCGAAGCCTGACGACGAGCCGAATGTGCCTGAGGAAGACCAAGACTAACTTGGATACGAACGATAGAAGTAGCATTTGCGATTATATGGGGAGGGATTCGAAGTGGGATTTGACCTGAAAATCATGCTTTGGCAACTGTTATGGCTTGGTGGCCCTGTAGCTCTTATCGTGTATGCGTGGAGGAAATTCGGCGTGAGAAAGAAGCGGCAATGACGTGAGTGCGGATGGTGGGAATGTCCGCTGTCCACTTCACTTCGCTCTGTGAAATAAGTCGTGTAATATAGATTTTCTGGATTAAAATGAGGCTCCGGGTTGCTGTTACCAGCAATCTGGGGCCTTATTGATATGAGTCTATGGCTTAGCCTAATATGACATTCGTGAAACGTTTTGCGCAGAGATCACGTTATAATAGAGTAGACTTAGGGTTGGATCTTCATTTGTAACCATGAGGTTTCGGCAGCTGAGGTGCCTTTCAGTGGTTCTCCGCCATCATCATTCATACGGGAGAGCACAGTTAATGTCATGGATAGGGCAAAGGCGAGTAACACGTATATGAAAATATTTTTTTTGTTCATAGGAAGGTACCTCTCTTGTTGAATGAGCTAAAAGTAGACATCCGGCCGTCATGAGAAAAAAAGCACAACGTCTGGTATAGTAGAGTGAGTAGAACCGAACATAAATCGTTCCTGTATACCACTATATTGAACTATAGCGGTGCAAACAATGGAACAAATCTGATGATTTTATCATTATTGTTATGAAATGTTTATAGAGATCGAGTGAGTGATCATTGAAGGTGGGAGAATAACATGCGGGAGACGGCAAAAATCGTCATTCGTACGCCAGGACAGGAAAGTGACGGCTCATTTGCTTATGTAAGCCAAGGTCGCTCCATTACGGTGGGACGTTACACAGGCGGAAGTGAATTGGACTTGTCTATCTATAATCAGATGATATCGAAGCGGCATTGCCGCATTCATTATGATGTACAGCAACAGCTATGGATTGAGGATCTGGATAGCAAAAATGGTACCGAACTGAATGGGCAGCGCCTCGTTCCCTATGAGAAATATCCGTTTAGCGAGGGCGATAGCCTGACGTTGGTCAACGGACTGATCCAGCTTCGCGCTGAAGGGGATCTTGGAGAGACGAGGGAATATCGGGTGTCGGATCTGCTGGGTGAGGGTGTACGCTTGCAGGATCACCTGCAAACCGTGCAGATCGGTGAAGTGGAGATTCCGCTGTCCAAGAAGGAGTATCAACTGTTCAAGCTGCTGTATAGTGAACTGGACCATTTTGTGACCCGAGAGCAGATTGTGGCTCAGGTGTGGCCGGAGCGGAGCATGCTGGAGAGTGAAGCGGTGGGGATCGACGAGATTAACTCGCTAATCTATCGGACGAATCGCAAGCTGGGTGTACATTTTACCATCAAGTCTGTATATAAAAAAGGTGTATATATGAAGTCTCATGTGCCGGAATGAATGAGTGATAACAAAGGGATGAGTTCATGTTCATCATTTACCTGATTCCATGGCTGATTGCCGTGGTGACATTGATCGGTGTCATATCGATCGTACTCGTGAGTTGGAAAAACGGGATTTCCCCGATGCCCACATCCAGTCGTGTCAGACAGGTGGTCATTCAAGAGGTAAACCGTATTCCCGGGTACGGGGATGTGCTTGAAGCAGGCTCCGGATGGGGCACATTGGGATTGGATGTTGTAAGACACTGCCCTGGTAAAAGGCTTACCGGGATTGAGAATTCGAGAATTCCCTTATGGTCTTCCCAACTGATTGCCTATTTCAGTGTTCGCTTACGTCGAGCCAAGGGAAAAAAGTACTCTCTCAAGGGCAGGCTGCGCTTCATGCGCGGGGATATCTACACCAGTTCCTATGAACATGCGGATTGTGTGATCTGTTATCTGTTTCCGGGTGCCATGACTAAGCTTCTGGACAAGTTCAGTCGAGAGCTTCCGCCGGGTGCCAAGGTGATTAGCGTCTGTTTTGCCCTGCCAGGAAAAGAACCACTACGTACTATTACATGCCGGGATGCCCTGCGTACCAAGGTATACGTGTATTCCTTTTAAAGAAAAGAACAGGAAAGTGATCACCAGGTTTACTCAGCTGGAGTGCTGTAAACCTTCTGCCATAACGTTAATGGATGAAAGAGTGCGCTTCATATCATAGTAATGCAGATACCACGTAAGAATGAGGATACGAAAAAGGCCCCGAACTCACTATGAAGTGATTCGGGGCCTTTTTGTCTCGCCTTTGAGTTGGGGCAAGAGATTGCTTGATTATTGTTTACCGCACGTATTATTTTGCAGAATCGGTAGTGCCTGTGCTGTCGGATGTTGTACCGGATTGGGATCTGTTTCTGCCGCCTCCGAAGCCACCTTGACCACGGCCTCCTCCTGGACCACCCATACCTGAATTGGCTGTAGTTACACCAGATTCATTGACCCAAGTTACATTGCTTGTCGATTGGAAGGCAACCACTTGAGTTCCACCGCTATACGTACCGTCTGTGTAGAGTCCATCTACCGCTTTACCTGTTGATGTACCACCGGAGTAGACCACGTAGGAACCATCTTTTGCAAGATCCGGTGAGCTGACAACCACGGTTTGATAATCTTTTGCCGGAGCGAATGTCAGAATGTTGTTGCCTTCGTTGTCTTGTACATGTACAAGTGTTCCAGCTTTTTGCGTTGCAGGGAATGTCATCACAATGGTGTTTTGCGTAGACGCATCGGATGTTCCTTGTGCCATACCAGAGCTTCCGGCAGCCACGAGGTATCCACCACTGATTTCAAAGGTGCCGTCATAATCCAGTGCTCCGTTGCCGCTATCCGTCGGTCCGTTCACAATAACCGTTCCACCAGTCATGTTAATGGAACCATTGGAATCCAGTCCGTCACCACCTGCGTTCACCGTGAGTGTACCGCCGTTAATGTGGAACTCGTTATTGCTCGCTGCCGCACCGCCCATACCGCCCGGTCCACGTCCTTGCTGAGTAGTAGCTGTACCTTGGGATGCCTGATCGGTAGTTGATGTTGTGCCCGTCGTTTCGGTTACAGAGATGTTGGAAGTCGTTGCGGCATCGGTTGCTGTAGTAGCGCTATCTGTACTTGCCGCTGTATTCGCAGCTGTTTCCGTCTCGCCACCTGCAGCATTTACGCCATCATCGGATGCTGTTACATCCACATCCCCATCGTTCAGGGTGATGACTGCCCCCTCAAGTCCTTCGTAGCTCTTCGCAATGGTGATGGTTCCACCGTTAATCGTAAGGGCCTGATCGGCATGGATGCCGTCATCACCGGATTCAATGCTGAATGTTCCATCGTTGATGGTTACGTTATTGTTGCTGTGCAGGGAATCATCCATGGAATCAATGGTATACGCACCGCCATTAATTGTAAGGTCTGTTCCTGCTTTGAGTGCTTTGGCACTTGTGGACTCCGTTGCTGTTGTAGCAGTGTCCGCATCAGCATTGTTATCCGTTGTTGCTGTTGCATTGGCAGAGTTGGATGCTGCTGCGTCATTCGTATTAGCACCTGCATTTGTACCGCTGTTATTAGGCATCTCTGGCATATCCGCAGGTGGTTCGCCATCTGGTGGTGTGCCCATATCTGTTGGTGGTGTGCCGCCGCCCCATCCACCGCCACCGCCGCCAAATGGACCTTCTTCAACTTTGGCTGGTGCATTGGCACTACCGCCGCCCGTTACAATGTTGTATGTGCCTCCATCCGCAACAAGTGCGGTTTCGGCTTGAATACCATCGTTGCCACTTTGAATATCGAAGGTACCTCCTGCGATAGCAACGTAACCTTTGGTGGTATCCGTGTCATTGGTCGATTTGATACCGTCGCCTTCGGCTTGAATGGTAATCGTACCCGCTTGAATAGCGACCATATCCTTACCTTTGATGCCGTCATCGGCTGCTTTGACACTGATGTTACCGCTAATGACTTTCAGATCATCCTTGCTCGTAATACCTTCATTATAGTTACCTGTGACGGTCAATTGACCTGCACCGTTGAACGTAAGATCCGCTTTGCTGAAGATCGCAGCATCCGGCTCATCTATCGTAGCATCGGCGTACACATACGTTTTACCATCGGAAATGGTATTCTTGGTTCCTTTTTCGAGCGTAATCACCGCTTTACCAGCCTTCTGAATGTAGATCGCTGCACTGTCGTTATCATGAATGGTTGCTCCGTTTAATACGAGATGTACAGTGCCCTTATCGGCAACGTTAACCATGATCTGGCCATCCGTTAGCTCACCGCTAAGTACATAAGTACCTGCTTCGGAGATGGTTACCGAACCATTCGCTGCTTTGGCACCCGAACCAGTCACCGTTGCAGTTGTGCCATTCAGTTTAATCGCTGTGGAATCCGCCTCACTCCAGATAATATTGGTATCGTCAGCATCCAGAGAGACCAGATCTGCATATTTTACTGAAGTTTGCTCGCTGACAGATACCGTTTTGGTTGTTCCTGTCGTTGACGTTGCGGCATTGGCCGTTGTGCTTGTCGTTGCTGGTGAACTGCATGCTGCGAGTAGACTGGTAATCATGGCGATGGACCAAAGTTTGCTGCCTGTTATCATGTTTTTCTTCATATTAGATCGTTCCCTTCGAATTAAAAATTAATATTCTGTTGTTGGACTCATGGTTAACGAGATATCCAGGTTGCCGTTCCGTGTGCGGATCGCATCGAGGAATTCCTTTTGGCTAACACTTTCGTGAATGGTTACACTGTAGACCAGCTCATACAGACTGCCGAGTTCAGTGGTTCTGATTTTTTTCAGATCAAAAGGTACATTGAATGTATGGAACACTTCATTAAGTGCTTCTTCATAACTCAAGTTTTCGGGGATGGTGACTTTCAGCGTTTTCAGCTGACTTTTCTTGCCGCCGAAGTTGAAGCGACTCAGGACAAACATCAGTACACACAGGATAATGGTGAACAGAACCGCGTATCCAAAAGCGCCTACACCGCAAGCAAGACCGGAAGCCATCGTGAACAATACGTAAGCAATGTCCTTTGGATCACCAGGGGCACTTCGGAATCGGATGATCGAGAAGGCACCTGCCAGGCTGAAAGCTCGTGCGATGTTGCTGCCGATGAGTAGGATGATAATAGCGACAATGACGGGCAGGACAACCATCGTTAAGGTGAAGCTCTGGGAGTATGTGTTTTGGTTAGTCTTCATGTAGGTGAGGCTGATGACCAATCCCAGAATGATGGCAAGACCAATAGTAATGACTGCGTTGTTAAACGTCAGGTTGGTATCGGTTAGGGCTGAACTGAACAGTGAATCAAGCATATAGGACACGCTCTCTTTCTATAATCGTTTTATCTTGTTCTATGGATGGGTTGAAATCGGTACCTGGTACAAGAATGCGCTCTGTCTGGTAATTCAGGTTGGTTGTTCTCACCAGGTGTCTGTACTCGTTACCGTATTTGGAGAATCCGGTGCGGTATAGACCATGCTCACAGAGCAGTTGCGACAGCCACAGCGGAACGGTTTTCTCGGCTTTTACTTCCATCAGCCATCGACCGTCCTTCACCAGCGGTTCGCCGTAATCTCCCTGTTCCAGCTTCAGATCGTATCTACGACTGCGGATGTTGGTATCAAAGGTAATGCGGAGATCCCGGCTGTTCTTGTCAAAGAGTGCTTTGCGCTCATACGCCAGATACACTTTCGGTTCCAGATCGTATACCCGGAGGAAATATTTGATCTCTTCGACAACCTGTTTGTTCATGTAATCCGCGAGCTCCGGTGCCTGTCCCGAACGAACGAATTCGTAAGCTTCATCCAACTTCAAGGCTGTTCTGCGTTTGTTCACCAGGCCAAATACTTTCTTTTTGATCTCCAGATACACTTTGGCATTCTCTTCAGGTATTCCATAAGCCCGCAGTCTCAGCTTCTCCTTGTATTTTGGTTTGGAGAGACTGGCGCGGATCAGCGAATCCTGCGGAGTGTCGAAGTACAGGTTACTGATGGAGTAGTACTCATGTTTCTTGTTGTAGGCATCCAGCTCCATGTATTTCAGCAGGTCATTGTAGAAATGTGCGTACTGCTCATCCGTCAGAAGGTACTTGCTCTCATATCGGTTGAATACTTCAATAGCCATGTGGGACTCATTCCTTTCGTTGGTGGGTTGTATGTTTTGTTGCATCGTGTATTGCTTCCATGTCTGTATCTTAGAGCCCCAACCTTGAATGAATCTTAAATGGTTTTACATTGCGTTAACATTTTTTTACCTTCCTATAATAGTGCGCATGCACAAAATGAATTAAGATTGATTCAAGGTTTGATTGATAGAATAGGCGATATCATACAAGGGTTCATGAAGACGAATAATTCAAGCAGAGGAATGAATAGATGATGAGAATATTAATTGCGGAAGATGAGGTTCATTTGGCAGAGGCTGTGTCGCAGATTTTGAAAAAAAACAACTACTCCGTGGACATGGTCCACGACGGCAGGTCAGGACTCGATTATGCGCAGAGCGGCATCTACGACCTGTTACTACTCGACATCATGATGCCGGAGATGGACGGGATCACCGTCCTGAAGAAACTTCGCAGTGAAGGCATTCATACGCCTGTCATTCTGCTTACTGCCAAGGGTGAACTATCGGACAAAGTCACAGGGCTCGATTATGGTGCCGATGATTATATCGCCAAGCCTTTTGCCACAGAGGAATTGTTAGCCCGGATTCGTGCAGCTTTACGGCGGAAGGGTGAAGTGGTTCCCGAGGATGGGCTGAAGTTTGGCGACATTGAGCTGAATACAACCCAGTTGAAGCTGAGCGTACAGGGTAAAGAGATCAAGTTGAATCTGAAGGAGAATGAACTGCTGGAGCTGTTGATTGCCCGCAAACAGGCGATTACCTCCAAAGAGCAGATTATTGAGAAGTTATGGGGATTTGATTCGGAAGTGGAGTATAACAATGTGGAGGTTTATATATCGTTTTTGCGCAAAAAATTAACCTTCCTGAACTCTGCTGTTCGCATTAACACGATTCGGGGTGTGGGGTATGTGCTTGAGGTGACGTCCTGATGTTCAAGAAACTCCGAAATCGATTCCTGATCGTGAATCTGTTGTCCATATCTATTATGATGCTGGTGGCATTTGCGACGATCTATACAATTACGTATCAGAATGTGCAACGTGAGACAAATATGGAGTTGTACAAGGTGTCCGATTTCTATCACAGTCCTTATAATTCATCCAAGATGCCGCGCGGGGAAGGACAGGGTTCCGGTACAGATTCGTTTCCCTCCGATGCCATGGGTGGTGATAATGAAGGACCGGGGGGTAATCCCAACTCACCTCCGGCACGTTCCGTTTCATTCATGATTAAGACGGACGACCAGTGGAAGATTACGGATACGCATTCCCGCTTTGATATGGAAGATACGTTCTACACCGAGGCGTTGCAAAAGGTTGACCAAGATAAAGTTGGTGATTCGGGACGGCAGACTGGACAATTTGCGCTGGATGGAACGGACTGGGCCTATGTGGTTGATCCGAGCGGTGATGGGCATATGATTGTCTTCATTGATGTGACGGCACAACAAGGTATTCTTACGAATCTGATCTATACATTTGCAGTTGTCGGACTGGTTATGCTGATTGTGATCTACTTCTTGAGCCGTTATTTTGCGAATCGTTCCATTGCACCGGTTAGGGAAGCGTTTGAGAAACAAAAACAATTCATCGGTGATGCTTCTCATGAGCTAAAGACACCTCTGGCGATCATCAATACCAATGCCGACGTACTGCTCGCGAATCAGGAGGATACCATAGCGAACCAGGCGAAGTGGCTGCACTATATCAAGTCGGAAACCGAGCGCATGACCGGACTTACGAATGATCTGCTCTATCTGACACAGATGGACGACTCACGCTCCACGATGATTCATGCGAAGTTTAATATGAGTGATGCGGTAGAGAGTATTATTTTGCCGATGGAGGCCGTTATTTTTGAGAAAAATATCTCCCTCGATTACAACATTGAGCCGAATCTTACGGTTTATGGGAACAGTGAGCAGATCAAACAGGTCATTCTGATCCTGCTCGATAATGCGGTGAAGTATTCCGGTCCAAAAGGCGCCGTAAACGTCACCCTCCAGAAACAGAATAATGATGTCATGCTAGCCGTGTCCAATACAGGGGAAGGCATTGCGCCGGAACATCTGGATCGGATCTTCGATCGATTCTATCGCACCGATTCGTCAAGAGCACGCAAACATGGTGGGCATGGTCTGGGGCTGGCGATTGCTCGCTCCATTGTGGATCAGCACAAAGGAGAGCTGTACGCTCGAAGCGTGGTCGGAGAAGGCGCAACATTTTACGTGCGGTTGTCGTAGGGGCAGAGTGATGAGCTATCTCTACACTTATCCTTCGCTCCCGCTCTATAATCGTTGGTCAGGCATAAGTTCTGCCTGTAATGGGTTAACCTATGCTACAATGGCAACAGTATGTATGAATCAAGGAGATGAACTGACGTGGCAGAAGCAAACGCAATTAATGAACAAGAAATGATGCAGTATATTGCAGATAAAACGAAGGCAAGCCAGGCGAATATCGCCCTTGTGCTGAAGCATGAGCAAGCGTACATCAACAAGGCGCATGAAAATTCCAAAGGTAACGATGTGGATATTGACGGCGATGATCTGGCTGACTACATCCTTAGTCGCAAAGATGTGAAGCTGGATGAGTTGACCGTGGAAAGCATCCTGGATGCTGAGATGGATTACTTGATGGACAAGGGTCACGCGGGATACGTCGATTAAGTTAAGTGTACGCAAAATTTAACGAACCTGACATGCCTTATTCGGGTATTTCTCGCTCGCTTGGGAATGTAACGAATCTGAGACGTGTTATTCTCTGGATTTTAGGACTTTCCCATGCAGTTAAAGCATTTCCGCGGAATTAGCGTGTCTGAGATTCGTTAGTTCGGGAAATAAGCTCTATTAGCTGATATAAGGTGTCCTAGATTCGTTAGAGTAAACACAAGGTGCAACGAGGCGTTAACTGGCTGTTTCAAAAGACATTTTCACAGATGCAACCTTATGCATGGCAAGTGCTGTACTGTCAAAAAGACCTCAACTCCACAATACTGTGGTGTTGAGGCCTTTTTTAGATTGTAGCGACCAGGCATTCCTTCGGGAATACCTGTCGGTATAACTTTTCTAAGGATGGACTTGAAGTTCTATCGACCCAATCTCTATCAATCCTACCGTTTGCAGCTTCTTATTGTCCCATCATGCCGCCATCTACAGTGTAGAGGGAAGCTGTTACATAGGATGCTTCTTCGGACAACAGGAAGTTCATTACTGCAGCGACTTCTTCCGGTTCACCATAACGGCCCATTGGAATACTGGACACGGTTGCTGATTGATAATCTTCCACGTTACCGGAATTAGCTTCGATCTGACGCATCATACGTGTGTTGATTGTACCTGGCAATACAGCGTTAACCCGGATATTATAAGGTGCCAGTTCATTCGCAGCGGTACGCGTGAGACCAACTACGGCATGTTTGGACATAATATATGGAGACACAGCAGGTGCACCCATCAGACCCGCGAGGGAAGAGGTATTGAGAATCGCACCGGATTTTTGTTTTTTCATCACTGGAATGACATTTTGCAGACCCAGGAATACCCCACGAATGTTGACGTTATATACGGTGTCGAGTGCTTCAACACTCAGGTCTTCGATCAGTCCTGTTGGACCTTCAATTCCGGCATTGTTGGCAAAATAATCGATTCGACCAAAAGCATTCAATGCTTTTTGCACATAGTTTTTCACGTCTGCTTCTTGGGATACGTTCGCTTTTACGGCGATGACGTGCTCTTTGTCGAGGTTCAGATCAGTAATCGTCTGCTGGATGGCTTCTTCATTCAGGTCCACCAGAACCAAGTTGATTTTGCGCTCAGCAAGGCGGCGTGCCAATTCTTTACCAATGCCTCCGGCTGCTCCTGTAATAACGGCTGTATGTGTATAAGTTGTACTCATGATTATCCGCTCCTTATTCATTATTGGCAGGTATTTCTCAAAAAAAGTTTCAACCTGTCGTCTATCTTTCCTGTCTCAATGTTAAGATATACATAGCCGTGTGACAATAATCATTGACAGCGCATATGTCAGCTATCGGACAGAGATGTAAGCGGTGTTCATTTATATTACAATAATGAACAAAGGAGGCGAGAATGTTGATCATTGAACATCCTCAGGACCGGAGAGCACGAAGAACGCAGGATGCGATCATCGCTGCGGCGGTTTCTTTGATAGTGGAGAAGGGAGCAGACGCTTTAACCATTCGGGATATTACGGAGCGGGCGGATTACAACCGAGGAACCTTCTATTTACATTTTCCCGGCAAACCGGAGTTGTTGCAGTTCATACTGGATGATTTCATGCAGGGAGTGGGGCGAGCTTATGCAGAACCATACGCACAGCTCAAAGAAGTGGACATGACTGCATTGCTGCCATCCACGATGCCTGTATTCGAATATATTGAAGCCCATCAGGATATCTTTCGTGCATTAATAACGATGCATTCGGATATGGGTTCCCGGCTGTGCAATATGTTTAGAACGTATCTAACCGAAGATTTTGTATTGGTGACCGAGGATAGTGAGTGGACGATTAATTACGACATCATGTTAAGTTATCTGGTATCTGCTACGGTAGGCGTGATCATGCATTGGGCAGAGATTGGATTCAAATATTCTGCGCATTATATGGGAGAGCAGCTTACGGCGCTGATTAACATCAAACCGACCCGTCTGCTGATTGAACCAGGGCAGAAGGGTCGGACTATTCATGAGCGTATGCTGTTGGATTAAGTCAGATTATCCGGTCATGGATGCGTTCGCCGCCTGTTGCATCTGAAGCAGCTGTTCGCGGATCAGGACAGACTCGCCGATCATAATTAATGCCGGATTAATCACTTTATGCGACTTGGCGAGGGAGTGGAGTTCGGCAAGTGTGCCGGTAATGATGCGTTCCTCCGAAGTGGTTCCCCGTTCGATTAAAGCCGCAGGGGTGTGTCCGCTTTTGCCATGGTGAAGCAATTCATGTTGGATCTGGGGCAGTTGGCTAATACCCATGTAGATGACCAACGTATCTACACTATGGGCCAGCAGGTCCCAGCGGACCGAAGATACACTTCCATCACTGCCGGTTCCCGTGACACATGCGAAGGATGAAGCAACCCCGCGATGGGTTAACGGAATAAGGGATGAAGCGGATGTACCTACAGCCGAAGTGATGCCAGGAATGATCTCAAATGCAATCCCTGCTTCCGCCAGCACAAGCGCTTCTTCACCACCACGGCCAAAGATAAACGGATCGCCACCCTTGAGTCTTACAACTTGTTTGCCTTCCGCCGCATGTGCAGCCAGCATCCGTCCAATCATCTCCTGACTCATGGAATGAAGGCCTGGCGCCTTGCCGCAGTAGATGCGGAGTGCTCCTTCACGAGCCACAGCGAGCAATTGATCATTCACTAGCCGATCATACATAATGACATCTGCAGACTGAATACGTTTCAGGGCTTTTACCGTAATCAGATCCGGATCTCCAGGACCAGCGCCAATAATACTAACCAGGCCCCGACTCATGATCGTGTCCCCAGTTTCGGTCCAGCATCGGAACTTGCCAATCCTGAACGACCACCCTGAATGGTCGCCAGTCTGGTCGATAGCTTTACTGGATTTCCCCAGTGGTGTGCAGCATATAGACCGAGGCCTGTAAATACAGCTCCTCCAATGAGGTTACCCACCAATACCGGGATCTGATTCCACAGCCACCAGTCAGCGAGACTGACCTGTGCACCAAGCATCATACCTGCCGGAATGACGAACATATTTACCACAGCATGCTCAAATCCCTGAGCGAAAAATATCGTAATGGGCAGCCACATCGCTACGATTTTACCCAGTGTAGAAGTGGACGTCATTGCCATCACTGCCCCGAGTGTGACCATCCAGTTACATAGAATGGCTTTGATGGTGACCAGAACAATGCCAGCCCCGCCCAAGTGCTGATACCCCAGTGTCTTGCCTTCACTGGTCTGGATCAGCGTTTGAATTAGAGGGTTGCTCATATCCGTACCCATCTTGGTAATGGTCAGGCCGTATAAGAGAGCATAGAAAGCACATCCGATCAGATGACCGGTAATCACCCAAAAATAATTTCGGAGCATCTCCATCCATGTTACTCTACGTTTCATCACTGCGAGTGGAAGCAACGCAAAGTTTCCTGTCACCAATTCAAGACCCAGTAGAATAATAATGGCGAATCCAGCCGGGAATATCAGTGCACCTGCCAAACCAACGGAAGTTTGAGATACAGCGGTATATGCCAGTGTCGTTGCAAAGGCAAGGATAGCCCCCGCCAGAAAACCGCGGATCAGCATCTGTACCCGGTTCATTCTGGCCTTGCTCTCACCAGCTTCGACCATCGATTGCAGCACTTCTGCAGGTTTAACAAAATCCATAGCGCACGCCTCCTTGATGTCAGGGTATCTCTAGCATTTAGCCCGCAATCGTGATGTAAATTTCTCCGCTGTTGCCATCCACTTCTGTTTTGTAGGTATTCAAGCAGCCTTCATCCGGCTCATGTACCTTACCGTTACGCAGATCAATCTTCCAATCATGCAAAGGACAATGAACAGCTGTCCCGCACACCATGCCTTCCGACAGCTTGCCGCCCTTGTGAGGGCAGCGATTCTCGACGGCGTGCAGACTTCCGTCGCTCAGTTTGAAGACGGCAATTTCGGTGTCCTGTATCAGGAATGTCCGTGCTCCCTTTTCATCAATATCCGCAAGGTGTCCAATCCGGAATTTGTTCATCGCTGTTCCTCCTCTTCTAGTGGGTTACCGGCTCGGCACCGGACAGTGGGGTGAAGTTTTTACGTAATTTCTCATCTTCAATGATTTCCTTCCAAGGATCAACCGTGTGACCCAGTGTAACTTCCAGACGTTCAACCAGAGCGAGACGTACATCCCGATCCGCCAATGCTTCCTTCACATGATCCAGACCAACCCGTTCAATCCATGCCGCTGTTCTCTCATTCCATTTTGCGTTCTCTCTATAGTACTGCAGGTAAGAGTAAGTCCACTCTTCCACTTCCGCATCGGTCTTCACCGTACAGAGCAACTCGGCTGCACGAACCTTGACTCCCGCGTTACCGCCAACATGAATCTCCCAAGCGCCATCAATGGCGACAACACCCAGATCTTTGATGGTCGCTTCAGCACAGTTCCGCGGACATCCCGAGACAGCGAGTTTCACTTTGGCTGGAGCTACCATCTTGTCGAGTTTTTTCTCCAGACGAATACCCATCTCAATGGAATCCTGTGTGCCGAATCGGCAGAACGTATTACCTACACAAGTCTTCACCGTACGAAGCGCTTTGCCATAACCAAAGCCGGAAGGCATATCGAGTTCCTCCCAGATCTTCGGCAGGTTCTCCTTCTGTACACCGAGCAGATCGAGTCGTTGTCCACCCGTGAATTTCACCAAAGGCACATCGTATTTCTCTGCAACAGTTGCAATTTTGATCAATTCCGCTGGAGAAGTAACACCACCATAGATCCGTGGAATAACGGAGTAGGTACCGTCCTTCTGGATGTTGGCATGATAGCGTTCATTGGTGAATTTGGATACACGCTCGTCTGTGTATTCAGCCGGCCAGATCATACCGAGATAATAGTTGAGGGAAGGACGGCACTTGGAGCAACCTTCCGGTTCATTCCACCCGAGAACATTCATGACTTCCTTCACGCTTTTGAGTCCCATCTCCTTGATCTGAGCAACAATCTCATCCCGATCATAGGACGTACAGCCACAGATGCCTTCTTTGGTCTGTTCGCCTACATTATCACCGGCATAATACGTGAGCAGATTTTCGATAATAGGTTTGCAGCCACCGCAAGAAGCGGAAGCTTTGGTACAGGACTTGATTGCACCCAGTGTATTACAGCCTTTATTCAGAACCGCGTCCCCGATGGAAGCTTTGGTAACACCGTTACAACCACAGACGATCTCGTCATCCGGCATACTCGCCATGCGTTCTGCGACAGATGGGCCCGAGGCCGAACTACCGGAAGGTACACCGAGCAAAATTTCTTTCTCCCGACCACTGATGTTCTCACCACTCTTAATGAGGGAAAATAGAGAAGCGCCATCTGTGGTATCCCCGAACAATACAGCTCCGATCAGCTGTCCTTCTTTGATCACCATCTTTTTGTACACACCATCGACGTCATCCTGAATACGAATGCTGCGAGTGTCTGCAGCGTCTTTGAATTGTCCGGCAGAGAATACGTCAACACCTGATACTTTCAGCTTGGTAGAAGTGACTGAACCTTCGTATCCTTCGGTTGCCGCGCCAGCCAGGCGTTTTGCGAGCACCATACCTTGTTCATATAATGGAGCTACCAGTCCGTAGGCAATACCGCGATGTTCTGCACATTCGCCAACGGCAGAGATGCCAGGGATGCTGGTATGCATATAATCATCTACAATGACTCCGCGATTCACATCGAGGCCGGTATTGCGAGCCAGTTCAATCTGCGGACGAATCCCGACAGCCATGACAACCAGATCCGCTTCAAGCACCGATTGATCGGTGAAACGAATGGCTTTCACTCGATGTTTGCCTGTGATTTCTTCGGTATGTTTGTTCAAAAGGAACTTCATGCCCTGATCTTCAAGCTCACGCTGGAGCATCAGGCCTGCCGGCAAATCCAGGTTCCGGTCCATCAGATGACCGTTAATATGGATGACCGTGACGTCCATGCCCAGATTAAGCAGTCCCCGCGCTGCTTCCAGTCCAAGCAATCCGCCTCCAATGACGGCAGCTTTACGATACTTTTGTGATGCTGCCATCATGGTCTCGCAGTCTTTAATATCTCGGAATCCGATCACGCCTTCCTTGTTAGCGCCGGGAAGCGGGAGGATGAACGCCTGTGAACCGGTTGCCATAATCAGCTCATCGTAGGCTGCGCGTACACCATTTTGAGATACAACTTCTTTGCGCTCGGCATTGATCTGAACGACTGGGTCACCGGGGTATACCCGAATGCCGTTATCTTCGTACCAGCTCCACTCGTTGATTACGATATCTTCGATCGTTGTTCCGCCTGCCAGTACAGAAGATAGCATGATACGGTTGTAGTTGGGATGCGGCTCTGCGCCGAAGACTGTAATTTCATAAGCATGCGGAGCAAGCTTAAGGATATGTTCAATTGTGCGGATTCCCGCCATGCCATTACCGACCAGCACCAGTTTTTTCGTTGTACTCATTATGATTAGCCCCCTTAGGTCCATTCTGCAAACTGCCTCAAAACCTTGTCTCTAAAATCGAAAAAGCCTGTTATGCCTCGGAGGACTGCGCATATACATACGCATCCCTTGCTCCGAGATTGCAAAACAGGCTTCATTGCCGTTTCAACCAGCTACGCCGTTGTAACTGTGATCGATTCAAATATGGAGTTGTTATGGCTTAACTATAAAAGATCGATCTAACCATGTCAAGATAGTTAACATAAAAAAGTATTTGAAATTTAAAGTTAATTATGTTTACATGAGTTTATTGGAATATCAATGGGACGACGACGTTTTACAGACATACCTTCATAAGAATGAAGGATTTAGATAAAATTAGTATACCGGTTATGAATAAAACTGTAGAAAAGGTGCCATGGTCACTGTTTCACCCTTTTTTAGTGCAGGATGGCGAGGCATGAAGTGCTTATCAACATGTTGAATTCAGAACGTATAATCGTGACTATTTGGTTTTTGTCAGGTAACATGACACATTTATTGCTTTCATGTATTAACGCCTTAAATGTTATGGACTCTGACTATACGTAATAGGGAGGGATTGATCCATCATGCGATCTTTATTGGTCATCCGTGTACAACCAACGATAGCTGCCTCATCCGATGCAATCCCTCTGACACCGGAGAGGCTGCTGGGAGCAAACGGGTACCATGTACAAGTGGCAGGCAGTGAAACGGAGGTGCTGAAGCTAGCTCGTGAGGCGGAAGCATCCATTTTACACCTATCCCTGACTGATGTGGAATACTGGGGGAACTGCCTGGGAAAGGGTAAGTCGGATTCACCACTGCTTTGGTGGTGCGCGCCAGACACAGCCTCTTCCTCCGCAGAGTCCTGCGAGGTCGAAACCTCATTTGATGGAATACTTACGCCATCCATGACCGGGCCCGAGATTCACTGGACTCTTCACTTTGCAGCCCGACGTTACATGGAACGCAAACAGTGGGAGCAGGAACGGAAGCAATTGCAATCCAGGCTGGAAGATCGGAAGTGGATTGATATGGCGAAGGCTATCCTCAGTGATCTGAAGCAGATCTCGGAGGCCGAAGCCTATGACCTGTTACGCAAAAAAGCGATGGATGAACGCAAACGGATGGTCGATGTAGCTACAGCAATTGTGAAGGCCCATCAACTGCTCCAGTCTTAATTGGAAGGAGGATTCTCCATGGATATGTCTCAGATACTCCGAGAGGTCGGACGTGGGAAACGAGGCTCGCGTGATCTGAATTATACAGAAGCACTGACCGTTGCAGAGAAAATCCTGAAACAGGAGGTTTCCCCTGCCCAGACGGCTGCGTTTCTTATGGCTGAACGTATGAAAATGGAAAACGTCGAGGAGCTGGAAGCTTTTGTTCATGCTTGTCGTAACAGTGCGGAACGTTTCACCACATTTCAGGATGGATTGGACTGTGCGGGTCCTTATGATGGACGGACAAAGTCGTTCATGGCCACGTTTCCGGTTGCGTTTGTACTCGCGGCGGCCGGGTTGCCGGTGACTTTGCACGGAAGTGATCCTTTACCGCCCAAGTGGGGCGTCACGTTGTCGGTACTGTTGAAGGAAGTGGGTATTGATACACACAAGATGGATCGGGAAGATGCCCGGAGCGCTGCATTGCGTTCGGGTGTCATGTACGTGTCCTCCGAGGATTGGTGCGAACCTCTTCGCAAGCTTCGTCCGTTACGGGAAGAGCTGGGTTTTCGAACGGTGTTTAACACAGCAGAGAAACTGATTGATTATAACCATTCACCGTATTTGGTGTTTGGTGTGTTTCATAATACCTTTCTGGATCGGATTGCGAAGTTGCTCACCCGGTTTAACTATCTTCGTGCTTATGTTGTACAGGGGATGGAAGGTTCTGAAGATCTGTATATTGATCGCCCAACCCGCGTATACGCCGTGGAAGACAGTGATATGAAGCTGGAATTGGTTGATCCAGCAGCCTATGAACTGGATATGCCCGTGCCGGAGCTCGTCTGGACGGCTGCAAAGCAACTTGAAGTGGCGGAAAGTGTGTTAAGCGGTGAGGGTCATATTGCTTTTGTGAATCAGGTCTTGTTAAATGGAGGTTTTCGCTTGTACGTGGCGGGGCGTGTCAATTCCATCGAAGAGGGCATATACACTTGTCAGGGATTGCTGGAGAGTGGTGCAGCGTATCGCATCTATCAGCAGTGGTGTGTCTCCATGGGTGGCGAACTGCCGGATAACAGAGCGGTGTCCATCTATCCGGCATCGTCCAGATAATGTAATGCTGGTATTCAATCTTGTTATTGTTTAGCTTGTTTTTATTCCCAAGGATAAGTAACGGTCAGGAAGTCAGCGAATTTCTTGCTCTCTTGCCGCCGTTGTTTCCGCATGGCCGCCCGATCCGGGGCGGTCTCGTATAATTTCTTTTCTTCTTCCGTCTCCGGAATAATGCGAGGCACGATCAGTTTGCGATTATTTTCGTCCAAGGCCACAAAGGTCAGAAATGCAGTTGCTGCAATTTTCTTCTCTCCGGTTTTCAGATCCTCTCGAATCACTTTCACAAAAATCTCCATGGAACTGCGTCCTGTCCAGGACGCGAACGATTCAAGCGTAACCGAATCCGATGGGTTAATCGGGTACAGGAAATCTACCGAGTCAGTTGAGGCCGTTACGGTATTGACCCGGCATAGCTTGGAAGCGGCGATAGATGCAATATCATCGATGTAGGACATCAGCTTGCCGCCGAATAGCGTATTATGATTGTTGACATCGGTTGGGAACACCCGTGCCGTCTTGAAACAACGTGTTTCGCGTACATATTTTTTCTCCACCTGATCCATCTCCGTGGGTTTCGGTATCTCTCTCATGCTTTTTCCTCCTGACAGTATTGCTACTGTGACATTTCTTTTCAGGTGCTGCAGGGTCTTTTTATAATCTATTATTCCCTAGTATAGGTGTCGGTTAGATACATATTCAAATGAAGTCAGACTGCAAAAAAACCGCCAGGCGCGGACCGGCGCGCTGGCGGTTAACTGCTGTATATTAAGCCTTAGGCTTGAAAATGCCGGACGGTTTGCCGATCGGCAAGAACGCATAACCGAAGTGAGCGTTCAGTACCGAAGCACCTGTACCATACAGGGACACAATTCCGATCGCCATTTCAGCGTATGCTGCAATGGTGTGGAAAATGTGAGGAGCTACGCCGAAAGCGTCAAAGGTCAAGCCAAGGAACAGGAAGTCGATCAGAATGAAGATGATAAGCAATACTTTATTCGCTTCAATCGCACCGATTGTCATGAACAGGGTGAATACGAGGTATCCGGCAAAAGCAAATCCGAGCTGTTTGCCATCGGCCTGTTCAGCAAGCGTGGAGCCAAATACACCCATTTTGATCATCCAGTTGGCCGCCATGGCAAACCAGAAGAATGCGTACGCGCCAAAAGCCGTTGTGCCAAAGGTATTGTTGCGTTTGGAATCTTGAATACATGCGAATAGCTGGGCAAAGGCACCCAGGAAGATCGCCCAAGGAATAGCGTAGCTAAGTCCATCCGTAATGCCAAGCTTTTGGGAAGAAGCGACCAGGGTTACGATAGCCAACCCAAATAATCCCATTGCGCTGGGATCGGCGTTAACAATTTTGACTTTAGTCTGTGAATCGGTCTGCATGTTGATGATTAAGCCTCCAATAATATCAAATCAGGATCAATGGCCGTCGTTGGCCGTCCTCTAAATTACATCATTTGTATCCGCCGGGTCCGGACACACACATCGCCCTATTGTACCTGAATGACCCTATTATGGAAAGGGATTTTATTACCTTTTGAACCAATGTACTTTCTGTTTTTTCAATATACACATTTACGACACAATCCGTTCTGGCGGTGAACGATGAGGCCAGACGCTAGAATCCAACCCACGATAATACCACTAAAATTGCGTCATATCAGCCATTTTCGGATCAGCTCTTGTGTGATAAAATAATCTTTATCAAAATTTGGAGAAGAATACAAAACATCCTTGTCTCCTATGCCATATGTTAATCCAACTATAGATTGACAGGAAAAACTAAAATGGTTCACAGAATAAGGAGGTATCAGGGGTCATGGTTATGAGTTTGGATTTGAAAAATAAAATAGAGAAGGCCAGACATAACCTTCATATGCTGGTAGAGCATAACAAGGGTGGTCTTGGGCATCCCGATGTGATTCGGCAGTCTATGGCATTGGACGAATTGATTAATGAGTATAACCGAATTAGCCGAAACCATTCACGGGCCTGAACCCAAAGCGATTTTGATTTTATACACGAAACAAATCATATAGATTGTAACGCTTGATCGTACAGACGGGCATGAATATAGCCGGTATGGACAGCCTCAGTTGATGAGGCGGTATCCTACCGGCGTAATATTCATGCCCGTTTGTTTTGGCATTGTATCCATCATGCATCTGTTTAATGCAGCAATCGTTTGGCTTCCAAATATAGGACCTGCACGAACTTTTTTGTATTAATGCGTGTCTGGGACAAGGAAGGCTCCACATTGTTTTGCAGCTCCAGCATTTTCTTGCGAATTTCGGTGAAATCGAAAAATTTGGATGCATAGTTCTCGAATTTGGGATGTGTATAATCTGTTAATCCCAGAGAAACCACATGGCTCAGAGTCTGGAAGATGGCTCTTCGAACACGTTGTTCCGATGCCTTGATCTCCTTGTTCACCTCTGCGAGAGAGGCGTCTTCTCCCAGTTTACGTATCGCTACATTCTGGAAGATGTCTTTGAGGGATGGGAACGTATAGGGGGACAGCTTATGCTCATCTGTCTCTACCTGCTCCAGATATTCCAGCATGTCCAGCAGATCCCTGCTGCCTGCTTCGCCGATCATGCCCATCTCGGACAGCAGGAAATGTCCTGCAGTCGTAATTGTTTTGTCCGGAACAGGAGCCGCAGCACGTTCGATAGAATTCAAACCGGACAATCCCTGCAATGTCCTCTGAATATCAGCGATGGATTGCTGCATCCGAAGCCTTTCGTTCACCAGCCGCAGAACAGATAGAATCTCTAACCGGTTAATCGGCTTCGTAATATAATATTCAATGCCTAGTGAATAGGCTTCTCCGATCATATTTTTCGACTCGATCTGGGAGATCATGACGATCTTGCCCTCGAACCTTCCTTCAAGCGCCCGCACAGTCTGGATCCCGTCTCGTTGTGGCATCAGCAGATCAATCAGCAGGATATCCACCTTATGCAGTTCCAACACTTCCGCGTGAATATGTGCTCCATCCTCAGCTTCCCCGGCAATATCGCCAAGGCCTTCATCCTCAATAATATCCATCAACATGGAACGAACGCCGGGATCATCATCCACGATAAAATAACGCATGTCAGTCATTCCCTTTCTCTGCGAATGGTGTGATTGAGAAATCTATGGTAAAGGGGGTTAACTCCGCCATGAACTCTCGTTCCAGTGTAATCGTTCCTTTCCTTCTTGCATAGAACCTGATATGTCAGGTTAAATGACAATGATTGGGCGATAAAGCCCATTTTTAAAATAAATGTAGGAATTGCATGTAGGTATTTGTCGATTTCCGTAGATGCCCTTGTAGTATAAGTAACATCCTGAAGTCTGGGGCTAGTGTTGTGCAGAATGGTACAAACTTTTCACGTGACCATCTCTGTGTTTGAAATACACCATAAAAGGGGCATACCGATGGAGCAAACAATACAAGATATTGTCGTCATTTTCAATGATTTTCTATGGTCCAAAGTGTTAATTATACTATTGGTAATATGTGGTATATACTTCACCACCAAGACCCGATTCATGCAATTCCGCATGATTGGAGACATGGTGAAGGTGCTTCTAGAGCCGAAAAGCAAGGTACCAGGAAAAATTTCACCTTTTCAGGCGTTCTGTATTAGTATGGCGGCCCGTGTAGGTACGGGGAATATTACCGGTATTGCACTGGCGATCGCACTGGGTGGACCTGGGGCTATATTCTGGATGTGGATCATTGCAATTATCGGGTCAGCCTCCAGTTTTGTGGAGAGTACGTTGGCTCAGATCTATAAAGTGAAGGATAAGGGCGGATTCCGCGGGGGTCCGGCATATTATATGGAACGTGGGTTGGGCAAACGCTGGATGGGGATTTTATTTGCCATTCTCATCACACTTTCATTCGGTTTGGTTTTCAATGCGGTGCAGTCTAACACGATTACCGTTGCATTTGAGAACTCATTTGGCACGGATCGGTTAACGGTGGGTATCATTATGGCTGTGATATTTGCAGGAATTATCATGGGCGGTGTCAAGCGGATTGCAAAAGCATCGGAATACATCGTTGTTGTACTGGCCGTATTGTACATTGGGGTGGCGGCTTTTGTGGTGCTGGCGAACATTACCCAGCTTCCGGCCATGATTGCGTTGATTGTCAAAAATGCCTTTGGCATCGAACAGGTAGCTGGCGGAACGTTAGGTGCTGCACTGATGAACGGTGTGAAACGCGGATTGTTCTCCAATGAGGCGGGAATGGGTAGCGCCCCGAATGCTGCTGCAACGGCGGATGCAACACATCCGGTGAAACAGGGACTTATTCAGGCGTTTGGCGTGCTGACAGATACGTTAGTGATATGTACAAGCACAGCCATGATTATTTTGCTATCCGGGGTATACAAAGGCTCCAATCTGGGTGGCATTGAATTAACTCAGGCTGCATTAAGTGTACATATTGGTCCATGGGCATCAGGATTCCTGGCGGTTATGGTGTTCCTGTTTGCTTTCAGTACACTAATCGGAAATTATTACTACGGAGAAACCAACATTGAGTTTATCAAATCCAACAAAGTTTGGCTGTGGGTATACCGCATTTGCGTTATCGCGATGGTGGTGTTTGGTGCGGTAGCCAAAGTGCAGCTGGTATGGGATTTAGCAGACTTGTTCATGGGGCTCATGGTTGTTGTGAATTTGATTGCTATTCTGATGCTGTCCAAGGTGACTTTTGAAGCGTTGAAGGACTACAAGAAACAAAAGGCTGAAGGTCGTGATCCCGTCTTTACGCGGGACCGCATTCATATTCCGGGTGAAGTGGAATGCTGGCAGTCGGAAGAAGAAGTTATAGGAGATAAATCAATACATGTAACCAATTAAGATTTTATCTGAACGTAGTTGGTTATATAAAATGGGCACAACAAACAACAGGACTTGGATTATCCATCATGGGCAACCCGAGTCCTGTTTGTTGCATATAAAATGTATTCTTGCACTAGCCAAAGTTCATCAAAAGATATGTTTTGGTTAATTTTTAACGGAATAACTGATCAGTTGTTCGGACAGAACTTTCATTCGCTCCCCTGTTTCATTAAGCTGCTCAATCACATCCGTAAAGGAGGATACAAGCGTTGCTTGTTCCTGTGAAGAGGCTGCAATCTGGGAGACTTCAACTTCCATCTGTTTGATGACCTGTTGTACATCTCTCAGACTGGTATCGATATCACTTGTAGCTTGTTTGGCATCCACAGAGAGTTTGCGTACTTCGGAAGCAACCACACCGAAACCAGCACCAGCTTCACCAACGCGAGCGGCTTCAATAGCGGCATTCAGGCCAAGCAAGTTGGTTTGCTCAGAGATTTCACGAATGAACCCGGCTACTTTGTTGATTTGGGAAGAGTTCTGAACAGCAAGTCTTGTGTTCTGCAAGATCTGCTCACTGGTTGCTTGCAATTCTTCAGCATGAGCAGCGACATGTTGCACCATATCAACGAGGTTACCATTGATGGTTTGATTTTCTTGTATAATATCCTCAAGTTGGTTCTGGTTAGATTGGTCGTAAGATACACAGAAAACAGCAACAACTTTCTGGTGATCATCAAAGATCGGAATGTTCAAAATATCCAGTTCGATACCATAAACGTCCTTGGAGAGAGTAGCGAGAGTAGCTTCTCTTCCATTTTTTAAGATGGAAAAGTTTTGATACGATTCCAAGAGTGGCATTCCTTTTTCAAAACCAAGGTCAAACTTGTCGGTGGTAATAACCTCCAATACCTTTTCGTGATCATATACAGTTAAACTAGCTGGTTCTCTAAGGATCAGGCTGATATAAGGCATTACTTTAAGCAGGGCATCTACAACGTTCATGGAAGAGGACCATCCTTTCAATATTTGAATGTATTATTTTTAACGATCTCTATGGAATGCTCTATCTTTCATCGGACGGTAATGGCCTTTCGTGAACGGCATTTTGCATGAAAGAATGAACATATTATGATTAAATTTTAAAATATTTCCCATTTGAAATGATTTACTGGATATAAGTGTTAGCTGTAACTATTTTTATATCAAGATATTTGTACGAATGTATATCAATTATGGGACATATGTCCTTTTGCATGCGTTATATACGACAACGGAGGGGAAGTCGGAATGAAAGAAATTATGGACTTTGGACTTGTGCGGCAGCTCGCCCGTGAGAATGGGTTGGATCAGGTGCTGGACAAGCCTGCACTTGCTGAGTTGCGACTACTTGAAGCTGCGAAGGGCGAGATGATATGTGCCAAAGGTGAGCGACCGGAGCGATTGTATTTTCTCGTGCAGGGCAAGCTCAAGATCTATACCACCCTGCCTAACGGGAAGTCTCTGTTGCTTCGTTTCAGTACACCACTTGCGCTCGTGGGAGATTTGGAACTGATAAATGGCAAGGAGGCTATGAATACGGTAGAGTCTGTGAGCAGAAGCCTGCTGCTGGGTATCAGCTATCGCGCTCTCCAGAATACGTATGCAGAGAACCCTAAGTTTCTCCACTTTATGTTGAGTCAAGTTACGCATAAATTGTACACCTTTTCCAACCTGTCAAGTCTGAATATGTTATATCCGGTCGAAAGCCGATTTGCCAGCTATCTGTTGTCCACCATGGGCCAGGAGGAGTCCTCTTCAGAAGAGATCCAGACCTCCAAGCTCACCGAACTGGCAGATATGCTGGGCACCAGCTATAGACATCTTAATAGAGTCGTTCAAGATCTGTGTAATCGAGATATTATTCTCAAAGTGCAGCGAAAGCTAGTGATCTGTGATCTGGAACAGTTGCGTGTCATCGCGGGAGGCAATATATATGAGTGATGGCATTTTAAAATAAAGACCAGGTCTGTATATCTATGCGACATGACGCGACACATTAAATTACAATACGGTATAACAAAGAGCACCCTCCCGAATATACCGAGGGGTGCTCTTTTTGCTATACACTTCAAGTGGATTAGATATCTCCGCGTTGTTCGAACAATTGAGCGATCTCTACAATGACACGGGTTGCCTTCACCATATTGTCTACCGATACATACTCGAATTTGCCGTGGTAGTTCTCACCACCAGTGAAAATATTTGGTGTTGGCATGCCCATATAGGATAGTTGGGAACCATCTGTTCCTCCCCGGATGGGGCGAATAACAGGTTCGATGTCCAGTCGGGTCATGGCTTCATGGGCAATATCGACGATCTGGCGTACGGGTTCAATTTTCTCGCGCATGTTATAGTACTGGTCATTCAATTCAACCGTGATGCTTTTCTCTCCATACTTGGTCTTCAGTTCGTTTGCGATTTGGAGCAGATTTGTTTTGCGTTCTTCAAACTTCTCCCGGTCGAAATCACGGATGATGTAGCTCATTTTCGTCAACTCAACGTCACCCTCCAGAGACAACAGATGGTAGAACCCATCATAACCGTCCGTGAATTCAGGAGCTTCCTCCACAGGCAGGCGTCGATTCAATTCCATCGCAATTTTCAGGGAGTTCACCATCTTATCCTTCGCTGTTCCGGGATGTACATTGGTGCCTCGTACGGTAATTTTGGCGGCAGCTGCGTTAAAGCTCTCGTATTCCAGCTCACCAAGTGGTCCACCGTCGACTGTGTACGCATATTTGGCTCCAAAAGCAGCTACATCGAACTTGTGCGGTCCACGGCCAATCTCTTCATCCGGGGTAAAAGCAACCCGAATCTTACCGTGTTTCACTTCCGGGTGCTCAATCAGATAGGTCATCGCCGTCATGATCTCGGCAATGCCTGCCTTATTATCTGCACCAAGCAATGTTGTACCATCGGTTGTGATCAGGGTGTGGCCTTTATACTCGTGCAGTTCCGGGAAATCCTTGTTGGACAGTACTACATCCAGCTCCGAGTTCAGCACAATGTCAGCACCATCATAGTTATCGATAACCTGTGGTTTGACATTTTTGCCAGTAAAGTCGGTCGCTGTATCGAGGTGAGCCAGGAAACCAATTACGGGAACATCCTTGTCGGTATTGGATGGCAGTGTAGCCATGACATAACCGTTCTCATCCATCGTTACATCTTGCAGACCAATGGAGGTACATTCTTCAACGAGCAGTTTGCCCAAGGCCAGTTGGCCGGATGTGGAAGGGCATGTCTCGCTATTTTCATCGGATTGGGTATCCATCTGAACATAAGTACTCAGTCTTTGAATTAATATATCTTTCATATATAACCTCTCCCTAGCTTGAGTAGTATATAAGTTGAACTACTTGTTTTACACTGATCCACTACGAGGCCAGAATAACCTTCTGATCGCTGTTATCCCCAGATTTTTTTGATCCACTTTTACAAAGGTGAAAATCTGAGGATAAAGGCGAGCGCTTCGCTTCTACAGGTTATTTCTGCCCTCTCCGTTATCGTGTAACCGTTAGTCACAACTTATGTAAATTGGGTATAGTAATTATTGTGGTTCTCTATGGTTATCATATCATGTTTTGCAGTCATTTCCAGAATGGGGCAGATCCGAAATATGAGGATTTCTAGGTATCAAAAAGGGTACTAGGTCACAAAAATGTACGTACTTGTATTTCTGTAACTGAGGTTCATAATAAATAATGAAGAAAGGATGAGTTCTAGACATGCCATTTATCACGGTTAAAGTACTGGAAGGCAAGTCGGTTGAACAGAAACGTCAGTTGATTGAACGTATGACTCAGGTGACCTGTGAGACGCTGGATGTTGATCCGAGCAAAGTCTTTATCTTCATTGAGGATTTGGAGAAGGACAATTACGGCAAGAACGGAAAACTGTTTTCGGACTTAGACAAATAAGTAAGGCTTCATATATATCATGATCATGGAACAGGAGATGTAACATTAATGACTGAACAATTATTTTCGCCCTATCAATTCAAGAGTCTGCAATTAAATAACCGTGTCGTCATGGCACCAATGTGCCAATATTCTGTCACTGCGAAGGATGGTATTCCGAACGATTGGCATCAGGTTCACTATGTGAGCCGTGCGGTTGGAGGAACAGGACTGATTGTAATCGAGATGACCGATGTAGATCCGGATGGACGTATTACGGATAATGACTTGGGTATATGGTCAGATGAGCATGTGCCGGCCTTCACCAAACTTGTAGATGGAATTCATGCCTACGGTTCCAAAGTAGCTATTCAGATCGCACATGCAGGACGAAAAGCAGAGGATGCTCCGCAGCCGGTTGCCCCATCAGTAGTTACATTTCCGGGAGAAAAGTACAAGGAACCACGCGCGTTAAGTACGGAAGAGGTAGAAGCCATGGTGCAGAAGTTCGCAGACGGTGTTCGCCGCGCAGTACAGGCTGGAGTAGATACCATTGAACTGCACGGTGCACATGGATATCTGATCCACCAGTTCCATTCCCCGCTGATGAACCATCGTGAGGATGTATATGGGCAGGATCTGTCCCGTTTTGGCGTTGAAGTCATTCGTGCAGTGAAACAAGAAATGCCAGCAGATATGCCGCTGATTTTGCGGATTTCGGCTGTAGAATACGCGGATGGTGGATACGACATCGACCACACCATCAATATCGCTCGTGCCTACCAAGACGCAGGCGTGGACATGTTCCATATCAGTTCAGGTGGAGAAGGACCTTCGGGACAGCGGAAACCGGGGAACTATCCGGGGTATCAGGTACCATTTGCCCGTCGCTTCCGTGAAGAACTGAACGTTCCTGTAATCGCAGTGGGTATGCTGGAGGATGCAGCATTGGCTCAGGCGGTGATTGGAAACGGTGATGCGGATCTGGTTGCTGTTGGCAGAGGTATGCTGCGTGATCCTTACTGGGCGAACCATGCCGCTCTGGAACTGGGTGTCAGCAAGGATCAAGCTGCCATTGCAGAGCAATATTCTCGTGGATACTAATTTGCTCTAAATTGTATTTACACTTGCCACTCCGATGACAGAATAACCTTCCGATCTGAGGATAAAGGCGAAGTGTATGCTTTCGATGTAGCTTTCTTGCAGAAAGCTTGTAGCTTCGCTTGTTCAAGTTATTTCTGTCCTCTGCGTTCTCGTGTAAATATTATTGCAAATTTTATATAGTAAAAAAAGGCCACAGCATGGGTTAAACCTCATGCTGTGGCCTGATTTTGGATGACTACGCTCTTCGAGTTGCTTCATAGACGAATTTTTGATTCGACTTTGTAGGTGGCTGATCCGGGTTGAAGTCTGCATATACCTTGATGTCGGAGAAACCAATATGTTCGAGAATTAGGCGTAACTCTTCTATGCCGTACCAACGTAGGGTAAGTTGTTGCAGCTCCGTAGCAACAAGAGCACCCTGATGCCATTGTTCGTAGCGAATCAGACTTACTTTATATTGGTGTAGAAGGTTCACTTCAATGGTTTTCACTTCTACCGTGATCGTATCACCATCGGGTAATGAAACGGTTGATGTTTCTACGGAAGAGGGTTGTGTCACATCGGGCAGAAACAGATCAAACACGAGCTTTCCGTCAGGTTCCAAATGCTGAAATAGATTACGTAATACGTTAATCGACGCCTGTCTTTCTTGGATGAGGAGCAGAGAACCTCCGGGAATGATAATTGCCTCGTATCGATATGGAAGGTCAAGCTTCTCCAGATCGGCAACGAACAGCTCAGGCATGGGTAATGCCCGCTCCATACAACGAGAACGGCAAGAATTGATCATATCCATTGAATAATCAATTCCATCCACTTTCAAGCCTGATTCAAGCAAAGGAATGAGCACTCGGCCTGATCCCGACATGGCTTCAAGGATACGTCCTTTGCAGCGCTGAAGATAATGGCGATAGAATTCAATATCTCCTCCCAAGGAGTGTCCCACAGGTTTTGTTAGATCATAAACGGTGGTGCATAATGGACCGTAATAACTGAATGACATAGTATAGGTGTCCCCCACATTTTGATATAATGAATTGCAAACGTGAAAGGGAACTCGTTAAGATTATCCCTTCCGGCAACGGTTGGAAATGGATTTTTCAGAGCAGACTATCATAGGATTCACGCACCTTTTATGGAATATGTTCCAATTATAGGGTGGGGATAAAGCGGAGGTCAACTTCTATTCGGGTAGTCATACGAAATGGAAATGAAATGTATAAGGAGGTGATTCGAATGGATTCATCATCAAGTTCATCAAGCGCATTGCCAGATATCCGGCAGGAACTGGTACTCCATGCACCTGTAGAGAAGGTGTGGGAAATGGTCTCGACCGAGCAGGGACTGAAAACCTGGTTCATGCCAGGCAATCTGGAACCCGTGGAAGGTCACGAGTTTATATTGGAAGCTGGCCCCTTCGGCCAATCACCATGTCAGGTGACGGAAGTTCATCCGCTGCACAAGTTGTCCTTCCGCTGGGGTAAGGACTGGACGTTGACGTTCCAACTGAATGAACAGCCCGAAGGTACGGATTTCACGCTGATTCACAGCGGTTGGGATGCGGATAAACTGACCGAGTTTGGACAGGCCCACGCTATCGTACGCGAACGTATGGAACAGGGATGGGCCGGAATCGTTCAGAAGCTTGCCCAAGTTGTTAAATAAATCTTCATTTAATCACCCCCAGGTCATTTCGCCCGTTCATTCCGGTGAAATTCGGCCTGGGGTTTCTTGGTGTACCAAGAGCTGGCGTAAACAGATAGAGATCCGTCAAATTATAACGAATTTGACCGATTTTGATACGGAAACTATTTCCGTGAGCACCAGAAACGTGTAACATGAATTATAGTGATAAATCGACAAAATTAGACGTCTCTCGCCATTGTGAATGGAAGGAATACATAGATGAGAAAACACTGGATTATGCTGACCATAAGTTTCATATGCATTGTCATTGTTCCGCTGGGTTGGATCGCCCAGACGTTAATTAGTGAGCGGAGTAACCCCCAGGCTGCAGATGGAAGAATTGACCTGACCCATTGGGACTTTGATCGCAAGGGTGCAGCGTCTTTAAAGGGTGTCTGGGATTTCTACCCTGGGCAGTTGCTGAGTCCGGCAGATATTGAAGCAAATGTATCCGGTCGCAAGCCTTTGCCGGCTTCGTCTGGCACTCAAGTTCCTGCCCGATGGAACAAATCTTTGGGGCAGGCCCATGGGTATGGAACCTATCATTTGCAAGTTCATCTTACACCCCGGACGATGAAAAATGATTATGGTATACGTACGCAGAATATACGCATGGCCCACCGGGTATTTATCGATGGTAAAGAGATTGGCGGCAAAGGTCTGCCAGGAAAGACCAAGGCGACAGATATACAATTAAATCTGCCCTTTACAGGATTCACGTCCATTGAGGGCAATACGGCTGACATTATCATTCAGGTATCAAATTATAGTTACTCGTCTGGGGGCATTGTAGCGCCTATTTTGTTTGGAGACGAGCATAGTATTCTGAAAAGCCAGCAACAAGGTTGGCTCAAGGATCTGATGGCCTTATTCGGTTTTATCTTGCCAGCCGCCTTTTTTCTACTTCTGTTCAGATTACGACGTACGGAGAAGGAGCTTCGTTTTCTCGGATTATTCAGCCTTTCTGGTGCGCTATACGCCCTGACACATGGGGAGAAGTTACTGGGTACGTTTGTACCGTTCCTGACCAATAATGAGATACTTCGGATTCAGCTCCTTAGTTCAGCCGCTGCCTATTACTTTTTGCTTCGGTATATGGATGCCCGTGTGCCAGGAGCAGTTCATCAGTGGTTTGTTCGTCTGGCTGTAGTGCTAATCGTTACCCAGACTATTGTGGGTCTTACGCTTCCACCGACACTGTTCTCGTCTCTTGAGCTTCCCATGTTGCTGATCTCGCTTGTTGTCATGTTGTATACGCTGCGAGCCATGTTCTATTGGTTGAAAGGCCGGCCGAATGACAGCCACTTTGCACTGGTGAGTATGATGAGCATACTCATGGTTGTTGTGTTGTATACGCTTGGTGCGTTCACTACCCTAGACACAGCGTTCTTTGCGCTGATTGAACTTTTATTATTTGTATTTGCCCAGATGATAGTGACCGCAATCCGCTTCGCACAATCATTCCGAGACGTGGAAGCCCTGTCAGAGCGTTTGCTTGCCATCGACAGCCTGAAGGACGAGTTCATGGCGAACACGTCTCATGAGCTGCGAACTCCCCTCCATGGCATCATTAATATTGCGCAATCCATGCTGGAAGGGGCGGCCGGAGCAGTCACGCCCAAGCAAGCCAAAAATCTCTCCATGATTACTTCAACCGGCAAACGCCTTTCACTGCTGGTTAACGATATTTTGGATTTTTCCAAATTAAAAAATAGTGAGATCGAGTTAAAACGGGTAGCTGTCGATCTGGAATCCGTTGCTCGTACTGTGGTTGAAGTCTCGGGTTTCACGTTTGAGGACAAGCCGGTTATATTGATTCAACAATGGCCCCAGTCGTTGCCGCTTGTTGAGGCAGATGAAGATCGCCTAAGGCAAGTTCTGTATAACTTGCTGGGTAACGCCTATAAGTACACTGAGCAGGGTGAGATTCGATTGTACGCCAGTGTGGAGGGGGATTGGGTGAAGGTATCGGTCGCGGATACAGGGGTAGGCATTGCCTTGGACAAACAGGAGGATATCTTCCAGGCGTATGAGCAGAGTAACGGCACGATCGAGCGATTGAGCAATGGAACCGGACTGGGTCTGAGTATTACGCGAAAACTCGTTGAGCTTGGCGGTGGTGAGATCTGGGTTGAATCGGCGCCGGGGCAAGGTTCGACCTTTCATTTCACCCTGCCTGTTATGAAGTTGCCTATGTTGCAATCTCATTCGAAACCAGTTGCCGCCCGATATGTTGCTGCACAGGGGGCAGGGGCGAAGGAGCTTGTGACAAGAGAGTCAGATGAGCCGGATGATCTTCCGGAAGCGGAGCATACGATTCTGATTGTAGACGATGACCCCGTGAATCGACAGGTATTGCTTAACCTATTGTCGACAGAACGATATCGCGTGATTGCAGCGGACAGCGGGTCCACTGCATTGAAACTCCGTGAGGAGTTCCCGTCCATTGATCTTGTTATTACGGACTGGATGATGCCTAAGATGTCCGGGCTTGAGTTATGTCGCAAATTGCGCGAGCACAGTTCCTTGTCGGAGTTACCGATTCTGATGCTGACCGCCCGCGGGTTGCCTGAGGATATCAAACACGGATTCCAGGCGGGAGCCAATGACTTCCTGAGCAAACCGGTGGATGCCGGTGAATTGCGTGCCCGGGTTCGGACGTTAATTGAGATGCGGAGTTCTGTGCAGGAAGCTATTCGGACCGAAATGGCCTTTTTGCAGGCCCAGATCAAGCCACACTTTCTATATAATGCACTCAATGTTATTATCGCGACCTGTGCAGTGAATCCGGACAAAGCAACAGATCTGCTGATTGAACTGAGTCATTACCTGCGCGGAAGTTTTGACTTCCAGAACAGGGAGCAGCTTGTTCCTTTGACCAAAGAGCTGGAATTGGTGGAGTCTTATGTGCATCTGGAACAGGCGAGATTTGAGGAAAGACTGGTGGTTGAGTATGAGGTGGAATCGGACGTACATCTGTATCTGCCACCTCTCAGTATTCAGCCACTTGTGGAGAATGCCATTCGCCACGGCGTGATGGAGCGGGCAGCCGGCGGGACTGTTCATCTTAGGATTTTCAAAGAGAGCGAGCATGTAGTCGTCCAGGTCCAGGATGATGGTGTAGGTATCCCTCCTGAGCGTATGGCTCAGGTCAAGTCTGGGCGCACCGAAGGTCCGGGAGGTGTCGGGCTGCAAAATATAAACCGTCGCCTGATGTCTCTCTATGGTCAGGGACTGGAGATTCATAGCCATGTGGGTAAAGGCACGCAGATCCGATTCCGTATCCCTGTGCAAAAGGTGGATTATTCCAATTAGTGTGCAGAGTGAAGCAATTATGGTTAACAGATTAATAAGCGGGTGCTGATAAAATCGGTATTCCTATTGAATCTTTCATGGCAGGAGGCTGAAAGAACGGTGAGAGCCATTGTGATCGATGATGAGAAGCCAGCGCAGCTTCATCTGGAGCGACTACTACGAACGGACGGACGAATTACACCCGTGCAATGTTTTTCAACAGCTCGTGATGGTCTTCATTTTCTGGCAAACGAACGTGTAGATGTTGTATTTTTGGACATTGGAATGCCCGAGATGAATGGCCTGGAAGCGGCTGAATATATACAGCAATTGGATCAGAGTATTCGTATTATCTTTGTTACGGCTTATGCGGACCATGCAGTGGAAGCATTTGAGTTGCATGCACTGGATTATGTACTGAAACCGGTAAGTTCCGCCCGATTGACCAAAACCATTGATCGAGTAGCGGGCATAATGTTGCATACTTCCCAAGTTGCAGCCACCGCCGAGGTACAGGAATCGGAACCTGTATCTGTGGAGTTGGATACTGAAGTTCCGGGGCTGCTTACGTTCAAACATCTGGATATCTACAGAAGTCTGGATCAGGGTGCCAAGAAACATAAGTGGCGTACAACCAAATCACAGGAATTGTTTGCTTTTTTGTTTCATCACAGGGAAGAATGGGTAAGCAAGGAGATTCTGCTGGATAAGCTATGGGGTGATGTTTCCCAGGAAAAGGGATTAACCCATCTACATACTTCCGTGTACCAGATTCGAAAGCTGCTTAAGGAATGGAACATGACAGGCAAGCTGGAGTACAATATGAACCGTTATCGTCTGTTATCAGGCAATCTGGTAAGTGATGTGGATCAATTTGAAAAAGCCATGGTCTACAACGTCATCACATCAGACAATGTTGAAGACTTGAGACATATGATTCCGCTTTATCGTGGCGATTATCTGGAAGAGCATGACTATCGTTGGGCACAGGCCAAAGCAAGGGAACTCAGACGCAAGTATACAGCGCTGGTTATGGATATCGCGAGATGGGATATGGAGCATGGTCGTGGCAAGGAAGCGATTGAGCAATTAACGATATTGCAGGAACGGGAGCCTTATTCGGAAGAGATCTGCCGACTCATGATGGAAGTGTATGCATCCATGGATGATCAGCAAGGCATACTTCGTTTATATCATTCATTTACATTGACATTAAATGAGGATCTGGGATATCAGCCGGAGCCCGAAACAAGCAGGTTATATCAGAACCTGACGGATAAATAAACGTATGTAATGTAAGTTCAGACAGGAGGGTGAGCATGAAGCTATTCATACACCGCAAAGATTTGCGTACGGATGATCTGGCCGCATTCGATTATTTGCGGGAACACCAGGAAGAGAGTGTGCATGTTCTCATCTATGATTCATTCCTCCTGCGGCAAGGCCGAGAGAAGGAACACAGCGGTGTGAATTTCAGGCAGCACGCAGCGGAATTAGGCAGACAGTATCTTGAAGCCAAACGAAAACTGCATGTTGCTTATGGCAAACCGGCTGAAGTGGTTGATTTCATCCTGAACGAATTCGAAGGTGAGATTAACGAGATTGTGGTCCATCGGGACATGACGCCATATGCAATCGAGCGGGATAGGGCCATACGCAAAGTCAGTGAGGCGCACGAGGTTACGTTCACACAACTGACGGATCATCTGCTGATGGATCTGAATGGATTTGCCAATTTTACAGGCAAGTCGGAGCCATATAAGGTATTTGCGGCTTTTCATCGGCGGTGGGTGGAATTCATGAATGAACATCCCAACCCTCCTTCGGCAACAACGGTTGCAGCGTTGAAGGTGAGTGATCGTCAGATTGAATGGCCGGATGCAATGCAGGTACCTCCAGAGTTGCTGGAGGGCAGTCGTTCGAATGACGAGGACCCACATCTGCTGTTGGATCAATTTTTGTCGGATCGAATTGCTGAATATGGGGATCATCGGGATGAATATGAGGCGTACGAGCCAAGTCATCTCAGTTCTTACGTAGCTGTGGGGGCTGTATCCATTCGCAAAATGTATGATGCGGCGAGTCGCACGGCTGAGGCTGGGGAATGGATCAGGCAGTTGTGCTTCCGCGACTTCTATCTGTATCGAGCGGTCTATGAGAGTCACTATTTTACATATGAAAAGGTGTACGATCTCTCGGCTCTCCATGATGATCACTTTGAACGGTGGTGCAAGGCGGAGACTGGCATTCCGATTATTGATGCAGCGATGACGGAACTGAATGAAACCGGACATATGCCAAACCGGCTGCGGATTCTCACGGCGATGTTTCTCACCAAAAACCTGCAATGCTCGTTCACCTTGGGTGAAGCCTATTTCAGGCGTAAGCTACGTGACTATGATAACATTCAAAACCGTGGTAACTGGTTATGGTGTGCCTCGCTTGGGGAGAATGCGGCTCCGTATTTTCGCGTGAACAATCCAGTAACGCAATCCGAGAAGTATGATCCGCAAGGTGATTATATTCGCAAGTGGTTGCCTGAATTGAAGGATCTGCATAGCAAGGACATCCATCAGCCGCGCAAGGATGCCATTGTTGATCTGAAGGCATCGAGACAGGCAGCGATTGATGTGTATAAACAGATTCTGGCGAGTCGTGCGAAGTAGACTCAGTCAGGGGCGGGATGCATGCCCAAACCCAAATTTACCATTCTCATCCGGTTGATCCAATATTCATTTGGTTGAGAGCAGGATGTACCACAGACCGCGTACTTGCGGTCTTTTTTACATATATAGACATGAAAATAGTGTGAAATGTGTTGAAAATTTAGGAATTGTTAAGAAAATGGACTATCCATCTTAAGCATTATGGCTTTTAATAGATAGAGAGCTTTATTGTATTAAGTCATATCTGACATATTGACGAACACATTAAGGAGAAACGTAAACATGAGTGAAACACTGAAAAGAGAGCGAATTCCAGAACTGAATCTGGTGCGTGCCATGGCAATTATCGGCGTACTGTGCGTGCATTCCACGTCCTATGCGACGGTGGACATGACGGGTTCAGGCTACTACTGGCTGTACAACTTTATTAATATCTTTATGAAATATGGTACGCCAACCTTTATTTTTATGAGCAGTTTTGTACTGTTCTATAACTATTATTCCCGTCCGCTGGATAAGAAACTCGTGAGTAACTTCTACAAGAAAAGATTTGTGTATATTTTGCTTCCATACTTCCTGTTTTCATTAATGTATTTTGTTTTGCTGCATTTCACGCATTATCAGGGCCGGCCTTTCGGCGAATCGGCAGTAAGTTTTATCACGAAATTGTTTACAGGTAAGGCCTATACACATCTGTACTTTGTATTTATTAACATGCAATTTTATCTGTTATTCCCATTGGTGTTATGGTTGCTTAAGAAGTATCCTTCTGTGGTGAAATGGTCTGTTCCGATTGGACTATTGATTCAATGGGCATTCATCGTAAGTAATAAATATGGATTCCAGGTACCCAACAAGGGAAGCTGGGCGTTCTCGTACTTCTCCTATTTCATGCTGGGTGCTTTTATCGGGGTGTATTTCCCTAAAATCAAGCAATGGTTTGTCATCAGTCGGGCCAATGCCACCAAAGGACGCGTAGCTTCATGGATTCTGCTCTGGGCGGTATGGATCATTGCCGGACTTGGCCATGTGTATATCTATTATCTGCTGCGTCTGAAGATCGCAACGTATAACACACTGTGGTATGAATTCTTCTGGAATGTGCATACCTTTGCTTGTGCGCTGGTACTTATCCAGATTGCCTATCTGCTCTATCGCAAAGGGCCGTCACTCATCGTCAAGCCGCTGAATCGGCTTGGGGCATTGTCCTTTGGCATCTACCTGATCCATCCCTTCTTCCTGCTGGTGTATCGTGAATTTCCACCGCAAACAGGTGTTTCCTGGTTAGTGCATCTGTGGTATGCCGGAGGATTCGGTGTAGCTCTGATCGCTTCGTGGATTGTCGTTGGATTGACGGCAAGGTTTGTTCCATATGCATGGGTCATCTTTGGCAATCTGCCAAAACCGAAACCACGTCTCGCGCCACAACAGAACTCGGGACAATTGGACGTACGTTAAGATACATTTCCAATTAGAGGAATAATAAACCGTTTCTTGGTCGACCTTAGGGGAGAGCGGGGAGCGGTTTTTTCGTCTATATAGATATGCTAGATGTGGGGAACGAGTGTTTCTTTTTCATGTATAAGGGGTAATCATAAGGCGGAACGATAATACATTATGGATAACAGGATTAAGGTGAATATAATGACAACATGCGAAAAATGCGGGAGACCGATGCAGGATATATTGGAATATGTGGAACACATTCTTCACGAATGCAGTGAACAGACACAGGAGTACAACTCGAAAGATTATCAGGCCTATGGCCATGAGGGTGTTCACGAGCAGATGTGATACAATAGAAAGAAACCGGATTCATACGGAACCGAGGTGACAACATGGAGACGGGTCCAGCCCCTTTCCGGCAAGGAAAGACGGAACAAGAAGCGCGACTGAGCAAAACGTGTATGTATTGCGGACAACAGCGGCCAATGTCCGAATTCCGGCGCAGAACCGGAAAGCGGGCAGGTCCCGGAGCCAGGCGGGGAGCCTGCCGTAGCTGTCGCCAGCTTGGTGGACAGGCTGACCACGAGGCAGGTTCAAGTGTGAGCGGGCGAACGAATGAACGGATGGAGCGTCAACGGGATGGCTTGGAGACACGTGCTGTTACTGCCAGACCCTCTGCATCTGCAAGAAATGAGGCAAGTCATACCTCCCATGGTATGGAGCAGGGAGCTGCTACGGTGTCTGGGTCTGACAGAATTCTGGTGTCTCAACCCTCAGCAGGCTCGTCATCTTCGAATGACGATGAACGTGCTGACTTGGTGACTTCCTCCCCCTCTTCTTCGGGTATTCGGAAGAAGAGGAGAAGACGGAGAAAGAGCAAGCGATCGGAGAGCATAACGGGCAATGAGCTGAGAGAGACGAGTCTGGAGCATGATGGTTTGGCAGGTGAGGTCTTGGTTGAGCCACAGCCAGGCGAGCACTGGCGTGGGGAAGAAGGGCATTCGCAGGGGCATGCTGCTGCGAATGAAAAAGGCACTGCACAGCGGGCAAGCGCGCGAGCTGCCGCTGCAGTGCGGGCCGCCGAGCAAGCTGCGGCGGCCCACCAAGCTCTGCTGCCGGCTGAGCCGCAAGGCCCGGCAGCAGAGCCCATGGCTGCGGATCAACCGACCGCAGCCAAACGCAAGCGCAAGCGGCGCCGCAAGCGTGCTGCCGCGCTCGCGCCCGGCGCAGGGCAGGCCCGCAGCGTAGCTGCTGAGGCCCATGCGCCGGCACTGAGCGACCGTGGCGATGCCACCACGGTCGCTGCGCCTACGGCGGCTGAGGCACAGCCTGCCGCCACCGGGCGCCAGCCTGGCTCGCCAGGGTCCAAGCCGCGCCAGGCGCGCAAGGAGCGTGCGCCCAAGGCGAACGGCGAAGACGCTGCCCGCGGTGTATCTGGGCAGCGACCCGCGCATGCCAGCCGAAGCCACGGGGCTGGCACGGATGGCCGTCCCCGCCGCCAGACCCCGTCGGCCCCGGTAGCCATCGACCCGGAAGATCCGGCTTCGCTCCGGACCAATCGGCAAGGCATGGTACGGATGAGGGGTAAGACCGACAAGGGCAGACGTTGGCATCAGGAAGTGGACATGGAGCTTGCGGTCACGCTGGTCAAGGAAAAAGCCGCTGTGGTGGTCAATCGGTACACGATTCGCCGATTGTTCAGCAACAAGGATTTCAAGCGGTATATTCTGACTCGGGATCACTACACCTGTTACTTCTGTGGATCGTATGGAGATACGATTGACCATCTGCTGCCGCGTGCCAAAGGTGGACATACCACTCCGCTCAACTGTGTCTGCGCCTGTAATCTGTGCAACCAGTCCAAAGCAGCGATGGATGCCGAAGAGTTCATGCGTTCCGGTATTCCCGAATGGAATGCTGCCCATCAGGCAGAATTGATTGAACTGGCCATGCAGGAAGCGCAGCTGGAAGAAGGATAAATGCCCCCGAAGATGAAATCGGGGTTTTGATATAAAGAGCACACCAAGACCACAGAGGTCGAGGTGTGCTTTTTTGATTTAATTTTGATTGGGGTGGGAAATGAGTTTGCTGTGCAATAATTTCTTCAAATTGACAACGGTGTTCATCGAAGATGTACGTTATACTGGGAGGGAGTTGCTAAAGAAGCTTCATCATCCATAAGAATGATGAAATGTATAGTGAACATCAAACCTGAGAACCTAGACTGTATAGATTGGATGGATGCAGATGACCCCGGCAGCATTAGACATTATGTCATATATTACGGAAGAAAATATTCGTTTCTGGTTGGAGAAGTTTCGCTCCCTGGGCCCGTTACCGGGAATTTTGCTTACGTTTATGAAATCATTTGTACCGCCGCTTCCAACGCTGTTGATTGTGGGCGTAAACGGTGCGGTATATGGTCTGTGGGCAGGATTTATATATTCATGGATCGGCATGGTGCTCGGTTGTACCGTTACATTCCTGATCGTACGGGAGATTGGGAAATCCGCTTTTGTAGAGCGATGGGCACGCAAACCTCGTGTGCAACGCAGCATGGTATGGATTCGAAGGAATGCATTCAGTTATGTTTTTCTGCTGAGTATCTTCCCGGTAGGTCCGTTTGTCATTATTAACGTGGCGGCAGGTATCGCGCGAATGCGATTGTTATCCTTCCTGCTTGCGGTGGGTTGTGGTAAAGCGATCATGATCTTCTCGGTTACGTATATCGGTTCCAATGTGGAACAATTTCTGGAGCACCCTATACGCTGGGTAGGCGTATTGCTGTTTATTGCGGTATCCCTGTGGGCAAGCCGCAAACTGGAGCGACACTTTACCCGGTCATCGTCAGATGGTGAAGATCTACATGATCTGAATCAACCAACTGGCAAATCGATTTCTTCATAAATAAAAGAATGATCAGTATGCAGATATGGGATGTCAGTTATCTCGTTAGCTCGAAGGAGGACCTAGCATGAATGATAATATCTATGCATTCAGCCGAACGATAAATCGTATGAGTGAAGATGAACTTCGTTCAGTACTGCGTGTGCTCTATATGAAGTCAGGACATGTGGTCAAGCGGCAGGAAGAGCAAGGCGAAAAGGTGGATTTTGCGGAAGCGGTACAGTCACTGTTTCGAAATATGGATACCCCATTTGATCTGGGTCGTCTGGAACAACAAGCTCTCGCCGAGGTTGACAAGCCAAATGAAATTCATATTACGTTTGGAGAATCACCTCTGAGTAGTCTGAAAATGGGAATGAGTACATTACCTGATCAGGAAAAACGGAGTTATTTCTCTATAGATGATAATTATGCGGTAGGGCCATTAGGTGATCTCACCCGGCGTGCAGACTTGCAACGCAGGCATCTCTGGCTGACCGAACGAATGTGTCTCAATGACCGTGAGGCATATGGCATGCATGAACTGGAATCATTATTTGATCTCGAAGCCACAATACAGTCCTTTGATTCCAAGACGTCGATCATTATCTGGTATGCGAATAATGCACGGGAGAAGACGGGACTGCTTTACGCCATGTATCTATTGCGGAACAGCGAGAGCCCCATATATCTTATCGAAACGAGTGGCTTATATAAGCAATTATTTGATAGACCTGACGTTCAATACGATGTTCTCCACACAGGCGAGATTCTTCCGGAAAAGCTTTTGGCGATGTGGCACGTCTGCTCTGAGCAAGAGCCATTGTCCAAGCCAGAGCGCCGCCAACTGGAGCAGGATTGGCTGGAACTTTCGGTACAGCCTGGGCTATTACGTATGATGGAGAATGGCGTGATTCGGAGCTTAACTGAAGATGCGTTGGACGAGTACATTATGCAGAAGGTGAGGGAACTGACACCGAACTGGGAGCCAGGCAAGTATATCCGAGCAGCTCGTATTGTGGGTGAAGTGATTGGTACAAGTAGCCAGCATATAAGTGATGCGTTCGTGGAGTACCGTCTACGACAACTGGTGCTGCAAGGCCAACTTGAAATGGATGGAAAGCCACTTGCAATGAGGTATTACAGTATTCGGCTTGCCGAGCGCTGAAAGGGACTAAGGCTGAAACGCACAGATAGAAAAACAAGCGACGAGATCGCAAAGTTTGAAATAAGACGGAAGATTTGAGCAGTTCCTTACCCATATAGGAAGATGATCACGAAGTGTCTCCGTTACAAGCTGTTCAGATTTAACACTTAAATAGACTGTTCCACCGGTGAGTAACTCCTACATGTCCGGGGAACAGTCTATTTGTTTCTCATTAAGTACTGAACCAGTTTCACTTGTGCATTGTCCAATAACATTCGTCTTTATGATCTTCATTTGTATTATGACTTCTTCCCATTCCAGATTTCTAGTAGTGGCCCGTTCTGTCCATAGACCGGATCGGTATCCGGTATCGGAACTTCTCGGATTTCCTGAAGAGCCTTGGCACGATCGTCTTCCTCACCTGTGCGTGTGTTGTAACTCATGCCGCCCGGATAAGCACCGGCAATACGAAAATCAGTGCTGGACTCCAGACGTTTATGCCCTGTCCCAGCGGGAAGCACAACAACGTCGCCTGTTTGAAGGTAAACTTTCTGACCATGTTCTCCGCCTAAAATCAGTTTCACGAATCCACTCACCACAGCAAGAGCCTCATGAGCATTACTATGATAATGATGATAATTGAACACACCATTCAACCAGCTATTTCCCCATCCATTACGGTTCAGCAACGATTCTGCATGAAGAGCCTCTTCAGCCCATACGTTCTTATACAAAAGCACAGGCAGGGTCGGATGATTGGGAATTACACCGTCATCCTGAAGGAATAACGTCTCTATGTCCTTTTTCCGTTCATTCATCTCACATCACCTCACTATAAATTACCCGATAACGTCAAGGACGAACAAAAAACAATTGTAAAACGATACAAAATGTATCATTTTAAGGTTATACTCAGTACATAAACTCTCTTCAATGCACTCGTTGTATAAATCGCAAGGGGGAATCGTGTGTGAACATTGTGATTACAGGGGCTTCTGGATTTGTGGGATTTAATCTTTCACAGTATTTGGCGCAAAAGGGGCATCGAATTACCCTTCTGGATCGGGATGATTACTGTCAGAGACTTGTTCATATCTCTCCTCTGCATGAGATGCCGTTCATCTGTTGTAACCTTGCATATGACCGGATTCATCTACCTTCAGGAACAGATTACATTATCCATCTGGCGGCCATGCCACACGTGGATTATTCGTATCATCAGCCAGGGGAAGTTTTCCGCAATAATACACTTAGCACACAGGCTATCCTGCAATATGCTACGGAACATCACATTCCAGTCTTGCTGGCTTCATCCGTGGAAGTGTATGGCGGTGATTGGGGCAGAGTCTATCACGAATCAGATCCGTATGCACCCGTCTCTCCTTATTCCGCGTCCAAAGTTGCATGTGAAATGCTGGCTCACTCCTATGCTCAATGTTACCAGCTTCCAGTCAAACTCTTTCGTTTGACCAACCTCTATGGTCCATGGCAATTACCAGACCGTATTATTCCCCGAAACTTTGGTCGGATGTTGGACGGACTGCCTCTGGATATTCAGGGATCGGCAGTGCGTGATTTCTTGTATGTAGATGATGCCCTCCGGGCCATTGAACAGATCATGCTGAAAGGCAAAGACGGACAGGTCTACAACATATCAACAGGGCTTGGAACAACCATGCAGGAGATCGGGGAGATATTGAAACCGATGGATCGATCGGTAGCTGCAATAGAGATTCGGGAGCAGGAACCAACCCAATCCAGAGGGTCCAGTCTGGTCGTACATTCAGGCAGGTTGCGAGCGGAATTGGGATGGTTACCGCAAACCACGTTGGAAAAGGGATTGGAAAAAACCTTCCGCTGGTATCGGGAACATCCCGAATGGGTCAGACAGTTCAGCCGTGAATACCATACAACAAGGGAAACGCGCAGTTTCATTATCGATATGGCAAGATACGCAGTTCCAGCAGTATAAAAAGCACAAAAAAAGCCAGGGAAGGGTGTATTGAGTAACACCTTCCTTGGCTTTTTTGCGCCTCCGTCTCACATTCGGATAACTTCCGAACACGGACGGTCAGGCTATTTTAAAACGATCTATTGCACGAAATCTTCGTGCTTTCTGAGGTTTGCATCAAAAGGATCTAGTGATCTCTTTTAACGTCGGCAATTTTATCCTGTACGGCACCTTTGGCTTTGTCTTTTTTACCCTCAGCCTGAAGGGATCTGTTATTGGTTGCATTACCGATCTGATCCTTCACTTCGCCTTTGGCCTTGTTAACGCCTGCTTTGATTTTATCGCTAGTTGAATTACTCATATCGAACATCTCCTTCGTTTCTGGTGTAGTCCTTATTAACCGGGATGTCCGTATTCTAAACGCAATGGGTTTGTGCCGAGTTTTGCATTCGTGACGCAAGAGGTTCATACTTGAAATAGAAAAGATGTCTCAATGATGGAATAAGGCTGAGCCCAACGCTGCATAATAACGACAGTGACCAATTTCGTTGCATGAAAATTGTGATATTGGAAAACAATTCCTGAACATTTGGATAAACGAATCCTTCCTTGTGTACATATCGCACATCTGGTCATATGTGATCTTGTCTTAATACCACATGTGGTAGGAATACAGATTTTGGACAGGAGGATCGGCGGCGTTAGCTTGCCTTCATGGGTTGACAAAAAAATCGATTTTGTTACAATGTTCACAATATCTTCACAAGTGTAAAAAATTTCTTTTTCATGTTCATGTGTAAGAGGTGTAATATAAGGGTATAGAGTTCGGTTTCGGCCTGCTTGTCGTTTTGTGCGTCAACACATGTTGTCCGCAATAGATCCAAGATACAATGCATGATATGGGAGTGGCCCTGAGCTACGCTCATCCTATTGTGTGAAATTTGGTACATTTAAATGTATTCGATGTATTTTGTGGTTCGGCTCTGCTTGACAGGCATCATGAAAGTCGCGGACTTCTATCCCAAAGTAAAGGAGGACTTTCTCTTATGTCACAATCGCCTACTCAACAAGAGGTGCCAGTTACAGAAGGTGCCAACGTTTCCGAGCGCCAGTCCTTGGACGTTCTGGATCAACTGATGAAGCCTGAGGTACAGGAGTCTTTAACCGTTCTGGTGGAGAACCTGCCTAAATTGGCTGAAATGGTTACTGCTATGACAAAAGCTTATGACTTTGCACAAAGTGTAGCAACAGACAAAGTTCTGATCAGCGACACAATGAGCGCAATGGGCGAGTTCGCTAAGCCTGTTGTAGACAAAGCTAAAGGTGTAGCTTCTGCTGCCATCGAAGCCAATGACCGTGCGCAAACAGAGCAAACTTCAGTTGGCTTGTTCGCTATGCTGAAAATGCTTAAAGATCCAAACGTACAACAATCGCTTCGTTTTGCTCAATCTTTCTTGAGCATCTTGAACGAGCGTCAACAACCGAAACGTTAAGACTTAGAAGAACGGAGGATGGATATGTCGAAGCAAATTTTGATCTTGGGTGGAGGATACGGCGGTCTGTTGACTGCATTGACTGCGCGTCAATACTTGTCTCCGGAAGAAGCGACAATTACTGTCGTGAACCGTTACCCTACACACCAAATTATCACGGAACTGCACCGTCTTGCAGCGGGAAGCATTGCTGAACAAGCAGTTGCTCTTCCACTTGAAAAATTGCTGCGTGGCAAAAACGTGAACTTGAAAATCGATACGGTGGATACAATCAAGCCGGACGAGAAAAAAGTTCTGATGACCAGCGGCTCCACATACTCTTACGATGCACTTGTCGTTGCCTTGGGCAGCGAAACGGCATTCTTCGGAATTCCGGGATTGCAAGAGTACAGCTTCACGCTCAAATCGGTTAGCGATGCAAACCGTATTCGTGCACACGTTGAAGCACGTCTTGATGCTTACAAACAGTCCGGCAACAAAGCAGACGCTACGTTTGTTATTGGTGGCGGCGGCTTGACAGGTATTGAGCTTGTTGGCGAATTCGCTGACCTGCTTCCTGCTGTATGTCAAGAAAAAGGCATCGACTTCAAAGAAGTATCCCTGTACACAGTTGAAGCAGGTCCTTCCATCCTGGCAGGATTCCCGCCAGAGCTGGTTGAACGTGCTAAATCAAGTCTTGAGAAACGTGGCGTTAACTTCATCGTTGGCGTAGCGATTACCGAGATGAAAGAAAACGAAGTTCTGCTGAAAGACGGCAGCTCCATCCCTACGAACACACTCGTATGGACAGGTGGCGTACAAGGCAACGCTGTTGTTGCTAACAGCGGAATTGAAGTGGATCGTGGCCGTGCGAAAGTTACGGAAGTTCTGCAATCTACTTCTCACAAAGACGTGTTTGTTGCTGGTGACAGCGCAGTGGTCTTCCCTAGCGAAGGTGCTCGCCCTTACCCTCCAACAGCACAATTGGCTTGGCAAATGGGTGAGACTATTGGTCACAACTTGGGCGTTATGTTCAAAGGTGGCGCAATGGAATCCTTCACACCAGTATTCTCCGGTACGCTGGGAAGTCTGGGTCGTAAAGATGCTGTCGGCATGATCGGTGGCAACCAGACTCGTCTGAAAGGTCTGCCTGCAACCATGATGAAAGAAGCAAGTAACATCCGTTACCTGGCTCATATTCACGGTTTGTTCGCACTGGCTTACTAATCTTAATGCCATTCAAGGGCGCCCTTTTGGGCGTCCTTTTTGGTTGTCACGATTACAAAGGAAAACAGATATTCAGATGGAAAAAAGGTGCGGCAGAAGTGGTCGATGTGAGGTGGCGTATAAACCACCTAGGGGATATGGCATATTAATGGAACAACGGAAGACTTCACATTTCATAGAGGTACTGAACGGGCATGGACATGAAGCCGGCGCTTAGAAGCGCCGGCTTTCGTTTAAATTATAGGATGAGCATCTTTAAATAAAAGGAACGGGGAGCGCAACAACAAGCAGCCCGTTCAACTGAGAGGAGAAATGACGTATGAACGTTTTAGTTATAGGAGCAAATGGACAAATCGGTAAGTTTGTGGTGGAGCAGCTGGCACAGGAAGGCAAACATAAAGTAACGGCTATGATCCGCAAACCGGAGCAGGCGGATGCACTGAAGGAACTCGGTGCAGATGTGGTAATTGGTGACCTGGAGGGTAGTGTGGAGGACTTGGCTGAGGCAATGAAGGATCATAATGCGATTGTGTTTACGGCGAGTTCTGGCGGATCTACCGGTCAGGACAAAACACTGCTGATTGATCTCGACGGTGCGGTGAAAACGATGGAAGCCGCAGAGCAGCAAGGAATCTCCAGATATATTCTGGTCAGTGCGTATGGCGCAGATCAACGGGAGAAATGGTCAGAGTCCATTAAGCCTTATTACGTGGCGAAACATTATGCGGATCGTGTGTTGTTTGCAAGTGATCTCAATTACACGATTATACGTCCAGGTGGTCTGAAGAATGAACCGGGCACAGGCAAGATTGCAGTTGGAACCGATCTGGAGCCAGGAAGCATCCCGCGTGAAGATGTAGCCCGTGTAATCGTGGCTTCTTTGCAGGAAGAGAAGACGTACCGGATGGCCTTTGATCTGATTGCCGGGGAGCATCCGGTTGAAGATGCCTTGGGCAAATTGTAGATGTTATTGTAAGATAACGGGAGAATGAAATGATGGGAATGAGGGGGAGCGCTGCATGAACGAAGCCGTGCTGGTCATAGAGGATGAGCCCAAAATAGCACGTCTGCTGGAACTTGAGCTACAGTATGAGGGATATCAGGTAGGCAAGGCAGGCAGTGGAACAGAAGGATTGGAGAAGTATGCAGACGGACAATGGGATCTGATTCTGCTGGATGTGATGTTGCCTGGTCTGAGTGGAATTGAAGTGTTGCGGCGAGTTCGGGCCAAAGATGCTACGGTTCCGATCATTATGCTCACTGCCAAAGATTCTGTAGAAGACAAAGTATCCGGCCTGGATCTCGGAGCCAATGACTACATCACCAAGCCGTTCCAGATTGAAGAGCTGCTTGCCCGAGTTCGGGCTGCATTGCGGCTTAGTGCAGTGGCGTCTGTTGTTTCTTCCGCTTCTTCGTCTACACCTGCTGATACGGGGAATGATTTTCCTGGGCATAAGGATGAAGCTGAGGCAGGCTGGTTGACGGCTGCCGGGTTGAAACTGAATGAAGGAACGCGAGAGGTATCCCGAGATGGTGTGGCCATTGAGCTTACTCCACGTGAGTTCGACCTGCTTGTGTATCTGCTTCAGAATCAACGTCAGGTGCTCAGTCGTGATCAAATTGTGCAGGCCGTGTGGGGATACAATTATTATGGAGATACCAATGTGGTGGATGTGTACATCCGTTATGTGCGCAAAAAGGTGGATAACGGATTCACACCGCCCTTAATACATACCGTACGGGGCGTTGGATACGTTCTGAAGGAACAGTTATGAGCCTGCGCAGTAAAATCTACGGATATTCGTCTGTATTATTTGCTGTGCTGTTAATCGCGGTGAACCTGTCCGTCTACATCGTGTTTGAACGGATGTCGATTGATAACGAGGTTAATCGGGTGGAGGCGGAAGCGGAGTCTATTGTCAAAGGAGTACGTCAGTCTGCCGGCTCCATTCCGCCGGACGACTTGTTGCGGGCCTACGCGCCTGTGAACGGCATGCTTCGGATTGTTAATGAAGACGGCACCAGTTCCCCGGTGACAACAACAGCAGCTTCCGAGCAGCTGAGCAAGCTGCCCTATAAGTATGAAAGTGAGAAGAAATCGGAGTATACCCAAGTTGAACAGATTGGTTATGTGTGGGTATCAGTCCCTGTCATCTGGCCTGATGGCGAGGTGGTGAATGTGCAGGTCACCGAGAGTGTAGCAGAGACAGAGAATCGCCTATCTGTACTGCGAACCGTGCTTGTGGCGGTCACGATTATTGCTCTCATTCCAGCCATTATCTCCAGCCGGATTCTGGCGAATCGGATGACCAGACCGATTCAGCAGATGACACGTACAATGAGTGACATTCAGTCCAGCGGCCAATTCAAGCGTCTTCCACTGGAGGAAGGGTCTAAGGATGAACTGAAAACGATGGGACAGACGTTTAACCGGATGATGGATCTGCTCGAATCCAACTTTGAACGACAGGAACGATTTGTATCTGATGCATCTCATGAGCTCAAAACTCCACTGACCATTATTGAGAGCTATGCCAGCCTGCTACAGCGGCGAGGAAAAGAGCGGCCCGAGGTATTTGATGAAGCGGTAGAGGCGATTCTGTCCGAATCGGTTCGTATGCGGGAGATGACCGAGCAACTGTTACTGCTTGCGAAGCAGCCAGAGCAGTGGAATGTGCAGCTGGAACGTGTGGATATCACAAGACTGGCTACAGACTCCACACGTGCGTTCCGCGAAGCCTATCACCGTGAAGTCCGGTGCGAAGATCCAGGTCCAATCTGGGCGATCAGCGATGAGAGCAAGCTGAAGCAGCTTTTGTTTATTTTGCTGGATAATGCCCGGAAGTATAGTGAAGATGCAATTGAAGTCAGGCTGGAAGCCAAGGGGCAAGAGTGCCATATTCGGATTGTGGATACCGGGATTGGTATGCGGGAGGATGAGCTGGAGAAGGTATTTGACCGATTCTACCGGATTGATCCGGCCAGAACACGCAGCTTAGGCGCAAGCGGTTCAGGTCTGGGATTGTCACTTGCCAAAGAGCTTGCAGGAGCAGTTGGAGCACGGATCGAACTGACCAGCACCGAGGGTGAAGGCACCGAGGCTTCGATTATTTTGCCTTTATCGGTTCAGAACGGGCCGCTCTCATGAAATTCTCATTCTTCTCTTATATACTGATAAGCATCAGATCAACTGGGGATGATAAGAGAGTGCATAGGGGGAAACGTGATGACAGAGCGTGAGCAGCGACCACCGGAAATGAAACGGCATGAACAAGGGATCAGCGGATGGGCGAAATCGCGAAGGTCACTCTGGTGGGGTGCAGGGCTTCTCGTTGTGCTGATTGTGGCAGCTGTTGTGTGGTGGAAGCCGTGGCAATCGACGGGTGTGGTACTTACGGCAGATGCGGCGGCCCAATCCGTACTGGATCAATATCCGGGTGAGATTGTGAATTCCACGTTGAAGGACGGGACGTATATCATGCAGCTCCGTTCGGAGACTGGCCTATATGATGTGCAAGTGGATGCCGTTACAGCTGCTGTGAATTCCATTAAACGGCTGGAGTCGAATCCGCAAGCGGAAGAGAAGACGTTATGGAGCCGCGAGCAGATCAAGACGGCATTGTTAAAACAACAAACAGATAACCAATTGGTCTCGCTTGAACTTGTGGAGCAACAAGGCAGTCCGGTATACACCGCGGTAGTGAAGGCAAAGGATAACAGTCGTGAAGAACTCACGATTGATCCATACACGGGAGAGACGATATCTTCCAAAACAATAGCAGCCCCGACAACTGAACCAACCAAGGATGATCCCAAACCTCAGTTTCTGAGCGAGAAACAAGCCAAGCAGAAGGCACTTGCGGAGGTTCCGGGGGAAGTGGACGACATCGAACTGCGTGGAACCAACAGCGGGAATCCGTATTATCTGGTTGAAATTGATCTGGCGGATGGCAGGGAAGCCATTGTGCAGGTGAATGCCATCTCGGGAGCGATTCGTTCGGTGACTTGGGATGAGGACGAGGATTAACATGTTGCAAGGAACACATTAAATATAGTTATAGTGTTAAACTGCTTAGAGAGATGATTCCTAGTTTAGGGGTCATCTTTTTCATTTAGTGTAGATTACATACGTAATGAATACCTGTTAAATGAGCATTCTCTTCATTTTCTCATCAAATTCTAATCTAACTCTCGCTGATCTCTCATTCCTGCAGGTTATTCTATAAAAGTAGACGAGAACGAAAACAACAACGAGGAGATGAATGATGATGATGAACAAACATAAACTTTGGATTGGTAGCTTGTCAGCAGCAGTATTACTTGGTGGATCAGCTGTGGCGGCTAGCGGGAATGTGAACGGACAATCGGTGCAAACTACACCAACGTCAACAACACAATCTGCAACACAGAATCAGAACAGCACAGGTAAAATGCTGAATGCATCACAAGCGAAAGCGTTGGCGTTAAAAGCAGCCGATGGTAAAGTGGATGACGTGGATCTGGAGCGTAGAAACGGCCAAACGTTCTATGAAGTTGAGATCGACAGAAAAGGAACTAATGATGTTGTCGTTCGTCTGGATGCTTATACAGGCAAAATCCTTGCGGTCGTGAATGATGAAGACTACGATGATGACGACGATTATAAAGGTACTGTATCCGGCAACACGTCTAATAACTCTGCTTCCAAGCAGGTCAAATTGACGGCATCCCAAGCTTCAAACATTGCGTTGAAACAAGTTACGGGTGGTAAAGTAACCAAAGTCGAGCTGGATCATGATGATGGTCGCTATGTGTATGAGATCGAACTGAGAACTGCTCAAGGTGAAGCAGATGTAGATATCGATGCCAACACAGGTAAAGTGTTATCGTTTGACCAGGATTTTGACGACCAAGATTAAGCAATAAGGGCGAGTATACGCCGTTAAAACATCATATAAAAACCTGCCTATGAACAGCCTTACACAGCTAGAGATCGTTACATCATGGAGGTGCAGGGCAGGTATAGCAGTGGACGCTTCGGGGGAAGCGTCTTTTTGCTGTTTATGGAGAGAGCGGAGTATAAAATTGTACATCTTCCGCCGGATTGTTCACTATTCGAGCGGGAACGTGGCGGATACAATCGGAATCAGGGAGGTGAAGGCCCAGCCAGTAATGCCAGGAATTTTAATGCTGAAATGCATCATCGATCGGAGGCAGAAGAGACATATCGATTTTATTTTTATGTAAGCGCTTCACTAAAAATATGGAGGTGCATTACGATATGGCTATGAACGATGGATGGTTGAAAAAGAATACACTTTCACGCCGCTTTACCCACCGCTTAAGTTATCTGCTTGTTTTACTCTTGGCGCTGCAATCCATAGGGATGCTGCTTGCACCCGGACCGTATGCTTCAGCTGCTCCGCTTAGTGTAACAAACGGGATACAGTTCAAGGATACCAATGGCAATGTTGTTCATGCCCATGGGGGCGGGATGATCAAGGCAAACGGGTATTATTACTGGTTTGGAGAGAACCGCAATACGAATGGAACGTTCAAGGCAGTGTCCGTGTATCGTTCATCGGATCTGAAGAACTGGGAGTATCGCAATGATGTGCTGACCAGCAGCTCGGCAGCCGAGCTAAATATCTCCAACATTGAACGTCCAAAAGTCATCTATAACAGTTCAACCGGCAAATATGTGCTGTGGATGCACAAAGAGAATGGTCTGGATTATGGCGAGGCAAGAGTAGCTGTAGCTACTTCGAATACGGTTGATGGCAACTACACGTATGTGGGCAGTTATCGTCCGCTTGGCTATGACTCCAGAGATATGACGGTATACAACGATAACGGAACCGCTTATCTGATCTCTGCAACCCGAGTGAATGCTGATCTGAATATATATAAACTGACCCCGGATTTCCTGGGTGTGGAATCCCTGGTCACAACACTATGGCCCGGACAATATCGTGAAGCACCTGCCCTATTCAAAAAAGACGGTGTCTACTTCCTGATCACCTCGGGTGCAACTGGCTGGAATCCAAATCAGGCCAAATATGCGACAGCCTCCAGCATTACAGGCACATGGAGCGGCCTAAGCAATTTTGGAGACAGCACAACATATGGTTCTCAATCCACCTATGTTGTTCCTGTAGAAGGTTCACAGACCACATCTTATCTCTACATGGGTGATCGCTGGGCCGGTGCCTGGAGCGGACCCGTGCAGGATTCCAAGTATGTCTGGCTGCCACTCTCGTTCCCGAGCGCAACCAGTCTGGTGATGAACTGGGCCAGCAGTATTACGATAGATACAGCAACAGGGACCGTGACCGGAATTAGTACATCGGATGTATGGGACCCGAATGCTTCATATCAGCTGATTAGCCGTAAAAGCAATAAATTACTGAATGTCATTGGGGGTTCTTCCGCCAACGGTGCGGATCTGGAGCAGCGAGCAGATGGGGGGACGACAAGTCAACAGTGGCAGATTACCGATGCGGGTGGCGGTTATGTCAAAATCATCAACCGTTCCAGTGGCAAGCTAATTGGTGTGGAGAATGGTGCCACGACGGATGGGGCTGTCATTGAACAGTGGAATGATGGTGGCTGGGCCAGCCAGCAATGGCAGCTCGTCCATGTAGGTGGTGGTTATTATAAACTGAAAAACCGCAGTACAGGCAAGGTATTGGATATCTCCAGTCAATCCCTGGCAGATGGGGCTGCGGCCATCCAGTGGACGGATAATGGCGGCACGAATCAACATTTTCAGATTGTTAAGGTGCAGTAAGACGTTTTAAATATTATAAAATAAGGTTCAACATAAAGTGGAAGCCCTTGTCTCTTACCATAAGGTGAGACAGGGGCTTTGTGATGTATTCACGTATGTTACGTGATGCTTTTACTCGAAAGGAATATCCAGATGATGGCTGATATCGTGACCTATTTCCGATCATTACCATCCCAATCTGTGGTAAACTAGTAGAATTGTAGAAAAAGATAGAGACAGGAGCTGGATAACGAAGTGAGTGAACAACAAGTGCTATCCATTGAAAGCTTGCGTATGAGATACAACGGACGTTATGTGCTGAACGGCATCGACCTGGAAGTGAATCGCGGTGAGATGATTGGATATATTGGTCCAAACGGGGCTGGCAAAAGTACAACGGTTAAGATTTTACTCGGGCTGGTTGAAGGATATGTAGGCACGGTGCGAATCTTTGGTAAAGATATTGCGGATGGCGATGTAGAGTATAAACGCAGAATCGGCTATGTTCCGGAGGTGGCGGAATTGTACGAACAATTAACGCCTGCGGAGTATCTGACTTTTACGGGAGAGTTATACGGTATGTCCTATGAAGATGCGGATTACAAGGCCAAGCTATTGATGGATTGTTTTGGACTGGAAAAATCATATCATTCCCGCATTGCCTCCTTTTCCAAAGGTATGCGTCAGAAAGTGCTGTTAATCTCTGCACTGCTGCACGACCCGGATCTGTTGTTCCTGGATGAGCCGCTTAGCGGATTGGATGCCAATAGTGTGATGGTGGTCAAAGAGATTTTGTCACAATTGTCAGCCAAAGGCACAACCATCTTCTATTCGTCACACATCATGGATGTGGTGGAGAAGATCAGCAGTCGAATTGTACTGATCGCTGAAGGACGCGTAGTGGCAGACGGTACGTTCAAGCAGCTTCAACAGCAATCCATGGAAGGTACGCTGGAGGAAGTATTCAATCAATTAACGGGCTTCAATGAGCATAAAGCCATTGCGGAGCGTTTTGTATCGATTGTGCAGGAGGTGTACTGATATGGAGGAATCCTCTGACTTCCGCACGCTCAAGATTCTGGATCGCTTTCGTCCGCTCATCGCCAAAACAGGGGCGGATTATGATGTGCTGCGCCTGATTTTGCGAGTGAAGTTCCAGATGGATCAACGTAGAGTGCCTACCATTTTATCCAACAATTCAGGGAAAAAGGAGCGCAAGGAAGGTAATCAGTTTCTTCGATCCCTGTGGTTGTATGGATTAATGGGACTGATGATGGTTCCCTTCGTCGTCTGGGATACGGGGCATTTTATGCTTCAGATGGGTCTTGTATTTGGCATTTTAATGTTTATGATCATGACGTCCATGATCTCGGATTTTTCCTCCGTACTGCTGGACATTCGGGATCGCAATATCATCATGACGAAGCCCGTTAATGGGCGAACGGTAGGTATGGCCCGAGCCATCCACGCAGGCGTTTATCTACTATTGCTGACGGGTTCATTAACCGGTATACCGCTAATTGCCGCGTTGGTGACGCATGGGATCGGATTCTTTCTGATTTTCCTTGTAGAACTGATTCTGATCAATATGCTGATTCTGGTGACAACGTCTCTGATCTATCTGTTCATGATGAAGTTTCTGGATGGTGAGAAGCTGAAGGATATGATCAATATGGTGCAGATTCTGCTGTCCGTGGGGATTGCAATCGGTTATCAGCTGGTCATCCGTTCGTTCAGTATTATTGACTTTGGTATGGTATTTACCCCGGCATGGTGGCAGTTGCTGTTGCCTCCGTTATGGTATGCGGCCGCATATGAATGGTTATTTGCAGGGGGCGGGAATGTGTGGATCTATACGTTCACAGCACTGGCAGTTTTGGTTCCTGTGGTGAGTATGATCGTATATGTGAAGCTTATGCCTTCCTTTGAATTGTATTTGGAAAAAATGGCACATTCGGGTGAGTCCTCCGGACGCAGACGTGGACGATGGGATCGGTTGATCTCCAAGGTGGTCAGTCGTTCCAGAGAAGAGCAGGCTTGCTTCCGTCTGTCAGCCAGCATGATGCGTAATGAACGGGAATTCAAGCTTAAGGTGTATCCATCGCTTGGTTTATCATTTGTTTTACCTTATGTATTTTGGTTTACCGAATTGCAATCTTCTACCTGGGCGGAGTTTAGACAAAGCTCGTTTGTATACACCTTTTACATCGTGCTGATGCTGGTTGTAACGGTGGTGGTCATGCTGAAATTTTCAGGACAATACAAGGCATTCTGGACCTTTCGCGCTGCACCGATGGCAAATGATAGCGCGTTATATAAAGGCGCTCTGAAGGCGTTCTTGTGCAACATGTTCCTGCCTATATTTCTGGCAAATGCCATTCTGTTCACCTGGACATTTGGATTACGGATACTGCCGGATATTGCAATTATTATGCTTACAGCTACGGCGCTTGTCCCACTGGCAGGCAAATTGTTGCTGCGTAAGCCACCGTTCTCCCAATCCTTCAGTATGGCGCAGCAAAGTGATGGTTGGTATGTATTCGCCGCCCTTCCTGTACTTGCCATGTTATGGGGAGTCCATGTCTTTTTTCGTTCGGTATCGGGGGGCATCTGGATCTATGGCGCAATACTGATCGTAGCGAATGTATTGCTGTGGACGCTGCTGTTTCGAGAGAAGAAGACAGTGAAGAAGAGGTCGGTTGCAGTTTAAGGAGTAGTAGAGTAAGAGAGAGTAAGAGAGAGTAAGAGCGCTAAACGATAAGAGAGGGTAAAAGAGCTAACCTGGACACTTACGTCTAGGTTAGCTCTTTTGATAAGTGATACTACCCCATAGAACCTCGTCCGCAGCGCTAAAGAACCTGAGACAACCTATTCAGGGTCAAAATCTGAAATATAAATTCTAACGAACCTCAGGAACACTATTCTTCGGAAAAGTAGTTATTTAGCTTGAAAAAGGACCAAACTATGCACAATAACATGTCTGAGATTCGTTAGATATTAGGTTCGCGCTAAAAGGGGCAAATAGGGTGTAACAGATTCGTTAGAATGAAGTAAAGCAGTGGAGGTTCCCCAGGAGGGGGGCACCCTATCTTGTGTGGCCTGCTCGGAGAATGGATTCCGCTAGCCGATCGGCTGCATCGGCTGTGGAGATCGCAGATTGCGTAGCTTCTGCGTATACCTTGCTCAGCGTGCCTGCAATCCCCGCCACCTTTTGGCGGATCAGGTCAGGCCCGGCGCCTTCCAGCTCGTAGGCGGTGGAGATGATTCCGCCTGCGTTGAGCACATAATCAGGCGCGTACAGGATACCGCGCGCCTGCATGCGGCCTGCAACCAGCTGTCGTTCACTCAGCTGGTTGTTGGCCGCCCCGGCAACGATGGAGCAGCGCAGCTCCTCCACCGTTGCCGGGGTCAGTACGCCCCCTAGGGCACAGGGGGCGAAGATCTTGCAGTCAGCGGCGTGGATATGGGCCGGATCGGCCGAGATGGCGCCGCTGAACTGCACAAGGGCACGTTGTACACGCTCCGGTACAACGTCTGCCACAATGAGCCGTGCCCCGGCTGCATGCAGGTAACGGCACAGGGCATACCCCACCTTGCCCAGTCCCTGGACGGCAACGGGAATGCCCTGCAAAGATGCAATGCCTTGTTGGCGCAGCGAGGTCACAATGCCGATGTGCACGCCGTAGGCGGTCATCTCGGCAGTGAAGTCATCCTGCGCCCCCAGCGAACCGGTGGTGTCCGTCACATGTGCGGTCTCCAGTCGGATCTGGTCCATGTCTGTCGCCGTGGTACCCAGATCAAGACCAGTCACGTATCGCCCGTTCAGCCGCTCCAGACAACGACCCAGTGCACGAAAGCGCTGCGCCCGCTTGGATGCGTCTGTATCCAGACTTTTATCTTGTGGATGTGTCATCTCATCAGCGACGACTTTCCGTTCAGCGGCAGCGCCCTTTTGCTGCTCTACTCCTAGATCTCCAGCGACCTGCTCAGCACTGTGAGATCCGCAACCATCCTCATCCGGTTTTGTATTCTTCGCTAAAGGCACATCCCATATGACCACTTTTCCACCACCATACGGCAATCCGGAGATTGCATTTTTGTACGTCATGCCTTTGGCAAGCTTCACAGCATCCCGAACAGCTTCTTCCTCGGACGCATACGTCCAGTAGCGGCATCCGCCCAGCGCAGGTCCAAGGACCGTGTTATGAATGGCAATGACCGCCCTCAATCCACTATCTGCATCATGGCAAAAAATGAGTTCCTCCATGCCTTCCCGCTCCATCTCCTGCCATAGCTGCATGACGGTACCCCCTTTTTGTTTTGACCCATCCATCCTGGTTCTGACCTGATATCCTGTGCCAGCGTGCTTGGCTTTATGATGATACAGCATATTCAAAGACCCCCGTTTTCGACCCCGGGACCTCCGCCGGGTTGATAATCGGTACAAACGGTTCTATAATGGCAGTTCCGGCATGCCAGAGAGCAGAAAATGCCTACGGATTTACATCCAACCGTTTAGAATGAGGGCATAACGTCCAATGATGGAGATAGAGCGAACATACAGGAAGCATAGATGATACGAAATCTTCGAGGATATGCAGCAAAGGGCCAATTCCATTGTGAAGGCCAGGAAAGAGGGATTGTGATTGTTTAAAATATTGGTATTTATCTTTTTGATCCAGATTGTGTACGTATCCGCTTATACACTCCGGATGATTCTGACACTCAAAGGACAGAAATATATCGCCGCACTGATCAGCATGGGTGAGATTGTGATCTATGTACTCGGTCTGAATCTGGTGCTCCAATACCTGACTCAGCCTTCGGCCCTGATTGTGTACGCGGTGGGTTATGGACTTGGGGTGTTGCTCGGTGCGTGGATTGAAGAGAAGATCGCGCTCGGTTACGTTACCGTTAAAGTCATCTGTAACCAGATGGGCAACAACGTCGCGAATGCCCTGCGAGATAAAGGATATGGTGTTACTGCATGGGTGGGCAGTGGACGTGATGGAGATCGGCTTGTGATGGAGATTCTGGCAAAACGTAAAAACCAGAAATTGCTCTACCAGACGATTCTCGATCTGGACCCCAAAGCATTTGTTATTACCGTGGAGCCCAAACAGTTCCATGGCGGCTTCTGGACACGTTCCATCAAAAAGTAAAATCGAGCAGGTCTGCAGCAGATGCAGTCCTGCTTTTTTAATTTCATCCCATCTGGAATGTTCTTGTACCACGATATATCCATGAAACCTTACTCCCCAAGTTAACTCTGTACGATTCAAGGTTGCTTACAGTACAAACCCTTACCATACCAGCCTTTTCCAACCATATGTGAGATAGGGATTATTGTTGTAATCGTTTACAAAATGTACATTGAGAACATGTCCTTCGTAACATGGCATGGCAGCGATGGGCGAATGTAATCATTATATTTCGGGAGGAATGGAATCGATGAAAATCAAATTTCGAAGCTTATGCAGCACAGCCTTGGCTCTAACGTTGGGGTTAACTTTATTGTCCGGCCCGGCAAGTGTGCAGGCAGCAGGCAACGCAGACTACAATCTCACAGGCTTCTCCCAAGGGAATACGGGCGGCGGCATTATTAACGAATCCAACACAGCCACGTATAAGAAAGTGTATAATGCGACCGATCTGGCATTGGCGCTGAAAAAGAACTCCGGTGTCAAAGTTGTTGAGATCATGAACGATCTGAATCTGGGATGGAATGAAATTCCGAGTGCAGCGCAGATTTCTCCTTTTGCCAAGCATAATGATGCGCTGACACATCCTGTATTAAAACAGACAGGTGTCAGCAAGCTCACGATTGACGGTTTCAATGGACTCACGATTTTCTCCGCTAACGGCTCCAAAATCAAACACGCTGCAATCAGCGTGAAACGAAGCTCAAATGTCATCATCCGTAACCTGGAATTCGATGAGTTATGGGAATGGGATGAATCCACCAAAGGTGATTACGACAAGAACGATTGGGATTACATCACCCTGGAGGAGAACAGCAACGTATGGATTGATCACTGCACATTTAATAAAGCCTATGACGGACTTGTCGATTCGAAAAAAGGAACCAGCGGCGTGACCATCTCCTGGTCCCTCTTCAAAGGGGATGACGGCAGCTCGAACAGCTGGGTTACCCAGCAGATTAACGAATTGGAAGCGAATAAGGCTTCCTATCCCATGTACAACTACCTTCGCAGCAGTGCTGTAGGTCTCAGCAAAGCCGATATTATTGCCATCTCGGGACCACAGAAGAAAGGACATCTGGTCGGTTCGACCAGCCTGGAATCAGCTAACGCCAACCTGTCCATGACACTGCACCATAATCTCTACAAAGATATTCAGGACCGGATGCCACGCCTGCGTGGAGGCAACGCACATGCATACAACATCGTGATGGATTCGACAGGGGCACGTGCCGCTAAAGCCAAAATTACAACAGCGATGGCAACAGCGATTGCGTCCAAAGGTTATAAGTTCGATATCATTGGCAATGGGGCAATCTCCACAGAGAGCGGAGCCGTATTAGTTGAGAAATCAGTCATCAAGGACGTGCTGTATCCTGTGCGCAACAATCAGACCGATCCGGCAGATCCAACCTATACCGGCAAAATCAGAGTGACCGATACTATGTATTCTTTGGATGGCAGCTCATTCCGTGGCAGCAGTGATACGTCTGGCAGTCCACTGGCGCCAATCCCGGCGGTGATAAAATCCTTCTCCTGGAATGGCTTCTCGTCACTGCCGTACAGCTATACTACGGATGATCCGTCCACTTTGAATGCACGCCTCACGGCTTCCAATGGCGCGGGTTCGGGTAAACTGACCTGGTCCAAGGATAATTGGTTGAAGACAAGTTATTGATATCAGAGTAACCTGTTGCTTTTACGTTCTTCAAATAAGGAAAAGAGTGCTCCTGCAGCTAAGATTGCCGGGAGTGCTCTTTTTATATAATTTAGCTCTATAAACAGTTTGGTGGCCTATAGAAGAATGATTTCTTGTAAAAGTGGACCATCTCCAGCTACAGCATGTGTTGGTCTCTCCGGTGATCGTTGTATATCAATATTCATCTTCATTACCCCAGTGAGTAATTTATGACAAATTAACCATTTATTCAAATTCATCTTGTAATTTTACTTACCGGTAAATATAATTTATTAGAATTGACCAATAAGGATGGTGAAGCAGTTTGGATGTATGGATATACTTCGCACTTACTCTTGTTTATTTGATACTTGTTATTCGGATGACCGTCGCGTTGACCCAGAGGAAGCAATGGCTTACGTATGCCAGTTTTCAGTTATTCGTAGCGTTCAGCTTAGCATATGATAATGGAATTATTGCTCTAGGTAATATAATCGGGGAAGGGGAACCGCTAATGGTTCTCAGTAGCCTTCGATTTTGGCTACATGCCTTTGCTACCCCTACCCTTATTCTTGCTAGCTACCATATATTGCGCAGCTCAGGTGCCAGGTTTGCAAATAGAAGAATAACGAGTGTGGTAGCATGGCTGATAACGCTGGGTCTGGTTATCTACCAGATTGTAGGCTTTACTTTATCCGAGGTTCAAAATCTCAAAGTTACAGAAGAGTATGGAGTACTGAGATATATGGCAGAAGGTCATGGAGGTCCGCCGATGATGGTGATCATCGTGGGGCTTGTACTCTTATTTGTTAGCCTGATCGTTCTTTTCAAACATAAATGGGTATGGCTGTTTGTTGGGACTGCATTATTGTTTGCAGGGCAGTTAATCTCCCTGCCAGTGGAAACCGGTACTTTAACCAATGTGTATGAGCTGATCCTCATCCTCTCGATTTGGAGAACGACTACATTTTTGAAGAATTCAACAGATCGTCGCCGGCGTTAAGCTCCGCTGTATCAGAAAAGACTGGCCAGTAAGATAAAGGCCAGTCATCTGTGTTCGTTTATTTCATTTTTTAATTCAAATATCCATAATATCTGATGAGGCAGACACAGCACTCACCGAGTCACGATAGATGATGTTGCCTTTCACGTGTACACGGCCGAAACTGCGGTTCGGGTTGTCGACCTTTTTGAGCATGGACTGAACTGCCGTGCGTGCCATCTGTTCCACATCTACTTCAACAGTTGTCAGCTTGGGATCGGATAACATCGCATAGATATCATTATCAAAACCAACAACAGAGCATTGGCCAGGCACCTGAATATCCATGGAAGTCAGTTTTTGAACGAGCAGATGAGCGACCTGATCACAGTTGCATACAAAAGCGGTTGGCAGCTGTTCCGGCAGATCAATCTCAATAAACGTACCCCGTTCATCCCGATCATTCAGAACCAGATCCGGATTCATTGGCAACCGATGTTCCAGCAAGGATTTGTAGTAACCGAGGAATCGGTCCTGTATGCTGCTCGTGGAATACAGGTTCCCTACATAAGCAATGTTCCGGTGGCCTTGCTGAACCAAATAGTTCGTCAGCTCATAGGCAGCGTAAAAGTTATCGGTAACAACTGAATCGATGTCCGAATGTTCATCGTAGAAGTCGAGAAACATTTTGGGAACCTCCATTGATCGCACCAGTTCAATATACTCTTTGCTGATCTGTCCGAGCACGATGAAACCATCGACTTTGTTATCGCTGTACAGCTTGGGCAGTATTAATTCCTCCTCATCCTCCACATTCAGAATGTGCAGAATGCCGTAGTAGCCCTGTTCCTCCAGATGTTTGGTGATGCGCTGGAACACGCGTACATAGAACGACTGCGTCGGCCCGGTAAAACGCTCCGGGATAATTACGCCAATATTATGGGTTAAGCCTTCCTTCATGGAACGGGCAGCAGCATTATACCGATAGCCCATTTCAACAGCAAGCACTTTAATTTTTTCCTTTAATTCGCCACTCACGCCATCTTTATCATTCAATGCTTTCGAGACGGTCACACTGCTGACCCCGAGCCTGTCGGCGATATCCCGCATGGTGATATTGTTCTTCAGTATGGTCGCCTCCTTCAAGCCGGTATAGGCACAATGTGCTGTCATTATGATGAACACTTTCTTCCAACATAATAACAATCCATATCAGTATACATCGTTACCCACTTGGAATAAAGCCATTCTGGCTGTTGTTTCGCTAATTTTCAGCACATTGCAGGTTTCCCTGAGAGGACGCTCTACCGATGTTACGTTAATTGTTTCTGTAAAAGCTTCTCATTCTGTTCAATCAGCTGACCCCGCTGGCTGGCACAGTCCAGGGAACGATACGGATCAGCCGGTGTATTGAACGTATAATCAACTAGTTTTTCCAGCGTGGTTGTTGCCACATGACAGCGGGTATCGCTGGATGCGTAATAGATAAAGACTTCTTCTTTTTCATTGACCACAGCACCATTGCAGAAAATAACATTGGACACATCGCCTACCCGCTCATCGTCATAAGGAGCAATGAAGTGGCCGCCCGGCTTGGCAATAATACGCGCCGGATCATTCAGATCGGTGGCGAAGGTGTATAACACATAACGCAGGCCTGCCGCGGTGTTCCGAACCCCGTGAGCAATGTGGATCCAGCCACGATCCGTCTTGAGCGGAGCAGGGCCTTGACCGTTTTTGACCTCATATACCGTATGATATTGCCGTTCGTCGATAATTGTCTCTTCATGAATGACAGGGTTCAAGATATCCTCACACAGACCAAAGGCGATTCCGCCGCCACTGCCTGTGGAGATGAATCCATCCTGTGGACGGGTGTAGAAGGCATATTTTCCATCCACGAATTCCGGGTGCAATACGACATTGCGTTGTTGAGGGGAATTCGTTGTTATGTTGGGCAACCGTTCCCAGCTTGTGAGATCTCGTGTCCGAACCAATCCTGCCTGTGCCACTGCGCTGGACGTGTCAAATGTAGGAGCCTCCGGGTCTTTGCGTTCCGAGCAATAGATGCCATAGATCCAGCCATCCTCATGCTGAACAAGGCGCATATCATACTGATTGGTTTCATCCGCATCAATATCTTCCCAGACTAATGGTTTACCTGTAAAGCGGAATCCGTCGATGCCATTGTCACTCTCGGCGAGCGCAAAGATCGATTTGCGATCCAATCCTTCGGTACGAATAACCATGACGTATTTGCCATTGAAATAGATGGCTCCTGGATTAAGCGTTGCGTTAATGCCCAGACGTTCCATGAAATGCGGGTTGGTCGTCTCATCCAGATCGAATCTCCAATGCAGCGGTACATGATGGCGGGTGATAACCGGATATTGATACCGATCATATATGCCGTTGTAGAAGGAAGAATTGATCTCATTGGGGCGAGTAAGCAGCTGCTCCTGTTTCTCCAGTAACTCCTTGTATTTCGGGTGTATCATTCTGATCCCATCCTCTCGATTAGTTCAATACAGAATCTGCTATTGTGATACGGGCATTTCCACGGTCCGGCAATTTCGCTCTGATCCGGTGTGCCGTTCCCATCAACTGACCAGTACCATTCCCCACCAGCGCGCTGATCAATGATGTTTTCTTTTGTATAGGTCCACAAGCGCTCCACTCTCTCCAGAAACAGCGGATCACCTGTACGCTGATATGCATTATAGAAACCGACCATCGCCTCGGCTTGAACCCACCAAATTCGCTTCTCATCGATATGTTCACCTTCTTGTTCATTTAACAGGGAACCATCCACATTCACGGCTACATTGGAGATGTTATAGGCAATATCTGTTACCATCGCCGCATACTCCGGATGTTGTTCCAGCCCCAGCACTTTTAACGTTTCGTCGATCAGCCAGCTGGCTTCAATGTCATGTCCAAACGAGCGCAGGTCAATGAGGGATTCCCACTGTTTATTGAAAAATACCCCGAGAAACTTGGTGTCTTGGTCATACACCCGTTCATATAGAATCCCGAGCAGGCGTTCCAGCGCCGCCTTCACTTGTTGATCCGGCCACACGCGATAGAGTGTGGTGTAGGCCTCCAGCACATGGATATGCGTATTCATTGTGTAATCCGCAATAACCCCATTTTCGCTCAGCATTTCATTGGGCTGTTCCTTCCATGTGCGATCAAATTGTTCCTTGTACGCAGGTAGTTCGGCATCCAGACCTTTGTCCTCGATTAGAGCGAAAAGCGTTTTCGCAAGTTCCAATGCAGAAGCATCCCCGGTAGCACGATAGTATTCACTGAGTGAATACACACCGAATGATTGCGTATACACATGTTTGCTCGTATCCAATGCTTCCCCTGTGTAATCTACCATCCAGTACATACCGCCATATTCGGTATCCATCACATGGTCAGCGAGAAAACGGTATGCATGTTCAGCGTACTCGCGCCATCTTTCGTTTCCGGTAACCCGATACGCTGCTGCAAAAGACCAGAGTTGTCGTGCCGTTGCGATTCCGCCTTTGGGTGCCTGTTGATTCACCTGAAGATCATTGCCAACCCAGCCGTAGAATCCACCGTGGGTTGTATCTTTAAGGGTGGACCAGAAGGGTAAAATTTGCTTTTCCCAATGTTCCTTCATCTCAGATTGGAGTTGGGTTGTTTTGGTATTCATAAGTGAGCGCTCCTTCAACGTGTTACATAAATCTTAATATATAAATTGACTAAAGAATATTTACACTGGCCACTCCGATGACAGAATAACCTTCCGATCGCTGTTATCCCCAGATTTTTTTTGATTCCCTTTTTCAAAGGTGAAATTCCGGTGATAGCGTATGCTTCCGATGTAGCTTTCTTTCAGAAAGCTTTTAGGCGAACGCTCCGCTTTTTCAGGTTCTTTCTGTCCTCTACGTTTCGTGTAAATGTTTAATCAATATATATAGTTAAGTTAACGGTAACTTTATTAAACAATATTAGTGCCCTGAAAAACAGATGTCAACGAATTACTTCGCAATTTCTCTTGTTAATTTATAAATAATTTAATTGACAGGTAAGCGTTACCATAATAGAATTCATTTTGTAACCTTAACGATAACCTAAATTTACTTAAGAGAGGGGTCGAAACAATTGAGAAAAAACAAAGGTTGGATGATGTTGCTGACGATGCTGCTCATCACTTCGCTACTTGCTGCATGTTCATCCGGAGGTGGATCTTCGCAGGCAGGGGAGGAGATCAGTACAGATCCGGCAGATATCAAAGGTGAAATAACCGTTCTGACGCAACGGACAGATATTGTGGATACCGTGTTCAAAGACTACGCAGCAGAATTCAACAAGGAATATCCCGATGTCAAAGTTAACTTTCAGGCGCTGGCCGACTACGAAGGACAAGTGAAGATCCGTATGAGCACCAAGGATTATGGTGATGTACTGATGATCCCGACCAGTGTTCCGATCGCAGATATCCCGGACTTTTTCGAGCCGCTCGGCACGTACGATGAATTGAAAGACAAATACACCGCTATTGAAGAACGCATGGTGGATGGTCAGGTGTACGGTATCCCTACCGTGATCACGTTCTCCGGAATCATTTATAACAAACAGGTCTTCAAAGACGCTGGCATTATGGAAATTCCCAAAACACCGGAGCAATTCCAGGCTGCGCTTCAACTGGTCAAAGACAATACAGATGCGGTTCCACTCTACACCAACTATGCATCCGGCTGGGCTCTCACCCAATGGGAATCGGATCTGCCAACCGTGGCAGGCAGTGTGGATTACGTTAACGTGGACCAACCGAATACAGATGAGAACTTTGTGCCTGGTCAGCCGCACTATGAACTATATAAAGTGCTCTATGATGCAGCCAAGAACGGTCTAATCGAGAAAGACCCAACAACAACCGACTGGGAAAGCTCCAAGGCTGATCTTGCCAAAGGCAAAATTGCTACGATGGCACTGGGCTCTTGGGCGATTACACAGATCCAAGGGATGACGGATACACCGGACAATATTGGATTCTTACCTTTCCCAACTAATGCAAGTGAGGTTGTGGTTCCGCTCTCCGCTGACTATAACATCGGCATGAACGTGAACAGTGAGAACAAACCTGCTGCCAAAGCCTGGATTGACTGGTTCCTGGCGAAATCGAACTACGCAGTTGAACAGGGCGGCGGTATGGATGCAGACAAGAATGCTGAATTGCCACCGATTTTGGATCAATATAAAGATGTGAAATTCTCCACGCTTACACCTGCCAAAGGTGGTCAAGAAGGGCTGGTTGACAAGATTGATAACGAAGGCGAAATCGGTCTCTGGCAGCCTGACTTCAAGAAACGCATTATCGAAGCAGGTATTGGGAACCGCAAGGAATCATATGACGACATCATGAAAGATCTGAACGACAAGTGGGTAAAAGCAAGAGCAGAATTCACGAAATAATTGGATTAACGTAAGTGGATCAGGTGATGAATGGACTGCGGGGATATAGGAATCCATATCTGAATGGAGCATGGAGTATGTGGTATTTGAAAGCATGATACCCATGCTCTTTCCCCGGCAGTTATTCCTCCGGAATTCCATTGGACGGGAGTCTTTCGATATATAGGCGGGAGAACTGCTTGGAGGTGTGGAGAGCATGAAGTACTTAAAACTTTCGAATTGGGGCTACTCAGCGCAACGCATATTTATCATTTGTGCCTTCTCAATTATTCCGCTGGCGTTGCTGTTCACGTTTGCATACTTACCGGTCATCAACATGTTCAAATACAGTTTCACCGATTGGAACGGATACAGTAAAAGGTTTGATTATGTTGGGTTTGAGAACTATACGCGCATATTCAGTGATCCCGAATACTTCAAAGTATTTATTGTCAGCTTGTATTACTTCGTGGCTACGTTCTTACAGATGGGCTTGGCGCTTTACTTTGCCACGATTTTGAGTTTCAAAGTTCGAGGCAAAAACTTCTTCAAAGGCATACTGTTTTTCCCTTATTTGCTGAATGGGGTAGCCATCGGTTTTATCTTTCTCTTTTTCTTCAAACCGGACGGTACACTCGATATGCTCATGCAGGCTGTCGGGCTGGGACAATACACGCAGCTCTGGCTCGGTAATCCCAATATTATTAACGTGTCACTCGCAGGTGCCTCGGTATGGAGATACATGGGCTTCAACTTTATCATTTTCCTGGGTGCAATCTCCTCCATTCCGAAGGATGTGTATGAAGCATCCGATATTGATGGTGCCAATCGCTGGCAGCAATTCCGCCACATCATCCTGCCAAGCATTACACGCATCCTGCAGCTCAACCTGATCTTGGCGATTAGCGGCGCAATTAGTGCGTTCGATATTCCATATATCATGACTGATGGTTCCAACGGCAGTATGACATTTGTAATCCAGACGGTTCATTTGGCGTTTAAATATGGCAAGCTGGGACTGGCATCCGCCATGGCTGTGGTGCTGCTCTTGATCGTTATTCTCGTTACGCTCGTTCAGCGCGTCACCATGAAAGGGGAGGAATGAATGTGAACCAATTCAAATACACCCTTGCGAGCGTGGTTAAATATGCTTCCCTGGTGCTTGCGGCGTTTATCGCGCTGTTACCCATCGTGGTCATCCTGTTTGCATCTCTCAAAACCAATGCGGAATACGCTACCAGCAGTCCGCTTGCCCCGCCAGCCAACTGGCTGAACTTTGCGAATTATACGAAGGCTTTTGTGGATGGCAACATGCTGGTCGGTTTCAAAAATACAATTATTATCCTGATCATCTCCATTATAGGTGCAACGTTAACGGGTTCCATGATCGCGTATGTACTGGATCGTTTCAAATTCAAAGGTAAGAAAATCATGGTCGCGGCATTCCTGCTAGCTACGCTGATTCCAAGTGTTACGACGCAGGTCGCCACATTCCAGATCATTAACGCCCTCGACCTGTTCAACACGCGCTGGGCAGCCATCGTGATGTACCTGGGTACAGATATCATCGCGGTTTATATTTTCCTGCAATTCCTGGGTTCCATCTCAAGTGCACTGGATGAATCCGCCATGCTGGACGGCGCTTCGTACTTTACGATCTACTGGAAAATCATTCTGCCACTGCTGAAACCGGCCATTGTAACGGTCATTATCGTGAAGGGTGTGAACATCTATAACGACTTCTACACACCGTTCCTCTACATGCCAAAGGCCGATCTACAGGTCATATCCACCGCCTTGTTCAAATTCAAGGGGCCGTTCGGATCGCAGTGGGAAGTCATCAGTGCCGGCATCATGATCGCCATTATTCCAACCATGATCATTTTCCTGCTGCTACAGAAGTACATCTACAACGGCTTCGCGCAAGGCTCAGTTAAATAAAAACCGAAGGGAGAAATGGAAATGTCAGTTGCTGAAACGAAAAACGTACACATTGTTGGGGATGCTTTGCCGAATATGCCGTGGGAAGCCAAACCGGAGGGAACGGAAGGCCCGGTATGGAGACACTCGGCGAACCCGGTGGTTCCGCGTAACCCGGTCAAAGGCATTGCCCGCATTTTCAACAGTGCTGTTGTACCGTATGAAGGAAAATTTATTGGTGTATTCCGCGCCGAAACCGTTAATGGCCGTCCGCACCTGCACATGGGGGCAAGTGAGGACGGTTTGGAGTGGACGATTGAAGAAGAGCGTATTGCATTTGTAGATGAAAATGGTGATCCATTTATGCCGAACTATGCGTACGATCCACGTTTGGTCAAAGTCGAAGATACGTATTACATCATCTGGTGTACAGACTTCTACGGCGCAGCACTGGGCCTGGCCAAAACAGATGACTTCAAAACATTTGTCCGCCTCGAAAATCCAATGCTGCCATTCAACCGTAATGGCGTATTGTTCCCGCGCAAAATCAAGGACAACTATGTAATGTTGTCCAGACCAAGTGACAGTGGACATACGCCATTTGGGGACATCTTCCTGAGTGAAAGCCCGGATCTTGTGTACTGGGGCAAGCACCGTCATGTGATGAGCAAAGGCGGACAAGGCTGGTGGCAATCGGTCAAAATTGGGGGCGGTCCTGCTCCGATCGAAACGTCCGAAGGTTGGCTGATGTTTTACCACGGCGTCACGGGAACCTGTAGTGGATTGGTATATAGCATGGGTGCGGTTATTCTGGATCTGGATGAGCCATCCAAAGTAAAATATCGTTCCTCCAACTTCGTGCTGACACCGGAAAAATGGTATGAAGAACAAGGCTTCGTTGATAACGTCATCTTCCCGTGTGCAACACTGCATGATGCTGATACCGGACGTATCGCCATCTATTACGGCGCTGCTGATACGTATGTGGGCGTGGCGTACACGACCATCGAAGAGATCGTGAACTATGTGATCGAGACGGATGAAGTCATCGCCGGAGATCATGAAGAGGGCAAGCTGTAATCGAAGTGAAACAAATTTTGGGAAAGCTGAAATTTACACAATAACGGAGAGTGCAGAACCAATCTGAAGAAGCGAAGTGGTCGCATTTATCCCCGGATTTCTCCCTTGTATAAAAGGGATTGACAGAAATCTGGGGATAACGGCGATCGGAAGATGGTACTGCAATCGTAGTGAAAGTGTATACATTGGGGAGCAATGCATATGGAGTATATCAAGGGATTTACATTTGGCTGGATGAGTGGCAGGGGCGACTTCCGCAAGCCGGAAGCCAAAGAGTCTTTGCGTCTGATGGCAGAACGTACAGGCAGTTCACATGTTATTTTTGCACTGGCGGCACATCAGGATCATCCGCAGGCGGTAGAAGTGAAGTATCGGGGTGCACATCTGGTGGAGGATGATGAACTGGTGGACATGATTCGTTATGCCCGTACACTCGGGCTGCGTGTCATTCTGAAACCAACCGTCAACTGTACCGATGGCACATGGCGTGCACACATTAACTTTTTTGATATCGATGTGCCGTGTGAGCCAAAGTGGAAGGATTGGTTCCGCAGCTACACGGCATTTCAGAAGCATTATGCAGCGATTGCAGAGCAGGAAAAGTGTGAAATGTTCATCGTTGGCTGTGAGATGGTGCAATCCGAGCGTCGGGATCAAGAGTGGCGCGAGGTGATCGCCGGTGTGCGTGAAGTGTATACTGGGCTGGTGTCATACAACACGGACAAATATCAGGAAGGCCATGTGAAGTGGTGGGATGCCGTGGATGTCATCTCTTCCAGTGGTTACTATCCCATCGGAGATTGGGAGGCGCAACTGGATCGTATTGAACAGGCGATTGCTCCTTATGGCAAACCCTTTTTCTTCGCGGAAGCAGGCTGTCCCAGCCGCAATGGATCAGCCCAAGTACCGAATGATTGGGGGCTGGAAGGCGAAGTGAGCGCGGAGGAACAGGAGCGTTTCTATGAAGCCATGTTCCGGCATGTCAGTCAGCGTGACTGGGTACGCGGATTCGGTCTGTGGGATTGGAGCGCACATTTACACGCGGAGAAGGATGCGCTGACCGATGACGGATATGGAGTGTACGGCAAGCCAGCGGAGCAGGTAATTCGTCGGTTCTATGAGGGCATCGCTGTAGAAGTTTAAACGAGAAATAAGAAGGTGTATGTGATGATGAATCTCAGTGATATATCTCCATATGTACTTTCGTGATTTCCATGCTGTGAGCAAGGAATAACAGATTATGGTGAAGCTTATTTTTTCAGTTGTGATTCATATGCAGGTCGAGAGGCTCTTCCTCCTACAGGAAGGGCTTTTTTGGCATATTTAGTAGTGATGCATACTATGTCGAATTTTGTTGACAAAAGGAGGGCTCCTGCCTATTCTTAATGGATGAATATGATAATCATTATCATAAAATAGAGAAAAGGGGTTCAACATCCATGTCTGTACAACATCGCAAATCTTCGGCCCTCACGCTGGCAACGATGCTCTTGTTGTTATTCGTTATTGTGGGTTGCAGCAATACAGGAAGTGGAGATGAATCCTCATCTGCTGCTTCGGATCAAACATCTACGAAGTCGATTACGATGTCATGGCCACGTGATATCGGTACAATGAATCCGCACACGTACAATCCTTCGCAATTATTTGCCCAATCCATGCTCTATGAGCCGCTGATCAGTTACCAGAAGGACGGAAAACTGGAACCTGCGCTGGCAGAATCATGGACGATCTCCGATGACGGCAAAGTATATACATTCAAGCTTCGCCAAGGTGTGAAATTCTCAGATGGTACGCCATTTAATGCTGAGATTGTGAAAAAGAATTTTGACGCTGTAATGAAAAATAAAGACACACATAGCTGGCTGGGCATTGTAGGTGTGCTCGACAAGACGGAGGTTGTGGACGATCAGACTTTCCGCATGACACTCACAGAGCCGTATTATCCTGTTCTTCAGGACTTGTCGGTGGTTCGTCCTTTCCGCTTCCTGGGTGAAGCCGGATTCCCGGATGACGGAGATACTTCCCAAGGCATCAAAGAGCCGGTGGGTACTGGCCCGTGGATGCTGGCTGATTACAAGCAGGACGAATATGCTGTTTTCAAACGCAACCCGAATTATTGGGGAACCGCACCGAAGGTGGATCAGATTACGGTTAAGATCATCCCTGATGCAGAAACCCGCGTGCTTGCTTTTGAAAAAGGTGATCTCGACCTGATCTATGGTGAAGGTATGATCAGTCTGGATGCGTTCCAACAGCTTCGTGACAACGATAAATATGTGAGTCAGCTGTCTGATCCGGTAGGTACGCGAGATCTGCTGCTGAATTCCTCCAATCCGAAGCTGTCTGATCTCAGAGTGCGGATGGCGCTCCAGCAAGGATTTAACAAAAAAGCGATGGTGGAAGGCATCACTCTGGGTCTGGAAGAACCGGCAGATACGGCACTATCCAAAAACTACCCATACACCAATGTTGACCTGAAACCGATCGAATATAACGTGGAACAATCCAAAGCTTTATTGGATGAAGCGGGTTGGAAGATGCCTGCGAATGGTAGCGTTCGTGAGAAAGACGGACAACAGCTTGAATTCGAAATGATTTTTGACAAGACGGACCCGATTCAGAAAGCGATGGCTGAGACCATTCAGGCGGAATGGAGCGAGCTTGGGGTTAAGGTAAACCTCACTGGGCTGGAACTGACGGTACAGATCAAACGGTTGAAAGCCAATGATTTTGACCTGTATTTCTGGTACAACTATGGTGCTCCGTATGATCCACATTCCTTCATTAACGTTGTAGCGAGCCCTGGATTTGGTATCTCTGAGACGCTCAGTGCCTTGCCGATGAAAAAGGAACTGGACGAGCAGGTACATGCCGCACTATCATCAACAGATGAGACGAAACGTCAGGAGCTGTATGGCTCTATCCTGACAACACTTCAGGAACAATCGGCGATTGTCCCCATCTCGTATGTTAAGAAAACGGCGGTATATCAGAAGAAAATTTCCAACTTTATTTTCCCGGCAAACCGTGATGAGAATCCGTTTGTAGGCATTGAGTTGGGCAATCAATAAGTCATAATTACTTTGATTTTGGAAATGGTAAGGCCTTGGAAAGGTCATGTAGCTTGATAAAAGGGAGGAAGTTTGTTGATCAGTTATATCGGGAAACGAATGATCGCGATCATTCCTATCGTTTTTATCGCTACACTCGTTACCTTTGCGCTTATTCATATTTCACCAGTTGATCCGGCCGAGGCTTATCTGACAGCCGCTCATATCTATCCAACACCGGAGCTGCTTGCGCAAAAGCGGCATGAGTTCGGTCTGGATCAGCCTTTATTAACCCAATATGCGCATACGATTCAGAAGATTGCCAAGCTCGACTTTGGCACTTCGTATCTCACCAACAAACCCGTATGGGATGAAGTGAAACTAAGGATTCCCGCTACGGCTGAACTAGCCTTCTGGAGTATGTTGTTATCGGTTTTGGTAAGTATTCCTTTGGGAGTACTGGCGGCGGTGTATAAGAATAGCTGGATTGACATGGTCAGCCGGGCGATTTCCTATTTTGGAGCATCTATTCCGCAATTCTGGCTCGGTTACCTGCTGATCTTCTTTTTCTCGGTGAAGCTGGACTGGCTGCCTGTGGAGGGGCGTGGATCGTGGGAGAATCTGGTCCTGCCTACGGTAACACTATCCATGATCCTGATTGCGGTCTACACCCGATTGTTGCGTTCCAGTGTGCTGGAACAATTGCAGGAGACATATGTACAGTATGCGAGAACACGCGGGATTCGCGAACGAGTGATTATGCTCAAGCATGTGCTGAAAATCGCCATATCGCCCCTCATTACGGGGATGGGGATGAGTATGGGCAAGCTGCTCACAGGCACCATTATTGTAGAGCAGGTGTTTTCCTGGCCTGGGTTCGGGCGTTATTTCGTCGATGCGATATTTAACCGGGATATTCCCGTGATTCAATGTTATGTCTTCCTGGCGGCATGCCTGTTCATCGTATGCAATCTGCTCGTTGATCTGGTGCAGCTCGTTATGGACCCACGGATTTCAGCGAAAGGACGGGCAGAACATTGATAAACAAATGGCGTGCGGTATTTAAAGGACAGAGAGCCATCCAGATCTGCTCGGTGATCATCTTGCTTTTCTTCGTGATCGCGTTATTAGCCCCATGGATTGCTCCTCATGATCCGGTGAAGGTAAACCTGTTGCAGAAGCTGGCGAGTCCATCGCCTGAGCATTGGCTGGGAACGGATCATCTGGGACGCGACAATCTCACCAGGCTGATGTATGGAGCACGGGTGTCGCTCGGATTTGCTACCCTGATCTTTCTGTCTTCTTTGCTCATAGGTGTCATTGTGGGTTCAATCTCCGGTTACCTTGGTGGCTGGGTGGACAGTCTGCTGATGCGCTTGTGTGAAGGCATTATGGCGTTTCCGAATCTGGTGCTGGTGCTCGGTATTGTAGGGATCTTTGGTCCAGGTCTGACGCAGGTGCTTCTAGCCCTCATGATGGTACAGTGGGTGTATTATGCACGTATCTGCCGGAACATGGTCGTAAGTCTGAAGGAACGGAATTTTATCGCAGCGGCGCGGATTAGCGGCTCTTCTTCGTGGACGATTATTCGGAAACATATCATCCCCAACGTGCAGCGTCCGATTGTTGTGATGGGCACGCTGGAGATGGGATGGGCGATTATGGATATATCGGCACTTTCATTCTTGGGGCTTGGCATCCAACCACCGAATGCAGAATGGGGCGCCATGATCCATGAAGGAACAGGTTACATTCGCAGTCATCCGGAGTTGATGATCTACCCGGGTGCATTAATTCTGCTGGTAGTTATTACGTTCAACATCTTGGGAGAAGCGTTATCTGAGCGTTATGGCATTGCAAAAAGGTAATGATTCGGAATCTAAGGCATATGGAGGTGAACGTAACGATGGATGATGCAGCGAAGGTGCTCGAAGTTCGTGGTCTGCAAGTTAATCTTAGAACAGCGGAGGGTTTAGTCCCGTTACTGGAGCCCATAGATTTCGAATTGGAAAAAGGTCGTGTCTTCGGTCTGGTTGGCGAGAGTGGCAGCGGTAAGACCGTTACGTGTAACGCGCTGCTCCATCTGCTTGATCCTCGCAGGATGGAGGTAAAGGGTAGCATCCGTCTGAATGGACGGGAGCTGGGTTCGTTGTCAGGTGAGGAGATGCGGCGCATCCGCGGCAAGGAAATCGGATTTATTATGCAGAATCCGATGAATGCTTTTACACCCGTATATACGATTGGATCTCAATTCATTGAAACCTTGCGTACGCACACGGGGATGTCCAAAGCAGCGGCTCGAGAGCGGGCTATTACTGCCTTGGCAGACATGAACCTGCCCGAGCCAGTCAAACTGATGAAGCGATATCCATTCCAACTGAGTGGCGGTATGTTGCAGCGGGTGATGATCGCCATATCGATGTGCCTGCGACCGGCTTTGGTTATTGCTGATGAACCAACGACGGCACTGGATGTCGTGAATCAGTTCAAGGTGCTTCAGGAATTGGATCGGCTACGTACGGAGTATGGCACATCCATCTTGCTCATCTCCCACGATCTGGGCGTGATCTCGCAAATGGCGGATGAAGTCGCGGTTATGCAGAAGGGGCGAATTGTGGAGCAGGCGGATGTGCACCAACTGTTCGACCACCCGCAGCATGAGTATACCCGGATGTTGTTAAATGCCAGACCCAGTATGTCTTTGGGACGATAGCGAATCACTGATGAGATGAATCGTTCAGTGAGTGTATGTGTAGAGCGGGTATGCACTGTATTTTGAGTGGGTAGGCGCAGGGGTGGAATGAACATGGTGATGGTTAAATTCGGCTTCTTCGGAGATTGCTTCTGCCAAGTACAAGAGAGGAGGATGACCTGATGCTTCAGGTATGTGGAATAAGCCATAGCTATGGCAAACGCAATTGGCTGGATCGTTCGGGAGCACGTCCTCCTGTGCTGGCAGACATCTCACTTACGATTGAAAAGGGTGTTTGTCTGGGACTGTTAGGTACGAGTGGAGCAGGTAAAAGTACCTTGGGCAAAATTATTCTTGGTCTGGAGAAGCCAAGCCAGGGTCAGGTTTTATTTCAAGGACAGGATATCTACCGATCCAGCAAACCCGTCCTCAAGGGATTACGACGTGATCTGCAGGTCGTGTTCCAAGACTGTTATTCGGCTGTGAATCCACTCATGACTGCCGCGCAGATCATTGGGGAGCCGCTGGATAATTACGAGCGTTTGTCGGCAAAAGAACAACTTCGTGTGATCGGACAACTGCTTGAGCAGGTTGGACTTACACCAGAGGATGCCAACAAGCTTCCGCACCAGTTCAGCGGTGGCCAATTACAGCGAGTTAACATCGCACGAGCCATTGCGCTCAAGCCGAAGTTAATCGTACTGGACGAGTCGATCAGCAGCCTGGACATGGTGCACCAGACGCAAATCCTATCCTTATTGGCGGAGCTCAGAACGTCGTATGGGTTGTCTTACCTCTTTATCACACATGATATTCGGGCGGCCATGACGATCTGCGACCGCATTGCCGTGATGGATCAGGGCAGGATTGTCTATAGCGGTGATGCGGGGGATTCAGTAATGCAGTCGGATCATCCGGCAGTCCAGCAGCTGGTTACAGCTATTTTGCCTGAGCATCCGTCGGGTCGTATTTCATTTGGGTAAATAATGTGCGCAAGGTTCGTTAGACTATAATAAACGCAACAAAGGGGTGTCCCGTCTTGAACATGACGTAGGGGACATCCCTTTTTTGTTTAGAATTAGGCAATTTTATCTTCTGTCTTACCCCATCTTCCGCCCAAGCTGCTCAATCTTATCGAGCCAATTCTTTCTCTGTTCATCGGACTTCTTCCCGACTTGATCTACAGTTGTTATACGCACAGGTTTGATGCCGGTGAGTCCAAATGTGGAGATTTTCATCATTTTATGTGCAGGCTCACCTTGGAACCATTTGAAGTACCAGCTCGGACCATCCATCGTGGTGATCATGCGAGCGGTCCGGCCTTTGAGAAGTTGATCCGGGAAAGGTTTTCCTTTTTGATACTTGAAGGCGTAACCTGGCATGAAGATTCGGTCAACAAAACCTTTCAGCAGGGCAGGCGGTCCTCCCCACCATATTGGGAACACCCATACGAGATGCTCGGCCCACTTGATTGCTTCTTGAGCTTGTAGCAAATCCGGTTCAAGGGGAAGTTTATTACGATATCCTCCCTCCAGATTCATGTTAAACGCCAACTCGTTCAGGGTGATCATGCGGACGTCAGCACCAGCCTGCACCGCACCTTTGTGGTACGCCTCGGCGATTGCGCCGTTATAACTGGGGGAGACGGGATTACCTTGAATAATTAATATTTTTTTCATGGAAGATGACACATCCTGACTATTTTAGTTAATGAACACTAACCTCATGTGCAAAAAGAAAAGGTCACGTATGACCCGATAATCCATCTGGTATATCCTGATGGTATGTTGACGATTCTCTTTTAGAAGTTGTTCAAAGAGTCCGCATTACAAATCATGCCTAGCGGTATCATCAGCATCGAAGATGGGATTCAGCCGAAATAAGCGGGAACTTACGAAGGTTGTTTCCTTCGGAAACAACGTAGTTGCTCACGTCGTTTTCCCTACGCTCCGCTACTCCATTTCTAGCTTCATCCCATTTCCATCGTTACTCCTGAGGTACCTGCCCCAACATCGATGCAAGTCGGTGAACCGTTTCCCCCGTATAAGGTACCAGCAACTCCGGCAGTTCACCTTGCATACTGGAGACCGCCATGCGTGTAATTGCACCGATAATCAGCACGGCAGTGAGCCTCGAATCCTGCTGAGGCAGTTCGCCACGCATCATTCCCTGATCGATCAGATCCATTAACGCATCCAATGGCTGACGGTAATCTTCGCTGCTTCCAGCTTCAATGAATATTTCATGATTCTGTGAAATCAGCAGCAGTCCGTAGGGATCTTCATCATGCAGATGGAGAACCTCGGTAACCAGTTGCTTGAAGCGATCCAGTACGGGACCTTCCTGTCGAACATACCCGTCAATTAGTGCAGTATAGTCGACACAGTATTGGGTGAAGGCTTCCAGGGCAACGGCATCCTTGTTTTTAAAATGTTTGTAGATCGCCGCATCGGTTACTCCGGCGGCATCACCGATCTCTTTGACGGATATGCCGTCAACGCCTTTGGTTGCGAACAAGCGCATCGCCGCTTGTAGGATATCTTTCTTTTTGCTATCCACATGAGATTTGTTCTTCATGATTTTATAGTAAGTGATTACTAACCAAAATGCAATAAGTAATTTTGAAACTCTGAATTGAGACACTGAATAAGCGCTTACGACCAAAGCTTGCAGGCTTGTGAACGGCAACGTATGATGGATAGAAATCATAATCGGAGCAGCAGGGAGAACGAAACGGATGGTGGGTAGCGTGAACGAAGAGATGGATGCATACAGCTGGGTGACACCTAAAGGAATGCTGAATGATCACTATATAACAAGCCGTGAACCGTTGTATAAAGGAATGAACGGACGATATGTGGAGCGATTCACTGTTTCTACCGGTGAAAGTTATATTTTCAAACCGCTGACGAATCCTGCACAGCATGGACGGGAACGATGGATGTACGAGCGTGTGATGTCTGGCTTACCACCGATCTATCCGCAGCTCATTGCATCGTCGGACCCTACCATTACACCGGCACAGAGTTGGATGATCTACGAGGATCTGGGGCAACTGGTGCATGATTCACAAGAAGCGACGATGCTCGGCGCAGCTGTACATATGGCAACGTGGCATGCGTTGTCTGTCACGGATTGGGGTGAACTGCCTCGCGTGGGCCAGAAACCGTCTATTCACACAATGCTGGATGAGTTACAAATGCACAGACAATCTACGGATGAACTGTTATCCAGGCTGGATATGCAACTGTCCGAACCCGATTGGAATAAGATCACGAGGTTGATCCTCACGGCAGAGGAAGAACTTCCAACTGTTCTGTGTCACGGAGATTTGCATCCCGGTAATCTGGCGGAGGTGGACGGCAGACTGGTCGTCTTGGACTGGGAGCATGCCCATCTGAATACGCCGCTGTGGGATGTAGTTCATCTGGTGGATCTCTCGCATCCGCTATTTCCCAGAACGGTTACGCCGGACCTGCGAGAGCGGGTTATGGATGTTTATTTGGACAAACTGGGGAGCTTGGGCGTACAGATTGAACGGGTTCCTTTTGGAGAATGGTACGACGCCTATGCTATTGTATTCTCGCTCTGGATGCTGCGTTTGATTGACGGTGATCTGAGGAGTGAGGAATGTGTGTGGCCGAAGGAACAGTTAAGTAACCAGTGGTATGAGACAGCAGCGACGCTGGAACAGTGCATGAAGCACATGTGTAAGGAATAGAAATGAGGGGTGAGAAGCTTGCGTAAAGTCGGACTTGTTATGCGTAAAATTCAATTCACGGAAGCACAGGGGCCACGCGTATTTGCGGATCGGCTGAAGCAGATTGGTCTGGAGCTGGGCGTGGATATTGTGTTCATCTCGCCGGAGCGTCATGTCAGCGGATACGACTGGTTGCCGGGTTATGAGCATGAGAAAGGTGACCTGGTGAACTACGATATCGTGCTGGATCAGATTCATAGTCAAAATATAGAGCATGTTATCTACACCGTATCCGGGTTTACATTTTTGAAGATGTTCTTACCGAAAAGCGTATTGTTTCCGCACAGTTTCCCCGATCCTGCGCTGACGGGATATGAGATGATGAAGCCATTTTATACGATGGTGGATAAAGCGATTGTGCAGACGGAGTTTTTGAAAACAGAGCTGGGTCGCAATTTCGGTGTGCATGACGTGAACGTTATTCCGATTGGCTTTAGCGAAGAGCTGGCGAACCGGCACTATGATCCGAGTCAGGTTGTGCATAATCGGGTGCTCTGGATCGGTAGGGATGAGGCGAACCGTCGCCCGGATCTAGTTCTGGAATATGCTCGGCAGAACCCGGACAAGGAAGTATATATGGTGTTTGGTGGTGTACGCTATAAGGAAACCATGAAGAAGTACGACATTCCTTCCAACGTGAAGCTGAAGTTTGCGCTCGCGCAGGATGAGATATTTACGTTGATGAACTCATCCAAGGTGTATTGGAACTGTTCAGCCTTTGATACATTTGCGATGCCGTTGACGGAAGCGATGGCGATGGGCAAAATGGTCGTGAAGCCGGAGCATGCCTGCTACGGTCACATTCGATCCACGCATGCCTTTGCAGGCAACGAGGATAACTGGTTTGAACTGGTGAACATGGCTGCGGCTGCGCCGCGCAGTGTGTCAGAAGACAACCGGGAGTATGCTTTTGGTGCTTTTTCGCGCACGAAGATGAAAGAAGGGTACCGGAACTTTTTCTCAAATTGGTTGAAGTAACGTAAGGTCTGTAACAAAGGGCTTGATCCATCCAGCAACAGGAGGGGAACCTTATGGAAGTACTGATCTTGTGGACATTGGGAATGTGGGCGGTGCAGCTGCTGATTGAATGGCTTATCTACCGGTTGCAAGGACGCCGAATGACGTGGGTACAATATATATTGCCATGTGTGGCCTTGCTCGGCGGTGCCGTTGTAATCATGATCAGCATCGATATTGGCGGGTGGAACGGCATCGGATATGCCCTGCTTGGCGCATCACTGGGTACCTCGGGAATGTTAACACTTATTACGGTGGCGATCAGGGATGTAATGCTTCGGCGACGGGGCAGGGATTAATCAGAGCAGTAGCTACTGTGGAGTAAGGATGAATTGGGCGATGGGATGGTTGCAGGAATGCATTCGTCTGTGATATATTGACATTAATTATGACAGGGGAGGTGAAGACAGGTGAATCACGAGATGCTTAACAACCGTATTAGCCAGCTGCCGATTGCTATGGCTGGCATTGTTCATACTTTTCTGACCAACGGGAGAAGTCTGTCCAATTTTGAATATACGGAAGTTAACATTTGCGAGAAGATGCCTGCCTTGACCTCATTCGGACGATAAGCGATATTGCTTGAATTCTGAAGGGCCGCGGAGCTAACCTCCTGCGGCTCTTTTTGTGTTGCGGTCAGGATCTTCCATACCATAGGAGGAACCTTATTATGATGATCATTAGCGCGCAACAACTGACTCAATACCACGGAGCACATCTGGTGCTGGACGGCATTACGTTTGAAATTATGGAAGGTGACAAGGTCGCCCTGATCGGCCGCAACGGAAGCGGCAAAACCACACTTATGCGCCTGATGGCAAGACTGAACAAGCCGGATGAAGGGCAATTGATGATCAAGAAAGATACACGAATGGGTTACGTGGCTCAGGTCCCAGAAGGATTGGATGACCATACCGTACTGGATGTATTGAGTCTTGGATTCAAGGAGCTTATGATATGTCGCACGCAAATGAAGGAAATGGAGCAGCAGATGTCCGATCCGGCATGTGCAGCAGACCCTAATCAATTAGAGCGTCTGCTGAAACGCTACGCGGCGCTGCAAGAACAGTTCGAGCGTGAGGGTGGATATGAAATGGATGCCCGGATCGATCAGGTGGCGGACGGTCTGGATATCGACAAGGCGCATTATGGTTGGCGCTTCGGTTCCCTGTCCGGTGGGGAGCAGACTCGGGTAGTGTTGGCTTCACAGCTAATCGTAAGGCCCGATCTGTTATTGCTGGATGAGCCGACGAACCATCTCGATCTGGAGCGGGTCGAGTGGCTGGAAGGATTTTTACGAGAATATCCCGGCACCATTGTCCTGATCTCGCATGATCGTTATTTTCTGGATCGGGTCGTGAATCGAACACTGGAGCTGGAGGATGGAGAAGCGGAAACGTCTGCTGGCGGTTATACGGAATATATGAAAGTGAAGGAACAACGGCTGTTGCAGCAATTCGAAGAGTTCAAGGAGCAGCAGAAGGTTATCAAGAAAATGAAAGAAACGATCCGCCAGTTAGAGGAGTGGGGCCGAGTTGGTGGGAATGAAAAGTTCTTCAGACGGGCGGCTTCTATGCGTAAAGCCATCGAGCGGATGGAACAGGTGAAGCGTCCTGTACTGGAGCGCCGCAATGCCGAATTCGATGTGCGCCCTACGGATCGAACGGGTAAACGGGTAGCAGTATTGGAACAGGTCGAGAAGAGTTATGGCGAGCGTGAAATCCTGCGCGGAATCTCGGGTCTGCTGGAGTATGGGGATAAAATTGCACTCATTGGCCGGAATGGTTCTGGCAAGACGACCCTGTTCAAGCTGTTGCTTGGTGACGAGCAACCCAATGCGGGCAAGCTGGAGTGGGGGGCACGTGTGGATGTGGGGTATCTGGCTCAACAGGAGGAACCCACGAATCCAAAACTGAACGTACTTGAATACTTCCGTCTGGAAGCGGGTGTGGAGGAAGGCGAGGCTCGCGGGATTCTGGCCCGATATCTGTTCTATGGAGCGGATGTATTCCGCTCTGTCGGGCAATTATCTGGCGGGGAATGGACGCGCCTGCGGCTGGCTCTGCTGGTGCAACGCAAACCCAATGTACTGCTGCTCGATGAGCCGACCAACCATCTGGATATCGCATCCAGAGAAGCGCTGGAAGAATCCTTGGTTGATTTTGAAGGAACCGTACTTGCCATCTCGCATGATCGGTACTTCGTCAATCGCCTCGCCTCCCGTGTCTGGGAACTGGAGGACGGACAGATGACCTCTTATCTGGGAGACTATGAGGCGTATCGTGAGAAGAAGCTTGATATGCAAGCTCGTGCGGCGGCGACAACTCAGGCTACAGCAGGAGTGGGAGTTTCCTCTCGTGGGAATGCCAAGTCAGAGTTGAAGTCAGGTTTAACGTCTGCGCCCGGCGGGACTGCCAGATCAGGGAAGAAACCAGAAGCAACATCGACAATGAACGGTTCCGCTGTTGCGGCTACCGATGGAAGTCGTGGTCATGAAGTTTCCACAGGATCAAGCAAGGCATTGACTCCTTCGGCAGCAACTGCATCGAATCATAGAAGTAGCAACGGCAATATACTGTCTGCGGAGAAGCTGGAGAAGACCCTGGCTCGTCTTGAGGCACAGATTCAGGTACTGGATCAACAGTTGGAAGTTGTGCAGAACAATCCGCTTGAACTGGAGCAAATCTGGAATGATCGCGAGCAATTGTCCGCTGAATATAATGATGTATTGGCACAGTGGGCTGAGTTATAAGTCCGAATGGCATGAGCATAAGATGGAACAAACGAGGTCGGAGAATCTTCTCCGGCCTTTTAGAACTGAATTACATACCAAACGAGGAATCTGCGTGCTAGCCAAGCAAGCGTTAAATCACGAATGTAGCATCATCGATGACGCCTCAAACAGTAGCTTTTTTTACATGTCATGGTGAATAGAATCAATTTCATAACTCATTAAAAATGGAGTTTTGCAACTAGACATAGACAAATTAAACCATTTTGATCTATGTCTATCCTTGATTTGAAGCAGCTAAAGGTAATATGAAATTGATTCACTTGTGTAACTTTTTTCCTTCTGATGCGTTAAATACGTTTGTATGAATTGAAACGGCTCACCTAAGAGCTCGCAAAAAGGGAGGTTATCGGTATCTATTATTCTTTGACGTATCGGAGTTGGTCGGATGATCGACAGGCGGAGACGGGATTGCTGGAACAGACTTCAGTCACACGAGATGAACTGTTCATGCGCAAACTGGTGGATGCCACCTTGGTGAAAAACAAACTCTGGGCGCATCTGTCCAATGAATGCCAGGATGGGCGAGAACATGCAGTATATGTAACGGCGTATGAGCAACAGATGCCGGATGAGTACGGTGCAGCTATTGCGGATGCTGCGCTGGCAATGTGCAAAATGTCTTCCATGTACAGTGCAGAGTATATGCTGTGGAATGGAAGTTCGTTTCAGGAGTTGGAGCTCACAACGTCATCCACCTATACGATGGAGCTTGCCGAGCAACTGCTGGACCATTACATGGTTCGCAGTGGCAAGACGTATGAGTTCCTGTATTCCGTGCTGGATGCGGATCGCAAGAAAGTGTTGTTTTATATGAAAGAGGTGGATCTGTAATGAGTGACCAAGAGCGGGGGCAAGCATCCAAACCCGGATCAAAAGCGAAGCTGGTTGCTTTCTCCCTGATGCTGGCGGTTCCTGCCGTGTTATCCGGTTGTGGCAGCAACAATGATGAATGTGACCCGGAGTATGATACCGGATGTGAATATGATTCCAGCAGTGGGCACTATTACTACGGTGGGTCGTCGTATCGAAGCAACAAGGACAGTAACAGCTCCTATAGCAAGTCCAAGTCCAAATCAAGCGGCTTCGGTAGCTTCTTCCGCAGTTCGGGAGGATAACCGGATGAGGCAAGTGGTTCAACTACCCTTTAGTCACGAAGAGGTATTTCAGGGCGAAACAGAACAACAGATTCCATACCATCGAATGTACGGGAAGCAGTATTGTGTGCCTGCCTTGACGGTCTATTCTCCCTCGGAGATGCAGGAACTGCGTGCGGCAGCCGAGGCGGTAGACGGCATTTACTGTAAAGTGATGCGATTTATCCAGCAATATATGCCGGACTCCTTTTTGGAGCATCAGCTCGGTATCCATCCCGGGCTTATTCCAACGGCACGTATGGAGATGGTGACTGGAGGCATTACCCGTCAGGACTGGATTATTGGAGAAGCTGGGCCGAAGTGTATTGAAAATAATACGGACACTCCTACGGGTATACCGGAGGCTGCTGCATTGGAAAATATCCTGGTGGGTCTTGCTGAGGATGCCGCGTTGACCGCACCATCTGCCGAGATGGATACACGTATTCGGGAGTGTTTCAGGATATGGCTCGAATTCTATGCAAACCAAGGATTACAGGGTCCGGTGACGTTTACTTCTTTTGGTGAACATGTCGAAGATCGAACGAATACGGAATACCTAATGAAACGTTGTCAGGAAGCTGGATACGAAGTCTTCTATGCTCCACTTGAGGAACTGGAGATTGCTCCGGGGGAGGCGCTTTACCATCAGGGTCGGGAGATTAACCTACTGTATCGCCTTTATCCACTGGAGTATCTGATCGATGATCGGGATGAGACGACAGGGGTGGACATTGGTGCTGCACTGCTTGAACTTGTACGTGATGGACGACTGGGCCTGATGAATCCGGTTCAGCATGTACTGATGCAGAGTAAAGGCTTCATGGCGGCAATCTGGTCGCTCTACGAGCGGAACGAGCAAACCCCGGAATATTGCGGGTTTACCCTCTTTGATGAAACAGAGATGGACGTTATTTCCCGATATCTGTTGCCTACCTATTTTTCGGCTGAGCCCTTCGAGCTGAACGCCATACCATATGTATCCAAAAGCTATTGGGGGCGCGAAGGTAGAGGAACTCTTTTGCTGGATGGAGGAACGGACAATGCCCTTGGGAAGCAGGATATAGGGCATCCTCTTAACGAGGCGCTGGAATCCAATCTTGCAACTGGGGCAACAGACGAGGATGAAGAGATCACAGCTTATTACGAAAATCAGCCCAAAATCTATCAGCAGCTGGTTCCGATGGAACAGGTTGTGATCGAGACGGAAGCTGGAGCGTACAGTGGTTATCTGCTTACAGGGGTGTTTGTTATCGGTGGGCGTTTGGCTGGGTTGCTACCACGGGTCGGGGAGAAAGTAACCGGAGATATGGCCTATTATTGCGCGGCTACAGTTCGCGAACGGATGAATGATGAGGAGGAGAAGGAATGGAGAACTTGGGATTGAACTTGCTGAATGTTGCGGTGGGTATAGGCATTCTGCTGGTGGTATTGGTGTGTGGATATTTCGCTTTTAGCAGATTGACCCGGTATGACGATAGTGAGGAAATCGCCAAAGGTAACGAAGCGGCAGGCATGTATATGGGCAGCAAATTGCTGGGACTGTGTATTATCGTAGGCATGGTGTCTTTCTCGACGCATTCGTGGCTGGATATGCTGCTGTGGTCGGCACTTGGAATTATTGTGTTGTGCCTGGTCTATATTATATTTGATTTCCTTACGCCTAAAATGCGAGTATGCGAAGAAATCGCACGAGGCAATATGGCAGTAGCACAGCTGCTGCGTTCGATTATCATCGGCGTTTCCATCGTCATCGGTACGTTTTTGATGTAAAATAAGACATAGTGTTTTATAGAGTTTACTATCAATGGGAAGAAGGAGCGCGGCATCATGAGAAGAGTCATCATCGATACAGATACAGCAGGAGACGATACGATTGCGATCCTGACGGCATTGCATCACTTTCAGGTGGAGGGCATTACCATTACGGGCGGTAACGTACAATTCGACCAGGAGGTTGAAAATGCCCTGTACACGGTACAGGTTGCTGGACATGGCGGCAAGGTGCCTGTGTATAAAGGTTGCGAGCGTCCGCTAATGGCCTATGGAAAGGCTCAGCACCGCACAGTGGAAGATGTGCATGGCGATGACGGCATGGGCGGCGCGCATTTCCCGAAGGCAGATCAACGTCCCGAGAGCGGGCACGCGGTTGATTTTATCATTGAGAAGGTGCATGCATATCCAGGTGAAATTGAACTTCTGGCGATTGCCCCGCTGACTAATATTGCGATGGCAATTCAGAAAGACCCCACGATTATTCCGGAGATTGCTCACCTGTACATCATGGGCGGAACGAATAATGCACTGGGCAATATCACACCGGCAGCGGAGTATAACTTCTACGTGGACCCGGAAGCAGCGAAAATTGTACTGCATGCAGGCATTCCGATTACGATGGTTGGCTGGGAGATGTGCACGCAATATTCAGTGATGGACGATGACGATCATGCAGAGATTGCGGCTCTGGGTACATCCGGTGCCGATTTCTTCACCGCTATCAACAAAGTGGTTATGCAGTTCAACAAGTCGGTACATAAGCTGAATGGCACCACTCATCCCGATACGTTGCTGATGGCTGTTGCGGCAGATGAATCCATCATGACCAAGTCGGGTCAATATTATGTGGATGTGGAAGCGGCAGGAGAGCTGACACGTGGATACAGTGTGGTTGATATCAACGGACGTTTTGGCAAAGAGCCCAATGTACGCGTCTGTGAAGCCATTGATCGGCCCAAATTCAAATCCATGCTGCTGGACGTTCTCTCAGCGATCCAGTAAACGCAGGAATGTAACTACAGGAAAAAGAAGAAAATCTGTGCCTATCCCAGGTACGGATTTTTTATTGTCCATTTTTGGCATAACTACTTCACCTGTCGTAGTAAAATGTGCTATACTTCAACTACTACGACAGATGAAGTAATGAGGAGGAGTATCTTTTGTGATCAGCAGTGACGTTATACGTGGCTACAATGATACGCTGATCCTCTACATGCTGCTCGAAGGGGAGTCGTACGGCTACGAGATTTCCAAGAACATCAGGCAGCTGACAGAGGAAAAGTACGTCATGAAGGAGACGACATTATACTCGGCCTTCACCCGATTGGAGAAGAACGGTTATATTGAATCGTTTTACCTGGATGAGAATAGTTTGGGAAAGCGTCGTACCTATTACCGGATTACGCCGCCCGGCCTCGACTATTACAGAGAAAAGTGTGAGGAATGGAAGGTTACGCAAGAGGTTGTTAATCTATTTATCAGGGAGTTGTGACGGAACATGGAGACAATTATGGTGTATCTGGAGAACATGTTTGCGGGTCTACCGAAGACACCCGAGGTGGAGCATCTGAAGCAGGAGCTCCTTTCGGGGATGGAAGATAAGTACCTAGAGTTGAAGCGGGAAGGCAAGTCGGAGAATGAAGCCATCGGTATTGTGATCTCAGAATTCGGTAATATCGAGGAGCTAACTGCAGAACTCGGTATTCAACCAGTCAGTGCGGAAGAGGCAGTACCTGTGCTGACGGAAGAAGAAGCCTACGCATATACCAATGCAAAAAGAAATGCCGGATTTTGGATCGGGCTGGGTGTTTTATTGTGCGCGTCGGGTGTGGCGTTTCTGATTTTCATGGATACTTTATTTGAGAACTATGCGACTTCAGCTGCAAACCGTTCGGTGGAAACGGGGGCTGTACTGGGCCTGATCGGCATGTTCGTGCTGATTGCGATTGCGGTAGGCATGTTCATTCACAGTGGCATGAAGCTTGAACGCTTCAGTCATATGGAGAAGGGCATCCAGCTTCCTTATACACTTAAAATGAGTATTCAGCATAGTCGGGAGAGCTTCGCTCTGACTTATCGTATAGCCATCATTACGGGTGTTTGCCTGTGCATTCTGTCTCCTGTGTTTATTTTCGCAGCGTCCTCTATCAATGATAACTACGCCTCTTATGGTGTATCTGCCTTTATGGTTATGGCTGGGGTAGGAGCATTCCTGTTTGTATATTACGGTAATATTCAGGGGGCTTACACGAACTTGCTGGAGAAGCACCAGTTGACGGTAGAGAAGAAGCAAGAAGTGAAAATTGTGAGAGCCGTGGAAGCGATTGTATGGCCGCTGGCGACAGCCATCTTCTTGTTCACAGGCTTTGTATATCAACGGTGGGATATCAATTGGGCCATATTCCCGATTACAGGCATTCTCTCCGGCAGCTTGAGCAATGTGTACCATATTATGAAAAGCAAAAATCCGTCCTGAGCACTGCTTTAGCTAGTAAAGCCCACTTGATCTATATTGATCAGGTGGGCTTTTTTTGCTCCATTTAATCTAGTTTTGCTGCAACAAAAACGAGCGAATGCCTGTCGTGACCAGATCATGGTCTTCCTCATCAGGCAAACCCGATACCGTAATGGTGCCGACCTGTCCCTCATTTTCCAGAATCAGCGGGAAAGCGCCACCAGCCAGAACATAGTCCGATGAAGGCAGATTGAAGTCTTGCTCAAGTGTCTGGTTTTCACTTCTCAACCGTAGGGCCGTATGCCAAGAACTGGAGGAGAAATGATTCACCACGTTGTTTTTACGGCGAATCCAGTCCTCGTTGTCGGGATGAGTGCCTTCCATCGCATGCAAAAAGAGACGATGTCCCTTCAGGGTAATGTCGATGGTCACGGCTTGGGAACGACGCTTCGCTTCCTCGATCAGATGCAGGCCAAGTCCAAGCGCTATTTCAGAATCAAATGTGCTGAATACCAAGTCCTTTTCTTCCTGTTGCATTTCCTTTAATTTCTCTGTCATGGTTAGGTTCAAATTGCAGGCAGCCCCTTTACATATATGATTGATGTCTACATTCGACATGGATTGGTGTAGTCCCTTCTCGATGCAGTCTGAACGATGTTAGTGGACATTACTTGCGTGGTTAAAGGCCGTTCATTTGGAGACCATACATCGGCTGTGTTAAAGTGAAGGGAACCTAATATACATAACTCTTAAAGTTAAAATAAGTTATTGCTACGTAGGCAGGAGGAGAGGCACGATGCTGTTTTATTTTGTAGCACTGCTGGTAACTTTGGTTGATCAGGGAACCAAGATTGCAGTGAGGATGTATATGGAAGTTGGCGACGTCATGAGACTGGGTAACTCCGGCATGCAGTTACAGCATTACGAGAACAGTGGAATGGCGGGCAGCATGTTTCAGGGAAATGCGCGTCTGTTCGGTGTAATTGCTGTTCTGTTCATAGCGGGCATGCTGTATTACCGGAGTAAAGGTGAGATTCGCGGTTTCTGGATGCAAGCTGGCGCGGGTTTTATGGTCGGTGGGGCTTTAGGAAATGCGATCGATCGATTTATCTATGCCCGGGTAACGGATTTCCTCGTGTTTCCGTCAGGACGCGGGATTTTGAATCTCGCTGATGTCGCAATTAACATCGGTGTGGTCATGATCATCATCGGCATGTTGATTCGAGCATTTCAGAGTTATCGGGCCAAGCGTTTACGTAATGCTTTGCCGAAGGTTGAGCGTTCTTAATAGGTTGGATAAAAGCGTTACAGTGGCTGAATATAACTTATTAAATGAGGGACATTGGATATCATCCAGTGTCCTTTTTGTTATGCCCCATTCAGGTCATGGAAAGAACTGCCGTGATTCATTTGTACCGAAACCGTTTTAGAAATAATAAAGACGTATATTATCCATTCAGATTGAAGTTCGTTTGGAAGGATTAACCAAATGGTTATTTCACCATCTGAATGGGTAAATTCTTACGTATAAAGCTGAGGGAGGTACAACATGAGAACAACGCTTACCAAGGCTCTCGGGACAATGTTGCTGTGCGGAATGATGGCTGTACTTTTATCTTCCTGTACCAGTGGAGATAGCGCGAATGGCAAAGTGCAGATTGAATTTTTCCAGAACAAGCCTGAAGCCAAAACAACCTTTGATGAACTAATTAAAACGTTCAACGCGGAGCATGACGATATTCAGGTGACACAGGTGAATCCACCCGATGCGGAGACGGTATTGAAGACGCGTGTTGTCAAAAATGATATCCCGGATATCATGGCCATGGGGGCAACGGATACATATTCGATCCTGGCTCAGAGTGATATTTTCACCGATCTGACGGATAGTTCATTACTCCAGACGATTGATCCGAACTACATACAGATGCTGAATGATCTCACAGGCATGGACGAAGTGACAGGTATTCCTTACGCGACTAATGCAAACGGCATTATGTACAACAAAACGTTGTTTAAGGACATGGGATTGGACGTGCCAAAGACGTGGGATGAACTCATTGCGACCGCCCAAAAGATTAAGGATGCAGGTGAGATTCCATTTTACTTCACATACAAGGATGACTGGCAGACAAGCCTGCCCTTCAATGCACTGGCCTCCAATCTGGTCGGTATTGATTTCTACCAGGAGCGGCGTGATAACAAAGTGACGTTCAAGGAGAAATACCGCGAGGTAGCTGAGAAGCAACTGGAAATCATGAAGTATGGTCACGGCGATAACTTTGGTAAAGCCTATTCGGACGGTAACCGTGCCTTTGCTAACGGTGAAGCTTTCATGTACATCCAGGGAACCTGGGCCATCTCGGAGATTCGCAAAGCGAACCCAAATGTCGACATTGGTTTCTTCCCATTCCCTACGGGCAACGATGCGAGTGAGATCAAGCTGGTGAACGGGATCGACTCCCTGTTTACCATTGCGGCGGACACACCTAATCGCGAACAGGCAGAGACGTTTATTGCGTTTCTATTAGAGCCTGAAAATATCGGAAGATATATTGACGAACAGACGCTGTTCTCTGCGGTAGAAGGCGTGAAGCAGGATGATCCTGCCGTACAGGAATTGATGCCATATATCGAGCAGGGCAAAGTTATTGACTTTCCCGATCACTATATCCCGGCTGCCGTGCAGCTGAATTCCATCGTACAGTCCTTTTTGCAGAATCAAAACATCGACAACTATCTAGATACACTCGACAAAGAATGGGACAAGGTCGCGAACCGGCGTTAAGCCTTGTCTGAAGGAGGATGGAATATGAACAAGCGTATCGCACCTTATTACTGGATGACGGTTCCGGCAGTCGTGTTGTTCTTTGTGTTTATGACGCTGCCGGCCCTCCAGGGCATCTATTATTCATTTACGAATTATAACGGATTCGGGAAAGAGTATGATTTTGTTGGCTTCAAAAACTATTTCAACTTGTTCCAGGACGACAATGTAGGTAACGCCTACTGGTTTACGTTCAAGTTCGCGATCGTAGTGACGATCCTGACCAATATCCTGAGTCTGCTCATTGCACTCGGGCTGAATGCCAAGATCAAGTTCCGTAACTTTTTCCGCGGCATCTACTTCCTGCCCAATATTCTGAGTGTACTGATTGTAGGTTACATATTTAACTACCTGTTCTCCAACGTATTCCCGATCTGGGGACAAAATCTGGGCATCAATGCACTATCCACGAACATACTCGGTAGCGAAAGTCTGGCTTGGATCGGTATCGTCATTGTTGCAGTATGGCAATCGGTGGCCCTGAATACGATTCTGTATTTGGCTGGTCTGCAAACGATACCAACGACACTATACGAGGCATCCAACCTCGACGGGGCAGGTAAATGGCGTGAATTCTGGAGTATTACCTTCCCGCTTATTGCCCCGTTCTTCACCATTAATATGGTGCTGGCCATGAAAAACTCGCTTATGGTCTTCGACCAAATCGTAGCCTTGACCAACGGTGGTCCCGGGCGGGCGACGCAGTCCATCTCCCATCTGATCTACACCGGCGGATTCGAAGGCGGCGAATATGCATATCAATCTGCGAACTCGGTTATTTACTTCATCGTTATTGCGGTGATTTCAATTCTGCAAATCCGGTTCCTGCAAAGAAGGGAGATGGATCTGTAATGAGAAGCCGTACACGAATCAATTGGCTCGTTATGTTGCTCGTGGTGCTGGGTACCCTGTTTATCCTGTTCCCATTGTATATGACCGTTACAATAGCTTTGAAAAATCCGGAACAGATGGCCCAATCGGTCTTTGCCATTCCGACGACACTTCACTGGGAGAATTTCGCGAGGGCCATCGACATGACAAACTTCTTCCAGTCGTTCCGTAACAGTGCGATCGTTACCGCATCAACTGTGCTCTTGACGTTGCTCAGTAACTCGATGGTGGCCTATGCGATTGCGCGGAATATGGAGAAACGCAAGTTTTTCAAAGGACTGTACTATTACTTCGTCAGCGCGATGTTCATTCCATTTCCAATCATCATGTTGCCGATTGTTAAGCTGACCGCATCGCTGGAGATGACAAATCTGGTAGGTCTGATCCTGCTGCACACGGTATATGGCCTGGCATTTAACGTATTTGTGTACGTGGGATACATCCGGTCCATTCCGGTAGCGCTGGAGGAGGCGGCTTTTGTGGATGGAGCGACAACCTGGGGCACGTTCTGGAGAATCATTTTCCCGCTCATGGCGCCCATCAGTGCCACGGTTGGTATTCTGACTTGCCTGTCCACGTACAACGACTTCTTGCTGCCACTCATTATTATCAGTGATCCGGGACAATACACGCTGCCGCTGGTACAGTATGTATTCCAAGGACAGTTCAATACCGAGTTTAACCTTGCGTTTGCATCCTACCTGCTCGCGTTGCTGCCGATGATTATCATCTACCTGTTTGCGCAGAAGTGGATCATCAACGGGGTTACCCAAGGGTCTGTGAAATAACTGAAGATTGGCCAAAGAAAAGAATATGTGTGAAGAGATATGAACAAAGAGAGGCGGACTTTAAAAGTTCCCTCTCTTTTTTTGATCCTTGTTATTTAACGTTTGGGAACGCTTCAGAGGATTGATTAACCTGAAAAACTATGCTATTTTTTAGTCGTTAGTTTAATCGGTAAACAAAGACTAGAAGAGAAAAAGATTAAGGTTCAATTATGCAAGCGCTTTAACTATATAAATGAACTAAACATTTACACGAGAACGGAGAGGGTAGAAATAACCTGAAAAAGCGGAGCGTTCGCCTTTATCACCGGATTTTCCCCTTTAAAAAGGGAATCAAAAAATCTGGGGATAACAGCGATTGGAAGGTTATTCTGTCATCGTAGTGGCTAGTGTAAATATTCTTTTGTTCATTTTATATAGAAGAACTGAATACGTAATAAATCCGGCATCGTTTGTACCCAGACTTCAAGAGCACAGGCGTAAGATGGTGGGTTCTTTTACATGCCAAAAAGAGAGGAGAATGGGGAAGTTGCACGGGAAAAAAGGACATTTTAACTCACTTCGCAATCAGATCTTCATTGGTTTCGTTATGGTGATGCTCATTGTTCTGCTGCTCGCAGGCATATCTGCCTATGACCGGGTGGCCGCTTTGCTAAAAAGCAATGCCGAGAAACATATTCACCAAACCGCCGTCCAGGCCAGTGGCAGATTGGATGCAATCATTGCACAAGTGAATTCGCTGACTGCCCAGGTGGCGGATGATTCATACGTGCAGCGTCTGCTCAGCGATGAGAAGCAAGGCAACCCGGCGACCTTTAATCAGCGTCAAGCCCTCTTGCAGATTGCAGGCAGTTATCAGTCTTTCATCAACGGAGCGCAAAGTATGGAGATATACACTACGGGTTATAACCGCATCTTTCCAATGGATGACCGATCCCTCGATCTCAGAGTGGAGCGCAACTGGATCAACCTGGCGGATGAAGGAAAAGGCAGACTGGTATGGGCAGGCTCTGACCCTGAAGATCCGGGTGTGCTTCTGGCTATTCGGCGGATTAACCTGCTGGATCATTCTTTCGAACATGGAGGTTATGTGGTGGTGCGGATGCAGCGCAGTTTTTTTCAATTGAATGATTCGAATGGGACAGATGGTTCGCAGGACTCTATCATGCTCTTGGATGGGGCAGGCGAAGTGGTAACTTCCGATCTGGAGATTAATCTCGATCCCAAAGCCATATTGGACAGTGGATCAGTCGTGCAGAACGGGGAGGAATCCTATATCGTCGTCCGGCAAAAATCGGAGTTAACGGGATGGACACTTGCTGTCCTGACCCCGCTGCGGGAGACAACGGAAGGTGTATCCATCCTGAGGACAGCGCTGCTCGTCTCGGGAATGATTGGTGTTGTTCTATTCCTTATCATGTCCTTCTTTCTGTCCACAATGATTACACGTCCGCTCATACGTCTGATGCGGGCCATGCGCAGTGCACAGCCGGGAGCAATGAGACCTAATCTAATGGTTAGCTCTACGATGGAGATCAATGAACTTAACAACGTATATAACCAGATGGTCTACAGGCAGAATGAATTGACCCGTGTGGTTCATGAGAAGGAAGTCATGCAGTCCCGGGCCGAGTTGAAGGCGTTGCAGTCACAGATTAATCCCCATTTTCTATTCAACACCCTGGAGGCGTTCTATTGGTCCCTTGAGGAGAAGGGAGACGAGGAGATGGCACGTATGGTTGTGGCGATGTCCCGATTATTTCGCTACATCATCTCCAGTTCGCAACAGGATGAATGGGTTACGATTGCCGACGAGCTGGAACACGCCGAGCGTTATCTTCAAATTATGCAGATGCGGTTGGGAGAGAGAATGCAATGGGAGATTCAGCTGAGTGATACGGTGCGTAAGGTCGCAATACCGAAACTTCTTATACAGCCCTTGGTCGAAAATGCGATTCTTCATGGGATTGAAAGTAAACTGGGACCGGGAAAGATAAGCGTCCATGTGGATGCTTCGACCGAGAAGAATCTGGTTCGCATTGAGGTTCGGGATGATGGTCCCGGTATGGATGAATTACAGTTACAATCTGTCATTCATGCTTTACATGGCGGACCGGCTGTGTCCAAGAAGGGGACAGGTGTAGGTCTAATCAACGTACATCGACGACTGAAGCTTTACTTTGGCAGCCAACTTGGCGAACGTTGTAAGCTCTCCATAACAAGTAAGGTTGGGCAAGGAACTGTCATTTGCTTTGAGATTCCCATGGGAACGGAGGGTGCATATGATTCATGACAAAACGATTCTTATCGTGGATGATGAGCCGCGTACAAGAGAGGGTATTCGCAAAACACTGGAAGGATGGTCGGCAGGACGAAATCACATTCAGACTGCAGAAAGTGGCGTCGAGGCAGTGGAATGGCTCAAGAAAAAGTCGGCAGATCTGTTAATAACGGATGTTCGCATGCCGGAATTCTCTGGCTTGTCTCTGATTGAAGCCATTCAACATTTTTCGAACAAGCCTGTTGTCCTGATTATGTCGGGACATGCCGATTTTCAATACGCCCAGCAGGCCATGAAGTTGGGTGTTGTGGAGTATATGTTGAAACCGATAGATAAGGAGCAATTGCTGCAGACCGTCGAAAAAGCCCTAAAGTTCAGCGAACAACAACGACGTATTCAAACGATGCAAGAAATGGTTGACCCCAAGTTGCTGGATGTTAAGGAGCGAGGGGAACAGAGGCTAAATAGCCAGATCAGTGAAGCTTTGACCTATGTGGATACTCATCTGGGTGAACATGTAACCATGCGTGAAATCGCTGATTTACTCCATCTCAACTCCAGTTACTTCAGCGTATTGTTTAAGGAACAGATCGGTATCAATTTTAGTGAATATCTTACCCGCAAACGCATTCAGCGCGCGAAGGAGTTGCTTGTGCAGACAACGATGCCAATCTCGGAGATTGCCGAACAGGTGGGTTATCAGACGGATAAGTATTTTATCACAGTATTTAAAAGTCTTGAGGGGCTAAGTCCAAGCAAATATCGGCATTCCCTATCTGAACGAAATAACAAATAACCTCAAAAAAGTGGAGTTTTTCCAAATTGTTCTGGTCTTATAGAGGCAATAGGCCCATGCTACAATTTGGTTAAAGCGGTTACATTAACCGAAAAAACCAAGGGGGTCTGGAATAATGAGCAAAAAAACGATGGCCATTCTTCTGTCATGGACGCTGGTTCTCGCCGTAATTTTATCCGGATGTAACAGTTCAAGTTCGGATGAAGAGGGTGAAACAGGCAGCAACGGCACAGATGGGAAAGTAACCCTCAAATTCATGCACCTCTGGCCAGCAGGCAGCTCCGCACAGCAAAACAAACTGGTCAACGATATCATCAAGCAGTATCAGACGGATCATCCGAATGTAACCATTAAGCAGGAAGTGCTGGAGAATGAACAATATAAGAACAAATTGAAAATCCTGTCGGCATCCAATGAACTTCCCGATGTTGGTGTAACTTGGGCTGCCGGATTTCTGGAGCCTTATGTAAAGGGGAATCTGTTCGCACCGGTCGATGATCTGCTGAGTGACTCGCTGGGCGAGAAATTCATAGCCGGAACAACAGAAGCTTATGCCATAGACGGCAAAACATATGCGTTACCAATCGAGTTGAATATCTCCCCCATTTATTATAACAAAGCCATTTTTGCAAAATATAACTTGCATCCGCCAGCAACGTACGATGAATTCCTGAATGTGCTAAAGACACTGACAGAGAACGGTGAGGTGCCGATTGCACTGGGCAATAAAGACCGTTGGACCGGCTCACTCTGGTATATGTATCTGGCGAATCGGTTAGGTGGAGATGCATTGGAAAAGGCCATCAATGGCTCTGGCAAGTTTGACGATCCTGCGTTGACACAAGCTGCTGCCGAGGTACAAAAACTGGTGGATATGAATGCTTTCAACAAAGGCTTCAACGGGTTGTCCAACGATGAGGGCAAATCCGAATTCATGAACGAAAAAGCTGCCATGTACCTGATGGGTACTTGGGAACTGCCAAACTTCACGACTAACCCGGACATCCCGCAGGAATTCAAGGACAAGATCGGATTTTTCAAATTCCCAACAATGGAAGATGGCAAGAGTGACATTAACAGCTGGGTAGGTGGTCCAGGTGTAGGACTGTTCGTGGCCCAGAACTCCAAAGTGAAGGAAGAAGCGCAGAAGTTTGTGCAATACTTTGTGGAAAAATGGGGTGAAAGTTCGGTAACTGAAGCAGGCGTCATCCCGGCTACCAAAGTGGATACAGCTGCAGTACAGCTGCCACAGCTTTACATTGACTTGCTCAACGAATTGAATCAGGCGAGCAGCCTTACACTCTTTGCAGACGTACAGATGAAACCGGCAGCCGCTCAGGCCCATCTTGACATGATCCAGGCATTGTTTGGCAAAGCGGTAACACCAGAGGATTTTGTGAAGAATCATCAGGCTGCAATTGATAAAGGCAATTGACGTACACACGTTTGAACGCTTGAAGGGAGGATAATGTGATGGACAAAGTCATGTCCAACCGTCTCGTTGCTGCGTTGTACGTGCTTCCTGCACTGCTTCTGCTGCTGGTCTTGGTTTACATCCCGATCGTGCTCACCGGGTATTATGGGTTGATGCAATGGGACGGGATCGGTGCAATGACCTTTATTGGATTAGATAATTACGCCAGACTGCTTCAAGACGGGACATTCTGGCAGAGTGCGAACCATACTTTTTTGCTTGCTTTGTTCTCTGCGCTGAGTCTGATCGGTTATCTGATGATCGCTTTGGTGCTGTCAGGCAAGATCAAGGGGGCCAATCTGTTCCGCAAAATATATTTGATCCCGATGCTGCTGTCTTCGGTCGCGATCGCCCAGTTATGGCTGAAGATCTATCATCCCAGCAATGGTGTACTGAACACCTTTCTGGAAGCGATCGGCTTCAGCAATCCGCCAGCCTGGCTGGCGGAGCCATCCCTGGTGCTGTATGCACTATTCGTACCGATTCTATGGCAGTATGCAGGCTTCTATATATTGATCTATTATGCGGCCCTCAAAAATATTCCGGAATCTCTGGTGGAAGCAGCCCGGATTGATGGGGCAAGCCCTTGGCAGATCGCTTTTCGAATCAAGCTGCCGCTAATTACTGAAGTCATCAAGGTGACCGTTGTACTGGCTGTGGTGGGCTCGCTCAAGTATTTTGACCTCATCTACGTCATGACCGATGGCGGACCGAATGGCTCCAGCGAAGTGATGGCCTCCTATATGTATCGTCAGGCGTTCCGTAGCTTCGACTTTGGTTACGGCAGTGCTGTAGGTTTCTTCCTGCTCTTGATCTGTCTGCTGGTTACCTGGCTGCTTCGAAAAGCGACAGCATCCAAAGATACGATCCAGTATTCCTGACGCTAGTTCGTGTCTGAAAACTCGCTGAAGTGCATCTTTTACCGCCTTTTCGCCCCCTGCTGCGTCACTTTCCCTTGACGTGCCCCGGCACGCCTGCGGAAAATTTCCTTGCTTGGAACGAAAATTCGGCAAAATCTGCCACCTTCGGAGTTTCCAGACACGCCCTAGTGAAATGAAAGGAGGTCCATCCCGGTGAAGACGGATACGACCGTTAGATTGCCAACTTACCCGGGGACAGGCCGAGGTTCGGCATGGTTAAGGAGATTCGGATATATTCTGCTGTATTTCCTCTTGTCCCTGGTAGCTTTGCTGCAAATTTTACCCTTGGTATGGCTGCTGTTGTTCTCGCTTAAAAATAATCAGGAAGTATTCGACATGGCGCCTTTTTCCCTTCCTGCTACTCCGCGTTGGGAAAACTATGTCAAGGTATGGACAGAGGGAAATATCAGCTTGTACTTCTTCAACAGTGTATGGATTACGGTGGTCTCGGTGGTGGTTACCGTGCTGTTTGCCAGTCTGGTGACCTTCGCCATTACACGTATGCGCTGGAAGGGTCGTTCGCTGGTGCTGGGACTATTCATGGTGGGTCTGATGATCCCTGTACACTCCACGTTGATCCCGCTGTTCAGCTTGTTCCTGAAGCTTCATCTCACCGATCATCCTTTGTCAGTCATCTTGTCTTATATTGCCTTTAATATGCCAATTACCATTATGATTTTACTCGGATTCTACTACGCGCTTCCCCGAGAAGTGGAAGAAGCCGCAGTGATGGATGGCTGCTCCGTGCATCGGATTTTCTTTCGGATTGTGCTGCCGATGACGTCTTCGGTCATTTCCACAACGGCGATCATTAACATGATCTATAACTGGAATGAATTCATCTTTGTTAATACGTTCATCAGTACAGATTCGTACAAAACCCTGACTGTTGGTGTACAGAACTTTATCGGTCAATACACAACGGATTGGGGAGCCATTGGTGCAACGCTGATGATTAGCATTATGCCAATCCTGATTGCTTTTCTTATCTTGAGTAACCGAATCGTGGAGGGAATTGCTGCGGGTTCTGTTAAAGGTTAAGAGGCTGTGGGCCTAAGGCCCTTCCATTCTTGCTTAAAAGCGAGTTGGGAGGGGCCTTTTTTGTCTTCTAAAACCTCTGGCAGACGTACGGAAGCGGGGCTTTATGAAAGCGGTGAAAATACCTATATATGGAATTACAAAAAACTTTCAACTATTTTCGCAAAACTACTGCATTTTCAAACCACCTGTGCTAACATACCCTAAGAATTAAAGCCCACATGGGAAAGGTGAGAAAATGACAGCAATATCCTCAACCAAAGAGTCCCTTCGTTCTGATGCCAAGGATCTGAATCTGATTCGACTGACATGGCCTATTTTCCTGGAACTCTTCTTATTTATGTTGATGGGGAGCGTGGATACGCTCATGCTCAGCTCGGTGTCCGATAATGCGGTCTCCGGCGTTGGAGCAGCCAATCAGATTATTTCTATCGCTATCCTTGTATTGGAAGTCATTGGACATGGTGCTGCGATTGTAGTCGCACAATATATCGGATCGAAAAAGTTAAGTGAAGCAGCACAAGTTACGGGTAATGCGATTACACTGAACCTTATCGTAGGTCTGGTCCTGAGCGGAATCTTCCTTCTGTTCGGAGGACAATTGTTAACACTTCTGAATATTCAAGGCGAAATTTATGATTTTGCCCGTTCGTATATAAATATCGTTGGTGGCGGGATATTCCTCCAGGCACTCATTAATGCGCTGGCTGCGACGATCCGTACACATGGTTACACCAAAGAAACGATGTATGTTGCTGTATTCATGAACGTGATTCACGTTGTTGGTAACTATGCATTGATCTTTGGACACTTCGGCCTGCCGAAGCTTGGAGTGGAAGGGGCAGCGATCTCTACGGTGGGAAGCCGGTTTATCTGCCTGCTGATCTTTTTCTGGTTGTTGTATCGTGTGAGCGAGGTGCGGGTGGATTTCGAATACTACATTAAGTTGTCCAAACATTTTATTGGCAAAATTCTGCGGATTGGCATTCCATCTGCGATGGAATCCATGGTATATCATTCCTGCCAGCTCGTGTTCACGCTGTATGTGACCTATCTGGGTGCAGAAGCTATGGCAACCAAACAGTATGCGGGTAACATCTCCAGCTATATCTACTTGTTCAGCATGGCGATTGGTATGGGGACATCGATCATTGTAGGTCGACTTGTGGGTGCGCGGCGCAAAGACGATGCGTACAAACGTGTTTTTGACAGTGTAAAATGGGCCCTTCTGGCCACGGTTATCATTGATGTAATCATTATTCTGTTCCGTGTGCCGCTGATGAGCATATTTACGGATAATCCGGAAATTATCAAGCTGGGGGCTCAAGTGATTTTACTCAGTCTGTTGCTCGAAACCGGGCGTACCTGCAATATAGTGATCATTGGTTCCCTGCGTGCGGCAGGTGATGCAAAGTTCCCGGTATACATGGGTCTGATTTCCATGGTCTGCATGAGTCTGCCACTGGGATACCTGCTCATATTCAAGCTTCATCTGGGGCTCGCGGGTGTGTGGCTTGCCATTGCGGCTGATGAGTGGACCCGTGCGGTCATTATGTTCTTCCGTTGGAAGAGCAGAGCTTGGGAGAAACATGAACTGGTGGAGCATGATGACGAAGAGGTTGTAACGCAGACCGTTCCTGCCGTTTAGGACAGTGAACGCTAAAATAATGGCTAAACCATCACCGAGTAACTTTCCTTTTCTCGGTGATGGTTTAGCCAAAGATTCTGCTTCACTTTCCATAAGTCAGTATAGCGCTATAATTGGCCAGAGTCTGTACTTGATCGAGACTGGGCTGTATGAGGCGCTAGGGCTGGCTGAGGTTGCCGCGGAAGTGGGACTGTCGACGCAACATTATTACTGGGTATTCCAATTACATTGCAGAGCTTGATGAGAACGATTGATGGATACGTCTGGGGTCAGTAAATGATCGTTTTTTTTCATTTAATGTATCAATAACACTTGATCCCATTCAGGACTTTTATCCGATAATAATGATGCCAAGACCAGAGAGACCCCAGCTGCTCCGTTTAAAAGGCCTGCTTCATCAATATACTGAAGTTTATTATCAATCCAGTTTATGTCGCAATATCCAAATATAGAGTCCGCCTTGTAGAAATCTAGAGTCTTTTCTACAAGGCGGTCACGCATCATTCTTAAACGTTCTTCTCCGGTTTCAGAGTACATCCGTTGGATGAGTAGAAGCCAACCTGAAAGGCCATGACAAACGGTTGGTGAGATTAGCCCTCCGTCCATATCTATGCGTTTTTCCATATCCAGATATGATTCAAGTGCAAGATTAGATAATTCTTTATTTTCCAAAGCATTGCCTGCCAACCATATTGCACGTGCAATTCCAGGAGTTCCGTAGCACCACGAATCTCTTGGATGCATTTTATTTTCAACATGCAGATTACCTAATTTCCATTCTTCATAAGAAACCCTGCCAGGCCAGTATATTCCATCTTCACCATTGACCTTCCACTGAACAAGCCAATCAGTTAGTTTACTTAATTGATCCTTAAAGGGTTCGGCAGGTAGTCCTTTAAGGATCGCAATGCTCATAAGTGCAATGGGCCCTGCTATTCCATGGGAAAGTCCTAAATTGAAGTTTCCAGAAGGATACTGATTCGTCTCACTAGCATGAAATTGGCTCCGAGCAGAAATATGCCATCCTGGGACGGTTTCTTCTCCTATTTCCTTTTTTGCACAATATAATTTGAACCAATTTACAATCTGTTCCCATACCTTTTTCATTCCCGGGCGATCATAATATGATAAAATAACTCTTCCAAGCCCACTTAGACCAAGAATCGTATCATAATCTCCTATTTTTAAATCAGTACTTCCCCAATTTTCAACTAGTTCATCAACTTTTTTAATTGCTAGTTCTTCCATCCAAGTTGCAATACCTTCTGTCATTGACTGGTAACGGGTGCCTCTCCGGGATAGGGAACGTATGGCCACTAGAACACCAGGCAATCCGCCGTATAATGACAAATCATGCAACCCCGTTTGTTCAAGCTTATTCTGCAATTCCTTTAAATACTGATGTCCTATATAATCCCAACCAGCATCAGGTTGGAGATAATCCAATTCCCCCATTAATAGGCAAATTCCGGAATGTCCGTTACTTAGACTTTCTTCCGTCCACCGTTCTACTTCGAATCCATCAACTGCTAATATAGAATTTTGAGATTTCATTGAAATTTCGCTTGGAGTTTTATATCTGTTTGCAACAGACGCCAAAGTGCTTGCAACGTTGTTTCTTAAGTCGCCTTCTAAGCCCAACCATCTATCCAGATTAGGGTTTATCGCAATACTCAATGCTGATATACCTCCTCAATGTTATTTTCCTGAAAGGTCTTAGCTTGTATACGATACATCTCTGCATACGTACCATTATCATTAAGCAATTTCTCGTGTGTTCCCTGTTCGATAATCTCACCGTTCTCCATGACAATTATCTGATGAGCAAGGCGTGCAGAAGATAGCCGATGAGTAATGAATACACCGATCTTATCTTTCATTAAATCAAGAAACAACTCCAACAAATCTCGTTCTGCAACCGGGTCCAAAAACGCGCTAGGTTCATCTAAAATGTATAAATCGGCATTGCGCATGAAAGCTCTGGCTATGGCTAACCTCTGCCATTGACCACCAGATAATTGCTGACCTTCTTCAAACCATTTACCCAACTGCGTATCAAGGCCTTGGGGCAAAGAATGGATTACATCATCAATAGATGCGTACTTGGCTGCATTTAGTATCAGTTCGTCTTGGTCCAACTGATCCAATGAACCAAAACCTATGTTGTTCCTGGCGGACATTTCATAATGAACGAAATCTTGAAAAACAGTACCGATTTTTTTTTGATACATATTCAGATCATAATCGGTTATGTTTTTTCCGTTTATGATAATTTCACCTTCGTAATTGTCATAAAGTTGCATTAATACTTTCATTAACGTTGTTTTTCCCGATCCGTTTTTCCCAACTATTGCGATGGTCTGCCCCCTTCGTAACGATAAGGAAATGTTCTTCAACGCTATCTTGTCATTCCCAGTGTACTGAAAAGAAACATTCTTGAGTTCCAGGTGTTCTATGCTAAAATCAGATTTTTTGTTTTGCAGAGAAGATCGAGCAACTGGGTCAGATGTTGGTAACTCAAAGAACAGGAACAATTGCTCCATATAGAGATGATTTTGGGAAAATTGCAATAAACTCCTCATTATGGATTGTATCTGACTTTGTGTAAGTACTATTGCCTGAATATACCCGTACAAACTGCCAATCATCAAGGTACTTAACAAAGTTTCTTGAATGACAAACCAAACCAACCAAAGCATTACTGCAAGCTCAAAAAAATTGTAAATAAATGTGTATTTAGTTAGCTTTCCTAACATTCTCTTGTCTACTTTATAAAAGCTTTCGAGCAATTCAGAGTAGCGGTTAAGTAAATGAGTGCTCAATTGAAAAACCTTAACTTCCTTAACTGCTCGATCATTTGTAAGCAAATGCGTCAGATACCATGATTGACGATATAAAGGGGTCCTTTTCATATAGATATCGAATTGTTGTTTGTTTAATTTGAATAAAGAATACAGTGATGTCAAAGAGACTACGAGAATGATCGGTACGGTCCACCATTTCCATAGAAACAACCAAGTTGAAGATGAAATTACAGTGATAAGACCAGAGATAATACCTGCTAATTGGCTATATAGCTGATATGGCCGAAATGCTGCTTCCTGAGTTGCACGTTTTAATTGATCGTTGATAGACGAATTTTCGAAGTCAGCAAGTCCAAGTTGAGTTGATTTTTTCCCGATCATGATATTCAAAGACTTCGCTAATGATGCTTCTAAATTCCCCTCCACATAGGTTTGTCCTGAATTAATGATTAATTTTACTGCGTACACAATAACAAACAAGATAAAAGGTATGCGTACTAGATCCGCTCCATGCATCAAAGAATATGAAATCCCATTCAACATATTCTGCATAACAACCAAACTAAAAAAGGGAATCAAACCTTGCAGGATATGCAATATTGCACTAATTATGAACAATACTTTATTAGTCTGAAAAATTAGTGAAAATAACTTCATGCTGCTTTTCGCTGAATTCCACATAAAGACTCCATTTTCCGTTTATAATTTTTTGGTTTACAAAAAAAATCATATCCTGCTCAAATTTTCTATTCTTTTTCTTTTATGGTATTGTATCAAGCTGTTCATCGCATGGCGTGTCAATATCATTATTTTCTGTTCCAGCTTTCGATCAGTTCCAATTAGTCGATTCAAGTGCATGTGAATAATGCTAAACACGATGTCATCTTTGCTATTCGTCAATAAAGCTTCTGAACGATGTTGCTCAAGCTTTTGGTAGTATGTTAAACAGCTGTTTGCTCTTGCTTCAAAAACGGGCAGTAATTCTTGTGAAAAGTTTCCTGAAGCAGAGGTTTGGGAAGCATTCAAACCAAAAAAAGTATTAAGCATATCCATATATGTGTTGCGGACCTTGCGAAAATCTTGAAGGTAATCTTTAACATCAAACTTATCATTTAAAGTTTCGAAACATTCAGTTTTGTTGTATCCTAGATGAGTAAGAAGATGAATTACACTAAGTACACCAATTTGTTCAATCTCAAATTCACGTCTCTCGAAACGGTTTAGACGAATTAATCCAGCCACCACATAACTATCTTCGGAGAACAGAGATTCTGCTAACTTCATTAATTCCGTTCCGCCATATCTTTCTATTTCAGGTTCATAAGTTTCTAGTGTGAATTTAGTTATATAACCATCTTTAAACCACTCGTCACTCCATTTTTTAAATAACTGAGCGAATAGCTGAGATTTATCATTGGATTTGAACTTGAACCTTACCCTAACATGCGGATCAGGATCAGCGTAGCGTATAAAATAAGCTTGTTCTATTAAACTATTATCTTTAGCCTCGTTCACACATTCCTCCCAATAAAGAGCAAGGAATTCATTTTGTCTGCTATCCAATCCGTATAATTTAGCATAAAACCACTCATTGCCAGGGAGATAGATATCTTTCCCTAAAACCCGTCTGTCCGATAGCTTTTTGAAAGGGAAAACGGATGAACTTCCTTTAATTGGCATAGCATCGTCTATAATGAGTGGAAACACAAATTCAGCAGCCAAACAACCATCACTACGATGGATAGGCAAATTTTCAAATCCGCCGGCGTGTTCGATTAAATTTATATGTCGTGTTGTCTTTAAATTTTTTAATAATTCACTTAAATGTAGCGGATGATCCAAATCCAGTAAAATTCGATTATCTGAATCAATCAAATAAACATATCTTGGAACATTCCATTCCCTCAAAAATGTTAAAACCCAATTCTTTAATTTGTCTGCATTAATACTTTCTTTCAAATTATTATTAGGGTAACGAAGATTCCATTTTGCAGGAGACAACACAATTTTTTTATATTGAATTCTTGGCATAAATGGGGCATGCATTAAATACCCAAAGTCTGGGGCGGACCATTGATCAAATCTCATCAAGCCAACCTCCATCAGGAATCTATAGATGTTCGGCGCATGATGATAATTGAACATATGACCTGCAGTTGGAATTACTTCTTTGTTTTGGGATACGGACCTAATATATAACCTTCCTTCTCTCGCACCTACGACAAGATCAGACATGGATATGATCTGTTCGTTTGGAGTTATCCCACCATGACTAAGCGGAATTTCATGGTCCCGGTAGTTCTTCGTAAGCATTACATTCGCAGATTTACCCGAAGTGGGAAGAAAAGATGTTTCTGCCCACATTGCATCAGGATACAAGTCCTTTTCTTTTTTTGAAATCAGTGTTAAATCTTTTTGGAGATTGGGTTCAAGGATATCTAAAAAACGACCGAAAGTTTTTCCCGCTCCGTTTGAGCCGGGATTAGGCGCGAGCACCAGTTTGTACTCCCCATGATCAAGACTGTTTTGATCCAACGTGTGAAGGGAAAAATACAATTCCATAGATGGTAATGGTGGTAGTTGGGAATCATTGGATCCTTCCAGTTGTTGTATAACGTGTTCATCCAATTCAACTGTATGCTGGCCTTTATGTATTGCGGATACCAAGAGTTCCATAAATAAATGTTCCTGTCCCATTTTACCCTGAGAATCCCTGCGCTTTAACGCATATGAATTTTTTCGGTTTTCAGGATAACGATACGTCGCCGGAGGACCCAATCCAAGCTCATCATCAATCAATTCTAAAACGGGGATTTCTTTAAGATCGCCATACCTTTCTAGAAAATCTTCTACATATCTTTTCAGGTAATCTTCTGAATAGTGTGAAAGCATATTAAGGATGTATGCTGCCTCTTCCACGTCTTTGCGAATATGCTCATTGAGTCTGATAGACTGATCTGCAAGTGACAAATCCACTTGTATAGTGGGTGTCTCCATCGGAATAAAATCATTCGTCATTCTACTAAGTTGTTTGAAAGTCTCTATTCCTTCTCCAACAGGAGTCTCGTTATATAACATTATCGTTTCGTGAATCTCATGCAATTTTTTCCCTATATCATTTACTCCCTGGAGCCCATTCACAAGACTAAAAACATGATAGAACGGATCTTTATCTATAGTGGACGGTCGCAGTTCAGTAATGAGGAACTCTTCTTTTATGAGTTGTTGCAAGTAATTATTGATAATTTCGCGGTCTGTTCCCGGAAACTCCAGTTCCATTTGGTTCAATACCTTGGAAAACTTTCGGGGGAAAGATAAATAATTCATAATCCAGTCAAATACAATGGTTGCTTTAACAGAGATGCTATCATTTGCTCCACTTTTCATTTTCCCATATCTCGTTAAGAAGGGGAGCTTAGCTCTATTACCTTGTTTATAAATTAATGCATTCGGGTAAATAGTTAGTTGTTCCAATATCTGTGGATCGTTTTCAAGTTGTTCTATTAGTTTGAGAATCCATCCCATATCAGGTCGTGCTCGTTTACGATAATGAGATATCTCCTTAATATCAAGTTGAGATTTGGCTGAGAACCTGCCAACAGTAATGCCTGAGAATAATCCAAAAGGAGTAGGTCTACTCATCATCCGGATTACATACTTCATTACGCTTGATACAACTTGCGCTTCAATCACATTAGACTTATTTTTGAATTCATCAATTTTAGAAAGCGACCTGTATAGGCTAGGGCTTGCAACAAGGATCGCTTCCCTGATCTCAGGTTTACGAGATAATTGCATCAAACTTTCCAAAGAATAACTAGCAACATTCTCAATAAGAGAATGTTGCTCGGGGAAACAAGAAAAAAATTTATTTAAGGGTAAAACTGGAGTTCTCAACATGAAAAAATCCAGTGTTTTATACGAATAACGTTTCATCATATTCTCCTCCCACTAGATGCCAGACATGAGACCCTTGTCATATTACTTTTCTTTGCCAACCCCAAAAACTGATTGCCCCAAAAAGAATGCTGGATCCAATTAAATATAGCCAAAAACTGATTGAACCTCCTGACTGAAGAGAAAGCAAAATTGGACGAAAAGGGTCAAATAAAAAAACTAATTCTGTTGCTATATAATGATAAAGTACAATAGATAATCCGAAAATCACGAGAAAGGCTATGATTGGCCTTGAGATAAACACACAAATAGCACTGCAGAATAGCAACTTAACAAGACAGGTAAGTAGAAAAATACCATAGAATTTGATCGTATACCATTCTGCTGGTAACCTTCCTACTTCATCCTTAAAACCGTAAAGTGCCGCTGTATCGCTGCTAGAAAAAAAGGTTTTTGATCCAATCATAGAAATAATGTAAACAATTCCGATCCCAACAACAGTCGTTGCAGCCAACGCCAACAGTTTTCCCAGCCAAAGTTCGAACCTTCGGTATGGACGAAGTGCATACAATCTGTATGCGCCAGAATTCAATTCGCCACTTAACTGATCAATATAAAAAATAGGCAGCAGTGCCGCCATCATTAATAATGACATTCCATCCATCATAAACCAGGGAGCGTTAAGATTATTTAGCAAAATACTGCCTTCTCCAAAACGAAATACTCCTTTTTGTGACGAACTTAACCCCCAAATGTTGAAAATAATCACAATTAAAAAAGCAGAGAACAGTACAATTTTAGACTTTTTTTTCCAATCTCGTTCCAATTCACTAATCCATATGCCTAACATGTTTACCCCCTAATATAAGTAGTCACTTTTCACAAAGCGATAGTAGGCTCCCCATAGGAAAACAATAAGATGTACAACGACAACGGATAATATAGCCACAATTACATTCGTATTTCCGTCTATAACTTCGTTCAAACCAGTATGTTGCAGAAAAGGTATCAAGGAATAGGTAATGCTGAGTTCTAATAGAGGAATGTCACTGAATACTGCCGCAAGTTTAATAACTGCGCCGTCCAGTAACAATGATGCTAAAATGTAAAGCATACAGCCCCCGATTGCATATGTGACATTTTTGCTGTACATCGAAATACAAATAAACAAACTGGATATCCCTAAGAGTGAAACAAATGCAAACCCGTAATATACAAAAGTGTAGCTAAGAGCTTCAAGAGAATAATTCAGCAAACCATTTTCATTGAATTGAAAAAAATAACCAGTAACTATCAAACAAACTGCAAACAAGATGAGCATCAGAAAAATACAAACACAAATCAACAATAGTTTGCTAAAAAAGATTTGCTTGCGGGTAAATTGACGAAGAAAAACATATCTCAACTGACCGCCTCTATATTCCTCGGTGAATATAGAAGCTGCAAATACAGCCATAATGATATTAACGGGAAAATACAAGTTATTTCGTAAGCCTGTAAGAATAAATAGCTGAGATAGCGTGTCATGATCAACTTGAAGCGTTTCAAAAAAACTGGCTGTCATATAAGCAAGACCAGGGATAGCCAAAACCAATAGCCATGTCCAACGTTTGGACCAAAGTCGTTCCCACTCACTATTGAATAACGTAATCATGCTCTCATTAACTCCACGAAAGCATCTTCTAACCTTTCGCCATCACGGATTAACTCGGCCGTAGGACCCTTCCAAATAACCTTTCCACTTTTTATGATTATTAATTCATCACACATCTGCTGGAGCTCATCCAGTAAATGGCTTGAGATAAAAAAAGCGTAGTTAAATTCGTTTCTCAAACTAAGGATGATATCTCTTAATGCTCTCATCCCCATGGGATCAAGACCGTTGGATGGCTCATCTAAAAGCAGAAGTTTCGGGTTTCCTAGCAGTGCCTGAGCAATACCCAAACGTTGCTTCATTCCAAGCGAGTACCCCTTAACTCGATCATTCCCTCTATCTCCCAACCCAACCCTTTCAAGCAACTCTTGAATATGATTTTCCCTATCAGATTTAGGCAGGTCAGGATGCAGTCGTGCCAAATTGCGTAATACTTGCCTACCTGTCATATATTCAAAAAAAATGGGCGATTCTATAATTGCTCCCACCTGTGCCAATGCATTTTTTCGGTTTTTGTTTATTTCGTATGAATCTATCTTGACATGGCCATTACTTGGATGCATCAATCCTGTCATCATGCGCATCATCGTAGTTTTGCCTGCACCATTCGGACCAATGAAACCATAAATTTTTCCCTCTTCCAAGTTGAACGAAGTTTCTTGAATGATCTCACGTTTGCCTATCACTTTAGTTAGGTTGTTCACTTCCATAACAATATCAGGCATTATAACCCTCCTTCTAGAGCATTTCTTCGAATAGATTAAATGGTAATACATGAGATATTATGTTAAATGCGTACAAGATACGAAATTCACGAGAGACAATTGTGGCTAGATATAAGAATTATCGTCGTTTGGCGATTCGTTAAGATAAATTAGCGTGTACGTTCAATTCTTATTTGGTCTTGGTATCCATTATGGTTTAGCTTCCTTGAGTTTGAAGACACTCTCTAGTAGAAATGTTATTCAAAATAACAAGAAGAGACTTATTAAGTCTCTTCTTGTAGTGAAAACAAAAAAATATGATTGTGAAAAAATTAACAAAGTGCTCCAATATTAGAGAAACATTTTACTCCTGCAGTAGGCGCGCAAGTATTGGCAGTTCTTGTTTGCTCTCCGCAACCACCAGTGCAGTTCCAAATACTTAAAGCTTGTGGCTGAACTGTACCTTCTGATTTTTTAATTTGTACATCAAGATCAAAGATTCCTTTTTCCATTTTCGTTACACTCCTCTAATTTTTTTGGAAAATCAAATTATGTAAGAATCTAGGTGCTGTATGAAAAAATATAAAAAGATCTTCACCTTTCTATATATTCCATAAAAAAGTATTAGCATAAAACAATGTAACATGAGGAAATAATAAAGTAAAGAATATAATTCCAAATATTGAATTTATATCAAATTAAAGATGATTATCATAAAACTAAATAGGGGATTCATGCACTTATTATACATTTAATACAATATTGAAATTATAATAAATATATATTCTTATAATCAAATATTTTACATAATTTAATTCTGGAAATCTAGTCAATAGTGAGTTTTTTAGCAGGAACGATTGATAGTGTTGGCGAATCCGCGACTCCTTGTTAACATAGATGCAGAAAGCGTTTGATGACATTGCAGCAAAGGATGAATCCCATGAATAAAAAGGTGCTCGTGGTAGATGACGAATCAAGTATCGTCAGTGCCATTGCTTACGCGCTGCGGCGCGAAGGATATGAAGTAGATACTGCGAGTGACGGCGAAGAGGCCTTGGTCAAGGTCGCATCGTTTCACCCACAGGTCATGATTCTGGACGTGATGATGCCAAGGCTTGATGGATACGGGGTATGCCGGAGGCTGGAGGACCGCGAGGATATCGGCATTATTTTGCTGACTGTCAAAAATGATATCGTGGACAAAATCGTTGGCCTGGAAATGGGCGCCGATGATTACATGACCAAACCATTCGAGATCCGTGAACTGCTCGCAAGGGTGAAAGCGCTCATGCGCCGTGTCGAGAAAAGCAGTCCACCACCTGACGATTCGAAGAATCAGGCCATTGTGAATGGTACACTGCGTATTCATGTTGCTCACCGCACGGTGACCGTTAATGAGGAGAAGCTGGATCTGACACCAAAAGAGTTCGACCTGCTGACCATTCTCATGTCCAATCCCGAGCGTGTGTACACACGAGACGATCTGCTAGATCGAGTGTGGGGCATGGAGTATGCGGGTGGTACACGAACCGTAGACATTCACATCCAGCGTTTGCGTAAAAAAATTGGAGATACGGATCAGCAAAAATTACAGACCGTATACGGGATTGGCTACAAAGCATCTGCACCTGATACAGGCGGGGCCATATGAGAGTCAGCATCAAGCTGAAGTTCAGTGTTTTTCTGGCAGCTTTGCTTATCCTGACCGTGGTGGTGCTTAGTTCACTGGTCCTGCGCGGTATTGAACGCAATCAGCAGTCACAGATTGAAGATATTCTATCACAGCAGACACGGCTGGTGAATCTGAATGTGCGACAGTCCTACTACACCGAGTCCGTCCATCTCGATCAGGACGTTTTTTTACAGCAAAACGGTCGCAGGCTGGCACAGGAACTGGCCAACTCTACCGGATTGCCAATAGCACTTTATAACATGACAGGTCAGCAGATGGGAGCATCCTTCGCCTCCGGCGAGAATGAACTCATTCAGGAAACGTTAGACTATGCGCTGCAAAATAAAATTGCCTATCATGAACAAGGGGACACCCTGCTCTACGCTGCACCATTGGACGGTCCGGATGGGCAGATGGGTGCCGTGTGGATACAGTATCCGGTCCAGAGTTACCAAGATTTTTATGCCCGTATCCTTCAACTATTTATGTGGGCAGGGATTGCGGTTGTGGCGCTGAGCTTCATTCTGGGGTATCTATTCTACAATCGGTTTGCTGTCGCGATTACCCGGCTGAAAAAGTCTGCAGATTCCATTCGCGAAGGGAACTACATTACGGAGTCTCCTTTAAAGCGCAAGGATGAGTTGGGCGAGCTGGGGCAGGGCATCTATTATATGAGTACATCCATTCAGCAAAATATCACAGCCATGCATGCGGAGCAGCAGAAGCTGCAACTGGCGATTGAGAAACTTCAGGCGCTGGAACAGCAGCAGAAACAATACATCGGTAACATCAGCCATGAGTTCAAGACACCGCTGACATCGATCAAAGCTTATGTGGAGCTGCTCGACATGTATAAGGATGATCCGCAACTGCTTGATGATGCCACGAGTAACATTGGCAAAGAAACGGAGCGGTTGTACGAGATGGTCGAGAAAGTCTTACATTTATCTGCCCTGGAGAAGTATGACTTCGAGAACCAGGCCGAAGATGTAGAGGTCAGCGCTCTGCTGGAGGATGCCTGTGGCCGGATGCGTGGGAAAGCGGAGAAGTTTGCGCTGAACATGGAACTGGATCTTGAACCGGCGGTGATCCGTAGCGACCGGGAGAGTCTTATGCATATTTTCATCAACATGCTGGATAATGCCATCAAATATAACGTTCCGGATGGTGTGATCCGGGTGAAGAGTGAACTGCGGATGCAGGAGCGTCAAGCGGTCATTCGCATCTATAACTCGGGTACGCCGATTCCGACAGAGGCGCAGGAGAAGATTTTTGAACCCTTTTACACCGTGAACAAAGACAGAGCCAGAAAAACCGGCGGAACCGGACTGGGACTATCTCTCGTGAAGCAGTTTGTTGAAAAACAGGGCGGTACAATCACCCTGCTGCCGGGTGATCCAGAAGATGGGGAAGGTGTGACATTCCAGCTCATGTTCCCTTTGGTTGATTCAAGTTTACAAGTTCGAAACAAGTCTGAATAACTTTGGAAGTATGCGATGTGTATGCTTGGTCTATAGCAAGAGAAACCAGGGGGGACCATCATGAATTGGAAACAAGCAGCTTTGGGGACGTTCGGGGCCATTGCCCTGCTAACGACAGCAGCATGCGGGGGAACGACAGAGCCGGGGGGCAATGCACAAGGTGGGAAAACGAGCACCGATATTATAGTGAAAGATAATACCAACACGTCTGTGTACCAGAGCTTCAAGCTGGAGAAAATTGATAAGCTGCCGAATATGCGCGGGATTACATGGCTTAGTGATGATTGGATTGTATCCGACAAGGAGAACAAGTCCTTGAAACCCGTCACGGTTGAAGGTCAGGAAAGATACCCGCATAACTTATATATGTATGATCTGACAAAAGGCACAGACACGCCACTCAAGGAAAGTGAAGCCACTATGGGTGCACCGCTAGTGTCACCGGATGGTCAGTACCTGTTCTACCGGGAGCCGGAGGAAAATACGGGCAAAGGCTACTTCCTGAACCTGCATAATGGGGAGACAACCTCTGCTGGCAAGGAGGATGGATTTATCCAAGAGGGCGCATGGCTGGATAATGAACATGTCGTTTTCCCCAATATGAAGGGTGATCTGATCTCGGCAAGTGTGGACGGTACAACAAAGGTACTGGTGGAGACGGGTAATTTCAATGTGCGGAGTATCGAGGTGTCAGGCAATATGCTCTATTATATTACGGGCGAAGATGGCCAGTTGAATGCATACGATGCGAAGACGGGTGACGTGAAACAGGTGCTGAAAAGTGTGGAGTGGGTCATCCCTTCTAATGATGGAACAAGGCTTGCGATTGTGAAAAGAACAGCGGATACCAAACGGGCGCTGGTGCTCACCGATCTGGAAGGCAATGAGAAGGCTACGCTCGCCAGAGGCACGCAAATCTTTGGCACAAGCTGGTCGGGTGATGATTCCAAGATTGCATACACCATCAATTCCGAGAATGATAATGAGAAAGGGCTGTTTGTCTCCAACACGGAGTCGGCAGAACAGTACCAGATCTCGGCGGATATGGACAACGCTTCTGACCCGCTCGCCTGGAGTCCGAAAGGCAATAAAATCCTGTTATCGCAGGCGGTATTGGAGAATGAATCGTATCACTTTGTAACCTCGGTCATTACGATCTCAGAATAGGATGATTGTTGCAGACAGATATGTTCCATATCTTTCATCCCTTTCTATACATTTATATTGACTAAGCTATTCCGCTTCCGATAAACTAGAATGCAGGAATAAAAGTCGAATGTAAGGCAGCAGTTCGAGACGATGTTTCGGGCGGCTGTTTATTTTCTTTTTAACAGTAAGGGTGCAACGTAGTCGTCTTGCCGGATGATCCGGCTAATAACAACATGGAATAGGAACAGGTGATATACATGTGTAACAGCGCGTACCGCGTGCTTTTATATTATAAGTTCGTGAAGATTGAAGACCCTGAGACATTTACACAAGAGCATCTGCAATACTGTAAGGACCTTGGTGTGAAAGGCCGTATTCTGATCGCATCCGAAGGCATTAACGGTACGGTATCCGGAACGCCAGAACAGACGGAACAGTACATGAAAGATATGCTGGCTAATCCGCTCTTCAGCGACATGGTGTTCAAGATTGATGATGTGGAAGAGCATGCGTTCAAAAAAATCTTTGTTCGTCACAAAGCAGAGCTGGTTACGTTCCGCGTGGACGATGACCTTGATCCAAATGTGATTAGCGGCAAACGCCTCTCACCGAAAGAGTTCCATGAACATCTGCAACGTGATGATGTCATCGTTATCGATGGTCGCAATGATTATGAATACGAAATTGGTCACTTCCGCGGGGCCATTCGTCCAGATGTGGAGTCATTCCGTGAGTTTCCGGAGTGGATCCGCGAGAACCTGGGTGACATGAAGGACAAAACGATTATTACCTATTGCACTGGCGGCATTCGCTGCGAGAAGCTGACTGGGTTCATGATCAATGAAGGATTCCAGGACGTGGCTCAATTGGACGGCGGTATTGTCACGTACGGTAAAGATCCGGAAGTACAAGGCCATCTGTTCGATGGCAAGTGTTACGTATTTGACGAGCGCATCTCTGTACCGATTAACCGGACAGAAGAAGATATCGTCATTGCCAGCTGTTATCACTGTGGAACGACACATGACCGATATATTAATTGTCCAACCTGCAACCTGCAGCATGTAAGCTGTGAGGATTGCGAAGAGACGCATAACCGCTTTTGCTCGGATGCCTGCCGGGAGGCAGCACCGGTACACGCATAAGCAGGAGAGCAGGTGCTGATCGTGAAGCGCGAAGAGGAACGAACGACGCGTGAACGGATTTTGTTCATGCTGAAGCAGCAAGGCACATTGACCGCGAGGGAAATGACAGCTGATCTGGGTCTGACCGGCATGGCCATTCGCCGTCATCTGACGGCACTGGAGCAGGACGGCTGGATCGAGGTTCGGGAGGCCCGGGCTACGGCCGGACGTCCGTCCTCGGTGTACCAATTGACGGTACGCGGGGACAGCTTTTTTCCAAAATCATATTCGTCCCTTACGCTGGAACTTCTTGAAGAATTGTCTGACTCAGCCGGGAGCGGTGTGGTAGATGCGTTGTTCGAGAGTCGCCGGGACAAGCTGCTTCGCAGCGGATTGCCACAGATGGAGGGCCAGGATCTGGCCGGACGGGTGGAGGAACTGGCGCGAATCCAGAATGCCAACGGATATATGGCGGATGCGTCCAGAGAAGACGATGGAACCTACGTCATTACGGAAATGAACTGCCCGATTGTGCAAGTCGCGAGTGTCTACAAGCAGGCTTGCCGCTGTGAGTTGGAACTGTTTCGCTCGCTACTTCAAGCTGAGGTAGAGCGTACCGAATGTTACGCCGATGGCGGCAAAAGGTGCAAGTATGAGATTCGCGAAGCGTCGGGGAATTAACTGGTTTATACAAAGAGATTGTTTCGATTCGTCGAAATAGTCTCTTTTTCTGGTAATGAATTACGTATAAACGCTATTTACGTATGGCGATGCGTGTTATAATGGAGCTAACATCCAGTGCATGTTCGCATCCTTATATCTGCTGATACTTCAGCAGATATATCCTGTCCATTTTGCGCGTAGGAGTGAATAATAATGACAGAGTTGCTTGATCCCAAGAACGATTATGTGTTCAAACGAATCTTTGGAAGTGAAGAGAATAAGGATGTTCTTTTGGCTTTTCTGAATCATACCTTCAAAAATGCAGGTGAATCTTTACTGACCGAGATTGTGTTAATCAACCCTTATCTGGACAAGGATACACCGAGAGATAAACAGTCCATACTGGACATACGGGCCAAAACAGATCAAGGTGAGCTAATTAATGTTGAAATGCAGTTGTTTAATCAGTATGATTTAGAGAAGAGGACTTTGTTCTATTGGGGTAAACAATATTCCGGACAATTACTTGAAGGACAGAGATATAGTCAACTCAAAAAATGCGTAGCGATCAACATTGTTAATTTCAAAATGCTCGCTAATGATCAGTACCACAACGTATTTCATTTAAGAGAAGACCAAACTGATATTCCGTTGACGGATGTTATAGAGATTCATTTTATGGAAATACCAAAGCTCAATGATGAAAATATTCAAATAAAGGATGGATTGGTACGTTGGCTGTTATTTCTGAAAGGAATGACTAAATCAAGCTGGGAGGCGTTAATGATGCACGAACCCGAACCGGCTTTGAAAAAAGCCATGAGTGTATTGGAGTTTCTGAGCCAGGATGAGCAAGCACGTCAACGATATATCGACCGTCAGAAATTTCTATGGGACGAAGCTTCCATGATTGAGGGCGCACGAGAAGAGGGTCTCAAGAAAGGCATGGAGGAAGGAATTCAAAAAGGAATCGAAGAAGGGATCAAAGAAGGAATCAAAGAAGGGATCAAAGAAGGTGAAGCTGAGAGCAAGCGAAAAATCGCAATGAATATGCTCACTTTAGGTCTTGATCAGGCTACAATTATTAAGGCTACCGGACTAACTTCATCTGAATTAGAGGAACTGCAAAAAGAAAAGGAATAAGCACTCTGGAGCTATCCTTTGATTGATATAAGGCGACCATACCCAAAGTACATTGGGAGGGATGCCTCTTTTTTTTGAAAATTTTAAATATGAAAAATCTCATGATGAAGCACAATACTTGTCTGGAGCGGAGAAAGCTGCCGTGATTGCCCAGTTATCAATTACCCATGAAGCAGCAACTATGTCACGGTAATCCCAACCCGGGTAACATACTCCTTCGAGAGCATGATACCTTTATTCCAGCATTCGCATCTTTATGGAGGAGTATGAGAAGTTGTCCGGTATTGGCTATGCAGATATCGAACCTTGGATTGCGCCTGTTGTAGCACGAAAATTGATCGCGGATGCCATATCGGAAGCGGAGAAAACAATACTTGTGGACGAGATTAGAAGAAGACTTCATACTCCACTTTCATGAGTAGGACCTTATTTTGTTTTACCCATGGCGACCATCTACAGAACAATGTGGGTGGTTTTTATGTTTTATGTAATGTTTTCTATCACAACCATACGATGAAAGTAAATTGGAAGCGGTTCAACCATTGACGGATATCGGGACGCCCCTTAATATTAGAGGAACAATAAAACACCAACACGGGTCATGGACTTCAGTCGCATGAGAAAAGTCTATATTTGTCTGCTTTTGTCGATCAAAGCAACAATGCGTTGAAGCGTTTGTCTTGTCCCGCCCTATCGTGCCAATGAAGTCTCGATAAGGGTGACTATATTTTATAAGATGGAGAGGGGTTCTCACACATGAAAAAGAAATTTTGGATGTCACTGATGATGGTTGCTTCAATGATCGTTGCAGCAGGTTGCGGAAATAACAGCGGTACAGGCTCGGAATCCGAAGGATCAGGGACTACAACAGGTGGAGGCAGCGAGGAAAAATCATACCAGATTGCCATCTCGCAGATTGTTGAACATCCATCCCTGGATGCTACACGTGAAGGTTTCATCGCGGCCCTGAAGGATGCGGGTATTGAAGAGAACAAGAACCTCAAAATCGATTACAATAATGCGCAAGGTGATTCGACGAACAACCTGTCCATTGCACAGAAAATCTCGGGTGATTCCAAAAATGATCTCGTACTCGGAATAGCAACACCATCTGCGCTGGCTCTGGCTCAACAAGTGAAGGACAAGCCATTGTTGTTCGCAGCAGTAACAGACCCACTGGGTGCCAAACTGGTGACCGATATGGACAAGCCGGGCGGTAATGTTACAGGTGCATCGGATACGAATCCGGAGGCTATCGTACAATTGGCTGACTTTATCGCCAAAAATCTGCCGGATGTGAAAACGGTAGGCTTGGTCATTAACGAAGGCGAACCAAATGCGGTGGTTATGGCAGATAACGCTGAAAAAGCGCTGGCAACACATAATATCAAGCTGGTGAAAGCACCAGTTACGAATACATCTGAAGTAAAACAGGCAACGGACTCTCTGGTTGGCAAAGTAGATGCCTTCTACATTACACTTGATAATTCTGTCGTGAGTGCGGTTGATACGATCATCCAAACGGCAAACAGTAATAAAATTCCGTTCTTCTCCAGTGATCGGGATACCGTTGAAAAAGGAGCTTTCGCAACCGTTGGCTTCAAATATTATGACCATGGATATCAGGTGGGTGAGATGGCTGCGGACATTCTGAAAAATGGTACAAAACCTGGTGATATGAAAGTCACCGTTCCGGACAAACTGGATCTGATCCTGAACCTGAAAGCGGCTGAAGCCCAAGGTATCACGGTTACGGATGAGATGAAAGCGGAAGTTAAAGACCAGGAAAACAACATTATTCAATAATCTGACTGGAGTGTAATCCGGCAGTATGGATGCGAGGCGGACGTGCAACGGGTTCGCCTCATTCTTTTCGATAGACAGGGAGGAAGTAGTGTGAGTATAAGCTGGAATTCAATTGAAGGGGCGATCGAGCTGGGGCTTTTATATGCACTGATGGCACTTGGTGTATATATTACGTTCCGCGTACTCGATTTTCCTGACCTTACCGTAGACGGAAGTTTTACAACAGGAGGCGCAATCGCGGCGGTTATGATCTCCAATGACTTCTCTCCTTGGCTCGCCTGTTTGGCGGCAATGGCTGGCGGCATGGTGGCTGGGGCTTGTACAGGTCTGCTTCATACCAAAGGAAAAATCAACGGATTATTATCCGGGATTTTGATGATGATCGCGCTCTACTCCATTAATATGCGTATCCTTGGTGCACCGAATAAATCCATTATGGGTATGGATAATCCATTCTCAGGTGAGCATGTCATGGTGCTAATTATCATCGTTGTGCTGGTGTTTAAAATCATGCTCGATCTGTTCATGAAAACAGATGTTGGACTGGCCCTTCGTGCGACAGGTGATAACAAACGCATGATTCGCAGCTTTGGTGCAAACACGGATGTGACTACGATTGTAGGAGTCAGCTTATCCAATGGGTTGGTTGCCCTGTCTGGTGCATTCATTGCACAGCAATCAGGCTTTGCGGACATTACGATGGGCATTGGCATGATCGTTATCGGACTGGCTTCCGTGATTATCGGTGAAGCTATTCTTGGAGCAAGAACGGTATTCTGGGCTACACTTGCAGCGATCGTTGGTTCAATCATTTATCGGATTGTGGTCGCGCTTGCCCTTCAAGTGGAATGGTTTGATACATCTGATCTGAAGTTGATCACCGCTGTAATTGTCATTATTGCATTGGTATTCCCTACTATGCAGCGCTCCATGAAGCAGCGTAGTCTAGCTCGCAAACGAACGGAAGAGTTGATGCGATCCGGTGGTCAACAGGCGAAGGGAGGTATGTGATCATGCTGGAGATTACGCAAGTAACCAAGCTGTTCAATCCAGGCACAACGGACGAGAAGACCGCGCTGGTTGGTGTGAATCTGACGATGAATCCGGGAGACTTTGTGACGGTGATTGGCAGTAACGGAGCGGGTAAATCCACGCTGATGAACATCATTTCGGGTGTGATGAAGCCGGATATGGGTGATGTGCTGATCAATGACCGCTCCATTAAAAACCTGCCGGAGCATAAACGCAGTAGCTGGATTGGTCGGGTGTTTCAGGACCCAATGGCAGGAACAGCACCACATATGTCCATTGAAGAAAATATGGCGATGGCATATAAACGTGGCAAAGGACGCGGACTGGGCTTCGGAGTTACCCGTGCCAGACGGGAGATTTTCAACACCCAACTGGAGAAGCTGGGAATTGGACTGGAGAAGCGTCCGAATGCAAAAGTGGGTCTCTTGTCTGGCGGGGAGCGGCAGGCACTCAGCCTGTTAATGGCTACGTTTACCCAGCCACAAATTCTGCTATTGGATGAACATACGGCGGCCCTTGACCCTTCACGTGCTGAACTGATCACGGAACTAACGGAGACACTTGTGCGAGAGATGAGATTGACTACTTTGATGGTAACGCACAATATGGAGCAGGCCATTCGTCTGGGTAACCGTCTGATCATGATGGACAAAGGCCGAATTATTCTGGATGTCAGCGAAGAGCGGAAGCGTACGTTGACTGTACCTGAATTGCTTGGTGAATTCGAACGGATTAGCGGCAAAAAAATGGCAGATGATCGTGTCGTGCTGGGGTAAGGCAAGGGAACACTTGTTGGAAGAACAGATATACTTACCGTAATCCACAATCTAAGCCATCTATAAATTAGACCATAAAAACCTTTTGCGTTCTCGCAAAGGGTTTTTATGGTATGTTGAACACGTTGAAGAAAGTGGAATGAATCTATACGATTTCGGATTAGCGAATTATACATAATAGGAGGAACCAGGCATGTCTTTGCAATTGGATGAAGGAACATATACGGTCACGCGGCGTACAGAGTCCATTCGCCTGCTCGCCAAGGAATTTGCACTACTGCATTTTCTGTATGAAAACAAGGAAAAAGCCTTCACTCGCAGCCAATTGCTGGATCGGGTATGGCCGCTTGAATATCCGGTTGAACGCACCGTGGACGATCATATCTATCGCCTGCGCAAGAAACTGAAGCACTGGAACGAGATCAGTCTGGATACGGTAAGGGGATACGGTTATCGGCTTGCTGTGCAAGAGAACAAGTCCGTTCTACCTCCTAGCCCTTCTGTTCAGGACCCAGAAATGCAGGATGCCATTCATAATTTACTTCGTAAATATCACGTGTTTGGGCAGGGAAACGCCATACAGACCCTGGTTCAACAGCAGGAAGCACTCGGCATTCAGATTGCCCCTTATTATCAGTTGTATATCCGTTTTATACAGGGAGATCTGGAATGGTTGATTACAACAAAGGAAATTCCCTTTGAGGAGCGACTATATTGGCTACTGATTTTCGTGCACCCCCTGATCGAGCCAGCGGATAGTATTCAGTTGTATGAACAAGCGCTGAATTCATCGGCATTATCTGTCGATCAGCTTCGCGAACTCCGCATTCTGAACATCATCGAAGTCTATGTAGAGGTGGGCCAATATCAACGTGCCAAAGAGCAACTGGAAGAAACATATCGTGTAATAGAGACAGACGAACTCAAGAATTTCAGACTGCCTGTAGCACTTGCAGCGTTATATGTGGAACTGTGGGGTGGCAGCGGTGAAGCTGTTGAGGCCCAGATGGCAGTCCTGCGGTCAGGATTGAAGGATGCACCCTATCTGCGAGAGATCGGACGTTTTCAGGTGATGGAGGGGTTATGGTTGCTTCGGCAAGGACGAGTTCGTGAAGCGGAACTTAGAATGGATGATGGCCTAGACGTATTGAAGATGTCGCTGAACGCACCGCTATATCTGAATGCTGCATATCAGATTCTCCTATTCCTGGGTCATCATCGAATTGAAGGCAGACTTCGCAGTAAGTATCGTCAAGTGTATGCAGAGATCGGCAAAAGTTACGGTGTACCCGCATATGGACCACAAATTGTAGATGAAATACGTAACTTTTTATCTCCTACCTCCCCATCCTCTGATCTTCCTCTGATATAACTCCTTTATGATTACAGCCAAGGAACATACAGACCACAATTGGCTGTAATCAAGGGAGGAAGTACATGTATGACCGTCATTTCTAATGAATCCACATCCAATGAGTCCACCGAATTAACCGCCTTATCTGCGGAATCTTCCAAAAGCTTATGGACTAATCTCTGGTTTGTCCGCATGTTTATCGCATACTCGTTGGCTACGTTTGGAGATTGGTTCGATGCACTCGCCATCCAGGTGATGGTGGCCTACCGCTGGGGCGCCGATCCACTGATCATTGCGCTGATTCCTGTATGTATGGCTGTCCCAGGCATACTGCTGGGCTCCTTTGCAGGCGCCCTGGCTGATCGACTGCACAAAGTAAAGATCATGATCTTGTGTGATGTGATCACCGTGGGATTAACCGTTGCTATTTTATTCGCACCAAGCCCGATATGGTTGCTTCCACTGCTTGTCCTGCGGGCCATGATGGGAGTTTTTCACGTTCCAGCTCAGCAGGCGTTAACCCGCCAGGTGGTGGCAGAGGAGCATCTGTTTCAGGCATCGTCTCTTAACGGCTTTGTGAGCCAGTGTTCGAAAGTGGCGGGACCACTTCTGGGTGCAGTCATTTTGGCCTTCTTTTCACCACAAATCTGTATTGTCATTAATGCCTGTACCCGCCTGTTGTCAGGCGCAGTATTATGGCCCTTGCGGCGTTTGGTGGAGAAGTCGGAGTCCGTTGAATCAGACGGAAGTGCTGCTAGTGAAAAGGATGGAACTGAATCCTTGTTCTCCCAGTGGAAGCAAGGTTGGCTTTTTATTCAGAGCAGTCGCACCGTGCTGAGCACGATTCTGTTCGGCTGTTTTGGACTCATGGCCATTCTCATGATTGATTATCAGTTTACGACCCTGTTTCGGGAGATCAAGCCGGGTAATGAATCACTGCTCGGCTGGTTGGGGTCTTCGGCAGGAGCCGGGGCAGTTGTTATCATTTTGTTGTTAAATCGCTTGCCGAGAATTGGGTATGGGTGGGGGCTGGGTGGAGGATATCTGTTCGTGGGTGCCGGAATTGCTGCGCTGGGGTGGATCGGCCCACAAACACCCGAAATTTGGGTCATTATCTGGGGCCTCTGCATCGGGCTGGGTAATGGACTCTTTATGGTAACACTGAATTATTTGCTGCAAAAAGAGACCCCTCCTGCTTATGTAGGGCGCGTCTTCGGCATTCAAAATTCACTGTCCAGTGTTGTACTGGTTGTAGCTCCACTTGCAGGTGGAGCGCTCATTCGAGTTGCTGGGCCGAGCCCCACCTTTCAATATATCGGTCTCGCTACGCTGGTAATTGGTCTTACCGGCATACTACTACAGCACATCTTGTGGGAAGGGAAGCAGCCTCTGGTGTCTGATGCAAAAAAGACTATTCCGCAGGAATTGGACTGACAGCTTTGATCCGATTCCTAACATCATTGTATCCACAGTCAGACAACTAGCCATATTGAAACTTGGGACTCTCTTAATAGCTAGCTGTTCCTACCATAAAAGAGTGAGGAGATAATCATGGTTTTACCAAAGCCGAGGGAAGCCAACTTACATGTAAATAAGATACGACAAGCATGGGGCATCGTGGAGCAACTCATACTCTAACACTGATTCAATTGCTCAACCAATACCTCCAAAAAAATACTCATGGATGCAATATACTCCCAACATGAGTAATTCTTTTGGTACAATGTATGAAGAACTATGGAACTTCGATGGTAAGACCAATGTGAAAATAACTGATGAGACATATTTTCTAGACGTTTATATCGCGAAAAAAGGAAATGCAGGATTGCCTGATGGGCTCTATGTAATAATGGAAACTGATACAGTTCCGAATTAAAACCAATCTATTGATACCAAGGAGGAATGATTATATGAATAAACGGGCAGCTGGTATTACCCTCCTTGTCATCTCTGCCATATTGTTTATTTCGAGAAATAGTACACATTTTATTGTTGCGGCAATTATGGGCCGCAAAGATAATGTTTTAGGTGAGGGTATGTTTGAGTACGCTTTGTCAGTTACTAGATCCTTTTCTTTTGTCCCAGAAATAATTGCACTATGTCTAGGAATTATTTATCTAGTATGGGCTGAAATGGACAAAAAGAAAGAAGTGCATTGAATAATAAATCATCGTTTTACTCATTCTTAGAGAGCATCCATACGGGTGCTCTTTTTGATCTTAAATGAATCGATTTTATGTCCGTGAGAATATAACACACTGCAAGCATGAATTTTTACGTGTCGCCGCCACATTAGGTGGCCATTACATTCTCGTAACTACTTAGAAGGTATAAGTGTAGATAACTTATTAAAACCGGAGTGGGAGCAATTCATTATGCTCTGTGCTGAACAATCGGTAGAGGTAACGGATTATGATAGAGTGCTTTTTTGATGGTTCGATCTTCGAAGTACAAATCCATATGCTTTTAGGGAAATAAGAAAGATAGACACTAAAGAGATTAAAACATGGCGAGAACTGGCATATGCCGGTTCTTTTTAATGTGTGTCGGCCGTTTGCTATCCTAGAATGTTATATATTGAACGAATCATACTTCCCACCAAGCAAAATAAGCAGTGGAGGCCATCAGTCCTCCAACCGAAAGTGATCCGCTGACAGAGAGATTAATGGCTTGACCCGGAGGAACCACGTAACGGCCATATTCATTGGACAGAAACGGCCCTGCTTGAAGGGGCATAGCCATCAATGGGGTCGCTCCTGAAGGTGTAGCAGCAGAGAACCGTACCGTGGCTACGCTGGTATTGCTGCTGGAAAGATTGCTGTTTACTGATGTTAGTGTGGTGGGCGATGTCAGTGTTCCATTCGCGCTCAGACTCATGGAACCACTGAAGGAAGATAATAGATTGAGTGATACCGTGATTCCGCCGGAGAGCCGTGATACGTATAGGGTTTTCCCACTCCCTGCGGGATTGGCCAATTGTACGGTGGCGATCACCGTTCCTCCCAGCAACCCCAGTGTTGTGGAATTGGTGGAACCTGCATTGTACAGATTGCCTGTATTGCCGGCATCGTTCTCCGGTGGGGCAACAATGCCGGGAGAGGTATATGTGTTGGTATTCGACGTATAGACGGGCTGGCTTAACGGGTTAAATACATTATTGTTTGGCACTGGTTACACCACCTTCTACATATAATCACACTCAGAATTCCCACCAGAACAGGTTAATGGCTGCAGTCTGATTCCCCGTACCTACGCTTATGGATAATGTTTGTCCTGGTGGAACAATAATTGAGCCGTTCAGATTGAGTAAATACATACCTGCTGTCAGCGGGATACTGGTTAGGCTCGTGAAGGCACCACCCAATGTACCTGTATTCTGCCTTGTGGAAACTACACTGGTGTTCGTGTTTCCAAGTAGTGTATTGACGGGTACAGGTGTACTCCCACCAGTCACCGTTCCACCAGAGTAGATGACCAGGGTAGCTGCTGCTGTAGTTCCCCCGGTGAGGCCGGAGATTCGCAAAGTTCTTCCGCTACCTGCTGCATTCACGACTTGTAGTAGAAGGTTCTGGTTGGAAGGAATCGAGGAATTGTTGGTCGTTAGGGCAAAAAAGCTGCCTGCAGCAGCTGCACCGCTGTCTGGTGAAGCTTCAATTCCAGGTGCCGAGAAGGTATTGGTCAGTTGAGTAAACAGAGGACCATTGGATTGGTTGAATACATTATAGTTGGTTATCTCATCCACCTCCCATAAACCAGTTCATTTTGAGAAATAATCCGTTTGAATCGCATTTCATTGTACTTGCAGTGTATGTGTAATGAAGAAGAAGGGATTGGGGACTGAACCGTATATCTGGAAATAACGGCGGTTGCCGTGCCCGTATTTCCAATCCGGGCATACGATGCGTAAGCACATTTTTTAAGGGGAAATCGAGATGAGTCGAACAGCGAAGCGAAGCAAGAAGAGAAAGAAGCAACCAACTAAATATGTCAGTCGCCGCCGCTCCCGTCTTTCCTGCCGCGCTAAATTGCTGAAACCTCCTTGTTCCCGGATCACTCGTCCCCGGTTCAAGCAGGGTGCTTCCTCACGTACGAAACTCCCTGGTGCTTTTCAATGTTTTACAGAGCATACGTATGTCGGAGCCGAAACCAGTAACAGCATGGATTCACTCCCGGCACAAGACACCTCATCACTCAGCATGTATACCTATGGCGTTGTGAATCGGGGGAAACATCCGGCTCTTGTACAGATCCAGATCAGCCCCAATGCCGTGGATTATGCTGTGGACAGCCAGGAGGTGGTCGCGGGAGGACAGACCAAAGCGCTGGTACCCTTGCGTTTTTTGCATTATACCCGGCTTGCCATTCGATCCGTTGAACCGAATCAGCCGACCCGGCTCGATGTTTACTTTCAGGCACAGCGTATGCCGTAAGGGAGTATGATCTCACAGATTTGACCAGGGAGGAGGACGAGACACATGCCTAACTTTACAACGTTTAATACGAATCCGGATAATCTGAGAACGTTGATTTTTGGTCAGGATAGTACAGGCACAGCCCAGCCTGTCAGAACGGATACGAGCGGGAACGTGGTTGGTATTATTTTGGACGGAACCATCAGTAACATCTCAGGTCTGACCACGGTTACAATTAACGCCGGAACCATTACCAACATTCTGAACGGAACGATTACGAGTGTACTTGGAGCGACGATCACGGCAGGTACGATCAACAGTGTGCTTGGAGCTACAGTGACCGCAGGTACGTTGACGAACTTGTTGAATGGTACGATTACCAGTGTATTGGGAGCAACGATCACAGCCGGAACCATTACAAGTGTACTCGGGGCAACCGTAACAGCAGGAACACTCACGAACTTGCTTGATGGTACACTTACCAGCGTGCTCGGAGCCACGGTGACTGCAGGGACACTGACGAACTTGCTGAATGGTACGATCACCAGTGTATTGGGAGCGACGATCACAGCCGGAACCATCACCAGTGTGCTTGGGGCCACAGTGACCGCAGGGACACTGACGAACTTATTAAACGGAACCATCACCAGTGTGCTCGGAGCAACAGTAACAGCGGGAACTTTAACGAACTTGCTGAATGGTACGATTACGAGTGTGCTTGGAGCAACAATCACTGCAGGTACGCTGACCAATCTGCTGAACGGAACGATTACAAGCGTACTTGGAGCAACGATTACAGCAGGAACACTGACGAACTTGTTAAACGGAACGATCACCAGCGTGCTCGGCGCTACGATTACGGCAGGGACACTCAGCAGTGTGACGTCCATTTCACAGAAGAGTTTTCAGGAGTCGCAGCTCATTAGCACCCCGACGGCTAACACCTTTACACCGCTTCCAGCAGTGACCACTAGTGTATTTGGTACGTATTCTTTCTTTGTATACAATAGGGGACCGGGTGTAAACCGGGTAGATGCTCGCGTTGAGATCAGTGCGAACGGTTCGAACTGGTACACGGATGTGACGACGGTGACGGGCATTTTGTCCGGGTCAGTGGATGTATTGGTTCCGCAGCGTTTTCTCAAATATACACGTCTATCCTACCGCTCCAGCCTAGTTGGTGCACCAAGTACGATTGATGTGTTCTTCAATGGACAAGGCACATAACCCATTCGTTTGTCATATAGGTACATGGAGTTCCTTTGGTGGACTTCATGTGCTTTTTTTGTATTGGAGGTGGTTACATTTGCAGAACCGTTTACTTGGAATCCATATGATTGTGCAAAATGGAGAACATCACCTGCCCCGCTGTCTCGACAGCTTGAAGCATATCGGCACGGAATGCTATATCACCGATACAGGCTCGTCCGACCGTACAGCCGAGATCGCCAGATCATACGGAGCAACGGTGCTGCACGCCCGTTGGGAGGATGACTTTGCACATGCGCGGAATATCAGTTTACCTCTGGCGAGCACCGAATGGGTCCTGTGTCTAGATGCCGATGAGTATGTTACGCAGGGGTTGGAAGAACTACTGAATTATTTGCCTAAAGTCCATAAAAGCATTACAAGATTGCGTATAACTATAGAGAACCGATACGGAGAAGGGGTAGAAGAGAGCGTTATCTCTCAGCCAGTGAGACTGTTCCGTGCTCATCAGGGATATCGATACAAGGGGCGTATTCATGAGCAATTGGTTCGTAATGGCCCATGCGAGCCTGTCCGGTATGAGGCTGGCGATATGGATAAGAGCGAGAACTGTATAGATGAAGAACATTTGTTGGTTGAGAATGAACCGCTTGCTCCACTATGTCTCATTCATGATGGGTATCTGGCTTCCGCGATTGCTCAGGAGCATAAGCCAAGACGTAATTTGAAGCTGATTAAGCGTGAATTACAGGATGATCCGAAACAGCCCTTTCAACTGTATAATCTGGGCGTGACCTATTGCCAGCTTGGTCAGAATGAACAGGCAATTGAAGCGTTCAGTGAATCATTACGCCTGACAGAGTTGCACGCGCCATATCGTCCTACATTGGTTAGAGATTATGGGAAAGTCCTTGTGGGATTGGAACGATATGAAGAGGCGCATTCACTTCTGGCTGTGGAAAGGCATCGTTACCCATCTTATGCTGATCTGCACCTGTTGTATGGGGAGACGTTGGAGCAGCAAGGTTTGGAGGAACGTGCATACCAATCCTATGCGCGAGCGACCGATTGCCGGGTGGCGCTGGATAGTGATGGACAGAGGAATAGCGGTAGCACGTTAGACGCGTCATATGTAACGGAAGCGGGTTCTGACCGTTACAGAGCGTATACCGCCATGGCCAGACTTGCACAGAAACGGGGCTTCCTGAATGAGTCCGCACATCTGTACGGGCTGGCTCTGGATAGTATGTCTGTGTATGCTCCGGCATGGATGGGGTTGGCAGATGTGCTGCAACAGTCCGGAGAAACGGATGAGAACATAGCAGAAACATTGCTCGCCAGATGCAGAGAGATCGGAGAGTCAGGGCATGGTGACTTGGTTCGTGGTGAATTGTCCCATCCATACGCCGTGACGAATGAGGATCATCTGGTGCATGTGATTCATGTTCTCGCAGGCTGCGGGGCATATGGGCAGTCATTGAATATGCTGGATTCCATTACGCGTAGTGCTCGTATCCATGTAGCAGATCGAATACATTGGTTGTTATGTGCGAACAGGGTTTCGGATGCCTTGCAACTGGTGGAAGAACACTGGGAAGCTGAGGGTATGAATGGGGTTAGCATACAGGCAGAACACAGAATGAATTGGGCACTGGCTTGTTGGGCCAATGGATTACGATTAACCGAGACATTCTTCGCAACTGCGTATCCAGAGGAAAAGGATGTATGGAAGGTCATTGACCGTTTGCTGCATCAGTTGCCCAAAGAGCCACGCTACATGGAACCTGAGTCAGGAGAACAGAAGCTTCTACAATGGGGTCGGCAGGCACAGCTGGTGGCAGAGAAAATTGTGCAGCAGGCCATAAAGACAGGGCAGCTTACGCTTGCTGAGCAACTGCATGAGCTGCGGGCAATCATGATGAGTGAGCATCGGGGAACATCCGTAACGGTACGGCGGGAGTTGGCAAGCCTGCTATATTGTCACGGGTACACCATGGTAGCCGCGAACATCCTGATTCAGTGCATGACCGAGAGTGAGCTGGATGCCGAAGGGTTATTCTGGCTGGGTGAAACGCTGTATACCAAAGGCCACAATGATCAAGCGCTCTCTCTGTTTGAGCAGGCTCTGGAACAGGAACCTGCTATGTGGCAGGCTCGAGTTGGAGCAGCGGTATGTTACATGCAATTGGCAATGGAGGCGATTAAGCAGGAATTGGTTCGTTCTCTGTCTTCAGGGGAACTCGCTGCACAATATACCGCATTGGAACAAAGACTGCAAACGACCGGAGGCATCCCGTGGCGTACGCTTTTCCATGCAAAGGAAAGGAGGAATCAGCTTGCAAGCGGAACGAATTTCCCTATGCATGATCGTGAAGGATGAGGAAGAGTTGCTGCCTCATTGTCTTGCCAGTGTCCAGGGAGCGGTGGACGAAATTATTGTAGTGGACACCGGTTCATCGGACCGCAGCGCGGAGATTGCGCAGCAATATGGAGCGGTGGTTGTGCGATTTGAGTGGTGCGAAGATTTTGCCGCAGCACGGAATGCTGGCCTGGAGCGCGCTTCCGGCGACTGGATTCTCTTTCTTGATGCGGACGAGGCGCTCGATAGGGCTGCGCGGGAGCAGATCAGGAGCTGGACGACGGTCAGCGGATGCGACGGATTGTTTTTAAACATTCATAACTATACAGGTACGGGTCAGCAGGGGGGCACCGTGAATCCGGTTTTGCGTCTCTTCCGTAATGCCCCGGAGCATCGGTTCGAAGGTCGAATTCATGAGCAGATTGCGGCGGCGATTTGCCGTAGGAATTCAGAGGCTGCTTTTCATGTGACGGACATGGTCATCCATCATTATGGGTATCAGACAGCAATTGTGGAGCGCAAAGATAAGGTGAACCGCAATGTCCGCCTGCTGCAACAGGCAGTGGAGGAAGAACCAGATCAGCCGTTCCATCACTATAATCTGGGTGTCGAGTATCTGCGTGTGGGGAAAGCGAAGCGGGCCTTGGAGACGTTTGGTATGGCTCGGATGGGGATTGATCCTGCGGTGACCAGTTACGCGCATTTGCTGTTCAAATATGAAGTTCGTTGTCTCCAGCATCTGAATCGCTGGCAGGAGGCATTGGATCGAATCGACGCTGCGCTTGAACTCTTTCCAGAGTACACGGATTTGATGCACCATCGCGGGGTGTGTGCAGAAGCATTGGGTGATGCAGATCAGGCAGAGTATTCGCTCCGTGAAGCTGTTCGCATGGGAACACCTCCACCCATATATCATACGGAAGAAGGCATCGGCACCTATCAGACGTGGTATACGTTAGGGCGATTGCTGGAAGGAAGGGCAGATCTGGAGGGTGCGGTAGATGCTTACGTCGAGGCGGTGCGTACCAAATCGAGTCTGTTACCGCCGCTCTATCGGATATTCCGAATTATGCGAGTCTCCGGGCAGGAACATCAGATTCCAGAGTTGGTGAGGGAGCGCTTTGCACTCAGTTCGGAAGAGGCTACACACAAAGTATTGGGCATTCTGGAGCAATCTCGTTGTTATGATGCGGCTTTGCAATTGTTATCAGGTATATCCTCACAACCCACCGGTGAGATGAGAGAGCGTTTATCTGTAGCGGAGGCGATGCTCCAAATCCAACAGGGAAGATGGAATAAGGCGCGTCTGAAACTGGAACCTGTGCAGCGGAAAAAAGGGCTGCTCGCGATCTCGTCTGCCCGATGGCTCGAACGTTTGGAGTGGATCGAGGGGAAGAAAGTCAACGGAGATGATCCATTGACCTTGTGGTTAAAGCGTAGTTCGCAGGTGGGTGAAGGAACGAATGAGGAATCTGCTGTGCAGACAGGGAGAACGGTTGGTCTGAGAGCGATAAAGAAGAAGGACATGGACTCCAGCATAGACGGAACGGTTGCAGGAAGAGAGTATGATGGCTGGCAGGCGCTTGGACTGATGATGGAAGGATGTGTACAGTCAGGGAGATGGAAAGAGCTGCATAGCCTGATTCAGATGTGTCGACAGCAATTGGCTGGAGCAGGATTATCGGTGGAACAGAGCGTTCGAATGGGAGAGAAGGAGAAAGAGATGGAAGGGAAAAAGGAAAACGGGAAGGTGAGTGACATTGAGTCGTTTCCTGGGGTTTCGGATTCCCTCGCAGGAACCAGTTGGCTGGTGAAAGGATTAATTAGTGCTGCGGATCATCATCTGGAGGTGTTCGCTCAGCATGCAGATGGACAGCGGCACCGTTGTTGGCCTGTCGTTCAGCATATTCGGCTGGAGTTACCGGGAGCGGACGGGTTTGAGAGCTGAGAGGGGATCAGGCAGGTCCGGGGGTGCAACTTAATTCAGCGGGCTAATGGATGGGACTGAACTCCGTTGGAGAGGGGTGGTGACGAATATGGGCATAGGGATTAGTTTGTGTATGATCGTGAAGGATGAAGCCGGTTCACTCCAGCGGTGCTTGAATGCAGTCAGGGATGTTGTGGATGAGATCATCGTTGTAGACACAGGCTCGGTAGATGATACAACTGAAATTGCGTGTCTCCATGGTGCCGTTGTAATTCGTACGGAATGGAACGGAGATTTCAGTGAAGCCCGTAATCTGTCGCTGACCGCTGCTACGAAACCGTGGATTCTGGTGCTTGATGCAGATGAAGTATGGGCACAGACTCCGCAGATGAAGGCAGAACTCGTGCAGTTGTTAGCGACAAGCAGGGACGACGTATGGGGATACTGGATACAGGTCACAAGTCTGCTGGGGGTGTCCGGTGAAGAGCGTGTGACGGATGCGGTATGTCGTTTGTTCCGAAATGATCCCCGAATTGCCTTTCAGGGCAGAATTCATGAAGAGATTGCTTCTTCCATCATGGCACTGGCTCCGCAAGGTGTGCTTCATTCTGGACTCGAGGTCATTCATTATGGATATCTGGAGCAGGTGATTGCCGCCAAAAATAAAGGCGCACGGAACATGCAATTGATTCGTTTCGCGTTGAATCAGGAGGGAGATCAACCGGAGTTGTTATATGCTCTGGCTGCCGAGTGGTTTCAGCAAGCGAAGTATGATGAAGCACTCCGTTTGTTGCAGCCATTATTGGCACAGCTTATGCCGGAGTGTGGATATCACTCGGATCTGGTGCTGAAAACGGCTTACGCCTGGCGAGAGATTGGCAGTCCAGAACGGGCACTTGCTGTAGTGGAAGCATGGGCGCCCGTGTATGAGGATTTTCCGGATTTGTTGGAGCTTGGTGCTGTACTTGAATTGGATCAAGGGAGAGAGGATGTGGCCTTGAACTGGTTAAAACAGGCTAAATCAGCTGCTTCTACAGCCAGCAGGTATACATCAGTCTCTGGTGCTGGAACCTATCGCAGCCTGACGCTGGAAGGCATGGCATATGAGCGGGCAGGCCGCTGGGCAGAGGCAGAAGCCGCGTACATAGAGGCGCTGGGCATGCAACCCGGCCGCATGCCTGCATGGCAGCGGCTGTTGTTGCTGGCCGCTGCCACAGGGCGGCCGCATGCCATTGCCAGCGTTGCCGCTCGGGTAAGCTTGCCGCCTGCGGCATGGCAAGCGTTGATCCCGGCCGCGCTTGCCGCGCATCGGCCGGAGTGGCTGCTGCGCCATGCGGCGGCGCTTGCTGGCCCGCTGCGGGCACAGCCGCTGGCCGCAGGGCTTGCGCTGGCCCAGCTGGGCGAGGACGCCGCGGCTCGGGCGGCTTTGCAGCCCTGGGCGGCGCATGCGCAGCACGGGCCAGAGGCGGCCCTGGCGCTGTGGGCGCTGGGCCACAAGCAGCCCGGCGGGCGCAACGCCCGAGCGGCGGCTCGCCAGCAGGCAGCGCTGAACGCCGCGGCCCATGCCGCCGAGGCGCTGCTGCAGCGTGGGGCCACGGCTGGCAACCGCAGCAGCAGCGGCAGCCCGCCCCGCGGCGCAACGCCCGGCGGCCCGGCCACGCCTGCGCCAGGCGACGTGCTCGCCGCTGCGCAAGCGCTCGCCGGCGTAGGCGCCTGGGCCGCATGGCTGCGCCTGCTGCAAGCCCTGCCGCCCCGCGGCGCGCTGGCTTTGCTTGCAGCGCTTCCGCCTGCGGCACGCTGCGGGCTGCTGCGCGCACCCGCGAGCGTCCGCGAAGGGCTGCTTGCGCTATGCGGCACGCCTGACGGCGCGCAGCAGCCCCGCGCGGACGAGGTGCCCGCCTCGGAGCGCACCGCTCACGCGCTCCTCGCGGGCACGCTCGCGCTGCTCGCCGGGCGGCAGAACCTGGCGCGTGAATGGGCCGAATCGGCCCAACTCACTGCGCGGCAACCTGCCGCCACAGGTCGCCCGGCGACGACAATCCCGCCGGGCCTGCAAACCCTGCTGTGCCTCACAGCACACGGCGCAGCCTCTGCTGATGAATACACCAACCAGTGCAACATGTTACTGGTACACCTATAATTTTCTTTAATCTTTAATCTTTAATCTTTAATCTTTAATCTTTAATCTTTAATCTTTAATCACTAATCACTAATCACTAATTACTAATCTCTTATTTCTAGTCTCTAGTCCCCAACCTCCATCCCCATATATCCCCGCACTAGCCCATCCGATTGAATTGCAAAAGCAACGGAGCTACAGGTAATCGGAGCATTGCCCGAACCGTGTATTGTTCCGTTGCTAATGGGTCGAGCTCTCAAGCCCTCAATTTTCCAATCCGCACTTAACTCAACGTAAGCCAACTCGTCTCAGCCTTTGCATATCACCGCTCGAAAACAGCGGATCGGCGTGCCGTACATGTCAGACCAGATGGCATCATCCGGTTCTTCCACGTTCAGCTTATCTTCAATGGTTAGTCCGGTGACAGCCATAATCGTTTCCAGCAGATCCGGCTGCATTTCGGGCACATCGAAGGTAGCGATTAACTGTCCGTTTGGTTTCAGCACCCGGGCGAATTCTCGAAACGCCCGCAGCATCGTGCCCGTATCCAGATGTTCCAGTACAGAGATACAGAACACCCGATCAAACTTACCCGACTCGTACGGAAGTTGGGCCAGATTAGCCTTTGCACGGTGCAATCGGACGAGAGTTGATTCCGGTAGATCCTGGGCCGCTTGCTCACCAAAATCAGAAACGATATCCAGTCTTATCGCCTCTTCAGACAAAATACGTTCATCCCAGTCACAGGCGTGAACCTCGCGGCAGTGTTCGGCAAGCCAGAATTTGAACGGATGGGAGATACCGCAGGCTGCATCAAGGACCACATCGTCCGGACGTGCAAACCGCCGGGCCCATTCATATTCGTAGGGACGGCTCCACCATGCCGGATGCAGCGGGAAGACCAATGTGTCCGTTTTAGGATCACTTTGCCGAATGTATCTTGATTCCATGAATTCCGTTGCCTTGGGCATATCCATCATCCCCGAATTCCCTCCTTCAATCCTGTCTCTGCCAAAAAAGATTCCAACACCGTGCTCCAACGGCTCCGCCACCTGGCAAGATCATAGGACAGTGCAGTCTCGCGCGCATAGATTCCCAGTCGTTCTCGCTCGGCCCGATCCTGTACAAGACGAACCAGTGCAGCGGTTAGTTCCTGCTCACCAGGAGGTACCAGCAGCCCATTAAAACCATCCTGAATCAGATCATTCAATCCGCCAACATTGGAGGCAATTACCGGAAGTCCACAGCTCATCGCTTCCAGACAGGCATAGGAGGTGCCTTCCGAGAACACGGTTGGAATTACGGCGATATCTGCCTGATGGTAGGCCTCTCGAATATCACGGAAATCATACGTGCGCTGGTTAATTCGCTCCGCATGTGGATGAGTACGATGCCAGTAACGAAAGACTCTCCCGACCGTACTGCCTTCGACCAGTTCCCCGGCAAATTCAATCTCCAGATCCGGAAAGGCTCCAAGAAGTTTATCTGCCGCCAGCATCATTGGGATAATACCCCGTTCCATGCTGATGCGGCGCGGATAGATAATGCGAATCGGGCGGGGAGAGGTCACACGGGCATCCACAGTTTTCCTTTCAACCTGTCCCTGAATCGGACCATTAACCTGATACTCAGCATCTGTTTCTACCAGAATCTCCGTAGCCCAGTCCGTTGAATTCCGGTGGTTATGAGCAAACCTATACGTTTCGCCATCTGCCTCGACTTCTTCCCGTTTCGATAACTGCAAATGGAGATCTACCATTCCTTTCTCCTTTCGTTCTTGCTCGCTATCTGTATCCCCACCTCCGTCTCTGTTAGCCTTACCATTGTTCGCTCCATCACGACTCATTCCACCCTTACCTTCTACAGCTTGCACCCCTGATATAACTGCACCAACATTCTCTTCATGACTCGCCAGATCATTCTTCCATGCGACAAGCCATTCGTCTTCCTGTTTCTGCTCGAAGGTCCGTGTTGGCGGGGCTGGTGTGAAATAGGACGTATCCACTGCGTTGGGAATCAGGACAACCTGCCTTGGATCGGTATAGGTGCACGCAGCCCGGCAAAAGGTCTGGAAATGAGAATCCACGGATACAATGCGCACGAGTCCATCCAGAGCCAGTTGAATATGTTCCGCGACTTGTTGTTTGGTCTCCAGTGGCAGTCCGGGACGATCCCAGTTAATGCCGTGACAGATGCCAAGGCTGCCAGGTTTGTAGGTGATGGGTTGCCACAGACAGCTGGCATAGATCACTGGGCCGCGCGCTGCTGCTGCCATCCGGTCAAAGGCTTCCGGTACATTATCCATGTCGTACGAATAACCAAATACGTCAATCTGCTCCGTCCGAGTCTGGAATGCTTCAAAATAAGAGAGCTGATGAACTTCGGGAATATGCCCGAGTCCCCGGATGACACTGCACAGATCCAGAATGTAGCGTTCCAGTCCACCACCAAATACACGACCGAATTCCCGGTTGTACCCGTCGGTGAAACTATGTGTCAGAATACTCACCACGCCCATCTCACGGTCCCTCCTTCCAGGGAATCAGCCGAGGTTCCGGATCGAGAATAGACTCGTAATGTGCAAGATTGCCCCACTCACCGCTAGGATCAATGCGCTTGTAACGCAAATATTTACGAACCCGGTCCTCCAGACTGCCTGCCCAGCCGAGGTGCTGAACCTTCAATTCCGTGCTGACTCCAGGCAATACAGTGCAGGACAAGGGAAGACGGGGGACATGATGATTCTGTTGTGGATAAAAATAAGGATATCCAGGCATATACCGTACAAGTGAAGCGGTATGCCGTTTGTGCAGAGACCAGAGATCATCTTCCCGGTAGTGGGTCCGGCCGCCCCACATATCGTAGAAACGGAATGCAAACCAGTCTGCATACTCCTGATTAATCAGAGTGCGTATGGCTTTCTTGGCCTCTGAGCTGTACAGCTCATCCGCATCAACCGAGAGCAACCAGTCGGGACATGTTCCCGCCGCCGCTTGCCATAAGGTGTTGCGAAGGCGCCATTCCTCGGCGAATAGCGGTTTCTCCAATACCTCCAGACGGACCACCTTTGGATAGGCTTTGCATATGTCCGGGGTTCCATCTGTGCTGGCATCGTCCACAATCACGATCTCATCCACGAACTCACTCAGATCATGCAATACTTCTTCAAGGTATCGGCCACGTTCATTGCGAACCTGGAGCATGGCGGTGAGCTTGTTGCCTTTGCTTTTGCGAACCCGGCGAATGGAGAAGGGTTCTTTGAATACGCTTGTTTCCTCCTCTATGGAAGTAGTGTCCTGTTCGAATTGACCTTGTGTGTCGCCCCAGTGATGCACTTGGCTTCGGGAGCCATGTGATGGTTGTGCATGATCCGGCGTGTGATCGCCATTTTCCAATACGTTTATATGTGTTCGATCCACTGTTTCCGTTGGCGTGAAAGTGGTTTCGGTTCGGATATCCCTGTGTACCATTGGCCCATTCAACTGTTGTCTACGCTTCTTCGGGTCCAGCATCACGGCACCTCCCCAAGCAATTGCTGTACAGCATGATCCAACAGCTCCAGCTCCACAATCCGGGCCAGCGCATCTTCATCCTCCAATGCTGTCTCAAGGAAATGTCGGACTGCCCCGTGTCTTTCCCCTCGCAGAGCCAGCGCGCTGCCGGATAATTGCTGATAATCCCGGCGACTGGCATCATCCTGAATATCGACTGCATGCACCAGAGCCAGTGCCTCTTCCACACGTCCAGTCTCCTGGTAGATGCGGAATTTCCAATGTCTCGCTGTTTCTCCGCCAAGTTCGTCCAGGATACGCAGGGCATTTCCGTAATCATCGTTCATGCGCAGTAGTTCCGCTCGTACAAGTTGATCTTCTCCCGCCTCAAGCCAGCGACATAACTGTTCATAATGATGGCGTTCCTGTTCGTCGGCTGCACTGATTCCATACACCCGCAGGGCGTCCTCCAACTTGCCGGACCGGGCATGAACGGCAGACAGGAATCGATAGTGGGAGACTACACAGTCACTGCGACCATTCAAGACCGCATGGGAGAATGCCTCTTGAAGTGAATTGATAGCCCGAGAATCTTCAAGCAAGTACTCATAGGCTGCCAGCAAAAAGGATATCGTCTCATGTGCACCTGCTTTGGCACGAAGCTGGCGGTAGAAGTCGGCACGTACACTGCATTGAAGCAAGGTGACGCTATCCGGAGTGCCTGACAGGATCTGCCGCAGCGCAAGCAAGAAGAGCAGTTCGTAGTCCCGGAGAGGGACTTCGAGATCATCCTTTTGCATCGTCCCCGCAGGTGCAGAGTCTTCGCCGCCCAGCCAGATGGCACGTACGCCTTGGAATAACAGCTTCAAATACCGTGTTTCGGAGGATGTGCCTACCAGATCGGCGATGCCGACCAGTTTGGAAATACTGCTCTCCCATAGCGGAGATTCTGCTTCGTTTCCAGCAGGCTCAGGGAGCAGGGCAATACATAGCTCAGGCTCCAGCGAAGCCGTAGCCATTAGCCAGTAGGGATGGGCGACTACGGCTACGGTGCGAGGTTCGAGCAATAGCTGCTCGGCTTCAGGGAGGGAGATGACGGTAATGACCGGAGGTACATCTTCTGATTGCGTCAGGCTGCTGACATAGTAGACCTCTCCTTCGATCGACAGCAATGCAGCAATATCGGGGTAGGGAAAGGATGACCAGCCTCCTTTGCAAGGGAAGAGAACATATCGGACAGGGGACTGTGTTGTACTGGCCTTATCCAGGCTGACTTCGGAGTCTTCACCTGGTAATGGCGCAGGTTTTTCCATGAATAGTTCACCTCACCTTGACTGTAATATGGTGCGTCATTCACTCTGCATGTACTTCATGCTTTCACTTCATATGTAAAGCCCTCACGGTACTTCGCATGATATGCCTGAGACTAACATATGGGCATTCCGTCCCAAACATGAGTATCTTCCATGAATAGATGCAGTTGGCAAGCTGTGATAATAGGCTGAATTTTATCTTTTATGTGACCAGGATCACTTTTTTTTGCGCTAGAGACGAAGATTGTGATAATTCTCACATGTATAAAATAGGTAATCTGGCACAATACGTTCATCAACGTATTTGGCGGACAGACAGCGAAGGTGCAGCTTCAATGCCAAATACGCATACTGCGAAGTGAACAGAAAGAAGGGGTAACGGTATGGATCCGATTATGTTATCGCGTATCCAATATGCACTTACAACGATTTTCCATTTCTTTTTTGTGCCGCTATCCATCGGTCTTGTACTGTTGGTTGCGATCATGGAGACGTTGTACGTTGTTAAGGGTAAAGAGATCTACAAAACGATGGCCAAGTTCTGGGGCAAGCTGTTCCTGATTAACTTTGCCGTAGGGGTAGTCACAGGTATTTTGCAAGAGTTCCAGTTTGGCATGAACTGGTCCGAGTACTCTCGGTTCGTGGGGGACGTCTTCGGTGCGCCACTGGCTATTGAAGCGTTACTCGCGTTTTTTATGGAGTCTACATTTATTGGGTTGTGGATATTCGGATGGGATCGTTTATCCAAAAAAGTGCATCTGGCCTGCATCTGGCTGGTTTTTGTCGGCACATTCCTGTCCGCGCTGTGGATTCTGGCAGCCAATTCATTTATGCAGCATCCTGTCGGGTTTGAGATCAACAACGGCCGAGCCGAGATGAATGATTTCTTTGCACTTATCACGAATGGTCAGCTTCTCGTCGAGTTCCCGCATACAATCTTTGGGGCATTGATGACAGGGGCCTTCGTGGTAACCGGGATCAGTGCTTACAAATTGATGAAAAAGCAGGATGTGGAGATCTTCCGCAAATCGTTTAATATCGCGATCATTATCGCGCTTATTTCCTCGTTTGGTGTAGCTTTCTCCGGACATTTCCAGGCGCAATATCTGGTGGAGACACAGCCGATGAAGATGGCAGCCAGTGAGGGCACATGGACAACGACAGAAGATCCGGCCCCATGGACGGTGGTCGCTTTTATTGATCCGGATAAACAGGAGAACACGGGTGAGATCAAAATCCCCGGCTTGCTCAGTTATCTGTCTTATAGCAAGTTCTCCGGCAGTGTCAAAGGCATGAAGGAGCTTCAAGCTGAGTATGAACAGACGTATGGACCGGGGGACTACATTCCGCCAGTACGGACAACGTTCTGGAGTTTCCGCATCATGATCGTTGCGGGTGGTCTGATGATTGCACTGGCGCTATACGGTACGTTCCTGGCCATGCGCAAGAAGCTGGAGGTCGCTGGAAAGTGGTTTATGCGTCTGATGGTATTTGCCATATCTTTGCCGTTTATCGCCAATACGTCAGGTTGGATCATGACCGAGGTTGGAAGACAGCCATGGACGGTATTTGGTTATATGACTACCGAAGCCGGGGTCTCGCCGAACGTATCCGCAGGAATGATCCTGTTCTCGACCATCGCTTTTACCGCTGCGTATACGGTTCTCGGAATCGTGATGGTATACCTGTTCGTACGTGAGATCAAAGCAGGACCGTTTGCGGTCGAGAAGCCAGAAGATCACGATGAATCGGCCGATCCGTTCGGCGTGGATGGAGGTTATTCCGTTGTCACTAAGTGAGTTATGGTTTTTGCTGATTGCCGTATTGTTTGTCGGTTTCTTCTTTTTGGAAGGTTTTGATTTTGGGGTGGGGATGTCTACAGGCATTATTGCCAAAACAGACCGTGAACGCCGGACCCTGATCAACTCGATCGGTCCGTTCTGGGATGGTAATGAAGTATGGCTGATTACGGCAGGGGGCGCGATGTTTGCTGCCTTCCCGCACTGGTATGCCACGTTGTTCAGTGGTTTTTACCTGCCACTTGTGGTGGTGTTACTCGCCTTGATTGGCCGCGGAGTTGCTTTCGAATTCCGCAGTAAAATGAAACAGCAGCGCTGGCGCAAAACATGGGACATCATCATTGTTGTCTCCAGCGCGCTCTTGCCTTTCCTGTTCGGCGTGGTCTTTGCCACATTGATGAAAGGTCTGCCCATTGATGGGGAGATGCAGTTGCGTGCAGGATTCCTCGATATCGTTAATCCGTACACCGTAATTGGCGGCTTGAGCGTAACCCTGCTGTGTCTGGTGCATGGATTGCTGTTTGCATCACTCCGGACAGTGGGTGATCTCAGAGAGCGTGCCTTGAAGACAGCGCAAAAATTGATGCTGCCGCTGGCTGCGCTACTCGCTGTTTACGCGTTAATGACGTATTTCATGACCGATGTGTTCGCCGTACGCGGCTGGGCTCTTTGGATCATGGTTGTACTTGGCGCAGTTTCGCTTGCACTTGCGGCCTACTTTGTTCGTCAGAAGCGTGAAGGCTGGGCTTTTGGTATGACAGGGGCAGTGATTGCCATTGCCTTTGCCTCGGTATTTATCGGATTGTTCCCAAGAGTGATGGTGAGTTCCTTTGGAGCGGCGTATGACCTGACTGTATACAATGCCGCATCGGGTGCGTATTCATTGAAAGTAATGACCATTGTAGCTTGCACATTGCTGCCGTTTGTTCTTGGCTATCAGATCTGGAGTTATTATATCTTCCGCAAACGCCTGAACGAGCAGCACCACCTGGAGTACTGATATGGGACGGGGGCTGATGAAGCTGCCGGGCATCCGGCCGGTACTTGCGCTGGCCTCAGCGCTGGTGATGCTACAGGCGATGACGATCATTATGCAAGCCAAATGGCTGGCACAGGCCATCACGGCATTGTTTGAAGGTTCATCCGTAACGGAGCAGTACCCTGTACTGCTGCTGTTCCTGGCTGCTTTTGCCGCCCGCTACGCCCTATCCTTTTGGTTACAACTCGTGACTTCACGATATGCGGAGAAGACAGGGACTGATCTGCGCAAACAGATGGTGGAGCAGTGGTTCAGACTTGGACCGCTATATGCGAAGACGGAGGGCACAGGCCATCTGGTTACGCTGGCACGTGAGGGAACAGCTCAATACAAGACGTATCTTGAACTATTCATTCCTCGTATGCTGGGCATAGGATTCACACCTATCGTCATTCTGTTATATGTATTCAAGTTGGATCTGATGTCCGGGGTTATTCTGATGCTGACACTCCCAATCCTGATCGTGTTCATGATTCTGATTGGCCTCGCAGCTCAGCGTAAGATAGACGGACAATTCAGATCCTACAAAGCACTTGCCAACCATTTTGTTGATACCTTGCGTGGGTTGGAGACGCTAAAAACATTGGGACAGAGCAAAACACACGAAGGGTCCATTTTGCGGGTCAGTCAGCGGTATCGGAGAGCAACGATGTCTACGCTGCGCATGGCTTTTCTTTCTTCGTTTGCACTCGATTTCTTTACGATGTTGTCCGTTGCTTCCGTAGCAGTTGGTCTGGGATTACGTCTGACAGAAGGGCATATGCTACTTGGCCCTGCGCTGACGGTACTGATCTTGGCACCTGAATATTTCCTGCCTGTACGTATGCTCGGCGCTGATTATCATGCCACATTGGACGGTAAGGAAGCCGGAGCGGCCATTAATCAGGTGATTAAACGGGGGAAAGCCGCCGAACAGAAACAGAAAGAAGCCTATGCAAATGTTGTTGCACATCCGGTTACGTCAGAGGACGAAGCTGGATCTACACCATTGTCTTTGGGTAAAAGGAAAGCCGCTACTTCGACCATACGTGTCGTGTTGAATGATAAAACGGCTGCGGGGCATCTTGCTCCTGACTCTGCTTCTGTTTCTACTACTCTTGAGCTTGTTTCTTCCTCTTCCTCAGTGTTCTCTTGGAATGAGAATAGTAGATTGGCTCTAACGGATGTACAGGTACGGCATGATGATGAAGGTCCTTATTCGCTAAAGGATGTCACATTTCAGATCACGGGTCTTGGCAAAATCGGTATTATTGGCGCCAGCGGAGCAGGCAAATCCACGTTGATTGATGTATTGGCTGGATTTCAGCTTCCTACTTCAGGCCAAGTATTAGCCAATGGACAGCCTGTGACACAGAATATGCTTGAATCCTGGAGAAGACAGACGGCAGCTATCCCGCAGCATCCGTATATTTTCAGCGGAAGTCTGGCGGATAACGTTCGTTTCTACATGCCTGAGGCTTCGGATGCAGAAGTGGCGAAGGCAGTCAGCGCAGCTGGATTAACCAAACTACTGTCTTCATTATCCGGTGGGCTGCATGAGCCTATTGGGGCTGGCGGCAGACAGCTCAGTGGTGGGCAGGAGCAACGGGTGGCGCTGGCAAGAGCTCTGCTTAGTCAACGAAATATCCTGTTGCTTGATGAACCGACAGCTCATCTGGATGTAGAGACAGAGTATGAACTGAAACAGACGATGCTGCCGCTGTTTGAAGGCAAACTTGTATTTTTGGCTACCCATCGTCTGCACTGGATGCCACATATGGATCGGATTATTGTCATGGATGGCAGCACGGTGGCAGAGACGGGAACACATCAGGAATTACTGGCACGACAAGGTGTATATTATCAGATGATTCAGGCCCAGATGGAGGCGATATAAAATGAAGTCCGGATATGAGCATATGGAGACCGTCCGTAACGGAAAAGAAAAAAATAGCTGGATTGCTCCGTATGTGGCACAGTACCGCTGGAGATTCATTGCAGTCATTGCGCTAGGCACTTGTGCTGCGCTGTGTGCGGTACTGTTGCTGTTTACCTCCGGATTTCTGATCTCCAAGTCTGCGCTGCGTCCTGAAAATATTTTGATGGTGTATGTACCTATTGTTGGTGTACGTGCATTTGGGATATTCCGCGCCGTGTTTCGATATATCGAGCGATTGGCAGGACATGATGCCGTACTGCGGGTGTTGGCCGATCAACGGGTGAAGTTATATCGCATTCTGGAGCCACAGGCCCTGTTCCTGCGTTCTCGTATGCAGACCGGGGATGTACTTGGAGCACTCGCCGATGATGTGGAGCGGTTGCAGGATATTTATCTGCGCACCGTTTTTCCCGCCGTTACCGCACTTGTGATGTACGGTGGGGCTGTGATTGCCTTTGGCAGTGTTGATCTGGGATTTGCGGTGTGGATGGGCTTGTATATGTTATTTCTCGTTGCCGTGTTACCTGCGATCTCCCTGAAAGTGACGTGGAAATGGCGTGTACGGCTGAAAAAGGAAAACAGCACGTTGTATACCCGTCTGACTGACGGTGTACTTGGACTGGGAGATTGGCTTGCAAGTGGACGAGCCGCAGAATTTGTTCAGCAGCAGGAAGAGGCAGAAGAACAGGTCGACGCAGTTCGTCGCAAGTTGCGGCGTTGGACACGCTGGCGTGATCTGATGGCTCAGTGCGTCATTGGCCTGCTGGTGGTATCGGTTACGTTATGGGCCGGAAATGCCGCTTCTGTCGGACAATTGCCTGCCGTGATGATTGCTGCTTTTGTGCTGGTGTTATTCCCGCTCACGGAAACACTTCTGCCTGTAGGGGATGCGGTGGAGCATCTTCCACAGTACCGAGAATCGCTGGATCGCTTGAAGCAGCTCGAAGGGAAAGATTATCTTCCGTTGCAAAATGGAGCCGGTGATGCTGACGGAACGGGCGAATCGATCTCTGTAGTAAAAAACGGCAACGGATTGGCTGGACAGCCATCGGAGTCCTTGCCAGCTGCAAATGTTATCCCGGACAGACGAATTCGTCTTCGCATTCCACCCAAACTCAGAGCAGACATCGAGATTAATCGCGTAAGTTACCGTTATGCAGCGGATGATTCCTACGCCGTACAGGACGTATCCCTTCATCTGCCACAAGGCAAACGATTAGCTATTCTTGGACGAAGCGGCGGTGGCAAATCGACCTTGTTGAAGCTGATTCAGGGGGCATTACTTCCGTCTGCGGGGAAAGTTCTGATCAATAATATGCCTGTGCAGACCTTGGGTGAGAGTGTCACTGATGTCATCGCAGTGCTGAATCAGAGCCCACACCTGTTCGACACCACGGTAGCCAATAATTTGCGGATTGGTCGTCCACATGCAACGGATGAGGAGATTCGTCAGGTGGCCGCCCAAGTAGGGTTATCCGGTCTGATCGAATCCTTGCCGCAGGGATATGATACACCGATGCTGGAGACGGGGCTGCGTTTCTCCGGTGGGGAAAGGCAACGGATTGCTCTGGCCCGGGTACTGCTCCGAGAGACACCTGTTATTATATTGGATGAACCAACCGTAGGGCTTGATCCGGTGACGGAACGCGAACTGATGCGGACCATTCTGGACAGCTTGCAAGGCAAAACGATGATCTGGGTCACCCATCACCTGATTGGTGCGGAACAGATGGACGAACTTATTTTTATGGAAAATGGAAAAATTGCCATGCAGGGTTCTCACGAACAATTGCTGTCTGGAGAAGAGCGATACCGCCGTCTTATCGAACTTGATCGACCCGGATGGACAGGTCGGCAGCAACAGACACAACCGTTGCCACCCGTAGCTTCGAGATAAGTGGGAGCCTGTTAGCGCCGAACCATATAAGCATAACAAAGAGACGAGCCAAGAAATCTTGGACTCGTCTCTTTTTACATTTCGATATGACCGCTTTTGGTTGCGGATAATTACATTTCCACCAACATTAAAATAATGGAGGACAGACACAGACAAGTGCTGACGAGATAGAGCACAGCAACAACCTGTTTATGATTCAATCCGGCACGCAGCAGTCGATAATGAGCTTGACTTGCATCGGCCTGATAGATCGCTTTACCTTGAATGAAGCGTTTAATAACGACAAAGATGTTATCAAAGATCGGTACACCCAGCGCCAGAATCGGAATGAAAATGGACAACATGGTTGCTTGTTTGAATGCACCATCCAGAGCAATAACCGCCAGAATGAAGCCGAGGAACGTAGCACCTGCATCGCCCATGAACACTTTGGCAGGAGCTTTGTTGTACTTCAGATAACCGATCGTCACACCGACCAGAATGATCGACATGAGTGCAGAATCACTTTGGCCTTTGGCAAGGGCCACGATGAACAGGGTAATCGCCGAGATGGCCGATAATCCGCCAGCCAGTCCATCCATGCCGTCCGAGAAGTTGATGACTGTTGTCACCCCGAAGATCCACAGGATCGTTAGAATGAATTGCAGCCAGATCGGAAGCATGACATATTCCGCGTTGAAGGGATTCACAAATCCGGTGAACGCAATGCCAGAAGCAAATACGAGTACTGCCGCAGAGACTTGTACGAGCATTTTGGGCAGGGCAGGAAAATCTTTGCCTTTTGTTTTGTACCAGTCGTCGACGGTACCAATCGTTAGCAAAAGCATACCACCAGCGACCAGAGCCGCTGTTTCCCATGTGATTTCTTTCGTCAGAGCAATGTATGTCAGGAAAAATCCAGTAAATATCGCGTAACTCGCCGTGAGCGGGATAGGTTGCCTGTGCAGCTTACGCTCCACATCTTCCCGAGGCTTGTCCACAAAATCGAGTCGGTGAGCCAGTCGACCAAGCGGCGGAATAAGCAGAACCACGACAGCAAAAGACACTATAAAAGCCAGTATGTATACCATAAACTCGCTTGTTTCACTCCCATCTACCAATTTCCCCTTATTATACGAGTTAAACAGGAAATCTGTCGATGTCATTATTGTAACCAGACGTACGCAAAGGTGAGCAAAAGTTCAGGTTTTATTGCATGTGAGGAAGATAGGAGCCGAAATAATGTTTTACGGCTTCTGTATGATATCCATCATCACCTTGCCAGGTTGCTGCAAAGACAAAATCGCTGGAACCACCTTTGCGTTTTCTTGGTTTATCTCCAGGAACCAGTATGCCTGCTGCCGCCCAGATTTCCAGCAGGGCATCTCGCTCCTGTTTGCTGGAAGGGAAGAGATCCTTCCACTTTTTCTCCAGTGAGCGAGCACTGTCTTTAGGGTCTTCCGTCTGAGCTGCTTTAAGCAGGTTGACCAGGATGGCTTGGTCTTCAGGAGTTACTTCATAACTTGCATCGTTGTCCTGAAGCAGTAATTCCAGATCCATCAGGCAGTAGATAAGCCAGCCATGCCGTACGCCGCCCCACTTGATCCGTTCAAAGTTCAGGACGTTTAGGTCGACGTTGGAATATTCCTTGTCTGACTGCAAACGCAGGAAATTGCAATCTCCACAGGCACTGGTATTAGCGTGAAGGGCAGGGCGTTCCGCGTAGGTGTGTAAAGGCATGTTCGATGTTAAAGCCCAGCTGGATAATGCGCTGCGCAGGTAGACTTTTTTGGTGGACAGACTATGTAGAAAGGCCGAAATCACGCGTTCCTTGAAGGAGTCATCCTGATGCATGGCGTACAGACGCTGGACAATCTCATCATGCGTGATCGTGAGTGGGTCGAACATAACGCCTTTGCTCTTGGCATATTCAAATTCATCTCCAGAGAAGGGTGCGGAAGTTGTTTTCCAGCCTCCTCCCCAGAATGTGCTCAGCAGTATCCTTGCCGCTTTTTTGTCCATATGGTTAGCCTCCTTATATGGGAATTGCGATCATGATCATTGTGATTGTTCTATCTCAGACCTGCTTAATGTGCGTATTTCGCGGATGTATTCAGAATCATCTCGACTAGTCCTGGAAAACGTGTATTTAGTTCTTCCTTTCGTAGGGAATAAAAGTGCTGTTTACCTACAATACGCGGCTGGATCACGCCAGCTTCACGCAAAATTTTGATGTGATGGGACAACGTGGATTTGGAAATATGGTCTACTTCGAAGGCGGAACAGTTTTTCTCGCCAGAGCTGGCCAGACAGTGTGCAATTTTCATGCGTATTGGATCACCCAATGCATTGCAGACCGTGGTCAGCTTGAATTCCGAAGCCATAGGTATCGTTGGAGTTCTCATATCTATGACGTTAGCATATTCGGCTGTACCTTTCAATGTTTGAAATATTTCGAACTATAGAAGTTGAACTTGTAATTATTATACTTGTTTACTCCGATTGCAGTACCATCTTTCGATCGCTCTTATCCCCAGATTTTCTTTATTCCCTTGGTCCAAGGGAAAAATCCGTTGATAAAGGCGAACGCTTCGCTTCTTCAGATTGGTTCTGCACTCTCCGTGTTAGTGTAAAAGTCGGTCTCAACTTATATATTTCTTGCAGGCAGTATAAGAAGTGTGATACATTTCTTTTCAATAGTTCGAAAATATTCGAACTGAAAGGTTGGAAAATGGCTTTTTATTCTAGGAGGAATATAAATGAGTACTATGAGTACCACTACACTGTTGAACAACTATTTCCGTTTATTTGATGCTTCACGTACAGACGAGCGCGCCATGCAGGACTTATTGTCTCTGTTTACACCGGACGCAGAGATTGTGCTTAACGGCACCAGCCGAACGGGATTCGACGGTTTTATGAAAGCTTTCTACGAGTACAATAAGGATGTAAAACATATGTGGGACGCGTGGGTGCAACAGCCTGACGGCAGCTACCAAACGAACTGGGCGGTATGCGGACAAGCGGCAGACGGAACGGTATATGCCAAAGCAGGCATTGATATCGCACGTGTAAATGATGCAGGGCAGATTGTGTATCTGGAGAATGTACAGGCCGACCAGAATGCGTTCAGCAAGTATAATCAGTAATAGTGCAGAAGCCCCACAGTCTTTCGAACTGTGGGGCTTTTTTTGTGTGGCATATTTAACTAATTTGATAGACACTGAGGACGAAGGCTTCATCTATCCAATAACACAGTTTCTGCAAGAAAATTGGTACATAAAAACCGTACATGAAGATATGTAAATGAAAAAGACCCTCCCGCATGTCTAAAACATGGCGGGAGGGTCCTCATAAACGTACATGCACGTCATCCTTACCTTTGCATCGTCTTATTCTGAAAAGCGGCGATATCCGCATACTCCTCTTCAAACTTACGGGAGATGCGGATGAAGATCGGTAGCAGTTCTCGGTAGACGCGGACACTCTCCGGGTCAGGCTGGTGACGATGTGTTGATCCGATCATGCCGGAGACGGCGCTCAGGGAATCGATGCGGCCAAGAGCGTACAAGCCCAGTACAGCTGCGCCGAGGCAGGAGCTTTCGATACTTTCGGGGATGATGACATCCTGATCGAAAATATCCGCCATCATCTGACGCCACAACTCAGAGCGGGCGAAGCCGCCTGTGGCCTGGATTTTTTTCGGCCGACCGATCTTTTCTTCAATCGCCAACATGACCGTGTACAGGTTAAACAACACACCTTCGAGCGCAGCGCGAATCATATGTTCCTTCTTATGGTGCAGCGTCAGGCCGAAGAACGAGCCGCGTGCGTTCGGATTCCAGAGCGGAGCCCGCTCACCTGTCATGTACGGATGGAACAAGAGACCTTCCGAACCCGGAGGTACGTTCTCAGCAACACGAGTGAGCACTTCATACGGATCGATGCCAAGTCGTTTCGCGGTCTCCACCTCGGAAGCCGCAAACTCGTCCCGAATCCAGCGGAAAATAACACCGCCATTGTTAACCGGTCCGCCAATGACCCAGGCATCCTCCGTGAGCGCATAACAGAAGAAGCGTCCTTTGGGATCGGTCACCGGTTTATCTACGACTGTACGAATCGCTCCACTGGTACCAATGGTCACGGCCACGACGCCCGGATCAATGGCGTTCACGCCCAGATTGGAGAGCACACCATCACTTGCACCGATGACAAATGGTGTGGTGACCGCAATGCCCATCTCCTTGGCGTATTCCGGGTGCAGTCCATGTTTCAACACATGTGTGGTTGGGACCAATCGGGATAGGTGTTCCGGCGTAATGCCCGCCACATGTAGCGCTTCTGCATCCCAGTCGAGTTTCTCCAGATTCATGAGCCCGGTGGCGGAGGCCATCGAGTGGTCAATGACGTATTCAGAGAATAGTTTATAGAAAACATATTCTTTCATGGATATGAATTTGTACGTCTGTCTGAACAGTTCCGGTTGATCCCGGGTGAGCCACATAATCTTGGTGAGAGGGGACATCGGGTGAATCGGCGTACCTGTTCTCAGATAGATTTCGTGACCATTCATCTCCGATTTGAGTGCTTCGGTCCACTCGGCACTGCGATTATCTGCCCAAGTCATGGCCCGCATTAGCGGTTTGCCGTGTTGATTGACAGGCAGAATGCTGTGCATGGCCGAACTGAAGGATACAAACAGGATGTCCTCTGGCTTCACTCCCGCTTTGGACGTGGCCTGTTTAACGGATTCGATGACTGCTTTGAAAATATCTTCCGCATCCTGCTCCGCAATCGCAGGTGTGGGGGTGTGTAGCGGATAATCGGCACTGCCTTGAGCCACAATGGTTCCGTTCTGTTCGAACAAGACGGCCTTGGTGGAGGTCGTGCCGATATCTACGCCGATCATATAGGGTGAAGAAGCCATTTTGTCATCCCTCTTTCTTAAATATATAAGTGAATGAATGCTGTTACACGTTAACACTTCGGGTACAGAAAGCCTTCCGATCGCCGTTATCCCCAAATTTCTTGATTCCCTCTTCAAAGGGAGAAATTTGGTTATAACTGCGAACATTCCATTTCTTCAGGCCTTTTTGTCCCCTTCGTGCACGTGGCGCTATTCATCCAACTTATGTGGCATCTGTTATTTCAACTATAGATAAGAATATCAGACTTGAGGGATGGATCAAAATGCCACAATCTTAGTCCTTCACTGCTCCTGCCGCGATATCCGAGATAAACTGGCGGCTGATGAACAGGAACATGACGATAAGTGGAATGACGGCAAGCAATGTACCTGCGATAACCATGGCATAGTCTGTATTATACAGTCCGTTCAATTGAGACAACGCAATCTGCAACGTATACTTGCGTTCATCTGTCAGGACGATCAAAGGCCACAGGTAGTCATTCCATACCCCGATAAAGGTGAATGCGCCGAGGAAAGCAAAGGCAGGTCGCAAGATTGGCAGTGCCACGTTCCAATAGAGTCGGAAGAAATTACAGCCGTCGATGCGGCCTGCATCCAGCAGATCGTTCGGAATGGACTCCGTAGCATATTGGCGAATCCAGAAGATGCCGAAGGCGTTCACCATGCCCGGAATAATCAGGGCCTTGAAGGAACCGACCCAGCCGAACGTAGCCATCAGCACGAAGGAAGGCACCAGCGACAGCTGCGAAGGTACCATCATGGTGGCGAGTAGCAGGATGAAGAGCCACTTTTTGCCGGGAAATTCAAACTTCGCAAACGCAAACCCCGCCAGTGAGTCAAAAAACAGCACCAGGATCGTTACGAGGCCTGACACAAACAACGTATTCAGAAAAGCTCCCCAGAAATCAATCTGCTGCAACACCCGCGTGATGTTATTCCACAGTTCACCCCCGAACCAGAGCTGGGGCGGGAACTTATAGATATCGGACGTTGTCCGGGTGGACATTACAATCAGCCAATAGAACGGGAACATGGATATGAGCATGCCCCCGATAAGACCGGTATACAACACCAGCGATTTGAGGTGTTTGGTCGCCATGTGCGCTCCCCCTTATCACATCAGGATGATTTGCCTTGAACAAGCTTCCAGTTCACAATCGAGAACAGGGCGATAATGAGGAACATACCCCAGCCAACAGCAGCCCCATATCCGAAGTAATTGTTAATGAAGGATTCACGGTAGAGGTACAGTACAATCGTCATACCTGCTGCACCCGCGCCACCATCGTTACCTACCAATACTTGTGGCTCGGTGAACAGCTGCATACCGCCAATCGTTGATGTAATGACCGTAAACAGGATCACAGGACGCAACATCGGAATCGTAATTCGGAAAAAGGACTGTATCGCTGATGCGCCGTCAATTTTGGCAGCTTCGTATAATGTCTGCGGGATACTCTGTAATCCCGCCAGATAGATGACGGCGTTATATCCGGTCCAGCGCCAGACTACCATGGAGGAGATTGCGACTTTGATGCCCCATGGTGCATTTAGCCACTCCACAACCGGTAGCCCGACCGACTGCAACAGATAATTGAGAAAGCCATAATTGTTGGCAAATAAGGCACCGAAGATAATGGCTACAGCCACGATGGATGTGACATTTGGCAGGAAATAACCAACCCGAAACAGGGTACGGAACTTCACAAATGGTGCATGCAATAGAAAGGCAATAATCAATGCGAAGAAGAGCATCGGAATCGTCGAATAGATCCAGATCATGAACGTATTGCCCACGGCTTGCCAGAACTCGGCATCGGTCAGCATGTATTTGAAATTGTTGAGTCCGTTGTACGTCATGACACCGATGCCATCCCATTTATGAAAAGCCAGATAGAGTGAGAACCCGATCGGGAACAGGCCAAATACCGCAAACAGAATATAAAACGGCGATATCGCAACATAAAGTGCACGATGCTCCCACATCCTGGACCACAGTGACTTCTGCCGATCCAGATCAGGTCTTGCATTTCCGGGATCGGGAGTAAGACGAGGTTCAGTTACAGCCATATGAATTCCTCCTTTGCGGATAACGAAACCACACGTTCTTCAGGTTAACGCTGTAATTCCCGCTCGACGCGGTGCACCGTATCCGTCCAGACCTGCTGAGGATCGGCATTTTGCTTCGCGACATCATTTAGCCTTCGAGTAATAATGTTGTGTACGGAGGGGTATCTTTCTCCAAAAAAGGCATCCGGCACTTGCTGTGCCGATTCGGCAAATACCGGCCCCGTCGCCTGTCCGCCGAAGAAAGGTTCTTCTTCTTTCATGGCAGGGTCATCAAATACACCTGGGGCAGAAGGGAACAGGTTCAATGTCTGATATTGCTCGAGCTGATTCTCGGGACTTTGCAGCCAGCGAACCAGTTCAAAGGCTTCCTGAGGATGTTCACTCGACTTCAGGATGGACAGGAAGGATCCCCCGTTATTGCCATCTCCCCCTGGTGCCCGAGCGACCCGCCACTTCCCGGATGTATCGGGAGCGGCTTCCTGAAGAACTTGTTTCATCCAGACAGCACCTACGAACGAGGCGATTTCGCCATTATTCATTGCGGCGTTCCAGCCCGGAGTCCAGCCGTCTGCATTGGCAAGTAGTCCCTTCTCTTTGAAAGCTATGGAGGTATCCCAGCTTGTTCGTACCAGAGCAGAATCCATGCCGATGAATGAACCATCCGGACGGAAATAACGTTCAGCTCCTTGGGACAGCACTTGGTTGTAAACGCTTCCAATGTTATCGGTCAGATATACCTTGCCTCCGAATTTCTCCTTGAGCTGTTCTCCAGCAGCGGCATATGCATCCCAGCTGTTAATCTGGCGTGTAACGTCTTCGGGTTCAGATGGCAATCCGGCTTCCTTAAACAGATCTTCCCGGTAGAAGAGGGCAGTCGGTCCGGTATCCATCGGAAACCCGATCATCTGTCCACTTGGTGTAACGCCTTGCTTCCATTTCCACGGCAGATATTGGTCTTCAATATCTCCTGCACCGAGATCATACAGATTATAGAAACGGTCCTCACTGGGGAATAGCTCCATGATCCAGTCGTTCAATGCCACAATGTCTGGTTCACCTGAGCGTGCAGCGAGTGTTGTTTTGAGCTTTGCTTTGAAATCACCGCCGATTTTCTGAGCTGTCAGTTCAATATTGGGGAACTTTTCCTTAGCCCTGGCAATCAACTTATCATCGATGGAACGATTCCAGTACCATAGTGTAAGCGCTACCTTTTTGTTGTTCGCTGAATCGTCCTGTCCGGGCCAGATGGAGCATCCGCTTATGAGCAGGACGCAGACCATCAGTATGGCTGTCCAGCATGTTCTTTTCCGGCGGATCATGTGCATAACCCCCTCATTGTTAAGTTCGAGGCATGAAGTGCTTTGGACTACAACATTAGTGTATGAGCAGTTTATAAACTCATACCCAATATTCCCGAAATGAAACACATATTTGTGTCCGTTGCGTAACATAATTTTAGTAGTTACTTTAAAAATAAAAGTTACTTGACACTTTATAATTTTTATTCTAAACTAACTTACATAAAGTAACTAATGATGATGAGAATAATATAGATACGTACTATATAACATCCAAGTGATCCAATTTCACGCTGGATGCGAATCAATCAACATACAAGTTGGCCTAAACAGGAGGAACGACAATGATCAATGCACATATTATTCAACTACTTGCCCCCAAAATTCAGACTTTTCCGAGTGGAAAAGAGTTTATATACCTCGTGGGGCCGATTAAGCTCCCCGTAAACCTCGATGGAGAGACCAAGACATTCCAGTGGTACAGCTGGATGAAATCGGAAAAAGCGATGGAGAGCGGCGAGTTAATTGAATCTCTTGCTGAAGCTGAACTGGCAGAGCGTCAACAATCCAGTGTTCTGGTGTATGGTGACTTTGCCAACGCACAAGAAGCGCTGATCCGGATGCATAGCATCTGTCATACAGGCGACATCTTTGGCAGCAAACGCTGTGATTGCGGCTTCCAATTGGAGCAATCTATGAAGATGATTGCCGCTCACGGAGCAGGTGCCCTGTTCTACCTTGCCAACCATGAAGGACGTGGCATTGGTCTGTTCAGCAAAGCGATGGCGTACATTTTGCAAGAAGAAGGACTGGATACGGTAGATGCAAACTTGCAGCTCGGATTCACGGACGATGCCCGCAATTATGACGATGCGATTGCCGTATTACGTGCGCTTCGCTCTGCTCCGGTTACATTGATCACCAACAATCCACGGAAGCTGGCTGCCTTGCAGGAAGCGGGATTAAATGTGGGTGGACGTGTGCCACTATGGGGGGATCGTTCTGCTTTCAACGAGAAGTATCTGCAAACAAAAGTGAATCGTTCCGGTCACTTGTCAGAAAATGATGGTTGGGCTGGGGCAGAGACGCTGCTTCCGCATGCGCAGGCTTAATCATTATTAATAGACGTAGTTGATTAGTCGTTGTAGTACTCTTCGTTATGGAGAAGTACAGCAGCGGCTTTTTTGTATGGAGGATAGGATAGCGATCAGGGTTTCCTGATTCATGGAATGGCTTGCCGTTCCCACAGTGCGGATTATACAATATAGGCATCTGATGAATGCGGGAGGAACCAAGGTGCCATTTGAGGGACAACGTATATTGCCGGCTGCAAAGAGCATGAAGCAGTTTGAAGCGATGATTGAAGGCCCTTATACCTATGGGGTGATGCTGGAAACCCATATTGCACAGCTTCAGAGTGTAATGGACGAGGCGCGGCGATATGACAAAAAGATACTTTTGCATGCAGATCTGGTACAGGGATTGAAGAACGATGAGTATGCGGCAGAGTATCTGTGTCAGCATATTCGCCCGGCAGGACTGATCTCTACAAGGGCAAGTGTAATTCAAAAGGCGAAGCAGAAAGGCATTACAGCCATACAACGTATTTTTCTGCTCGATACCCATGCACTGGAGAAAAGTTATCTGCTGCTGGCTAAAACCCAACCGGATTATATTGAAGTACTACCTGGCGTCATTCCGCATATTATTGCGGAAGTATCTGTGCGTACAGGGATACCCATTATTGCAGGGGGATTGATCCGTTCACCGGAAGAGGTTGAACTTGCGCTTGGCGTCGGGGCTACGGCAGTGACCACATCCAACGCAGATCTGATCCGACACTTTGAGAAATCGCTTACATAAAAAAGAACCCACAACTGGAGGTTGTCTGTATGGAAAAATATATTTTGGCTCTGGACCAAGGAACGACGAGCTCCCGGGCCATTCTATTTAACCACGGCGGGGAGATTGTGCACATTGCTCAGCAGGAATTCCCCCAATATTTCCCCAAGCCGGGTTGGGTAGAGCAGAATGCCAACGAAATCTGGAGTTCCATTCTTGCCGTGATGGCTTCATGTCTGGCAGAGAGCGGAATTAAGCCTGTCCAGATTGCCGGAATTGGAATTACGAATCAACGTGAGACCGTTGTGGTATGGGACAAAGAAACAGGCAGACCCATCTATAATGCAGTGGTATGGCAATCCAGACAGACCGCAGATATCTGTGAAGAATTGAAGACGCAGGGTCTCGGGGATCTTTTTCGCCGCAAAACAGGATTATTGATCGATCCCTACTTCTCGGGGACAAAGGTGAAATGGATTCTGGATCATGTCCCTGGTGCCCGAGAGCGGGCAGAGAAGGGTGAACTGTTGTTTGGCACGATTGATAGCTGGCTGATCTGGAAACTAAGCGGGGGCACACATGTCACGGATATATCCAATGCCTCACGTACCCTGATCTATAACATCTATGATCTGCAATGGGATGACGAATTGTTGGATGTCCTCGACATTCCTAAGGCCATGCTGCCAGAAGTGCGAGGTTCATCCGAGGTGTATGCTCACACAACAGACTATCATTTCTTCGGTCATCGGATTCCGATTGCGGGGGCAGCAGGAGATCAACAGGCAGCGATGTTTGGTCAGGGCTGTTATACCAAGGGCAGTATGAAAAATACATATGGTACCGGTTGCTTCATGCTCATGAATACGGGAGAGAACCCGGTACAATCGGATCACGGACTGATTACGACCATTGCCTGGGGGATGAATGGCAAGGTGGAATATGCGCTTGAAGGCAGCATTTTTGTTGCAGGCTCAGCGGTTCAATGGCTGCGTGACGGATTAAGAATGCTACGCTCTTCAAAAGATAGTGAGGACTACGCCTCACGCGTGCCTTCGACAGATGGCGTGTATATGGTACCTGCATTTGTGGGACTGGGCAGTCCGTATTGGGATAGTGAGGTCAAGGGTGCAGTGTTTGGCCTGACCCGCGGCACGACGAAGGAACACTTTATCCGCGCTACACTGGAAGCATTGGCGTATCAGACCAAAGATGTACTGGAGGCTATGGAATCCGACTCGGGTATTCCTGTGCATGCTCTGCGTGTCGATGGCGGGGCGGCGGCTAATGATTTCCTGATGCAGTTCCAGAGTGATATTCTGGGCATTCCTGTCGAACGCCCAACGGTGAACGAAACGACTGCATTGGGTGCGGCTTATCTGGCAGGTTTGGCGGTTGGGTATTGGACGAACGCGGATGAATTGGCCGATCATGAGAATACGGAGCGTGTCTTCCATCCTGTTATGGCTGAGGAACAACGGACAGAACTGTATACAGGCTGGAAGCGTGCAGTGAATGCAGCAATGGCTTTTAAATAAAAGGAATGAAATGAATATCTCTTGGTGTGGGTATTTGTACTTTTTAACTAAACATATGTTATAAATGATATTTACTGGTGGAAAATGATGCATGATTTACAGGGTTATTCTTCCTGGAGAGAGCAAAATATATACCCACTATAAGGAAAAAAACAAGGTTAGTGGATTCATTTGAAATTCCATCCTTTGGCAGAACAACTTTTTGAATTTTTTTTGAATAATGTGTCATTTCAGGACTTCACGCCGTCAAAAATCTGTGATAGGATAAAGGCACAAGTTAAAAAATGATGTCTGGAGATCGGGAGGGACCACGTGCCGCTCAGCAATTGCTGAGCGAATGACGTGGTCCTTTTTTTGTTTTTTTACGGAAAGATTAAGGAAATCAGTGGGAGGTTCAAGAATGACAGAAACGTTCTCGTCAGCACACCGGACCGAATATTTGCAAAGCATGGCGAATGCACATTTTGACGTATTAATTATTGGCGGCGGGATTACAGGCGCAGGGATTGCATTGGACGCGGCTTCCCGTGGATTGAAGACGGCGCTTGTCGAAATGCAGGATTTTGCAGCAGGTACATCCAGTCGTTCGACCAAACTTGTCCATGGCGGATTGCGTTATTTGAAGCAATATGAAGTGAAGATGGTTGCTGAGGTAGGACGGGAGCGGGCTGTCGTTTATGAGAATGGGCCACATGTGACAACACCGGAACCGATGTTGTTACCGATCTATACGGCAGGTACGTTCGGCCGCTTCAGCACATCCATTGGATTGATGGTGTATGACCGGCTCGCCGGGGTGAAGCGCAGTGAACGGCGCCAAATGTTGAATGCTGGAGCGGTGTCGGATAGTGAACCTTTGCTGCGCAAACAGGGGTTGTTGGGTGGTGGACTCTATGTGGAGTACCGGACTGATGATGCCAGGCTCACCATTGAAGTTATGAAAGAAGCTGTCAAACGTGGGGCACAGGCAGTGAACTACGTCAAGGCGAAAGGTTTCCTGAAGGAGAATGGCAAGATTACAGGTATTGAAGCTACGGATCAGATCGATGGGCAGATGTATACGCTAAAAGCAAGTAAGGTGATCAACGCTTCCGGTCCATGGGTGGACGGTCTGCGGGAATTGGACGGTTCGCGCCAGGGGAAAACACTGCAGATGACCAAAGGCATTCATTTGGTCTTTGATGGTGAACGATTCCCATTAAGACAGGCCGTCTATTTTGATACACCAGATGGTCGAATGGTGTTTGCTGTCCCACGTGATGGCAAAACCTATGTAGGCACAACCGACACCGTATATCAGGACGATCCTGCACACCCGCTAATCTCCGACTCGGACCGCGATTATGTGATTGATGCAGTTAATGGCATGTTTCCAGATGTACACATTGGTACCGAGGACGTGGAATCTGGATGGGCGGGTGTACGACCACTAATTCATGAGGAAGGCAAGAATCCTTCCGAAATTTCACGTAAGGACGAAGTCTGGGTATCCGATTCCAACCTGATTACGATTGCCGGGGGCAAATTAACCGGATACCGTAAAATGGCCGAGATGGTTGTTGATCTGGTCGCACGCCAGATGGAGCAGGAGAGTGGGCATTCCATAGGCCCTTGTGTAACGAAGAAGATGCCCATCTCCGGCGGTGATGTAGGGGGATCGGCTGGATTTGTATCGTATGCGGAGCGCAAGATCAAGGATGGTGTTGCCCTGGGGCTTGCTCGACCTGCTGCGGAGCGGCTGGTCCGTACGTATGGTTCCAACGTGGAAGCATTATATGAGCGAATGCCCGATCCACGAACCAAGTCAGAACTTCATGGCATGCCACAGGAGCTATTGCTTATGCTACATTACGCGATTGATGAAGAGATGGCTGTAACCCCATCTGACTTTTTGGTACGAAGAACAGGTGATTTATTCTTCCGTATTGATGAAGTTCGTCGCTATAAAGCAGCAGTTATCTCGTATATGGCTGGTCGTCTGGACTGGTCTGAAGAGCAAGCGATTAAACATACACAGGATCTGGATCAGCTGTTGCTGGAAGCATCCGGCAAAATCTGAGGCAGGATTTCAAGGCCGAGAGTCGAATGGAACATGTAAGCGTGTAACATAGAGAGGGGATTACATCCATGACATTACAGATCGGAATCATTGGAACAGGCTGGTTCAGTAAGGTACACGCGGATATTCTCGCACGGATGGAAGGTGTTCGTGTTGCGAGTGTCTGTGGAACATCGCTCGAAAAGGCAGAGGCTATGGCCTCCGTATATGATGCTGTTGGTTACGGGGAACTTGAACATATGCTGGATGGTGAGAAGCTGGATGCGGTGTATATCTGTGTGCCTCCGATGTCTCACGGATTGATTGAGTCCGAATTAATCCGCCGCGGTATTCCATTCCTGGTGGAGAAACCTTTGAGCACTGGAATGGATGTTCCGCGTCAGGTATTGGATCAGGTACAGAAGAGCGGTTTGTTAACCTCTGTAGGTTACCATTTCCGTTATCAGGAGGCTGCGCAGGTCCTGCAGCAAGCGATGAAAGAACAGACGGTTGGCATGGCACTTGGCCGCTGGATGGGCGGAATGCCCGGAGTTTCCTGGTGGCGGCGTCAGGAAGGTTCAGGAGGACAATTCGTAGAGCAGACTACACATATTGTAGATTTGCTTCGGTATTGTGCAGGAGAAGTTACGGAGGTATATGCTGTAGCAGCTCAGCGAAGCATGCATGAGAAGCATGAGCATGTCACCGTTGCCGATGTGGCAAATGTGACGCTCAAGCTGGAAAGTGGAGCAATTGCAAGTATCGCCAATACATGTCTGTTGCCAGATGGAGAGGGCGGTGCTGGGCTCCAGTTCTACACGGATGCAGGTGTGTGGGATTGGACGCCGGAACGTTTGCTTCTGCCAAGTGCGGCAAAACATGCGATGGCAGGTCTGGAGATTCCGGCAGGACATAACCCATACGAGCGTGAGAATGAAGCGTTCATTCACGCCCTGCGTACGGGAGACCGTTCACGAATTCTGTCCGATTATGCGGATGCCTGCCGTACACAGGAGATTACGACGGCGGCGCTGGCATCAGCAGATTCCGGTCTGCCTGTACAGCTTCAGCCTTCAAAACATCTCTCTCATTAAAAGGTTGAAGGTAATATAAATACGCCTGAATCAGGGAATGATCCGCAGATCAGCCTAACATTCATCAATTTGAGATAAGAACCCAACTGGATTAGCGTAGTGAGATGTACTCAAGTAACGGACAGCACGTTTATTTCAGCTGTCCGTTACTTTTATCCGTTGAGATACTACGGTTCCTTAAGTAAATCGTTAACTATTGATGTTTAATTCTCTTATTAACCATTCGAAATTTATACTATATATCAATAGTTGTGTCCATATAATTGTGTAAAAAGAGTTTCCAGAAAATGAAGGGAGCCATGCGGAATACCCTCGGTTAGAATGTTGTTGCGAGAGAAATTACTCACCGGGATATTCAGAAGAAAGTCAAACGTATGGTATTATCCCCTTTTAGTAGACAAGAGAAAAAAGACATCTGTTAAGATGGACTTAATCTTGTCAAACGAAGGGGATTTTTTCATGGCTAAAAAAGGACAAACTTTCCGGCGGTACTCCTTAGAATTGAAATTGGAGGCGGCCCGGCTGGTCAACGGGGAACACATGAGTATACGTGAAGTCGCGAAATGTTTGGGCATTCAAAATAAATCTCAGGTACAAGTATGGGCAGCAAAAACGAAACAGGGAATGAGTTTAAACCTGTTACATCCAAACGGGGACGCCTTAGGACAAAGTTTTCCAGTACCGAAGAAGAGTGTCATACTTGCGGGCGGAGATTGAATACTTAAAAAAGCAGTATCCAAATCTACACAAGGAGTGACGAGTAAAGCTGCTCGATTTCAGATCATAGAGGATTTACGAGTACGCCACGGCCTTTCTTGGCTCTTAAAGTTAGCTGCGGTGTCTCGCTCGGGCTATTACAAGTGGAGAAAAAGCATACCAGCGGCAAAAGAACGTAGACACAAACAACATGAATTGGAGTCGCATATGCTTGCGATCCATCGCGCACATCCCTATTATGGTTATCTTCGAATGACGGTAGCATTACGAAAAGAAGGCCTTAGAGTCAACCACAAAAAGGTATATCGATTAATGAAACAAGTAGGAATCTCTTCTGTCATTCGAAAGAAGCGTCGATTCTTTGGAAAACAAGCTTCTGTGGTGAATCCGAATCGACTTCAGCGCCAGTTCCAGACGGATACGCCATGTACTAAACTGGTCACAGACATCACCTATATTCGTGCTGGAGAACACTTTGTGTACCTGTTTGTCATTCAGGATTTATACAATAATGAGATCGTAGCTTGGCATCTATCTGTACGAAATGACTGGCTTTGGTTCATGAAACGCTGGATAGACTCCGTCAGCACGCGGATCTGAGTGGCGTAATCCTGCACTCGGATCAAGGATTTCAATATACCTCGAAGCCTTTTAACCGTAAACTGAAACAGCTCGGCATGCTAGGCAGTTACTCTAGGCGTGGAAATTGCCTAGACAATGCCTGTATCGAGTCTTTTTCTCTCGCTTAAAGACGGAGAAAATATACTTGAATAAAGCGGCAAATAAAGCAGAGGTTGAACAACAAGTGAGCGAATACATATTGTTTTACAACCAAAACCGATTTCAGAAAAAACTAAACGACCGTTCTCCGGTAGAACACCGGGAAACGACCGCAGCTTAAATTTTGTCTTTTTTGTACTGTCTACTTGACAGAGTTATGACCAGAAGTTTCGCTGAGGAACTTCCACGACTTAGATGAGGTTAAACGAGAAATTAAAGTATACATGACCTACTATAATCACTACAGATACCAGTGGAACTCAAAAAGGATGATCCCTGTAGAATATAGAGATCACCTTCTTCAAGCCATGTAGGTCTTTTTTAGAAATGTCCTTTTCATAGGGTACAGTTTAAAATTGGTCAGCCATTTTCTATTTTCCAATAGGTTTAACTTTAATTTGATCAGCAACCAATTCATTCCTTAAACTATCGAATTTATATGTGATATTGAAATCACAAACATATGTCGGAGATTCGCCAACAGATCCCGAAAGGCCCAATTTTATTTTTTGATTCTCCAAAGAATAAATCACTACATCACCGAAGGCGAGCTCATCTTGCTTGTAATCTGGCGATGGATCAGTACTATAATTAAATTTAGATTTTTTTCCTTGCACATTCATTGTAATTGCTAATGTCCTATCATCTTTTTAGCAACATGCGATTCAATCTGATCATTGACAATATCCTCATACTTTTGGACTTTAATTTCGGATAAGTCCTCGGCATTAACGACATGAATATCAAAACTATCTAAACCTGTCCCTTTTCCAGTTTGGATAATAACTACAGCTTCTTCTTTACCGTCACCTGTAAGATCAGTATAGAATATCTGCGGGTCATTTCCGGTATCACTAGGGAGATCCAAAGCAAAGTCCTTTTCATTACCGTTAATATCTAGTGGAATCCCATCGGTCATCGAATAAAATTTCACCTTTTCATCTTCGGAAGACCCAAGCAATTTCTCATCTGTATCTTGTACTGACATTGTTGTTGCTTGTTAACTGGGTGACGCACCCGTACCTTGTGTAACCGTTTCAGGCTTATCTGATCCACAGCCTGAAAGCAAAATGACACTCAACAACAGCACTATACTAGCTCTTTTTCCAACAAAACTTTCCCCTTTCATCTACTACCTAGCAGAAATTATATCAGAGCAAATGAACTGATAAATTACACAAAAATAACATTATTTACAAATGAAGTTAATGTTTCGTCATAATCACAAACAATAATATACCCAACAAAAATATCATAAGAATTATATACTCTTTAAAAGTATGCTTGAAAAAATCGTCGATCTTAGCAATGCTCTATGCTTTATTTGGCTTGAAAATTACTCTGTGTATACCGATACATAGAAGAAGGAGATTTCTTGAAACCATTAACAAGATAATTATAGCCTTTTTGTTAATGTGTTTAGCTTTAGGAATACATACCGCTAGTGCAGATGCAGCCTTTAAAGATGTATCATCGACCCACTGGGCAAATAATGCTGTTCAATCTGCAGTGTCTAAAGTTTATTTTAAAGGGCCATGTGACGGAATTCCAAACCCAATGCACCTGTTACTAAAGAAGCATTCGCTGTCTTGCTCTCTCGTGTATCCTCAATGAATCCATGGAAGGCATAAGCTTTTCATCTAGTGTACTTGGACGCTGGAGCGAAGAAGGGGTGACGACGCCTTTGCAAAAGGTTTTGTTTCTAATATAGATATGAAATCAAAAAGTTAACTAAATTATTTAAAAAAGTGATTTCAATTGAATTGCAATCACTTTTTAAATGCTTAAAATCCACCAAAAATGCATAATTCCGGGATGCAATTTTATGATGGCCTAAACATGTGATGACAGTCGCTGCGACTCTTCTAACTGTTCATATTAATTTAATACTTTGTATCTTCGAAAACACGACTGAATCGACCTTTATCCTAACAAATAAAAGAACCAATCAGTATGTGTGAATGAACTATTAGTACATAAGTCCATCCAGCATAAATCTTCCGCAGCATTAGAAAATTAGGCAAGAAATCAAACTCTACGTTTATAATTGGAAAGTGGGGATGTCATGGAAACACCATATTCAATATTGAGCACGTTCGTGTTTGGCGAGAAAGCGGTTTATACCCGGTCTGGTGGATTTAATTTCAATGGTTCTTCCATTGTAGGAACCCAAATTTTGTGTATCACAAATAAGGGGAGAATTATTGTATATGACTCTGGGGGGATATTTGGATCTGAGACAATTCTTGAACAATACGCGATGCCAGGAAAGATCAAGGTAACTTCATTAAGCCATCACCTTATTAAAGTTACTAGTACGAGTGCTTACCCTTTTTCCTTTGAGTTTTCCTTTACAGTGGACGAGTTCGAAACGTGCTTGAACCAGATACCATTTGATTGTTTTCAATTACCTGAAGGCGCCTCAAGTGAACTTCCAGCGTATGTTTCCTATGAAAATAAAGGAAAATCCTACATAAACCTAGGTATTAAAGCGAATCAAATAGATTTAAAGGAGAACCTTGGATATGGTGGAACAATTATAACCATTCCATTCCATCGGATATCTAACATAGAGAAAGCTGGAGAATATTCAGTTGAATTGAAAGGGATTTTTGATATAAACCATAAAAAGGTTTCCTTGATTCGTTTGTTTCTTCCCACTAAGGACAAGATCCATGCGCTATTAGGTTTATATAGTATAGCTCCTAAGATTACCGATTTAGTAGGGTACTATAAAGGGTTATATCCTGTCACATTGAAAAAGAAAATCAATACCGATGAACAATCAGCAAAGTTGATTGCAACATTGGTTCAACGATTAGATGGTATTATATCGATAATTGATGAGAAAAATTGGTTGGTTCTGGGTGAATTTCATCCAAAGGTTGATGAGTGTTACTATCAGTCGGACAGCAAGCGAGTGATCATCTTGAAAAAAAATACACTATATGTTATTGAGGCTATCCAGGCAGATACCATACTTTTACTAAAACAATACCGAGGAAGTAATTATAATACTTTACATGACGATAAAGGATTTTTATATGGCACATATGCTAGTGAAAAGTATCAGGGAGAAAAAGTTTGCATGTTATTGGGTAACGACACCTCTCTACAATTCTTGCTTTGGAACGCTATGAGCTTAATCTCAGCTTCAGAAGAAGAGAGCCAAACAGAAATTATTAAATGCGACAACATGATGTTTTTACTCCAAGGGTCAGATATCGCAATGGTAGACTGGAAAAACGAACACTGGCTTTCAACATATGGTGAAAAACGTGTAGGCCAGCTTAATGGACACAAAATTGGATACGATATGAAGAATCAGCCTTTTTATTTTGAACAGAATGAAATGGAACTTATTTTTAGACAAAGCAATAATGAGATTATGTTCACCTATATAAACACGGAGATTAAAGAAATTTCTGTCGCTGAAGCTATAACCGATCATTCTCAAATGACTTTAGTAGACATTCATACGTTGACGAATTCGGAGAAAGGTACATTTTCCCTCCCTGTTCAGGAGATACCAAGTTTGATTTATCTGACTTATCATCATACTAAAATTCCTCTAGTTATGAATACTCCTCCATCTCAGTTGTACTTGAGTTGGACGAGACAAGTAAATGATTTTGCACTGTACCACCTTTTTGGACAGTTGTATGCCTTACAGGCAGGAATTCAACAGATCAAAGAAGATTCGGTCAAAGATCCAGATGAATCAAATCTCAAGCTATTGAATTTTCTCTATTATGCTATTCAAAATCAAAAAAGGCGACTTGACCAGGTTTCAATATACTTACCTGCAATGTTAGAGCACAAGTCCAGTATGATTCTTGGACAGGCTCAACAGCAGCAGAATCAAGATCATTTCCGTCAGATACAGTATGGTTTTATGGGAATAAGTGCTAAGGTGAAGCAATCTCTCTCAGAAATTGAGAGTGCACTATCGCCGGTATACTCGCTACTCGTTCCCAAACAAAGCATAGAGGCAGTATTTAGTAACCGTACAAAAAGAGGATATGGCCAATCTATAGTAACCTTAGGCGCGAGTATTGCAACAATAGCGATTTCAGGCGGAATAGGGATTCCCTTCCTATTAGGAGGTGCATTTACGGGTATAAACACTTATTTTTCTGAGAAGGAAAATAGAATGAAGACTGAAATGGACTCTAATCATGATCAAAATCGAATAGAATTTCATATGACAAAAGCACTTGATATATTTGAACACTTAATGCAAACTCTAATTCCGTTCTATGTTTCCGAAACTAATCGTTATATGATATCAGGTTTTGAAGGTCTTGCGCGAACTTACAACATTGCCCTTCAAAATCCAGAAGTGGCCAAAGGTTTGTTTAATGAAATTAATCAATACTATACGTACAAACATTTGCCTATTGACGAATCTGTCATTATTAAACGGAACATAATCGTTGAACAAATTCAGAATTCAACAAATAGTGCTCAACAGCTTGTTCAAATATTCCATAACGAGGTGAACTACAATGTTCCAAAACCAATTGAGACAGCCAGATAAATCAGATCCTTTTGAAGCATTAGGCATTGATTCGGAAAGTATAGAAAACATACCATCTCATAATCCGTTTGATGAATTCTTTTCAGTTGATATGAGTTTAGATGAGATTCAAGTTAATCCAGAACAGCATTATGTTCATCCACACTACGTTCAGTCCTATACCAGAGAAGATGGTACTTTTGTCGAAGGGTACTGGCGTGACGGAGATGGTGACACTCAAGTTGATTTGCACGTAGAAGATGGAGGAGGTTATATGCAAACTAATCCGGACCACGACCTGTTTAATAATCTGAACTCTCCAGATGGGTTTGATATATAAACAGTAGCTGCATTTCCGAGGGTTTACAATTAAATCAATTCAGCATGCAGGCTGAAGGCAAAGAAATCTTCCTTAATAACATTTCAATTTGAGATGGCTAAACAACGTAAGATCCTCATTTGAAAATCTATCTTGGATTGTCAACAGTAAATTTATTTCCTTGGGATTAAATACACAGTAAAACTGTTTGCCTTGTAACATCAGTGTGGAAGCGTTCATTCGCTTCCACTTTCTTTTTGTATTCTTAAATGAGAGAAAGAAGGCATCATTTAAAGATGTATCATCGACACGTTGGGCAAACAATGCCATTCAATTTGCAGTGTCGAAAGGTTATTTTAAAGGATATGCTGATGGCACTTTCAAACCTAAATTTGTAGCTGAGGAAGGTATGAGATCATATGTCCTTAAAACCAATCATTAGTTAATAGACTTCCCTTAATTTACCGATAGATATTAAGAAAGAAATATTAGGGTGAGTAAAAGATTGTTTTACCTGAGAGGCTTTATATGAGGGAGATGATTTTGGAGGAGATTGTCCAATAGTTTGTGTATTTTATGTCGATAGAAATGTCGTCAAGCAGGAATAGAAACTTGGGTATAGATTACTCTGTATAGCTTTACGGGATCTTCGTTGTTTGACAGTTGGCTCTATGTACTACGTAATTTATTTAATTTAAACTTCAGGGGGAATCTTTATGTCAGTAAAACGAAGTTATTTAAGTTTATTTTTTGCAATTATTCTATTATTATCAACAACAGCTACAGTAGGTGCATCTCCATCTGGTGATCTACACGGCGGGTGGGCTACCTACTCCTTTAGTGACCTTACCTCTAAGTCTACTATGTCTAATGATATTCCGTTATACAAGGTTCCTAAAGGTTCAACTATTTCTTTATCGGGTGGGAATCAAGGATCTGCTCAAATTTTTTTCCAAAAAGTTATTTCGTCAAATTTTAATCCCAAGGCTGTGAAGAATGGTGTGGCTTATTACAGTGAAGCTTTTCTTGGAGATCGCTATAAGTTCACAGGGATTGGTAAATCTCTTAGTATTTGGTCTGGGGAGGGGGATTCCAGTGAGAAGTTTACCTATAGATTCGACACTACTGGATATTATTACTTAGGATCTGAGAAAAATGTAAACCAAAGTGTTGCAATGATAGTGCAAGTTGTTACTGGTAAGTCTGTGGAATCACCTATTCGTGTAAATATTTATGGAAAGGCTATTGTTTTTTCTCAACCTCCAATTATGAAAAAGGGTACTGTGTTAGTTCCTCTTCGTCCAATATTTGATAGCGTAACTAAAAAACTCGATGGCAACATGCATACAGATCTTGAATTTACTAAATCAACAAACAAAGTAAGAGTAGAATATGGAGATTTATATTTCATACTTAAAACAGGCTCTAAAAAGGTTGAAACTAATAGCACTACTTCTGGGATACTTACCTTAGCAGTAGCACCAGAAATAATTAATGGGACTACTTATGTTCCTATTAGGGCATTTTCAAATTTTTATGGTCTTGATGTCTCTTGGAATAATAAAACAAGAATTGTTGATCTAAAGAATTAAAACAACTTGATATAATAATTCGAACGAAAAGAGCGTAATCACAAGCATGAAAAAGTGACTTTGACCTTGTATGACCCTTATCAATTTAAAGAGTTGACGGGTATCATTTCTGTAATTAACACGTTTGGGAAGGAAATAAAATTTCATTTTGAAAATGATTGGGATTGGATTTCGTTCGATAAAATTATATCGACGCTTACGTGAATCCAGAGAATTTACAATTACAAATGACTTCTAAGATAAGGGCGCTCCTGGACTTGGTTTAAACCAAGCCTGGACTAAAGGAATCCAACCCGATCGGGAAGACTCAGCTTCTGCAGGAGGATCGAAGGTGCTTCAGCAGAGGTGTTTATACCAATCAAGAGGATCAGGGCAAGAGATTAAGGCGTTAGGGCTGTGCTACCCGGCTCTAAGGCGGCAAGAGCGGCCACCTAATAGCCGCTACGCACCGCTGCGGGGGTTACTTGGCACGATAACGAGAACACCTAAACCGGGGTAGAAAGTCCCGGTTAAGGCGTTCTACGTTCCTGTCCCGCGCTTTACACCCCCGCACGGAGCCAAGATCAAGGGCGTTCTGCTGCAGAGCAGAAAAGGCATGGCGGCATCATGTCCGATCCGCGTTGCTGCGCTTCCATCAAGCAGCCATGCATAAAGGCGGCACCATGATTTCGCTACGCTTCATCATTGTGCTATCCGTGAGCTGATTCAAGGAAGGAGAGAACCGGCATACGCCGGTTCTTTTAGATTGGAAGCATTTTTTTCCCTTTTGCCTTCCGCATGGTAACCCGTGCAAAGCCTACTAAGTGTCCGGCAAGCCGAGCCTCCGGCTTCGCCCCTCAACCTCCCAGACACGAAGTAGGCGGTCAGACGGTCAAGGAGCAAGAAAATTTTTCATTGTTTTATCAATTTGAACATAAGGATTTTAAAATTTAGATACCCGCTCAATATAATATTCATAAAGTCCATCTACACGGTAGCCATCCAAGAATTCAAACAATTTGGAGGTTTCATAACATTTGAATTAAGGATATGTTACTAATTACCTTGACGACAAGTCCTGAATGAACAGGATATTTTACCTAAATTGTGGTAGCTAATTAGGTAGTGCTAATGGTATGATTATCGGGACATTTAGGACTTTAAGTCTATGAGAGAGGTGCCGAAAAGAGATGTATTGTACGAAATGTGGGAAGAGATCAAACCCGAAAAACATGTTTTGTAGTGAATGCGGACAAAAGAAAAACGTATCCGAGCCTGTATTGGATAAGGAACAAGTTCCTCAACCGCAAAATGGAATTGAAATACCAGATACTCAATCTGAATCGAACCAAACTGCGGATAAGAAAACATTGAGACCCAATGTATCCATCAGATTATTATTATCCATTGCAACGGTTTTACTTATTGTAGGTGTAATAGGACTGTGGTATTGGAACTCCGATAAAACCCCCTTCAATATACAGGTAACCATTGGTTCTAATGAAGCCTCAACCACAGAAACAAACAAAAATACCATGGTAACTGCTGAAGAGGTACATACAGTAGTTGGTTCCTCAAATGTAGAATCAAAACCTGCATTTATCCAAGTCAACCAAGTGGATTCATCCAATTATGAAAAGGGAGAAGTGGACATTTATTTTTCACTGTTTGCTGATGCCGAATTTACAAATCCAATAGATTCTCCAAGTTTGATACAAGACATGTTCAAAGTTAACGGCTTACCCGTTAGCTATGTTTCTCAAGTGAATAATATTGATACCGTAAGTGTCGACCTTGTAATGGACAAAAGTGGTAGTATGATGGATCCACCAAACGGTTCTATGAATCGATCGAAAATGGAATTAGTTCGAAATGCAGCGATTGAGTTTCTAGAAAATGTTCCAGATCAGGCCAAAGGGACATTTGGATTGTTAACCTTTTCAAGCTTTGCTCCTGAGATTGCAGATATTGCCTTTAACTCTAATCGAAAACAGATCGTATCTTACTTAAGCACCTTAGAGTCTGACAATGGAAGAACTGCATTATATGATTCCTTAACTAAAGCTTTATATGATACCAATGTGCAGGTTGGACCTAAATACATTATCGCATTTACGGATGGCATAGACTCACAAGATTCAGACTATGGATCGTCCTCACAATCAGTTATAGAACTATCTAAACAATTGGGAATACCGATCTATACGATTGGCTTCGGAGATACTTCAACAGAATTGCAATGGATTGCTGAGGAAACAGGAGGAAGCTATTTTTCTATTCATGAAGAAGAAAATCTACAGTTAGAGTTACAAAATATATATGAGAACGTGTTTCAAAAATATGTGAAGCAATATAAGTTAACCTATCGCCCAGATCAGAACGTCAGTCCAGGAGAAGAATTTCCTATTGCACTTCAAATGGAATCACCCGATTATACTGCTCAAACATCAACTTTAGAATTCATCCGAAAAATTGAAACCACGGCTATTCAAGCCATGAACGGACTATTTGAATACCAAGTCAATTACGCGAATGCGGTAAATAATCTTGATTTCAGTCTAGTTAGCAATAATGTGAACAGAGATTCAGATTTCTATAACAATCTGAAAATTCGAATTGAGAAAGATTACGTTAGTTCATATAACCAGGGAAGTCCCAAGATCATTGATCCATTAGAAAATTATCGAACCGAATCGATTGAGCAACAAGCAGACGGAAGTTACAAAATTGAGTTCTTTAAATTATTTCCTTTAGAGCTAAATCAAGAAAAAGTATTTGAAGCAGACTTAAATACGTACACAGTAAAAGAAGATCCGTATTCTGGAAAATGGCAGGTTAGTGCTTTTGGTAGAAGCGAATGTTCAATCTATAAAAATGAATCTGATCCAGGGTCCTCATGCAAAAATGTAAATGGAACAACCAAGTTGTACAGCCAAAATCCTTGGACTAGGAATTAAAAAAGGTCTTAAATCATACCAAAATTGAAGGATTCTCAGGTGATTGTTGATATGAAACAAGTAGCACGATGTGTTATGTTATGTTCTCTTTTGCTCACAACCGCATGTAGCGTAAATCATGAAAAAACAGTTGATTTAAATCCTGACACTCCAGAGGTGATGATGGAACAGGAAACGGCCTCTCCTGAATGGACAGATAAAGCTGTCTCCACTAATTCAATTCCGTTAATCGATGAGGAATTAGCTGATGATGATCAACAAGAATTAAAGAAGATTAAAAAGCCCTTAATTTGTATCGAAGCGGGTCATCAAGAAAAGGCAAATTTAGATATGGAACCAACTGCACCTGGTAGTAAAACAATGAAGGAAAAGGTCAGAGGCGGAACGCAAGGGGTTCAAACAAAGAAACCGGAGTATCAATTGAATTTGGAAGTGGCAACTAAACTAGAAATTGCTCTTGCAGAAGACTTTGCGATCATTATGGTACGTCAAACAAACGATGTCGATATTTCGAACAGCGAGCGAGCCATGATATGTAATGACGTACAAGCAGATGTGATGATTCGATTACATGCGGATGGCAGTGATAATAGTCAAGTGAAGGGAATGACCTTCTTCTATCCTTCGATTGAAAATAAGCACACCGGGCCTATTGCAGAGAGAAGCAAAGATATAGTAGAGGTTGTCGCCAAAAAGATCATAAGTGAAACCGGTGCGAAGTCGCGTGGTATTCAGGCTCGGGGAGACTTAACCGGATTCAACTGGCTAAAGGTGCCCTCAATTCTAATTGAAATGGGATTTATGACTAATAAAGAAGAAGACATTTTACTTAGTGGCTCAGAGTATCAGGACAAAATTGTTGCCGGTATAAAAAATGGATTAAAGGCTTACTACTTTCAAAAATAATGATTTAAACTAAATTATAGCACTACATTTATCGAAAGGATGGTAGTTATGTCTAGTAATTTCCAAAATATCATTGGAGAAGGACTATCCAAGCTTCAAGGAGGTATTGAGCAGGGAAAGCAGAAACTACAGACTGCTCAAGAAATAAGTGAGCTGAACAAGCATACGAATGAATTTAATCAAAGAAAAGGTAAAATTCTTCTAGATCTTGGTCAGCTAGCTTATTACAAGATAAGAACCGGTCAGATCTCCGATATAGAGATGACCGAATTAACCAAAGATGTGCTTCAATTAGATCAAAAAATATATGATTCGCTAAGACAACTTTCGGAATTAAATAACGCCAAACCACAAGGCACGACTTGTGGAAACTGCGGTAACTTGACGGATGGTATTGATAAATACTGTGGGAGCTGCGGGTCAAAAGTAGAAATTCAACAAGATCTACTGATACAAGGCGATTCGGAGTGTCTGAGTTGTGGTGAGCTTGCTCCCCTTCATGCGAACCATTGCCCTTGCTGCGGCATGAGAATGAATAACTAACCATCAAGAAGGGGGAAGTGAGAGGATGTATTGCAAGCATTGTGGCACGAAAACAGTGGACGGTGCATTATATTGTCAGATGGATGGAAGTGCCCTATTACCATTGTCTGAAGTATTTCAATTAAAGAAAGATGCAACGATTCTTTTTTGCAGTCATTGTAGTTGTGAGAATAGTAAGGAAAATATCTATTGTATATCTTGCGGAGCATCATTGGATAAAGTGACTGAGAAAGCTAATCCAAACCCGAGCTCAGCGAATGTAGAATCTGCTTATAAAAAAGATAGTAGACCGGCTTTATATACCAATCAGAAGTCAACAGGCAAAAGTACAATATGGACTTCATCAATATACTCGGTGATTCCGTTGTTTGTCTCTATTCTGCTATCTTGGTCGATCAGTGCTGGATTAAACCATAAGATAAAGGACTTAATTTCATCAGAGACCAGATTCGAATTCGCTGACTTTTCTACCAGTGTAGTGGAGAAGATTAAACTTATTGCAACGACAGATGTACTGATGCTTTCCCACTTGGTCAGCTTAAAGTTAGATGCAGACACTTCTTACTTTGGTGCGAATATAGAGACTAGTGGTGGGTTGCTTTTACTAGCGGCTATTCCAATCATTACCTTATTCATCACTGGATACTGGTTAGGTCGGAAAACACAGACTAAATCTGCCATTGAACGAATAACTTCATCTTTCCCAATCGCGGTCATCTATTCCATATGTTTTGCATGTATTTCTCTATTCTCAGGTCTGTCCATGGATGAATCTGGAGTTTGGGGATCAATTTCATTAAAAACAACCTATAGCTTTGGTAATGCGCTGCTACATAGTTTTATCATCAGCTTGATATTTATCTCCGTAGGATCTTTGTTAAGTTTGCCTAGATCATTAAAAGGGTCAGGCTCTAATCAAAAGTACGGAATCTCTATAAAACGAGCACTTATGACAACTATTTCTGGCATGATGATCTGCATCGTTATTGTTTGCGGATATCTGTATTCGGAGAAAGAATTCGCTGAAGATAATAACATGTCTAGTTTCACTAAAATAGTTATTGCAACTCAAATTGGTGGTTACTCATGGCATTTATCCAACTTGAATAATCTTAATGGGAACCTTGGAATCAAAGAATATGACACAACGGAATATGGTCAGTTAAGTTATTCCTTATTCACCGGAATAAAGGCAACGAGTCTGTTTGGTTATTCTCCGCCATCTGGTGCTGTTTCGGTTGGAGGTCAAGGGATCATAGGTGATAAGAATAATATCGACTACACATGGATATTACTCTTTGTTACTGTAGCTTTAGTTCTTCATGCTTGGTCAGGGATACAGTTAAGAAGAGCAGGTAGTGGAAGGACATTAAAGGAACTGATTGCATACGGGGTAGCGTTTGGCGTTGTTATGGTTATAATGGCCTATATTATAAAAGTATCTGTGGATACAGAAACGTTTGAAATCACCCGTGTCAGCCTTCAATTTCCAATCATACAATCGTTTATTATAAGTACCCTTGTCGCTTTTGTCGGTGCATCTATAGGATGGATCTTATCCAGTAAGCTTACTAGAATAAACTAAGCAAGGCATCTCTACTAGATTGTACTGTGACCCGTAGGGTGGACATTGACAAAAAGTCCCCTACGGGTCTTTCTGTGTTTACATGATTGAGCTCCAGCAGTAGCTGGAAGGAGTAGAGCCAAAGATAGGATACTACACAGCAGTCTGAGCCTGGGCCGATCAACTTAGCAGCAGTGGCTGGACGATTCACTATAGCTGTTGAATACTAATGCGTATGCGAATGCGATGGGCATTTTTCAAATCAGACAGACGACCCAGTTAATCCAGACTACTTTAAAAGACGAACATTAGCATTCATAGTCTTCTAGTGAGAGCTTCAAACTTCTTCTTAACGCTACACAGGAATGGTTATGAAAGAAACAACTTATGCCCAACAGCACAACTACTACTAAATACTTAACATTGCTTCAAGTATTTATGTGTATGTTTATATTGACAGGTTAATTACAAAGCCCTCTTTTATTTGCATGGTCTCTTTAGCTCGAGAAAACAAATTGAAATTTATGCACCATTAAACGATAAATATGTAGACACCAACAGCAGAATACACAGGAATAAGCCCAAACGCAACTCACCAAACAAGCCATGTACGAACCTAAACAACTGCCCACAATGCCCGCGTCTGCCCAAGACCCCTGGGCACCCTTGAACCCCTCGCGGACAAGAACACCAATACACATCCGCCCAAACGCCTAAAAAATAAAATTAAAAAATTTATAAGGATGTAGTTACGTTCATACAGGTTTAGGGGCGTGGGCGCAAAGGGCCTCTCTCTCCGGCAAGGGGATAAATTCCGCCCAAAGGGTTCGGGCAAAGTGCGTAGAAAAGTCGAAACCTTGGCCGGTAAACATCTCTCCATGTAGTGGCCCTAAGGCCCAGGCCGGAAAGGGCGGATGATTCTCTCTGACTATCCGCTACATTCAAATCATTCGCCAACAAGGATGGGCAGGATGCTGTGTATCCACATCTCCGGCGCTTTTACAGCTCGTCCCCGCCTTCTTACCCATGTCCCTCCCATGCTGTAAAGCCCGTTTCTCGATCTCCGGTATCCTGACCTCAGGCAGTCAAAGCCTAGGCACGGCGTGCACCTGACTACAAATAGCCGCGCAATCGGGCTGGTCGTTCGATCCCTGGGAGACGGGGGTATTCCAACTCTACCGGTCAAACTTGATACATCGGTAGAGGGTGGCTGGTTACCGCTGGCCTGACACGTATCTTATTCATTTTGTTTCTATCTGTACTATTGCTTATAGTGCTTACGTCTTGTGGAAACAACAAAAATAGTAAGGATCAGCCAAGTGAAAATACCATCTCACAAACAGACGCTGATGAAAAGGCTACAGGCGGAAGTAGATGCCTTGCAGTCTAAATTAGACTCCATGAAGGCAGAACATGCAACACCAGTCGAAACAACACTACCACCTCAAGTTGCGGCAAAACAGCGCTCATTGGAAGAAATGTTGTTTGGGGAATGGTTTGATCAAGGTTCTTTTGTGAATATGGAAGCAATAGGAAGTTTAATATTTAACGCAGATGGTACTGGTTCTGAGATCATAATAAACTATGCCTGGTTTGATTCAAAAATAGACTACATTGCTCCTGGAACTACAGGTGAAGAGACGTATAATTTGAAGTGGAGCCTTGACGGCAACACAATCAACCTTGAATTTGATAAAGAGAGTTGGCGTAACAGGAGTTATACTTTTGTAGATAACGAACAACAGTTGCGATGGCATGATAAGGATGGAGTATTGGCAATGTATTTGTAAGAACGAAACCAACTATCCCCGATGGTGAAGTAGAATTGGCATCCTTGCTTGGACAACACCAGGTAACTCAGGCGGAACTTAAGCGGAGATTTCTTGGGGAATGGTGTTGGGATGTGATGATTTGGAGATTTAATGACGATGGAACAGGTGTAATAGATATACCGGCATTCGGCCAGTACCCTGCTGATAAGAAAGAATTTGAATTTACGGTGACTGAAAATAGTGGAGTTGGGGACGCTAATCTAAACATTTCTTTGGTTGATGGAAAACAGATCATGTATTTCGCTACGTTTGGCAATGAAAGCGACGGCTCGGTCATGCTAAATCCACATGAAGGCAATGCTATTAAGTTAACTAGGTCGTATGATATTGGAAACAGTCCGATTACTGACGAAATCTTGGAAGAAGGGCTTGATTTATTCGAATCATTTTCCGATCCTGCTGGGTATATTGAAGGTATACTGCTAGACAAATTAGTCGAATTTTTTAAGTAGAATACAACATGAAAGACCAGGGGAACTCCTCATAGCCCTAAGTCTTTCGTGTTATTAGTAGGAAGTTGAGTATGTATAAAGTCTTTTTTAAAGTAATACACCGCTCAGCTCAAAACCCTCTGATAAGAGCATAACGGTTTTCTTCGCCGCTACTACTTTATTGCCGTATAATACTCCCATACTTATAGAGTGGATTATGGGGCGATGGTGGAGTTGATCTGACGCGTTTTTATACTTAGGGAATCAATAGATAAATCAAAAAGGATCGTACCTCAGGGAAGATTTTTTCTGAGTTACGATCCTTTTTTCACTTTATTTAGATGTTTACTTTTGTTCATGCATAAGATCAAATAATGCGGTATACATATAAAATCTAGCGTTATTGAAGGTTACTTTTAGAATCCTCTCGTGAATCCTTTAGCTAAAGCATCAACTTTATCTAACCCACTAGCGTGTAAACTTATAATCTTGAGTATTTGGGATTTTGCTGTTAAAACCTCAATTTCACCGTCTGGAGAGTACTTATCTTTAATCTTCCCATTTACCGTCTTTATTACCTCAAATTCACGTATCTGAGGTACGCCAGCATTATATACCTCCGTAAATTCTGTATTAATGTTATACGAAATTCCGTTTTTGTTACCCTTTTTATCAATAGTTGTGTAGGTAACCTGTGAATATCCTTCAATTCCGGAAGTTGTTTTTCTAAATGTTTTATTTTCTCTAAATGAAGCATCTCTATCGAAAAAATCAGAAGCAACATCAATTTCTAATTTCGTATTACTATCTTTGTATCCATAAGTTAGGTAATACAATCCCTGTTCCTCTCTTGTATACCCTTTAATAAAAGCATTGTTTTTAAAGGTTCCCTTTTCAACCGAACTAAAAAACTGTGAAACTGGACCATCATCCCCGGCAAGTAAATAACCTTCTCCATTTTGTTTATCACTTTTCCATTGTCCATTGTAAATAGTTTTTGTGGTAGTTATACGTGGAGGTACAAAGCCATCATCGGCATATTCAGTCTTATTCACAAATTTACCATATCCCGATCTTTTTCCATCAACCCAATCACCTGAATATGTTTTATTGGCCCCCCATTGCATGGTACCTTTACCATTAGGTTTTCCATTTTTAACTTCTCCATAATAGTTTCCACCTGCATACTTAATTGAAACCTTTTTCTTAGCCGTAGCCGCATCAACTGTAGTTCCATTAAAGGAAATTACTGAAACAAAAAGTAGTGAACAAAGTGCTAATAAAAACCTGTTCTTCATGTTTGTTGCTCTCCATTCTAAACTAGGAATATATATCCAATTTTAATGATAATCTTAGGTATCATATAATATTCAATATAAAATATCTAGGCAAGTATATCCATACGATCATCCAATCACCAAAGATACTTCCTTACTCTTTCCTGTGTTTGTTTCTTTATTGCTACTCCTTTTTTATTCAATGACCTTTTTGTTACGCTATCCCGTCCATTAGCCAATACATGCCACAGGCAGCACCGCAGATTATGGAAGAAATTACGTTCTTCCATGGGAGCTGAATGAAGCATTGTCAGTCTAATGTAGTGTAGTGCTTAGTAGATAAGCAAATGAGCCCATCACCGTAATATGGAAGCTTCTTATTTCCAATATCACATTCACCCTGCCAATAGGCTTCTATGATAGGCATAAATCGATCTGAAAGGCCATTTAAGTATACTTGGTACCTTTTTCCTGTCCAACCCATGCCGCTCTGTAGAGCGTTTGAACGGCTCTGCAGAGTCACTCCTACCAAGATTATAGCATGTCAGATATTCGGCATCACTCAAATGACCTATCGGATTCCGGGAAATATAAATAGTACCTTGCCGAGCAGAGGTTATTGATCCGGATGCCATTGCAAAAACTATCAATCCTCGTCATCCAGAATCGGTTTCTCCATCAGCAGGAAGAGAAGCTATCAAACGCGTCCGTGAATGTATTCAGAACGGAAAGAGCTTTTCTATTGAAACAACGCTTGCCGGTAAAAATGCAATAAGGCAAATGGAACAAGCCAAAAAAACAGGATTTGAAATAAACCTATATTACGTAGGTCTTAAAAACGTGGAGTATCACATCGAGCGAGTAGAAATGCGAGTAAAGAATGGTGGCCATCATATTCCAGAAGAGGATATCCGAAGACGATATGACCGATCGATCGGTAACTTACCTGAAGCATTAAAGTTATCTGATCGCTCTTTTATTTTTGACGGATTGTAATATGAAGTGCGACACCTATTGAAAATAAAAAATGGCTCATAGCCTGATTCGTGTAGAATGAAAGTTACCACACCAGCATTCACACAAGGAGAATCAGTCCATGAGTTATTCACATCTTAGCATAATCGAACGCAGCAAGCTAGAAATCCTACATCAACAAGGGAAAAGTGCAAGAGCTATTGCCGAGGAACTTGGTCGGCATCATACGACCATTTACCGGGAAATCAGCCGGAATGTTCAACTACAGCCTTATCAGGCAGAAAGCTCACAACAAGCTTATGTGCAGCGCCGTAAAGCTTCCGTATCCAAGGGTAAATGGACGAAAAAACATGCTGAAGAGCTGGAAGAGAAGTTGCACGCCACATGGTCCCCTGAGCAGATCGTGGAGCGCTTTAGAGCTGAAAATCAACCCACCATATGTTTCAAAACGATCTACCGCTGGATCTATGCAGGTCGTCTAACGAAAGGTGCTTTACACGTACTCCGGCACAAAGGTAAACGTCAGAAACCTGCGGAAACACGCGGGAAGTTTGCTGTAGGCAGACCCATTTCCCAGCGTCCGAAAGACGTTCTCTCCCGGGAAAGATTTGGGCATTGGGAACTGGACACGGTGGTATCGGGACGCGGAAAGAGCAAGGGGTGTGTAGCAACCTTCATTGAACGGAAAACACGTCTGTACACCGCGATTCAAATGCCCAATCGGACAGCTTTGTCGATGGAGATCGCCTTTGGCGTAGTCGCTGCTCAGTATCCTACTGAGGCTTTTCGAACCGCTACGGCAGACCGTGGCAAGGAGTTCGCCTGCTACGCGAACCTAGAACAAACACACGACGTACAGATCTATTTTGCTGACCCTTACTCTTCCTGGCAACGCGGTTCGAATGAGAATGCGAACGGCTTACTTCGAGAGTTCTTTCCCAAGGGCACGGACTTTGCGCAAATCTCAGATGCAACATTGGAGCGTTCGCTTCATTTAATCAACCATCGCCCCCGAAAATGTCTGGGCTGGAAGACCGCTCACGAATCTTTCACACAGGAACTGTCGCACTTGGCTTGACAATCCGTCTTTTGATAACACCTCAAAATTTAGATTAGTAATGGAGGTAGAAAGAGGAAAGGTTCAAACGATATCCAAAGATAACCCCAGTGGGTTAAAGGTGCCTTTTTAAAAGAATCGGAGAAAGAACAGGAGCACACTCAAGTATTAAGCTTGGCTCCAGTATACATATGGAAATTACATTCTGGACTTTTATTCCACAGAAATATACACTAAATGCTGACATATTAACGTAAGTCAATATGATCATATGTGGTGAGGGGTTTTAAGGTAATGAGTGAAACATTGAGTAGAACATTTTGGGGATTCTGGATTATTGCCATCGTGGTTTTATTCGGATGGCAAGCAGTAGCCAGTGATTACAAAGATGTATACAACATGAAAGTTGTTTTAGCATCGTATGGAGTCGATGGTCTGAATACCACTTCAGACAAATTATTAAGCCTCTCAGGAAGTGATGTAAGTACTAGTGGCGCAAACGTTGTTGCATTAATTGAAACTAAACAGCCGTCGCTTAAAAAATCAGAAGCTATAGAAAAAAAAGCCTTAGCTACAGCATTTGGAGAAAACGATCTACGTTATCATCTGAAGTACGCATCGGGTAATTTTGTTCCGACCACGCTCGATTTCTCAACCAATATTCTATATAACTATTCTTATATGATTAATACACCTTCAAAACTAGTACATAATTTAAAGTTAGACTTCACTCTAGATGACGTATTTATGAGTGGAAGTAAGCTAGACCAATTGCATGGGAAGTTTGTGGTACTGACTTATGTCATTTGGGACATTCTACATACAGTTGTTGGGTTGGGATTGGCATTTATTATGCTATTCATTGGCTGCATATTTGGTCTTCTTTTTCATCCAATTCATAGTATATTCAACTTTTTCCCAGCACTGTGGCAGATAGTTGTTACAAGCTGGCATGGGTTATCCAATTTATTCAACTTGTTTAAATAATACAACGAACCTATGTATTATTCGTCAATTATTGCTTGTCTGCAAGAATACATATTAGCATCAAGAAAGTAGGAAATATAGATGAAAAAGCTTTTATTTCATGGAACATCGTCACTGTTAATATTGGGGCTGATATTGACAGGTTGTGGATCCAGTCACCAAGAGAATTTAACAATAGATAGCTCAAAAACAGTATCAATAGAATCATCACCAGAGACAATTAATGATACTGAAATAACTGAGAAAAATACTTACAACAGAAACCTAGAAACTGTCGTTTCGAATGAGGAGGTCGATGCGACAGGTGAAAGTGCGAAAGTAGCAACTAAGGCTAAGTATGATTTCGATTATGGTTTTTTTGAGGGCTTAGCAGCAGTTAGTTATAATAATAAACTAGGTGTCATAGATGAAGATGGATACTGGGTAGTTGAGCCTAAATACATTTCTGCTGTTGAGAAAAGTTTTCGTTTTTCTGAAGGACTGCTAGGTGTGGCGGTGAATGATGGTAGTGAGAATTACAAATGGGGATTTATTGATAGAGAAGGAAAGATGATAATTAAACCTCAGTATGAATGGATACATGACTTTTCTGAAGGGAAAGCAGCAGTAACTACGGATAATGGATTGGGTTTTATTGATAAGAACGGTAACATGGTGATTAGACCTCAATCGCAATTCAATGATGCAGGAGGGGCATTATTAGTGCTCTTTCAAGAAGGTTTGGCAGCTGTAAATTTTGAAAGTGGTGTTGGATTTATTGACGAAAAAGGAAAGATGGTAATCAAACCTATAGAAGGTGTTGTAATTGAAGGTACAACAGAAATTCGATTCTCTAAAGGAATAGCAGAGCTGAATATTCAAAATGACACAGGTTACAGAAAAGTCTACATTAACAACAAAGGAATGATAGTACAGACAAAAGAAGACTATTTGGAGGGACTACAATATATACAAGAGCTAGAAGAGCATATGTATGACTCTCCTGAAGCTGATCATCTTTATAAACCATATGAAGCATGGGATATAGAGTTGAATAAAATTTATAAACTGTTAATGAAAAAACTACCTGCTAGTAAACAGAAGGCTTTAAAAAAGGAAGAGAGAGAATGGATAAAAACTCGTGATTCACACCAAAATGAATTGAAAGAAGAAGGTTTGGATGGAGTTTTGACGATTCAAGAAGTTTTGATAAGAGATACTAAGGAAAGAACATTACAACTTATAGATCAATATTTTGCTAAGTAGATGTAGATAGGTTTATCAAAGAAGGAACCGTTTAAAATCAATATTGATAGTATAATATCTGTAGAATTAAAAGGCTCCGACTTGTTGCTAAATCAGCATTTAGTTGGAATTAATACGATTTCTTCATCTGACAGATCTGAGTTTAGAACATACATGGGGGATTTTATTAATCGATTAATGTGCGTTGGCAGTTATGTCGCTTTCTTTAGTCAGTGCATTAAGCGCTTCTGCCTTTCTGTCAATCATTCGAGTTGGCCTACAATAAAACTATGGTCTTCCGGTTATCAAAGTACAGTGGGTACTGTAGATCGCAACTTTGGATCTGGAACAACATCAGCCGTTAAATCTTTCCAAACCAAAGAAGGTCTGACTTCTGATGGTGTTGTAGGTAACGGTACATGGCTTTCAAAGGCTTTTATTGATTTGATACATTTAAAATTAACCAGTCAGTCTCGCCCGCTGTATTTGAAATTTCAATTACGATATGATCATAAATTATTTTTTTGAAAATGGCCATTCTAATTCCCATCCATCCGTACCATTATCATCCATACTCAGTAAGGTTCTATACTTCCAAGTAGAAGTGCCCATTGGCAATATCCAAAAACAAACCTTTTCTATTTCTTTACTTGTAGTTAATTCGATGTTCAATGATCCGTTTTTAGGAAGCTTGATCCAGTTATTCTCTACCTTATAATTTGCTTTTATCTCATAATCCCTCGTCTGTAACGTACCAATGATACTAAGAGTGATTAGACCTATTAATAACATCTTTATCTCAAACACCTCGCATAAAATATGCCCTGAAACTATAGATACTATTCAAAAATTTTACAGTCCTTAGACGATAATAATGCCCTAGGACTTTCAATTGGGTAACCTCATTGATCGAGAATTATCGACTACCGTAAGAATTAAGTATAGTTGATTCTTACGGTAGTCTCCGAGCCCATTAAAATACAAACGTAAACGTGTACGTATACATATACGTAAAGGTGAGACCCAATTGCTTCATCCAGTTTCGTAGTACGAATGCGCCCACGTCCAAGAACGCCTGAGAAGGTCATCTTCTGACTCGGGCGACCAGCACACAGATTTAGTCGTTACTTGTACCTCGGTGCTTCGCTTTTCCGCCGCTCTTACGCGGCTTGCGATCAGTTATTGTTCCGTCTGCCCGTTTGCGAGTACAGGAAGTAGGTCTCGTCCATTTCAAACAATACCGCGTAATGCACGAGAATTTTCTAATGCGGTGCATTTTAGCAGACAAAAACCTTCAGTTAACAGTTCTATAAAACGAACCCCCATATGAGGTCATTCGCGTTCGCTGGAGTGGCGTATTTGTCAGGTCAGAGACCGAAGTCACTTGGCCATACTCCGGGCACTGGAACAGAAAAAAGAATCCCTTTGTTAAAGAGTGAACTGCTCCCTGTCAAGTAGACAGTTAAAAAAACAAAAAATGACTTCATTGAGATGCCTTAGCCCGGGATGAAGTGCTAAGGCATCTTGTTATGCAGCTCTCGGTATTCGTTCGAAGACATACCGCCCAATGATTTCTTCAGTTTTTGAAGAGCCTGTTCGATCTCATCACGGATATTTTGATTATTGGCCAAATATGATTCCAATAAACGGGCAATTGAGTCAATATCATAGATCTTAATGGTATTATCTCCATAGAATTCAATGTGCTGGACGGATAATGCCTCATAGCTAACGGGATACGATAGCTCGAAAAACCAAAGAGGTAACCGGTCAACGTGATTGGCTGCCTTTGTTCAACTAACGGGCAGGTTAGTTTAATGTGTTGTACATAGTATATATAGAAGAGCTGGATCTATCATGATATAATTCGACCATAATTAATCAAGAGGAGGATATACATAGTTATGCCGAAACCAATTCAGGATCAGTTACAGGATACACTGGGCAAGAGCTATTCCGAGTTGCAAGAAAAAACTATTTGAATCGTTTAGCAAAAAAATCAAATCACTTAAGGATGCCGAAGCAAGTCAAGAAAAAATAGAGAAAGCTGTAGCAGATAACGAAAGAATGAGAGAAATGTTAGAAGATGTAGGGCAATAGATGATGTGCAAAGTGCATTAGGCAGATTCAACGGGCTAGATCAAAATGCACAAGCCCAGTTTCAAGATTTTCTCGAGAACGTATGATATAACATTTCCAACTTACCACACGTATGATTCATCCAAGACCCCGGGAATAATATTAGTTAAATGCTACATGTAGCATTTGGACATAAGGAACTGTTGCTATTTTCTTTTAGCTAACGAAAAACGATAGCTCAATAATACGAAGTAAGTAGCTGATCAACGTGATCAGCTTGACTTTGTTCAAGCGTGTACGTTCAAGTCTTTTTTGGCCTGGCATCCATTATGGTGTGGCTTGCTTGAGTTTGAAGACACGCCCTAGTCGCTTAGCAGGGATACAAAAGCTTCTTAAAAACAATTCGCGGCGAATTGTACGAATAACTATGAACGTATCCTGTTAAGATTAATGTTTTGATAATTAGAGGAATATTGTAAAATGTAGTGATAGAAGTAAGACATATTTCTGCTTACTAGTTTGCTATAACGAATGCGAAAGGTAGAGAAGACAAATGTTCTGTTCCAATTGTGGTACAAAGTTAACTGATAATGCTAAATTTTGTTCGTCTTGTGGTACTGCTGTACAAGAGGCTCCGCAGCATTTAGTGCAACAAAAAGAAGAGCCAGTGTCTATCCAAAAGATCCAACAAGATACAGAGGTTTTTAATCTACTGGGTTATGATGTAATAATTCCAAAGGAAACAAAGGACTACGTTACGATTCGGTACGAGTTCCAGCAGTTGGCAAGAGAAGCCAGAGATCGGATGGCTCGGAACTTTGATACTCAGTACCATAGCCTAGATGACTTAATCCGTAATGGAGATAATGATGCAGATGATATTTTCTATTCGGCTCTGGAGTATGCTGTGAACATGCTGAATTCCAAAGGTGTTTACAGCATTGATATGATTCGTTTTGGAGACATAGCATTAAAGTATACCGGCTATTGGGAGGATCATTTTTGTGAGATTCGAGAGAAGTTCAAGGAGTTGGTAGAATACAAGGAATCTCAGAAAGATTATCGTTCAATTCGTAAAGCAGGTAGAGGAAGAATGGTAGGTGGTGGTTTTGGCGTAGGTGGCGCTCTAAAAGGAATGGCAATGGCCGGAACAGCTAATATGGCTACAGGAATGTTGCATTCATTCACAAATGCATTAGGTAATGCATCCACAAACGCAGAAGTAAGCAGTATGAAGAAGAAAATCTTCAAGGATCCAGAAACCAAAAGAACACTGTGCTTATCAGTATATTATGATGTTTTCAACCTTCATATGGCCGTTGTAGAGTGTATTAATGACCGTAAATTGTCATCTGTAGCTGATACATACACAAGTAGTGAACGAGAAGAAGCTATGATTATATATAATAATATTGTGAACGGTAGTGTAAAGAATGAAGATCTTGAATATATGATTGTGGAAATCCTTGAGAATGATCCGTTTGATCTTGCCTATTATGAGCTTGCTTTGAATTACAAGTCAGCTGAAGAGGAAGATGATCTAATCAATTATGCACGCTACTTTAAGATTCCTATAGATGCATTGGTTCAAGATCTCCAAACAGATATCCAAAATAGAGAGCGTCTAACTCAGTTATTCGGCGAATTTGGATTGGAGCTGGAGCAAAAGCTGCGAAATAATAGATTATTTCATTCAATTAAAACGGAGCTCTCAGAGAACCCGATTCGTGCTATTCAGAAAGCTTTCATATCCATTCAAAATGAGGCAATCAAATCTAAGGTATTCTTAGTGTTAGGGGATTCAACTGATAAGCTGACGAAGAAAATGGAAAATGTAAAGTCTTCCTACGCCCCTATTCAAGCGGAAAATCCTCTTCTCTTGTTTGATAGTACTGTTTTTGGAAGTGCAAAAGACGGATTTTTAATAACAGATCATAGGATTTACGTCCACAATATGATGGAAAAAGGATGGAATATCAGCTTTCAAGAGATAGAGCAAATGAGTCTGCTCGACAGCTCAATTCTTATTGATGGAAAACGAGTGGACATCAATCTAATTAGCGGCAAGGATCGAGATCAATTCTATGATTTTGTGGAACTTTTGGTATTCGTTCAGAAGTATGGGAGCACGATTGGTTTAAGTAAGGGAAGCATTGAGATCAACAACGCTTCTTCTGAGTTACATTCAAGTAACGGTGAGGTCTCGGCAACAGTTTCTGTTACCAATAATGAAATGAAGAATACTGATCAAGTTGTTGAGGAAATCAAGAACACAGTACTAAATATCAAGAACGAGGGAATTCGAAGATATTTATTTCTTGAAAATGAAAACGAGAAAGTCAACAAGAAGTTTAAGAATGCCCTTGAAGCATATGCTAAACTAGAATTTGATGAGAAACCAGTTGTACTTTTTGATAATACTGCTTTCGGTAGCGCCAAGGATGGTTTCATTATTACTAATCGTCAAATATACATCCACAATATGTTCCAAAAGCCGTTTAGAATCAATATTAATAGTATAATATCTGTAGAATTAAAAGGCTCCGACTTGTTGCTAAATCAGCATGTAGTTGGCATTAATATGATTTCTTCATCTGACAGATCTGAGTTTAGAACATACATGGAGGATTTTATCAATCGGTTAATGTAGACTGTGCAATATAGGACAATCGATAACTCATGAAATTGAGCCTGGATTTTCCTAAACGCTCCTGCTGTGGTGTAATAAAAGTATAACAGGTGTAAATTAAACAAAAGCCACGATGCTGTAACATCGTGACTTGTCTAACAAAGGCCGGTGGGCGACCACGGCGAATTTCGATCAAACGAATGAAAAACCACCGGATTGCAAGGCTACCTGGTCATACCCCTGTCAAGTAGACAGATGAAAAAAAGCTATGCTGCCAGTGCGCATCGATATTCAATCGGTGCGCGCTGTTTGAGTTTGGCTTGAAAACGTCGGTAGTTGTAATGGTACATATAATCTTCCACGGCTTGTCGAATCTCTGCTTCTGAATTACACTGGTTAAGGTACAGCTTCTCTGTCTTGAGATGCGAAAAGAAGGATTCGATGCATGCGTTATCCAGGCAGGTTGCTTTGCGAGAGTGGCTGCCCTTCACGCCGAATGCTTCTAATCGTGTGTTGTACGCCTGAGACGTGTATTGGAAGCCTTGATCCGAATGGAGCACGGCTTCCGAAACGTCTCTTTTTTGTGTCCATTGTTCCACCGTATCCAATACGAGCTGAACATCGTTCCGTTTAGATAATTGCCAAGCTACAATTTCGTTGTTGAACAAGTCTTGAATGACAGACAGATAAACGAATGTGTTTCCATCCGAAATATAAGTAATATCCGTCACCATTTTTTGCTGGGGTGCTGCGATCACGGTCTTGTCTTGCGTCTCGCTGCGGCTGTGTTGCTCGCCATTTGTAATAACTGGAACGGGGTATTCCTGTAATCGATAATAGGCGTGTAATGCTATGCGATCAGAGCAATTCGTCTATGATATCGTAGTTCTCCCGTTGGCTCAGCGCTTCTCCTTTACTAGATTTGGATACCGCTTTTTTAAATAATCCACCTGTGCTTGAAGGTAGTCACGTTCTTCTTCTACACTGCTAAAGGCAGTACGGGGACGTCCTTTCATTGGATTCGGAACATTGTTTTTTCGCTCATCGAACGCTTCCCCGTTTTTCCATTTTTCTACCCACACCTTCAGTTGTGAACAGTTTCGAATTCCTTCGCGATCAGCGACCACCTTGTAACTTGAAGAACTTTCGACATAGGATCTAACCGCATTCAATTTAAATTCTTCGGTATACGTGTGAAATGTTTGTCCTTTTTTGGCCATAAAAATATCCCCTCCAAGTGTCTACTTAAAGGGGATAATACAACCAACCTAATCATGGTGGTTTTTCTTGTTCCGCGCTGCTTTCCACGCACTACGAGTATTGGAACATATGCAGATAACTTTGCTGTCTTACGTGATACGACTAAGGCAAACCAAAAAATACTAGTCGAAATTGGAAACATTGACGATGAAAACCTTGATTATGAATCTAGACTGAATACAATTGCTATTGGTATTGTGAACGGCCTACGTAATCATTTGTAAATGAATAAAGAAAGGTGGACTGGTAATCAGTCCACCTTTCTCCTTTTTAGAAGTTTTGTCTAAACCTAGCCAATTCTTGATAGTCAGTAATATTAAGATTAACTCCTCTCCTTCAGGGTGATTTGATTCAGGCGTATTTGTGTTGAGTGGAATGTCATGGATCAGCAATTCAACTACTCGGATTTCTGCTGTTTCAACCAGTCGGATGACCAACTGTAGATCTGATCAATGACAGGTTCAATGGCTCTGCCTTTCGGTGTCAATTCATACTCTACACGGGGAGGTATCTCGGGAAACATGTGTCGGGTTACGATACCTTCCGTCTCCATTTCCTTCAATCGCTCCGATAAAAGTCGTCCACTGATCGCCATCTCTGCTTCAAGCTCCGTAAACCGCTTGGGTCCGGACAACAGTTGGTACATGATTAACAGTACCCACTTCTTGCCTATGATGTCTATGGCTTGAGTGATCATACAGGGACTTGGTGATTTTACTTTTTTCAGCTTCAACGTGTTCACCTCGATTCATAATGATTTTCTTCAAAGTTGTATATGAAAGGACATGATTTCTGCCGCTTTAAGAATATAGGACATCCAAGTAAATGAGGGTTACTACAAAATATACTGTAACATACCTTTTGTATGTATTATACATCATACAGTGAAAAATTACTTGAAGAAATTATATTATTATTATATACTAACTTCACAAAAGTAAGTTGGTGATAAATAATGCGTATAATATGAACGCGTACTATTCTGAAAATTGAACTGGGCTGAACGGTTGAAAACAGAGTGACCTTTGGGAACTTTTACATAGATTCTTTTTTTACAATGTGCAGCAAAAATAATCATTACATAGTAGGAACATATAATTTGTTACAGGAGGATCTACATATGAACAAGATTTTGGGTTACGTTTTTCTGGTTGTGTTAGCAGGTGTCTTCGTCATGACGGGGTTTAACAAGATTAGTGGAGCAGACATGATGATTCAGACATTCGAAAGTTTCTCTTATCCGACATGGACGATGTATCTGCTGGGCGCTGCGGAGTTGCTTAGTGCTGTAGGACTGCTGATTCCACGGACTCGCATCCTGGCTTCTGGCATACTGACCTTCATTCTGATTGGGGCCGTGGGAAGTCATCTGATCTATGCACAATACGCTGCTGTTCCGTTCCCGGCTGTGTTGTTGGTAGCTAACATTATTGTTTTGGTTGTGGGCATGCGCAGATTGGAAGCGGAAGAAGAAGGCCAGATGGACGCGATTCAGGCGTAAGTTAAAGATAAGAGGGAACGTAATTGGGCTGTTCAACGTGGAAAAGGTATTCCTGTCAAAAGGAATGTAAACGCGGATGCCTATGCAGAAGATGACCACTGCCAGTAAGCGGTGGTCATCTTTTTTTATGTCAGACTTCGCGTGGCACGTGTAACGATTCGCCGCGTATGTTTGGTATCCGACTGCTGAGTCCAAGTGGCACAGACCTGCCGCACCCACTCTGGATTGGTTTTGCTGGCGTCGTTCAGCCAGTTACTTACCGAATCCTGTACATACTTATGGGCATCGGATTTTACTGCGTCAAGCAAGGGAAGGGCCATGGCCGGATTTTCTTTTAACTCCTGAATATGCTTGGCCCAGACGCCACGAGGTCTGATTGATTCTATGGCAAATCGACGGATCAGTGGATCAGGGTCAACGCTCCATGGGATTAACTGCTGCAAGGCTAAGGATAATTCGGCAGAGATGGACTCCCGTACAGCCATCCAGGCGATTTCTCTTACACCAAAGTGATGATCTGCTGCAAAGGGCCGAATATGCTCCAACTTTTCAGTCAGGTTCAGACCGGAATCCAGCCCAATGATATAAGCCGCCCAGCAGCGAACACTGTCTGAACGATGCTCTGCAATGGAACAAAAGAGATTCGTTTGTTCATTGACTGATGGACGTTTCAACAGATCAAGCCATTGCATGGCTATGGCCGGGATGATTTTCATGATCCGCTGCTCATCCATCTGTGTTAACTGCTCTGTAATTGCTCTGGTTTCGGCATCCATTCCCCATTCATGGGTAACCTTCTGAAAAAGAGAAACATGATCTACAGCCAGCCATTCGGTCAGATTGACCGATTCGATATGTCCTGCTTGTAGCCAATTGCGGATATGCTCAGGAATTTCCGTTGCTTTACGGGCACCTTTGCGAAGAAAAATGTCTTCAGGGATAAATAGATCTGGCTTAGCATCCAACGGTATACTCCTCCTTGGTTGTATAACATCATGAGTTATACAGTACAACTTGCAGGAGAACAGGGATGTAAGGCATCTTACAAGTGGTCAGTGATTTTCCGGAGGTTAGCGATTTCGTCACGATGAAGGGAGACTGATTTGAATCCGGTACGAATACGGCCAGATTTTACCAAGTCTTGCATGACAATCGTAACCGATTCCCGTGTGGCTCCTGCCATCCAGGCAATCTCCTGATGGGTAAGCCCGAGTTGAATCCGGCAGTACTCATCTTCTTCGATCCATCCCATCTGTTCAGCCAGCCGGAAGAGATTATGTAACACCTTTTCATGCAGGTTTCCGAGTGCGAGCGTCTGTGTCAACTCGCTCATTCGTTTGATCCGCTCGCTTAGTACGTTCATCAGTCTCATCATAAACTGTGGATGTTCAATCAGAAACTGTTCAAAACGTTGTTTGTTCATCAGGCAAATATCACACTCCTCCATCGTTTCGATATAAACAGCACGTGTTCCGAGTGAGATCCCGTTCATTTCTCCAAACACGTTACCTTCCGTCAAAATATCGAGAGTGAACTGCCTGCCCTCCGGATTTAAAGTATATAAACGAACCTTTCCCTTTTTTACAAAATAGAAACCTTCTGTAAACGTATCCGGTGTCTGGATCTGTCTGTTTTTGGGTATGGTCGTAATAGAAGTCATCCCATCCATTTCAATCAGGTCTGCCTCGGACAAGGAGGACATGAGGTCGAATTGTGATAAATACAGAATTTTATCCATAGAACTCCTTTCCATTACAATATGAATATAAAAAAAAGAAGAACCCACGAAAAAAAACGGGTTCTCTTGCAGCGGGACTTCCTGATGGGAAGGTCTTCTGACTATAAATGATCAAATGCCATTTTAATTATAGTAACTTTTTTAATTGAGAGACGCGTCCTTGGCTAATGCCAAGCTTTTCCGCAATTTGCTGTTGAGCCAAACCGGGATTCTGTTCAACAATTTCTTTCATCTGTTGCAGCATACGTGCCGTCTTTGGCCGCAGGTCCGGGTATTCTTGGTTGTCAGCAGTGGTCCCTTCTTCCCTGGCGGGAGATGAGAATGAGGCGGATTTGGAAGCAGGACGCTCCACGGGTGCAGGAGCCTGTTTGTTCTGAGGTACGAACCAGTTGGGAGAGTCATCCGGGTGTTTTAATTGAATTGCACAAGTCCGGCAGATGAATTGTTCTTTGAAATACATTTGTGTATCCATGTCACCGCAAAAAATACATAATGTTGATTTGTACTTTCTTAAAATCAACTCTTTCCCTTCAATGAAAAACTCAAGCGGATCGCCGATATGGATTTCCATCGTATCCCGCATTTCTTTGGGAAGGACAATTCGTCCAAGACGGTCCAGAGATCTCTTCATTCCGGTTCTTTTCATCGCATCTCCCCCGCAATATTCACAATTAAAAACCTGTCCTTATTGTAAGGAAGAAAGGGCTTTAATACAACAATAATATTTCAAAAAAGTGGATAATTCCATCCATTATGGGAAAATAAGTTTAGAAAGCACGGGTGCAACCGCTAAAGTGAACAATGCAGCGAGCACCATGGAGATGCTGGAGATGGTACCGGTCAGGGAACTCAGTTCAAACGCCTTGGATGTCCCTGTGCCATGGGCACCGGTTCCAAACAGTGTGCCTCGTGCAATCTCCCCATCGATGCGCAGCATTTTGACGATGGAAGGGCCCATAATTACTCCGAGCAGACCAGTCATAATAACAAAAACAGCTGTCACTGCGGGTATGCCACCGATTGTGGCGGATACGTTCATGGCAATGGGTGTTGTAATGGAGCGCGGGATCAAGCTGTGGATTAGACCTGAATCCAGACGTAACCATTTGGCGAGCAGGGCAGAAGAAAGTACGGCAACAACCGAGCCGGTCATGACACTGAAGACAATCTCGGAAATATGTTTTTTGAGTACATGGAAAAAGGTATAGAGCGGTACGGCAAAAGCCACGGTGGCCGGTTGAAGAAGCAGACTCAGCCATTTGCCGCCACTGCTATACGTGGCATAATCCGTTCCGGTTGCAAGCAATATGCCAACAACAAGAAGCGGTGTAATGAGCAACGGAGACAGATATACTTTAGGCAGATTGCGATACATTCGTTTGGTAACCCAATAGATACCGACGGTTAACAACAGGCAGAGGAATCCAATCATCCGGTGTGACGCTCCTTTCGTTTGGCGATTCGTGTAGCAACCAGGCCTGTGCAGGACATGACCAGGAAAGTACTAAGCAGTACGATGAATAAAATCTGCAATCCGTCATGCTCCAACATGGGCATATAGTTCATAATGCCAACGGCTGACGGGATAAAAAATAACAATAGTTCACCGAGCAGCCAGGCAGCTCCAACTTCAATCCAGCGCAACTTCACGACACGAGTCTGAAGCAGAATGAATAACACAACCATACCGAGTATTGAACCGGGTACAGGAAGATGGAGAGTACGGGCCAGCAGGTCCATGAGCAGTGAAAAAACCATTAAGAGCGCAACTTGTGCAATACCAAGGCCCCATTTTTTCACTTCAATCCCTCCTTGTATAATCAACGTAATCGTTTAAGTTATTATGAAAATGAAAATGATTCATTTGATATCACAAATTTTACATGGCATTCTTTCATGAGTAAAATGCATATTAAGAATGTTTACTATTCCATTTATCTATGAGAGGTGGGAATCAACCGATGGATATCCGCCATTTGCAATATTTTCTAGAAGTTGCCCGGCAGCAGAGCTTCACTAAAGCCGCCGAAGTTCTGTATATCACCCAGCCCACGATCAGCAAGACGGTCAAGAGTCTTGAAGAGGAATTGGGTATCACTTTACTGGACCGTTATGGGAAGAAAGTTGAACTAACCGATGCAGGCCATGTGTTTTTTCGTCAGGCACTTGAGATTGAAAAATCATTCCGCAGTCTGTCGTCCGAATTGGACGATCTGATGAACTTGAAGAAAGGCCATCTGCGGATTGGCTTGCCGCCGATGGTAGGATCAAGCTTTTTCCCCATGATCATTGGCGAATTTCACAAAGCCTACCCGCAGGTGACCATTCAGCTGTTTGAGGATGGTGCCAAAAAAGTGGAGGCCGATGTGATCAGTGGTGCACTGGATATTGGCGTTGCCGTACTGCCAACCGTGGATGAGCTGTTGGATCATTTTGTGTTTGTGAAAGAGAAGCTGAACCTGCTCGTACACCCTTCACATCCACTTGCTGGAAAAGAATCGGTCGCGCTGCATGAACTGGAAAACGACGCCTTTGTGCTGTTTAGGGAGGATTTTGCATTGCATGACCGGATTATTGTGGCCTGTCAGCATGCTGGGTTCCAGCCCCGTGTGGTATATGAGAGCTCCCAGTGGGATCTGCTCAGCGCGATGGTTGCTGCCAATTTGGGGGTAGCCTTACTGCCGGAGACGATCTGTCGTGAGGTAGACCATATGCGCGTGCGCATTATACCCGTGGTGGAACCGGTGATTCCATGGCAGCTCGGCATGATCTGGCGGAAGGACCGCTATCTTTCGTTTGCCACGAGAGAGTGGATCGGATTCACGCAGTCGATGCTGGGTGAGTAAGGAAGCGATTGGAAGATTGTTCTGACATTGTAGTGCCCAGTGTAAATATTCTTTTGTTGACCCCGGATCGTTGTTACAATGGAAGCATAATCATGATGGAGGTGTACGAACATGAAACTGCGGGTATCCGCTGTACAATACCAATTGCACACAATCAGCTCGTTTGAGCAGTTCGCCGCTCAGGCTGAGCATTACATACGGACAGCGAGCGAATACGGAACCGAATTTGTGCTGTTCCCGGAATTTTTCACAACGCAGTTAATGTCCATTGGGGACAAACAAGGCAATGCACTGACGATTGAGGATCTGCCAAACTTTACAAAACAATATGAACAACTGTTCACGTCACTTGCTGCCAAGTACGGCATGCACGTCATCGGGGGAACCCACGTCATTCGCCGTGAAGGGAAGTTGTATAATACAGCCCACATGTTCTACCCGGATGGTCGTATCGCACGTCAGGACAAGATCCACATTACACCAACCGAAGTTCAGGAATGGAATATGGCTCCCGGAGATGGACTTGAGGTGTTCGACACCGATAAAGGCCGCATTGCCATGCTGACCTGTTACGATATTGAATTCCCGGAAATTGTACGGATGGCCAAAGCCAAAGGCGCTGACGTAATTTTCTGTCCTTCCTGCACGGACGATCATCATGGATTCTACCGTGTGCGTTATACGAGTCATGCCCGCGCGGTAGAGAATCAGGTGTATGTTGTGTTAACTGGAACAGTGGGTAACCTGCCGACCGTTGATTTCATGCGTGCCAACTATGGACAGGCTGCAATTATTACGCCGAATGATATTCCGTTCCCGCCACGTGGCATTCTGGCCGAGGGTGAGATTAACAACGATATGATCGTGACCGCCGATCTGGATCTGGACTTGTTGTATGAGGTACGTGAACGTGGATCGGTAACGACCTGGCGTGACCGCCGTACTGATCTATATACCGATTGGGAGTAGGCAACCTTATAGAGGTTGTTCAAAAAGCCCGCTTTTGATTACGAAGGATGCCTAGTGGCATCATCAGCATCGAATATGGAATTCAGCCGAAATGTCCGTTGCTCACGTAGTCTTCCCTACGCTCCGCTACTCCATTTCTAGCTTCATCCCATCTTCTCGGTACTGCAAACCGACCTCTTTGAACACATAATTAAAACCTAAGCGAAACAGAGTAGGGAATTCATTTTGTCAGTGGAAAGGGGTGACCCGGCAACATGTATACCAAAGAAATGCTGATCACCGACCCGGAGCGAAATGGTAAAAGGGTAAAAGCAGTCGTTCGCAATTATGTTGCATCCGACTTTGAGGAGCTCATTCGCATTCAGGCGGAGAGTTTCCCTCCTCCTTATCCAGAAGAGCTGCTCTGGAGTCACGAGCAGCTCACCAGTCATGTGCAGCATTACCCGGAGGGTGCCATCTGTATTGAAGTGGATGGAGAGTTGGCTGGCTCAATGACCTCGCTACGGATGCAGTGGGACCCTGCACATCTAGCAAGTCATACTTGGGCCGAAGTAACGGATGACGGCTATATTCGTAACCACCAGCCGGATGGCAGCACGCTGTATATTGTCGATCTCTGTGTTCGTCCTAAGTACCGCAAATGGGGACTGGCTCAGCTTATGATGCAGGCGATGTACCACCTTGTCATCGCTCAGGGGATGGATAGGTTATTAGGTGCGGGTAGAATGCCCGGTTATCATCTGGTTGCAGACCAAGTGTCTGCGCAGGAATATCTGGATCAGGTAGCAGCGGGAGAGAGACGTGACCCGGTGATCTCGTTCCTGCTTCGCTGTGGCCGCATGCCTGTTGGTGTGACCGCAGACTATCTGGACGATGAGGAATCCTGCAATTATGCTGCCCTGATGGAGTGGCGGAATCCGTTCAAATAAAAATTCAAATGAAATACATCATCAATCGAGGGGGTATTTATTCATGGAATTCACGCGTATTATATCTATTAAAGATCCATTGTTTGCCCAAATGCACAAGTTGATGCAGGAGATTTTCCCGCGGGAAGAAGTGCTGGACTTCCCCCTGTGGGAAGAACCGCTGGAAGATCCGGGTATTCGGGTGTTCGTGGCTGTACATGAGGGACAGGTTGTTGGAGCGACGGAGTACCGTTATTACGAGGACTGGAACGTAGCCATGACGGACTTCACGATTATTGGGCGCGAAGGTCTGGGAATTGGCAGTTTCCTGGCGAATCACCGCAAGCGTGATCTGCAAAAGCTGGCTGCAGCAAACGGGAAAGAATTGTTCGGCATGTTTGCCGAAATCTATAATCCTTATCTGAGTCAGGATCACGAGTTTGGCGGTATCAAGCCAATGGACCCGTATGTGCGTCGCGAAGTGCTGTCCCATCTGGGATATCAGCGTCTGGACTTCCCGTATGTTCATCCATCTTGGCAAGGTGACGGTGAAGCAGTTGGCGGACTGGATCTGTGCTTTATGCCAGGTGATGAGTCGCTTGGTGAACTGCCAGCCAGTCTGGTGGCTGATTTCCTGAATCGATATTATGCGGTGCTTCCTAACAAACCACAAGAATGGCTTGCCATGGTAGAGCAATTGACTGCTCGCAAGTCGGTTGCGCTACTGCCGTTGTAAACGGAAGCAGGGCTGTCACAGAGAATGGCGTTGTAATGTCCTAAGCCACAATAAAACCAAGAAAAGACCCGTTAATCAGACCGTGATCGGTTCTGTTTAACGGGCTTTTTCGGTTTTATTAAGGATATTGGAAGTAGATATAAAATGATCGCTAAGCTGTGGTTGGAGCAAGGCACGAAGCGAGTCCTAACGAATCTGAGGCGCCTTATTCAGGGATTTGAAGCATCCGCAGAAATCTAAGGAACCTGAGACACGCTATATCCGAATAAACAGCCGTTTGCAGCGTTTTTTCGGAGAATTTTGGGAAATAACATGTCTGATGTTCTTCACAATGTATAAAGAGGATCTAAAGGTCAAATAAGACGTCCTGATTTCCTTAGAAATCGTCTATCCATTCGCCAGGATCCGGCCGGCAAGCTGGGACCTCAAGATGGGACTTCGAAACTTTACTTTCTGTATGCTGATATCTATCATCATATAGCTTGCCTAATTTTGAAGACATACTTTAGATTATTATCTATTGTTAATGAAGCCTATTTAACAGTACATTTAACGATTAGTTTTTATTTCGCTTCCTTTCGGTCCGGTAACTGGCTTAAATAACTGTTGGACAAGTGTGCAAGATCCAATGCCCGATCATATTGTTCCTTCGTTATAAACCGTGAAGAAGACTGCCCACTGTTATTGGGTGTGGTGATAGTTGGAGATTCCTCTTCTCCTGAATTCTTCGGCATCTCTTCTGAAGGAACATTCATCTGCTGTTGCTGGGCATCTTGTCTGCCCGCATCAGCTAGGGAATAATGCGTCCCATCCCCGTATCCTTTCGCCGGAATGAAGAGAGAAGCGTCGTTTAGCACCGACCCGGAGGGAAGGTAATAGCGTTCGGGTAAGAGATTTCCACCTTCGTGTAACAAATCCTGTCCGAAGTGTAATTGGTCCATCAGCGATACTCCGGTGAGTCCCGCAATCGTTGGCAGAATGTCCACCTGGCCTCCGATCTGCTCCAGCTGTACACCGGGAGTAGCACCCGGGGCCGAGATAATGAGTGGAATATTAATCATATCTGCTGATGTGTATTCCCGACCATACAACTCTTTCATAAGGACTTTGTCATCCCGATCCAGTGAGTAGATGGGAAGCCCCAGGTGATCCCCGTACAAGACGAACAAGCTATTTTCCCATAATCCCCGTTCTTTCAATCCAGCAATCAACTGTCCAACTGCCTCATCCGCATAATGCTGTGATATCAGATAATCACCGGGCAACGTATCCTTGTAACGCTCTGGCAGCGTCAGCTTCACCTTGTTTTTAGGCAAAGTGTACGGGTGGTGGGCTGACATGGAGATGATATGGGCATAGAAGGGATCACCCGAAGACTGCATGGATTCCAGCTTATCCAGTGTTTTGGAATATAAGACTTCATCCGAGGCCGAAAACGCGATAGAGTCCTGCATGCCGAAATAATTAATATCATAATACTGGTCGAATCCAAGTGCCTTGTATAACTGATCCCGATTCCAGAAACGAACATCATTTGTATGGAATGTAGCTGTCTGATATCCGTTTGCTGACATTAGCTTGGGTAGACTCGGCAGAGCTTTATCCGCATATACAGTTGTTGCTGCCCCGTTTGGCGGGGTGTAGAACGATGTGTTCACAACAAATTCTGCATCTGATGTATTTCCCTGTCCCACTTGCTGATAGAAGTTCGGAAAATACAGGCTCTGTCTAGCCAATTGATTCAGATTAGGCGTGATCTCCTGTCCATCTACCTCTAATCCAATCAGAAAGTTCTGGAACGATTCCAACTGGAGCATAATCACATTGCGTCCGCTCGCGGCACCCTGCTCCACAATCGAAGGAAGTTCGGTCGTTTGTTTCAGTTGGTCAATGTCAGTCTGATCGATGTGAGCAATGGGTACAGGTTTATCAGGTCGATCCAGGATGGTATATGCCTCGTAACCGAGGATACCCATCTGTTCTGCTTGTGTAAGCTCACTCATGCTGGCCCGATTGGGATAGATGTTGAGCATGCACAGGATCATGGACAAGGTCAGAATGACCGAGGCAACCCGTCTTCTGGCACGTCGTTCAAGCGGAATGCGGTTCGGGCGTTCTGTACTCCCGAGCTTGATCCGGCGACGAATGAGTATCCCCCCAATGATCAGAACGTCTGCAAAAATAAACAAATAATAGGGATCAAGCAAAGAGAACATGCTGCTCTTGACCGAGGTCACCTGATTCACCTGTGCCAACGCGTGATAGTTAACGATTACGCCATAGTATTTGTAGTACATGATGGCTGCAAAGAAAATCCCTGAGAGCAGCAAATTCATGGCAAGGTATATCCACATCCGCCGCTTGGCAGCAAACCACTCAATTAGACAGAAGCCGATCCAGATGAGCGGCAATTCGGTCAGCAGTGGTTTCCAGACAGGGATGTCATCGAAGATAACGATCCAGGCCAGTGAACTTTTGATCATCATGATAATGGTAAAGAATATAAACGGTCCGCTTAGAAATCGGGTGAGTGAACTGCGTGACAAGGTACCGCCTTCCCTTCCGAAGTTTCATTTAACAAGTATTATCCTATCTCAGCATGGCTGTGTCAAAAATGAGAGCCTTCAACAATTGACGGCAAAAAACCTCTTCCATGCAGGAAGAGGTTTGAAAAAACATGGGCTACTGCGATAAAAGACAGATGCGACCCAATTTCGTTATTCTATAGTGTACGTTGTAACGTAAGAAGGTCTGGGGAACATGGTGGGCTTCTGTGCGGTCAGCCCTTCGCTTGTACTGCGGTTACGGTGAGCGTGACTATAAGCTTGGGATTCCTGCCAGCCTTTGAAATGTTCTTCCGACTGCCAGAGTGTAAGTACAACATATGTGTCATCCTTCAGAGGACGAAGCACACGAATACCGACAAAGCCAGGCTCGTCTTCTACCTTGCGGGCACGGTTCTTAAACCGTTCTTCGAAATCGTTACGACCATCCTCTGTGACAGGGATATTGTTAAGAACAGCATAACCACCGCCAGTCCAGGAGCCTGCGGCATCAAAAGCTTCATATGCGGCTACTTTATCATCAGACTCGATATTCATCAGGCGTTCTGCGGATTCAATCGCCAGACGCACGTGCTCTTCGCTTCGCAGAGTCAGATGCGGGTATGCAGCAAGTGCATCCGGAATCGGTGAAGGAACCAAATAGATATACATAGAAGCTGCCTCCTCATTAAGTACATTCTATCTCAAGATAGCATATGGGTTTGTGCGAGTCCAATCGGTTCACATGTATCGGACAGGTGGGCTAATTCCGAGCTGAGTAGTATAGGTTTGCCGCAATAGAAGATAAACAATGAATGACAAACACTGCAGTAATAATGAAAAAGGAAAGCGATATCCCGTCTAGCATAACTACGAGGATCCAAGCCAGAGCAAGGCTGATAGTGGTTGCATTCCAGGAGAAGGCTTTTGCTCTCGTGATACAATAGAGGTACCGCTCATCCAGTCCGTTGTGCTTTCTTGCAATCAACCTTGTGAAAAAAATAATGAGTATTGCAAATAACAAACCAGCTACAATTCCACCGATCCCGATCATCCGATTCAGTAATTCAGAACTCAATATTCTCATCTCCTTCAAAAATAAATAATTCCTCGATCTGACAGCCAAATAATTGGGCAAGCTTGTGAGCAAGCACAAGAGAAGGTTTGTACTTCCCGGATTCCAACGATATGATGGTCTGCCTGGAGACCTTTAGGCGTTGAGACAGTTCTTCCTGTGTGATGTGCATATGTATTCGTTTGTCTCTGATTAGATTTTGCAAGTATATCCTCCCATAAGTAAAGTTTACTTTACGTAAAGTTAACTTTACTTATGCGACGATGGAATGTCAATCTCTCTTTATAATATTTTCCACTTCTTCGAGGTGGTGCTGTGTCCAAAAGCATATTTCATGATAAAGTATAATCACTACAAACAGAACGGGTGATCGTATGACAACAACAATTCGGATATCGGTTAGACCTTTGGTGGAGTATGTGTACCGCAGTGGCAGCATACGTCCAGGGTTCCGGACCAATGCCTCGATGCAGGAGGGAACTCGAATTCATCAGCGGGTACAGAAGGAGTACACGGAAGAGGATCTGAAAGAGATTGTGCTCGAAGCTGAGATTCAACATGGGGATCTGACCTATGTGGTGGAGGGACGATGTGATGGCCTGATCCGGTTGGAGGGTCAGTTGACGGTGGATGAGATCAAATCGACTGCGGGCAATCTGGATGATCTGGGAGAAGGTCTTCCCGTGCACTGGGCGCAGGCCATGATGTATGCCTACATGTACGCCGTTCAACAAGATGAACCACGCATGCAAGTGCAGTTGACGTATGTGCATTCGGTAGCCCATGAAGAAAGACGGTTTCGCCGAATGGCAGAGCGACAGGAACTGGAGCAGTTTGCGGCAGAAGTGATTGCCGGTTATGCGCCATATGCAGAGATGATCGCTGCATATGAAGAAAAGCGTGATATCAGTGTGCGAGAGCTGCCGTTTCCTTTTCGCAAATACAGGGAGGGGCAGCGAAAGCTGGCAGGAGCCGTATACAAGACGATCCGTGAGGGGCAGGGATTAATGGCCAAAGCACCAACAGGCATTGGTAAAACAATGTCCGTGCTGTTCCCCACGGTCAAAGCAATTGGGGAGGGCGAAGCAAGCCGATTGTTCTATCTGACCGCGAGGACGACGACACGGGTGGCGGCTGAAGAAGCTTTTGCCCGGATGCAATCGGAAGGATTGGAGATGCATGTGATCAGTCTGACCGCGAAGGACAAGATTTGTTTTAAGGAAGAGGAAGCTTGTGATACGGGGCAATGCGGCATGTGTGAAGGATATTATGACCGTATTAACGGGGCCGTGCTGGACATGCTGGAACATGAGACGTTGATGACACGTCCGGTCATCGAGCAGTATGCGCGCAAACATCGGGTGTGTCCGTTTGAGTTTTCACTGGATGCTGCGTATGCAGCCGATGCGGTGATCTGCGATTATAACTATATTTTCGATCCGAGGATCTCTCTGAAAAGAATGTTGGAGGAGCAGAAACGCAAGACGGTATTACTGGTGGACGAGGCTCATAATCTGGTCGATCGTGGCCGAATGATGTTTTCCGCGGAGCTGGAGAAGGCAGTATTTCTGGATGTGAAAAGAGAGTTCCAGTCGCTGGACAGCAGTGTGCCTGCTGCCAAAGCCATTGTTGATTACACCGGGGCCATTGATAAGTATCTGATTACCCTTCGGAAAAACGGTGGAGAAGAAGGGAAGATCATCCAGCAGGAAGCACCGGAGGAACTGATTGAACGGCTGGAGCCTTTTGTCATGGTCGCGGAGCAATGTCTTGTTGAAGGTGGCTCGGGGAATGCCGAGACGGATCAACTGCTGTTGGATGCCTACTTCACGGCACAGAATTTCCTGCGTATTGCCAAGCTGTATGATGAACGTTTTATTACGTATGCAGAGTGTGTTCGAAGTGAAGTGAGAGTGAAGTTATTCTGTCTTGATCCTTCGGTACTGCTTCGTCAGACGGCCAAAGGATTCCGCTCCCTCATTCATTTCTCGGCCACATTGTCACCCCTTCGCTATTATCGGGATATGCTGGGTGCAGAGGAAGAGGATTATACATTGCAGATTCCATCTCCATTTCAGCGGGAACAATTGGATGTGAGGCTCCTGCCCTTATCCGTGCGTTATAAGGATCGGGAGCAATCCCGGCGACCCATTGCGGAGATGCTGCAACAGCTGGTGACCGAATGGCCGCGCAGCAATCTGATGGTGTTCTTCCCTTCTTACCCTTATATGCGCGAGATATACGAAACTTATGCACAGCTTCCAAGTGAAGCGGATACGGTCATACAAAAACAAGGCATGAACGAACTGGAACGGGAGCAGTTTTTGGATGGATTCCAGCCAAACCCTGAACGGACACGATTGGTATTTGCCGTCATGGGTGGTGTATTCTCGGAAGGTGTCGATCTGCCGGGAGACCGCTTGAATGGCGTCGTTGTGGTAGGTGCGGGGCTGCCGCAGATTGGTCTGGAGAACAATGTGCTTCGTGATTATTATGACCGTACAGGCCGCAACGGGTTCAATTATGCTTATATTTTCCCCGGTATGAACAAGGTGCTGCAGGCAGGAGGAAGGCTGATTCGAACGGAAGAAGACAGGGGCGTGCTGGTGCTGGTCGACGATCGTTTTATCCAGGAACCGTATCGTTCCCTGCTGCCCGAGGAGTGGCGGGACTATAAACGAATTTGATGAACGAACTACGAATGAAATGATGCATGTATATAAGTTGAACTAATCTTTTACACGATAACGGAGAGGACAGAAAAAACCTGAAAAAGCGAAGCGTTCGCCTTTATCCTCGGATTTTCCCCTTCGCAAAAGGGAATCAAAAAATCTGGGGATAACAGCGATTGGAAGGTTATTCTGTCATCGTAGTGTCAATGTAAATAATCTTTGTTCAGCTTATATAGCATATATTTTTCGATTTTCTTTCCTTTATATGATTGAAGGGTAGGGTGAAAGGGTTATAACTTGGTTAGCAACGAACGAACAACGGCGAATTACCCTATCCGTTCCGCGGTCCGCTTCGAAAGCAATCAAGGAGGTCGGTTATAATGAAGAGAAATCATACCATGATGCAGTTTTTTGAATGGCACCTGGCTGCAGACGGAGATCATTGGAAGCGACTGGCTGAAATGGCCCCGGAACTGAAAGCCAAAGGCATTGACTCGGTATGGGTACCACCCGTAACCAAGGCAGTGTCAGCAGAAGATACAGGTTATGGTGTATATGATCTGTATGATCTGGGCGAATTTGATCAAAAGGGTACCGTACGAACTAAATATGGCACCAAGCAGGAATTGGTGGAGGCCATTGCTGAGTGTCATAAGAACGGCATAGCCGTCTATGTGGATCTGGTTATGAATCACAAGGCCGGAGCAGATGAGACGGAAGTGTTCAAAGTGATTGAGGTTGATCCGAATGATCGGACGAAGGAAATTTCCAAACCGTTCGAGATTGAGGGCTGGACCAAATTCACATTCCCGGGTCGCGGAGATCAATACTCCTCCTTTAAGTGGAGCTCTGAACATTTCAACGGTACAGACTTTGACGCCAAGGGAGAACGAACAGGTGTATTCCGCATCGCAGGAGAGAATAAAAAATGGAATGAGAATGTCGATGATGAGTTTGGCAACTATGACTATCTGATGTTCGCCAATATAGATTATAACCACCCGGATGTAAGGCGCGAGATGATTGATTGGGGGAAATGGCTGATCGATACCCTCCAGTGCGGTGGGTTCCGGCTGGATGCGATTAAGCATATCAACCACGAATTCATTAAGGAGTTCGCAGCAGAGATGATCCGCAAACGCGGTCAGGATTTCTACATTGTAGGTGAGTTCTGGAATTCGAACCTGGATGCATGTCGTGAATTCCTTGATACGGTAGACTATCAGATCGACCTGTTTGATGTGTCTCTTCACTACAAGCTGCATGAGGCTTCGCTTGCAGGTAGAGACTTTGATCTCTCCAAAATTTTTGACGATACCTTGGTGCAGACCCATCCTACCCATGCGGTAACTTTTGTAGATAACCACGACTCCCAACCTCATGAAGCGTTGGAATCATGGATTGGTGATTGGTTTAAGCCGAGCGCGTATGCCCTGACGCTATTACGTCGCGATGGTTATCCGGTTGTATTTTACGGGGATTATTATGGCATTGGTGGACCTGAACCTGTGGATGGCAAAAAAGAAATTCTGGACATTCTGCTGTCTGCCCGCTGCAACAAGGCATATGGAGAGCAGGAAGATTACTTTGATCACGCGAATACGATTGGCTGGGTACGTCGTGGCGTAGAGGAAATCGAAGGTTCCGGTTGTGCGGTAGTTATCTCTAACGGGGATGACGGTGAGAAGAGAATGTTCATCGGTGAGCACCGTGCTGGTGAAGTCTGGGTGGATCTGACGAACAGCTGTGAGGATCAGATTACCATTGAGGAAGACGGTTGGGCCACCTTCCATGTGTGCGGTGGAGGCTTGTCGGTATGGGCTCTTCCCGAACAAAATGATGACTGTGCTGACGCTGAGTAACGGCATGTGTCAGGCAGGATAAGAAAAGGTACAACGACCGCATAAAAACAGTATATAGATAGATCTATTAAACCATCTGAACAGGAGAGCGAATATACCTGTGTTCAGGTGGTTTTTTTCATTTTCTAGGTACAACTAAAACTCCATCCCAACGAAGCCAATTGGAGCAACATCACCAGAATTATAAATTCCGATTTCAGCCGAATAAGTCCTCTCAGATTCGTTAGCTTAACGTGGGTTTAAGGCTCACCGCCATAGGCAAACGAATCACTGCTGCAAGTAAAAACATGAAATGAAAAAGAAACAGTTCGGTCTCACATCTTAATACATGGTACAATAATCCAAATATGGAGTGTTAGGAAATAAAATGAGAGAACGTAATAAGCAATATTCTATACAGAGGATTGGAGAAGAGGAGGGATAGCATGAGTCCCAAAAGAGAGATGAACCGTTTCTTCCCGTTAGTCATGTATCTATTTGTAATAGCCGCGTGTTTGGGGGCTTGCAGTTTGGGACCAAACCAGGGGCCAGCGGGTGAACCAAAGCGGACCGATGAGTATACGTTGAATTCGGAGCGAAGAGACTTAAAAGAGCGGGTTACGAAGAACCTTGAGTCTTTTCAGACGAACTCGCCAGATGATTATAATTTGACAGCAACGGTGGATGTGAGTCATGAATCTGGAGTTGACCGGATTTCTTATGAGATTTTTGTGAATGAGACTCGGGTGCCCATGGTTAATGTCATTCAGTCCTTCACCCTCGATCCCAACATGATAAATCGAATAGATGCCGGAGAGTTATTTCATTCCAATGTGAGCAATACACACGAGATTAGTTTAGAGTCTGACAAGGAACCGCTTGGATTGAGTTTGAGCAGAAGTTATGTCTTGAAGCCAAAGGCGGAGATCGACAGCAATATCATCCAGCGTTATGCAGATATGTATATCAAAATTTCCTATGGCCCAAATGACCAGCGAACGGAAGATTATTTTCATATCCATGCCGAGCCCTCTCCGAGGACAATTGAGTATATGAAGTCATGGGAGAGAGATTAGATTAATAGAAAGGCAGCACCCACCAGTTCCGTATGAGGAATCTGAGTAGACGCTGCCTGTTTATTAGACCTTCGTGCACCTACTCCAGTTCAAATGATTCCAGCGTGCCAACCATCCGTAGATCATGCTCGCGGTTGAACTGTTCCCGTTTGTCCGCATCCGCGTACTCATCATGATAATGCATCAGTACGGTTTTCTGTCTCACTTCAGCGGGTAACTGCTCCATATCCTTCAATGAGGTATGGGATTTGATCACCAGATCATGCATATGACATTCATGGAAAATCAGCTGCACATCAGCGGCAACCTGCTCCACCCGTTCCTGGTCGAGTGTACTGTCTGCACTGTAATAGAAGTAAGGCTTGGCGAGAAGCCCATTGCTGACCATACCGGGAACATGTTGGGTCCGAAACGTCTCAAACGTCACGCCGTCCAGTTCAAATGTGCCTCCATCTGGCAGGGGGACGACATCGTAGTAATCACTCATGGTACGTTCACCATCCGTGGTGTAGCGCATGCCGGGGGATAGAATGTTCCAGAGCGGATCTACCAATTGTTCGTGGATGAACAGGCGGGGTTTGCGGTCGCCTACGATCTGTGAGTAGTATCCGAGCATCTGTACACCGTTAATATGATCCTCATGCAGGTGGGTAATGAACACATTGTGGATATCGGTCATGGCGAATCCATATTCCTTAAGTGCTTTGGCATTCGATTCCGGAAAATCAATGACCAGATGCGTTCCTCCAAATTCAGCCAACATACTATTGTGGTGCTGCTCCACGCTGAACATATCTCCTGTGCCGAGAAAAGTGATTTTCAATTCATTTCATCTCCTTGTGTGATCTTCAGATCAGCATCCTTGCGTTAAATCCAGTATACCTTGTTCCCGAATATATGCCTAAATCAACCTTTTTTGATAACGCTATCATTTTATATTGAACTTTGATGATAAACAGTGTAGCGTAAAGATGGGAAGTGAACCCATATGAACGTAAACTCACCTAAAGGGAGCGTGCGAGGCGAATGAAATCTTTTCTGGATGAACAATTTTTGCTGCACAATGAAACGGCGATCAAGTTATATGAGGATTATGCCAAAGACATGCCGATTATTGATTATCATTGCCACCTCAGTCCTCAGGAGATCTACGAGAACAAAACCTTTGGCAATCTTACAGAGGCTTGGTTATACGGTGATCACTATAAGTGGCGGCTCATGCGCGCAAACGGAATTGAAGAGCAATATGTGACCGGCGGCGAGGGAGTAACCGATTACGATCGTTTCCTGGCTTATGCCAAAACGGTCCCTATGATGATTGGTAATCCGCTGTACGCCTGGTCTCATCTGGAATTACAGCGATATTTCGGCGTCTACGAAGTTTTGAATGAGACAAGCGCACCGGCCATCTGGGACAAAGTAAATGCCAAACTGAACAGTGACGGATTCGGTGCACGTGATCTGATTACCAAATCCAATGTCACTGTTGTGTGCACAACCGATGATCCAACGGATTCTCTGGAGTATCATCTGAAGATTCAGGAAATCGAAGGCTTTGACACGGCGGTATTACCTTCTTTCCGCCCGGATAAAGGCTTAGAATTGAACCGGGATACCTTCACGGAATGGGTAGGTAAGCTATCACAGGCGTCCGGCACTGCGATTTCAGATTATGAATCCTTCCTTGCTGCGCTGAAGTCCCGGGTGGAATTCTTCCATTCTGTCGGCGGCAGAGTCTCTGACCATGCACTTGATTATGTTCCTTACGGCGTGGCTACACGCGAAGAGGCGGGTGCCATCTTTGCCAAGGCACTTGCAGGTCAGAAGGTAACTCGTGAGGAAGAGGACAAGTACAAGACAGTGACGCTGACGTTCCTGGGCAAACTGTATGCAGATCGGGGCTGGGTGATGCAGTTCCATATCAATGCAGCCCGTAACAACAACACACGGATGTTTGCCAAGCTTGGGCCGGATACGGGTTACGATGCCGTGAATGATACGCCGCTTTCCGCAGCGATGATTGGATTGCTCGACGCGTTGGAGCAGCAACAAGCACTGCCCAAAACGATTCTGTATTCTCTGAATCCAAGGGACAACGAAGTGCTCGCGGCGATCATCGGCAGCTTCCAGGGCGGGGGTATTCCGGGTAAAATCCAGCTTGGTGCAGCCTGGTGGTTCAATGATACCAAGGATGGCATGTTAGCCCAGATGAAAGCCCTGGCGAATGTTGGTCTGCTCAGCCGATTTGTCGGCATGCTGACCGATTCACGCAGCTTCCTGTCCTACACGCGGCATGAGTATTTCCGTCGTCTGGTCTGCAATCTCATTGGTGAATGGGCTGAACAGGGCGAAGCACCGCAGGATCTGGAGCTGCTTGGTCAGATCGTACAAGGCATTGCCTACAACAATGCAAAAGAATATTTCCCGTTTGCCTCAGTGCTCAAAACAGTCTCTGCTTCACAGTCTTAATGAGTAACAAACGCACCTAATCATGCAATTTATGCATTAAGAAGATTCTTTTGTGTCTACTTTTCAATCGTAATAAAATGCTCCCATTTCTTACCCCCGGGTCATCATCCACCGGAGTATAGAATGGGAGCTTCTTTGTGAATTGGATTCAAGGCATTACATCCATTGACCTTAACACTATTGGGTTTTCGATAATAATTGTGCATATAGAGCAGCAAGCTCTGGAGAAGGAGCAGCACCTATTTCCTGAAGTAAATGTGCTGTATATTGTTCATAATGTTTGATCAGGGCTTCCTTGTTATTCTGCATGGAAAGTGCTCGGATGAGCAGGATCAGCGATTCTTCGTGCAATTCATTGCGATGCAGGAGTTTTTTGAGTAGGCGGATAGCATTACTGGTATCTTTGGCTTCCAGTAGTGCATTACACAATCGCTGGTTTAGTGCGTTATACATAAGTGACAGTCGTTCAACCTCGCTCAAGGACCACGTGTATCCATATTCTCCAAATAAATCACCCACATACATTTGCTCAATCAATAGGGCTTGTTCTATGTCGGCCCCGGATTGAATGACAGATAGCCGCCTACATCCTTCTTCGAAGCGGATAAAATCAACCGTAATATCGGATAAATTCAGAGCGTAATAATTATTGTACGTATGAAGTACTTTTTTCAGTCCATACCCATTAAGCAACTTGCGTAGCTGATAGACCGTTGTGTTGAGGTAGACCTCGGCATTCTTCTGTGGCATGTTTCCGAAAATATCTTCAATGAGACGGGTACGGGATACAAGCCGTCCTTGCTGGACAAGCAGATATGCAAACAATTCAATACTTTTGCTGGATTTCCATTTGGTCTTGGTTCCGTGGTCGCTGTGAATCTCGATTCTGCCCAGAGCATTGAACTCTACCGCTTGCGCTTCAATCGTTGCCACGATTTCTTCCTCAGGTAACTTGCTGCGCGACTCTGCCAGCGCTCTGTGTACCGTTTGGAGGAGCCGATCCTGTTTCACTGGTTTCACCATATAGTCAAAGGCAAAGACGTCAAAAGCAAGTAAGGAATACTCTACGTGAGATGTGATAAATACAATTCGCGTAAGTTTCCCTTGTTTTCGCAGTCCTTCTGCGAATTCCAATCCGCTTTCCCGGGGCATGTTAATATCGACAAAGATTAAATCCACCTCATGATCATTCAGATACGATGTAGCGGTCTTTGTATCTAGAAATGCGCCCATCACTTTTATATCACTGATCTTTGCCAGCATCTTTTTCATAATCAGGTGCATAGCCTTCTCATCATCTATCAGAATGACCTTCATGTATCTCCATCCACCTTTACGGAATATGGAGAAGATTCACTTTTAGGAGGTATAGGTACGGAGAAGTAGAAGTTGCTTCCCTGTGAGGGCATGCTGTCAAACCAGATCTCGCCCCCATTCAGGCGTACAAACTCCCGGCACAGATTCAAGCCAAACCCGATACCGCGTTCCCCTGCGGTTCCCGTTGCCGATACCGGATACTCATCCTGAAGCAGGGAACGGGCCTGCTCATCTGTAATCCCTTCTCCTGTATCGCTTACTGATACCACAATATGCTGATCCTTTCGTTCGGCGTTCAACGTGATCTGTCCCCCCGGATTAGTGAATTTAATGCTGTTGGATAAAAGGTTTCGAAGAATCAGGTCAAGCATTTCTTTATCCGCATAGACGCACACTCCTGGTGAAATATTCGATACCATTTGAATATGCTTATTCTCGCTGCGAACACGTAACAAGCATATACTGGCCTCCACAGAATAGTGCAGATCCCGTTCTACCGGATGGAAGACCTGCCCTCCGCTTTGGCTGCGGAACCATTCGAGCAGTCCTTCTACCAGAGAAAACGTATTATGAATCTGGTGTTTCATTTCATGGATAATCTCTTCATGATCAGCATTGGATTCTTGTATTTCTTCCTCAAGCAAGTCCATCAGATTAACCAGTACGGCTACTGGATCACGTATATCGTGAGCCACGACATTGAACATTCGGTCTTTGAACGTGTTGAGCTCACTTAACTGTTGGGCGTTGTCGCGAAGTTTCTTCTCGGCCTGTACGGCTTCAGTCACATCATTAAGCAGTAGCATCTTGCCAATAGGTTTACCACTTTGATGCTGAACAAGAGAAAGATGAACGTTATAGATTCTGCTACTCGGGTCGTTGGAGAGTTGAATTTTACGGACATCGCTAAGCGGTTCCTGTTCAAGCAGCTTTGCTAGAAGCTGTGGGTATTGTACAAGTACCTGACTGGCATGCTGGCCCAAGCCTTTGGGATGAAGAGACTCAATGATACGCCGGGCAGAACGGTTGTAGCTGGTCAACACATGGTCCAGATCGAACACAATAACAGCATCCTGTATGGATTCGAATACCTTTTGGTATGCCAGCGGAGCCAGACGAAGTAGATTGAATTGGAAGACTCCCCATGTGTAGAAGATGCCCGATATAACAAATCCAAATGGAGAAAAATCAAGGGGTGAATGAAAGATATTACTTAGGTAAATTAGTGAGAAAATGAATGGTCCACAGGAGCCAATAATCATAAATATGATTTGTTTTTTCATAGGGGGTGTGGCACGAAGCAACATCTGTACCAAGAAAAAAACAGAAATAAAGAACAGTGTATAGGAATACACAACATGAACTGAAAATAAAGGTCCTCTCTCAAGAGACACAAGCGGGAATCCCCAGGATGTATCGATCATCATATTTTTATAAAAGAGGTGATGCCACTCGTTGGTATTATGTATGATAAACGTAAAAGAAGGCACTAGTAACAACAGAAGCACATTGCGTGTACGCACCCATGATTCACGCCCTGTATAATGCAGCACCATAAGGAAATAGAACACTGGACCGAGCAGAATTCCAACATACTCGATTCGAAGCCAGAATCGAATATGGTCTAGTTGCTGACTAATGATCTCGAAGCCATAGCCGAATGTATAAAAAGAACTAACAAGCATCCCCAGCCCGTAACTGACGGCAATGGGCGAGCTTCTTCTTTTATAGGAAAGGTAAGCAAGCATTAATGTGCAGCAGGTCGCAGCCATAAGCAATGCAGATAAGTACATATTAGGGTTCATGGATGGGCCGCCTCGATCTAAGATATATTCATGCAAGATATGCCTCCTATGTTATCAGAATCAGGATTAAAAACATACGTGTTTGAGAGCGGGTAATGACTTTTATTTTTGAAATCAAAAAGGAAGTCCCCATAGAAGGTTGAATCTGTTAAAAAAGCCCACCAAGCCTGGAAACAGGCTTGGAAGGCTTCAATTATTGCATCTTAATTATAGGGATTGTAGAAGTGCTTCAAATTCAGAATTGGTCTGGAGTACTCGCAAAATAATAGTCAATGCTTCTGCACGGGAAGCGGAGTTCGCAGGATGGAATTCTCCATTCCGATCTCCTTGAATAATTCCGGCTGCTGCCGCTTGCTGGAGTTGATCTTTATTCCAGATTTGCTCCAGATCGGAGAAAGCAGGTGCTTCTGCGGTTGGTACTTTGCTCAGATCCATAATGCGCGAGATGATGGCGATGATCTCAGAACGTTTGATCTCTTGATTCGGTCTGAATGTACCGTCCGGGTAACCGGATAACACACCCTTGCTTTGCAGAGAGCGAATGGAAGATTCTGCCCAGTGACCTGATACGTCGCTTATTGTATTGCCTTGGTTGCTCGACAGATCAAATACTTTGGTGATCAGGGTTGCGAACTCGGCACGGGTGATACTGGCATTTGGATGGAACGAGCCATCGGTATAACCAGTTACGACACCCAGCTTTACGAATGTAGTTACAGTTGCCCCAGCCCAGTGCGTGGTAGTATCCGTTAATTGAACAGTCGCAGGATTGGACTGTGCTGCTTTAACCTTCTGGGTGAAGCTGGTCATAAAGCTATCCATATTAAGAACCTGACTGTTGAACGTAGGTCCAGGTACTACATCTGTTCCGGGTGTTGGCTGAGGACTCGGATCGGATGGTGTCACGGGCGTTGGTGCAGGTGTAGGAACTGGTGTGGGAGCTGCTGGTGAGCCTGAACCACCACTTGAATTACCTCCAGAGTTACCACCTGTATTGCCTCCATTACTTCCGTTGTTAATCGTGGTAATCACAACAGTTTTGGTTCCGAATACGCCTGATAGATCTGCTGCCTCGGCTTTAACCAGAACGGTTCCTGCTGTAGATCCAGTTAGTTTTCCGTTTCCATCAATGGTCGCTTTACCTGTTCCGTCCTGCACGGACCAGACTACAGAAGGATCCTTGGCATCGGCTGGAAGGACACTTGCTGTAAGCGGAATGGACTGACCTGCTTGCACAGAATTGCTTCCGCTGATGGTAATGGAATTCACGAGAACAGAAGTTGGCTTAATGGTGATCTGCACACTGCCGACAACTCCACTACCATCTGTAGCAGCCGCCTGAGCCAGAACGGTTCCCGGGTCTCCGGCGGTAAGTACGCCTGTAGTCGGATCGATCCTGGCAGTTCCGGTTTGATCCGAGACAGACCAAGTCACGGCAGAATTGATCGCGTTAGAAGGTGAGATTGCAGCATTTAGAGCCAACGTTTCACCGGTAAGTACAGAATAGACATCGTCCGGGGTGGTTATTTTCACATCGGTAACAATGGATAGCAAGTTATCATTAAGTAATTTTGAGCCAGAGTATACGCTGATAGGTTTTGTGATTGGTCCCGATTTGATCGGAAAGGTTACAAGCCCAAGTCCACCCGCTGTAAAGTATGAATATCCATTTGCTACGGTTGGGTCACCATTTCCATTAAGACTGTGAAAATCTAAATTTGGATCGTCTCCATGCAGGAAGATTTCAGTTCGGTTGTTAACAGGTTGCCCCTGCTCATCGTAAACAGCCAACGTATAATTTAGATAACCCGAATAAGAAGAAGGCTGGGATGCCGCAATTAACTGGACATGATGTGCGGCAGATGCTGGTTTATTACTTTGAATATTGAGAATATTAATTAGATTGCCAGAGATATCAGGGATATAGTTATCTGGAACCCATGCTATTCCATCCGTTTCAGCGTATCCCCCAACGATCTTTTTATTAATATCCATGATAGCTTCTACACTGCTGTTAACTCCGATATCTGGAACCTGTACAACTTCTCCACTGGAATACCTGAAGAATACTTGAGTACCTTCGCTCGGTTTATCATTGGGATATTGTATTATAATGGAACTTTTGTTGGTTACACATCCGCTTAATAAAACTGCAAACAAAGCCAATAACATACCTGTTTTTCCTATTTTGAATCTGTTCATATTCAATCTTCATCTCCTTAAATTCTGGTTACTACATTTTGAAATAAGTATAGCGGGCTCCGATGACGGCAAAATGACAAAACCCAAAATCAAGCGCGTATAGGCTCTTGGTTATGGGTTTATATTGGTTATTTTAGATGTTTGACATTGGCTTCTTACGATAATATACTTAGTATACCTAATTAATTGTGCATCTATTTAATTGTACTACTATTTAATAGATGTCCTATGATGTTGGATGTCTATGGAATGATAAAGAAAGAGGGAGGGACCCATTATGACTGGTATAGATCCGGTCGCTCAGAAGCTTTTGTACTCCATTATGCAGTTTAATAAAGGCAAATGGAGGCAACATAAGCCTCATGGGCGCAATCACAATGAAATTATGGTGCTGGGTTGTTTACTCCACGGGATGCATCCGGGAGAACAATTGAACTGGCAGGACAATCCGCCTGATTTCAATGACACGATCGAATCCAATCATCCCGGGATGAAAGTCTCGGAAATCAGCGCATTGCTACGCGTGAAGTCACCGACCATTACACCTGTTATTCGTGGCCTTGAAGATGAGGGGCTGGTCAAACGGACGATGGACCCGGAGGATAGACGTGCTGTCCGCATCACGATTACTGAAGCAGGTCGTGAAATTATTCGGGCTGCTCACCAAGAACGTATGGAAATATTCAATAAGTTAGTTGAGCATTTGGGTGAGCAAGACAGTACTCAGCTGGCCGAGTTGTTGACCAAGGTATACACCTTTTTTGATACATTAACTTCCTTGCAAAAGGATGATTCGACAAGAGGAGATGATACGCCATGATGAAACTGTTTCGCATGCTGAAGCCATACCGAATTCCGATTATTTTCATTCTGGTTTTGGTACTGTTTCAGTCGCTTGCTGAATTGTACCTGCCTACGTTAATGGCAGATATTGTGAATGACGGCATCATAAAAGGGGATATCCCGTATATCTGGCAGATTGGTGGATGGATGTTGGTCATCGCGATTGGCGGAACGGCGTGTTCGGTGATCGCCAGTTACCTCTCATCTCGAACAGCGGGCGGATTTGCCAAACAACTGCGTAGCAGAGTTTTCCGCCATGTGGAGAATTTCTCGCTCCAGGAGTTCGATAAGATGGGTACTGCTTCACTGATTACGCGTACGACGAATGACATCACACAGGTACAGAATGTACTTACGATGATGCTGCGAATGATGATTATGGCTCCGCTCATGTGTATCGGGGGTATCTTCATGGCGGTATCTCAGGACGCCAAATTATCTACAATTTTCCTGGTCGTGCTTCCGGTACTGGGCGGAGCCATTGCGCTGATTGGTGCCAAGGGTTTACCTTTGTTCAAAACCATTCAGAAAAAGCTGGACCGACTCAACCTGGTGCTGCGTGAGCAGTTAACAGGGATTCGGGTTGTTCGTTCCTTTAACCGTGGGGAGCATGAGAAAGTGCGCTTTAACGGGGCCAATACAGAACTGAGAGATTCTTCGATCAAAGTTAATGTACTCATGGCGACCATCATGCCTGTGATGATGCTGGTTATGAACTTTTCGATGATTGCCATCCTTTATTTTGGTGGAATGCGGATCGACAGCGGCAATATGAACATCGGTGCATTGATTGCCTTCATCCAATATGCAATGCAAATCATGTTCTCACTGATTATGGTTTCGATGATCTTTGTCATGATTCCAAGAGCTTCAGCATCGGCGGAACGGATCAACGAAGTGCTTGATATGCAGCCGGATCTTAGCAATCCCGAGCAGCCTCGTGGCATGAAATCCATGCAGGGTATGATTGAGTTTGAGAATGTAACTTTCCGTTATCCGGGCGCAGAGAATCCAGCTTTGTCCGATATCTCCTTCACAGCTCGCTCAGGAGAGACAACAGCCATCATTGGCGGTACGGGTTCTGGGAAATCGACATTGCTCAGTCTTATTCCACGATTTTATGATGTGACCGAAGGTAGTGTTCGGGTCAATGGTACGGATGTGCGTGAAATTCGGCAGGAAGATCTGCGTGCCAAAATTGGCTTTGTACCACAAAAGGCAGTCCTCTTTACGGGTACGATCACGGAGAATATTCGTCACGGGAAAGATGATGCCACAATGGATGAAGTTGTTCATGCGGCCCGTACAGCTCAGGCGGAGAACTTCATTACCGAGATGAAAGAGGGATATGACAGCCTTATCGCTCAAGGTGGTAACAACGTATCTGGTGGACAAAAGCAACGTCTGTCCATCGCTCGCGCACTTGTTCGCCGTCCGGAAGTCTATATCTTTGATGACAGTTTCTCTGCTCTCGATTTCAAAACGGATGCTAAACTTCGTGCTGCGCTGAAGTCCGAAACGACAGAAGCAGCTGTGCTGATTGTTGCGCAACGCGTAAGTACAGTAATGGATGCCGATCGCATCCTGGTTATGGATGAGGGCCGAATTGTCGGTTCAGGAACACATAAAGAGCTGCTGGAGCACAATGAAGTGTATCGTGAGATTGTATCCTCCCAGCTGACAGAGGAGGAGATCGCATGAGTGAACGTACAGAACGCAAGTCGGCTCGTTCCCCTGGTGGGCCGGGTCACCCTGGAGGCGGAATGGGTATGCGGCCTCCAGTGGAGAAAGCGAAGGATTTCAAAGGCACACTGCGGCGCTTGATTCGTTATCTCCAGCCCCATAGTTCTCGTCTGTTAGGTGTGCTGGTTGCAGCTATTTTGAGTACCGTATTCAGCATCATCAGTCCAAAAATTATGGCCGAAGGAACGGATATTCTCAGTAAAGGCGCCATTGCCATCCTTCAGGGTGTACAGGGAGCCGGAATTGATTTTCCTGCATTAATGAAAGTATTGTACCTGCTTGGCGGACTCTATCTGTTCAGTGCTGCATTTATGTATGTTCAGCAATACCTGATGGCCGGTGTGGCCCAACGTGTTGTGTATGACATGCGTGAGCAGATCAGTGCGAAGGTTGGACGTCTTCCTTTGAAATATTTTGACTCCCGCACAACTGGGGAGACACTTAGCCGTGCTACGAATGACGTGGACAATATCAGTAATACACTTCAGCAAAGTTTGGCACAGTTCATTACGTCTATCGTCACGATTGTCGGCGTAATTATCATGATGCTGACGATTAGTCCATGGATGACGCTAATCACGATTTTGACGCTGCCACTCAGTGTGGTTGTTGTTATGCTTGTTGCTTCCCGTTCGCAAAAACACTTTGCCGGTCAACAGAAATCCCTTGGGGAACTTAATGGTCATGTCGAAGAGATGTACACGGGACACAAGGTTGTCAAAGCATTTGGACGTGAAGAACAATCCGTACAGCAATTTGAGAAGGTCAATGAAGAACTGTATGAATCTGGCTGGAAAGCCCAGTTTATCTCGGGTATTATTATGCCGCTCATGAGTTTCGTAGGTAACTTGGGTTATGTGCTGATCTGTGTGGTTGGTGGGATTTTTGTTACACGCGGATCGATCTCTATCGGGGATATTCTGGCCTTCACACAGTATTCCCGTCAATTCACACAACCGATTAACCAGATTGCAAATATCTCCAATATCATTCAATCAACGATTGCTTCGGCAGAACGGGTATTCGAGTTGCTGGATGAAGAGGAAGAAGTTGCTGAGTCTAAACAACCTGTGCAATTACGGCAGCCTAAAGGTGCGGTTGCATTCCAAGGTGTTAACTTTGGATATAAAGAAAATGAACTGCTCATTCATAACATGAATATAGATGTAAAACCGGGACAGACGGTCGCCATTGTTGGACCAACGGGAGCCGGTAAAACAACCCTGATCAACCTGTTAATGCGTTTCTACGAAATTCAGGATGGTCGGATTACGATTGACGGTGCCGACATTAAGGACATGGAGCGTGGCAAGCTGCGCAGTCTGTTCGGCATGGTGCTTCAGGATACCTGGTTGTTCAACGGAACGATTCGGGACAACATCGCCTATGGTCGAGAAGGTTCTACGGAAGAGGATGTAATCAAGGCAGCCGTTGCGGCACATGCGGATCACTTTATCCGTACACTGCCTGATGGTTATGATACGGTGCTGAATGAAGAGGCGTCGAATATCTCTCAAGGGCAGAAACAGTTGCTGACCATTGCAAGAGCGATTCTGGCGAACCCGGCCATCCTCATTCTGGATGAAGCGACGAGTAGCGTGGATACACGGACTGAAGTATTTATCCAGAAAGCAATGAATGATATGATGAAGGATCGCACAAGCTTTGTCATTGCACACCGTTTGTCCACCATTCGCGGCGCCGATCTGATCCTGGTTATGGATCATGGTAACGTGATTGAACAGGGCAATCATGATGAATTGATGGCAAGTCAGGGCTTCTACGCGGATCTCTACAATAGTCAGTTTGCGGAGCAACAACCGCAGGCGATCTGATCACAATGTAACTAACAAGAATAGCCGGGAGCACCCCTAGGGATGTTCCCGGCTATTTGTCGTGTATCCAGAGGAGTGGATTCTAATGTGGAGCTGATTGGATTCGTTTCGATATGATGGATCTATAGGATATGAAAGAACGTTGCATGGTATCTGGGTTGAGGTGCTTATGGAGGATTACCAAGCACTCCCATTTCTAACGAACTTGAGACATGTTATTTCTCGGATAAGCAGCACAAAGTGGTAAAAGAAACCGCAGAATGAGGAAATAAAGTGTCTACGATTCGTTAGAATGCCGGAATTGTGAAATTGTGCCTATTAGAGTGTGCTGAGTTCGTTAAAATATTCTAGTAAACCATAGTCATAATTGTCTTATATATGCCATGCTGCAAAAATAAAAACGGGACGAAGCGGTGTAACTATACTGCTTTGTCCCGTTTGTTTATATTTTGAATTCATCGTACACCGATCTAGATACAAGCACCCGAGTATAAGCTCACCGATTGAGGGACATTCAGATTGGTCATGAGATACTTTTTAAGCTTCTGTTTGGGCAGGATATGGTCCGCATTTTATTGATCCTTAGAATCATTCGCAGGAAGATCAGCATCGTTGCTAGAGACCGACTTTACTTCTACCTTCAGGTCGTCGCTGTTAGCTTCCTCCAGCGCAGACGGAGCGGGTTCACCCGGAATCAATTCGCGCTGCTCAATCATGCGTTTGACGACTTCATAACAGTCATCGACATGTTTGTTACCTACATAGCGCATGGCTGTGAAGCTGAGTGCGGCAGCCAGTCCCTGTCCTGCAAACGGAACAAATTTGGCGACCGATTTGGTGGCTACGCGTACGCCGACTCTTTTCAGAACCTGTACCACCAATTCCTTGGTGATCATACGACCGATGACTTTGCTTCCGATGGACATCACGAATCCATAGATCATGGATTTGGTCTCGGGGTCCATACCGTCCAGCTGTTTTTGTGATAATCCGAATTTATTGTTAATGGCAGGCAACAGCTGCATCAGCATCCCCACATCAGCCAGTACGTCTGTACCGGGCAATGGAACGAGTGTTGTACCGGCGGAAGCGGTAGCTCTTTTGCGAACCATGGTACGGCATTCCTTGCGAACTTGCTCCAATTGTTCCAACGTTGCCGGAATCATAGGGAATCCCTCCATTCGTATATGGTATAGATATAACCGTTTTGACTCGATTTGAATGGGTTCTCACCAGCAAAATTTGCAGCCTTATGATATTAAGGTGCGGAGAAACCCTTTTTCTCATGCATATCTCTGGTTAAACAAGGAAATGGTTTATGGATAAACGGGTCATCTAGCTATTACGAATGAATGAGCATTAGGATGCATACCTGATTGGGAAACCTATTTGGAATCATGATGAGTGCTTAACGAAGGGCTTGTTTACGGCTTCGACCTTTGTGGGTAAAGGGTAACAAGCATTGGAATGGAGGAAGAGGGATGGAGTTTAACAAAGCGTTGTTAATTCATCATCATCATTCGGGCAAGGCCAATCGTGAGAATACAGTGGGTCTTGTGGCTGGTGTGCTGGCTCCCGCTGTTCATGAACTCGTCATTGTGCGTACGGATGAAGCTGGTGAAGGAGAGAAGCTGTGTCGTGAACGCGGGGAACAATTCGATGTGGTCTTCATCCTGGGTGGGGATGGCACGGTGCATGAATGTGTGAATGGACTGGCCGATCTGCAACATCCTCCGTTGATTGGCATATTGCCTGGAGGCACTTGTAATGACTTTGCGCGTTCGCTCGGGATTTCACCGGATGCTGAGACTGCGGCACAAGAAATGCTGGCAGGTCGGGTGGTATCCATTGATGTTGGACGGGCTAATGATCGGGTGTTCACGAACTTTTTCGGTATTGGCTTGATCAGTGATGCTTCGCAGAATATTAACGAGAATCTGAAAGGCGCGCTGGGGAAGCTCAGTTATTTTATCAGCACTTTACAGACAATTAGTCATACAGAGCCGTTTCGTTACCAACTGGAGGCGGATGGGAAAGAGATGGAAGGCGAAGCGGTGATGATCTATGCAGCCAATGGCCGTTTTCTGGGAACGAATGCCCTGCCCTTTGCACCGGATGCGTTGCAGGATGGCGAACTGGACGTGCTCATTATTCATGAGACAGGCATTCCGCTGCTGCGAGAGATTCTGTCACACAAGCCGGAGGGAGATTGGCAACCTCAAAGTGAGAGCATTTCATACTTCAAGGCATCTACGTTAAAAGTGAAGACCGATGCTCCGATGTCAGCTGACACGGACGGCGAATTGTATATGAAAACACCCGCCGAGCTTTCGGTGCTGACGGGTCATCTGAAGTTTCTAACCGGGGAGGGTTATTAGATCCCCCGGTTTTTTAGTTTGATTTTGACTGATCGAAAAATCAAACATTCCCTGCCTGATCTTTCATATGACGTTGCCTGAACTCATCCTCCAGCATGCTCATCTGAATCGCATCATGATATTGATGGTTATAAAACAACACATCCCGCTTCACACCCTCGCGCTGGAATCCAAGCTTTTCATACGTGCGAATGGCTCGCTCGTTGAAGGCGTACACCTCAAGCTCGATTCGATGCAAGTTACAGATGCCAAAGCCGTAGTCCAGCATAAGTAGCAACGCCTCGCTACCGTAGCCTTTTCCTTGATGCTCCGCCTGATCGATGGCAACCCGAATATGTGCACTGCGATTCTTGGCATGCATGTCCATCAGGACGACATCTCCGATGATCTGGTCATTCTCCTGTAAAGCAATAAGTAGCATGAGTCTGGAGTCATCTTGTGCAGCGCTCTCAACATAACGTTCAACCTGAGCGCGTGTGAAACTGTTCTGTGTACCCGTCAGCCTGCGCATCTCGGCGTCAAACAGGCCAGGGAAATAAGCATCCACATCTGTAATCTCGAAAGGGCGCAGGTATATGCGCGACGTTTCTAGCAGACGGGGGATACGTGGGGATGGTTTTGGTGGTGACATAAGTTGTTCCTCCTATAGGTTCAAGGCGGGACAGATTGAGATCGCCCTGCCTCTTAAAGTTGGCGTTACATATTGATGATGACATGAGTATATCCCAATACTGTATACTTCCAAATATACAGTTTTAATTAATTTTACAGGACAGATGAGGTGCAGCAGTATGATTCAATTGCCAAAGTTGGATGAGAACGATAGTGCGCCAATCTATGTACAGCTCTCGGATCATATCAAAAGGGGAATCATTCACGGGGCATTGGCTGAGCATAGCCGATTGCCTTCGGTGCGAAAGCTTGCCGAGATGCTTGGGGTAAGCACCACTCCTGTGGAATGGGCCTATCAACAGTTGATCGCCGAAGGATATGTATACAGTCAGCCACGACGCGGCTATCGTGTTCGTGCCTTGGTAGACAGCTATCATGCCATGCAGATCGGGAAGACAGACACACAGACAGCCGGGAAAGCTCCCGAGGCTCGAACGACATGGTCAGAACAGCAGGCCATACGCCCTGCTAGAGAAGTACAATATGATTTTCATATGTCACGCAATGATTTCAGCCTGTTCCCACTTGCCAAGTGGCACCAATATGTTAATCGGGTATGGCGGGAAGAAGCGGAGGAGCTATTGTTCTATGGGGACCCTCAGGGAGAATGGGGGCTACGATGTGAAATTGCTGTCTATCTTGCGCATTTCAGGGGAGTCAGCTGTTCTCCAGAGCAGATTGTTGTGGGTGCTGAACAGCATCTGCTAATGTCCCTATTAGCACAGACCCTGCTTCACAAGGGAGAATCAACGCATTCCATCGGTGTAGAGAATCCTGGATACCGACTGTTACCTGGCACATTCCGCAATTATGGTTATCAGGTTGTCCCGATCTCTCTGGACCCTGATGGCATAAACTTGACGGAGCTGGAACAGGCCGGGGTGAAATTGGCGGGTGTGTCGCCCTCTCACCAATTTCCACTAGGTATGACCATGCCGATTACCCGCAGATTGGCGTTGCTGGATTGGGCGGAACGAACAAAGGCATATATCATCGAGGATGATTACGATGGGGAGTTCCGGTATCATGGAAGACCAATCCCTTCCATGCAGGGGCTGCAAGAAGGAAGCCGCGTGATCTATATGGGTGGGTTCTCGCAGGTCCTCGCACCTGCTCTTTGTATACACTACATGGTACTTCCCAGAGAATTAATGGATCATTTTCGCCAAATGTATAAGACTATTCTATTCGAGCAATCAGCTTCCCGGCTCCATCAGCGAACATTGGAGATGTTCATGCGTGAAGGAGAACTGGGTAAGCATATCCGAAAAATGCGTAATGTCTACAAACGAAAGCATGACCTGATCGTTCAGGCCATTCAGATGCATTTTGGTGATCGGGTTGAAATAAGGGGTCAACATTCTGGATTCCATCTGGTATTGCGAATGGCGACGAAACAGTCAGCCAAAGAATTGGTAACCATAGCGATAGAGGCAGGGATACAAATCAGTTCAACGGAATATTTGTGGGCAAACGGGAGCGAACCAGTAGATGGCAAAAGAGAGTTCATTATCGGTTTTGCCGGAATAGAGCCGGAACGCATTGACCCGGGTATTGCCGCATTGGCTAGAATCTGGGGCGATTATTAGTTCCGCTTAACCGCTCCATCCAGAAATAGCCCCACCAGTTCCCGTGCAAGTTCCTCGATGCTGCCGCCATTCATGTTGCGTACATCTTCGCGGTTCGCGAGCATCAGCAGTGACGTAAATGCATGGGCAAGCAGCATAGGGTTCCCGACCCGCAAATAACCGTTGTCCATCTCCTTCTGAAAATGGGTGGCTAGTACTTCAAAGATGCGAACCTCTGCTTCCCGAATCTGAGCGAGTTGCTCCGGGTCCAGATGTTTCTCGGCTTCTCGCATCATGGTCTCCGTTTCAATATGGGAGTGCTGCATCTTCGCTTCGGCAACCTTAACCAGACGTTCTTGCAATGGACCGGGTTCATCCAGACGGAGAGAAGTCTGCTGCATGCCCATCGCCATCATACGGGTAATGGCAACGGTGAACAGCTCGGCTTTGCTGGAGAAGTGATAATAGATCGATGCTTTGGTCACATTACATAACGAAGCGATCTGCTGGAGAGAAACGGGTTCATACCCGTATTCCATAAACAATCGTGACGCGGTCATTAATATGTTGGTTTGCACAGACGCTTGATCCACACCTGCTTTGGGTCTACCCGGTGAACGGGGAATGTTTGTTTTTTTGCTCATAAGTACATACCTCTTTACGTATTTAATTGCTTGTTAGAAGTGTTCACAAAATTAGGCATTGCAAAATTAACCTTCCGGTATATATAATTAACTCAATTATACTATGACCCGTGGTTCATTACTACACCATCATATATATTAGGGCTTCATAGAAACAAAATAGGGAGATGAAGAGACAATGCAGGAAGGTTCGGGTTACGGCCGCTGGGTTGCTGGCAAACGAAGCAAATGGATTACGCTGTTGGTATGGATCATTATCGCCGTTGTGCTTGGCATGGTATGGCCTGCTGTAGGTGAACGTGAAACCAATAACGCACAGGATCTGAGTGAATCCAAACCATCGGTTCAGGCAGCTGCACTTGCCGAGAAGGAATTCCCTGGCGGTGAAGGACTGCCCGCGCTGATCGTATGGCGTCAAGCCGGCGGTCTGACGGATGAGCAAATTGAGAACATTCAGGCATTAACGGAGCGACTGGATCAAGATCCGGTAGAACAACAACAGTCCGTTGTGCCACTCTATCAATTACCACCACAGGCATTGAAAGGCCAGCTTTCGGAAGATGGAAGTACCTTGGTTATGCCACTTTTCTTCAATGAAGGTGCCGATTCGGAACAATTGAAGGAAGCTATTGAAGCACTTGAGCAAAAAACACAAGACATCTTCGGGGCAAACCCGTTTGATGTAGCCATAGATGATACCAATACACTGATTGCCCGTGTGACAGGGCCAGTAGGGATATCCATTGATGCCAGCGGGCTATTCTCCTCCGCTGATGTATCCTTGCTGATCGCTACGGTTGTTCTGGTATTAGTCCTGTTGCTGCTGATCTACCGCTCGCCGGTATTGGCAATTATCCCGATTATTGCGGTTGGGTTCGCGTATATGGTGACAAGCCCCATTCTCGGATTCATGGCGGATCAAGGCTGGATTACGGTAGACGCACAGTCGATCTCGATCATGACGGTATTGTTATTTGGAGCAGGAACAGACTATTGCTTGTTTATGATCTCCAGATACCGTCAAATTCTCTATCATGAGCCGGACAAAAAGAAAGCCATTTTTCAGGCAATTACCGGATCTTCCGGCGCCATTGCCATGAGTGGATTCACGGTCGTTGCAGCACTACTGGTGCTGTTGTTGGCTGAATACGGTGCATATCAACGCTTTGCCGTACCATTCAGTCTGTCCATCTTTATTATGTTTATTGCAAGTCTGACGCTGGTTCCGGCGCTCCTGGCGATCTTCGGTCGGGGTTCATTCTATCCATTCGTACCACGTACACATGAGATGGAAGTGGAACGTGCGAAGAAAAAAGGCAAACCGGCTCCGGCCCCGCGCAAAGTGAAGGAAAGCTGGATTGGCCGTGTTGTAATAACAAAGCCATGGACCGTTCTTGCAATTACGTTGGTATTGCTGGGAGGACTGGCGGCATTCTCTACTCAGGTTAAATTCACGTATGATCTGTTGTCTTCCTTCCCGGAGGATGTGCCTTCCCGCGAAGGTTTCACCGTCATCGGTGAACAATTCTCCCAAGGTGAGCTGGCTCCAGTCAAAGTGATCGTTGATGCCGAAGGCAAAGAAACTGATCTGAAGCAACGTCTCGAATCGCTGGATTACATTAGCAAAGTAGGCGATGCTCAGCAGGGTGCCGAGAATGCCAACATTACCGCCTTTGATGTGGAATTCAATCTGAATCCATATTCCATGGAGGCAATGCAGCATATTCCAGATCTGCGAGCTACTGCGGAACAGGCGCTTCAAGACGCTGGTGTAGCTAATGTGGACAGTCAGGTCTGGATCGATGGTCAGACGGCTGAACAGTATGACATTGAAGTAACCGGAGAACGGGATGCCAAGATCATTATTCCCGTGGTCATCGGCATGATTACTTTGTTACTACTGTTGTACTTGCGTTCAATCGTAGCCACAGCGTACTTGATTGCGACAGTCGTTCTGTCGTATTTCTCTGCACTGGGTCTGGGTTGGATCATCATTCACTACGGACTTGGCGCAGATGCCATTCAGGGAGCGATTCCGCTGTATTCCTTCGTATTCCTCGTGGCACTGGGTGAAGACTACAACATCTTCATGATCTCTAGCATCTGGCAGAAACGCAAAACGATGCCGCTTCGTCAAGCGATCAGAGAAGGTGTTGGCGAGACAAGTTCGGTTATTACATCTGCAGGTCTGATCTTGGCAGGAACGTTTGCGGTACTTGCTACATTGCCAATTCAGGTGTTGGTGCAGTTTGGTATAATCACAGCTGTTGGTGTGATGTTGGATACCTTCCTGGTTCGTCCATTCATGGTACCGGCGATCACCGCATTACTGGGCAAATGGGCCTTCTGGCCAGGCAAGTATGTGCCGATTGCCGAGAAGAATGAGGAGAAACAGAACCAGTCCATGTAATGCATGGATGGGGTGAGATGGACGGCAGGGCTTCAAGCCTGCTGTCCATTTCTTTATTTTCCGAACGATGATGACCTCTACCAGTTGTCCTCCTGAGATGGAATGGTGGAACTGTAAAATATCCGCAGGATGAGGCGTGATCCTTGTTTTCTTTGCATGGGGAAGGTTTACGTAGCTAAGGGTTATGGGACATAATAGAGAGAGCGTCGGCCTTGGGCAGACGGATGATCAACATCAATGGGACAACCAGGGGAAGGATGAAAGCAAGCATGACGAACCAACTTAATGTGTATTTCAACCATGACGGCGGCGTAGATGATCTCGTATCGCTGTTCATGCTTCTGCAAATGGACAATGTACATGTAACCGGCGTATCGGTTATTCCGGCAGACGGATATCTGGAGCCAGCAACAGATGCCAGTCGCAAAATTATCGATCGTTTCGGTACATATTCCGTAGAGGTATCCAAATCCAACTCCAGAGGGAAAAATCCATTTCCTGCGGCGTGGAGACTGCATTCCTTCTATGTAGATGCACTTCCTGTACTGAACGAGTCCGGCAAAATGGAAGCACCACTCTCTGCCGTTCCGGCACACCAGCATCTGATCGAGAAAGTGCGCAATACCGAAGGCAAAACGTTGCTCCTGTTCACAGGCCCACTGACAGACCTTGCGCGTGCACTGGACGAAGCACCAGACATTGAAGAGAAAATCGACAAGCTGGTATGGATGGGTGGTACATTTGAGCGTGGTAACGTAGAAGAGCCTGAGCATGATGGCACAGCAGAGTGGAACGTATTCTGGGACCCGGAAGCGGCTTATCGTGTATGGCAGAGCGGTATCCAGATTGATCTGGTTGCACTGGAAAGCACGAACAAAGTACCTCTGACTCCAGCTGTTCGTAACCGCTGGGCAGCAGAGCGTCGCTTCGAAGGCGTTGATTTCCTGGGTAACTGTTACGCAGGTTGTCCGCCACTGGTGTACAGTGAGACGAATTCCACATACTATCTGTGGGATGTGCTGACAACGGCTTCCGTTGGACGCGAAGACATCGTGAAGAAGAAAACCGTAAACTGTATTGTCATCCCGGATGGTCCTAGCCAGGGCCGCACGGTGGAGCAAGCAGACGGACGTCCAGTACAACTGGTGTATGATACCGATCCGGAAGCGTTCTTTACGTACATGACGGATTTGGGTAAAAAAGCTGCTCCGCAGCGCTACTAATTCAGGCAGCCTTGGGGCTTGCCATCCTTAAAGGTACAACAAAAATAAAGCCGCAGGCAGTGGTCTGGGAATGGGGTTGAACCCCATAATCCCGTCCCTGCCGTGCGGCTATTTGTTTTGGGCTGATCTGTATAGGTTGATAACAGCGATCGGAAGGTTGTTCTGTCATCGAAGTGGCATGTGTGAATACTCTTTAGTTCAATCTATATAGCCGATCTATATAGCAATCTAAGCTGCCCGCTATATTTTAAATCGACCAATCAATCCGTTCAACTCACTGGACAATACCCGCAGAGATTCAGCGGATGCACTCATCTCATCCATGGATTGCAGCTGGCTACCGGTAGCGTGCGATACCTTCTGGATACTTGAAGAGGATTCGCGTGAGATATGTTCCATATCCTCCACAGAAGCGGACACTTCTTCTGCACTGGCAGACAGCTGCTCGGATGCTGCAGATACTTCGTGCAGACGTTCATTCATCGTCTCAATCCCGGTATGAATGGATGTGAATGAACGGCCTGCCTCCTGAACAACAGCGAGACCGGATTGGACTGCTGATGTGCTGGCAGACATATGTTCTGACAACAGGGCAGTCTGGCGTGTCATCTCAGCGATCAGTTCGGTGACATGCTGGGATGATTGCTCCGATTCCCCCGCAAGCTTGCGAACCTCTGAGGCAACCACCGCAAACCCGCTGCCATACTCTCCTGCACGTGCGGCTTCAATACTTGCATTAAGTGCGAGCAGATTGGTCTGTGAAGCGATGCCTTTCATCAGATGTGCCACCGACTCAATTTTACCTGAGTACTGCTCCAGCTGAGAGGTGGAGGCCACCATCTGCACATTTGCTTGATGAATTTTGTCCATGCTGTCAATTGCCGTGTTGATGTTGGCTTGACCTTGCACCGCGTTATTGGTCGTTTCCTGTGATACATCCGCGACCATTGAAGAAGAATTCGCAATGTGCTGCATGCTGCGTGTAATCTCTTCCATAGCTACCGTAACTTCTCCCGCACGAGCCACCTGTTCAGCAGCGCCACTGGCTGTATGATTCGTATGCTCGGCAATACGCTGACTAGCTTCTGCAGTCGCCTGTGAATGTTTGGATACTCCTTCTGCAGCTTGTAGTAGAGAATCGGAGCTTTGACGGATGCCCGTCATGACATCCCGGGTACCTGTGACCAGATGTTTGAACTCGGAAGCGAGCTGTCCCACCTCGTCCTTGCGGCTAAGTTCAACGTTGACGGTCAGGTCGCCTTTTCCTACCTGGGTGATTAACTTCTTCAACTTTACCAATGGACGGGTCAAGTAGTGGGCGAATCCATACACCAACAAGACACTCAGCAGAACAATAGCCAAGGCTGTCCAGATCATGGTCATTCGGTTGCGGGACATCAGTTCATAGACCGCAGTGGAATCCAGATCCGCACCGACCAATCCTAGTACTTTCCCGTCATCCCCATGGATTGGCACATATGCTGTAATGGTAGCTCCATATTCATCCTGTGTGAGTTCGCCCCGAATAGGCTCATTCTGTTCAAAAGCTTGCAGCATTCCTTCATAATGGGTCTCCTCTGCGGAACCGTAAGGGGAGAAGTCATCCTCTGCCACATCGACAGCAGCCCCATCCACAACGTAGAAATATGTATTTGTTCCATTTTCTTCGCGTGTACCAAGGGTGTACAGATACTTGAGTCCATTGGCCTCGCGCAGCTGACTGAGCTGCTCACGCAATACGCCGTAATACGCTGTCTCGTCCTGTCCGGTACTGAGTGGTGCATACAGAGAGGTGTCAATTAATGCAGCTGCCCGTTCACCCACAGCCTGTGCCTGCATTCCCATGGATTGTTCGACCAGTTGGGCCGATGAACGGTACATGGTAATGCCAAGAACCGCACCCGCGGCCAGCATCAGACAGGAAAAAAATAAAAAGATCCTCATAAACAAACTGTTCATTGGTAAAAGTGTTCCCCCTTGATCTGTTGAATCAATCTTCTCTTTGTCTCTTTACTTGATGCTTGTCGTTCTTCTTTGGTTCGTATGTATTGTATATCAAATATACCATTTTCTACTTGAAATATCGGCATCCGGTCCATAAAGAATTAGCCCCCGAGTCAATTTGATCCGGGAGCTAGTTTTGTTTCAATCCTATATTGACCATGCCCATCATTGGAACACACCTCATTGTCACTACATAGAGGGGCTTCACATGACTGAGTGATTACGTCATTACATCGTTCCGCCGCCCTGGCGAACAGAGGCAGGAATCTTTTCAGGTCCCTGATTAATATATTTATTGATAAAAGTACCTACCTTGGTATCGTCGAAATGGTCGAGCTTCATTGTTTTGGTCCATGCCGTCACCACGACTTCACTGCCTTCGGGAATATCCTTGTTGGGTACAGCCAGAATACCAGCTCCGGCTTCGCGGAATTTAGCGAGGTATTTCAGATGTTCCTTCAAATCCTCGCTTGCGTTCTCATGATAATAGATGATGATATCCCCGTGCTCCAGATTGTGTACCAGGTAATTGTAGCCCGGGAAGTCGGTGTAAAATCCAAACTTGATATCATGCGGATTATGCGGCCCTGAAGTCGGGATCTTCATCTCATACTGAATAGGGTCCTCCGTATGGTCAGCCCCATAATATTTATCGTCCGTAACATCGATGGTCGCGTTGGATGCCAGATCGGCTACATTATATGTTTTACCTGCTCCTTGCATGAAGAACAGGCCAAACGTAATCATCGACACAGCCATCATTACATGTGCAGCCAGCCGAAGGGATCGACTTTTTTTCTGGATGTCCGCCCGCTCTTTCTTTTTCATGTGGCCCAGGATTTTGCCCTGTGTGCGTGATGCCAAGATATAGGCGGCGATGGAGAACAGTAATACGATTACACCTACGATGAGCCACAGGTAGGATGTACCTGCCTCGTGCTCCATTTGCATATGATTCATATGAGTCATGTCCATAGAGAGTTCCTCTGCTTTCTTTGTAAAATGAGTGATTAATACACTACATAATGTAGTGTTAATAACAACAGTGAATCCTCTCACTACTAACGGGAGTTACTGGTTTCGTGTTTGTTACGTAAATAAGAACATACCTGTTGCACTACACATTATAGTGTATGAAACATGCCTAGCGCAATGATGCCTTGGAAAACCAAAAAAAGGCGTTCCCAGTGTGAGCAGGGAACGCCTTCATATAATCTAATGGGATAACAGCGATCGGAAGGTTGTTCTGTCATCGTAGTAACAAGTGTAAATAAGCTTATTCCAACTGAACTATTTTACAGACGACCAAACGGTGAAAGCATTAGGCGGATCAGCCCAATGATAATCTCACCCAACAATCGATACAGAATAAAGAATACGACCACATTGGCGATCAGCACACTGTACATGCTATCGATGGCTGCTTGGGTGCGATTCAGTGGATATTGGAACAGCACCGAGTTCAGAGCAACAAAGATAATGATATACGAGACAGCAAGCAATGAGATCGCGATGGAATACGAGATGATAATAAACAGATTCGCCAGAACAAGGGATACGACAGCAGGAACAAGCAATGTACCGAACTGGGCAACCAGTGTTTTGGGACGGAAAGTTATTTTTTCAATCTTCAGAATAGCGTACATCAGTGCAATAGAGGCAATCAAGATAATGACGGTGAACAATAGCGGCCTTAAAAATCCACCAATGAACAAGCCGTCCATGCCTATGCGACTAAAGGTAATTAAGAAGTATGTAGAAGATAGAATTGCAATTAGCGCCATTGTTAGCCATCCGTTTAGTGAATGCTGGTCGCCAACGGTTTTCATCGTCTGATAAGGACGGGCTAATACACTGAGGAAATAGGACAGATACTGTTTACTTACTTCTTTGGCTTGCTGAACTTTCTCATTCTGCACAATATTATTCCACTGATTGGAGCTATTGCCTCCTTCAGAAGCATGGTCATTGATACCTGTTGATTCTCTCGCCTGTTCCTTGTGAATGGAGACGGATGGTGTGTTGGATGGAGAAGATGTCTGGGAAGAGGTAGCCTGCGTGCTGGACCAACGGGTATATTCGGGTTCGGAAGCAGCAGCAGATTCCGGGTTCGGTACAGGAGTTGGTGATGAGGTTGTTTGCGTTAGATTAGAGCCGCACCTCTCGCAAAAATGGGCATCTCCATTTTCATGATTACATACTGGACATTTCATGGTATAAGCCTCCAATTTCTAGAAAATAAAAACATGTCAACATTGTGTCTCATTTTAACGGTTAATGACGAAGTTTGTCTATGTTTCGCAGGAATAAGTGCCCATTTAGGGAAAGTTGAAACAAAGCCACGAATCCTCTGTATGAAAGCGGAGTGTAGAAGCAACAATAGTATAGGAATGACATGCAGGCATATTAATGTAAATTCACTGTGGTTTAAGACGAATTGTTTTTGGTTGTTAATGTCTCATCGTTCGCTTTTATGTGTTATTATCATGTTAACTATATCTTTTGGGTTGCCTATGATCGTATATTTATGTATAATCAATCGTGTTAACACGTCGAATGTACGGTAGTAAGAGATGTGGGTGAGTTCATGGAACTACTGGACAGCAATGAGAGCAAGAAGAAGATGTGCCAGTATTATAACGAAATTTCGAAGGAACTGTTCGGATTTGGCACCACTCTCCTGAGAGTGACCATTGACCAGAATATTGTGACCTTCTACGCGAAGCACCGACGTTCACCGCGCTCTGACGCCCTGGAAGGGGAGGCCCCCGGCTTAAAGCTGGAAGTGGACTTCCGCATGTCTGTCTTATATAAGAAGAAATTCCGGGAGAAGCTCGAGCAACACATGGGTTTGCCAATTGAAGCTATATTGCGGGATTATGATGCGTCCACTCAGTGGGCGATCACGAATGTGATTCTGGAACAGGCCTAAGGATGGATCGGCAGGATTGATTCTTGTTGATATATACCGAGGTTATCCGGATTCATGATCAGGTTCCGTACAATTTCATATGATGGCGTCTGTCTTTGGATTGATTCTGAAGCAGAAACCGATGATGTACCGGCAGCGGGTGTCGCTTTCCTTTGTTTACGAAGAAAAGTGTTCTTGTTTATACAAGAGCACTTTTCTTTTTGTTTTTTCATACACATCACATATATCAGGGGGAATAAGGATCATGATGAAAAAGTGGATTAGCGGTTTGGCAGCAGTGGCAATGACATCGGTATTACTTGCAGGTTGTGGCAGCAGCACGGATGATGCAACAGGCGGATCAGGCAGTGGGGGAACAGCAGCGAACAAATTGGTGATCTCCACTTGGGGCTTCTCGGAAGATTTCTTCAATGAATCAGTATTTGGTCCCTTTGAAAAAGAACATAATGTAGACATCGTGCTCGAAGTCGGCAATAACGCTGAACGTCTGAACAAAATTCGTCAAGGTACATCAAATGTCGATGTCATCTACCTGTCTGACTACTATGCGCAACAAGGTATCGATGAAGGTCTGTTTGAGAAAATCGATCGTTCCAAAATTCCAAATATAAATGACATTTATGATATTGCCAAAGCACCACTTGGTGAAGATTATGGCCCGGCCTACACGGTTGGACAGCTCGGAATCGCTTATAACCCTGACCTCGTTTCCAAAGAAGTGACTTCATGGAGTGACCTGTGGGACCCGGCGTTCGAGGGGAACCTGACCATCCCGAATATTACGGCAACGGCAGGCCCGATGGTTGTGGATGCAGCTTCCCGTGTAGCCGGAAACGATACGTTTAATGAAGATGCGGCATTTGCTGAACTGAAAAAACTGAGCGGCAATGTGGTGAAATTCTACAGTCAAACGTCCGAATTCGTGAACATGTTCTCCCAAGAAGAGATTGCAGGCGGACCCATCATGGAAATGTATTTCAAAGATCTGAAAGCAGCCGTTCCTAATGCGAAGTTTGTTACACCTAGCGAAGGTGCATATGCCGTGATGAACACGATCAATGTCGTGAAAGGTAGCAAAAACAAAGAGCTCGCTGAAGAGTTCATCAACTGGCAGCTCAGCCAGGATGTACAAGCGAAATCTGCTAAAGCCAAAGTCGATTCCCCGGTAAACACGAAGGTTGAACTGACTGCTGAAGAAGCAGAAGGTGTAACATATGGCGCTGAAGTTGTTGAGAAGCTGAACAAGCTGGATATGGAATTCGTGAATCAACAGGTTAAAGGCTGGACGGATCGCTGGAACCGTGAGATTGCACAATAAAAACAAGTAACCGACTAAATAGTTATCTTTGATCAACATGTTAAACTTATATCATTTGCAGCAAGCAACCATATCACCGCATAGGAGTTGAGAACGGATGAGTGAAGCGCAAAATCGCATCATTCTGGACGTGGACACGGGGATTGACGATGCACTGGCGATTTTGCTGGCCGTCAAAAGCCGGAAGTTGGATATTCTCGGCATCACCACAGTCTGTGGGAACGTATCACTCCAGCAGGCAACAGAGAATACGTGCAAAATTCTTGAACTCGCGGGTGCACCTGAAATTCCGGTCATTGCCGGAGCAGCTGGACCGCTCACTCGCAAGTCTCATTATGAACACCGGGTACATGGACAGGATGGATTGGGCGGTGCGCTGCCTGATCCGGCCGTGTCCAAGAAAGCCGAGGAAGGTTTTGCGCCAGACTTTATCGTGGAACAAGCCAAGCAGTATCCGGGCGAACTGACATTAATCATGACCGCACCATTAACGAACTTGGCCCTCGCGCTGATGAAATGTCCTGAATTGCCTTCTTTATTGAAGGAAGTCATCTTCATGGGTGGTGTTGTTCGCGGACATGGCAATATTACACCGACCGCCGAGTACAACACATACGCTGATCCAGAGGCGGCACGCATTGTACTGCACGCAGGCATCGAGAAGCTTACCCAAGTCGGATTGGATGTGACGCGTCAAACATTGCTGAATGAAGCAACGATTGAGCGTCTCACTGATCCTGCACTGCGCGCGTACGTTGCTCAAAGCACGGAGATTTACATCAACCGTTACGAACAAATGAACGGCGTCCGCGCTTGCGCGTTACATGATCCACTAGCCGTGGGCGTAGCCCTTGCCCCGGAACTGGTAGGACGCAAATCGTATTATGTCGATGTCGAAACCGCCAGCCGCCTGTGCGATGGCCAGATGGTATGCGACTTTCAAAACCGTTTGGGTGAGCAGCCCAACACCCTCGTCTGCGAAACTGTAGATGCAGAAAGCTTCCTTGAACTGTTTATCAACGCGTTAAACGCATAGCTATGATAGTTAAATTCATGTTTTACACAATAACGTAGTGACAGAAGAAAGCTGGAGAAGCGAAGCGTTCGCCTTTATCCCCGGATTTAACCTTTTCAATAAGGATCAAAAAATCTGGGGATAACAGCGATCGAAAGATTCTTCTGGCACGGAGTGAGCTAGTGTAAAGTTGTGCTTTTAACGTGTGAATAAAACCATTTTACAAGTCAGGAGTATCGCGATGAAGAAATCAGTAATCTACTGGCTATTGCTGCCGGGATTCGTGTTTTTGGCGGCATTTATGATCATTCCGATTGTCCTGACGATCGGGTCGACGTTTTTCCAAGAAAACTCCTTCACGTTTGAAGGATACATGCATTTTTTCAGAGACCCATACTTTTTGAAAATATTGCTTACGACGCTGCAAGTCAGCGTGGTCACCACTATCGTCTGTGTGGTGCTCGGATTCCCGACAGCTTATTATATCTCGCAGAAAGCGCCACGCCGCAAAGGCATTTTGCTGGCACTGGCGATCTTCCCGCTGCTGACGAGCCCGGTCGTGCGCTCGTTTAGCTGGATGATCATTCTTGGACGAAAAGGGCTGATTAATAACACCCTTGTTGGTCTGGGTATCGTGGACAAGCCGCTGGACATTTTGTACACGCCGGCAGCGATGATGATCGGTCTGACGCATTTGTTCCTGCCACTGATGATTATCTCTCTGGTCGGTGTGCTGGAGAACATTGACGGTGACCTGCTCAAAGCAGCACAAAGTCTGGGCGCATCGCGCATCACGGCATTCCGCCGGGTTGTGTTCCCACTGGCTGTGCCAGGACTTGTGATCGGAGCCGTGCTTGTCTTTGTTGGAAGCCTGACGGCGTATACCACACCTGCCCTCCTTGGAGGCAAGCAGCGTGTAATTGCTACGTTCCTGTATCAGAACGCCATGACCCTCAACGACTGGTATCTGGCCTCGGTTGTTGCCGCGATTATGATTGTAATTACATTTGTCGTGGTCGGTGTCATGAACAAAATGGCCAAAACTTTAAATCCGAAGGGGTAGACACATATGCGGGAGAAACATATCGGGCTGGGTCTGTTCAGTCTGCTGGTCTTTATCTTTCTGCTGGGCCCGCTTCTGATCATATCAGTCACTTCGTTTGAACCGGGAACGGTACTCAAATTTCCGCCGGAGGGCTTCTCCCTCCGCTGGTACGAGAATATTTTCAACACAGGCGGTTTCCTCCGCACGTTCCAGACGTCCATCATCATTTCCCTGCTGGGGAACCTGTTGGCGCTGGTGCTCGGAGTTCCGGCAGCGTATGCACTCAGTCGTTACGATTTCAAAGGCAAGTCTGTGCTGAACGCACTGTTCCTGTCCCCGGTACTGATCCCGGGAATCGTGCTTGGTTTTACATTGATGAAATACCTGATCGTAATCTACCATCTGCCGATGTATCTTGGACTGTTGATCGGTCATACGATTATCATGCTTCCATTTATCATTCGAGTTATCGCGTCGAGTCTGTCGAGCTTTGACTTTGCGGTGGAAGAAGCTGCGCTGAGTCTTGGTGCGGGACGGGTAAGAACGTTCTTCACGATCGTGCTGCCTAACATCCGCTCAGGAATTATCGCTGCCGTGCTGATTGCCTTCCTGGAGTCCTTCAACAACGTGGACATCTCGGTGTTCATGACCGGACCAGGGGTAAGCACATTACCGATCCAGATGCTGACGTATGTGGAGAATTATTTTGACCCAACGATTGCAGCGATTTCCGTGCTGTTGATGGTACTGACCGGACTATTAATGTTCGTGATCGAACGGATCATGGGCGGATTTTCATACTTTACTAAACGTTAATTGGAGGCGCAGAACGCTATGGCATTGCTGACATTAGACCACGTATCCGTGGCATACGATAAGCAGACAATCCTGAAGGATTTTCAGTTGGAGCTGGAAAAAGGTAAACTGCTCTCCCTGCTCGGACCGAGCGGTTGCGGCAAAACAACTACGCTGCGCCTCATCGCCGGATTTCTGGAAGCATCACAGGGCAAGTTTATGTTCGGCGGCAAGGATTATACGAAGGTTCCGGCGAACAAGCGGAACTTCGGATTTGTATTTCAGAGTTATGCGTTATTCCCGCATCTATCTGTCTATGACAACGTGGCCTTTGGCCTGCGGATGCGCAAGGTGAAAGACAAGGATATCTCTTCCCGTGTGATGCGAATCCTGGAAGTCGTTAACCTGAATGGATTTGAGAAACGTTTTCCACAAGAACTGTCCGGTGGACAGCGTCAGCGTGTAGCCATTGCTCGTGCATTGGTCATTGAACCTGACCTGCTCTTGTTCGACGAACCGCTCAGTAACCTGGATGCCAACCTGCGCCTCAACATGCGGGTGGAGATTCGCCGCATTCAGCAAGAGCTGGGCATCACAACGCTGTATGTCTCTCATGACCAGGAAGAGTGCTTCTCGATCTCGGATCAGGTAGCGATTATGAACAAAGGCGTGGTCGAGCAGCTTGACCGCCCGGAAACCATTTTCAAATATCCGGCAACGGAGTTTGTAGCACGGTTTATCGGGTTCCATAATTTCATTGAATTCGCGGAGCGTAGCGATGCAGGTGAAATGATCACACTGACCGCAGGTGGACGTACGTTTACAGCAACCGCGCATCCTGGAACAGCACGTCCCGGTGCACGTAAAGGTGCGATTCGCCCGGATGATCTGATTGTTAGTGGAGATACCTCTACGGATGTGGTAAATGCTTTGCCGGGGATTATCAAAGTCAGCACGTATCTGGGACGCAGTTATCAGTATGTAATCGAGACGGAGCTGGGTGATTTCACAGCAAATCAGGAGATGGAAACACCGTACCTTAGTGGGCAGCGTGTTAGCCTGATTTTCCCACAGGACAAGCTTGTATTGGTAGAGTAGTCGTGAATGTAGGGAGTAGCATTAAGAAATAAGAGCAGCAAAGAAGGCATTTCATGCGTTGATTACGGACGAGGCAGTGGTACGCAATCAAGTGCAGTACATCTGATTAAAGTGCAGATTCATTGTCCAGTCCGGATCGCGGTGAAATGTTTGTGAAGAAGGAGATTATGCCCCATGCGTGCAGATCAACTAATTGTGAATGTACATGTGTATAACAGTTATTATAAACGGTTTGAAATGAACAACGTTGCAGTACTCGACGGCAGATTCCTGTATGTGGGACCCGGCGGACCGGAGATGATTCAGGCAGACGAAGTCATTGATGCGCGGGGAAGATACATGATTCCTGGCTTGATCGATATCCATCTGCATATCGAAAGCACGATGGTGACACCGGAAACCTTTTCCCATGGTCTGATTGGCTGCGGCGTAACGTCCATTGTAGCGGAACCGCATGAGATGGCGAATGTATTCGGGCTGGAGGGTGTGCAGGAGATGATGGCTGCGAGTCGGGAGACGACGGTGGACATGTTCTATGCGATCCCAAGTTCCGTTCCGGCAACCCCGATGGAGACAACAGGCGGTTCGATCGAGATCGAAGATATGGACGTGCTGCTCGCCACTGGCGAGATCATCTGTCTGGGCGAGATCATGAACTATGTCGATGTCATCCGTGATCCGGAATGCAAGACGAACCAGATTCTACAGCATATCCGCAAAAACTATCCCGATCTGGTGATCGAAGGACATACACCGAAACTGCTTGGACTCGATCTGCATCGACTGATCTACGCAGGTATTGATTCCGATCATACTCATCAGAGCATTGAGGGATTACAGGCGCGGATTGCGGCAGGTATGTTTATTGAAATTCAAGAGAAATCAATGACCCCGGAAGTCATGGAGTACCTGATTCAACATGATGTGGCGCAGCATTTCTGCTTCGTAACAGATGATGTAATGCCGGATTCACTGGTGGAGCGTGGTCATCTGGATCATATCGTACGCAAGGCAATTCAGATGGGGATGCGTCCGGAAGACGCGATTTATGCAGCAACATCCACCCCTGCTTCCCGGATGAAAATGACCGATCGTGGCAGCGTTGCCCCAGGCAAAGTAGCCGATTATGTGTTGTTATCTAACCTGGAGGAGCTCGCTATTGATCAGGTGTACAAAAACGGCCGCAAAGCTTATGACGATTACGAACCGTATAAGCAGGAACGCATAACCGGGCAGTTCCCACCTCACTTCTATAAGAGTGTACAGTTGGAGAAGCTGGGCGTAGCGGATTTTGCAATTCAGTTGTCAGACCCAAAAGTCAGTGGATCAGGTGTTGATCTCGCTGGCGAAGGTGAACACCAATGCCGCGTCATGATGGTGAAGGATGGTTCTACTTTTGTAGAAGAACATATTGCACCGGTTCAGTCTGCGGATGGTGAATTGTTATGGGAAGAAAGCGGATATGCACAAATCGCTACCTTTGAACGTTATGGTGTGAACGGCAATCGTGCACATGGTCTGATCGGTGGAGACACCATCAAGCGTGGTGCTATTGCAACGACATATTCACACGACAATCACAACCTGCTGGTTGTAGGACGTAATCATGAAGATATGATATTGGCAGCTAACACGGTAATTTCGAGCCAAGGTGGTTTCTGTGTGGTGGAAGATGGCAAGGTGCTGTCCCATCTGGAACTTCCCGTAGGTGGCATTTTGACGGAAGAACCACTGGCAGTGGTGTCCCATCAAGTGAAGGAATTGAGAGCAGCGATGTTGTCTCTTGGGTACGTGCATTACAACCCGATCATGTCGATTAGCACGCACTCCCTTGCGGTAAGTCCAGCGCTGAAGATCACGGACCATGGCTTGATTGATGTGAATGCAGGTAAGGTTGTATCGTTGATTGTATAGTTTGAAGACACATATGTCGTGATGCACATGAAAAAACACCCTATTTCACAATTGTGAGCTAGGGTGTTTTTGTCTGTGCTTATTGGAATTATTATTTTAGCAACTTCTCTGGATTCTTCACTTTAATGGAAACAACTTCGCCGCAATCCAGACAAACCGTGTACATTTTTTCCACACCGAGAGTCATTTTCTTATCCAATGGACGAAGGTTGATGTAATCCGATGCTTCTACGAAAGATGTCCCTCCGCAATCATGACATTTCTTTTCTGATATACTCATAAGTTCATTCCACCTTTTATTCATTTGTAATGTGTTCATTAATATAATATTCATTAAATGGAAATACAAAATTATCTAATTATTCATCGTAGATTAGGGTCCGTTAGTCCGTAAATTAAATTTTTATTTTGCCTTCTAAAGTCCACTCCAAATATTTGGACACTGAAGGTGCGACCCATTTTCGGCTGTCATTTTCATGATTCCACACAAACACGTCATCTCTACACGTTCCATCCCCTGTCACAGGAAAAGCAAATAAATCCCCAATCCCACTTTCCCCGAAGAAGAGCAGGTGATCAAAGGGCATATAGTAATCTTGGGAGTGGTCATCCCGATAATGTCTGTTTTCATTCTTAATTCGATCTTCTGACCAGATAAGTCCCAAATCGTAAATAGCTCTGACTCCATTGGTTTCGAGCAATATTTCTTTTAATTCACGAGGGAGCGTAACCTGTAAGGAGTCTTCCATCTTTGCAATGTCATCACCAGATGCAGGGGGACTGAACGTATACTCCTTCGAAATGCTATGAAGATGCTCTTTCCACATGAATAAAGGCCTCCTCGATATATTCTAACTGTCAGTAACGAATGAAACGGTATGTAATTGATTGAAAAAAGAAGTCCTTCTTAACTTAAAAGGCTACTGTTTTTGATGTAGCGCAGCAATGTTATGTAAGGACTACTCTTCTAACTCCAGTTTACCAAGTTAGCCAACCGCTCGTTCGTTTATAGTTGTGCAGAAGATCATATTGCTCTTGATACATGAGACTCTTCATTTTGGTTCTATACAGACGATAATCCTGTTTACGAGCGGGTTTACATTCTTTGTTGTAATGCGTGCTCTTGATTCCTTTACGGTGATCTTTCAGCTTTTCTTTTCTTGGATAAATGAACTTCTTGTTGTGTCTCTGTGCAAAAGCTGTTTCATTTTCCCATGATTGAATCTCTTCTTGTGTGAACATCTTCATCCCCGTTGTACCGGGCTAGATTCTGGCTTGAGTAGCCAGTGCCTTGAGCACAACTAATAGAAGAAGAATTTTGGGTTGAACATCGTCATCACCTCAGATTTAATCATCCTTATTTTAACATATAAAGCCGTCCGATCAATTCTGGTCTAAGCGTTATTATGGGCACTGTTCTGGAGTAGAAGTGATCACGCAACAAATCCCTTTTGGACGAGGCATAGGATTAGCTATATAGTAGTAAGAAGAGAATGCTTGAGACAGGAGCAGGGGGATCGGTAACAACTATGAATATAAAAAATGAAGCTAAAACGATATTTTTCGACGTGGATGATACCTTATATGATCACTTGCAGCCGCTTCGTGGCGCATTACAGGATGTTCTTTGCCTGCCAGATGATTTCCCTTATGCTGAGGCCTATCATCGTTTTCGTTATTATAGTGACTGGTTGTCTGCACAAGAAGATCTGTCCGCTGTACCAGAACCGGATGCGGTGGAGCGAATGCGCCGTCGGAGGTTTGAGCTGACGATGGAAGAGTTTGGACTCCCCTTACAATTGGGACAGGCTGAAGAACTGCAAGCACAGTATCTGAGCAGACAGTTTGAGATTGTACCTTTTGAAGGAGCGTATGGGTTAATCAGAAGGCTTCAGGCAGAAGGTCATACTGTCGGTCTAATCACCAATGGAGAAGGGGAGCATCAGCGGCGTAAGCTTGAAGCACTGGATGTGCTCAGTCTCGTGAACGAGCATCTGATTTTCATCTCCGGTACTACTGGTTATGCGAAGCCGGATCGCAGGTTGTTTGAATATGTGAGTAAGCAGTCCGGGACAGATGCCCGTTCCAGCTATTACATTGGCGACTCGTGGCGTAATGATGTGGTAGGTGCGGTCGATGCGGGGTGGACAGTCATCTGGTTCAACCATCGGGAGGCGCTGCCGGAGTCCGATCATCAACCTCATTTTGTAGCACGGAGCTATGAAGAGATCAGTCGTATCCTGACTTTTGAGTTTGTTAAGCAATAAAATTGTACAGGTGGGTTCATGCAGTCCTATCATCTCGCGGAGATGAAGGGCTGTTTTTACGTTATTTGCACTGTGAGAATATTCGCAGTATGTGAACGTAATTAAAGGTATAAATATAAAGTGGGATCTGGTGCATGCAGTACTACACACCCTCATTAATCAGCCGTGTGGGCAGTGTGACTCCACTTTTTATAATGATATAGGATGAAGCTGTACTTCATGGAATCTTCATGTACAAGACAGTGCAAATGCCTTCCCAAACGGGATATGCGGTGTTATAATTAAAACAAGATTTAGATTAAGTCTAAATTAAAATGAACGAATCAAAGTAGTCCATAACAATCAATCAAATTCTATTTTTATATTCGAGAGGGGATAAATTCCATGAGCACAATCCAAACTAGAAACAACACTTTTGCTAACAACGCCACAGCACTTCAAGAGGTCCTGAACCGTCAGATCGCAGGTTGGTCCGTACTGTACACGAAACTGCATAACTTCCACTGGTATGTCCAAGGGCCACATTTCTTCACATTGCATGCCAAATTCGAAGAGCTGTACAACTTGGCTACAGCAAATATGGACGAAGTTGCAGAACGTTTGCTTGCTATTGGTGGACGTCCGGTGGCTACAATGACTGAACAGCTACGTCTGTCTCCAATTGAAGAGGCACAAGGCCAGTTGTCTGCTGAGCGTATGGTAGAGTCGGTGGTTGCTGATCTGCGTACGATGGTGGAAGTGATTCATCAAGGCATTCACGAAGCGGGAGAAGCAGAGGATAACGCAACGGAAGATATGCTGATTGGATTCACCGCTGCCTTGGATAAAGAGGTCTGGATGTTAAACGCATTTCTGGGCAAATAAGCAAAGTCACCCTACATCCTGACAACGATATGTAGAGTCCGTGAACAAACTGTCCGTTCGCTTACAAATCCGGTGTGCTTGCCGTATAATGATGGCATTCAAGATGTACAGAATGGTGGAATGAACGATGCGGTCAGACCTGGAACAATTGCAGGAAGAAGCTGAACGGTTTATATATACATGTTATGAAGAGCTGGGCCATTCGCGTGAAGACGCGCAGGTCCGGCTTGCTGTCGTTATGGGCGAGATCGAAGTAACGGGTACCTATGTGCATACCACAGAAGAATTGGAGCAAGGTTGTAAAATGGCATGGCGGAACAGCAACCGCTGCATCGGGCGGCTGTTCTGGGATAAATTGCGAATCGTGGACGCACGCCATGCCGATACAGCAGGAACGGCAGCGGATGCTGTGCTGAATCATATTCATGTGGCCTCCAACGGTGGCAAAGTGATTCCGATGATTACCATCCTTCCACCGGATGGGCCGAATGGAACTCCGGTACGTCTCTGGAATCATCAGCTTATTCGTTATGCGGGATATGAGACAGAGCAAGGCATTGTTGGAGATCCTGCTTCGGTGGAATTGACCAAGGCGGCCATGTCACTTGGCTGGCAGGGGGCAGGTAGCTCCTATGATGTGTTACCGCTCATAATTCAGGTGCAAGGACAAGCTCCAGAGTGGTATGTTATACCCGAAGAAGAGATTGTGGAAATTCTTATCGAACACCCGGAACGAGTGGAGATTGCGGAGCTTGGCATGCGCTGGTACGGTGTGCCGATGGTTGCCGATATGCGTCTGGAGATTGGTGGCATATCCTACCCGGCAGCACCGTTCAATGGTTGGTATATGGGTACCGAGATCGGCGCCCGTAATCTGGCAGACACGTTTCGGTATAACAAGCTGCCTGCAGTGGCGGCAGCATTTGGATTGAATACGTCGAGTGAAACGACCTTGTGGAAGGACCGTGTGTTGGTAGAGCTGAATGTGGCTGTGCTGCATTCGTTCAAAAAAGCAGGTGTGAGCATTGTGGATCACCACACGGCAGCAGCGCAGTTCCAGTTATTTGAACAGCGGGAGGAGAAGGCTGGGCGTGAATTGACCGGAGATTGGGTGTGGCTGATTCCGCCAGTGTCCCCGGCGACAACGCATATATTCCACAGCTCCTATCGTAATGAGATCGTGAAGCCGAACTTTTTCCATCAGGATCAGGCGTATACCCTGAAAGATGGTGTGGCATCTGCCGCAGAGCCGCGAAGCAGCGAGCAGCAGAATGCACAGGTAGAGAATCACCAACCACAGGCCGGAGATGCACCAATGAAATGCCCGTTTGCACATTAATTGTGCAGGCGGGTTATTTTTTGTGATCCTTTTTTATAAAACGAAGAACTACGCCTCTTTCAATCGATACCGACTGCGCATCACGGCCTGAACTATAATGGCAGCAGCAATCAGCACCAGATTGAACACAAACACGGCATAAAGCGATCCAACTTCCGTAAGCAACGCAGCAACCAGTGGAGATACGATGGAGCCGATCTCGGCCGCAGAGACAATTTTGCCTATGACAGAACTTCGACTCTCGTCTGGTATGTGATCACCAATATGGGCAAAGAACGAATCCATGTAACAGGCTCCTCCGACCCCACCAATCAGCATGCCAACGTAGACCCATAGATGGGAGGACGTGCTTAGAAATACAGCAACTTCGATTCCAATCAGGAACATGCCGAGCATGCAAAGCAACAGGCGATCGCCCATCCGGTCAGAGAGATAACCAACAAAGGGAGCAGCGGCAAGCGTAGAGATCCCGGAGACGGTGAAGGCGAGACTGGTGGCAAACGGGTCCCAATGCATGATGTGAGCTGCATACAGTGCAAAATAGGTGAGGAATACCGCATACGCGCTCATCTCCAGAAAATGTACCGTGCCGTAGCCGATAAGCTGCTGTCGCTGTGTGAGCCTTGTAGACAAACCTTGAGTATGCTTTGCGTCAGACGGTGATGAAGATAAAGGAGGAGGTTCAGTGGATGCAGCAAAAGGGTGGGATTCACTGATGGTGGAATCTACAACAACGTTATCCGTGGAGAGTGGCGAATGTGATGATTTATCGATAGGTTCTTGTGTCACAGTAGCCGAAGGATCTTCTAATAGGTGATCACTTAACGTATCCCCAGATCCATGATTGGCTCTAGCTTGTGTCGTCGTCTTCATCCCCATCGCAGCGACCATGGCCATCAGACAACATACGGTAACGAGCAAAAAAGGAACCGATAGCGGCCAATGCAAAGCCAGCCAGCCACTTATGACGGGACCGAGTACCATACCGCCGCCCTCACTGCTACTGATATATCCATTGTATAGGCCGCGGTTGTCTACATTGCCCCCATCCCCGATGATGGAACGTACGACCACGGTAAGGCCCGTGGAAGCGAGCCCCTGTAGAAGTCGGAGCAGGCCGAATAACACCGCAGCTTTAGACAGCGCGAAGCCACCCATACAGACTGCCAGCAGGATCAGCATCAGGACGAGCGCATTTTTCCCTCCGAGCTTTTTATAAATTGCCGCTGCAGGAATGCCACCAATTACTTTCCCCACATAAAAAAGTGCAAAAATAACCCCCATCATCCAGCCGGACAGGCCGAATTCCTCAATAAACAAAGGAAACAGGGGCAGGATCATGAATCCGCCCATCTGACTTAGGAAACAAATGGTCATTAGTAAAGGCAGGTTACGACGAATTTCCAAGAGCCAAGACTCCTCTCACACATAAAATGGAATCCCTAATATGCTTTATTTTCCAAATGAATGCGTAGATATCGACATATACCCGTAATGTATGCAGGATTTATGAAAATAAGAAGAAATGACACGTGGTGTTTACATCAAAACCATTGCGGATATACCTGAATCATATATAATAGATGGGTTATCAATAAGGAAACATGGACGAAAGTGTACAAACTTAAGATGTACCTCAAGTATAAGGGGGCGATGTGAAGCATGTCAGAACAACAACCGATTATCCGCTTCGAAGCGGTGACTCAGCAATACGATCAGGATGAAGCCGTATTGAAGGCAGTCAGCTTTGAGATTGAGCGGGGTAAATTTTATACGCTTCTTGGCCCGTCAGGGTGCGGGAAAACAACGATTTTGCGGCTGATTGCCGGCTTTGCGGAGCCGACACAGGGCAGTATTTATTTTAACGGGGCGCTCATCAACCGAGTGCCTGCCCACCAGCGGCAGGTGAATACTGTATTTCAGGATTACGCGTTATTTCCACATTTGAATGTATTTGAGAACGTAGCTTTTGGTTTGCGGATCAAAAAGATGAAAACAGCTGAAATTCGCAGCAAAGTGTTGGAAGCCCTCAAATTCGTCAATCTGTCCGGTTATGAAAACCGTGAAATTGGTGAAATGTCTGGCGGACAACGGCAACGTGTCGCGATTGCACGTGCCATTGTGAACGAACCTGAAATTCTCCTGCTGGACGAGCCTTTGTCAGCACTCGATCTGAAGCTGCGGACCGAAATGCAGTACGAGTTGCGGGAGCTGCAACAGCGACTGGGCATCACGTTTATCTTTGTTACGCATGATCAGGAAGAGGCTCTAGCGATGTCGGATGAGATCTTTGTCCTGAATGGCGGCGTGATTCAACAGAGTGGTACACCGAATGATATCTATGATGAGCCGATTAACCGCTTTGTGGCGGACTTTATCGGGGAATCGAACATTGTATCCGGCAAAATGAAGCAGGACTTTGTGGTGGAATTCGCTGGCGCACAGCACGAGTGTGTCGATCAGGGTCTCCAGCGGGACGAGCCGGTAGAGATTGTCATTCGTCCAGAGGATCTGGAGATTACAACGGAAGACCAAGGCAAGCTCAAGGTTAATGTGGACTCCCAGTTATTCCGTGGGGTGCATTACGAGATATCCACGTACGACGATGCGGGCAATGAGTGGCTTGTTCATTCAACCAAAAAAGCCGTTGTAGGCGCGCGGATTGGACTCTATTTTGACCCGGAAGCGGTACACGTTATGCGCTTTAACGAGACCGAGGAAGAGTTCGATAAACGACTCGAAGCCTATCAAGAGGCCGCTCATGCAGACTAAGGCCAGCACACGCAATGCGTATCTGATTCCATATGTATTATGGATGGTGTTGTTTGTTGTGGCGCCGGTTCTGCTGGTCATCTATTACTCGTTCTTCGACGTTGAAGGGAACTTCACGTTTGGCAACTACGCCCGGTTCTTCACACCGGTGTACTTGCAGATGACGCTCAGTTCGTTCTGGTATGCATTTCTGATTACGGCCTTCTCGCTGTTAATCTCCTACCCGACGGCGTATATGCTGACCCGGACGAAGCACAAGCAGTTATGGTTGCTGCTGATCATTCTGCCAAGCTGGATCAATCTTTTGCTAAAAGCGTATGCCTTCATCGGCCTGTTTGGAACGTATGGTCTAACCAACTCCTTACTTGAAGTTGTAGGTATTGGTACACAGCAGATTTTGTTCACCGACTTCAGTTTTATCTTTGTCTCGGTGTACATCTTCATTCCATTCATGATCCTACCGATCTTCAATGCGCTGGAAGAGATGAATCCATCATTGATCTACGCAGCGCGGGATCTGGGTGCCTCATCGTGGCTGACCTTCCGCCGGGTTATCTTTCCGCTGACGATTAGTGGAGTAAAATCAGGCTGTCAGGCTGTATTTATTCCTGCGCTGTCTCTGTTCATGATTACCCGCCTCATTGCGGGAAACCGTGTAATTACGCTGGGAACAGCGATCGAACAGCATTTTCTCGTCACCCAGGACTGGGGGATGGGTTCAACGATTGCCGTCTTTTTGATTATTGCGATGGCGATTATTATGTTCCTGACTGGATCAGGCAAGAAGGAGGTGCGTAATGGGAAGAAACGGAAAGCTGTCTAACGTCTATCTAGCCGTTGTATTCGCCATATTGTACGCACCGATTGCGTACCTGATCTTCTACTCCTTCAATAGTGGCGGCCACATGCGCAGCTTCGAAGGATTCACGCTTGAATGGTACAGAGAGGTGTTCGCTGATACTCGGCTACTCATCATTGTGCTGAATACATTTATCATTGCGCTCCTGTCATCAGCAATCTCAACGATTCTTGGTGTAGCAGGGGCACTGGCGATCTACCATGTGCGTCGCAAACGGACCAAGAACACGCTGCTGTCACTCAATAACGTGCTGATCGTGAGTCCGGATGTCATCATTGGTGCGTCATTCCTGATCCTGTTCACCATGATTGGCATCAAACTGGGCTTCACTTCGGTCCTGCTGTCTCATATCGCATTCAGCGTACCAATTGTCGTGATCATGGTGCTGCCAAAGCTGCAGGAAATGAGCCCAACCCTGATGGATGCGGCACGCGATCTGGGCGCTGGATCATGGCAGATTCTGACGCGTGTGGTGCTGCCATACGTGAAACCAGGTATTTTTGCCGGATTCTTCATGGCATTGACGTACTCACTCGATGATTTCGCAGTAACATTTTTTGTTACGGGTAATGGATACTCCACACTCTCTGTAGAAATATACTCCAGAGCAAGGCAGGGTGTATCGTTGTCAATCAACGCGCTATCAACCCTCTTGTTCCTGCTCACGGTGCTGCTGGTGGTTGGATATTACTTCATTAACCGCCGTGCAACACGGATACCACCCGGAGGAAAGGGGCTGCGTCCATGAAGCAACTGGTACGGACATTTGCGATTGTTTTTGTGGCCGCGTTTGCCCTGATGATTCTGGCTTCGTATCTGAACAAGAGTCAGGGGTATTCTGGCGGCAACACGCTGACCATCTATAACTGGGGCGATTATATCGACCCCGATCTGCTCAAGGAATTTGAGGACGAGACTGGCATTAAGGTTATCTATCAGACGTTTGATTCCAATGAAGCGATGCTGACCAAGATTGAGCAGGGCGGTACTACGTTTGATGTGGCGATTCCTTCCGAATATGCGATTAGCAAAATGAAAGAGGAAGACCTGCTCGTTCCAATTGATCACAGCAAATTGACTAACCTGAGCAACATCGATCCGCGGTTCTTGGACTTGTCCTTTGACGAAGGCAACAAGTACTCGATCCCTTATTTCTGGGGAACAGTGGGGGTTGTGTTCAATCCTGAGCTTGTGGATGGGTTGACGTTTGATAGCTGGAATGACCTGTGGGACCCACGTTTGAAAAATCAAATCCTGCTCCTTGATGGCGCACGCGAAGTCATTGGGATGGGGTTAAACAGTCTCGGGTATTCCCTGAACGATACCAACGAAGACCATTTGCAAGAAGCGCTGAAGAAGCTGTCTACACTGACGCCAAACGTCAGAGCAATTGTCGGAGACGAGATCAAGATGCTGCTTGCGAACGAGGAGGCAGCGGTTGGACTCGTGTGGTCTGGGGATGCATCCGAGATTATGGATGAGAACGACAAGCTGGATTACATGGTGCCAGAAGAAGGCTCGAACCTCTGGTTCGATAACATGGTTATCCCGAAGACGGCGAGTAATATTGAAGGAGCACACCAGTTTATCAACTTCATGCTGGACCCGGATCATGCCGCTCGCAATGCGGAATACGTGGGGTACTCCACGCCAAACGCCGAGGCGCTTAAGCTACTGCCAGAGGACATCTCGGAGGATGAACGCTTCTATCCGGATGAGACACTGACAGGTAAGCTGGAGGTCTACGATAATCTGGGTAAAAAAATGCTCTCGCATTATAACGACCTGTTCCTGGAGTTTAAAATGCACAGTAAATAACCGCCAACAGCGTATGTACAGTTCGTTAGATCTGAAAAAAAAACAAAGAAGGGATGCTGCTCGTCATTTCATTTGAATGACGAGCAGCATCCCTTCTTTGTTACCCGCTTCAGAGCAAAAAGCTCAGGTTATTTTTTCGTGCACACGTTAACGGAGGGGACAGAACAAACGAAGGAAGCGAAGCGGTCGCCTTTATCAACGGATTTTCCCATTCCAGATGGGATTCAAAAAAATCCGGGGATAACAGCGATCCGAAGTTGTTCTGTCACCGCAGTGATCAAGTGGGAACGAATAAAGGGTTACATGCGCTTTTTGCGACCCACCATGATCCAAGCCCCACCCATAATCAGCACAATCGCCACGAACGGTTGAATAAAGCTCAAGCTGCTCAGCATCGTGCCAATCGACATCACAGCGAAGAACAGCAACGATATAACTGTTAGAATGTTGATGGGGATCAGCAACCATTTATTCCGACCACCGAACCAATACAATTCGAACAAACCAACAGCTACAGCCAGAATGAAGCCCGGCCACATCGTACCCCAGTTGTTAAACAGCATGGCGATCTGACAGACGATACCAACCGTGAGCAGCAACCCACCAGGAACCAGAAGTCCAACCCCTCTGCCAATCATGGAGAAGTAGAGCCAGTGGAAGAACAGTCCGAGTGGAATCACGAATAACGTGGGCCAGAAAGTCGCAAAGATCGTACCCGGACCGAGTGAACCTCCCTGGTTCAGAATCAGGTACACGCCCAGCAAAATGAGAACAGGCGCAAGGATCGTACGTTTAGCCATAATATCTCTCCTTCTCAATACAAAATCAATTTTCCGAACAGTTGTATGTAGAGCAATTACTTTCGTTATTCACAGCATACCATGAACTGGAAAAGTCTATCCTCCGTCTTTGGAGTTAAAGTGAACCTAGACCAAAGTCTAGGTACGAAAGATGCTCAGCCGCTTTTTCATGCAAACAATCCGTGCCAAACGGTGGTGAACAAGTTACACAGAAAAATGTGATTTAGGCTTGCATGTTGCAAGAGAGAATTATCATTGCTTTCGTAGCAGATGCTCCCAGTTTGTAGGGAATCCCAAAAGGGATATATCAACTATAGTGTAAGCTTCGATTAATGAGGAAAGCTCAGTCACCCAACTATCCCAGATTGTTCTATCCTTTATCAGGTACTTCGCATTATAGATTGCTCCAAAAAGAAAGGCTTTGTCTAAGCCTAATAATTCATCATTTCGTGTGTATCTTATGGTAACAGGGATTCTATAATTAAAAAGTCTGCTGTAGTGAGCACATCTATTCCTAAAAACAGTTAAGACGTGGAACCAGTTCTCGAGTTCCCTATAACTTATGTTTCGAGAAGGGTAGTATTCTCGATCAATAGATTTCTTGTCAGACGTTTTTAAATTTTTATAGAGTGAGGACATCATAGAAATTGTACTGACTTCAAAGGCCGCCCAGATAGGATATCTATCTTGGTAATTCTCTCTATGATGAGCAATAAGCACTTCTTTGTGCTGTTTTTGAATGCATTTTTGCAAATCCTCCATAAAGCGTTGGTGAAATTGAATTTTAGAAAAATTAGCAGCATTCGTATATCCAAGAGCACCGTACTTGTGGGCGAGCTTGTATGAAATTTGTGATCTCAAAGCAATCTCGATGTACTCGACAATCTTCATAAAGTGATTTCTAAGGGCTGCATCAAACAAATAATGCTTATACACTTTGTTGAAAGTTGTTCCTTCAATGTAGTTGTCCGAGGTATCCTGTTTAAAAGTTAAGGCATATGCAGTAAACCTGTAATAGTGAATGCGTTTCAGGATTGTAATCGCTTCTACTTCATTTTCAATTTTCATTTTTCGGTTTTTAAACTTTTCGAGCTGTTCTTCATATGTAGTAGGCGCTTTCATTTCACGTAGCTGAACCTCATCTGGCAAGGAAAATACCCCCATAACGCAAAAATGTCTCGCCCTGTTCCACATGCATAAGCAGAGGTGCGGGCGAGATCTGTTAATAATAATATACGATTCGTTGACTGTTTAGTCAACAGTTAAACTTAAATTGAGCAACTACTGAATGGTAAAGCTGAGTCATCCAAAATGAAGCTTGTTATTTCACCACATCCGAATGTTTCTTGCCCCAGCTGTTCACGCCGTCATCCTCAATGATGGAGATGGCAGCATCGGCGATATCGGGGTTTGTCATCAACTTCTCCTGAATACGGAACTTGATGTCATCTGCATCGGCGAGGCTGAGTCCTTTGGTCAGTTCAATCAGACCTTCTACATGATAATAACGGCCTTCCTGAATGATACGCATCATCTGAATATCGGCAACGTGTGTGTCTGCCAGAATGGTCTGGGAAACTTTATCCTCAATATCCTGAGGAGCCGCTACCCCGATCAATCCGATCATATTATCGTAACCGACACGGAAGGCTACAGCGATCATCAGACATCCAATAATCGTTGTCACAATGCCATCGAGCAATGCAAAGTTGGTCAAGGCAATCACCACGACGGAAATCAGAGCAAGCAGGGCACCGAGTACAGCGACAACATCTTCGTAGAACACGAGACGGGTTGGTGGCGCAGCACGGCCTACGTTTTTGATGGCAGCAGGGACCAAGGCAAATCCGGCGGCTTTGGGTGCGCGTGCTTCTTTGAGGATTTCCTTCATGGCTTTGATCAGAATGGCCCCGTCAATGACAATGTTCAGAACAAGCACTCCGATGTTAATCCAGAGACCGCCGGTATGACCAACAGGATGCTGCAACAGATGGATGCCTTCATGGATCGTTTCATACGCCATAATGGTAACAACAATCACGGCGATCATGCAGAAAATGTTAATGACCCGTCCGAATCCAGTTGGGAAGCGGCGTGTAGGTTTTTTCTCGGACAACACACTTCCAACAAAGACAAACCCTTGGTTAATGGCATCAGCGAGTGAATGCATCGCCGAAGCGAACATGGCGCCACTGCCACTGAATAGGAAAGCTCCCCCTTTGCACACAGCAAGAACAGCATTACCTGCCATCGCTACGGCGGAGGATGTGTTTCCTTTTTTGACGAGAGACATAAAGCTCTCAGACTTCGGTTGTTCAGCCACTTCGTATGTTCCTCCCAGATCAATGTATTAGGTGTAGAAAAGGCAGTTTATCTATACAGCATGTGCATTTCCACTAAATGTTATTATAACTGCTTTGACATATCCCAGCATTATGCAAAAAAGGTCATATCATCATGTGCATCTCAGTACTCAATGGCCTCCAAGGCACGTAAATTCCGGTTAGACTGTTCCAAAAGTTCCGTAAACGTCTCGGCGACATAATATACAAAATCGGGATCATGTACGTACATAATAATCTGCCCATATGTTCCCTGCGCTGTCGGATCAAAGTCGAACATCAGATACAAGGACCCGCCTCCAAGATTGCCAAACGCAACCCATTTTTTCTGAAAAAGGTAGGGTTTGATTCGAGGATCAAGCTCACGGATCTCTTCTTCGGTCAAATAATCATCCATGCGGTTCTCCACCAGCGTGGTCTGCTCCTTTTGAATCTTTTCCAGGGATAACAGGTAAAATGGCTCGGACTCTCGTCCTTCCTCAAGGCTTGGGAACAAGACGTGAAAGCCATAACAACTCCCATTTTTACGTTTATAAAATGCACGAAAATCAGCAGGTAATCGAATACCATGCTCCTGCTCGAATGCGTCAAGCTGCTCATCCGTCACGCCTTCAAACTCGCGATATTCGTTGAGCAGCTCCCGGTTTTCCTCATCCTGTACCTTCTCCTCCAGCAACATATCCAGTTCATCCATCAATTCATATATACGCTGTTCTGGCATCCAATTCCCTCCGTATGAGCTATTCAGTTAATATGGTGAGTGATATGCGAGCAAACTGTGCCTAATTTCACCTCATATTATAGTTATAATCCAGAAAGGCACACAAGAAACCGGAGTCCTTGCTTACATACTACAATGGTCTCATTATTCAAAGGTGGTTGTTGCATATCAGCACACCTGTCTCCATCCCAATCGATTACATACAACCATCATGAAAGTCGCTCCTAACAACAAATAAAGCGTGGGTTACAGGAATGATCCCTGTAACCCACGCTACATTTTTATCTACTTTATAAATGAAACTAATCTTTTATATAGTCCTCTTATTCAAACTTCCAACAGGACAAGCTCAGATTGCCATACTGATAGGCTTTAAACAGGAGCGATGCACGTTTGTTCTGATCTCCCGCACCCATGGCGAGTAACAGCGGTACAAAATGCTCCGGCGTAGGCACGGCGGCTTGAGCTGAAGGTGCCAGTTTATCATAGGAGAAGAGAGACTCCGTATCCCAACTCACCAGCTTGTCATGCAGCCAGTTGTCGAACTCTGATGCCCACGGGTCAACGCCGTTACTTTCCCAGTTCAATCGACGTAGATTGTGGACGGTTCCGCCGCTGCCAATGACAAGAATGTCTTGCTCACGTAAGGAAGCGAGTGTCTGTCCAACTTGATATTGCTGCTCACCTGTCAGATAGCGATTCACGGACAAGGCAACTACGGGAATATCCGCATCAGGGTAGAGCAGGCGTAGAACAACCCAAGCGCCGTGATCTAGGCCACGAACATCATCCGTTTGTACCGGAATCCCGGCTTCTGCAAATAAACGCTCCACTTCGGCAGTGGTTTCTGCCTGTCCTTGAGCCGGATACTTGATCTGATACAGCTCGGGCTGGAAACCACCGAAATCATAAATGGTCTCATAGTTGGCTACCGAGGATACAAGCTGGGTTGTGGATTCCCAGTGAGCAGAGAACAATACGATTGCTTTGGGTTTCGGCAGTTCTTCTCCAAGTTTTTGCACAAACTCAGTGTACGCATTCTCCTCCAAAGCCAGTGAAGGGGCACCGTGAGCAATAAACAGAGATGGCATCATTATGAATTCAGTCCTTTCGGGTCCTCGGTAGTCAGATTTGCATCTGTCCGAAGCCAGTGTTGAAATTGTTGATATAGATCGGGGGTCAATTGGTGCCCACCGTTGTAAGGTACATATGTGACCTGATTGGTGTGTTGACGGAAGAAATTGGCGTTATCTTCGCCCAGTTGCAGCGGGAATAGATGATCCTGATCCCCATGCGAGATGAACACAGACAGCTCCGAATCGGGTTGCAGCTTGTACTCGTCTTTCACAAATTGCGGGATGTACCCACTCATCGCTACAATGCCTTTAATTGCATCTCCCATCATCAGCGATAGGGTAATCGCCATAATGGCGCCCTGGCTGAATCCGGCGATATAACGCCGCGTGGGATCAATAGCATATTTGGCGGAAAGATCAACAATCAACTGTTGCAGTCCCAGCACGGAGGCATCATACAATTCACGGATGGGGTTGCCAATGCTTTTAATCTGAAAATAAGCATAACCACTACCCTGAACGATAGGCCCACGGATAGCAACAATAATAAAATCAGACTGCATAGGCTCCATTAAACGAAGCATATCCTGTTCATCTGATCCCATGCCATGTAAGGCGAAAATCACGGGATAACGCTGATCTGGATTGTAATGAGACGGTAATCGGACTTCATGTATATAAGGAGAATTCATTGAAAACACCACCTGAAGAGGAATGAGTTAAATATATCGTTCTGACAATAAAGTTCACCAATATGAAATAAATATTCTTATTTATGAACAAAATTTATCACGGTTTCATTGTAGGGTCAATACTTTTTTTGTATGATGAATATATGTTGTTTATAAAAAATCTTGAATGGTTCTACAAGAAATGCCGCTGCGCATGGTTCATATCTTATTCCCGAGGACGTGATCAGGATGTTAAAAAGTATCGTGCCTATTTTGAGAATATTTGATGAAAATAAAGCTAGAGAGTTCTACCTGGAATACCTGGGTTTCCAATTGGATTGGGAACATCGATTTGAGCAAAATATGCCCTTATATATGCAGATTTCGCTTGATTCCATCGTGATTCATCTGTCTGAACATCATGGAGATTGTACACCTGGAGCTGCCTTGCGCGTGGAAACGGATAACTTGGATACATTCCATGGTGCACTTCGTCAGAAAGAGTACAAACATGCGAGACCCGGTATAGAGGAGACCCCTTGGCAATCAAGAGAAATGACCGTGACAGATCCGTTTGGCAATCGGATTATATTTGTAGAGGCACGTGCCGAATAGATAACCTGAAGTAGCTAAGCTTACGTCTGATGTTTTATATAGATCAATAGAAGGGGAGGGACGCAATATGGATATTGGCTTGGCTATTCGTACGATCCGCAAGCAGAAACAGATTACGATCATGCAGATGTGCGAGGGCACGGGGTTGTCCAAAGGTTTTATTAGTAACGTGGAAAATAATAAAACGTCACCTTCCATTGCTACGCTTGAAAGTATTGCGGATTATCTGGAAGTGCCACTTCCCTATTTGCTGCTTACACCGGAGCAACGGATGAATGTGGTACGTAAGAACGAGCGCAAGGAGACGACAGCCGGAAGCGGACAGATCAAAGTGCAGCAGCTTACAGCCAAAGGTGCGATGCGTATGTCCATTGTGGAGTTACCGCCAGGTGCTTCGACCGGGGTGAGCAAACATGCCGGGGAGGAAAGCCATCTGGTGTTGCAGGGCAAGATTCGTGCGGAGCAATGCGAAGATGTGGAAGTTCTTGACGTGGGTGATTCGTTTACCTGGAATGCAATAGTGCCTCATGAAGTGACCAATATCGGTGAGGAACCTGCGGTGGTGCTCATCGCGGTGTCCAAAGAATTGGGTCTGGATCATTTATAGAATAAAAAAGGACGGCTCCCAAGTCATGAACATGCGAACCTGCATACATGTACAATGGGAAACGTCCTTTTTTATTTCTAACGAACTGAGCGAACCCTATTAGATGATTCTAAGCAGATATCGAGATGTAACGAATCTCAGACGCTTTATTTCACTGCTGTGTGTGTAATTTGGCTACATTCCACAGACTTGTGGCGAAATAACGTCGCTATGATTCGTTACGTTTCTCAATTCCTGCAAAAGGGAACAATAAGGTGCGAGAGATTCCTTAGAAAGGTCAGAGGGCCTCTGTCTACTGTGGATTAGTCGTCCAGATGCCTGCTGCTTTGACAAAGACACGGTCGGACAGCTTGAGCGTTGCGAGTGCAAGTTCAGCTACATCTTCCGCTTGCATCATGCGATCTTCGTCGCCAATTTTCAGTCCGGCATTGGTCGCAAGCTCCGTATTAACGGTGCTTGGAGTCAGTGCCGTCACACGAATGTTGGACTTGCGCACTTCCTGCATCAGAGATTCGGTCATGCCGAGTAGTGCAAACTTGGACGCACAGTATGCCGAACCTGTAGCGAATCCGCGCTCACCTGCAGTGGAAGCAATATTGATAATGCTGCCGCTACTTTCCTTGATCATGCTCGGAAGGACAGCACGAGTCACGTAGTATGTACCCATGACATTAACATGCAGGATGCGCTCCCACTCTTCCGGTTCCATCTCCATGAACGTCCCGAACTTTCCGATCCCTGCATTATTGATGAGAATATCCACCGCGCCGAGTTCCATCTCAATGGCTGCTACAGCGGCTTCCGCCTGCGTGCGATCCGAGATATCTGCTACAGCACTGGTTACTTTTACACCGTATTGTTGACTAAGTGACTGTTGCAGAGCCTGAAGATCGGAAGCGGTACGTGCAATAAGGCCGAGGTGCACTCCTTCTTTTGCAAGTGCTTCAGCGATGGCACGGCCGATACCTTTTCCGGCACCTGTGATGATCGCTGTTTTATTTTTAAGTTCCATGTGGGTAATTCCTCCTTAGAAATGGACTAGCATTCAATTATACTATTATTACCCACAGTTCGGAAATTGGCTTCATCACTATTTGGTAATCTCGATGCTGCCAGAAGAAGTACGGGCCTTGATCACTTCCCGGCTCACCATTGGCGATTCAGGTACATCTACACTGCCCGAAGTAGCCTTAGCATCATAGATTCCGTTAAAATCAGGTGCAGCTTGAATGAAAATATCTCCTGATGTTCCAGACGCATTAATCGGGGCGGAATGGGACTGTTCAATATGAATGCTACCCGAAGTGAATTGAACATCGGCTGCGCCGTTTAATTCAGTGATCTCAATATCACCTGATTCGATCTCACTGTTTACATGACCTATTACCTGATCAACAGTGAGGCTTCCCGATGTCTGTTTCACGGTCATGTCTCCATCAATCATGGAAGCGGTAATGTCACCCGAAGTTAGAGCCAGCTCAATACGGGGTACCTTGATGTTTTCCAGACGTATGGAACCTGAGGTGTTATTCAGCTCAAGCTGCTTGGCACTCAGATCTGTCAGATCCCAGTCACTTGAAGAAGAATCCAGCTTAACCTCATTTAATTGGTGCCCTTCGGGCAGGGCCACAGTTATTGTGGAGTCTTGATCATTCCAATACAGGGTGAAAAATTGTAATCGTTCACGTTCTGTCTGAGACAGTTGGAATGTGCCGTGGGATAAAGTGGCTTGTTCGAAGCTTTTGACTACGGCAGAGTCCCATTTGCCATCCACTTCGATATAACCATTCGAATCCGGGCTTACAACAAATTCAATATCTGCACTGAAATTAGCATTCATGATAATGTTCTGCAATTCATCTGCTTTGAAATCCCATCGTTTAGAATAATGCTCCCGTTCATCCCCGAACTGAACGCCATAGATGGATGTTCCAAGTAAACCTATTCCGATACATATCACGGCGAGCGCAAGCCATTTTTTGGTACTCATGCGGAAACATCTCCTTTCATCGTGTTTTTATTCCATCTAATATATTGAAGAGTGACGATTTTGAAGGCTCTAAAGACATACTTCGATGCGATGGCAAACAAAATGCCGACACCGAAAGCGCCAATCGCAACGAAAATTTCCGGTTTATCGAGTTGGCCCAGGAATACAAAGTCCACAACTGCTGCTACAGGAGCCACTACCAGCAAGGAAAGGCTGGCAATAACAAGCCATACCGACCACATTATGAGACCAAGAGGAATGCCAAGAATTAGATTCAGGAATAACAGGCCGATGGCTGTGAAAAATTTGCGAGTGGCTCTGGTGTTGTTTCTAGGTGACCGCATTTCGCGATACGTCGGTGCATAGAACGCATCTGAACCCGGCGTATGAATGTCATAACGATCACCAAGTGCTTCCTTTGCGATCTCTTCCGGGTGTCCCAGTTCCCGAGCAATCTCTTCTTCCAGTCGGCCTTCTCGTAGTCCGAGCTCGAAATGTTGATCATAGTCGGCGAGCAACTCAGCCCGTTCGAATGGGTCCATCGGCCGTAGATGAACTTCCATGGCTTTCATAAATTGTTGTCTATTCATTAGGGATTCCTTCCTCAATCAGATTTGCGACATTGCGCACAAATTCATTCCATTCTGTCGTCAGTGCCGTCATGTAATCGCGACCTGTATCGGACAGTCGGTAATACTTGCGCGGCGGTCCTTCGCTTGATTCTTGCAGGTAGGTAGTGCAGTAACCGTCATTTACAAGCCGGCGAAGCAAGGGATAAAGTGCACCTTCAGCAACTTCGATATGTTTGGAGACCGCCTGAGCCAGTTCGTAGCCATACCGATCCTGGCGGTTAATTAATACCAGGACGCACAGCTCCAATACTCCTTTTTTGAACTGGATGTTCACATTCACACAGGTTCCTCCTTCGTAGCTTCATTTATAGCTAGTGTATATTGTTCAGTAGTGGTGAATTCATCATAGCATCCAGTACTGTTTAATGCAAGGTAGTGACTTTAAAATAGTTCCGTATCACGATTTATCGATCATAAGTTCGTTTAATGCGAATGCTTAGCCGAGGCTGTCTGTTTAGCTATATAATTCAGCATACGCAAAAACCGGATCGGTTACTTCCGTCTGAAGGCGGATTCCGATCCGGTCTGTGAGATGAACTTTGGTTTCTTTGGTTTACAGGTGAATCGCTAAATGTCGGTTATTCTTGTGCATCCAGAACTTTAAGGTCTTCCACAGCAGGGCCCTCAATGACATGGCCTGCATAATCGAAGCGGGAACCATGGCATGGGCAATCCCACGAACGCTCGCCCTCGTTCCATTCGACTTCGCACCCCAGATGGGTGCAGGTGGTATCCACCAGAAACAGCTTACCACTGGTGTCCTTGTAGGCACCAGCACGTTTGCCATTATGACGAACGACGGCTCCTTCGTCTTCGCCAATATCGCTAACGTTTTTGTGCACAATGCCTACTTTACCGGAGATTAATTCCTTGGCTACATTCATATTTTCCACAATAAAGTGTTTCATGCCAGGATCAGCCTTGAATCTTGCCGGATCGAATATGGCAGCATGAGGGTTGTCACGTCCAGTGATGCGATCCGCAAGAATGTGTCCTGCCATCGTACCAGTCGTCATACCCCATTTGGCAAACCCGGTCGCCACATAGACACGTTCATGTCTTCCGGTAATCGGTCCGATGTAGGGCACCTTGTCGATAGAGATCAGATCCTGGGCTGACCAGCGAAAAGGGATGTTGCGGATGCCAAATGTCTCCGCTGCGAACTGCTCGAGTCGTTCATAATGACCGAAGGTGCAGATGCCTTGTCCAGTTTTGTGATTTTCGCCGCCAAAGAGGATAAGTTCCTTGCCGTCATGTAAGACGGTACGCAAGGAGCGGGACGGTGTATCGTCCGAGATGTACATGCCGCCCGCATAGGGTTTCTCCGGTTCGACTAATACGGCGTAGGATCGTTCCGCATGTAACCGCGTGAAATAGAATCCGGGATCATAGACAGGGAAATGAGAAGCTACAACAACATGTTCTGCTGTTACAGATGGGCCATCGCCATAGGTTCGTACATGCAGAGAAGCATCTTCCTCTACATCTGTAACTGTCGTATGCTCATAGATCTGTACCCCTTGTTTCACAGCGGAATCGAGCAAGTAGTGCAGGTAGGCCAGCGGATCAAAGCGTGCCTGACCCGGCATGCGAATACCTGCCCTTGCTGGAACAGGAATAGGGAGTGGGTCTACCCACTCACCAGGGATGTTGAGTTTGCCATAGGCGGTCAGCTCGATCTCCAGTTTTTTGATGTTTTCCTCCGATTGAATGTAGACGTAGGCATCTTCCTCTGCCCACTGGCAATCAATCTGTTTTTCCTTCACCAGATTGCGCATCCACTTCGCGGCATCGGCATTGCCTTCATAGTACATCCGAGCCTGTTCTTGTCCGAAGTGATGCATAATTTCATCAAATATGACGCCGTGTTGTGTAGATACCTTGGCAGTGGTATGGCCGGTCGTGCCATCCAACACTTTTCCAGCCTCTAGAACGACCACACGCATACCCGTCTGTGCCAGCAGATAAGCGGTGGTAATGCCTGCAATACCGGCACCGATAATGGCCACATCAGCGGTAATATCTTCTGTCAGTTTCGGATAGCTATCGAATTCATGCGTAGCACGCCACAGTGATTCGGGGACCGGGGGCAGACCCGTCTTGGGCTGCTGATTGTCGCTCATTTTTTTTCCTCCTTGATTATCTTCAATCTATCGAATGGGATGTTGTTCAGCGCACATCGTTGTACTCTTATTCATGATTGCCAGACTATGCTAGGAAAAAACGGTGTTGTTTAGATTTTGCAGAGGGGATGTTCACAATTTCCTGCACAGAACCTCTGTTTTTTTTGTTAAACATGCTATATGATAGAATTACCGAAATCGTTTTAGGTTTTGAAAATGAGATCAGGTTTTACACCTGTAAACGTTGATTGTAAAAGGATTAATCTATCTATTGGAAGAAAGATTTCATCCGAATTAATCCCCGTTTTTTCTTGATATATGTATTCGCTATCATTTTAATTGACTACCGATAACCAAAGGAGATTCTATATGACCACCAACCAAACGAAATATCCGTTTCAAGATACAGCACTAGAGTTAGACACCCGTGTAAAGGACCTTGTATCCCGCTTGACGGAAGATGAAAAAATTGAATCCATGCTTCAATATCAACCGGCAGTAGACCGTTTGGGTGTACCTGCATACAAACACGGAACAGAAGCTGCCCACGGCTTGGCCTGGCTTGGAGAAGCAACATCTTTCCCACAACCGGTGGGGCTGGCATGCACATGGGATGCGGATCTGATGAAAGAGATTGGCTCCGTGCTTGGAGACGAGGCACGTGTATTTTATAAACGCAATCCGGCAGTGAACGGTCTTACCCTGTGGGCACCTACAGTAGATATGGAACGTGACCCGCGCTGGGGACGGAATGAAGAGGCGTATGGTGAAGATCCGGAACTGACAGCCGAGCTGACAACAGCATTGGTCAAAGGAATTCAGGGCGACCATCCGAAGTATTACAAAGCGGTCGCTACCTTGAAGCATTTTCTTGCGAATAATAACGAAGTGGATCGCGGAAGCGATTCGTCCAGCATTGATCCGCGCAACATCCGTGAATATTATCTGAAGGCGTTTGAGAAGCCATTTAAAGAAGGCGGCGCACAGTCCATGATGACAGCGTACAACTCCATTAATGGTACACCAGCGTTGTTGCATCCATTTGTGAACGAGATTGTCAAAGGCGAATGGGGCATGGATGGTTTTATTGTCAGTGATGCAGGCGACGTAATGGGTATCAAAAACGATCATAAATACTATGATTCCCATACACCGGGTACGGTAGAATCTGTGAAGGCCGGAATTGATAGCATCACCGATGATGCTGAGCTGTCCAAACAGGCACTGCGTGAAGGATTGGAACAAGGTACGCTCACGATGGATGACATCGACAAGGCGTTGTTTAATACGTTCCGTGTGCGTTTCCGTCTGGGTGAGTTCGATCCGGAAGAGGGCAACCCGTATGCTTCTATCGGTGAAGAGTCAATGATGACGGAGAAAGCAAAAGAACTGTCGCTCAGAGCCGCAAGAGAACAAGTGGTATTGCTCAAAAACGAGAAAGGCACATTGCCGCTAGACAAAACAAAAGCTGGTAAAGTGGCTGTGATTGGTCAATTGGGCGGAACGGTCTATCGTGACTGGTATGCAGGCACCATGCCGTATAACGTATCCCCGCTTGAAGCGATTCGTGGCAAAGTAGGCAGCGATAACGTATCGTTCAAGGATGGTAATGATCGCATTACGTTAACTTCCGTAGCCAATGGGAAGAAAATTGGACTGGCAGAAGGTGAAAAATCACCTGTTGTTGCTTCGGGAGAAGCAGAAACGTTTATGGTTTCCGACTGGGGCTTCGGAAGTTATACCTTGCAGGCGGAAAGCAACGGCAAATATCTGACCACAGATGAAGAGACCGTAACGGCTTCCGCTGATGAAGTGTACGGCTGGTTCGTAAAGGAAGTATTCCACCTGTTGCCACAACAGGACGGAAGTGTAGGTCTAACCACTTGGAATGGCAAAACGGTGACTACACCTAATGGTGGAAACGATGCATTTGCGGTGTCCGAAGACCTGAAAACCTTTGGCGCCACAGAGACATTCAAGCAGGATATTATTGTGAATGGACTTGAGGAAGCAGTAGAAGCTGCCAAAGCTGCGGAAACGGCAATTGTCTTTGTTGGTAATAATCCACTTGTAAATGGTAAAGAAGAAATTGACCGTCCAAGTCTGGATCTGGCCGAATCCCAGCAACGTCTGGTTGAGGCGGTCTATGCCGCGAACCCGAACACGGTAGTTGTCATCGTGGGTAGTTATCCGTTCACATCGAATTGGGTTCAGGAGAACATCCCGGCGGTATTGTATACTTCACACGCAGGACAGGAACTGGGTAACGCAGTAGCAGACGTACTCTATGGCGACTATGCGCCAGCAGGCCGTTTGAACATGACATGGGTACAATCAGCAGATCAACTGACCGACATCAAAGATTACGATATTATTCAATCCGGTCGTACGTATCAATATTTTGAAGGGAATGTATTGTATCCGTTTGGACATGGTCTGACGTATGCAACGTTTAAATACAGCAATTTGGAACTTAGCCCAGCTCAAGTGGGTACAGAGGGCAACGTTACGGTAACTGTAGATGTGACCAATACGGGTTCAATCGCCAGTGACGAGGTTGTACAGTTGTACGTTCGTGCAGGCAAATCGCGGGTAAAACGTCCACTTAAAACGTTAAAAGGATTCCGTCGTCTTCATATCGAAGCGGGAGGTACAGCGAAAGTCAGCTTCACTTTGCCTGTTCAGGAACTGGCGATCTGGGATGTGACTCGTGATCGGTATGTCGTGGAAAGTGGAACTTACTCCATTATGGTTGCCAAGTCATCCTCCGATGTTCAGCTGGTTGCAGACCTGACGGTGGAAGGAGAGACAATCCCCGCTCGTAATCTGGCTGTGGCGACTCGTGCCGAGAATTATGATGCTTACCTGGGTGTTGATCTGGATGAGAGTAAAGAGGGCGGAAGTGCTGTCCATGTAGTTGGAGAGCAGGGATGGATTGCCTTCAAGGATGCCGATCTGGGTAGTGGGGTAGCAGCAATTGAAGCTCGTGTATCCGCAGAACAAGCAGGCGCTGTGTTGGAATTGCGACTCGGCTCTCCGGAGGGTACGCTCGCAGGACGTGTGGAACTGGCACAAGGTGAAGCCCAGCAGTGGTCTACCGTGAAGGCGGAACTCACAGGTGCAGCAGGTAAGCAGGATGTATACATTGTGCTGTCAGCAGGTGTACGCATCAGTCACTTCGAGATTCGTTAAGTCAAATAGCTCATGAAAAAGCCTCCGAATGTATTCGGAGGCTTTTGTTGGTCTATACGCTGGTTGGATCAGGATGCTTCTTCCTGTCCAACTCTTTTATCCTGAGCGGTAACACTAGAATTATACAAAATGCTTTGCTATCAGACGTATCTTTATTTTCCGTCAAACGTAATCATTTTTTGCACAAATTGCTTCAATTGTTTGTTGGTTTCATTCAGTTGCTCAATTGTGCTCATGAAATTGTTTACGAGTTCAGCCTGCTCTTGGGAGCTTGCCGTGATCTCACCAAGTTCATTCTCCATGCCTTGAATGGATTGCCGAACTGAGAGAAGAGAATCTTCAATACGTGCCGTCGCTTCTTTGGTATCCACAGACAGTTTGCGAATTTCTTTGGCAACAACGCCAAAACCTGCACCTGCTTCACCTACACGAGCAGCTTCAATAGCTGCATTCAAGCCGAGCAGATTGGTTTGCTCGGAGATTTCACGAATGAAACTGGCGACCTGAGTGACATTGCCTGATTTCTGTACGGCTTGTTTGGAATTATTCCGGATCTCTTCAGTTGTGGCACTGAGTTCTTCGGAGTGCGCGGCTACGTGCTGTACACTGTCAATTAACTGGTTGGTCAGATTTTCGGTAGCATCCATGAGCTGTTGCAGGTGGTCCTGGTCATCCATACTGTAGAGCAGGTTAAACAGGGCGATGACTTCACCTTGTTCGTTTTTAATAGGAATAAAAGCCACGTCAAAAGGAATGCCGAATAGATCTTTAGGGTAGTGATCAAATCTTTTTACTGTACCGCCGTTGAGATCAGCAAAATTTCGATTTCCATCCAATAGAGGGTCGCCGGGTTGATAATTCAGTTGCTTTAACGATTCCCCTGCTGAGAAATATAGGAATTTTTCATGATCAATCACGGAGAGGGTTACATCCTGACGAATCGTATCTCGAAAGAAAGGCATACATGTAATTAATGCTTGAACAATATCCATATAAAAGATGATTCCTCCCTGGTTACCTTATGTAAACGGTTAAATTTTAAATGCTAACTTAATAACTACCTATATTATATATCGTCATGCAATAGAGAAGGAAATAGAGAGAATGGATAAAACCTATTTCTTAAAGCAGACTGTTATACACCAAAAAGACACGAGTCCCCTGGGGACCCGTGCCTTGTTAGTTGTTGAGGAGAATAAAACCAATGTTTACCGCATACTGAGCTGCATTGTAACGATGGTTCGATTGGCTAGTGTTGCACTGACATCAATCAAACGTTGATTCCGGCTGCCGTGGAAGGGCAGGGAGACATCACGCTCAGCTTCAACATATCGCCCGTCGATAATGACGTCGCATAACCGTGCAAGCTCCGCTCTCACAGGGTCGGTGATCAGCTCTTCATATTCGAATCCCGTGTAAGCCCATACCGTCAGATCAGGACGTGCAGCGCGGAGCTGCTGAACCCAAGACGTACATTCTGCTGCCGAGAAAAAGGGATCACCGCCACACAACGTAACGCCATCCAGCAATGGATGGGTCGTCACTTCATGCAGAATCTGCTGCTGCCGCTCCTCTGTAAAGGGCTCACCCGCTCGAAAGCTCCATGAATCCGGACTGAAGCAGCCCGGACAGGCGTGACGACATCCGCTGATGAACAACACGGCGCGCAGGCCTGTCCCTTCATTCACCGATTCCGGGATGTAACCATACAGATTCACCGGTGCTTCACCCGATCCCGCACTTCGGCCTGCTTCGCAGCATTGAAGCGTACTTTGTAATCTCCAGTCAGATAACCCGTTACGCGGCGTAAACGCTGGAAATGCACATGGTTCTCGTGGGCTTCGCAGCCTGGGCATACATCTCCAATGACCCCTTCATAACCACATGCAGGGCAGCGATCGATCGGGTGATTAATGGAGAAATATCCGATATCCTGTGCCAGTGCATATTGTACGATCCGCAGGAAAGCTGCCGTGTTGGCTCGAACGTTCCCGTCAAGCTCCACATAGGAGATTGCACCCGCATTACATAACGTATGGAACGGGGCCTCCAGTTCAATCTTCCGATAAGCTGGAAGAGTATGGTATACCGGGATATGGAATGAGTTCGTATAATACTCCCGATCATTAACTCCAGGAATGAGGCCATAACGCTCTCTGTCGATCTTCGTGAATTTGCCGGACAACCCTTCAGCAGGCGTGGCAAACAGGGTGATGTTCAGGTTATGCTGCTCGCTCATCCGATCACAGAATTCTCGCATGGTCCGAATAATGTTCAATGCTTCACGATGTACATGAGTGTCCTGCCCATGATGACGCCCATAGAGAGCTGTCATACATTCCGCAAGACCGATAAAACCAAGAGATAATGTTCCATGCTTCAAAAGATCGGCAACCGGCTCGTTCGGGCCAAGCTGTTCCCCACCTTCCCATACTCCCTCCCGCATCATGAAGTCCGATGCCTTGGCAGGCTGTGCTGTCTGAATCCGGTACCGGTGCAGCAGGCCGGAAGCGGCATTATGCATAACCGACTCCAAAGCAGTATAGAATCCGGCCCGGTCAGCGACAGCTCTGGCACCTTGGCAGATGCCAAACCGGATGCCCAGTTTCACGAGGTTAATGGTGTTGAAGGACAGATTACCTTTACCACTTTGACGATTGCGACCAAATCGGTCAGCCAGTGTACGTGTGCGGCATCCCATGGTGGCGATGATCGTATCCGGATCTTCCGGATGATAGAAAGGCAGATTGAAAGAGGCATCCACATTGACAAAGTTGGGATACATCCGCCGGGATGAACAGGTGACTGCGAGACGGAACAAATCATAGTTCGGCTCTCCTTGAGCCTGATTGATCCCCTGTTTGCACTGGAAAATATGTTGAGGGAACACGGGAGTCTCCCCGTTGCCCAGGCCACGGATGGTTGCTTCCAGCAACGAGCGTGATACCAACCGACCTTCTGCTGATGTACATAATCCATAGTTCAGTGAAGTGAATGGAATCTGGCCACCTGCACGACTGCTCATCGTATTCAGGTTATGAATCAGCGATTCAGCAGCTTGTCCTGTCTCCAGTTCAGTCTCTTCATAGGCGAAGGCATACGCCTGCGGGCACTGATTCTTCGCTTCGATGCTGTCCAGATGAAGCTGTTCATCCTCGAGCAGGGCATGCTCACCAAAGAGTCGTTGTCCTTTGCGGTAATGTTTGCGGAACGATCGCTGTACATAGGGAGCCAGATCCCAGTCGATTTTATTGGCTGACACACCGCCATATTGACTGTTCTGCTGGGATTGGAAGATGATCGCAACCAGAGCCATTGCAGACATGATTGTCTGAGGTGTGCGAACCGATCCGTTGCCTGTATTGAAACCCGCAGCAAGAAGACGGTCAAACGGGATAAAGATGCAGTTGGTCGTTCCAAGTGCATACTGGTCCAGATCGTGTACATACAGATCCCCATTCTCCACAGCTTGGGCAAGCTCTTCCGGCAACACATGACGCAGAGCATGCCACTTGGCTGTCTCCGAACCGAGCCTGCTCATCTTGCCGCTGAAGGAGTCTCCGTTCAGATTGGCATTTTCCCTCAGCGTATCGGCGTCTTCTGCGCCAATAATTCGTCTTCCCAGGTCGGATAATAGATCGGATGCCGGTGGAGTGGCATACTCAAGCATGTTCATGTAAGGTTCCTCCTAAAATGATTGAATATCATTCAATTTCCGTATAACACTATATGTAGATTCGTCTTATCCATTTATAAACTATATGTGGTTTTTTGGGTGTGATAATGGTCACATAGTTCACAGGACAAAGTGGACTTTCCTTTAATTGCTGTGGATAAAGGTTCCCAAAGTTTGAGTAGAAGCGTATAATTTCTAGTTATCCTGCAAGGATAATATCCGAAGTTGGACAAGATGGACTTTAATCAATCTGAAAAGGCGTTTTGCCATAATTTTTCGTTTGTTAATCCATCCGTTTAAGAACTGTTTTGACCGCAAATGGGCAATAAACAGGAAGTATGATTCTCTTATACAGCTACGGTGTTAATCATATAAGTATAGATTGTGACAGCTATTCGGATTTTTTGATGAACCCTTGTACGTGATTACACAATTATGATCTACAGATTAGATAGTGCAGCTAAGATAAAAGGGGTGGATCATGGGGACGGCAGAAGGCATTACGAGAGGCTTCTATGAAGATATAAAGGAAGCTGCGGCCCATATTGTAGACGTACTAAGTGGTATATTGAAGGTTAATACCATCTTTGTTGCTACGAATGACGGTTTGACGAATGTCATTCTGGAGGCGTTCAATCGCAAGGAAGAATTGATTGTAAAAGGTAGCGAACTTCCATTTGAAGATTCTTACTGCAGCTTGGTATTAAAAGATAAACATGAGAACCTTACAATCCAGAATACATGTGAACATCCGATGACAAGATTCATGGATGTCACGAGTGGGCTCGGCAATCGTTTCTTCGTGGGCGTGCCCATCATGCGAAGATCTGGCGAAACATTCGGGACCATCTGTCTGATGGATAATCCTGATTATGTAATCAGTGAAACCGACATGAAGACGCTGAAGGCGATGGCCGTATTCCTTGGCTATGTTGTGGACCTGGAGAGCACATTGCATCTTCAGGAGCGTAAATTGAGTGATTCGGAACAAATGCAACAGCAGCTCCAGGCAGAGAAAGAACGAGCTGAATCGGAGGCCATGACCAAATCACAGATGCTCAAGCTGATGAGTCATGAGATTCGCAATCCGTTGAACGGCATTCTGGGACTGACTGATCTGATACGTACACCGGATATGCCTGAGGAGCAGTCAGAATATGTGAATATGATTGAGACGAGCGGCAATATTCTGCTTACTTTGTTGAACAATATGATGAATTTCAACATCAATGAGGCAGGTAAAACGGTTATACATGATGATCCTTTCGATCTGGTAGGTACAATTGAGAATACGGTCTATCTTTATGCGGGAATTGCGGCTGGCAAGAACATTGAGCTGGGATTGAATCTGGAGCTGAATGTGTCGCAAGTATTCGTTGGTGATGAGATCAAGATCGGACAGCTGCTTGCACATGTCATTCAATACGCTCTCGATTCAACGCGTGAGGGCTCCGTCCTGATCACGGCAGTGGTGAACGGAGAAGACACCGAAGAGACGGGTACACTTCTGCTCAAGGTGAATTACACAGGTCAGACGTTATCGGATAAGAAGATGCAAACCTTTAACAGCCAAGAAGAGAAGTTGAATATCCAAAAACTGATTGGAAGTAATCTGGGTCTGGCTGTAAGCCAGAATCTTGCCATTCTCATGCATGGCCGTATTCAGGTGAGCAGTGTGAAGGAAAATGAGACGGAATTCAACATATCCCTTCCGTTACGCAGATACTGGGAGTTACCTCAACTCGCAAGTGTTCAGCAACGGTTAAAAGGGAAAAAGGTGTTACTTGCCAAAGACCCTGACATTTTGCAAGGCGTCTCTTCCCTGATGCGTAGGTGGGAGATGGATGTACACATGACCTCGAATCTGACATTAGCGCATGATTGGATCAACGAAGGATTCATGCCTGATGTAGCCGTTGTGGATATGGGATTACTGGAAGGCGGCGCGGTCGATTTTGTACAAGAACTGAAACAGCGACTGGAGGATCTGCCCGTCATTGTTCTTGTTCCTTATGGTATACACATTGAATTGCATGAAGCAGAAGCCTTTGATGCTGTCCTGACGAAGCCAGTCAGACAGGCTGATCTGTTGAATGCATTGAGTATTACTTTGCCTTAAATCATGATCAGAAGACAAATCTTTATTCGGCGCACCTGTTATGGGTGCGTTTCTTTTCATTTTCCATTTTCTGAGGCAAAGCCCTTTTATTCCGAGCTGGTTACGTTACAATAGAAAGTGAACTTCATCTTTATAACCACAGAGGAGGATGTACATTGGATTATCGCAGATTAGGTGGAAGCGGACTGAAAGTAAGCGAGATCAGCCTGGGAAGCTGGCTGACGTACGGAGGGTATGTGGAACGTGAAAATGCGGTGAAATCAATTGAAACTGCATTTGATGAAGGCATTAACTTTTTTGATACTGCCAATGTATATGAACGGGGTGCAGCAGAAGAACTGCTTGGACAGACGCTCAAAGCGTACTCCCGTGACTCTTATGTACTTGCAACCAAAGTATTTGGCAAAATGGGTGATGGTCCGAATGACCAGGGGTTGTCTCGCAAACATATCAAGGAGCAATGTGAAGCCAGCTTGAAGCGCCTGGGCGTTGAATATGTGGATATCTATTACTGCCATCGTTATCATACTGAAACACCAATCGAAGAAACACTTCGCGCGCTTGATGATCTGGTACGTCAAGGCAAAGTGTTATATGTAGGCGTCAGCCAGTGGACTGCAGCTCAGATGGAAGATGCGTTAGGTACAGCAGATCGTCTGCTCCTCGATCATATCGTGGTCAATCAGCCGGTGTACAACATGTTTGACCGTTATATCGAAAATGAGATTATTCCGCTCGGCGAGCGCAAAGGCATTGGACAAGTTGTATACTCCCCGCTTGCTCAAGGTCTATTGACCGGGAAATATACGTCCGTTTCCGATATCCCAGAGAATAGCCGTGCTGCCAAGCTAGGATGGGACGAAGGAAAGATCAATGCGGATCGTATCGGGAAAGTTCGTCAGCTGATTGAAGTGGCGGACAAGCTGGATCTGAAGGTTGGCCAACTGGCCCTTGCCTGGATTCTGCGCCAGAACAATGTATCCAGTGCACTTGTAGGGGCGAGTCGTCCCGAGCAGGTAAAAGAGAACGCAGCTGCATCTGGTGTGAAGCTGGATGCTGCCATTATCGAGGAGATTGAGAGCATCCTTGCTTGATCTCCTGTCAGCACACAAGCTGAGATGATATGTGATGATCCATAAAAAGAGGGATGTCCTGTGCGCCTGAATAGGCGAACGAGACATCCCTTTTTTGGGAGAACGGTGAAAGGTTAGTTTATTTACCGGTTAGATATTACTTTAATGTGTAAGAGGCAAGGAACGAAAAGTTAAGGCACACACACGGTTACGCCCTGTATTCTTCGCTTCATATAACGCACGATCGGCCTGTTCGAAGAAATCGTCATCGTCATGATCATCACAATGATCGGGATACACGGCTACACCAATGGAGATGGTTAGACGTGTGGTGTGCCCGTCGGGTAGAGCAAAATGGTATTTCTCTACAGCCTGTCGTATAGATTCGGCGGTAGCCACGGCCTGACGGTGTCCACAGTCGAGCAAGAGAATGGCGAATTCTTCCCCACCGTTTCGTGATACGATATCAGCAGAACGTGCATGCTCAACGAGCAGTTGTCCAAGTTGCTTCAGGACCGCATCGCCGGCGGAATGACCATAGGTGTCGTTCACCTTTTTGAATCGGTCAATATCAATGGCAAGCAAGGAAAGCTTCTGTTGGTAATCCCGCGCACGCTGGAGTTCCAGTTGAAGTGATTTTTCGAACTGTCGTCGATTGCTCAGGTTGGTAAGATGATCGGTAGATGCTCTTTTTTCCAATAGAAATAACATTTCATTGGATTTATTGATGAGTTCTGCGATGAAATAGATAAATAATCCACCGGCAAAGGAAATGGTCATTTGTAACGGATAGATCTTCATTAATGAATTCATGCTGTCCGTGTTCAACATAAGGATGATAAAGATTAACGTAATGCCGAGCAGATTCATCGTAATGATTTTGGTCAGTCTGGACCAGGAAGCATAGGCGAAGTATACACCGGACAGTCCAATCAGAGTCATGACAAATCCTGCATCTATGGCAGAGGAAGATATGCCAAACATCAGAATCCGAAGGACCGAGATCATGAGTCCCGTAACGATCGAAGCCAGTCCTCCCAGATATACCGCTGCGGTAACGATGGCCAGATGCCGTAGATCTACAATTGTAGTCTCGTTCAAAGGGAAGGAGTAGTTCATGAGTACTGTGCCATATATACCGAATAATAAGCCGCCGATCAACTGAACACGTAACGAGGGAAAAGGCAATCGGATACTATAGAACTTCGCGATGATCCCGGACACATACATAAACGTAATCATGACACAGATATTAATGAAAAAAGTGCTAAACAACCGACATTCCCCCTTTTTACGCACATCCCTATATTTTATCTGAAAAGCGGTGCTGTAGCGAACCATATTATCCCAAATTTATGAGGGGATTGCTGGGAAAGATGTTTTATTTACATATACAGGATGTTAGGGTGATATTGACTTCAATATGCAATGAGATTTATACTTAATCTAAATCAAAATGTATTCCTTCTTTTTGGGAAGACCATCATAAGTAGAAGATCAGTGTCTGATTTCATATAAAATGGATCAATAATAAAGGAGAAATGGTTGTGAGAACTTTAAATCTGACGATACAACGGCAAGCAGTATATGATGTGGTGCGCCATTCAGAGGATCACCCGACAGCTGCAGATGTCATGAATCGACTCGTAGAACAAGGATATAATCTGGCCTATGGTACGGTGTATAATTCTCTTCGTTATCTGACGGACAAAGAATTGATACGGGAACTTAAACTCGGAGAGACAGCAAGCCGATACGATGCCCGTATGGATGATCATCAGCACATCATGTGTGAAGTGTGCGGCAAAGTGGATGAGGTAATGACAGAGGTTCCTCCACAATGGATGAAACAGGTAGCTGAAGAAACCGGATATGCAATCGATCATGCTCATGTGGTCTTTGGAGGTGTCTGCGGGGAATGCAGAAACAAACGGATCAAGTAAAAATAAAACTGCCTGGCCGCCGTTTACCCCTTAGGGTTAAACCAGCCTTGTCCGACTCGGCACCTCTTGTTGACAATTGTCCTGTTACACGGCGTGTTATTCTGATCAGCCCGATGCCGGGGCAGGTTCATGAACTGGTAAAAGCCTTAACGGATAGCTGCTTTGATGTACTGGTCTTTCATCGCTGGGAACCAGATCTGCATGAGCGTCTTGTCTTTGATCTGTTGATCTATGACCTGTCTGTTGCCGGAACGATCGATGCATTTGCCGGCATTAGCAGCCGATTGAATCGTGAGGCTGAGCATACAACCCCTTGTCTGTATCTGGTTGGTGAGAAGATGATCGGCAGTGCGAGTGGACCGATGCTTCAGGAGGAATTGCTGGTGTGGCCTGCACGCCCGCAGGAAGCACTTTACCGGGTGCAGCGTATGATTGGTAACAGTCCTGCTCTGCCCAACCGTGGTTTTTTGCCTGAGGAAGGGCACCGTATCGGATTTAAGGATCTGTGGCTCGACCGTGAACGGATGAGTGTACAGCGCGATAATAACCGGATTCATCTAACCAAGACCGAATATGATCTGTTACTCAAGCTGATTGATGCCAAAGGTGCAGTCATTTCCCGTGAGGAGATGCTCAGCGATATCTGGGAGACGGACTTTACGGGTGGAAGCAATGTGGTCGATGTTCATATCAAAAGCTTGCGTAAAAAATTGGGCGATAACGCATCTTCGCCGCAATATATTGTCACTGTAAGAGGAGTGGGCTACCGCCTGGCGGATTAGTCCGCTTTTTTTTTGCCTAATGGATATAGTAAATCCGGATCACTTCCTTAAAAGCAAGTTCATAGTTCATTCATGAAGTGTTGGAGAACCTCATCTTAATCTCATGTGAACCTCATGCAAGAGCAGAGAGGGACATGTTAGAATCAATTTAACAGTTAGATCAAGTCTAAATGTATATTTAAACCGAAGCCGAATATGATTTTAATAGTAGATATATAACAGCCGTAAGACCCATTAGAGGAGGACGACATGATGACAGAACGTATGACTACGAATCAGGGAGCACCTGTAGGTGACAACCAGAATTCCCGCACAGCAGGCAGAAGAGGGCCAACACTGCTTGAAGACTACCATCTCATTGAGAAAATAGCCCACTTTGACCGTGAACGTATTCCCGAAAGAGTCGTACATGCGAGAGGTGCCGGAGCTCATGGTGTATTCACGCTGGAGCAAAGTATGAAGGCTTATACAACAGCGGACTTCCTGCAAGATCCGGGTACGGAGACCGATGTGCTGGTGCGGTTTTCGACCGTTATTCATGGTACGGGATCACCAGAGACCGCAAGAGATCCGCGTGGATTCGCCGTCAAATTCTACACACGTGAAGGCAACTATGATATCGTAGGCAACCATCTGCCCGTTTTCTTCATTCGTGATGCGATAAAGTTCCCTGACATGGTTCACTCCCTGAAGCCAGCTCCGGATACCAACATTCAGGACCCAGCTCGCTATTGGGACTTTATGACCCTCTCGCCGGAATCAACCCATATGATGACCTGGTTATTCTCTGACCTGGGTACACCGGCAAGTTATCGGGAGATGGATGGATTCGGCGTACATGCTTTCAAATGGATCAATGCACAGGGACAGGTCCACTATGTGAAGTATAAGTGGGAGTCTGCCCAAGGGGTCCGAGGCTTCTCTCGTCAGGAAGCTGCCGAAGTACAGGGCCAAGACTTTAACCATGCTACCCGTGATCTGCGTGAACATATCAAGAACGGGCAATACCCGCAGTGGAAGCTTCAAGTGCAACTGATGAAGCCTGAACAGATGGATGATTTTGCTTTTGATCCACTCGACCCTACGAAGACCTGGCCTGAGGATGTACTCCCGTTCCATACGGTAGGAACCATGACCCTGAATCGTAATCCGCAAAACTTCTTTGCTGAAGTGGAGCAGGCTGCGTTTTCTCCTAGTGCGGTTGTACCTGGAATTGAGCCTTCCGAAGACAAATTGCTGCAAGGACGCCTATTCTCCTACCCAGATACACAGCGGCACCGGCTTGGAACGAACTATTTACAAATTCCGGTGAATTGCCCGTACGCACCCGTTCGTAATCATCAGCGTGATGGACTCATGAATGTGAATCAGGACCCATCCCCGGTGAACTATGAACCCAACAGTTCCGGGAACAGCCCGCAGGAAGATCCGGCATACCGGGACAGTCAGGTTCCGTTGCAAGGACACGTTACAAGAGAGAAAATCGAGAAGACGGATGATTATACGCAGGCAGGGGAGCTTTTCCGTTCATTCACTCCTGTAGAGCAGCAGCATTTGCTGGATAATCTGATCAATGACCTTAAGGGCGTATCTGTTGATATTCAAATGCGTGCCCTGTGCCACTTCTTCCGGGCGGATGGACAGCTTGGCGGACGTTTGGCTCATGGACTCGGCGTGGATATTTCTGCACATATGCCGTCACAGGATGGAAAATAAATTGCAGTTTGAACTTATACTCACAACATCATACTGACTGATATTCGTTGAAGACCGGGAAAACCGTGAACGTGCGGAATTTCCCGGTCTTTAACCTTTTTTACTGCAATGGAAAACAAATTTACAAATCATTTACATAAAATAGCTGACATAGAGGTTGACTTCTCATTTGTTGGCACTACAATGGGTAGTGTGAGGGGTGTCAGAAAATGAGAATACACAATTTCAAAGTGGGTGAGCGTGGGCTCAACCGATTTTTCGGTCCGCTGGAGGCCAAGATCATGGACATTTTATGGGCTCGTCCTGGCAGCAGCATCCGTGAAGTGCAGACCGCACTTGAACAAGACAAAGACGTCAATTTTAATACAGTCATGACCGTGATGAACCGGCTCGTAGACAAGGGACTTCTCGGAAAGTCACAAAAGGGCAGAACATCTTTGTACCAACCGGTACAGAGTAAGGAGGAGTTTATGAACGACCAATCCAAGGAACTGTCACATGAGTTGGTGGATGAATTCGGAGCTTTGGCATTGAATCATATGCTGGATGCGCTGGATGAAGCAGATGCGGGTCTGATTGAACGCTTGGAACAGAAGATCAAACAATGGAAAAAGGATACCGATTAAGATGTGGAAGACCCGCTCGAAACTTTTGTTTACCGTCGGGTTTGGCATTCCGTTACTCGTGTTCATGCAGATGTTCATGTACGCGATGTACAAAATTTTTGGCTGGGATATCCCGTTTAACCTGCTCTGGCTCTGTAATCATTGGATGAGTCGACTGGGTTGGTTATCCGTGGGACATTTCCTGCTGGCACTGGTATTGCTGACATTTGCGGGAACAGGTTGGTTGCTAATGGTGCGTATGATGAAAACCAGAGCAGCCGTACGTAAGCTCCGCTCCATGGAGGTGCGTGCATTGTCTCGCGAACTGGAGTCCAAGTATCACCATCTTGGACAGCCAGGATTCATTGTAGTGGACAAGCATTCTCCGGCTGCATTTACAATTGGTCTATGGAGACCTTGCATCGTACTCTCCACGGGGCTTCTGACGATGCTGGATGCAGAAGAGGAGACAGCAGTGGTGTACCACGAAGTCCATCATCTGTGGCACCGTGACCCACTGAAAACGACACTGTTATCGGTATTTGCAATCATGATGCCGTATATTCCCGTATTGAAGCATACTTCGAAACATTACAATATCGTTAGAGAAATTCTGGCAGACAATGAGGCCATTGAGCGTACAGGCAATGTGGCAGGCATTGGCAGTGCTTTGCTCAAGCTGCTCCGCGCTTGTCCTGAACCTTGGGGGGCCACAGAACTGACCGTTCAATCCTCATTTGCGGATACGTCGGTGAATGTCCGAATTTCACGTCTGCTGGACCCGGAACAGGACGTGACGTTGAGGTTGCCACGTTATGCTGTTCTCATGTCGGCTACTGTTTTTCTATTGCTGTCTATCTTGTTTGTTTGGTCGATCGGATAGATTAATTTGGCTAAAGTGAAGTCGAATATAATGAGAAAGGAAGATGAACATGAATAATAAAAGTGTAGAGATTGGATTACTTTTCTCAAGGATTATGATTGGTTTGATCTTTGTATTGCACGGCTGGAGTAAATTCGAAGGTGGAATCAGCGGTACGGTAGGTTTTTTCGAAAGTATTGGTATTCCCGGATTTCTTGCATCCGTTGTAGCCATCATTGAGTTGGTAGGTGGTGCAGCGATGATTCTGGGTCTGGGAACACGTGTGTTTGCTGCCCTGTTTGCCATCGTGATGGTTGGCGTTCTGTTTACAGCCAAAGTGGGTGAGCCGTTCCTGAGTGGTACCGAGTTAGATTACCTGCTACTGGCGGGTTCCGTGACACTGCTCTTCACAGGAAGCCGCTTCCTGGCCGTGGATTATCTGTTCTCCAGACAGGGGAACGTTCGCCAGAATGTGAGTGCTTGAATGGACTAACGATTGCTACAAATAATGAAATGCAGGATTAGTCCTGTAACGAGGTTCTTTATTGGCCAGGCCGGTTCGGGAATTGATTTGCGAACCGGGCTGATCAGTAGAGAACTTTTTTTGAAATATAGGAAAGTATATCATTTCGCCATTCTTTATCTATATTTCTTCGGAATGAAACACGCTGAGCCGCGAGAGGACGGCGACAGCCGTTTCACCTTGTTTGGACGACATGCCTTTGGTTTGGTACAATGAGAATAAGTATGCTACTAAGAAAAAATAAGGAGGATGCATTTTATGATTAACGTCATTCCATCCGATGCCCGCTCCAGCTTCGATCGAGGCTGGCTCCGTGGTAGTCACAGCTTTTCTTTCGGAGAATACCAAGACCCGGAGAATACGGCGTTTGGACCGATGCGGGTAGCGAACGACGATGTGATCGCGCCTGGTCGCGGTTTTGGAGTTCACCCGCATAGTGATATGGAGATTGTATCGATCGTACTGAACGGCAAGTTGCGACATGAAGATAACCTTGGGAATGTAGCCGTTACAGGCTTTGGCGGTATCCAGCGGATGTCAGCAGGCAGTGGCATGATTCATACCGAACATAATGCATCCGATACCGAAGAAGTACGTTTGCTTCAACTCTGGTTCATGCCACAGACCAAAGGGTTGGAGCCCTCCTATGAGACGACATCATTTGATCCAGCGGCATTGGCAGGAGCACTCGTGCCGATTGTATCCCCAGATGGGGGACCAAGAGTTGCGACCATTCATCAGGATATGACGATCTACCTTGGCCGATTAGCCAAAGACGAAACGTTAACCTTTAATCAGGATGCAGGCCGCCGAATGTACATTTTCTCCATCGAAGGCAAGCTGGGATTGGATGGAGAGTACCTGTTGAACGAAGGCGACACGGCTCGTGTGAAACAGCGGGATTCAATCGAACTGCAAGGAAACGAAGATACGTTCTATATGATTATTGATTTGCCGTAGATGACTGATGAAATGAACTCCAAGATGAAGGAGGATATACACGTATGGCGCAACAGGAATGGTTTATGGTTAAACATGCGGTGACCGGGCGAGGATTAGCTAATAGCAAAACAGATTCCCTGTCCTATCGGTTCCAACAGGAGGGTACAGGCTTCATATTTACCGTTACGGGTCTGGACGAGCAGATGGTGGAACAGATTATGGAGCTTAGACAGGAACTGAACGTATTTCGCTTCGTCCAACGCAAGGATCAGCCCCTTTTGAAACACTGGTACTACGTAGATGGTGAACGGGTTGTGTACGATAGGGAGAGTCACACGCTAAGCATCTATGCGAAGTCGGAGATTCGTTATGTGCCTGAAGATTATTTTGCGGATTAACGTGTAAGTAACGATAGAACTTGGAACATCCCAGAGGTCTCTGTTAAATACAGAGGCCTTTTTTGCTGTCTGAAAACTCAGAGGATTTAATCGTAATTTTGCAAAAAAGACCACATAATTCCCTGCTGTCTGGCACAAGCTACCTTGTATAAAAACAAGAACGGAGGGGCGGCATATGGCGGACAAAACATCTGGTAAAGACAAGTCCCGGCAATCGGGAAGAACTTCAGAAAAAAAACATATCCCTTTGGGACTGCCGTCCCCGCCTTTTCTGCGGCAGCCGATTAGTGCAGTACATGAAACTCAGATTCAAGCGGTGAAGGAGATATTCTCCGATTGCTCGGATGTGGTTTTTCGCAACGTCATGATTACGCCTGAAGTGAAAGGACTTCTCGTCTATATCGAAGGCATTGTTAATTCGGCTGATATCCAGGAACACATGCTGCGTCCGATTATTCGAGGGCTGGTGCAGCAGCGTACAGATGAACCTGATGTTCCTTTGGATGATACACGTGTTGAGCTGACACAGGTGAAGCGAGTGGATACCTGGGCTGCTGCGACAGAAGGGGTGCTGGCATCCTCCGCACTTCTGGTGGTCGATGGAAGTAGCGAAGCCTGGATGTTCAATGTCAAAGGCGGCGTCAGACGTGGTGTGGAGGAACCGCAGACAGAATCCGTGATTCGGGGACCGCGGGAGGGATTTACCGAGACGCTCCGTGTAAATACGGCCTTATTGCGGTTCAAGCTGAAAACACCCTCTCTCAAGATCGTGAGTATGACCCTTGGCACAGATACCAAGACCGATATCGTTCTAACCTATCTGGAGGATATAGCTGATCCTAAAACGATTCAGGATGTCAAGAAACGTCTGGAAAAAATAAAAATCGACGGCATCCTGGAGAGTGGGTATATCGAGGAGTTAATTGAGGATCATCCGTATTCTCCTTTTCCACAAATGCACTACTCGGAGCGTCCGGATACGGTAGCAGGCAATCTGTTGGAAGGGCGGTTTGCCATTATGGTAGATGGTACTCCCTTTGCGTTGATTGCTCCAGTCACAATGTGGCAGATGCTGCAAGCCAGCGAGGATTATTACGAACGATTCTTCATCAGTAATCTGGTGCGTTGGATTCGATTTTTGTTCGTAGCCATCGCTCTATTTCTGCCAGCGCTTTACATCGCTATTACGACATTTCATCAGGACATGCTGCCAACCACTTTGATACTGAGTATTGCCGGGGCGCGGGAAGCCATCCCTTTTCCGGCACTGGTAGAGGCTCTTATCATGGAGCTTTCCTTCGAGGCACTTCGTGAAGCAGGAGTCAGGTTACCGAAAACGGTAGGGCAGGCCGTCAGTATCTTGGGTGCGCTTGTAATTGGGCAGGCAGCCGTTCAGGCAGGGATTGTATCTGCACCAATGGTTATTATCGTATCCATGACAGGTATCGCTTCCTTTACGATTCCGCGGTTTAATTTTGCGATTACCGTTCGTCTATTGCGTTTTCCAATCATGTTACTGGCTGGCATGTTCGGACTGTATGGCATCGTGATCGGTCTGGTCCTGATTTCGGTGCATCTGACCCAGATGACCTCATTTGGTGTGCCTTATCTGTCGGGTCTTAGCCCATACAGCAAAACGGATACCAAGGATATTCTCATTCGTGTGCCGTGGTGGAAAATGATCAATCGTCCATCTACCGTCCATGATAACCATAAACGGATGAATGAGAAGATCAATGGTTCCCCCGAAGCAGAGGAAGGGTGGTAAACCCATGCAATTTATGTATAAATACCGGGCAGTTATAGCCCTGTTGTTATGTACCTCTCTCATTTCAGGTTGCTGGGATCGAGAGGAAATAAATGATGTTGCCTTTGTAATTGGTATCGCTGTGGATAAGGAGGAACAAAACTACAGATCCAGTCTGCAGATTGCTCTTCCAGGACAATCTGGTTCTTCGGGTAGTGAAGGAGGAGGAGGGGGCACAAGTGGTGATAAATCCTGGTTCATATTGTCCAATACAGCCAAAACCTTTCACGGAACATCTCTTGAAGGGCAAAAGGCGCTCTCACGCAGAATATATTACGCTCATCGGCGTACTCTGCTAATCGGTGAGGATTTGGCGAGGGAGGGCGTTGCCCCTATGCTGGATTTGATGACACGTTATCCGCTCAATCGTTTCTCAGCGTTGCCGGTTGTGACAAGAGGAGAAGCATATAAGGTCATGGATACTGATGCACCCATAGAAAAATTTCCATCTGAGATGGTACGGGAATTGTGTTTTTTAAATATGCGAAATCCCCGCTCGCTCAAGACGTTTATAGATTCCATTCTTAGCGAAGGCGTAGATCCTTTTCTGCCCATAGCTTCGGTCGTTGACACTGTGCCCAAAAACTGGAAGGACCCCAAAACGAACATCAAGATGGATGGATTGGCCATTTTCAAGAAAGACAAGCTGGTAGGCATGATCGATAAAGCACCAGCAGATGCACTAATTCTGGCCATGGGTGAGGCCAATGCACCAGAGGTTATGGTCGAGGCTCCAGGGGGAGAAGGAGATATATTCATTAAACTGAACGAGAACAATTCTTCGCTGCATCCCAGTGTCAAGAATGACAAGGTTAAGGTAAACATTCAATTATACGCCAAGGGAGTTATCGTCGATAACGAATCGAATTACGGTGACCGGCGGGAGGATGAGATATTAAAGATAAATGACGCCATCCACAAGAAAATAAAGTCAGATATTGAGGAAGGCATCCGATTGGTCCAGCAGAAGTATCGTGCCGATATTCTTGGAATCGGTCGATCTATCCATCAGCACCTGCCGGCCGAATGGGACAAGATGAAGGATCGATGGGAAGTCATTTATCCTGAAGTTGAGGTAACCGTTATTCCCCATGTCATTATTGAAAATGTAGGAGTGATCAACAAACCGATCGGTGTCGTGGAGGAGGAGGTCGTACATGATTAAACCGCTTTTGTTTACCTATCTGGGCATGGCAATTGTGGTCATCTTGATGGATTTCAGACATATGAAGCAGGCAGCAGCCATTAATCGCTGGATATCCTATGGTCTGATTGCATTGGGAACGGTCATTTGGTTCTATGTCACTCACTTGAGTAAGACGCTTTATGTCACAGTATGGATAAGCCACGTTATTCAGCGATTTTTACCTTTACCATAGATTGCAGATTAACTGACGGAAAGGAGGTATTGTATGAATCAGAGTGTGACCCATCGGCAGGTTGTGCTGCTCGTGCTGATACTCAGTATTACAGGTACGCTGATTCAGCCCCACGCTCAGGCCATTTTCTACGCGGAGCAGCATGCTTATCTCTCGTATGTGCCCGTTGTTTTTGTGATGATAATATCTCTATGGTTAATAAGTCGGGTCCAGCGACGATTTCCCAATCAGGATCTGTTCGAATCCATTGTTCAGCGATTCCCGTTTTTGGGGAGAGTAATGGGATTTCTGTACATTCTATTTTTTTTCTTCGTGTTTGCAAGAGACATCCGACTATCAGGTGACTATATAAGTATAACGCTACTGGAGAACACACCCATTTCCATCATTGTATTATCTCTGGTGATCATGGGCGTCTTTATCGTTCGAGGCGGACTCGGTTCCTTAATCGGAATGGCGGAATTGTATGTTATGCTGTTTCTGCTGATCTCGTTGATTATACCTTTCATGCTTATTCAGCAGGTAAATATGGATAATCTCATGCCGTATTTTCATGTTGATGTTGCAGGAGTAGGCAAGGGGAGTTGGTACATATTTTCGTTTTATGGAGAGATGATTGCATTGCCGTTTGTCATCAAGGGTAGTGATTTTCGTTTCAAGTCGGTTCTATGGGGAATTATCATCTCTGCACTCCTAATGATGCTTATCCTTGTGGAGACGATAACTGCGATCGGAGTCCCTATTGCTTCCAGACTCGTATACCCATCCTATGAACTGGCAAGGCAGCTGCAAATCAGTGATTTTCTGGACCGGTTTGACCTTGCGCTGGCAGCAGCAACCATGCCAACCATGATTACGAAGATTGCATTTGATCTATACTTTGTCTGCTGGGGACTGAAGCGGATGATTCCGAAAGTGTCGGGAAAGATGATGACAGGCCCGGTGGCCTTGGTTGGATTCGTATGTGCTTTCTGGTTCTTCCGAAACGCGATTCAGCTTAATCGTTTTACCCGGGAATGGACATGGATTGCTATTGTTTTCGAAGCGCTGTTCCCCATTGTGCTGTTCCTTTTTCTTCGTCCTCGCAAAAAGGATAAAAAAGAATCTACCCAACAGAGAACGGGAGACCAGTCAAAGAAAGAGAAGCATGAGCCGGAACAAAAATCGGCTGATTCGGAGAAGGACGGAGAGAAAAGGCGGAAAGATTCTCATGGTGGGGAACTCCAGCCTTCCTGATGCATTCCATCAAAAATCCTTATAGATGAACGGGCAAAAAGAGGGAAAGCACAGTTCCCCTTCACAGAAGTACCCTGTATACTGTAGTCAGACTGATGAACATTCGGCTGAACTAACGGGGGGGAACATGAATGGCTCAACATTTGGCAGGTGTGCGTGTAGCATTGACAGGACCACGAAAATCGAAAGAAATGTCCGTACTGGTTGAAAAAATGGGTGGAATCCCGCTTGTGCGACCGGCACAGGGGACCGTATTTCTGGATGACCGGAGTATCAGGGACGGGCTGGTATCCTGGATCTCAGACCCGCCAGACTGGGCGGTATTAACTACGGGTATGGGATTGGATGCGTTGTTTGAAATGGCTGAGGATATGGAAGTGGCAGGCCAATTGTTGGATGTATTATCGGAATCCTCAATTGCGGCAAGGGGATACAAGACGGTGAATGCGCTCAAAAAGCGCAAGTTAACACCACTGGTACGAGATGATGACGGTAGCACGGACGGGCTCATTCGAGAATTCGCCCCACATGATCTCGCAGGGAAAAAGGTGATGTTGCAGCTTCATGGGGAGACAGCTCCCAAACTTGTCGCATGGTTGGAAGAACAAGGCGCACTCGTCAGACAAGTGCTTCCTTACCGCCATGTACCGCCAGAAGAGACAGAGCTGGAACAGTTACTGAATGAAATTCTAAATTTCGAAGTAGATGCTGTTGCGTTCACAAGTGGACCGCAGGTCAGATTTCTGACCCAATATGCAGCCTCCCAGGACAAGCTTGAGCCGATGCTTGCAGCCTTCAGACAAGGTGTAATTCCTGCGTCTGTAGGTAAAGTTACAGCAAACTCCATGCGAGAAGAAGGCATTGAGGCACTGGTCATTCCGGAGGAAGAGAAGATGGGAGCACTCATCGTTGAGCTTGGACGTTACTTTGCAGCAGGGCGTGGGGCTAAGATTAGAGATTAGTGGCCTGCTTTTAGATCAGTTCGACAAAAAGCTTTTGGCGTCGCTTCATGAATAAAGAGTGTGCATTAAGCTTAACCGCATCGCTATATGATGCGGTTTTGTTTAGATTATAGAATTTATACATTACAACTAAAACACCAATGTACATCCTTGATAGTGCTTCGATCAGAAGCTTTTCTTATCTCGAAGAAAAGGTGGAAATGACGATGACCATTGCAGATCGTAACGCCAGGCCTCGACTGATCATTGCAGGCACCGGGAGTGGTGCAGGAAAAACGACAGTAACCTTGGGGCTGATGAGAGCACTCGCTCAGCGTGGCTTGAGTGTACAAGGGTTCAAGTGCGGCCCGGATTATATTGATCCGACATATCATACCGCAGTCACGGGCAGACCGTCACGTAATCTGGATGCATGGATGACATCGCCTGAGTATGTGAGAGATACGTTCGAGAAGGCATCGGCAGGACATGATATATCCATTATCGAAGGCGTTATGGGCCTCTACGATGGCAAAGATCCGCTTAGCAATACAGGCTCAACTGCAGAGATTGCTCTGGTCACGCAGACCCCTGTGATCCTGGTCGTGGATGTACGAAGCATGGCTCGCAGTGCGGCCGCGATTGTACTGGGTTTTCAACATTTGGAGCCTGAATTAAATATTGCGGGAGTGATCGTTAACCGGTGTGGAAGTGCAGGTCATTACACCATTGTGAAAAAAGCCATTGAGCAGATGTGCGGCATTCCGGTGGTTGGCTGGCTGCAGCGGGACGAGGACATGTCCATCCCTGAGAGACATCTGGGACTGGTGCCTGCCATTGAGCGCGGTGAACTGGAGCCATTATTCCAACGTGCAGCCGATGTGTTAATGGAAGGCACTGATCTGGATCTTCTGCTGGAGCTGGCAGCAAGCGCCCCGTCGCTTCAACAAGAAAAAGGGAGTCTTGCCGCTACTACCCACGCGGATTCGGATAATGCTGAATCAGGCTCGAATTACGATTCGCAATTCGATTCAGTGATCCACGTTAATAATCGACATGTATCATATGCGGTACAGCCTGTCATTGCCGTTGCGCGCGATGCGGCATTTAATTTCTATTATCCCGATAATCTGGAATTGCTCGAAGCAGCCGGGGCGCGATTACAATACTTTAGTCCGCTCGCTGGCGAAGGTATTCCAACAGATGTGGATGGCATCTATTTGGGCGGCGGGTTTCCAGAGGAGTTTGCAGCAGAGATTGCCGGTAACCAAGGGTTCTTGGAAGGACTTCGACAGGCAGCACAATCCAACATGCCTTTATTCGCAGAATGTGGTGGTTACATGGTGCTCGGGGAAACGTTGACCGACCGTGAGGGCGTTACTTTCGATATGGCGGGCATTATCCCCGCACAGGTGCAGATGCAGAAGAAGCGAGCTGCGCTTGGCTATCGTGAAGCGAGTAGCGTTCAGGATTCCTTTTTGCTGAAAAAGGGTGAAGTGCTACGGGGTCATGAATTTCATTATTCCACGATGACCTATCGTGATGAAGCAACGATTCCTTATGCGTATGAGACCAAGGGGTTGCGCGGCCTGAAGCAAGAAGGGTATGCGGCAGGCAACATCGTGGCGGGGTATACGCACGTTCATCTGGGCTCTTACCCGGCAGCCGCTCAAAGATGGGTGGAACATTGTTTAGCCTATCGGCAGGAGCGATATATGCAGAGATAATAGCAGCTTTTTATAGCTCAAATAGATAGCTGAATTCAATAAGCAAAATGGCTCTAATCTCGCTTTTGCCTCCTGAGTCTTTGGTCGTGAAGTTGGCGATCCCATTCTGAATTAAAGGTTTTCAGATGAATATGTGGAATGAATAAAAGACAGAATCATTATGCGAGGGAGGGACATCATGATGAGAACCGTATGTGTAACGGGAGCTGCCCGGGGATTGGGATTGGCTTTGACGGCACAGATGCTGAAGAGAGGGTATCTCGTGTATGCGGCCGGTCTGAACGTGGAGGATTCCGAGGGAATTCGTATGCTTGCAGAAGGATATCCTGACCATCTGCAAGCCATCGAACTGGATATCGCGGACGACCTGTCGGTAGCTTTGTTCACGGAGACGTTGAAGCTGGATACGAATCATTTGGATATGCTGATCAATAATGCGGCTATACTAGGGAGTATTACGGATCATATCCGCGGGCCGTTGAATATGGCGGAGATGGCTGAAGTATTTAATGTGAACACCTTAGGTACACTGCGTGTGACTCATTCCCTGTTGCCCCTCCTTCTTCAAGGGCAGGTCAAGCTGATTGTTGATATCTCTTCCGAGGCTGGAAGTATAGAGCAATGCAGTCGGGATGGGTGGTATGCCTATTGTATGTCCAAAGCTGCTTTGAACATGCAGGCCCGTCTTGTGCACAATGGTCTGAAGGATGAAGGCGGACAAGTGATGCTTGTGCATCCCGGTTGGGTACAGAGTTATATGAGGGGCGAATTGGATGTTTCTGCGGATCTCACACCCGAGCAATCTGCACAGCATATCGCAGTACTTATCGACCGCCATGAACAGTTTAAAGGAGATCAACCCGCATATGTGGACTACAAGGGCGAGAAGCTCCCCTGGTAGTTGATTGATACAGTGAGGTGAACAAGAAAGGAGATTGATTGAATGGATCATCGTAAAAAAGCATTACTACTTGGCGATTATACACATCCGGATTGGCACCCGCTTCAAGGTGTGGATGCGGAGATTAGCCGAATTTTCCATGATACTATGACTGTGCAGTGCAGTGAGAATCGGAATATGCTGCTGCAAGAAAATATAACCGGGTTTGATGTATGTATCTCATACATGGACGATTGGAAGGGGAAAGTCTCTCCACAGCAGACAGCAGGTTTGTTGTCCTATGTAAGTAATGGAGGGGGACTGGTCATTATACATAACGGCATTTCGCTCCAAAATCGTTATGAGCTCAAACAGATGATCGGTGCCAAGTTCCTGCATCACCCAGCGTATGCACCACTTGAATTCACTGTAACCGCCGAAAGCCATCCCGTGACGGAGGGCATTTCGAGTTTCACAATGGAAGAAGAGCCGTATCAGTTCGAATTTGGTTCATTTGCTGAAACGAAAATATTGCTGGAATATCAATCCGAAGATGGACCAAAACCTGCGGTTTGGGCTCATCGATATGGTGTTGGACGTATTGTGTATCTGATGCCGGGTCACCATGTGCCGTCTTTTGCACACGAAACGTACCGTAAATTACTTCTGCAAGCAGGCAAATGGGCTGCACGTTACGTCTGATCGGACACGCAACTTTGCATGCAGAGTATAAGGGGTATAATATAGAGATCAACGAAGAGGAGGATGACAAAAATGAGCGATTTGTTCAAAAAGGCGATCTCGTTAGGGCTTGGTCTTACTGTTGTAAGCAAAGAAAAGATTGAGAAAACCGTGGATGATTTGGTCAAGCGCGGGGAACTTGCGCCCGGTGAATCCAAAGCTTTGGTTGAACGTCTGCTGGAACGGGGCGATGAAGAGCAGGGTCAGTTCAAGAGAATGATTCAGGAGCAGGTCAAGCGAGTGCTTCAGGAAGCTGGTGTGGCATCCGAAAGTGATGTAACCAGTCTGGAACAGCGCGTTGCTGTCCTGGAGAAAAAACTTGCCGAACTGGGCCAATCACCACAGCTCCACCCTGATGAATCCCCGGCTCCACTTGAAGTTCCTCCTCCTCTCAAAGGAAACGAGATCGAGTAGATGGCAGTGCGAATCAAACATGTCGGCAGATACCGTGAAATTGCCATGGCGCTAGTGCGTCATGGCTTCGGTTATATGGTCGAGGAGCTGGGTTTGTTCCAGCTGTTGGCTCTGCCCAGACGGTGGATGTCGCGTGAAGCACACACCACCAAAACGTTGAGTGAACGCATCAGGCTTGTGCTGCAGGAGCTGGGGCCAGCTTTCGTCAAGCTGGGGCAACTCGCAAGTACAAGGGCAGATCTATTGCCTGAGTCTGTCATTCGTGAATTGGTGAAGTTGCAGGATCAGGTCCCGCCTTTCTCTTCCGAGACGGCACGGGGTATTTTGGAACAGGAATTGGATACACCGCTGGAGGAGATCTTTTCCCGGTTCGAGGATACCCCTGTAGCTGCGGCCAGCATTGGACAGGTGCATCTGGGCAAACTTCGAAGCGGTGAGTCGGTAGCCATCAAGATTCAGCGGCCGGGTATATCGCGTATTGTGCAGCGTGACCTGGATATTTTGCGTGAACTGACAGCCATGGCGGAGAAGCGGTGGGACTGGGTAAAACAATATCAGATTCCGCAAATGGTCGAAGAATATGCTCAGGCCCTGATGGCCGAGCTGGATTATACGGTCGAAGGCCGCAATACGGAAAAGATTGCACAGCAATACCAACAGGACAACAAGGTGAAAATCCCGGCAATTTACTGGGATCAGACTTCATCCCGTGTACTCACGATGGAGTATATCGAAGGTATCAAACTCAATGATCGTGAAGAACTGGTTAGACGCGGTCATGATCTGAATAACATTGCCGAGCGGCTGGTGGATTCATTATTGAATCAGATTTTTATTCAGGGTTTCTTTCACGCTGATCCACATCCGGGCAATCTGATGGTATTGAAGGATGGACGTCTTGCCTTTATAGACTTCGGTATGGTGGGCAGTCTGAGTGATGAGATGAAACAGCAGCTTGCTTCGCTTATTATTGGGTTAATGCGCAAAGATACGGACAGTATGATCCGGGCAATTGAGAAATTGGGCATGATGCCAGATGACATGGACCTGCGTGGGCTTCATGTGGATTTGGACAAGTTGCGTACCAAATATTATGATATTCCTTTTTCCAAGATTAGTGTGGGTCAGGCGCTAAATGACTTGTTCGGCGTAGCCCAGAGGCACCGGGTTGTCATGCCTGCCGATATTCTGCTGCTCGGTAAATCGTTGCTAACAATGGAAGGTGTCATCGAACATCTCGATCCTTCCCTGAGCATCGTAGATATGGCCGAGCCCTTTGGGCGGAAGCTGATCAAGGAACGTTTTAGCGCAGGAAGAATAAAGAATCGGTTGTTCCGCAGTGCGGCTGATATGGCCGAAAGTGTCATTGGTCTGCCAGGGCAGTTAAGGCAATTATCATCCATTATTAGCAAAGGCAAGTTGAGGCTGGAGATCAGTGTCCCTGAACTGGATGCACTCATGCGCAGAATGGACCAAATCAGTAATCGGCTGTCTTTCAGTATTGTGTTACTCGCTTTTTGTATCATCATGGTTGGTTTGATTATTGGTTCGTCGATCAGTCATCAGTCCACGATGCTGTGGGATATTCCGGTCATTGAGATTGGTTTCCTGGTGGCGATTCTGATGGTGGCTTTCCTGCTCTATTCGATATTCAAATCGGGAAGGTTCTAGCACTAGCATGACATTACAGAGTACCCGCAAAGAGACTTTCTCCAAAGGTCTTTGCGGGTTATTTTTTGTGAATAGAGAATTGGTGAGTAAATTATAGAAATATTAAGATAATAGAAGAAAAGGTTCTGTTTTTTCGCCTTAACTGTATTAGTACATATCCAGTCCTGTGACTATAATAATAGGTCAGTACATTAACGGACCCGGTTTTTCTGAGAGGGGAAAACCTATGATATCAGGATTAGCTCCTGATGTCGCACGAGTAAGACAACTGAGGGCAGTAATGGAATATCAGCGGTACACACTGGAACGGAAAAGACATGAGTGCTCATGAACCCGTCAAGGTTATACGGATGGGGAAGAATGGTGCAGCTCAGGCAAGAGCATAGACGAATGATGCGGAGCGGGATCCGTTGTTTTGTGCTGTCCTGGGTAGTTGGTTAGTGTGAACGTCTTCCGTTACTCTTCAGTAAGATTGTCCATTCTGAGGAATACACGTAGGAGGAACGGCAAGAACATATGAATACTTTAAAACAACAATGGTTTGGCAACATTCGCGGAGACGTGCTGGCAGGCATTACGGTAGCGCTGGCGTTAATTCCGGAAGCCATTGCGTTCTCCATCATTGCGGGTGTTGATCCGATGGTCGGATTATACGCTTCGATTACAATTGCAATTGTGATCTCGATAGCTGGTGGAAGACCAGGCATGATCTCGGCGGCAACAGGTGCCATGGCGGTACTGATGGTTGGACTCGTCAAGGATTATGGCGTGGAATACCTTTTTGCAGCAACGATATTAACAGGAATTATTCAGTTTCTACTGGGCATATTTAAGGTTGGACGGTTTATTACGTTTGTGCCTCATTCGGTACTGACCGGATTCGTGAATGCACTGGCTATACTGATCTTTATGGCGCAGTTAACCCACTTCACGGGAGCGAATTGGATTATGTATGCGATGGTGGCGGGCACGCTGGCGATCGTTTATATTTTGCCACGGTTTTTCAAAGGCGTTCCAGCTCCACTGATTGCGATTATCGTGATGACGATTATTACCTTGGTGTTTCATCTCGATGTAAGAACAGTCGGCGACATGGGGAATATAACGAGCACTCTGCCGATGTTCCACTTGCCGAATATTGCGTGGACTTGGGACACGCTGATGATTCTGCTGCCTTATTCATTCACCATGGCACTGGTTGGTTTGCTGGAATCCCTGCTGACTGCAACCATCGTGGATGAGATGACCGAGACCAAGAGCAGCAAGAACCGTGAGGTGCGTGGTCAGGGTATCGCGAATTTTGTGAACGGTTTGTTTGGCGGCATGGGCGGCTGTGCGATGATTGGGCAGTCGGTCATTAATGTGAAGTCTGGCGGACGTGGGAGATTGTCCACGTTTACTGCGGGTGCGTTTCTCGCGATCCTGTTGTTGCTGTTTAGCGGTGTGGTGAAACAGGTACCGATGGGGGCACTCGTCGGTGTGATGTTTATGGTGTGTATCGGAACATTCGACTGGAGTTCTATTAAAAATATAACTCGCGTGCCGCGCGCGGAAGCCTTTGTCATGATCGTGACGGTGGCGATTGTGGTCTATACCCACGATCTGTCGATCGGGGTTATGGTCGGCGTTGTGCTCAGTGTGCTGCATTTTGGCTGGAAACAGACCAAGATTCGCGTACAGGCGAGCCAGGAACAAGGGCAGAAAGTATATCGGGTTCATGGACCGTTCTTCTTCGGTTCTTCGTCCCGGTTTGTGGACGAGTTCGATGCAGAAGCTGATCCGAAGGAAATCACGATTGATTTCGGAGGTTCACATATCTGGGACAATACTGCGGTTGTGGCTATTGGCAAAGTGAAGTTCAAATACGCGAAGCTGGGCAAAACTGTGCACCTGCGCGGGTTGAACGAAGAGAGCACTCGTATTCTTGAACGGAGTGGGTTTGCGACAGCTGGAGGGCACGGTTCGTAACTTGGTTGCAACGAAGTAAACAACGAATAGATAACATAAAAAGATGCATTTTAATCAGCGGCGCACTTTTTCCGGAAATCGGGGTGAGGGCGTCGCTGATTTTTATTAGAGCCTGAGGCATGCTAGGTCATTTCCACATCATCAGCAACCTGAAGGCAGATCTAGAGTCACTTGGTTGATACAAGTCACGCTGATCTCGAGATTTTATGCTACAAGTTAGGGTGTAACGCTGTATCCCCTTTTGTTTTGCTTGACTAACGTGTAAACTACAGGGTATGGAGAAGAAGAGCAACGAGTGGATTGCTTTTTAAAAAATTCATTTCATAAACATGATTGATATAAGGAAAACTAGTCTTGATGGCAGATACTGATACTAAGGTCATTATGAAATGGACTTATCTAAATGAATATACAGAGGTGTAACGATTGGCAAACTTTGAACAACTGGGCATTCGCCCGGAATGGTGCGAGATCCTGAAACATCAGGGCATCGCCGTGCCGACTCCGGTACAGGAGCGTTCGATTCCGGTACTGCTGGGTGGACGCGATATTATCGCCGAGGCACAGACAGGAACAGGGAAAACGCTGGCATTTTTGCTGCCGATTATTCAGAAAATTAACGTATCCGACCGTTCGCCGCAAGCGTTGATTATTGCGCCTACGCGTGAGCTTGCGCTGCAAATTACGGAAGAAGCGAAGAAGCTTACTGCTAACGACGATAAATTGCACGTGCTTGCCGTATACGGCGGGCAGGATGTGGACAAGCAACTGCGTAAATTGCAGAACGGTACCCAGATCGTTATTGGTACACCGGGTCGTCTGCTGGATCACCTGCGCCGTGGCACGTTGAAGCTGGATAATGTAAAAAAACTGGTGCTGGATGAAGCCGACCAAATGTTGCACATGGGCTTCCTGGACGATGTGGAGACGATTCTTAGCGAGCTACCACATAAACGTCAGACAATGCTGTTCTCAGCAACGATGCCTAAGGGCATTCGTAACCTGGCGAAGACCTACATGAAAGATCCGGAAGATGTAAAGGTATCTTCTCAATCTGTTATTCCGATCAAACAAATTCGCCAGCAAGTGCTGGAATGCACGGATCGTGGTAAATTAGAAGCACTTCGCGGCATGATTGATACGTATCGCCCATACTTGGCGATTATTTTCTGTCGGACCAAGCGTCGTGCATCCAAGCTGAACCAAGATCTGCGTGAAGCAGGTTATGCAAGTGATGAACTTCATGGAGATCTGTCCCAATCCAAGCGTGAGAACGTAATGAAAGCGTTCCGCGATGCCAAACTGCAAGTGCTGGTTGCTACAGATGTAGCTGCACGTGGACTTGATGTTGAAGGCGTTACGCATGTATTTAACTACGATATGCCGCATGATGCGGAAAGTTATATTCACCGGATTGGTCGTACGGGCCGTGCAGGCGGTACAGGTCTTGCTGTAACGTTTGCAACAGAGCACGACAGACCGGAACTGGCACGTATTGAACAAGGGATCGACCAGAAGCTGTCCCGTATCCAGTGGACAAGCGAAGGTCCAATTGCTTCAACTGGAGCAGCTAGACGTTCCATCAACAGTCAAGGGGATGACGAACGTTCAGGCGGACGCTCTTCCGGAACTGGTAGTGCCCGTCGCGGTGCAGGCCGTAACGATCGCAGAGATGGCGGACGTGGGGGTCGTGGTTCCCGCGGCGGCGAAGGTGGCCGCAGTGAAGGTGGCCGCAGTGGTGGTCGTAGCGCTGGCCGCAGCAGCGACAGCAATCGTGGAGCAGCAGGTCAAGGTGGACGCGGTGCGGGTCGCAGTGGCGACGAGCGCAGCGCAGGTCGTGGTTCCGCGCGCAGCAGCGACAGCAGTCGCGGAGCAGCGGGCCAAAGCGGACGCGGTGCAGCTAGCAGCGGCTGGGCTGGCCGTAGTGCCGACAAGCGCACCTCCGGGCGCAGCAGCGAAGGCTCTCGCCGTCCGGAATCCGCAGGACGCGGACCGGCAAAGGGCGACCGTCGCGATTCTCGTCGCGGACGGTAAAGCCTTGGCGCAAGCGGCGATGCAGCCGCAATTGCGCAGGCACGATGCCATGCCACAGGGTTTGGCATGGCACATATGAGAGGGTTCGGGTACAGATGTACCGAACCTTCAGATCAAGGGTCGCGACGGAACCATGTCGCGGCCTTTTTCACCAGGACAGATGATCATTTCCGCTTATTCTTTTTGTCATCTGTGAGTGCCTGTTTGTGCGCCTGCTTGATCCATGGAAGATGCCATTTAGGTATTCCCCATCTAGTTTTTCTTTCTGTCCGTGTACTGCGCATAGCATTTGGCAGACTTCCATAAAATTCAAAACACCTCATCCTAGACCTAAGGATGGGGTGTTTTTGGATTAATTCTTATATCATTAGAATCATAACCTTCGATCTGTGGTGCTGACGCGCATGCAGGGATGGATGAAATTGCATTCGTCTATATACAGGGAGTGAGTTTGCACTAAACTACGTTTTTCTTTCTCAATATATCATCCCTACAGCTGAACATCTGCGTATTGATCCCGATATTTCTCGTTATACACCCGGCCTACTGACTCCGCCAGTCCCCCGCGTGCCTTGCTCGGATAGCGTTCAATCGTGTGATAAAGTCTCATGAATCGATCCTTGGGCATAAAGCGGGCGTAGCGGGTAATAAGACTAGGGAATAACTCAATATATTTGCTCTTGCGCACGGCAGCAGCAGCTACGGCTGTAAGAATCTGAATACCATTGTGGAGCTGTAAAATGTTCACTTCATAGGTTGCGATATAACGAATCGCATCTTCCCGGATCAAATCCGGCTTAAGTCGTGCGATCTCACCGATATATTCAGCCAGTAGCCGCTCGAAGCTGCGTAACAGCAAGGGCTTGAGCTGCAGATCCATATCACTGCGCAGGACAAAGGATTGTAACAGCGCAACCTGTTGCAGTCGAATCCGGTCATTGTAGACGAGTGAGCCGATCTCGCGGAGCATCTCATAGGCAAGTGCTTCATCCTGCTTTCGAGCTTCGGCGACCAGAGCCCAGTTGCGGTTAATACCCTGGCGGATGAGTTCCTCATCCTGTTGCAACGTGCGCTTCAACTCGCGCTGCTGCTCTACCTCGAACGAACGTTTCTGCATGAAGATCAGTAAGGCCAGAAGCAGCAGGGAAACGCTGGCTGCCGCCATGGTTTGATCTATGGTCTCACCGAAATAGGTTGCAGCTGCACCGAACAATATGGTAATGAACAGGTCGCGTGCAATTCGACGTTTCACACGGGAAGTTGCCTTCGCTTGAACGGAATTCAGGGTACCCCGGCCACAGGCCGTGCACTCCTCTTCCCACAGGCAGGTATACTGTCCACAACGGGTGCAGACTTGCAACTTTTCATAGGCATAGGTCGTTCGTTGAAATGGTCGTATGGATACAACTAGTTTAGTACTCATGCTCAATCACGCTCACCATTCAGAATAGTGTAGAGGGTACGATCCGTGTCTTCGCGGGAGACGGGTTTCCGCCGATGAAGCTGGAGTGCAAAACCCTTTATCATGACAAAAAGAAACAATATGGCGAGGCATCCGTATGTAACCATAATCCGTTCCCTTCTATAGCTTGATAATCAAGCGCTGTTATATTGCAGTTTGCTGGCAATAACTATATCATATTTCCATAGTTGGTACTTTTGTGCCAGTTACAGGCGTGAAATCGTCGATTTTTGTCAGTCATTACAAAACTGTAACTCAAGATAGGGGTGCTTTTCAGAATTTATTAGCAGACTGTTAAGATTTCCTTAAGGCTTGACGCCTATAATAAACTATTCCCATTTTAATCTCAAACGTGAAGGAGTACACCCAATGCTGCGGACACGCAAAATACGCTGGCTCAGTGGAACGATGGTTCTGCTGGCAATTCTAACGCTACTGCTACCTCAGGCGTTGCTGCCACAAGCTGCAGCGGCTCAGGCACAGACAAGCGGAATCGATGCGGTACTTGTAGCCGATGTAAGTAACTCGATGAATACAAGTGACCGTGACAAGATCAGTAATGAAGCCATGAAAATGTTTATTGACATGCTGCCCGTCCAGGGGGACAAGGTAGGGATTGTCGCTTATACCGATCAGGTGGAGCGGGAAAAGGCTATGCTGGAGATTCAGTCCGATGCGGACAAGAGCAGCCTGAAGGATTTTATTGATCAGCTCGGCCGGGGGCCATATACCGATGTCTCAGTTGGTGTCGCCGAAGCTGTGAACATACTGAATCATGGTGCAGACCCATCCCACTCGCGAATGATCGTGCTGCTGGCGGATGGCAACAATGACTTTAACAAAACCAAAGGCCGTACACAGGCACAATCTGATGCTGATCTGGCAAAAGCCGTGAAGGAAGCACAGGATCAAGGTATTCCGGTGTATACGATTGGACTGAACGCGGATGGCAAGCTGAACAAGAATGCACTCGCAGACCTGGCTCAGCAGACCGGAGGTAAATCATTCATTACCGATACGCCGGATGATCTGCCACAGATTCTGAGTGAGATCTTCGCCGATCATGCCAAGCTGAATGTCGTGAAACTACCCTCTGTAACGGGAAACGGCAGTTATCAGGAAGTTACCGTGAATGTACCGAATGACAGTGTATTGGAAGCAAACATTTCGATCATGTCCTCGAAGCCGGTGGAAGTACAATTGACGGACCCTTCCGGACAAGCCGTGGATCTGAATTCGGATGCAGCCAAGCTCTCGACGTCGAAGAGTTATTCCCTTGTGAAGCTGTTGAAACCCCAAGAAGGTGACTGGAAACTTCGGGTAAAAGGGGCTCCGAAAGACAGCATCGATATCAACCTGTTGTTCAACTATGATCTTCAGCTCGTTGTGGACCCAATTAAGACCAAGTCCTATACCAAAGGGGACAAGGTTGATCTTGCAGCCAAACTGGAGAATGGCGGTCAGCCGCTTCAGGATAATGATCTGTATACAGATATGAAGGCCACGCTGGTTGTGAAAGATGTGGGTACAGGTAAAAGCGAGGAACAACCGCTGGAAAACACAGGTTCTGGTTTTGCCGGAACGTTTGAAGTACCAGACAATCATAACTATGAATTGGTCATCCGTGCGGAAGAAGACAGCTTCTACCGTGAAAGTGAGCCAATTACGATCAACGCGAGCGGAGCAGCAGGAAGCGGAACTCAACCAACAACTTCAGGGGGAGAACAGGACAAGCCGTTTCCTTGGTTACCTGTCATTTTGGGTGTTGTAGCCCTGATTGTGGTCGGTGTTGGTGCATGGTTCCTGCTGGGCTGGCTGAAACGCAAAAACCGGGGATTTGTAGGTCAGATGGTTGTGGAGATTCGTGATGAGAACACGGGAGATAAGTCATATCCACAATATAAAAAGCTGGTATCCTTCCGGGGCAGATTCCATCTGCATCAGTTGTTGCAACTGGACCCTGAGTTGAAGGAAACCGAAAAATATGTATTTACGCCCAGCAATGGAGATCGAATTATAATCCGTAACACCGCAGGCGGTACGTTGGAGAAATCCGGTCGTGCAGTCGATGCAAGCTCAGGCGTTGAACTGAAGAACGGTGACCGACTGAGCATCCCGCTGCAACAGGCGGACAAGACCATTTTAATTGAGTATCTGGTTTAAAAATGATTGCCAATAGAAGTTGGAACTGACCGTTTACACGAGAACGCAGAGGACAGAAAAAAGCTGGAGAAGCGAAGCGTTCGCCTTTATCCCCAGATTTTCACCTTTGAAAAAGAGAATCAAAAAATCTGGGGATAACAGCGATCGGAAGGTTGTTCTGTCATCGGAGTGGCAAGTGTAATTATGTTGTAGTTCCGACTGGTTTAACTAAAGGGAGGACAACGAATGAAACCGATTGTTAGAGAACATATTCAGCAACTGGATGTATCACTTGGCGGAGGTATTGTCAGTGAGAAGATCAGAGTTGATACGATTGATAACCCCATTCTGATTATTGGTCTGGGAGGAACGGGAATTGACGCGTTGCTGCGCCTCAAATATCAGATCAACCGTCGTTTCAAGCTGCCACAGGACCCGGTATCCAAGAAAAAAATGGACAAGCCGGACAATGTGGAGTTTCTGGCTTTTGAGACAAACGAACAGGATCGTGCCAAAAAGTATAAAGGGATCGGACTTGATCCGATCAATGAATTCGTATTGCTGTCCAATGCCGAGATTGGCGGACTTCTACAAAACCGCAGCGTGCTGGAGCCTTATATTACGGACTGGCTGTCTCCCGAACTGAGCATCACGGATGGCATGAACGGTGCCGCAGGGGTGCGTCAGGCTGGACGTCTACTCCTGTTCACGAAGATTAATCAGGTCGTACAGGCTATCGATAAAAAGATCAAAACACTATCCGTAGGCACCAACAAAAAACTGATGGTGTTCCTGCTGACAGGTCTGTCCGGCGGTACAGGCAGCGGGTGTTTCCTCGATATTTCCTATATCGTACGCGGCATTATCGAACGTGATCATGGCTCAGCCGGGATTGACCGCGTGAATACGCTGGGATACCTGTTCACCCCAGACGTGAACCTGTCCAACAAAAGCTTGAGCGAACACACTCGCGAATACATTCGCAAGAACGGATATGCTGCACTCAAAGAGCTGGATTACTGGATGAACGTGGACAGCCGCGGTGAGCGGTTTACACAGAAGTACGGCAATATTTTAACCGTCAACTCACCATTGCCGCCATTTAACCTATGTCATCTGATCTCTGCGACGAATACCGAAGGCAAATTGCTGGAGAACGCCTATGATTACTGCATGAATGTCACGGCCGAGAACATTACCAACTTCATGGCAAGTGAGGAGAAGCAGTCGGGTGAGGAGTTTGCGATCCATGACTATATCAGCAACATTCGCACCAACATTGCACAGATGAACAAGGTGTACCCGGCTAACTATGATTACAACATCATCGGTGCATCTTCGGCTGTCCTGCCGATTGAAGAGATGACCACTTATCTGGCGTATCGCATGTTCGATAAAATGAACACCATGTTCTCCAAAGCACCAAACCAGGAGGATACCGAGAAGTTTGCCCGCAAGCTGGGCATTGATCTCGAAAGTGTGGTCAAGTCCTTTGAAGCGCGCGTGCCTGAGCCACTGCCTGGTTATCAGAACAGCGAGCGTTTATCCTATGGTAACGTGGTGAAATCACAGGTTGTGAATATGGACACCGAACTGGAGCAGAACTTCCTGGCCCGTGCCCGTGAAGAATATATCAAGGCGAAGAAACAACTGCCTGGTGAGATTGCGGGTCAGTTCACTGAACAGATCCGGCGTATGTTTTTGCATCCCGAACAAGGTCCGTTCTATGTCTCCCGTCTGATTTATACGGAAAAAGGTTTCTGTGTACTGAAGATGATTCAGTCGTACATCGAAACCCTGCGTGAGAATGCCTTCCGCATTCCGCGTGATATTGAAGCAGCTCAGGAGCAGTCCGAAGAGAAGCTGGGCGATGCAAAGAGTGCTTTTGTCTCCAAAGAGAAGAAAAAGAATGCTTATATTGAAGCAAAAATTCATGAGTACTGGCTGCACGCCGACGTGGAACGCAACGATCAGATGATCGAGTTCTATGAAGATCTGTATGAGTTGCTGAACCAGGAGAACAGCCGCATTTATAACGTATTTACCGAAACGCTGAATGCCCTTAGCTCGATATTCGCCAAGAACGGTGATCTGCTGACACGCGGCGAGGAACAAGCCGATCACAAAGGCAACAAAACATATTACTGGAACGTTGTAAGTGTACCGGATATCGTCAGTGTGGTGGACGGGCTGTTGGATAAACGTGATACAGATGATCTGATCCGTGACTTCTCCCGTGAATTGCTGGAAAACTCCAGCCAGTGGGTGAAAGAAAACGAGATTGATATCGTCAGCTCCATCTCCGACTTCCTAAGTGAGAAATTCGGTGATCTGATTACCCGTTCCATGGAAGATTTCCTGGTGATCAAGTACGGTCAGGATGAGTCGGTTGAGAAATTCGTGGAACGTTTCATTGCTGGCAAATTGGATGATGAGGCTGTTCCGGTGTTCAATCTGAGCAACAGTACAGGCAGTCTGCATTTCCCTTCATGGGGATTTGTATCGGTACCGGCACAGGCACCAGGCATTCTGAAAGGGATTCGCAATTATCAGAACAATGCCGTGGGCAAGTCACATTTTACCGTTAAGGAAAGTGAAGTACGTAACCGGATTTTCTGGCTGAATACCCGCAACGGGGTACCACTCTTTGTGTATACACCGCTTAAGGTATATGAGGAAAGTTATGAACGTACCATTTTGGACAAAGAAGGCATTGGTCGTCACTTGGTGCAAACGGAGAAAAACAACTGGACCTATCTGCCGTCTCCGATTCCAGAGAAATCATGGGGAGATGTGTACGAGAACGCCCGCGTGAAGCAGTATAACGCCCGTGTGCGTAACGAATTCGAGCAGGCGCTTGGATACAACATTGTGACAGCCAAATCCATTGATGAGAATACAAGCAACCGGTATGCGATTGTGACAACAGAAGCGTTTGATCTGTCTGCCAAACTGGGAGCCTACGACATGCGTCTCACGTCCACAACGCCGAACCTCGGCGAAGTGAAGCGGGCGGTGATCGAGCTGAAACGTCTGCAATCCGAAGGGTTGCCACGTGTGGGAGTTAAGGATATTTTCGGCAGTATTAATGAAGATATGGCCAAAGAAAACCTGGTACGCTCCCCGCAGCTGATCGCGCGCGTACGTGAGGAACTGGCAAAGATGAATGCCATCTCGGCCAAAGTCGCCGAACTCGAAGGCATTCTTGCCCAGTACCAGGACGAAGAGCAGTGGTATGATCGCTTCATCGAAGCGTTATATACCGACACCATCGTCAAAAAAGGTGCGCTCTACGTCTATGACCGTGACCCGGAAGAAGACGCATGGGAGCCATTCGCAAACCTGATGAAGAGCCGTAACTTTGCCGAGTATGAAGTGTTTGGCAACTTCCGCGGTCTGGCTGAGAAGGATCGCAGTACACTGCTTCGTAAAGCCTCCCGTCGGGATACTGATCTGACGGCTTCAGAAGATATCACCCCATTGCTGACAAAGCTGGATGATCTGGCTGCGCTGTTCATGGAATCGCGCGATCGTCTCGAATACGAGCGGGTAGAACTGGCTAACGGAGAAGACATCTATCAGTTCTACAGAACGATGTCGTCCAAGCTGAACGACATTCGCAGAAGGCTGAAGTAAGATGGCGGCTGGGATGGAGTTCAATTCGAACAATACCCTGAAGCGTGATCTGGAGAAGTATGCAGCACAGTATGCAATAGAGCAGGAGCGTCAAGGCAGCCTGGGTGATGGACGCAGCAGTATCCATTACCCGGCGTTGTTCCTGTTTGTGGGTGATCTGGTTGCACCTGCCGTGTCTGCTGTGCAGGAGATCAATCAGCTGAAATGGGATAACGGAGACGGTGTAGTCTACGTTCAGATCGGGACAGAAGATCAGAAAGAGCATCCGGTTGAAACGAGGAATGTTGGCTCGTCCGATGATGGTCAGGTGACTCGTCACTGCTTGCCTCTGTCCGCTGGGCAGACGGAGCGACCGTCCAAAACACGGCGTAAGGATGTACATCGCAGTTTCCACGAATCGGATCAGGCGCTCTTTGACCTGAATCGTACGCTTCGTCGGGTCAGTAACCGAATTGCCGAATATGGACGGCTGTACTCGTCATTTGATCGGATTTACGTTACGGTGGTAACCAGAGCGGATGATCCGTTGAATGTATTGTTGCCAGAGCTCACCAAGCTGACGGAGACCATTTTGTCCCAAGCCTTCAAGTCGGTGCAGACGGATCTGCATGTATTGGTCAGCGAGATGGAACAGGTGGATTCCTTCGGGTATGCCAGCGCAGCAGGCCTCGCTTTTCTGAGGGAACTGGATTATATGCAGTCCTTGGACTACACGTTCAGCGGTAATCTGCTGGTGACGGAGGATGGGATCTCCATTTCGGTTACACATCCCGCGTCACCGTTGTTTGATCTGGTATATCTGTTGTCCGACAAAAATGAGCGTGGAACCGGCGTTCCCGGTGGCTGGATCGAAAATGCCGAGATCATCTGCCGCATTTGCCTGCTGAAGAACAGGAAGCAGGATACGGATCACTCGGGTACCGTTTCAAGTACGGGAGCGAACACGTACAACAATACATCCTTTAAAAACAATATTCGTACCACCTCTGATCAGCATGGTTATGCCAGCGCGGGTTTTGCCGAGATCAGGCGGCCAAACAAGCCGATTGCACTGGCGGTGTTATATCACATGTATCGGTATCTGCTCGCACGCATGCGGCAAGAGCCGGATTGGAGCATTAAGGACAAACTCGCTTTCTTTGGACTGGACGCGGCCTCGGTGGAACGTAAAGTCGAAGGCCTGCTTCCCGATGAAGATCTGGTTAGTGGCATGAGCGGCATCATGACGCATAACGTCAGTTTCTCCGATCTGAAGCCGCTCTCACTTCGTGAAGCGGAGAGAGCGTTGTTTGGACAAGGAGCTGAAGCGTACTTCCGCGATAACGTTGTCCGTCTTGTCGAAGAGCGTGTGCGCGAGCGCAGCTCTAGCGGTTCCCTGCGCCGTCAGGCTGAACATTCCCGCGCGGAGCATCCCGAGGTTGGTTACTTCCAATGGGCAGCCTGGAGTGACAGTGAGCCCGGCAGTGTACGTGAAGCGCTGCTCGGACTGATTCGGGATAAATCGATGCAGCTTGAATCGGCACGTGCTCTGCTGGAGCAACGTCAGCAAGAGCGGGTGGAAGATCAGTCGTTCAAACGAGCGTTGTTCCGTGATAAACAGAATGTGCGCAATCTGATTGACTGCATGCTGGAGCGAGTGTATGTACCGAAGATAGAATTATTGCGGCTGGAAAATGAATTACATCTGCTGCGCATCTACGATACGGAGATGGAAGAACTTCATCGTTTTAGTCGTCACGTCACAGCAGCACTTGAAGCGCTGGAACGCACACTGCGGGAGACAGCTGCCCAAAGTATCGCTGCTGCCGATGAATACATCGGACAGAACGTGATGGAGTACTACGGCAAAGTGACGGAAGAGCTAATCATCGACCTGGAAGCCAAACGCGGACGGGACGTATGGTTTGAGGACCGTTACATGGGAGACATGAACCGGCTTGCCACAGAAGGCGATGATCGTCTGTTGAAACGCCTGATGGAGGTATGTCACTCGTTGCTGCTTACGGCAGAGCCGTTGCAATTGCCATTTGAAGAAGAGCTGTTGCAAAGGGCCAATGTAACGATTGCCTACGGAGACAAAGACGTATTAACCCGGGATGATCTGTTCCGCAGGTTGTACCACACGCTGGAGGATCAGGCGGTTGTTCGGGTACGGGTATTCGATTATACGCAGGAACATCGGTATGAAGAAAAGTACTTCTTTGGCGACCATCATAGTGCTTTCATGGACTATGCGGCACATGCCGAAGAGACGTCACGCATCTACAAGTTGGGTGTGGTGTACGAAGAACGCAGCAGTGGTGTGGAGAAACTGAATCTGATGGGAGGTTTCCATCTGGAGGATCTCATGGTGTATCGGAACGGCAAGGTATATTATGACTCGTACACGGAGAATGGTTATGAACTTCACCCCGCAGGTCTGGTGGAAAAGTTGTCACCCATTCGTTAAGAAGTCTGGTGGTGTCCTACACCCAGCACCAATCTTGTATTAACTCAGCCTGTTTAAGGCTGGTTTGGAAAGGATGCATGCACACATGCAGCGAAAAATTAATCTTCTCCTGGTCCTATTCAGCCTGATTGGCGGGGCAGTGGGCTTTGCGGCAGGAGAAATCATGCTGCGTCAATGGCTTGGGGAGATGCCACGTCTGTTGCTGATGGGATTATACTTTGGCGTACTGGCGCTGAGCGTTGGATTGTTCTGTTTGATCGCAGAGATGATCTCACCCAAGCTGAATGGCGCTTCATGGAAGCTCCGGTATCTGGGACTGTCGTGGAAATTGCTTGTTCCGGCAACACTCGCTCTGTTGTTTGTTGCTGGACTCGCCCTGCAATTGTTGTATCAGATCAATCCGGGCGGTGTGAAGCAAGTGAAAGACATCGTACTAATGATCGACAACTCGGGCAGCATGAATGATACAGATCCGGATAACGGACGCTTTGAAGCCGCCAAGACACTAATCAGCCAAATGGAGAGTGACAAACAGGTAGCTGTCATTACGTTTGATGATCAACCGCAGTTGTTACAGCCGTTTATTGCGCTGGATAGTGAAGCGGCCAAGAATGAGGTTTATAGCAAAATCGATGGTATTGTCACAACTTCGGGCGGCACCAATTTTGATGCCGTGCTGCGGGAAGGCATGGAACAGATTCAGGGCAAACAGGACCCAAAACGCGGTACCGTCGTCATCTTGTTATCCGATGGCTTCAGTGAAGCGGACACGACCGATATTTTGTCCCAATATAACAACGAACAGATTGCCATTAATACAGTCGGCCTTAGTCTGGTAGATCCTTCGGGTACGGATTTGCTGCGTAACATTGCCCAGCAAACGGGTGGCATGTACTATGATGTACCGGATTCCGGTGGTCTGAATCTGGCATTCCAGCAGATCTACGATACGATTGATGAACGGACGCTGGTAACGGAGCGTACAGGCATGATGGAGCATAGCGTTTATCTGGCGATTTTCCGTGTAGCAGCAGTATTACTGATTGGAGTAGCCCTGGGTGTATCACTTGGACTGGTGTTTGATAACCGTCATCTCGCGCTCAGCTTTGGTATAGGCGGTGCGGTGTCGGGTCTACTGGCAGGGCTTCTGCTGGAGTGGGGACTCGACGGTTCGAACGTGGGTGATACATTTGTACGACTCGGTGCGATGCTCATTTTGTCTGGCGTATTGACCCTCTTCTCCTGGATTGTTCCGATTAAGGAGAACACGCCGCGGAAGAGCCGAGGTCGTCGTGAAGCTGGCGGCGGAACTTCTTCTGCCGAAGGGTTTGGTCAGAGACCAAGAGATACACGCAGCAAAGGATTCTAACGTCGGGAGGTCAATGGAAATGCGGTTTACGGATGCAGACCCTTCGACACCCTTGATTCGAAAACTGACACTTGCGGTGGATGAAGGGCGTTGTACACTTCGCTGGCTCTGGCCGGAACGGGTAGAAGCTGTGTATGTGGAACGGCTGGAGCTGGATATGATGAGCGATGATCGTACCGGGGAAGAACCTGCACAGGGCAAGCTGAAGCTGTACACGAGAGAAGAATATAAGGCGGGCAATGGTTACACGGATCGGATCACAGGTTTTGGTGCCATCAAGTACACCGTGTATGTGTGTCAGATGGAGGAAGAGGGACCTGTACTGATCCGTCAACGAGACGAGGACAACATGGTGATTGCAAGCGCAGGGAAGGCGGATATCCGCTTTTCCATTCGCTACAAGAGCGGTTTTTTTCAGAAACGAAAAAGTGTATTGATCACCGTCACAGCGGAAGTACCTGTTCCGAAGGAAGCCCTCTGTTATGTTCGCAAACAGGGCGGGGTTCCGCTGAATAAGGAAGACGGTACGGTGTATCCTTTTGTGAGTGATTTTGCTCCCGGAAGAAATGAGATGCCGCCCGTTGAAGTCGCCAAGGATGATTATGTGCGATTGTTCTTCACGGACGGACCGAAATATGGAGCCGCCTATCGGCTTATATCAGACTAGATAGTTGGACTAGCGATGGGAAGGTTACTCTGTCATCGTAGTGCAAGTGTAAATCACCTTAGTCTGACTGATCAGGGGAGGGGAGTGGCTATGAGCTTTTTTAGTCGGTTTTTGAAGAGACAACAGCCGGAGGAACGTCCGCTGTTTTACGATATTGTATGCCCTTATTGTTTCAGCAAGTTTTCACCGGAAGAGGTGGTGTTCCGCGCCGCCCATCACCGCGATGATGATGAGGACTACGCACTCGGGGAAGATACGAAGTTGAATCGGTATCGCGAAAGGTTCGGACTTGATACGGTATTTGATATGGAGGCCGTATTGGCTCCACATGATGTACCGGAGGAACACCGTATTTATTCCGATAACATCGTGATGGGTCTGAACGATCGGTATGGTGTCGTTACACGCCGCCGGTTGTGCCCGCAGTGTCACAATGAGCTACCTGTTACGGCAGGTAAAGCACCGAGCAACATCATATCCATCATTGGTGCATCCCAGGTAGGTAAATCCGTCTACATGACTTCATTAATTCATACATTGCAGCATTATACGGCCGATCATTTTGACGCGGCTTGCATGCCATTGAATGCGGAGATCAGCCGCCGGTTCCGTGCGGATTATGAAGAACCGTTGTTCGAACGGGGCGACCTGCTGGATTCCACGCAGAAGGAGAAGTTGCAGGAGCCGTTTATCTTCCAGTTTGTGTTCAAGGATGAAGATAAAGCACCGCTGACACTGGTTTTCTTTGATGTTGCGGGTGAAGGTATGGTGGAGCAGGATTATCTCGGACTTCACGGGCAGCACATCAAGAACTCGGCCGGCATTCTGTTTATGGTGGACCCGCTTCAGATTCGTTCAATTCGGGACAAAATCCGCATTAACCTCGGCAATGAGCCGGGAGAGTGGACACCACGATACGATGAGCCACGTGACGTGGTACTGACGATGTTCGGAGATTTTATCGCGTATCAGGATAAAGCCAAGACCAATATTCCAACAGCCGTTGTGCTTACGAAAAGCGACATGCTGCATTCCCTCAAGGATGAAGAGGGCGATTATATCAAATCCAACAGTAATGTCTTCCGCAACATGGTGCACCGCGATTGGTTCGACTTAACCGAGTTCGAGAATATCGACGGGGAGATCCGGCGTTTTATCGAGAAGGTGGATCGTCCGTTCAAGGGCACGATGGATGTGTACTTCAAGGACACAGCCTATTTCGCAGTATCTGCGCTGGGCAGCAATCCGGTGGATATGAAATTGCAGGGTGTGGTTAGCCCGATCCGTGTGGATGAACCCTTCCTGTGGCTGTTGTACAAGCTGAAGTACATTGAGGGGAGAGTGGGATGATGCGTTCTTCCGTAACCCCGCCCATTGAACAACAGTTGTATACCCGAGAGCGGCGCGGGGTGTTTCGCACAACAGAGGGGTTTGATACGGTTGCGGCATCGCCGGGACTGGACCCTTCTTTTATCAAAAAAGTGCTTCACCCCTACTGTGTCTATGACGCTCCAGCGGAGCTAACAGGCCGTAGCGAGAAGGACGAGACGAAGTTTCCGGCTTCCATTCACCTGCTTCATCTGGAGAGTGGAGAGACGATCCTTGGGCAAAATGTGTACCAGTCTGCGGATTTCACCGGGCTGCGCAGTGCCTTTTTTGCACATAATTACGTCTTGTCTCCCGAACGCTCGGAAGAGCAGATGAAACAAGGCGGCTGGCTGGATGCCGTGTTCGCCACGTCCTATGACATCGAACAAGGTACAGTTCTGCCGGCGCTTGCTGAATTGCCTATATCACCTAGGAGCGGACAGGGTGGGGCGACCGATGCTGGCGTAGGATCACCAAGCCAGCTGTTGAGCGCCTTGAAGATGAACGAAGTGCTGTTCAAGCGCCTGCTCTATGCGGTAATGCAGTCTGTAGCGACACGCAGAAAAGTATACATTGCGCTGGACCTTCCCGCAGAGGAAGTGACCGCAGGGGCCAAAGGATTGTTACGTTTGCTGTACACGGCTTTACCCTACGCATTCCGGCGGCAGCTGGGATTCATGACGTTTGCCAAGGAGCCACAGGCCAAGAAGGGCATTCACGTCCAGTTTGTAGAGCGAGGAACGTTGCGTCCAAAAGACAGGAATACGGAGAAGGATTTCACCTTTGATCTGGTATCCGGCAGAGTGACACATGCGGATGCATCTGTGGCGAAGTTACCTTACGCCGAATTCGCTTGGGCCTTATTGCAGGAACCTGCGGCGGCGGATGCGTTCTATACGTTTGCGGATGAGATGCTGTCAGGAATGGAGCCTGGACGGGAACTTTCCATTGAAGCATATGGTGAACTTGCGGTGTTCTATGGTCTTGAACAAGGCATGGAAGACCTGTATCTGGATAACAAAAGTCATGTCCTGAGTGGTTTGCTGACCTATTTGAAGCCGGATGGTGGATCGCAGCAACGATCCCGTCTGAACGAGCTGTTCCTGACCTTGCTCAGTAGGGAACTGGACAGTGTGAAGCGTGAGAACGTACCCGAAGAAGACGTCGCAGCTCGCATTGGAGAATATTTCAGTGTTGCCGCGCCCGTGGTACAATCACGGATTGTGGACTATTTCATCTACGGTGTGAATAATGCCCGCGCCCAGAAGCGTATGCGTGCTGTGCAGGAATTGTATGCTGTGCTGGATCGGGATCCGCAGCTGAATCGAGCTTTCTTTGATAAAGTGCTGGCCAATGAATCGCTTACCAAGCTGTTGTTCGAGCCTTATCTCGACAATCAGTTGAAACGCACGGAATCAGCAGCAAACGTTGTGGAAGTGATCCGAAGATGGGTTACGTCCCATCCATCTGCGATCCACTACAGCTTCTTGCAGGAGCGGACAGCCAATGAGCTGCGTGAACGGTTATGTTCTGCTCCTAATCCGGTACAGTCTGCTAATGAAGCCCTACAGCGAGTTAGTGTGCTCGACCGGGTATCCATGGAAGATACGTATGATACAGGCATTACGGCACGAATTGGTCAAACTGAAGCTACAGCCCGCCCTAATCGAAAAGGGGGATCTCCGTCTGCCAGTCAAGATCCGGCGTATCAGGAGGAGTTAACCCGCCTTGCAGACAAGCTCGCTTATGTCATTAACTTGTTTATGATTCAGGATCTCGATCTGGATCGGGTTAACCGTGAACAGTTGTTAAGCATCGATATTTTGCAGCATGGCAATGAGGTGCGGGATTGGGCGGCACGTCAGGGCTCTGATGTATCCGCTCGAACGAACATGATGCTGGCTGCGAGAGTGTGGCTTAGTGGCGAGGGGAATGAAGAAGAGGCTTTGGAGGCACTTTCCCTGGCAGAACGCAATGAACTTCAACGCTGGACGCGTCGCTGGCTTGCCGGAGAGCTGCAGAATCATCCGGGGATCGCGGCATATGAAGCTTTGCCGATGGCTTTTTATCGGGGAGGAAGCGGCAGCAATCGGTTGGATTATCCTGGCCTGATTGAATTCATCCGCACCAATGCGAGTCGTGCTGAAGGGCTGTATCCATTCTTCGAATGGTCAGGAGATCATCGAATGTTTGTCCGGGGTTCCAATGCGCATAAAGGATATGCGGATGCAATCGTGGCTTATTTCAAAGCCCATGACCGTGAAGCTTTCAAGTCGAAGTCAGCTTTCAAACCGTATTACGTGAGAGCCAGCAAGACAATGAAGCCGGTCTATGACCGTGCGAAGACGGAATTGTCCTCTCCACTGGTGCGGATGCTAACGGGTAAAAGGAAAAATCTGTTCGGATTAATCCTCTTGATCCTGGTTCTTGGTATTGCTGGCGGTACATATGCATGGATGAAAGATTCTGTAGAGCCGCCAGCGGCATCCCCTCCATCTACCCAGGAGCCTGTCATACCGGCTGAACCTGAGGTGCAGCTCGCGGAGCAGATTGCTTATATGATTCCTGCGAGTGACCAGGAGGGTACGGAATTACCTGCTCAACTGGTGATCCGTTTCAGGAATGATACGGGAAGCACTGAGTTTGAGCAAGGCAAACTTCAATTGACGATGAAGGATGATAGCACTCAGGAGTTGGATACTACAGGCAAGTGGGAGAGTTTTAATCGGAATGAGGAGCCAGATAAGCAAGTTCCTTCCGATAGTAGTTCAGGAAGTACTTCCGAAGGGAGTACGGATGGGTCGTCAGCGGGAAACGCGGGGAACTCAGAGCAGACGGAGGAAGGCGATCAACAGGCCGATCCTTCAACATCGGGTGATTCCACTTCAGATCCTGCTACCGATACAACAACGGATACAGGGACGAATGCATCGTCTAATGCTGCGAGTGGAGACGCGGATCAAGGTACGGATGCAGATCAATTTACTGGTTCCACATCGCCTGACACATCTGTATCCAATGAACAGGGTGCGGATGCGAACACTCCTGCACAGATGTCTATTGGAGAGGTAGATCGTCTCTATCCGTATGGATTGCAGATTGATCTTCCAGCGAATATGGATGCCGAGAGCATTGTCAGTGTGAAGAGTACGCAGGGCAATATGACGGTGATCCAATTGATGCCACACCCTAAGCTGTAAAGCATATTAATTGAGCGTATTGCATAGATTCATTAAGTGTCTTTTAATCCATTAATGAAAAATTCTGACATCATACTTATTAAACAAGCGTATGTGAGATGACCTTGAACTTGAATTTCAAGGTCATCTTTTTTTGTTCCACATCCCGGATATAGCAAACGCATGAAAATAAATCAGTCATTCACAATTCGGACACAAAATTTGCGATTCAAGAGTTTGAAAGAAAGTCAGAAGTGATAAAGTGCGCGGAATGAATGAGAAAAGATCTCATGTGTACTTGAGAAAAGAGGGCGATTTCTGCTATAGAAAGACCAAATAAAGCACAAAAAGAGAAGAAAATTTGGTTTTTTATGTTGACAAATGATAATGATTATCAGTATCTTTAGTGTAGAAGATATTTGCGTCGGAAATACACAGAATTACAATTTCGTTTTTGTTGCCATAGCCGGATTACATAACCGGGATAAATGAGAGAGGGATGATCGCATGTTTCGTCTGGAGACGACCAAGCTGGATATCGCTTATGAGGAAAGATTAATTGTAGAGGATCTGAACATTCAGATTCCCCAAGGAAAAATTACAGCACTTGTTGGAGCCAATGGTTCAGGGAAGTCAACCATCCTGAAAACGATGGCACGTATTATGGCTCCAAAAGCAGGTAACGTATTGCTCGACGGGAAGTCCATTCATAAACAATCCACGCGTGAAGTTGCCAAGCAGCTTGCGATTTTGCCACAGAATCCAACAGCCCCTGAAGGTCTTACCGTTACTGAACTGGTATCGTATGGTCGCTTTCCTTATCAAAAGGGATTTGGCTCCATGCGTGCGGAAGACAAACGCATGATTGAATGGGCTATCGAAGTGACAGCCATGACTGAATTCCATGATCGTCCGATTGATCAACTGTCCGGTGGACAGCGTCAACGTGCCTGGATTGCCATGGCACTTGCACAAGAAACAGATATCCTTTTCCTGGACGAGCCGACTACATTCCTGGATATGGCTCACCAGCTCGAAGTATTGCAATTACTGGAGCAACTGAATGCCACAGCCAACCGTACCATTGTTATGGTTGTCCATGACTTGAATCATGCTTCCCGCTACGCACATCACATGATTGGTATCAAAAAAGGTAAAGCCATCGCTCATGGTTCACCTGTGGAAGTTATGAATTCGGATGTACTTCGTGAAGTATTTAACATTGAAGCAGATATCGTGATTGATCCACGCTCCGGTGTACCACTCTGCTTGCCTTACGCTCTTGCAGGCGAACGTCAGCAATCGAAGACGCCAGAGCAGAAAGTCATGAACAGTGCGATGGTTCATGCTGGAGGACGAACAGAACCACGTGTTCAAGCGACAGGAAGTTAACGAAATGGGCCATATGTGGTCCTTACATTATAGAATGAAGCCGCTGTGCATAATGCACGCGGCTCATTCGCATTCATGGGAGGTTTGCAACCAATGGGAGCAATCAACTACACGTGGTTAGAGCAATATGGACGTATAACGACCGGTCCGGTTAACGAACCGGTTTTTGGCATGCCTTTGACATTGTTAAGACATCCGGAGAACGCAAAGCTTATGCTCGAAGTCTATAATAAGCACCTGCGTACAGATTCTCTTCGCTCTGCTGCTGTATATTTCATGCACTCTGTTCGCGGTTTAGTGCTCGGTATTCATTACTTGACATCTATGTGTGATGCATCGCTGAATATTTCGTTGGAGAATATCCATTTGCAGTTGGAGGTTCAGGAAGGGCGTCCTGTAATCCATTTTCAGATTGTGGATGCAACCGAGTATGCCCATCCTGGTTCAGTCGACAACGGTGGTGGAGATGTATCTATCTCGCGGAATGAATTACTTACAGCATATTACGGTGAACAACTACGCCCACTGATTGAGGGGGTGGCCCTTGCGGGAGAAGCAAACACGGGTCAGATGTGGGCACAGTTCGCATCCATCCTGAGATGGTTCAAGACGATGGTGGTAAAGATGGACATTACAGAATCGGAACGAGAAGCTGTAATTCAGGGATATGAGCATGTCATTGCCATGCCACCGGAGATTCTGGGGTTACGCAAGAACTTGCTGTCATTCAAACCGGTCGAGATTGCTAATCCCCATCAACCTGGAGAGACCATGCTGATGAAGCCGACATGTTGCCTGCACTATCAGGTGTACGGTGGTCAGAATTACTGTTACAGCTGTCCCAAACTGACCAAGGCCGAGCGGCAAGAGCGGTATGATGCAATTGTGGCTGCCAAGTCAGGTTGAAGTGAGTCGGGAGCAAAGGGATATGGGTAGATCCGAGATTTGGTAATCGCATCCGATCAGGTTTATAATAATAAGACAGGCTGTAGGTTCATTGGTTATGCCAACGTGCTCGCAACAGTCCAAACCAACATATGTCATGGGAGGAATCAGTCATGTCCGTATATTCATATCAGGCGGTAACTACCGCGAACCAAGAAGTCTCACTGGATCTGTATCAAGGTAAGGTATTGGTCATTGCCAATACAGCCAGCAAGTGTGGACTGACCCCGCAATACGGTGAATTGCAAAAGCTCTATGATCGTTATCGCGATCAAGGCTTGGTTGTACTTGGTTTCCCTTGTAACCAGTTTGGAGGGCAGGAGCCAGGTACAAGTGAGGAAGCCGAATCATTTTGCCAGATTAACTATGGTGTGAATTTCCCGGTGTTCGCCAAGGTAGATGTGAATGGTGAGGAAACACATCCTCTATTCCAATACCTGAAGGAGCAACAACCCGGCGTAGGCGAAACAAGCGACATCCAATGGAACTTTACCAAGTTCCTTGTTAACCGTGAAGGTGAAGTGGTAGGTCGTGTTGAACCGAAAGAATCCCCGGAGACCATGATTGCAGATATCGAGAAATTGCTCGGTTAATACATGAACGTTGAGAAGCCTATCCTCGTATAAACGAGGATAGGCTTTTTTGATTATTTTATATACGCAGATTTATTCTCTTCACAGGTAGGAGTTGGCTCCATGAAATCAACTCTCTGTAATGAAAATTGAAGCCATTTATTTTTTGTACAACTAAAACATGAATGAAAGGCACGCTTCTAACTTTATGCGTCCATACAGGGATCGCGGAAGCCTTTGCATAGCATAAATCGACCCGAATCCGGGGAAAATGAAATCAATAAAATGAAGGGAAGAAAAGCTGAAGAAAAGCTGAAGAAAAGCTGAAGAAAAGCTTGAATACAGGGAAATGACTTCTTTCGACAAACTTTTTTTGCTCAACCTATTGCAATGTGAAAAAGATCACATTATAATGAGTGTGTAAAGTGAAATTAATCACATACACAGTATCGATTAAGAAGTGAAATATTTCACAACCATAACAACCTTATATTCAAACTCATTTATATATTTCGAGGAGGAACTTTTAATGAAAATCGCAGTTATCGGATGTACACACGCAGGGACCGCAGCCATCGTAAATACCGCCAAATTGTACCCGGATGCTACCATCACCGTGTATGAGCGCAATGACAATATCTCCTTCCTATCTTGTGGCATTGCGCTCTACGTAGGTGGGGTTGTGAAAGACCCTGACGGTTTGTTCTATTCTTCGCCCAATCAATTGGCAGAGCTTGGTGTTGAGACCAAGATGCTTCATGAAGTAACAGCAGTAGATGCTAAGGGCCATACCCTTCAGGCTAAAAACCTGCAAACCGGGGAAGAATTTGAAGATACGTTTGACAAACTGATCGTGACAACGGGTTCATGGCCTGTCGTTCCGAAGCTTGAAGGCATTGAGATGGATAACATTTTACTTTGCAAAAACTACAATCATTCCAACACGATTATCGAAAAAGCCAAAGATGCCAAACGTGTTACCGTTGTAGGTGCAGGATATATCGGCGTAGAACTGGTTGAGGCTTTCCAGATGAACGGCAAGGAAGTTACCCTGATCGACAGTGTGGACCGTATTTTGAACAAATACCTGGACCCTGAATTCACGGATGCGATCGAAGATACGTTGACTGGACGCGGCATCAAGCTGGCTCTTGGTCAGACGGTACAGAAGTTTACTGGAGAAAATGGCAAAGTGACCAAGGTGATCACGTCCAAAGGTGAGTTTGAAACCGATCTGGTTATTCTGTGCATCGGCTTCCGTCCAAATACAGAGCTGCTCAAAGGCCAAGTGGATATGCTGCCAAACGGTGCGATCATCGTGGATAAATATATGCAAACCAGTCAAAAAGACGTCTTCGCTGCGGGTGACAGCTGTGCTATCCATTATAACCCTACAGGCAAAGCATCTTACATTCCACTGGCGACTAACGCTGTGCGGATGGGTACACTGGTAGCCCGCAACCTGGTTCGCCCTACGACACCGTATATGGGTACACAAGGAACATCGGGTATCAAAATTTACGAGCAAAATATCGCGGGTACCGGGATGACGGAAACATCTGCTGCTGACGAAGGTCTGATCGTGGAATCCGTGGTACTGGAAGACAGCTACCGTCCGGAGTTCATGCCTACGGCTGAGAAACTGTTACTCAAAGTGGTATATGAGCAGGCTACTCGTCGAATTGTCGGAGCGCAAGTAATGTCACAGGTTGATCTGACTCAATCGATTAATACGATCTCGGTCTGCATCCAAAACAACATGACCGTAGATGAGCTGGCCTTCATCGACTTCTTCTTCCAGCCACATTACAACAAACCGTGGAACTTCCTGAACACGGCGGGTCTGCAAGCACTGCCTCCAATAGAAGTAAAAGCACCAGCAATGGTGTAAGGAAGCAGAATAGATGTTGATATAAAATACTGAACCATAAAATGCACAAAGGCTGGCGAGCATATCGTCAGTCTTTTTTTGTATATCTGTAATGGAGGTGTAAGTAACATGCACGATATCCCTTGCTGTCAGAGTCATTCAATGACAAGCATGAATAACGACTTTTATACATAACATTGTGATAATTTGCACAAAGTTTTGTATAAGACCAAGATACAATTAGGATATGGTATTCAACGCATAACTAATGAATTTTAGATGGTCTTATCCAATGATGAACAATGAAGGAGAGGATGAATGATATGGCAGCAAAAACACCTCTTGAGGTTGCACAATATACGGCGCAAACAGGAATGAAGAAGGCACAATATCGGGACTCTTCTGTACTGGTGCTCAGTTTTCTGGCAGGGGCTTTTATCGCGCTGGGTTTTCTACTGGATATTCGGGTAATTGCTTCTGCGCCAGCAGAGTGGGGAAGTTTGGTTAATTTGATCGGTGCGGCGGTATTCCCAGTTGGATTGATTATGGTGCTCATTGGTGGTGGCGAGTTGCTGACGGGAAATATGATGGCTGTTCCACTCGCGACAATTGCACGAAAATTATCCGCGGGCAGCATGTTGAAAAATCTGACGTTAGTGACGATTGGTAACTTTGTTGGAGCTTTGTTTGTCGCGTATGCGTTTGGACATGTGCTTGGTCTGACTGGAGAGGGTGTATATCTGGCGAAAGTGGTGGATATGGCTGGACATAAGCTGCATGATGGATTCCTGCAGGCTTTTATCTCCGGCATCGGCTGTAACTGGCTGGTTGCGCTGGCCGTGTGGTTATCCTATGCATCCGATACGATGAGTGGCAAAGTACTAGGCATTTGGTTTCCAACGATGGCATTTGTGGCGATTGGATTCCAGCACGTTGTGGCCAATATGTTCCTCATCCCGGCAGCAATCTTCGAAGGACATTATTCGTGGGGTCAATATGTGATGAATTTCATTCCGGTATGGCTCGGGAATCTGACTGGAGGAGCTTTGTTTGTAGCTGCAGCCTATTGGGTGGTGTACCTGCGCCAAGTTGAGCCGAAAGTGAAGCCAGAGATAGCAACGTCGATCGAACCTGTGGAGACGGAGGCTAGAGCGATGTGGAGCAAACAAGCATAGAGGGCATTGCGTAGCATGTGTGGACGTAGGTCGTCCCCAACTGCCAATTAAATTTTTATTATTCAAAATATGAATTCATTGTTGCCCACATTCGATTGTACTCGCTTCGTACCGCTGAGAATGCACCGGGCTTTTCAGATTTATTGTTTGAATTTGGCTCAAACGTTAAATATTTATTACGTGATTTGCACTCATAGTTTTTGCTATTTATAAGGAATTCAATTCTATCTTTAAATGGTCTGTCTAATAATTTAACCACCATAATGTCTCCAGTACTGGTGGTTCTAGCAGGAAAATAAATCAAAAAGTAACCTTGTTCAAATCGGTACTCCATAGCACTTACCTCCATTCGAATATAGAATTTATTGCTAGTTAACTAAACCATCAAAAAGTATCTATACATCAATTATACATGATGAAGTTAGTGCATAATATTATTGTTTTTATCACCAATTTAGAGAGTTAACTGGACTCATTTGTGTACGTTACGGAAGGAAATAAAGTTTCACTATGACGATGATTAGGATGGGATTGCGTTCGATAAAATTATATCGGCGCGTACATGAATCCAAAAATTACAATTACAAATAAGTTCTAGGAAAAGGGCATTCCTGGATTATTGGGAACGCCTTTTGTGTGTCCTGTTGCAACCTAGGCTTGGTTTAAACAAGCCTAGACTAAGGGAAGGATTTCGGATCAGGAAGGGCTTCAGCTTCTGCAGGAGGATCGAAGGAGTGTTTATACCAATCAAGAAGACTAGGGCAAGAGAGGCCACCTAAGAGCCGCTACGCACTGCTGGGGGGTTACTTGGCCCGATACCTAGAGCGCCTAAGCCGTCCCGGCCAAGGCGCTTTAGGTTCCTGTGCCGCGCTTCACACCCCGCACTGAGCCTTAACAGATATTAAAGACCACCAACGTTCGTCTTTTAAGGCAATTTGGATGCTTGGCCAGCTCCTGCAGCTTGCCTATTTTTGTTCAAAACCCGAACATTCCATAGATAACATTATCTTAGTATCCGATAGAACTATAAATAATATGGTACAATAAGGAAAAAATAGGAGAGGAAACGGTGATGAAAAAAGATAAAGATACGGGAATGGTATACCACATAGACGCACTTGGACGTATTGTATTGCCTATTGAACTGAAGCATAACCTGGGGATCGAGCATGGAGATCCAATTGAATATTTTTTTGATGATCTACGCATAATTTTGCGGAAGTATAGAACATGTGAATGTACATTTTGTTCCGCAACGGAACAACTTACCTACTTTAAAGATTATTTCATTTGCAGTTCATGTATAAAAGAAGCTTTAGGGTCTGCTTGCTGCTACGTAGGGAGAGGAACGAAAAGCTTCTAAAAAAGAAGTGGTTCCTTCCATTGAAAAAAAACGACAGCCCCCAAGCGACCGGCATGCTGCTGCTCTCTTCGATCCGGACGAGATTCGCGCAGCTCCCACCCAGGACATCAGGACATGAGCTGAAGACGAGATCCATGCAGAACAATTAGAAAGTATCGAAAGATTTTGAAATATCATTGCGATACTTTTCGTGAACATCCGGGATAGGCCAAGGCATATTAATATGAATTTGTATGTTCAACTTCACCCACCGAGCAAATTTCTTGTGCACCTCTGTTATGTTCAACACTGCGATAAGATAAGCACTTTGCAACCCCGGAATATCTACCCCTAGAATAATTTCCATCAAATGAACGATTTTGATTTTAATTAAATCTTTCTTTTCTTCATGTTCGTACATCCAATCACGATGGATTTGCATATTTCCTTTACCATAAATGGTGAAATGAATGCCTCGGTCCGAATCGTGAATGAGCCCTTTTCCTGGTTTCTGCGCATTGCAGGCCTTCTTTAGGCTCCTCTGTGCGGGTTTGGTTGCGTATAATTTGCTTCGAGCCACTGGGCAAACTTTGCTGCAGGACCGGATGCTCCGGCACAAACGATGGTCAACCGCAGGCTTTATATGACCTCGTCAAGCTAAATAATAAGTAATACATAATCGAGCAAGGACTTGGTGTAAGACAAGCTCTATTTCCCTGTGTCTGAAGGCAAACAAATCTACTCCCCCTACTAATCACACGAATCGCTGCAAGCAAAGAGGAGGGAGATGGCAGTCAAAAGTATTTATAAAATAAAGAATAGCTAAGTGTCACAAATTGAAGTTTCCAATTGTTATATAAGTACACGGAAGGAGGCGATATCAATTGACTTCTGAACATCCAGACAATATTGACAGTGAGGAAATTGATCAAGTAATTCAGCAAATAAAGAAAGGCGATACTGATAAGTTCAGAGTCATCATTGAGAAGTACCAGAGGAGAGTTTACCTCTATAGTTATTACTTACTGAATGATAAAGAACAAGTAGATGACGCAGTTCAAGATATTTTCATTAAAGTGTATCAACATATTGGTGACTATACTAAAACAGTTTCTTTTTCTGCTTGGATTCACAAGATCGTTTATAACCACTCTATAAATTTAAATAAGAAGAAATTCAGAGATTATCAACTGCTTCTTGATTTTCAATATTTAAACAAAGTTTCATCCACTAATGAAAACCAGAAAAATTACATTGATGTGTTATTACAACAGCTTAATTTCAATGAAAAATACATTTTACTATTACGGGCTGTAGAGGAGTATTCTTTTGATGAGGTGGGCCATGTACTTAACATAACTGCAGCAAATGCTAGAAAAAAATATGAACGTATTCGAAAAAAATTAAATAGACACAGAAATGGAGGTTATGAAGAACATGAAAAAACACTTGGAACCACAAGAGGATGAAGTAATAAATAAAATTCGTGAAATGGATCCAAACAAGGATTTCTCAGATATCATTATGACAAAAATTAAAGAACAAAATATAAAACCTATCACCACTATTGAAAGGAGAATAAAAGTGAAGAAAAGGGTTATTGCTACAACGGTTGCTGCTAGTTTAACGCTGGTGATTGCAAGTGGATTTGTGTCACCTACAATGGCTGAATCTTTGCAACAAGTTCCTGGGGTAAAGAGTATCTTTAAGCTAGCAGGAGACTTAGGGTTAAGGGTAGCAGTTAAAGAGAATTTAGTTAACTTCCCTAACGTAAGTGCATCAAATGAAAACATATCTTTGGTAGTACCGGAAATTATTTATGATGGGACGAGAGTTTCCTTGAGCTTAGAGCGAAATCCAACAAGTGAATTATCAATCTCAAATAATCCATTAAAAAAAGATATTAAAAATATAAGTCTATTGATTAATGGTGAAGATATTCAATCTTTTGGTCCTGATAATTCAAACGACATTGGAGTATTTCAATATGCCGGTGTTGATAACAATTCAGTTATCCTTGAATTCTCAGATTTACGTAACCAAGAAGGGAAAATACTGCCTAATTCCTTTGATCTGACTTTGAATGTTGATCTTAAAGGAGAAAGCAAGCCTTTATCTATTGAAGTCCCTGTTGAGAAAAATGCCACAGACGCTTTTGTGACTAATATTAATGCGACAAAGAAGTTTGAAGATTTCACAATAAAATTTCAGAAAGTTGAAATTACACCAGTAACAACGAATCTATCAACTGTTTTGAGTTTACCAGAAGGAGAGGCGTATGATCCACTTACACTTAGCTTAGCCTATGATGTTGTCGATTCAGATGGAAACAGTCTAAAGTTACTTAGTTCTAATGAATGGCATGAAACGAATGGGAACGAGTTGACCTCAGATATTCGATTCCAGCCTTTTAATACAATACCAGACAAAATAACAATCAAACCTTACATTATTGAAATTAATGAGAATGGAACATTTAAACAGGATCCAAACGGTGAGGTTTTAAAACAGTACCTAACTAATCTTGAGGTAGAAGTTCAAATTAAAAAGTAATTATAAAAAGGTCAGTAATTGGGTTACCCCAATTACTGACCTTGATTAAAAAACTATGCCTTATTTAGTTACTACAAATGTGTACACTCCGTTGAGTGCACCATTAGATTTGTATGCTGCTACCTGCGCGGTACCTTCGCCGATCATAGTAGCTTTGCCACCCGAAAGACTTACCACATTGGAGCCATATAAGATAGTAAAAGAAGAGCCTGTCATGAAGAAGTCGCTACCCACAGTAGTACGAATTGTAGTATCCATTGGAGTAATGATTGAACCACCGATTGTAGTAGATTCAGCTTGAACAGCTGGAGCGGCTGAAACCGGAACGGTTCCTAGTGTGAATGCAAGAGCTAGGGCTGGTACAGATACTGCTGCTAATAATTTTTTCATTTTGTCGAAGTCTCCCTTTTAAAAAAATAATGTGTAGTACTACAAATGTATAATTCGACCTCGATGTCCAAATTCATCCTTTAAAAGTGAATATTTTCTAATTTTGTTATGAGAGACCATTTTGTTTCGCAAATTGATTCGAAAGCGAAAGAAGTATTTTGAGGAAAAAGGAATAGATGTTATCTGGTTTGTTGAAGATCGAGAACTGAGTATAGATTTAAAGTTTCGGGTATTGTTTCGATGGGAGTCTGAAATTAGATCTTATTTCAATCAGCAAACACCAGGACAAACTTATTTACACAAAAATCTAAGAAGTGTAGAAAACAGGTGTTTATTCCCGCAGTTCACCGTCCCTAAATCCCAAGCGCCCCCGGATAAGCCGTCCGGGGGCGCTTGGGATTCTTAACGGAACCAGCAGGGAAGCTAAAAACTTGGGGCAATGCTCATACATCATGGGCATTGCTTCGCTCCGTTTCACTCCACTTCACAATACCCACCATGTACTACGAAGCAAATAAAGAACCATGACTCCATTACGCTTCGCTTCATTCCTTCACCGTTCCAAAAAACCGTCCGTCTGGTCGTGTGTTCTATCGTCCAGTTGACGATATTGTGAGGGTGCTACCTATCTGTAATTTCAGTAAAACAGAAGAATATTACAGCACATTATTCCACGAGCATGTACACAGCACAGGCCACGATAGCCTTCAAGGATTAAAGAACTTGCTGCCTTTGGAGATGAAAACTACAGCAAAGAGGAATTAGTTGCCGAAATCGGGGCGGCGATGCTTTTCGGTGTAGCTGGTATTGATGGAGAACAGCACGGCTTATGTGGGCAGTTGGATACGTAAGCTTAAAGATGATAAGAAGTCTGTCGTACAGGCCGCGGGGCAGCAGAAGGCCTATGGCCAACTTAAATTTAGAGCCAAAACCGAACATGAGGGCATAAAGTCTTTTTTCTTTTTTCATTTAGAGACGTGGGATGGATGCATATGAGGGAGGGTAACAAGACACCGTCACACTGCCTAACGAATATGCTGTGACGGAGAAGGTCGGGATCGTTTTTTGTATGGGGTCCTTGTTGGAATTCAACGCAAAGCAAATTCGCCATGACAAGGTTCGGGGGAACGAAACCTGTTCATGGCGAATTTCGGGAGTGGTCCATGATATGGCATGAGGAGGAAGTGGGGAAACACTAGCCTAATGCCTTATTTTTAATTTACCCCTGAATTCTGAAGTTGAATCAAACTCAAAAACATTTTTTTGAAAATAATTTGAAGCTGCTATAGCGGCGAATATTAGGCGAAAATATACTGTTCTCTTTACGTGATAACCTCGAAGAAGATATGATATAGGGATAGCTTTTAAAGAGGGGGAGCCATACGATGATCGATCAGGAGAATGGGGTATTTGCAGCGGTATGCCCGCTCGATTGTCCGGACACTTGTGGTCTGTTGTTACATAAAGAGAACGGTAAAATTGTGAAGGTAGCTGGCAATCCGGACCATCCGATAACAAAGGGTGCCATCTGTAATAAAGTCAGAAATATGACCGAGCGGGTGTATCACCCCGAGCGTCTACAATATCCGATGAAACGTGTAGGAGCCAAAGGCGAAGGCAAGTTCAAACGAATGAGTTGGGATGAAGCGATTCGCGAGATTACGACCAAATTCACTGCATTGTCTGAAACCTACGGCCCGGAGAGCATCCTGCCCTACAGCTTCTACGGCAACATGGGCATTCTTGGCGTAGACGGCATGGACCGACGTTTCTTCAATGCGCTAGGTGCGAGTGTGCTGGAGCAGACCATCTGTAATGCGGCCGGAAATACTGGCTGGAAATATACGATGGGCGCCAACCGGGGAACAGTGCCGGAAGATACGGAGCACTCGGATCTCATCCTGGTATGGGGCGGTAATATCGTCAGTACGAATATGCATCAGGTCGTTTTGGCGGAGAAAGCTCGGAAGAAAGGCGCCAAGATTGTCGTAATCGACGTTCATCGTAATCGTACGGCCCAATGGGGCGACTGGTTTATTCCGCTGTACCCGGGCACGGACAGCGCACTGGCGCTGGGTTTGATGCATGTTCTGTTCGAACGGGGCCTGACGGATGAAGCGTTTATGCAAAAGTATACGGTGGGTCATGAGGCACTGCGTGATCATGTCCGCAGTTACACGCCTGACCGCGTTGCACGCATTACAGGCGTGCCGGAGGAGACGATTGTGGAGCTGGCCGAACTATACGGCAACGCACAGGCAGCCCATATTCACATCGGCAATGGCCTCCAGCACCATGATAATGGGGGGATGAACGTACGTAGCGTTGCATGTCTGCCTGCCATTACAGGGCAATGGCTGAAGCAAGGCGGCGGTGCCGTTCGCACCAACAGTTACGCGAGCACGAATAGCGACGCGCTGGAACGTCCGGAGCTGCGGCAGAATCCGGAGCCGCGAGTGGTGAACATGAACCGGATTGGTGAAGCGCTGCTGGAAGCGGAGCAGCCAATCCGGGCCATGATGGTCTACTGCAGCAATCCACTGGTGGTGGCACCGGATACCGAGCGGGTAGAGCGAGGTTTTGCAAGGGAGGATCTGTTCACGGTTGTGCATGATCTGTTCATGACGGATACGGCCAAATATGCAGATATCTTGTTGCCAGCCACGTCATCATTTGAAGCGACGGACCTGTACACCTCCTATTGGCATCAGTACGTTCATCTGCAAGAGCCGGTGATTGCACCGATTGGGGAGAGCAAGAGTAATGTGGAACTGTTCTCCCTGCTTGGACAGGCCATGGGGTATGACCCTGTGATCTTCGGAGAAACGCCGGAACAGATGATTGAGGACGCACTTCAGGGAACGGACAACCCCTATATGAATGGAGTCACGTTGGAGGGACTGAAGGAACATCGATTCGTGAAGCTGGATATGACGCCACATGCTGCATTTCTGGATCAGCTGCCCACACCTTCAGGCAAAATCGAATTGTATTCGGAGACGATGGAACAGAGAGGCCTTCCGCCACTCCCTACCTATAGCGCCCTGGTTGAAGGATATGATGGGGAGAATCCGGCTGGACCTGCTGATACCTATCCATTGATGTTCCTATCGCCGCCAAACCATAATTTTCTGAACTCCACCTTCGGTAATTCAGCCAAACATCAGCGTTTGGAAAAGATGCCTCTATTGCAAATGCACCCCGAGGACGCCATCCGTAGAAACGTGGAGGATGGCGATGCAGTGGTCGTATGGAATGATCGCGGACGCATCGAACTTACCGCTAAGGTGAGTGAAGCCATGTTGCCAGGAACCGTCATCAGCCAAGGCTTATGGTGGGATGGTGACGGCAAGAAACAGCGAGCGAATTCACTGACGTCCAATCGGTTGTCGGACATGGGGAACGGGGCTACCTTCTTCTCGGCCACTGTCGAAGTGAAGCGTCAATGAGTGTGCTTGCAGCGTGATTTTTTTGAGGTAAGATGAAACAAAGGGTCGAACTTGAGCAGGATCTAAAGAGCAATAGATGTAACACTTCCAAAGTCCTTCGCTCTGGCTGGTTATGCCGTCAGGGCAAAGGCTTTTTTGGTATGTTAATACGTTTTTATAGTACTAAGGAGAATGGATTAGAGATGATGAGATGGCTGGATAACTATCCAAAAGAAGTGAGAATATTTTTATTAGCAAGTCTGGTTAACGCAACAGGCAGTGCACTGATGTGGCCGCTGACTACCATGTATGTGTTTGATGAGCTTGGACGGACGATGGCCAACGCCGGTTTTGTAATCCTCATTCAGTCCCTGGGTGGCATCTTCGGACAATTGCTCGGCGGTTCGTTATATCACCGGGTAGGCGTGAAGAAGCTGATCATTGGCTCACTGGCGCTTAATGCGTTAGGTTTGTTTGCGCTGCCCTGGATTAGCGCGTATTGGGTCATATTTATATGTGCGATGGGCTGGATTGGCCTGTTCAGTTCATTGTCGCTGCCAGCGATTCAGGCCTTTATTGGCTTCCGGTTTGCGGAGCGACGCGGTGAATTATTCAATATTATCTATGTGGCGAACAATATCGGGGTGGCGATTGGTACAGCGCTGAGTGGTTTTCTGGCTGACTTTTCCTATCACCTCAGCTTTGTACTGAACGGGGTGACCTCAGCCGGGTTCGCGATTTTCTTCTGGTATTATCTGTCGCGAGTCGAACCGGATCAGGGGGAAGTACATCTGACCAAACGCAAAACCGTTCCCGATGGGCCTGGCGTCTGGGCACTGCTAGGCAATACCCGATTATATCTGTTTATGAGCTTGGGCGTGCTGTTCCTGTTATTCGGCAATTCCATCTGGAACACAGGCGTGTCCCCGTATATCATCTCTGAGGGTATGGAAAAAAGAATGTACGGTCTGCTCTGGACCCTGAACGGGGTGCTGATCTTTGTGGGACAACCTTTTACCAGCTGGGTGAAACGGACCATGGCCCGTACCTCCACTGCCCAGATGACGGCGAGTGCGGTATTCTATGGCATGGCCTACATTGTCATGATTACCATGTACAGCTATCCGGGCATGGTGCTTGCAATGGTACTTGCCACGTTTGGAGAGATGCTGATCTCCCCTGCGACGCCTGCCTTTATATCGGAGCATGCAGGCAGGGCAGCACCTTTTTACATCGGGATATCGGGTGGGATCGGTGCGGTTGGACGGGTTATCGGCCCCTATGCGATGGGGGTTATGTATGACAAGCAAGGACTTATTCCTGTAGCGTGGCTGGCAACAGGCACAGCAGCTATTGCGGTAATTGGTTTTGTGCTGCACGCAGTGTTGAACCGTAATCGTGAGGTGAAGGAGTATGGGATGGACACCTAACAGATCTCATCGGGTTGGACAGGATGCGGAAGGAAGAAGGAGTTGAAGTTGACGGTAAATCCACTGTAATCTGTCTGCTCATCCGTAAATTATGGTTGACAAAAAAAATATATTTATGCTATAATTTACATATAAAAATATTCCGTATATAATAAGATTCTCCTGGCCAGGGGAATCTTATTTTTGTTTGTACGGGAGGAATAAGTATGAAGCAAAATGAATCCAGTATCACATCATTGATTTCGACTTTTGGCCGAGCCTATCACAGCCAACATGACACACCCCTCATTTTCGATGATTTTATGGCGAGATTGCTGATCTCTCCTCAAGAGTTTTCAGATATCAGCAATAACATGGTTAAAGGCATTCATTTTTTCAACCCGGATATGGCTCACGAGCTCAAGGACGACCCGGAAAAGGTTCTAAAATGGATTACCCAGGTACAGTTATCTCCAATAACTCTGGCTCGGGCCGCTTACTGTGAGCATGTACTTTTGCATGAAGTCGCGTTGGGATTGAAGCAGGTAGTCATTCTTGGCGCCGGGATGGATACGTTTGCTTTGAGGCATCCGGAATTAAAGGACACGCTGGATATCATTGAAGTGGATTATCCGGCTACACAGCAATTCAAGAAGGAGCGGCTGAATCAGGCCGAGCTGACTATTCCGGACAATCTTCACTTTGTACCCATGGATTTTACGCGTGAGCTTTCGAATGACAGCTTGGCTCTTGAAGGTTTGAAGAAACGGAAGACGTTGGCTAGTCTCTTGGGTGTTTCGTATTATTTGCCCAAAAATGATCTGTTTAACGTGATTCGTCATGTGTTTGCGAACCTGCCAACCGGAAGCTCTATAGTTCTGGATTATGCAGATGAGCACCTTTTTAAGGAAAAAGGAATGTTTAATCGGGTTGAAAATATGGTTAAATTGGCTGCAATGGGTGGTGAGCCGATGCAATCCGGCTACGCATATGTGGAGATGGAGGCCTTGCTTGATGAAGCAGGGCTGCTTATTTATGAGCATCTGACTCCCGAGGCGATTCAGGAACAGTTTTTCCAGGATCGAATCGATTATCTAAGGGCATTTGAAACGATACATTTCATTCACGCAGTAAAAAAATAAATCGATTTGGGCATGTATGGTCACCTATATAGCCCCCATTTGCATAGCAGCAGCCAACCTTCACCCTGTGGCAGGGTGAAGGTCGTTTGGTTTGAACAAAGGACCAGCATAAACCCTGATTCGGTAGCCAATAACTTCGCAGTTGATACAAATGTTCAACAATCAGACTCGTTAGGGTTCAATTCCATGTCATTCAACGTTCTCCTCTCTATTTGTACATTATGCCCATATAATAGAATGGAACTGGTTAAAGGCAGGAGGATGCATACAATGTACAAGGTTTTGTTGGTCGATGATGAATTTATGATCTCGGACGGAATCTCCAGTGTCGTGAACTGGTCCCGATTAGGAACAGAACTGATCGGCATTGCTCAAGATGGATTGGAAGCGCTTGCTTCGATTGAGCGGCAACGTCCCGATATTATCATCTCGGACATTCGCATGCCGGGAATGGATGGCTTACAGCTGGTTGAAGCAGTGGCGGAGAAGTACCAGGATATCTCATTCATCATGCTTACGGGTTTCACCGAATTCGAATATGCGAAGACGGCCATGCATTATGGAGTGAAGCACTATCTGCTCAAGCCCTGCAGTGAAGAGCATCTCGTACAGGCTATTAGTGAATTGGTCAGTGAGAAGCGGGAGTTAACCGATCAGGAGCGTTTTGTGCAGTCGATCCAATATAATCTGGAGCGTGTACTGCCGCATGCCAAGGAATATTTTCTGAAAGAGCTGGTCACGAACAGAACATACGGGGTCAAGGAATGGAAGTATTTCGAGGAATTATTCGATGTACAGTTCCAGGATCAGCGTGTGCGGTTGCTGCTGGTAGAGATTGAGGGGGATCATGAGTATTTGCACTTGTTCGCGGTCAAGAACATTGCCGAGGATATTTTTCACAACCCAATCTTAAGTGCCACGGTTGGGGGGCATGTGCTACTAATCATGGAGGACAAGTTGTCTGAAACGCAGTTGTTCCATAATATCGATGAGATTCGCGCCACATTTACCCGATATTATCATGACGATCTCACGATTGCGCTGAGCGAGCCGGGAGATCTATCGCAGGCACGCCATTTGTACATGCAGACGCTGGTTTATCTCAATTACCGCTTTTATCTCGGTGAGGGCAGTCTTATTATGGAGCGGGATATTTACTCTCCCGGGGAGCACAGTCTTCCTGAATTCGAATACGATCCGGAGCGGATGGTTACTGCAATCAAGGCTGGGCACTGGCAGGAAGTTGGAACAGAGCTGAACCGGATGTTTCAGCTGCTTGCCAGCTTGCGATACGATATTTCCCAAACGAAGTCCTATCTTATTCAGATGTTTATGGAGATGATTCGACTCAGTGGCTCTGCCGAGATGAAAAGGTATATGGACCAGTTGCCAGGCATGATTGAATCCAGTACCCTGCATTCTTTTCAACAGTTTCTGCTTGCCGTCGCCAAAGAAATCACCCTGCGTCGCTACGAACAACACCGCTCCAGACAATCGCAGATGGTAGGTAGTGTGAAACAGTTGGTAGAGAAACGCTACAGGGACGAGACACTGACACTCCAGTCCATCGCCGGGGAAATATACATGAATCCAGACTACATCGGCAAAATGTTCAAAAAAGAAACCGGTGAGAAATTTACGAACTATGTGTTGAGCTACCGCATCCGTAAAGCATTGGAGCTTCTGGAGCAGGACGGGAACTACACTGTATCCTCGCTTGCTGAACAGACAGGGTTTGGCGCCAACTGGCCGTATTTCAGCAAAATGTTCAAGAAATACACGGGCTTCTCCCCTTCCGAGTATAAAAAAGTACCTTAAGACCAGCGTTGGTACCGGCTTCTGCATAGCTTACCTGTATATCCGATCTACATCTAATCTGTGATCGTGCCCTGTTTGCCATTCATCGGCAGCAGGGTCTTTTTTTGTCGGACAGAACTCGGTTTTGAACATCCATTTACCGGAAATGAGCATGGGAAGAAATGGTGCTCGCTTCTATCATTAGAAGTGTCATGTTAGTGAATCAATACCGAGAGTGGAGGGCGAGTGGATGGAGCTGAATCGAAGCCGGGGGATTGAACCTGGGCGTTTGAAGCCAGCTGGCAAATGGAGTTCGGTGAAAAAGGAACTTGTCCGCAACAGATACGTCTATCTGATGCTCGTTCCTGTTGTAGCCTACTATCTGATTTTCAGCTATGGTCCAATGTACGGGCTACTGATGGCATTTCAGGAATCCTACAACCCGATCAAAGGAATCTTGGCAGGCGAATGGGTTGGATTTGACAACTTCACCATGTTTTTTGAAAGTTATTATTTCTGGCGACTGATTAAGAACACACTGATTTTGAGTTTTTACAGTATTGTGTTTGGTTTCCCGGCTCCGATTCTACTAGCACTGCTGCTGAATGAAGTCCGGAAAAAGTGGTTCAGAGGCGCAGTACAGACCATCAGTTATATGCCGCATTTTATTTCGGTTGTCGTCGTGGTCGGAATGTTGAAAACGTTCTCATCTCTGGACGGTGGGTTATTTAACGTCATTCGTGACTTTTTCGATCTGCAGCCGATGATGTTTCTGGCGGAAAAAGATATGTTCCGTCCGATGTACATCCTGTCCAACATATGGCAGGGTGCAGGCTGGGCCTCGATTATCTTTTTGGCGGCGCTCAGCGGGATTGATCCGCAGCTGTACGAGGCTTCCAAAATTGACGGTGCAGGTCGCTGGAGACAGCTGCTTCATATTACACTGCCAGGCATTATGCCAACGATTGTGATTATGTTAATTCTGCGTATGGGGGCAGTGATGAATGCAGATTTTCAGAAAATATTGCTGATGCAAACGGCACCGACCTATGAGACATCGGATGTCATATCAACCTTTGTCTATCGATCCGGTATTTTGGAGGGGAACTATACGTATTCAACCGCCATCGGACTATTTAACGGCGTCATTAATTTCGCGCTGCTCATTATCGCGAATGCGATCAGCAGAAAGCTTAACTCAACCAGTCTATGGTAATCGGAAGGTGAAGCGATGAAACAGTCTATAGGGGAACGACTTTTTGATGTATTCAATACACTGCTGCTTTTGGTGATCATGGTTTTATGCTTGTACCCGATGCTGTACGTGTTCAATTCTTCAATCAGCGACCCGGACCAGATGCTGCGTTCCCGTTCACTGATGCTCATTCCTGAAGGTTTTCAGCTGGGAGCGTACAAGTCGGTATTTCAGGATACTCGCATCTATACGGGATATATGAACACCTTGTTCTATGTTGTGGTGGGTACTGCCATCAATCTGCTTATGACTTCGCTGGCTGCCTATGGGTTATCACGTGGCGATCTGATGGGCAGAAAAACGCTGATGAAGTTAATTACGTTCACGATGTTTTTCGGTGGGGGCATGATCCCAACTTTTCTGCTGATTCAGAATCTGGGCATGGTGGATACCCGTTTTGCGCTTATTATTCCGGGTGCCATCAGCACATTTTATTTCCTCATTATGAAAACAAACTTTGAAGGCATTCCGATCAGTCTGATCGAATCGGCGAAGCTTGATGGTGCCAATGACTTTCTGATTTTGTTCCGAATTGTACTGCCTTTGTCAAAGCCAATCCTGGCGGTCATGATGCTGTATTATGCGGTTGACCATTGGAATGATTATGTCGGACCAATGCTCTACCTACGCAGTCAGGAGTTATATCCGATCCAGATTATTATGCGTGATATTCTGATCAGCAGCAGTACGGAGGCCATGGGCGCTGGAGCTGATACCGGCTTCGCCATTGGGGAGAACATCAAATATGCAACCATCATTATCTCTACCCTGCCGATTATGCTGGTATATCCGTTCATTCAACGTTATTTTGTTCAGGGCGCTCTAATCGGTGCTGTGAAACAATAAAAAATGTATCCTATGGAGGCGAATTACGTGAAAAAAAGAATGGGGTCCATCCTGTTGTCATCGCTACTTACCATGTCTTTACTGGCGGGCTGTACGGGTGATAATGAACCAGGTAGCGCAGAGCCAGCAGAAGGAACAGAACCTGCGGTTCAGGCGTTGACCGAGATTCCGCTACCGATTACAAGTGAGCCATTTACCATTGACTACTGGCGCGCCAATGATGCCAAACTGACAGCTTCCTTGAACAATTTTGGCGATATGGCGGCTTACAAGGAAAAGGAGAAATTAACTGGCATCCAAGTGAAGTTCACACATCCTCCGCTTGGACAACAGCGCGACCAGTTCAATCTGTTGATCTCCACGAAGGAGCTGCCGGACGTCATTTATTATAACTGGGCGGATGCCGTTGGCGGACCGGAAAAAATGATCAAGGACGGTCGCATCATTCGTTTGAATGAACTGATCGACAATTATGCACCGAACTTAAAGCGGATTATTGAATCCGATCCGGATGTGAAGAAACAGATTGCACTCGACGATGGCACAATCTATATGTTCCCGCTGCTGAAGCTGGATGCATTGAAGCTGAATGCCACTTCCGGTTTAATTATGCGCCAGGACTGGCTTGATGCATTGAACCTTAAGGTACCTACCAATATCGATGAGTGGTATACGGTACTTAAAGCATTTAAGGAACAGGACCCTAACGGCAACGGTAAGCCTGATGAGCTTCCTTTCACCGGAAACTGGGGGCCGGGTAACCTGACCAAGCTCCATGATTTTGCAGCGGCCTTTGGCGTGATTGGTGGCTTCCAGATGAATGGAGACAAGGTGGAGTTTGGACCGATTCAGCCGGGCTACCGTGATTTCTTGGAGACCATGGCCAAGTGGTACAAGGAAGGGCTGATTGATCCTGAGATCATGACCAATGACGGGAAAGCGTTTGACTATAAGGTTACCAGCAATCTGGCCGGCGCATATCAGGGTGGTGTATTCAGTGGCATGGGGAAATACTTCAATCTGATGAGAGATACCGATCCGAACTTTAACGTAACCGGCGTACCGTGGCCCGTATCTCCGGATGGAACTTCTTATGCTACCTTCAATCTGGAGAATAAGGTACTAAGTTATGGTGAGGCCATTACGGCATCCGCAGACGAAGACAAATTGAAATATATTGTTCAGTGGATGGACTACAACTATAGCGACGAGGGTAGTGATCTGTTCAACTTTGGTATCGAAAATGACAGCTATGTTCGTGACGGGGAAGGTGTCAAATTCACAGATACCATCATTAATAATCCGAACGGTCTGACGTATGACCAGGCACTGGCTTCCTATGCCTTATCCATTATGGACGGTCCGATCAATCAGGATAGTCGTTATCTGGATGCATTATTATTTGACGACGGTCAGCGTGCCGCGAATGCGGAATGGATGAAAGCAAGCTCAGCTTTAACGCTTCCTCCAATTCGTTTGTCAACAGATGAGGTGACCACAAGTACGTCCATCATGAGCCAGGTGAATACGTATTTGAATGAGACGATGACTGCCATTATCAGCGGACAGAAGCCGATCACCGAATTTGACACCATGGCTGAAACGATCAAGAGCATGGACATTGACCGGGCGATTGAGGTTCATCAGGCTGCCTATGATCGATATCAGTCCAAATAATACGTAAGAAATCGAGCGCTAAAACTTTGGGAAAACCTTCCTGCATGTGATATACCTAGTAGTATCACGTGGTTCAGAGGAGCGCTTTGGTCATGACAGCCTACCGAAAACTGAGCATCAAAATGAAAATGTTTCTAATGATTATGTTCATGATGGCGTTTATCATCATCCTGGCGTTTGGGTCCTTGTATTATACGTACTCCGTTTATGACAAACAGCTGTTTGATAAGTCGTCCCGACTTCTGAACCTTTCCTCTTCTACAGTGGATGTAGAACTTCAGAAGTTGGAAGCGTTATCATTAAACATGATCTCCGATACGCAGATTCAGAGGGCCTTGAAATCGTTGCTGGATGACGATAGCGCATATTCAAGCTTTATTGAACGAAAGAAGATCACGGATCGGCTATGGGAGCATATTAGTGGGGCTGCACGTTATGTGCAGTCCGTTCATCTGATTGATTCCAGGGGAAGAGTGAATAAATATGGCGAGACACTCACCGTATCCCAGGAAAAATATGATCGGATGATTGCGGCTGCGGAGCAGGCCAATGGTGCAGTGCGCTGGTTATACCCGGATGACGATGACCCGATGCTGGTTATGGTCCGTCAGGTGCGAGCCTACGAACCGATGACCCTGGAACCGGTAGGCATACTGTTTCTGCGTATTAATATCGAGCGACTCGTTGAGGAGTATGCGGGCATCAATAGCCAGGACAGTGACATTATTTTAAAAGCAGGCAGTGATGTGGTGTATCCTTATCGCCAGCTTCCAGAAGCGGTGTCCGCGGGGCTGAATCCACTTCCAGGCAGTGGGGGATATGAGATCAAAAATCTGGATGGGAGGGAGATATTTCTTTCCCAGAAGAAATCCGCCTACACCGGCTGGGTTTACTATAATATGGCCTCTTATGATGAGATTTTTGAACGTATTATATGGTTGAAAAATATACTAATTGTCGTTTATCTTATCGTCATTCTGGTTGTTCTCGCACTTGGTATGGTGTTCACACGCAGTCTGACAAGGCCAATCCGGCAGCTCATCAGTCAGATGAAGGAAGTGCAGTATGGCGATCTGGAGAATATAGACGCCAATCTGTCCATTCCAACACACCAGCACATGGATGAATTGGGATTACTACAGCGAACGTATCGAATGATGATTACACATATTAATACATTGATCAAAGAAAATTATGCAAGCCAGCTGGTCATTAAGGAAACGGAGTTTAAGGCGCTGCAGGCGCAGATCAATCCCCACTTTCTGTATAATGCACTGGACTCGATCCATTGGCTCGCCAAAAAGAACAGGCAGGAGCAAATCTCCAGTATGGTGCTGTCACTCGGATATTTGCTGCGTTCCTCCATCAGCTTCAAACAAAATATCATTACCATTGCCGAAGAACTGGAGATCGTCAATCATTACATCACCATTCAGACCTACCGTTTCCGGCAACGATTGGATTTCCGTATGGATGTGCCTGCTTCCTATCTGGGTTGTGCCATTCCCAAGTTGACCCTACAGCCACTACTGGAGAATGCCATTCAATACGGTTTGGAACCACAGGTTGGATCATGTCTGATTCGAGTGTATGCCGAAATATCAGGTGGCAAGCTGGCCCTTATCGTGGAGGATCACGGTCCCGGCATGGAACCCGAATATGTGGAACAGGTGCTGCGCGGTGAAGTGAAAACCAGAGGCACAGGTATTGGTCTGCTGAATATCAGGGAGCGGGTGCGTCTGGCTTTTGGCGAAGAATATGATGTTCTGCTGGAGAGCAAGCCGGGGCGTGGAACGAGAGTAACGGTGCTGCTGCCACCCCCATCACCAGGTAAGGAGGAGAAGCTATGGGAAGATGGATGCGAATGATGGGCATGCTCTGTCTTATGCTGACTCTTCCTGGCTGCGTGAACCAGTTGGATCAAAGGCCAGGCATGATTGTGGAAGAAGAGCCGATAACGCTGCGAATCGCTTGGTGGGGTGGGGAGTTCCGCAACAATGCAACGATAGCTGTTATCAACCTGTATGAGAAGTTGAATCCACATGTGAACATCGAATACGAATATAGCAGTTTCAATGAATATTGGAGAAAACTTGCCCCACATGCAGCAGGCAATGCGTTGCCCGACATTATCCAGATGGACATCTCCTATCTGTCCCAGTACAGTTCGCTGCAACTGTTGGAAGACATGACGCCGTACATGCAGAGCGGGCTGATTGACACGACAGATATTGAGAAGGAACAGTTGGAGAGTGGTAGCCTGAATGGAAAAACCTATGGTCTCAGTTTGGGGGTTAACGCCATGCTCAGCATCTATGATCCGGAAGTGTTAAAGGCCAATGATATTGAATTGCCAACGGAGACGTGGACATGGGCGGACTTTGACCGGATGGGCGAGCAATTGCTCGGGAAAGGCATCTATTTGGGAACCTATTTTACACCGGAACAGTTTTTCGCGTATTACTTGAGACAGTATGGTTCCAAGCTATACGCCGAGGATGGCAAGAGTTTGGGGTATGAGGATGATGGGTTGTTTATTGATTACTTTGGCAGGATGCAGCAGCTCGCTGAGAATAAGCTTATTTTTGCACCGGATATCTGGACATCAGATATTGGCCAGCCTGATAACGACCCGTTTTATCTGGGAGAGGCTTTGTTTAGCTGGGGGTATTCCAACCAATTTATCAGCACCGCTCAGCGTTATGGCAAACCCTTAACCATCTCCCCAATGCCTGGGCCAAACAGCCAGGATGGATTGTTCTTGAAGCCAGGCATGTTTTTCTCCATGGCGGGCAATTCCAGACATAAGGAGGAGGCTGCCAAGTTTATCAGCTTTTTTGTGAATGATTTGGATGCCAATCTGCTGCTCAAAGGGGAGCGGGGTGTGCCCGTCTCATCCAGTGTCAAAGAGCGGATGAAGCTGGTGATTGAACCGGAGCTGGCGCAGGTATTTGACTATATTGATTGGGTTGCCGATAACAGTAGCCAGATGGACCCGCCCGATCCTGTTGGTGCGCCCGAGGTTACTGCGGTATTGCGTGAGTTGTATGATCTGCTGTTGTTTGGCAAAATTACGCCTGAGCAGGCGGCGGTGGAATTTCGTGAGCGAGCAAATGCCATTCTGGGTGGGGAGTTATATAAATTGAACTAAACGCCATTTACACTTGCCACTTCGATGACAGAACAACCTTCTGATCGCTGTTATCCCCAGATTTTTTTGGATTTCCTTTTTCAAAGGGTAAAATCCGGGGATAAAGGCGAAGCATATGCTTCCGATGCAGCTTTCTTTCAGAAAGCTTTTAGCTCCGCTTCTTCAGGTTATTTCTGTCCTCTGCGTTCTCGTGTAAATATGTAGTTCAATTTATATAACGAATAGTAAATATAAAACAACCTTCACTCTAGGACAGAGGGAAGGTTGTTCTGTTGTTGTGACCATGTGTTTAAGCCTACAAACCACTTGGTTTCACTTTTAAGCTCTGCCTTTAACCAAACTGGGCTTGATGTAGTCGGCTGTACGAGCCTTTGCGCGCGAGTAGTTCTTCATGGCTGCCTTGTTCAGCTACGCTACCGTTCTCCACCACCACGATGCGATCGGCGTGTCTTATGGTCGCCAGTCGATGGGCAATCACCAATGTTGTACGACCTTGAGCCAGCTCGGACAAGGCCAGTTGAATGGCAGCTTCTGTTTCGGTGTCGAGCGCGGAAGTGGCTTCATCCAGAATGAGAATAGGTGGGTTTTTCAGGATCATTCTTGCGATAGATAGACGCTGCTTCTGTCCGCCGGACAACTTCACGCCACGTTCACCGATCATGGTGTCCAGTCCATCTGGCTGGGATTGTACCAGCTCTTCCAGTTGGGCCCGGCGAATGGCTTGCCAGATTTCTTCATCGGAAGCATTCAGTTTGCCGTATGCAATATTTTCGCGAATTGTTCCGTCAAACAGGAAAATATCCTGCTGCACAATTCCGATATGGGAGCGCAGTGATTCCAGCGTCATGTCCTTCACCGGAATGCCATCGATGGAGATATGTCCCGCATCCACATCATAGAAACGTGGGATCAGACTGCATAGCGTCGTTTTCCCCCCACCCGAAGGTCCGACCAGAGCAACCGTCTGGCCTGCCTGGATATCCAAATTGACCTGAGACAGTGTAGGTTTGTGTTCTCCATAAGAAAAGGTAACGTTATGGAAAGCAATATCGCCTTTGACATTCGGAATTGGTTTTGCCTGTGGTGTATCTTCTACATCCGGTACAGCTTCAAGCAGCTCCAGGTAACGTCTGAATCCGGCGATGCCTTTGGGATACGTCTCGATGACGGAGTTAATCTTCTCGATCGGTCCGAGGAATACATTGGACAGCATCACAAAAGCGATGAATTCCCCGTAGGTCATACTGCCTTGAATGACAAACCAGGTTCCACATACCAGTACAAAAAGTGATACAAATTTCATCAGGATAAAACTGAGTGAAGAGTTCCAGGCCATAATGCGGTAGGTGATTAGTTTTGTAAGCCGGAAACGTTCGTTATTCTCAACGAAACGTCCTACTTCATGTTTTTCATTGGCAAAAGCTTGTACGACACGGATGCCGCTCACATTGTTCTCGACCCGTGCGTTATAATCGGCGATATCCGCAAACATACGCTTGAACGCTTTGGACATTTTGCGACTGAAATACAGCGACAGGTAGATCATCAGCGGCACGATGATGAATGTCATCACAGCGAGCTGCCAGTTGATCCCCAGCATAATCCCGAAAGCTCCGGCGAGTGTCATGAGGGCAATGAACAGGTCCTCGGGTCCGTGATGCGCGATCTCACCAATATCCATCAGATCGTTGGTCATGCGGGAGACCAGATGTCCGGTCTTATTGTTATCGAAGAAGCGGAAGGACTGTTTCTGTACACGCTGGAACAGTTCACGCCGCATATCGGATTCGATGTTAATGCCAAGTTTGTGGCCCCAATAGGTCACTGCATAATGGAAAAAGGAACTGAGCAGGTAGATGCCGAGCAACCCAACACACGCCGCTAAGATCATGGACCAATTGCCAGCCGGAAGCAGCTGATCGACCACTCGGTTAACGGCGAGTGGAAAGGCCAACTCCAGCAGTGCGGCGGCAATGGCACAGGAGAAGTCCAAGATAAAGAGCCTTTTGTAAGGACGATAATAAGACATAAAACGGCGAAGCATATGTAAGTCCTCCTCGATATGACACAAATGCCCGAACAGGCTAATTAGGGCGTGTCTCAAAACTCGTTGAAGTGCATCTTTTACCGCCTTTTCGCCCCCTGCTGCGTCACTTTCCCTTGACGTGCCCCGGCACGCCTGCGGAAAACTTTCTTGCTTGGAACGAAAATTCGGCAAAATCTGCTTCCTTCGGAGTTTTCAGACGCGCCCTAGCCTGTCCGGACACCTGGATTCATCCTTATGTTATTTACGGTTTTGCTCGGCACGTTCTACGATCATATCGGCGAATTCTTCAGCCTGACCTTGAATTGCAATCGGGTCGAAGTACCAGTAACGGTCTTCTAATAATTCATACACCTGATTGTTTTTCACAGCCGGCAGGGATTGCCAGATGGCATCACCTTTGTAATTTTTATTGTTCTCTCCAACGGTTAAGAAGATATGATCCCCTGCATAATCACCAACAACTTCACGAGAAATCTCTTTCCATTGGGTATCACCCATCAGTTCTTTTTTGGTGATTTCGAGAGGGGCAAGTTGCAAAGCGCTGTAGACCGCTTGTCCTCCTCGACCAAAGTTGTCTCCATATCCATAATAACTTTTGTCGGATACTTCAAGGATGGAGAAGGTTTCCTCCGGTTTGATGACTGTTTTCACCTTGGCGCGAGCGGCTTCAATTCGTTCATCGTACGTTTTCAGCCAAGCTTCGGCTGCTTCGGATTTGTTCATCAGCTCTCCGAATCCCCGGATTTCGTCATGTACATTGGTGAATGTACCGTACGGAATGACCACAGTTGGTGCGATTTTTTTATAACTTTCAATCTCTTCGGCTTGATCAGAGTAGGTAATGATCAGATCCGGGTTCAAGGCAATAACCTTCTCCATGGATACCGCTGCCCGATCACCGATACTTTCAATGCCCGCCACCTGATCTGCATAGAACGGGTTTTCCAAATAATATTGAACAGCCCCAACGGGTTTCACACCCAGTGCGAGCAGATCACTTACGTACATATCCGTGACGATTCGTTTCGGTTCAGCCGGAATCTCAACATCCCCGCTTAATGACTTGTAGATCCGTGTAGCATTCGAATTGTCCGAACTGGACGACGTGTCTATGTTCGTTTCGGAGGATCCGGTTGTCGTTTCTGTTCCCGCTGCCGATGTCTGTTCAGTGGCAGTCGAGCCTGTTCCGCTGCTACAAGCAGCCAGAATCATAATGATGGCGAGCATAAGCAGCAAGCCGGAAAAGCGTTTTTTTGTAGCAAACATATTTGTTCCCCCTGTGTATAATCAATAATGATTATTATTCTCATTAATAACATAGAGGAAGATGTGATATTTGTACATGGACAACTATGATCACTACAGCATGGACAATTATGATGTGAGGAGACGCATGATATACTGCAACTGCTCCATAACGGACAAGGGATCAAATCCATAGAACATGTCGGCATCAATCTCGTATACACGTCCTTCACGAACGGCGGAGAGGGTGCCCCAAGATTCCTGATTCAACAGGTTATCCAGCATTTCTCGTTCGGCAGGTTCCTCAGGGAAGGCGACAAACATGTGATCTGCGGCATACAAGTGAATCTCGGACAACGGAACATGAACGTACCCCGTAAGTAACTGCCCATCCTGCTCCATACGTGAGGGTGGAGTGAAGCCCAGCGATTGATACAGCACATGAGAAGCTCTGCCCCAGCCATGACCGTAGATATAAGCCCCGTCTTCTCCAATCATAAACATGCAAACGGCGGACCCTCGTGTTCCTGCCATCTGTTGGTCCAACGTATGATTGGCTTCTTGTTCAAGTTGGTGATATTGATCTAACAACGCTTGTGCATTGGACTCAAGCCCGGTAATTCGGCCCAAAAGAAGAAGCTGCTCCTGCCAATCGATTTCCTCAAAGGGCATCAGAATGGTCGGTGCGATCAGACGTAGTTCATCGAAAGTGGGATGCGGTGCATATCCGATAATGACATCGGGCTGAGCGTTTGCAATCAGATCCGTATGTTTAACCAGCTCATATTCGGAATGTTGCTCAAATGGTTCATGACCATCATGACCATGTTCCCCCATTTTTTCTTCCATCCAGCTGGCAACGGCGCCCATGTGGGGAGTGTGGCCCAGTGCCAGAAGTGAGGCCGTATAATTGTAAGTCAAAGATACAATCTTCTTGGGCATTTTCCGGTAGTGTGTTGGGGCTGATCCAACCATCTGTTTGAATTTGCGGCTCAGATAAAAGGTGTCCCTGTAGCCTGTTAGTTGTGCAATTTCCTGTAGCGTAGGGTTCGCGAACAACAGATGTTCCTGAGCCATCCTGATTCTGAGACGGGTCACATATTCAACAAACGTAAGACCTGTATGCTTCTTGAACTCTCTTGAAAAATGCTCAGGACTCACATTCGCATCGCGTGCCAATTGTTCGCGAGTCAGCGGATGCGTATACATCTGATGGATATGTCTGAGTACAGCATCGAGCCAGGATTGATCTTCATGAGCAGAATGAGCTACATGATCCCGCAAAATATCCAGTAATTCATAGAAAAGCATATGTGGCCTGAAGGGGCTCGAATCATGGCCTGTCGAACTTGCTTGAATCAGCTCTACTGCCCTGTCGGTGAGAGTACGGCTCGCAATGGGGGCTGGTATCCCGAACGGCCAGAACAGCTGTTCATTTTCAATGGAATCAAAAGCAATAGCAACGCCCTGTACTGGCGACAGGGAGCCGCGCTTGCTCTCGTGCTGAAGCAGGCTTCCAGCTTGTCGAACGACTGCAGAGCCTGCATTTAATGTCAGTTTGCCCTCTGCACTGATCAGCCTGGCCTGGCCAGCAGTAATGACGTACAGTACGTGAAGTGTGCTCCACATCTCATCTATGCGGGAGAATGCCTCGCGGTCGTGAAGCTGCACCAGATGGCACAGCTTGAACAGGGCAACAGGTACGGACTGAATCTTCTGCAAGGAAACGGGACGGGACAGCGGTTTTTTTTGGTATGTGGGTTTGGAAATATTCATTAAATAACTGTCTCCTTACATAAGTCAGCAGGGGCATTATGCGTCTCATGCCCTTTGTATACTGGCGTAATTCGCGGATCTCAACTATTATGCAGTATATACTATAAACGGAGTGACGTGGAATGGACAGATTGGACAATTCAACTTTTTCTGTGAAAAATAGATAAAGTGGTTGAAATCGCTATCAACACCGACTATAATGAAAATGTCGAAACGTTTCAATCTGGCGTTTAATGCCAGTTTCATTGTATTAGGCAATAACTGTTCATAGGGCGCCAGATTGAAAGACGCGTCATGACCATCATTAATGGTATGGATTGGAATAAGGTACTTCAACAGTGGTACCGGAAGGATCGAGACAAGGATTTTTTTTGAGAATACCTCGAAACGTTTCGATTGACATCCATCGCTATGATATGTATAAAGATTAATAAACGATAATGAAGGATTTAGTGGTTGTTCTAACCATGTACCGTATAAAATATGGGTAACCTTGAATTTGTTCTATATAGGTTCAACTAAACTTTTTACGCGAGAACGGAGAGGACAGAAATAACGTGAAGAAGCGAAGCGTTCGCCTTTATCCCCGGATTTTCCCTTTGAAGAAGGGAATTAAAAAAAATCTGGGGATAACAGCGATCGGAAGGTTATTCTGTCATCGGAGTGGTAAGTGTAAATATTCTTTAGTTGAACTTATATATAGTTTAGAAGGAGCGAACGTGGAATGGCAACGATTAAGGATGTGGCAAAGCTGGCAGGTGTAGCACTCTCGACTGCTTCCTATGCGCTGAGCGGGGATAGCAAGGTTAGTGCCAAGACCAAAGCTAAAGTGCTTGAGGCAGCACGAGAACTGAATTACCGCAAGAACGGCTTTGCCATGGACCTGAAACGGAGCCGGACAAACACGATCGCTTTGATCCTGACCGATCTGTCGGGCCCGTATTACTCGGAGTTGATCCGTAGTGTACAGGATGTAGCCCTCGCGAACGGGTATGACCTGATTGCGTGCAGCTCCATGGGTGGACGGGACTCAACGGCAGTGCGATTTTTGCGTGAAAAAAGAGTAGATGGAGCCATCATCCTGGCGCATAACATTCATGATGATATTCTGGTAGAATCCGCCGGTCATCGTTTTCCGATCATTGTGATGGATCGTCAGCTGTCGAGTGACCATCTGGTCAACGTGCTGGTGGATGGAGAGCAGGGCGGTTACCTTGCTACCCGCCACCTGATTCAGGCAGGACATCAGAAGATTGCATATATCAGCGGTCCATCCAACTCGTATGACAACGCGCTCCGTTACCAAGGGTATCTGCGAGCGATGCGGGAAGCGGGGCTTGAAGAAAAGTCCAAATGGCGTCTGAACGGCAATTTTGTACGTGAGGGCGGATACAGTGCAACCAAGATGATGATCATGCAGGGCGATCTTCCCTCAGCGGTATTTTACGGTAACGATGAGATGGCGATTGGTGGCCTGAAGGCATTGGAAGAGCGTGGTGTATCGGTGCCGAATGATATTTCCGTGATCGGTTTTGATGATATTCAGTTGTCCGAATATGTGCATCCACCGCTGACAACGATACGCCAGCCGAAGCATGAAGCCGGGTCGCTCGCCGGACATCTGTTATTCCAGATGCTCAATGGCGAAGCGGTTGACCCTTCATATACGTTAACGATTAATATGATCGAGCGCAACTCTGTACGTTCGGTTTAGACCGAGTCTGAACAACAAAGAACTGCCTGCATGCTGAAGTAAAAGTTTAATGATGGGGTTATCGTCCGGACGGGCTGTAAAAAGCCGGTTTGAAGAGGCCCCTATTCTTTTTCAAATTTATCGAAACGTTTCGATTTTAACTAATTCAAGGAGTGAACCTTATGACAACGATGATTAATGAACCGATCCGGTTAAGTGCCGGAGAGTTATCTTTTACCTTTTTGAACAGTGGCGACCTATACCAGGCTACATCCGGCACAACGATGTTGAACCAGTTGCTCAGCAACCAGATTGATGGATCTTTGAACAACCTGTACCTGCGTGTGCATGAGGGAGAGAAAATTAGCTCGTTCCCGCTGCTTGGTGTACGTTCGAATAGCAAGGTAATTACAAGCAAGGCACAATCCAGCAACCAGTTGATCTGGGAGGGCACAGTCCAGCTGGAAGGTAGTGAAAAAGGCATTGGCTATCAGGTTGTATTTACGGCTACACCACAAGGTGTCTGGTTCTGGGATGTGAAGCTCACAGGACAACAACATAACGTAGACGTGGTGTACGGACAGGATGTAGGTCTTGCTGATCCAGGTGCGGTACGCAGCAATGAGGCTTATCTGTCACAATACATTGACCACACAGTGTTTGAAGATGAAGCGAAAGGTTATGTCGTTTGTTCCCGTCAAAACCAGCCTCAGGGCGGCGCATTTCCATATATGCAACAAGGTTCCCTGACGAAAGCAATTGGGTACTCCACAGACGGATTCCAATTCTTCGGTCTGTCGTACAAGGAAACGAATCAACCAGAGAGCTTGAATCGCCCAATGTTGGCGAATGAGACGTACCAGTATGAATTTGCCTACACGGCGCTGCAATCTGAACTGCTGAATCTGAACGGAGAAGCACAGGTAGTGTTTTATGGACTAGCGAAGCCTAATCATGCCGAAGGAATCTCTGCACTGGAATTCGGGGATGAAGTTACCGCAGCATGGAATGAAGTACAGGCTCAGACTGTGGAAAACGGTGATACGTTGGAACAGGTGAAACTGTCCTCCTTCCTGGGTGAACCACTGGTAACACTTGATCTGACGCAAGATGAGATTCATGATCTGTTCCCTGATCGTCATCAGGAAGAGCACAGCGGTGAGGAACTGTTATCCTTCTTCACAGGGAGCTATGAACATATCGTTCTGAAAGCAAAAGAATTGCTCGTAGAGCGTCCGCACGGTCACATTCTGATGAGTGGTGGCAATGTGCAACTTGGAGCACAGGTTATTACGACAACGTCATATATGTACGGTATTTTCAACTCACAGCTCGTTATTGGTAACACCAATTTTAATAAAATGATCAGTAATGCCCGCAATGCATTAAACGTGCCGAAGACGGCTGGACAACGCATCTATGTGGAAGTGGACGGACAATATCGTCTGCTGACGATGCCTTCCTTGTTTGAGATTGGCTTCAACTATGTACGTTGGATCTACAAAACGGCATCCGATACAATCATCGTGACGAACTATACAGGGGCACATGCTACGGAAGTAAGTATGAATGTGCGTTCCACAAGTGGTAAGGCGTACCGTTACCTGGTAACAAACCAGATTACGATGAATGTGAATGAATACGAGTATCCGCTGCATATGACGCAGGATGGCGATACTTTGATCTTCAAGGCTGATCCACAAGCGATTAGTGCAGGAACGTACCCAGATCTGCAATACCGCATGTCGGTGGACGGCGCAGCTGTGAATGTAGGGGACGAAACGTTGCTGGCAAGTGGTATCCGCAGTGGGTCTGCATCACTAGTTACGCTTAGTCTGGAAGCAAGTGCTGAATGGACGCTGAAGGTACAAGGGGTATTGGAAGGCCAAGCAGACAGCGGAGTGGTAGCAGGTTCAAGCCTGACGTTTGAAGAGGAAGTACAGGCATACCGCGAGTTCTTCGCAGGTGTGATGAACGGGTTCCGTTTGTCCCGTGGCGAAGGTCAGAGTGCTGAGGATCTGTTCAAAGTAAATGCGCTGGCTTGGTGGTACACCCACAATATGCTGGTTCACTACTCCGTGCCTCACGGTTTGGAGCAGTATGGCGGCGCGGCTTGGGGTACACGGGATGTGTGCCAAGGTCCGGTGGAGTACTTTATGGCAACGCAAAAATATGAGCAAGTTCGCGATATCATCAAAATGGTTTATACCCACCAATATGAAGATGATGGCAACTGGCCGCAATGGTTCATGTTTGATAAATACTTTGCGATTCAACAGGAAGAGAGTCATGGCGACATCATCGTATGGCCGTTGAAAGTATTGGCGGACTACCTGACAGCGACTCGCGACTATGCAATCCTGGATGAGAAAGTACCTTATACCGTCAAGCATAGCTTCGGGTTCACGGAAGAGACGGCAACGGTATTGGATCACGCGAAAAAAGAGATCGAATATATCCGTTCGCACTTCCTGCACGATACGTTTCTGTCTTCCTACGGAGATGGCGACTGGGATGATACGCTCCAACCAGCCAATGCACAGCTGAAGCAATACATGGTGAGCAGTTGGACGGTGGCATTGACGTATCAGTCCGTAAACGTGCTCTCGCAAGCGCTGAAATTCAAGGATGCGGACTTTGCACAGGAGCTTGACGTGCTAGCTCAAGGCATTCGTGAGGACTTTAACCGTTACATGCTGGGCACAGATGTGATTCCAGGCTTTGTATACATGGAAGAAGCCGACCAAGCGAAGCTGATGCTTCATCCAACGGACACAGAGACAGGCATTCAATATCGTCTGTTGCCAATGACGCGCAGCATGATTGGTGAGTTGCTGAATGCGGAGCAAGCAGAGTCTCATTACGCATTGATCCGTGAGCAGTTCCTATGCCCGGATGGCGTGCGTCTGATGAATCGTCCAGCTCAATATGCTGGTGGTGTAAGCACACACTTCAAACGTGCAGAGCAAGCATCCAACTTCGGTCGTGAGATTGGTTTGCAATATGTACACGCCCATATCCGTTACGTAGAAGCGATGGCGAAGCTCGGTAAGACAGATCAGGTGTGGAATGGTCTCGCGATGATCAACCCGGTTGGTATCGGTGAGGTTGTACCTAACGCGGAGATTCGCCAAGCGAACTCATACTTCAGTAGTTCGGACGGCAAGTTTAATACGCGTTACGAGGCGCAGGAGCATTTTGACCAGCTTCGTAAAGGGACTGTACAGGTGAAAGGCGGATGGAGAATCTACTCCAGCGGCCCTGGAATCTACATGAACCAGCTGATCTCCAATGCACTTGGCATTCGTCAAGAGGGCGGCGATCTGGTCATTGACCCGGTATTGCCAGCTGAGCTGAAAGGCATGCAATTCGAATTCGAGTATGCAGGTGAGCCAGTGACGTTTATCTATCACTTGAACGAAGGTGCTGTGAGCCGTGTAGCGGTGAATGGCAAGGACATTCGCACCGAGCGTACAGCGAACCGTTACCGTCAGGGCGGGGTCTGCATCTCGCTTGATGAGTTCAGAGAAGCACGCAATGCAACTGAGCGTACGGTTGTTGATATCTATATGTAAGAGAAGCAATAGCGGCTTCAATCAAGGCGAGATATAGACCAAAATGGTTCAATTTGTCTATATCTCGTTACAAAAACGATGATTTAATGAGTTATGAAATGAATTCAAGAAACGTAAGCTCAGATCGTGATGTATCATTACATTTTACATTGCTAGACAAAGCAGCTCTAATCTAATTCGGGAATTAGATTAGAGCTGCTTTGTGCTTTGTGTCTCTGACCTTTGATGGATGATACCATTAAAATTCATTCAAGGCATAAAGAGAAAAAATCTCTTTATGTTTATATTTTGCTGTTGAATGGATATAATAAGTGTAGGGAGTTTCTTTTGTAGATCCCCCGAAAAGGAGTGAAAAAAATGATCGTACGATTCAGTGTAGAAAATTTTAAGTCATTTTGTGATAAACAAGAGTTAACGATGATTCCTGCCAAAAAGATTAAAAAAAAGAAAGAACATGTGGTGTTGTTTGATAAAGTTTCATTATTGAGAAGTGCAACAATATACGGGGCGAATGCCTCTGGTAAAAGCAATTTAATTGAAGCGATGAAGTTTGCAAAGTATGTCATTACAAATCGAGTGCCACAGCAAGCGAGTAAAATGTATTGTAGAGTAGCTCCAGATGGTCAAGATAAAGACTCGACATTTGAATTTGAAATATTAAAAAACAATATATTTTATGCATATGGGTTCAGCATAAATCTATTCGACCGTGTCATTAAATCCGAATGGCTATATGAATTAGTTCCTGGCAAGGATATGCAGCATATGCTTTTTGAAAGAGAGACTGAACTCAAACGCATTGAACTTGGTGATCGGGTAGAATTGGATGAAATTGATCGGATGAAATTTAAAACCTATACTTTGGACTTTGAAGATAATAACTCAGGGTTATTTCTTAAAGAAATGAACAGAAACAAAAAGATTAAAAGTGGATCAAGTTTGGCATTTTTTAAAGATGTTTTTGAATGGTTTGAGGAAGATCTCGTAACCATCTCTGCAGACCAGATTATTACCGATTTCGAGTATTTTTATGGAGATGACGGGAATCAGAGAATTAATCAAATTATTGATCTATTTGATACTGGAATATCGAAAGTGAAAATAGAGGAAATCTCATTGCCCGACCTCAAGAGTAAGCTCCCAGGCAAACTTTTAGAAGAAGTTATTAGTGCATTCACAAAAAAATCCGAAGACCCTGATCATGAAAATGTAAGGATGTCGATTCGAACAAAGAATGCTTTTTATAACATTAAAGGAGTTTCAGGAGAAGAACCGATCATTACCACAATTATGTTGGAGCATGGCGTGCAGTCACTTAGTGACTTTGAGTTCGATGAAGAGTCTGATGGAACTCGGCGTCTGTTTGACCTAATGGATATACTGATTAGTAACAAAAAGAACAAAGTGTATGTCATTGATGAATTGGAGCGGAGCCTTCATCCCAAATTAACTTATAAATTTATTGAGTTGTTTTTCGAAGTTTTAAAGAATAATCACACGCAGCTTATTTTCACTACGCATGAATCTACTATTATGGATCAGGACCTGTTGCGAAGGGATGAAATATGGTTTGTTGAAAGAAATAAAGATAATATATCTCATTTGTACTCCTTGGACCGTTTCAAAGAACGATATGATAAAAAGTTAAGCAAAAATTATCTTGACGGGCGTTATGGCGCTATTCCTGTATTGAATAGTTTCTCGTTTTCGGAAAACGGTGAAATCGAATGAGTCCGCTAAGAGAATTACGATCATGGACAACACGATATGAAGAAGAGATTAGTATAGATCCCTTACGGAGATATTATTTGATATTTGAGGGAGCCAACACCGAGAAACAATACTTTAAAGGGGTAGACACGTATCGAAAAGAATTGGGAATAAACAATCTGATCGAGATGGTTATTTTGAGTAAAGAAGGTGAAATCCGAGACTATAGTCATCCTTCCAAACTATTGGCGTTAATCCAACAGAAAAAAAGAGAACTCATTAAGTCTGGATCGTATGATAAAGAGATCGATCAGTTCGTCATTGTGTTTGACCGTGACAGTTTTGAAACGAAAGAAACCTACTTGGAGTTTATACAGCTAGCTGGCGAAGAAAATATTCTGACCATTACAAGTCCCTGTTTTGAAATCTGGCTGATATTGCACTATGAAGATACAATTACTTTATATATTGATCCCGAAAGGGACAAGATACAGAAAAACGAAAAAGTAAGTAAAGCACATTCTTATACGAGCAAACTTTTTTCAGACCTATCGGGGATGAATCCCAAAACAGCTTTGAAATTTGATGTATTGAAGGAAAACGTGGATCGAGCCATTCAAGCTGAGAAACAACTTGAACAGCATGTATATCGATTAGGAGATGTAATAGGTTCCAACGTAGGACAACTGATTGAACAGATGAGGAACGATCCAAGGGAGCCTCTGCTATAATTCAGTTCATAATTTTTTGAATTTAGACGGAGTATTCTCCGTCTTTTTATATGAGATTTCTTGCAACTTAAAAAACTATTCACGAAAGTTCCGTATATCACCGTAGCGGAACTGCCAGCAACGTATACAACAACTCGTTATGCCGCACATTCTTCGTAACGTAGCCCTGCTGCTCCAGCCAGCTGCATAGCTCACTGAGCAGAGGGAAGTGACGCTCGCGTAAGGCGCGCAGCTGTTCCTCGTGTCCTGTGGTTTCTGCCTGCCGAATATAGGAATCACGGTGAGTCGCATCAACAAACATCAGATCGGTTAGACCGATACGTCCACGCGAGGTTAAAACACGCTGCATCTCCTGTAATGCCAATAGTTGCTGATCTGAACTCAGATGATGGAAAGCAAAGCTGGATACAACAAAATCAAAGGAATAATCGGCAAAAGGCAGCGCCAGAAAATTACCAAGTTTCACATGCATCTCAGGATATTTGGTACGACATCTGCGCAGCATCTCCCGGGATTGGTCGATTGCAGTCATGTCTGCGCCGTGCTGTAGCAGTTTCCCAGCCAGATTACCTGTGCCTGTACCAATATCAAGTCCTTTCTCACCAAGGGCGGGAGAGATCCAATGAGCTGTCTGTTCGAGCGCTTCGTCATAGTTGTGATACAGATAAAAGGAAGACTGTACCGTATCATCGGAATGATACCTGCCCTCTGAATTGGGATGTTCATTACTGACTCTTGCTTCTGCCTGCACTCGCTGATCGTGGATGGCTGCCTGCGTATCATAATTCCACCGATCATGCCAGTTCTGCCGTGCTTCGCGCAGGCGGCGCGCACTGTCCGCTAGATCGTGCAGATGGCTGACATCCAGCGGACCATCCTGACGATTCAGGTCAATCATGCGCTGGGTTGTATCCATCATACGTTTGAGCTCAATCCACTGGGCATACATGACGGCCTGTTGCAGTTCCAGATATTCTTCCAGCCGCTGCTGATTCCCTTGATCAATCTCTCCTAGCGCATGTGTAATATCCTGTAGCGACATGCCAATCTCACGCAGTGCAGCAATGGTTTGAAGCCGCCAGATATCATTCTCAGTGTATGTACGATAACCGTTACTGGACTGTTTGGCGGGGAGAATTAAACCTTTTTCTTCATAAAAGCGAATGGCTCTCGCCGATATACCAAGCCTGCTTGCTGCCTCTTTGATATTCATCATGCATTCCCTCCTTATCGAATCAGTATAAACCATGACGTAACGGCAAGGTTAAGTGTTTTATTTCATTTTGCGAAAAGGTTCAATACCGAGTGGAATTTTAGTCAAAGCTGAGGCTATGCTACAATATATAGAACAAAAAACTTAATTAGTGAAGTAAACGAACAATGTCTTCCTATTCCTAAGTTTCTCAAATTTCTTAACTCTCTGAACTTTCCCGACGTTGTAACGTACAGCGTTGTCGACTATAGCACGAAAGGTTGAATCATTATGCTTACCAGCCATACATTTACGATTCGTCCATCCGAGATTAAAGATGCAGCGCAGCTAATGGAGTTGGACACCCTGGTATGGGACAAATACACCTCACCTGCACCGATGCAATGGCGCTCCAGACAGCAATACCTGCAGTATTGCCCGCCAGGCAGCCAATTGATTGCGGTGCAGGGAGAGCGGGTATGTGGTTATGTGGGCTTTCAGCCAGCCACAGGTATGCTGGTCAACCGTCATGTCTATGAGATTCATATTGCAGTTCACCCTCATGATCGGCGTTGTGGCATTGCTACAGCTTTGATGGATGCCATTAAGCAACATGCGGCCCAACAAGGCGTTCGCAAGCTCAGGCTGCGCGTGCTATCCAGCAATCCGGGAGCCATCACGTTTTATACACAGTGTGGATTTGTGACGGAAGGCAGGCTGGTGTCCGAGTTTTATATCGGAGACAAGTATGTGGACGATATTCTTATGGGTTATTTTATCCAGACCAAATAGAGACTAGTTGAGAAGGAGGAACAACGATGGACATGGGACTTCAAGGTAAAAAAGCATTGGTGCTGGCTTCCAGTCGAGGGCTGGGCAAAGCGGTAGCCGCTCAATTGGCAGCAGAAGGTGCTGACGTCATACTTGCCAGCCGGAGCGAAGAAAAGCTCGCAGCAGTGAAGCAGGAGCTGCTGGCGCTTGGTGGTGGTGGACGTGTGGAATATTGTGCAACCGATGTGACACGCAAGGAAGATATTGAGGCTCTGATTCATAAGACAGCGGAGCTGTTTGGGCAGATTGATATTCTGGTGAACAATTCGGGTGGCCCACCATCGGGTTCATTTGAGTCACTGACGGATGAAGATTGGGAGCGTGCATTTGAATTAAATGTACTCAGTTATGTAAGGCTGATTCGCGGTGCTCTTCCTTATATGAAAGAAGGCGGAGGACACATTGTGAATATCGCTTCAACTTCGGTGAAGCAGCCCATTCCGGGTCTGGTGCTGTCCAACACGTTCCGTACAGGCGTGTTTGGATTGGCGAAGACGTTATCCCAGGAGCTGGCTCCATACGGAATTTTGATCAACACGGTGGCACCAGGACGTATTGCAACAGATCGTATTCGTGAATTGGATGCAGCGCGGGCTGAGCAGAACGGAATCAGTGAGGAAGAGGTATCTGACCAGTTCCGTAAAGAGATTCCACTAGGACGTTATGGTCAACCGGAGGAGTTTGCCAAAGCGGTGGTGTTCCTGTTATCCGGGGCCAATACGTACATTACCGGAACCTCATTGATCGTGGATGGTGGCATGGTCCGAGCCCTATAAAATCCATGGATACAATATAATACCCTCTGTCACCACATTCTGTGGAGATAGAGGGTATTCCTGTTATTCCGGTATGTTGGGAGAGATCTCTCCTGATTTATTATGTAGGCGAATTAGCGCAAAAGTTCCCATTCATGCTGAAGCATGCCGTATACTGCATGGTTCACGTAACCTTTAGGCAGCTTCTCTGCCTGACGAATGACACCTTCGAGAACGAATCCGAGTCTTTCAGGGATGGCGCGACTCCGTTTGTTGTTGGTTGCTGAGCGAATCTCGACGCGATTCAGATCCAGGGTCACCAGTGCATAGTCAACCAGAACGCGACAAGCACTTGTCATCAGACCCTGACCTTCGAAGCCTTTTCCAAGCCAGTATCCGATGCTTACCGAGCGGTTGGTCCAGTTAATCTCTTGGAATCCGATGACGCCTGCAAGATCCCCTTTTAACCATACTCCGGCGGTGAAGCCGCCATTTTCAGCACCTTGTTTTAACGCGTTGGTAATAAAGTTCGAGGTGTGTTCCACTTCTGTCACATGATCCACCCACGGCAACCAATGTCTCAGTTGATCCCGCGAGCGATCCGTCAGTTCGAACAGCGGTTTGGTATGTTCCATGGCCAGTGGCCGGAGTTCGGTATATTCATCCAATGAATAGGTAAACATGAATGCAACCTTCTTTCCTTATTAGTATAGGTTGTTCAAAAAAGTCCACTTTTGATTACGAATCATGCCTAGCGGCATGATCAGCATCGAATATGAAATTCAGCCGAAATGTCCGTTGCTCACGTAGTTTCCTACGCTCCGCTACTCCATTTCTAGCTTCATTCCATCTTCTCGGTACTGAAAACCAGACTTTTTGAACACGTATTTGTAGTGGATTAACGGGAAGTCTTGGGCAACTTTTGCTCCAGTGCAAACAGGTCTTCTTCCATCGAGGCCATGCGTTGATTAACTGTTGTGCGTGCGTCACGGAGTGCCTGATTATATATGTAGGGAGCGAGCTGTGTCATGAACAGGTCGAGGACACCCCAAGCGGCCAGATCACCCAGTTCTTCGCCACGTTCCTCTTCGAAATACGACTGGATGGTGCGAATGGCTTCATCCTGCTGTTCTTTGGTCAGTTTAAGCGAGTTCGTTGGAATGGGAAACCCTCCCTTTAATTTGTTTTTAGGAGTTGTTCAAAAAGTCCGCTTTTGATTACGAATAATGCCTTACGGCATCATCAGCATCGAAGTTGAAATTCAGCCGAAATGTCCGTTGCTCACGTAGTTTTCCTACGCTCCGCTACTCCATTTCTATCTTCATTCCATCTTCTCGGTACTGAAAACCAGACTTTTTGAACACGTACTTTTACTATCATGCTACATGATTCGAGCGAACCCGTCAAAATGGTTTTGGGCCTATTTATGCATGGCTGATCCTGACTTTGGTGCCGTTCTTTATTGAACTCCTCCCCCGTTAAAGGTATATTTAAATGAAACGCGTACGAAACTTTCCAAGAAAATAGATTTTTTCAGGAAATGACTTCGTTATTAAGGAATTATAGCCGGAATTGCTGCAATTCCCGAAGGCTCCAATCCATTCATGAAAGGTTTGATACCTGTGGACAATCGTACAACCCCACCTAACTTTATCAAAAATATTATTACCGAAGATCTCCGGTCTGGGAAAGTCCAGGAAGTTATTACCCGTTTTCCTCCGGAACCGAACGGTTATCTGCATATCGGCCATGCCAAGGCGATCTGGATTAACTTTACGCTGGGCGGCGAATTTGGCGGCAAAACGAATCTGCGCTTTGATGACACGAACCCGGTCAAGGAAGATGTTGAGTACGTTCAATCGATTCAGGAAGACGTGAAATGGCTCGGATACGAGTGGAACGAGAAACGTTTTGCCTCGGATTATTTTGATGAGATGTACAACCGTGCTGTCTTGTTGATTAAAAAAGGAAAAGCCTACATCGACGACCAAAGCGCCGACGAAATCCGTGCAATGCGCGGAACGTTGACGGAGCCGGGCAAGAACAGCCCGTACCGTGATCGTTCGGTGGAAGAGAATCTCGACCTGTTCACACGTATGCGTGCAGGCGAATTCAAGAACGGAGAGAAAGTGCTGCGTGCCAAGATCGATATGTCTGCACCGAATATCAATCTGCGCGATCCGGTTATTTACCGGATTTCACATGCACACCATCATAACACGGGCGACAAATGGTGTATCTATCCAATGTACGCCTTTGCTCACCCGCTTGAAGATGCAATTGAAGGTGTAACGCATTCCCTCTGTTCCTTGGAGTTTGAGGATCAACGCCCGTTCTATGATTGGGTTATCGCTGAATGTGAGATGGAGAGCCAACCACATCAGTACGAATTTGGCCGCCTGAACCTGTCCCAGATGGTGACAAGCAAGCGGAAGCTGAAACTGCTCGTGGACGAAGGCCATGTGGATGGATGGGATGATCCACGCATGCCGACGATTTCAGGTCTGCGCCGCCGGGGATATACACCGGAAGCCATTCGTGATTTTGTATTCGAGACAGGCATCTCCAAGAGCCAAGGGGTAATTGACCTGCAAACGCTGGAGCACTTTGTACGTGAAGACTTGAAACTGAAAGCTCCGCGCACGATGGCTGTCCTGCACCCGCTCAAAGTGGTCATCACCAACTATCCTGAAGGACAAGTGGAATGGCTTGAAGCAGAGAACAATGTGGAGAACCCGGAGATGGGCAATCGCCAAATTCCGTTCTCCCGTGAGATTTATATTGAACAAGACGATTTCATGGAGAATCCGCCAAACAAATACTTCCGTTTGTTCCCTGGAAACGAAGTTCGTCTGAAACATGCATACTTCATCAAATGTAACGATGTGATCAAGGATGCAGAAGGCAATGTGACTGAGATTCATTGTACCTATGATGTGGAGACAAAGAGCGGCAGTGGCTTCACTGGCCGTAAAGTCAAAGGAACAATCCACTGGGTAGAAGCGACTCAAGCGGTACCTGCCGAATTCCGTCTGTACGAGCCGTTGATTCTGGATGAAGCACCGGAAGCAGAGGTGGAAGTGGCTGTAGCCGGGGCAGAAACTGAGGTTGTGGAAGAGCAACCGGAGAAAACGTTCCTGGATCAATTGAACCCGAACTCCCTTGAGATTGTTAACGGGTTTGTGGAACAAGAGATGAAGGAAGCAAACGCTCAGGATAAATTCCAATTCTTCCGTCACGGTTACTTCAGTGTAGATCCAAAACATTCCGAACCAGGACGTCCGGTATTTAACCGGGTCGTATCCCTGAAAAGCTCATTCCAACTGCCGAAGGCATAAGGCCGCTGGAAGAAATTTATGGCCTGTTCATCAGAGTGCTGGTAAGCAGCCAAGTTATAAGTAAAAAGGAAGGGCATCCTTCGTCATAATCATGGCGAAGGGTGCCCTTTATTGTTTTTCTGTATCTAGCCAGGTCCAGTTTTAGACGTAGTAATACAATTTCGCATGAACATGAACATGAACATGAACATGAACATGAACATGACTATGAGCTGAGGCCATAGATGTGCGTATGAGGCAAAAATCTAACGAACCGAAGACACGTTATTCAAGTGTATTTGGGCGTTCCAGCAACGTAACGAATCGTAGACACCTTATTTTCTCGCTTGGCCTGTCTTTTTGGGGTTTCTAACATCTTTTATGCAAAATAAGGTGGCTGAGGTTCTTTAGCTTTTGAATTACGTAAAATTGCTGCAAATAAGGCGTCTAAGGTTCGTTAGGAGCAACAAACCTTAGACGCCTTTCTCTTTACTGCACCTATGCTTAATCTTTTGTCTGAATGTTTGAACGTTTTATTTACACCATAACGGAGAGGACAGAATAAAGCTAGAGAAGCGAAGCGTTCGCCTTTATCCCCGGATTTTACCCTTTGAAAAGGGAATCAAGAAAATCCAGGGATAACAGCGATCGAAAGATTGTTCTGTCCTCGTAGTGCTCCAGTGGAAATCCTTCAACTTTTTCAAATAAAAGATTATCTGTCCTCATCCATATTACCCATCTCCGTCAAGACAACTGGCTGATAGCCGTTACGTCGATTCGATAACCACATGATGCTAAATCCAACAGCGCCGATGAGCGAGAAGAATACGCCAATGCTATACATGATTTCCGCACCGAAGCTCTGGAACAACCAGCCGCCGAACAGACCGGCAATCACGCCGGAGAGACCTCCCCAGGCCATCGTGTAGACCGCTTGACCGGAGGAACGGTAAGGTCTTGGAATGAACAGCATGGTCAGTTGCGTACCCACATAGAAGTATCCACCAAACGTAATGGAGTGCATCAACTGAATGAATACAATCTCCAGCGGGTTGTTAGCCAGTGCCATGAGCTGCCAGCGCAGTGCAAACAGCACACTGATCAGAATGAGAGATGCCAAGAGCATGCTCATTTTACGCTTGAGCAAGCGGTCGAGCAGCAGGAATACGCCGACTTCGAGAATGGATGAGGTGAAGATGGCCCAGCCGACCATCTGTTTGTCACCACCCATTTCTACAATATATAGTGACATAAACGTACTGTTCATCGCATTAGGCACCGATACGAGTACACCCAGGCCGATAAATGCCATAAAATACGGATTGAACATGACTTTGCCAAACCGCCGAAAAGTAACCACGGGTGTATCCGAAGCAATCGGCTGTCTGGGTAGAAATACGGATAATACAAAGGCGGTGGCAATCATGCACGCAAATATAATGGATACACTGCCGATGCCAAAACGGTCAATGAGCGGTCCGGCAGCGACAGCAGTCAGCGCCCAACCGAGTGAACCCCAGAGCCGGAATGACCCAAATTTTTGGGTTGTACCATCGATATATCCGAGAATCAGACTGTTCGTTTGAGCAAATAATGGACTTTGAAAAAAATAAAAGAAAATCATGGCTACATAGATCCATGTATACGTGGGCGCATAGAATACACCCTGGGCGAGCACAAATGTGCCTCCCATCATAATCATCAGAATGATGCGAATGTTGCGAGATTTATCGCTCCAGAAACCCCAGAACGGGTTGGCAAACAAGGATACAAAAGGTCCAATCGCCATGAGACTGCCAATCTCCAGTTTGGTCATGCCAATCTCTTGCAGATAAAGCTGCAGGAATCCGGCGAAGATCGAGATGGCTCCATATATGAAAAAGTTATATAGTTTCAGAGAAACCAATGAGGGATTTCCTCTTGAAGGTGCAGGTCTGTCCAATTAAGCCATTCCTTTCAAATGCATATTGTTCAATGTATCATTTGTTGAAAGGGGATTCAATGCATAGCGAACGTTTTGAAATTGATGCAGTCATACACATATCGTGATCCGAGGGAGGATAACAACATGAACACGAGGGAATGGACAGGCATCATATTGGCAGGAGGTTTATCCAGCCGCATGGGGACCAACAAGGCCATGTTGGAACTAAACGGTTCCCTAGTACTGCAACATGTCACGAAGGCGATGAGACCCGCCGTATCCCGTATCATCGTGGCTGCCGGACCCAATGTGACAACCTACGGTGCAATGGGCTACGACTGCGTTCAGGATCACTATCCGGGGAAGGGGCCACTCGCCGGTCTCCACGCGGCGCTGGAAGCTTCCGATACAGACTGGAATCTGGTATGTGCCTGCGATATGCCGCTCCTGCAAACGTCTTTCTTTGATGGAATAAAAAAACTGGTCGAGTCGCATAACTCTTATTCTGCTATCGTTCCACGCGTGGATGGACATGTCCACCCTCTTGCAGGGGCTTACCACATACGAGTGCTCCCTGATCTGGAGCAGCGCCTGATGCAGGATCATCTTCGAGTCATGCGATGGCTTGAAGAGATCGGTTGCTGTTATGTCGATGCGGAAGAGCTTGAGAGAGCTGGCGTTCATCAAGTAGCGATGCAAATGAGTAATATGAACACGCCGGAAGAGTACGAACGTATCCGCAATCAAGATTCTGGACTCGATTCCGATCTGTAGGATACAGGATCACCTGATGTATCTGCATGATGATTGCGATATTGAAGCGGGCTTTGGCCTGTCCAACGTTTGAATTGTCTGCTGAAATGGGACAGATGGGTGTAACCGAGCTTCCACGCAATTTCCCCGAGCGACAGCTCTGGCTGTTCGATCAGCACTTTGGCCTCCTGCAACTTCAAGCTGGACAAGTAAGCCCTGGGCGATCGCCCGTATACCTTGCGAAAGACCTGTAGACCATATCCCGGGCTGATGCCAAACGAGGATATAATCTGCTCTACTTTGACTGTGGATACACTGCTTTCCTTGGTTCGAAGCTGGGCATGGAATGCCTGCTTGATTGCCTCCGCAATAGCTCCTGCATAATGCATGGCTGTTGGAGCTGGTGCATGTGAAGCAGCAACGGAAGTGGTGGCCTCCGGTTCATTGTCAGCGGCTTGGGACAACAGGGCGAACAGTTCAAACATGCGTGCCTGCATGATCATTTTATCAGTGGACGTGTAGGCTTCAGATACGTTAATCATCCCCATCCAGCTCTCCAGTACAACGCGCATCTTCCTATTATCAGCCGTACCTGCTGCGTAGATTCGGCTATGCTGTGACATCAGCTTCAGGGTGAAGACCGGATCATCCACATTAAAGTGAGCGCTAAAATAAGTCATGCCTTCCGTGGATACACATTGATTCGTATGTTTGAACCCGGGAGGAATGAGAAGAATGGAACCTTCCTCCACGGTATAGGTATAACCATGAATCACACTCTCCTGCGTACCTTCGATGATCAACATAATCTCAAAGCCCGGATGTGATTCCTCCGGCATCGCCCATCCATAGGGTACTTGTTGGCTGTGCGCACCATAGAATTTGATGTTACTGTCGATAATAGGCAGCCAGTGGGCCAGCGTATGGTGAGGCATTTCTCGGAGCTGTGATCGGATATCCATCATATTCACCTCGGAAAAGGGTAAAAACAACTTGCCTTATACAATCGGCACCCGTAGTATACTTCATTATAATCAGTTTAACGCAAGGATGGATGATCCATGCAACGCATCAGCGTTTGAAGTGGTTGCTGAACAATCCAAGTTCTTCGACCTATAATAATGTAAACGCTACCATTACGGATTGGAATATGTCAACTCTTGCACACGTCAAGAACATTATATTTTCCACCTAAAAAGGAGATTAAATCATGGACAAATTATTATATGGCGTAGCTTACTATGATGAATATATGCCTTACGAAAGATTGGACAAGGACATTCAGATGATGAAGGATGCAGGCATCAACGTGGTCCGTATTGCAGAATCCACCTGGAGTACCCATGAACCGCAGAATGGCGTATTTGACTTTTCTTCCGTAGACCGTGTGCTGGATGCCATGCATGAAGCGGGAATTCAGGTTATCGTCGGGACACCAACGTATGCTGTTCCAACATGGATGGTCAAGGAACATCCGGACGTGCTGGCTACCACCTCTCAGGGACCTGGTAAATACGGCGCAAGACAGATCATGGATATTACACACCCAACCTATCTATTCTATGCCGAACGGATCATCCGGAAGCTAATCTCTCGGGTAAGCACACATCCAGCGGTTATCGGTTATCAGACAGATAACGAGACAAAGCATTACAATACGGCCGGAGATAATGTACAACTGCAATTCGTCAAATATATGCGGAACAAGTTCAGTTCTCTGGAAGAGCTTAACAAGGAATTTGGCCTCGACTACTGGAGCAATCGAATCAATAGCTGGGAGGACTTCCCGTCTGTTGTAGGAACGATCAACGGTAGTCTTGGCGCTGAATTTGCCAAGTTCCAGCGGCAACTGGTAACCAACTTTTTGGCTTGGCAAGTGGGGATCGTGAATGAATACAAACAGGCAGGACAGTTTGTTACCCAGAACTTTGACTTCGATTGGCGTGGATATTCCTACGGCATTCAAGGGGATGTGGATCATTTTGCCGCATCGAAGCCTTTTGACATCACCAGTGTGGACATCTACCATCCTTCCCAGGATGATCTGACCGGCATTGAAATTTCATTCGGCGGGGATGTGGCGCGTTCGACCAAACAATCGAACTATCTGGTACTGGAGACCGAAGCGCAGGCGTTCTGGCATTGGGTTCCGTATCCGGGACAACTGCGTTTGCAGGCATTCAGTCATCTGGCATCAGGGGCGAACATGGTCGCTTACTGGCACTGGCATTCGTTGCACAATTCGTTTGAGACGTATTGGAAAGGATTGCTCAGTCATGACTTTGAACCGAATCCGGTGTACAACGAAGCGAAGACCATTGGTAGGGATTTTGCAAGACTGAGTCCTCAGCTTGTGAATCTGAAGAAAAAGAATCGGGTGGCAGTGCTTTTTAGCAATGAGGCTCTGACATCCATCAAATGGTTTGGTTTTAACTTCACCAGTGACAAGAACTACAATGACGTGGTGCGCTGGATGTACGATGAATTGTACAAGATGAACATTAGCTGTGACCTCATCGACCCATCGGTTGAGAGTTATGCGGAGTATGACGTGCTCGTTGTACCTGCTCTGTATGCTGCTTCGGATGCATTGCTGGAAAAATTGAATCAATTCGTACAGGATGGCGGACATATCGTCTACTCGTTCAAAAGCGGATTTGCAAATGAGCATATCAAGGTACGCTCTACCCGCCAGCCCGGGCTAATTAGTGAGGCATGCGGGATCAGCTACAACCTATTTGTAGAGCCAAAACATGTTTCGCTGCGCGATGATCCATTCGAGGTTGGTGAGGAGCAAAACCAGGTTCACACCTGGATGGAACTGATTACGCCGACAACGGCTGAAGTACTCGCTTGGTATGATCATCCACATTGGGGTGAGTATGCGGCAATTACCCAGAATGCCTATGGAAAAGGCAAAGCAACCTATGTCGGCTGTTATACCAGTTCTGCGGTGATCCGTAAGGTGTTGGAACGTGTCATGAAGGAAGCGGGCGTATGGGGAGCTGATCAGGAGCTGGCTTTTCCTATCATTGTGAAGACAGGTGTGAACGATCAAGGGAACACGATTCGCTACTATTTCAATTATGCGGATGAGGCAACATCCTTGGTGAATGCTTATGGAGAAGGGACTGAACTTCTGGCAGGAACCCCGATTGCTGCGGGAGAGAAGATCGAACTGGAACCATGGGGCATACGGATTGTCGAACAATAATAGAGTAGGCAATGGATGTTGAACTATAAATTTACACAAAAACGGAGATGACAGAAATAACCTAACGAAGCGAAGCGTGCGCCTTTATCCCCGGATTTTCCCTTTTCAAAAAGGGAATCAGAAAAAATCTGGGGATAACAGCGATCGAAGGTTGTTCTGTCATCGAAGTGTCCGTGTAAATAGCATTAGTTGTAACATTTCCAAACGAATATAAAGACCAAAGCGCCCTCGGCTTCCATGCTGGGGCGTTTGTCTATTTTAGCTCAGGAGTGGATGCGCTGTGTTTACCGAATGTTATCGGAAGCTGATAGATCCTTTCAAACGCAGCATTCGCAATAAGTTGATTCTTACCATGACGCTGCTGGCCGTTGTGCCCGTCATTGCCATGACCGCTATGGCAGCTGAGAATACCCGCTCTTCCATGGAAGAGGAGATTATGGAGACCAACCGAGCCAATATGAACTGGGCCTCCATCTATCTGGGTGAACAGTTCGCCCGCATGAACAATATTATCTATTCGATTCAGATCAGTGACGAATTGCATCAATATCTGGCGTTGAACGAAGAAGCGCCGGCAGCCAGTCGGTTCGATGAACAGAAGGCCATGTTCAATATGCTGAACAGTGTATACTATTCTGCTGGCAATTATGTATTTGGTGTTGAACTCTATCTGAAGGAATTGGACACCCTGTTCACCTTCAACTCCATGGATTCTCGCATCAAAGCGGTATCGGAAATACCGGAAGGGTATCATGAGCTTTTTGCCCAACATAAAGATTTTACGATTATCACTGATCCGGACGATCCGCAAAAGTTTCACATGACCCGCAGCATGAACCGCTTCGAGGATCAGGCACAGATCGGGGCCATCAGTCTGGAGGTCAAGTGGGCTGAGTTCAACCAGACCCTGGAGCTGCTGGATAGCCGGGGTGACTATGCGGTATACATTGCTGATAGTACGGGCAGTCCGGTCTATCAGCCAAACCAAGAGATTCAGCCGTCTACGGAAGCACTGGAGAAATTAGCAGGCACAAAAGAAAGTTCGGGCTTCATCCGGACAGCCAAAGAATATGTATTCTTTCACTCCATTGAGCCGTCAGGACTGCGTGTGATCAAGATTGTACCTGCCCATGTCATTAACGAAAGTGCCTTGGACACGATGAAATATGGACTGGTCGTGGGTGGCCTGGCAACCGTCATTTCTGTGGGACTGGCTGTATTTGTGGCTTGGCGTACATCGAAGCCCATTGTCAGACTGGCAAATTCCATGAAGGGTATTCAACTGATCAAGGACAGGGAAGTGGTGCGAAGCGGTCGGGTAGATGAAATTGGTCTGTTGGAGAAAAATCTGCACGGCATGGCTAGTCGTATTCGGGAACATATTCGCGACAATTACCTAATGAATCTGGAGAAGCAGACGGCCGAGCTCAAAGCACTGCAATCCCAGATCCATCCGCATTTCCTGCAAAATACACTACAGATGATTGGCGGCATGGTCTACTCGCAAAAACCGGCAGACAGTTACAAGGTCATTCGAGCCTTGAGCGAGATGTTTCGTTATATTGTACGAGCGCCGGATGGGCTTGTGCCCCTACAGTCTGAACTGGACCAGTTGGAGCATTATATGCTGATTCAGAAGCAACGTTTTGCCGGCAGGCTTGAATATACACTGGAGATTACCGGAGAAATTCGGGCGTGTTATATCCCCAAGTTGTCTTTGCAACCCATTGTGGAGAATGCATTTTTGCATGGTCTGGAGAAGAAACAGGGCGAGTGGAAGCTGGGCATTGAGGTCGTCTGTGAACCTACAGATGTAACCATTCGAATTCGTGATAACGGTATGGGTATGGATGCTGAGAAACTAATGGAGATGCAGTCCAGACTGGAGCGGCTTACCCGGCAGGCAGATCGGGTGTGGAGTTCAGGTACAAGTATTGGACTGGTCAATGCGGCCTCGCGAATTATAATGCATTTTGGACCTGAGTACGGGATGAGCATGGAAAGTGAATATGGACAGGGGACAAGCGTTACGGTACGAATCCCCTGCAATACAGGAGGCGAAGCCTTGTGAACAAGGAACTGTACAGAGTGCTGCTGGTAGATGATGAACCGTGGAACCGGGATATTCTGCGCAACCTGGGAGATTGGAATGAACTCGGCATGACCGTTGCAGGTGAGGCAGAGGATGGTGAGCAGGCCATACAACTGGTCGAGCAGCTTCAGCCTCACATTATCATTACGGACATGCGCATGCCCGGCACAGACGGTGTGGAGCTGTTACAGACGTTGAGCGGACGATACCCTCAGATCAAGGTGATCGTGGTGAGCGGATATGATGACTTCAATTATGCAAAACATGCGATCCGGCATCGGGCTGCAGATTATCTGCTCAAACCGGTGAATCCGGATGAACTGAATGGTGTACTTGCTAAATGTGCAAAGGAGTTGGAAAAGGTTGAATCAGCACCTGAATCGTGGGAATCGTACCCATCTTCGTTCGCAGGTGAGTTCTCCCTGTTTCAGCAACAGGCCCGCCTGCGGTTTAATGACCTGAACGTTCAGAGTCTGCGGGAGTGGTTCCAGCAATTACAGCAGAAGCTGGAACGATGCGAGATTAACAGACCTCGGCAGCTTGGGCGGGTGGCTCATGAATTACAGGCTTTGCTGGATGAGTTGTGCGTCTCCAATGGCTTGTACGAGCGGTCCGAAGCAACGGCGCTACCTCCTGCGGCTGCACTGGCTTCCATTGAATCCACGATCGCATGGATTTCGACTCCATACTACCAGGCTTTGGAGCAGCTGATTGCGCAGCGTAAATTCAAGAACAAGCTGAACCTGAATGAGGTGAAGCAATACATGGAGCAGCACTGTATGGAGATGATTACGCTGGAGCAGCTCGCCCAGATCTTTTTTGTCAGCAAGGAATATCTCAGCAAGGTATTCAAGAAGGAGTATGAGGTGAACGTGACCGACTATGTTGTCCAATTACGTATGACGAGAGCGAAAGAGTGGGTGATGGACGAACAGATTCCGTTCAAGCATGTTGCCGAGATGGCGGGTTATGAAGATGTGTCCTACTTCTATCGGGTTTTCAAAAAGCATTTCGGGGTATCTCCTGGGGAGATGCGGAAGGGACAACCTCGTATGTCAGGCAATTCAAGCAGCAGCACGGAATGAGTCGTTCGAGAGAGCATTTGCAGCAGGATTAAGGTTTAAAATAATCCAATACACAAGTCTAATTTTGTCCAATGAAGCGCTTTCATTTTCTGATATATAATGAGCCTATGAAAGACAAACCAGTTACACACCGGGAGGTCATAAGAGATGAAAGTATGGAAAAGCGTAGCAAGTGCGGTACTGGTCAGTGTTCTGCTCGCAGGTTGCGGTTCCAATGCAGGAACGGACAATGGGCAGGAGGAATCGGCGTCAGGCAGCACGGTATCACTCAAAGTATTCGTTGCACAACCTCGGCTGAAAGAACATTACGATAAATATATAGAACAGTTCAAAGCCAAGGAGAAAGCAGAGAAAAACATTGAGGTGAACGTGCAACTGGAGATGCCGCCAGCGGACAATGCACCTCAGATTCTGAAGACTCGCCTCGCCTCCAATGATGCACCGGATGTGTTCGCCCTCCATGCAGTCAATGAGATTCCACCGTTCAGCAAAGCTGGTTATCTGGAAGACCTGTCGGGCCAACCTTTTGTCGATAAGCTGCTGGATTCGGTTAAACCTTCCATAACGGATGCGGAGGGCAAAATCGTAGCTGTTCCATTGGAAACAGTATCATGGGGCTATCTGTACAATAAAGATATTTTCAAAGAGCAAGGGCTGGAAGTGCCAACGACGTTAACAGAAATGAAAGCGGTCGTGGAGAAACTCAAAGCAGCCAACATTACACCGTTTGAACTGTCCTACAAAGAAGCCTGGATTCCGCAATTATTCCTGCCACTTACCGTGGGTGCATTAACTCAGTCTGAGCACAAAGACTTCGTGGAGAAGATGAATCAGGATCAGGGCTCCTTCTCCGATATGAAAGCATTGTTTGATATCTTCGATCTCGTCAATGCCAATGGAACGGACAAAGCGCTGGAAGTGGGCGGAGATGATGGTTCAGCAGCCTTCGCATCAGGAAGCGCCGCGATGTGGATTCAGGGACCATGGTTTGCCGAAACCATTCTGAAGTCCAACCCGGACTTGAACTTTGGTGTAGCACCCATGCCGATCAATGACAATCCGGATGATACCAAAATCAATCTGAGCACCTCCACTTCACTGGCAGTATCGTCATCTAGCAAAAACAAAGAAGTGGCACTCGATTTCGTGAACTATATTCTCGATGACAAGGATTCAAGTGCATTCTTCGAAGCACTCAAGTTCAATCCGATTGCCAAGATCCATGACTTCAAGAGCTTCCCGTGGGTAGACGATGCTCAGAAATATGTGAGTGAAGGTAAAGCATATGAGGACCCATCCCTCCCTCAAGCGGTGAAAGACGAGTCAGGCAAAGCGTTGCAAGGCTACTACTCTGGGCAATTAAATCAACAGCAGGTTATCGATGCGCTCGACAAGGCGTGGAAATCCTACAACAAAGTCAACAAGTAAGGAGCTGTGAGGAATGGAGTACCTGCTTTTGTTTTGTTGACAAAATCTCAATGGGTTTGGGAGTTTAATCAACAAATGAGCGGTACTTTATTTCGTTACAGTCTCCAAGCAGATGATATGGCAGGCAGAACGTTCTTCGTTCCCTCGTTTACAATCATCCGCTTCGAGTGAAAAGGGGGAGAACCAATGGCTACGAATGTGTTCAAGAAGTATCTGTCACTGCTCGCGTTCACTGCGCCTGCCTTTGTCATCTATGCGATTTTCCTGCTGTATCCCACGTTTAGTGGCATGTTCTATAGTCTGACGGATTGGAACGGACTCAATCGGGATTACAGCTTTATCGGTCTGGGCAACTTCGTGGAATTGTTCAAAGAAGATCCTGACTTTCTGAACTCCCTGTGGTTCACGATGAAATATGTAATATTTATGCTGATTCTGCAAAATGGAATTGCCTTGTTGCTCGCCGTGTTGATTGAGTCACGAACGCGCAGCAAGGGGCTCTTCCGGACGCTGTTCTTCATGCCTAACATGATCAGTACAATCATCAGTGCTTTCATGTGGACATTTATCTTCTCTCAGGTGCTGCCACAGCTCGCACAGAAACTGGCCTTTTCGTTCCTCGACCAGCAATGGCTGGGTGATCCGAAGTTTTCATTTTACTCCATTCTGATCGTATCGCTCTGGAACGGTGTAGGGTATATGATGATCATCTATCTGGCTGCTCTTCAGGGTGTGCCAAAAAGCCTCAAGGAAGCGGCTGTTATTGATGGGGCCAACGCATTCCAGGTGCTGCGCAATGTGGTGTTGCCAATGATTACTCATGCCGTGACCATCTGTTTCTTCCTTACGCTGAACGGAGCATTCAAAGTGTTTGAAGTGGTGTATGGACTGACGGGTGGTGGACCGGGCAGAGCCACGCAGGTGATCACGATGAACATCTATGAAGAAGCGTTCTCCAACAACTTCAGATACGGCTATGCGAGTGCCAAATCGGTTGTGCTGTTCATCATCGTACTCATCTTTACCCTCATCCAGATCACCGTCATGAAGAAGAAAGAGGTGGAAGCATGAGGATGCAACGACTGAACAGTTATCTGATTCGACTGCTGCTGATTCTGGGCTCTCTCGTTGCCATGCTGCCGATCTACATGGCGGTGGTGAACTCTTTCAAAACACAGGGTGAGATGTTCCAATCCTTTCTCGCGCTGCCAACAACGCTTCACTGGGAGAATTATTCGGACGCGTTTAACAAAATCAATCTGCTGGGCAGTTCGATGAACTCGGCGATTGTATCCTTTCTGGGGATCGGGGGAATTGTCTTCTGTGCCTCACTTGCGGGATACAAGCTGTCACGTACCTCCGGACGTTTGAGCAACCTGATCTTCTTCCTGTTTGTTGCGTCCATGTTAGTACCGTTCCACTCAATCATGATTCCGCTGACACGGGTAGCCAAAGGCATGGGGGTGCAAGGAAGCACGTACGGATTGGCTTTGATCTATATCGGGCTTGGTGTGAACATGGCAATCTTCCTCTACCACGGGTTTGTGAAGTCTATTCCGCGTGAATTGGAGGAGTCGGCTCAGATGGATGGATGTAATGAGTTCCAGACGTTCTTCCAGATTATCTTCCCGCTCTTGCTTCCGATCACAGTCACCATCGCGATTCTGGACTTCCTGTGGATCTGGAATGACTTTTTGTTGCCACTACTCATGTTGACCGATGTGAATCGTTATACGCTGATTCTGTCCACGAACATGCTGTTTGGAGAATATAACAAGGAATGGCCGTTGATTCTGTCCTCCCTGGTACTGACAGCGATTCCGGTTATTCTGATCTATGCGTTCTTCCAGAAGTTCATCATGGAGGGTATTGCGGAGGGTGCTGTAAAGGGGTAAAACATTCGAGGGAATCCCGTAACTTCACCGGTAGCTACGCACTTCTGATATTCGAATACACTTAGGAAACTTACGCAAATAGCCTTGATCTGAAGGACGTGGTCCTTCCAGGTCAAGGCTGTTTTTTTGATTGTGAAATCAGGAAACACCATTCGTCGAAGTCAGGAGCCAGAGTCCATAAGCCTGTGGACGGCCTCTGCGAGGCATTGCAGTCCACGCTCCATCTCATCGGGGGAAGCATAAGCGTAAGACAGCCGAATGTGACTCGCATCCAGCCGGTCATACAAGTAACCCGGGTGGATAAGTACATTTTGCTCCAGACAGGTATGGAACAATTGGCGGATGGAGAGAGGGGAGACCGTGAATTGCAGCCAGATATAAAATCCACCAGCGGGCATTTCCCACTCCGCAATACCATGAAAGTGACTTTGAAGCAGCTCCAGCATGGTATCTCTGCGTCTGCGTAGTTCAGGGCGAAGGCGTTCCATATGTCCAGCGTGATGTCCTTCTGCGAACCACAGGGCAGCAGCTTCTTGGGCGAGTGAACTGGTACCATAATCGGTCTGCATCTTGATATCGGCGAGACGGCGAATGACCGGCTCTGGCCCAACTAGCCATCCGAGGCGCAATCCAGGACTGACTGCCTTTGACAGGGTGCCCATATGCAGCACCCGTCCTTCCTGGTCACGCGCCTTCAGCGATGACGGAGGAGGTTTATCCAGCCACAGATCACTGTAGGCGGCATCCTCCAGTATGGAGATGCCTAGTGTTCGAGCGATGGTCATGAGTTCTTCCCGGCGGTGATCACTCATGACAGAGCCGGTGGGATTGTGGAAGCTCGGGATCGTGTAGAGAAGCGAGATATGATCTTGATCTTTGACATGCTGCGCAGCATCCTCCAGACGTGCAATGTGTAGACCTTCGTTATCCATCGGGATACCACTCATTTTCAACCCTGCTGACTGAAAGGCGTGAATCGAATAGAGATACGACGGTTTTTCCAGGAGAACCGCTGATCCGCGAGGGAGCAGTCCTACCGAAATCAAGTGCAGCGCCTGAAGAGAGCCGGATACGATCAGTATGGAATCTGGAGAGGCTTGAATGCCATTCGTCTGCAAATGGACGGATAAAGCCTCACGAAGCGCCAGGCTTCCTTGAGGTTCCAGATAGTTGAGTGTACGAGAACGATGGGACAGGGAGTACAGAATGTCGTTGAAAGCATCCTGAGGCATCAGCTCCGGGGCAAGCTCCCCTGTACCAAGACGTATGATGCCGGGCCGAAATTCAGCCTGATTAATCTGCTGGATCTCGGGCAGGTTGGGATAATACCAGCCCTCCTCAATGGCTTCATTCCAGTTGGGCATCGCTTCGTGAGCCATACCATGCCAACCGGAGCCGGAAATATAGGTTCCCCCGCCATGTCTGCCTTCAAGTAGACCCGCGGCGGCCAGATTATCCAGGGCGGTGACCAATGTACTGCGGTTTACGCCCATGGACTTAGCCCATAATCGCTGTGAGGGGAGACGATATCCTGCGGACCATTCGCCCGTTGTGATTTTCTGCCGGATATAGGCTTCAATCTGGCGATATAAGGGTAAGTCGAGAGAAGGGTTCGGCTTCCACCCCATGCTTAGCCGAGAATCAGAACGTTCCATTACAGGCAGAATCACCTCCGTTTGAATTTACACTTGGTACTTCGATGGCAGAACAACCTTCCGATCGCTGTTATCCCCAGATTTTTAAATTTGATTTTATAAAGGTGAAAATCTGGGGATAAAGGCGAACGCTTCGCTTCTTCAGGTTATTTCTGCCCTCTCCGTTTACGTGTAAATTTTTATTTTTTATATAGTTAGCTTCTGAAATGACACTTTGTAACCAACACTATATCATTTGGTTGGGTCTGATGCCATCCAAGTGGTTGGTCACGTCAGCCATCATCTGCCCTACTATGGAATACAGAGATAAGGGGGAAGAATGATGGAGGTTATTATTCATGCAGTGATTCTGGCGTTTGGCCTGATCTTGCCACTGGGTGTGCAGAATGTATTTATTTTTAACCAGGGCATGAGCCAGAGGCGTTATATACATGCACTGCCTGCTGTAATAACGGCAGGGGTCAGTGATACGTTGTTGATCGGGGCAGCCGTTGGAGGAGTATCACTCATTTTGCTGCAATGGCCATTGCTGGCGAATGTGTTGTATGGAGCAGGAAGCTTGTTTTTGCTGTATATGGCTTGGAGTATCTGGAGGTCGTCCGAATCTGTGGAAGGTTCGCAGACGGTAATGTCAGCGGGGCGACAGATTGCGTTTGCTGCATCGGTATCTTTACTCAATCCCCATGCGCTGCTGGACACGGTTGCCGTGATTGGCACCAGTTCACTTCAGTATGAAGGGGTGGAGCGCATGTATTTTGCCCTGACAGCCGCGGCTGTCTCGTGGATATGGTTCTTGGGACTTGCAGGCGCGGGCAGGCTGATTGGCAGAACGGATCGAACTGGGCGAATCAGTCTGATGTTTAATCGGTTGTCCGCTGTGGTCATGGTTGGGCTGGCGGTTATGATGCTGTGGAAGCTCATCTATGCATAGAAGGACCGTGATGTGACTCATCCTGTTAAAATAAAAAACTCCCCGTGACGTTAATCGCACGGAGGGTTCAATGTAGGTGGTGAATTTGATTATCAGCATAGCTAACTGATCTAGTTATTGAGTAGGAATATGTAGTGCTCGATAATACTTCGGTGTTGTGTCTCCCATATATGGCGGGTCATTTGAATTAGGGTCATCGTAATCGGATCTATTCCGCCTTCAGCAGCATGGATTCAATAAACACTTTCAGATCACGGCTTACACTGTTCAATTGATCAATGACCTCGCTGAACTCGGTTACCAGCACCGCTTGTTGGTTGCTAGACTGTGAGATGGATGTGATCTCCTGCTCCATCTGCTGAATGGAATGCTGAACATCCTTCAAGGAACGTTCGATATTCACCGTAGCTTCTTTGGTACCTGTAGAAAGTTTACGCACTTCAGATGCAACGACGCTGAATCCGGCGCCTGCTTCACCTGCTCGGGCCGCTTCGATGGCTGCATTCAGGCCGAGCAGATTGGTCTGTTCTGAGATTTCACGGATGAATGCGGCGACTTTGTTTACTTCGCCTGAGTTCTGCACAGCCATGCGGGTATTATCCATAATCTGCGTGGAAGATGCCGTCAATTGCTCGGATTGGGCAGCTACCGTCTGCACCATATCTGTTAATTTTCCGCTGATACCGCCGATCAATTCAGTGAAGTACTCCAGTTTTTCCTCGTTCTGAAGAGAGAAACCAATGGCAAGTGTGCCCACGATATTTCCTTGTTCATCCCGAAGTGGGGTGGCCGCCGAGTTGATGGATGTACCATAAAATTTCGCATCAATACGGTTCGCTGAAGTTTCCCCATGTATAAGTGCCCGGCGGAGTGTAGGGTCATCGAGGGAAACGGGGTCTCCTGCCTTGATGCCCAGATCAAGTTCGTTGCTGGGAACATAATACCAGAACTTCTCCGTGTCGGTTACCGCAATCATGATATCATGTTCTTTCAGCATAATTTTAAAATATGGACTTGCTGCAACGAGTGCTTCAACGATGTTCAATAAGGTTCAGCTCCTATAATGTATATGTATCATCTAGATGTATTGTATACATCGTCAGAATGAGGTTAATCTTGAAGGCCTAATAAGGGCATAACGTATATTAATTAAATTTCCAACAAATGAAACAGGGGAATTGGAGTTTTTCAGAAATTTACGAAAAAATAACGAAAAAGCAGACAAGAACATGATGTTCTTGTCTGCTTTGGCTATCCACCTATGTCTTATGACACGCTTCACTTCACGTTATGAAAGCTGATTTACGTAAGGGGTCACCGCGCCAGCGTTACCTCTTCCGTTGTGTGAAGAGGTCTTCCTGACGGTACAGATATATATCCATACGCAGGAATGCGCGGTCGTGTTATATGCGTACTGTTGTTATCCGCCAATCTGGGACATGCGGCGTACCGTCGGTGTATGAGATTGCATTTTTTGTTCCAAAGCCAGAGCCATCTCATGATTCTTTGGTTTCGTACCCAGCGCTTTGAGGAAAAGTGCCGCCATAGCGTCCGGATCATCCACGAAGCGGCGAACATTATACTCATCCGACCAGTAGAGGCAGGCTTTGATATGTCCGTCAGCGGTCAGCCGAAGTCGGTTGCAATTGTCACAGAAGTGATCGCTTACGGGATGAATCAATCCAAATGTGCCTTCGGAGCCCACAATTTTCATATTTCGTGATGGGCCATTGCCCGCAGGGCCTTTTGTATTTTCTACCGTCCAGCCTGCTTCAGCACATACATCAGTCACGGCTTCCAGCGGCAAATAGGATTTGCGCCATGAATCCGAAGCCTGTCCAATCGGCATATATTCAATAAAACGCACATGAAGAGGTTGATCAATCGTCATTGCAATAAAATCTTTGATTTCATCATCGTTGATACCCTTCATCAGCACAACATTCAGCTTGATCGGAGCAAGGCCAGCAGCTGTTGCAGCTTCAATGCCTTTCAGCACCTTGTTCACATCTCCGCCGCGGGTAATCATGGAGAAGCGATCAGCGCGCAGGGAATCCAGACTGATGTTAATCCGGTTCAACCCGGCATCTTTTAACGCCTGAGCTTGTTTGTCCAGCAGAAGAGCGTTGGTAGTCAGGGCAATATCGTCAATCCCGTCAATTGCCGAGATCATGCTGACGAGCTTGTGCAGATCCTTGCGTACCAACGGTTCGCCCCCGGTGAGTCGGACTTTGCGCATGCCCATCGGGGCAAGTACCTTCAGCACCTGTGCTATTTCTTCGTAGCTCATAATCTCATCATGTGGAGCAAATTCCATACCCTCTGCAGGCATACAGTACACACAGCGTAAATTACAGCGGTCCGTAACAGAAATACGGATGTAGTCATGTATCCGGCCAAATGAATCCTGAAGCAGTTCCATGCAGACCACCCTTTCATCGGTTCAGATTGGAAATCTTCTATTATAAATGATACGACAATTTCAAAAGGAACAGTTGCATCAAATTTTAGCTATTTCTCCAATCCGCGTCAACGATGACGTCAGATGACAGCATTTTTGGCGGGGTGATTCAGATGGAATTGTCCCACGAGTTGTTGCAGAAAGACCGTAATGACTTCCACGTTATGCGAAGAATGCTGAACCTGCAACATATCACGGATCAGTTCCATCATCTCTGCTTCCACCTCAGCAGAAGTCGCCCGATTTTGATGGCTGATTGCAGCAATATTCTCCATCAGCATGACCACTTGATCCACGACTTGTGTGCGCTCAGGTTCTTCGGCGGTAGCATTTTGCAAAAGTTGCGAAGCGGCCTGAACCAGTGTTGTTCCTTCAGCCAGCACCTGATCACCCTCTGTGATTAATTGAGATGCGGCTCCTGCTGCCGTTGAGATTCGGTTCAGAATCTGATGAATATTTTCAGTTGAAGAGCGGGATAACTCGGCCAGCTTGCGGATTTCCCCTGCCACGACTGAGAACCCTTGGCCATGTTCGCCCACGCGTGCAGCTTCAATGGTGGCATTCAGAGCCAGCAGGTTGGTCTGAGCTGAAATTTCATCAATGACAGCCAGTGCACGGTAAATCTCTTTCATGGTATCCATGAAGGACAGGATGGTACGGTTGGTATCGGACACCGCTCCTGAGATTTGGGTCATTTTATCGCCGATTCGTTCCACTTCCTGTTGAGCCACGCTGATCTGTTCGGTAGCAGAGGTCTCCAGTTGTTGCAGCGTTATGCGCATGTGATCAGCAGCGATCTTGGCCTGGTCGAGATCTTCCAGTTGGGTGCGAATGGCCTGAATCATCGAACCAAGCTTGTAGTTCACACGCTCAGTCGTACCTTGGGTTGTCTCTGTTGAAGTTCGCATCTGATACTGATTATCCATAACGTCTACCGTGGCAAGTTGTACCTTCAGCATAATGCCTTCCAGAGAATCGATCATGTTGTTGATCCACTTCGCCAGTTCACCTGATTCATCTTGGGCAAAAGCAGACGTGTCCAGGCGCTGGGTCAGATCACCCCTGCCTTCGGCGTTAATTCGAATAAATCGGCTGATGCGACGCAAGTCTTCATGAACTCGTTGATATTGGCTGCGATGCAGCTGTAATGCTGTGAAGAATCCGAATAACACATTAACAGCGGCCATTGCTGCTGCGCTCCACCCACTACCAGTGAGGGCATAGACAAGAGCTGCTCCTGCAACGCCTGACAAAAGCGTGAAGAGACTGTGTTGCTTGAACTGGCGCCAGCCGATGCTTCGTATCCGATACACTTCTTCCAGATCCCCTTCACACATCATGCCCCAGCGATCAGGACAGTGTGGCAGCTGGAAGGTGATGCCTTTGCCGATCACAGAAATATGGCGGTAATCCGAGTAGCCGGGAAAGGCTACGAACAGATTGGAACCATTCTGAATGGTGTTTGCTACTCCGGGGTGTAGTTCTCCGGTCGATGGATCAGTGAACATGAGTTCCAGTTCGGTATGCTCCTTGACGGAAACGATACCCCATTCGGTGGTGACGCCATCTTTGAGATTTTCCCCATGCGTAAAGGTACGGTCTTCGAAGCGGCTTCGGGATAAGGCGGTGCCGGGTTGCAGATGGGGCCTTAATATCGACTCAGCCATAAAGAGATAATTGTCACCAGAATCAGGATAGATATGACCAGATTCTCGTTGGATCAGGTCACCGAGTACATCCCCGGGAACACGGCTGCATAATGAACCGACATATCGACCATCCTGCAGGATTGGGGAGATAAACAGCAAGGTGACATCATCGTGAAAAGCGGACGAGCGTGGACCAATATCCAACGTCAGTGGATCAGAATAAGGACCATACAAGCATTTTTTTCCATGGAGATCTGCTCTGGAGTATTTCAATCCTGGTCCAATTAAAGCTTCGTAATCTTCATAGATCTGTCCAATATGTTTCTTATATGTAGAGAATACCACCTGATTCTGTTCGTTCAGCATGAATAGCTCCGTACTGTCTACGGCTCGAATATAACTGGATTGAAACCATGCATCTAGTTTGCTTAGTTGCTGTGAACCTTGTAATACATCCTCTAATTGGACCGACTGTATCTGTTGGAGCAAACGGTCCAGGTGATTCCATTGTTCATCTGCCCAGTCCATCATAAGCTGCCGTCTCGTTTCCGCAATCCCCTCAAAAATCTGTTCCACATCTTCCTTCATATGTGCGTTCAACCGATACGATCGCCACAGCGGCAATCCTTTTCTCCATCCCAGCCAATCAAACATCATGACCACCCCAATTTCTGGATTCTATATTCAATCTTTATACAAGAAAACGAACAAGAATACGAGGGGATATGTCATATTTTCCGAATATTCATTCAATAAATACAAATGATCGTACGTTTATTGTTAGGTGAAATATATGTTAGCTTTCTACCAAGGAAATTCACATGAATACATCTGAGAATGGGTCTCATTTTACATTGTGTAACATGAACAGGCCCATACTCAAAACACACTGTATAATGTAATCCCCGCCCAAAGCGATATAGTATTATCTAACAAGCAAAACCTGTTACGTTCGTGTATATAAACCTCCCATTCAGCCTTGGTGTGCAATGAAAACAACTTCCCACAAAGGAGAATGCCCATGTCCTCCATATCCTCAGCCATAGTCCCCGAAGCCTGCCATATTGATGTAGATCATGTGTCCGTTGTTTTTGGCACAGGTACACAACAAGTGACTGCCTTGTCGGATGTTACATTCCAGATCCAGTCCAATGAGTTTGTCTCTCTGCTAGGCCCTTCCGGCTGTGGCAAGTCGACCTTGCTCCGGCTGGTAGGTGATCTGCTTCAGCCCACCTCAGGCACCGTACGCATTGCAGGTCAGGAACCTGAGCGTGCTCGTCTACAGCGACAGTTCGGTATCGTTTTCCAGACACCCGCCTTGTTCGATTGGCGCACCGTTCGTCACAATGTGGAATTGCCCTTGGAACTGCTGGGTACCCGCCGTAAGGAGTGCCGCCGCATTAGCAGTGAACTGCTTGAAATGGTAGGGTTAACTCGCTTCGCCGACCATTATCCATGGCAGCTCAGTGGGGGGATGCAGCAACGTGTATCCATTGCACGTGCACTTGCGCTTGATCCACCGTTGCTGCTCATGGATGAACCCTTTTCCGCCTTGGACGAATTCACGAAAGAAAAGCTTCAATTGGAGCTGCTTGAGATCAAGCGCTCAACAGGCAAGACCTTCCTCTTTGTCACACACAGCATCCCCGAAGCCGTATTTCTGTCCGACCGGATCATCGTGCTCTCGGCACATCCGGGGCAAGTACATTCCATTCATTCCGTCAATCTGCCTTCCGAACGTCATAGTGAACTGAGAGAAACGGAAGCCTTCTACCACATGATCACAACCATTCGCAACTGCTTCTACGAGGAGCGTGATGAATCTCATGTCCCTGCGGTTCTTTAAACCGGGATATCGATCCTGGGTTGTCATCTGGATTATGGCCATATTGGTGCTATGGGAAGGAATCGCCTGGATGCTCCAACTGTTCCTGTCACCTCAGCAGGCGGCGTCTCGCCTTCCTTATCTGCACGAAGTCCTTGCAGCCTTGTTTCGTTACTCGAGTACGCTCGCAGAGCAGGGGGCTGTCACGTTTGGCAATGCAGCCATTGGTTTTGGAGGGGGAACGTTGCTTGGTCTGGGTCTGGCTCTACTCATGAGCGGGGCTGTCTGGCTAGAGCGCACGTTATCTCCATATGTTGTCTCCTCACAGATGGTTCCGGTTATTGGTCTCGCACCAATTGTGTACGGGATCATCCACAATGCGGAGTGGGCCCGAATTGTTATGGCCACGTATGTCACTTTCTTCCCGATCATCATCCATACGTTAAAAGGATTGAAAAGTGTAGCACCAGAGCACCTGGAGCTTATGCGTTCCTGTGGAGCTTCATTGACTGCACGATATATCAAATGTCTGCTGCCTTCTGCACTGCCGGGACTATTTTCTGGTATGAAAATAGCCGCTCCGCTGGCGGTGACCTCCTCCATCGTTGTGGAATTGATGGGGGCCCCCGATGGGCTCGGCGTCCTGATGGTCAGTTCGTTATATTACGGTCATGCCCAAGTTGGTATGTTCTGGGCCACCATCATGCTTAGCATTGGCATTGGCCTGATCTCGTATCTGGCCATCAGTCTGGCCGAACGTTGGCTAACCCCTTGGCAGCCTGAATTCAGGGCCAAAGGAGGTCAGGCCACATGAGTGAAGGTAGAGTTTTGCAACGGAAGCGTGATGAAGGTGTGGCTATTGCTACTGTAACTGGCGCGGTTACGCCCCTCACGGGTTCACAGATAACATCTGCTCCAGGATCAGAAATTCACGGACAACAGGGACAAGCCGAAAAGGCCAGATTGGGTACCAGCGTTCGCAGGCGCTCAATTGTACTGAGCATGCTTCCTTGGGGTGCGGGTGTGTTGTTTCTCACCCTCTGGCAGCTCAGGTTGTTTCATTGGATATTCTCGCTGGAAAGCTACCAACTGCCTGTGCCTTCGGCGATTGCGGCATCCATTCAGGAAAATGCCAATATGCTCTTTCGATACGCGATGTATAGCGGAACCGAAATGCTGGGAGGTTTTTTGCTCGGTTCATTGTTGGGTGCTCTGGCAGCGGCAGTTGCATCGTTCTTTCCAACAAGCGGCAGGGCGGCGGTTACGGTTTTGTCGGCACTGAACGCAGTTCCGATTGTGGCCCTTGCCCCGATTATGAACAATTGGTTCGGAGACGGGATCTGGTCGCGTATTGCAGTCGTCACGGTGATTACGATGGCAGCGATGGCTGTTAGCCTGTTCAAAGGGCTGACTTCCATTCAGCCGCAGTACAGTGATCTGCTGAGTGGCCTTGCCGCGAGCAGGATGCAGTTTTTTTGGAAGCTGAGACTGCCTCATGCGCTGCCTTCCCTCTTCGCCGGTCTGAAGATCAACATGTCGACCAGTATTATCGGGGCCATTGTGGGTGAATTTTTCATCGCCTCCCAGGGGCTGGGGTACTTGCTCTCGGATCAGATTCGACTGGCAAACATGCCCTTGGCCTGGTCCTGCATTGTTATCGCCGCCGCGCTCGGCATTGTGTTGTATGAAGCGGTTGTCCTGGCAGAAAAACGACTCATTCCGTGGAATCGTGCACGCATAAATCCATAACTTACATCAGGGTACCAACCATAGATTCATAGATCGTAATACCTGATAGAGGTTGTTCAAAAAGTCCACGGTACTGAAAAGCAGACTTTTTGAACACGGACTGATGCTTGATAAATCGTATATAAACAGGGGGTTGTTCTGTACATGTACAAAACGTTGAAGCCGGGTTTGCTGGTATTGGTCCTGTTGGTTGTTACGATGCTGAGCGCATGTTCTACGAAGTCCGAGCCCGCGGCTGAGCCTGTTGCTGCGAGTTCAGGAGGGGCGGGCGAAGCAGATCAACCCTTAACCAAAGTGAAAATTCAACTGAAATGGGTGCCGCAGGCGCAGTTTGCCGGGATCTATGCAGCGAAGGAAAAAGGTTTTTTTGCAGATGAAGGCATTGATGCCGAGATTATTCCGGGTGGTCCGGATATCGTGATAGAGCAGCAGGTGGTCAATGGTGCGGCCGATGTGGGCATTACGGGTGTAGACAGTTTGCTGGTCAGCCGGGATAACGGTCTGCCGCTTGTCTCGCTCGCCCAGATCTCACAGAAGAGTAGCTATCGCTTGATTGCCAAGAAGTCCCTAGGTATTACTGATCCGGCTCAGATGAAAGGCAAAAAGGTCAGTACCTGGTTTGGCAGTCAGCAGTTTCAGGTGCTCGCGTTCATGGAGAAGAATGGCCTGGATCCGAAGAAGGATATTGAACTGGTGAAGCAGGGGTTCACGATGGATCAGTTTTTCAACGATCAGGTAGATGTGGCGACGGCAACGATCTATAACGAATTTCACGTGGTGCTGGAAAGTGGGATGAAAGAATCCGATCTGGATGTATTCAATATTGAAGATGCCGGTGTTGGGATGCTGGAGGATACGCTGATTGCCAAGAAGGATTGGGTAGACAACAATCGTGAGCTTGCGGTCAAAGTAACCCGTGCCGTTCTGAAAGGTTGGAATTACGCCATCGACAATCAGGATGAAACGGTGGATATCGTGATGAGTAATGTGACGGATGGCAGCACCACCCGTGAACATCAGGTCACGATGCTCGAAGAGATTGCAAAGCTGATCCGCCCGGAAGGATTTACGGAACAGCAAGTCGGCAGCTTTGTGGATGAGTCATTTACCCGAACTGCGGATATTGCACTGAACTATGGCTTGATCAAAAAAGCCGCCAACCTGGATGAAGCGCTGGAGAAAAGTATCTATGAAGAAGCTGTGAAATAAGCGCGTGGAGGAGGATGACGAATGAGTTCTGTGGATCAGCAGCCTCAGCCGCTTGGCAGTACGAAGGAAGAATGGCTGGAGAAGGATCGCAAATACGTATGGCATCACATCTCGCCTCATAACGATCATCCGATGATTGCAGTGAGTGGGGAGGGTAGCTGGATTACCGATCAGGATGGTACGCGTTATCTGGATGCGATGTCGGGACTGTGGTGTGTGAATGTGGGGCATGGCCGTGAGGAGATTGCGCGGAGTGCCTATGAACAGATGAAAGCACTTGCTTATGTACCGATGACACAGAGTCACGAACCAGCGATTTTGCTGGCGGAGAAGCTGAATGAATGGCTGGAGGGGGAGTATCGAATATTCTTCTCCAACTCAGGTTCAGATGCAAATGAGGTGGCTTTCAAAATAGCCCGTCAGTATCACCATCAGAATGGTGAGCCTACACGGCATAAATTCATCTCCCGTCACCGTGCGTATCACGGCAACTCCATGGGCGCACTGGGCGCCACCGGGCAAGCCGCCCGCAAGATCAAATACGAGCCGCTCGGCGTAGGTTTCTCTCATGTTCCGCCACCGTATTGTTACCGCTGTCCGTTTGGACGAAACAAGGATGGATGCGGACTCGAATGTGCAACCATCTATGAAGAGGTGATCCGTTGGGAAGGTCCTGAGACAGTTGCCGCAGTAATTATGGAGCCGGTGATCACAGGGGGCGGCATGATTGTGCCCCCGCCGGATTATATGCGCACCGTGCAAGAGATCTGTCAGCGCTATGGCGTGTTGCTCATTGTAGATGAGGTAATCTGTGGTTTTGGCCGCTCCGGGCAGAAGTTTGGTCATCAGAACTATGGTGTACAGCCAGATATCGTGACGATGGCAAAAGGCATGACCAGTGCGTATTCACCGCTATCAGCAACGGCGGTGCGAGCCGATCTGTATGACACGTTCCGGGAACCCGGACCGGATGCCCATTTTCGGCATGTGAATACCTTTGGTGGGAATCCGGTGTCCTGCCGAGTTGCACTGGCGAATCTGGAGATTCTGGAACGAGAGAATCTGGTCAGCCGGGCGGAAGAACTGGGATATCTGCTTCGTGAGAAGCTGGAGCCACTACTGGAGCTGTCCATTGTGGGGGAAATCCGTTCATTCGGATTCGCCTGTGGCATTGAATTGATTGAAGCAGACGGATCTCCTGCGGAGGCGGATAAAGTAATGAAGGTACTCGCCAGTTGTAAAAGGGACGGCATCCTGATTGGCAAGAACGGCGATACCGTGCCGGGGTTTGCAAACATTTTGACGATCTCCCCACCTTTTGTCACCACCGAGGATGAGTTGGATCTGATCGCTGGAAGTTTGCTCGTTGCGCTACGTAGTCTGGACGCAGGTTAGTTGCCATACACAGGTGCGACAGACGTTTACGGTTTAGCAAGCGAGATGGAGATTTTCATATCATTACGCGATAAATATGCGCAAGGAGGCGAGGGAGGATGCAGACCACAAGAGGCAAAGTCATTAATCAGCATCGGCTGAATGAGCGAATTGAGCAGTTGTCACAGATTGGCCGAATTGCGGAGACGGGTGTCTGCCGACTTGCCCTGACCCCGGAAGATATGGACGGCATCATACAGGTTCGTCTCTGGATGGAAAATGCCGGTTTGACGACACGACTTGATCCGTTTGGCAATCTGATTGGTCGTCTGGAAGGTGAGGATCAGGCGCTGCCGATCCTCATGATTGGTTCCCATATCGACTCTCAGCCCTACGGCGGTCGATATGATGGAGCGATTGGTGTGCTGGGTGCACTCGAAGCGGTGCAATGCCTGATCGAAAATGGCATTCAACCCCGTATGCCGATTGAGGTGATTGCCTTTTGCGATGAAGAAGGTTCCCGTTTTAACAAAGGCCTGTTCGGCTCACGTGGTATAACCGGTCAGTTGGAAGAAGGCGAACTGGAGCGGCAAGATAAAAACGGAGTGACCCGCCGGGAGGCACTGGAAGCCTTTGGCTGTTCTCCTTCGGATTTTGAAGAAGCGATCTATCCACCAGGTTCCATAGGCAGTTATCTGGAGCTGCACATTGAGCAGGGGCCGGTGCTGGAAGCGTTGAATGCACCAGTAGGTCTGGTGACGGGCATCTCGGGCCCGCTGTGGCTTACGGTGACGATGAAAGGCATGGCGGGTCATGCGGGCTCCGTTCCGATGGGGATGCGGCATGATGCTTTGGTAGGCAGCGCAAAAGTCATTGCGGCGTTTGACGATATGGTGAGAGAAGACCCGGAAGCTCCAACCGTAGGTACGGTGGGGAGTCTGAGGGTATTTCCAGACTCACGGAATATCATCCCGGAGGAAGTCAGCTTCACGGTTGATTTACGAGACATGGAGATGGAGCGCAGGAACCGGCTTGAAGCCCGATTGATGAACATTTTGGATGACGTGAGTTTCCGATATGGTCTAACCTACTCGCTGACAGAGGATACGAATAGTGAGCCGCGGTATTGTGCAGAGCCAATCAAGTCGGTGATTCGTTCATCCGCGGAAGAGATCGGGGTTATTTTGCCAGAACTGATGAGTGGTCCGTTCCATGATGCGTTGGCCATTTCGCTTGCGTGTGATTATGGCATGATCTTTGTCCGCAGCAAAGACGGCATCAGTCATCATCCCAGCGAATATTCCTCCCCGGAGGATATTGGACTTGGCACGGAAGTGTTGTATCGCACCATTCGGAGGATGTGCAGTGGAATGAACCAATCAATCATTTTACCTGAGGAGGCGTTGTGACGTTATGAGCAAAATCAGCATCGGATTAATCCAGGCTTCTCATGAAATCGAAGGTTCGGCTCCCGTTGAGGTGCACAAAGAGGCTGCGGTTCAGAAACACATTGCGCTGGTCCGTGAAGCGGCTGCAAGAGGCGCCAAGATCATCGGGTTGCAGGAAGTATTCTATGGGCCGTACTTTTGCACAGAGCAGAATCCCAAATGGTATGCATCCGCTGAACCGGTGCCGGAAGGACCGACGACCAGACGTTTTCAGGAGCTGGCAAAGGAGCTTGCGGTGGTGATTATTTTACCTGTATACGAGGTGGAGGGCATTGCTTCGTATTACAATACGGCAGCCGTTATTGATGCGGATGGTACGTATCTGGGCAAATACCGCAAACATCATATCCCGCATGTGGAAGCAGGTGAGGGTACGAATGGATTCTGGGAAAAGTATTATTTCAAACCAGGTAACCTCGGGTTTCCGGTTTTTGATACGGCCTACGCCAGAGTCGGCGTGTACATCTGTTATGATCGTCATTTTCCGGAAGGCGCACGATTGCTTGGGTTGGCAGGGGCAGAGATTGTGTTCAATCCGTCCGCAACAGTTGCGGGTACATCTGAATATCTGTGGAAACTGGAACAGCCCGCTCACGCGGTAGCTAACGGCTATTATGTAGCGGCCATCAACCGGGTTGGCGTGGAAGCGCCGTGGAATATGGGCGAATTTTATGGACAGTCGTACTTGGTGGACCCGCGAGGCAGAATGGTAGCGATCGGTAGCCGGGATCAGGATGAGGTCGTTATTGGCGAGATGGATACGGAGATGATTCGTGAGGTGCGTAATGTGTGGCAATTCTACCGGGATCGCAGGCCGGAAACGTACGAACATCTGGTTAGTCTGTAGGAAGCAGCAACGAGTGATCGGTAAGTGATTCTGTCAGCGGGGTGGCATGTGTAATGCACGTAAGATTGTTTTAGATAGCGTGGATCATTCTCCAGGAGGTGCATGACATTGATGAACAGCTCAGGAACAACGTTATCCGATTATGGGTGGGAGAGTCGTTTTGCCGAGATGAAACCCGCCATGACAGGCAAGGAAGCGATGGAGGAGTCGAACCGCTGTCTGTACTGTTACGATGCACCTTGTATCAAGGCTTGTCCAACCGACATTAATATCCCTTCTTTTATTAGCAAAATATCAACAGGGCACCTGAAAGGTTCCGCCCGCACCATCATGCATGCGAATCCGGTTGGAGCCAGCTGCGCACGTGTATGTCCCACGGAAGAGCTCTGTGAAGGCGCATGTGTGCTAAACGAATCGTCGAAGCCGATCCGGATTGGTGACTTGCAGCGATATGCCACCGACTGGGCGCGTGCGAAGAATGAGCCGTTATTCCAGGCAGCACCTGCCAATGGGAGAACCGTCGCTGTTGTGGGAGCAGGGCCAGCAGGACTGTCAGCGGCACGTGAACTGGGGCGCGCAGGATATGAGGTGACGATCTATGAAGCCAAACCCAAAGGTGGGGGGCTGAATACGTACGGCATCGTATCTTTCCGTTTGCCCGAATCGGTTGCACTGTGGGAAGTGGAGCAGGTGGAAGTGCTTGGTGTGCAGATCCGTTATGGAGTGCGAATTGGTGTAGATCTCCCTGCTACGCAGTTGCTGGAGCAACATGAAGCGGTCATTCTGGCCTGTGGCATGGGTTCAGTACCCATGCTGGGCATTGAAGGGGAGACATTGGAAGGTGTCTATGATGCGATTGAACTGGTGGAGTCTACCAAGCAGGGTGTTCCACCCGCGCTGAATGGTCTGAAGGTCGCCGTTATTGGCGCGGGTAATACGGCGGTAGATGCAGCGACCTGTTCGGTACGTCTTGGTGCCGAGCGGGTGCAGATGTTATATCGGCGCGGGGAAAGTCAGATGACGGCGTATGCGTTTGAATATACGTTTGCCAAGCAGGAGGGTGTGGAGTTCCGGTGGTTTACGATGCCGCAGCGTATCATTGGAGACGAGAATGGTCGGGTTCAGGCTGTGGAATGCGTGAAAATGGAGTTGATTACTCCGCCTGGAGGTGGGCGTGCCTTGCCAGTGCCTGTGGAGGGATCGGAGTTCATGATTGAATGTGATACGGTCATCCGGGCGATTGGGCAACATCGGTTATTACCATTAATCGAAACGTTTGGGCTGCGTCACCAATGGGGCGTCGTTGAGATCGAACCGCATACGTACCGTACCTCGCATCCTCAGATCTATGCGGCAGGAGATGTCATTTTTGGTCAGGGCCAGGGTGAGGCGATGGTTGTCTCGGCTGCACAGCAGGGTAAGCTGGCTGCCGCCGCAGTCATGAAGGCGTTGCCTGGACAGGTGGAAGAGACGGCGTGAGTTGTGAGCGAGACAAGGAAAAGTGGAGAGTACACGGAAACCGTGCAATGAAAGGGTGTAAGGAGAGAGTACAAGGAGAGGCGAGGGTGGGAGGGCGCAAGGGACTGCTAGAGTGATATAGGTGTAGATCAGATCTGAGCAAGAAGTGTGGGTACATCAAATTCTCGTGTACCTGACACGCTAACGAACCCTACACACCTTATAGTGGCAATTACCGAGGATTGGAAAATCTAACGAATCTCACACGTCTTATGTTGACGAACACCTGTTGAAATGAAGCCGAAATGAGCTACTACAGCCAAATAAGACTTTTACGATTCGTTAGATTTTGAAATTGCCGCAAATGAGTCCAATAAGAGGTGTACGGTTCGTTAGAATTTAGGTGCGTGCTATCCAGAACTAATTACTACGCATAAATCCTGAGCGCGACCCAATGTCCAGTGTAACTAGTAAGTTCAAACAACACCAAGGAGGGATCGTTATGGCTGACTTATCCATTAATCTGGCAGGTATTCGATCACCCAATCCATTCTGGCTGGCTTCTGCACCACCAACCAATACGGGATATCAGGTTCAGCGTGCGTTCGAAGCGGGCTGGGGTGGTGCGGTGTGGAAGACACTGGGTGAGCCAATTATCAATACATCCTCGCGTTTCGCGGCGGTCCATTTTGGTGGGCAACGGGTGGCGGGGTTTAACAATATTGAATTGATATCCGATCGTCCGCTGGAAGTGAACCTGCGGGAGATTGCCGAGACCAAGAAGCGATTCCCGGATCGTGCGGTTGTCGCTTCACTGATGGTGGAACCAACGCGAGAGAAGTGGCATGAGATTGTGAAAAAGGTGGAAGCCGTCGGTGTTGACGGTCTGGAGCTGAATTTTGGTTGCCCGCATGGCATGGCCGAACGTGGTATGGGAGCCGCCTCTGGTCAGCAACCTGACCTGGTCGAACTCCAGACGATGTGGGTGAAGGAAGTAGCGACCACACCGGTAATTGTGAAGCTTACGCCGAATATCACGGATATTACGGCGACTGCCCGGGCAGCTGTCCGTGGTGGCGCAGATGCGATCTCGCTGATCAATACAATTAACTCTCTGGCAGGTGTGGATCTGGATTCGTGGAATACCGTGCCCCATGTGGGCGGCAAAGGAGCACATGGTGGATACTGTGGCCCAGCTGTGAAGCCAATTGCACTGAACATGGTTGCGGAGTGTGCACGTAATCCGGAGGTGGGTGTGCCAATCTCTGGCATAGGCGGCATATCTGATTGGCGGGATACCGCAGAGTTTCTGCTCATGGGCGCTACAGGGGTTCAGGTATGTACCGCAGCGATGCATCATGGATTCCGTATTGTGGAGGAAATGATTGATGGGCTGAACGATTATCTGGATGAAAAGGGTCTGAGCAGTGTAGCAGAACTGGTAGGTCAGACGGTTCCACGTTACTCGGATTGGGGCAATCTCGATCTGAACTACAAAGTGGTCGCCCGCATCAACCGCGATGTCTGCATCAATTGCAACAAATGCCATATTGCTTGTGAGGACACCTCGCATCAGTGTATTGATATGTTGACCGACCCGTCCGGCTCCTATCTGGAAGTGGTGGAAGAGGACTGTGTTGGCTGTAATCTGTGTTCGATTGTTTGCCCGGTGGATGGGGCGATTGAGATGGTTGAGCTTGTGCCTGAGCAGGAACCTGTAACCTGGAATGAACGTCAGTCTGCGATTGCGATGTTGCAATCGGTTAGAGATCAATCAACCAAGGAGGCGATATCATGAGTACCCGCAAATTGATTCGTAATGGTGTGTTGGTCACGGCGTCGGATACCTTTGAAGCAGATATTTTGATCGAAAAGGGTAAAATCACACAGATTGGCATCGGACTGGTGCCAGACGAACGAATGGAGGTTGTAGATGCAGCGGGCTGTTACGTCATTCCGGGCGGGATCGACCCGCATACGCATCTGGATATGCCCTTCGGTGGAACGGTAACGGCGGATAATTTTGCGACGGGAACGACAGCGGCAGCCTTTGGCGGTACAACAACGATCATTGATTTTTGTCTGACACAAAAAGGCCGTCCATTAATCGAATCTCTCCAGGAGTGGCATGCCAAAGCCGAGGGTAAAGCTGCCATCGACTACGGTTTCCATCTCATGATTGGCGAGATGAATGATCAGGTGCTAGAAGAGCTGCCACAGATCATTGAAGAAGAGGGTGTGTCATCCTTCAAGGTGTTCATGGCGTATAAAAACCAGTTTCAGGCCGATGACGGGATTCTCTTCCAGACGTTGCAAAAGGCAAAAGAGTACGGCGCACTCGTCATGGTTCATGCCGAGAACGGGGATGTCATTGACCTGCTGGTTCGACAGGCGCTCGCCGAAGGGCGCACGGAGCCGATTCATCATGCGCTGACTCGTCCATCCATGCTGGAGGGAGAAGCAACAGGGCGTGCAGCGCGTCTGGCTGCGCTTGCGGATTCACAGCTGTATGTGGTGCACGTGACCTGTGCGGAAGCAGTGGAGCAAATTGCGCGTATGCGTGAAATGGGCTACCGGATCTGGGGGGAGACCTGTCCTCAGTATTTGACACTGGATCAATCGATCATGGATCAGCCGGACTTTGAGGGTGCAAAGTACGTCTGGTCACCACCGCTGCGGGAAGCAGCGCATCAGGAAGTGCTGTGGAATGCATTGAAAAGCGGTCAACTACAGACGATTGGCTCCGACCATTGCTCGTTTAATTTCAAGGGGCAGAAGGACTTGGGCAAGGATGATTTTAGCAAAATTCCTAATGGGGGGCCTGTCATCGAAGATCGTCTCAGCATTCTGTATTCCGAAGGTGTAGTCAAAGGAAGGATCACACTGAATCAGTGGGTTGATCTATGTTCGACAAGAGCGAGCAAGTTATTTGGACTATTTCCGCAGAAAGGGACTCTCGCTGTCGGGACAGACGCGGATATCGTTATTTTTGACCCCTCTGTAAACAGGGTGATCTCGGCAGATACGCATCATATGAACGTGGATTACAGTGCATTTGAAGGCATGCAGGTACAGGGGTGTCCGGTGACGGTGTTGTGCCGCGGGGAGTATGTCATTCGAGATCGACAGTATGCCGGAACAGCAGGGGCGGGGCAGTATGTGAAGCGCAACAAGTATGATGCAGGTGCACCTATACCGATGAAACAACCCGTGACGGCAGTGAATGGAGGGAGAAGCTGATGTCGGATCATGATGTGTTTGAGGCCGAGAGGATCGCCATAGAGCGAATGGTTGCACAAGGTTATCGGATCTATGCGGTACGGGAACATCTGGAGGGTGCTCACGTCATATGGGGGCACCCGGATCTTCCCGAAGAGAAACAAGAGCAATACGTGGGCACGGCGTCTGGACGGAAGTGGTTCAGTCACATTTTGATTCGTCAGCTTCAGGAGCAGCGGGGAGCGTAGACCATACTGGAACTCTTCATGCGATCGGGCCGTGTACGTACTCATATGCGTAGATGGCAAGTTCGATCGCGACCCTTTTCTCGGGGAGGATATAATCTTCTCCCAAAAGGGCTTCGATTTTGTCCAAACGGTGATACAGCGTCTGTCTAACGATATATAGAGCGGTGGCAGTCTCTTGCTTGGAGCAGCACAGGACCAAATATTGCTTGAGGGTCCGCAGCAGCTGACCTCCTTTCTCTGCATCGTAACGAATGAGCGGCCCCAGATATTCTTCTATGAAATCATCCAGATTACCGCTCTGCTTCATGCTGGCAATGATACGATAACAATGAAGGTCACTGTAAAAGGGCTGCTGCATCACACCGATGTCCTTCTGAATTCGCAGTGTCTCCTTCGCGGTTTCCAGACTATCCTTGAGACGGGAGAGGTCTGTGCAGTTATGACCGATACCGGCCAGGCCTGAGAAGAGGTAGTGGGTCTGTTCCTGTTCGTGCTGCTGCAGCTGTTCGATGCAGCGCCAGAGACTGCTTTTACGCTGAGATCCAGGTAGTGGGTCGAGAATGATAAGAATGATCTGGTGGTTCAGAACGGTGCTGTAGAGGGTGAAGTTCTCCCGAGCGAACACGGAACGGGCAACGATGTTGCGTTGGATTAATAATTTCTGAAGTTTGAGGCTGTCTGTGTATGCAGGGTTACTGTCGAATAAGATTATGGTAGCTTTACTCGTTGCGAGGAGGGGATTAACGGTGGATACATATTCATGGATTTCCTTTGTGGAGTGGTGTCCGTTAAGCCAATCAATGACCCACATATCTTCTTTGTAGCGGCGTTTCTCTTCCATGTATTTGGTTCGCATCCAGTCCTGGGCAATCGCGGCCGCGCAACGTTCCAGTGCCTGAATGACGAATTCATCCGAAGGTTTGATCGGTATATTTGAATCGCGATCCGGCAGTTTTTGGTGCATCAGCACAAGGTCGGCAAAGGTGTAGTCCAACGCCTGAACAGGCATGTTGATCACATCCAATGTGTTACCTGACAGTTGCATTAAATTCGGAATATCCTCCCCCGCCAAATGTTCCCGCTGCAAAAACCAATCCTGCCGACGAGTCTCCAGCTGCTCTGGAGGGCAATAGGGAACGGCACTTGCTTCCCCTTCAAGTGGATATAACGCCACGGCATATCCGGTTGTACTTGACATTAATCGAAGCAGGGGTTGTACCCCGTCTCCATTCAGAAGAAGTTGGTTAAACGAGGTGGTGAGACTATCGAGTTCGGCAATCATCCGCTGATGACTGCGAATCAGGGTGAAATGCAGATCTTGGGTAATATCGATATAACGGACTTGTTCGTGGAACCAGATCAACGGAAAATCCGCTGCTACTGCAATTTCTTTCATCGCACCGAGCTGCGACTTGGTGTGATCCCCCAGTTCCATACAGAGTCCGGCAGCCCCACGTGCAATTAACTGACGCAAAAAAGACAGGCCTTGCTGCTCACCTTCCTGCCAGCCAATGCCTGTTGTCAGCACCAATTCCCCGCCATTGAGCAAGTCCCCCACCTCGGGAACCTCCATGATATGAACCCAGCGAACATACCGCTCCAGCGCACGATCACTGGCCAGGACTTCTGCCTTGCGAAACACGGGACGTTTTAACATGTCTCTGACTTGAATATGAAGCGTTGTCTCCCCCACACAACCACCGTCCTTCCCCAATTACATGTGATCTATCTGGAGACTGGAACCCCATCAACTTGCATAATTAATCCATATTATAATTCCATTTACAGCCGATGGGCAGAAATCTAACGTTCATTTGTTTCAAATGACAAATAGATCTGTGCTTTTTGTGATTATGATTAAAATGAAGAGTTTATATGTCAGTCTATGTCTCGTGTGAATTTACATAAAAAAGCCCCTTAACATCTATCGGAATTTAATTATTCCAATAGTGCTAAGGGGCGAGAGGTTGGAGAGTGTAGTCTTCATTTAGGCTGTACTCAACCCATTACATGAGACGACTCTCTACTTCTTAATCTTCAATTCTTTTCTTTTTAAATTTCATCAGGAACTCATACACAATCGGTACGATAACCAGTGTGAGCAGCGTGGAGCTGATCAGACCGCCGATTACGGTAATTCCGAGTCCTTTGGAGATGATACCCGCACTTTCTTCCAGACCCGTAACCAGTGGCAACAGGGCACCGATGGTTGCGAGAGCGGTCATCAGAATTGGACGCAGACGAGTTGCACCGGCTTCCAGCAAGGCTTCACGGGTAGACATACCCTCTTTTTCCTTGTGAATAACACGGTCGATCAACACGATGGCGTTGGTGACCACGATCCCGATGAGCATCAGTCCACCCATCATGGCCGAGACGTCAAGCGTACCGCCAGCGATGAACAGACCTACCATAATACCAATGACTGTAAATGGCAGGGAGAACAGGATTGCAAATGGTGCCAATCCGCCGCCGAATGTAACAACGAGCACGAAGTATACAATGGCGATGGCCGCCAGCATGGCGAGACCCAGTTGAGTAAAGGTATCATTAATCTGTTCGGTTGTACCGCCAAACTTCACTTCGACGCCATCAGGCAGATCCAGCTTGTCGATCTCAGCCTGTAAGTTGCTCGAAGCTTTCTGTACATCAGAAGCCAGGATGTTGGCTGTCACTTGTACAACTACCTTACCATCAATTTGCATGATGGAGTTCGGGGACGTACCTTCTTCTACTTTGGCAACATCTTTGATTGGTACTTCGATGCCAAGCGGTGAAGTGACGGTTTCATCCTCAATTTCTTTAATGCTGCTGAATGTTTTGTTGTCTGTTTCTACATATACTTTGTACGTTTTGTTATCAATATCAACTTCCGTAAGCACAGGACGTTCCCGTGCCGGGCTCAGCGTCATCGCCAGTTGGCCTGCAGTCAGGCCCAGGGAACTTAATTTCTCCTGATCCGCCACGAGCGTATACTGCCCGTAGGTGTCAGCAAGTGTTGTATCTGCTTTTTCAAAATTATCCTTATCCGCTTCAACCAGTTTCAGAATTTCATCCGATACAGGTTTAAGTTGCTCTACATTATCGCCATAGATGGAGAGGCTCAGGCCGCTACCACCCAGACCGCCGGACATGTCGAGCTCATTCCAGGTACCTACGGTAACTTCTTTCTTCAGACCTTCTACAAGCTGTTCCTTCACTTTGGTAAAGTCTTTTGTATCTTCGTTATATTCGATATAGAAGAGTGCAGAGTTTCCGCCACCGCCCCCCATACTGCTCAGTGGGTTCGTGCCGCCGATGGAATATTGCATTTTCTCCAGACCTGGTTGTTCCAGCAACCACTTCTCGGCAACGAGTGCTTCTTTTTCCACATCTTCACGCAAAGCTCCGGTTTGTGGGCTGTACGTAATAGTCACGTATTTATCCTGTTGTTCTGGCAAGAAGCTTGCACCGATGAACGGGTACAGGAACAAACTGCCGCCCAGCAAGATCACTGCAATACTGACTGTGATGAGTTTGTGTGAAAGGGTCCAGTTCAGCAGGCGTTTGTAACCTTCTGCCATCTTGCCTGGTTTTTCTTCGTGATTCTGCTTGTTCTTCAACCCTCCACGGAACAGGGTGTGCGCAAGCATCGGCACAATGGTAATGGCAACGATCAGGGATGCCAGCAAGGCGAATACCATGGTCAGTGCAAATGGCAGGAACAGCTCGCCTACCATACCGCTTACCAACGCTAGTGGCAAGAATACCGCAATCGTTACGATTGTGGAAGAAAGGATAGGAACAAACATCTCGCGAGTTGCTTCGCGAACCAATTCACGGCCTTTCAGTTTCTCGCCTTTGAGTGTTAATCTGCGGTAGATGTTCTCGATAACAACGATGGAGTCATCGACAACCCGTCCGATGGCAACCGTCATCGCACCCAGCGTCATCATGTTCAAAGTAATATCCATCATGTTGAGCGCAGTCAATGCCATAAGCAAGGAGAGCGGGATCGAGATAATGGAGATAATGGTTGAACGAATATTACGCAGGAACAGCAGGATGATCAGGATGGCAAACAAGGCGCCAAAAACGGCTTTGCCCAGCATCGTGTTCACCGAGTCCTGAATCGGTTTACCTTGGTCAAGCAGTACAGTCAAATCAGCATTTTTGAACTGCGTCTGCAATTCTTCCGCTTTGTCTTTGACTGCGTTAACGACATCAACCGTGTTGGCATCGTTGGATTTTACAACGGAAATACCGATCGATTCCTTGCCGTCTGTCCGGGAAATGGATTCCGCTTGACCGATGACTTCGATCTTGGCAATTTCACTTAGTTTTACAGTTGGAATGCCAGGTGCGTTTGCAGCGCCCGATGGACTACCTGCACTGGCATTACCGCCAGCAGCTTGCCCTGCAGCCTGGTCTGTTCCTTGTGCAGAGCCAGGAGCTGTACCTTGACCAGCTTCACCAGTTGGCGCTCCAGAGCCTTGTGGGGCTGCGCTTGCACCATTGCCTGTGGAAGCTCCGGCACCGCTGGGTACGACTGGAATGGCAAGGTTTTTCAGATCATCGATGTCGATAATGTTTCCATCTACGACAACGGCCTTCTGGGATTTATCCAGTTCGAACAGTCCCAGTGGCACACGAATGGATGAACCTTGAACGATACCGTTTACCGTATCTTCAGTTAGGCCCAGCTCGGCCATTTTGGCTTGATCAAACTTCAGTTGAACTTCTTTCACATATTGACCGGACACCTGAACCTGAGCTACACCGTCAATATCTTCGAGTGCAGGCTGAATATCTGATTCAACCAGTCTTGTCAATTGTTCGAGGTCACCACCGTCCTTGTCGGACAGGCTTAGAGATACAACCGGGAAAGAGTTAATGCTGAACTTGGAAATGGTCGGCTTCTGCACGCTGTCAGGCAATTGTACTTCATTGAGTGCCTCACGAACGGTTGCCGTCGCGTTGGTCAGATCTGTACCATAATCAAATTCGAGTGTGATCGATGCTGCATTCTCCATGGAAGTGGAGGTAACTGTCTTCACGCCATCCACATTGCGCAGTTTTACTTCCAGTGGCTTCGTGACGTCTTCAACAATTCCCTCCGGTGCAGCCCCCGGATCAATGGCAGTGACATTCAGAAACGGTACGTTGATGTTCGGGATCGTCTCTTGTTTCATCGTCAATCCGCTGTACAAACCTGCGAAAGAGATGATAATCGTCAGAATCCAAATAGCAAACTTGTTGTTCAGTGAAAAATTAATAATACCTTTCATACGATGGTTTCTTCTCCTCTCTGTTTCTCCTGTTTATGTGTGTGACGAGTCAGCTTGGATGAACCGGCTATACATGGCATCCAGAATATGCTGAAGCTCGGAGTGCAAAGATTGAATGGCAGTTACGTTCTCCAGATTGTGCATCATACCCAGAATAATGGCACGCCGCGGCGTGAATTCCATCATCTCCTGCCTGAGAATGGCAATGGTTTCAAGTACATCATTCTTCGGTTGTCCAGCAGGCAATTCGGAAGCAGCGATATCCTGCATTTGCTTGATAATATGAATAGGATGCCGCATCACCGTGGAATCTGGATGAGGTTCGGTAATCCAGGCAGGCCAGTCCTCCAAAGGAATCAAAGGCAAAGGTCGCTGCTTAAGGAATCCGTGCGCTGCATAGTCCATCATTTGCAGTAAATTTGTTGCCATTTTGGTAACAGTAAGGGACGGCATCTCTGTAAACCAGATCTTGACGTAGGAGAGGAACAGCCCCTGTGTTAGCAAAATAAGGTCAATCGTATAAGGTTCAATCTCCGACCCGTACTGCTCCTCCAGCTTATCCTTAAACCAATGTAAGGTACGGACCTCCAGATCTCTTTGCAGCGGATGGCATTGTTCCTTGCGTTGCTGTTCATCATCCATCATCATGCTGCGCATCTGTACTCGCAGAAACTCCTTAAGTTCGGCAACATGGATGAGCAGTGTCTCAATCTGCTTTTGCAGACGTTCACGCGAGGTGAGGCTGGTTTCATGCTCAATCTGTGTCATCTCGTCCATGAGTGTGTACATGCAGTACTCCAGAGTACTGGCTTCTAATTCTTCTTTGGATTTGAACATGATGTAGAGGCTGCCTTTGGACATCCCGCATAATTCTGCAATCTCTTGCATGGATGTTGCAGCACTACCTTTGGATGAGAATAACTTTAGTGCTGTAGTAATGATGAGCTTTTTCTTCTCATTCATCTCATGTATAGGGTTCATTAACGATGCATTCACCTCATCAGGGAACTTGTGAGTTCTTGAATTGACTTTAAGGTCAGAATAAGTATAAACGATCTGGTTGAAGGAATTCAAATGGGAGTAAAATGGAAAATTAGAGCGAAGAAAAGAGACTGATCAAAGGGAAGGAGAGACGGCAAGTAACAAGGTGCAGCTTGTATGTACGATATGGATAAGGTATCAAGAACGCTTAAGTTAGTTTCCTCCAGTGAAGGCGTACAAGGCGAGTATAATAATGGCGACTAGAGCGATGAGATAGAAGATGGCCATGCCGATCAGAAGGGTATACCCGGTAAAAGAGCCCATGCATGCCAATAATTTTCTCATGATTACACCATCCTTTTTTACGTAGCAAAGTATAAAGAGGTTCCCTATTTATATCATTCCCCAAAAAAGACGACTTCCTGATTGAAGTCGTCTTTTTTATATTACAAAATGTAATAGATATCATAATGGAAGCCAAGAATTACACGATAACGGAGATGGCAGAACCAACTTGAAGAAACGAAGTGTTCGCCTTAAAGCTTTCTGTAAGAAAGCTTCTTCGGAAGCTTATGCTACCACCGGAGTTATAGAGTGTAATTCAGTTGTTCCGTTATGTGATCAGTTTCAGACCAACGGCTGCCACCAAAATCATCGCGATGAACAGGATACGCTTCGCTTCTTTCCGTTCACCAAACAGGAACATGCCTGTTAACGTACTGCCGACCGTCCCGATCCCCGTCCACACGGCATACGCTGTGCCCATCGGAATGGACGTCATGGCGTAGGACAACAACGAGAAGCTGAACACAAACGACACCAGCATAAGTACGATGTATGGCCATCCTTTCTTGGTGGAAGCGCCATTAATACCGATTACGCCGAAAATTTCACATATTCCTGCACCTACAATTGCCATCCAAGCCATTATACTGCACCTCCTTTGGCTTCTTGCTGATCCGTAACCAGCTTCAGCCCGATTACGCCGCAGAGCAGCAGCCCGATGAGCAATACTTTGGCCAAGCGGAACGGCTCACCAAACAGTACCATTTCCGTGAGGACGGTACCCGCCGTACCAATTCCCGTAAAGACGGCATACACCGTACCCACAGGTAGCCTTTTGGAAGCGGCAATGATCAGTCCAAAGCTGATCACGATGGCAATCCCCGTCAAAGACCACTCCCAGGCATTCGAGGCATGTTTCAGCCCGCTCACCCAGACAATCTCAATAATTCCACCGATAAATACATATAACCAGTTGCGGTTCATGATGTTGAATCTCCTTCCGGCACAACACTTTGTGCCTCTTCGTTCAAATGATGAATGCCATGCCAGAAGACAGGCCAGGATGCTTCCAGCCGTCTCTTGTAGCGACGGGAACTTCCATAGATAATCTCCACGGTAATCCCGTCGAGGAACGTCATAAATGCAATAGCGGCTTGTTCTGCTGGAATGGCTGGAATATCTTCAGTACGCATTGCCCTTTGCAGCAGACGAGTCAGTGCACGTTCCATGCCATCGATAAACGGATACACCTGATCCATCACTTCGCCATACAGAGAAAGGGGTGGGTAAAAACAATTACGCAGCATCAATCGAGTCGAAGCATGGGCATTGTATTCTTGTTCGAACCAGATCAACAAGCCTTTCAGCCGCTGCTCCAATGGCAGATCCGCATGATCACGGAAATATTCCAGTGTGTGCCGTTTTACCTCGTGAAAAGCAAAGGCCAGTGTGTGTAAAAACAAGTCATCCTTGCAGCTAAAATGCGCATATATGGACGGTTTTTTAATCCCGACTTCATCAGCAATAGCTCTCAGAGAAGCTCCCTCATAGCCATCTCTGGCAAAATGGAACAGGGCTGCATCCCGAATGGATTGTGCAGTCATTCAATCACCTTCCTAACGGTCGTTAGGTAATTATATTTTCACACTTCACATCGCCTGTCAAGATGAAAATATCCGCCTGCACAGTAGAGTACAGACGGACATAACAGGTATGAATGTGGTTTTTGATCAAAAGGTTGTAAAACCCAGAATCAGTTGCAGCTTATATAGGATACCTTTCAAAAACGTAGTCTTCTCCTGGAACTCATCCAGGTCTAACGTGAATTCGGCATCATTATTATTCCAAATACGCTCGAAATAATTCGCGATATCAAGCGTGAACTTATTATCTGGAGGAGCAGCAACCCATAGATTATTCTCCAGATTGTAGTCATTCAGGTTTCGAGGTGTGAAGTTGGTTGAACCCCCGAGGACAATATGATCACCGGTTGCTTTGGCAAGATAGATCATCTTGGTATGGTATTGCTCCTTGGTGGTGTTATACCAGCGGATCTGAATTTTACCGTCGGATTTATCATGCAATTCAGCAGCGACAGGACGGTTCGGAATGCCGATCTTCTCCTGACCAAATGCATTTTCATTTGGATCAAGTACAAGCCGGATCTCGGTTCCTCGTTTTGCGGCTTCCAGCAGGGCTTCCAATACTTTCGGAGAGGCCACATAGAACATACCCATCCATAAGGTGTCACCTTTGCCAGCCTGATTGATCTCATGGAGTACAGCGTCATTCACTTTGCCTTCAGTTAAATAGCGTATTCGTAAATCTCCCGTGTTTGAATCCGAGGAAGGCGCAGTATAGGACGGAACCTGACCTCCGCCTGAGATGTCGAGAATAGCTTGCTCTGACTGAAGAATATCGCCAATGATTGGGCCTGTTACTTCAAATGCAATGTTCGAGTGGTAGGCACTCGCATCATGAATATTGCCAGAAGAGACAATCGCCGTCTTCTCACTAACAACAACTTTGCGATGATTTGCTTTCACATTGAGCAGCTTGAGATAGGAACGGACCGTTACATCCGGGCCATCCGTGGCCATCAGGTTTTTGATCCAGCCATCTCCGGATTGGCCGAACCATTGGAAGAAGGTACGCCAGACCGCAGAGTATACCGGAGTTGAATCACGCAAAGGGTCCACATCGGTGATGACCACATGAATGCCTGCTTGTTTCATTTGTTCCAGCAACGGATTGGGTGCTGAGTTATAGTTGGTATTTACTTCATCTGTAATGAACCAGATGTCCATATCAGGATGTTGATTTTTTTTGGCAACCAGCGCTTCGGTGAATTCAGTACTCACGGGAGGAAAGTTCTGTCCCTTGTGCTGATAATTATTGAACAGGAACATATCCACCAGGACAAACTGCTCTGCTTCCTCCACAATCTGCATCATGCGCTGGAAAATCTGCTGTTCATGCTCCATCTGTCCATCAGATGAAGGGTAGGTGAGGTCATGCAGGAACTCGACTTGATCCACACGATACTCCGGACTTTCGTAGGAAATGCCCGGTGGTAATGGTTTGTAGGTCTGATAGAGCATGACGGCGATGAGCCATAGGACCAATAGGACGAGTCCTGTTCGTATGTATGGAAATTTGCCGCGTGAAGACTTGCGGTCTGATGTATGGCGGCGTAATGAGACCAACGGTGGACTCCCCCTTCTGTGCTTGCTGACTTCTATTACCACACGGATGATAACGTTGACGCAGGACAACCCGGTAGAATAACTGATGTAGCGGTAAAATGCATATGGCAAAATTGGCATTATGCAATCGACAGGTGTCTGAGCGTTGTGTATAATGAGTGTATTATTTTTGTAGAATGTTAGGGTTTTCATATGCCTGACAAGGACGGGGAACCAATGATATAACCTTTGAAATCTGGACATTTAGGAAAGAAAGTGGGTAATAAGGTGTATTCCATCAAACAAGTCGCTGCCATGCTCGGTATCCCGACGGTGACGCTCCGGGCTTGGGAGAATCGGTATAGTGCGGTCACCCCTGAGCGGACGGAATCGGGTTATCGAATGTATACCGAAGAGAATGTTGCGGATCTGCGCTGGTTGAAAGAACAGGTTGAGCTACATCAGACCAATATTTCGGAAGCGGTACGGATGTTGAAAGTAAACAAATTAAATCCGCCCGAGGCTGTGCCCACGCCGATCATGGCTCCGGTGCCTACGATGGAAGAAGCCTACGCACGCATGGCAGATCAGATCTATGACTCGCTCTACAACTTTCAGGGTGAACGTGCCAATGGTTTGATTGATTTTGGTTTCACCATGTATGGGTATGACTCGATGTTCTATCATGTGTTGGTGCCCATTCTGGTTCGGGTTGGAGATGCATGGGAGCAAGGCAGGGCTTCGGTGGCCCAGGAACACTTCATGACACAGCTGATTTCACAGCGGTTTTATCAGTTTTTCCATCTGTTCCCGATCTATCCGCATCTGCCCAAAGTTCTAGCGTTGTGTCCAGAAGGGGAGCATCATCAGGTTGGATTGCTGCTGTTCTCTCTCTTTATGCGTAAAAATGGAGCGGAAGTACTGTATCTCGGTGCGAACACACCAGAAGAAGGTATCTTCCCGATTATTCGGGAGCAGAAGATCAAGTTGGTCTGCCTTTCAATCACAAGTCCAGGGCTTCTTGAACGGTGTGATCAACTTATAGAACGGATTAAAAACGAGTTTCCACATATTCGCTTCGTACTTGGTGGAAAGGGCTATGAGCGTGCAGAACATGCTCGTTACCCGCAATGGATTATGCCAGGGGATTCAGCGGATTGGCAGTCATGGATAGAACGTGAGTATCTCGCAGATCGACCACCTGGTGCGAGGTTTGGACAGGCACATAACTAAACATATCGTATCATTCAATGAATAGGTTAGTGTATAAAGGACATCCTTTGACGAAAGTGATCAAAGGGTGTTTTTTTGTGTTTATATATGGATTAATAGAGTATTTTGACCAACGGGTCATTTTTTGGTTTACAAGGTCGTATAATATTTGTATTATATTTGTATAATGTTTTTGCTAGTTACCGCTTAAAGTGTTCTTGGGCGGTTTAATAATAGGTTAGGGGCTAGAGAACTATAGGAATTCCCTACATAGAAAGGTGAGTGGCATGATACCGAATCAACAACGCAAACGTGCAGCTGTCATTGGCGCAGGTCCGGGTGGACTTGCAGCAGCGATGTTATTGTCCGGTCAGGGGTACGAGGTAGATGTGTATGAGAAACAGCCAGTCATCGGGGGGCGTTCTGCCAGATTGGAACTGGGTGAATATCGATTCGACCGGGGTGCAACATTTTTGATGATGCCTCAGCTGATTGAAGAGATGTTCGACGTGGTGGGACGTAAGTTATCCGATTATGTGCATATGAAAGAGTTAACCCCACTGTACGCACTGAACTTTGGTGATAAGGTGTTCACGCCTTCTCGTAATCGGGAAGATACAGCTGCACAGATTAAGGAATTGTTTCCTGGCAATGAAGACAATTACCTTCGGTTCATGCAAGAAGAAGAAGTGAAGTTTGGCAAAGTCATGCCTTTGCTCCGTCGTCCTTTTGGCAAGCTGACTGACTACTTGCGCAAGGATGCGGTAACAGCTCTACCCAAGCTTGATGTCCACAATACAGTCTATGGAATCTTGTCCCGCTATTTTACAGACGAGCGTCTGCGCTGGGCATTTACATTCCAATCCAAATATCTCGGCATGTCTGCCTGGGATTGTCCGGGTACCTTTACCATACTATCGTTTATTGAGCATCACTACGGATTGTTCCACCCCATTGGCGGCGTGAATCGGATCTTCCAAGCCATGGCTGATGTCGTGGAAGAATACGGAGGACGAATACATACTTCCACCCCGGTGAAACAGGTCATCGTTCGCAATGGTCGTGCAAAAGGTGTGTTGCTTGAGAACGGTGAACGCATCGAAGCGGACCATGTGGTGGTGAACGCCGACTTCGCACATGCGGTGAATCATCTGTTCGAACCGGGCGTGCTTAAGAAATATACCCCGGAGAAAATGAAACGTAAAAAATACTCCTGCTCCACAGCGATGCTGTATCTGGGCGTGGACGGTGAGGTGGCCCTTCCGCATCACTCGATCTATTTTCCCGAGGACTACCGGTTGAACGTTGATGAGATTACCAAGCATAAAATGTTATCAGCCGATCCATCTCTATATATTCATAACCCTTCCAGACTTGATTCGACGCTGGCACCGGAAGGGAAATCTGCTTTATATGTTCTTATGCCTACGCCTAACCTTACCGCAGACATTGATTGGGAGGCAGAGCGGGAGAATGTGCAGGAGGCCATGATGAAACGCATGGAAGGCATTCCTGAGCTGGCCGACATACGCAGCCGTATTGAAGAATGTATGCTGTTCACTCCACTTGATTGGGAGACTGAACTGGATGTGTATCGCGGAGCAACGTTTAATATGGCACATAATTTGGGTCAGATGATGTATCTGCGTCCCCATAACCAGTTTGAAGAGTTGAAAAGTGTATGGCTGGTAGGCGGAGGGACACATCCGGGCAGCGGGTTGCCCACGATCTTCGAATCGGCACGGATCAGTGTCAGACTGATTCAGGAAGAGGACGCACGCACAAGCTCTAAACCATCCTCGTACGTGAAGACGGCAGAAGTCGGAGGGCATTCATGAAGCGGGCCGCTATTGTAGGGGCAGGGATTGGTGGACTTACTTCTGCGCTGTTATTGAACCGTCAGGGCTGGGATGTCACCGTCTATGAACGGGGTTCTCGCGTTGGCGGACGCATTGGATATGAGCAGGAAGGGGAATACCGGATCGATCAGGGGCCAACGATCGTACTGCTGCCGGAGATGTTACTTGGCATACTGGAGGAAGCGGGCGTAGATCGTTCGAAGATTGAGTTACTTCGCTGTGATCCGTTATACAGAGTGCATTACCACAGTGGTCGTGTCATGACCAAGATGACCTCACGAGAAGAACAGACGGCGGAGATTGAACGTTTGTTCCCGGGAGAGAGCCGAGAATTCACACGATTTATGAAAGATATGGACACGTTGTTTCCGGCAGGCCGGGCAGCGTTTCTGGAAAGGGCTTTTCCGCGCAAAAGGGATTTCTTCACCCCTTCGCTCATGTCCCTCATGGGCAGACTGCGTGCACACAAAAGTGTTCGGAAAGCGGTAGGCAATTATTTTCACCATGAGGAATTGCTTGACGCCTACTCTCTGCAAAGTCTATACATCGGTGGATCACCGTTTGGGACGCCAGGAATCTACTCCCTTTTGCCTTACGCAGAGCATGAATACGGCATCTGGATGGTTAAAGGTGGATATGCGGCATTGCCAGCCATTCTGGAACAGGAACTGATATCACGTGGTGGACGTGTTGTGCTGAATTCCGAAGTGACCGGACTCACGATTGAAAATGGTGTGTGTAAAGGTATAGAAACGGCAGCCGGCGCAGAAAATGTGGATGCAGTTATCTACAATGGTGATTTCCCCCATCTATCAGGTTTGCTTGGACAATCACCAGAGGTAGCGTGGAAAAGAAAACCGTATCGTCCCTCTTCCGGATGTGTATTGCTCTATGTGGGTGTGGACAAAACCTGGGAAGATGCAACAACACACCAGTTCTTCCTGCCACCGAGCCTTGAAGGTAGCTTACAGGAAGTGTTCAATCAGCGACGCATTCCGGCAAAGTCCTCATTCTACGTATTTAATCCGGTCGCATTGGATGAAACTGCAGCACCTCCAGGACAGAGTGTATTGTATTTCCTCATTCCGGTGCCTGATGCCGAAGGTGTCGACTGGGATCAAGAGAGCGAAGCATTGGCAGAACGGGTACTGGAAGAAGCGGAGCGACGTGGATTCCCGGGACTTCGTGCAGCGATCAAGTGGAAAAAGGTACGTACACCTGCCGATGCAGAGCGAGACGGGCTCTATGGGGGCGGAAGCTTTGGTATAGCACCTGTATTGTTCCAGTCCGGTGTATACCGACCGCAACCCAAACCATTCCCTAATATAAAGGGATTATATGCAGCAGGAGCATCTGTACATCCAGGAGGCGGAGTGCCAATTGTAATGCAAAGTGCACGTATGGCCGTCAATCAACTCATGAAGGAGATGGGAACATGAATGAAGCGATTTTGAGCAGGTGTGAAGAGTTGATGCAAAAGGGTTCTTCCTCTTTTTATCACGCCTTTAGAGGGCTGCCAAGTCCACGTCGGGAAGCGGTATATGTCATTTATGCCTTCTGCCGCATGATTGATGACAGTGTAGACGAGCCGGAACATTCGCCCTATACGATACACGAGATCCATGACTTGTTTAATCGGCTAGACGATGCGGAAGGTCACTTTATCTGGCCAGCACTGAGATGGTTGTTCAGCAGTTTTCCTCATCTGGATAAGGGGCCATTCTTCCGTCAGATGGAAGGGCAACTCACAGATCTTAAAGTAACGCATTATGCAACGATGCAGGAACTGGAGCATTATTGTTATCTGGTGGCCGGAACTGTAGGTGAGATGTTGTTGCCTGTATTGCGGGATGATAACGGTGCAGAAGTAGCCATGAACGGGATTGCTTTGGGTAAAGGGATGCAGATCGTTAATATTATCCGGGATGTTGGTGAAGATCGGGCCAGAGTGCGCCGGTATGTTCCGCTGGAGATCATGGAGAAGCATGGTTACACGGAGCAGGACTTTGAAGACGGAGTCGTGGACGAACGCTTTATTGCCATTGTTCATGAGTTAAAAGCTGCAGCATTGAACTGGTTCCGTATTGGCATGGATCGTCTGGATACGTACCCAACGGAAAGTGCGTTTTCCATTGAGCTGGCAGCAGCCTTTTACTCCACCATTCTACACGCGGTTGAACGCAACGACTATGACGTATACACCAAGCGGGCATATGTTAGCGATGAATTGAAACTGGAGATGCTGGGTGCGATTGTGAAACGTTACCCGATGCTGGCCTATCAAGCCTCCCGAACGGCGGTATCCTGATGATCCAGTGGCTTTACTGGGCGTGGTATGTCATTGGAGCTACCTTGATGCTAACGATCGGTGTGCCTGACGTATTGTCCTTTTCGAATGGTTTATTTCTAATCTTCTACGCATTGTATGTGCTGGATCTGATCTATCAAGGGCGTAATCGGACAGGTCTGTCCGACCAGTCAGTCATCTGGCTGAAACCCGGACTCTGGGTATCCTCTGTAATCATCTGGCTTGGAGGTATGGGCGTAGAGTGGGTAGGCGTGCATACCCATTGGCCGTTTGGTGAGTATGCTTACTCAGACTTCTTCGGGATTCATCTATTCAGTGTGCCAGTTACACTGGGTTTTGCCTGGATCGCAGTGGTTGGTAACTCGGCGCTGTTAAGTGGCGGCGGCTCAACCTGGACTGGCAAATTGCTTCGAGCAGTGAAGACCGGGTTCTGGGCGATTGTTCTTGATCTGGTACTCGACCCTGTTGCGCATGCGAGAGGATTCTGGGAATGGCAGGCTCCAGGTGGATTCTACGGTGTTCCGTGGACCAATTACATAAGCTGGTTTATCATGGGTGCATTCCTGTCCCTCTTCCTTCCGGCCATGCCTAATGACCGTAGCTCATTGCTGCGTGCGAAATGGTTGTATCAGCTGTTTATTCTTTTGTTCGGCCTGCTTGCCCTCAAGGAAGGGATTACAGGCAGCTTTATCATCGCCATTGCTGGTGTGCTTCTTGCCGAAGGGAGCTGGCTCTATGATTCGCGCCGTAAAATCAAAACCGTTTAATCATATTTTTGCCTTATACAATCATTATTATCTGCTGCGTCGGCGCTTCCGCTCCTTCACGCTTACAGGGTCACTGGACCCGCAGGTGGATATCAGGGACAACTCCCCGATTGATCCGACTCGTCCGGTGATCTATTTTATGAACCACAGCTCCTGGTGGGATGGTCTGCTGCTCTATCATGCGGCCAGGCAGACATCACGAGGAGATCATTATGTGATGATGGAAGAGCAACAGCTTCAGCAATATGCTTTTTTCCGTAAATTGGGTGCGTATTCGATCAATAAGGAGAGTGCGTCCGGTATTCGGACCTCTCTACAGTACACCAGTGAACTGCTGGATTTGGGCAAAAGAGTCTGGGTTTTTCCACAAGGAGAAATTCTGCATCAGGAGGCCAGACCAATTCAGTTCCGTCCAGGCATTGGATTGTTGCTTCGTCGCTCCCCGAATGCCATCGCCGTACCGGTAACCTTGTGCCATGGGATGGTCCAGCATGATCTACCGGAAATATCGATGCAGGCAGGCTCGCCTGTGATAGAAGACTGGAAAGCGTGGAAGAGTGAAGAGATTGCCGCCAGACTCGGTCATGTGTTGGAACGGCAGTTAGACGATCACAGATCAGAGCTTATACGGGTGGGGCAGGGAAGTTTGCTAGATGCGCTTCCGTTGATTCGTCATGTACGTTCGACAAGTGAAAAATACGATGCGGCACGAAAGCGGGTGAACCGTTAGCATGAATGCATCTGAGATCTTCTGGACTGTGCTTACAAGCATATTGGGTATACAGTTGCTGTTCGCTCTATGGAATGTCTCCTGTCTGCCCAAAGTACGGTCATTCCGGGCAGACAAGATAAAACCACCAGACCTGCTGGTCTCGGTACTGATTCCGGCCAGAAATGAAAGACTACATATCGAAGGATGTCTGGAAAGTGTACTCGCGAGCGAGACATCGGGATTCCGGATGGAAGTATTGGTGCTGGATGATCGCTCTGAAGATGAGACAGCGGCCATGGTACAAGCGATTGCGGATCGCGATGCACGTGTGCGTCTGCTGCATGGCGTCGATCTTCCCGAAGGCTGGATGGGGAAATCTCATGCGTGTCACAGGCTGGTTCAGGAGGCCAAGGGAGAATGGTATATGTTCGTGGATGCGGATGTGCGTCTGGAGCCAAGTGCCATTCGGCAGACTCTTGCAGCAGGTTGTGAACAGAGCGGGGGGCTGGTAACCGGTTTTCCTTATCAGGTAACGAAGACGTGGATGGAAAAGCTTGTTGTGCCCATGATGGTTTTCACCATCATTAGTCATCTGCCCATTTTCATGATACGCAGATCATCCAGTCCGATGTTTGTGGCCGCTACGGGGGCTTTTTTGCTGATTCATCGCTCCAGTTACGAAGCATCCGGTGGTCATGCTGTCATTCAGGCACATCTGGTGGATGACATGAGTCTCGCCAAAGCGGTTAAGCGTGCAGGTCATCCGGTGATGCTGACAGACGTGCATGACGTAACAAATACCCGCATGTATCAGAACGGGGCAGAAGTATGGAACGGATATAAGAAAAACATGTACGAAGGTATGGGACGCAAAGACGTGCTACTTCTTGGTACGATGTTAATGTATACACTGATGTATATTTTGCCTCCGCTGGGCTTGATTATTGGACTCCTTATGGGCAGTTCGATGTCCATTCTGTATGGACTATTAGGAACATTATTAGGTATGGCTGTGAAAAGAGTAGCGGATCATGCTGGCGGACAACCCTGGTGGCTTGCCCTTTTGCAGCCGATCAGCATGGCCTGTGTCATTGCCATCGGACTTGCTTCCTGGCAGGCAGGCCGCTCCGGCAAGGGGTATGTATGGAAAGGTAGGCGGTACAGTTGAGAGGTAACGTCATTATAATCGGTGCAGGATTTGGAGGTCTGTCGTGTGCGATACGACTGGCTTCACAAGGTGTGCAGGTGACCATTCTGGAACGGCAGCAACACGTAGGTGGCAAGCTGCAGCAGATTGAGCGGGACGGGTATCATTTTGACCGGGGACCGAGCACGATCACGATGCCATCCACTTTTCGTTCAGTCTTCGACCATGCGGGTGTAACAATGGAAGATTACGTACAGTTATATGAGTTAGAACCACGCACGCGTAATGTATTCGCAGATGGAACAGTGGTGGATTTGTCAGGTAATCGCGGGTGGATGAAGGAGCAGATCGCGGCGTACAGTCCGGAAGATGCAGCTCGTTATGATGCATTTATGGATGAGTCTGCTGCACTGTATGCGGAAGCCAATCGTCATTTTCTGGGTAAGTTGCTGCTGTCTCCTTTTGACAAATACAATCTCCAAATGCTGCGCAGCCTGCTCCGCGTGCGGCCAACGGTGAAGCTGGATAAGTTACTGCGCTCGTATTTCCAACATCCGCATACGATGGCTATGTTCGGACGGTACGCGACCTATGTGGGATCATCACCGTATCAATCGCCTTCGATCTTTGCCATGATGGGTCATGTGGAAGCAGAAGTGGGCATCTACGGAGTCAAAGGCGGAACCTATCAACTGATCGAAGGAATGACTCGGCTGGCACAGGAAAAAGGTGTGCAGATCATTACCGGCACAGAGGTCCGGCAGATTGTTGTTCGGAATGGCAAAGTGGCAGGCGTGGATACGGATCAAGGTTTCCGCGAAGCCGATCAGGTGGTTGCCAATGGAGATGTGCTTAGTGTGAATCGACTGCTGCTCGCACCGGAACATCGGAAAGAGATGAGCGATGCCCGCATACGGAAATATGAGCCATCAATCTCGGGATTTGTGACGCTTGCGGGTGTGCGAAGACAATATGATGCGCTACTGCACCATACGGTGTTCTTCCCGGAACGGTATGAACCGGAGTTTGGCCATATTTTCCGCGACCGTAAAATGCCAGACGATCCGACGATCTACATCTGTTACTCCGGTTATTCGGAAGAAGGCATGGCCCCGGCGGGAGCCAGTAATCTATTCATTCTGGTCAATGCCCCCTACTTGTCGGATTCATGGAATTGGGAGCAGCAGACGGAACGTTATGGAGCGTTTGTGCTGGAACAGTTGGCAGGACGGGGAATCACCGGGTTGAACCAATCCGATGTGCTAATCCGATACACGCCGCGAGATATCGAACGGGATACCTTGGCGCATCAAGGGTCGATCTACGGCATCTCGTCCAACTCAGTGAAGCAGACCTTCATGCGACCAGGCAATCGAAGCAAAGATGTACAAGGACTCTGGTACGTCGGCGGAACCACGCATCCAGGCGGCGGAACCCCAATTGTGACGTTGTCCGGTCAGCTTGTTGGAGAGCAGTTGGCATCGGAAATCTTGAGATAAGTTCGTTGTGGAGATGATGGAGTGAAATGTGTTCTGTTGATCCATGTACGTGTGCATCGTCTCTTCTAACCAGCTTTGAAGATGCGACAGATGATCCGTGCTTTTGAGTAGGTATAAGATAGTGGTGCTCCGGGATTTAAGTGAGACATTTGGTGTCGGGGCATCCTTTCAATAGCTGGTTTGGAACGTTATACTGGATAGAGTTAAACTGCTGAGCTGTAATGCTTATAGGATTAATGTTTTTGTCTTTTGCAAAAGACGTATATACATAGAAGCTAGGAACAGGCAGGTTATCCTGTCGATCCGCACGATTCTCACATAGGAGGTCTCATCATGAATGAACAAGAGCGAGCCGGCGAACGGCTGCTTCCCGAAGTGGCTACGGGAGAACGGAAGCTAGAGCACGTGCGCCTCTGTCTTGAGGAGAATGTGGCAGGAGAAGGGGTAACCAGCGGTATGGAGAGGTATGCGTTTCGCCATCACCCACTGCCGGAACTGGATTTTGAAGAGGTGCATCTGGAGACTACGTTTATTGGCAAAAAAGTACGTACACCCTTGCTCATCAGTTCAATGACGGGTGGAAGTAAAACAACGGGCGCCATCAATGAGCGCCTCGCTCGAGTAGCAAACGCCAGAGGCTGGGCGCTCGGCGTAGGTTCGATCCGGGCTGCCGTAGAACAGCCGGAACTTGCGAGTACCTTCGATGTGCGGCGCTGGGCACCGGACATCCCGGTCATTGCCAACCTGGGTGCGGTGCAGCTGAACTATGGCTTCACCACAGCTGATTTCCAGCGTGCGGTAGATATTGCGGGTGCGGACATGCTCGTGCTTCATCTGAACACGTTGCAGGAAGTGTTTCAGCCAGAAGGTAATACCAACTTCAGCGGCTTATTTCAACGGATTGAGAACTTGTGTCGTGAGTTAGACGTGCCTGTTGGCGTAAAAGAAGTAGGTTTTGGTATCGATGGCGTGACGGCGAAAGGGCTTTATGAGGCTGGCGTTGCGTTTATCGATGTAGCCGGCGCTGGAGGTACAAGCTGGGTGCAGGTAGAGAAGTACCGCAACAATAACCCGGTACGCCGGGCAGCTGCTGAAGCTTTTGCCGACTGGGGCATTCCCACAGCGGAGTGTATACAGGAAGTACGAGCGCTGAATCCAGAGGGCGCTCTGATTGGTAGTGGTGGACTACACACTGGCGTGGATGCGGCCAAAGCCCTCGCGCTCGGTGCGGATCTGGCTGGTTTTGGCCGATCTCTACTCGAATCCGCAGTCGCTTCGGATGATGCGCTGAATAACCGATTGGAACAGGTCGAATTCGAGCTGCGAACCGTGATGTTTGGCATCGGGGTTGGTCGGATCGAGGATTTGAAACAGACGTTACGTCTGGTGGAACGGCGGTAGAGTGAGGGTGGAAATGCAGGTGCGAACCCCAAGCTCACATGATTTCCTTGGGGGATTCGCACCTCGAATTTTGTCGAAAACATCGTTTTCGTGACCTTTTGGCAACACATGTGTTCGTTGAAGGATGTTTTTTATCACAAACTTTTCTGTAATTTGGCATAATGATTGAGAATACGTGATAATGTTTGAATTTGATGACTTTATTACGTATTTTTTCGCAGTCGCACTCCGTGGAGTGCGTGGATTGAAGTCATGCCGAACGGGATTTCAAACGCCAGACCAGTGCGTGGATTGAAATTCCTCGGGTCAACGCTGTTTGTGTCATCTATATTTGGTTCTGTATATGGGGTGCCAAATATAATCAAATCCTTACAAAGTCTTGTCTATCTCATGCTTTAGCATGGATAAGTACGTAAGACTTTTTTTGTTTTAATACAATTTAGAAGTTATGAGAATACAAAAAATCCGTCCAAAGAAAAATGAGGCCACTGAAGAACTTTACTTTTTCAAGTAGTGGATAACGTTTAGCCAAAAAAGAAGACATTTACACCCAAGTATTGGGAGTGATGTCTTCTTTTTTTGGCATTATTCGCTTGTGTTCTCTGTTCTCCTTACTCTGCTAACTTCAATATTCGTTTTAAATTTACAGCAAATATGGCCATTGCACCTTGTAATTGCATGCCAAGTAAACCCGAGGATGTGGCTATATCATACCCGTGTCCATGCTTAAGTTCACTGTTCTTCGCTTCAATTTTGTAACGCTCTTTGGATTTCTTTTTGAAATATTCTGTTTCTTGAAATGCCATTTGTTTGGAATGTTCTTCCGATTTTATCGAAACGGAGTATGTCTTGCTTTTCGCACCTTCTTTGTAGCAACCTTCCTTCAGTGCACAACGCACACATCGCTCTACATCAAAATAATAAGTATCTGTTTGGTTTTTACCGATACTTTTCTTGCCTTGCCGAGCCTGGTGGACGGCCATATGCCCAGTTGGACACACATACAACCCTGCATCCTTGTTAAACAGAAACTCATCTTCCTTTTTACGGTTTCCTTGCGTAATCAGTGGCTTCAATTTCGCTACAAGTGCAATTTCATTTTTGTGGGTGTATACAATATTATCCCTCTCGGAATAAGCTGCGTCTCCAATGACGGTCTTCACCTGCATGCCAGCCGCTTTGATTTATTTGATTAATTCCTGTAATTGTTTTCCATCATTCTTCTCTCCTGTTGTGATAACGGCCGCTGTAATGATCCGCTCCTCAGTCATGGCCAGGTGTGTTTTGTATCCAAAGAAAGCAGAGTCTGCGCTCTTGTGTCCCACTCGTGCGTCGGGGTCTGCTGCCAGGCGAAGTTGCTCGACGTCATCTGAGATCGTTTCTTTCAGCAGGTTCAGAGGCTCTAGAATTTTCGGTACTTGTGCGATCCCAGATTCGGTTTCAACGAAAGTGACAAGCTTCTGGCAATACTCTATTTCATCTTCGAGCTTTTTGCTTGTTGGTTTTGGCTGATTCATCCAAGGTATATATCGCTTTGCGCAACTTCCGCGCACGGTCTTGTAGAATGTCTTGCGGTGACTTCTAGTTGTAGCGCGCTTTTGTATGCGTAGCATCGACGATAATGGCAGGGCTCTTCACAATACTCTGCTCGATCGCAAGCGTCACCGTTTTACCAATGAGCATATCTTTCAATCGCAATTTCCGGAATTTGGTCAGAGAGCTGGAGTCAATATCAGAATCTTCCGGTGCCATACCGAGAAAATATTTAAACGACATGTCATACTTCGAGCGTTCAACGATGTCTACGTCAGACAGTTCAAAGATCGCTTTGAGCAGTAAATATTTAAACATGCGAATAGGATCAATGGCGTTACGTCCATTGTCCAAACAATATTTCGCTTCGAGTTCTTCATAAATGAAAGTAAAGTCCACGAGCTCTGATTTGACGGAGCATATTGTCCTTCGGAACGACGATGTCATACAGTACCGCATAAGGACTCAGGACTAAAGTTTGTTGTTGTCGAATCATCTGCTCTCACCTACTTTTCATGATAACTCAATTTTTCTTGAAAAACTGTACCTTTTTCTAAATTAGAACTTTTTCAGTGGCCTCAAGAAAAATGGATGGATTTTTTATGTTTCTCTTTAAAAGTGAGAAAGCGTTACGCTCCGTTGACAATGTTTAGCCCAGTTTGTTTTTTTACCCATCATCATCCGGTATGTACGCTAACACATCTGAAAGAGTAAAGTCATTTCCTATCATTTCCTGCAGATTGTTCAAAAAACTAAATACAGAAATCAGACAGATGATTGGGTGACCTAGCCGAATGCAAAAGCGGAATCCGCTTTTTGTCAGTATTTTTTTACTTTGCAGTTAATGAAGCAGGGGCGGAGGTTAATTCGATATCTTTCCATTGACCGTCAATTTGTGCCCTAAACTTTGCACGAACTACCAAAGTATATGTCCCAGGAGTTTTTAACTCTAGTACATTTTGTGGCGAAGGTACATACTCACTACCATCATAACTATAACTGCCCCCCGATTTGATGGATGTGCTGATTCCAATACCATTTACTATCGAATTTTCTGTTCCAAGATCTATAGCCTTCTCTTTTTCATCAAAAAGAGTATAGGTAAACATATTTACTCCATGCTCCAATTGAATCGTATCTGTACCTTTATTCCGTAAGAAGGCCTCTACATTAAACGGTTCATTAATTTTGACCTCAGTTGGTGCATCTACATCCAGAAGGAAAAGCGGCTTATTATTCGCTTCGTTAAATGAACAGCCTGAAATAACGAATAGGAGCAAAGGGGCGATCAACTTCAGCATACCCGCAGTTTTCATCTTTAACAGCCTCCGATCGATTAGTTGATATATATTTGACGCTATATTCAGTAAGGATGTTGCAATACGATCGCGCAGATCTTCAATTGTTTTATTCATTACTAACCAGCTGACGGTCAGAGCGGAAAGTATATAAAACACATTTTATACTATTTTTTGTATTTTATGGAACATTTTGCTTGGAAGCAACGTTATTAAAAGTATACCTGGAAAAAAGTTGAGGTATGTGTTGTGCCCCTGCTGCATATCCAGGAAATTTTTTGTTGAAAAGGAGTTGGTTTAAGAATGAAAAGAAAGCTGATCTCAATTGCTACAACGTTTACCATGTCAATAATGCTTTTATCTTCTTCAGCTTTTGCAAATGGTCCTGAACTTGGGGGGGGTCCGAATCCTGCTTCAAATCATTTTGAAATACCCATTGATGCCGGACCTGCTCCAGTTAATACAGTAGCGGTAGCTCAGGATTCCGAGGGTAAGGAGTTTTCCCTGGCACAGAATGATCGTGTCCAATTGCAGGAATACATTGCTGCTAACTTTAAAGATGCTTATGCTGGAGCGTATACCGAAGAAGATGGAACCAATGTAATACTTCTAACTAGCGAAAGCAAAGCTAAAAGCCTTGCGGGTAATAACCTCGAAACAGTGCTGAAGAGTAAAAGCAAAAAGACAGATAAACTGAAATTCAAATATGTAAAGTACAGCGAAAATGAACTTTACGAGGGAAAGGAAAAAATATTTAAAAATGCGGAATCTTTAGACCTTGAAGCCGTGGGAATCGATACCACACAGAATAAAGTCAATGTTTACATTACGCAAGAGAATTTAGATAGCAAAAAGGACGAGATTGTAAGCAACTATTTAAATGAAGATATGATTAATTGGATAGTTGGCGATGTTGAAATTAAAGACAATGCTTATGATTTATTCCCAGGTGAACGTATTGAAAGATACGTTGATGGAAATTCCTGGGGAGTGTGTAGTCTTGGTTTTAATGGAAGAGCGAGTGGAAATGATGTTGGTGTGACTGCAGGACACTGTTCAAACGGCACATACTATGATTTGTCAGATGGATCAGCTTCTATTGGTACAATGTCAAATGCAAATAATAGCTCAAGTTCGAGCTATGATGCTGGTTTTGTGAAATATGTATCAGGAGTGAAGCCAAGTGTATTCCTTAACGGAAGTACAATGACCGTTGGTACTACTGATTATTCCGGGGCGTATAGACAAGTCGGTGATTACGTTAAAATTCATGCTACTTCTAAAGGTGGCACGGGTACTTCCCTTTTGAAAGTAATAGATTCTGATCTAAGTATTCCTGGAAACCCAATGCATTTAGTGAGAACTGAGTACGGTGGGCTAATCGGTGGTGATAGTGGAGGCTTGGTGTATTCCATCGCAAACAATGGAGTAAAAAGTTATGCTCGCGTAGAAGGGATTTATAAAGGGAATTATCTTTATAATGGTACAAAGACAGGAGAAGTTTTTTCGAAATATAGTTATGTCTATGATGGTTTAGGAATGTCAGGGGTTTATACGGATAACAGTTATTAAGCAACGAATTACAGAGTATAATCATTGAGTGTTTGGTATAACCATAGATCGTAATCAGAAGCTTAGTATTAACTAAGCTTCTTTTTTTTGTGCGCCATGCATGGCGATTAACTAGGCGGAGAAAGTCCGCTGTGGGGGTTTGTAGTTACAAACCACGTATTGAGAGCATGAATTGAAATACTTTTGACTGGGTTACCATGAAGTTTCCTCCCGTAGTCAGAGTGCCATAATGTGAACTCGTACTTAGCCGTACTAAACATGGCTAAATACGGGTTCACATTTATCAGGAGTCAGTAACAATACAAAAATCCGTCCAAAGTAAAAATGGACGGATTTTTTTGATTTTCTTTAAAAGTGACATTTCGCTCCATTGAAAATGTTTGTCCAGTTTGTTTTTTTATCCCTTGTGATCATCCGGTATGTACTCTAACACATCGTTAAGAGTGTAGTCATTTCCTGTCAGTGCCCGTAGAGTGTTCACGATATTATTCAAGGTATCTAAATCAAGCCTTTTCGTTTTTCCTTCGCACAAATCATAGATAAGGTTCGGTCTAACTTTTGCTTCTCTAGCCAGTGCATTTTTAGTGACGCTGGCTGCATCTAAAGTGTCGCCCAATCTTATTTTTATAGACATAGCCAATTCCACCTTTCACTTTAATGATAACCTAACGTTAAATGTTTTAAAATAATCACTTGACGTTTATCGTTAAACGTTATAAAGTTTGGGTATATTATCAATAGACGTTAAACTTTTGGCGTTAAATTGTTTGTGGTTTAAAATCAAAATCAATAATGTTTTAAATTTACCTAATGGTTATTTCTCATAATGATTATGAATAATGAGTCTCATTCTTTTTAAGGGAGGGCAATAGTGTCATGAAAATCTCAAACCATTTTGAACGTGCTTTGTTAATCCTCGACACCTTTGACCAAGATCGAGAAATGTATATTTACCAAGGTTATGTCATGAATGAGCGCTATATCATTTATGTAGATGAAGGTACGTTATGGCTTCGGCATGTACAGAGAGTTACACATATAGATCATTTATATATTGATGGAGATACTGGAGGGTTAGTCCTGGCTGAGCATATCACAGGAAATGCAAGAGAGATGCTGGAGTCAATCGTGGACAGATTGAGTGGTATGGATGCGATGACATTTCTCACGGATGTCTTATTGTGGACTCCCAACCGTGTGGATATGAATTTGATGCTTGAACGCATACTATGACAAGGCTCTCCAGCCCTCTTCCAGGCTATTTTTTACAACATTTTAAGCAAAGCAGATAAATATCTTTATAATAAAAGTAAATTATTTACAAGTAAAATATTGATATTAAATTCAAAAATATAGTATTATTTAATTGACCATTGCTTAATTTTGCTTGGAAAGGTGGTGTACCTTTGAACTCAGTAGCCACAATACGTGATCATTTAGCAGACTACTTAAAAACGAACCATATGACACTCAATCAATTCTCTGAGATATCGGGAATCAACTCAGGGACGTTGAGTGGTACGCTGAACGGGCTACGTACCATTGGCATGCAGCAGTTGGATCGACTAACTGCCGGGATGGGTTTAACAGAGGGTTACTTCTATGAATTATACATACATGAGTGTTTTGTACATACAAGCCCGGATTGGCGAAGACTGGGGCCTTTTTTATACCGTTGTGCCGAACTCGGTAAGGTCGATTATATGGAAGAAGCCGTTAATCTAATTATGGATAATCTTTCCTATGCACCGCTTTTGTTCGAGTTGGCTGAACAGTTATATCGTGAAGGGAAGTTAGAAGCGGCCAAGCCCTTGTATGTATGTGTAGCCGAGGGTGAGAAAATGCAACATTCTGAACGGTTGGCTCTAAGTCAGTATCGTTTGTTCACAATCGGGCTTTCCAAGGATCAGATGAGTAATCTTGCACTTGCTACCCAGTTCGAGTTTTTTGTAGATCGGCTAGACGAGCCTTACCAGCTGGATGGACTGAACGATCTGATGAATGTGTATGCTTCATTGCGCCGATGGGATAAGGTGAGGAGCCTTGCTGATCAGTTAAAGTTAAAAGCAATGATCCATTATGAATTGAAGAAAAAAGTAAATGTAGCGGAAGATAACCCTAAAAAGCAAATTATATTCTATGTTTTATACGCTTATTTGATGCTTGGAGAGGCTTGTTTTTATTATGAAGAATATGGAGAAGCACTTCAGTATGTTTCGTTGTACACCGATTATAGTTGGATAAATGATCCGAGCGAAGAGGAAACCGTTGTTATTCGTCAGTTCGAGGAATGGGCAGAAGGCAATCGATATCTATATGAACTAATGTCAGGTAAAACAGAGGTTATCCAAAGTTATATGAACTATATCTCGGAGAGAGAAAATGAGATCTTTCCTGCTTTATGTGCGATTGTAAATGCAGCGAATCGGTATGATATGAACATTTCTTCGATTCTTGAAAAGTATCAATCTTATTTCATGTATCAGGACCAAAGCAGTCGTATTGGAAAAATCAGCGAGCAATATACGAATGATCAATATGGTACTTTGCTTGTGGGCCTAGGTACATACTATTTAAAACATCAAGATTATAACAGAGGATTTGAGTTGATTCTTAACGGTTTGGATTTTGCAAATAAAATTAAGAATAAAGATAGTATTCTAGAGTGTATAAAAATATTTGAAGAATTTCGGTGTTTTGCAGTCGAAGAAGCTAAACTACGATACAAAAAAATGATTCGGGAGGTTTGATGACGAATGAAGATGAAATTGGCAATATTGATAGTTACATGCAGTATCACAGTAGGCGTTGTTTTTCCTACTACTCAACCCATCCCCGTTGAAAAAGACCGTCCAGTAATCGTGACAACTAATGGCCACGGCACAGGGAGTTAACCAGCATTTCTGAAAATACGCTTTTTGAATATGAGCTGCTCCCTCAAGTAGAATGGTGAATTGTCTACGTTGAAGGGAGCTTTTTCGTGTTGGAGTTCGCCTGATTTCCTACTAATTAGCAGAATGGACTAGAATGTTACAACAGGGAGGGGTGAATATGGATTGTGGTGAGCTCAAGTTGCAGATCGAAGCAGCGAGACAAAAGCTCTATCAACTCAAGATGGACTATGGAAATCTGCTTCATCCTCATGTTATACAGCAATCTATGGTCCTGGATGATCTAATTAATCAATACAATCAGGTTAAAATAAAAAAGCCGATTGAATAATTCAATCGGCTTTGGGCGAGAAACTTTGGCGGGTCGCTCGCCCCTATATTTTAACATAAGTCCAACGAGCGAAGTATCGTTATTACATACATTCCTCTTTCACGGTGATATTCTCATTGGTTACAGTAACGTAGGAATTGCCGGACAAGTATTCCGTATAACCGCAAACCGTTTTGTTAAAGGTTTTTCCGCGGCTGTCCGTAAACGCCAAGGAGACGGCGCCCTCCCCAGAAAGTTTCAGCTGCGGGGCGAATTTCACGTTTGCTCCGCTGGGAATATCTTTATCGAATACGTAGGTGGAGCCACTCTCATTGTTGTTTAACGAGTTGTCGCCTTGGACCAGGCTTGCCTGAATATTGGTGATGTCATAGTCGGACTGATTGTGGATCGTGATCCTTAAGTGGCGAAAGGGATCCATTGCATTCAGAAAGCTCATAAAAGCGACTATGGCGATTCCGAGTATGATAGCGGATAAGATAATCATTTTCTGTTTGGAGAATCGGCGACGTGTGTTCAATATGATCCACTCCTTTCCTATGAGGTATAAACGATGAGAAGAGATCAAAAGTTTTGATTAAAATGGATAAATATGAAAATTGAAAACCGAATCGTCAGAATAACTTCATGCGCTAAGCGAGAGAACAGGATACAATATGATACTAGTAGTGCAAAAAGGACTGCACAGAGTTCATACATAATTAAGATCACTCTTAATAAGGAGGGGATAAACTTGGAACTTTCTCCAATGAATCAGGAAGATTATGCGAGTTTTTGCATTCGATCGATTAAGGATTTTGCACAGGAAAAAGTAGAAGCGGGCACCTGGGCTGAGGAAGAGGCACAGCAACTGGCGGAGGAATCTTATGAACGTTATCTGCCAGAAGGCTTGAAAACACCTGGAGCGTATCTCTACAATCTGGTGCACCCTGTGGACGGAAATGTGGGGTATATCTGGTTTAATATCACGGATAATCGTCGTGGGAAAGATGCTTTTTTGCTGGATATTGTGGTTGAAGAAGCACACCGTGGTAAGGGATACGGAACAGAGACAATGCAGGCGCTTGAACAGACGGCCTTGAGTCTTGGCGTGGATCGCATTGGTTTGCATGTCTTTGGACATAATGTGCGGGCGAGCAGCCTGTATCGCAAGATGGGATACGAGGTGACGGATCTGACGATGTATAAGGAAATCAAAGGGTAAACCTAATAGGGGATATTCTAGGCAAAAACTTAAGATCTGCGCAAAACGAATTATCCGCAGTAACCGGAGATTTCGGGAAGCGGATGGTGCTCTGGTCGAATTGGCGAAGTTCCTTGATGCCTTGAGGTTTGTCATATATAATGTATAGGATTATCCATACCGAACAAGTAATCAATGAGGAGTTGTCATATACATGGCTTTGAAAGCAGGAATTGTAGGGCTTCCGAACGTCGGAAAATCTACGTTGTTTAACGCTATTACACAAGCAGGTGCCGAATCGGCAAACTATCCGTTCTGTACGATTGACCCTAACGTGGGGATCGTTGAAGTACCAGATGAGCGTTTGGACAAACTGACAGAACTCGTTGTACCTAAGAAAACAGTACCAACGGCGTTTGAGTTTGTAGATATCGCTGGTCTGGTTCGCGGTGCGAGCAAAGGCGAAGGTCTTGGTAACAAGTTCCTTGCCCACATTCGTGAAGTAGATGCAATTGTACACGTGGTACGTTGCTTTGTAGATGAGAACATCACACACGTCGATGGTAAAATTGACCCGGTGAGCGACATCCAGACGATCAATCTGGAGCTGATCCTGGCCGATATCGAGAGTGTTGAGAAGAAAATCGATCGCTCCAAGAAAAACATGAAGGGCGGCAACAAGACTGCCTCTCAAGAAGTAGAAGTATTGGAGAGAGTGAAGGCTGTTTTGTACGATGACAAGCCGGCACGCAGCATGGAACTTACGGATGACGAGCTTCTGATCGTGCGCGATCTGCACTTGCTTACCCTGAAGCCTGTTCTGTACGCAGCCAATGTAGCTGAGGACGAAATCGGCGACGTGGCGAACAATGCTTACGTGCAAAAAGTAAGAGAATTCGCAGCTGCTGAGAACGCAGAAGTGGTGCCAATCAGTGCAAAGGTTGAAGAAGAGATCTCTGAGCTGGAAGGCGAAGATAAACAAATGTTCCTGGAAGAACTCGGTATCGAGGATTCTGGTCTGAACCTGTTGATTAAAGCGGCTTACAAATTGCTCGGTCTGTACACATACTTCACAGCAGGTGTACAGGAAGTTCGTGCTTGGACAATCCGCAAAGGTACCAAAGCACCTGGAGCAGCGGGTGTCATTCACACCGACTTCGAACGTGGATTCATCCGTGCAGAAGTTGTTTCCTACGATGATCTGGTAGCAGCGGGTTCCATGAACGGTGCCAAAGAGCGCGGACAACTTCGTCTTGAAGGTAAAGAGTACGTTGTAAACGACGGCGACGTTATGCACTTCCGTTTCAACGTATAAGTTGTTACTCGTTTATATGTAGATTCAATAACATGACCCTGCGACCTTCTCGTGAAGTTCGTGGGGTCTTTGACTTAGAGTTTTGTAGTGGAGTTAATAGCCTTATGCAGTGCGTGGAAAGTAGCACGGAACAAGAAAAACCACCGGGATTATGTGAAGTGACCCCGTAAAGTTAGACAGATTATATCTTTAGGCAACTTGTTGGGCATGAATCCGGTATCGTACCGGACTGATGCCTTTTAGTTTTGCCTTAATGCGTTTGTTGTTGTAATAATCGATGTATTTGGATAGCTCTTGTTTAAAATGTGAGACACTTTCAAATTCCTTTAAATATAATAATTCGGATTTCATGATGCCAAAGAAATTCTCCATGACGGCGTTATCGTAGCAGTTACCTTTACGGGACATACTTTGCGTGATGCCACGTTCTTCAAGAGCATGACGATACGGTCTCATCTGGTAGTGCCAACCTTGATCCGAATGAATGAGGAGTTTATCTTTATTTGTTAAACTGCAAAATGCTTGATCTAACATCGTGGAAACAAGCGAGTAGACCGGTCTTGAACCAATCGTATATGTAATGATTTCTCCGTTATACAGATCAAGTATGGGAGATAAATATAGTTTTTCTCCGAACAATTTAAATTCTGTAATGTCCGTAACCCACTTCTCGTTTGGCCTTTCAGCGTGGAAATTGCGTTCTAATAGGTTCGGTGCAATCTTGCCAATTGTCCCTTTATACGAACGATATTTCTTCATACGTACCAAACACTTTAATCCCAATACTTTCATCAAACGCTGTACCTTTTTATGATTTACATGGTGTCCACGATTGATTAACTCGTCGCGAATACGACGATAACCATAGCGTCCCTCATGCTCCTTATAAATCGCTTGTATCATGTCTTTTAGCTCTAAATCCTTGTCTACCGTACCAAACGCTTTTACCACGTAATAATACGTGCTACGAGGGATATCTGCTAGCTTTAGAAGTGCTTTCACCGAAAATTCGTTCCTTAGTTCATAGACTACTTGAGCTTTGTCTTGTTTGGTGATTTTTCCTTGTTTCGAACTAAGGCATTCAACTTTTTTAAATAAGCATTCTCCATTTTCAAACGCTCTACCTCTGCTTGTAAAGCCTCTACAGATCCTTCTACTAGCGTTTGATTCTTCTGTGCTTTAGATCCTTTTTTCATGGATGAGCGCCCCTTTTTCTTTGGTTGAAGGGCGTCTATCCCTTGTAATTCCAAGCTTTTTTGCCAACTTAAAAGGGTACTATGGCTAGGAATATTAAATATAGCAGCCGTTTCTCTAACAGACGTCCCAAATTCGTTCATATAATGAAGTACGTCTAGTTTAATCTGCGCAGGATATGATGTATAGCCCTTTTTAAAAGCTTTTTCACCATGATGCTCATATTGTCTAATCCAGTTTAAAAAGACAGAATGGTGAAGCCCGATTGATTTTGCAATGCTTTTCAAGCTTTCTGATCCCTTTTTATAACGCATAACGGCTTGTATTTTTTCATCTGAACTGAATTTAGTCATGAAAAAACTGCACCTCCAATTGGTAGTTGTGTCTAACAATTGGGGTGCAGTTCAATGTTGGTCGCCTTGCAATCCGGTGGTTTTTCATTCGTTTGATTGAAATTCGCCGTGGTCGCCCACCGGCCTTTGTTAGAGAAGTCACGATGTTAGCACATCGTGGCTTTTGTTTATTTTACACTTGCTATACTTGTATTATACTACCACAGTAGGAACATTTCGGAACCACATCGAACAACAATTTCATTTTGTATTTTTGCAGCACATATTAGGATACTACTTGGTGGAGAATGAGGGATAATAAAACTTAAAGCCTAATTTCAAAGGGTAGAGAGGTGTTTTTTGAAAAAAATGAGTATAATCAGATATGTCGGAGTAGAGGGACGAATATCACTACCAAAAGAATTTCGTGAGTTAAATCAAATAGATTCACACACTACACTTATTTTAACAAAAGAGGAAGATTCGATAGTATTTTCTATTCGAAGTGATCATTGTATTTTTTGCGCTTCAACAAGTAACACTATAGTTTTTAAAACACACAATGTTTGTAAGAAGTGTGTTGGAACTGTCAGTGAAGAATATAAGCCTGTAACAGAGATGTCTAAAGTTACATATGAGGAATTACTTCCTAAAAAAATCAGAGAGTACCATAACCTAATACTGTCACATCCAGGTATAAAACAACATGAAGCTGCCCAAATTTTAGGAGTTTCTCAACAAAGAGTATCAAAAATGAAAAGAAAAATTGCGGAAGTATCACATCTTTTAAGTCATGGAAATATATATTGAGAATAGTATGGATTTTTACTTATCTTAATTGATGCGATTACAAACTACTTATTGGTGGGTAAAATTCCGTATTAGACGATTTATACATTAAAACCATTAGTGTAGGAGAAAGACTGGGAAAGAATATTTGATTTCAAAGATTGAGCTGCTGTTAACAGCGGCTTTTATTTTTTGTCGAATAACGCTAATTCTGTCGTATTAAAGGTGCTTATGAACTATTTTAGATTTATTCGGCTTAAGTTAAGATTAAGTAGCAATAATTACTAAATATGGAGGTGATTCAACGAAAACGTTCTTGCTCACCTTTTATTTGTTCGTTTTTGCAATAATCGTTGTCCAACTTGTCTATATTCTAAACTGCGGATCCTACCTTTCTCCAGTGAGAAAGCAACAAAATATTTGAATTCGCAATATTTGCAGAACTTTTAGCGAAAACAATTATTTCAAGTTATTTCCTATTATAATTATAGTTGAAAAAGAAGAGAGGAGCTGTAAGTAAAAATAGTTTGCCCGTATTAGTTTACTATCTAAATCAAAAAAGAGGAGCTGTATCAATTGTTAAAAAAAATCGGAAAACTATTCGGCGCTGTGGTACTATGTGTTTCTTTGATTCCCGCATTCTCCACATCTAAAGCTGAGGCAAGTAATGATGTACAAGAATCCATAAATTTCGCAAAATATTTTAATAGCTCTAAGCAATTAAAAACCAACTCTGATCAGTCCGGTCAGTCTGTTGTAATTACGGATCGTGAGACGATTAACGCTATAGCTAAGGAACAATCTTTAAATAATCCAGATTCAATTAAAGAAATTCAATTCGATTCTGTTGTCATTGATTCTGAACCCCAAGATGCGGGAAGTTCTAATATTACTCCTTCAGCTGTGACAAAATATCATATCGAAAATGTGAAAGACTTGGGAACAGGCTGGTCTTTTCCAGATACATTCATATCTCATATTTTCCCAGGTCCTGCTGAAATTAGACAAACTTTCTCAAAAGAAGATACCTTTGCAGTGGCTGGTTCATTAGGGACTCAACTCAAAGATATTATTGAGGCTAAATTCTCGGTGACATTGGGTACTAAGAAAACACAATCAACTGAATATAAGTTTAGTGTACCAAGCGGGAAAACTACAGAGCTTCGAATCTATACAAATTACAACAAGAAGTCTTACGAAGTATGGAACCTGGTTAATGGATTAGATTACAACTTAGGTACTGAGAATTTCCATAAATCAGTTGGATTAATATTTCAACAAGTAAAGTACAACTAAAGAGATAACATGAAGAATACAATTATAGGCATATCATTTCTATATTTTGGAGCTATCGTGTGCTTGACTATATTAGGTTATGGATTCAAATATTCAGAAGCAGTAACAGAGTGGAATCCTAAACTCGGAAAATTGTGGTCATTTATTTGGGATAATTATTTACTAATACCATTTGTTCTTTCGTTATTGCTTACATTATTCGCAATTGCATTACTACTAAAAGAGTACTTTTCAAAAAAATGATCGGATGCGTACTAAGAATTAAATCTGATTGTATGCTAGCCGTAAAAGCCGACCTTTAAAGTTATAAAATGTACCCTATAAGATGGACACTTTGAAAAAAGTCCATCTTATAGGGTCATTTTAATCATCAGTGGTTTTCTCTTTTTCTCTCGATTTGTTGCGTGCTGCTCTAAGGATCTTCTCTTTGTTAGACTAACTCTGGCATCAAAGCATCTCTTAATGCCTGGTTGTCGATTATAATTGTCGTTGATCCATTATTTTATCAATCGTCTTGACTATGATCATTAGACCTTGACTTGGCTTCTCTGAAGCAACAAGTATACTCGCCCGAATGTCCTTTAATTCATCGTTTGAACTTTCCCATAGAAGTCTTTCGAATGCATCTCCAACCTCCAGTACCATGATCCCATTCACAGTTTTAACTTCATCTTCCCGTAAGGACATCACTTGTTCGCCGTCTTTAAGAATTTTATAAGGATATTTATCTTGACTAAAGTTTCTCATCAAATGTTCATACATCCCTTTCTAAATTTAATGATTTACTTAGTGATTGACACAGAAATTTTTCTAAATTAGTTTATCCGCCTGCGGAACAGTTACTATTCAGAACCATAAGAATATGCTATAATTAAGAGTCGTATACCACGTTGGATTTCGCGCTGTAACAGATGAGCTTAAGCGGATTTCATACAGGGTACGCGATTTCTTGATTTCACTTTAAAAGTAAAGGATTTGATGACGTTGTAGCGATGTTATACGTCGATCATACATGAATGTGAATACATGCTGCGGTCAGGGGATTCGCTGAGAATCCTGTGCGTTGTGGAATATAGATTATAGATGTTATGAATAATGAAACCGAAATAATTATTAAAAACGATATGTGCATGGACAAAATAATGCGTGAGGTGACTATACATGTTGGATAAATTACAGGCGTTAGCCGACCGTTATGACAAGTTGAGCGAGCTTTTGTGTGACCCGGATGTAGCAAGCGACAATAAAAAGCTGCGGGAATATTCCAAAGAACAATCGGATCTGCAACCGACTTATGAAGCGTACAATGAGTACAAACAAGTAAGTGAGGATCTCGAAGCTGCAAAGGAAATGCAGGGTGAGAAACTGGATGATGAGATGCGTGAAATGGTCAAAATGGAAATTGACGAACTAAGCACTCGCCAGAAGGAACTGGACGAATTGATTCGTGTACTCATGCTGCCAAAAGATCCGAATGACGACAAAAACGTTATTGTTGAGATTCGCGGAGCAGCTGGTGGAGATGAGGCAGCGTTGTTTGCAGCAGATCTGTATCGGATGTACACACGTTATGCAGATGCACAAGGCTGGCGTGTAGAGCTGATGGACGTTAACACAAATGATCTCGGTGGATTCAAAGAGGTTGTTTTCCTGATCAACGGACGTGGCGCTTACAGCAAAATGAAATACGAAAGCGGCGCACACCGTGTGCAGCGTATTCCAACAACTGAATCCGGCGGACGTATTCATACGTCAACTTCAACGGTTGCGGTTATGCCTGAAGCCGAAGATTTCGATATTGAAATTCATGACAAAGACATCCGTGTTGATACGTTCTGTTCCAGTGGTGCCGGTGGACAATCGGTTAATACCACGAAATCCGCAGTACGGGTAACGCACGTTCCAACGGGAATCGTGGCGACATGTCAGGATGGAAAATCACAGAACTCCAACAAGGAAAAAGCGTTGCAGGTTCTGCGTACACGTATCTTCGATATGAAACGTATGGAAGAGGAAGCAAAGATCTCTGTTGAGCGGAAAAGTAAAGTGGGAACGGGCGACCGCAGTGAGCGTATTCGTACGTACAACTTCCCGCAAAGCCGTGTGACGGATCACCGTATCGGCCTGACGATGCACAAGCTGGATCAGATCATGAACGGGGAGATTGAAGATATCTTGTCTGCACTGACGATTGCTCAGCAGACCGAGTTGATGGATAGAGGAGAATAATCTGTGACCCGCGCGCAGTTTGTCATGACGCCGGAACAGAGCTGTCGGGAAGCCTTCGTGGAGGCTTCCTCTTTTTTGGAGAAGTGCGGCGTGTACGAGCCGCAAAACAATGCCCGGCTGCTGCTGGAACATGTACTCGGCGTTTATGGCGCCGCGTATTACATGATGCAGCCGGAGCCTTTTCCCAGCGAGCATCGCAGCCGCTGGGAGGACGCCGTCACGCGCAAGGCTGCGGGTGAGCCGGCGCAATACATTATCGGCAGCCAGGAATTCTATGGGCTGCCGTTTGAGGTCACGCCGGCCGTGCTGATTCCGCGGCCGGAGACCGAGCTGTTGGTCGAGGCTGTGCTGCGCGAAGCCGACCGCGTGTTTCCCGACGGCGCTCCGCTCGCCGTCGATATCGGCACGGGCAGTGGTGCCATCGCGGTGACGATGGCTTCACTACGCCCGCGCTGGCAGGTAGGCGCCGGAGATCTCTCGGCGGCTGCCCTGCAAGTGGCCGCGCGGAACGCGGCCGCGAACGGGGTACAGATCGACTTCCGTGAAGGCGATCTGCTGGCCCCGTTCGCCGGGGCACGGGTGGACATCTTGGTGTCCAACCCACCATACATCCCGGCGGCGGATATCGCCGGGTTGCAGCAAGAGGTGCGCGATCATGAGCCGCGCATGGCATTGGACGGCGGTCCGGACGGGCTTGCACCGTACCGTGTCATGCTGGAGCAGTTGGCGCTGCTGCCTGCGCCGCCGCAGATCATTGGTTTTGAGCTGGGCCAGGGGCAGGCTCATGACATCGCAGCTTTGCTTGAATCGGCGGGACATTGGCCGGAAATAATCATTGTACCGGACCTTGCCGGAATCGAGCGGCATGTCCTGGGTGTTCGTACTTCGGAACAGGTGACGAAAATGTAAGGTTCCGCGGGTTTTCTTTTTGCCGTGAAATCCTCTACAATGAGATATACCGAAGATTTCTGAATGCTTGGGGGAACATAATTACATGCTGCACAAATTTAAAAAGATAGACTATTCTATTGTCTTTATACTCGTTATTCTGATGGGTATCAGTATTTTATCGATTTACAGTACAACGTTTGGTCGTCCGAGATGGGAATCCTATCCCCAAAAGGCAGGGATTTTCTATATTATAGGTTTCATCGTATTCTTCGGAATGTCTATGATTAACTATAAAGTGATTATTAAAAACTATTTATATATCTACGGTGTGGGTCTACTGCTACTCGTCATCGTTAACTTTTTCGGTGTTACGTATTATGGAGCCCAAGGCTGGTTATCCATTTTTGGCCTTAGTTTGCAGCCTGCGGAATTATTTAAGTTGTGTTTAATCGTTTTCCTGTCTGCTCTGCTTGCGAGAAAGAAAAACAGACCCTTATTCTTCGGGCGTGATGTCATTCCGATCGCACTGTGCGTTTTGCCTCCTTTGTTGTTGGTTCTGCTTCAAAATGATTTGGGGAATGCTTTGAGCTATGTAGTCATTCTTGTCGGTCTGTTGTGGATTGGCAATGTGAAATTCAGCCATGCACTGATTGGTTTTGTGATTGCTGTCGCTGCCTTTATTGGTGGAACACAGGCCTATATTCATTATCATGATGAAGTTGCCAAGTTCCTCAAGGATATTGGACGTGCTCACTGGGCTGAGCGGTTTGACCCTTGGCTCGTGCCAGAACAGACATCCAGAGATGTATTGTGGCAGACCTATAATGCCAAGTTAGCCATCGGTTCAGGAGGAATCAGTGGTAAGGGGTATCTCGAAGGTACGACAATCCAGTCCAATCGAGTACCGCTCGCATACGCGGATTCCATCTTTGTGCAGATTGGTGAAGAATTCGGTTTTGTTGGAGCCTCGGTATTGTTACTGCTCTACTTTATTCTGATTCACAGGCTGGTGTTGATCGCGCTGGAGTGCAAGGATCGAGCTGGGCCGTACCTAATTGTAGGTATTATCTCAATGTTGCTCTATCAGATTTTCGTTAATATCGGTCCGTTTATCGGTCTGATGCCATTAACAGGGATCACCCTTCCGTTTATCAGTTTCGGTGGTACCTCTCTTGTGCTCAACATGCTCAGTATGGGCGTTGTCATGAGTATCAAAGTGCATACGGAAGAAAATGAAGATATCCTGGGTTCGTCAGAACAACTCAGTATTACGGAACTGGTCATGAAATTGTTCAGACGGAAGCCATCACAGCAAGAGCAATAACTCTCTGGAATCAAATCGTGAAGCAAACAAAAGATATTTAGGTATAAGCCGAGATCACGATAAAACCCTGGAACAGACCAACCCAAGTCACATTGGGTGGATGTTTTGGGGTTTTTATTGTTTTTACGGCGTAATTCAGGCCATTGAATAGTTCATTTTTTTAACCTGAAATGACCCTGATTTCCATTTTATTATCCAATTATATACAATGGTAATATTGAGTTTAATTGGAAATCATAGAATGCTAGATTTCAGGGGGATGGACGGCGTCATGTTGAGAATGCTGAAAAAGATGGACGGTGTGATTCTTTTTGTCATGCTGCTGCTCATGATTATTAGTGTATTTGCGATTTATAGCGGAACGCAGACAGATGCCAACCTGGCGAATCATCATGTCAAAACGATGTATTTCTATGTGGCCGGGTTCATTGCGGTGCTTGTGATCGGGCTTGTGAATTACAAGTTATACGTGAAATATGCGTTTTATTTGTATGGCTTGGGGATCATACTACTGATCCTGGCCAATGTCCTGGGAAGTTCAATCAATAACGCCAACGGTTGGCTGAAGCTGGGCGAGAACTTTTCTTTTCAACCCGCAGAGCTGTTCAAGATGATTCTGATTTTGTTCCTCGCCCATTTGATCGTGAAGAGACAACGAGGCACGCTGAAATTTTGGAGAGATATTGTGCCGATTGGCTGTTGGGCGTTTATTCCGTTTGCCCTTGTTATGGCTCAGAATGATTTGGGGAATGCGCTGGGGTATGTGGTGATTTTGGCTGCGGTATTCTGGATCGGAAATATGAGGCTGAAGCACGCATTGATTGCACTGGCGATTGTGGGGGGAGCGTTCTTTGGTTTTGTCAAAGCTTATACCTTCTACCATGATGAAGTATTCACTTTTCTTGAGAAGATAAAACGTGAGCATTGGGCGGAGCGGATTGATCCCTGGCTTGTACCGGAAAAGGCTACCTCAAAGGCTTCTTGGCATACGAAAAATGCAGGTTTAGCCATCGGTTCAGGGGGCATCATCGGCAAAGGTTATTTGCAAGGAACATCCGTTCAGAGTGGACGAGTCCCCTATACGTATTCTGATTCCATTTTTGTTGTGATCGCAGAGGAGTTTGGCTTTGTTGGTGCATCCGTACTGATTCTGTTGTACTTTATCCTGATCCACCGCATGGTGCTGATTGCTCTGGCATGCAGAGATCGCGCGGGACCCGTCATCATTGTAGGTATTATCGGAATGTTATTGTATCAGGTGTTTGAGAACGTGGGGGCGTTCCTCGGACTGATGCCACTCACAGGTATTACGTTACCGTTCATCAGTTACGGCGGCACCTCTTTGCTTATAAATATGGCTTGCATCGGTGTAGTCATGAGCATAAAGTTGTACGGGCAAGAAGAGGAGGATGAACTTCTGATCGGGGAGCAGCAACCTCGGTTGTCGGAACGTTTATGGAATATGCTCAAGAAAGAGAAAAGTGCTGTGTAACTGTTGAGTCGGTGTAGTGAAAAGCAAAGCTGTGGAGTAGATAACGTGATCTTTCGTAGGAATAAAGAGGTTGATTTGCCCTGTAACCAGGTGCAGATCAGCCTTTTTTAACATGACTGGTGAGCGAATGTAAATGAGAGAATTGATGTAGTAGATTTATTGCAAATGCTAGGTTTACTTCCGGTTCTTCGGGGCATACTGATAGACATGAGAGAGTTGCAGGCAACGTGATCAGAGAGCCAAGGGGGAGAACGGAATGAACAGACGAATTGTAAAGCAAATTGGACTTATTATTTTATGTCTTATGTTGATTATCATGATGTGGGAAGGTCAGAAAACGGATGCAGCTGTGGCAGCCACAGCAATTCCAGAACAATCGATTCGCTTGCGTATTCTAGCAAACTCGGATGCACCGGGAGATCAATTGGTGAAACGCGAGATTCGGGATGCTGTCGTTGCTCAGATGGGCGAGTGGGTAGCCGAACTGGAGAATCCGCAAAGTCTGGATGAAGCGCGCAAGGTTATTCGTGAGCATTTGTCCGAGATTGAGAATAGAGTAGGAGAAGAGTTGGCCAGTCGCGGTTTAAATTATGAGTATCAGGTGGAGCTGGGTTCCGTTCCGTTCCCGACCAAACTATATGGTGGCACTGTGTATCCTGCCGGAGATTATGAAGCGGTTCGTATTACGCTGGGCGAAGGAAAAGGTCAGAACTGGTGGTGTGTGTTGTTCCCGCCGTTGTGCTTCATTGATGCAGGGACCGGGGATGCACTGGCGAAACCTTCAACGGTATCAGCCGCAGCGGCTGAACCAGGAGATGCAGAAGCATCTGTGCAGGAAGACACACCGGAAGCGAGATTCTTTCTGTGGGATATGGCTGTGAAACTATGGAGTTGGGTAACTGGATTGTTCGCATAACAACGTATTTATAATATGATTAAGGGTGACTTCGATTCATGGAGCTGCCCTTTTGATATGAATTAGTGGTGAAGTTAAAGTGAGACTCATGCGTGGAGTGAAATGTGAAGGGCATCCGAGGCGGGAGAGGTATGTTATAATTACTTATATTGAATATGGATATGAACTAACCTACTTGAAGTTTAGGAATGATGATATATGAGCAGAGAAAACGAACCAGTTCAACACACCTCTGAGATGAGGGATGGTAGAGAAAACCGTGATATGAAAGCTTCGAGAGAACTGGTCACCGAGATGTGGGATGTACGTGTCTTGGTGAGCGCTGAAAATGATCAAGGAATGGGTAATATTGAATTATTGGATGTGAAAAAGGGGAGCGCCGATCAACAGGCGCTCGCCGACTTGCAGGCTGCCGCAGCCTGCATTCGTCAAGGTCAGACGGTGGCCTTTCCGACCGAGACGGTCTATGGCTTGGGTGCCGATGCGCGTAGCACAGCAGCCGTGGAGGCTGTATTTGTCGCCAAAGGCCGACCTTCCGACAATCCACTGATTGTCCATATTGCGCACCGTGACCAGTTGGATACGCTAGTCACGGAAGTGAACGAAACAGCGGAAGCGCTGATGGCGGCCTTCTGGCCGGGACCACTGACGCTGGTGCTGCCGGTTAGGCCGGGAGCGGTGTCCCCGCGTGTCACCGCCGGACTGGACACGGTGGCCGTGCGCATGCCGGACCACCCGGTGGCCTTGCAGTTGATCGCGGCGGCGGCGTGCCCTGTGGCTGCGCCAAGCGCGAACCGTTCCGGGCGGCCAAGCCCAACACTCGCGTCTCATGTGCGCGAGGATCTGGATGGCCGCATCGGCGGCATTGTGGACGGCGGCCCCACCGGGGTGGGCGTCGAGTCCACGGTTGTGCAGGTCGGTGACGACGGTACCGTCACCATCCTGCGCCCTGGCGGCATTACGGCGGAACAACTGTCCGCCGTTGCCGCCCGTGTCGCCACGGACCCCGCGCTACTCGCGGAGGGGGCCGATGGCGTGGGCAGCCCGGCGCCGCGCTCGCCGGGCATGAAGTACACGCACTACGCACCCGCAGGGGCGCTGTGCGTGGTAGAGGGGCCGCCTGCAGCGGTGGCGGCCTGGATTAGCGCCGCCCTCGCAGAGGCGGCGCAGCGCGGAGAGCGCACCGCGGTGCTGGCGTTCGCCGAGCACGCGGAGCAGTACCGCGCCGATGCCGTGTTCTCGCTGGGAGACGCCAGCGAGCTGGAAGAAGCAGCGCGCCGGCTATACGCCGCGCTGCGTAGCTGCGATGAGCAAGGCGCCACATATATTGTGGCTGAAGCCTGCTCACGCGAAGGGCTGGGAGCAGCCGTCATGAATCGGCTGCTCAAGGCTGCGGGGAACCAACTCATACAAGTTGGCAACCAGCAACCCTCTTAAGCTCTCCTGATCATACAGTCAGGAGAGTAATCACCCTTTTCCAAAACAAAATCAAGATTCTATAAAGCCAGCATCTGACCAGAGATCCGTCGCCGTTTGCCTTTCATCGGTCATGTTTAGGTCCTTGTCCGCATATCGTGTACAAGAACCTTTACGTGACTTGGGGGTATGGGGATGTGGGATGTGTCTGCCCATGTTGGGCAGTTTGTAACCATTTTGATCATGGCTATTGCGCTTGGCCTCGATGCGTTCTCACTCGGAATCGGAATTGGCATGAAGGGCATTCGGCTGCGGGATGTATTGCGAATCAGTATTGTAACGGCGCTGTTTCATATCATCATGCCGCTCATCGGCATGTATATGGGCAAATACGTCAGCTCCCTGCTCGGTGACATTACGACGTATGCGGCAGGTGGATTGCTTGTTTTGCTGGGTGCTCATATGATTCTGAATGCATTCCGTGAAGGCGATACCAAGCTGGTGGACCACCGTTCCCTGCTCGGCGTTGTGTTGTTCTCCCTCAGCGTAAGTGTGGACTCGTTCTCCGTTGGCGTTTCCTTAGGGATGTTTAGCAGTGATCTGATCTTAACCGTACTTGCTTTCGGTGTTTGTGGCGGGGTGATGTCGGTTATGGGGCTGTTATTAGGCCGTCGGGTGAGCCAGAATCTCGGGGATTACGGCGAAGCTATTGGTGGCGCAATCTTGCTTGCGTTTGGACTTTTGTTTATATTTTAGAATAAAACTTGAGATATCATATCATTCGCATCATATGTAAAATGGGGAGGCTAACACAATGAAACATATTTTATTCGTATGTACAGGAAATACGTGCCGCAGCCCCATGGCAGAGGGGCTTTTGCGAAAACTGGCATCGGAGCGCGGCATTCAGGTAGAGGTTCGCTCCGCAGGTGTGGCAGCAACGTCGGGTATGCCGATCTCCCGACATGCTGAAGCGGTTTTGAGAGATCATAACGTTGAAGGTCCACCTCATTCCACACAGCTTAGCGCTAACCTGGTAGGTTGGGCCGATCTGGTTCTTACGTTAACACGGAGTCATAAGCAGCATGTCATGCAGGTTTTTCCCGATTCAGTCCACAAAACTTATACATTGAAAGAATATGTGGAGGATGATGAACAGGTATTAAGTGATGTTCAGGAGTTGGACAGCCTGTTTGCAACGCTTGAGATGAAACGTGCCCTTGGGCAAGAGATCCTGGCATCGGAGCGTGAGCGAGCCATTGAGATTAGACAACGAATTCCAAGTTTCGACATCTCCGATCCGTTTGGGGGAAGTCGTGATGATTACAATATAGCTGCAGCTGAGATTCGGACGGCATTGGACCGGCTTTTGGATAAGCTGGGATAATTCTGATCCTGCGGGGCAGGTTATAGAAATAGGACACGTGATGTAAATTAACCGTTGATTTTAGCCGCGGGTTGTTTTATGATGAAGGGGAAAACAGGGATCCGGTGTAACTGGCGACGAAGTGGGCATAACCACGATGGAGCACCGGAACAAACGGCCGGTCGCCTGGGCAAAAGAGCAATTCTGCGTTACCCGCAGACTGCTCTTTTTTTCGTCTTTCATCTGATTATTCGCTATAATAGTACCTGAGATGCCGTGCAAGAATACGAAGGACAGCTAAGAGACAGCGGGCATGATTTTATCGGGAGGCGATGATAGGATGACTATAGAGTTAGATTCGGAACAACCCGGATTGCAGGAACAGACCGCGTCTATTCTGCATGAACTTGCGCTTGCCGGACAGCTTGGGCCTGGACAGATCGTTGTGATCGGTACAAGCACAAGTGAAGTCGCAGGCGCTCGGATTGGTACGAGTGGTGCCATTGAAGTGGCACAGCAGCTTCTTGCGGGTATACGCGAGGTGCAGGAGGAATTCGGTTTTGACACGGTATTCCAATGTTGTGAGCATCTGAACCGTGCGTTGGTAATGGAACGTTCTGTGCTTACTCGTCTTGGATTGACCGAGGTTGGTGCAGTACCCGTGCCCAAGGCCGGAGGTTCAATGGCATCCGCAGCATATCGTTCGCTGACCGATCCATGCCTGGCTGAACATGTGCAGGCCCATGCGGGACTGGACATTGGGGAGACGATGATTGGGATGCATCTCCGGCATGTAGCCGTACCTTTTCGTACAGCGCTCCGTTATGTTGGAGATGCACGTGTAATCACAGCGTTGACTCGTCCGAAGTTGATTGGCGGCGAACGCGCGGTGTATCGTATGGAAGAACAACCAGATTCGACATTATGTGACTAACATATTCAACCTACTTCACTATACTTGGGAGGAATTTAATCATGGAACAATTGCGCAAGAATGACCCGGCAGTACTGGAAGCGATGAATCTTGAACTGAAACGTCAACAGAACAACATCGAACTGATCGCATCCGAGAACATCGTAAGTGAAGCAGTAATCGAAGCAATGGGATCTGTTCTGACCAACAAGTACGCTGAAGGATATCCAGGCAAACGTTACTATGGCGGTTGTGAGCATGTGGACATCGTTGAAGACATCGCGCGTGATCGTGCAAAAGAATTGTTCGGAGCAGAACATGTGAATGTTCAACCTCACTCCGGTGCACAAGCGAACATGGCAGTATATCTTGCAGCGTTGAAACCTGGTGATACTGTACTCGGTATGAACCTTGCCCATGGTGGACACCTCACACACGGTAGCCCGGTTAACGCATCCGGTTTGCTGTATAACTTTGTAGCATACGGCGTACAGGAAGATACATTCCTGATTGATTATGATGAAGTACGCAAAGCGGCTTTCAAACACCGCCCTCGTCTGATCGTTGCAGGTGCAAGTGCATATCCGCGTACCATTGATTTTGAAAAGCTGGCTTCCATCGCCAATGATGTAGGTGCTTTGTTCATGGTGGACATGGCTCACATCGCAGGACTGGTTGCTGCTGGTTTGCATCCAAACCCGGTTCCACATGCGCATTTCGTTACAACAACAACACACAAAACGCTGCGTGGACCTCGTGGTGGTATGATTCTGTGCCGCAAAGCGTGGGCAGCAGCGATTGATAAAGCCGTATTCCCTGGTTCCCAAGGAGGACCTTTGATGCACGTGATCGCTTCCAAAGCGGTAGCATTCGGAGAAGCTTTGCAACCTTCGTTCAAAACATATGCACAGAATGTTGTGAAAAACGCACAGGTTCTGGCTGAAACACTGATCGCTGAAGGATTGAACATCGTATCCGGTGGTACAGATAACCACTTGATGCTGATCGACACACGCAGTGTGAACATCACAGGTAAGGAAGCTGAGCATGTGCTTGACTCCATCGGTATTACCGTGAACAAAAATGCCATTCCATTCGACCCTACAAGCCCGTTTGTAACGAGTGGTATTCGAATTGGTACACCTGCTGCAACTTCCCGTGGCATGAACGAAGAAGCAATGGTAGCGATCGGTAAGATCATTGCCAAAACGCTGAAAAATCCAAAAGATACAGCGAAGCTGGATGAAGCTCGTGCAGAAGTAACTGCACTGACAGACCAATTCCCGCTCTATACAGATCTTAAATACTAAAAAACTTTGCTCATGCTGCTTTCTTTTGAGTTTTTATAAATTGGAATACAAAAGACGAAGCTGGCAGAATGCAATCGGAGAAGCGAAGCGCTCGCCTTTATCCCATGATTTTCTCCTTATATAGGAGAATCAAAAAAATCAGGGGATAACAGCGATCGTAGGTGCAATCTGTTTGCGGAGCATCACTTGTATTCATATTTTTTCCCACTCAATGACATAACAGCATGAGCAAAACAGGACCGGATGGATCATTTTCCGGTCCTGTTTTTTATAGGATTCGGTAATCTGTAATGATTGGGTGCCCTTTGATGGTGTAATTCGTTGTTGGTGATGATATAATATACAGGATTTATCGAGCCCATGAATGGTGGCTAGGTATATTTGGAAATGCTGAACATGAAGAACTTACCGGAGGGACAAATTAGATGGGAAAATTAGTAATATGTGATCACCCTTTGATTCAACACAAACTGACGTTTATACGCGACATGCGTACGAATACGAAAGATTTTCGTGAATTGGTGGATGAAGTAGCAACGTTGATGGCTTATGAGATTACAAGAGATGTTGAACTGGAAACGATTGATGTACAGACACCTGTAGCTGCAACACAAGGTAAAGTTATCTCTGGACGTATGCTCGGACTGGTGCCGATTCTGCGTGCAGGACTCGGAATGCTGGATGGCGTTGTGAAATTATTGCCAGCGGCAAAAGTTGGACATGTTGGTCTGTTCCGTGACCCGGAAACACTGCAACCGGTAGAATACTACACCAAACTGCCTACAGACGTAACAGAGCGTCAATTGATTGTAATTGATCCGATGCTGGCAACGGGTGGTTCGGCAATTGCAGCTATTGACGTGCTCAAAAAACGTGGCTGTACCCAAATCAAAATGATGAACCTGGTTGCAGCACCGGAAGGCGTAAAAGCTGTGCAGGATGCACATCCCGATGTGGACATCTATGTAGCAGCATTGGACGACCGTCTGGATGATCATGGTTATATCGTTCCAGGGCTTGGAGATGCAGGAGACCGTCTATACGGCACTAAATAAGCATATCGCATGCTTTGTAAGAGGTTGTTCAAAAAGTCCAATTTTGATTACGAAGGATGCCCAAGGGCATCATCGGCATCGAATATGAAATTCAGCCGAAATGTCCGTTGCTCACGTAGTTTTCCCTACGCTCTGCTACTCCATTTCTACCTTCATTCCATATTCTTGGTACTGAAAACCGGACTTTTTGAACATGAACTTATAGAAAAGGGGCTTTGCTCGAATGTCCAACAAAATTAAAGTCATGACGATCTTCGGGGTGCGTCCGGAAGCCATCAAGATGGCTCCGCTTATTTTGGAATTGCAGAAACACCCTGAGTCTATTGAATCTATTGTTTGCGTAACTGCGCAGCATCGCCAGATGTTGGATCAGGTACTTGACGTTTTCGACATTCATCCCGATTATGATCTGGATGTGATGAAGGACCGTCAGACATTGAATGAAATTACAATTCGTGTGCTTGGTGGTCTGGAGCCCGTGTTAGCTGAAGCTAAACCGGATATTGTGCTGGTTCACGGGGATACATTAACTACCTTTGTAGCGAGCTACGCAGCATTCTTGCAACAGATTCAGGTAGGACATGTGGAAGCGGGACTGCGGACGTGGAACAAGCTGTCTCCATATCCGGAAGAGATGAACCGTCAGCTGACGGGAGTACTGGCTGATCTACACTTTGCGCCTACGGATTGGTCTTCTTCCAATCTTGTCAAAGAAAATAAATCGGAGTCTAGTACGTACGTCACAGGCAACACGGTAACAGATGTGTTTCAATATACTGTACGGGAGGACTACACACACCCGGTACTTGATTGGGCCCAAGGCAAACGCCTTGTGCTGATGACAGCTCATCGCCGCGAATCTCAAGGCGAGCCTCACCGCAACATTTTCCAGGCCGTCAAACGGATTGCCGACGAATTCGAAGATATTGCCATCGTGTACCCGGTGCATCCAAGTCCTGCTGTGAAGGAGCCGGCTCACGCGATTTTGGGGAATCATCCCCGTATTCAATTAATTGATCCACTAGACGTGGTGGATTTGCATAACTTTTACCCGCACACTCACTTGATTTTGACCGATTCAGGCGGTTTGCAGGAAGAAGCGCCTTCGTTTGGTGTGCCTGTGCTCGTATTGCGCGATACAACAGAACGCCCGGAAGGTATTGAAGCCGGAACGCTGGAATTGGTAGGTACCGAAGAGGAACTTGTGTATGAACGGACCAAAGCTCTGCTTACAGACAAAACCCTGTATGCAAGCATGAGTCAGGCTGCCAATCCATACGGTGATGGACATGCTTCGGAAAGAATTGTCAATGCGATTTTGCACCATTTTGGTGTAAATAGTGAGCGTCCGGAATCATTTCACAGAAAATTCAAAAAATAATACATTTTTTCTGACGGATTTATAAAGGGCAAGCATACAGTTAAACTGTACGGTTTACGCGGGTTTATGGGCTTTGAGGGTCTGTATTCCCGTCGTTTCCCCCTTTAAAACGCTAAAATCATTCAATTGACAAAGGCTCTCATCATTCAGTAAAATTAACTGGGATTGCAAGGGTGGCGTGGAAAATGGCCGATTCGAACAAACCAAATTCATCCCGTAACCATGACGATAATGTGTGGAAAGCGATGGGGCTCGTGACAGCTTTTGGGATCGAGATTGCCATTCTCGCTGTTGCCGGATATTACGCTGGCTCCTGGTTGGACAAGACCATCGGGGGTAACGGAATATGGATCGCCGTAAGCGTTCTCTTTTTTCTTGCGGCAGGCGGTGTAAGCATCTACTTTATCGCGAAAAAATTCATGGGGGAAAGTGATGAGTGAACTAACCAGATACCGCAGATCGATGACTGTTTTCATCATGTACTTTCTTATGATTTGTTTTCTCGCAGCGGCCTTTATGCCACGTGTGGAGACAATTGCTTTGGGACTGGCCCTGGGTACAGGAGTTAGCTGGATCAATGCATTTTACTTGGGCTACAAAGTAAGGAAAATGTCTGATGATGCGGCAGAAGGTAACTTGAAGCGTGTGAACCTGGGATTTTTGACAAGAGCGGCACTCGCTGTGCTCGGTATATTCATATCGATGCGCTTTCCGCAGTACTTCAATACATATGCGGTTGCAGGCGGTCTCGTCATTGCACAATATTCCTTACTGATTATAGGGATTGTCCATTCCCGCAGAGCAGAATGATGTTAAGGGCTGCAGCTTTCAAGTCGAGAAAGGGGTGAGAAAAATATGCATGAAGCTCCAATTATTATGCTTGGCGGATTTCGACTGGATCTATCGGTACTGTTGATGCTGGTGGTAACAGGTGCACTTGTTTTTATTTTTGCTGTACTGGCAACACGGAGATTATCCGTTGAAAATCCCGGCAAGCTGCAAAATTTTATGGAGTGGGCAGTAGAATTCGTCCGCAATCTGATTTCCAGTACAATGGATATGAAGAAAGGTAAACATTTTATCTCTCTCGCTCTTTCCATGATTATGTTCATTTTTGTAGGAAACATGCTCGGACTTCCATTCCAAGCGGTAACTGCAGTGGACAGCGCAGAACATGCGCAAGTATTCGGTAAGCCGATTGTTACAGCGGTGGAGGCGTTTGAAAAAGCGCATGCCAAGGACCCTGAAGCACACCCACACGTTGAACTGGCCTGGTGGAAATCACCAACAGCCGACTTGTCTGTAACGATGGGACTCGCTCTTGTAGCGTTCCTGGTATCTCATGGACTGGGATTGTTCCGCAACACAAAAGGATATCTCCAGCATTACCTGAAGCCATTCGCTTTGTTCTTGCCAATCAACTTGATTGAGACGGCATCCAAGCTGTTGACACACGGTATGCGTCTATTCGCGAATATCTTCGCAGGTGAGGTACTGATCGCAACGATCCTGAAACTGACCACATTTAAAGTGTTTGGTGCTATTGCAGCGATTCCGCTACTTATGGTGTGGCAAGGCTTTAGTATCTTTATCGGCGCGATCCAGGCATTTGTGTTTGTTATCTTGATGATGGTGTACATTTCACAGAGCATCGAGACGCACGACGAGCATTAAGTTTCAAGCCCTACGAAGATTTCTTCACCAGGCTGAACAATAAAAAATTCGATTTATCATTTTAAGGAGGATATACAAATGGGAGCAATGGCATTAATCGCAGCAGCAATTGTTGCAGGACTGGGCGCGTTTGGCGCAGGTATTGGTAACGGTATGGTAATCAGCAAAACGGTGGAAGGTATTGCCCGTCAACCAGAAGCAAAATCCACTCTTCAAACAACAATGTTTATCGGTGTAGGTTTGATCGAGGTATTGCCGATCATCGGTGTGGTACTCGCGTTCATGTTCTACGGTATGGCTTAATTAAATTTTAAAGGTTTGGCGGGGAAGGCCATAGCCATCCGCGCCTTCTTTTTAGGTAATGTCCGTTCTAACGGATGACGTTTCAAGGATACCTCCAGGAAGGAGTGAACAGATTGAGTTTCATATGGGAAAATACGCTTCTTGCGATTGTTGCATTTGCAATTTTATATTGGCTGCTTAGCCGTTATGCCTTCGGGCCTTTGTTCTCCATTATGGAAAAACGTCGTGAACTCGTGATGACGCAGATGAATGAGGCTGCACAGACTCGGGAACAGGCCATTGCCTATGTGGAGGAACAAAAACAAGCTCTTGAACAAGCACGTCAAGATGCTTACGACATCATTGAACAGTCCAAACAAACAGGTGGCAAACAAGCTGAATCGATTTTGGCTGATGCAAAAGCTGAAGCTAATCGTCTGAAAGACGATGCAGTACGCGAAATCGAGAGCGAGAAGAACAAAGCAGTCGCAGCACTTCGCAGCGAACTGGGTACAGCTTCCGTTCAGATTGCATCTAAGTTGATCAAAAAAGAAGTTGAGAACGGTCCTGCACAAGAAGAGCTTGTGAACCAATACCTCAATGAGGTAGGAGGCCGACAATGAGCCGCGATACGATAGTTGCCAAGCGTTATGCGAAAGCATTGTTCGAAGTTGCTCTTCAGCAAAAGCAGGTGCTTGAGGTTGAACAGGAACTGGTTGCAGTAGTCAGTGCATTGACCGGAGATGCAGATATCGAGAAATTTATCGTATCCCCTAATATTTCTGATGAAGCCAAGCAGAACGTAATTCACTCAAGTCTTGATGGCAAGGTATCCGATTCAGTCCTTCGTACAGTCTTGTTGTTGATTGAGCGCGGACGCGTTGAATTGCTGGGAGACTTGTTGAATGATTATCGGAAGATCCAAGGTGAGTCGCTGGGCATCGCTGATGCACGTGTCTATTCGACTTATGCGTTGAATGATGAAGAAAAAGAAGCGGTAGCCCGTGAATTCGGTGGCCGTGTGAATAAAAAGATTCGTATCGAGAACATTGTTGATCCGACTCTGCTGGGCGGATTGAAAGTCGCCATTGGCGATACGATCTATGACGGCAGCTTGGCTGGCAAGCTCGAACGTCTTGAGCAGTCTTTTAACAGACGAGTACAGTAGATTGGGGTGAGGACACTTGAGTATCAAACCAGAAGAAATCAGTACATTAATTAAGAGCCAAATCGAACAATACAAGACCGATATCGATGTAGTCGAAGTCGGAACGGTAATCGAGGTTGGTGATGGTATCGCTCGTGTTTACGGACTTGAGAACGTCATGTCCAACGAGTTGGTTGAATTCCCAAGCGGTGTTATGGGACTCGCCATGAACGTCGAAGAAAGCAATGTCGGTGTCGTTATCCTGGGACCTTACTACGATATTCGTGAAGGTGACCAAGTTAAACGTACTGGTCAAATCATGCAAGTGCCTGTAGGCGAAGCATTGATTGGACGCGTTGTGAACCCGCTCGGTATTCCTGTAGATGGCAAAGGGCCAATCGCTACAACGGAATTCCGTCCGGTTGAAGGTAAAGCACCAGGCGTAATGGATCGTAAATCGGTTCATGAGCCGATGCAAACAGGGATCAAAGCCATTGATGCAATGGTTCCAATCGGTCGCGGACAACGTGAGTTGATCATCGGTGACCGTCAAACAGGTAAAACATCCATCGCAATTGATGCGATCCTGAACCAAAAGGGCAGTGGCATGAAGTGTATCTACGTGGCTATTGGTCAGAAACAGTCTACGGTTGCTCAAGTTGTGGAAACTCTTCGTCGTAAAGGCGCAATGGAGTACACAATTGTTGTAACAGCAGCAGCTTCCGATCCATCACCACTCTTGTACATCGCACCGTATTCCGGTTGTTCGATGGGTGAGTACTTCATGTACAAAGGCGAGCACGTTCTGGTTATCTATGATGACTTGACCAAACAAGCCTCTGCATATCGTGAGCTTTCCTTGTTGCTTCGTCGTCCACCGGGCCGTGAGGCTTATCCGGGTGACGTCTTCTACCTGCACTCCCGTTTGCTGGAGCGCGCTGCGAAGCTGAATGATGAACTTGGTGGTGGTTCTTTAACCGCACTGCCGTTTATTGAAACACAAGCTTCCGACGTATCTGCATACATCCCAACGAACGTAATCTCCATCACGGACGGACAAATCTTCTTGGAAGCTGACTTGTTCAATGCTGGACAACGCCCGGCGATCAACGTAGGTATTTCCGTATCCCGTGTCGGTGGTTCTGCTCAGATCAAAGCGATGAAAAAGGTTGCAGGTTCCCTGCGTCTCGACCTCGCTCAATATCGTGAGCTTCAAGCGTTCTCCCAGTTCGGTTCCGATCTGGATAAAGCGACTCAGGCCCGCCTGAATCGTGGTGCGCGTATGATGGAAATCCTGAAGCAAGGTGTTAACCAGCCGCTGCCTGTAGAACAACAGGTTGTCAGCTTGTACACTGCGGTTAAAGGATTCCTGGATGAGATTCCAACAGGTGATGTTACTCGTTTCGAGCGTGAGTTCCTCGCGTTCATGGAGAGCAGCCATCCGGAGATTCTTGCATCCATCCGTGATACTAAAGAATTGACTGCAGACAACGAAAATGCACTGAAAGGTGCAATTGAGAAGTTCAGAAAGAGCTTTGCTGTCTCTGTCTAAATAAATGATTGCAGGTGCGGAGTTGTCTAACCGATTCCGCATGTCTGCATGTAATACTTTGACTCAGTCAAAAAAGATGATGCTTACGATGTAGTTTTGACTTTGTCAAAACTAGTGGTGATGCTTACGAAGTAACTTTGACCCCGTCAAAGTTTTGAGGTGGTGAAATCATGGCAAAAGGCATGCGCGAAATTAAGCGGCAAATTAAAAGCGTACAAAGCACCAAGCAGATCACCAAAGCAATGGAGATGGTAGCTGCTGCAAAACTGCGTAAAGCGCAGGAAAAAGCGGAAGCAGCCCGTCCCTATTCGGAGAAACTGAAAGAAGTTGTAGCTAGTATTGCATCAAGCACGCAAGGTATACAGCACCCGATGCTGGAGAGCCGTCCGGTCAAAAAGACAGCTTACCTGATCATTACATCGGACCGTGGTCTTGCAGGTGGATACAATGCGAACGTTTTGCGTCAGGTTAACCAGACGCTCAAAGAGCGCCACAACTCCCAGGATGACTACGAATTGTTCGTCATTGGACGTAAAGGACGCGATTACTTCAGACGTCGTGAAATGGCGATGGCATCCACAACAACGGATCTGTCGGATTCGCCTTCATTTGCAGATATCAAATCCATCGCACACGAAGCTGTTCATGGGTTTGAACTGGCTGAATTTGATGAATTGTACATTTGTTATAACCGCTTTGTGAATGCGTTGACCCAGATTCCTACGGTAGAGAAACTTCTTCCGATGGAAACACCTGAGGTAACTGCTGCAGAAGGACCAACGGCAAGCTACGAATACGAGCCGTCTGCTGAGGCTGTACTGGAGGTTCTGCTTCCGCGTTACGCGGAAACGCTGATCTATGGTGCACTTCTGAACGGTAAGGCAAGTGAGCTCGGCGCGAAAATGACAGCAATGGGTAATGCAACCAAAAATGCATCCAAACTCATTAACGACTTGTCATTGACATACAACCGTGCCCGTCAAGCGGCGATTACGCAGGAGATTACGGAAATTGTGGCAGGTGCCAACGCAGCACAAGGCTAACCGTTTTTTTATTAATGAAGGCTTGCAGAGCAAAGATAAACGAACGGTACATTATTTTTGCAAAAGTAGCAGGCTTGTAGGAGGGGAACGTTAAGATGAACAAAGGACGCGTTGTGAGCATCATGGGTCCGGTTGTTGACGTCGAGTTTGATCGCGGCGGTCTGCCGGAAATCCTCAATGCCATTACGATCACTACAGTAAGTGAGAGCGGCGTTAGTGTAAACCTTACACTCGAAGCTTCGAAACATCTGGGTGACAACCGAGTACGTTGTATTGCGATGTCCTCCACGGATGGACTTGTTCGTGGTATGGAAGCTTTAGATACAGGAGCACCAATCTCTGTACCTGTCGGAGAAGCAACACTGGGTCGTGTATTTAACGTACTCGGTGAAGCAATTGATACTGGCGGTACCGTAGCTGCTGAGCACAAGAACCCGATTCACCGTTCAGCACCTGCATTTGATGAACTGACTACCCAAGCAGAGATGCTGGAGACAGGAATCAAAGTTATCGACTTGCTTGCTCCTTACGCTAAAGGTGGTAAAATCGGTCTCTTCGGTGGTGCCGGTGTAGGTAAGACGGTAACCATTCAGGAATTGATCAACAACATCGCACAAGAACACGGCGGTATCTCCGTATTTGCGGGTGTTGGTGAGCGTACACGTGAAGGTAATGACTTGTATCACGAGATGAGTGATTCCGGCGTTATCAACAAAACAGCAATGGTCTTCGGACAAATGAACGAGCCTCCAGGCGCACGTCTTCGTGTAGCCCTCACAGGTCTGACGATGGCGGAATACTTCCGTGATGAAGAAGGCCGTGACGTGTTGCTCTTTATCGATAATATCTTCCGTTTCACCCAAGCGGGTTCAGAAGTATCTGCCTTGCTCGGACGTATGCCTTCCGCGGTAGGTTACCAACCTACACTGGCAACAGAAATGGGTCAACTGCAAGAACGTATCACATCAACGAAAAAAGGTTCTGTAACATCCATCCAGGCCATCTACGTGCCTGCGGATGACTACACTGACCCGGCTCCTGCAACGACGTTTGCCCACTTGGATGCAACGACGAACCTGGAGCGTAAAATTTCCGAGATGGGTATCTACCCTGCGGTAGATCCACTGGCTTCCAGCTCCCGGATCTTGTCCCCTGAAGTTGTAGGAGAAGAACACTACAGCGTCGCTCAAGGCGTTAAACGTATCTTGGCACGTTACAATGAATTGCAAGATATCATTGCAATCCTGGGTATGGACGAGTTGAGTGAAGAAGACAGAGCGCTTGTATACCGTGCTCGTAAAATCCAACGTTTCTTGTCCCAGCCTTTCCACGTTGCTGAAGCATTTAACGGTATTCCGGGTAAATACGTTCCAGTTAAAGAAACGGTGCGCAGCTTTAAAGAGATTCTCGAAGGTAAGTATGATGATCTTCCGGAAGCAGCTTTCCTCTTTGTTGGTACAATTGAAGAGGCAGTGGAGAAAGCCAAAACACTGGTTTAGTCTGAATCCAGGATTGTCCTTATGAAGCGGGCTATCCTTCGGATATTTCAGGAGGGATGGAATTGAGCACCTTTTTGTTGGAAATTGTAACACCCGAGCGTTTGGTCTATTCAGAACAGGTGAATAGCATTACGGCTCGTGGTATTGAAGGGGAACTTGGCATTATGCCAGGTCATATTCCTATGGTTACACCTTTGCAGATTGCACCAATCTATATCCATAACGGAAAAGAAAATAAACGAGTTGCTATCGGTGGCGGGTTTATCGAAGTTCGTAAAGATAAGGTTGTTGTACTCGCAGAGAGTGCTGAATTCCCGGAAAGCATTGATGTGGATCGTGCGCGTGCGGCGAAAGAGCGGGCAGAACGTCGGCTTGCAAGCCAAAGCAATCAGGACCACTTTGATCACCGTCGTGCAGAGATTGCGCTGCAAAAAGCGGTTAACCGGATTAATGTGTTCGGCAAATAAACGATTCTTTGAAGCCTGGCGGCTTAGTCTGCCGGGCTTTTTTGAGTTTGTTTAATAGAATTGTTTTATCGAATATATCAAAAGGGCTGACCACAAATCCATCCTATCCCTTCAGTAAACAGAAGTATTTTAAGCAAAATATTCACCGATTATGATTATTTGAATAGAATGTAGGACTAAAGTAGTGGGCGCATTTACCACTAAGAGAACCATTTTTTTCATGAGTAAATTTAAATTATTTCCGAGGAAATGACAGAATCGATATCGAAATAGCGCTCTTTTATGTCGTTTTAGTCACAAAATCCCGGCATTTTAAAATTAAACTATTTTAGAAGTGGAAATCAATGTAATTGACAATGTATGATGAAAGAGCCTATATTCCATAGAGTCAGCAGAAGCAGGAAGCTGCGTAGTAGATTCCATAGTCATGCACAGCCGCATTGTTGCTGCTCGGTGATTGGGCATCAGGAGATTCCTGTCTGGCAGGAGTAAATCTGACAGTACGCTCAGTATGTTGTGCTTAAGACATTCCAGTATACTAACAAGTTATGGGTGCCGGGCATATGATATGCTGATCGCTGCAACAAATGTGGAGGTAAAGAATATATGGATACTGATCTGACGAATCAGGTGAACCAGGCGCTAAGCACCAATGGCTTGGTCTCAATCATCGTCTCCCTGTTATGTATAGCGTTGTCTTGGTGGGCTTTGACAAATCTCAAACTGGATTTAATCATCAGGCAACCACGAGGTGCTCAGGGAAGACTGTTGCATTTGTTGCTCGCCATCATTTTGGGGCATGCCGTTGCTGGCTTTGTCATTGACTACTTGTCCTGGACTCAAATGTTGCGTAATTTGTTTTAATGTTGAGATGGTTGGTTAATCATCTGTTAGGTTCTTCAAGCTGCTCATTGTCGAATAACATCGATTAATTGTGTTAACAATTAGAGTATGAGTTGTCGGTAAAGAAATTAAGAAAAAAATGTGACGTAAAATTGGATGAATTTGAGATGTTTTATGTAAAAATGCTTGTATCGTACAATTCAACAATGTTATGATGGAAGTTAGGGAATTCACAATTGTTCACTTATTTTGTAGTTATAAACGGGATATCCGGTTCATGCCGGCTAATAACCATCCCACTCTGTCTGTTCTGATGCTCTGCTGGCTTGTAAGACACTGATTTTTACATGCTGAATAGCAAGATGCACGGCACATGGTATCATTGATATGGATTATAAAAACCAATTCTTTTCTGAACAGACATCTGTGGCAATATGCCAGAATATGTCGAAATTCCACACACAGCAACAGTCCTTTCTAGCATAGTGGGGCTTACGTATTCCGGAATGAAGAAAAGGGAATAAAAGCGCGGAGGGAACCATGATGAGCAAATTTATCGTCCGCGGTGGCAAAAGGTTGACCGGAAGTGTCAAAGTTAGCGGCGCTAAAAATTCTGTTCTTCCGATCATCGCTGCCTCTCTCTTAGGGGAAGAAGGACAAAGCGTTATTATTGACGCACCTCCTCTAGACGATGTGATGACGATTAACAAGGTGTTGGAATCGCTGGGAGCGGGAGTTACATACCGGGACGAAGTGATTACCGTAAATGCGGAGAAACTTACTTCCTGTGAAGCCCCGTATGAATGGGTAAGTAAAATGCGGGCGTCTTTCCTGGTCATGGGGCCTTTGTTGACTCGTATGGGTCATACAAGAATCTCACTTCCTGGTGGATGTGCCATCGGTACACGGCCTATTGATCAGCATTTGAAAGGTTTTGAAGCCATGGGCGCAGAGATCAGCTTGGGCCAAGGTTATATCGAAGCTCGTAGCCAAGGTCGGTTGCGTGGCGCGAAAATTTATCTGGATGTGGCTTCCGTAGGTGCCACTCAAAATATTATGATGGCTGCAACATTGGCCGAAGGTGTAACTGTCCTGGAGAACGCGGCAAAAGAACCTGAGATTGTGGATCTTGCCAACTTCCTGAATGGGATGGGTGCCATCGTACGTGGTGCTGGTACTGGAGTGATCCGCATTGAAGGTGTGGAGAAACTGACAGGTGTTACACACACCGTTATTCCGGATCGGGTAGAAGCTGGTACGTATATGGCTGCTGCTGCAATTTCTGGTGGTGACGTGTACATTGAAGGTGCAATCTCTGATCATTTAGGCTCCGTTATCGCGAAGCTTGAAGAGATGGGTGTAACAATCCAACCGGATGAGAATGGCGTGCGTGTAATCGCAGATCGCCCTCTTAAGGCTGTGGATGTGAAAACATTACCATACCCAGGATTCCCGACAGATATGCAATCCCAGATGATGGCACTTTTGCTTGCATCTGAAGGAACAAGTGTCGTGACAGAGACTGTTTTTGAAAACCGATTCATGCATGTGGATGAATTCCAATTGATGAATGCGGAGATCAAAGTTGAAGGACGTTCGTCCATCGTCACAGGTAATGCCAAACTGAAGGGTGCCAAAGTAACGGCTACCGATCTGCGTGCGGGTGCCGCACTCATTATTGCAGGTCTTGTTGCTGAAGGTACAACGGAAGTGGGCGGTGTTCATCACATCGACCGTGGCTATGTACATCTCGCTGAGAAGCTTAACGGGCTTGGCGCTGACATCTATCGGATCTCGGTTGATGAGCCTAAGCTGGAAGCAACCAAAGCACCTAGTGAAAAAGTGGAGAAAGAAGTACCGATGTTTAAGGTGCAACCAACTTTGGCTTAACACTGGATTGAATAGAAAAAATATGGTCCCTCTATTATAAGTCACACAGTTGTGTGGATTATGAATGCGATGGAACGTGATTGTCAAAAATGATAAAGCTAAGCCATCTGGCTTGGCTTTTTTTGTGTTTACTTTTAAGAAGACAACGAGATATTTGATACCTGATTCTATTAATAGCTGGTCCTAACTTGTATAGCATAACATCGTATTCTGTATCGATTCTGAACCAAATGAAAGAGCATACTTTATATGGGTGTCGGATCCAGCTAAACACCGGTATACAGCGACAGATCAACGTTTCTATGATGTACATAGCAAAAGAAAACAAGAAATTGAACAGAACGAAAAGGGCCTCGTTTCTCTCAAATCAGGTTCTATCAGATCAAGCCAGCTCATAACCTAAACTATGGATTTGAACAACACGACCGGCACATGACCGGCCATGGATAACGGAGGGTTATATTCGAATGAAAGAAGCTCGTGTACAGGTAAAGGTACCCCTTGTCCCTCGTCCAGGTATGCAAGAGCCGGAGGGAAATACCGTTTCTGGAGTGGAAAAAGATAAGCCTGCCCCATCGAACCTGAGGACTGTTCCATCACAGCCTGCAAGATTATCCAATCCAGGACGGGTGTCGACAGATGAACTGAACCAGAAGACAACCGAGCATATTCATATACCTGTTATTGAGCTGGACCAGTTCCGCCGAGTGAAGCGTCGCCGAATGCGGACATTTGGACGAAAACCCCGATGGGGACGCAATACGACGAGATGGCAACCTGCCGCCGCTGTATCTGCCTTATTGGCAATGGCGTTACTGATTCCGGTAATTCTGGTATGGCCGCGGACAAGCGAAGCACCTAAGCCGATCCCTGCTCCAACAGATTCAAGCAGTACAAGAACCCCAGCTCCTGCGCCAGCCTTTCCTGTTACCTACCCTGAACCAAAAGTGCGCGTATACCTGTCTGCAACGGGCACAACGATGAATCTGCCATTGGAAGACTATGTTACCGGGGTTGTGGCAGCTGAGATGCCGGCGGAATTCAGACTGGAGGCGTTAAAGGCACAGGCAATAGCTGCTCGTACATTTATCGTGCGTAGGTTAGCTGCGAGTGATACCAGCGGTGTTCCATCAGGTGCGGCGGATGTTACCGATACGGTCAGCCATCAGGTGTTTATTCCGCCAGATCAGGTGAAAGCGGATTGGACGCGTCTAGGGAAGGCGAAGGAATGGGAGAAGCTGCAACAGGCTGTACGCGAAAGTCGAGATACGGTGATGACATATCAGGGCAAGGCAATCACCGCATCCTTTTTTTCCACAAGTAATGGGTATACCGAGAATGCCGAGGATGTATGGGGGAACGCTGTACCATATCTGAAAAGTGTAGACAGTCCGTGGGACAAAAATCTGGCACCAGGATTCAAGCAGACCGTCACCATGAAGCGTAATGAGGTTCTGCAGAAGTTAAACCTGGATGCCATTCCGGTTACCGCCCAGAAGAGTGGGTCGTGGATGGAAGTGTTGTCTACAACCAAAGGACATCGGATTAAGGAAATGCAGATCGCAGGTGAAAGATTCAGCGGACCAGAGGTGCGTAAACTGCTTGGATTAAGATCCAGCCAGTTCAGTTGGAAGACCACAGGTGACGAGGTCCAAATTACAACGTTCGGGTATGGGCATGGGGTTGGCATGAGTCAATGGGGAGCAAACGGCATGGCGCAGGAGGGACACACCGCCACCCAGATTCTCAAACATTACTATACCGGCATCTCATTCGGACAGGCATCCAAGATGCTTGCATCGAAGTAGGAGAGATGAACACGGATAAGGCAAAATAATTCGAATGGATACGAATGTATGCAAATGTATGTGAATGAGAGCAGTATAGGTTTGGAACTCATCAGACTTCACATACACCATTGGCGCGCTAACGAATCGGAGAGACCTTATCAGGCGTTATCCAGTGAATGGAAATTCTAACGAATCTCAGACGCGTTATATCACGACATACCACCGAACTGATCCGATAATGGCGCCCAAAAGAGTGATTAGCGTGTCTACGGTTCGTTAGAATTTCTAAGCTGAGATTTCCCCGCCAATAATGCCGCCTGAGTTCATTAGAAATATTTTATTATCTAATCATTAGCAAAATTGAGGGTACTGCCATTCACTACATGCTTTTCCAAGCCCTAAGGTTAAAAAATTGATTTATGTTCCCTGTCTACCAAGCGACTTCTAACTATACTGTAACCAATCATGATTCAGTTTCTTTAAAATCTAGATGTTAATTGAAACAGTCAGTATTGGCGCGCCTTGTCTATCTCTAATCTCACATCTCACTTTAACGAACCTAGAGTACCTTACATCTGTATTATCCAGTCACATCCTATATCCTTCTCTCACCGATAAAAGCACTTCATAGAAGGATTGGCCTCTACAGCCAATCGGGATCAGTCTACCAACACCCCTTCCGGAGTTTTTGAGATTTGGCTATATATGCGGAGAGTGCTAGCCGTATGGGGAGCGCAGGGGACAGAAAAGACCTGTAGAAGCGAAGCGTCCGCCTTTATCACCGGATTTCTCCCTTGGGAGAAATAATCAGGAAATCCGGGGATAACAGCCGGTCGAAAGGTTTTCTGGCCCCGAAGCGGCGCACCAACTAGCTGCACACACACTCCATATATAGCACTCTCTGAAACCTCCGTGAAAATAATTAGAGTCGCGCGTGTATAAAAGAGTTGCACCCGGTAACACTTGTTACTGAGGTGATTAACATGAATGAACAAAACAAAAAAACAAACCAAGAAGAAACTCCTAAAACAACTCAAGGAGTACCGGCTAGTCAGCCCTCTTCATGGAAAAGAGCAATGTCCAAACGCTGGGTCTTCCCGGCAGCCTACATCGCAGCAGCAGGCATTATACTAACCTTAGTGTGGGTCTATCAGGGCACAGGCGACAAAACGCTAAACTCGGACCCTGCTAGCGGGGTAGTAGAAACAGGCGCATCGGCGGGTACAGAAGGAACAGCAGTAGGTGGAGAAGAAGAAAGTGTGGAAGTTGTTGCAAAGTCGGAGAATTTTGTATGGCCGGTAGCGGTACCGTCCGAAATTTCGGTAGTGAAACCTTTCTATGATAGCGAAGCTTCAACCGAGGAACATGAAGCGGCAATGGTGCAGTACAATGATACATTCATCCCGAACACGGGTGTGGATCTGGCACGTGGGGATAACAAATCGTTTGAAGTCAAAGCAGCACTCGCCGGTAAAGTCACCCGGGTTGAGCAAAATCCGCTCACAGGTCAAGTTGTGGAAATCACACATAGCGATAACCTGAAGACGGTGTACCAAAGCTTGGCAGACGTCAAAGTGAAACAGGACGACGAAGTGAAACAGGGAGATGCGATTGCATCCGCTGGCGTCAATGAATTGGGTAAAACGCTTGGCAACCATCTTCACTTTGAAGTGTACGAAGACGGACAGCCGGTTAACCCTCAAGGATATCTTCCGGAAAAATAAATGAATTTTACCGCAGCAACATGACGGGCAGGGGGTTAAACCTCTGCTCTTTTTGTGCTTTTCAGAAAATAATGGGACCTTCGAAGCTTGTCACACCTCTAAACCGCGAATATATAGGCATGCTCCTCATATAATGTACCAAACTATCCACACAGTAGGGAGGCGGGAGCGTGCACGATTACATCAAGGAACGGACCATCAAAATTGGTCGCTGCATTGTTGAGACGAGGAATACGGTCCGTACCATAGCCAAAGAATTCGGCGTGTCAAAGAGTACTGTGCATAAGGATCTGACGGAGCGTCTGCCGGAAATCAACCCTGATCTTGCTGACCAGGTGAAACACATTTTGGAGTATCACAAGTCGATCCGCCATTTGCGGGGCGGTGAAGCGACCAAAATTAAATACAAAAAAACGAGTGGCAAGAAACGTGAGGTGTTGGCTTCCGCCAAATCGTAAGCATCTTCACAAAGACGTAGGCCAAAAAGCTCACACATGCATTGAATCCCTCCCCTGAAGTATGATATGTTAAATGCTGGTACAGGATCGAATTATGACATCTTATCAGCCCGATTTTTACATATATATGTTGCACTTTGTCGAACGAGCGGTGACGTGATAAGGGACTCTTTTTCACAGGATACGCTGACCAAATAATATCACTTTGGGGGCTCTTTTATGTTTAGCAAGGATATCGGTATTGATCTTGGCACGGCCAACGTGCTTATTCACGTGAAAGGAAGTGGGGTTGTCCTCGATGAACCTTCCGTCGTGACCATTGAAAGAGATACGAAGCGTGTCCTTGCTGTTGGGGAAGAAGCGCGTCGTATGGTGGGGCGTACTCCAGGTAACATTGTTGCCATTAGACCGCTGCGTGACGGCGTTATTGCGGATTTCGAGATTACAGAAGCGATGCTCAGACATTTCATTAATCGTGTGGGTGCAAGAAGCTGGTACAGCCACCCTCGAATTCTGATCTGTGCACCAACGAACATTACTTCCGTGGAGCAGAAGGCCATTCGTGAGGCGGCAGAACGCAGCGGTGCCAAAGAAGTGTTTCTGGAAGAAGAGCCGAAAGCGGCAGCGATCGGTGCGGGAATGGATATTTTTCAGCCGAGCGGCAATATGGTCGTGGATATCGGCGGCGGTACGACTGACGTTGCAGTCCTTTCTATGGGCGACGTGGTCACCGCCTCTTCTATTAAAGTCGCAGGGGACAAGTTCGACGAAGCCATTATCAAGTTTATCAAAGCCAAGTACAAGCTCATGATCGGTGAACGGACCGCTGAAGATATCAAAATTGCGATTGGTACCGTACATCCGGGTGGACATCAAACAGAGATGGACATTCGCGGACGCGATATGGTATCCGGCCTTCCTGTTACCGTAACGATATCGGGAAATGAAGTACAGGAAGCACTTTGGGATTCCGTGCAATCCATCATCGTGGCAGCCAAATCGGTATTGGAACGTACACCGCCTGAATTGTCAGCGGACATTATCGACCGTGGTGTTGTATTGACTGGCGGAGGTGCGTTGCTGAACGGACTGGACGAGCTTTTGTCCAATGAATTGCATGTACCGGTATGGGTTGCGGAAGATCCGATGCACTGTGTCGTGAAGGGGACAGGCATAATGCTTAATAATTTGGATCAGGTGGTTAAGAAAAAGTTCTAATCTGCCGATATAAATAGCAAAGGTTCGCCATGCTCGGAAAGCAGAACGGACAAGCAGCCAACCTGTGATGCAGGTCAAGCGCTTGAGGAGAGGGGTTAATTCATGTTAAGAGGTCTGTACACCGCTACTGCGGGAATGATTACGCAACAACGCCGCCATGACACAGCAACACAGAATATCGTAAATATGAACACCACGGGATATAAACAGGTGAACAGCGTAAGCCGTTCCTTCCCGGAAATGCTCATTACTTTGGTAGGCGGAGATGCAAATCTTCCAACAAAGCGGCTGGGCAAGCTGAACACGGGGGTGTTCGCGGAAGAGAGTTTGTCCATGAATTTGCAGGGGACCATTATGGAGACTGGGCAGAAAAATGATTTTTCCATTTCATCCAATATGACTGTCAATGATCCGCAGACTGGACAACCTGTCCCGTTTGACGCATCAGGCAAATTTGTACGGGCCGACGGCACGGTGACTTACCAGCCTCAGGCGTATTTTACAGTTCAGGATGCAGAAGGTAACACTGGATATACACGCGATGGTCACTTCGAGATCACAGGAACGGGACAATTGCTGAGCTCAACAGGTTCACAAGTGTTGGATAATAATGGACAACCTGTAGTGTTGACAGGTTCCGTAGAGCAATTTAAAGTGGATGAGCAAGGCCGTTTGGTGGATGCAGCAACAGGTGCACCAACAGGAGTTACTCTTGGCATTAGTGTCATTGACCAGCCGAATCAACTGGTTCGACAAGGTAATGGCAATTTCAGTCTCAGCGATGCAAACGGGGCAACGTCCCGGATGATGGCTGCCGGTGATAATGTGCAGATCCGTCAGGGATACCTGGAAGGTTCCAATGTTGATGCCTCACAGGCAACGGTTGATATGAACGCCGCATTCCGTGCGTATGAAGCAAACCAGAAGATCGTACAATTCTACGACCGCAGTCTGGATAAAGCCGTCAATGAAGTCGGGCGTGTATAACGCTGACGTTTAAATATAACCGCGCAGCGGAGAGCCAAACGCCCTTTGCGTAGCAAAGCAGAGAGGCTCACGCGAAGCGCAAGAGCCTAGACGCAGCCGAGCCTATGCGAGGAATGCGTGGCAGTACCTAAGCGCAGCGACGGTCTCGACAGCCCTTTGCGGAGCAAAGCAGGGAAGAGACCCCGCGGAGCTACACGCCGCATAAAGAGCGTGCCGTGCTATGATTCAGCCATGTGAAACGATGGCGGGAATCATAGCACGGCAGTCGCGGCGCACACACACCACCGCCACTTAGCAAGATCGTACCCCACTTACCTAATCCGCCTGTTTCGGGAGTCCAGAGGGCAGCGCCATCTGGGGCCCTCCCTGCTAGGGAGGGTTTGGGAGGGTGGACAGGAACCAAGGGAGGGTATACCACCAATGAATAATTCCATGATTAGTGCCAAGGTGTCCATGACTGCGATACAGCAGCGTCTGGATGTCATTTCCGATAATATTGCCAACGTGAATACGGCAGGCTATAAGAGCAAGCAAGCGGCCTTCGAGGATGTGCTAACCCGGGTTCAACAACAACCGGACAAGTACAAACTGGATGGGCGTTCCACACCGATGGGATATAACCTCGGTTTTGGTGCTCGTTTGGCAGATGTAACGAAGGATATGTCTCAAGGCCCCTTGAACGAGACTGGTCTTCCGACCGATTTGGCCATTGAGGGAAATGCGATGTTTGCAGTGGAAGCGAACGGGGAGAAAATGTGGACACGTCAGGGTGCATTTCATTTTGTACCTGATACAAGACCTAAGCCTACTCCGAATTCACCTGATATGATGGTGATGGTCAATGGCGAAGGCCACTTTGCCCTGGATCGTCAAGGCAATCGTATTACGGCACCGAATAATAGCAAAGTTGCTTTTGATGAAAATGGCAACCTGTTAATCCGAAGCGGTAATGCGGCAAATGCAACCATTGGAGCACAGCTGCAAGTGGTAGACATTGAACGCCCTGAGGGGCTCGTACAGTATGCGGATAACCTGTTTGGACTGGATGCGGGATTAACCGAAGATGATGTATTTGGCGCTAATGCAGCTACACGTCAAGCAGCGGCCTTGATCCGACCAGGATTTCTGGAGCAATCCAATGTTGATATGACACAGGAGATGTCTTTGCTTATGCAAGGACAGCGGACATATCAGTTGGCGGCAAAGGCGCTAACTTCAAGTGATTCCATGTTGGGTCTTGCCAACAATATGAGAGCGTAAAAGGTGAATGTGATGACAGAAACACAGCAGCAGAACAGTAAGCCGGAGAAAAAGGAAGTCAAGAAGAAGAAGAGTGGATGGCGCATCGCAAGATGGTTCCTGGTTCCGGTCCTGCTTGTTCTTGCCCTTGCTGGCGGAATGGTAGCTGGATATGTGGTACTGGGCAAACAGGATATCGGTTCCGTATGGCAATGGAGTACATGGGAACATGTATATAATCTGGTATTCGCTCCATAATGTAACGAGTTAAGCGAAAACTCCTGCGCAGGCAGGAGTTTTCTTTTTGACGTTGAAAACAGTATAATGATGGATGACGTTTCATAGCAAAAGAGGCCTCCCCTGCGAAAGACATTCGTCATCGCGAAGAGAGACCCCTTATCTTAACCTTCACTACTGCAGTCATGAAGGATATAACTAGTGTTAACCGAAAATATGCTTTCCATACAAAATTTTAAAATTAAAAACCTTTTATATGAGCTTTTGATTTTATCATGTTTGGGTTGACCTTGCAGCATCGAAGTAAGTGGAGGGAACGGAATCGTTCAGAAGAAGCAAAGCGCTCGCCTTTGTCACCGAATTTTCACCTCTCTGAGGTTGATCAAAAAAATTCGGAGACAACAGCGATCAGAAGGACGATCCGTAACCGTAACGACCACCGCAGCGCTAAGAGTCAATCATGATGAAGAACGCTCATATAAACATCCCGAGAGGAGATTACACTGTGCTCGATATCAAACAGATTCAAGAAATCATCCCGCACCGCCCCCCGTTTCTGCTGGTGGACAAGATTCTAGAGATTGAGGATGGCAAACGTGCCGTTGGTTTGAAAAACGTAACCATTAACGAACCTTTCTTCATTGGTCATTTCCCAGAGTATCCGGTAATGCCGGGTGTACTGATTACAGAAGCGCTGGCGCAAGTTGGTGCAGTAGCCATTCTGAATTTGGAAGGCAACAAAGGAAAAATCGGCTTTTTGGCGGGACTGGACAACTTCCGATTCCGTGGACAAGTTGTGCCCGGAGATACGTTGATTCTGGAAGTGGAGATTACACGTCTGAAGGGTTCTATTGGTAAAGGTAAAGCAACTGCCCGAGTGAACGACAAAGTGGTCGCTGAAGGCGAGATCATGTTTGCACTGTCTGACCCAAGCTGATTACATATGTGAGCATTGACATCATGCAGGAACGTAGACGGACCGAATGATGCAAGATGCTGAAGTAACTCAGCACACCTGAATTTATATAGACGGAAGGGGTTTATCGGAATGGAACAGTTAAGCACAGCAGCAGCAGAGACGTTGCAGCAATGGTTGGAGGATGCTTCGATTGATGAAGCAACGAAACAGGAGCTTCGTGACTTGCAGGATCAGCCGAAAGAGCTGGAGGAACGTTTTTACAGAAACCTGGAGTTTGGTACAGGGGGATTACGCGGAGTCATTGGTGCCGGAAGTAACCGGATGAACCGTTACACGGTAGGTCGGGCAACGCAAGGATTTGCGCGTTATTTGCTTGAGCAGCATGGTGACCAAGAAGGCAAACCTTCTGTTGTCATTGCTCATGATTCCCGTCATTTCTCACCTGAATTCACACTGGATGCTGCGCTTGTACTGGCTGGAAACGGCATTGTAGCCAAGCTGTTCCCATCCCTGCGTTCTACTCCTGAGCTGTCATTCGCAGTGCGTCATCAGAAGGCAACTGGAGGGATCGTTGTAACAGCGAGCCATAACCCACCGGAATATAACGGCTACAAAGTATACAATCATGAGGGCGGTCAATTGGTACCGGATGAAGCGGAAAAAGTCATTCAGTACATCCAGGAAGTGCCTTCCCTTGCTGACGTGAAAAAGCTGACGCAAGAAGAAGCAGAAGCTCAAGGACTCCTGATCTGGTTGGGTGAAGACCAAGACCAAGCGTTTGTGGATACCGTAGCGAGCCGCAGTCTGAGCCGTGAACTGATCCAATCCGGCATAGGCCGTGATTTCAAAATCGTTTACACACCGCTTCACGGAACAGGTAACATTCCTGTACGTCGCGTGCTGGAGCAGATCGGATTCGAGCAAGTGCACATTGTAGCTGAACAAGAACAGCCGGATGCTGAGTTCTCTACCGTGAAATCCCCTAACCCGGAAGAACGTGAAGCGTTTACGCTTGCAATGAAGCTGGGAGAATCCGTAGGCGCTGACATTCTGATCGGAACAGATCCGGATGCAGACCGTATGGGTGCTGTCGTGAAAGACAATGATGGCAAATATTTCGTCTTGTCCGGTAACCAGTCTGGTGCCATTATGGTACATTACCTGCTCAGTCGCCTGCAAGAGACAGGTACACTGCCAAGCAATGGTGCGGTTGTCAAAACAATCGTAACAAGTGAGATGGGTGCTGTTATTGCTGAACATTACGGTGCAGAAGTGATGAACACACTGACGGGCTTCAAATATATTGGTGAAAAAATGAACCAGTTCGAAGCAACAGGCAGTCATACATTCTTGTTCGGATATGAAGAGAGTTATGGCTACCTTTCAGGCAACTATGCCCGTGACAAGGATGCTGTCCTTGCCTCGATGCTGATTGCTGAAGCTGCTGCGTATTATAAGAGTCAAGGCAAGACGCTGTATGATGTCTTGCAAGAGCTGTACAACCAATTCGGATACTTCCTGGAGAAGCTGGAGTCCCGTACGCTTAAAGGCAAAGACGGCGTAGCTCAGATTCAAGCCAAAATGACGGACTGGCGTTCCAATCCGCCACAAGAAGTAGCGGGAATTGCTGTACAAGATGTACTGGACTACTCCCTTGGTCTGGACGGTCTTCCGAAGGAGAACGTACTGAAGTTCATTTTGGCAGACGGTTCATGGTTCTGCTTGCGTCCTTCAGGAACAGAACCGAAGATCAAAGTATACTTCGCCGTGCGTGGAGAGAATTTGGAAGATGCGGAAAGCCGGATCGAGCGTCTGGTGACTACAGTGATGTCGCGTGTAGACGCACAATAATACGAATGCAACAATGAGCAAGAACATGAGAAGGCCTCTCCGCACCGTAAGGTTGGTTGGCGGAGGGGTTTTTCTTTGAAATAAAAGTGTAGATGGTTCTAGCATATAAGAAGGCTTGTTGACACAAGCTGTTTGTAACCTATTGTATGAATGTTATATGAACGAATTACTTGAGCTGAACGTGTATTTGGTTCCAACACTTGAGGAGGTACATGTAGTGCGTCAAAAATGGCTTTATTGGAATAACGCTTCTCGGAAGTGGTTGTGGCTCGTCGTTATCATCGGTCTGGTTGCGTCCATCCCTGTAATCAGTGATCGGGTGCAGACAGAATCTTCTGCCAAAAAGGTGGAGCTTGTCTTCAACTATCGAGGTCTGCTGGATATTTCCGCCTATCAGGCACATCCGCAAGATTTCATGAATGAACAATTGACTCGTCTGAAAGACGCAGGCGTAACAACGATGGCTGTGTTCGAAAGTACATTGGACGAGCTGAGAAAGACACGCCGACTAATGGTATATAACGGCCAGGATCTCGCGAACCTGACTAAAGATGTGATCCCTTCTAATGCGAATTACACGTATGTGTTATTTACATCAGAGGAAAACGCACAGACGTATACCCCTATTATTGAACAAACGTTCGCTGATCGGCAGATTCCGGTAGTACCATGGGAATATGAAGGTCGTAGCGGCTTAATATTGCAGACTCCTCCGGAGAATGCCAACATGCAGCCTTTGCAGCCCGATCCGGTTGCCGTGAAGATGCTGCGTGATAAAGGTTTCTACATTTTGCCGCGGATCTCGGACAGTGTGCCATACAGCCAGGAATCGATGGAGCGCTTGCTTACCTTCTTCGAAGAGAATGGCGTAAAGCGCATCTTGTTTGATGGTGATGCTGTGAAAGGGTACAATGATAATGCAGAGATGAAAAGTCTCGACCAATTTGCACAGTTGCTGAACAAGCACAATATTGGTCTTGCAGCCATTGAGAACTTGAAGAAACCGCAGTCTGGATTCCAGACCCTTGCATATAAAACGGATTACAACGTTACGCGTCTGTACTCGCTTAGTGATGGAGATGCCAATCTGGACGTAGACACGATTGCTGACCGTTTTGTTCTCGCAACCAAGGATCGTAACATTCGTATGCTCTATATGAATGCATCGCCAAGCCGGAATACAGCAAAGGCCATGATTACAGATCCAATTGAGAATCTGATCAACAGCCTGGGTGAGCCGGGTCATGCCGTAGAACGCATGGCGAAGCATGGATTCGAGCTAGGACAAGCTGAGGCATTTACAGTTAAGGATTCTTCGATTCAGCGTTATGCCAAGCTGGTTGCTCTTGTTGGTGCAATTGCCATGATTGCGCTTATGGTTTCTTATTTTATCCCACTACTGACCTTGATCGCATTTGTGGTCGCTTTGGTGGGCAGTGCAGGATTGTTCCTTTTGAAACCAACGCTGCTGGAGCAAGGAATTGCCTTGCTTGTGGCAATCGCCGCGCCGACCATAGCAATGGTGCTGGCCGTTCGTACAGTGAACTATCAGCAACAGCGTCAACCAGATGCATCTGCAGGTCGTCGTTTGAAACAAACGTTAGTTTTATATGTAAGAACTTCGATTCTGTCATTCCTGGCGGTACCTTTTGTCATCGCATTGCTTAACAGTATTACGTACAGTCTGGTGATTAACCAGTTCCGCGGCGTGAGTCTGTTGCACTTTGCACCTATGGCACTGGTGGCGATCTATATTGTGTTTTACCGGGGTGCGGGTTCGTTCTCCATTAAACAAATTAAAAATATCCTTCGTACACCGATTACCGTTGTGATGGTTGTGCTGGGACTTGTTGCAGCCGTTGTTGGATATTACTATTTGAGTCGTACAGGCAACTCGGGTTCGGTAACACCATTCGAGATGTTCCTTCGTGTTGTGTTGGAAGATACGTTCGGTGTACGTCCGAGATTTAAAGAATTTATGCTGGGACACCCGCTGTTTATCGTTGGCGTGTTCGCCGCTTTAAAATATCGTAAAGTCATCTTTGTGCTCATTATTGCAGCGATTGGGCAATTGTCCATGGTGGATACGTTCGCGCATATCCATACGCCGGCTGTATTGTCACTCATTCGTGGAGTGATGGGATTGGGACTTGGCTTAATCTTCGGTATCATTGCTGTGGGTGTGTGGCAAGTAGCGGAAGGATGTTGGAAAAAATGGTCACCACTTCTCAAAAGTTAGTCATCTCGGGGTATTACGGATTCCGCAATAGCGGAGACGAAGCGGTGCTAAAGTCGATTTTGACAGCGCTGGAAGAGGAAAGCCAAAGGTCGAACATAACCATTGAACCTATTGTTCTCTCGGGTGATCCCGAGTCGACAACCGCCATGTACGGTGTGCGCTCCGTGCATCGCATGAAATTGAAGGAAGTCCGTGAAGCACTCAAGGAGAGCGACGGGTTAATCAGTGGCGGAGGAAGTCTATTGCAGGATGCAACTGGACTTAAGTCCATTCCTTATTATCTGGGTATAATCAAGCTGGCCCAGTGGCTGAAAAAACCAACGTTTATCTATGCACAGGGGATTGGCCCTGTGAATCGTAAAATTTTTAATCCGATGATCAAATCGGTCTTCAAAGCCTGCACCTATGTATCTGTTCGTGATGAACAATCTGCAGACTACCTGCGTGGGCTCGGGTTACAGTGGAATCAGATCCATGTTGTACCCGACCCCGTAATGGGTTTGCCATTACCTGAAACAAATTCGAAGGCTGTAGCAGATGCTACTAACCAAGCTAATCGAATGGAACCTTCAACTGGAGGACATACCAAGCTTCCTGTGATCGGCGTATCGGTACGTTTCTGGGAGTCAGACCGGAAGGAACTTACGGCTATTGCCGCCGGATTGAAAAAGCTGTGCTCCAAAAGAGCGGTGCACTTGCGTTTTCTGCCATTTCATTTGCCGGTTGATGAACAGGCATCACGATTCCTTATGGAAATGCTAGGTGATGTGACCAGCAAAGGCAACGAGATTAGCATCACAGAAGATCTGACCGACCCTCAGCTTATGCTGGAGGAAGTCAGCAAGTGTGATCTTGTCATCGGTATGCGTCTGCACAGTCTGATCTATGCAGCATCTCAGTATGTTCCACCGGTGGGCATCTCGTATGATCCGAAAATTGATCAATTCCTGCTTCGTCTGGACAGTGAACCAGCAGGCAATACGGATACACTCGATGGCGACAAACTCGCCAAGACTGTTGTTGGACTGCTGGATCAACGTTCACAGTGGTTGAAGGAACATGAAGAAGGTATCACCCAACTGAAGCAGGAAGCCAGAGTGCCTGCACAGCAGATTATTAACTATTTAGGCCGCAAAGGATGAGATAAAGATGAGTCAGACTGGATCAATACCTACCGTTTCGATCTACGGCATTCCTTTTTCCAAACTGACGATGAAAGAAACGGTAAAGGTTCTCCAGGAAGCTGTGCTGTCCAAACAGACACCACATCAGGTCATTACAGCCAATCCCATTATGGTTATGGCCGCATTGGAAAATCCCGCAATCATGGAAGTTATGCAAGCTGCGGAATTGATTGTTCCTGATGGAACAGGTGTCGTATGGGCTGCAAACTATTGTGGAGATCCTGTAGCTGAGCGAGTGCCGGGTTTTGAGCTTTTACATGAATTGCTGCGTGTTGGAGAAAACTATCGATGGGGCGTATATCTGCTGGGTTCCACCCCTGAGGTGATTCAAGAAACGGCAGTTCGGTTACAACAGCAATATCCGGCGATTCGAATTGTGGGTTATCGCGACGGTTATTTTGGTCCGGCTGAGGATGAACAGGTCATCGCTTCCATTCGGGAAGCGGCACCTGATCTGTTGTTTGTAGCACGTGGGGCGGACACCCAAGAACCGTGGATTCACAAGCACAAAGATGCGCTAAAGGTTCCTGTAACTATGGGCGTTGGCGGAAGCTTTGATGTGATTTCGGGTAAAACTAAACGTGCGCCTGTCCTGTTCCAAAAGTTAAGACTGGAGTGGTTTTATCGCTTATTGCGTGAACCAAGCCGGGCTGGACGGATGCTTGCGCTTCCGAAATTCGCTGTTAAGGTGATGCGTGACAAAGAAAACGTGACGAAAGTCCGTTAAAAACAGGTAATTGCGAGATAAATGCGTGTTTTTGCTAGAAATTGAGGATGGCTTTTCGGGTGTGATGAGCGTATAATTCATTCCGGATTACATGTGTGCCACTCCATGAAAAACGGAAGTTGTTGCATACGGCCACTTCGATGTCAGAATAACCTTTTGATCGCTGTTATCTCTGGATTTCTTTTATCCACCTTTACAAGGTTGAAATCCCGCGATAGCATATGCTTACGATGTAGCTTTCTTTCAGAAAGCTTGTAGGCGAACGCTTCGCTTCTACAGGTTATTTCTGCCCTCTCCGTTCTGGTGCAAATTGCATTTTTCATCAAAAGTGACTAACAAATAATTTTTATATATAAAAAGAGATCAGGGGATTTATAATTTCGTACAGGTATTATAATTGGGGGTCGAATGTTCAAATGGTAGCGATCTTTATCATTGGATTTATCGTGTCAATGGGACTGGCTCTTGCCCTGACACCACTTGTCAAAAAGTTCGCAGTCCGCATTGGCGCAATGGATACGCCGAATGCACGTAAAGTACACACACGGATCATGCCTCGTCTTGGTGGTCTGGGGATATTCCTGGCCTTTATTATTACAGTTGCTGCATTGCTTCCGTTTGTATCGGCATGGTTCACGACTCGTGATATGAGTTTTGTCAGCGCGTTTCTGATTGGTGGAACAATTATCGTGCTGATCGGCGCACTCGATGATCGGTTTGAACTGTCAGCCAAAGTGAAGTTGCTTGGTCAGATCGTTGCTGCTTCTGTCGTTGTATTCGGATTTAATATCCGGGTAGATTTCGTTAACATTCCGTTTCAGGATTCCTACTCTTCACTCGAAGCTTGGGTATCCATTCCGCTGACGATCTTCTGGATCGTTGGTGTAACCAATGCGATTAACCTGATTGATGGTCTGGATGGTCTGGCAGCCGGTGTATCTGGTATTGCAATTGGTACCATCGCCGTGATGTCCTTCCTCATGGGTAACATGATGATTGCCTTGATGTGTCTTGTATTGCTGGGTAGTATTATCGGATTCCTGTTCTTCAACTTCCACCCGGCCAAGATCTTCATGGGGGATACCGGATCACTATTCCTTGGTTTTTCTCTGGCGATGCTGTCCATGCTGGGATTCAAACAAATTGCTATCGTGTCCTTTATTACCCCGCTGATCATTATCGGTGTGCCGCTCTCGGATACCTTCTTCGCGATTATCCGTCGTGCGGTACAACGGAAACCGATTTTCGCACCGGACAAAGGTCACCTGCATCATTGCTTGCGTGAACTTGGATTCAGTCACCGTCAGACGGTACTGATCATATACGGAATTGCCGCCTTCTTCGGTGTTCTGGCGATTATCCAATCTTCCGCTGCCATGTTTGAAGCAAACTGGGTAACATTTGTGGTCATCTGTATCATGATGTTCTTCCTCCAGGTGGGAGCAGAAGTTATCGGGCTTGTTAGCAAAACTAGAAGACCGGTTATTAACTTCCTGATGCGCATGCGCGTTAAGTTGAATCCGGAGACTCGTTCGAAATCATAAATAGATAAATGTAATGGTTATAGCTATTCTTGAATATTATTCCAGACCCAACCTTATCCCTTGTGGATAAGGTTTTTTGTTTATTTTGAGATTTTTACTAAATAATTGGAACCTTTTGCCGATATATAAAGGTAACTGACTTAAAAGAGGAGAGATGATATTTAATGCAACAAAAGAAACGGCCGTTGGTCTGGATCATGTTGGTCACCATGGTGTTCTCATTGTTCCCACAAGGTCTATTCGGTGGGTCCGTTGCTTCGGCTGCAGATGAGCCTAATCCTAGTACAGCTTCCTACTTCATCCCAGATTTGAAAACCTTGCGAGAGACATCTGATCTTTCGATTGATGCTGCTAATGCAAACAAGGTATTTCTTACAAGAGATAAAGCCTACGTTACCAAAGACTCAAAGGTCACAGTTACAGGAACATTCTCGGGGGTTAGCACTGATAACCTGAAAGCATCGGTGGAACAATTAACTCTATCTAGCAATAACACGAAATGGACGGTTGAGGCAGGACGTACGAGAACAGGCAGTATCATAGCTGATGCTGGTTCTCAAGCTGCCCCTAAGTTCACAGCTACATTAGACTTGTTTCCGGGATTTAACCAGGTTACCCTAACTGGAAGTGGATTAAATAATGTTGAACGCTCAAATACATTTTATATTTTATACGAAGAAACTCCATTAATTGAGAAATTAACCGTAACAACTGATTTCACCACAGGAAATGGACAAGAATTTAACTTGAACGGTGTGTCAGAAACAATTGTAGATACGAAAGATGTTACTTTCGGTTTAACGCTTCAAAATGCAACTAAAGTATCCCTTTCCATCAATGGTGGGACTAAGGTAGATGCTTTTCCTACACAGAATAATGAGATTAGTCAGAAGTTCTTTACTCCACCATTAGAGCTTGCGAGTGGCAAAAACAAAGTTGTGTTTGATATTGTTGGACCGTCGAGTTCAATGACTGTCGAAAGAACGTTGTATTACTTTGACAAGAATCAATCATTTGCAGACTTGCAGATTACTATTGGTGGAGAAAATGGAGAGAAGAAGTCGGTTCTTAATAACAAAGCAAACTTCTCAACTCCGGCAACAACAGCCAAACTGTCGGGTCAACTTATACTACCTTACTCTACGACTCCATTTGACGGTGCTACAGGTATAGAAGTGAATAACAATCCCTATCCTGTAACAGTTGATTCTAGTCAAGATATCCTTATTACTGGTGCCAATGGAGTGGACTTTCAGTACAGAATTATCACATTTGTAGGTGTTGGTGAATATACTCTCGCCGCTACAGGTGGCTTAACGGACAAGAACCAACCGATAAAAGTAGTTGCAAAGTATGGATCATTTAATACGGGATATACGGGAGAGTTTACTTACTCACCAGACAGCAAAGATATAACGAATGTTTATTATCTGCCTGGATACACTAGTGGTCCAGTTGACTCGAAAGTTCAGCTGAACAAAACTGATTATACTAAAGTGTCGGAAGATTCATTCTACATCCTGGTTGAGTCAACTCAAATAATCAAGGGTGCAGACATCAATGGTAAATATCTTCCTTCACTAACAGTACCATTAAGTATTACGCCCGTTAATGATAATACTGCAGGGCTTAAAGATACTCAGCAAATATATAAAATCAACAAAGTTTCGGGTGGACAACAGAAGATCAGTTTTTATTATGGAGATTCAACTAAAGCGCCTGAGTTACCTTTTGTAGCTTGGATAAGTTACGCATCAAGCAGTTCGATATATATCGAAAACCTTCAAGATGGTCAGACATTTAAGTTTAATTCAGGCAATAAATCTGCGAAATTAGAGGTTATCGGTAAGTATCTTGATTTCCGCAATGTGGATAATTCAACTGGACCCAAAACTGGCTTTAAAGCTGAGTTACAAGTAAATGGTAAAGTGGAGAAACCAGATACAGGATTTCCAACGTTATCCGGAAACAACTTCAAGTTTGATTTGGGGATAACCAAAGATGGCCCTCTTGGTTATGGGCAAAATATAATTCGTATTACGGCTACAGATGCGGATGAGAAAGGTGCACCAGTAATCATTACGAGAACACTTACGGTGTATATTATTGATGAAAATGTATCTACTATTGATTCATTTATGCCTACAGCTGTACCTAAGTCTTCTAATGCCAGAGCACCGTTTTATGAAAAGGAGATAACAAGTTATACATCAGAAGAGATGAGTAACATCTTCGCGGTAACTCCTGATTTTGCGTATAAAGAGAATAAATATGTAACAAGTGAAGATACCTATGATCTTGTGTTCAGAGGTGGCGGCGCCCAGATTGCTAATGTCTACTTTGGTTCTGAGTTGATTTTCCGTCATGAACAGACAGGTACATTGACACTTGATTTGGATAAGGATGGTCCAGCATCTCAGCTCAAAAAGTATGACTTTGCGGGTAATGAGAAACAATTTATAGCTCGGATCAAGAACTTGAAATTTGATTCGCCAGGTACACAGGTATATACACTTGAGTTAATTAACAGCACAGGTGCAAGAACAACACAAAGGCTGGAGATCGTCCGTGAACCATCTTCTTTCCGTATTGTGGCACCACAACCGACAGTGGGAGATAAAATTGTTGTTAACAAAAACTATATCCGGTTCGATATCGAAGCAGAGGGTGCTTCCCGAGTAGTAATTGATAAGAATGTGGCAACAAAACGTACAGACATGAACAATCGTTACATCTATGATTACGTTGGTTTGAAACCGGACAAGGATAATAAGATCAAAATTTCCATTGAACGAGATGGTAGTACAATTAATGAAACGATCAATGTATTCTATACAGGAGCAGTAACTGTAGACAGTCAGTTTATGGCTCCTAAAGTGGCTAACAAGTATACGGTGTTCAACAAAGGACTGACATTATCTTTCCCTAAGGGGACAATTCTTCAGGCTAAAGTTGATGGAGGCACGAAGTTCTATCCTGATAATAAAATTCTATTCGGTATCGCTGATCCTCTGAACGGTGTACTGGAACGTAAGAATGATTACGGCAATGTAATAAATATTGATCGAGACATGAGAACTGTTCGTGGGGAAAGTGCTATCGCACTTCGAGAGGATTTAATTAGTGCATTCACCTCAACAAACAACACTGGGAACTTTACCTTAATATCAGATGTATACTGGATTAACGGTGGATTGGGTGAGTTGAACAATTTACCTTATACGGATGGTATACCACCATATTCGATCTATGGTTATTATCCTGAGTATCCAACTTCAAGAATTCTCACTCCCTCGCAGCGAGGAAGTCTGACGCTTCAATATGATCCAAGTATTGTTGATGAAGTTGGCTCGACCATTAGCGTATTCCGCTATACTGATGTAAGTGATCAGAAACAGTGGATTCCGATTGGTGGAGTTGTTGATACCAAAGCACACACGATTACTGTACCTTTTGACGAGTTCGGTTATTATAAAGTCATGAAGCAGAGCAAAAGCTTCCAAGATATAACCAATCATCCTTGGGCTCGTAATATGTTGAATGCTCTTTATTCCAAAGGCATAATGAAAGCACTTCGTACAGGCGAATTCGGTGCAGATGATCAAACTACACGTGGAGAATTTGCAACATTGCTAGTTAAAGGCCTGAACATTCCCCTTAATTACGATGCTAATAAGCAGACATTTATTGATGTGTCGAAAAGAGCAGAGAAGAACTCTTGGAGCTTTGCTGCCATTGAGACAGCAGCGCGTGCGGGAATTGTACAAGGGTTAAGTGATGGATACTTTGGGGTGGAGGATCGTATAACGCGTGAGCAGGCTGCGGTCATGATTGCTAGAGCAATGAGTAGTAAGCTTGCGACAAATGACAGTAAGCTTTCAGCTGCTCTTGCTAAATCATTCCAAGATTCTGGTTCCATTGAGCATTATGCCCGACCGGCTGTTCAAGCCGTAACCAAAGCAAAAATCATGGAAGGTAGTCCTGTAACAGTAACAGGTTCTACCAAGCAGCAATTCCAATTCAATCCGAAGGGGAACCTGACTCGTGCAGAGGCTGCTAAGATCGCAGTGGAACTACTCAAAAAGAGTACGAAGCTATTCCCTAAAAACTTGAGTTAATTCTAGTTATGAGATGAGATTTGTTCTATGACCTGCCCCTTGCATTAAAGGGGTAGGTTCTTTTTAATGAGAGTCAATAAATTGACAAACAACTCATTTATAATAGAAGGAAACTGTTTTTTACCAATAACTATTTTTGTAATTTGCTAGAGTTTAAGATACAATAACGGTAAATACACAATGATCTAGAGGGTGAAGTTAGCTAATGAAACCGATTTATTCGAAAGCCCAGCTGGGCTACATGAAGGCAAAGACACAGTTTGAGAAGCAGGCAGTCATTCTGGAGAAAAAGTTGGAAGATACACGCAAGACTCAGGAGATCTCTCAGGAAGTTATGGAAGGGCTTGTACAGTCCACTGGCTTCCATGATGCGTATAACAATCTGGTTCTGGCTGAGAATGAGTTGATTGAATGGTCTCACACGACGATGAAGCATGAGAAAACGTACCGTGAGAACAGACAACCAATTGACGATATGTATCTGAGATTGAACAGTGATCCAAATATGCGTGCTCAAATTATTGAACTCGCGATGAAGATTAAATAACTTATATTTCCAGAACTGCAGGAAAAGCATCCCAATAGGGGTGCTTTTTTATTTTATTTTTTGTGAATTTTGTCGCTTCTTAGGTTGAAGTTGCGGGTATAAATAAACGTTGGTAGCACAGACAAACTATAGATCACCATTCCAGATTCACTGCTGTATCAATGGTTTGAAAAGGTTTTGAATGGCTTCAATACCCGCACTGTACCTATACATAAAAAAAATCAAAACTTTTTTTGTGCAATCCGCAACTTTTTGAAATCTACTGCGTTTAAAGTGTAGAGTCGAAAACATTGGGCCTGTTACCAAGAATGACCTCGTGAAGAATCTTGTCTATTTTTTAGAAAAAATTGCTTTACGGCACGAGAGACCCATTGTATAATACGTAAGGTAGGATTAGGAAACTACTCTATTTACGTGTGATTCTGCTTTACTAACCTAGTTTACAAGTTTCTGTGATATGCTCACAGACATCATTTATATTAACTTGCTCACAACTCTGGAAAGGGGGTGCAACAATATATGAGGAATACGAGCGACCCTATTAAAAAAGAAAATTCAAATGTTATGAACGCCCAAGGAGGAGAAAAAAAGGTTATGAAGAAAATTTTATCCGTAGCATTGTCTACAGCAATGGCATTCTCAATGTTTGCATCTGTAGCATTCGGTGACACAGCAGTTTCCCCGCAACAACAGTTTGATGCATTGAAAGCAAAAGGTATCTTCAACGGTTATCCGGATGGTACAGCAGGTCTTGACAAAGACATGACTCGCGCTGAGTTTGCAAAAGTTATCACTAAATTGCTGGGTCTGAAAGAGATCACTGGAACTCTTTCTTACACTGACAAAAACTACACAGCTAAAAACTGGGCTGTACCTTACATCGAAGCAGTAACTGCTGCTGGTATCATGGAAGGTAAAAACGTTGAGAAGAAAATCTTCGACTTCAACGGTAAAGTGACAGTAGCTGAAATGGCTACAATCCTGACTCGTGCACTTGATCTTGAAATCCCGGCTGAAACAAACAACACTGCAGCAGCATGGGCTAAAGGTTATGCTCAAGCAGCGATCAATGCAGGTCTGATCGACGCTAACGCTAACTTCGCTGGAAATGCTTCACGTGAATTGCTTGTAGGCGCTGCTTACGCAATTGACGAAGCTCAAAGCATCAAAGTTGAATCTTACACAGTATCTGAGGCTGGTAAAGTAGTTGAGTTCAAAATCAGCGACGGCGAAACTGTAAAAGTAACTTTGGATAAAGCTCTTGAAGCTAACAAAGAAACTGAAGTGAAATTCACTTACAAGGAAAAAGAATTCACTGAAAAGGTTACTTATGTAGTAACTTCTGCAACTAAAGTTGAAAGTGTAAAAGCTAGCAACCTTAAAGAAATCGATGTTGCTTTCGACGGTAAAGTTGACAAGTTGACTGCAGAAGACAAAGATCGTTACTCAGTAGATAGCTCTGTAGTGATTGAATCTGCTGCACTGCAATCCGACGAGAAAACAGTTCGTTTGACTGTTGTGGGCGCGTTGCAAAACCAAAAAGCTTACAAAATTTCTGTTCGTAATGTTAAAGCAGGAGACAGAACTGTAAGTGTAACTAACCAAGAATTCACACCGCTTGACAACGCTCTTCCAGAAGTTGCAACAGTGAAATCTTTGGGAACTAAAGCAGTGAAAGTAACATTCACTGAACCAGTTAAATCTGCTACATCTGCTAACTTTAAATTGGATGGCAAAACGTTCTTCGGTAGCGTGACTGAAGGTAAACGTGATGTTATCTTGAAGCCTTATAGCTCCACTGATCTGACTGTAGGGACTCATAAGTTGGAAATCTCTGGTGTTGAAGATTTCAACGGATTCAAAGCTTTGACTAAAGAAGTTGAGTTCGAAGTAGTGTCTGACACTACTGCACCAACTATCGCTAACGTAACAGCTACACTTGAAAAAGCGACTGTAACATTCAGCGAAGAAATTGATCCGGAAACGTTGTCTGCATCTAACGTTTACTGGAAATCTGGTAACGACAAAAAAGCTGCTAACTCCTTCACTCAAGTATCACCTGAAGTTTATGAGTTCAGCTTCAAGTCTAACCCGTTCCCTGGTTATGAAACACCATTCTTCGTAGAAAATGTTAAAGATTACTCTGGCAATCAAATCACTGCTACTGAAACTAAATTGAGAGCAGAAGTTGACCAAACTCGTCCAGAAGTTACTGAAGTAACTCTGAACAACGCGGACAACAAAGTGATCAATGTTAAATTCAGCAAAGAAGTAAAAGTTGAAGATGTTAAATACTTCACTTTGACTAAATCTGATGGTAAAACTGTGGCTTTGAGAGCAGTTACAGGGGTTAATGGTACATTCGAAGATAAAGAGTTCAAATTGTCTACGTATGATGCCCTTAGCGAAAATTCTTATACTCTTAAAATTGTTGGAGTTAGAGACACAACTAAGTTGAACAACACTATGTTGGATTACACTGCGACTGTAACTGGTAAAGATACAGCTCGTCCGCAATATCAATCCAACTCTGGTAACAGTGCAACTCGTACAGTTTACATCAATTTCAATAAAAAGATGGATCCAACATCTGTTGGTGACAAATCTAACTACCTTGTGACTATTAACGGTGTTTCTCAACAACTTCCGGCTGGAACTGAGGTAAGCCCAGTTAACGAAGGTAAAGCAGTACGTATCATCTTCCCACAATTTATTGATAATGATCGTGTAGGAATTCAGGACACAGCAGTCGCGGCAAACATTACTCATTTCACTTTGTTGGCGCTGAAAGATCTTTCTGGTAACGTAATTACTAACCTTGGAGCTGGCGCTCAATCAATCAATGTTGCTGCATCTCAAGTGACTGCATACAGCACTGGTGATACTCATCAAGCTGAGTTGACTGAGGAAGGAACAATCAAAGTTCGTTTTGACCAACCAATTTCTTCTGCTAAAGCTTCTGACTTTGCAGTAACTCAAGGTGCTGTAACTAGTGCAACTGCTGATGGTACTGAGTTTGTAACAGTTAAAGTTGCGGGTCTGAGCAAAACTGGATTGACAACTAAAACTAGCGCATCTGATTTGTTGTTGACAGTTGCTCCTACAAACTCTTTGAGAACTGTAACTGGTAATACAGTTACTGCAACAGCTGTTACTGTTAAAGATACTGTTAAACCACAAGTGGAACTGACTTCTACTTCCAATCCTAATGGAAGATTGAATGTTACTGGTAACGATACAATCATCTTGCCATTCTCTGAGACATTGAAAGCTGCTGATGCGACTGATTATGTAAAAGATTTATTGGTTGTTAACAACAGAACTAATGTACCGTTGAATTTCGAACAGTACACTACGTCTCTTGGAACTAATTCAAATGAAATTCTCATCAAACTTGCTAGTGGTGTTGAAACCTCGGACGATTATAAAGTAAGTGTAAGAGCAGACGCGCGTTACATTCAAGATAGAGCAGGAAACTTTGCAGTATCTTCTTCTACTTATGTATCTAACTCTGGTGGAATTAACACTGTAGTTACCGGTGCAGTTGCTACTCAATCTGCTGGTGTAACAGGTGTTGCTTCATCAACTGGTACTAAGCAAGTTGCAAAATTTAGCGTTGCAGTTACTACTGTAGCAGTTGGGACATTTGATGTTTCCTATAAAGTAGGAAGCACTACTGTTACTAAAGAGGTTACTGTAGAAGCTACAGATACTGAAGCAACTGTTGCTGGAAAAATCGTTGCTGCATTCAACGGGAAAGTTACTGGTTTTGATGTAACTAATGTTGCAGAAGATGTGTTCTTCACAGCAGAAGATGCTGCTGCTGACCAAACAGTAACAGCAACTATTGCTACGAACACTACAGGCTTTACTGGTACTCAAGCTCTTGCAGCTGATCCAGAAGTAAAAGCTGGTGTTGCACCATCTGATGGTACTAAAGCTACTACTTTGTTAACTGTAACTACTGCTCCAACTAAATCAGGTACTAACACAGTAAGCTTCAATGATACAGTGATTTCTGTAACTGCTCCAGTTTCTGTAGCTAGTACTGATTCTAAAGCAGATGTTGCAAGAAAAATTGCAAGTGCAATCAATACTAAACTGATTGGTTACACTGCAACTGCTAGTGGTGATGTTGTTACATTCACTGCTAACAATGCTGGTCCAAAAACAATTACAGTTTCCTTCAACTAATTTCACATTGTAACAAAAAAAAATCTACCCAAGGGGTAGATTTTTTTTGTGCCTAGACATTTGCGCTATTTCTAAGATTTGAGTACCCAATTTTAATAATTAGTAATACCTATAGTTTAATGGTAAGCTGGTTCACCTTTTTTAATTCTAATAAATAATTCTCGTGTACTGAACAAGGACAAGACTTGAGATGGAGTACCTGCAACTGTTCGCTATACGGTCGATTCTATCATCTACTTGTAATGGGGCAGTGGTTAAGGAATCCGACATGCTATGTAGTGAGACTCAACTAAATTGATTGAAGTGAATTAAATCTATATATTATATAAAATGTATCAAAAGAAAATATTTAGGATTATGACTTAGCTAGGATGAAAGAATTACTCATTATCATAATCTTGATTCAAAATCGACAACACCGTAACTTTCTCGCCTTCCCGAACGTTTATACTATAAAGTAATAAGCAACTGTGGGAGGTTTGAAAGTGGATCATAAAAAGGCCATAATGACTTTGTTGTCAAGTATGTTATTTATCAGCTCAAGTGGGGGGATTATTTCAGCGCATAGTACGTCAGGAGAAACGGGGAAACCTACGACAAATAGTGCAAATAGCAATACAATTAAGAAGGAACAATCGCCAGCAACGAAAAAAGTTGTACATACACTGGCAAACCTACCAGCGGTGAAAGTTACTGCTAGAAGTACGGCGCAGTTAACCGATGTTAATATTTTGGCTCAAGATGATGGAAATACTGTGACGTATACGTTAACGTACAAAAATAGTGATAGTAAACCCTTGATCATGCTCGATTATTGGAGCAAGGTAAAAACAAAAGGTGGTACGTTGTTCTCGCCTAAACTGATTGCCAAGGATCAAGAAAAGAAAACCGTAGCTGCCGGATCAAGCGTAGATCTAACCTACACGATGAAGGTTGGACGTGAAGTAAAGCTGAGTGATCTGAACTTCCTGATTGTGAAGTGGGATTTCAGTAAGCCAAATTATGAAAGTACCTTAGGGAAATTTAATGTTCCTGCATCGTATAGTATTACAACACCTGTAGGGAAGACAAAAACAGTTCGTCTCAGTGACTCGTCTGTGAAGGTTAAGGTGTCAGGTATTAAGGTGTTTCCTGGGGAAAATAAGAATCAATATGTCAAAGTCGGTGTGAACCTCAATAATATCAGCTACAAATTGCTTGAGAACCCGAATATCAAATGGATCTTGCGCACGCCAAGCGGTACCAATTATCCCTTAACTCCAGATAAGGATAGTGCAAGCATCAGTATTCAGGCGCAGGCAAACAAGACACTTAGCTTAATGGTGTCCTTACCAACATCGGTAAAGCTGTTAAAATCAGAATTGTTACTGGTAGAGGAACAGGGTGAAGAGAAGACAGCACTACCTGTTGCGGCTTTACAATTACCGCAGGCAAGCACATCAAACGTAGAAACGACAGCAAATGAACCTAATATAATTTCTGTAGACGGACAACGACTGTCCACTTTACTTGAGTCTGCAAAAATACGTGTAAATGAGAATGAATATGATTTGAATATGCAGTTTGTATTGAAGAATGAGGGCAAAAAGGTAATTAAGGTTCCTACTTACACTTTTGAAGTTCGTACTGCAGATGGTACCATTTATCCTGTTGAAACAAAGGCATTAGAAACGTTGAAGTTAAATCCTGGAGATATAAAAACTATTAAACTTAATACCACAATTCAAGGCAACGGTGATGCAAGTCAGATCAAGTTATATGCGATGAGTCCTTTGGATAAGAGCGAGACTACAGAATCCACGAGTTCTTCTAGCACCTTAGTTTTTTCCTATCCTGTAGGAATCTATGCTATACCAGAATCTGTATCAAGCGGTGATGGTCTAACTACAGAGACTGTAATTAAGAACAATAAAGGTACATTTGGCGTATCTTTGGGTTCATTACAACGCTTGCCGTGGTTAGACAGTGATATTGTGGCAGCTAAAGTCACGATTCGTAATGCGGGAACCAAAACAGTGCAGCTTCCAGAGCTCGAAGCAATGTTCACGATTGATTCAGCTCAGATCGATGGTGACAAGAAACTGATCTACACCCAAAGTGGGAAGCTTCTTGGGGCAGGCATGACCACTGAAGCGTATCTTCTGACCAAAATTCCTTCTGAACTTCTCATGGGGCGTCTTGAAGTGAGTTTGATCGAGAAAGTTAGTGAAGAAGAAACAAATGAGTGGATTACCTTGAACACATCGGGATTGATTCAACCTGTATCTTATGTTGGCTCAGGTAAGACTTATACATCTGGTGCTCCGGATAAAGAGACTGAGATGAGTGTTCGTAGAACGATACGTTATCCTGGAACATCCTCAGATGTAGTATATACCGAATTTGAGATGACCAATAAATCACTTCGTCAGAATGGCCTTGGCAAATTGGTAGGATACTTCAAGACATCGGACGGTCAGTATTATAAAGCAACTGCTAAACAATCTGAACGCTCACCTGGCCCAGGTCAGAAGTCAATTGTTACGTTCTGGGCTAAGCTTCCGAAGTCTGTTACTTTCTCAGATTTGCGTCTGCTTGTGGGCGAAGGCATTGCGGATAGCAAATTTGTGACAGGTGAAGGTGAAGCAACGGCTTATGTGAATGCAATGGCATTCGAAGTACCGCCATCCTCAATAACTGTTCAAGGGAACTTCACCAACATTGATCTTTATCCGTATTCATTAACTGCTAACAGTGTTCGTGCATACCTTGTGGGTAGCAATTCTGTACAAGTTGACATGAATTACACGCTTAATCGTAGTGAAGAGATCGAAATGGCTGAGTATGAACACAAATGGATTCTTGCATTTACAGCTCAGAACGGGAAAGTATTTGAGAAAGAACTGACTCCAGGTACGGATTTGAAAGTAGGAAGTAATCAGACTTTAAGTTGGAGCTTAGAGGACAGCTTCTTCGAAAAATTGAGAGGTGGGTCTTACCGCTTAGCGATATATGATCAGTTCCAAGGACAACGTTTGCTCCTTGCAGAGCAAGCTTATGGATACGATGTGTCCAAGTTGCCAAAAGAAGAACCTGAAATTCCTGTGATTCCTGAGGGTGGAGCTCAATAACCAGATAACAACAATTCAACAATAAGTACCGTTTATACTTACTATAAATTCTTGCTATTTAAGTAAAGAAACCTCGTCTTCGACAACATGGAGACGAGGTTTTGCTTGTCGCATCCCTACTTTTTCTCTATAGTTAAAGTTAATAGATTACCAGAGGAGGAAAATGATTCACATGAAACCTTATATGAAAGTATCCCTTGCTGCGCTCGCGATTGGTGTTGGCGTGTGGGTTGGGTCGGTATACAGCAATACAGCCATCGGTGCAGGTACAAGCCAGCCAGGAACAGCAGATGATCCGGTTGTAACAAAGAGTTATGTAGATCAGCAGATCCAACAGGCTTTGGGCGGTAAAATCCCGACGGGAGGAGGTAGTACCAATACGGGAACAGACAGCAATGCAGGAAATGGTAACAATACCGGCTCTACAGGAACCGGGAACTCCGGTAGCACAGGTGGAGATACATCACTTCCTCCACTGGTCTCAGGCGCTTCTGAAGCCGTTGAGATCGTAACCGTGAAGCCGGGTCAACAGCTGATCGGCAAGTCTGGCGCGGAGTTCATTGTACGTAGCGGCAAGGCTGTGATCGTCAGTGAAGGTACGAATGGTGTAGCTGATCTGACGGACGGGATTGATCTGACGAATGGACAGGCAGCGCCGACCAATCACCTACTCTCTTTTCCAAGGGATGGACGGGGAATCACGGTATTGGAAGGAAACAAATATAGCCTAACCGTAATGGTTCGTGGTGGATATACTCTGCAATAGGATTTGTAGCTGTTAAAGGAATTATTCAGTAGTCATATATTTTATTTGCGCAGATTAACCAGTTCTAACAAACATTAATACGGCTAGCCAACCTTATTCCTGCTCACTCTATAACTGTGGACAATCAATTAATGGAGGTGCAGGAATCATGGCTAGAAGCAATCGCAAAGTGGTACCCGAAAGTCGTCAAATGCTGGATCAGATGAAGTATGAGATTGCTGCAGAGTTTGGTCTCAATGTGGGTTATGGTGGCAGAGGTTTATCTGGTGCGGATACAGAATTTGGATCTGAACTGGGTGAAGTGAGTGATCATTCTTATGGGCAATACAAAGGGTGGGGACATCTGACTTCCCGCGAGAATGGATCGGTTGGTGGAGAAATCACGAAAAGGCTAATTCGCCAGGCAGAACAGCACTTATAGGGCATTTTCCTTACCCCATTTCGTTTGACACGTCTTGACAAATACGTTAAGATGGCACTTGAGGTATGCAACCTTTTCCACTAGGGAAAGGTTGATTTTCGTTTGAGGCAATTACCTGAAAAATCCTTATCTTCGGTACTGCGGACCCTGCGTCCTTATTCCATTTTGGAAAGCTTCGAGGGTACAGTGAACGAATCGCTGTCATGTTTTGTTCGGGCAATCGCCATACTACTAGTTATGGGAGGTTGAAACTTCATGTCTGTTAAAGGCCGGCATCTATTTACATCGGAGTCTGTAACCGAAGGACATCCGGATAAAATCTGCGATCAGATCTCAGACGCCGTATTGGACGCGTTTCTTGCAAACGACCCCAATGCTCGCGTAGCTTGCGAAGTTTCCGTAGCCACAGGCTTAGTGCTTGTCATCGGTGAAATCAGTTCAGCTTCTGAATACGTGGACATTCCGTCCATCGTTCGTAATACAATTAAGGATATTGGCTACACACGTGCCAAGTTCGGTTTTGATTATAACACTTGTGCAGTTCTGACTTCTCTGAATGAGCAGTCCGCTGATATTGCCCAAGGCGTTAACGCAGCGCTTGAGAACCGTGACCCGGAACAAGTCGCTCGTGAAACAGAAAACATTGGTGCAGGTGACCAAGGTTTGATGTTCGGTTTTGCAACGAACGAAACACCTGAACTCATGCCTTTGCCAATCGCTCTGTCCCACCGTATCGCGCGTCGTCTGGCGGAAGTGCGTAAGAACGGTACATTGGAATATCTTCGTCCGGATGGTAAAACGCAAGTAACGATTGAATACGACGGTGATAAACCGGTACGTGTGGATACAATCGTTGTGTCTACTCAGCACGCTGAAGAGACTACGCTGGAGCAGATCCAAAAAGATATCAAAGAACATGTAATCTTGCCTGTCGTTCCAGCTGGATTGCTGGATGAGCAGACTAAATATTTCATCAACCCAACAGGACGTTTCGTTATTGGCGGACCTCAGGGAGATGCAGGCCTTACTGGACGTAAAATCATCGTAGATACCTACGGCGGTTATGCACGTCACGGCGGTGGTGCGTTCTCTGGTAAAGATCCAACAAAAGTAGACCGCTCCGCAGCATATGCGGCACGTTACGTAGCGAAAAACCTTGTAGCTGCAGGTCTTGCAGACAAAGTTGAAATCCAGCTCGCTTACGCGATTGGTGTAGCCAACCCGGTATCGATCAACGTGGATACATACGGAACTGGCAAAGTCAGCGAAGAGAAATTGGTTGAGCTTGTGCGTAACAACTTTGATCTTCGTCCGGCTGGCATCATTCGTATGCTGGATCTGCGTCGCCCAATCTACAAACAAACCGCAGCTTACGGTCACTTCGGGCGTACAGACCTGGATGTACCTTGGGAGCAAGTGGACAAAGTAGACCTTTTGAAAACTCAAGCAGGTCTGTAGTTAGATTCAAAAGTAATGAAGCCCTTGATTCCGTTAAAGGAATTAAGGGCTTTTTTGTGCTTCCATCGATTTCACTGCTTGTCATGGACAAAGGAAAAATTATGGAATAAATCCCCAAATAACTAAATGAAATCCCTTCTCCAACCGAAATACATAATGAGGTCTGTACATCAGACAGGAGAAGAAATGCAGATAAGGGGGAAGATCAGTGGAATTGAAGAGAATTGCAAGAAAAGGCATGCTCGGAATCTTAATTGTTATGCTGACGGCTCAAGGATGGCTTACGGGTTGGAGTGGAGTCGAGCAGGAAGCATATGCTGCACACGCATTAAGTGCAAATGGAATAACGAATACTGTTCCTGCGGTGAAAGGAACGAATGTGGATAGTTCAGTACCATTCGTTATTGATTTTGATAAACCTGTTCAGAAGGCACCAGGTACACAAAGTTCAATCGTGATTAAACGTTTGGATGACAATACAACGATGGGTTCGGTGCTGGTATCCAGTGAACAAGTCGTGATTGATCCCACACCACCGATTACAGATCCTACGATACCGGATGCGGGAGACAACACACCTGTACCAGCTACTGGTCTACGAGTGACGATTACACTGGGCAAGACTCTACCGGGAGCAACATACTACGTAGAGATAGATAATAAATCATTTGTTTACGCGGACAACACTGCATTTCCGGGACTGACTAACAAAGAGTGGACCTTCAGTACTCTGGGGCTAGGCTCAACTTCCCTTGTGAGTAGAGTTCCTGATAACGCAGCAATGGTATCCCTTTCAACTAAGGTAGTAATGACGTTCGATAAGCCGGTAACCCCAGGTAGAGGGAATCTCATTATTTATCAGGGAAGAGTTGGTGGTACAGTATTTGAGCAGATTCCAGTAAACGCAGGAGCACCTCGAATTACAGGTTTTGGAACCAATACGATTACGATCGTTCCCACGAATAACTGGAACAACAACACTACATATTACATCGTAATGCCAGAAGGTTATTTGCGGGATAGCAATGAGAATGATATCAGTGCAATTAGTGGGAATGTTTGGGGATTCAATATCATATCCGATCCGACGTCCCTCATGGTATCTACCGTATCTCCCGCAAACGGTACTACCAATGCACCTTTAACGGGAAATTTAACAGTTACGTTCAACAAAGAACTTGATCCGAATTACATTCAGAATGTAACGCTCAAAAAATCAAATGGAGCAACCGTTGCATCCAAGACAGCCATTAATAGTTCAAACAATAGACAATTGCTGATTACACCTGCGAGCGCATTGGATAGCAACACAAATTATGTGGTAGACATTCCAGCCAATACGTTTCGTGATAAAGCAGGAAATACATTTACAGGTCTTAATGGGTCTACATCATGGGCCTTTAAAACATTAAGTGCAGATACAACTGCACCTGTGTTGAAGAATGCTAAGATGCATAGCAATAACACCATTCGCCTTACTTATGATGAGTGGCTGTACAGCACTAATTCGCTGAGTAGTACTTATGCTGTAACTGTAAATGGTGAAAAGAGGAATGTCAGCTCCACTTATATCTCAGGCGACAGTGTATATGTTGTCTTGGATACGGGTGTAGCCGTAGGACAAATTGTGCGTATCACTTATGCGCCGGGGACTACAGGTAATCGTCTTACAGACCAGTCTTCCAACGCTGCGGCTGCTTTTGGCGCAAGAGATGTGGAGAACGGTTTAGACTCTGTCATGTCCAAGCCGCGAGAAGGTAACGTGTATTACAGTACAATGACGTTGTACTACCCTGAGACGGTATATATCACTTCAAGTGATGCGGCAAGACAATTCAGTGTAACTGCGGATCAGTCGGCTGTAGGCATTAATAGCATCTCGGTTAACAATAGCTCGGTTGTGACGTTGAATCTCAGTCGATCCGTTACGGATGGTGAAGTCGTTCGGGTTGCATACACGCCAGGTTCATGGCCTGTAAAAGATACACGTGGACAGGCTCTTGCTGGATTCAGCGGCTTCTATGTCCGCAATTCAATTGATACCAAACCACCTGAGTTTAAGAGTGCTGAGGTGAGTGGTAACAAGTTATGGATGCGTTACAATGAACCACTGAACACGACGAATAAACCGCTCAACAGCCAATATTCTGTTCTGGTCGATGGTAAGCCAGTCTTCGTTAATGATTCTGAGATTGAAAATGATCTGGTCACGTTAACGCTGGCTACAGCGGTGAAAGATACACAAAATATATCGTTATCATATGTACCTGGAGCATTGCGATTAACGGATCTGAACAATAACCCAGCAGGATATCTCAATCTGACTCCAGTAACGTACACATATGGAAATGGCAAAATCCTGTCGGCTACGCTTCAGGGAGACACGGTTCAAATTAATTTCCGTGATTCAATCCAGTCCCAGGCTGCACTAACGGCATCTCAGTTCAGTGTAGTGATTGGTAATTCAACCACAACTGTATTGTCTGCTTCAGCTTCTGGCTCTGTGGTGACGTTGAAAGTGGATACTTCAGCAGTAACATCGACAGCTACTCAGACGGGAACGGTGAGTTATGTACCTGGGGCAGTGCCGTTACGGGACGCGTCGAATGTTACTGTAGCTGCATTTGGACCACTTACGTTGCAACAGACAAACAATAGTTCTACCGGTAGCCAGACGAACAGCATTCCAGTCTGGTTAACAGAACTAGATGCATCGAGCTATGGTCAGTCTTTACTTGTGATGAACAATAATACGGCTTCTGCCGAGTCTGCGATGTCACGTAATAATCGCTCTACTCGTCAATTCAATGTGGATGCTACCAAGCTGATCCAGTCCTTTGAATACGCATCGGCGGTCGGTAAGACCATGGAGCCTATTGTGTTTGAGATTCCCGATAGTGAATCTTCTGCGTATGTTGGATTCCCGTTGAATGCACTGACACAGATTGCGGCAAGCTATCGCACAGGTAGCATTGGTGTGAAATATGGAGATCGCCTTTGGACTGTTCCTCTTTCCAATCTGGATTTAACCGCTATGAGTCGAAGTGTAGGAACCACTGGAGCATCAACAGGTGTGCGTGAGCCATCCTTCTACGTTCAACTTGAGACGGTACCCGTGCTTGCGTCAGGTACATTGGATGGAATGCTTATTAACTCGGGCGCACAGAAGCTAGGTAATAATACGGATGTATATCTGTTTGCTTTTAATGGAAACAATAATCAGCGTATGGAACTTGATCTCAAAAGCCAGTTGTCTATGAAATTACCTGCAAATACGCCTACTGCCACATCCGTATATACTTATATCGATCCGGTTACGCTTATGTTATCCAACGTACCTAGTTCGTTTAAAAGTACGGCTGGGGGTATGGTTATAAAAGGCCAGATAAATGGCAATCAGACGGTAGCTCCGGTCACCCGTACTGTAAACTATCAGGATACGGCATCACATTGGGCTAGTGCAGTCATTAAAGAGCTCTCTGCGAAATGGATTATTAGTGCACCTAATGGATCCTTCTATAGACCGAATGAGAACATTTCACGTGCGGAATTTGCTGAATTGGTCGCTAGAGGTCTTGGACTGAATGGAGAACCTACCGCAGCAAGTCGTTTCCAGGATGTTCGTAGCGGTAGTGTGACAAGTGCCTATATCGGTGCTGCCGCTGAAGCGGGAATCATTACAGGAAATACCGATGGTACGTTTAAGCCGGATCGCCCCATTACGCGTGAGCAGATGGCACTTATGATGGTACGTGCTATGAACTACGGTGGGAAAACAGTCTCTCTTCAATCTTCCGCTGCTACCACTCTATCCAAGTTCAAGGACAGCAACAAAATCCAGTCCAAGGATTCTGTTGCCAAAGCGGTGCAGGAGGGAATCATTCAAGGCATGACAGCCAGAACATTTGAACCTCAGGGAAATGCAACTCGTGCACAGGCAGCAGTCATGTTGAAACGGGTTTTGGACAAGTTAGGATATCTATAAATTAATAGGGACACTTCAAGGAAGCGCATTTCTTGAGGTGTTCTTTTTTTTGTTAAAGCATGTAAGCTCTTTCTTACGTCGTCTCAAGTTAAAGGCAAAGTTACTGCAACCCTACATATGGTGTACCCTATCGGACATTTGATGTCCAAAAAGCAGGTGGTGATGCGATTACTACGACGAGATCGGCCGCAGAACATCGATGACTGATGATTATGGAAAGACCACGTACAGTTATCGTGCAGCAGATGGGGTGCTGAACGGAATGACGTTCCCGGATGGGACACGACTTGATTACGCACTCGCAGCATCGGGGACGACGCCTGTGGATCGTATGACATTCAGTTATGCGTCCAATAGCTTGCTGGAGAAATTGTCGTTTGGCAAGGGTCTCAGCACAAGCTACCAGTTCAATGGCTATGACCTGTCGGGAATCACGATCTCTCAAGGGACATCTGCGGTGCAACAGTTCGCCTATGAATATGATGGTAATAAAAACATCACGTCTCGTACACAGAACGGGGAAACCGATCAATACACATACGATGAATTGAGCCGGATTCAGACCGAAACGGGCACACAAAAAGAAACGTATACTTATGACCCGAATGGTAACCGGTACAGTATTGGAAGTGGTAAGATATACGGTCTAAAGGATGCACAGTATACGTATGACAGCCAGAATCGTCTGATTAAAGCAACGGGTGAAGGCAAAACGGTAACCTACAGCTATAATGGAGATGGACTGTTGTATGAACGTACGGAAGGCGACCAAACGATTCGTTATTACTACGATGAAGAAGCCAAACTCATGGCTGAGGCCAGTGTAACTTCTGGAAAAGCAGAATTGACTTATGCTTACATCTATGATTTGTATGGACAACTGTGGGCACGTCAGGACAAGCAAACAGGCAAGCTGGAATACTACCAATTCAACGGTCACGGAGACGTGGTTGGACTCGTGGATGATGCCGGTCAAGTATTGAACCAGTATACGTATGATATCTGGGGTGGGCCATCAACGACCGAACAAACCGTACCGAATATACTTCGTTATGCTGGCGAGTATTGGGATGAAACGATAGGGTTACAGTATTTGCGAGCCCGATGGTACGATCCAGGCATGGGTCGATTCATTGGTGAGGATACGTACGAAGGTGAACTGAACGATCCACTGAGTTTGAATTTGTATTCGTATGTAAACAATAACCCGTTGAAGTACGTGGACCCTAGTGGGCACATGCCAAAAAATCTCTTAAACGGCTTCTTGAAGGACTTCTTGAATGGTAGGAATGATGGAACGAAATATACAGATTTACAATTATCCGATGCTGTGTTGAATGCTAATGGAGATAATCGAATATATTTAGCGTTCCATGAAATTGCCCAAATTCATACAGCAAAAGCAATACATTTAAAAACAGGCTTGAGCACAACTTTGGAATATCATATAGAACAAGAAATTGCATGGTGGCCTAATAAGCATTATTGGGTAGATATAGTAACATCAAACGGTCAAATGTGGGAATTAAAGGCCAGACGAGATGTTCCTTACGGTGATACTGACGGGTACTATGAAGATGCAGAAGAACAACTGACAAAATATCAATCTGTAAATGGAAAGCTTGTTAGGGGAGCGCAGTATCGAACAATAAAAGGAATAATTGTAGAAGGTGATTTATATATGGATATTGAATTTTTCGATAAAGGGAAGATATTCTACGAGTTCTATTTGGATTATGGTAATGGTAAAACTGTGTCAATGACAACTAGACAGGCAGAAAATTATGTGGATGCGAATCACTTGTACCCGCCTGAATTCAACTTTAAAACCAAAAAAAGGAGAAGGTAGTTTGACAACTAAACTAATTAGTTCCTTCCTTCTGATTCTGTTACAAATGGGGTGTAATATGGCTAATGAAAGTAATTTTGTATATGAAGCAACTTACGTAGTAGAAGTATTGGAAGCTTCTATAGAAAATAAGGGCTTTCCAAAATCAGAGATAGTCAGGATTGACAATTTTTTTGATATGGATCTTTTTAGAGAAGAGGAGAACAGAATTCAAGAAAAGTTGATGAGTGTCTATATGGCCTTTCTGGGAAAAACTAATTTTAAGAATATTGACTCTGACGAGAATAATAAGTTGTTTAAACAACTAATCATGGAGTTAAATGAAATCTATGTAGAATTAGAATCAATGTAATGGTGAGGTGGAAATATTGTATCCAACTATTGAGGTGCCTTTTGAATTTACTCCTTTTTCGGTGATGTCGAAAACTGAAGCAGAGGAATACTATGAATGGTTTCTTTCGATCATCCCGCGAAGAATTGAATTATTACAGGAATATGTTGAATTATCTGGTTCACATATACAGCTAGATTTTAGTCAAGATTCTTTGATTTCTCTCTGGGAATGGTTTATTCCTCGAATTGAACAGAAAAAAATGACAATAGAAGAAATGAATGAAGAATTGGAACTAGTACCGGATTGGATGAGACCTGAAGCAGAACAAAATGTATTAAAGTTTAGTAGAGATACAGAAACTCAAATAATAGATATTGGAATTTATTTTAGCAGTGTATTGATACATTCATCCAATAAACTGAAATGGGTGGTAATTAATAAACCACGAAATCATGTTGATGTTAATCAACCCTTACTGGCTGGGACAGGGAAGATACGACTGAATCCAATTCGAGTCGTGGATGTTTGTACGGCAAGGGCTTTAAATGATGTTGGAAATATAAATATGTTAAGTGATCTTTATGTTTGGTGGAGAGAAAAATTATTGGATCATTGAATATGTTATGAGTTGTATAAGTAGAAAATTGATTTAAAATGTAAATAATATGAATTAATGTAATAATTATACCCCCCCATAGATGAACTTACTTAAAAAGCTCATCTATGGGGGTATTTTTTTTTGAAATATACATATCTACTGAACTCTTTGTGATTTTCTTACAATTAGATAAGGGGAAATAAAAGTGTCGTTAAAGTAGAAAGGTAACTTTTATAAACATTACCAAGATATTTATTATGAAAGATTTCGAGAGTTATCATTCATTTATCAAGATTTACATTCAATACCTGGAATTTTGTAAGCTTCAGAACGATTATTTGTGAAAAACTCATTAACCAATATATACCTCAATCTTGGCTATGGGCGTAACTTTTTCCACAAAAAGCAGTCTATTAATAGAAGAGTATACTAGAGATCTCGCTATCGGCTGCCTACTTGGCAGTGTTCGTGATGTCTAAGATTGATATACAAGATGGGAGAGACGTTTCAGACATGCTGGGGAAACATGGGAAACAGCTGGAAGACGTTAAGGGCAGTAAGGTGAAGAAATGGGCGATTGTGACGCTGGCGGGTGTGATCTGGATTGCACCGGTGATGAGCGCAGGCGGGCAGATGTGGTCAGGCACTTCGTGGCAATCGGTGGCTGCAGCAGCATCTACGAATACAAGCAAGTTGAGTGAAGAAATTCTGACTTCGGGTGCGAAGCTCATGAAATACAGATATACGACAACACGTTCCGGTTCCAAGGTCAACGTACTGGCGGATGTAATCCAAGTGGATTTGCAGAACCCGTATGTGAAGCTGGATGTGATGACAGGCAAGGGCGGTAATCTGAACAGCAAACAGAGCACAGGTGCCATGGCCAAGGAAAATGGTGCAGTGGCTGCTGTGAATGGCGATTACTTCAATGTATCCGGGGAGCTCGCGCCCATTGGTGGACAGGTCTCGGATGGCGTACTGGTCTCCACACCTTCCGAACTGTCGGGCATGTATGCCCTCACGGTGACCAAGGATGGCAAACCGATGATCGACGAGTATTCTTTTGACGGAACAGTGAAGGCGCAGGATGGTTCAACCTTTGCTTTGCGTGGGATAAATAAAGAGGATTACACGGTAGAGTCGGGTGCGGTGAAATATAGCCATGCCAACTCGATGTATATTTATACACCGGCATGGACGTCGAGCAAACGACCAAATGATCCTTCCACAACGCCAACAGAGGTTCTCGTGCAGAACGGAGTAGTTACCCAAATCTCGGATAAAAAAGCGTTAAACATGACGGTGCCGCAGGATGGGTACATTTTGCGTGCGCATGGAACAGCGGCGACATGGATCATGAGCCATCTATCTGTTGGGCAAACCTTGGATGCGGATTACAAGCTGAAAGCTAAAACAACTGGGCAATCGGTCGATCCCAGTAACCTGGAGATGATGATTGGCGGTCACACCATTTTGGTAAACGGTGGCAAGGCAGCTTCCTTTTCCCGTGATATCGCATCTTCCGGCATTGGTGGCATTCGTGCAAGAACGGCAGTAGGGTACTCCCAGGATGGTCGGTATGTTTACATCATTGCAGCGGAGAAAAATAGTAACAGCAGCGGTATGTCGCTGACGGAACTGCAATCCTTTATGACCAGTGTGGGTGTCTGGAAAGGCATGAACCTAGATGGAGGAGGCTCCACAACAATGGTAACACGTCCGTTGGGTGAGCAAACCGCTGGTCTGACGTTCAACACAGAGTATGGTACCGAGCAACGTCAGGTTGTAAACACACTAGGTGTGTTCTCTACGGCTCCTGTAGGTAAACTGAAGGGCTTTGCCGTGAGTGGCAGTCAAACGTTGCTGGTGGGGCAAGAGGGCAAGTACACAGCCAAAGGATATGACACTTACTACAACCCAATTGCAACAGGCGATATCAGCATGTCCTGGAAATCCAGCAACAACAGTATCGTGAGTGTTAGCAACGGAACGATCAAAGGCGTGAAGCCAGGTACAGCAACGCTGACGGCAACGAGCAATGGAGCCTCATCTTCCATTAAAGTATCAGTATTGGGTGGAAGTGAATTGGCTTCCCTGACAGCAGGATCAGGTCTGGGTTCGCTCAAAGCGGGCACAACGATGTCCATTCCAGTAACGGCAACAACGAAGAGTGGACAAAGTGTTACGGTTCCGGCAGACTCGCTGACATGGGAATTTATCGGATTCAAAGGTAAAGTTACTGCTGACCAATTAACCGTATCTTCCGTCAATTCCGGTGCACAAGTGGGATATGCGATTGGACGTTATGATGGTTACAGCACAGTCGTGGTACTCTCGGCTTCTGCAAGTGAAACGATCTGGGAGAACTTCGAGAACGTGAATTATCCGATTAACTTCACAACGAACGCAGCGGGTGTAACTGGTACGGCAACCGTTACAGCAGGAACGGGTGAAAAAGCCGGCTCCAATGTACTGCAACTTGGTTATGATATGACTGCTGGAACAGGCAAAATGTACGCTTATGCACAACTGAATGGTTCTACCGGCAGAGAGGTATCTGCAGCGGCTACGTCGATGTCGATGGATGTTATGGGAGATAAAAGCCTGAACTGGCTACGTGCCGAATTCACGGATGCCAATGGCAAAACGGTATATGCCGATCTCGCAAAGGCAATTGACTGGAATGGGTGGAAGAAGCTGAGTGTGGACCTGAACGGACTGAACATCGCCTATCCGGCGAAGCTGAAGCGGGTCTATGTGGTGAACGTGGAGGAAGGTCAGGATGAGCGTGCGAAATCAGGTACGGTTGCTTTTGACAATATCGCATTCACGATGCCTTCCAAGTCCAGTGAAGTAGGATTGCCTACGGGTACAGCTTCGCTTGTGCTTGGACAGAAATCGATGACGGTGAACGGAACGAAAAAAGCGATTGATGCAGCACCAGTCCTGAAAAATGGTACAACGTATGTGCCAATCAAACATGTTTTGGACGCTTTTGGTGGTCAGGCAAGCTGGGATAGCAAAAATCAGCGGATCACGGTATTACGTGGTGGCAAGCTGATTGATCTGGTGGTAGGGCAGAAAGAATTCATTCTGAATGGTAAAAGACAGAGCGCAACTGTTGCACCATACGTAACGGGTGGTAGGACTTTAGTCCCACTTAGACTCGTTTCCGAGCAACTTGGTCTGACTGTAAAATGGGAACAGAAAACGAAGACCGTTACCATCTCATCGTGATATGGTATGATATATACCGGAAACGATAGAAATGGAGTCGAACAAACGTGGATTTACAAGCCGATGCCATAGACCGCGTCATTAAAAACGCCATACAAGTCATGGAAAACAGCAAATATCAAATGTTCGAAATTATGGACGCAACTCGCGATGAGCTGAAAACACTCAACGAAGAGTTAAAGTCGGTACTGAAGGAGACGGCGGAAACGATCGAGAAAGTAGATCAATTGGAGCTGAACTACCGCCGTTCCCGGATCCGGCTGACTGAGGTTAGCCGCGACTTTGTCCGTTATTCCGAACATGATATCAAGCAGGCGTACGAGAAAGCAACACAGCTGCAGCTGGATCTGATGATTTATCGTGAGAAGGAAATGTATCTGAAGGCCCGTCGGGATGATCTGCAGAAGCGTGCCAAAAATGTGGAAGCTTCTGTGGAGCGTGCCGAGACCATCGGTTCGCAGATGGGTGTTGTACTCGAATACCTGTCAGGTGAACTGGGTCAAGTGACCCGGATCATCGAATCTGCCAAAAATCGACAAATGATTGGTTTGAAAATAATTTTGGCCCAGGAAGAAGAGCGGAAACGTATTGCTCGTGAGATTCATGACGGGCCTGCGCAGATGCTCGCCAATCTAGTGCTTAGGACGGAAATTGTAGAAAGAATGCTCATTAAGCAGGATTTTAAGATGGTCCAGGCCGAAATAGTAGATTTGAAAGGCCAGGTTCGTTCCAGTCTTGAAGAAATGAGAAAAGTCATTTTCAATCTGCGTCCTATGGCACTGGATGATCTGGGACTGATTCCAACGCTTCGGAAGTACGTGCAGGATTTTGAAGTAAAAACGAAAATCCGGTCGCTTTTTGAAACGAGAGGCAAGGAACATCGTTTATCTTCAGCCATGGAGGCTGCGATCTACCGCCTCGTGCAGGAAGGTCTGTCGAATGCTGCAAAGCATGCTTATCCCACATATGTTGTAGTGGAAATTACATATCAGGCTCAGCTCGTCAAAATTGTCGTTCAGGACAATGGGCTTGGGTTCAAACCGGAGCTTCTTGCGAAGAAAAGCAAGGATCATACCCACTTCGGTCTGATTGGGATGAGAGAACGGGTTGAACTGTTAGAAGGAAGAATAGAGATTGAATCCGGAGAAAATCAAGGAACCAAAATAGTAATTCATATCCCGACAAACGTGGATAAGGGGAAGGAGTAGCAGGATGATGGAAAACCGTGATACTGGTAAAGCATCAATTAAAGTTCTTTTGGCTGATGATCATCAGCTGTTCCGTGAGGGACTGAAGCGCATTTTAAATATGGAGGACGACATTGAGGTCATCGGCGAGTGCGGCGATGGTATTCAAGTGCTCGAATTCTGCAATCAGGATAAACCTGACATCGTATTGATGGATATTAACATGCCGATCGAAAACGGGGTTGAGGCAACGGAGAAATTGCGTGAGCTGTTCCCTGATGTCAAAGTGATTATCTTGTCCATTCATGATGATGAAAGTTATGTATTTGAGACCCTTCGTAAAGGGGCTAACGGATACTTGCTGAAGGATATGGAGGCCGAGTCTCTGATCAATGCGATTCGTTCCGTGCATGAAGGCCATGCGTTCATACATCCGAAAGTAACAGGCAAATTGATCATGCAGCTGCGTCGTATGACGTATCTTAATGAAACAGGGGCAATGAGTGAAGGAGCTTCGAAGGAAGCAGGCGTTAAATTTGTTGCTGGCGACAATAACCCGCTCACACGTCGTGAGGCTGAAGTACTTCGCTTGATGGCAGAAGGTAAGAGCAACAAAATGATTGGTGAATTCCTGTTCATCAGTGAAAAAACAGTAAAAAACCATGTCAGCAGTATTCTGCAGAAGATGGAAGTGGACGACCGTACACAAGCCGTTATCAATTCGATCAAATATGGTTGGGTTACGCTCTAGTACCTTATGTTTTTCGTAAAGCAGTATTCTTATGGTAAGTCAGTCCATTGGTTGATTCAACCTAGACGAAGTATAGATTGGTGTTCACTCGCGCCCTTTCCAGAATGTTGGATTGGTCTGCGGGTTAATGGACTTTATCACTGCAAATGAGCAAAGTGTAAGGTTGTGCGGAACATATGTTCAAGCTTAGGTGTGAATGAATGACCTGGCCTGTCTTTCTTCGTCCGGTGTCGATCAGCGTGGAATATGAGTGATAGGAAATGCAAGTGTAACCCTTCAGGAAGTACAGCATATACTTGTTGTATACAGGGATGTTCGCCATGGGTGAGCATGACCTTCCGAGGAGGTGCAGTTGCCATGGTTGCTCATCTAACTATGATTCTGCTCATATACTTCCTGGCGGCAATGGCCGTTCATGCCATGCACCAGCGCCATCTTTCCCGTCCGGAATCTGAAGGTTTCGAGCAGATCCTGCTCATCCCTTCCAATCAGGCAGGGCGGATCGAAGGCATTGTAAGAGAACTTTGCCGGGAATTATTATACCGTGGTAAGAGCTTCAGATTAACCGTTGTTGCTGATCGTACAGAAGCGGAAACGATTACGATTATTGAAAAGCTTATGCAAAGGCAAGGCATGGAGACATCTTATCTGCCTGCTGTCCCTGCTGATATTGAACGGGTAGCACAGACCGATCACACGTTTCGCCTGATTGATTTGCGTGAGTCAGAGCAATAAATCATGATGTGAGCGGGAAATGGGATTAACATTTCGCAGATCTACAGTGAAAAGATTACAGCAGAAGCTGTAGTCTTTTTTTGTAATTGTAGCCAAGTCTGCTTTTAAATTAAAAATGGGTTTTTATGCAATCTATGGTTATAAAACTTTTCGAAGTCAGAACTCTTAATTTAAAAGTATAGACGATTCAGATTGGAAAAAGTTTCGCGATTTTAAAGAAAGATTCTGGTTATTAGCAGAATTGTGGTGAGAGTGTACTATAGGGGATAGATCAGCCCATAAAATGAGAGCGGACTCTTCCATTATATTGACCTATGGTATATTAAACCATATAATTACTTAAAATGGATGTTGGACGTGGGAAAAGTGTGTTTCTGGAAGGGGGTATCTTCTTGAGTGTATTGAATAAGACGATCCGAACAGAATTTTTACATTACATAGAGGAAAACAAAATCCTTCTTTATCATTTTGCAGAGAAATCAGGCATTAACTCTGGAACGCTAAGTAGAGTGATTAATGGTTCACAGCCTATATCGGTAAAAATCCTGGATATTATGACAGAATACATGGGATTGGAAGATGGGTACTTTTATGAACAGTATGTGAGTGAGTTGTTTGATGATTCTACAATGAACTGGAGACGACTGCGTCCGTTTATCATACGCTGTGCAGAGCTTGGTAAAAACGATTGTATTGAAAGAACAGTAGATCTAATGATGGAAAATCCTACGTATATCAAACCTTTGTTTGATTGTGCCGAATCATTTAATGCCGAAGGGAGTGCGGAAGCTGCATTAATTATATATCGTAAGGTGTGTGAAGGAGAACGGTACCAGCATGCCGAACGATTGGCGATCTGCCAGTATCGAATATTCAAGCTCTCGATTAACCATGATCAGCAGAATAATCTGGAATGTGCTGTGCAATTCGATCCTTTTGTCGCGCGTCTTAATGAGTTGGAGCAACTGGATGCGTTGAAAGATCTGATGAATCTCTATCTCTCTTTACGTCGTTGGGAAAAAGCGGAGCAACTGGCTACACGAATGGGTAAACTGGCAAGGGTACAATATAAAATCAAACATGAACGGATTAGACGAGGGAAGAGTTATCAAGAGCCTTCCAAAGCGTTGTTTGGTTATATTTTATATTCTGATTTGATCATAGCATCAATATATGGAGAAAAGAATGAGTATCAGCAGGCGTTATACTACATCTCACGCTATGAAAATCACGAGTGGATTATCGAGAATGATCTTGAGGCGGAGCTTACAAAGAGTCAGTTTCGGGACTGGGCAAAAGCAAATAGGTACCTCTTTGAAATAATGGCAGGAAGAATTGAGATTTTAGATGAGTATGTGGATTATTTATCTACAAAAGAGAATGAGATTCTACGTGGGTTGTTTAAGCTTATTAAGGCTGCACTAAATTATAATATGAATATGGATCATGTGTTGGAACGCTTTAAGACCACAATATCATTTTTTATGATCACACATGAGAAGGTGGGTTCTTATACCAATCAGATTATAGATGATCAGTTCGTGAATTTCTTGGCAGATGTAGCGGATTATTATCTAAACACAGATCGGATTCGGGTTGGGATTCAATTTATACTGGATAGTTTGGCAATCTCAGCTAGAATTAATAATGATGCTTGTATGGTCAGAGGGTTCTGTACATTTGATTCCATTCGGCATTTAGCAACAAACGAAGAGCTTCATAAATACACTACACTGCTGAAGGAGGTCCGAAAAGAGAGATGAAGATAAAATTCATAATCATTGCTACCATAATTACCATCACAACAATGGTGGTACCATTTAATACGTCTTCTGCTACGGAGAATGTACCACCTGAAGTTCCAGAAATTTTGACGACTAATTCTCATGGTCAAGGTGGTTGGTAGATCTTATTTTATAGATAATAGAGAGATACCTGTGAGAGGATGGCCACATTTCATTTTCTTATAGGTGTTTTTGTATATCTGACATGAATCTTGGTTTTTACATAAGGGGTTACACTATTTCATAGAGGTGAGGATGCTATGAAATATGTTGTGAACAATCAGGAAAGTGACTTGGAACATGAACGGGAAAGCTTGCACGCGTTGGTTGCGATTTATGGTTTACAACATCCAATCGTAATTAAGCAATCCGAGATTTTGGATGAGTTGATTAATCGATATAATCGAATGTTCTCAGGCATCTCCAAACTAAGTAATACATAACTGGTTCCTGGACATTTCAGACCAATATGATTGAAGTAAACGTACATCGTAGAATAAGGTTCATCTAAATGATATATATATAATAGTCTGGTTAGAAGTTGTTCAGTACTTGATCAGCAACTTCTAATTCGAGTTTGGAAATAAACTTTTGGAGTGGCTGAATTTGTAGAGTAGAGATTCAATTGGTATAGTGATAAGTAGATTGATTATACGAAGATGGAATATGGACATGAAGCACATGCTCCGGCGAACAGCCGGGTTGGCATGTGCTTTTTTTGCGTTCAGGAGAAAGTACGATGGGGGAGGAGAGTAAATGAAGGTTGCTTTGTATGTGTGCCGTGTAGGGGAAGGGTGGAGCATGATGTTATCACTCGACATTCGAGTGGATGTGGCTTGGTGGCTGGAGGGAGGAAGTGGGCGACATGTGCTGCGCTGGCTGCTGTTAGATCCGGCGTTGCCGTTGAGTCAGGCATCCTGGTTGGTTGAACATTTTGAGATGGAGCGGGACATGGTTCAGTGGGGCCAGCGCGAATGGCAGAGCTATCTTGCACAGAAGCTGGATGTGTATGAACTGGGCTCGGGGGAAGCAGAGGTTAGGAAGGCTACAGCGGGCAAAGCGGGGAGTGCCGCTGTGCGTGGTGCTTTGGTAGGCGGGATGCCCGAGCCGTATCCCGCCGGGCAGTGGGCTCAGCTGGAGCGGGACGCGGCCCTGCTGGCTGAGCGGATCAGCGGCCGCCAATTACTGGCGGCCGAGGCGGAGGCGTTGCTGGCGGATACCGCCCAGCCGCCAAGGGAGTGGCGCGCGGCTGCGCAGCTCGCGCGCTTGCATGGGCGGCTGAGTATCACAGCCGCCCTCGAAGGGCCTGCCACGCGCCGTCGGCACGCGTGGCTTGGACGCGCGCAGAGCGCGCCCCGCTGCCACCGTTGTGGCAGCGAAGCCAGGCAGCGCGTTCCCTGCGCTGCCTGCGGCCTGGCGGCGTGCGCCTACTGCGAGGCTTGCCTCGCGCTGGGACGCAGCCGTGCTTGTGCGCTGCTGCTACGCAGTGCAGCGCAAGGAGCCGTGCCACGACGCGGCGAAGCACCGCGTGGCACGGCCTTGGCCCCCACCGGCGGCGGACTCGCCCGGTGGGGGCTTAGCGCAGCGCAGAGCGCGGCAGCAGCCGCGGCGCTTGCGTTTTTGGCCCGGCCGCCCGCAGGGGATGGGCCGGGGCAGTTCTTGCTGTGGGCCGTGACCGGGGCCGGCAAGACCGAGATGATATTCCCTCTACTCCAACATACATTGGATCGTGGCGGACGAGCTTTGGTCGCTACGCCGCGCAGGGATGTGGTGCTGGAGCTAGCCCCGCGTCTGGCGGAAGCTTTTCCGGACACTTCGCTCGCTACCCTTTATGGAGGCAGTGACGAACGCTGGAAAGACGCCCAGCTCACGCTTGCGACCACACATCAACTGATGCGTTTTTATCAGGGATTTGATCTCGTTATTATCGACGAACTGGATGCGTTCCCTTATCACAACGATCCCATGCTCGCTCACGCGGCAGCATCCTCCTGTAAGCCGGACGGGAATTTTGTCTATCTATCTGCCACACCGCCTGCTCGGCTTCAGAGGGAAGCAGCACGGGGGAAACTCAATCATGCCAAAGTTCCAGTACGTTTCCACCGTCATCCTTTGCCCGTGCCAAGATTGGTCAAAATGGTTACCGTTGCTGAATGTATTAAGAAACGAAATCTTCCTTCTACCTTGAGGACTAACATCCAAATTTCATTGAAGCGTGACGCCCAGGTATTTGTCTTTGTGACACGTATTGCCCAGATTGGGGCGTTTGTGAACCTGATGCGTCGTACCTTTCCTGGAATCCATATCGAAGGAACTTCATCTCAGGATCCTGATCGCGCTAGCAAAGTTACAGCCTTTCGTGAACGCACAATTCGTTTGCTCGTAACGACAACAATTCTGGAGCGTGGTGTTACCATTCCGCGCAGTGATGTTTTTATATTGGATGCAGACAATGGTCTTTTTGATGAAGCTTCACTGGTTCAGATGGCGGGTAGAGCAGGGCGTTCCATGGATGACCCGGCGGGTAGAGTGGTTTTTGCATCATCTCGTCGGACACGTTCACAGGTGAAGGCTGTTGCACAGATTCGGAAAATGAACACGATCGCTCGTCGCAAAGGTTACCTGCATCCACCATCCCAAACCTAATTGTCATCTGCCCAGTTCGTATCCACATATCACAATACATTCCCGAGACTGGAGGTATGCCCCCTATGTTCAACTGGCTCAGCAACATATCCGATCACGCGCAACACCTGACCCAGCGTCTCCATCACCTGCTCGCCCCACCGGGAGCGACTTGTCTGACATGTGGCACTCGAGCGATTCTGTCTTCAACTTATTCAGGCATATGCCCACGTTGTGTGAAACAGATTCCATGGATTCGTTCCATCCGTTGCCTGCGTTGTGGTCGGGGTGTTGGGTGCCCGGACTGTGCTCGTCCACACATGCAAAACCGTTCTTTTATCGCCAACCGTAGCGCCGTACAATACAACCCTCTTATGAGAGAATGGATCGGCATGTACAAATTCAGAGGCCATGAACGCTACGCACCGCTCCTAACCGCGCTGTTGATTCAAGCTTTTCAAGCGATGAGTGAGGAGCAGAATTCTGCTTTGGCAAAAGAACCCCCAGCCCCCGTGGCTCATTTCGCCACACATGCTCAACAAACGAAGCCACAATGGCGGCCTGACGCGGTCACCTATGTCCCGGTGAGCAACGAGCGGCTGGCCGAGCGTGGCTTCAATCAGGCGGAGCGGCTGGCTGCTGGGCTCGCCACCGCCTGCCGCCTACCTATCGTTGATCTGTTGCAGCGCCAGATCAACACCACCAAACAAAGCTTCAAATCACGCGGTGAGCGTATTGAAACGATGAAGAACGCTTTTTCCATCAACCCGGATGGTATGCATCTAATTGAAGAGCTATACAGGGAATCTCATCTGCCAACACATATGGGCATATCGCATGCCAAACCCATACAGTTACTGCTGATTGATGATATCTATACAACAGGCAGCACCTTGGACGCTTGTGGACGGGTTATTCTTAATGCTGGCTTCTACATGGAGATTCCGGTCAATGTTTACACGCTGACACTGGCAAGATCCTAGACAGGAAAATATGTTCCTTTATTAATCATTGGTACGTTAATGCGTGTCTCCATTTCATTTATTCCGTTTGAAATATAGTTGTTTGATGAAATTATAAATGAAAGCGTAATAAGAAATTTTTTACATGTAAAAAAGAGGAATTGGTTTTCTCGCGCAGAATAGATAGTTTTGCCGTTCACCACAGGTGACAGCATAGGGAGTGGCACAACATATCTGTCGAAGGGGAGAACAAAAGTGGTCGCAGGAAAAAGAAAAAATGGATTTTACTTATGGACTGTCCGTCTACTAGTATTCATGCTGGTATTCGGACAGTTTGGCGTGTACGGGGGGAACCGGGCAGATGCCGCAGTAGGAAGCGGGATAGTCTCATCAAGTAATGATTACCAATATGTGTTGACCAACAACAACGGCCAACTACAGGTGAATCAAAAATCAGTTAAGCTGGGTTGGGTGAGATCATATGAGATTTCAACATCAGGATATTCTTTTAGGAGAAGCCAATCGATTAATGGAGCAGTTGAGGACATAACCAAGATTTCATTTGGCTCCTACACATCTACTTATGCCGGTAAAGTTACCAATGCCTTTATCATCGACTTTGCTGAGGTATGGGAGTATTACACGACTATGGAATACAGACAATCCGGAACCAATGTTGGAGTATGGAATAATTCCACCGTTGATGAATTTGGAATGACTACGCCAAGATATGTGCAAAGCTATGAGGCTACACAGTTAAGTCTTGTGATTAATGCCGATACAGGAGCGGTAGTAGATTTTGTATCCAACCTGAATCCGTATTATATACGGAAAGCAGAATCATTCAGTTTTGTAAAAGAGCCGGGGACAACACAGCCTATTACTACAATTCCTGCTGTTCCAACTAATTTGGCGGCTGATGCCAGTGATGTAGCTATTAATCTCAATTGGTCTGCTGCTCCACAAGCTGTTCAATATGAGATTGAAGAGAATGGCGTAGTCAAAGGGCCTTTTTACGGAATCAATTATACAAGTTCTTCACTTACACCCAATACTACATACACCTATAGAGTACGTGGAATTAACAGACTAGGGGCTAGTGAGTGGATTGAGCCGGTTGCAATAACAACCTTGCTTGAGAAACCTGTTTTGACCGTAACGCCAGAGGAAGGCAAGAATACGATTCAGTGGATGGCGGTTGAGTCTGCAGATCGCTACCAGTTGCAGATTGATGGTGGTACACCATTTGAATTAGGAAACGTAACTTCCTATGTACATGAAGGGCTTGAAGCGAATTCAACGCATACCTATGTGCTAAAAGCCTTCTCGGCTAACAATGAGAGTTCATGGAGTAAAATGGTGAGTCAGTTAACAGTACCTGATCGTACCAACGGGCTGACGGTTACTGATGCCACATTCAATAAATTAACGGTAGCTTGGACTGCGGTAAAGGGTGCTACCGGATATGATTTGGAGATTGATGGCACTAATGTTGCTGTAACAGGTACCACTTATAGTAAAACTGGCCTTACAGCCAATACAGAGTACACTTTTAGAATCAGACCTAAAAATGCTGGTGGTGCAGGAAGCTGGAGTGATGTAACTACAGGAATCACCCAGATGAGTACACCCGTTATTCAGTCCAACCCTTCACAAGAAGAAGTTGTTCTCATCTGGTCACCAGTTGATGGTGCAACGTCATATGAAGTTGAGGCGGATGGCGTTGTCGTTGGAGATATATCAGATTCAATCTATACGCACACAGGGCTCAAACCTGGAACGGCCCATAAGTATCGTGTACGAGCTATAAGTGACAATAACATTAGCGCATGGTCGGCAGTGAAATCACAGAATACGTTGCCTGATTCCGTTAATGGATTGGTGGTCAGTGCAGCGACCAATGCAGCTGTAACTGTGAAATGGACAGCAGTAACCGGAGCCACAGGTTATGATCTTGAGATCGATGGAACAGTTGTCCCTGTAACAGGAGTAACCTACACGAAGAATGGTCTCGCAGCAAATACAGATCATACCTTCCGTATTCGCTCAAAGAATGCCGCTGGTGCAGGGGCATGGAGTGATCTGATCAGCGGAATAACGCAGTTGAACACACCTGTCTTGAAAGCAACATCAGAAGAAACTGCAATCAATCTGACATGGGCTGATGTAGCAGACGCAACCAAGTATGAGATTGAGGCAGACGGAGCAGTGGTTGCAACAGTAGAAGAGCCTAGCTACAGTCACACATTATTGTTACCAGGAACGGCGCACAAGTATCGTATTCGTGCGTTGACCGAGACCAATACGAGTGCATGGACAGCAATTCTGACACAGAGCACTGTACCTGCCTCCGTTACAGGATTAACAGTTAACTCGGCTACGAACGTAGCTATTGCTTTGAAATGGACAGCAGTTACGGGAGCAACTGGATATGATCTGGAGATCGATGGAACAGTTGTCCCAGTAACGGGAGTAGCTTATACGAAGAGTGGCCTTTCAGCAAATACAGATCACACCTTCCGTGTTCGCTCGAAAAATGCAGCTGGTGTAGGAGCGTGGAGTGAACTCATCAATGGAACGACGCTCCTAAACACACCTGTACTAAAAGCATCATCGGAAGAAACTGCAATTAACCTGACATGGGTAGCTATTGCGGACGCAACCAAGTATGAGATTGAGGCAGACGGAGCAGTAGTGGCAAAAGTAGAAGAACCTAACTACAGCCATACAGCATTGTTACCAGGAACGTCCCATAAGTATCGTATTCGAGCGTTGACCGAGACCAATACAAGTGCATGGACAGCAACCCTGACGCAAAGCACCATCCCTGCTTCCGTTACCGGATTAACAGTTAGCACGGCTACGAATGCAGCCATTGCCTTAAAGTGGACAGCAGTAACCGGAGCCACGGGATATGATCTGGAGATTGATGGAACGGTTGTCCCAGTAACGGGAGTAGCTTATACGAAGAGCGGTCTTGCAGCCAATACAGATCATACTTTCCGTGTTCGCTCGAAAAATGCCGCTGGTGTAGGGGCATGGAGCGATTTGATTAGTGGAACCACACTTCTAAATACACCGGTATTAAAAGCATCATCAGAAGAAACTGCAGTCAACCTCACGTGGGCTGATGTAACAGACGCAACCAAGTATGAGATTGAAGCGGACGGAACATCAGTGGAAACGGTAGAAGAACCTAACTACAGCCATACAGCATTGTTACCAGGAACGGCCCATAAGTATCGCATTCGTGCGTTGACGGATACTAATACAAGTGCGTGGACAGCAATCCTGACGCAGAGCACCATCCCTGCCTCCGTTACCGGATTAACAGTTAGCTCAACTACGAACGTAGCTATTGCTTTGAAATGGGCAGCAGTAACGGGAGCAACTGGATATGATCTGGAAATCGATGGTACCGTTGTCCCAGTAACGGGAGTAGCATATACGAAGAGTGGTCTTGTAGCTAACACAGATCACACTTTCCGTATTCGCTCGAAAAATGCCGCTGGTGTAGGGGCTTGGAGCGAACTCATCAATGGAACGACACTTCTAAATACACCGGTATTAAAAGCAACATCAGAAGAAACAGCAATCAACCTAACTTGGGTAGCTATTACTGATGCGACTAAGTATGAGATTGAGACTGACGGAGTAGTGGTAGCAACGGTAGAAGAACCTAGCTATAGCCATGCAGCACTGCTACCAGGAACGGCGCATAAGTATCGCATTCGTGCGTTGACCGAGACCAATACAAGTGCATGGACAGCAATCTTGACGCAGAGCACTATACCTGCCTCTGTTACAGGATTAACGGTTAGCTCGGCTACGAACGTAGCCATTGCATTGAAATGGACAGCAGTAATCGGAGCCACGGGATACGATCTGGAGATCGATGGAACGGTTGTCCCAGTAACGGGAGTAGCTTATACAAAGAGTGGTCTTACAGCCAACACAGACCATACTTTCCGTATTCGCTCGAAGAATACTGCTGGTACAGGGGCTTGGAGCGAACTCATCAAGGGCACTACACTTCTAAACACACCAGTACTAAAAGCAGCATCGGAAGAAACTGCAATCAACCTGACATGGGCAGCTATTGCTGATGCGACTAAGTATGAGATTGAAGCCGATGGAGTAGTAGTGGCAACGGTAGAAGAGACGAGCTATAGTCACACAGGACAGTTGCCAGGAACAGCCCATAAGTATCGCATTCGTGGGATGACGGATACCAACACAAGTGCATGGACAGCAGTGCTGACACAAAGCACCATACCTGCTGCAGTTAACGGTTTCATGTTAAATACCGCTACACCTGTTGCCATTTCATTGAAATGGAGCCCTGTTACAGGCGCCACTGCTTACGATTTGGAAATTGACGGTGTTGTAATTTCTGTGAGTGGATCTGCTTATACGAAAAGTGGTCTTCTAGCCAATACAGACCATACCTTCCGCATTCGTGCCAAAAATGCTGCTGGCATTGGTAGCTGGAGTGAGATTGTAACCGCCTCGACCCAATTAAATGTACCAACAACGCTGAAAGCTGCACCTGAAGAAACGGCAGTTACGCTGACATGGAATGAAGTTGCTGGTGCAACAAAATATGAGATTGAGGCAGATGGCATAGTGGTTGCTACTGTAAGTGATCTCTTGTATGTCCATAATGGAGTACTTGGTGGAACCATTCATAAATATCGTATTCGTGCCCTGACCGACACTAATGTGAGTGCATGGACAGCACTATTGTCCCAAACTACGTTACCTGCAAGTGTCTCAGGCTTGAGTATTAACTCTGCAACCACAGCGGCTATTGCGCTGAGATGGAGTGCTGTAACTGGAGCTACCGGATATGATCTGGAGATTGATGGTACGGTGGTTGCCGTGAGTGGAGTTGCTTATACGAAGAGCGGACTTGCACCAAATACGGAGCATACCTTCCGAATTCGTGCCAAAAATGCTTCTGGTGCGGGAGCTTGGAGTGAAATTATAGCGGGAATGACTCAATTAACTACACCTGTGCTGAAGGGAACTTCGGACAAAACAAACGTTTTTCTGACTTGGGACTCGGTTGGGGGAGCTTCGTCTTACGAAATTGAAGCCGATGGGCAAATTGTGGCGACTGTCATTGATACAACGTTTATTCATTCTGACCTGTTACCGTCCAGTTTGCATAAATATCGCATTCGGGCATTCAATGATCAGAACACAAGCATATGGTCTTCTGTACTAAGTATTAGAACATTGAATTAGTAATGTATAAGGGGGAATGGGTTTGCATATATGTGCATCCTGTTCCCCTTTTTTGCTTTGTAAATAGACTATGGCTTCATCAGAGAAAATAAGGTAATGTATAGTTATTATCTATTCGGAAATGGAAGTTTGAGAGGGGCGTTTTAGCGATGAATCTAGGCAATTGTCCTCGCTGTGGTAAATTATATGCGTTGAATTTTCGAGATGTATGCTCGAATTGTATTAAGGAAATGGAACAGGAATATCAGATCTGTGTAGATTATTTGCGCGAAAACAAAGGCACCAATATACAGGAACTATCTGATGCAACAGATGTTTCGATCAAAACCATTACCAAGTTCATCCGTGAGGGACGGATTTCCATCGAAAATGCCCCGAATATGATGTATCCTTGTGAAGTATGCGGAACATTGATTCGTGAAGGTCATATGTGTGACTCTTGTCGTCAGCGCTTGACGAAAGACTTGGCTAGTGCAGCTCGTGATGTAGGTCAGAAGGATAACGGCAATATAGGCGGACGAACCTACAATGCTCTCGACAAACTACGCGATTCATAGGAACGAGGTCTTAAATACAGATCTTGCTATAACAAATGTTTTGAAACGTACCGATAAACTTATTAAAGATTATCGGTTTTTTTTATTATCCTAATCATTTCGATAACATAAAGATAAAGTAAGAAAAACGTATATCAATGTAAAATTCTAACGTGGAAGGAAGTGTAGTTCATATGAAAATCAATGAACCGAGTAGAATTGGAGCCATCAATTCATATCAAAGGAACGTTGAATCCAATCAGCAGGCTGATGCCAAGAAGAGCCGCCGTAAGGACGAAGTATCCATTTCTCCGGAGGCGATGAAGATGCTTGAGGAACAAGGGCGTACACAAGATGCAGGACGCATTCAGCGGATACAGGAACTGAAAGAACAGGTCAGTTCAGGAACGTATCAGGTAGACAGCAGCAAGCTTGCTGACAAATTATTACCGTATTTTAAGTCTTTTGATAAGGAATAGGTGATCACGTAATGGCAGCACTGGACAGATTAATTGCAGTTTTGCAGCAAATGGAACAAAGTCACCGCGATATGCTGGCACTCAGTGAGGTCAAGAGACAGGTCATTGTCAAAAACGATGTGGATGAACTCATTGCCGTTCTGAACAAAGAATCCCGGTTCATGAAACAACAGGAGCCATTGGAGATTGAACGGCAGAGTGCAGTCCATGAATTGCTTCAGGAGCGTGGCATCAAGTCCATGCTGAACCTGAACATTACGGAGATCTCCAAACTGATTTTTGATCCGGCTGACAAACAGCGATTGCTTGAAGTCCAGAAGAAGCTGGCGGGAACACTGCAGGAGTTAAAGGAAATCAATCAACTGAATCAAAAGCTGATCGAGCAATCGTTGATGTTTATTGATCTTTCAATGGACATCTTTGCTTCTCGGCCAGAACAGGATGCCACATATCAGCATCCTGCTGATAAGAACGGCAATCCAGGGCGAATCGGTCTGTTTGACACGCGTGCCTGATTAATTAGGGGGAAACCAGGTGACATCTACATTTCATTCAATCGAAACGGCTAAACGCAGTTTGTTCACACAGACGACAGCTCTTAGCACAACAGGTCATAACGTAGCCAATGCCAACACAGAAGGGTACTCACGCCAAAAGGTAAACATGCAGGCATCCATTCCAATGGAGCCGTTCGCATTTCTGCATAGCACAACACCAGGACAGCTCGGTACAGGGGTAGAGTTCGACTCCATTACTCGTGTGCGTGAGAAATTTCTGGACGACCAATATCGTAATGAAAACACCAACTTCGGGAGTTGGTCCATTCAACGAGATACGCTTGAGAAACTTGAAGCTATTGTCAACGAGCCATCGGACACCGGATTTCGGACGGTTATGGATAATTTCTATAAATCATGGTCAGATCTAAGTAAGAATCCTGAGGACGTTACGGCACGCCGGATTGTCAAAGAAACAACTCTAGCTCTTACGGATGCGATGAATCAGATTAGCCGCCAATTGGATGCGCTTAGCCAGGATTTGGACAGTAACATCGCTGTGAAAAGTAATGAAATACAAGGCTATCTTGGGAACATTGCGAATCTGAATAGTGCTATTGTAAAAGTCGAGTCTCTTGGCGATAATGCCAACGATTTACGTGACCAACGTGATCTGATGACAGACAAGCTGTCCAAAATCATGAATGTTACCGTTACGGATTCCCCGCAAGGATATCAGATTCAGATGAATGGACAGGCACTCGTTACAGGCGGAGCAGTACAAGTCGCGGTAGATCCTGCTTTTCTGAATACAGCATATACAGCTGGAACACTCACTAATGGTGAGGTTCATGGCATGATTAAGTCCAGAGATACCTTGGTAAGTGATTACCGGAAACAAATGGACGACTTGGCTAATACCCTTGCTAACGGTGATATCCAAATTACAATCCCAGTGGGTTCTGTTTTACCTGAAAATAATCCTTGGGGTCTCACAGGTGAAGCTCGCAAGATAGATGAAAGTTTTCCAAATCCAGTGACGGTTAAAGGCTTTAACGGGTTGCATCAAATCGGGTACAGCATGGATGGAACTAATACAGGAGGATTACCTTTCTTTACCGCAGCAGGTGGTGGAACAGCGATTACAGCGGGTAACATCTCATTGAACGCTGAGATTCTGGCTGACCCGAATAAGATTGCTACTTCGCTCCGCACAACGGATGCTTCTGGCACTGAAACTGTAATTAAAGGTAACAACACACTTGCGATTTTGATTGCTAATTTGAAGGATACACCAATGAAGACGACCGACGGTCTGCGAAATGCAACAATCGGTGCACAGTTTAGTGCGATTGTGGGACAACTGGGGGTGCAATCTCAAGAGGCCGCACGTCAAACATCGAACTCGGAGTTCCTAGTAGAGCAAGTGGACACCCGTCGTCAATCCGTGAGTGGCGTATCTTTGGATGAGGAGATGGCCAACATGATCAAGTTCCAACATGCTTATAGCGCCTCTGCACGTTTTATGACCACATATGATCAACTTCTCGATAAATTGATTAACTCTACCGGCATGGTAGGCAGATAATAGAAGGGAGTGGCCTAACAACCATGAGAATTACAAATAACATGCTTAGTTCACAGTTGCTTTTGAACTTGAACCGGAATGCACAGCAGATGAACAATACTCAGACACAACTGGCAACAGGCCGTAAAATTAACAAACCTTCGGATGATCCGGTAGGGATCACATACTCCCTTCGTTATCGGGCAGAACTTTCATCCAATGAGCAGTATCAGAAAAACGTAGATAGTGCGGTTTCCTGGCTGGAGTTTAATGACACCGTTATGAATCAAGCTGGGAATGTAGTACAGCGTCTGCGTGAATTGACGGTACAAGCTTCGACAGGGACAAATCCTCAATCCGCGCTAGATAGCATTAAAGAAGAGGTAAAACAACTTAATGAGCAATTAATTGATATTTCCAACAGTAAGCTTAACGGAAAGTATGTCTTCAATGGTGAAACCTATGACGTGAAGCCATATGATTTCCCGGCTAATGCTGATGGTACACTTGATACAACGAATGCTACATCCATTATTACGGATAAAGGGAAAATTAACTTTATTGTTGGTGAGAGTGTTCAACTTCCAATTAACATTAGTGGAAACGAAGTATTTGGTACAGATACAGAAGAAGATAACCTTTTTGGTATTATGAATAATATTATGAAGGCTTTAGGTAGTGGTGACAAAAAAGAGCTCTCCAATCAGTTGGGGAATATCGATAGCCGCATGGATAAGATGTTGGCAATTCGTTCTGAGATTGGTGCAAAAACAAACCGTGTAGATCTGATGGCTGGTCGTCTAGACGATTTAGGTATAAACTTAACTGACCTTCAAGCCAAAGTTGAGGATGCAGACTACGCGGAGCTTGCGATGCAATCCAAAATACAGGAAAACATCTATAATGCTTCTCTGTCTGCTGGTGCCAAAATTATCTCGCCATCTCTGGTGGACTTCCTGAGATAAAAAGGGGGGGGATTTATGAAGACTCTTCCTGTTGTTCAAATTCGAACCACGCCGTCTCTTTTGAGTATTGATGCTGACCCAGGACAATACTCCATTCGTCAGCCGAAAGCAGAGGTTAAACTGAATACTAGGCCTTCAAAATTGACAGTAGAGAGTCATCCCATTCGACTGAATGTAGACCAATCAAAGGCGTTCTCCGCCTACACTGGCGGAAATATGATAGATATGAATGCGAGAATATATTCAGGTATTGAACAGCAATTCCTGCAAAATATGGCCAATCGCGTACAACAGGGCAATCAATTGGCAGCTATTCACAAACCGGGTAACACGATTGCTAATATCATAGGTACGGACTGGCAACCACAGCCTTTCCCTGAGACTCGAACTCCTGCATCATTTGATAACGTAGATATTCGTATTGAAACGAGACCGCCTGATATTCGTTTTCAAGCCGCTGTTTCAGAAATGAATGTTACGGTCAACAGACCTGAGATTGAATACCAGAGGGGAAAGCTCGATATCTATGTTAAGCAGTATGCATCAATTCAATATACTCCACCTACTGTAGATATGGGGTTATAAGATATAATGTAGAGCTATAGACGGTCTCTGATACAGTCCTCTATGGCTTTTTTTTATCAATTTTTGCCGAGGGAGGCGTTTGTCATTCATATCCAAACAAGCATATGGGGAGAAATAGAAGTTAAAGAAGAAGATATATTTAAGTTTCCTAAAGGTTTACCGGGATTCGAGGAAAATACAGAATTTACATTAATCCCATGGGAGGATACGCCTTTTAGTTATTTGCAGTCGATACAAGAGCCCGGACTTTCATTTTTGTTAGTAAGCCCATTTGTATTTATGCCTAGCTATAGTTTTGAACTGGCCGACATAGACAAAGAAGAGCTCGCGATTGAAGATCAAGTTAACGTATTTACAATTGTTACAATACATTCTCAAGCGAATAGATCTACAATGAATTTGCTAGCACCGATTGTTTTGAATCCTGAAAATCGCCTAGGTAAACAGGTTATACTTCATCAATCTGGTTACGAACCACGCCATCTCATTTGGGCTGAAGAAGAGAAGACCTCAGTGAAGGGTGGGGTATAACATGCTGGTTTTATCACGGAAAAAGGGTGAATCTATTATCATTCAAGATAATATTGAAGTTACAATATTATCTGTAGAAGGTGATACGGTGCGTATTGGAATTTCAGCACCTAAACATATTGATATCTTCAGACAAGAAGTATATCAATCTATTCAGGAGACAAACCGAGAGTCTGCAACACCTCTTGCAACTAACGTTGAAGCATTTATGGAACGTCTTCGAAATAGTGGCAACAAAAAAGAATAAAAAAATTCCAATTTGCTATAAACACTTGCTCTCCTCCTGTCGATATATAATTTAGACGCTGCTTCGGCAGGGCGGCCGACCTTAATGTCGCGGCGTTTACCACAAGGATGTGGTACTAACTTATTTTCAGGGAGGAACTATCTAATGATTATCAATCACAATATCGCTGCGTTGAATACGCACCGTCAGCTGAGTGCAAACTCCGCAAACACAAACAAAAACATTGAAAAATTGTCTTCCGGTCTTCGTATCAACCGTGCTGGTGACGATGCTGCTGGTTTGGCAATTTCCGAAAAAATGCGTTCCCAAATCCGCGGTTTGGATCAAGCGAGCCGTAACGCTCAAGATGGTATCTCTTTGATTCAAGTAGCTGAGGGTAACTTGAACGAAACTCACTCTATCCTACAACGTGTTCGTGAATTGGCTGACCAATCTGCCAACGGAACGAACACTGCAGAAGATCGTAAAGCTCTTCAAAACGAAGTTAGCCAATTGAAATCTGAGATCGACCGTATTGGTGATACTGCAGAGTTCAATACACAAAAATTGTTGAATGGTAACTTGAGTGGTGCTGGTGGTTCTAACGGTATCAACCAACTATCTGGTTCCCAAGTATTCAAACAAACTGCAGGTACTTTGACGGGTGCTGGCGCTGGTGGAGTAGCAACTAACACAGGTGGAGCAGAAGAGCTTAAATTTGACAAAAAAGATGCAATCGTAATTGATGGAAAAACCATCACGATCGACTGGAGCAAGCACTTAAGCGAAGCAGATAAGGCTGTATTGACAGGTGACTGGTCAACAACTCCAATGGATGCAACTGCAAGTGGTAAAATCCGCGATGTATTGCAAAAAGCAATTAATGCATCTATTGATGATTCTGGAACTGGTGTAGAGCACGTTAAAGTGACTGACGCAACTCCAGGTACGTTCAAAATCGAAAGTGGTTCAAAAGGGACTTCTTCGAAAGTTGAAAACTACTTTGGTGACGGTGCTAACCTCACAGCTAAACTTGCAGACGGAACTGATGCGGCAGGAAGCGGTTCTGTATTAGACGTGTTCGTTGGTGCGGCTGCTGAGCAAGCAGGTGCAGTAACAGTGGCAGCTGGAGAGAACAAAGTTCTAGATGCAATTGTTGCAGGTGATAAATTTAGCTTTAGCCTCAATGGTGAAACTCGCACAGTTACGGGTATCACTGCAGGTGCTAACTCCGATGCTAAAGCATTGGCTGATGCCCTAGCAACAGCAATCAATGCTCAAATTCTTGATATCAACACTAAAGGTGGATTTACAGACACCGATAAAGAAATTAAAGACGTTGAAGTGAAAGCTGAAAACGGTCGTTTGACTGTAACTAGCCCAAGCGGAGTAATTGATTTCGGTGAACTTGCTAATGGTGATGTATTGTCCAAACTGGGTCTTGATCAAGCTTCTCGCGAAGCTTCCGGTACGGGTGCTGTTTCTCTGCAAATTGGTGCGAATAAAGGCCAAAACCTTACATTCTCCATCAACGATATGAGATCCAACGCTCTGGGTATTTCCGGTGTAGATATCTCCAGCCAAACTGGAGCACAAAATGCTCTGACTAAATTGGATTCCGCAATTTCCAAAGTGTCTGCTGAGCGTTCTAAACTGGGTGCTGTTCAAAACCGTTTGGAGCACACAATCAACAACTTGGGAACAACTTCTGAGAACTTGACTGCTTCCGAATCCCGTATTCGTGACGTAGACATGGCGAAAGAAATGATGGAACAAACAAAAAACAATATCCTTGCACAAGCTGCACAAGCAATGTTGGCGCAAGCAAACCAACAACCGCAAGGCGTTCTGCAATTGCTTCGTTAATATTCAACTTATTAAAAAGCTTCGGATTAATCCGAAGCTTTTTTTTGTTTTGTTAGCATTTTCCTAAATATATGGTTGTTTATAACCGATATATACTATAAATAAGCTTTGTTGGAGGATAGACTCATGAATGTACAGCTTTCTCTATCTGCTTCAGGATCAGTTAGCGGACAGCCCAGATCAGATGCTTCAGGAACTGGTGAATTAGTAACCTCAACACGTGCTATAAAGAATACTAAAGAGATGAACATAAAAGAGCTTCAGGGTGCTAGTGTATCTTTGGCTGATGAACATTTAATCAAGACGATTGAGCGTGCTGTGCAGTCCTTACAAGGGCCTCAAACAACATTAGAGATTAGCGTGCATGAGAAAACCCATGATATTATGGTGAAAGTGTTAAACAAGGATACTGGCGAATTAATCAGGGAGATTCCACCTGAGAAAACGTTGGATTTAGTTGCTAAAATGATGGAAATCGCGGGGATATTAGTAGATGAAAAAATTTAGAAAGGGGATATGATATGGTAACTCGGATTAATGGTTTTTCTGGTATGGATATTGATAGTATGGTCAAAAGTATGATGGCTGCCAAGAGAGTTCCACTCGACAAAATGAATCAGCAAAAACAAATCTTAGAATGGACAAGAGATAGTTACCGAGAGATTAATAGTAAGCTAGTTGAGTTTAGAACCAACAAACTCGTTGATAAGTACGGAAAAAGTGCAGCCCTAAATACGAACAAATCAGTTATTAATGGTAATACTACAGCAGTGAGAGCAGAGGCAGGTCCTTCAGCTACAGGAATAGACATGAAGGTAAGTGTAACACAACTAGCTTCTAACAAAACTGTGGAGACAAGAGGTGTGGGGCAGAGCGTTTCTAGCTCCAAAACTCTTGCTGACCTGAAAATGATTAGTGATGGTGTGACAGATCCTGCAGTATTAACCGATGCTGATCGCGAGACTTATAACAAGGCAGTGTATCCATTAACAATTGGTGGGGTTACTTATGAGGACGATAAAGGGGAGCCATTGTTTAATGGAACTACGTCCATCGCAACTCTAGTATCCACAATTAACGGCAACTCTAAGTCAAATGTTACTGCTAAGTTTGATGAAATTACGGGTAAATTGATGTTTACCTCAAAAAAAGGCGGTACTTTAGGTAATACTGATGAAATAATCTCAAGTGGTGATAATAGCACATTGAAATTATTTAACCAAAGCTATGATTCTGTTAACGATCCCACAGAGTTTGTTGAAAAGACAGGGATAGATTCTATATCGTTAGTTAATGGTGTTGAATTTAAAAATAATAGTAATAGTTTCACGGTCAACGGTGTAACCTTAACTTTATTAAAAGAAACATCCACCACAGTGGGTAGTGTTACAACTGATACACCCGCTGAGATTTCAATCCAATCAGATATTGAAACGGCAGTACAAAATATTAAAAATTTTGTAGAAGATTATAATTCGCTGCTTAATTTACTGAATTCGAAAGTAGATGAAGCCAAATATCGTAATTTTACACCGTTAACGGATGAGCAGAAATCGGCAATGAAGGACGATGACATAAAGAACTGGACAGAAAAAGCAAAAAGCGGACTTTTGAAGAATGATGACATTCTCCGAAGCACAATTTCTTCAATGCGTAGTATTATTTCAAAAGAAGTTGTAAACTTAAAAGAAATTGGAATTAATCTGGGAGATTACAATACCAAAGGTAAGCTAGAGCTAGATGAAGCGAAATTGAAACAAGCACTGGCTGCTAACCCACAGAAAGCAATTGATTTACTCCAAGGTCCTGCTAGTGATTCGGAAAGTGGGATTTTTGATAAATTAGCATCTAAAGTGACGGAATCTCTTGAAAGTATGGTAAAAAGAGTAGGTACCAGTAGATATTCGACGGATCTGACAACAACATTTAATGAGCAAAGTGTCATGGGTAAGAGGCTTAAACAGTACAATGATAGAATTAGTGTTATGTTGACCAATTTGAACAATGCTGAAACACGGTTTTATAAACAATTCACTGCGATGGAAACAGCTATGAGTAAACTTAGCAGCCAATCCTCTAGCTTGTTTTCAAGCTTGGGAATGAATTCTTAAAGAGGGTGAATACATGATTAAATCTCCTTATGATAAGTATCGGCAATCTTCAGTTCAGACATCGTCTCCTTCACAACTCGTTGTTATGTTGTATGACGGTGCAATACGATTTGCACGTACCGGTATTGAAGGATTGAAACAAAATGATTATGAAGCGACTAGTCTTAACTTGGGTAAAGCTCAGACTATTATTAGCGAACTTATGAGTACCTTGGACAACTCCGTTGAGATTTCAAAGGGATTGTATTCAATGTATGAATATACTAATTATCTCCTAGTACAGGCTAATATTCAGAAACAACCTGATAAAGCTGAAGAAGCCATTGGGTATCTTACAGACTTACGTGAAACATGGATACAGGCTTCTAAAATAGCTGTATCGCAGTCAGAGACTGCACATGGATGATTTAATAGCAGAGTTAGAACTATTAAACTCTAATATAATAAGTGAATTGTCAGACGCAAATTATGAAGAATTGGTTGAATATGTGGACAAAAGAGGAATAATCATTCAACGTATTCAAGATCATTTAAACAATGTTTCTATTGATTCAGCTCAGAAGGCAAGAATTGTTGCGTTAACAGACCATGATGATGCTATTTTAAGCCAAATGAATCTACTTCGTGTTGAAGCTCAGGAATGGCTTATGAAGCGTAACCAGGCAAAGGCTCAGCGTAATGCATACGAGAGTGACTTCGCGCCTGAAAGCATTTTAATGGATAGAAAAAAATAATAAAAAGTGAGCAAACAAATTTTTTTATGTTTGCTCACTTTTTATTATTTTTTTATAATATTTTGTTTTTCTAATACAATTCTCTTCTGTAGATTATCACCAGGTCTAATATGAAATAATCGTGGTACATTTATTTTACATTTCAAAGCAGGCTAAAATTAGACTTATCAGCAGCCTAATAAACCCGATATATTCAAGATATCCCACCTCTCAACACAATCCCCAATTAATCTACAAAAAATTCCAAGAAAACATTTACTTTTCCAATTGACAATGGATAACTTTGGATGGTATTATCTGAATTGTGGGCAGAGGTTAAGGCCGAAAGCTTCACTTCATTTGATGACGAAGGGAATGTTAGTGCATGCAAGGTAAAGTAAAATGGTTCAACGCAGAAAAAGGTTACGGTTTCATTGAGACTGAAGACGGCGGCGACGTATTCGTACATTTCTCCGCAATTCAATCCGAAGGATTCAAAACTTTGGAAGAAGGTCAATCCGTAGAATTCGACATCGTCGAAGGCGCGCGTGGACCGCAAGCAGCTAACGTAATCAAATTATAATCATCCGGACAATCCGACCTACATATATGGTTAGATGGTTACCAAATTGAATTATCGCTAGCATCAGACTCCGGTTAATCCGGGGTCTTTTTTTGATTCTTTGTAGATATGATTAAACCTTTCAAATGATTCAATTTAAACGGGCTCTTATAGGTAATTAACATGCTCGAAATAGGAGGTGCATTACTTTTAAGAAATAGTAGATTGTAAAAATCTATCGTCCTCGAAGCTGTTAAAGGTATGGGGAGAAAGTATGAAGTATGTGATCTTGGAGTTATCTGCACTCGACAAAATTAAAGATGGAATTGTAAAGGTATAATGACGGTTATTACTATTTAATCCCTATAATATTATGAAGAAGTTAAAAAATAGTAGATACTTTGTGTAGTGTTATGGTAGTATATAACAGGTATTAGTAGTTATTTAGACCTAATTTAATAGGTGTTTCAGGTAATTTGATCTTTTAACAGTGTGTTTGCGAGTTTCATAAGATTAATACATAAGACTTTAGGAGGATAACATGGGTAAAAACAAGAAACTACGCGGAGCGGTTGTCAGTGCTCTAAGTTTGAGTCTGGCATTGTCTTCAATGAGCGGTGCTGTATCTGCACGATCTATAAATGATGTACAAGGACACTGGGCAGAGCAAAAAATTCAAAGCTGGATTGAGAATGGTAGCTTGAAAGGTTATCAAGATGGTTCAGTAAAACCGAATAGTGCAATTACGCGCGCAGAATTCATTACATTGGTTAATCGAATGTTTGGATTCGCAGACACATCTACAGCTAATTTTAAAGATTTATCCCCGTCTAACTGGGCATATAACGATGTAGCAAAAGCACTTAATGCTGGTTATGTGAAAGGATACTCGGATAACACCTTCCACCCTGGTGCCAACGTAAGTCGTCAGGAAGCTGCGACCATGATTTCTAGTATTCTTGGATTGGACACTAGTAGCTCCGAAGGAATCAGACAATTCACGGATGCAGGCAAGATTCCTACGTGGAGCCAAGGGAGCATTGCAGCAGTAATTGAGAAGGGGATCATGAAAGGATACCCAGATGGCACGTTCCAGGCTCAAAAGCAGCTGACTCGCGCTGAAGCGATTGTCCTGATTGATTCTGCTCTAAACAACCGGACGGTAGCAAAAGAAACTTTAAGCATTGATACACCAGGAACATATGGAAGCGCACAAGAAACCAAAGTTGTGAACGGTGATGTAATTATTAATGTGGCTGGCGTGACTCTTGAAAACTATGAAATTAAAGGTGATTTACTGCTTGCTTCAGGTATTGGCAGCGGAGACGTAACCATTAAAAATGTAAAAGTCCACGGTACTACCAATGTAGAGGGTGGCGGTGAGAACTCTATTCATTTTGTAGATTCAGCACTCGTCAACGTTCTGGTAAATAAAAAGGATGGTACCGTTCGTTTGGTCGCAGAAGGCACAACAACAGCTCAAAAAGTGATTGTACAATCCTCTGCCAAATTGGAAGAGAATGAACTAAAAGGTGAGGGATTTACTGATATTGAATTGGCAAAAGAACTGCCATCTAATGCGAAAGTTCAATTAAATGGTAAATTTGATGATTTTGATGTATTCAGCGCATCCGTGACTGTACAATTGCAACGTGGATCAATTCAGGACGTGAAAGTGGATGCTACGGCTGCCAATAACACAATCCAAATTAGTGCTGGTGCGCAAGTTGTGAATCTTGTATTAAACGCAATTTCAAAAATATTAGGTGCATCTAATATTACAACGGTAACACTGAATTCCGGTTCCCAGAATTCCGCATTCGATGTAAGACCAAGCAATGTTCAAGGTGACCAAAAAGGTAGCATTGTTGTTAACACGCCATCAACTACGGCTACTGCTCCAAGCGGAGAATCTTCTTCAGGTGGATCTTCGAGTGGAGGATCAAGTGGTGGCTCGACAGGTGGGGGAGATAACCAACCGAAGGTAACCTACACCGTAACGTTTAACTTGAATGGTGTTGAAGGCACAGCTCCAGGTGCAGTAACTGTAGAAGAGGGCAAAGCGTTAACACTGCCAGCTAACCCAGAGCGTGCTGGATACGCGTTTGTGGGCTGGAACACTGCAGCAGATGGAAGTGGAACAACAGTAAGTAGTACAACTGCGATTGCGCAAAACACAACCGTTTATGCTCAGTGGCACCTGGCTGCACCAGTTGGCGGTTTAGATACGCTGAACGTAGCTAATGTGACTGCGGCTGAAGCGAAGTTTTTAGCCAAAGGGCTGGTGGATGAAAATAATGTAGAGATTCCAAGCACTCTGTCAGAGGTTAAAGCGTATATCAACGAAAAGTATAATGTGTCCTTTAACGCAGATGCGATTCAAGTTGTAGATGGAAAGATCTCTATTACTGAAAGCATACTGAGTCCAGCAGACTGGGCTAAGGTAAAACAGAACGGGGATAAAACAATTCCGTACCGCATTACCTTGCTGGAAGATGGAACGAAGGTCATCGCGGCTAAAATTGCAATGTACCAGGATGGAAACGCAGTTATCGAATCGTATCAAGCGGAAGAAGCAGCGAAATATACAGTGAATTTTGATTTGAACGGCGCTGAAGGCACAGCTCCAGAAGCAGCAAAAGTAGAAGAGGGCAAAGCGTTAACACTGCCAGCTGAACCGGTATGGGAGGGACACAGCTTCGCGGGTTGGAATACGGCAGCAGATGGACAAGGGAAGGCCGTAGATAGTACAACCGAGATCACGAGCAATACAACATTGTACGCGCAATGGACAGCTGATTTAAAAGTACCAGCAGACCGAGTAACGGAACTTGATGTACCCGGTGTAACCGGAACAGACCCGGAATTTCTGGTGTTTGGTTTGAATCAGGAAGAAGGCAGCAGTACACAAAAACCAAGCACCCTGTCTGAAGTGAAGACATTTATTGATGGGAAATATACAGTAAACTTTAATATAAACGCGATCCAGGTCGGAGCAGGCAAGCTTGCAGTTACAGACAGTATCTTGAGCAAAGCCGATTGGAACAAAGTAAAAACAAATGGGGATAAGACAATTCCATACCGTATTACCCTATTGGATGACAATGGTGTAAGAGTTGCAAAGATTGCGATGTACCAAGATGGGAATGCAACGATTGAATCACTTCAAGGTGAAACGCAGGTGAACTACACCGTAACGTTTGATTTGAATGGTTCTCCGGAGACAGCTCCAGAAGCGGCAAAAGTAGAAGAGGGCAAAGCGCTAACGCTGCCAGCTGAACCGGTATGGGAGGGACACAGCTTCGCGGGTTGGAATACGGCAGCAGATGGACAAGGGAAGGCCGTAGATAGTACAACCGAGATCACGAGCAATACAACGTTGTACGCGCAATGGACAGCTGATTTAAAAGCACCAGCAGACCGAGTAACGGAACTTGATGTACCCGGTGTAACCGGAACAGACCCGGAATTTCTGGTGTTTGGTTTGAATCAGGAAGAAGGCAGCAGTACACAAAAACCAAGCACCCTGTCTGAAGTGAAGACATTTATTGATGGGAAATATACAGTAAACTTTAATATAAACGCGATCCAGGTCGGAGCAGGCAAGCTTGCAGTTACAGACAGTATCTTGAGCAAAGCCGATTGGAACAAAGTAAAAACAAATGGGGATAAGACAATTCCATACCGTATTACCCTATTGGATGACAATGGTGTAAGAGTTGCAAAGATTGCGATGTACCAAGATGGGAATGCAACGATTGAATCACTTCAAGGTGAAACGCAGGTGAACTACACCGTAACGTTTGATTTGAATGGTTCTCCGGAGACAGCTCCAGAAGCGGCAAAAGTAGAAGAGGGCAAAGCGCTAACGCTGCCAGCTGAACCGGTATGGGAGGGACACAGCTTCGCGGGTTGGAATACGGCAGCAGATGGACAAGGGAAGGCCGTAGATAGTACAACCGAGATTACGAGCAATACAACATTGTACGCGCAATGGACAGCTGATTTAAAAACACCTGCAGACCGAGTAACGGAACTTGATGTACCCGGTGTAACCGGAACAGACCCGGAATTTCTGGTGTTTGGTTTGAATCAGGAAGAAGGCAACAGTGCACAAAAACCAAGCACCCTGTCTGAAGTGAAGACATTTATTGATGGGAAATATACAGTAAACTTTAATATAAACGCGATCCAGGTCGGAGCAGGCAAGCTTGCAGTTACAGACAGTATCTTGAGCAAAGCCGATTGGAACAAAGTAAAAACAAATGGGGATAAGACAATTCCATACCGTATTACCCTATTGGATGACAATGGTGTAAGAGTTGCAAAGATTGCGATGTACCAAGATGGGAATGCAACAATTGAGAAATTACAATAGTGATCAGCAGTTTTTGCAACCTATATGTAACATAAGATACAAAAGTAAATTACCAAATTGAATTATCGCTAGCATCAGACTCCGGTGATCCGGGGTCTTTTTTTGCGTTCATAGAATTTAAATTATGGGAGATATCCCCGGTCTATTACACGATACAAAAGGGCTCTGTTCAAGCACTATTCTAAACCTCCGTTTTACATAACAGATTAAATCACCTCAAAAACGGTTAAATACATCATCAAGCGCCGGATAAGTTGCTCCAGGATAATGATTGATTTTTTTGTTGATTTTGCCCGAAAATGGCGAAATATCGCGAAATATGGCGTTAAGCCTACGTTGGCAGATGTGGCTTGAACAGATGTCATTATTCGGTCACCGGGAGTTTTTACATGGAGCTTACATTCGTGTTATAATGAAGTGGCAAAGGAAAAAGGAGGAGTGCCCTATGAATTTAAGTATTCGAGGTCAACAAATCGAGGTTACTGATGCTTTGAAGGATTATGTCGACAAAAAGTTGAGTAGACTCGAGAAGTATTTCGATGCACCCCTTAACTCTGACGGTGCTGTTACATTGAGCACGACGAGAGGTTTGCATACGGTAGAGGTGACGATCCCTTTGAAAGGCATTGTGCTCCGCGCCGAGGATGAAAGCGACGATATGTACGCATCCATTGACTCCGTGGTGGACAAGCTGGAACGTCAGATCCGCAAACACAAAACAAAAATTAACCGTAAGTTCCGCCAGGAAGGTAGCCTGAAAACACTCTTCGTTGAAGATCCAACAGGTACTGTAGCTACTGCTGAACTGGATACGGATACGGATACGGATACGGATGACGATGATTTTGAAGTCGTACGGACGAAACGCTTTATGTTGAAACCAATGGACGTGGAAGAGGCCATCCTCCAAATGAACATGGTTGGTCACAATTTCTTCGTATTCTCCAACATTGACAGTGAAGAAGTTAGCGTTGTTTACAAACGGAACGATGGTAAGTACGGATTGATCGAACAAGGTTAATCTTAACGTACAGGATCATCGGAACGGACATGCGTATGAATATCTAATAATAATGAAGACAGGGACTGTAGTTTCCTGGATTGGACTTAACAAGAGCTTCCATCCTTTAGGGGATGGGGCTCTTTTGTGCGTAGAGGAGCTGGGAAATCACCTTTGGAAATAAAATGGTGAAACTATTCACTATGCTGCTGCGTCTAATAGATAGTAAGAATAATCATAATTGGTACAAGTTTATCACCAGATTCCGATGCTTACGAAAATATTCGTATACCTACATTCGAGAACTGGATATTGAGATTTCCATCCAAATTTACCATCAAAATTCGTTGACAGAGCTGTCTATCCTGCAAAACGAAACATGACAATCGGACGCTTCCGCTAACGACTATGATTTTTTGCACTTAAACTCGGTTTGATATGTCTCAGAAGTTCAAAGAAGTGTGCCGTGGCGTGTTGCGGCGGCTCTTACAAACTGTTACAATTTATGCAAAGAGAATCATTGTCCTGATGAGGAATTGTCAACGAATGATCGCTAATCATAATCAATGACAGGCACAGCACCATGAACATGATTCGCAAGGCTCGGGCTTCGGCTACTTTTTAATAACCGAATCCGTTTGAATACCGAATCAGCTTCATGAGGAACCCTTGGCAAGCCTGGAGTTGATTCATCCATATTACTTTTTATATTGTTTGTCACCCCCGGGCAAGTGGATGCAACATCCATCCGATGGTGTCGCATGGCGGCAACAGGGGGTCTATTCTGTTTTGCACGAAAGGGGTATACCATGCTAGGACTTGTCAAAAAGATCTTCGGCGACATGAATGAACGTGATGTTAAACGTCTGATGAAGACGGTCGATGTGATCAATAAACTGGAACCACAATTTCAGGCGTTGTCTGATGAACAACTGAAAGGTAAAACGGACGAATACCGTGCTCGTATTGAAAAGGGAGAAACAACAGATGAGCTTCTTCCAGAGGCATTTGCAACTGTACGTGAGGCATCACGTCGTGTACTGGGCAAACGTCACTACGATGTACAGATGCTGGGCGGTATCGCTCTGCATGAAGGCCGTATTTCCGAGATGAAAACGGGTGAAGGTAAAACGCTGGTAGGAACACTTCCGGTATATCTGAACGCGTTAATGTCCAAAGGTGTACACGTGGTCACGGTCAATGACTACTTGGCACAACGGGATAGCCAGGAAATGGGACAAATCTATGAGTTCATGGGCATGACGGTTGGGGTTAACCTCAGCGGTATGGACCATGCGTTGAAACAACATGCATATGCATGTGATATTACGTACGGAACGAACAATGAGTTTGGTTTTGACTATCTGCGTGACAACATGGTGCTTTACAAAGAGCAAATGGTACAACGTCCATTGTTCTTCTGTATCATTGATGAAGTAGACTCCATCTTGGTCGATGAGGCGCGTACGCCACTCATTATCTCTGGACAAGCTCAGAAGTCGACGGATATGTACTATGCAGCAGATCGTTTTGTGAAACGTTTGGTGCCGGAAGAAGACTTTACGGTAGACATTAAGGTGAAATCCGTAGCGTTGACTGAGGCGGGCGTGGCAAAAGCAGAGAAAGCATTTGGTATCGAGAACTTGTATGATCATGCCAATGTAACTCTCAACCATCACATTGTACAGGGCTTGAAAGCTAATGCAATCATGCGTCGTGACGTGGATTATGTTGTCAGTGATGAGGAAGTCATGATCGTTGATGAATTCACAGGTCGTCTGATGTCTGGACGTCGTTACAGTGATGGATTGCACCAAGCGATTGAAGCCAAAGAAGGCATTGAAGTACAAAATGAGAGCATGACGCTTGCTACGATTACCTTCCAGAACTATTTCCGGATGTACCGTAAACTTGCGGGTATGACGGGTACAGCGAAAACCGAGGAAGAAGAGTTCAAAAAAATCTACGGTCTCGAAGTACTGCAAATTCCAACTAACCGTCCGAATAAACGCGATGACATGGCAGATGTCGTGTATAAGAGCATCGATGGCAAGTTCAATGCCGTTGTAGAAGAGATCGTGGCACGCCACAGTAAGAATCAACCGATTCTGGTAGGTACAGTGTCCATTGAGAACTCTGAACGCCTGTCTGACATGCTTAAACGCCGTGGTGTCAAACACCAGGTACTGAACGCCAAGTACCACGCGGAAGAAGCAGAGATCATCTCAGGAGCTGGTCAAGCGGGTGCAGTAACGATTGCAACCAACATGGCAGGACGGGGTACAGATATTATCTTGGGTGATGGTGTAGCTGAAGTAGGCGGCCTTCATATCATCGGTACAGAGCGTCACGAATCACGCCGGATTGATAATCAGCTACGTGGCCGTGCGGGACGTCAAGGTGACCCGGGTTCAACACAATTCTACCTGTCACTGGGTGATGAATTGATGAGACGTTTCGGTGCAGACAATGTATTGAACATGATGGAGCGTCTTGGTTTTGAAGAAGACCAACCGATCGAGAGCCGGATGATTACCCGTGCAGTAGAATCAGCGCAGAAGCGTGTTGAAGGTAACAACTTTGACGTGCGTAAAGTCGTTCTCCAATATGATGATGTAATGAACCAACAACGTGAAATTATATATAAACAGCGCCGCGAGGTACTGGAGTCCGAAAATATCAAACAAATCGTTATGGATATGATCAAGCCTTCCATTGAACGTATCGTTGAAGCACATTGTAGTGACGATATCCCGGAAAACTGGGAGCTTCAGGAAGTTGCTGATTACATGAACAGCAAATTGCTGGACGATGGTTCCATAACTAAAGATGATCTGTGGGGTAAGGAAGCAGAAGAGATCATCGAGTTCCTGTTCACGAAAGTTCAGAACAAGTACAATGCACGTGAAGAGCGAATTGGCGAAGAGATGGTTCGTGAGTTCGAGAAAGTGGTTGTGCTCCGTGCAGTAGACAGCAAGTGGATGGATCATATTGATGCAATGGATCAATTGCGTCAAGGTATCCACCTTCGTGCCTACGGCGGTACAGATCCACTGCGTGAGTACCAGTTCGAAGGCTTCGAGATGTTCCATCAGATGATCGCTTCGATTCAAGAAGAAGTAGCGACTTATGTGATGAGAGCACAGATCGAGAGCAATCAGGAGCGTCAAGCGGTTGTTGAGGAAAGTCAGATCTCGACAAGCGGTGAACCTGCTGAGAAACGTCCAGTGAAGGTTTCTGACCAAATCGGACGTAACGATCCATGCCCATGCGGTAGTGGCAAGAAATTCAAACACTGCCACGGTCAAGAGTAGTTAAAGGGTTCATTTATACACGAATGACATGAATGGCTCCTTGCAGCCGGGTATTCCATAGGATGAAGTGAAGGATGCAAAACCGATTAATGGTGCATAGTTATAATAATATGACCATGATCACGGGGAAGAGATATACTGATACAACAGTAGTCTCAACACCAGGGTAACGCATCGGATACTTGATCTGGAGGAATGCCCTGGATGCGGGGAGCTTATCTTAATGAAAAGAGGAATTGCACATGATCGATCCAAACGTGAAGCATGACCTGCGTGAAATAGGCAAAAAACTAACCAACCTTAGGGGGTCTCTTTGACTTAGATCTGAAGCAAGAGATGATCGGCAACTTCGAAGTGAAGATGTCTGCCCCGGATTTCTGGGATGATAGTGACAAGGCGCAATCCGTAATCGCTGAGCTAAATGCGGTGAAGGGATCTGTGGATCAATACACCAAACTCCAACAGGATTATGATGATGCGGTGATGATGGTAGAACTGGCTGACGAGGAAGGCGACGAAGACCTCGCTGCAGAGATCGGTAGAAGCGTCACAGCGATCGTGAGCAAGGTGGCAGAGTTCGAACTTCAGCTGCTCCTGAACCAGCCGTATGATAAGATGGATGCCATTCTAGAGCTTCATCCGGGGGCAGGTGGTACCGAGTCACAGGACTGGGGACAGATGTTACTCCGGATGTACACACGTTGGGCCGAGAAGCGTGGCTTCAAGGTTGAGGTTCTGGATTATCTGCCAGGAGATGAGGCGGGGATCAAGAGCGTCACGCTATCGATCAAGGGGCACAATGCTTATGGTTATCTGAAAGCCGAGAAGGGTGTACACCGACTGGTGCGGATCTCTCCTTTTGACTCATCGGGCCGTAGACATACGTCCTTCGTATCATGTGATGTGGTTCCTGAGATTGATGATACGATTGAATTGGACATTCGAACAGAGGATCTCAAGATTGATACCTACCGTGCGAGTGGCGCGGGTGGACAGCATATCAATACCACCGACTCAGCCGTGCGGATTACCCACCTTCCGACAGGTGTAGTTGTAACGTGTCAGAATGAACGTTCACAGATCAAGAACCGTGAGCGGGCGATGAAGATGCTTCGTTCGAAATTGTATGAGCGTAAAATTGAAGAGCAAAAACAACAGCTGGATGAAATCCGAGGAGATCAGTCGGATATTTCATGGGGTAGCCAGATTCGCTCCTATGTGTTCCATCCCTATAGTATGGTAAAGGATCACCGTACAAGCGTGGAGACTGGAAATACAGGGGCAGTAATGGACGGCGACCTCGATGCATTCATCGATGGTTATTTGCGTAGCCAGATTAAAGTAGAAACCGATTAATATAAGTTCCTGTATGGACCCATACGTGTAGGCGTATGCTGGTGTATACGGGAGCTTTTTTTTGAATAATTTTATAGGATAGAAGAAATGAGCGAACAACTGATCAGTCACATAAAAGGAGAGCACGAGAACATGCAACAACGATCACAACTTCACAATAATCGCAAAAAGAGGATAACTAGCCTCATTCCACTCAATGGTCCATGGAGAAACGTCGTGGATACGGTATCTATCATTGTAGGTTCGTTTTTAATTGCAGTGGCCTTTAATTTATTTTTATTACCAAATCAGATCGCTTCGGGTGGGGTGTCCGGGTTATCAATTCTGGGCAAGGAATGGCTTAATTGGGAGCCGGCATATACCCAATGGGCAATTAATATCCCACTCCTGATCGCTGGTTTCCTGCTTATTGGTAAGCAGTATGGAATTCGTTCAGTACTGGGTAGCATTGTTCTGCCACTGTTAGTCTATCTCACGAAGGATTGGGCCATTCCAACAACGAATCCGCTACTTGGTTCACTGTATGGTGGGATTGGTGTTGGTTTAGGGATTGGAATTGTATACCGAGGTAGAGGATCAACAGGTGGCATGAGCATTCTTGCCAGAATCGTACAGAAATACAGTGGATTGAGTTACTCGCTGTGTGTAGTCATCATGGATGCTACGGTTATTATTATGGCTGCTTTTGTATTGTCGTTGGAGCAGTCCCTCTATGCGCTGATTGGGTTGTATGTTACTGGTAAAGTGATCGATGCTGTTGAGATGGGGCTGGGCTTTTCCAAGGTGGCTTATATTATCTCCAACCAGACCGAAGCGATTAGCAAAGTGATTCTGGATGACTTGGATCGCGGATTAACAAAGCTGGAAGCCAAAGGTGGTTACACCGATGATCAACGAACAGTACTGATGGTCGTGGTTGGGCAAAATGAGGTACCAAGACTTAAAGCGTTGATCCGGTCTGTGGACCCGGGAGCATTTGTCATTATCAGTAACGCGCACGAAGTGCTCGGCGAAGGCTTTAAGCGGGGAGAACATGTGTGAACGGTGTGAAAAATAGCAAGTGAGCCGTGTAGGGCTCATACGTTTGGATGTTCAAGACAAGAAAAAAACAGGCACATCCTTCTCCAAAATGACGGGAGAGGATGTGCCTGTTTTTTTACTATAAATATTGACCGCTACAAAATCGGAGATAGCAGACGGGAAATGGCTTCTTTGAAGCGGATAATGAGACTACGTTTTTGGTATTCATCGAGCGTCATTTCTCGCGATACATGCAGGTCGTGCTCAAAGGTTTGTACAAGTGCTGTCGCAATCGCTTCATCGTACATAAAAGCATTAACCTCAAAGTTCAACCGGAAACTGCGGTAGTCAATATTGGCGGTTCCCACGGATGCAACCAAACTGTCAATGATAAGTGTTTTGGCATGAATGAAGCCATTATCATATATAAATACTTTGGCGCCCACCTTCAACAACTCACCAATATAAGATAACGTAGCCCAATATACAAAGGCGTGGTCGGGTTTATTTGGAATCATGATGCGAACATCTATGCCGGACAGACACGCGAGACGAATAGCTTCGAATACACTGGCATCCGGGATAAAATAAGGCGTTTGAATCAGAATCGATTGTTTGGCCCCGTTAATCATCTTGAGATAACTGTTCTTAATATGTTCAGTCTCTGCATCCGGTCCACTGGAGACAATCTGCATGGCAATCTTTCCTGTACCCTCGATATGAGGGAAATGCGCCGGAACGTAGGGTGTGTCGTGTTGTTTGGACGCTTCATTCCAATCCAGGAGGAACCGGGTCTGCAACGCATGAACGGCATTCCCCTGAATACGCAGATGTGTGTCACGCCAGTAACCGAATTTCGAGTTCAAGCCAAGATACTCATCTCCAACGTTAAATCCGCCCGTGTACCCCAGGTTACCATCGATGATGACAATCTTCCGGTGGTTCCGGTAGTTCATACGCAAGTTGATCAGACTGAATTTGGAGGGGAAAAAGACTTCAACCAAACCGCCTGCTTCGCGCAATTCTTTGAAAAAGCGTTTGGATACCCGCCGCGATCCGAGCGCGTCATACAGCAAACGAACTTTGATGCCTTCCCGCGCTTTGCGGATAAGTGCATCCCGAATTCTTTTGCCCAGACGGTCGCCTCTATAAATGTAGTATTGTACGTGGACGTGATCCTTGGCCGCTTCGATGTCATCCAAGAGCCGTTGAAACTTGTCTGTTCCGTCCGTAATGATCTCAACCGCATTATCTTCCGTCACCAGAGCACCGTTCTGCTTCAGGTTCATATAGATCATGTCCTGGCTAGTCTCGGTTGCTTGGTTCCGGAAAGGTGTGCGGTTATCGTGCAACTGCGTGAGCTGGGCTTCAATACGTTCCTCTAGCCCGAGCTTCTTACGTTCTTTCCACTGGAAAAGCCGGTATCGGGTCAGGTTCTGACCGGTTAAAAGATAAAGTACAAACCCAAACACCGGAATAAAGTTCAAGACGAGCAGCCAAGCCCATGAAGCGCTGGCATCCTTCCGTTCGAAGAAAACGACTGCTGCCGCAAAAATAATATTCAGGCCAAGGAGTACAATAAGTAAAATGGATTCGATATGCACTATAGTCCCCCACGTCTCATTATGACCATCATGAATCTATTCATATGTCCTTGATTAGCAGGTTAGTTATGAATGAGACCCTGATTGTAATGTTTCCTACTAATACGTATTTTAACAGATGTATACCTATTCGTCCCGGATGTTAAAAAAGATATGTTCGGATTGGATGGAAATCCATGTGAAATTGATGATAGAGTGTTGTATTTATATAACCAGAGTCGTATAATAATACACAAATATGCATATAAGCGACGGAATTGCTGTGTTCAAGTATCCTTCAGGCAAGGACATAGCACAAGTAGCGCATACATCGAGATTGGGGGAGCGAGAGTGAATAACAAATTAAAAGTAGCAATCGTCGGTTCCACCGGCTACGGCGGGGTGGAGCTGATTCGTTTTTTCCAGAACCATCCCTTGGTTGAAATCACATCGGTGATCTCATCATCGAGCAGTGGTGAGTCCATCGCAGATGGATTTCCGCATTTGACGGGCGTGATTCACAGGCCACTCGACGGTGTAGATCCGGCTGAAATTGCGAGTCGCGCGGATCTGGTATTCACAGCGACCCCGTCCGGCGTAAGTGCTAAGCTCGTACCAAGCCTACTGGCAGCAGGACTTAAGGTGATTGACCTGTCTGGTGATTTCAGACTTAAGGATGGAACAGTGTACGAAGAGTGGTATAAACATCCGGCTCCTTCAGCTGATTTGCTGGAACAAGCGGTATACGGCATGGCTGAGGTGTATGGCGAAGAAGTGAAGGGACAGAATTTTATATCCAACCCAGGTTGTTATCCAACGGCTACACTTCTTGGACTGATCCCTGCAGTAGAGGCAGGCTGGATTGATCCTTCTACTATTATTATTGATGCCAAATCAGGCGTATCCGGAGCAGGACGTGGAACAAGTCTGACAAATCATTATGCAGAGATGAATGAGAATTTCAAAGCCTACAAACTGAATAAACATCAACATATTCCCGAGATCGAACAAGTGCTTGGCAATATAACGGGAACGTCTGTTACGGTTACTTTCACAACACATCTGGTACCAATGACACGTGGAATTATGAGTACGATGTATGCAAACCTCGTTGGGGAACACAGCGACCGGGAGATCGTAGATTTATACCGCAAATATTATGAGAACCGGCCTTTCGTACGTGTACGTGAACCGGGCATCTGGCCTTCTACTAAGGAAGTGTACGGATCCAACTATTGTGATATCGGATTTGCGGTGGATCCTCGCACAGGTCGTTTAACGATTATTTCGGTTATCGACAACCTGGTGAAGGGTGCTTCCGGGCAAGCGATTCAAAATATGAACCTGATGATGGGATGGGAGGAGAACCTCGGGCTGAACATGACACCGGTATATCCATAAGGGATTGGAATTCAGGAGGAGCACTGGAACATTCGGTGTAAAGTGCTTTCTCGGAGTCACTTAAGGAGAACGGATCAGGTTAAGCAGGCGATCATCAGCATATAGCTGAACGCATACGGGGGATATGATATGGGAACGAATGTGGAGCAACATACTTTTACCGTGGTTGAGAACGGAACAATTGTAACCCCTGGGGGATTCACTGCTGGTGGACTTCACTGCGGATTGAAAAAGACATCTCGTAATGACATCGGAGCGATCCGATGTGATGTACCGGCTACAGCTGCTGCTGTATACACAACGAACGTGTTTCAGGCGGCGCCACTCAAAGTAACACGCGAAAGCTTGAGCAATGGACGCCTTCAGGCTGTTATCGTCAACAGTGGTAATGCGAATGCATGTACAGGGCAACAAGGGGAAGAAGATGCTTATGCGATGCGTTCGGCAGCTGCGCGTGAGTTGGGTGTGGCAGAAGAAGACGTGGCTGTGGCATCCACAGGTGTCATTGGGGAATTGCTCAAGATGGATGCTGTACATTCAGGCATCACCGGACTTCCAGCGCATATGGGCAAGGAATCGAATGAGGCGGAGCAATTTTCACAAGCGATTCTGACAACGGATTTGGTGAAAAAGGAAGCCTGCGTCTCCGTTATAGTTAACGGCAAGACGGTTACGATTGCGGGAGCCGCCAAAGGCTCGGGTATGATTCATCCGAATATGGCGACAATGCTCGCTTTCATGACCTCTGACGCGGTCATTGGTGCAGAAGCGTTGCAGCGTCTGCTGCGCCAGGCAACGAATCATACATTCAACATGATTACCGTTGATGGGGATACGAGTACAAACGACATGCTGGTAGCTATGTCCAGTGGTTATGCAGGCAATGAAGAGCTGACCACAGAGCATCCAGATTGGGACGCTTTTGCAGCCGGCTTCACCTATGTTTGCCAAGTGCTAGCCAAAGCCATTGCTCGTGATGGTGAAGGAGCAACCAAACTGGTTGAGGTAGAAGTTACAGGAGCAGTAAGTGATGAGTCCGCGCAAGCAATCGCGAAAACTGTCATCGGGTCCAGTCTGGTGAAATCCGCGATGTTTGGCGCAGATGCCAACTGGGGACGGATTATTGCAGCCGTAGGGCGTGCAGGACAGCCGGTGAACCCGGATACGGTAGATATTCGTTTGGGAGATATCTCGGTACTTGCGCAGTCTCGCCCAGTCCTGTTTGACGAAGAAGCGGCATTGGCCTATTTGCAGACCGATACAGTGCGCATTGTGGTGGATCTGCACCACGGCGAAGGAACAGCAACAGCCTGGGGCTGTGACCTGACGTATGACTACGTTCGAATTAACGCCGCATACCGCACGTAATAAGTCTTTGGGATAAAGGTTTTGCGAAACAGCTGTCTTCTATTGTGTAGCTGTTTCGTGAGATGTTTCAAAAATTATCAATAAAATTTAAACTTGTTGTTTGGTGTTGAACATATAGCGATAGTAATGGAGAAGACGGAATTGATTCTGCATAAGCGGAGCGGTCGCCTTTGTCTCCGGGTATTCCCCTATATAGGGATAATTCAAGAAACCTGGAGACAACAGCGATCGAAAGAACAATCCGAATTCGGAATGGACTCCTACAGCCTTCGTCACCTTATAAAAGTGTTATATTTTTTTGAATGTAATTTTTACTATGGAAGGAGCTTGCCCTCATGAATTCAACAATGCCAAACGAGAGTACCGCAACGGAAGCGAGCACAGAGAAACAGATGTTTGTCATGAAATGTGGAGGCAGCACGCTGGCAGCATTACCTGAGTCTTTCTTTGCGGATCTGCGTGATTTGCAGTCTCAGGGCACGCAACCGGTAATCGTGCATGGTGGAGGTCCTGCGATCTCAGATAACCTGGCAAAGCTTGGTATCGAAACGGAATTCGTTAATGGCCTGCGCAAAACAACTGAACCTGTGCTGGACGTAGTGGAGATGGTCCTTGCGGGTACTATCAACAAGCAGATCGTACGTCTGATTCAACGTGTGGGCGGTCGTGCACTAGGCTTGTCCGGCGTGGACGGGGGTCTGATTCAGGCTAAACCTGTTTCAAACCATGCAGAGATCGGTTGGGTAGGCGATGTCACAAGCGTGAATGCAGAGATTATCCAAGGCATCGTGAACATGGGTTACATGCCGGTTATTGCAACAGTTGGCGTAGATGCAACTGGACAACGCTACAACATTAACGCAGATACAGCGGCGGGTGCAGTGGCTTCTCATCTTGGCGTAAGTCGGATGATTGTCGTGACTGACGTTCCTGGCATCATGAAGAACGTAGGCGGCGAGAAAAAAGTACTGCCATCCGTATCTGTACAAGAGATTGAGGACATGATCCAGACCGGAGAAATCTATGGCGGCATGATTCCCAAAGTGCGTGCAGCTATCGCATGTATCCATGGCCAAGTACGTGAGGTCGTCATCGTAGACGGCAGCGAACCCCAAATCCTGAGCCGAGTGCTCGGCGGAGAAATCATCGGAACAAGAATCATCCGTATGCAATAATTTGCTCGATACGCTAGGGTCTTAATAGTCTTATTTAAATAAAAAAATATGTGCACGGCTTTTTTTATATAAGAAATCTAATATTACACTCACAATAACGTAGGGTGCAGAACCAATCTGAAGAATAAAAATGCATAACGGAGAGGACAGAAATAACCTGAAGAAGCGGAGCTAAAAGCTTTCTGAAAGAAAGCTACTTCGTAAGCATCAGCTCGCCTTTATCACAGGATTTTCCCCATTGAAGGGGAATAAAAAAAATCCAGGGATAACAGCGATCGGAAGGTTGTTCTGTCATCGAAGTGGAGTATGCATACGTTCGGAAGATGGTTCCGCAATCGGAGTGATCTAGTGTAAATAAGAGCTCTTATATAATTGCCGTTGCACCAACCAATAAGGAGTGATAGGGTCATGGCAAAAGGCAACGAACAGCCAGGTTCTGGCACAGCGGTAGCGGGCGCAACAGCAACAGGTGCAGCGGCACAGACGGAAAGCTCGCTTTTCCAAACGTATGCACGTTATCCAATCAGTCTGGTCAAAGGTAAAGGCAGCTGGTTATGGGACGATCAGGGGAACCGCTATCTCGATTTCATGTGCGGACTCGCTGTAACTAGCCTGGGCCATGCACCGGAGAAAGTTGGAGCCAAGCTGAAAGCTCAGATTGATGAGCTGTGGCATGTATCCAACCTGTTCCAGATTCCAGGCCAGGAGAAAGCAGCAGCATTGCTGACAGCCAATACTTGCGCTGATGCAGTGTTCTTCTGCAACAGTGGTGCCGAAGCGAATGAAGCAGCTATCAAAGTTGCACGTCGTTATCACCAAAAGGTGAAAGGCACAGATCGCTATGAAGTGATCACCTTTGCCCAGTCCTTCCATGGACGGACGCTTGCAACACTGACAGCAACCGGACAGGATAAGGTGAAAGAAGGATTTTTGCCATTGCCAGCCGGATTTGTAACTGTACCTTTGCATGATATCCCTGCACTTGAAGCGGCAATTGGACCCAACACAGCAGCTATTATGCTGGAAATGGTTCAGGCCGAGGGTGGTGTATATCCGGTTGAGCCGGAATTCGTCAAACATGTACGGAAACTGTGTGACGAGCACGGATTGTTGCTCATTGTTGATGAAGTACAAACGGGAATGGGACGTACAGGCAAACTGTTTGCACACGAACATTATGGTATTGAGCCAGACGTGTTCACCGTTGCCAAAGGTATCGGTAGTGGTTTCCCTGTAGGCGCGATGCTGGGTAAAGGTTTCCTGCGGGATGCGTTCACACCAGGTAGCCATGCGACAACATTTGGCGGAACACCACTTGCTTCATCTGTTGTGATTGCAACAATCGAAACGATGCTGGAAGATCGTTTGCCAGAGCGTGCAGCGGAGATGGGTGAATACCTGATGAGCTCCCTGCGGAATCGTTTGGCGGGCAATTCCTTCGTTAAGGAAGTTCGTGGCTTGGGATTGTTGGTCGGCATCGAATGTGCTGAGCCGGTAGGTGATATTGTGCTTGCTGGGCAAAAACGCGGTATTTTGTTTGTCTCTGCAGGACCTAATGTGATTCGTTTGCTTCCGAACCTGTATGTGAGCAAAGAAGAGATCGACGAGGCGGTATCCCTGGTAGCCACATTGATCGAAGAGCACGTAGCGGCGAAAGCCTAATATAAAAATGAGAACCTTTCTGTCTCGGGGCCATTACCGGCCTCGAAGCAGAACGAGATGATGAATCCCTGTAGCCGCGCGGTGAACTTGCAGAAGGCGGAAAAGAATAAACTTGAGAAGCACCAAGACAAAGTGTCAATGTTGCTCTCTCTTCTGCCCATGCGGGTGCAGGGAACCGGAAATAAGGAGGACATTATACATGACAGCACAACAGACGGAAAAGATTCAGAAGATTGATCTGAGAGGCCGGGATTTTATCGAATTCACGGACTATACGGCCGAGGAGATTCGTTATCTGCTTGATCTCGCAATTGAGATTAAAGGCAAACAAAAAAGCGGTGTACCTTTTCAACCGTTGAAAGGTAAAACGATCGGACTTATTTTTGAAAAATCATCCACACGTACGCGTGTATCCTTTGAAGTGGGTATGTTCCAATTGGGCGGACACGCGCTCTTCCTGAGCAAAAATGATATCCAGCTGGGTCGCGGGGAAACAACACATGATACAGCCAAAGTATTGTCCCGTTACCTGGACGGCATCATGATCCGTACCTTTGGACACCATAATGTAACTGAACTGGCAGAGCATGCGGATGTTCCGGTCATTAACGGCCTGAGCGATGCAGCGCATCCTTGTCAGGTACTGGCAGACTTCCAAACGGTGCTGGAGCACAAAGGCAAGCTGGCAGGTCTGAAAATGGCCTACATCGGAGATGGCAACAACATGGCGCACTCCCTGATGCTCGGTGCAGCGAAGATGGGAATGCATGTTGCTGTAGCAACGCCAGAAGGTTATGAGCCGGATAGTGCAGTTGTGGAGCAGGCACGCATTATCGCACAGGAGAGCGGTTCTGAAGTGACTGTAACGTACAGTGCACAGGAAGCTGCGAAAGATGCAGATATCGTGTACACGGATGTATGGGCTAGCATGGGCTTTGAAGAAGAGCAGAAGATTCGTGAGCAGGCATTTGCAGCATATCAAGTGGACGAGGAACTGATGAAAGGTGCGAAGCCGGACTACATGTTCTTGCACTGTCTGCCAGCACACCGCGGCGAAGAAGTGAGTGCCGGTGTAATTGACGGACCGAACTCCCTGATCTTTGATCAGGCGGAGAATCGCTTGCATGCACAGAAAGCATTAATGGCTGCATTAATGAGCGAATAGATGCTATTTGCCTTTATGGGTTGATTTTAGGCGCAGATTTCGCGATGATAGATTCATCTATAATGTACTTTAAAAAGTTAATTAAACAAGAAGCATACACAAAAACGAAGAGACAGAAAAAGCCTGAAGAAGCGAAGCGGTCGCCTGAAAGCTTTCTGAAAGAAAGCTGCATCGGAAGCATAGGCTATCCCCGGATTTTACCCTTTATCATAAAGGGATGAAAAAATCTGGGGATAACAGTGATCGGAAGGGTTTTCTGGCTCGTAGGATTCAGTGTATGAAGGCTCTGTTTAACTTAACTGATCTTGGGGAGGACCATTGAACATGGCTAAGGAAAAAATTGTACTCGCGTATTCAGGCGGGTTGGACACATCTGTAATTTTGAAATGGTTGAAAGAAACATATGATGCAGAGATTATCGCTTTCACAGCGGATATTGGACAAAAGGATGAATTGGACGGTTTGGAGGAAAAAGCACTGGCAACAGGCGCTTCCAAAGTATACATCGACGATCTACGCGATGAATTCGCAAAAGATTTCATCTATCCGATGTTCCAGGCAGGTGCCCTCTATGAAGGACAATACCTGCTTGGCACAAGTATTGCTCGTCCACTGATCGCTAAACGTATGGTGGATATCGCTCGTGCAGAAGGTGCTACAGCCATAGCTCACGGCGCTACAGGTAAAGGAAATGACCAAGTTCGGTTTGAGTTGAACGCGGCTGCACTGACACCAGACATTAACGTAATTGCACCTTGGCGTCTGGAAGAATTCCGTAACCAATTCCCGGGACGTGCCGAGATGATCGCGTACGCTGAGAAACATGGCATTCCGGTAACCGCTTCTGCGGCTAAACCATACTCGACAGACCGTAACTTGCTGCATATCAGCTATGAGAGCGGTGTGCTAGAAGATCCTTGGTTCGATCCAAGCGCGGACGAGAACAAAGACATGTTCCTGCTGAGCAGTGCACCTGAAGATGCACCAGATCAAGCGGAATATGTTGAACTGGAATTCGAACAAGGTGACTGTGTTGCACTGAACGGTGAGCGCTTGAGCCCACTGCAAGTGATGGAGCAACTGAACGAGCTGGGTGGCAAACATGGTATTGGCCGTGTAGATATGGTTGAGAACCGTTTTGTTGGTATGAAGAGCCGTGGCGTATACGAAACACCAGGTGGAACAATCTTGTTCACCGCACATCGCAAAATGGAGTCCATCACGATGGACCGTGAAGTGATGAACCTGCGTGATAGCCTGATCACACGTTACAGCACACTCGTTTACAACGGCTTCTGGTTCGCACCGGAACGTCTGGCGCTGCAAGCGCTGGTGACTGAAAGCCAGAAGAACGTAACAGGTACGGTTCGTGTGAAACTGTACAAAGGCAACATCATCGGCGCAGGCGTGAAAAGTCCTGTCAGCCTCTACAATCCGGACATCGCAACGATGGAAGCTGATCCAACGCAAGCCTACGATCAAGGTGATGCAACAGGCTTTATCCGCCTGAATGCACTGCGTTTGAAAGTAAACTCCGGCGTGGAGCAAAACAAAAACTAATTTATACCTGCATACAAGAGCTACATCAATATAAATGATAAGGCAGGCCGTTCTTGCACATCTGGCAGGAGCGGCTTTGTCCATGAGCGAAAGGGGAGTACTCACCGTGAGCAAGCTGTGGGGAGGACGTTTTACAAAACAAACCAATCATTTGGTTGAGGAATATACGGCATCGATCAATTTTGACAAGGCTTTGGCTGAGGAAGATATTCAGGGCAGTCTGGCCCATGTAACGATGCTGGGCAAATGCGGCATTCTTCCGGCGGAAGATGTAGAGACGATCAAAGAAGGATTGATGACCGTTCTGCACAAAATCCGTGCGGGCGAAGTGGAATTCTCCGTATCGGACGAAGACATCCACATGAATATTGAGAAAAATCTGATCGAGACGATTGGTCCTGTAGGCGGCAAATTACATACAGGCCGTAGCCGGAACGACCAGGTTGCAACGGATATGCACCTATACCTACGCGAGCGCGTAGTCGGATTTGTAGGCATGCTGCATTCCTTGCAGGAAGCACTGATTGGACAAGCAAAAGATAACCTCGATACCATTGTACCGGGTTATACGCATCTTCAACGGGCGCAGCCAATTCTGTTCGCACATCACCTGATGGCGTATGTATCGATGTTCCAACGGGATGCGGAGCGTCTGATGGACAGCTACAAACGTATTAACATCCTGCCACTGGGCGCAGGTGCACTCGCGGGCACAACCTTCCCGATTGACCGTCATTTTGTGGCGGAACAACTGGGCTTTGATGGTGTGTACGAGAACAGTCTGGACGCAGTAAGCGACCGTGACTTCATTGTTGAGTTCCTGGCGGCAGCTTCGCTGATCATGACTCACTTGTCCCGTCTGAGTGAAGAGCTGGTATTGTGGAGCAGCACGGAGTTTGGATTCGTTGAACTGGACGATGCATTCTGCACAGGCAGCAGCATCATGCCACAGAAGAAAAACCCAGATGTTCCTGAACTCGTGCGTGGTAAAACAGGACGTGTGTACGGCAACCTGATCGGTTTGCTGACGGTACTGAAATCTCTTCCACTGGCATACAACAAAGACATGCAGGAAGACAAAGAAGGCATGTTTGATACAGTAGCGACGCTGGAGGGTGCACTGCAACTGTTTGCTCCAATGATCGCGACAATGACAGTGAACAAGGATCGGATGCGTCAAGCGGTCAACCAGGATTTCTCCAATGCTACGGATATTGCTGACTTCCTCGTGGGCGAAGGCTTGCCTTTCCGTCAGGCGCATGAAGTGATTGGTAAAACGGTGCTGTACTGCATCCAGAACAGCAAGTATTTGCTGGATATGACGATTGATGAATTCCGTCAGTTCTCACCGTTGTTTGATGACCGGATCTATGATGTGCTGCAACCGGAAGCGGTTGTGAACGCTCGTAATGTTTACGGCGGAACAGCTTCAGGTCAAGTTGCTGAAGCGATTGGACGCAGTGAGAAGGTACTGGAGATCACCGAGCAATGGATTACGAACCGCGGTTAATACCACCGCTACTATAAGGTACCCTTACAGATACAACAGTACAACAAAGAAGCAGGCCAGAGAACTTTGTTCTCAACGGCCTGCTTCTTTGTGTTTTACAGCGATGTGCTCTAGATACATTCTACTCAACCGCGAACGGATGTTAGGTTGTTCTACTATCGGAGTACCAGTTTAGTTACTCGCGGTAGCTCCATTGCAATTCTCCGCTAATCGCGCTTTTGTAAAGGCAACCATTTCAATACATCCTGAATCTTGGCATCCCAGTAGCCCCACTCATGTTCACCGGGCCCTTCCTCGTACGTCAGTTCGAAGTTCGTCTGTTCACAGGCTTGACGGAAGGTTTGATTATCCTCATACAGGAAATCTTCCGTTCCGCAGCATTGGTAGAGCAAAGGTCGAGGACTTTCGCTAGATTGGCTTTCTTTTAACAGATGAATCAGATCATTCTCAGTGCCTGCCACCTGTGGTCCGAAAATTCGCTGTAACTCCGTCTGTTGCAATGCTGAGGATGCGTTTCTATCCATATGTGCAGACATATCGAGTGCTCCAGACAAACTGGCAGCAGCAGCATATTGATCTGGTTTGCGAAGGGCCAGCTTGAACGCCCCATAGCCACCCATGGATAATCCGGCAACGAAATTGTCCTCCCGTTGATCTGACAGCGGGAAGAAGGAACGAGCAAGTGCCGGCAGTTCTTCACTGATAAAACTCCAATAACGTCCGCCTTCTACCATATCTGTATAGAAGCTACGATGTACTTGTGGCATAACAACGGCGATCCCGAGGTTGGCCACATAACGTTCGATGGAAGTCCGGCGCAGCCAGATGGAATCATCATCAGACAGACCGTGCAGCAGGTACAGAGTTGGGTGCAGCCCTTTGCCAGTCACATTCTCCATACCGATCTGATTGTGGGTTTGTTGCGGCAGAATGACATGCATGCTGGTGCTCAGTCCAAGCGTATCCGAGTAAAAATCACATTTAATAAGTGCCATGAGTATAAGAAACCCCTTTCATAAGTTCGTTAACCACGTGTTCTGACATGAGACGATGGGATGGAAGTCGGATGCCTAAGCCTCCAAAGTGTTTATATGTAACAGGTTATACGCATTACGCTCCCATTGCAATAACAAGATCTACAGTAGAAAACAAAGAATTTCACACCAGTGGTTAAAGTGGAAATCTGTAATCTGATCATCGATTTTTCAATGTGGTTTACAACGTAACAATGTTATGTTACACTCATTTTAATAAAAAGGGGGACCATATATGACAGATGATTTGATCTCCAAGAAAGAATTGTTGGACCTGACAGGAATCTCATACGGCCAGTTATACCGCTGGAAGCGGAAAAATCTCATTCCGGAAGAATGGTTCATTCGGAAGTCTTCCTACACCGGACAAGAAACCTTTTTTCCCAAACAACAGATTTTACTGCGCATTGACAAGATTCTCAATATGAAAGACGGATTATCGCTGGATGAGCTGGCAGACGTGTTCTCACCTACGTTGGGTGAAGTGGAGATGTCTGCAGAGCAACTATTAGAGCGAAACATTGTTTCACAAATATCCCTGGATCTATTGAAAGAAGCAGGTCGAGAGCAATCGCTGTATGCTTTGGAGCAGATTATGATGCTCTACGTCCTTGATAAGCTGTTAATGAGCGGAGATATTACTCGGCAAGAGGGTGCGTTGCTGATCGAAGTGATGTCCGAACATTATTACCGTTTTACAGGCAAACCCAGCGAACTCGTGCTTATTCGTAAGATGGGTGTTCCTTCATTCATGCTGGTAACAGCAGGAACGGAGTTTTATTTTGACAATGGTGTGAAAGTGGTTCTTAGACAGCCGATGGGAACATTTATGGAAGAATTAAAACTCAAATTGGGATAAGGAGAGGATCATCTATGGAAGAGCGGAATAAGCGGAATGATCTGAATGTGGCGGGCATAAGTCAAACGGCAGGCGGGAATTTTCACCGTGTATCTATTGATGGCATGGCTAAGGTGAACGGTAACCTGGACTGCACCTCTATGGAAGTGAATGGAACATTGAAGATGCACGGCGCTTTGACCTCCGAGAGTGCAACGATTAACGGCATGTGTACGTTGAATGGACCTCTGACCAGTTCTCGTGTTCGTGTAGATGGCATGACGACGATTAACGGAGATCTCCATAGCCCTGAGCTTGAGGTGAACGGAAAGTGTACTGTACGTGGAAGAGTGGATGGGGAACGAATTGATATTGGCGGTGTGATCGATATTGAAGGGGATGTCCAATGTGAGTCCCTGAATGTACGGGGCAATATTAAGATCAGCGGCTTACTGAATGCGGGAACAGTGGAGATCAGGCTGCATACATCTTCTTCGGCTAAAGAGATTGGCGGAGAGCGCATCGATATTCGTCGCAAGGAGCAACAGAATGGATTTTGGAAAAGTATTGGTCTGAGCGGGACCCCTTCTTTTAAGACATCCTTAATTGAGGGCGATGAGATTGTGCTGGAAGATACCGAAGCTGATATTGTTCGGGGGAGTAACATTTTTATCGGTCGCGGCTGTAACATCAGGCAGGTCGAGTATTCAGGTGAACTTGAGGTAGATCAGGATGCCAAGGTGGGCAGCAGTCAGCGAATTTAAAGTTTGGATATGGAGAGAAAGGGATGGGATGGACATGAATAACAATCCTGGGCGTTCATTGGACAAAAAAATGGATATCAGCATCGTTGGTGATGGCAGTTCTTCTGGTGGCGTGTACGGCAAGATTAAGGTCGTAGGGGACGCGTCCTTTAACGACAATCTATCTTGTGATCGATTCAAATGTACGGGTACATCAGTCATATACGGATCACTTGAATCCACAGAGATTAAAATTACCGGAACCCTTACTCTGACAGAGCGAGAGGCCAGCAACGATGGTGAGAATGGAATCCAGGCATCTGGCCTGCATGCCAAAGCTGAGCATATAAAAGTGGTCGGTGAACTTCATCTGTCAGGGGATTGTCAGGCGGAAAATATCAAGCTGAACGGGCGTTTGACGATAGCGGGGATGCTCAGCGCTGAACACATGACACTCAAAATCATGGGTCCATCCGAGGTCAAGGAAATGGGTGGTTCCATCATTTCGGTGAAGAGCGGTCGGTTGAATGACTTGTTTACGGGGAATAAATCAATTCTCAAGGCACAGATTATCGAAGGTGATGATATTGAATTAGAGAATACGGAGGCCGAGATTGTCCGTGGCGATAAAATAAAAATCGGTCCTGGCTGCCGGATTGGAACAGTGGAATACCGTTCATCTCTGCAAATTCATCCGCAATCGGAAGTTTTGCTGCAAAGCAATCGGTCCTTGGACTGATTAACGAAAACTTCTTTTCGGATATACTAATGCAGTCATATGAATAGAGCGTGAATGGAGAGATTGAGTACAATGGTTGCACGTAAAAACAGTATTGGATTGGTGCTGGCAGGGTTACTGCTCAGCATACTAATGGCTTCGATGGATAACACCATCGTGGCAACAGCTATGGGGGATATTGTCGGGAAGCTGGGTGGCCTCGACAAGTTCGTCTGGGTTACCTCCGCGTACATGGTGGCTGAGATGGCAGGGATGCCGATCTTCGGTAAGTTATCCGATATGTATGGACGGAAGAAGTTTTTTGTATTTGGTATTATTGTGTTTATGCTTGGCTCAGCGCTGTGCGGAACGGCAACGTCTATTGTGGAATTGACGATGTACAGAGCGATTCAAGGTATTGGTGCGGGGGCCCTGGTGCCGATTGCCTTTACGATCATGTTTGATGTCGTTGCACCAGAATCTCGTGGTAAATTGGGTGGATTGTTTGGAGCCGTCTTTGGCCTGTCCAGCGTATTCGGACCTCTGCTCGGTGCTTACATTACCCAATATGCGACATGGGAATGGGTATTCTATATCAACCTGCCGCTAGGCTTGATTGCATTTGTGTTTATTGCCTTCTTCTACAAGGAGTCTCATCAGCATCAATCCCAACAGATCGACTGGCTGGGTGCCGTAACGCTGATCGGTGCTGTTGTGTGCCTGATCTTTGGTCTGGAACTTGGCGGCAAAACATTTGCCTGGGGTTCGTGGCAGATTCTTGGCTTGTTTGCCGGATTTGTAGCATTAGCGCTGCTCTTCCTTTTTGCAGAAACCAAAGCCAAAGAACCAATCATCTCCTTCAGCATGTTCCGCAACCGGGTCTACTGGTCCAGTAACGTTATTGGTATGTTGAGTGGTGCAGCGTTCATTACAGCATCCGTGTACATTCCGATCTTCATACAGGGGGTACTTGGTGGTAAAGCGACCAACTCCGGTCTTGTGCTGCTACCCATGATGCTTGGGTCCGTTGTAACGGCGTCCTTGGGCGGGGTGCTGATGACCAAAATCAAGTATCGTAATATCATGATCCCTACGTTAGCCTTACTTGTCATTGGACTTGGATTGCTGACCACACTGGATGAGAATTCTTCCCTTTGGACGATACGTATCTACATGGTGATGGTTGGTCTGGGTGTCGGTGCATCGTTCTCCGTACTTAGCAATGCAGCCATGAACGCATTTGAACCGCAAAGGCGCGGAGCAGCAAGCTCCACACTTAACTTTTTGCGGTCCCTCGGCATGACGATGGGCATTACGATCTTTGGTATCGTACAGAGCCAGGTATTTACGCGTAAAATGAACGATGCTCTCGCTGGTTCAGGTGCGGAAGCAGGCGGTGCTTCAGCGGGTGGCGTGCCTCAGGGAGTGGATCTGACCGATCCACATGCGTTGCTCTCACCAGAACTCAGACAGGCGATTCCGCCTCAGGTGCTGGATACCATCACACATGCCCTGTCCTCTTCCATCGTGCAGTTATTTGCCTGGGCTGTAATTCCTGCAGCACTCGCGTTGGTCGCTTCCTTCTTCATGGGAAGAGAGAAGATGGTTGTAGGCGAAGAGCAAGGCGAATACACCGGCGGTCACTAAACCGTAATGCATACGATACAGCGGCTACTCGTAATTTATAAAAACGAATAACTTATCTTAGCTTAGAACATGGAAAGACACACTTCTCGCGTACCTCAAAATGGACGGGAAGTGTGTCTTTTTGTTTTTTTGGCTTCAGAAAAGGAACCTAAGGCTGTTTCGTATCGCTAATCCCGTCCTCGACCACAGAAGGCCCTTGTGGATCAGGCAGGCTGCTATGACCGGAGCGGGCAATCAGGCGATTCTGAGCTTTGTACGTGTCCCGTGTAATCGTTTTGGATTCGACCACTTTGCCGTCCAGCCTCTTGGTTCTTACTGTCTCCACAATATATCCAGGCTGTCCGTCTTGCAGCACCTGCTGTACACCATCAGGTAGTACAGTACTGGACACATATTTTACTGGAACACTTAATGTTTCAATGGTACGAGATTCAACTGCATAGCTGACATTCTCCGGGAATGTGCCGAAAAATTTCACCATCAATTGGTGGTTCTTCACCTCTGCATGAATGAGTAAGGATTTTCCGGTATTATTCTTGAAGCGAAAATTGATGGCTCCCGAGGCAAAGGTGGCATCCAGTCCTTTCGGCAAATATTTGACCGGCAGGGAATGGTTGCGACGCTCAATAATATCAAGACCCGTCAATAGCGCTGCGTTATACACCGTACTGGATACCTGGCAGATTCCCCCGCCAATTCCGGGGGTGAGTTTTCCATTAACAATGACCGGTGCCTCACGAAACCCATACTCCTTTTCAGCTTTACGGACGACCTTCTCATAATCGAATGTGGCATCTGGTGGCAAAATCATGCCGTTAATCGCTTCCGCTGCTGCGCTGACATTATGTATCCGGCCTTCACTACTATTGCCCAGACCCGTGGAGAACTGGATGATCTTTCGGTCAATGCCTTCCAGGCGCAGCGAATCAAGGGTTACTTCAGGCTTCAGCGTATACAGTGGTACCTGGATCAGCAGTGGGGCGGGTTTCTCATCCGGGTTGAGTACACTGAAATCCCTGTGCAGCTTCGTCTTTATGAGATTTGTGAGTGTTTCCCAATCAATCCGGCGGACGCCCTTTTCCGGGATATACTGGACTTTGTCACTTGTGGTAATGCGGCGAACAGCGTCTGCAGGTGTACCGAAGGTTTCTTTTTCCCAAGCAGGGCTGAGATGTTCTTGGAGTGTTCTTGAGTTGTAGGTCATATCGAGAGAGAACTCTTTCGGAAAATGATAACGTGCATAAGCGCGTTCCCACAGGTTACCCTCCTCCAGCTGCTGTATCGCGGATTCCAAGCTGTTAACGTTGTAGCTCACCCCCACCTGAGCTGCGCTATACGACTTCGTCTGGGGGTTGGGTTCAGTCACTTCAAAGGTGACAGGCCAGTCCTCCAGCTTTTGGATCTGTTCATCCAATTCATGTAATACGTTCTTGCGATTCTTCTCCTCCACCAGTATGCCGCCAACATGAACGTCTTTGGGCAGGGCAGGTTGATTCACGTACATATACAGCAATCCATAAGACGCGGAGCCGATCAAGAGGATAGAGAATAGAACAATGACCGTCAAATGTATTTTTTTCATAACCGTACGCTCCTTTATACTTCGGTTGTTCCCGACTTTGTAACACTTTCTATATATATGATCCAATGCAGGAAAACTTTCGGGTACTCAATAGGTAACAAATTTGTTACAATAAACTTCATATGAATCCATGCTTCACCATTGAAACAGGAACGAAGTGGATTTTTTCCTGATGAAATTCAGGTCTTTTTAAAGGAAATGCCGGGATTGTGTCGAAATGATAATGGCTAACTATGCGAGCAGGAAGTGATGATGTGATAGAAATGCAGGACGTGTGGAAGACCTACGCCAATGGGACCCACGCATTACAAGGGGTGTCGGTGAAGATCGACCGCAATGAATTTGTCTATATCGTCGGTCCGTCCGGCGCAGGTAAATCAACATTTATGAAATTGATGTACAGAGAAGAAGTTCCGACCAAAGGACAAATATCCATTAACGGATTTAATATTGGTAAGTTGAAGCCAAGAAAGATTCCTTATGTGCGTCGTAACATCGGCGTTGTGTTCCAAGATTTTCGTCTGCTGCCACGGATGACAGCATTTGAGAATGTGGCATTTGCGATGGAAGTTATTGAAGCACCGAAGCGTCATATCAAGAAACGAGTGATGGAAGTGCTTGATCTGGTGGGACTGCGCAGCAAAGCGGGTCGTGAACCTTCACAGCTCTCTGGTGGAGAACAGCAACGTATTGCCATTGCACGGGCTATCGTCAATAACCCATCGGTTATTATCGCGGATGAACCTACAGGTAACCTCGATCCGGAGACGTCATGGGGCATTATGCAACTGCTGGATGAGATTAATTTCCGGGGGACAACCATTGTTATGGCGACCCACAACAAAGATATCGTGAATACGATGCGTAAACGGGTAATCGCGATTGAACGTGGACAGATTGTACGGGATCAGATGAGAGGGGAATACGGTTATGAATTTTAGTACTCTCTTGCGCCATCTGCGGGAGGGATTCAAAAACGTATTCCGCAACGGCTGGATGTCTGTGGCCTCCATCATGTCCATCATTGTGTCGCTATTGATTCTTGGTGTGTTTATGTTGCTGGTGCTCAATGTGAACTCCATGGCGAATCAGGTAGATAGCCAGGTGGAGATCAGCACGTTCCTCGAACTGAATGTGGACGAGAACCTGCGTAATACACTGGAGCAAGAAATCAGCGCGATGCCTGAAGTAAGTGAGATTCGTTTTGTGTCCAAGGAAGAAGGGCTCAAGGAGTTCCGTGAACGTCTTGGAGAGAGTGCAGATAACGTGCTTAGCGGTTTCGATGTGGATAACAACCCACTGCCGGAGACCATTGAAGTTGAGGTCATTGAGCCGGAAACCGTCGCTTTTGTGGCGCAAAAAATCGAAGCTTTGAACGAAAAACACCCGGAGAAGCCGATCATGAAAGTGAACTACGGCAAGGAAACGGTGGAAGTGTTATTCAAATTTACGAAACTTGTTCGTAACATCGGATTTATCTTTGTCGGGGGACTGGGTCTGATGTCCATGTTCCTGATCTCGAATACGATTCGCGTAACGATTCTGGCTCGTCGCCGGGAGATCGGCATTATGAAGCTGGTTGGCGCAACCAATACCTTTATTCGCTGGCCTTTCTTTATTGAAGGTGCACTCATTGGATTTATTGGCTCGGTGATTACGGTTGGTGTGCTCTTTGTTGGATACAGCCAGTTGATGAACACGATTGGTCAGGATGTTTTCATGCAGATGCTTAACTTGATTCCGCTCGGCGAAATCTGGTTGCTGTTTGGAACCCTGTTGATCGGACTCGGCGTGCTGGTAGGTATTTTGGGAAGTACACTGTCCATTCGGAAATCACTCAACGTTTAATTTTGTTTTCAACGATCGAATTGCAGAATATGTCGAAAAGAATGGTAAAGCAGGTTCATTAATGGACGCTGTTTGACGATATGTAGGAAAGACGGAGTCTTTTAAGATTGAAGAAAGCAAAGAACATGCTGTTCACCACCTGTGCAGGTTGCTTTCTTGTGAAATCATAGGATGGGGGATCATCATTTTGAAAAAAACCGCTTCGCTGCTGGCCTTTACGTTATTGGCCAGTTTGACGCTTCAACCTTCTGACGGATATGCCAAGAGTAGCATCAGCGATATTGACCAACAGATTCAGCAACTGGAGAGCAAGGCGGCTTCTGCCAAGCAGGAGCAAAAAAAAGCGGCTTCCAACAAAAAGGAAGCACAGCATTACAAGAACAAAACCAACGCTTATCTGAAGGTTGTCATGGAACAGATCAATGTCGTTAGTGATGAATTGGCCAGTGTATCCTTGCAAATCGAGAACACGGAGGAAGATCTCCGTACAACGAAAAAAGATCTGCAAGCGGCAGAAGAACGCATCGTTGCAAGGGAAAAATTGTTGGAGTCACGTGTGCGTCTGATGTACACGGACGGTGCTGTGTCCTATCTGGATGTATTGTTGTCCTCTACTAGCTTCACAGACTTTCTGACCCGTGCGGATTCACTCAAAACGATTGTGGATCAGGATCAGCATCTGCTGGATGAGCACAAAGCGGACAAGCAACTTGTCGTGGACAAAAAGGCAGAACTGGATGTGCAATATGCGGAAGCCAAGAGTCTGTATGCACAGAAGAAACAGCGCAAGTCCCAATTGAATGAAAAAGAAGCGGAAAAGCAAGTGCTTCTCGCTTCATATGATGCTAAAATTGAAGAGTCAGAAGAGTTGACACAAGAGCAGGAAGATGTATTAATGCAGATTGCCAGCAAACGTTCGGCACTTCTTCAAGAGAAAAATAAATTGCGTGAACAACAGGCAGCCGCCGCAGCCAAAGCAAAAGCCGCAGCCGCCGCTCGGGCGAAAGCTGCAGCCAAGACACCAACCAGAGTGAGTTCGGATAGCAGCAGTGAGGTTACGTACTCATCCGGTAATGATATCTTCTCAAGACCGGTATCTGGAGGTCGCATTTCTTCTCCATTCGGCCCCCGTACCCATCCAATTACGGGCGTAGTGGGTAAGATGCATAACGGTGTTGATTTCGCTGTGCCTGTGGGAACTTCGGTTCACGCTGCTTCTGGCGGAATCGTGATCATGGCTGAATGGTATAGCGGTTATGGTTATACGGTTATTGTGGACCACGGCGGTGGACTATGGACGTTATATGGTCACTTGCGCGAAGGTGGATTCAAAGTCAGCAAGGGAGACACAGTAAGCAAGGGCGATACCATTGCGGAGTCAGGAAATACAGGGAACTCTACTGGACCTCACTTGCACTTTGAAGTGAGAGATAACGGTACCGCTGTAAATCCGATGAACTATTTGTAATTATTGCTCCATCGTTCGAATGGAAAAAACATATTCCGTACAAGCTAGACATATAATAAGCTGGCATGTTCAGGGAATGGATTCTGGCAACAATGGAATCGGACACGCTTCAAAACTAAAGGCGGTGACAAACGGATGATGAAGAAAAGATCGGCGCTACTGCTTGTCATTGTGGGTCTCCTGGGTGGTAGTTTGCTAACCCTGGTACTGATGACTTACCCGGGAATAGCGAATCAGACCACAGCGGGCGAAGGTTTGCTGGCTAGTGTAACCGGCAATACACAGCAGAAGAACGATTTGAAAAAGATTGAAACTGCGATGGATTTGATCTCCAGCAACTATTATAAAGACGTGGATCAGACCAAATTGATTGACGGTGCGATCAACGGCATGATGGACTCGCTTGGTGATCCGTACTCCAACTATATGGGGCAGGAAACGGCTGCTCAGTTTGAAGAGTCGATCGAAGGTTCATTTACCGGTATTGGCGCAGAGGTATCCTCCCAGGATGGAAACGTTGTTGTTGTTTCCCCAATCAAAGGATCTCCTGCCGAGAAAGCGGGTATTCGTGCAAAAGACATGATTATGTCAGTCAACGGCGAATCCCTGCAAGGTTTGGAACTGAACAAGGCTGTTAACAAAATCAGAGGTCCCAAGGGCAGTGAAGCGAAGGTACAGGTCAAACGTGCCGGATCTTCCGAGCTGATTGAATTTGTCATTGTACGCGATGACATTGATCTGGAGACCGTATATGCGCACATGGAGGATGGCGGAATTGGCGTTATTGCCATTACTCAATTCTCTTTGAATACAGGCGATCGCTTCAAGGAAGAATTGGCGAAGCTTGAGAAGCAGAACATGAAAGGTCTGGTCATCGACGTACGGAATGACCCAGGCGGTGTATTGCAAGTTGTTATTGATATTGCTGAACAGTTTGTTCCTAAAGGCAAGGTTATTGTGCAAGTGGAAGACAAGAACGGCAAAAAGGAACAAAGTAAGTCCAATGGATCAGCCAAAGCTTATCCAGTCACAGTCTTGATGAACAAAGGCAGTGCGAGTGCTTCGGAGATTTTGGCCGGTGCATTACAACAGTCAGCAGGTGCTAAGTTGATTGGTGAAAACTCCTTTGGTAAAGGAACTGTACAGACGAGTTATGACAAGCAGATGGGTGACGGCAGCTTGCTGAAGATCACCATTGCCAAGTGGCTCACTCCGAACGGAGACTGGATTCATGAAAAAGGTATCAAACCGGATATTGCGGTAGACCAGCCGGATTATTTCTCGGTGGCACCGATTAACAAAGAGAAGTTACCACTGAAATATGACAGCAATAGCACGGATGTGAAAAGTGCGCAGACGATGCTGAGAGGACTCGATTTTAAACCGGATCGTGTGGATGGATACTACGACCAGAAGACGGAAGAAGCGGTCAAGGCATTCCAGAAGCAAAAAGGCATTCAGGCTACAGGCCAGATTGACGAGAAAACCGCTGAATCACTGGAAGCGGCTCTGATTGAACGTATTGCCAATCCTCAATATGATGCACAGCTGAAACGCGCGATCGAAAATGTCTCGAAGGATATTTCGTCCGCTGTGTCGAAGCCATAAAGAAGGCTGATTTTCAGCCTTCTTTTTTTCTGAACCGGCTGAAAGAGAGGGGTGACCGACCACAATGGAATGGGTATGGCCGTGGTTAACTACATTAGGGGAAGCTATGTTGCAGTTGTTTATTCAGCCGTTTTATTATATTGCGGTGATCCTGATTGCACTGATCTATCATCGTCAGTTACTACAGGAGCGTAAATTGTTCCATGTTCGGTTGCAAAGCTCGATAACACAGACGATTCGTGCCGTGCTCGGAGGCATACTCATCGGTACCATCGTCTCGATCGTGTCCCTATTTCTCGGTGCACATCTTACACTGGGAAGCCTGATATGCATATGGGCTGCAACATTAATTCTATCCTTGTTCCGTATCCGGTATTTGTGCTTTGCTTATGCGGCCGGGTTACTGGGTGTGCTGCAATTTGGTTTGAATCTGGCTTCAGGCTGGCAACCATCGGGTTGGATGGGCACTATCACGGAAACGCTACGTGCCCTGGATATGCCAGCACTGCTTGTCCTGGCGGCGCTTCTACATATGGGTGAAGCCTTGTTGGTACGCATGCAGGGGGTATCGATGGCATCACCACTTCTCTTCGAGGGAAAACGCGGGAAACTGGTTGGTGGATATCAACTGCAACAGTTCTGGGCCATTCCTCTACTGATTCTTGTTCCAGTCACAGGAGGTGGCGCAGAGCTGGCATGGAATCCACTGATGAATGCGGGACATAGTTACATGCTGGTTGCATTGCCGATTATGCTCGGATTTGGTGAGATAACGCAGAGTATGCTTCCGGGACAAAAGGTGCAGATCTCATCAAAACGGTTGATGATATATGGGGCAACTTTGCTTGTGTTCAGTTTGCTTGCTGCATGGTGGTCTCCACTCATGGTGGTTGCTGCGCTAATCGCATTTATTGGACATGAATTTCTGGTAAGGTACAGCGCGTTTGAAGAGCAAAACCGCAGTCCGATATTTGTCCATCCGCAGCATGGATTGAAGGTACTGGCTGTTATTCCGGAGAGTCCGGCAGCGGATTTGGGGATTGAAGCAGGTGAGACGTTGTACAAGGTGAATGGTAAGTTGGTTCATTCACCGGAAGAGTTGCATCGCGCTCTGCGGATGAACCCGGCTTTTTGCAAACTTGAGGTTCGAAATCACCAGGGAGAAAGCAAGTTCATGCAACGAGCGATCTATGAAGGCGAGCATCATCAGCTTGGGGTCATTATGGCACCGGACAATCACGAGGTTTGGGCGATTCGGTTACGTCCACTGACGTTGTTCCATATCATCAACCTCAAATTATTTGCCCGTCTGAAAAAACCACAAAGGGACGAAGCTCCCTTGGCGTTACCACCAGCCCCTGTGGCCAGTGATAAAGGGTCCGTGGAGATGTAACTAGCATACGTGATGAAGTATGTTGCATAAATCAAGCAATGAAAAAGGTATTTCCGAACGCCGTCGCAGGCAAGGGAAATACCTTTTTTGTTATTGTTTTAACATAAAGATAGCGATTTGAGTCCGATCACGTAAGCTCAGCTTACCCAGAATATCCGTGACATAGTTTTTGACCGTGCCTTCACTGAGGAACAGTTTGGCGGCAATTTCCTTATTGGACAACCCCTCCGATATGGCCTCGGCAACCGCCAGCTCCATACGTGTCAGTCCATAGGTTTCGATTGGATTCTGTGTCAGGGGAATTGCAGCGGGACGAAGAAGGCCTGCCAATTTGCGGGCAATATCCGGATGAATTAACATATCACCGTTATGTACGGTCTTGATGCCTTGAATGATCCGCTCGGGGGGGACGTTTTTGAGCAAATAACCGCTTGCTCCATTCTGTAATGCCTGAATAATATACTCATCGTCGTCAAAAGTAGTTAGCATGAGCACCTGGATTTCAGGAAAACGTGCCTTGATGCGTTTGGTACCTTCAACTCCGTCACATTCCGGCATCCGAATATCCATTAAAACCACATCCGCAGGCGTTCCTGCTTCAAGCAGCTCCAATGCTTCCTGCCCATTTGAGGCCGTGCCTGTAACACGAATGCCAGACTCGAGTCCGAGCAGCACTTTAAGGCTCTCACGAATGAAATAGTCATCGTCCGCGAGAATCAGCCGAATAAGTGGGGGCTGGCCTGAATCATTCTTTTTGTTCACATCATTCCGTTCGGACATGAGAACATTCACTTCCTTTTTTCAGAGTATATCCATCTGGTTCGTTATTGGAATGCGTGTAATCACTGTATACGGATAAGCCGATTGGATCTCCAAGGTACCTCCCACCATTTGTGTACGCAGAAGCATGCCTTCCTGTCCTATGCCATTTCGCTTGGAAGAAGAAGGACTGATTTTGCCATCATTACTTACACTCATACAGACTTCCTGATCCCCGAATACCAACTCCACTGTGATCGAAGAAGCATTACCGTGTCGCAGGGCATTGGTCAAGGCTTCTTTGGCATTTTTGAACAAAACGATTTGTATGCTGGGATACAGCACATGAGATGGGCCATGAACTTCATAATTTGTCTTCACGCCGGTATCTCTGCCCACTTCCTCTAGGAGACGATCCAGGTCGTAGGCTTGGGATGCATAGGAATTAGGTTGCAGTTTGTGCAGTGTGCTGCGCATATCATCCATACTATCGGCCAATTGATCGCGAATCTGTCTCACCATTTCCGTTCCTTGTTCCATATTCAGGGGGAGGGTCAGCAGGGCGGCTTCCGACATCATTTTGGTGCGAATCAGTCGATGCCCGATATCGTCATGAAGCTGTCTGGAGATACGGGTACGTTCCTCTGCCTGAGCCACTCCTTCAAGTTGCTTTGTAAATAACAGCAGCTGCGCACGAGTTTCTTGTAGCTCGTAATGTTTGCTGCGAAGTTCGTCATAGACTTGTTCCAGTTGTCCACGGCTGTTCGCCGTTCTTGATCCCTGCCAGGACAGAGCCGCTGTGATGAGCAGAAGCAGGTTGCCAAGAACTATCGCAGTTGTCTCTGCGGAGAGTAATGTAGTGGCGGTTGTATTTAGTGTGGTTAACCCTGGCTGCGGTGCCTGTGGGTCAGAATAATGCCAATGCAAAGCGACATTGTTAGCGATAAGCTGAATTGCAAACATCAACCATCTCCGACTTCCCTCCAGTCTGTATATATACACGTAGAGTACGGATAGAGAGAGGAATAGCAGGAATGGTCCATACGAAGCAATCAGCCAGCAGCCCCAGAGTATTTCGGCCAGAAGCAACAGCCACTGCTGTGTACTTGAACGATTGAAATCTTTCCACACGGAGAGTCCAAGTGCAATGATGATATACAGGGTGTAGACGGCTTCATTTTCCAAGGGCAGCATCAACATGTACAGTACTGCTGGAACGATAATTAATCCATATTGCAGAAGCCGCATCGGCATATGTAAATGACATCCTTTATATAAAAAGTGGAGTAGAAAATCTCTTGGTAATGCGCCCTTGATTATACCATAAGCAGCATTCGAATCAGGAGATGAATTAAGTCACCTTCGATTCATGACTTTTTGTACCTTCGCTACATATTGCGATCCGTTACAATAAAATTATGAAATCCAGCGGCGAAGGCCGAAACGGAAGAGGGGCGTAAAAGGGATGGGTATACTTGAAGTGGATCATGTAGTAAAACGATATGGCAGCAAGCTGTCCGTGGATCATTTGAACCTTAGTGTTGGTAAAGGCGAGATTTTTGGATTGCTTGGGCCCAATGGAGCAGGAAAAAGTACCACCATCAGCATGATTGCAGGGCTCCTGAATATGGATCAGGGTGAAATCAGATTAGATGGGATCTCGGTCAAGGAGCGACCGCTTGAAGTAAAGCGCAAGATCGGTCTCGTTCCGCAGGATCTGGCTTTATACGAAACGATGTCTGCTGCGGAGAATGTGACCTTTTTTGCCAGACTGTATGGACTGCGTGGGAAATTGCTTAAGGAAAGAGTGCAGGAGTCTCTTGAATTTGTAGGGTTACAGGATAAAGCAAATGATGCCCCCTCGACCTTCTCTGGCGGTATGAAACGCAGGTTAAACATCGCATGTGCGATTACACATCGCCCGGATCTCATTATTATGGATGAACCTACAGTTGGCATTGATCCGCAATCTCGGAATCATATTCTTGAATCGGTACGCACACTTAACAAGATGGGTTCAACGATCATATATACAAGTCATTACATGGAGGAAGTGGCGGCGATTAGTCACCGGGTCGCGATTATGGATCAGGGGCGAATCATTGCCTGTGGGACTGAAGCGGAGCTGAGAGAACGGGTAGCATCGGAGGAAAAAGTAGTGCTCTCCACTTTCGGTATCGGTCCCGACGCCGTGGAAGAACTGAAACTTCACCCCCGTGTGCGGATGGTAGACGTTTCAGAGAATACACTGACCATTACGCTGCCTTCGGCACAGCAGGATCTCCAGGATCTGCTCTTCATTTGCAGCAAACATGAAGTATCCATTCAGTCGCTCAAGGTCGAAGAGCCGGATCTGGAAACGTTGTTCCTCAATCTGACCGGGCGTACGCTTCGGGACTAGGGGGAGAACAAGAGATGAATATATGGCATATTTGCATCTTTGAATTGAAACGTATTCTTAAGATTCGATCTGTGGTGTTAAACCTGTTTATTTTGCCGTTGTTACTGATTTTTATATTGGGTACGGCACTTTCCAGTACGATGGGTACGGCGGATGATGTTATTCCGGATACTGTACGTGTGGGAATTATCCATTTGAGTACTGAATCAGGTGGAGGATCAAGTACGGTTAATCAAGCGCTGGATACATTCGTTAAATCCCCGGAAGTGGCTGAGATGATCAAGGTGCAGAACTTTATGACTGAAGAAGAGGCTGTCCATTCGCTGCGTACTGGCAAGCTCGACTTTGCCGTAATGATTCCTTCAGATTTTGAGCAGAACGTGATGATGGGGAAAGAGGCCAGGTTGCAATGGATACGTGGAAAGGACAGCACGCTCAATACCTTGGGCGAAACCTTGTTCACACGGTTTACGGATGAATGGAATCGACAGATGGCGATTAGCAAAGTGTTAGGCCCGGAAGTGACTGCTGCCATGACCTCTGGCTTGGAGTCTAATGGAGCGAACTCGACTTCCATTACTGTCATTAATCCCGGAAAGACAGGTACGTCCTACAGCGCCTCCCAATACTATGCAGCTTCCATGCTGGCGATGTTCATGTTGTATTCGGGTATGACAACAAGTACCAGCCTTTTTGGAGAGCGGGATAACCGAACGCTGACCCGCCTTCAGGCTGCGCCGATAGGTAACGGAGTGATCTTTGCCGGGAAAATTGCCGGCAATAGTCTGCTCGCTTTTTTACAGGCAACGACGATCATCCTTATGACATATTGGTTCTACGGTGTAGATTGGGGAACGTATCCTGGGTATATTGTGCTAACTTGTGTTCTCATCACTTTGGCATCTATGACCCTCGGCATTATTGTATCCCTGGTATGCAAAAGCACGGCATCGGCCGGTGCAACCTTACAAGGCATCATTATTGTCATGACATTCATCAGTGGTGGGTTCAGGCCCATTCCGGTTGATTTGGTGCAACGTCTTAGCGAATTTACAGTTAATCACTGGGCGCTCCAAAGTTTTCTGAGAATGATGCTGGATGCACCTGTAGGAGAGATAGTATATAACATACTGATGCTAGGCGTGGTATGCGCTGTTTTACTGGCTATCTCAGGATTGATCTATAGAAAGGCAGGATATCGATATGAATAGTCTGCACATAGCCTGGTTGATGATCAAACGTACACTTGGCCGTAAAATGGGCTTCATTACGTTTCTACTTCTGCCTTGCCTGGTGGTTACAGGTGCGGTAGCTCTTTTTGGAAGTGAGCAGAGTACACGCACGGTCATTCCCTACGTCAATGAAGATGCAGGGGTGGCAGGGACATGGATGATTCATGAACTTACTGGCAAAGAGGAATATTTGCTCAAGCCAATGAACAACGAAGCAGAAGTGAAGGAAGCTATCGCTCAGCAAAAAGGAAGTTCTGGCATCATCATTCCGGCACATTATACGGAGGATCTGTTACAAGGAAAGCCAACCGAAATTCAATTGGTGGAACTGCGTATAAGTGAAAGTTCCTATACCCTACGAGCAGCAGTTGAAGGTTTAACGAGCGGATTGCAACAATCTGCTTCAGCTGTTAAGGTGGCCGCAGGCCCCGTCTCAAGTGAGACGGATATACTATCGAGTACACAGAAGCCATTTGAACAGCTCTTACAGGAGATAGGAAAACATCAGGTTACTGGTGAAGTCACCGATCTGCAGATCTATCCCAAGCCAGGCCTGAACAATGTGACTGGATTTACAATCATGTTTATGATGGGGCTACTGACCAGTGCAGTGGCTGTGATAATGGAAGATCGCAGGAAACGTACGATGGCCAGAGTATATACGGCACCCGTCCGTGCATATGAGATTGCGCTTGGTAATTTCCTGGGCAGCTTTGTCATTGGTATGATTCAGATTGTGATGGTTCTAGGAGTCAGCAGGTGGCTGCTGCATTATGATGCCGGTATTCCTTTTGGCATTCATTTCGTCATCTTGGCCGCATTCATGCTGGTCTCCATGGGGATCGCAAGTACCGTGGCAGGATTAATTCGTAATCCCAAAAATGCGAATATGCTGAATTCACTTGTTATTATGCCAACCTGCATGATAGGCGGTTGTTTCTGGCCAATCTCGTTGATGCCGGACTATATGCAGAAGCTCGCTAACTTTGTTCCACAGAAGTGGGCGATTCAGGCGGTGGAGACGATCTCTGCTGGCGGTACATTGTCGGATATTACATTGCCGTTATTGATTTTGTTTGGCATGGCTGCCATTTTGCTGACTGTAGGCTCTGCGATTCTACGCCCTAGCCAGCCAGGAGTAGAGGCATAAATAAGGTTTATACGACATAAAAGAAAGCACGCTCTGCTGAATTGAATTCAGTTAGAGCGTGCTTTCTTTGCATGAGTAATGTTGCATTATGTGAGATATGGATGATTAAGGCTGGAGCTGACGCAGGACCGTTATTTCAACCCGACGGTTCTTTTGTCTTCCGGCGGCTGTGGTGTTGTCACCCGTTGGGCGAGTATCCGCGTATCCAGCATACTGGAAGCTGTCCGGGTTAAGCTTCTCTGTATCCAGAAAGAATCGCAATACAGACAGTGCACGTTCTCCTGAAAGCTGCCAGTTATCGGTATAGGCGGAGTTAGCTCCCACAGGAATGTTATCGGTGTGACCCTCAATGCTGACAACGGTATTTAGATCACGGAACAGGCTGGCAAGTTTACTGAGCGTTGGTGCTGCACCATCCTTTAGAGCGGCCTGTCCCTGATCAAACAAGAAGCGGTCACTAAGTGTAATGGATAGGCCCTGTGGCTTGTCCGCAACAAAAATCTGATTTTCCAGTTTATTATCCTCAATATATTGGGTAATCACATTGAACAGATTTTGCAATTCCTGCTCCTGTGATCTGAACTGTTCTTCCCGTTCTGTGAGGGGTTTGTTGTCATCATCTGGTGTTGCAGTTTCTTCACCTTCTGAAGGGTCTTCACCCTGCACCTCGGATGGCGGAGTCTCTGTAATCGTCTGTCCGGGCTTCTCACCGAGTCCCTCACCAAGCTCAAGGATAGAGTCGGACGCATTGAATGTATTTTGTAACGATTGAGTAACGACGTCATATTTACCTGAATCCAGATTGCTCATGGCATACATGATGACAAAAAAGATCAAAAGTAGAGTTATGAGATCGGCATAAGTAATCATCCAGCGATCCCGATGATCGATAGTTTCACGTTTTCCGCGCCGTTTACTGCGCCGACTCATCCAATCCCTCCTTTGTTAGGGGGCGTATATGCTGACGATGTGTAAGGGTGAAGGACTCCAGTCTTTTGCGTACAAGCTGGGGATTCTCACCGTTCTGAATGGCAAGTACACCTTCGAGAAGCATTTCCATGGTCTGCACTTCATCGGCACCTCTGGATTTGATCTTGGAGGCAATGGGCAAAAAGATAAGATTGGCACTGGCGACCCCATACAGGGTTGCGGTAAAGGCAACAGCAATGGCAGGTCCGAGTCCTGTGGGATCGGTCAAACTGCCAAGTACCTGAATAAGTCCCATCACGGTTCCGATGATCCCCATGGTTGGAGCGTACCCACCAGCGGATTCAAATATTTTGGCATAGCCCTCATGTTTTTGTTCAATCGAGTCAATCTCCATCTCCAGGATCTGGCGAACCACATCCTGATCGGTACCATCAACAACCATCTGAATTCCATCTTGCAAAAATGGATGCGGATGATCCATAACCTTGCGTTCCAATGCAAGTACACCTGAGCGGCGTGCGATTGAAGACATCTCCACCAGTTCTTCAACCCATAAGCCTGATTCATTATTGTTACGTCCAAAAGCCATACGCAGAGCAGCTGGAATCGTACGAAGGCGATGCGCCGGAAAACTGGCAACCACAGCAGCAATCGTTCCACCGAATACAATTAAAGCAGCCGTTTTTTGCAGGAGACCGGACAATTGGCCACCTTCCCACAAAAAACCGCTAATGACTGCGGCAATTCCGGCAATAATACCGATAAGTGTCGCAATATCCATAAATTAACCCACTCCTATCTTCATTTCACGTTTGCATCACTAAAACGAACGAGGTATAATTAAACGGGAACAAATATTCCTATTACTATAAGTTTTCCCATATGAAAATTCGGGGAACTTCGACAATATATAGTGACTATTATTTTAGACGATAGGGTGAGATACGGCAATGAGCGATATTATAATGAGCGACAAAACGTTCGAAATCGAGTCAGAGTTTTCTCCCCAAGGTGATCAGCCTGCAGCCATTAAAGAATTGGTGAAGGGTGTTCAGGAGGGGAAGAGGTACCAGACACTGCTGGGTGCAACGGGTACGGGTAAGACGTTTACGATAGCCCAGACGATAGCCCAACTGCAACGTCCGACGCTGATTATTGCACACAACAAAACATTGGCAGCGCAGCTTGCAAGTGAGTTCAAAGATTTTTTTCCTAACAACATGGTTGAGTATTTTGTCAGTTATTACGATTATTTCCAGCCAGAAGCGTATATCCCGTCCTCCGATACGTATATCGAGAAGGATTCAAGTATTAATGAAGAGATCGACAAACTGCGTCACGCAGCGACCAGTTCGTTGTTTGAGCGCAGGGATGTCATCATTGTAGCGAGTGTATCCTGTATTTATGGTTTGGGTTCACCGCACTCGTATTCAAGCATGTTGCTATCACTCCGGGTAGGCATGGAGAAACCGCGCAATCAGATTTTGTCCCGTCTGGTAGAGATTCAGTATCAACGGAATGATATTAACTTTGTACGGGGTACATTCCGTGTCCGTGGGGATGTCGTAGAGATCTTCCCTGCCTCCAAGGGCGAACATGCAATTCGGGTTGAATTGTTTGGTGATGAGATCGAGAAAATTACGGAGATTGATGTGTTAACCGGAGAACTGATTGGCGAACGTGAACATATTGCCATCTTCCCGGCGTCTCACTTCGTAACGCAAGAAGAGACGATGAAGGTTGCGCTGGTGAACATTGAGCGTGAACTGGAGGAGCGTCTTGAAGTGTTGCGTGAACAAGGGAAGTTGCTGGAGGCTCAGCGACTGGAGCAGCGCACACGGTATGATATCGAGATGATGAAGGAAGTTGGCTTCTGTTCGGGGATTGAGAACTATTCCGGTCCGCTGACTTTCCGCGAACGCGGCGATACCCCATACACATTGATGGATTACTTCCCGGATGACATGTTGATTGTGGTTGATGAGTCTCACGTGACTCTGCCACAGATCCGTGCGATGTACAATGGTGACCAGGCGCGGAAGACAGTATTGGTTGAACATGGATTCCGTCTGCCGTCAGCGCTGGATAATCGTCCGCTCAAATTCGAAGAGTTCGAAGGCAAGATGGATCAGATTATCTATGTATCGGCCACACCAGGCCCGTATGAGATTGAGCATACCGATACGATGGTGCAACAGATTATTCGTCCAACCGGACTGCTTGATCCAATCATTGAACTGCGTCCAACAAAGGGACAGATCGATGACTTGATTGGTGAGATTAATGACCGGATTGCCAAAGACGAGCGTGTGTTGATTACAACATTAACGAAGAAGATGTCCGAGGACCTGACGGATTATCTGAAGGAAGTTGGAATCAAGGTTCGTTATCTGCACTCCGAGATCAAGACATTGGAACGGATGGCGATTTTACGTGATTTAAGGTTGGGCGTTTTCCATGTGCTAATCGGAATCAACTTGCTCCGGGAAGGTCTCGATCTGCCCGAAGTTTCCCTCGTCGCTATATTGGATGCCGATAAGGAAGGATTCCTGCGTTCCGAACGCTCACTGATCCAAACGATTGGTCGTGCGGCACGGAACAGCGAGGGTCGCGTTATTCTTTATGGTGACAAAGTAACGGATTCGATGGATAAAGCGATAAAGGAAACAGAACGTCGTCGCGCAATCCAGATCGAGTACAACGAGAAACATGGAATTACACCACAGACGATTCGCAAAAAAGTACGTGATGTGATTGAGGCAACCAAAGTTGCCGAATCCAAGAAAGACTATCTCACAGGCGCAGCCGAGAAGATGTCGAAGAAAGATCGCCAGGCGCTTATTCAGCGCTTAGAGGTAGAGATGAAAGATGCAGCCAAAAACCTGCAGTTTGAGCGTGCTGCCGAGCTTCGCGATGCGTTGCTGGAACTTCGCGCCGAATAAGATACTGCTCATTCATATGCTCCAGTAAAGATGGATCTGTAACAAGAGAACGGCCAATTGGCCGTTCTCTTGTTGAGTAAGGAAATCATTGATATCTACCGATAATTAGAGATGTTGAAATCTTGAAATCAGGTCTATACTGATAGAAATGTTGAAATTGGTTAAAAGGTTTATAGGAAAGCAATTGGGAGTCGTGTTCCCCTGAGAGTCGAGAGCGCCCTGGTGTTGACCTCGGAGCCGAGCCAAAGGCAATGGCGACCTGCCGCGATCAAGGCGAAGCTGAGAGCGTCCCGCTCTTGACCTTGGAGCCGAGCCGAAGGCAATGGCGACCCTGTCGCGACAAAGGCGAAGCCGAGAGCGCCCCGGTGTTGACCTTGGAGCCGAGCCAAAGGCAATGGCGACCATGCCGCGACCAAGGCAAAGCTGAGAGCGTCCTGCTCTTGACCTTGGAGCCGAGCCGAAGGCAATGGCGACCATGCCGCGACCAAGGCGAAGCAAAGAGCGTCCCGCTCTTGACCTTGGAGCCGAGCCGAAGGCAATGGCGACTTGTCGCGAACGTGGCGAAGCCGAGAGCACCACCTCGCAGTAGAGCGGCCGTATAAGGTTCCGGCAATGAGCCGGAACCTTATACGGAGCCGCGGGCACACGACCACCCTTCACATAGCAAGACCCGACCCCTCACCGTTGCACCGCTTGTTTCGGGTGTCCAGAGGGTTGCGCCCTCTGGGGCCCTCCCTTGGAAGGGAGGGTTTGGGAGGGATCGAAAAGCCTTTAAAGGTTTGGATTAACACACTGAGAGGATGAATACTATTGGCGAGCGATAACATTGTCATTAAAGGCGCACGAGCGCATAACCTGAAAAATATCGACATTACCATCCCGCGTGACCGCTTTGTTGTATTGACCGGCCTGAGTGGCTCAGGCAAGTCCTCGCTGGCTTTTGACACGATCTATGCCGAAGGACAGCGGCGTTATGTAGAATCATTGTCTGCTTACGCACGGCAGTTTCTGGGACAGATGGAGAAACCGGATGTGGATTCCATCGAAGGATTATCTCCTGCCATTTCAATAGATCAGAAAACAACAAGCCGTAACCCACGTTCCACAGTAGGAACGGTGACCGAAATCTACGATTATCTGCGTCTGTTATTTGCACGTGTGGGCCATCCACATTGTCCGGACCATGGGGTGGAAATTAGCTCCCAAACCGTAGAACAAATGGTTGACCGCATTATGCAATATCCAGAGCGTACCCGGTTGCAGATTTTGGCACCCATTATCTCGGGGCGTAAGGGCGAGCACAAAAGTGTATTTGCTGATGTATCCAAACAGGGTTTTGTCCGTGTACGGGTGAACGGGGAACTGCGTGACCTGTCAGAAGATATTCAATTGGAGAAAAACAAAAAGCATACGATTGAAGTCGTTGTTGACCGGATCGTTGTTAAAGATGATGTACAGGCGCGTCTGGCCGACTCCATTGAAACGGCACTTACTTTGTCCGGTGGACAACTCCTGGTGGACATTATGGGCGAAGAAGAGCTGCGCTTCAGTTCCAACTTTGCCTGCCCGGTGTGTGGATTCAGTATTGAAGAGCTTGCACCACGGATGTTCTCATTTAACAGTCCCTTCGGGGCTTGCCCGGATTGTGATGGGTTAGGTGTCAAAATGATCGTTGACCCTGATCTGCTGGTACCAGATCGGACTAAGACCATCGAAGATGGAGCTTTTGATGCTTGGACAGGTGGTACATCCACCTATTATCCGCAGTTCCTGAAGTCAGTATGTGAGCACTTCAACATTCCGCAAAATGTACCTGTCGAAGATCTGCCAGCTGAGCAGATGAACAAGTTGTTGCAGGGTACAGGTACGGAGAAAATCCGTTTCCGTTATGAGAATGATTTTGGACAACGTAAGGAAGCACTGGTTACCTTTGAAGGTATCGTGAATAACTTAGAGCGTAGATATCGTGATACAGCATCTGAAGGTATCCGTGAATTTATTGAGGGTTACATGAGTGCGAAGCCTTGTGGTACATGTAAAGGTCAGCGTCTGAAACGCGAGAGTCTTGCGGTTACGATCAATGATCACAACATGGCCTATGTGACTAGTTTGTCCATTGGTGAAGCTGGCCGATTCTTCGATTCATTGGAATTGACGGAGAAGGAGCAGACGATTGCCAAACTGATTTTGAAAGAAATCAACAGCCGTCTCGGCTTCCTGGTGAATGTTGGTCTGGATTATCTTACACTGAGTCGTGCTGCCGGAACATTGTCCGGTGGGGAAGCGCAGCGGATCAGACTGGCCACACAGATTGGTTCCAGCCTGATGGGTGTACTGTATATTCTCGATGAGCCAAGTATCGGTCTGCATCAACGGGATAATGACCGTCTGATCTCAACACTTGCGCATATGCGAGACATTGGTAACACGTTGATCGTGGTTGAACATGATGAGGATACGATGATGGCTGCCGATTATATTATTGATATTGGCCCAGGTGCAGGTATCCACGGTGGTACCATCATGTCACAGGGTACACCGGAGGAGATCATGAACGATGAGAACTCCTTAACCGGTCAATATCTGAGTGGACGCAAGTTCATTCCGATTCGTACAGAACGTAGAAGTGTAGGAGACCGTTGGTTGGAAGTACGTGGAGCCAAAGAAAATAACCTGAAGAATCTGAACGTGAAGATTCCAGTGGGCGTATTTACTGCGGTAACGGGTGTGTCTGGCTCAGGTAAATCCACATTGATTAATGAGATTCTCTACAAAACGCTGGCACGTGATCTGAACCGTGCTCGGGTACGCCCGGGTCAACATAAAGAAATTCGTGGTCTGGAGCATATCGATAAAGTTATCGATATTGACCAGTCGCCAATCGGGCGGACACCACGTTCCAACCCGGCTACGTATACAGGTGTCTTTGATGATATCCGGGATCTGTTTGCTCAGACGAACGAAGCCAAGGTACGTGGATACAAGAAAGGCCGGTTCAGCTTTAATATCAAAGGTGGACGGTGTGAAGCCTGCCGTGGAGACGGCATTATCAAGATTGAGATGCACTTCTTGCCAGACGTTTATGTTCCTTGTGAAGTCTGCAAAGGCAAACGATACAATCGGGAAACGCTTGAAGTGAAATATAAAAACAGAAATATTTCCGATGTACTGGAAATGACGGTTGAAGATGCAACCCAATTCTTCGAGAACATTCCGAAGATCCATCGCAAAATGCAGACACTGATGGATGTGGGTCTGGGTTATATCAATCTGGGGCAACCTGCAACCACATTGTCTGGTGGTGAAGCCCAGCGTGTGAAGCTTGCTTCCGAGCTGTATCGTCGCAGTACGGGGAAAACCATCTACATCCTCGATGAGCCGACTACGGGTTTGCATGTCGATGATATCGACCGTTTGCTGAACGTATTACACCGTCTGGTTGATTCCGGGGAATCGGTGCTAGTGATCGAGCATAACCTGGATGTGATCAAAACGGCAGACTATGTTGTTGATTTGGGTCCAGAAGGCGGTAGCGGTGGAGGAACCATTGTTGCAACTGGAACACCTGAGGATATCGTTAAAGTGGAAGCTTCTTATACCGGCAAGTACTTGAAGCCAGTTCTTGAGCGGGATACCGAGCGGAGTAAGGCGCTGCAATTGGTAGACTAAGGTTCTCTACCCAGTAGTTATATCAATATGAAGTAGCAGTAATGGCCCTTCTTTTCGAAAAGGTAAAGACGTTGGATTACGATCTGATGTGCTCTCCTTCCGAGAAAGAAGGGCTTTTCATTTTGAGTAGGAACAGTGTTTCCTTTGGACTAAGGTTATTTCGTGAAAGTGTTTACATATGCATTATGACGAGCATTACAGGAATATTCGGCCAAATTGGCTTTTTTTCATTTTTATGGATGATAGGGCTTGCATTACAAGCAGGGTACAGATAACATAGAGGAAGATATTAGGGTATGCGTTAGCTGTTCAACTATGGTAAGGAGGTCTGTCTATCCATGCTGTTTGCAGAAGCTGCCACGGCGAGTACATCGAATTTTAATGCATTTGATATTTTTGTCATCTTATTTACGATCCTGATTTTCATCGGAGTCGTTCGGCTTCTTCGGGCACCGAAGAAGAATCTGTTTGCAATCGGATTTGCAGTAGTCAGCCTACTGGTATTTCTGATGACAGACTATGCGATGATAACAGGTTGGTTTGCTCAGTAGGAATGCCACTGAAGTGAATGGAATTTAAGCTAAAAGAGTATGGAGGAACACTTTCCACGGGAGACATGGAGGGTGTTTTTTTTCGTTTATATTGAGCGATTGAACAAGATTATACCTTCTCTACTAAAATAGGACTTAAAACAATTGTATATCCAGATTCTGTATGATACATTGAGGGATACCGGAATTGCAGATGAGAGAAAAAGAGAATAGATTCAGCGATGAATCCGATGTCGAGTCGCGCAAGAAGGATGTATAGAGAGGGTCAGGTGAGAATATGAGCGTGTTGGGTAAAAAGGGGATAGCCATACTGATGGCTGCTGTACTCTCGATTAGTGTAGCGGCAACGGCCGGTGCAGCTGAATCCAAAGCGGCGATGCAAGCTAAAGTGGTAGACGGTCAAGTCTATGTGAACACCAAGGATCTGCTCAAGGCAGTTGGTGGAAGTGGACAATATGATGCCAAATCCGGAACGTACACGTACAAGGGAAGTGAAGCCATTCCCAAAGTAATCGAAAAGGTATCTCCTTCGGTTGTAGGCATTATTGGGAAATCTACCGAAGTGCAGGACGGTGCAACATCAGACGACCGTTATAATCTTGCACATGGTACAGGTGTCATTATCCGGTCGAACGGATGGATTGTAACGAATGCTCATGTGGTCGACGGATTAACGAACCCCGTGGTCGTAACGACGGATGGCAATACATACAAAATTACGAAAACATACAGTGATGCACTAAGTGATCTGGCTCTAATCAAAATCAATGCCAAATCACTCAAACCGGCGAGCTTTGCCAAAGCTTCACAAACCACTGTTGGAGAAACGGTGATTGCCTTGGGTACGCCGATTTCCTTTTCTTTGCGCAACTCGGCAACGGTAGGGGTAATTAGCGGCTTGAATCGTGGTGTTGAGGCGACCTACCGGTTGATTCAGACCGACACGGCCATTAACCCAGGAAATAGCGGAGGACCGCTGGTCAACCTGAAGGGTGAAGTGGTTGGTATCAATTCCATGAAATTTTCTGCGGTCGGCGTAGAGAGTTTGGGATTTTCGATTCCAGTGGATACCGTTCAATATATCATTGATCAGTTTTTTAAATATGGCAAAATAAAACGTGCAAGTCTGGGACTACAGCTGGAAGAAAGTTGGTCTGCGATTGTGGGCCTGCCTACAGATGATCCCTTAACGATTACGGGCGTACTGTCTACTGAAGCCAAGAAAGCCAAAATCAAAGAGGGCGATGTCCTTTACAGTGTCGCGGGCATACGTGTCTCTTCAGTAGTGGATATCAATGAGTTGCTCAAAAAGTATCTGCCTGGGCAAAAGGTAAAGCTGTTGATGCAAACGGATGGCGATATCGTCACCCGCACGTTGGTGCTTGCTGATCGCGCAGACATCGTAGACGAGGAAGATGAAGCGTTCCTTGCAGATGAAGAACAATAAAGCCCGGCGATCAGCCCGGATGGAGAGAGGACGAAAGAACGGAATGAAAAAGTCATGGATACGTGTGCTAAGCACAGGTGTATTAACCGGGATGCTGACCATTGGCGCGGCATTGCCTGTATGGGCATCTGATCTGACGACAAGTGAACTACGAGTCAAAGCGGGGAGCACGAGCGCCTACATTAACGGCGATAAGCAGGCCATAGCCAAACCTTACAAGTTCAAGGGTGTTACGATGGTGCCTGTTGGTGTGTTCAAGAAAGCATTTGGCAGTGAAATCCGGCTGGAGAAAAATGATGTTGTCAAAATCAAGGAAGGTCCACACACGGTCACCCTAACGATTGGCAGTTCCATTGCCTGGGTGGATGGTGTAAAACATGAGATGGGTGCCGTTCCCAAGATGGTGAATGGCATACTTATGGTTCCACTTCGTCCGGTTGCTGCCGGTATCGGAGCGACGCTAGCTCCAACCAGCTCCGGAGAAATGGTCATTCGTCTGTTGCAAACCGATGATTCGGTGGATGACGAGGATGGCATTCATCCAGATGAAGGCAAAACCAGAATTGGTAACAGTTTTTACGGTTGGTCCATTAACTACCCGGCAGACCTTATAGTTTTCCAGACCGGTGAGCAGGAGCGCATGATGACTTTCGGCGCTGCGGACAACAGTTATTATCTTGAAGTGTATGTCAGCGATCAGGATGTGGCTCTGGATGCGGATGATTTGTTGCAGCAACTTGTCCAAGAGGCCAAACAATCGGGAGATACCGTGCTGGATCGTGAAGCGGTGTCAAAAGGCAAAACGCCATATGCACGGATTATCGTGAAAGATGTAGACGGCATGTTATGGGAGATGCGTCAGTATCTGAGCGAAGGTCGTCAATATGATGTGTACCTCGCGGATTACGAAGCCCTGAATTATAAAGATCTGGGCAAACGTGCAGCGCTGCTCAATTCATTCCAGCCAACCTATGCGGAATCGGATCGAACGATCAAGGATCTGTCCACCGTAGATAATGGCATGCGCTCCGCATGGAACGATGACTATGGTATTGAATTGATGATTCCAGCCGGCTGGTCGATGGATAACAATCAGATGATCTACGAAGCCAAGGACGGTGCATATCTGCAATGGCGTGTCACTTCGGCGAAGGCAGGTACTACGGTTAAAGACTGGAGCGGCCAACTGGATAAGTGGATGCGCGAGACATTTACACCAGAGAGTTACGAGCCAATTGGCTCATATACGATGGATATCTCGGGAGAGACTGCCGAGGTGAATGAATTCCGTTATAACTTTGGCGGGGGCTGGCAGACCGAGTTTGATGTTCTTTTGCAGAAGAATGGGTATCGATATTATGCAGAGTATACGTTCCCTGAGGAGCAAAGTGCAGATCGGACATGGTTCGAACGAATTATGAAGAGTGTGGAGATTGATTTTGATACGGTTGCCGATAATTTCGGTCAGCTGGATGAAGATCCTTATTTGACAGACAAAACGAAGACACTTACACGTACGTCCAAACGTTATAAATACAGTGTAGATATTCCGCGTTACTGGACGCCGTATAGTGATCGATTCGAATATTCACCTGTGGTGTACACCTTTACTGGCGGAGAATTCTCCATTGCGGCGAGCGAAGACAAGTCGATCGAGATGACGGTCAGCCAATTGAGAGAAGCCTATGCCGAAGCCACCAAAACCCGTAAGAACTTCAAGTTGCTTGGCAGTGAAGAGCTGACGTTTGCGGGTGTGCCTGCATTTTCCTTTACGTATCATGAGCTGGACAAAGGCGTGCCATATGCGGGTCGCCAGATCGTGTTTGAAAAGGACGGAACAACCTATACGATCACAAGTGGGCTGAATGATGCCAACAAGACAGAAGTTCAGGCGGCAGCCTTGGAAAAAGCAGTGAACTCATTTACATTTATTAAATAATAGTGATGCAAGCCGGAGGGTCAAAAGACCTTTCGGTTTTTTTCGTTGTACTGGAAATGAAAATGGTAAACGGTTTTTTCAGGAAACCGTAGAAGAGTCGGTGCAGAAGTGTTACAATATACTAGTTCAGGAGTTATGACTGCTGATCTGATGAATATGAATGACTGTAAGCTTGGAGTTCAGGCAATACAGACATAATAGATAGATATTGTAATACCGTGACAATGCAGGTGTACCCGATAAGGTGCAGTCTTAGGCTTAGTATGTTCAGGCGTTTAAGGATATAGGGATGAAATCCGGCGGATAGCCGGTTATGGGGAGGATCTACATGAAAACAGCAACAATACGAAGAGAAGACGTTGAACTTCTGGCACCTGCTGGTGACTGGGATTGTATGCGTTCGGCGGTAGCTAATGGCGCAGATGCAATTTTCTTCGGAGTCGAAAAGTTTAATGCACGGGCACGAGCGAACAATTTCCGTATGGACGAGCTGCCGGAGATAATGGCGTTTTTACACAGTTATGGCGTAAAAGGTTTTTTGACCTTTAATATATTGATTTTTGAAAATGAATTGACGGATGCAAAAGAACTGATTGATGCTTGTGTCGATGCTGGTGTGGATGCTGTAATTGTTCAGGATTTGGGTTTGGTGAAGATGATTCGCGAGATCTCGCCGGATTTCCCGATTCACGGTTCAACACAGATGACGATTACGTCCCCGGAAGCGGTTGAGTTTACGAAGCCTTTTGATATGGAACGTGTCGTTCTGGGACGGGAGAACAATCTGAAGCAGATCCAAAAGATCGGTGAGCAGGCGAAGCTTCCAATGGAAGTATTCGTTCATGGCGCGCTGTGTGTATCCTACTCGGGGCAGTGTCTGACTTCCGAAATGTGGGGAGGACGTTCGGCGAACCGTGGGGAGTGCGCGCAAGCTTGTCGTCTTCCGTACGACCTGATGGTGGATGGGGTGCACAAACCGATGGGTGATGTAGCCTATCTGTTGTCTCCGAAGGATCTGGCAGCGATTGACCTGATGCCGGAACTGATCGAAGCAGGAGTAACTTCTTTCAAAATTGAAGGACGTCTCAAAACGCCGGAATACGTAGCAAACGTAGTAAGCAAATATCGTAAAGCGATTGACCGTTATTTTGATGGAGATAACACACCGCCAAGCAAGGAAGAAGTTCGCGAATTGCAGCAAAGCTTCTCCCGTGGCTTCACACATGGTTTCCTGAGCGGTACAAATAACAAAGAACTGGTGGATGGAACATTCCCGAAAAGCCGTGGTGTCTACCTTGGTCGTGTGGATCAAGTGTTGCGCGATGGTGTGGTCCTGAAGCTGGATGCACCCGTGAAACGTGGAGATGGAATTGTATTTGACGCCGGAGACCCGACTCAGAAGGAAGAGGGCGGACGCGTATACGATGTACGTCGTAAAGGCGTAAAACTCGAAGGCGAAGCCGAAGAGGGCTGGATCGTTGATGTCGTGCCAGGCCGCAGTGACGTGGATCTGCGCCGCGTGAAAGTTGGCGACAAAGTGTGGAAAACGAATGACCCGGCGCTGGACAAACGACTGCGTCAAAGCTTTGAGACCGAGAAGCCGTACCGTGTATTCCCGGTGAAGGTGAAGGTCATTGGCAGCCCGGGGCAGCCGCTTAGCACATGGTGGACAGACGTGCAGAAAGGCACGACCGTCCGGATTGATTCCGAGATGGAACTGGACATCGCGCAGAAGCGTCCAATGACACATGAATTGCTCGAAGAGCAGTTCGGTCGTCTGGGAGGCACCGTGTTCCAGTTGGAAGGAATGGACGTCAATCTGCACGGTGATGTCATTATCCCGATGCGCGAGTTGAATAACATTCGCCGTCAGGCGGTAGAACAACTCGCGGGCGAGCGTCCTAAACCACCCGTCTACGTGAAACGGGCGGTAGATGTGTACGGCGATTCGGTTAAACCGGCATCACCAGTCGCTCGCGGTCAAGCAGAACTGACCGCACTCTGCCGTAGCCTGCCACAAGTGGAGGCAGCGATTGAAGCAGGAATCGGTATGATCTATGCCGACTTCGAGTTTATCAAACAGTTCCCGGCAGCCGTGGAAGCTGTGCATGCCGCTGGTCGCAAGATCGCGCTGGCAACACCGCGTATTCATATGCCTGGGGAGAACGGATATCATAACAACATCTTGCGTCTGAAGCCGGATGCGGTATTGGTACGTAATACAGGCGCACTGTACTTTTACCTTCGTCACCGGATGGAAAACCCGGATGCGAAGCACCCGGAACTGATCGGCGACTTCTCATTGAACATCGCTAATCACAAAGCAGTAGAATTGTTCCTGGAAGCAGGCTGTGACTGGATTACGCCATCCTATGACCTGAACATTCAACAAATGGTTGATTTGCTGGGCCACTCCCGTACAAGTCAGACCGAAGTGGTTATCCATCAGCATCTGCCGATGTTCCACACCGAGCACTGTGTATACTGTACGTTCATGAGTGAAGGAACAGACTTTACGAACTGTGGACGTCCTTGTGAGGAACAGCGTGCATCATTGCAAGACCGGATCGGTATGTCTCACCCGGTACGTGTGGATGAAGGCTGTCGTAATACGGTATACAATGCAGTGGAGCAGTCAGGTGCCGAATATCTGACCAACTTTATGGATCTGGGTGTATCTCGCTACCGTGTGGAATTCCTGGAAGAGACACCGGAGCAGGTACGCGAAGTAATCGATCTGTACAACCGTGCACTGCGCGGCGAGATCAGTGGTACACAAGTGTGGAAAACCCTAAAAGCAACGAACCAACTGGGCGTTACACGTGGTCAATTGGTGAAATAACGATTGTATGGTACAACAACAGTTACAAGCATGAAGGAACCCCAATCTCTGCTTCAAGGAGCTCTTGGGGTTTTTTTACATCATGACACAGGAGGCGAAGAAGCGTGGCGCCATTCACAATTATGGATATCAAATTGCTGTGCGGGGTCACGGCATTCAAGCGCGGAGAAGATTATAACCAATCTGGCAGGGTGACTAATCTGGTGGTTAGTGAGGATCAGCTTCATTTTGAAGCACAGGTACGTGGATCGGAGCGTTATCAGGTGACGGTGGATATAGATGGATCAGGTGAGATTGTGGCAGGCTGCAGTTGTCCGGGTGACGGCAGGCATTATGACTATTGCAAACATGTCGCTGCTGTCCTGTTGGCTATTCACGAATGGGGTGAGCAGCAGCAGCGTAATGCCACGATTGCCTCTGGGAAGCCTTCTCAACCGGCTACAGGCCAAGGAGCCAATGCCAGTTCTAACTTAGATTCCAAGTCCAAGGTCGGGACGCTAGTCGAAGAGAGCGTGTGGGAGCGCCCACAGTCTGCTTCACAACGAGAGCAACTGAATGATGCTCCAGAGCGTCCTCCGGTTCATTTTGCCCAGGCAGGTCGTCCAAGCTCAGCTTCGGGGTGGGGTCGCTCGGCAGATAAACCTTCTTACCGTACGGCGGATCAGATTCTGTCCATGTTTGCCAAGGATCGGAGACAGCTGCATGGAAATGACCGTAAATACACCGCCCCTGTCAACCGATCCTCCCTGCGGGAAGAGTTGCAGGTTCAGTTTATATGTAAGCTGATACAGGTTCATAAGGGTGGGGGGAAACTTGCTCTTGAATTGAAAGTGGGTAACAAACGGCTGTATGTGGTGCAGAAAGTGAAGCAATTCCTGAACTGCATCGAAAAGGGCGAGCCCATGTCATTTACCAAGCTGTTCCACTATGATCCATTAATGCATGTGTTCACTCCACAGGATCAGGCGATTCTCTCGATGCTTATTCGAATGAGACAGAGTGAGGAGGCCTACCGCCAATCCATCTCCGGTTATCTTGGAGCTTCGGACGGACGGGATATATTGATTGCTCCTCTGGTATGGAAGCCATTGCTGGAATTGCTGCTACAGGCTGACAGCCGGATGGAGGGCACAGGATTTGCCAATGGACCACTCACGCTGGGGGAAGGGGTACTTCCTTTATTTTACCGGATCGCCCAGGGAGCGAATGAAGGATATCAGCTTGAAATTTCGGGACTGCGTGAGCTGATTCTTCTTCCTGCTTATGATGCCGCTGTGGTGGAAGGACAGTTGCATATGTTGGAGCCGATGCAGATGCGAAGTCTGGAGGACTTGAGTGGGGCGCTCACCTCATATGGGATTAAGGAAAGCATTGATATTTCGACCCAGCAGGTGGATGAGTTCGTACAGCATGTCGTGCCAGAACTGCGTACGCTCGGCCATCTGTCTATTGATTCACAGGTACGTGAACAGATCGCGGAACCGGAACTCTCACCGAAGTTGTACATCGACTTCTATCGTGAGCGTATTACAGCGCGTCTGGAATTCGACTATGAGGTCATGGTTATTAATCCGCTTGCAGAGTACTTGATAGATGAAGAAGAGAAAAAGGTTATTTTGGTGCGTGATCGGTACAAGGAGCGGAATCTGATTGAACGGCTCGATCGATCCTTTCTCGAAAGAGATGGTAGTGTCTGGGCGAGTGAACGGGAAGATGCGATCTATGATGTCATGTATCATCTGTTGCCTGAGCTTGAGAAACAGGTAGACATCTACATGCCGAACGCCGTGAAGGCGATGGTGCAATCCTATCCGACACCACCGAAAGTCCGAGCAGACTTGGGGAGAGGACTGGACTGGCTGGAGATCTCATTCGAGATGGAAGGTGTGGACGAGCAGGAACTTCAGGAACTCATGCGTCGCATTGTGGAAAAGAAACCATATTTCCGTCTCAAGAGCGGTGTCTTTCTGTCGCTTGAAAATGAAGGTGCAGACAGTTTCGCTCATATGGCCGATTCACTGGGACTTGGGGCAGATGACATCAAAAGCAGCCATATCCGGCTGCCAGCTGTTCGGGCATTGCAATTGCCAGGCAGAGATGAAGTTTCCGGTCATGTGAAGTGGGGAGGTTCACTGAAACGTTTCCTTGATGATCTCCGAGATCCCGAGCGGATGGATTTTGCATTGCCGGAAGCTCTCACTCTCATCCTGCGGGATTATCAGAACAGTGGATACCAGTGGCTGCGTACCCTCGCTTATTATCGTTTTGGCGGCATTCTGGCGGATGATATGGGACTTGGCAAAACATTGCAAAGCATCGCGTATATCACAGCGGTACTTCAGGAGAAGCCTGAGTATAATTTGGACCATACGGGCGTTGATAAATACCGGGAGAGTGGCTCATTATGGGACGGTGAGATGTTGGCTACCTCCGACATCGATCCCGAAACGGGGCTCCCATTGGATAAGATGGCTTCAGAGAATACGGATGGCTTATTGTCCACGATGCAGCAGGATGGGCTGACGATCCGAACGAAGGTCATTCATCCTCCGGTACTTGTCGTGGCGCCTGCCTCGCTTACCTATAACTGGGCTAATGAGTTTACGCGGTTCGCCCCGCACCTGAAGGTTTTGATCGCAGCCGGTCAGAAAGAAGAGCGAGCCAGCATGCTTTCAGGTATGGATGAGGCAGATGTGATTGTGACGTCGTATCCTTTGTTACGCCGGGATCTAGACACGTACCTTGGCCGAACATTCCATACGCTCATTCTGGATGAGGCTCAGGCGATCAAAAATGCTTCTTCCCAAACCGCGCAGGCGGTCAAACAGATTCAGGCCCCGCGCCGCTTTGCGCTCACAGGTACACCTGTGGAGAACTCGCTGGATGAATTGTGGTCCATTTTTGAAGCCGTATTCCCTGGGTTGTTTCCCAGTTACAGAAGATTCCGCGACCTTCCTCCGGAACGGATCTCGCGGATGGTGCGTCCGTTTATTCTGCGCCGCCTGAAGAAGGATGTGCTGGAAGAATTGCCTGATCGAATTGAAACGGTACAGCGCTCAGAGCTTACGGTTGAACAGAAGAAACTTTACGCCGCATATCTTTCTCAACTTCAGGATGAAGCATCGAAGGACATGGAGGATAACGGATTCCAGAAGAATCGTATCAAAATTTTGGCTGGCATCACGCGTTTGCGTCAGTTGTGTTGTCATCCGGCCCTCTTTGTTGACGGGTACCAAGGTGATTCCGGGAAAATGGAACAGTTGCTTGAAACGGTCGAGGATTGTTTGGCTTCAGGCAAACGTATTCTTATCTTCTCCCAATTTGCGAGCATGTTGAACCTGATTCGCCAGACGCTCACGGCACAGGGAAGAAATCTGTTCTATCTCGATGGTCAGACCCCTGCACAGAGCCGTGTCGAGATGTGCCGCAGATTTAATGAGGGCGAAGCAGAATTGTTTCTGATTTCTCTTAAGGCTGGAGGGACAGGACTAAACTTAACAGGTGCAGATACCGTTATATTATATGATCTATGGTGGAATCCTGCGGTGGAAGAACAGGCTATTGGCCGTGCTCATCGCATGGGACAGAAACAAGTGGTGCAAGTCATCCGCTTAGTTACCGAAGGTACGATCGAAGAGAAGATTTTGGAGCTCCAGCAGCGGAAGAAGGACTTGATTGCCGAAGTGATCGAACCGGGAGACGGAGGATCGACAACCTTATCCGAACAGGATATCCGCGAATTATTGATGGTATAATAGAGTCCAAGCATCGTAGCACTCAGAATCATTAAATATATGAATCTATACAAGTTGGACTAATCATTTACACGAGAAACGTAGAGGACAGAAAAAAGCTGGAGAAGCGGAGGGTTCGCCTAAAAGCTTTCTGAAAGAAAGCTGCATCGGAAGCATAAGCTATCACCAGATTTTAACCTTTGTAAAAGTGAATTAAAAAATCGGGGGATAACAGCGATCGGAAGGTTGTTCTGTCATCGGAGTGGTAAGTGTAAATATGCTTTAGTTTAACTTGTTTAACAAAAGGAGTGGGTTCGTATGCGTATTCGCAAAGCGATTATTCCAGCCGCAGGACTGGGTACCCGGTTTTTGCCTGCCACCAAGGCGATGCCTAAGGAAATGCTGCCCATCGTGGACAAGCCAACGATCCAGTATATTATTGAAGAAGCCGTAGCTTCAGGCATTGAAGATATCATTATTGTGACAGGTAAAGGGAAGCGGGCCATTGAAGATCACTTCGATTATTCTTTTGAGCTGGAGCAGAATCTGGCGGACAAACAGAAGTGGGACTTGCTTAACGAAGTACGCAAACCCTCCGAGATGGCAGATATCCATTATATCCGTCAAAAGGAACCGAAGGGACTTGGTCACGCCATCTGGTGCGCCCGCAAGTTTATCGGCAACGAACCTTTTGCCGTCCTGTTAGGGGACGATATTGTGGAAGCGGAACATCCCTGCCTGAAGCAGATGATCGATGTCTATGATGAACTGCAATCTCCAATTGTTGGTGTACAGCCTGTTGATTGGAGTGAGGTATCCCGCTATGGGATAGTGGACGGAGAGTTGCTGACCCCTACCGATGATCGTGTTTTTCGCGCTAGGCGCTTAATTGAGAAACCAAAGACCGAAGATTCACCCTCGAACTTGGCTATTATGGGACGTTACATTCTTACACCAGATATCTTCGACATCCTGGGTCAACAATCTGCTGGTGTTGGGGGAGAAATCCAGCTCACGGATGCCTTATCCCGACTGAATGAGCAGCGGCAGATTCTCGCATATCACTTTGATGGATTGCGTCATGATGTTGGCGAGAAGTTGGGCTTTATTGAGACATCGATTCACTACGCATTGCAGCGCCCGGATCTACGGAAAGATCTCTTAAAGTATTTAGAACAGGTCGTGAAGGATCAATAAATGGTTTTCCGCAATCCCTTGAAGTCCAGCCGAAGAATGATATCGCGGCTGGGCTTTAATTTATTTTATGGAAGAGTAAATATGAGGGTTATACAGGCCAATGAACAAACACTTACCCGACACTTTACATATACATAGTCAATATGAAGAAATGATGTCAACAGCAAAACGGAGGGATGTCATGAAGGTACTTCCGCTGTTTATGGATGGCGCTGCCATATTGGAACCCAAGGTTTATGGTGATCACCGTGGATATTTTATGGAGAGTTATAATGAGCAGGTTCTGCATGAACAGGGGATACAGCACGTCTTTATTCAGGACAATCAATCCTTGTCGGCTGAAGCAGGTGTTCTGCGTGGGCTTCATTATCAGCTTAAGCCCAAAGCACAGACTAAATTGGTGAGGGTTATATCTGGGGCTATCTATGATGTGATTGTGGATGTCCGCACCTCATCCCCTACTTTTGGCCAATGGAAAAGTGTCATTCTAAGTGAGTACAACCAGCGGCAACTGCTTGTTCCTCAAGGCTTTGCTCATGGATTTTGTACATTGGTGCCTCATTCCCAAGTAACTTATAAGGTAGACGCCTATTATTCGCCTGAACATGACCGTGGAATTCTATGGAATGATCCGTCGCTCGCCATTGATTGGCCTGTGACGAAACCTATATTATCGGAGAAGGATCAGAAGCATCCTTTACTGAAAGATGCTGAACTGAACTTTGACTAATTAATCAGACTTTTCAGATACTTCTGTATCTGGAGGCAGAGGGAGAGAGACCGCATGAAACTACTGGTTACGGGTGGGGCCGGATTTATCGGCAGCAACTTTGTGTTATATATGCTTCGTGAACATCCGAGTTATGAAATTATCAATGTGGATGCATTAACGTATGCAGGGAACTTGGAGAACTTGCATACGGTAGAGTCCAATCCCCGATATACCTTCATCAAGGCAGATATTGCAGATGTACAGCAGATGGAAGCTGTTTTTTCCCAAGGCATCGATGTGGTTGTGAATTTCGCTGCCGAGTCTCATGTGGATCGAAGTATTCTGTCCCCGGATATCTTTGTGCGTACCAATGTGATGGGTACTCAGGTTCTGCTGGATGCGGCAAAGAAGTATCAAGTCACCAAATTTGTTCAGGTATCGACGGATGAGGTGTATGGATCATTGGGTGCAGCAGGTTTATTTACTGAAGATACACCTCTGATGCCAAACAGTCCTTACTCTGCAAGTAAAGCTGGCGGGGATCTACTCGTAAGAGCTTATCATGAAACCTTTGGACTGCCTGTGAATATTACACGTTGCTCTAATAACTACGGGCCTTTTCAATTCCCTGAGAAACTGATTCCGCTGATTATATCCCGTGCATTAAATGATGAAGCCATTCCAGTATATGGTGACGGCCTCAATATTCGTGACTGGCTTTATGTCGAGGATCACTGTAGCGCGATTGATTTGGTGATTCATAATGGACAATCTGGAGAGGTATATAATATTGGCGGTAATAACGAACGTACTAATATGTATATTGTGCAGACTGTTTTGGAGCAACTGGGCAAACCAGCGAGTTTGATTAAACATGTACAGGACCGCTTGGGACATGACCGACGTTACGGTATAGATCCAACCAAAATACGTACAGAGCTCGGTTGGCAACCTGCACATAACTTTGAGACAGGGATCAGGGAGACAATCCAGTGGTATCTGAAACATCAAGACTGGTGGACGAGAATTCAATCAGGCGCGTATCAGGATTATGTCCAGCTTCAGTACGGTAAGCGGATGGGTGATTCTTCCCAATGAACTATAGAGTTATGGTGACTGGCTCCGCGGGACAGCTGGGTTATGATGTGGTGAAGACCTTCCAAGCAGAGGGTCATCAAGTACTGGCCTGTGATAGAAATCAGATGGATATTACCGATCAACAGCAGTGCACAAGTATGATTACAACGTTCCAGCCTCACATCATTATTCACTGTGCTGCCTACACGGCAGTTGATCAGGCTGAAGTGGATGAGGATGCAGCATACGCTGTGAATGTTTCAGGCACTAGAAATATTGCGGTTGCTGCCGAGAGTGTGAATGCGAAGCTCGTGTATATCAGTACCGATTATGTATTTGATGGGAGCGGGAGTACACCTTACCGAGAGTACGATGTAACCAATCCCCATAGTGTGTATGGCAAGTCCAAGCTTGCGGGGGAACGACTGGTTCAAAGTTTGTGTACGCAATGGTTTATCATTCGAACATCATGGGTGTTTGGCATATATGGCAGTAATTTTGTCAAAACCATGCTGGCACTTATGGAGAAGCGTCCACAACTGCAAGTTGTTCATGACCAACAAGGTTCGCCCACCTATACGGTGGATCTTGCCCGTTTCATTCATACTCTTTCTACGAGTGAAAAATATGGTATCTATCATGCTTCCAATTCAGGAACTTGCACATGGTACGATTTTGCACAGGCAATAAGAGAGGAAGCCGGTAAGCAGAGTGGGTTCGAGCCGACAGCCGAACTAACGCCATGCACAACCGATCAGTTTCCGCGTCCAGCCCCTCGTCCTGCATACTCGGTGATGGATCATCTTGCGATTCGAACGAACGGTCTGGAACCTCTGAGACCTTGGCGTGAGGCACTGATTGCGTTTTTGAAAGAGTGGAGTGTACAGCAAAAGGACTGAGCATGTGGAGGGTCTCTGCTTTATACCCATAGTTTACCCACCATTTAACAGCCGCCTCGGGCGGCTATTTTGTTTTGCACCTCATCAATTCGGGTAGTTAGCTAACAAAAAGGTACTGAGGATGTGAATGTGATATGAAACGCATTGCCGCCGTATTAATACTACTGATCGTTACCGTGGGCACACTCTTTTTCGCCTATGAAAGCGAGAGTGAGGAACAACGGGACGGATTTACCGCTTATAGATTAATCGCCCATGCGATGGGCAGCATTCGTGATCAACCCTATACCAATGCCTATGAAGCGATGATTGCCAATTACGAGAAAGGTACACGTGTATTTGAGATCGACTTTATGTTGACTTCGGATCGCAAAGCCGTAGCCAGACATGAATGGACCGCTAATATGAGTAAAATGCTAGGACAAGAAGAAGAGCTTCCAGAGGATAAACAGGCCGGGGCGTTGACACATGATGAATTCATGGATACGCCAATCTTGGGCATGTATCAACCCATGGATGCCGATGGCATTATAGATGTACTGGCTGAGTACCCGGATATGTATATCGTAACCGACACCAAGGAACAGAAGGATGAGGATATTCAGCAGGTGTTAAGATCCCTCGTGGATGCAGCCAAAGAACATGACCCATCCGTGCTGGATCGGGTGGTTGTACAGATTTATAACGAACCGATGCTCGAAACGGTGAAAGAAGTCTATGCATTCCCTTCCATTATCTATACGTTATATGCCACACAGGATACAGAAGCTCAGGTTGTTGATTTTGTGCAAAAGAATGATATTGATGCCGTGACTATGCCGGAATATAAAGTAAACCAGAATTTCGTCGCCAAGCTGAATAGCGCAGGCTCAGTCACCTACGTGCATACCATCAATGACACTGAACAGGTGGCTAACTATGAGAAATGGGGCGTGTACGGGGTCTACTCGGACGTGCTGACGGAGCAGGAACTGGTTGAGATGAATACACGTTTTGCCTGGAAACCGTAAAAATTCATGTTTTTCTGTTCCCCTTTTTATACGAACATTGACACTCACTGTCTGCTGACTTAGACTTAGTTTACAAGCTTTCTAGGATGCAGAAGAACCTCTGGAGGAATGTTCGTTGATAGACATGATTAAGCAGTGGAGACATGTATTTAAGCTTGACCCGGACCGGGAGATTACGGACGAAGAACTCGATCTGGTCTGCATGTCGGGGACCGATGCAATTATCGTCGGTGGATCTTCCGGAATTACCTATGATAACACGGTAGATCTGATGTCCCGTGTGCGTCGTTATGAGTTGCCATGTGTGCTTGAAGTATCTGACCTAGAGGCTGTTGTTCCCGGCTTTGATGGCTATTTGATCCCAATGGTCCTGAATGCAACGGACAGCAAATGGATGATTGGGCACCACCAGCAAGCCATAGAGCGTTACGGTTATCTTATCCCTTGGGATCTGCTGATTGCCGAGGGTTATATTGTGCTTAATGCAAACTCCACGGTAGCGCGGTTAACTGGTGCAGATACGGAACTGACGACAGGAGCTGCGGTGGCATACGCCCAGGCTGCGGAGCGTCTGCTCAATCTTCCAATTGTATACATGGAGTACAGCGGAACGTTCGGAGATATGGAGCTTGTTGGTGAGACACACAGACAATTGGATCGGGCACACCTTATCTACGGCGGCGGAATTGATGATCCGGAGAAAGCCTCGCAAGCTGCCCAGGTGGCAGATACCGTCGTGGTAGGTAACATTGTGTATAGCGATTTGACTAAGGCACTTGAGACGGTGTTGGCCGTAAAAGGAACCATTTAATCGGTTTAGTTTACCATTCCCCCATTTTCCCCTTATGATCTGTTAAAATAGAACTTTGCCCTTACTAATTAAAGAAGTTATATGAGCGTAATGTCGTTTACACGAGAACAAAGAGGAGAGAAGTGAGCTGGAGAAACGAAATGCTCGTTCAAAGCTTTCTGTAAGAAAGCTAAATCCTAAGCATGCTTCTATTACCTGATTTTGTTCTTTTTTTACTAAGAGATTCGTATACAGAACTATGTTTACACAGAAACGGAGAGTGCAGAAGCAATCTGAAGAAACGAAGTGTTCTCTCTTGTGTTTTTACTACCTTTAAATATAAGCTAAACTAATTTTTACACGAGAACGTAGAGGACAGAAATAAGCTGGAGAAGCGGAGCGTTCGCCTTTATTACCGGATTTTCACCTTTGAAAAAGTAGATCGAAAAATCCGGGAATAACAGCGATCGGAAGATTATTCTGTCATCGGAGTGGCGAGTGTAACCTATTAATTTTGCTTTATAGACCAACCAACGAAAGGAGCATGCATGCATGCAACCTGTAAATATACATGATGCCGTTGCACGACTTAACACCCCTCAACGGCAAGCCGTCGAGGCGACGGATGGCCCGCTGCTAATTATGGCCGGAGCGGGCTCTGGCAAGACGCGAGTGCTGACACACCGGATTGCCTACCTCATTGCAACACGGAAGGCACCCCCGTGGGGCATTTTAGCGATTACATTTACGAACAAAGCCGCCCGTGAGATGCAAGACCGTGTATCCCAACTGGTTGGTGGCTCCCAAGGCCGCGACATTTGGGTATCCACGTTCCACTCCATGTGCGTGCGAATTCTGCGCCGTGATATTGAACGTATTGGCTTTACCTCCAACTTCAGTATTTTGGACTCATCGGACCAATTATCTGTTATTCGCAGCTGTATGAAAGATCAGAATATCGATACCAAGAAATTCGAACCGAAAGCAGTTCAATCGATGATGAGCACGGCCAAGAATGAACTGATTAGTCCGGAGCAATATGAGAAGCAGGCAGGAGATTATTTCGAAGGTATTGTAGCGAAGATATATAAGATGTACCAGAAACGGTTAAGAGCCAACAACTCACTTGATTTCGACGATCTCATTATGCAGACTATTCAACTGTTCAAAGAAGTGCCGGAAGTCCTCGACTTTTATCAAAAGAAATTCCAGTACATTCACGTGGACGAGTACCAGGATACGAACCGTGCACAGTACATGCTGTGCCGCATGCTGGCTGACAGTCACCACCACATCTGCGTTGTAGGGGATAGTGACCAGTCGATTTATCGCTGGCGTGGGGCGGATATCAGCAATATCCTGAACTTTGAGAAAGACTACCCTGAAGCAAGTACGATTTTGCTGGAGCAGAACTATCGTTCAACTTCCAATATCCTGAATGCAGCCAATGAAGTGATCGGCCTGAATACAGGGCGTAAACCGAAGAAACTGTGGACGGACAAAGAGGGTGGTTCGAAGATCAAGGTGTACCGTGCGGATTCCGAGCATGATGAGGGGTATTTTGTTACCTCCGAGATTAGTAAAAATGTGAAGAACGGCAAATCCTATCAAAACCATGCTATTTTGTACCGTACCAACGCCCAGTCCCGGGTTATAGAGGAAATTCTGATCAAGTCTGATATTCCGTATCAGATTGTCGGCGGCATTAAGTTCTATGATCGTAAAGAGATCAAGGACATTCTGGCGTATCTGCGCCTGTTATCTAACCCCGACGATGATATCAGTCTTACCCGGATCATTAATGTACCGAAACGTAGCATCGGTGATACAACGGTAGCGAAGCTGGCGGCTGCGGCAGGAGAGCGTGGAATTTCTATTTTCCGTGTACTTCAGGTCGTAGATGATCTTGGTTTTGCTGGCCGTACGCGTAATGCGCTGGTGGAGTTCTATGACATGATCGCTGCGTTGCATCAGATGGTAGAGTATCTGTCTGTAACTGAACTGACTGAGAAGATTCTTGAGATGAGTCAATACCGTCTTGAAATGCAAAATGAAAACACACTCGAATCCCGTGCACGGCTGGAGAACATTGAAGAGTTCCTGTCGGTAACGATGGAATTCGAGAAAAATAATGAAGACAAAACGCTGGTGTCGTTCCTCACCGATCTTGCATTGATTGCTGACATCGACAGCATGAACGATGATGAAGAGGATCAGAGCGACGCGGTTACCCTGATGACCATGCACAGCGCCAAAGGTCTGGAGTTCCCGGTTGTCTTTATCGTGGGTATGGAGGAAGGAGTCTTCCCGCATAGCCGTGCCTTTATGGACAATGAAGAACTGGAAGAAGAACGCCGACTTGCTTATGTAGGGATCACCCGTGCGGAAGAGCAACTGTTCCTGTCCTGTGCACAGATGCGGACGTTGTTTGGACGTACCGCAGCGAACCCACCTTCCCGCTTCTTGGATGAAATTCCGGATGAGCTGAAGGAAGACACCTCCATGGCTCGTGATCGTTACCGTCGTGGAAGTAGCGGAGGCGGCTCATATGGTGGACGTGGGTTAGGCTCTAGTGGAGGAAGTAACTTCGGTGGTGGCACCAAGCTGTTCGATCACCAAAGCAAGAGTGGTTCATCTGCTACCTCATCCACGCCAACTTCTCGTGTGACCACGAGTACCTCCCGCCCAACATACTCTACGCCATCATCTGCTTCCAAGCCAGTAGCTTCTGATGGTGAAGCAGGATTCAAGGCAGGAGATAAAGTGCAGCATGGCAAATGGGGAACAGGCACCATTGTTGCGGTCAAAGGGACAGGTAATGATACCGAACTGCAGATTGCCTTCCCGGCTCCGGTGGGTGTGAAACGTTTGCTTGCCGGCTTTGCCCCAATTACCAAAGTAGAATGATTTTTGAACGAAACTTCCTTTTGCACGATAACAGAGAGACTAAAATAACTTGAAGAAGCATGGCGTTTGCCTTTATCCCCGGATTTCTACCTTCAAATTGGATAAAAAGAAATCCGGGGATAACAGCGATTGGAAAGTTAATCTGTTATCGGAGTTTACGTGCAATAGGAGTGTTCGTTCTACATATATGATCAAATTAACGGAGGGATGGCCCTGTATGGACCCGATGCACCGGATGGAGCAACTCGTTACCGAGCTGAACCAGCATAATTATCAGTACTACACGATGGATCAGCCACAGATCAGCGATAAGGAGTATGATCTTCTGTACGATGAACTGGTTACGCTGGAACAGGAAAGCGGCATGGTTCTGCCTGATTCTCCAACACAGCGTGTGGGTGGCGAACTGCTAAAGGGGTTTACCCCGCATCGCCACTTATCTTCCTTATGGAGTCTGGACAAAGCACAGAATATTGAGCAGCTTCGTAGCTGGAATACCCGTGTACTGAAACTGATTAATGACTATAACAGTAAAAATCCCGATACGCCTTTACCGGAACCAGGTTATGTAATCGAGTTGAAGTTTGACGGATTGACGTTGAACCTGACATACACCAACGGTGAGTTGGTGCAAGCCTCTACACGAGGGAACGGTACCGTAGGTGAAGGTATTTTGGCACAGGTAAGAACGATCCGATCCGTTCCGCTCAAAATTCCTTACACAAGCGGTACGATTGAAGTACAGGGTGAAGGCATCATGAATCTGTCTGTCTTGGACCGATACAATGAGACAGCGGCAGAGCCACTCAAGAATGCGCGTAATGCAGCAGCAGGAGCGCTCCGCAACCTGAATCCGAAGGCGACGGCTGAGCGTCGGTTGAATGCTTATTTTTATAATGTAGGTTATTCGGATGACATTCAGTTTGCCAATCATCAGCAGATGATGGACTTCCTGCGTGAGAACCGCTTCAAAGTGAATCCGTCGATTACTTATTTCCATGAGTTTGATGATGTGATGGAACAATTGGCTGCGATTCAGGAGAACCGGGGTCAGCTGGACTATCTGATCGATGGAGCTGTTATCAAAATTACGGACATGCGCACCCGCGAGGTGTTGGGTTATACCGATAAATTCCCTCGCTGGGCGGTGGCATATAAATTCGAGGCAGAAGAGACCACTACGGTTCTTAATGCTGTGGTATGGAATGTGGGCCGTACTGGCAAAGTAACTCCGCTGGCACGCGTAGAGCCGGTTGAACTTGCCGGAGTAACGGTACAGAACTGTACTTTGAACAATGTCGGCGATATTGAGCGCAAAAACCTGAAGTTTGCTCTGGGCACACGGGTCTTTATCCGTCGCTCCAACGACGTCATTCCTGAGATTCTGGGTAAAGTGACGGAGGAGAGTGATGGTGAGGAGATCGTCTTCCCTGAGCAGTGTCCTGCATGTGGATTCCCACTGGAGCAACGCGGAGCGCATCTGTTCTGTAACAATAGACTTGCGTGTAAACCACAAACGGTGGCACGTATTTCCCATTTTGCCTCCCGTGATGCCATGGACATTGAGACGTTCAGTGAGAAAACAGCGATTCAGTTGTATGATGAATTGAACGTACGTGAGCCTGCCGACCTGTATACGTTACAGTTTGATGATCTGGTGAAGCTGGAGCGGTTTGGGGAAAAGAAAGCGAACAACCTTATCGCTGCGCTTGAGCTTAGTAAAGATAGAGACTTGGCTTCCTTCTTATACTCACTGGGTATTCCGAACACAGGTAAATCGACAACGCGCATGCTCGCAGATCATTATCGAGATCTGCACGCCATTATGAATGCAACCGTGGAAGAACTGGTTGAACTACCCGACGTCGGTGGTATCGTGGCTGAGAGCATCGTAAACTTTTTTGTAGATCCTTTTACACAGGCTGCGATTGAGAAAATGCTCAACTTGGGCGTGAAAGCTCAGGCACCTGAGGCACCAGCCGTTGCTGTTGTGGAAGATTCCTTCTTCAGTGGTAAAACGGTCGTCTTGACCGGAACGCTGCACCAATTGACGCGCGAAGAGGCGACGCAAAGACTGGAAGCGCTCGGAGCGAAGGTGACTGGCAGTGTGTCGAAAAAGACAGATCTGGTTATTGCCGGAGAGAAGGCAGGTAGTAAACTAACCAAAGCTCATGATCTCGGTATTCCTACGATTGAGGATGAGGACGAACTTGTACGTCTTTTGAACCCACAGGGTTAGAGGATAAATGAACAAAAGAGTTCATATAAAAAAAGCCCCCGAAGACACGAATATGTGATCGGGGGCTTTTGCTATTTTACAACGAATGAACGCTCACCAATTTTATCTTATCTGATCATGATCCACTTAAATTGTTAGGAATGCGCTGAGATGCGCCTGTAAGCCATGCATCCTTGTCATATCCTCGTTCTTCCCAGTAACCGATATGTTCACTGTCGATGAGTTCAATGCGATTTAACCGTTTTACTGATTTGTAGGCATACATTTGAGGAATGACGAGCCGTACCGGACCGCCAAGATCAGCCGGGATAGGTTTGCCATCATGCATGACAGCGACCATAATATCCTCCATCTGCGCTTGATCCATCGTAATCGCATCTGTATACACACCATCACCGGAATAAAACTTTACACTATGAGCTTCCGGTTTGACCCCGGCTTGTTTCAAAAGCTGTGCAAGAGAAATGCCTTCCCAGGTATTCTTATATACAGACCAGCCCGTTACACAGTGGAAATCACTAACCTGTACGGTACGCGCCATCTTCACGAATTGTTCCCAATTCCAAATCTGTGCCCGCTCAACTAGTCCATCGATTCGGAAAGACCAGTTAGCATTGGAGAAGGATGGTATAGGCGTAACGGTATATACGCGGAAATGACCTTCAGCTCCGCCTCCAATGGGAGGTGAAGAGGCAGACAGCGGTTGTGGCAGAGGAACCATACGGTTAGGATCGTTCTCCAGCATGCTATCAATACTATTATCGATCTTGAGATTTCGTCCTACCCAGGATATAAAAGTAGGACCAAGAGTCACGGCGAGACCAACCCCCACAGTAGAACGGATGAAAGCTCGTCGTGTATACAACGGTTGAGGTCGCTCCTCTGATTTGAGGGGATCTCTCTCGGAACTGCGATCAAACTGGGAAGAAGATATAGCAGCCAGAGTTTCTTTTTCATCCAATATTGAATCAGATGGATCAGCTGAATTTTGAGTTCGTGTTGAAGTTGTAGGTGTAGTGGTTTTAACCGCACGACGTGCAGGGTCCTTTAACCATTTGGTCCGAGTGATGGAGTGATAGATAATATAAGGTAAGCCCACCCAAGTCAGCAGGTCATGGATCAGAAGTGCAGCATTCGACCATCGAGGTCCAGCCAGCTTGAACTGCCATAACACAATACCCGAGAGTAGCCAGCCTACCAGCAGAGCAAGAACAAAGATGGTGTTCACCCTTTGCCAAGGTCTGTTACGAAGCTGTTTCCAGTGCTTTCCGGCCAAAATCAAGTAATATACTACGGGTGCCAGCATAGCTAGCCCAACGATGATATGTAGCCATTTTAACCAGACACGTCCAATTCCGAGTATCTCTCGCCAAAAGCCGCCTACCAGCATAAGACCTGATATAGCAAGGATCACAACAATCCAGGCATTCCAAGAATGGATGGAAACCAACTTTTTGCCGTAACCTTTGCGTCTGTTCTTTAACCATTGCTTCAAGTGCGATCACCCCATATAGGTTAGTAATGAGTTTATTCAGAACTTTGATATGTAATAGCTAGCTGTGAATGGAGTACGTGATCTGTGTAAAGGTGCAATGTGAGATGGTTATACGATTGTTCATAGGCTACTTATGAAAGTAGTACACTTGACTGCTTAACCTTATCTCTATATCTATATACCTTATTATAGAGTTTTTGGATCACTTTCTCCAAACGAACAGAAGGGCAGGGATCGTTATCCCATCTTGGGTTCAGAGCATGTGCTAATCTGTCGAATACAGGTTGGAGGCAAGACACCGTAGATGAAAATATCATGATATCAAAAGGGTGATTAAAAATGCTTGCTAAATAAATCACTACGTGATATATTATTTCTTGTCGCTTCAAACGAATGATTGTCATAATCATTTGAAAGATGACGAAAACAAAGTGTTGACAGTAAGTTAGTTAACATGATATGATAAGATTCCTGTCCGGTTGACAAACATCAAGATAAACGGACATACAAGTTCCTTGAAAACTGAACAAATGGATAGTAACTTTTGATTCAAAATGAATCGTCAGATTCAAAATGAGCTTATCGCTCTTTTCAATACTTTATTGGAGAGTTTGATCCTGGCTCAGGACGAACGCTGGCGGCATGCCTAATACATGCAAGTCGAGCGGAGTATCAAGGAAGCTTGCTTCCTTGATAGTTAGCGGCGGACGGGTGAGTAACACGTAGGCAACCTGCCCTCAAGTTTGGGACAACTACCGGAAACGGTAGCTAATACCGAATAGTTGTTTTCTTCGCCTGAAGGAAACTGGAAAGACGGAGCAATCTGTCACTTGGGGATGGGCCTGCGGCGCATTAGCTAGTTGGTGGGGTAACGGCTCACCAAGGCGACGATGCGTAGCCGACCTGAGAGGGTGATCGGCCACACTGGGACTGAGACACGGCCCAGACTCCTACGGGAGGCAGCAGTAGGGAATCTTCCGCAATGGGCGAAAGCCTGACGGAGCAATGCCGCGTGAGTGATGAAGGTTTTCGGATCGTAAAGCTCTGTTGCCAGGGAAGAACGCTTGGGAGAGTAACTGCTCTCAAGGTGACGGTACCTGAGAAGAAAGCCCCGGCTAACTACGTGCCAGCAGCCGCGGTAATACGTAGGGGGCAAGCGTTGTCCGGAATTATTGGGCGTAAAGCGCGCGCAGGCGGTCATTTAAGTCTGGTGTTTAATCCCGGGGCTCAACCCCGGATCGCACTGGAAACTGGGTGACTTGAGTGCAGAAGAGGAGAGTGGAATTCCACGTGTAGCGGTGAAATGCGTAGATATGTGGAGGAACACCAGTGGCGAAGGCGACTCTCTGGGCTGTAACTGACGCTGAGGCGCGAAAGCGTGGGGAGCAAACAGGATTAGATACCCTGGTAGTCCACGCCGTAAACGATGAGTGCTAGGTGTTAGGGGTTTCGATACCCTTGGTGCCGAAGTTAACACATTAAGCACTCCGCCTGGGGAGTACGGTCGCAAGACTGAAACTCAAAGGAATTGACGGGGACCCGCACAAGCAGTGGAGTATGTGGTTTAATTCGAAGCAACGCGAAGAACCTTACCAGGTCTTGACATCCCTCTGATCGATGCAGAGATGTATCTTTCCTTCGGGACAGAGGAGACAGGTGGTGCATGGTTGTCGTCAGCTCGTGTCGTGAGATGTTGGGTTAAGTCCCGCAACGAGCGCAACCCTTATATTTAGTTGCCAGCACTTCGGGTGGGCACTCTAGATAGACTGCCGGTGACAAACCGGAGGAAGGTGGGGATGACGTCAAATCATCATGCCCCTTATGACCTGGGCTACACACGTACTACAATGGCCGGTACAACGGGCTGCGAAATCGCGAGATGGAGCCAATCCCAACAAAGCCGGTCTCAGTTCGGATTGCAGGCTGCAACTCGCCTGCATGAAGTCGGAATTGCTAGTAATCGCGGATCAGCATGCCGCGGTGAATACGTTCCCGGGTCTTGTACACACCGCCCGTCACACCACGAGAGTTTATAACACCCGAAGTCGGTGGGGTAACCGCAAGGAGCCAGCCGCCGAAGGTGGGATAGATGATTGGGGTGAAGTCGTAACAAGGTAGCCGTATCGGAAGGTGCGGCTGGATCACCTCCTTTCTATGGAGAATCGTTTCCTGCAACGGAAACATTCAAATACGCAGGTTCATAGAACCTGCAACAGCAACACAGTTACTTATCCATTTGTTCAGTTTTGATGGAATTTGAGGGGCCATAGCTCAGCTGGGAGAGCGCCTGCCTTGCAAGCAGGAGGTCAGCGGTTCGATCCCGCTTGGCTCCACCAAACAATTTCATCTATTTGGCTTGTTCTTTGAAAACTAGATATCGAAACGAAACAAACGCGAATTAGAACATTCCTTTAAGCTGATCTTGTGTAAACAAGTCAAGTGTATAAAGGTAGTTAAATTGCTTTTGTGAGGGTATCGGATGAGAGCGACTTTTGGCTTTGCGCAAGCAAAACAAGGGAAGCGAGCGACCGAAACCGGAACAAAATGGTTAAGCTACTAAGAGCACACGGAGGATGCCTAGGCGCTAGGAGCCGATGAAGGACGTGGCGAACAACGAAACTGCCTCGGGGAGCTGTAAGCAAGCTTTGATCCGGGGGTGTCCGAATGGGGAAACCCAGCTGGGGTAATTTCCAGTTACTCACAACTGAATACATAGGTTGTGTAGAGGCATACCAGGGGAACTGAAACATCTAAGTACCCTGAGGAAGAGAAAACAATAGTGATTCCGTCAGTAGCGGCGAGCGAACGCGGAGAAGCCCAAACCAAAGAGCTTGCTCTTTGGGGTTGTGGGACGTCTCACATGGAGTTACAAAGGAACCGGTTAAGCGAAGAGGTCTGGAAAGGCCCGCCAAAGAAGGTAAAAGCCCTGTAGTTGAAAGTCTGTTCCCTCCGAGACGGATCCCGAGTAGTGCGGGGCACGTGAAACCCCGTATGAATCCGGCAGGACCATCTGCCAAGGCTAAATACTTCCTAGCGACCGATAGTGAAGCAGTACCGTGAGGGAAAGGTGAAAAGCACCCCGGAAGGGGAGTGAAATAGAACCTGAAACCGTGTGCTTACAAAAAGTCAGAGCCCGTTTTAGGGGTGATGGCGTGCCTTTTGTAGAATGAACCGGCGAGTTACGTTCCCGTGCAAGGTTAAGGTGAAGAGCCGGAGCCGCAGCGAAAGCGAGTCTGAATAGGGCGACTTAGTACGTGGACGTAGACCCGAAACCGGGTGATCTACCCCTGTCCAGGGTGAAGGTGCGGTAACACGCACTGGAGGCCCGAACCCACGCATGTTGAAAAATGCGGGGATGAGGTGGGGGTAGCGGAGAAATTCCAATCGAACTCGGAGATAGCTGGTTCTCCCCGAAATAGCTTTAGGGCTAGCCTCGGAAAACAGAGTCGTGGAGGTAGAGCACTGATTGGGTGCGGGGCCCGCAAGGGTTACCAAGCTCAGTCAAACTCCGAATGCCATAGACTTACTTCCGGGAGTCAGACAGTGAGTGCTAAGATCCATTGTCAAAAGGGAAACAGCCCAGACCATCAGCTAAGGTCCCCAAGTGTGTGTTAAGTGGGAAAGGATGTGGAGTTGCACAGACAACCAGGATGTTGGCTTAGAAGCAGCCATCATTGAAAGAGTGCGTAATAGCTCACTGGTCGAGTGACTCTGCGCCGAAAATGTAACGGGGCTAAACACACCACCGAAGCTATGGCTTGATGCTTTGCATCAGGGGTAGGGGAGCGTTGTATAAGGGTTGAAGGTGTACCGTAAGGAGCGCTGGACATTATACAAGTGAGAATGCCGGTATGAGTAACGAAAAGATCAGTGAGAATCTGATCCGCCGAAAGCCTAAGGGTTCCTGAGGAAGGCTCGTCCGCTCAGGGTAAGTCGGGACCTAAGGCGAGGCCGAAAGGCGTAGTCGAAGGACAACAGGTCGAAATTCCTGTACCACCGTAAGCCGTTATGAGCAATGGGGGGACGCAGTAGGGTAGTGACGCGGACTGATGGATGTCCGTCTAAGCAGTGAGGCTGATGTGTAGGCAAATCCGCACATTGTAAGGCTGAGCTGTGATGGGGAGCGAAAATTATAGTAGCGAAGGTCATGATCTCACACTGCCAAGAAAAGCCTCTAGCCAGGTGATGGTGCCCGTACCGCAAACCGACACAGGTAGGCGAGAAGAGTATTCTAAGGCGCGCGGAAGAACTCTCGTTAAGGAACTCGGCAAAATGACCCCGTAACTTCGGGAGAAGGGGTGCCCCGGTAGTGTGAATAGCACGAGGGGGCCGCAGTGAAAAGGCCCAAGCGACTGTTTAGCAAAAACACAGGTCTGTGCGAAGCCGTAAGGCGAAGTATACGGGCTGACGCCTGCCCGGTGCTGGAAGGTTAAGGGGAGTGGTTAGGGAGTAATCCCGAAGCTGTGAACCGAAGCCCCAGTAAACGGCGGCCGTAACTATAACGGTCCTAAGGTAGCGAAATTCCTTGTCAGGTAAATTCTGACCCGCACGAATGGCGTAACGACTTGGGCGCTGTCTCAACGAGAGATCCGGTGAAATTTTAATACCTGTGAAGATGCAGGTTACCCGCGACAAGACGGAAAGACCCCATGGAGCTTTACTGCAGCTTGATATTGAATTTGGGTACGATCTGTACAGGATAGGTGGGAGCCTTTGAAGCATGAGCGCCAGCTTGTGTGGAGGCAACGTTGGGATACCACCCTGATCGTATCTAGGTTCTAACCTGGTACCGTAATCCGGTGCGGGGACAGTGTCAGGTGGGCAGTTTGACTGGGGCGGTCGCCTCCTAAAGAGTAACGGAGGCGCCCAAAGGTTCCCTCAGAATGGTTGGAAATCATTCGAAGAGTGCAAAGGCATAAGGGAGCTTGACTGCGAGACCTACAAGTCGAGCAGGGACGAAAGTCGGGCTTAGTGATCCGGTGGTACCGCATGGAAGGGCCATCGCTCAACGGATAAAAGCTACCCTGGGGATAACAGGCTTATCTCCCCCAAGAGTCCACATCGACGGGGAGGTTTGGCACCTCGATGTCGGCTCATCGCATCCTGGGGCTGAAGTAGGTCCCAAGGGTTGGGCTGTTCGCCCATTAAAGCGGTACGCGAGCTGGGTTCAGAACGTCGTGAGACAGTTCGGTCCCTATCTGTCGTGGGCGTAGGAAATTTGAGAGGAGCTGTCCTTAGTACGAGAGGACCGGGATGGACGTACCGCTGGTGTACCAGTTGTTCCGCCAGGAGCACCGCTGGGTAGCTATGTACGGACGGGATAAACGCTGAAAGCATCTAAGCGTGAAGCCCCCCTCAAGATGAGATTTCCCAGTATGTAAGACCCCTTGAAGACGACGAGGTAGATAGGCTGGGGGTGGAAGTGCAGCAATGCATGGAGCTGACCAGTACTAATCGGTCGAGGGCTTATCCAATAGCAAGTGATAATTCGCATGTTTCGTTTCGAATCTAGTTTTCAGAGAACAACACTCTGAAATGTAAGCTACGCGTTTGGTGGCGATGGCGGAGGGGTTCCACACGTACCCATCCCGAACACGACCGTTAAGCCCTCTAGCGCCGATGGTACTTGGACCGCAGGGTCCTGGGAGAGTAGGACGCCGCCAAGCGAAGAACCACTGCCGATGTTATTCGGTGGTGGTTTTTATTTGTTTATTTAAGGGGATGCGAAAGCATCTCTTATTTGACTTTGTAAGAATCCTCTGACACACTCTAAGGGGTACATATATCACATATCAGGCCATGATTTGGATTGATAATAACTCTAGCGAATGGGGTGTAGGACGACATGGAAATTCAGAAATTGACGGTAGATGATTTTGAACCGGCGATGGCACTCTCCGAATATGCTTTTCAAGTAGTAATGGGTGAAGAACAGAAAGAAAAACGGAGGAGTCAATTTTCGTCACAGGATATATGGGGTGTATATGAGGACGGGCAACTAGGAGCCAAACTTCACATCATTCCTTTTCAAACCTATATTCATGGCAGATCGTTCGAGATGGGCGGTATTGCGGGTGTTGCCACCTGGCCAGAGTATAGACGCAAAGGCTGGGTAGCGGGTCTGCTGAAGCATGCGTTGGAAGAAATGAATCGTAACAAACAAAGTATATCATTCTTGCATCCATTCTCCTTTGGTTTCTATCGGAAGTATGGATGGGAGACGTATGTTGAATTTAAACGTTATAAAGTGCCTGCAGCTCATTTGCCTTCGAAAAAAGCGACACCTGGAACGATTCGGCGTGGGGATCCGGCCCTCAGCATACTAAAGGAAGTATACAGTGCTTATGCTGAGCGTTATAACGGAACTCTGGTTCGGGATGATGCAAGGTGGGAGAATTCAGTTCTTGTTAATGGGACCAGCCAGAAGGCTGTATATTACGATGAAGCTGATGCAGCACAAGGTTATCTTTTATATGAGGTTAAGGAAAATAAATTTACCATTAAAGAGATCATCTATCTGAATGAAGAGGCGAGGCAAGGGCTGTGGACCTTCATTGCTAACCATGATTCCATGATCCAGGAAGTTACGTTGCAGGCGCCTGCCAGTGATACGCTTGCCTTCCAACTGGATAACCCACGGATTCAGCAGGAGATTGTACCTTATTTTATGGCGCGTATCGTTAGTGTAGAGCAGTTTATATCTCAGTATCCATTTGCAAGCCAGGACTCACCGGTGCAGATTGTTCTACAGGTAGAGGATACCTACGCTCCGTGGAATGAAGGGGTATGGCAATTAAACGTGGCAATGAACGGAACAGCGTCCATATGGAAAACTTCGGAGGCAATTAATGATGATCAGACCATTAAGGTGGATATTCAATCCCTTACCGCGGTGCTGATGGGATATCGCAGACCAACGGAAATGGCACGAATCGGAAGAATTCACGGACCGAACACAGCAATCATGGCTTTGGAAGAAGCGATTCCTGAACGGGAAACCTATTTGCTTGATTTCTTCTGATAGCTATTCCCACTGCTCCATTTAACTTGATTAGCTTATATAGAAATACGGCGTGATCGAAAGACAAATGGACTTCTCCAGCAATTTTGGGGAGGTTTTTTTGTGTCCGGGGAATATTTCGTGTAAAATCGTAAAAAATGAATAGTGACCCCACTTGGCAAAACCACAAAATATGCTATAATGGTTATAAAGTCAAAGAAAGTCAAAGTCAACTAAAGGTTTAATACTTAAGTAGCTTTCTTTCTACAATCTGATGCATGATCGCCAATATACGGGATTCATTTCGTTGGAGGATCAAGGGAATATTAAAGGACCTTCGTGCTTCCTTCGCTCTCCTGTTGACACCTTTGGAAGCAAGATTCGCTGTTTCCCTGATTGGTTAAATGGGTAGAGAAGGTGTACTCTGTGGGGGCGTGTGGGTCCTTATTGACTTAACGTTTCAGACAGTGGAGGATGATTGGATGCGTAATATCTCTGATATTATCGAACGATATCTGAAGAGTATTTTGCATGAAAGTCCCGAAGGAATGGTTGAAATTCAGCGTAATGATCTGGCAGATCAATTCTCATGTGTACCTTCCCAGATCAATTATGTCATCAGCACACGTTTTACACTCGAGAAGGGATACCTGGTAGAGAGTAAACGCGGCGGTGGTGGTTATGTTCGCATACAGCGCATTGAATTACCGGCCCAATCAGCTCTGCATAATCATTTGCACCATAGTATTGGTGAAGAGATCGGGCAGACAGCTGCCGAAGGATTGATCTATCAATTGGAAGAAGCACGCTTCTTGAGCAAGCGGGAAGCCGGGTTGATGCGAGCTGCTGTATCTAGAGAGGTTATATTAGTCAAACTTCCTTACCGGGATCAAATTCGTGCCAGAATGTTGAAGGCGATGTTAATATCTTTGCTCGGTAAATGAAAACTATCGGGGTCAAAGGAGGTACATCAATATGCTGTGCCAAGAATGCAATAAACGTCCGGCGACACTTCATTTTACGAAGATCGTAAATGGAGAGAAGACGGAATTCCATATTTGTGAGTCATGTGCCCGTGAAAAAGGGGAAATGATCCCTGGAACAGCAGGTGGGTTTTCCATTCACAACTTATTGTCTGGATTGCTTGATTTTGATCCAGCCAGCAAAAGTGGATCGGCAGGAACACCCCCTGCAAAAGCACTTCAATGTGAAGAGTGTGGTATGACGTATTCACAATTTAGCAAGATAGGCCGGTTCGGCTGCAGTTCATGTTATAAATATTTTGACAGCCGCCTGGATCCTTTGTTCAAGCGGGTTCATGGTAATACGTCCCATGTAGGCAAAGTGCCTGCACGAGCTGGTGGTCGCATCAAGGTGAAACGGCAAATCGCTGATCTGAAGCGTGAGCTCCAGGAGAGCATCGCGCAAGAGGAATTTGAAGAGGCGGCTCAGATCCGTGACCAGATCAGAGGACTTGAAAAAGGAATAGCTCAGGAGTAAAGTTTGTCATGAGTAGGAGGGATGTGTAATGCCTAATCTGCGCTTTACAGAGAAGGCGCTCAGCGACTGGATGCGCAGTGATGCGGCTGATTCCGAAATTGTCATTAGCAGCCGTGTCCGGATTGCACGCAACCTTCAGCATATTCCGTTTCCGATGCTGGCTTCCAATGAGCAATCGGAAGAGGTGCTGAATAAGCTGAGCGAAGTACTTCAATACGATGACGTTCATGCCTTTGGGGATTTTCATACGTTGGATCTGATCGATATTGACGAACTCGACAAACGGGTGCTGGTGGAGAAACATCTCATCAGTCCAAGTCTTGCGAATGAATCCAGGAATGGTGCGGTTATTCTCAGTGAGGATGAGTCTGTCAGTATTATGATTAACGAAGAGGATCATCTTCGTATCCAGTGCCTCTATCCGGGGTTCCAGGTGAAAGAAGCCTGGGAGAAAGCTTCCGCAATAGATGATGCTTTTGAAGCGCACGTGGATTATGCTTTTGATGATCGCAGAGGATACTTAACCAGCTGTCCTACTAATGTAGGTACAGGTGTTAGAGCATCGGTTATGATGCACTTGCCTGCCCTGGTGATGACACAACAGATTGGCCGCATTTTAACCGCAGTTTCCCAAGTGGGTTTAACTGTAAGGGGGATATACGGTGAAGGCAGTGAGGCGATGGGTAACCTGTTCCAGATCTCGAACCAGATTACTTTGGGACAGACCGAACAGGAAGTCATCGAGAACCTGCATGGTGTTGTATTACAGATGATAGGTCATGAGCGTACAGCCAGAGAACGGTTAATTACCGACTCCAGAGTTCGGATTACGGATCGTGTCATGCGCTCTTACGGCATATTGTCTCATGCAGCTATTGTGGATTCCAAGGAAGCTGCACAGCGCTTATCTGATGTACGCCTTGGCGTGGATCTCGGTTTGTTGGATGGACTGTCCATTACGGTAATGAATGAGTTGAATGTGATGACACAGCCGGGATTCTTGCAGAAAACGTTCGGGGAAGATATGCGCACAGATGAGCGTGACATCTACCGTGCTCAGTTGATTCGTGATACGATCAATGCAGCGAAGCAGTCCTAGCTTAGCCTAATATTGTATTGAATTATGGTTTCATGCCGCATTGCGGCTTTTATATAATAAGGCATGTACAAATGCCAAATGACTTTATTCGCAGCACGGCTGCAAACAAAAATGATATGAAGAATACGACGGTTATTTCATTACATGACCTCGTTTTATCCAAAACCATGGAGGTGCAGGAGATATGATGTTTGGAAGATTTACGGAACGGGCCCAAAAGGTGCTCGCACTCGCGCAGGAAGAAGCTGTCCGTCTCGGTCATAATAACATCGGTACTGAGCATATTTTGCTCGGCCTCATTCGTGAAGGCGAAGGCATCGCAGCCAAAGCACTGATCGGCCTGGGACTCGGATTAGAAAAAATTCAGGATGAAGTAGAAACGCTGATTGGCCGTGGCCAAGAGCAACCTACCAACATTGCATATACGCCACGTGCGAAAAAAGTAATTGAACTGTCTATGGATGAAGCTCGTAAATTGGGCCACACTTATGTAGGCACAGAGCATATCCTGCTCGGATTGATTCGTGAAGGCGAGGGTGTTGCAGCACGTGTGCTCAATAACCTGGGAATTAGCCTGAACAAAGCACGTCAACAAGTGTTGCAATTGCTTGGCAGCAGTGAAGCTGTATCCAGTCATAATGGAACACCTGCCAATGTAAGCACACCAACGCTGGACAGTCTGGCACGTGACCTCACGGCTTATGCGAGAGAGAACAACCTGGACCCCGTCATTGGGCGTAGTAAAGAAATTGAACGTGTCATCCAAGTGCTCAGCCGTCGTACGAAGAACAACCCGGTATTGATCGGTGAGCCAGGTGTAGGTAAAACAGCGATTGCTGAAGGCCTTGCACAAAAAATCATCGCAAATGAGATTCCGGAAACATTACGCGACAAACGTGTAATGACTCTGGATATGGGTTCTGTAGTTGCTGGAACCAAATATCGTGGTGAGTTTGAAGATCGTCTGAAAAAAATCATGGATGAGATCCGCCAAGCAGGTAACATTGTCCTGTTTATCGACGAATTGCATACCTTGATTGGCGCAGGCGGAGCTGAAGGCGCAATCGATGCTTCTAACATTTTGAAACCGGCTCTGGCCCGTGGAGAATTGCAATGTATCGGTGCGACAACACTGGATGAATATCGTAAATACATCGAGAAGGATGCAGCGCTTGAGCGTCGTTTCCAACCGATTACTGTAGATCAGCCTTCTCCGGAAGAAGCGATTCAAATCTTGCACGGCTTGCGTGACCGTTATGAGGCGCATCACCGCGTGAAAATCACGGACGAAGCAATTGTGCAGGCGGTTAAACTGTCTGATCGTTACATTACAGACCGTTTCCTGCCGGATAAAGCGATTGACCTGATTGATGAAGCGGGTTCCAAAGTAAGATTGAACTCTTACACGATCCCACCAAACCTGAAACAACTGGAAAGCCGTCTGGAAGATATCCGTAAGGAAAAAGACGCTGCAGTTCAAAGTCAGGAGTTCGAAAAAGCAGCAGCTCTGCGTGATACGGAACAAAAAATCCGTGAAGAGCTGGATGTAACGAAGAACCAGTGGAAAGAGAAACAAGGTCGCACCGATTCCGAGGTTACTCCTGAGGATATCGCACAAGTGGTAGCCAGCTGGACCGGAATTCCTGTGAACCAACTGAAAGAAGAAGAGACACAGCGTCTGATGAATCTGGAGTCTATTCTACATGAACGTGTCATCGGTCAGGATGAGGCAGTGAAGTCTGTCAGCCGTGCGGTTCGTCGTGCTCGTGCAGGACTTAAAGATCCAAAACGTCCGATGGGTTCATTCATTTTCCTCGGCCCTACAGGGGTAGGTAAAACAGAACTTGCTCGTGCTCTGGCTGAAGCGATGTTCGGCGATGAAAATGCAGTAATCCGGATTGATATGTCCGAGTATGGTGAGAAACACTCGACTTCCCGACTTGTCGGAGCGCCTCCAGGATATGTTGGGTACGAAGAAGGTGGCCAGCTGACAGAGAAAGTTCGTCGCAAACCATATTCCGTAGTCCTGCTCGATGAAATCGAGAAAGCACATCCAGAAGTATTCAATATCTTGTTACAAGTGCTTGAGGATGGTCGACTGACGGATTCCAAAGGTCGCGTCGTTGACTTCCGCAATACGCTGATTATCTTGACATCCAACGTGGGTGCCGAAGCGATCAAACGTAACTCTACACTGGGCTTCACTGCAGTTGTAGATGCAGGAGCAGATTATGACAACATGAAGGGGAAAGTGATGGATGAGCTGAAGAAAAGCTTCCGTCCAGAGTTCCTTAACCGGATTGATGAAATTATCGTGTTCCACTCACTCGAAGAAAAACACATTGCTGAAATTGTTACGCTTATGAGTGAAGAACTTCGTAAACGACTGCTCGAACATGAGGTCGATTTCGAACTCACTGATAATGCCAAGTCTTTCCTTGCGAAGTCAGGCTTTGATCCAGCTTACGGTGCGCGTCCGCTTCGTCGGGCGATCCAGAAGCATATCGAGGACAAATTGTCCGAAGAGTTGCTCACAGGTAACGTAACCAAAGGGGATTCATTGCTCATCGACGAAGAGAATGGTGCACTGTCTGTTACGAAAAAAGACGTGGTCGTTCCGTCCAATGAGGAAATCGAAACCAAATAATATTTAGCAAGCTTTGAAGTTAAACTTCAGCTTGTATTGATCCATAATCCTTAATCAAATCCTTCTCGGCTTCGGCCGGGGAGGATTTTTTGCACTTTGGACAGAAGACGGACATGATTATGTTAGGAACATGTGTAAAGTTTGCGATAATCCTTTACGAAAAATCTCAAACAATGGTAAACTTTTAGTAACCCTGCACGTCAGGAAGTTTGGGTGAAATTCGTCGAATAATGCAAAATGCTGTTATAAAACTAAATTATAGGAGTGCTGAAGTGGCCAAAGTTAAAACCAAGTTTCAATGTACGGAATGCGGCTATGAAGCCCCCAAGTGGTACGGTAAGTGTCCGGGTTGTCAGTCATGGAATTCAATGGTGGAAGAAACAGAGACGGTGGTCAAAACACAAGGGAGAAATTCTCCTCTGTTTGACAGTAAAGATAAACCGCTTCCTATCATAGATATAGATAGCGGTCAGGAACCGCGTGTACAGACTGGAATCGGAGAGTTGAACCGGGTATTGGGTGGCGGAATCGTTCCGGGTTCACTCGTTCTGGTGGGCGGAGATCCGGGTATTGGTAAATCAACGTTGATGTTGCAGACGTCCCATGCTTTGACGCACTCGGGTTTGCGTGTGTTATATGTTTCCGGTGAGGAATCAGTCAAGCAAACCAAATTGCGGGCAGACCGTCTCGGGGCACTCTCTGCCGAGTTGTATGTACTGTGTGAAACCAATATGGAACGTGTAGAGGAAGCGGTGGATCAGATCCAGCCGCATTTTCTGGTCATCGACTCCATTCAGACGGTATATCTTCCCGAAGTTACCAGTGCGCCAGGTAGTGTAGCGCAGGTAAGGGAATGTACGTCAAGGTTCATGCGGATTGCCAAAGGCAGAGGCATTGCAACGGTTCTTGTGGGGCATGTTACCAAAGAAGGTGCCATTGCCGGTCCACGTATGTTAGAACATATGGTGGATTGCGTGCTTTATTTTGAAGGAGAACGGCATCATACGTATCGCCTGCTGCGTGCGGTGAAGAACCGTTTTGGTTCAACCAATGAGATTGGCATTTTTGAAATGGGCGAGGATGGACTTCGTGAGGTGGGCAATCCGTCCGAACTCTTTTTGTCGGAACGTCCACTGGGTGTAGCAGGTTCAACGGTAGTTGCCAGTATGGAGGGTACACGCCCTCTGCTCGTGGAATTGCAGGCGTTGATCTCGACCACACATTTCCCTTCTCCCCGCCGTATGGCAACAGGGGTAGATCTGCATCGACTAAATCTGATCATTGCAGTGCTGGAGAAAAGAATGGGCATGTTTTTACAGACCCAGGATGCGTATCTGAACGTGGCTGGTGGAGTACGGTTGGATGAGCCTGCTGTAGATTTGGCTGTTGCTGTCAGTATTGCATCCAGTTTGAGAGATGTACCGACCAAGCCGGATGACGTCATCTTTGGCGAGATTGGTCTGACAGGTGAGGTTCGAGCCGTATCACGGGCCGAACAACGAGTGAAGGAAGCCGCAAAGCTGGGCTTCAAGCGAGTCATTTTACCAGAAAAAAGCTTAAAGGGCTGGAAACATCCTCGCGGGATACAACTGATCGGTGTGAATACCGTGGCAGATGCACTAGCGGTTGCTTTAGATTAGGGGGCATAACAAGATGAAAGATATGAGCCAACTGGATAATATGAATGAGTTGTTAAGGCTGATCGCACCAGGTACACCTTTCCGCGAAGGTCTGGAAAATGTGCTGCGCGCCAAGACGGGCGCACTGCTTGTTGTAGGATACAGCCCTGAAGTAATGGAAGTGGTGGATGGGGGATTCTCGATTAACTGTGATTTCTCCCCGAACTATCTGTATGAACTCGCCAAGATGGATGGAGCCATTATTCTTAGCGAGGATTTGAAGCGTATTCTTTACGCCAATACCCAGTTAATCCCGGATTCATCTATCTCTTCATCAGAGACGGGGATTCGTCACCGGACGGCAGAGCGTGTAGCGAAGCAAACGGGTAAATTGGTCGTATCCATATCACAGCGACGGAATATCATTACCTTGTATCAGGGAACACTTCGTTATTCCCTCAAGGAAATCGGGGTTATTTTGACCAAAGCGAATCAAGCGATTCAAACCCTGGAGAAATACAAAGCGGTATTAACACAGTCCCTTACGAATCTGAGTGCTTCGGAATTTGAGGAATTAGTAACGATTCCTGAAGTGGTTAATGTGATTCAGCGTACCGAAATGGTGATGCGGATCAAAACGGAAATCAAACGATACATTCATGAACTTGGGAATGAGGGACGACTCATTTCCATGCAAATGGAAGAGCTCGTGGGTACAACGGAAGAAGAAGCCTGGTTATTGTATAAAGACTATGCCCGTGACGACAGTGATGACAAAATCCGTGAAATTATCGTGGGACTGAAAAGATTGTCGGACGATGAGTTGCTGGATGCACATCATATTGTCCGTCTGCTCGGCTATCCATCATCAGCGGCTACTTCTGAGGATTCGGTTGCCCCTCGTGGATTCCGGGTATTAAATAAGATCCCCCGCCTGCCCAATGTCATTATCCATAATTTGGTGGATCAATTCGAACAATTGCCTCATGTGATTATGGCTACAATTGAAGAACTGGACGAAGTGGACGGTATTGGTGAAGTTCGTGCCCGGACCATTAAGGAAGGCCTCAAACGTTTGCAGGAGCAGATGTTTATCGACAGACAGATGTAAGGGTTTGCCTATATAAAGGCTTGAAATGGATGAGGTGAAACAACGATGCTAACCAGATTCATTCCGAATCTCTTTACCCTGGGTAATCTGTTTCTTGGAATGATGGCAATTTTGCTTGCGATTGATGGAAATTACAGTTTGGCTGCCATTATGGTCATTGTAGCGATGCTACTGGATGGTCTGGATGGCCGAGTGGCACGTGCACTTAATGCCCAAAGCGAATTCGGCAAGGAACTGGATTCCTTGTCTGACATGGTTTCCTTTGGTGCAGCACCAGCCCTGATCATATTTATGGTGTCGTTTCAAGATTCGATGCCGATCCTCGCCTGGATCGCAACAGCGGCTTTTCCGATCTGTGGAGCCATTCGTCTTGCTCGGTTTAATGTTCGTCCGGGAATTCCCGGGTATTTCACAGGTCTGCCGATTCCCGCAGCCGGTGGGGTGCTGGCTACACTGTCCTTGTTCAATAAGGATATTGGTCCGGTTAGCATGATGATTGCTACATTGCTGTTATCGTATCTGATGGTGAGTTCGCTTAAATATCCCAATTTCAAAAAGGTCGGTTTGCCACGCAAGGCAATCTGGATTGCACCATGGGTTGTGTTATTTGCCATAGCCGTAGCCGTTATTTTCCCGGAGCAGTTATCCAAATTGATCTTTATTCCTCTGGTGTTATACGCCTTGTATGGAATGAAGCATAATGTGCGAACAGCGGCCTCGCGTAGTCGGGCGAAAAAGCGCAAGGATGAGAAATCTTCCCGTCCTTCCGATCGTTAAGTCGCCTTGGGGACAGACACTATACTAAGAAAGCACGTACTCTCCTGAACTGGAGAATGCGTGCTTTTTGTTTATTCAGATCTATTTACGGTAAAAGAAACCCTTACGGACGACATACATATCTTCTTACGACAGATTAAACATCCCTAACGTTGAACATTTCTGTGATTCGTGATTTACGACCTCTTCCATGTTAATGTCCAGCAGATTGCAGAGAGCCGACATGTAGAACAGGTTCCGCCCTAGTTCAGAGCTGATGACCTCTCTGCAGTTCTCACACAACTCACCTTCCACATGCGTTTCCAGCAGGCCCTTGGTTTGAGCGATATCGCTCTCCGGGGCATATTTCTGCTTGGTGGCGTGCAGCTCGATGCAGCCGCATTCGGTAATGGCTTTGGACACGGCACGGTTAACAGACGCTCCGGCTTGTCCCGTTTTGGAAAGTACATCAATCAGGCTGCGATGACGCAGCAACAGTTCAGAAACTTGATCCTGGAAAGCCTGTAAACTTAGCGTACTCATTTTGCCACTCACCTCGGGATATGAATTGAATTCATTATATGCCAATAATTTACCTACTTTCAACTGACGATTGCAACATTTCCAAAAAGTTCTTCCAGATGGGATTAGCAATTCAGGAATTGGATCATACTGGATATAAAGTCAAGATACATTGAAGGAGGTGCAGGGACTAATGTGGAAAAAAGGCATTTTAACTTTTACAGGATTGTGCGGTGCATGGTTCGGCTACACGGCATATCATCTGGCAGGAAAATCGGTCCCATGGATGGCTGAGTGGATTCAGTCAGCAGGATTACTGGGAGCTGGTATATCGACACTGCTGGGAGCTGTAATGTTTATGGCTGTATGTAATATTGGTGGAACATTGATGGCAGACAGGCTGCATAGTGGAATCGATTCATTGGCAAAAGTACCTATGAACGAACTGGCTGCAGGTGCCGCAGGTACGGTGGCTGGGTTGCTGGTGGCCTTGTTGCTCTACCCTGTTGTGGGATGGATGGGGACGGCAGGAGAAGTGCTGCAAGTGGCGCTGACGGTGATTAGTGCTTATTCCGGTTATACCCTTGCCATGGCGAAGAAAGACGATCTGGGGGCCTTCTGGATGTCTGGGCGATGGGGTCATCCCGAGGTGGACGAGGATAGACGGATGGAAGAACATAAGATTCTGGATACCAGTGTTATTATCGATGGGCGTATCGCTGATATATGCAAAACCGGATTCATTGAAGGCACGATCGTAATTCCGGAATTCGTTCTGGAGGAGTTACAGCATATTGCCGATTCATCGGATCTGCTCAAGCGGAACAGAGGACGGCGTGGACTGGACATTTTGAACAAAATCCAGAAGGAACTTGATGTAAAAGTCCTGATCTATGAGGGGGATTTCGAGGAAATCTCCGAGGTGGACAGCAAACTGGTTAAACTGGCTAAAGTGCTTCAGGGCAAAGTGGTCACCAATGACTTTAACCTGAACAAAGTGTGTGAACTCCAAGGTGTATCTGTGTTGAACATTAATGATCTCGCCAATGCGGTTAAGCCAGTTGTTCTGCCAGGTGAGGAGATCATGGTGCAGATCATCAAGGATGGCAAGGAGCATGGTCAAGGTGTAGCCTATCTGGATGATGGCACTATGATCGTTGTGGAGGGCGGACGCGAGTATATCGGCATGATGATGGAAGTGCTGGTGACCAGTGTGTTGCAGACTTCAGCGGGACGAATGATTTTTGCCAAGCCGAAACTGTTGGAAAAAGCCCAATAAAGCGGTATGATGGGTAGTGTATCGTTGAATGATATTGTATATCTTCGGACGATAAACTGACAGACAAGGCAGGGATTGCGGCATGGATAAAGGGTGGGGCGTTGTCATTGTGGCAGCAGGTCGCGGAACCCGGATGGGGACGACCGAGAGCAAACAGTTTCTGTTGCTGCAGGACAAGCCCGTTTTCATACATACGCTTGAGGTATTTGCTGCGCTGGACGAGATCCGCGAGATGGTGCTGGTCACAGGAGCCGCAGATGTTGAACGCTGCCAGGATTGGGTAAAAGAATACCAACTGGATTCACGTGTCCGTGTTATCCCCGGAGGGAAAGAGAGACAACATTCTGTCCATAAAGGCCTTGAGGCACTTGGGACGGATTGGGTTCTCGTTCACGACGGGGTACGTCCTTTTGTGAACCATGAGCAGATCAAGGGATGCATGGCGGCCGCCATATCCGGTGGTGGAGCAGCTGTGCTGGCGGTTCCCGTGAAGGATACGATCAAACAAGTGAATGCGGAAGGAGTCGTTACGGCGACGCCAGACCGCAGCAGTCTGTGGAGCATTCAAACCCCGCAGGCTTTTCGTCTTTCTTCCCTGCTCTCCGCCTACGCATCAGCCGAGCAGGATGGATTTCTGGGAACAGATGATGCCATGCTGGCTGAACGTCAGGGGATGTCGGTCAAGGTTGTGGAAGGCAATTATACCAATATCAAATTAACAACGCCGGAAGATTTGCAATATGCTGCGTTTTTGCTGGGGGGAGAGAAGAAGCGATGATACGTGTAGGACAGGGATTTGATGTACATCAGCTGGTAGAGGGACGCCCGTGCATTATTGGCGGAGTAACGATTCCTTATGAAAAAGGACTGCTGGGTCACTCGGACGCAGACGTGCTGTTGCACGCGATTAGTGATGCCATTTTGGGTGCGCTGGCACTTGGGGATATTGGCAAACACTTCCCGGATACCGATCCGGAATTCAAAGATGCCGACAGCCTGAAATTGCTGGAGCATGTATGGCAGCTTGTGAAGGATCGCGGGTATAAGCTAGGGAATATTGATTCAACGATTATTGCCCAGAAGCCAAAGATGGCTCCTTACATCCCACAGATGGCTGAGGTTATTGCCAAGGCACTGGAAGCGGATGTAACGCAGGTGAACGTGAAAGCAACAACTACAGAGCAATTGGGATTCCCAGGACGGGGAGAGGGCATTGCCGCTCAATCCGTTGTTTGCCTTGTACGTGTGTGATATCATCAATCAATTAGCGACGGAGGGGATCATATGAGCACGGAAATTCGTGTGCGTTACGCGCCGAGCCCAACGGGACACCTGCATATCGGGAATGCCCGTACGGCGTTGTTTAACTATCTATATGCCAAACATAATAACGGTAAATTCATTATTCGTATTGAAGATACGGACGTGAAACGGAATATTGCCGGTGGTGAAGAAAGCCAACTGAAATACCTGAAATGGCTCGGAATTGAGTGGGACGAAAGTATTGACGTGGGCGGAGAATACGGACCATACCGTCAAACGGAACGTCTGGACCTCTATCGTAAATATACGCAGGAATTGCTGGATAAAGGTCTGGCTTACCGTTGCTTCTGCACGGAGGAAGAATTGGAGCAAGAGCGCGAGGAACAGTCAGCACGTGGAGAAACACCGCGTTATTCTGGCAAACACCGTGACCTGACTCCAGAGCAAATTAGTGCGTTTGAAGCGGAAGGCCGCGTAGCGAGTATTCGTTTCCGGGTGCCGGAAGAGCGCACATATACATTTGAGGATATGGTTAAAGGCACAATATCGTTCAACAGCAAGGAATCCGGTGACTTCGTCATTGTGAAAAAAGACGGCATTCCCACGTACAACTATGCTGTTGCTGTGGATGATCACTTGATGAAGATCTCCCACGTCCTGCGTGGGGAAGATCACATCTCGAACACGCCGCGTCAACTGATGATCTATGAAGCGCTCGGCTGGGAGCCGCCGCAATTCGGTCATATGACGCTGATCGTGAATGAAAATCACAAGAAGCTGAGTAAACGGGATGAATCCGTTATTCAGTTTATTGAGCAGTATGATCAGCTCGGCTATTTGCCTGAAGCGATGTTTAACTTTATTTCCTTACTCGGCTGGTCGCCGGAAGGGGAAGAAGAGATCTTCTCGCAAGAGCAGCTGATCTCCATTTTTGATACGAAACGTCTGTCCAAGAGCCCGGCGGTATTTGATACCCACAAGCTGGCTCACTTGAATAACCACTATATCAAACATGCTGACCCGGAACGTATTGCCGAGATGGCCATTCCGCATCTGCAAAAGGCTGGACGTATTTCTTCCGAGCTGTCTGCTGAACAAAAAGAATGGGCTTATACACTGGTACACCTGTACCAGGAGCAGATGAATTCTGCCTCCGATATTGTCGAATTGTCGGAAGTATTCTTCCGTTCCAATCTGGAGCTTGAAAGTGAAGGAGAAGCAGTGCTTGCTGAGGAGCAGGTGCCAACCGTACTGAAGGCATTTGCGGATAAAGTACAGGCGAGCGAAGAGTTTACTCCAAGCAAAATGGCTGCATTGATCAAGGAAGTACAGAAAGAAACCGGCTTTAAGGGCAAACAGCTCTTTATGCCAATTCGTGTAGCCTTGACTGGACAGACGCATGGACGGGATTTGAACCAAACGATCGTACTTCTGGGTCGTGATTCGGTGATCGAACGTTTGCTTACACAAGTAAAATAATCTTAGTCGAAGACATTCCGTTTATTTGGAATCTGAACACAGTCCTATTATGGATGGATTACGTAGCAAGCTGTTGTCAGTCTGAGGCCTTTTCGCTATAATAACAACACAACGAATAATTGATATGATTTATCTAATAGAACAGCAAAGATCGGGAGGAGTAGACTGACCCGGACAGATTCAGAGAGGATGGTCCCGCAGCAAAGAAAGATTTCTTTGGTTGCGGTGGCTGTGAGCCATCCACTGTCCATCAGTCGAAATGCGCCCGTGAGCTGCACAGCCGAATCCAGCCCCGCCCTTGTTGATCATGACAAGGGAAAACGTTAGGATAGGTTGTGACGATTGGTTTCCGTTACCAAACCGCTTGAGGGCTCATTCTATCTAAGAATGGACCGAGCAGAGTGGGACCGCGATAAACGCCTCTGCAGCTAAATGCTGCAGGGGCGTTTTTTTGTTTAGGCGAGTGTGCAGTACACTACCAAGGAACGCGCCGTCCGGTAAGCCGGAGGACGGGAACCTGAACAAGAGGGGAACGAGCATGTTCAAGAAGATCAGATCAGATATCCAGGCGGTGTTTGAAAACGATCCGGCGGCCCGAGGTTGGTTTGAGGTGGTATTCACCTACTCAGGGCTGCATGCGATATGGGCACACCGAATGGCTCATTTTTTATACAAGAGAAGATGGTTCTCGGTTGCCAGGTTCATTTCGCAGGTTAGCCGGTTTATGACAGGAATCGAGATACATCCTGGAGCTACGATCGGAAATCGGTTGTTTATTGACCATGGAATGGGCGTTGTTATTGGAGAAACATGTGAGATTGGCGATGATGTCGTTATCTATCAGGGGGTTACCTTGGGCGGAACAGGGAAAGAAAAAGGGAAGAGACATCCGACCATTGGTAATAATGTGGTTATCTCGTCCGGAGCGAAGGTGCTGGGTTCATTTAGCGTGGGGGATCAATGTAACATTGGTGCGAACTCCGTTGTGCTTAAGGAGGTCCCTTCCAATAGTACCGTGGTAGGTATACCGGGCAGAATTGTCAAACAGGATGGCCGACGGGTAGATCGCCTCAGTCAGCAATTGCCCGATCCGGTCGTTGACTCTCTGCGCAGTATGCAAAAAGAACTCGAACGATTGCAGAAAGAAGTACGTACACTGCAGAATGCCCGTGAAAATGAGACTGTGCGTGATACGTGATACAATAAATAAAGGCAGTATAGGATGAAAGGATAAGTGACCATGACGCTTCAGATTTATAATACGATGAGTCGTACCAAAGAGGAATTTGTTCCCCAAGAGCCAGGGAAAGTAAAAATGTATGTCTGCGGACCAACGGTATATGACTACATTCATATCGGGAATGCACGCCCGGTTATCTTTTTCGACACAGTTCGAGGATACCTGGAACAGACAGGACATGATGTGAACTATGTGGTGAACTTCACGGATGTGGATGATAAGCTGATTCGCAAAGCAGAACAACTTGGAACAGACGTTCCTCATGTAGCTGAGAAATTTATTGCTGCCTATTATGAAGACCTTGAGGGATTGGGTATTCCCAAGGCGAGCAGCAATCCGAGAGTAACGGAAAACATGCCGCTGATCATTGATTTTATCCGTGAGCTGGTTGAAAAAGGATTTGCGTATGAAAATGGCGGTGACGTCTATTATCGGACAGGCAAATTCAGCGAATATGGCAAACTTTCGAAACAGAACCTGCAGGAACTGCAATTTGGAATCCGTGTGGGTGTGGATGAGCGCAAAGAGCATCCCGAAGATTTTGTGCTCTGGAAGGCTGCCAAACCAGGTGAGATCTATTGGTCCAGTCCTTGGGGGGATGGTCGACCAGGCTGGCATATTGAGTGCTCCGCCATGGCTAGGGAGTACCTTGGGGATACACTGGACATTCACGGGGGTGGACAGGATTTGCAGTTCCCGCACCATGAGTGCGAATGCGCCCAATCCGAGGTATTAACAGGTAAACCACTTGCGAACTACTGGATGCATAATGGATTCATCCGGATTGATAACGAGAAGATGTCAAAATCACTCGGTAATGGTGTTCTGGTTAAAGACTTGCGGAATCAATATAAACGCGAAGCGATTCGTTATTTCATGTTGTCTACCCACTATCGCAACCCATTGAACTTCACGGATGATACGATGGAGCAGGCACAGAACAGTGTGGACCGGATTGCGAATGCGGTAGGTAACCTGAATCATCGTCTGAATGCAGTAACTGTTGATCAGGATATCACAGCAGAGTTTGCGGCAAGACTCGACCAAATTCGTCAGCAGTATCACGAGAAGATGCAGGATGATTTCAATACGCCTGATGCAATTACTGCTATGTTTGAGTGGGCAGGGGAAGCCAACCAACTGTTGCAGCAAGACGTAGTTAATGCGGCTGACATTCGCGCACTCCTCGAGTTGTTCAGTGAATTGAATGCTGTACTGCGCATTTATACTGACGCAGAGCCAGAACTTCTGGACGAGGAAGTAGAACGTCTGATTGAAGAGCGTGTAGAAGCGCGCAAGTCCAAAAACTGGGCAAGAGCGGATGAGATTCGCGATGAATTGTCTGCACGTGGCATTCTGCTTGAAGATACGGCGCAGGGCATGAGATGGCGGCGCAAATGAGCGAAGGACATCCAAATACACCAAAACAACAGGAGCAGGCCACAGAAGGAGGATGGTTTCCGTATCCTCCTTCCAGACCTGCGAGGTTGATTCCACCTATTGCACTGGCCTATATTGGTGATGCGGTATATGAGGTAGCTGTTCGTCAATATCTGTTGTCGAAGGCCAACATGCGTCCCAATCATTTGCACCGTAGTGCAACCGGGTTGGTATCAGCGAAGGCACAGAGCCGCATACTTACAACGATAGAGGCTGAACTGACAGAGGAAGAACGGGATATCGTCCGGCAAGGGCGGAATGCCAAGTCGGGTAGTGTACCCAAAAATGCAGATGTGTTGGAGTACAGACATGCCACGGCTTTTGAATGTCTCATTGGTTACCTCTATAGCAGTGGTCATCATGATCGCATGATTGAACTGATCGGGCATGGCATTGCGCACGCGGAACAACAATCGCCATCGCCGACAAAAAAATAGAAATTTCAACAAAACAACGCATTACAGAGAGGATCGAACAACGATGGAAGAAGAATGGATCGCCGGTAAACACTCCGTGACGGAGGCGCTGCGTTCAGGCCGGACCATTAATAAAATATGGATTGCCGATACAGCACAGAAACATCTGACTCAACCTATTATCTCGGAAGCTAAAAAACTAGGTATTGTCATTCAACACGTGGACAAGCGTAAGCTGGATCAAACGGTACCAGGCATTCAGCATCAGGGGGTAGTTGCTCAAGCAGCACCTTACGCTTATGTGGAGGTAGAAGACATTCTTGCCGCAGCAAAAGCGAAGAATGAGCATCCTTTCCTGATTCTGCTGGATGAGATTGAAGATCCGCATAACCTGGGGTCCATTTTGCGGACAGCGGACTGCACGGGTGCGCATGGCGTCATTGTACCCAAACGTCGCTCGGCTGCGGTAACCGTGACAGTATCCAAAACATCAGCAGGCGCTGTGGAGTACGTGCCAGTGGCTCGTGTAAGTAATCTTGGACAGACCATCGATCGCCTCAAAGAGGAAGGTGTATGGGTTGTAGGGACAGATGTCACGGCTCATGAAGGTGTCTTTGGTAATGGAGTCTTTACTGGCCCTGTGGCATTGGTAATCGGAAATGAGAACAAGGGAATGGGACGACTTATTCGTGAGAAATGCGACGTGCTGATCAAATTACCAATGCAAGGTCAGATTAATTCCCTGAATGCTTCCGTGGCAGCCGGGGTTGTCATGTATGAAGTGCTCCGTTCGCGTCAAGCGCAGGAATAGAAGGTATGGCTGATTCCCGTGATGTGCTTCTTGTAGACGGGTACAACATGATTGGCGACTGGCCGGAATTAACCAAACTGGCGGAAAGTGGGCTGGAAGAGGCGCGAAACAGGCTTCTCTTTCGTCTTGCAGATTACCAGGCTTTCTCCGGCCGTCGAGTCATTGTTGTGTTTGACGCCTACCTCGTGCCTGGACTCGGTAAATCCTTTACTCAGAGCAAAGTGCAGATCTATTTTACAAAGGAAAAAGAGACGGCAGACGAATGCATTGAGAGACTCGTTCGGGAACTAAGCATGCGAAGACGCCAAATCTATGTGGCTACGAGCGATATGGTAGAGCAACATGTCATATTTGGACAGGGAGCGCTACGTGTATCTGCGAGGGAGTTGCTAATTGAAGTTGAGCAGAACGAAAAAGAATTAAAAAAACGACTGGAAGAAGATCAGGCGAAGACCACGCGTAACACACTCGGGGGCAAGTTGAGTCCGGATGTATTAAAAGAGTTTGAGCGATGGCGCCGGGAATAACAGCACGTTTTTACAAATTTTAGAATATTGAAACTCTTGACATTTATGTTATTGATGTTCTTTTTTAGGCAGAGCGTGGTTGACGGTGTGAGGTACCATCATATATACTGATCCTATATTTCATAGAGTAGAGTAACGGGGTACCTTGCGTTGCAGCCGGAGGGATTGTCTGTGAGTGTCGACCTCAAAGATATCATGTTATCCAAGTATGATTACCAAAGTGACGAAGACATTGTCGAAGCTTTCCGTGAAGGCGAAAGCGAAGCGTTAGAGTTTTTGATTAACAAATATCGTAACTTTGTACGCGCCAAGGCAAGATCTTATTTTCTGATTGGGGCAGACCGGGAAGATATTATTCAAGAAGGAATGATTGGCCTCTACAAATCCATTCGAGATTTCAAAGGGGACAAGCTGGCTTCGTTCAAGGCTTTTGCCGAACTGTGTATTACAAGACAGATCATCACGGCGATTAAGACAGCAACACGTCAGAAACATATTCCACTTAATTCTTATGTATCTCTGGACAAGCCTATTTATGACGAAGAGTCTGATCGTACGTTACTCGATGTGATTTGTGGAACCCAGGTCAGTGATCCAGAAGAACTTATCATTAATCAGGAAGAGTTTGTGGGCCTGGAAGATAAAATGTCCGAGATTCTGAGTGATCTGGAACGTAAAGTATTGATGTTGTATCTGGACGGGAGATCTTATCAAGAGATTGCAGTAGATTTGGACAGACATGTGAAGTCCATTGATAATGCACTTCAGCGCGTCAAGCGCAAACTTGAAAAGTACCTGGAAGTTCGAGATAATTAAACACATGTTGTCGTTGACGGAAAAGGCTCGGTGTTTGAGTCTTTTTTTAGTGTCTCAAGTTTATAAAATCTAAGAATGTTTATACTAGTAATCGCTCGGTCCATGCAGGAGAAGAGAAAAACAGAGATGAGAAACGAATGTACGTTGTACGGAAGTAATACCCAATGAATGAAAGGCTATTCTTTCATTGACATGGTTATACCCTTGTGATAAAGTGTTTTAGGTAGGCCTAAATTTATGGCTTTTTTTCAGGATCAATTTAGAGACTCTGCTTGAATGTGGAAGTCTTCGGGAGGTGTACATCATGCGGGTAATTATTACTTTGGCTTGTACTAACTGCAAACAAAGAAATTACACTACGACAAAAAACAAGCGTAATCACCCCGACCGCATGGAGATGAAGAAATTTTGCAAGTTTTGTAACGAGCAGACTTCTCATCGCGAAACCAGATAGTTTTTGGAGGTGTCGGCGTGAAACGAAGTTTCAAATCTCTGATTTCCTTTTTCTCAGAAAGCTGGGCTGAACTTAAAAAAGTTCGCTGGCCTAATCGTAAAGAGCTGACCAACTACACATTGATCGTACTTGGTACTGTTGTGGTTATGACGCTGTTTTTTTGGGTCATTGACATTGGCATCTCCTTTGTGATCGAAGCGATTATTTAAGAAGGGTTCCGGTGGCTTGATATGGAAAAAAGATGGTACGTCGTTCATACTTATTCAGGGTATGAGAACAAGGTCAAAGCCAATTTGGAAAAACGCGTAGAGTCTATGGGCATGGAAGACAAGATATTCCGCGTTCTTGTTCCTATGGAAGAAGAAGTGGTAAACAAGGACGGTAAGAAAAAGACCGTTATGCGTAAAGTTTATCCCGGTTATGTCTTGGTGGAAATGGTACAGACGGATGATTCTTGGTATGTTGTTCGCAACACACCAGGTGTTACAGGATTTGTCGGTTCGACAGGTTCTGGGTCCAAACCAACTGCATTGTTGCCTGAAGAAGTGGAACAAATTCTGAAGCACATGGGTATGGTTGAGCCTAAGCCGAAAATTGAGTTCGATATTAAGGAATCCGTACGTATTAAAGTCGGTCCTTTTGCGAATTTCGTAGGCTCCGTGGAAGAAATTTTGGTAGACAAAAGCAAGTTGAAAGTGCACGTGAACATGTTTGGACGGGAAACGCCGCTTGAGTTGGAATATACGCAAGTGGAGAAGATATAGTTTCTTCAAGTTTCTTGTGGGAGGGTTGAAAAACCCGTTAACCACTATTTTGCAAGGAGGTGTCAATCATGGCGAAAAAAGTTATTAAAATGGTAAAACTGCAGATTCCAGCAGGTAAAGCAAACCCAGCACCACCAGTAGGTCCAGCTTTGGGTCAAGCAGGTGTCAACATCATGGCATTCTGTAAAGAATTCAACGCTCGTACAGCTGATCAAGCGGGATTGATTATTCCAGTTGAAATTTCTGTATTCGAGGACCGTTCCTTTACTTTCATCACTAAAACTCCACCAGCAGCAGTTCTGTTGAAAGTGGCAGCTAAAGTTGAAAAAGGATCCGGCGAACCGAACAAGAAAAAAGTTGCTACTGTTAAACGTGATGCGGTACGTCAAATCGCAGAAACAAAAATGCCTGACCTGAATGCAGCAGACGTTGAGTCCGCTATGCGTATGGTCGAAGGTACTGCCCGCAGCATGGGTATCACCATCGAAGACTAATTTTCATAAGAAACATGGCTTCGTAAAACCGGTCGATTCGCGACCGGTTGATGTGGGAGGTATATCCGCTAACACCACAAAGGAGGAATAAAACATGGCTAAACACGGTAAAAAATACCTGGAAGCTGCTAAGCTGATTGACAGCGAAGCAACTTACGAGCCTTCAGAAGCTGTAGAGCTTGTGAAAAAGGCAGCTACTGCAAAATTCGATGAAACAATCGAAGCAGCAGTTCGTTTGGGTGTAGACCCTCGTAAGCAAGACCAGGCTGTACGTGGTGTTGTTGTCTTGCCACACGGCACAGGTAAAACACAACGCGTATTGGTATTTGCAAAAGGTGACAAAGCGAAAGAAGCGGAAGCGGCTGGCGCGGACTATGTTGGTGATGCAGACATGATCAACAAAATCCAACAAGGCTGGTTCGAATTCGACGTCTGCGTAGCGACACCAGATATGATGAGTGAAGTAGGTAAATTGGGCCGACTGCTCGGCGGTAAAGGTCTGATGCCTAACCCTAAAGCCGGAACGGTAACTTTCGATGTAACTAAGGCTGTTCAAGAAATTAAAGCCGGTAAAATCGAATATCGTCTGGATCGTGCAGGTCAAATTCATGCACCGATTGGTAAAGCTTCTTTCTCTTCTGAGCAACTTAATGAGAACTTCAAAGCTCTCATGGAAGCTCTGAATCGTGCTAAACCAGCGGCAGCAAAAGGTGTTTATCTGAAGAATGTTAGTCTTTCTTCCACGATGGGCCCTGGCGCACGCGTGAACGCAGCAGCTTTTAGATAATATCTCTTGACAGGCTTGCCCTGTTTTTGATAAGATATAAAAGTTGTGAGTCCGAGTGACTGACCGTTGACATTTGAATATGCTTGCCGTAGACAGTAGGTGCCATTTGGCTTAATTTCCTGCCGAGGTGTGATTATAGAACTTAGAACGATGCAAATCGATGATGAGTATATATCAAGCCTTCGTGATTCTACGGAGGCTTTTCTTAATGGGATAAATTTGATCAGGAGGTGTACAGATTGGCAAACGCAAAAGTGATTCAAGCAAAACAAGAATCCGTTGATGCAGTAACAGCAAAATTGCGCGAGAGCGTTACAACTGTTGTTGTTGACTATCGCGGATTGAACGTTGCCCAAGTAACTGAGTTGCGTAAGCAACTTCGTGAAGCAGGGATCGAATTCCAAGTGCTGAAAAACTCGTTGCTTCGCCGTGCAGCTGCAGCAGCAGAACTGACAGAACTCGATAGTGTTCTTACAGGTCCTACTGCAATTGCATTCAGCGTAGATGACGTTGTGGCTCCAGCTAAAATTCTGAACGACTTCGCGAAAAAGAACGATGCATTGGAATTGAAAGGTGCAGTCGTAGAAGGTCGCGTAATCGGAGTAGAAGAAGTTAAGGCATTGGCAGAACTGCCATCCCGCGATGGACTCCTCTCCATGCTCCTCAGCGTGCTTCAAGCGCCAGTGCGCAACTTCGCGCTTGCGGTTAAAGCAGTTGCAGAAAAAGAAGAACAAGGCGCGTAAGCAACTTGATCTGAATGCTGCTTAGGCGGCAAATGAATTAAAAAAAATAATATTATATATGGAGGTTCACTCATGAGTAAAGAGCAAATCTTGGAAGCAATCAAAGGCATGACTGTACTGGAATTGAACGATCTTGTTAAAGCAATCGAAGAAGAATTCGGCGTAACTGCTGCAGCTCCAGTAGCTGCTGCAGGTGCGGTAGCTTCTGCTGAAGCTGAGCAATCCGAGTTCGACGTAATCTTGACTAGCGCTGGTGCTTCCAAAATCAACGTTATCAAAGCAGTTCGCGAAATCACAGGTCTTGGCCTGAAAGAAGCAAAAGAATTGGTTGACAACGCTCCAAAAGCATTGAAAGAAAAAGTTGCTAAAGAAGAAGCAGAAGCGGTTAAAGCTAAGCTTGAAGAAGCAGGCGCTTCAGTTGAAGTTAAATAATTTAGCTATTACAAGCTAAATGAACAAAACAACAAACCCCTTGACTTATATCAAGGGGTTTGTTGCTGTAATTGTAAATGGAAAGTGAGTGAGGGCATGTCCAATCATTATTATTCGGACAAACCGCAAGTGGCGCATGATCGCAGAGCAACTGAAGCGGTTCTTCGCGGGTTCAGTCTGCGATTCGTGACGGATGCCGGTGTATTTTCCAAAAACGGAATCGATTATGGCAGCAGAGTATTGATTGATGCGATAGAGTTGCCATCAGGGGCTCATGTTCTCGATGTGGGCTGTGGATACGGGCCAATGGGTCTTACAGCAGCCAAACTTGTACCGGATGGGCATGTCACCATGATCGATATCAACGAGAGAGCCGTTGAACTTTCCAGGGAAAATGCAAAAGCGAACGGAATTAACAATGTTACGGTATTGCAAAGTAATCTACTGGCTGAAGTGAAAAAGCAAGATTTTGACGTTATCCTAACCAATCCGCCTATACGGGCTGGGAAAGATACGGTTCATACTATTTTCGACCAGGCACATCGCCATCTGAAGGTAGGCGGTTCGTTGTGGATTGTCATTCAGAAGAAACAAGGAGCCCCGTCAGCGAAAGCGAAATTGGAATCTTTGTTTGGAAGAGTGGAAGAAGTGACGAAGGATAAAGGCTATCGGATTTTCAAAGCGGTGAAATCGGAATAGGTATCTACCAAAAGCTGAATCTGAGTTTGTAAAGTAAGCAGGGGATCATTTTTTTTGCAATAGGACTATTGACTTGAAATTCAGGTCGTGGTATAGTTGTAAAATGTCAGTATTAAGATGCCCTACTTGGCTTTAGCTAACTAAAAATGTCAACCTTTTTTTACGCCGAACGGGCTTATTATGCCTACGTTTGGCGTATAATATGTACATTTTGGGCAAACTGGGGATAAGAATGATTTGGAAAGACATCCGCCGATCAAAGTTGCTCTTTTTTCGAACGACATTTCGAGTAAGGGCTTTTCTTTATTTGTGGATGCATTGCTTTGCTCTGTATGTGTACCATTATAAGGTTACAAACAGAGGTTCGCAACGAAATTTTTAAAGTGAGTAGACATTGAGGGGTGAGTTTAAGTTGGCAGGACATCTTGTTCAATATGGTCGACGCACTCGGCGCAGTTATGCACGAATTAACGAGATACTCGAAGTTCCGAACCTGATTGAAATCCAACAAAAATCCTATGATTGGTTTTTGGAGGAAGGGTTGCGCGAAATGTTCCAGGATATCTCGCCGATCCAGGATTTTACAGGTAACTTGATTTTGGAATTTATCGATTACAGTCTCGGTGAACCGAAGTATACAGTAGACGACGCGAAAGAGCGTGACGTTACGTATGCAGCACCGCTTCGGGTCAAAGTCCGGCTCATTAATAAGGAAACCGGCGAAGTCAAAGAGCAGGAAGTATTCATGGGAGATTTCCCGCTGATGACCAACACGGGCACATTTATTATTAATGGTGCGGAACGGGTTATTGTCAGCCAGTTGGTTCGCTCTCCTAGCGTTTACTTCAGTACCAAAGTAGATAAAAACGCCAAAAAAACGTATACCGCTACAGTTATTCCTAACCGCGGCGCTTGGTTGGAACTGGAGATGGACGCGAAGGATGTTGTTTACGTCCGGATCGACCGTACACGTAAAATACCGGTTACGGTTCTCCTGCGTTCACTTGGTTTTGGCACAGATGCTGAGATTCTGGATCTGCTCGGTAATGACGAATATATCCGCAACACACTGGACAAAGACAACACGGATTCCACGGAGAAAGCACTCATTGAGATCTATGAGCGTCTTCGTCCGGGCGAGCCGCCAACGCTGGATAATGCGAAAAGCTTGCTCGTAGCACGTTTCTTTGATCCAAAACGTTATGACCTGGCTAATGTAGGTCGTTACAAAATGAATAAAAAGCTGCACATCAAAAACCGTTTGTTTAACCAGCGTTTGGCTGAATCACTTGTTGACGCTGAAACAGGCGAGATTATTGCTGAAGCAGGTCAAATGGTGGATCGTCGCTTGTTGGATGAAATCATGCCGTATCTTGAGAAGAGCGTTGGATTCCGCACGTATCACGTGGGTAACGGCGTTTTGGATGCCAATGATATCCCTATGCAAACGATTGATGTGTTCTCACCAACTGAAGATGGTAAAGTGGTCAAACTGATTGCCAATGCAAACATTGACAAGTCCGTTAAAAACGTGACACCGGCGGATATTATTTCGTCCATCAGTTATTTCCTTAACCTTCTACAGGGAATTGGTAGCACGGATGATATCGATCATCTGGGTAACCGTCGTTTGCGTTCGGTGGGTGAACTCCTGCAGAACCAGTTCCGTATCGGTTTGTCCCGTATGGAGCGTGTGGTTCGTGAGAGAATGTCCATTCAGGATGCTAACGTAATTACACCACAGGCTTTGATTAACATACGTCCTGTTATTGCATCCATTAAAGAGTTCTTTGGTAGCTCTCAGTTGTCACAGTTTATGGATCAAACGAACCCGCTGGGTGAGTTGACACATAAACGTCGTTTGTCCGCACTCGGACCCGGTGGTTTGACGCGTGAGCGCGCAGGTATGGAAGTGCGTGACGTCCATCCATCCCACTATGGCCGTATGTGTCCAATCGAGACGCCAGAGGGACCAAACATCGGTTTGATCAACTCCTTGTCTACGTTCGCTCGTGTGAATGAATATGGCTTCATTGAAGCTCCATATCGTTGGGTTGATCCGAAGACAGGTATTGTAACCGAGCAAATTGATTACCTGACAGCGGATGAAGAGGACAACTATGTTATCGCGCAAGCGAATGCGAAGTTGAACGAAGACGGTACATTTGAAGAAGAAGCGATCATTGTACGTTACAACAAACAGTCGGATAACATCCTTACGATGCCGAGTGAGCGAGTTGACTACATGGACGTATCGCCTAAACAGGTTGTATCCGTCGCTACAGCGCTGATCCCGTTCCTTGAGAACGATGACTCCAACCGTGCACTCATGGGATCTAACATGCAGCGGCAGGCGGTTCCACTCTTGATTCCTAAAGCACCACTTGTAGGAACAGGCATGGAGCACAAAGCTGCAAAAGATTCTGGTGTATGTATTGTCTCCGATTATGACGGAATTATTGAACGTTCTTCTGCGAACGAGATTTGGGTCCGTCGTGTTGAAGAAGTGGACGGTCAGGAAGTTAAAGGCGATATCGTTAAATATAAATTACACAAATTTATGCGTTCGAACCAAGGAACATGCATTAACCAGCGTCCGATTGTCAAAAGAGGTGCTGCTGTCAAAGCTGGCGATATCCTCGCTGATGGTCCTTCAACGGAAATGGGTGAATTGGCTCTGGGGCGTAACGTTGTTGTTGCCTTCATGACTTGGGAAGGTTACAACTACGAGGATGCGATCTTGCTCAGTGAAAAACTCGTTAAGGAAGATGTATACACATCCATCCATATCGAGGAGTATGAGTCAGAAGCACGTGATACCAAGCTCGGACCTGAAGAGATCACACGTGACATCCCTAACGTTGGGGAAGAAGCGTTGCGTAACTTGGATGAGCGCGGTATTATCCGCATCGGTGCTGAGATCAGTGCTGGCGACATTCTGGTTGGTAAAGTAACACCTAAGGGTGTAACAGAGCTGACAGCAGAAGAACGTCTCTTGCATGCGATCTTTGGTGAGAAAGCACGTGAAGTACGTGATACTTCCTTGCGTGTACCACATGGTACTGACGGTATCGTAGTAGACGTGAAAGTATTTACCCGTGAAAACGGTGATGAGCTGCCTCCAGGTGTTAACCAACTCGTTCGTGTATATATCGCTCAAAAACGGAAAATTTCCGAGGGTGATAAAATGGCCGGACGTCACGGTAACAAAGGGGTCGTGGCCCGCATCTTGCCGGAAGAAGATATGCCTTTCCTGCCAGACGGTACACCGGTTCAGATCGTTCTTAACCCACTGGGCGTACCTTCCCGGATGAATATCGGTCAAGTACTCGAAGTTCACTTGGGTATGGCCGCGATGCAACTGGGTATTCACGTAGCAACTCCTGTATTCGACGGAGCGAAGGAGTATGACGTCTTCGATACGATGGAAGAAGCAGGTATGCAACGTAATGGTAAAACTGTCCTGTATGATGGTCGTACAGGAGAAGAATTTGAACGTGAAGTTACCGTAGGTGTCATGCACATGATCAAATTGGCACACATGGTTGATGATAAAATCCATGCCCGTTCCACAGGTCCTTACTCACTTGTTACGCAACAGCCATTGGGTGGTAAAGCCCAATTTGGTGGACAGCGTTTCGGGGAGATGGAAGTATGGGCGCTTGAGGCATACGGTGCAGCTTATACACTGCAAGAAATCTTGACTGTTAAATCCGATGACGTTGTTGGTCGGGTTAAAACGTATGAATCCATTGTCAAAGGTGAAAATGTTCCGGAACCAGGCGTTCCTGAATCATTCAAAGTATTGATTAAAGAGCTGCAAAGCTTGGGTATGGACGTTAAGATTTTGAGCGAAGATGAGCAAGAGATTGAAATGAGAGAAATGGACGATGAAGATGACGCTGCGAGCGATAAGCTCAGCCTCAACCTTGAGGGTACAGAGGTCGGAGCGGAATAAACCGCTTCGAGCGCATGATGACCGGCGTTTTTCATCAGGCTCGCGTCTTTCTCCGGCTTCGGCCGGAGTGGGCGTAACCTAGAATACAGGAATTGGTTAAGGAGGGTTGCTCCTTGTTGGACGTCAACAATTTCGAATACATGAAGATCGGGCTTGCTTCCCCAGAGAAAATTCGTTCTTGGTCCCGCGGAGAAGTGAAAAAACCGGAAACGATCAACTATCGTACGTTGAAACCGGAAAAAGAAGGGCTATTCTGCGAAAAGATTTTTGGCCCTACAAAAGACTGGGAATGTCATTGCGGTAAATACAAACGCGTCCGTTATAAAGGCGTTGTCTGTGATCGTTGTGGCGTTGAAGTAACACGTGCGAAAGTACGCCGCGAACGGATGGGCCATATTGAGCTCGCTGCTCCGGTATCGCATATCTGGTACTTCAAAGGTATTCCGAGCCGTATGGGTCTTGCCCTGGATATGTCTCCAAGATCTCTTGAAGAGATTATTTATTTTGCATCATATGTTGTAACTGATCCAGGAGAAACTCCACTGGAGAAAAAACAGCTGTTGTCCGAGAAAGAATACCGCAGCTACCGTGAAAAATACGGCTATGGTTTCCAGGCTGGCATGGGCGCAGAAGCGGTTAAAAAATTGCTTCAAGACCTTGACATAGACAAAGAGCTCGAGTTCCTGAAAGAAGAGCTCCGGACTGCGCAAGGACAACGTCGTAATCGTGCAATCAAACGTCTGGAAGTTATCGAAGCATTCCGCAACTCCGGCAACAAGCCAGAGTGGATGATCATGGATGTACTTCCTGTTATCCCGCCGGAACTTCGTCCAATGGTACAGTTGGATGGTGGACGTTTTGCAACGTCTGACCTGAATGACTTGTATCGCCGTGTAATCAACCGGAACAACCGTCTGAAACGTCTGCTTGATCTGGGCGCGCCAGATATTATCGTGCAAAATGAAAAACGGATGTTGCAGGAAGCTGTTGACGCATTGATCGATAATGGTCGTCGCGGACGCCCTGTAACGGGTCCTGGTAACCGTCCATTGAAATCTCTCAGCCACATGCTGAAAGGTAAACAAGGACGTTTCCGTCAGAACTTGCTCGGTAAACGGGTTGACTATTCTGGTCGTTCCGTTATCGTTGTCGGACCTTACCTGAAAATGTATCAGTGTGGTCTGCCAAAAGATATGGCACTTGAATTGTTCAAGCCTTTCGTTATGAAAGAGCTTGTAAATAAGGGGCTTGCCCACAATATCAAGAGCGCAAAACGTAAAGTTGAGCGTGTAAGTCCTGAGGTATGGGATGTTCTTGAAGAAGTAATCAAGGAGCATCCGGTTCTGTTGAACCGTGCCCCTACGCTTCACAGACTCGGTATTCAAGCGTTTGAACCGATTCTCGTTGAAGGTAAAGCAATTCGTCTTCACCCGCTCGTATGTACGGCATACAATGCCGACTTTGACGGTGACCAAATGGCCGTGCACGTTCCGTTGTCCGCTGAAGCTCAAGCGGAAGCACGTATCCTGATGCTTGCATCTGGTAACATTTTGAACCCGAAAGACGGTAAACCGGTTGTTACTCCTTCCCAGGATATGGTGCTTGGTTCTTACTACCTCACTATGGACAACAAGGAAGAAAAGGGCACAGGTATGATCTTGCGTACAGTTAACGAAGCTGTATCGGCATACCAACGTGGTACTGCTGGTCTGCATGCACGTGTAGCTATTCCGGTTAAGGCGCTTGGTAAAACAAGCTTCACGGAAGAACAGCAAGAAGGAATGTTGCTGACAACTATCGGTAAAATTATCTTCAATGAAATTTTCCCGGCAAGCTTCCCGTATATCAATGATGCGACTCGTGCTAACCTGTACCAAGGTACTGCAGATCACTCATTTGTATATGAAAAAGGTGCTGATCTCAGAGAAGCTATTATGAATGCTCCTCTGGCTGGCGGTGTCGGTAAAGAATACCTCGGCTCCATCATTGCACGTTGTTTTGAAATTTATCACACAACGGAAACAGCCGTTATTTTGGATAAAATCAAACAACTTGGATTCACATACTCTACACGTGCCGGTATTACGGTTGCGGTATCTGATGTTATCGTTCCGCCTGAGAAGTTTGAAATTCTTAGACAATCTGAGGAAAAAGCACAAATCGTTACGAATCAGTACCGTCGTGGTCTGATTACGAATGAAGAGCGCTATGACCGTATCATTGATATCTGGTCAAAATCCAAAGATGACATCACTGAGATTCTGATGAAGTCCATGGATCGTTACAACTCGATCATGATGATGGTTGACTCCAAAGCACGGGGTAACAAATCGCAAATCACCCAATTGGGCGGTATGCGTGGTCTGATGGCCAACCCATCCGGTCGAATTATCGAACTCCCAATCAAATCGAACTTCCGTGAAGGTTTGACGGTACTCGAGTACTTTATCTCCACTCACGGAGCGCGTAAAGGTTTGGCGGATACAGCCCTGCGTACAGCCGATTCAGGTTACCTGACTCGTCGTCTCGTAGACGTAGCCCAAGATGTAATCGTGCGTGATGATGATTGTGGTACAGATAAAGGCTTTACGGTAAGTCGTATCCAGGATGGTAAAGAGGTTATCGAAGATCTCTATGACCGTATTGAAGGCAGATACTGCTTCGAGACAGTTCGTCATCCGGAAACGAAAGAAATCATTGTAGGTCGCAATGAATTGATTGACTCCGATAAAGCAGAAGCGATCATCAAGGCAGGTATTACTAAATTGCAAATCCGCTCCGTCCTCAGCTGCCGTGCAAGTCATGGTGTCTGCAAGAAGTGTTATGGTCGCAACCTCGCGACTGGTAAACACGTGGAGATTGGTGAAGCAGTTGGTATTATTGCAGCACAGTCCATTGGTGAGCCGGGAACACAGCTTACAATGCGTACATTCCACACCGGTGGTGTAGCCGGAGACGATATTACGCAAGGTTTGCCGCGTATCCAGGAGTTGTTTGAAGCTCGTAATCCTAAGGGTCAAGCAACGATCAGTGAGATTGATGGTGTAGTTAAAGAGATTCGCGAAGCGAAAGATCGTCGTGAAATCGAAATTCAAGGTGAGGCGGAATCCAAAGTTTACTCCGTTACCTACGGTTCCCGTGTGCGCGTAAGCGAAGGCGCGGAAGTTGAAGCAGGTGACGAGTTGACAGACGGTTCCATTGATCCAAAAGAGATGTTACGGATTAAAGGCATACGTGGTGTACAAAACTACATTCTGCAGGAAGTACAGCGCGTATATCGTAACCAAGGCGTAGAAATTAACGATAAGCACGTTGAAGTCATGATCCGTCAAATGCTGCGTAAAATCCGCATCGTAGATGCAGGAGATACTACGTTGTTGCCGGGATCGTTCGTGGATATGCATGAGTACGAAAGAGCTAACAAAATTGCGATTCTTAGTGATAAAGAGCCAGCGGTTGCTAAACCAATCCTGCTCGGTATTACGAAAGCATCCCTGGAAACAGACTCCTTCCTCTCGGCGGCTTCGTTCCAAGAAACTACACGTGTACTGACAGATGCAGCGATCAAAGGTAAAGTCGATCAGTTGCTCGGTCTGAAGGAAAATGTAATTATCGGTAAATTGATCCCTGCTGGTACAGGTATGCACCGTTACCGCAGCATCAAATTTGCTGAGCCAGAAGATGGCCAATCTTCAGTAGAAGAACTTGAGCCAGTTTCGGTTGATTAAATAGATTCCTCCTCATTTAGAGGGGAATGAAAGTTTTGTGCGTCAGGAGGCGGACGCTTGTATAATGCAGGCGGACGAATCCTGATGTACGTAAACTTTTAAAAAAATGTTTTAGGATTAGCATTGACAATGCTTGCGCTAGATGCTAATATATCAAAGGTGCGTGGGCAGCTGATTGTACATGGTTCTATTCGGAGGAATACACAATGTCTAATGAAAAAGCCTTGCAAGATGCTCATGTCAAAATAGGTACCAAACAGACCATGCGGATGGTGCAGACAGGTATGGCTTCTGAAGTCTATGTCGCAGAAGATAGTGATCCGCAGCTCACTTCCAAAATCATTGCTTTGTGTGAACAACACGATGTGAAGTACACGAAAGTGGATACAATGAAAAATCTCGGCAAAGCTTGCGGGATTGGAGTGGGAGCAGCTATGGCTGCTGTCGTAAAATGATAGTGTAAGGAACGTTTTTGTCCGAGAACTTTTAGGGATTCTCTAAGGCAAAAACTTTTCATTTGTCTTTTTATGAACCGCCTGGGTCTGTGGACTTAGCGAAAAGAGGTTTATAAAGAAACATGAATATTTGAGGAAGGGGGTGGCAATCACATGCCAACTATTAATCAACTGGTTCGTAAAGGACGTCAAGCAAAAGTTGAGAAGTCAAAATCTCCAGCTTTGCAAAAAGGATTCAACGCTTTGAAACGTGAATCTACTAACATCAGTGCCCCACAGAAACGTGGTGTCTGCACTCGTGTAGGTACAATGACTCCACGTAAACCAAACTCTGCACTTCGTAAGTATGCCCGTGTTCGTTTGACGAACCGTCTCGAGGTTACTGCTTATATCCCGGGAATCGGACATAACCTTCAAGAGCACAGTGTGGTATTGATCCGCGGAGGTAAAGTTAAAGACCTTGCGGGAGTTCGTTATCACATCGTTCGTGGAGCTCTCGATACTGCAGGCGTAAACAACCGTATGCAAGCTCGTTCGAAATACGGTGCAAAACGTCCAAAAGCTAAAAAAGCCTAAACCATTATAAGCAGAAAACCTGAAAGCCTTCTGGCTTAGGTCTGGAAGGTACAGGGTCTGCTGAACAAGAAAGAAAGGGGGATATCCATGCCACGCAAAGGTCCAGTTACGAAAAGAGACGTGTTGCCTGATCCGTTATACAACAGCAAGTTGGTTACTCGTTTAATCAACCGCATCATGATCGGCGGAAAACGCGGTGTTGCTCAAAGCATTCTGTATAATGCGTTCAAGTTGATTCAAGAACGTACGGGTAATGACCCTATGGAAGTATTTGAAGCAGCAATCAAGAACATCATGCCAGTCCTGGAAGTTAAAGCTCGCCGTGTCGGCGGTGCCAACTACCAAGTACCAATCGAGGTGAAACCAGAGAGACGTACTGCTCTGGGATTACGTTGGCTCGTGAACTACTCCCGCAACCGCGGTGAGAAAACAATGGAAGAGCGTTTGGCGGCTGAGATCATCGACGCTTCCAACAACACAGGCGCTTCCGTTAAAAAACGTGAAGATACGCACAAAATGGCTGAAGCGAACAAAGCGTTTGCTCACTACCGTTGGTAGGATTCAGTTCACAATAAAAAAACTTCAATTTTGAAGGGAGACCCATTTCATGGCTAGAGAGTTCTCCTTAAAAAATACACGTAATATCGGGATCATGGCTCATATTGATGCGGGTAAAACCACGACAACTGAGCGGATCCTGTTTTACACAGGACGTACGCACAAAATCGGTGAAGTACACGAAGGCGCTGCGACAATGGACTGGATGGAACAGGAACAGGAGCGCGGAATTACGATTACTTCCGCTGCAACTACCGCTGCTTGGAAAGGCCACCGCGTTAATATTATTGATACCCCGGGACACGTTGACTTCACTGTTGAAGTTGAACGTTCCCTTCGTGTATTGGACGGAGCAGTTGGTGTATTCAGTGCGAAAGAAGGCGTTGAGCCTCAGTCGGAAACCGTATGGAGACAGGCTGACAAGTACGGCGTACCTCGTATCGCATATGTAAATAAAATGGATATCATCGGTGCTGACTTCCTGAACGTTGTATCTGACATGCGTGATCGCCTTCAAGCGAACGCTGTTGCGATTCAACTTCCAATCGGCGCTGAAAATGATTTCACTGGTATCATCGATATCGTTGCACAAAGAGCTCATATGTACAAAGATGATCTTGGTCAAGATATCGAAGAAACCGACATTCCTGCAGAATTTGCAGATCAAGTTGAAGAACTTCGCAACGAGTTGATTGAGCGCGTTGCTGAACTGGATGAAGATTTGACAATGAAATACCTGGAAGGCGAAGAGATCACAATTGATGAGATCAAAGCCGTACTCCGTAAAGGTGTTGTAGATGTTAAGATCTTCCCGGTTATCTGTGGATCCTCGTATCGTAACAAAGGTGTTCAACTGATGTTGGATGCTGTTATCGATTACTTGCCAGCTCCAACAGATGTTCCATCGATCACTGGACATCTTGAAGATGGAACTGAAGCAGTCCGTCAGTCATCCGATGAAGAGCCTTTCTCCGCATTGGCATTCAAAATCATGACGGACCCTTACGTTGGTAAATTGACATTCTTCCGCGTATACTCTGGTGTTCTTCAATCCGGATCATATGTATTGAATGCCACTAAAAACAAACGTGAGCGTATCGGTCGTATCCTTCAAATGCATGCGAACAGCCGTCAAGAAATCACTGTAGTTTACTCCGGTGATATTGCAGCTGCCGTAGGTTTGAAAGATACGGGTACAGGTGATACACTATGTGATGAGAAAAATCCGGTTATCCTGGAGTCAATGAACTTCCCTGATCCGGTTATCGAAATCGCCGTTGAACCTAAAACCAAAGCTGACCAAGATAAAATGGGTGTTGCTCTCGGTAAGTTGACTGAAGAGGATCCAACTCTTCGTGCTCATACTGACGAAGAAACAGGCCAAACAATCTTGGCAGGTATGGGTGAGCTTCACCTTGATATCATCATCGACCGTATGCGTCGTGAGTTCAAGGTTGAAACTACTGTGGGTAAACCACAAGTAGCTTACCGTGAAACATTCCGTGCTCCAGCGCGCGTTGAAGGTAAATTCGTACGTCAATCCGGTGGTCGTGGTCAATACGGTCACGTATGGGTTGAATTCGAACCTCTCGAGCCGGGTACAGGCAGCCAGTTCGAAAGTAAGGTTGTCGGTGGTTCCGTGCCAAGAGAATACATTCAACCTGCACTGTCAGGGATTGAAGAGCAAATGAAAAACGGCGTTATTGCAGGCTTCCCGCTTGTTGACGTTAAGGCTACAATCGTAGACGGATCTTACCATGATGTCGATTCCAATGAGATGGCATTTAAAATTGCCGGATCTATGGCGCTTAAAGCGGCTAAAGACAAGTGTAAACCAGTTCTGCTTGAGCCTATCATGAAAGTAGAAGTAACTGTTCCAGAAGAGTACATGGGTGACGTAATGGGTATGTTGAACTCCCGTCGTGGCCGCATTGAAGGTATGGATTCCCGTAGCGGAGCTCAAATCATTCGTGCTAAGGTGCCTCTGTCTGAAATGTTTGGTTACTCTACAACTCTTCGTTCCGGTACTCAAGGACGCGGCGTATTCTCCATGGAACTCTCTCACTATGAAGAAGTTCCTAAGAGCATCGCTGAAGAAATCGTTGCCAAAACAAAAGGCACCGAGTAGTTTTCTCACACTGGATGCAAGTGCATAAGAATTTAATTCGGAGCACTTCATTCAGTGAAAACATAAAATTATAATTTTAAGGAGGCCACGTTCAAATGGCAAAGGCTAAATACGAACGTAATAAACCCCACGTTAACATCGGTACTATTGGTCACGTCGATCACGGTAAAACAACTCTGACTGCTGCAATCACAACTGTATTGTCCAAAACTTACGGTGGTGCTGCAATTGCATTCGACCAAATCGACAAAGCTCCAGAAGAGCGCGAACGCGGTATCACAATCTCCACATCACACGTTGAGTACGAAACTGACACTCGTCACTACGCTCACGTTGACTGCCCAGGTCACGCCGACTATGTTAAAAACATGATCACTGGCGCGGCTCAAATGGATGGAGCTATCTTGGTAGTATCCGCAGCAGACGGCCCAATGCCACAAACTCGTGAGCACATCTTGCTCTCCCGTCAAGTAGGCGTACCTTACATTGTTGTATTCTTGAACAAATGTGACATGGTTGAAGACGAAGAGTTGTTGGAATTGGTTGAGATGGAAGTTCGCGACCTTCTTAACGAATATGAGTTCCCAGGTGACGATACTCCAATCACTCGTGGATCCGCTCGTGAAGCTCTGGCAAACCCAGATGGCGAATGGGCTCAAAAAATCGTTGAGATGTTCAAAGAGATCGACACTTACATCCCACTGCCTGAGCGTCAAACTGACAAGCCTTTCTTGATGCCTGTCGAGGACGTATTCTCCATCACTGGTCGTGGTACTGTTGCTACTGGCCGTGTAGAGCGTGGTACTGTTAAAGTCGGCGAAGAGATCGAAATCGTTGGTATCACTGAAGAAACTAAAAAATCCGTTGTAACAGGCGTTGAGATGTTCCGTAAATTGTTGGATTCCGCTCAAGCGGGAGACAACATCGGCGCATTGTTGCGTGGTGTTGACCGTACTCAAATCGAGCGTGGTCAAGTACTTGCAAAACCAGGTTCTGTTAAGCCACACACAGAATTCACAGCTCAAATCTACGTTCTGACTAAAGAAGAGGGCGGACGTCACAAACCATTCTTCACTGGTTACCGTCCACAGTTCTACTTCCGTACAACTGACGTAACAGGCATCATCAACTTGCCTGAAGGTACTGAAATGGTAATGCCTGGTGATAACATCACTGTTACTGTTTCCCTGATCTCCCCAATCGCGATTGAAGAAGGAACTAAATTCTCCATTCGTGAAGGCGGACGTACAGTAGGTGCCGGTTCCGTAGCATCTATCCAAAAATAATTTGGCTTAACGCTGAATAAAGCATATGTAACAGTGTACTGGAACGAGTAACATTGTATTGTAACGAAGCTTCGGAAGAGTTCTTTATCCGACATCGGATAGAGAACTCTTTTATTATGTTTAAAGTTCGGAACCTGCGTCATACGAAATGAACATCATTTACGAGTTTAGAAGGATTGGCAAGGCAGCCTGGATATTGAAGATTAACACTGCAATAAACGAAGTCATTTCATCAGAAAAGATAAGTTTAAATGTTTTTCTTAAATATGCTTGCAATACGCCTATCTTTTCTATATAATAATGAATGTTGTTCTGTGACGTTGCGATGATGTGAGAGGTTACTGGCACACCCGGCCCCTTTGCCATGGGAGAGTGGCTAGAAAATTTTCACGGAGTATGTCCGATAAAAAATTGGGCGATAGAAGGAGGGACTAAAATGGCAAAGCAAAAAATTCGTATTCGTTTGAAAGCTTACGACCACAGAATTCTTGATCAATCCGCGGAGAAAATTGTTGAAACAGCAAAACGTTCGGGTGCTGGTGTATCCGGTCCGATTCCGCTTCCTACTGAAAAACAAATCATTACTATTCTTCGTGCGGTGCACAAGTACAAGGATTCTCGGGAACAATTCGAACAACGTACACATAAACGTTTGATCGACATCGTTAACCCGACTCCACAAACTGTGGATGCCTTGATGCGCTTGGATCTGCCGTCCGGTGTAGATATCGAAATTAAATTGTAATATAAGCTACAACAAAGACCATGTATAAAGGAAAAGAGGTGTCAACATGAAAGCAATCTTAGGAAAAAAACTCGGAATGACTCAAGTATTTACTCCTGAAGGTAACGTCGTTCCAGTAACGGTTATCGAAGCAGGCCCTTGTGTTGTTTTGCAAAAGAAAGACATTGAGAACGATGGCTACGAAGCAATTCAAATCGGTTACTCCGATAAGAAAGAGAAAAATGCTAACAAGCCAGAAGCAGGTCACGCTAAAAAAGCGAACACTGCCCCTAAGCGCTACGTTCGTGAAGTTCGCGGTATCAACATCGCAGAATATGAAGTTGGCCAAGAACTGAAAGCTGACATTTTCGCTGAAGGCGAATTCGTTGACGTAACGGGTATTTCTAAAGGTAAAGGTTTTGCCGGCGTTATCAAACGTTGGGGACAAAGCACTGGACCTATGTCACACGGTTCGCGTTACCACCGTGGCCCTGGTTCAATGGGTTCGATCCAAGCTAACCGCGTTCCTAAAGGCAAACGCCTGCCAGGACACATGGGACATGATACTATTACAATCCAACGTCTTGAAGTAGTTAAAGTAGACGCTGAACGTAACGTGTTGCTCGTGAAAGGTTCCATTCCTGGACCGAAAAACAGTCTCATCAGAGTTAAAGAAACGGTGAAAAAATAACCACTGAAGAAAGGAGGAACACAAAATGCCAAAAGTATCAGTTTACAATGTAGATGGTAGCCAAGTAGGTGAAGTTGAATTGAACGATGCGGTTTTCGGAATTGAGCCGAATCAACACGTTCTGTACGATGCAGTTCTTATGCAACGCGCTTCCCTTCGTCAAGGTACCCACAAAGTAAAAGGACGTTCTGAAGTACGTGGCGGTGGACGTAAGCCTTGGAAACAAAAAGGTACAGGTCGCGCTCGTCAAGGTTCAATTCGTTCACCACAATGGAAAGGCGGCGGTATCGTATTTGGTCCAACACCACGGAGCTATGCGTATAAACTGCCTAAGAAAGTTCGCCGCTTGGCGATCAAATCAGCCCTTTCATCTAAAGTGCTTGACAATGACATTATCGTTTTGGACGCTCTCACGTTGAGCACGCCTAAAACTAAAGAATTCGCAGCCATCTTGAGTAACCTCAAAGTGGGACGTAAAGCTTTGATCGTAGCTCCTAGCTATGATGATAATGTAGCTCTTTCCGCACGGAATATTCCAGGCGTGAAATTCGTAGCTGCTGACGGCATTAATGTTCTTGACGTGCTTTCGCACGACAAATTGATCATTACGAAAGAAGCAGTTCAGAAGGTAGAGGAGGTGCTCGCGTAATGAAGGATCCTCGTGATATTGTAAAACGTCCGATTATTACGGAACGTACTGCTGACATGATGAACGACTTGAAATATGTATTTGAAGTCGATATCCGTGCAAACAAAACCGAGATCAAAAAGGCAGTAGAAGCTATTTTCAATGTAAAAGTGAAAAACGTGAACACGCTTCGTGTTCCAGCTAAGCCGAAACGGTACGGACGTTATTCCGGATATACTAGCGAATGGAAAAAAGCGTTTGTAACACTGACAAAAGACAGCAAAACGCTTGAGTTCTTTGAAACTGTATAATTGAATTTTTGAAGTAAGGAGGGAAACCTAGTGCCAATCAAAAAGTATAAACCAACATCCCCGGCAAGACGGAACATGTCCGTTTCTACATTTGAGGAAATCACCACAAATCAGCCGGAGAAATCGTTGTTGGCCCCGTTGAGCAAACAAGCAGGCCGCAACAACCAAGGTAAAATTACAGTTCGTCACCATGGTGGTGGACACAAACGTAAATACCGTATCATTGACTTCAAACGTACTAAAGATGGAATACCGGGCCGCGTTGCTACGATTGAGTATGACCCGAACCGTACATCCAACATCGCTTTGATTCACTATGCTGATGGTGAGAAACGTTACATCATCGCTCCTAAAGGTTTGAAAGTTGGAGATCAAGTATTCTCCGGACCTGAATCAGACATCAAAATCGGTAACGCACTGCCACTCGAAAACATTCCAGTAGGTACCGTTATCCACAACATCGAGTTGAAACCAGGTAAAGGCGGACAATTGGTTCGTGCTGCTGGTACAGAAGCTCAATTGCTTGGTAAAGAAGAAAAATACGTTTCCGTTCGTCTCTCTTCCGGAGAAGTTCGTCGTATTTTGAAAGTTTGCCGCGCGACAATCGGATCTGTTGGTAACCAAGACCACGAGCTCATCAAAATCGGTAAAGCCGGTCGTAGCCGTTGGTTGGGTAAACGTCCTGAGGTTCGTGGTGTAGTAATGAACCCTAACGATCACCCACACGGTGGTGGTGAAGGTCGTGCTCCAATCGGACGTAAATCGCCAATGTCACCATGGGGTAAACCTACTCTTGGTTACAAAACGCGTAAGAAAAATAAAGCTTCTGATAAATACATCATTCGCCGCCGCACGAAGTAATACACACTGTGCATAACTTCGTGAGGCATCTGCGGATGCATAATAGCTACGTTTGAAGGGAGGATCTCCACATGGGTCGCAGTTTGAAAAAAGGGCCATTCATTGATGGCTACATGCTCAAAAAGGTAGAAGAGATGGAAGCTTCAGGTAAGAAGAACGTAATCAAAACCTGGTCCCGTCGTTCTACAATTTTCCCACAATTCATCGGTCACACATTTGGCGTTTACGATGGTCGTAAACACGTGCCAGTGTATGTAACTGAGGACATGGTCGGACACAAACTGGGTGAGTTCGCTCCAACCCGTACGTACAAAGGCCATACTGATGATGATAAGAAAACAAGAAGATAAATGAACATCTTTAATGTTTGAGAGGAGGTTACACAATGGAAGCAAAAGCACATGCTAAGTTTATCCGGATTGCTCCTCGTAAAGTTCAACTCGTTGTTGACTTGATTCGCGGCAAGCAAGTAGGTGAGGCGGTTGCCATTCTCCGTCACACTCCGAAATCCGCTTCTCCAATCGTTGAGAAGTTGCTTAACTCCGCTATTGCGAATGCGGAACATAACTATTCTTTGGATGTTAACAACTTGGTTATCTCGCAAGCTTACGTGAACCAAGGACCGACAATGAAACGTTTCCGCCCTCGTGCAATGGGACGTGCAAGTCGTATTAACAAACGTACTAGCCACATTACTTTGGTGGTATCTGAGAAGTAGAAGGAGGGGAAATGTGTGGGCCAAAAGGTAAATCCAGTCGGACTCCGTGTCGGAATTATCCGTGACTGGGAATCTAAGTGGTATGCAGGCAAAGACTTCGGTGATCTTTTGATGGAAGACGTGAGAATTCGTGAATTCCTGAAAAATAAATTGAAAGACTCCGCTTTATCTCGTGTAGAAATTGAGAGAGCGGCTAACCGCGTAAACGTAACGATTCACACTGCTAAACCAGGTATGGTTATTGGTAAGGGTGGTTCGGAAGTTGAAAATCTTCGTAACCAAATTACGAAAATTGCTGGCGGTAAAAAAGTACACATCAACATTTCTGAAATTAAGAACCAAGACTTGGACGCTGTTCTTGTAGCTGAAAGCATTGCACAACAATTGGAACGTCGTGTTTCTTTCCGTCGTGCTCTGAAACAAGCAATTCAAAGAACTATGCGCTCTGGTGCTAAAGGTATCAAAACTCAAGTAGGCGGACGTCTTGGCGGTGCTGAGATCGCACGTTCTGAAGGCTACAGCGAAGGAACTGTTCCACTGCACACACTGCGTGCTGACATTGACTATGGTACTGCAGAGGCTCATACTACTTACGGACGTATCGGCGTAAAAGTATGGATCTATCGTGGAGAGGTTCTTCCTACGGCTAAGAAACAAGCTGCTAAGGAAGGAGGCAACTAATCATGTTGGTACCAAAACGTGTAAAACACCGTAAGCAACAACGTGGACATATGAAAGGCCAAGCTAAAGGCGGAACGACTCTGAACTTTGGCGAATACGGTCTGCAAGCTACGGAACCGGCTTGGATTACGAACCGTCAGATCGAAGCGGCTCGTATTGCGATGACTCGTTACATCAAACGTGGTGGTAAAGTTTGGATCAAAATTTTCCCAGACAAACCAATCACTCAAAAGCCTCTCGAGGTTCGGATGGGTAGCGGTAAAGGTAACGTAGAAAAATGGGTTGCAGTAGTGAAACCAGGTAAGATCATGTTTGAACTTGCTGGTGTACCGGAGGAAATTGCACGCGAAGCAATGCGTCTTGCCGCTCACAAACTGCCAATCAAAACGAAGTTCGTGAAACGTGAAGAATTGGGTGGTGAAGCAAATGAAAGCTAGTGAATTTCGCAACCTAACCTCTGCTGAAATCGAGCAAAAGATTGCCGGATTTAAAGAAGAACTCTTTAACCTCCGCTTTCAATTAGCTACCGGTCAGCTGGATAACCCGACTCGCATCCGTGATGTGCGGAAAGAAATAGCTCGTGCTAAAACCATTATCCGTGAGAGAGAATTGGGAATCGGTTAATTAGGGATAGGATGGACAATCCGTCCGTAATCAGGAAGGAGGCCAACAATGAGCGAAGAACGTAACGCACGTAAAGTGCAAACTGGTAAAGTGGTCAGCGATAAAATGGACAAAACAATTGTTGTTGCTGTAGAAACTTACAAAAAACACAACTTGTACCATAAACGCATTAAGGTTACTAAAAAATTCAAAGCACATGACGAAGAAAACACTGCGAAAATCGGTGACACGGTGAAAATCATGGAGACTCGTCCGCTTTCGAAGGATAAACGCTGGAGACTTACTGAAATCGTAGAAAAAGCGGTTATCATCTAATGCTCAGCAGCACTGCTGAAAGGAGGAATACTAAATGATTCAACCATTTACACGTTTGACTGTGGCTGACAACTCCGGTGCGAAGGAACTGATGTGTATCCGCGTACTCGGCGGTACGGGACGTCGTACAGCTCAAATCGGTGATCTGATCGTTTGTTCTGTTAAACAAGCAACACCAGGCGGCGTTGTCAAAAAAGGTGATGTAGTTAGAGCGGTTGTCGTTCGTACGAAACGTTCTGTACGTCGTAAAGACGGTTCCTACATCGGTTTTGATGAAAATGCAGCGGTTGTTGTAAAAGACGACAGAAGCCCACGTGGAACACGTATTTTCGGACCAGTTGCTCGCGAACTTCGCGATAAAGACTTCATGAAAATCGTTTCCTTGGCTCCAGAAGTTATCTAAAGCTTAATCTCGTGATGTTAGAAACAGGAGGTGTACGAAATGCCAAGAGTGAAAAAAGTTCTGGAATCCCATAACAACAAACTTCACGTTAAAAAGGAAGATACGGTTATGGTGATCAGCGGTAAAGACAAAGGTAAAAAAGGCCGTGTCATCGCTGCTTATCCTCGTGAGAACCGCGTCCTTGTGGAAGGTGTTAACATGGTGAAAAAACACCAGAAGCCTAACCAGCAAAATCCGCAAGGCGGCATTATCGAGAAGGAAGCTCCGATTCACGTTTCCAACGTAATGCACATCGATCCGAAGAGCGGAAAAGTAACCCGTGTAGGTTACAAAGTTTTGGATAACGGTAAGAAAGTGCGCGTTGCTAAACGTTCCGGAGAAATTATCGACTAATTGAACCGAATGAGAAAGGAGGGCTATGATTCATGGCATCAAGAATGAAAGAACGTTACCTGCAAGAAATCGCTCCTGCTTTGATGCAGAAGTTTAACTATACAACGGTAATGCAAGTGCCGAAAATCGAGAAAATCGTTATCAACATGGGTGTGGGCGACGCTGTCCAAAACTCTAAAGTGTTGGATTCCGCAGTAAGCGATTTGCAACTGATCGCAGGTCAAAAACCTGTAATCACTCGTGCTAAAAAATCTATCGCAGGATTCAAACTGCGTGAGAATATGCCTATCGGTGTGAAAGTAACATTACGCGGTGAGCGTATGTACTTCTTCCTAGATAAATTGCTCAACGTAACGCTTCCTCGTGTCCGCGACTTCCGCGGTGTATCGAGTAAAGCTTTCGATGGACGTGGTAACTACACACTGGGTCTGAAAGAGCAACTGATCTTCCCAGAGATCGAGTATGATAAAGTTGATAAAGTCCGCGGTATGGATATTGTCATCGTAACAACGGCGAAAACAGACGAAGAGTCCCGCGAATTGCTCACGCAAATGGGAATGCCTTTCGTTAAGTAATGTTGGCATAACGTTTCCGGGTGTCTGGAAAGACTCCCTTTTCTCCGAAATTATTTAGGAGGTGTCAGGCTAAGTGGCAAAAACTTCGATGAAAGTTAAACAACAACGTACACCTAAGTTTAAAGTACGTGCATATACACGCTGTGAGCGTTGCGGACGTCCACATTCGGTCCTGCAAAAGTTCAAAATTTGCAGAATTTGTTTCCGTGAATTAGCTTATAAAGGCCAGATCCCTGGCGTGAAAAAAGCAAGCTGGTAAAAAGTCCTGAACGGGAAGGAGGTTAACTCACAATGACTATGTCTGATCCAATTGCAGATATGCTTACTCGTATTCGTAACGCGAACACTGTTCGTCACGAAACGGTAGAAATGCCTGCTTCGACAATGAAAAAACAAATCGCCGATATCCTGAAGCGTGAAGGTTTCATCCGTGACGCTGAAGTTATCGATGATAACAAACAAGGGATTATCCGTGTTTTCCTGAAATACGGTCAAAATAACGAGCGCGTTATCACTGGTCTGAAAAGAATCAGTAAACCTGGTCTTCGTGTTTACACGAAAAGCAACGAAGTACCTCGTGTACTTGGTGGCCTGGGAATCGCGATCATCTCGACATCTAAAGGTATCATGACGGACAAAGAAGCTCGTCAATCGAAATCCGGCGGAGAAGTCGTTTGCTACGTTTGGTAATATAACGTCACAAGATAGGAGGTGCAACATATGTCTCGTATTGGTCGCAAACCAATCACAGTACCAAGTGGTGTAGACATCACCCTGGACAACACCGTTATTACGGTAAAAGGACCTAAAGGAACTTTGACTCGTGAGCTTCATAAAGACATGAAGGTTACGGTTGAAAATAACGAAATCACAGTTGTGCGTCCTTCCGATAACAAAACTCACCGTTCTTTGCACGGCACAACGCGTAGCGTTGTAAACAATATGGTGAGCGGCGTTACTGAAGGATTCGCGAAATCTCTGGAATTGGTTGGGGTCGGATATCGTGCAAGCAAATCCGGAGATAAAATCGTTCTGAACGTTGGTTACTCTCACCCGGTTGAAATTACACCGGAAGCGGGAATTGAATTCGAAGTACCTTCGAATACAAAAATCATCGTTCGCGGAATTGACAAAGAGCGTGTAGGTGCTTACGCTGCTAAAATCCGTTCCGTACGTGAACCTGAGCCATACAAAGGTAAAGGTATTAAATATGAAGGCGAGCGTATCATCCGTAAGGAAGGTAAAGCCGGTAAGAAGAAATAAGATTTCTCTTACCGCCTTTGCGCGGCTTTCGGCTTGCTTGCTTCGTGTGTTTCTAATATACCCCGTGGCTTCTGCTTTGAAGCCAGCGAGGTAACCTGAAAGGAGTGAATCTTTGAGATGATTACGAAACCAGATAAAAATAAGGCTCGTCTGAAAAGACACCTTCGTGTTCGTAAGAAAATCCAAGGAACGGCAGCACGTCCTCGTTTGAACGTATTCCGTTCTGGTAAACATATGTATGCTCAAATCATCGATGATGTTGCTGGTGTAACAATCGCTTCCGCGTCTACCGTAGACAAAGAATTGAGCACTGACATCAAAAATGGTGCATCTGTTGAATCAGCTCGTAAAGTTGGCGAACTCGTTGCTAAACGTGCTAAAGACAAAGGTGTTTCCAACATCGTATTTGACCGTAGCGGATATCTGTACCATGGTCGTATCGCAGCATTGGCTGAAGCGGCTCGTGAAGCAGGACTTGAGTTTTAAGATATTTTTCAAAAGGAGGTTAACGACTTGCGTGTAGATCCGAATACTTTGGAACTGACTGAAAGAGTTGTAAATATTAATCGCGTAGCTAAAGTAGTAAAAGGCGGACGCCGTTTCAGCTTTAGCGCACTGGTTGTAGTCGGCGACGGCAACGGCTGGGTTGGAGCTGGTATCGGTAAAGCGGGCGAAGTACCTGATGCAATTCGCAAAGGTATTGAAGACGCTAAGAAAAACCTTGTACACGTTCCACTCGTAGGAACATCGATTCCTCACTTGGTAACAGGTAAGTTCGGCGCAGGACGCGTGCTGTTGAAACCAGCATCTGAAGGTACTGGTGTTATCGCTGGTGGTCCTGTACGTGCGGTTCTCGAACTTGCTGGTGTAGGTGACATTTTGACAAAATCTCTGGGTTCTTCGAATTCCATGAACATGGTCAATGCGACTTTGGAAGGTTTGTCCCGTTTGAAGCGTGCTGAAGACGTGGCTAAACTGCGCGGAAAATCCGTCGAAGAGCTTCTGGGTTAAGGAGGGAATTCTCATGGCTAAATTAGAAATTACCCTCGTCCGCAGCTTGATCGGACGTCCGGAGACGCAAAGAACAACTGTGAAAACATTGGGTTTGCGCAAAATCAATAGCAAAGTGGTACAAAACGATAATCCTGCCATCCGTGGTATGATTAACAAAGTAAGCCACTTGGTTGCTGTTAAAGAAGTAGAAGCTTAATAACGGGTTAATCCCACAAATCTTTAAGGAGGTGCAACGAACGATGAAGTTACATGAGCTTTCACCATCTCCTGGATCCCGCAAAGAACGTAAACGTCTTGGTCGCGGTCCAAGTAGTGGTACAGGTAAAACATCAGGTCGCGGTCACAAAGGACAAAATTCTCGTTCTGGCGGTGGAGTTCGTCCAGGCTTCGAAGGTGGACAAAATCCATTGTATCGTCGCTTGCCAAAACGTGGTTTTGTAAACCCAACTCGCAAAGAATATGCAGTTGTGAATACTGAAGACCTGAACAGTTTTGCTGCGGGTACTGAAGTAACTCCAGAATTCTTGATGACGAACGGCGTAGTTAAAAACGCTAAATCCGGAATCAAAATCCTGGGTAACGGTGATGTCACTGTGAAGCTGACTGTTAAAGCTAACAAGTTTTCTCAATCTGCTATTGAGAAAATTGAAGCTGCTGGCGGTACAACTGAGGTGATTTAATGTTCAAGACCCTAAAGAATATCTGGCGGGTTGAAGATCTGCGCAAAAGGGTATTATTTACCCTTTTTGTACTGATCATTTACCGCATCGGCTCCTTTGTCCCCGTGCCGGGAGTTAACAAAGATGTGTTCGAAGCGACAAATTCTGCGGGTAAAGAAGTTTTTGGACTTCTCAATACGTTCTCGGGTGGAGCGCTCTTCCAGTTCTCGATATTTGCGCTCGGGATCGTGCCTTACATCACTGCGTCTATCATAGTACAGTTGCTTTCCATGGACGTTATTCCTAAATTAGCGGAGTGGGCAAAGCAAGGTGAACAAGGTAAGAAGAAATCTGCACAGTTGACCCGTTATTTAACCATCGGGCTGGCATTGATTCAAGCGTTTGGTACGTCGATCGGATTCAACCGCTTGTACAATACAGAGATGGTGCCTAACGCTACATTTGCAGATTATATCTTGATCGCGATTGTACTTACGGCCGGTACTTCATTCCTGATGTGGCTTGGTGAGCAGATCACCGAGAAGGGCATAGGAAACGGGATTTCGATCTTGATCTTTGCGGGTATCCTATCTACGGTGCCTAACATTATCAAACAAACGGTCGAATCTGACTTCATTCAACCTGACCAACTGTTTATGAATATTCTTAAAGGTGTTATCATCGCAATTGTTATTGTGTTGATCATCATAGGGGTCATTTATATTCAGCAGGCGATTCGGAAGATTCCGGTACAGTACGCTAAACGTGTCGTAGGTAACAAAATGTACGGTGGACAGAATACACATATCCCGCTGAAAATTAATGCAGCAGGTGTTATCCCTGTCATCTTTGCTTCATCGCTGTTGATGTTCCCAACGATCATTGCCAACTTCTGGGCAGATCGCCTTTGGGCACAGTGGATCGGACAGAACCTGACTACACACAAACCTCTGGGTATGTTGCTGTATGTCGTGATGATCTTCGGTTTCACATTCTTCTATACTTTCGTACAGATGAATCCACAGCAGATGGCTGATAATATGAAAAAGAACGGCGGTTACATCCCAGGCATTCGCCCGGGTAAAGCAACCGAGAAATATCTGACCCGTGTCATGACTCGTTTGACAATGGCCGGAGCCATCTTCTTGGCAGTCATTTCCGTTCTGCCTGTATTCTTAGGGGCACTTTCTGGTTTGCCTCAATCTGCGCAAATTGGAGGAACATCCCTCCTGATCGTTATCGGTGTTGCGCTGGATACGATGAAGCAAATCGAAAGCCAATTGATCAAACGCCACTACAAAGGTTTTATCAATAAATAGGCAATAGGTACCGGTCGAGTGAAGATTTACTTGCCGGCACCTATTGTGCTGTTTGTTGATGTAGGGTAGTCTTGGAGGGAGTGACATAACGTGAACATCCTATTCATGGGCCCTCCGGGGGCAGGAAAAGGAACGCAAGCAGACGTCATCGTGAAAGAGTTCGGTATTCCCCATATTTCAACAGGCGATGCATTTCGTCTCGCGATCAAACAGGGAACTCCCATTGGCATGAAAGCCAAGGAATATATGGATCAAGGATTGCTTGTACCAGATGATGTAACCATTGGCATCGTTGAAGAACGTTTGCAGCAGCCTGACTGCAGAGAAGGTTTCCTCTTGGACGGATTTCCAAGAACCCTTTCACAAGCAGAAGCGCTCGATGGCATTCTGGATAGATTGAACTCAGGTCTCGATCATGTAATCAACCTGAAAGTGGATCGCAACAAATTGCTGGCTCGTTTGACGGGTCGTCGAATTTGTAAAAACTGTGGTTCCACTTATCATGTGGTATTCAATCCGCCTAAGCAGGAAGGTATTTGTGATAAATGCGCTGGTGAGTTGTATCAACGCTCTGATGATAATGAAGAGAGTGTAGGTACACGACTGGACGAGTATATCAACAAAACAGCACCACTCCTCACGTTCTATGAGACTAAAGGTCTTCTTCGTCAAATGAACGGAGAACAGGATATCGATCAAGTTTCTCAAGAAATCGTGTCCTTACTGAGAGGTTAATTGATGATCATTGGTAAGTCCGAAACGGAACTGGGCTTGATGAGGGAAGCAGGGAGAATTGTTGCGGAAACGCATCGTCTCTTGGCAGAGCATATCGCTCCCGGTATTACGACTGGAGAACTTGACCATATGGCTGATCAATATATCCGCAGTCAAGGAGCTGTGCCGTCTTTCAAAGGTTATAACGGTTTCCCTGCCAGTGTGTGCGCTTCAGTAAATGAAGAGTTGGTACATGGATTTCCCGGCAAACGCAAGTTGAACGAGGGCGATATCGTTACGTTTGACATTGGCGCGCAGTACCAGGGGTATCATGGAGATTCCGCCTGGACTTATCCGGTCGGCCGTATTTCCGAAGAAGCCCGTCGTCTTCTGGACGTTACCGAGGCTTCGTTATACGCAGGTCTGGCGCTGGTAAAACCGGACGTTCGCTTGTTTACAATATCTCATGCAATTCAGAAATATATTGAAGATGAAGGGTTCTCCGTAGTTCGTGAATATGTCGGTCACGGCATAGGCGCAGATCTGCACGAAGAACCACAGATTCCGAACTATGGTCTTCCCGATCGGGGACCACGGCTTAAAGCGGGCATGGTGCTGGCCATAGAGCCGATGGTCAACGTAGGTAGACGGTATGTGAAAACGTTGGAAGATAACTGGACTGTCGTCACGGTTGATGGCAAGTTATGTGCCCACTTTGAACACACTGTAGCAGTTACACCAGATGGTATGGAAATTTTCACGAAACTGAATGCGTAGGTGATGAGGCATGAACAGTCAGTCTAATCCGCAGCTCGGTCAACTTGTGAAGATCCGTAAAGGCCGCAATGCGGACCAAGCCGCAGTAATTGTTGCTATAGCGGACGGTAAGTTCGTATATATTGCGGATGGAGACAAACGTAAGTTTGATCAACCAAAGAAGAAGAATCTTCTTCATCTTGAACTCCAGCCCATGATTAGCAGCGAGGTTGTGAACAGTTTAAACGAGAGTGGTCGGGTGACAAATGGAAAGCTCCGTTACGCGGTTCATTCATTTCTGGAATCCACCAACATTCAAGCTGAAGAGAAAGGAGACTGACTAATGGCTAAGGAAGATGTCATTGAAGTGGAAGGTACGGTTCTCGAACCGCTACCGAATGCAACATTCAAGGTTGAGCTTGAGAACGGTCATCAAATTCTCGCTCACGTTTCCGGAAAACTGCGGATGCACTTTATCCGTATCCTGACTGGAGACAAAGTAGTTGTTCAGTTGTCGCCTTATGATTTAACAAAAGGTCGCATAACTTACCGTAAATAGTAGTAGACAGTTGCAATGAACTGTGAAGCTTATGTAGCGGGTTTTGCCCGGCAAAACTTGCGAAAGCTTCGAAGCCGGTTTTACAATAGTAGAACAAGGTCAATGCTTACGAAGAGGGTTTTGCTTAGCAAAACTTTGAGGAGGTAATTCACATGAAGGTAAGACCTTCGGTCAAGCCGATTTGCGAAAAATGCAAAGTCATTCGCCGCAAAGGGAATGTTATGGTTATCTGTGAAAATCCGAAACACAAACAAAAACAAGGTTAAAGAAGGGGGTGTAGCGTAAAATGGCACGTATAGCTGGTGTGGATTTGCCACGTGATAAGCGCGTTGAGATCGCCTTGACTTATATTTTCGGAATCGGTAAAACGACTTCCCAGAAAATTCTGAGCACAACAGGCATCAATCCGGACACTCGTGTTCGTGATTTGACGGAAGATGAAGTCAGCAAATTGCGTGAAAGTATCGATAAAGAGGTCAAAGTAGAAGGTGACCTGCGTCGAGAAATCTCTTTGAATATTAAACGTTTGACGGAGATCGGTTGTTACCGTGGAGTTCGTCATCGTCGTGGTCTGCCTGTTCGTGGACAACGTACGAAAACGAATGCTCGTACTCGTAAAGGTCCTCGTCGTACAGTAGCGAACAAGAAGAAATAATAAGGGGGGATAAGAGAAAATGGCTAAACCGAAAAAAGTCGTACGTACCAAACGTCGTGACCGTAAGAATATTGAATCTGGCGTGGCGCATATCCGTTCCACTTTCAATAACACTATCGTTACTATTACGGATCCTCACGGAAACGCAATTTCGTGGGCAAGCTCCGGCGGCCTCGGATTCAGAGGTTCCCGTAAATCGACTCCGTTTGCTGCACAAATGGCTGCTGAGACTGCTGCCAAAGCTGCAATGGAACATGGGATGAAAGCCGTTGAGGTTATGGTTAAAGGACCAGGCGCAGGCCGTGAAGCAGCGATTCGCTCTTTGCAAGCTGCTGGTCTTGAAGTTAACCTGATCAAAGACGTAACTCCAGTCCCGCATAACGGATGCCGTCCTCCAAAACGTCGTCGTGTCTAATGAGATTTGCCCCTGCGTGTGGTATATTTCCGGCACAATCTGCTAATAATGGTTGTTTAGGCATACTACTACATGTTTTCGCAAGAGAAGGTAAATGTTTCATAGAGGACCGACGTTTTGAAGGAGGGGTATTGCAGTGATTGAAATCGAAAAGCCGAAAATTGAGACGGTAGACGTCAACGATGATGGCACCTATGGGAAATTCGTAGTAGAACCGCTTGAGCGCGGATACGGTACGACGCTTGGAAACTCGCTTCGCCGAATCTTGCTCTCGTCACTGCCGGGTGCGGCAGTGTCTTCGGTTCAAATCGATGGCGTTCTGCATGAATTTGCTACAGTTCCTGGCGTAATGGAAGATGTAACGGAGGTTATTCTTAACCTGAAAGCTTTGTCGCTTAAGATTCATTCGGACGAGGAGAAAGTGCTCGAGATTGATGCTGAAGGCGAAGGAGCAATTACGGCTGGAGATATCCGTGCTGACTCCGATGTGGAAATCCTTAACCCGGATTTGCACATTGCTACGCTCGGACCAGGTTCGAGACTTCACATGCGTATTTTTGCCAATCGCGGTCGCGGCTACGTCCAGGCAGATCGGAATAAACGCGATGACCAGCCGATCGGCGTCATCCCAGTCGATTCCATCTTCACCCCGATCAGTCGCGTTAACTACGCTGTGGAAAATACGCGTGTCGGTCAAGTGACCAACTATGACAAGCTCACGTTGGAAGTTTGGACTGATGGAAGTATTCGTCCTGAAGAGGCTGTAAGCCTCGGCGCTAAAATTTTGACTGAGCATTTGATGCTCTTCGTGGGTCTTACAGACGAAGCGAAAGATGCAGAGATCATGGTCGAAAAAGAAGAAGACAAAAAAGAAAAAGTACTCGAAATGACGATCGAAGAGCTGGATCTCTCTGTTCGTTCCTACAACTGCCTCAAACGTGCCGGTATTAATACCGTGCAAGAGCTGACTACGAAAACGGAAGAAGACATGATGAAAGTCCGTAACCTCGGACGCAAGTCTTTGGAAGAAGTTCAAGAGAAGCTTGAGGAACTTGGTTTGGGACTACGTACAGAAGAATAGACAGCCGAGTGCTTGAAGTGAAGGAGGGAAAACAATGGCATACCAAAAGTTGGGCCGTAATTCCAGCGCACGTAAAGCTTTGTTCCGTGACCTGGTAACCGACCTGTTCTTATACGAACGCATTCAGACAACTGAAGCGAAAGCAAAAGAGGTTCGCTCTATTGCTGAAAAACTGATCACTAAAGCGAAAAAGGGAGATCTTCATGCCCGTCGCCAAGTGGCAGCTTATGTTCGCCGCGAAACTATCGATGGTGAGCAAGATGCAATCCAAAAACTGTTTAGCGAATTGTCCGGTCGTTACGCTGAGCGTCCAGGTGGATACACTCGTATCTTGAAACTGGGACCTCGTCGTGGTGACGCAGCGCCAATGGTTTACTTGGAACTGGTAGACCGCGCGTAAAACAGATGAGATGAGGAAAGGGGACAGAATCAACGATTCTGGATTAACCCTTTTTTTCTCTTCATTTCGGAATTCGTGCTGTAATAGAAGCTCCGTAAGGGGCTTCTTTTGCTGTTCGGGATAGGGATATGTATAGTATGGAACAAAGGTGTGGTAATAATGCGGAACTTATGTATGACGTTAACTTATGATGGCACTGCCTATTACGGCTTCCAAGTACAGCCGGGTGGGAATACCATTCAGGATCATCTTGAAGATGCGATTCGTGCTTTAACCGGTGAGAAAGTTAAAATTACAGGTTCAGGCCGAACAGATGCAGGTGTTCACGCCCGCAGACAAATCTTTAATTTTCCTACGGAGTCCCAAATCCCGATTGAACGCTGGTGTATTGCACTCAACTCCAGATTACCCTCCGATATTGTCGTCATTGATGCGATTGAAGTTTCGGCTGATTTTCATTCTCGCTATGCAGCGAAAAAGAAAACGTATCGTTATACAGTCAATGCGAATCAATTTCCGGATGTATTTAACAGAAGACTGCAGTATCATCATCATGCGAAGCTTGATATTATGGCAATGCAGGAGGGCCTACGACATTTCATAGGGACGTATGATTTTACCTCTTTTGCTTCACGCAAGTCTCAGAAAGAGAATCATGTCCGTTCGGTATACGAAGCATGGATTGAAGTGGACCGAACAATGTGCAGAGACCATCCGCGCGATCAGGGTGTCATTCACATTTATGTGAGTGGTAACGGCTTTTTGCAGCATATGGTTCGTATCATTGTAGGGACACTGCTGGAGATCGGAGAGGGCAAACGGAAAGCCTCTGATGTACCGAATATGATTGCTGCATGTAATCGATCTGCTGCAGGACCTACTGCAGTTAGCTGCGGTTTAATGCTCTGGGATCTTGAATACAAAAAAGATTAAATTTGGTGAGTGAAAAGCTTAATTAACACTTGCGATTTAATCGCCTATCATGTAATATAAAAGTTGTGTTTTCTTAATGGCTTTCCCACAGCCCCAATTAAGAGGTTCACATCAAATTTACAATCCATCAACACCTAAAGTTATAACTTAACGAACGAAGATAAATGAAAATGATGATTTTGAACATTTTAAGGAGGAACTTTTCATGCGTACTACGTACATGGCGAAGCCTAACGAAGTTGAGCGCCAATGGCACATCATTGATGCTGAAGGCAAAACCCTCGGACGTTTGGCGAGCGAAGCAGCAGCTTTGATTCGCGGCAAACACAAGCCACAATTCACTCCACATGTGGACACTGGCGATTTCGTTGTTATCATCAATGCTGAGAAAATCGTATTGACTGGTAAGAAAATGCAAGGTAAAAAATACTACCGTCACTCAATGCACCCAGGTGGTTTGAAAGTAACTACAGCAGAAGAGATGGTTAAAAACAAACCTGAGCGTATGTTGGAACTGGCTGTTCGCGGTATGCTTCCTAAAACTCGCATGGGCGAGAAAATGAAGTTGAGACTTAAAGCGTACAGAGGCACTGAGCATCCACATGCAGCACAAAAACCAGAAGTTTACGAACTTCGCGGTTAATTAAAAGGAGGACAGTTTCATGGCACAAGTACAATACTATGGGACAGGTCGTCGTAAACATTCGGTAGCACGTGTTCGCCTTGTACCGGGTGAAGGACGCATTGTCATCAATAAACGTGATATTAATGAATACTTCGGTTTGGAAACACTCAAACTGATCGTAAAACAACCACTGAACTTGACAGAAACACTCAACAACTATGACGTTCTTGTTATTGCTCATGGTGGCGGAATCTCCGGTCAAGCCGGCGCAATCCGTCATGGTATCTCCCGCGCTCTGCTCAAAGCAGATCCGGAATACCGTGCTTCCCTGAAAAAAGCAGGATTCCTGACTCGTGACCCACGTATGAAAGAGCGTAAAAAATACGGTCTTAAAGCGGCTCGTCGCGCACCTCAGTTCTCCAAACGTTAATATTAAAAGCCTTTGGCCTCGGTCAAAGGCTTTTTTATATATTCATGACTATTCCGCCATATAGTATATTAGTTTGTGCGATAGCTCTCATACCTCTGATGTCTTCCCCCATGCTTGTGCATTTTTCCATCATTGCCTTTTCAATGTTCTCTTAATGTCCCTCAATACAGTCCTATAATATGTACGTTAATACATCTACAGCTTACTGAACCTCTCTAATCGTTTTAGATCCTTGGATTTGCTCTTACGCTTTTACCCACCGCTCACCACACATTCTACAACAGATCTTTATAAAATCATCAATTAGAGCTCACGCCGGATTTCTTGAATGCACTGGGTTTACTGTTTTTTGTGCTTAAATTTTTATTGCAACCTTATCAGTATTTCTTATGGAAACGATAAAAGTCCCTTACATATCAACCGTTAAATGTCACAGAGCTGATCCCCTTAAAACTTCTGCTTTTCGTCCTTCATCTTCAATCGCCCAGTGAATTTTTGATGTTGCTCTTTGCGACATGAACTATCTAAACCCAGCAGCAGCAAAGGTTTCACAGGCCATGAGATGTTTTTATACCTGCCTAATGATCTGAGCCAACAGCTTTGTTTTTATCTCGTTAACAGAGAAATGAATAAATTGAACCAAAATATTGTGTGAGAGCAACGATCAAAAATGGTCAAAAACTGATTTATTATACCATATGGCAGGCATTGACATCCCCAATGAAAGATTTATACTAAACATAATTCATATTAGATTAGTCGGCTTTAAGTGTATTGAAATGCAGAATGGGGGAAATTCACAGATGAACTTGTTGGAGAAAGAAGAATTGGCACGGGCAAAGGCAGAGGAACTGGAACATGCCAGTCCAGAGGATATTATTCGGTATGCTATTGAAACATTCCCAAATATCACTTTTGCATGTAGCTTTGGTGCAGAAGATGTTGTTCTTGTAGATATGTTGCAGAAGATCAGCCCATCCACAGACATTTTTTATCTAGATACAGATTTCCACTTTAAAGAAACATACGAAACACGTGATAAGATGCAGGAGAACTACAACCTTGAATTTGTACGCGTGTCACCTAAGATTACTCCGGAAGAGCAGGCAGCTCAACACGGTGAAGAGATGTGGAAGTCTGATCCCAATGGGTGCTGTAACATTCGCAAAGTCGAACCGTTAACACGTATTCTTTCTCAGTATGATGCGTGGATTACAGGTATTCGTAGAGATCAAGCACCAACTCGTGCTAACTCGAAGAAGGTTGAATATGATTCCAAATTTGGCCTGATGAAGTTTAACCCGATTGCGCACTGGACGACTGAGGATGTATGGCAATATATTCGTGACAATAACGTTGTATATAACCCTCTTCATGACCAGAACTACCCAAGTATTGGTTGTGAGCATTGCACACGTCAGGTTATGCCTGGTGAGGACCCTCGTGCTGGACGCTGGTCTGGCAATGATAAGACGGAATGTGGCCTTCATAAATAATAGATATACAAGGAGCTGACAAGATGACATCGATTCTGCCTCATGGAGGTACGCTGGTTCAGCGTATCGTACAAGGAGAAGAACGGGAGCAGTTGTTGCAAGACAGTAAAAACTTATCCTCTTTGCTTATTAATACCTGGACGATATCAGATTTGGATCTGATTGGTGTGGGTGCGTTCTCACCACTAGAAGGTTTCTTGAATGAGGAAGATTACCTCTCGGTGGTGTCTCGCATGCGTCTCACCGATGGAACAGTCTGGAGTATACCAATCACACTTGCTGTTGACGATCAACAAGCCGCAACCCTCCAGATTGGTGAACGTGTGAAACTTGTTGGTGATCAAGATGGAGTCACATATGGATTGCTTGAAGTCCAAAGTATATACCAGGTGGATCAGGGTGAAGAAGCCCGGCGTGTATTCAAAACAGATGATCCCGAGCACCCGGGTGTTAAAAAACTGTTGGAGCGTCCTGCAACATACGTAGGAGGTCCAATCCAAGTGTTGAATCGTCCCAAACCTTCGAAATTCGAAGAATTCTATTATGATCCTGCAGATACCCGGAAGATTTTTCAGGAGAAGGGTTGGAAGACGGTAGTTGGTTTTCAGACACGTAATCCGGTCCATCGGGCTCATGAGTACATCCAGAAGAGCGCTATGGAGATTGTCGACGCACTCTTCCTGAATCCGCTTGTTGGAGAGACGAAGTCGGACGACGTTCCCGCAGATGTTCGGATGAAGAGTTATCTGGTATTACTGGAGAACTATTACCCGGCTGATCGTGCGTTCCTTGGTGTGTTCCCCGCAGCGATGCGGTATGCCGGACCACGTGAAGCTATTTTCCATGCGATGGTTCGCAAAAATTACGGGTGTACCCACTTTATTGTTGGTCGTGACCATGCGGGTGTGGGTGATTATTATGGAACATATGAAGCACAGGAGATCTTTACGAACTTTACAGCAGAGGAACTGGGGATCACTCCGTTGTTCTTCGAACATAGTTTCTTCTGTACCAAATGTGGAAACATGGCATCCAGCAAAACTTGCCCACATGATAAAGAACACCATATGGCGCTTTCCGGCACCAAAGTACGCGGGCTGCTCCGTGACGGTCAGTGCCCTCCACCTGAATTTACACGTCCTGAGGTAGCTGAGGTACTGATTGAAGGAATGGCGGAGCAAGTCCGGTCCTAGCGGTATATTTGTCCATCTTGTCCCATATAGATGATTAGAGTCATTTATAGGGACGAGGTGGTTTTTTTATGCGTAAAAATATGGGGAAACACTTTGTAGTCTGGATTAGGTTAAAAACAATCAAAAGGGTCATGCTGAGTCTCTGTCTGCTGGCCATGTTAGTGGCGGTAATGTCCTATGAACTGCCTTCCGCAAAGACTTCAGGTTATTGGAGTTTGCCGATGGCGGGTAAAGTTATTGCCATTGATGCAGGACACGGAGGTCCCGATGGAGGAGCGGTAAGTAAACAGGGAGTTATTGAAAAAGATATTAACCTGTCTATCGCCTTGTATGTGAGAGATTATTTGCAACAGGCAGGGGCCTTAGTGGTGATGACAAGAGAAATAGACACGGATTTGGCGGACTCGGACACCAAGGGGTACTCTAAGCGTAAGACGGAAGATCTGAAACAAAGAGTACGGCGGATAGAGGATAAGCAAGCAGATCTCTTTATTAGCATTCACATGAACAGTGTCCCATCCAACCGCTGGAGTGGAGCGCAGGTTTTCTATACAACTAACCATCCGGATAACGAAGGTTTGGCTAATCTGCTTCAACAAGAGATGGTTCGTAATCTGGAGAATACAGATCGAATCGCCAAAACGGTGAATACAGTTTATCTGTTACAGGCGCTGAAGATCCCTTCCGCGCTGGTAGAAGTGGGTTTCCTTTCTCATCCGGAAGAGGCACGTATGCTTGCCGACGAAGCTTATCAACGTAAGGTGGCTGCCTCGATCTATAATGGAATTCTCAGATATTCCTCAGGAGAACGGCCTAAAAGTTAGTCAGAACAAGAAAGGTAATGATATAATTGGATCAGCATACCTAATTACATGCCAATAGATAAAGCTGAGGTGCTGTCTGATGTTATCAAAAGAACAGATACTTGAACTATTACAGCCATTACAAGAACCACAATTGGGAGTAAGTCTGACCGAACTGGAATGGGTTCGAGATATTATGGTGAAAGAAAATCATGTGGCTCTGACCTTAGTGACACTGGAAAATCGACCTGAGGATACAACAGCCTTGAGTGATGCAGCGCGTAATCTGTTGTCCCAGCACGGACTGAAGGATGTGCATATTCGTGTGCGTGCAGCTTCTGAGCATGATCGTGAGAGCCTGAATATGGGACAACCCGATGATGAGCCAGATCGGGACGAAGTGCTCGTAAAAGGTCACGCAGCGGGTCTGGATGGACATGAACTGTTAAGTCCTGAATCAGGTGTTCGTTTTATTGCTGTGGCCAGTGGTAAAGGTGGCGTCGGTAAATCAACGGTAACCGTTAATCTCGCTGCAGCTTTGGCACGTCAAGGCAAAAAAGTGGGCTTAATTGATGCGGATATCTATGGCTTCAGTGTACCCGACATGATGGGGATTGAAGAATATCCGGTCGTTGAAGATGGCGTTATTCAACCGGTTGAACGTTTTGGCGTCAAAGTCATGTCGATGGGCTTCTTTATTCGGGAGAACAATCCGGTAATCTGGCGTGGACCCATGCTAGGTCGGATGCTGCGTCAATTCTTTACGGATGTCCAGTGGGGCGAATTGGATTATATATTACTGGATTTGCCACCAGGTACGGGAGATGTTGCTTTGGATGTGCATCAGATGTTGCCACAGAGCAAGGAAATCATCGTTACCACGCCGCATGCAACAGCAGCTTTTGTCGCAGCACGTGCGGGTGCGATGGCCATTCAGACCGATCATGAGTTACTTGGTGTCGTGGAGAATATGGCTTATTATGAGTGCAGCAGTTGCGGAGAGAAGGATTATGTCTTTGGACGTGGAGGTGGGGGAAGACTTGCAGAAAGTCTGCATACAAGCTTGCTTGCCCAGATTCCATTAGGCACACCGGATAATCATCCATCCGAGCCTGATTTCTCACCTTCTGTGTACAAAGCAGATTCCCGTATAGGGGCTATCTACGATGAAGTGGCCAAGTCCATTGAATCCAAATTCTAATGGTATGAGTGTTATAAATACAAATAAAGCCTGCGTCCATTCGGATGCAGGCTTTTCAGTTTCTGTAATATACCAACATCTACTGTTTATGAACCTCCACCGCTGCCAGAATCTCCACTTCCACCATCTCCGCCATCACTACCCTCTTGCCCTTGCCCTTCTTGTCCTCCTTGCTCTTGCCCCTGTTTTCCGCCACTTTCCACTTTGGGTTGCAATTCGTCCTGCACTACCTTCTTGAGTAAAGTGAGTACTTCCATGCGGAACAACGGGTTTTGCATCACTTCCTGCATGACAGTCATCGTCTGTTTACGATAATCCGGAGTCTTGGTCATATCCATGAACATCTTGGATACTTCTGGTGACTTCATGATGTCTCCAACAGATTTTTGATATGTGGGATCTTTAATCAACTGCATATGAAGTTGTTTGCTTTGGGCGTTAATCACTTTGGCGAATTCCCCGGCAAACTGTGGATCTGTCATGATCTTCTCGAATTCCTTCTGGTATTCGGGAGCTGTGATGGTGTCTTTTACTGCAATACGTATTTGTTCCGAAGATTGCACAGGCATTAACATTTTCATACCAATGGTTCCCGAGCCACCACCCGACCCGCCGCCACCTTCTTCTGACCCGCCGCCTTCACCACTGGATGAGCTTTGACCTGTAAGAGCTTCCTCCACCGCTTTCTTGCCTTCGTCACTTTTCAAAATATCTACAACCATTGTTTTCATCTCTTTATAACTGCCCTGAGGAGGCGAAGAACTCTGATCTGAACCGCAGCCGGCAAGCATGACGGATAGCCCCAGTACGACACAGCATAGCTGCCACAAAGGCCGTTTCATGTGTACAATCCCTCCTTGATTAGATACTGGATGTAGTATGTGATGGGAAAGGGGGAAATATGTTGAGCAATGATGGTTTTTTGCTGAGAAGGTTGGTAAAATAAACACTCGGGGGTGGAAAACTTTTGAATTTACGTAGATGGTTTTTCCTGTTTTGGACAGCCTTGCTTATTGGGGCCGCGGGAGCATTGGGTACAGGATTGATTATGATGCTGGTGAACGGGGAGAAAACAAATGGATTGAATGATTTTCTTCTGTATCTTTTGATCCTATTTGGATCAGGGGTTATGATCAGCGTTTATTCACAAATGGGTTTCTTTGCATATCTGATATTGAATTATATGGGTAAAGGTGTATTTCCAAAGCGCGGTTGGCAGATCGTGCAGATTGTACTAACGGTGTTGGCCCTGCTTGACGTGATGTTTTTACGCCTGTTTGTTGGGGGAGACCGGGAGCGCATATCGGATATTGTGTTAGGTATCATTATTTTGGCAGCCGCAATTGTTACCGCTTACGTTAAAGTAAAGCTCACTCATATCTCCGCGCTTGTACCAACACTCTTTTTCATGATTGCCGTCACCATAGTGGAGACGATCGGCGTATTACGTATTGATGTCAATGCTGCAACCATATTTATTGTGGTTCCTTTGCTCTTATGTAATGCATACCAAATGCTGATATTGCACAGGCTGGTGGATGTATCTACGAACCGGAGTGTAAGTGGAAAGGCAGAACAGTTGAAAGAAAGCCGAGCATAAAATTCGTTTTGCATAAAAACATACCAAAAAGAGCTAACCTGGTTAGCTCTTTTCAACTTTTACACTCTTATTTGAGCTGTAGCCCAAGCAATATACCAATTATTGACCGCTGGCTTGATCACGAACTTCCTTACCTTCCACACTGGAATGGTTAAGCAACTCAGACACGGTTACGAATTCATAGCCCTGGTTTTTTAATTTGTCGATAATGACAGGGAGTGCCTCATGAGTTTGTTTAGAGGAATCACTTGCATGCAGCAGTACGATGTCCCCTGGATGTGCTTTGCTTACTACACGATCAACAATGGTCTGTACACCAGGGTTTTTCCAATCCAAGGAGTCGGTATCCCACTGTACAACCTGATAATTCAAACTATTGGCTACCTGAAGCACTCGCTTGTCAAAGTCCCCGTTGGGCAGACGTATTAATTTCGGTTCTTTTCCCGTTAAATCGGTTAAAATGCTATGAGCTGTCGAAATTTCTTTGCGAATTTCTTCCTCGGTCAGGCTGCTGTAGTTCTCATGTCTGTGACCATGGCTGCCAATTTCATATCCTGCCTCTTTGATGGCAGTAACAATTTCGGGGTGTGTCTTGCTCCAGGGGGACGAAAGGAAAAAGGTTGCCTTCTGCACTTTATTCTCCTGAAGAACTTTCAGAATCGGCTCTGTCCGTTTATCTCCCCAGCTGATGTCAAAGGTAAGTGCAATTACCTTCTTCTCGGTTGGAACGCTGTAGACGGCTGATGGTGCTTCCTCCGAGAATACGGAGACATTGCCACGCTCCAGATAAATAATACCGATCGCAAAGATGGCAGCAACGAAGACAATCAGGTACCGTTTAATCTTTTTGCCGCTAAATACATAGAACGAGTTCATTTCAATAAGCGCCCCTCTCCCATAAGAAATGCTTGTTTACTCTCCAATGTATGCTCGTACTCCCCAGTTATTCGTAACACGAACCTTGTTTGTCCATCATTTTAGATTCTACAGGAGGTTATTATGTTAAAATTCAGTACATTTCTTAGAGATCTTGGTTCCATCCGCAGTGCATTAATCTGGTCCGTAGTTTTGTTTGCTGTTGGAATAGGGGCAGGATGGGTGAGTACAGGGCCTCTAGAAGAACTGTTGTTGAACCAAATCGGAGGTTTACGTGAAGTCAGTGAACGGCTGGAGCAGGGGGGCAATGTGCAATGGAACTTCTTCCTGTTTATCTTTTTCAATAATGCCATCAAAAGTGTACTTGTCATCTATGCCGGTATATTCTTCGGAATTCTGCCTGTCATCTTCCTGCTGATCAATGGGATGGTCCTTGGATTTGTGGTGCACACCACGATGAATTATGGAGCAAGCTTCTATGATATTGTGGTTAAAGGTTTACTTCCGCATGGCATTATTGAGATTCCGGTCATTATTATTGCTTGCGCCTTCGGACTGAAGTTTGGTGGTCTGGTTATCCAAAGCCTTGCACAACTTGGAAGTGACAAGCGAAATATGATGGGAAACCGGTGGAGAGCATTCATGAATAGGACGTTAACGGCATCCTTCTGGGTTGTCATCTTGCTTCTTGTTGCAGCAATCATCGAAAGCACACTTACGTATACTCTGGTGAGAGGATAAAATTTTGTGATGGTTGGCATTCATAAATTTTCAGAAAGTTGACCATAACAATAAAACGGGTTCCAGCAGCACCCACAAAAAGCGAATGCACGGGTGTTGCATGAAACTTCTGTAAGTGTGATAAAGAGGCTATGCACAAAAAGGAGAACTCTAATGCTGGGTATGTTGTTTAACGATAAGGAATGCAAGGAATTAGACTATGTGCTACGTAAAGAATTAGATGAAATGCTGTTCGATCTGAGTGATAATCGTCTTGACCAAGAGATCAAATATGCTATCGCGAGCCGATATAAGACTGTGTTCCGCATGTATGCACGCTTTGCCCCGCCAAAAGAGTTGTCCAAGTATGCAAGAGGTGGAAAACTGAAAAAGTCGAAGCCGTAATGCTGAAGCTGGTCATATATTCGATTTACAGTAGTGGAAGTGAGGTGCGGCTCTCAATAGCGGGTGCTGTACCTCTGAACCATGAAAATGCGAAATTGTTGGGGGGTTCATACTTTTTGTCGAAAAAGGGTTGACCTTTCTAATTTCATATGGTAAATTAATTTTCGTTCCTTTTTTAGGAGCGGTTCACCGAAACAAGCATGAAAATAAAGCGATTGAAAAGAATTGAAAAAATAATGCTTGCAAAGAGAACTTCAACATGATATATTATAAAAGTCGCCGCTGAAACGACGACAACATGAAAAACAGCACTAAATTGAATGTTTGATCTTTGAAAATTGAACAACGAGTGAGTAAACATTCTGCTTGCAGAATGAACGCGAAAGTTAGAGACAAGCCTTGGCTTGGATCGGCTGGAGCACAAATGAGATTTTTAATCTCGTCAGTTTCAGAATGAGCTTATCGCTCTTTTCAATACTTTATTGGAGAGTTTGATCCCGGCTCAGGACGAACGCCTTTTCGGCGGCATGCCTAATACATGCAAGTCGAGCGTATCGGATGAGAAGCTTGCTTCTCTGATGGTTAGCGGCGGACGAGTAACACGGTGGGCAACCTGCCCCTGCTTGGGACAACTACCGGAAACGGTAGCTAATACCGAATAGTTGTTTTCTTCGCCTGAAGGAAACCAGAAAAAGACGGAGCAATCTGTCACTTGTGGGTTTATTCTGCGGCATTAGCTAGCTGGTGGGGTAACGGTCACCAAGGCGACGATGCGCAGCCGACCTGAGAGGGTGATCGGCCACACTTGGGACTGAGACACGGCCTAGACTCCTACGGAGGCAGCAGTAGGGACCTTCCGCAATGGGCGAAAGCTCGACGGAGCAATGCCGCGTGAGTGATGAAGGTTTTCGGATCGTAAAGCTCAAGTCTTCACAGGAAGAACGCTTGGGAGAGTAACTACCTTCGGGAGGTGACGGTACCTGAGAAGAAAGCCCCGAAGCACCTACGTGCCAGCAGCCGCGTACGTAGGTAAGCGTTGTCCGAATTATTGGGCGAAAGCGCGCGCAGGCGGTCATTTAAGTCTGGTGTTTAATCCCGGGGCTCAACCTCCTGGATCGCACTGGAAACTGGGTGACTTGAGTGCAGAAGAGGAGAGTGGAATTTCACGTGTAGCGGTGAAGGGGCTGCGTAGATATGTGGAGGAACACCAGTGGCGAAGGCGACTCTCTGGGTTGTAATCGACGCTGAGGCGCGAAAGCGTGGGAGCAAACAGATTAGATACCCTGGTAGTCCACGCCGTAAACGATGAGTGCTAGGTGTTAGGGGCTTGATACCTGGCGCCAGTTAACACATTAAGCACCTTCGCCTGGGGAGTACGGTCGCAAGACTGAAACTCAAAGGAATTGACGGGGACCCGCACAAGCAGTGGAGTATGTGGTTTAATTCGAAGCAACGCGAAGAACCTTACCAGGTCTTGACATCTGAATGACCGGTGCAGAGATGGCCTTTCTTCGAACATTCAAGACAGGTAGCATGGTTGTCGTCAGCTCGTGTCGAGATGCCGGGTTAAGTCCGGCAACGAGCGCAACCCTTATATTTAGTTGCCAGCACCCCGGGTGGGCACTCTAGATAGACTGCCGGTGACAAACCGGAGGAAGGTGATGACGTCAAATCATCATGCCCCTTATGACCTGGGCTACACACGTACTACAATGGCCGGTACAACGGGTTGCGAAATCGCGCGAGATGGAGCCAATCCCAACAAAGCCGGTTCCAGTTCGGATTGCAGGCCGCAACTCGCCTGCATGAAGTCGGAATTGCTAGTAATCGCGGATCAGCAGTTGCTGCGGTGTGAATACGTTCCTTGGTCTTGTACACACTGCCCGTCACACCACGAGAGTTATATCACCTGAAGTCGGTGGGGTAACCGCAAGGAGCCAGCCGCTGAAGGTGGGATAATACTTTCGGGTGAAGTCGTAACAAGGTAGCGCCGTATTTGGAAGGTGCGGCTGATCAAATTCTTTTCTATGAGAATCGTTTCCTGTAACGAAATATTCAAATAAGTAGGTTCCTTAGAACCTACAACAGCGATTCATTTTGGTCGACTACTTCGGTGTGGATGAAATGAAGGAGCGCAAAGCAACTCACTGTTGCTCAGTTTTGAGAGCTCAAACTCTCAAACGTTTGGTGGCGATAGCGAAGGGGTTCCACACGTTCCCATCCCGAACACGACCGTTAAGCCCTTCAGCGTCAATGGTACTTGGACCGCAGGGTCCCGGGAGAGAGTAGAACGCCGCCAAGCGTAACCCATTTTGGGGTTCAAATAGTATGTATGTAATGTGGGTCCTTAGCCCAGGTTGGTTGGGAGAGCGCACCTCTGATGAGCAGAGAAGCCGGTGGTTCGAGTCCACCAGGCCCACCATCTATAATTTTAAACTTATATGGGGCCATAGCTCAGTTGGGAGAGCGCCCGCCTTTGCAAGCAGGGGAGGTCAGCGGTTCGATCCCGCTGTATTCCAACGAAAATGTTTTAGTATTGTTCTTTGAAAACTAGATATCGAACGAAACAACGCGAATTAGAACATTCTGCTGAACTTGCAAAACAAGTCAAGGTAGCAAAGGTGAAGTTAAATCTGCTTTTGCATTGGTACCGGGTGAGAGCGACTTTGGCTGGGAGGCAAGCAAAACAAGGGAAGTTTAACGACCGAAACCGGAACAAAATGGTTAAGCTAATAAGAGCACACGGAGGATGCCGGAAGTGCCAGAGCCGATGAAGGACGTGGCGAACAACGAAACTGCCTGGGAGCTGTAAGCAAGCTTTGGATCCGGGGGTGTCCGAATGGGAAACCCAGCTGGGGTAATTTCCAGTTACACCTAACGAATACATAGGTTAGTGTGAGGCATACCAGGGAACTTGAAACATCTAAGTACTCCTGAGGAAGAGAAACAATAGTGATCTCGTCAGTAGCGAGCGAACGCGAGAGCCCAAACCAAAGAGCTTGCTCTTTGGGGGTTGTGGGACGTCTCATGAGCAGCAAAGGAACCGGTTAAGCCGAAGAGGTCTGGAAAGGCCCGCCAAAGAAGCCGTAAAAGCCCTGTAGTTGAAAGCCGGTTCCCTCCGAGACGGATCCCGAGTAGGGTAAAGTACGAAACCCCGCATGAATCCGGCAGGACCATTCGCCAAGGCTAGTCACTTCCTAGCGACCGATAGTGAAGCAGTACCGTGAGGGAAAGGTGAAAGCACCCCGGGAAGGGGAGTGAAATAGAATGAAACCGTGTGCTTACAAAAGTCAGAGCCCGTTTTAGGGGTGATGGCGTGCCTTTGAATGAACCGGCGAGTTACGTTCCTGTGCAAGGTTAAGGTGAAGAGCCGGAGCCGCAGCGAAAGCGAGTCTGAATAGGGGCGCATTAGTACGTGGACGTAGACCCGAAACCGGGTGATCTACCCCTGTCCAGGGTGAAGGTGCGGCAACACGCACTGGAGGCTCGAACCCGTTTACATGTTGAAAAATGCGGGGATGAGGTGGGGGGGTAGCGGAGAAATTCCAATCGAACTCGGAGATAGCTGGTTCTCCCCGAAATAGCTTTAGGGCTAGGCCCTCGGAAAACAGAGTCGGGAGGTAGAGCACTGATTGGGTGCGGGGCCCGCAAGGTTAACAAGCTCAGTCAAACTCCGAATGCCATAGACTTACTTTCTGGAGTCAGACAGTGAGTGCTAAGATCCATTGTCAAAAGGAAACAGCCCAGACCATCAGCTAAGGTCCTCGCGTGTGTTAAGTGGGAAAGGATGTGGAGTTGCACAGACAACCAGGATGCTGGCTTAGAAGCAGCCATCATTGAAAGAGTGCGTAATAGCTCACTGGTCGAGTGACTTCTGCGCCGAAAATGCGTAACGGGGCTAAAACACACCACTTGAAGCGCGGCTTGATGCTTTGCATCAGGGGTAGGGGAGCGTTGTATATGCTGAAGGTGTACCGTGGCGAGCGCTGATTATACAAGTGAGAATGCCGGTATGAGTAACGAAAAGATCGGTGAGAATCTGATCCGCCGAAAGCCTAAGGGTTCCTGAGAAGGCTCGTCCGCTCAGGGTAAGTCGGGACCTAAGGCGAGGCCGAAAGGCGTAGTCGAAGGACAACAGGTCGAAATTCCTGTACCACTGCAAGCCGTTGGTGAGCAATGGGGACGCAGTAGGGTAGTGACGCGGACTGATGGATGTCCGTCTAAGCAGTGAGGCTGATGTGTAGGCAAATCCGCACATTGTAAGGCTGAGCTGTGATGGAGCGAAAATTATAGTAGCGAAGGTCATGATCTCACACTGCCAAGAAAAGCCTCTAGCCAGGTGAGCGGTGCCCGTACCGCAAACCGACACAGGTAGGCGAGAAGAGTATTCTAAGGCGCGCGGAAGAACTCTCGTTAAGGAACTCGGCAAACACCCCGTAACTTCGAGAAGCGGGGTGCCCCGGTAGTGTGAATAGCACGAGGGGCCGCAGTGAAAAAGGCCCAAGCGACTGTTTAGCAAAAACACAGGTCTGTGCGAAGCCGTAAGGCGAAGTATACGGGCTGACGCCTGCCCGGTGCTGGAAGGTTAAGGGGAGTGGTTAGGAGTAATCCCGAAGCTGTGAACCGAAGCCCCAGTAAACGGCGGCCGTAACTATAACGGTCCTAAGGTAGCGAAATTCCTTGTCAGGTAACGACCCGCACGAATGGCGTAACGACTTGGGCGCCGTCTCAACGAGAGATCCGGTGAAATTTTAATACCTGTGAAGATGCAGGTTACCCGCGACAAGACGGAAAGACCCCATGAGCTTTACCGCAGCTTGATATTGAATTTGGGTACGATCTGAAGGCTGGCGATGTGGTGGGAGCCTTTGAAACGTGAGCGCCAGCTTGCGCAACGTTGGGATACCACCCTGATCGTATCTAGGTTCTAACCTGGTACCGTAATCCGGTGCGGGGACAGTGTCAGGTGGGCAGTTTGACTGGGGCGGTCGCCTCCTAAAGAGTAACGGAGGCGCCCAAAGGTTCCCCAGAATGGTTGGAAATCATTCGAAGAGGCAAAGGCATAAGGGAGCTTGACTGCGAGACCTACAAGTCGAGCAGGGACGAAAGTCGGGTTTAATGATCCGTGGTACCGCATGGAAGGGCCATCGCTCAACGGATAAAAGCTACCCTGGGGATAACAGGCTTATTCCAAGAGTCCACATCGACGGGGAGGTTTGGCACCCGGATGTCGGCTCATCGCATCCTGGGGCTGAAGTAGGTCCTGCTGTGGCCGGGCTGTTCGCCCATTAAAGCGGTACGCGAGCTGGGTTCAGAACGTCGAGACAGTTCGGTCCCTATCTGTCGTGGGCGTAGGAAATTTGAGAGGAGCTGTCCTTAGTACGAGGACCGGGGATGGACGTACCGCTGGTGTACCAGTTGTTCCGGCCAGGAGCACCGCTGGGTAGCTATGTACGGACGGGATAAACGCTGAAAGCATCTAAGCGTGAAGCCCCCTCAAGATGAGATTTCCCAGTATGTAAGACCCCTTGAAGACGACGAGGTAGATAGGCTGGGGGTGGAAGTGCAGCAATGCATGGAGCTGACCAGTACTAATCGGTCGAGGGCTTATCCAATTAGCAAGTTCTAAATCGCATGTTTCGTTTTCGAATCTAGTTTTCAGAGAGAACACCCTCTGAAATGAAAATTGGTACATCACAGAATGTGTGTATGATTTTCAGTTCCATATCTGATTTTAAGAAGCTATGCTTCGACAAATCGCGTTTGGTGGCGATGGCGGAGGGGTTCCACACGTACCCATCCCGAACACGACCGTTAAGCCCTCTAGCGCCGATGGTACTTGGACCGCAGGTCCTGGAGAGTAGGACGCTGCCAAGCGAACTCTTTCATCATACATGAAAACAGTGGCTCTGCATGTGGACGTTGTACGATGAATTGCATTTGCCTTGCAAATGCATATTATTCCCTGATAGCTCAGTTGGTAGAGCACTCGACTGTTAATCGAGTTGTCACAGGTTCGAGCCCTGTTCGGGAGCCATTTGCTCTCATAGCTCAGTAGGTAGAGTGCATCCATGGTAAGGATGAGGTCACCGGTTCGATCCCGGTTGAGAGCTTTGGAAATGGGGCCTGTTGGTCAAGGGGTTAAGACACCTCCTCTTCACGGAGGTAACAGGGGTTCGAATCCCCTACGGGTCATATAGTTGGAGGCTTAGCTCAGCTGGGAGAGCATCTGCCTTACAAGCAGAGGGTCGGGGGTTCGATCCCCTCAGCCTCCACCATATTTTTATTGGGGATTAGCCAAGCGGTAAGGCAACGGACTTTGACTCCGTCATGCATAGGTTCAAATCCTATATCCCCAGCCATTTTAGTATGAGTCATTAGCTCAGCTGGTAGAGCACCTGACTTTTAATCAGGGTGTCGAAGGTTCGAGCCCTTTCCATGACTCACCATCATATGCGCGTGTGGCGGAATTGGCATTGCCGACTTAGGATTCAGCGTCTTTGACGTGGGGGTTCAAGTCCCTCCACGCGCATCTTTTATTTGCGGAAGTGGCTCAGCGGTAGAGCATCGCCTTGCCAAGGCGAGGGGTCGCGGCCTGATTCCCGTCTTCCGCTCCAATATTTTGCGCCTTAGTCAGCTGGATAGAGCGTTTAATTGATGAATCAAAAGGCCGGAGTTCGAATCTCTCAGGCGCGCCATTATTTTTTTAGTATCGGATGTAGCTCAGCTTGTAGAGCACCTGGTTTGGGACCAGGGGGGTCGCATGTTCAACCGTGTCATCCCGATTTTTGTTTATGCGGGTGTGTTCAATGGTAGAACTTTAGCCTTCCAAGCTAATAGCGTGGGTTCGATTCCCATCACCCGCTTACAGGATATAACGAAAGAGCCTTTGCAGATGCAGAGGCTTTTTTACTTTTGTTAACGTAAGAATTAGCAGTTATTTTATGTAAGGTACAAGTACAGGTTTATTAAAAAAAGAGCCAAGACCCTTTACTATCCAAATAGGGGGTCTTGGCTCTTCTGTTTATCTCTGTGGATGAGCTGCCTCTAAAACGTAGCAGCTATTGTATAGTGAAGAGCGCACAATTTAACGTTCGTTACGATCCGTCACTCTTTTACGCATGCCAGCTAGCCCCAGTAGTCCCAACAAACCAAGCCAGCCCCAATCCATACCATTATCACGGTCGTTCGTAGTGGCGTTCGCCCGAACATTGTTGGTACGATAGTCACCATTGTTGCGGTAGTTTCCATCCATATTCATATTCATGTTGGAATTAGTGTTTGTGCGGTCCATGTAGTTGGTGTCCTGATAAGAGCGAACACGTGAACCGTTGGTGTTGGTATCCACACCTTTGGACATTTGACCATCAGCAGCAGCAGCAGGGCCTGCCATCGCGGCCACCAGAAGCACGGAAGCAATAATTGTTGTACCCTTCTTCATCATTTAAGTTCCTCCTTTTTAGTAAGAGCTATAGATTAATCTGCCCAAAAAGCTAAGAACATTATGTAGAAATGGTCTGTTAAGATATCCCTACAATTACAGTAGGTTAGGAACATACATAAGAAAGTCCCCTGGTAAGCAGACTTGTATTGGGAAGGAATTTTTAATTTTATCTTTAATTTATTACATCACTGTGGTAAAGTATACAAAAGCTTGCTTTGCCGGTCATGTTTCTTTGTATATCATCTGTTCTCAAATAATGAAATTATACGGTTTAACCTTACGATCAGGTACGATGGATCATATCTAAAGTAACTGTATATTTATAAATTTTTAAGCATAGGTATGAGACATTTGATTTATCTAAAGTACGTGAAAAAGGTATCATGCGACAGCATATGACCATTAATTGAAGCAGAACAAGAAAATGAATAAAAAAGCGTGTTTTTGTGCTGTAAATCGGGGATAATCCCCATTTTTTCTAGTAGAAAAATGAAGATTTTCGTACCATTTTATTGTATGATGTTATGAAGGTGTCAAATTTACGTGTACGAATGGAACGATCAGATGGGAGGATAAGCATGACTGAAACTATGGTAACCGCCAGCAAAAGCCAATCCAACAACCTGCTTCGGCGAGACGTGCGGTTCCTGGGCAATATACTCGGAGAAGTTCTTGTCCATCAAGGCGGCACGGAGCTTCTAGATATCGTTGAGAAGATTCGGGAAACGAGCAAATCGTTGCGTGCAGAATTTCTGCCAGAACTCTATGCAGAGTTCAAAACGATGATCCAGGAATTAGACTCGGACAATCGTCACCAGGTTATTCGGGCTTTCGCTATTTATTTTCAATTAGTTAATATTGCTGAACAAAACCATCGGATCCGGCGTAAACGGGATTATGAACGTTCTGCAGGGGACGCTGTGCAGCCAGGATCGATTGAAAAAGCAGTACAGGATCTTAAGGAACGTGGACTGTCTCATACAGAGGTGGAAGAGATTCTTGATGATTTGTCATTGGAACTCGTTATGACAGCTCACCCAACCGAAGCCATGCGCCGGGTTATTCTGGACATCCACAAGCGGATATCCGAAGACGTCATGTCACTTGATAATCCTACGCTGACGTTGCGTGAACGTGAACAGTTGCGGGAGAAGTTGCTGAACGAAGTCATTACACTATGGCAGACTGATGAGCTTCGTGACCGTAAACCGACTGTGCTTGATGAAGTGCGGAACGGGATGTATTACTTTCATGAAACGTTGTTCCACGTACTTCCGGATGTATATCAGGAGCTGGAACGCTGCCTGAACAAATTTTATCCTGACCATGACTGGCATGTGCCGACGTATTTGCGGTTCGGTTCCTGGATCGGTGGAGACCGGGATGGAAATCCTTCGGTAACTTCAGATGTAACATGGCAGACACTGTTGATGCAACGCAAGCTCGCTTTGCGTGAATACCAACGGATTATGATTGAACTTATGGGCCATCTCAGCTTCAGCACGAACATCATTCACGTATCGGATGAGCTGGTGCAGTCGATTGAGCAGGACCGTAATTCTGTTACATTGAAAAAAGTGGATATCTGGCGGAATGAAAAAGAGCCATACCGCATCAAATTGGCTTATATGATTGCCAAGCTGAACAATGTACTGGACGAGAACAAATTAGGTCAGCCTGACCGTTATCATAGCGCACAGGATTTGATTGATGAACTGATGATTATTGATCGAAGTCTGCGCCATCATTTTGCCGATTACGTAGCAGATACAACCATTCGCAAAATGATTCGTCAAGTCGAGTTGTTTGGTTTCCATACCGCAGCATTGGATGTGCGTCAGCACAGTAAGGAACATGAAAATGCGATGTCGGAGATTTTGGCGAAAATGAACATTGTAGAGGATTATGCGCGTCTGACTGAAGACGGTAAAATCGATCTGCTTGCTCGTTTGCTGGATGATCCACGTCCGCTTACTTCTCCTTATCACCAATACACGGAGGGAACCAAAGAATGTCTGGATGTCTTCCGTACCATTAAGCGTGCCCAAAACGAATTTGGGAACGGCTGTATCACAAGTTACCTGATCAGTATGACGCAGGGCGCAAGTGATTTGCTGGAGGTTATGGTATTTGCCAAGGAAGTGGGCTTATTCACCAAAGGACACAATGGTGAGGTTGTATCTACTCTTCAAGCGGTACCACTGTTTGAAACGATTGATGATCTACATGCGGCTTCGGACATTATGCAGAAGCTGTTCAACCTTCCTGTATACCGCGCAAGCGTAAAAGGACGGAATGAACTGCATGAAATCATGCTTGGTTATTCTGACAGTAACAAGGATGGCGGAGTGGTTACAGCCAACTGGGAACTGCGTGTAGCAATGAATGCCATCACGGCTGTAGGTAATGAACATGGCGTTAAGCTGAAGTTCTTCCATGGACGTGGCGGGGCTCTGGGACGTGGCGGCATGCCACTCAACCGCAGTATTCTTGCTCAACCACCACATACGATTGGTGGGGGCATCAAGATTACGGAGCAGGGAGAGGTTATTTCTTCCCGTTATTCCCTTCAGGGGATTGCATACCGCAGTCTGGAGCAGGCAACTTCGGCTCTAATCACAGCAGCACTTAATGGGCTTGAGCCGCAAGAGTCAGCATCCGAGCGTCATTGGGACAGCATCATCAAAGAGATTTCGGAAGTATCTCTGACGAAATATCAGGATCTGATTTTCCGTGATCCAGACTTCTTCACATTCTTCAAAGAATCAACGCCGCTTCCGGAGGTTGGTGAGCTGAACATTGGCTCCCGTCCATCCAAGCGTAAAAATAGCGATAAGTTTGAAGATCTGAGAGCGATCCCTTGGGTATTCGCATGGACTCAAAGTCGTTATCTGCTTCCGGCATGGTATGCGGCAGGAACAGGATTGCAAAGTTACTATCAGGGTAAAGAGGAAAATCTGGTTGTCCTGAAAGAAATGTATGCAAGCTTCCCATTCTTCCGTACATTAATTGATACGGTACAGATGGCCGTAGCCAAGGCAGATCTGGTGATTGCCAAAGAATATTCAGCAATGACTTCGAACAAGGAAGCCCGTGATCGCATATACGGTCAGATTGAAGCCGAATTCAAACTCACAAAAGAGTTGATCCTGAAAATTACCGGAGAAGCTGAAATTCTGGATGATGTACCGGTTATTCAAGAATCCATTCGTCTTCGTAACCCTTATGTAGATCCGTTGTCCTACATGCAAGTTCAACTTCTGAGCGAGCTCAGAGATATGCGTGAACGTGGTGAGGATGATACGGAACTGCTCAGAGAAGTGTTGCTGACAATTAACGGCATCGCTGCAGGACTGCGTAACACAGGTTGATGATTGAACTGCTTCATTTGAATAATCATATGTAACAAAGTACCCATTACTTTGTTGAATAAAAGCTCCATTCTCTGCTCTACGGAGTGAGAGATGAAACGGGACTCCTGCGGGAGTTCCCGTTTTTACTGTTTTTGGCGGATATTTGTCATACAGTCTTGATTTTTGACCAAAGTTGATTTACGATTTGATTGGTGAATTACAAGTGTGGACGGGTATCAGAAGACGGAAGACCCATCAGCATGTCTGGGGGAATAAGGGTGGACAATTTGGAGAACAGGCTTGTGAAATTGGTGCTCAAGGGAGACCAGAGAGCCTTCGCAGAAATCGTTGAACTATATAAGGACAAGCTATTTCATTTGGCATACCGGATGCTGAACAATCGTCATGAAGCTGAAGACGTTGTGCAGGAGACGTTTTTGCGTGTGTTTCGTAATATGGAGAAGTACGATCCGAACCAGAAGTTCTCAACCTGGATATACCGGATCGCAACGAATCTGTGTATTGACCGACTGCGCAGAAAGAAACCTTCATACTCTTTGGATGCTGAACTGAATGACCAGGAAGGATCTGATGGTTATGCGATGCTCCCGAGTGATGATCGTACACCGGAGAGTGAAGCGCTCCTGTCAGAAACGCAGACACTCATTCGTGAGGCTATTGACAGTTTGCCAGCCAAGTATAAGTCCGTTATGATTTTGAGATATTTACAGGACTTGTCGCTACAGGAAATCAGTGACGTGACAGGTATGCCCGTAACAACGATTAAGACACGCGTTCATCGGGGCCGTGATTTTCTACGTAAAAAATTGGAGTACAAGTTATAAATGTTAAACGCTTTTAAATATGGGCGAAATTATTTGAAACATATCCGAAACGGATGCGTATGTAATGTATGCAAGTCTTATGCGTGCTTTTTAATGGCACATGGACTAAGTGATTTAAGAAAGGATTGGCTCTCATATGGATTGCAACTCGGCCGTCTCTTTAATGCATGAATGTTTGGATGAGTCGTTGTCCCCGGCCCAGAAGGTTGAACTGAAAAGTCACCTTGTGATCTGTCCGGATTGTCGCATGCGCTTTAAAGAGTTGGAACAGACGGAAATGCTACTCTTTGCCATGAAACACTATTCACCGTCTGCCTCTGATGAGCTGACCAATCGAATTATGAATGCTCTGCCCCAGCCCAAGAGACAGCAAGCATGGCTCAAATGGGTCAAAGGACATCCCGCGCTGACGGCGGCAGCCTTCTTTTTGGTCGTGATGCTCTTTAGCGCCTTGAATTTCTGGAATCAGAATAACGAGATGGTTGTTAAGGGAAATAATCTGGACCAGATCGTGATTCAGGGTAACACGGTTATTGTTCCTGAAGGTAAGTCAATTGCTGGCGATCTTACGATAGAAAATGGAACCGCACAAGTATATGGTGATGTGAACGGCAATCTGACGGTTATCGATGGACAACTGTTTCAGGCTTCAACCGCGCATATTTCAGGTCAGGTGAAAAGTATTGATCAGGCGCTGGACTGGTTCTGGTACAAAATAACCAATATGGTAAATGAAGTGGCTTATCGCTAGAACAGGGTAAAATCTTCAATGGTATATACCAAGCAGGGTACCTCCAGATTGCATGGGGTACTCTTTTTTTATACGCAAACTTTGTAATTCATGGGAAATGTGATGTTTATGTGCAGTTTGAGACTGCCGTAACTTGCAACCTGAACGTTAACGTTATAACCTAGATACTAAAGAGAACATACTACTACATATAGATACGCATTTTGCACAAATCGAATGATGCAAAACGCGGAGACAAAGGATTATATAAAATCCTAATGGGTTAATATGAGATCAGGGTTTACTCATCAATGGGGATAGCGGGGGCTGGCTTATGAATTATTTTGCTGACTTAACGTGGACAGAGTCCATTAAGGACGTTATCGATATATTGATCGTTACCTATATTATGTACAAACTGATTTTGCTTGTGCGGGGGACACGTGCGGTTCAGCTCCTGAAAGGGATTCTGTTCCTTGTGCTGATCTGGGCATTAAGTACGTGGCTAAACCTGTATACGCTCAAGTGGTTAATGAACCAGATGTTTACGTTTGGTGTCGTTGCGGTGTTCATTATCTTTCAGCCGGAACTGCGTCGTGGTCTGGAGCAATTGGGACGCGGTAAGCTGTTTGGACGTTCAGCGGCAGCGAGTGATGAAGAATTAACCGTGTTAATTGGTGAGATTATTAAGTCTGTTAATTATTTGTCACGGCGTAAAATTGGCGCTTTGGTCGTGTTTGAACGTGAAACGGGTCTGAACGATTACACGGAATCGGGCATTAAGATGCAATCTCTGGTCAGCTCAGAGCTGATGATTAACATCTTTATTCCAAATACACCGCTCCATGATGGAGCCGTTATTATACAGGGAAAACAGATTTCGGCGGCAGCTTGTTATTTGCCATTATCAGAGAATCCTTTTATCAGTAAGGAATTGGGAACACGTCATCGTGCAGCAATCGGGATTACCGAAGTTGCAGATGCGATCTGTTTGGTTGTCTCCGAGGAGACAGGACAAGTGTCACTTGCAATGAATGGACAGGTCGTTCGTGATATTAAGGAAGAATCGCTGATTGCCAAACTGTATGAGGAGTTGCGCCCTACATCCAATCTGAAAAAGAATGGCTGGACAACCTTCTGGAAACGGAAGGGAGGACGTAACAATGGATAAGTGGTTTAACAATAATAACTTTGCCAAAATACTTGCACTTGCGGTGAGCCTGCTGCTCTGGTTCATGATTCATCTGGATGAGGTACCAACCACCCCTACGATTACAACAGGGACAACCAACAAGGTTGTGGAACGTACGGTGCCTGTTCAACCTTATGGATTAGACAGCAACAGCTATGTGCTTACTTCATTAAGTACGGATGAGGTCCGGCTGGAGATCAAAGGACAGCGCTCGATGTTGACATCGATTTTTACGAATGATGATTACAAGGTACTGGTCGATCTGAGTCAGGTGAAAGATGGGTCCAATACACTGCCACTCGTACCTGATCTGCCTTCCGGTGTAGAAGTGGTCAGCATGGAACCTTCCATGGTTACGGTGAATGTAGAAAAATTGGGCACCAAATCCTTCAATGTGAATATTGTACCCGAAGGGGAACCATCCGCCGGATACAGCGCTGGAACGCCCGTAATTGAACCTTCGACGCCAGTTAAGGTAACTCTGCCCGAAGGGCAACTCGAGGCTGTAGCGAAGATCCAGGGCAGTGTGAGCGTGAAAGATGCGAAGGAAGATGTCATACAGAAAAAAGTGAAACTTCAAGCATACGATGCTGAAGGCAAGGTCCTTGAAAATGCGATTATAACGCCTCAAACGGTTGAAGTCCGGGTTCCGGTCAATCAGCCCTATACATCTGTACCCTTAAGAATCAAATATTCGGGACAGCTTCCGGAAGGCCTGGTACTCTCCACAGTAGAGCCAAGCGTGAAAGAAGTCTCGGTTTATGGATCAGAGGATGCGCTTGCGGGTATACAGGCCTACGACCAAGTAACCCTTGATCTTACACAGTTTGATCAGTCGGGTACATCGACAGTTAACGTGGACTTGACGCCGCCTTCCGGTTTTGAGAAAATCGAGCCTAGTTCGATTCAGATCAAGGTAACCATATCCCCATTTGACGAGGCGGAGGAGACAACCAAAGTCTTTCCGAACGTCCCCATCACACTTACCGGTGCGGGGAATGGGCTTGAAGGTACACTCGTTACGCCTAAAAGTGGCGGTCTGAACCTTACGCTTACAGGCTCGGCAAGTATGCTTGAGGGTCTGAGTAGTGATGATCTCACGTTGACGGGGGATCTTGCTGAACTTGCGGTCGGAACGCATGAGATTAAGCTTGAAGCCGACCTGCCCCGTTATGCCAAACTGGATGAATCATCTAATGCTCTGAGTGCAACGGTCAAAATTAGCGAAAAGGCTGAGGACACCACAACTACGCCTAGCGAAGATCCGACTGACGAGGGAACGGTAGCACCTGACCCTTCACCAGCCGAGGTCGAAAACGGGGAAACGGAGCCTGTTCCTGATGAAGAAGAAACGGAATCGAATACGGATACTCAGGATCAGAGTCAACAGGGGAGCACAACCAATCGAGGTAATTTAAATAATAATAACAGTGGTAGTAGCAGTAAAAGTGGCTCAAATCCGTAAACGTTCTAATTTTAAAATTCTCAAAAAATAATAATAGTGCTCGTATATGATGCGAATAGAAGGAGTTAAATCATGGGGAAATATTTTGGTACAGACGGTGTAAGAGGGGTTGCCAATAAAGAGTTAACGGCAGAGCTGGCTTACAGCATTGGACGTTGTGGTGGTTACGTGCTTGCAGGTGGTGTGGAAAGACCAAAAGTGGTTATCGGCATGGATACTCGAATCTCGGGATTGATGTTGGAATCCGCACTGGTTGCAGGTCTGTTGTCCATTGGCGCTGATGTGATCCGTCTGGGCGTTGTATCCACTCCGGGAGTGGCGTATATTGCACGTTTGTTGAAAGCTGACGCGGGCGTGATGATCTCAGCTTCCCACAATCCGGTTGAGGATAACGGAATCAAGTTCTTTGGCGGAGATGGCTTCAAGCTGTCTGATGAAACAGAGAACCGGATTGAAGAACTGATGGATGCGGAGACAGATCAATTGCCACGGCCAGTTGGTGGCGGTCTGGGTACTGTAACGACAGATGAAGAATCCCGTTATCGTTACCTTGATTTCCTGAAAACGACTGTAAATGAATCGTTCTCTGGACTTAAAATTGTTCTGGACTGTGCAAACGGAGCAGCTTATGAGCTGGCACCGAAATTGTTCAGTGAACTTGGTGCAGAAGTCATTGCCATTGGCGCTGAGCCTAACGGCCTGAATATTAATGAGCAATGTGGATCAACTCATCCAGAGAACCTGAAACAAGAAGTGCTTAAACATAAAGCGGATCTGGGTCTTGCTTTTGACGGGGATGCGGATCGTCTGATTGCTATTGATGAGACAGGCGCTGAGGTGGATGGAGACTTCATTCTGTGTATCTGCGGTGATGCGATGAATCGTGCAGGCAAGTTGAAGGACAGTACTGTTGTATCGACCGTTATGAGTAACATCGGATTCTACAAAGCAACGGAGAAACTTGCACTGAAAACAGCTAAAACGGCAGTAGGTGACCGTTATGTGATGGAGGAAATGCGTCGCGGCGGTTACAACTTGGGCGGAGAGCAGTCTGGTCATGTTATTTTCCTGGATTACAATACAACCGGAGACGGTATGCTGACTGCGATTCAACTCGTGGATACACTCAAGGCTTCCGGTAAAAAACTGAGTGAACTAAAAGCGCTAATGATCCAGTACCCACAAGTATTGGTGAATGTGCGTGTTGAAGATAAGAGCAAATACGAGGGCAATGCTGCAATCGAGCAGGCTATTGCTACAGTAGAACAACAACTCGGCGATAATGGACGTGTACTCGTTCGTGCTTCAGGTACTGAGTCTCTGATCCGTGTTATGGCGGAAGGACCAGATAAAGACGAACTTGAACAATTTGTGTCTCAAATCGCAGATGTAGTGCAAAAAGAACTGGTATAGTACTGGAAGATGTAAGAGATACCTTCTGCATACGGTTTTCTTAAAGGAATTGTTGTGTAGAACGAGGCTTAATATAACATGATTTAGGACTTATGCATGAATATTCCTGCGTCCCGGCCTGATGAGACCATAGGTCCGTTTATCCGGTCGGGATTGTAGGTAAATATGCTAAAATTGTCACAGGTACTTTGCTCCATTGCAAAATGGACCTGACGTGCATATAATGAGTGGAGTCGTCATTCAGACACAGAAAGTGAGGAACGTAAGGTTACAGTTACACAAGCGCCAGAGCTTGGAGTTGCGCGGGATGATGTTGATCAGGATTTCTTCTAGGTTGAAGAACGGCTGATTAAGATCAACGGCAATCAAGCTGACGAGGTGGAGGTGTTCGGATTGTTCGGCGGGGACCTCCCGGTGAAGCACCAGAGCCGTAAACCGGATTGCGGAAAATGGATAGGTGACTGTCCACACAACGCGCCGGTGCAGGTGCAGGAGTTAAACTAAAATTCAAATGAATGTGCGTGAAGAGCGTAAACAGTACGCGGACGGGAAAATGATGTACATTCATGATTGCATTCATAACAGCTTATGATGACAGCGGGGCGACACGAGGTCGCTCTGATCATTGATAATTGAATAAGTACCAAGTATTCATGAAACGCTAGGCAATCACTCATTTTTCCGATGTGCCGCCTCTGCCTGTTTCTCTTCGTGACACAGTATTCATATACAAACGGAGGAAATAAATTATGTGCGGTATTGTTGGATATATTGGTAATAAGAACACTCAATCGGTATTGGTCGAAGGATTAAAGAAACTCGAGTATCGTGGTTATGATTCTGCAGGTATCGCGGTATTTACACCGGAAGGTCTGCAAATCACGAAAGCTCTTGGTCGTCTTGCGAACCTTGAAGCCAAGCTGGATGGTGCACCACTGGTAGGTAATGCCGGAATCGGACACACACGTTGGGCAACTCATGGTAAACCATCGGATGAGAACTCTCATCCACACACGGATGGAAGCCAGAAGTTCTCTGTTGTGCATAACGGTATTATTGAGAACTACCTGGATCTGAAGGATGAATTGATGGCTCAAGGTCACACGTTCACTTCCGAGACAGATACTGAGGTTATCTCTCACCTGATCGCACGTGAATACAATGGTGATATCGTCAAAACAGTACAAAAAGTGATCACGTTGTTGCGTGGCGCATTTGCACTGGGTGTATTGACAGAGCATGAGCCTGAGAAACTCGTAGCTGTGCGTCAAGCAAGCCCATTGATTATTGGTATTGGTGAAGGCGAGAACTTCATTGGTTCCGACATCCCGGCAATTCTGGAACATACACGTAACGTGTACATTCTGAATGATGGTGAAATGGCTGTATTGACACATGATGCTGTCGAATTGATGACGATTGAAGGCAACTTTATTTCTCGGGAAATGATTCGTGTCGATTGGGATGCTGTAACCGCAGAAAAAGGCGGATTCGAGCACTTCATGCTGAAAGAAATTCATGAGCAACCAAAAGCATATCGTGATACTATGCTGGGTCGCATCGATAATGAAGGCAAAAAAGTTCAACTTCCTGAGTTGAAAATGACTGAAGAACAAATTAAAAATATTCGTAACGTTCAAATCATTGCATGTGGTACAGCGTACCATGCAGGTCTGGTTGGACGTACAGTGATTGAGCAATTGGTACGTATTCCGGTTGAAACAGATGTGGCTTCCGAGTACCGTTACCGTTCCCCAATCGTGCACAAAGATACACTTGTAATCGTAGTGAGCCAATCTGGTGAAACTGCCGATACGCTTGCTGCATTGCGTGAAGCACAATCCAATGGTGCGCATGTACTGGCAATCACAAACGTAGTGGGCAGCTCCATTGCACGTGATGCAGATGATGTTATCGCAACATTGGCAGGTCCGGAGATTGCAGTAGCTTCTACCAAAGCGTATACTTCGCAGTTGATCGCGTTCAACTTGCTTGGTCTGTACCTTGCACAAGTTCGTGGTACTCAATCTGCAGAAGAGATTGAACACACGCTGGCAGCAATGCAAGCATTGCCTGAGCAAGTGGAATCCATGTTGGAGCAAGCGGAGGCAATCAAAGGATATGCAGAGCAAATCTCTAAACATGAACATCTCTTCTTCATTGGTCGTGGTCTTGACTACGCAGTAGCTCAAGAAGGATCTTTGAAGCTGAAAGAGATCTCTTACATTCACTCCGAAGCGTATGCTGCGGGTGAGCTGAAACACGGTACGCTCGCATTGATCGAAGACGGCATCCCTGTTATTGCCTTGGCAACGCAAGAGAACGTACTTGAGAAAACAGTGAGCAACATTAAGGAAGTAAAAGCACGTGGCGCAGATGTATTGGCAATTACGTATGAAGAGCACGTAGCACCATTGCTGAAATCCGTAGACCAAGCGTTTGCAATTCCTAAGACGTTGCCACTGCTTAGCCCTGCTTTGTCTGTAGTTGCGCTGCAATTGCTGGCATACTATGCTTCCCTGGCACTGGGTCATGATGTGGATAAACCACGTAACCTGGCGAAAAGTGTAACGGTTGAGTAAGGTATTCTGTACAAATTACTTTATTTTCCAATGATAAATAAGTGTAGAACCATTTACAAAAGTATGGAACTACACGAACTGTTGTCCAATGACATGGATAATGGGTTGATCAATAGATTCAGTAAATTAATAAAGTATAAACAAAATATGGTCCTGATGACTCTAAGTCATCAGGACTTTTTTGATGTTTCAGGAGGGTGGTTCTGAATATTAGAACCACCTTTTTTATGTTTGTGCATTGTAAATTTATGTCATCAACTTCTTAAAGAGAGTCATTAACATTCGCAACTCGTAAGTGCAAATATATCCCCAAGAAGGATGTGGATCGGGCATACGGGATCGTTTGAACAATAAAGGAAGATGGCCAAATGGGACTGGAACATCTTTCAGTGACTCACAAAATGGTATGCCAAGAAGCAACAATTTGCTGGATGAAGAAGCTTATTACGCGAAGTGAAATCATTGTCTGTTCAACTTGGATTCAGAACGCCATTGTAATCTATATGTAAATGAGTGAAGGACATAGAAAAGCGTATGAGGGAAAATCTCACGTATGGTTTGATGAGGAGGAGCAGAATATATTTACCCTTTATTCTAACGGAGGTGTAGAGAAGAAGGCAAGATACAAAACGATGTCGGCTGCCATCCGTTTGAATGCTGCGGGCAGCTTCAGCCAGACTTTCAGAAATTGGTCAGGTAATCATGTTAAGTTAATGCAAAGTGCAAGGATGCGGAACACTGGCAAAGAATATTAAAAGGTAATATATACCAAATTATCCTGTTTCATGGCTGAATGTCAACACGCGTCGAATTCCTCGATTGATGTAAAACCATTCCCAACGTTTCCTTGCTATTCACTCTTTTTAATGAAAAATGTTAACACATTATGTTTCGTGAACCAAATTTAACATTATAATGACTATATTTAACAAAAATTTCACTATACATTCTTGTAAATTTTGATATAATTCAACCTAGGTCTTATTCCCTATTATTCTAATAAATGGAATTGTGGGGTTTTTTATACCCATCCAAGCTGTGTGCGAGAGACCAGTCTACTGGCTAACCAACAAGCCGGCATGCGGGGACCAACAATTGTGGAAAATGACAGCCTAGAATATGTTGCTCCATGACGTCAGAAGGTTCAGAAAGGAAGGTTCAGAAAGATGGAGCCAACCTTATCCCAATTCCGATGGAGGATGAAGTGAGTGAGCATTTTTGAAAAGCTGGAATCCAACGTAAGATCTTACTGCAGAAGTTTTCCGGTGGTATTCGACCGGGCCAAGGGAGACCTTTTATATTCTGAGGACGGAAGAGCATATATTGATTTCTTTGCAGGTGCCGGGGCACTCAATTACGGTCATAACAACGATTATATTAAAGACCGGGTTCTTGATTACTTGACCTCCGACCGGATTATGCACGGTCTGGATATGTATACAATGGCCAAACGTGAATTCATCCAGAGCTTCTCAGAGCGGATCCTGGAGCCGAAGAAGCTGAATTACAAGCTTCAATTCTGCGGTCCAACAGGGACGAATGCGGTGGAAGCGGCCCTGAAGCTCGCACGCAAGGCGAAGAAGAGAAGTGGAATATTCGCATTCATGGGTGGCTTCCACGGTATGTCGCTCGGCAGTCTGTCGGCGACAAGCTCCAAGTCCATGAGAGAAGGGGCGGGGCTCCCTCTGGACGGAGTTACGTTCATGCCGCACCCGAGCGGGGCTTTTGCAGAAATGGATACTCTCGGCTATATCGAAAATATCCTGACTGATTCGCACTCCGGAATCGACAAGCCAGCCGCGATCCTGCTTGAAACGGTACAAGCCGAAGGAGGAATTCACGTTGTCGACGCGCAGTGGCTACGCGAGCTGCAGCAGCTTTGCCGCAGGCACGATATTTTGCTCATTACAGACGAGATTCAAGTAGGATGCGGTCGGACAGGCGAATTCTTCTCCTTCGAACGTGCAGGGATCGAGCCGGATCTCATTACCCTGTCGAAGTCGATCAGCGGGTACGGCCTGCCAATGTCCCTCCTGCTGCTGAAGCCCGAACTGGATATCTGGACGCCGGGCGAGCACAACGGCACCTTCCGCGGCAACCAGCTGGCTTTTGTGGCCGCGAAGGCTGCTCTCGAGTTCCGGGACAGAACCGAACTGGAAGCTCAGGTGAAGCAGAAGGAAGAGTATGTGCGCTCGTTCCTTGATCAAGAAATCAAGCCTCTGCATCCGTCCATCGCCATCCGCGGACTCGGCCTGATCTGGGGCATTGACGTCTCGGGGTTCATGGATGAAGCCGGGGCGAAGCGGGTGACGGATATCAGCTTCGAGAACGGGCTCATCATTGAAAGAGCCGGCAGAGGAGATTGTGTGCTGAAGATCATGCCTCCGCTGACCGTCTCGATGGAGCATCTGACCGCCGGCTGCGCCATTATCAAGTCCAGTATGCAGCAGGTGATCTCTCAGGAGACCAAGGATTTGTTAGTAACGACCTAAGCTTGGCCAAGCCGATGGCCGCCCCCGGCAAGAGGCATGAAAGTGCCTTCCGGAGGGCGTGCGGACTTGATGTTAAGGTAGCGCTTTCTCCTCATGCTACCTGCGGTAACGTCAATCAGCATGGAATTCTCCGGCAATCCAAGGGCAGTACCGTTCGTGCCATACGGAGCATTCCTTGAGTCTCATGCAATACCCTCGTTAAATTTAATCGTCAGGAAAAGCTCACTACCCCGCAGCCGAATCTTTACTTATCCACAACCAGGGCTGTGGGGGAATAAGCAAATCGTACATAGAGTGTATCAATACCCCTTAAACATAGGCTTCGTCAAAGGCAGCTCGGGTGCCAAATCAGGAGGTACGGTCGACTTCCTGCTGGACGGCTGGAACCCTGCGGCAAGCCTTACATCGACAGGAGGAACATATCTTGTCGTCTATCCCCAAATCCAATTCTGAATCCCATGTTAAACCAAATCCCGTCTTCGGGTGACTCGTCGGCAGCAATCTTATTGAAGCAGAGGAGTCCGAAGTAACCGCATCTCTTGCGTAGAACGATGCTTGTTGTTGTCCTTTACGCATGGGAGCCGAGCGGGACAGCTGCCAGGCAGAGGATTGCCGCATGCGATCAACCGGGCAAATGAAGCGGTGACATTGCGCAAGCCATTGATGTTGTTGTCAGATGTTTGAAAAGGAGAGGAGCGAGGTTGGAGCGTTGCTTCGGCATATGCTCCGCCGGATTGCTTTTACCGATGAAGAGAGGGGAACGATCCAGATGGCTTTTGAACAAGAAACGTTGTTTTGGAACGAAAAATTCGGTAGTGACGATTATACTTTGACGCGGCTGCCTTACAGCAAAGCTCCAAGCTCCCTGGTGCCCAATGTGAAAACCGTCGGCGGTTCGCTTTCGGAGGAAGCGGCGCAACGCGTTCTTCAAATGAGCAAGGGTGCTCCGCTGGCCGCTTTTATGATATTGCTCGCCGGTGTTCAGGCACTCTTGCATAAATATACAGGTGCTTCAGACATTCTGGTCGGCATGCCGGTTGTGCGGAAAAAGGCGGAGACTCGTCGATCCGTTAATCATACGGTCATTTTGAAAAACTCGCTTTCGGTGGGGGCAACTTTTAAGACGCTTCTGAGCGAACTGAGGACTTCCTTGCCGGAAGCCATTCAGCATCAACATATTCCGTTCTTGAAAATGACGGAGAAGCTGGATCTGCAATATGCTGAAGGGATACCCTTCGTCCATACGCTAGTATCCCTTAAGGAGTTGCATCTGGACGAAATTGGGCAAAACGTGGTCACGGACTGTTCCTTTGAATTCAGTTTAACCGGCGGGACGATACAGCTAGCGCTGTCATATAACGAGCACTTATATGACTCCGAGTTCATGAGTCGGGTCGTCGGCCACCTGAATCGCCTGCTGTCCGTGGGGCTTTATGAGCTGGAGCTGGACATCGTGCGAGCGGACATGCTGTCGGAGGACGAAAAATTTCAATTACTGCAAAGCTTCAACGATACAGAGAAGGACTATCCTCTTGATCGGACGATTCATCAGCTTGTGGAGGAGCAAGCGAAGCGTGTGCCCGAGGCGACTGCGGTTGTCTTTGAGGGGCAGCGGCTTTCATACGCAGAGTTGAACGAACGGGCAAACCAGCTGGCGCATACGCTACGATCGGTCGGTGTGCTGCCCAATCAGTTAGTAGGCTTGATGGTCAGGAGATCACTGGAGACGGTCATTGGCATTCTGGCGGTTCTGAAAGCTGGCGGTGCTTACGTGCCGATCGACCCGGAGTACCCGGAAGAACGTATCCGCTACATTCTGGAGAACTCGAACGCGCAGCTGCTGCTGACTCAAAGAGAGCTGTTACAGCAAGTCCCGTTTCAAGGGACCGTATTGGCGCTTGATGACGAGCAAGCCTATAGCGACGATTGCTCGAACCTGGAGGCAGTCAGCGGTCCAAACGATCTTGCTTATGTCATTTATACGTCAGGTACAACGGGCAAACCCAAAGGGGTCATGCTGGAGCATCGTGGTTTGGTCAGCTTGAAGCTGATGTTCGCAGACAGGCTGGGCATCACGGAGCATGACCGGATCGTACAATTTGCGAGCTTGTCCTTCGACGCATCCTGCTGGGAAGTATTCAAAGCACTCTATTTTGGCGCGGCTTTGTACATCCCGACAGCCGAAACAATTCTCGACACTCGTCTGTTCGAGAGTTATATGAACGAGCATGCGATTACAGCGGCGATTTTGCCTCCGACGTACAGCGCTCATTTGAACCCGGATCGTCTTCCCAGCTTAACAAAGCTTGTAACGGGAGGTTCGGCGGTATCGGCCGAATTCGTGCAGCAGTGGAAAGCGAAGGTTCACTATTTCAATGCTTACGGCCCTACCGAAGCTTCGATTGTTACGACGCTTTGGGATGCGGATGAGCAGCAGCCGGAGCGCAGAGTCATTCCGATTGGGCGCCCGCTGGCTAATCATCAGATTTTTATTTTGGATGCCCACCTGCAACTTGTGCCTCCGGGAGTGGACGGCGAGCTGTGCGTGGCAGGCGTGGGGCTTGCGAGAGGTTACCTGAACCAACCGGAGCTGACGGCAGAGAAGTTCGTGGAACATCCGTTTGCGCCGGGAGAACGCCTTTACCGGACAGGAGATCTCGCCCGCTGGCTGCCTGACGGTAATATGGAGTACTTGGGCCGAATCGACCATCAGGTGAAAATCCGTGGATTCCGAATCGAGGTCGGTGAGATTGAAGAGCAGCTTTTGAAGATCGACTCGGTGCAGGAGACGATTGTAATCGCGCGGGAAGGCAAAAGTGGGCAAGAATTGTGCGCTTACCTGGTCGCGAGCCTCCCTCTTACGCTCGGCGAGCTGAGAAGCGCGCTGGCGCAAAAATTGCCGAATTATATGATTCCGGCGTATTTTGTTCAGCTTCCACGGATGCCGCTCACGCCGAACGACAAAATCGATCGTAAGGCTTTGCCTGCCCCGGAAGGCAACGCACTGACCGGTGGCGCGTACGTAGCTCCCCGCAATGAAGCTGAGCAAAAGCTTGCTGATGTGTGGCAGGCGGTATTGAACGCCGATCGTGTTGGGGTAACGGATCATTTCTTTGAGCTGGGCGGAGACTCGATCAAGTCCATTCAAGTATCTTCGCGGCTTCATCAAGCCGGGTACAAGCTGGAAATCCGGGATTTATTCAAATATCCGACGATTTCACAGCTCAGCCTGCATGTGAAACCGATCAGAAGTACCATCGATCAAGGCGAAATAACGGGTGAAACGGCGTTGACGCCGATTCAGCATTGGTTTTTCGAGAGTTCCTTTGCGGACCCACATCATTTCAACCAGTCGGTGATGCTGTACCGGAAGGAACGCTTCAACGAAGAGATCGTGTATCAGGTGCTGCAAAAGCTGGCAGAGCATCATGACGCCTTACGCATGGTGTTCTGCAAGACGGAACAAGGGTTTGGTGCGTTAACACGAGCGATTCAGGATGGTGGGCTGTTCACGCTGGACGTGTTCGACTTTAAGGATGCGGAGAATCCCACGCAGGCTGTGGAAGCGAAGGCAACGGACATTCAAGCAGGCATTGATTTGGAGAACGGGCCCCTCATGAAGGCGGCACTGCTCCAGTGCGAGGACGGAGATCATTTGCTGCTCGCGGTTCATCATGCCGTGGTAGACGGCGTGTCTTGGCGCATTTTGATGGAGGATTTCGCTCTAGGTTACGAGCAGATTGGAAAAAGTGAGGGAATTCGTTTCCCGGCGAAAACAGATGCGTACCGCACTTGGTCCGAGCAGCTGACTGCTTACGCGCAAAGTCCGGAGATGGCAAAGGAACGGGCCTATTGGCAGGCCGTGGAACAAATGGAGGTTCTGGCCGTGCCGAAGGATATGGAGGCGGACGTTACGACGCAGCATGACAGCGAATCGCTGTTTGTCCGTTTGACTCCCGAAGAAACGGAGCTGCTACTGAAGCGGGTTCACCGTGCCTACAACACTGAAATGAATGATATTTTGGTAACGGCGCTCGGCATAGCCTTACGCAAATGGACGGGGCATGAACGGGTGCGGATCAATCTCGAAGGACACGGACGTGAATCGATCGGAACGGATATCGACATCACGCGTACAGTTGGCTGGTTTACGACCAAGTTTCCGGTCGTCCTGGAACCGGAAACCGACCGAGATTTGGCATATCAGATTAAACAGGTCAAGGAAAACTTGCGCCGTATTCCGAACAAGGGGCTAGGGTACGGCATATGCCGCTATCTCTCTAAATCGGAGGATGGCTTGGTTTGGGGCGCAGAGCCGGAAATTAATTTTAACTACCTCGGCCAGTTCGACGATGATGTCGACCAGGACGAGATCGGCATATCTTCTTATTCCAGCGGCAACCCGGCTAGCGACCGGCAGGCCCGCAGCTTTGTGCTGGATATCAACGGTATGGTGCTGGACGGCGCTTTATCGCTCGATCTCAGCTACAGCCGGAAGCAGTATCGCAAGGAAACGATGGAAGCCCTCGCTCAGCGGCTTGAGCAAAGTCTCCGAGACCTCATTATCCACTGTGCAGGCAAAGAAAACACAGAATTGACGCCGAGTGACGTGCAATTTAAAGGCTTGACCATTGCAGAATTGGAGCAAATCGCCCAGCGCTCGTGCCATCTCGGGGAAATCGAAAATATTTACTCACTTACGCCGATGCAGAAAGGTATGTGGTTCCACAGCGCGCTTGACCGGCAAACGGCGGCTTATTTTGAGCAGACGCGGTTTACGATGCGGGGAGCGCTCGACGTCCAGCTTTTTGAGAGGAGTTGGATGGAACTTGCGAAACGTCATCTGGTGCTGCGGGCGAATTTTGTGAAAGGACCCGCGGGCGAGCCGCTGCAAATCATATACCGCGACAAACCGGTCGGTTTTGAATATGAAGAGCTGCTTCATTTGCAGATGGACGAGAAACAAGCTTACTTGGATAAAAAGGCCGAGGAGGACAAGCTTCGCGGCTTCGACATGGAACATGACGCGCTCGTTCGGTTCACGATCCTGCGCACCGAAGAGCAAAGTTATCATGTACTGTGGAGTTTCCAACATATTTTGATGGACGGCTGGTGCCTGGCTCAGCTGACGCAGGAGCTGTTTGAGGCATACTCAGCCTTGGCATCCGGCGAGCAATCAGCGGGAGATAAGGGATCGGATTATGGCGCCTATATCGAATGGTTGGAGAAACAGGACGATCAGGCGGCATCAAACTATTGGATGGCATTCCTGGCAGGTTATGAAGGGCAAACCGTACTCCCGGGACAAAAGGAAGTGGCGCCCAACGGCAGATTTACGGCTGATCACGTCACCGCCGAGCTGGGCAAGGACTTGAGTGAGCGGATGGACCGGGTGGCGAAACAGCGCCTGGTTACGGTCAATACACTGCTGCAAGCTATTTGGGGCGTGATGCTGCAAAAATATAACGGAACAAACGATGCCGTATTCGGTAGCGTCGTGGCCGGAAGACCGGCGGAAATCCCGGGCATTGAGTCCATGATCGGGCTGTTCATCAATACGGTGCCTGTCCGGGTCACGAGTGAAGCGGACACCGTGTTCGCCGACCTAATGGCGAAGCTTCAAGAGCGGGCATTGGAGTCCGGGCGTTATGATTACTATCCGCTGTATGAAATTCAGGCCCGTAGCGTGCAAAAGCAGAACCTGATCAACCATATCATCGCTTTTGAGAACTATCCGGTGGACGAGCAGATGGAGCAGGCGGGGGACCAGCAACATGGCGATCTGACGATTGCTGATGTTCAGATGGAGGAGCAGACAAACTATAACTTCAACGTCACCGTGGTGCCGGGAGACGAGATTGAAATTCGGTTCGACTTTAACGCCGAAGTGTTTGATAAAGCTAGCATTGAGCGGCTCAAGGGGCATCTCGTTCATTTGCTGGAGCAGGTGGCGGATAACCCGGAGATTACCGTGGGCGAGCTGGAACTTGTGACAGAGGCGGAAAAGGCTGACCTTCTCGGACGTTTTAACGACACCACAACGGAATTTCCGTGCGGGAAAACGCTCATTCAATTGTTCGAAGAGCAGGCGGAGCGCATCCCGGATGCAGCTGCCATCTCCTTGAATGGGCAAGAGCTGACCTACCGCGAGCTGAACGAACGCGTTAATTGCCTTGCTCGTACCTTGCGTAGCCACGGGATATCCAAAGGCCGCCTGGTCGCCATTATGGCTGAGCGTTCCATCGAAATGGTGGTGGGTATGCTGGCGGCACACAAAGCCGGTTCGGCTTACGTACCGATTGACCCGGAATATCCCGAGGAGCGTATCCGTTTCTTGATCGAGGATTCGGGTGCGCAGGTCATGCTGACGCAAAGCCGATTACGCGAGCGCCTGGCGGGTTCGGACTCCGTGATTTTACTGGATGACGAGTCCTTCTATCACGAGGACCGCACAAATCTTAATTCGGGCAACGAAGCGACAGACCTGGCTTGCATCATCTATACGTCAGGCACGACGGGCAAGCCAAAAGGAAACCTTGTTTCGCACCGCAATATCGTGCGGATCGTGCGAAATACGAATTATATCGACATCACTGAGCGGGATCATGTCCTCCAGCTTTCGAGCTATTCGTTTGACGGAGCGATTTTTGATATTTTCGGTGCTTTGACCAACGGGGCACGGCTGGTGCTGGTTCCCCACGAGACTTTGCTGGAAATCGGCCAGCTGGCGGATCTTATCCAGCGCGAGCGAATCTCGGTCATGCTAATTACGACGGCTTTCTTCAACGTCCTTGTAGATGTGAACGTCGACTGCCTGCGGGATGTCCGGGCGATTTTGTTCGGAGGAGAGCGCGTGTCGGTCGGCCATGTGCGTAAAGCGCTCGCCCATATCGGACCGGGCAGGCTCAACCACCTGTACGGTCCATCAGAAAGCACGGTTTATACCACGTATCTTCCAGTCGACTTTGTCGATGAGTCCGCGCTTACCGTACCCATCGGACGGCCGATCAGCAATACGACGGTGTATATCGTCGACAGCCAGAATAAACTTCTGCCGATCGGCGTGGCCGGGGAACTTTGCGTCGGCGGAGAAGGCTTGGTACAGGGCTACAATAACCGGCCGGAGCTAACGGCGGAGAAATTTGTGGACCATCCGTTTGTGCCGGGAGAGCGCATGTACCGTACAGGAGATTTGGCAAAATGGCTACCGGACGGCACGATTGAATACGTGGGGCGGACGGATGATCAAGTGAAAGTCCGCGGCTTCCGTATTGAGCTGGGCGAGATCGAAGCTCAGCTTCAGAAAGTGGAGGGAATTCGGAAAACGACGGTATTTGCGCGGGAAAACGCCTCCGGCGAGAAGCAACTTTGTGCCTATTATGAAGCGGACCGTGAGCTTCCGGCGGCCGAGCTGAAGAGCGTTCTTTCCCAGGAACTTCCTGCCTATATGATCCCGGCATACCTGATCCAGTTGGAACGGCTTCCGCTGACGACGAACGGCAAGGTCGACCGCCGCTCCCTCCCGGCACCTGAGGAGAGCTTGCAGCCGGGCGAAGGACATACTCCGCCTCGGACTCCGTTGGAAGCCAGCTTGGCTGAAATATGGAAAAGCGTGCTCGGATTGGAACACATCGGGGTTCATGACAACTTCTTTGACTTGGGCGGCCATTCCCTGCGGGCAACGACACTGGTGAGCAAGGTGCATCAGGAGTTGAACGTCGAGCTGCCTCTACGCGACGTATTCCGCTACTCAACGATCGAAGAGATGGCTCTCGCCCTCTCCCGGATTGAAGAGCAGTTGTTCTCGTCGATTCCGCTGGCAGATGAAAGAGCGTATTATCCACTTTCCTCAGCTCAGAAGCGGCTGTTTATCCTGAATCAGCTGGAAGGAGCCGATCAGAGCTATAACATGCCGGGTGTGCTGTTGCTCGAAGGATCGATTGACCACAGCCTGCTGGAGAAAGCTTTCCGCGGACTGATCGAACGTCATGAAACGTTGCGAACCGGATTTGAGATCGTGCAAGGCGAAGCGGTACAGCGTATTTACGAGAGCGTTGATTTTGCCGTTGTGTGTCGACATGCGAACGAGGAAGAAGCGGCTGCAGTCGTGCAGGCTTTTATCCGACCTTTCGACTTGGCGAAGCCACCGTTGCTGCGTGCCGAGCTCGTAGAGCTGGCAGCCGATCGTTATTTACTGATGTTTGACATGCACCATATCATCTCCGACGGGGTTTCGATGGACGTGTTCGTTGAGGAACTCGTTCGTTTGTATGGCGGTGAGTCATTAGAGCCTTTGCATATTCAGTACAAGGACTATGCGGTATGGCAGCAATCGGACGAGCAAAAAGTGCAATTGAAACGCGAGGAAGCTTACTGGCTGGACCGTTACCGGGGCGAGCTGCCGGTTCTGGAAATGCCAACGGACTACCCGCGTCCTGCTGTACAGAGCTATGAAGGACATACGCTGACGTCTTTTGTGGACGAGGCAACGAACGAAGGCTTGAAGCAGCTAGCCGCTCAAAGAGGAACGACGCTATATATGGTGTTGCTTGCCGCGTATACCGTGCTTTTGCATAAATACACAGGTCAGGATGATTTGATCGTTGGCACGTCGATTGCGGGTAGAACGCACGGCGATATGCAGCCCTTGATCGGAATGTTTGTCAACACGCTGGCGATCCGCAATTATCCGGCTTCGGAGAAGACCTTCCTGTCGTATTTGGAAGAAGTGAAAGAAACGACCTTAGGCGCTTACGAGCATCAGAATTATCCGTTCGAAGAACTCGTCGATAAAGTGCAGGTTAGCCGGGATTTGAGCCGCAACCCGCTGTTTGACACGATGTTCTCCCTGCAAAACCTGGAGGAGTCAGAGTTTGAGCTGGAAGGGCTGAAATTGTCCCCGTACCCTAGCGAATATGGTATGGCCAAGTTCGACCTGAGTGTGGATGTTACGGAAGAAAATGGCGGACTGGAGTGCAACTTTGAATTCGCAACGGCTCTTTATAAAGAAAGCACGATCCGGCGGCTATCGATTCATTTTGGACATTTGCTTGCGGCGATTGTAAGCCGTCCAGATGCGAAGATTGCCGAGCTGGACTTGCTGACGGCAGAGGAAAAAGAGCAAATTATCGCCGCGTTCCACCCGGCGCAGTCGGAAGTGGCTCCTGTGGCCGCGTTCCACCGACTGTTCGAGGAACAGACGGAGAGCACTCCGGAAGCGGAGGCGGTCGTGTACGAAAACGATCGGCTGACGTATGCGGAGCTGAATGAGCGGGCGAACCGCCTTTCGGCAACGCTGCGCGCAAGTGGAATCGGCCGGGAGTCAATCGTCGGCATTCTCGCCGAGCGTTCGGTCGATTTGCTGGTGGCCGTGCTGGCCGTCTGGAAAGCGGGAGGGGCGTATGTACCGCTCGACCCGGACTATCCGGCGGACCGCGTGCGGTTCATGCTGGAAGACAGCGGAGCTAAGGTGTTGTTGACACAAACGCCGCTGCGAGAGCGTGCCGAAGCCTGGCTCGGCGAAGAGGAACTGTCACTGGCGAAGGTGTTGTACCTCGACGACGAAACGTCATACAGCGAAGACTGGGAGAATGCACCGCTTGGCTCCAGCAATGCTCCTAATCCAGTCTCCAGCAAGCTGACGGGTGCTGTGAACGGTGGCGGCGAGAGTCATCCAAATGATGTTGATGCTGTCGGTATGGACAGCTTCCATGAAGCTCGTCCAGAGGATTTGGCCTATGTAATCTATACGTCGGGTACAACGGGTAAGCCGAAGGGTGTAATGATTGAGCACCGCAGCCTGGTGAACACGGCAGCGGGTTACCGACGGGAATACCGGTTAGATCAGTTCCCGGTGAGGCTACTGCAACTCGCCAGCTTCTCGTTTGACGTGTTCGTGGGTGATATTGCACGCACGTTGTATAACGGAGGCAGCATGGTCATTGTACCGAAGGACGACCGGATCGATCCGTCTCGTCTGCACTACTGGATAGAGCGGGAGCAAGTGACGATCTTTGAATCAACGCCGGCGCTGATCGTACCGTTTATGGAATACGTGCATGAGCAGGGGTTGGAGTTAAGCGGGATGGAGCTGCTGATCACAAGCTCGGACAGCTGCAGCGTGGCAGATTACCGTACCTTGCAGGAACGGTTCGGCCCGTCATTCCGCATTATTAACGCCTACGGTGTGACGGAAGCGGCAATTGACTCCAGTTTCTATGACGAGCAGTTGGAGAAACTGCCGCAGACAGGCCATGTGCCGATTGGCAAAGCGTGGTTGAATGCGAAATTTTACATCGTGGATGCACATCTGAATCCCGTACCAGTCGGGGTGCTGGGCGAGCTGGTTATCGGCGGAGTCGGCGTGGCACGAGGGTACTTGAACCGTCCAGAGCTGACGGAAGAGAAGTTTGTAGGCAGCCCCTTCATCACGGGCGAGCGGTTGTACTGCACGGGAGACTTGGCGCGGTGGATGGAAGACGGGAACGTGGACTTCATCGGCCGGATCGATAACCAGGCGAAAATCCGGGGTTACCGGATCGAGACGGGTGAGATCGAGTCGCAGCTGTTGCGGGTGAAAGGTGTGCGCGAAGCGGTGGTGCTGGTTCGAAGTGATGATGCGAACGGGCAGAAGATGCTGTGTGCGTATTACACACCGGATACTGGTGCGAAGCTGTTAGTGAACGATCTGCGCAGTGCGTTGGCACAGGAGTTGCCAGGTTACATGATCCCGTCGTACTTCGTGGAGCTGGAGCATCTGCCTCTGACACCGAACGGGAAGCTTGACCGAAAGGCGCTACCAGCGCCGGAAGGAGAAGCGGGAAGCGGAACACAGTACGTCGCACCACGCAATGAGCTGGAAATGAAGCTGGTAGTTATTTGGCAGGAAGTGCTGGGGCTTACGAAGGAGATTGGTATTCACGACAACTTCTTCGACATCGGTGGCCACTCCCTGCGCGCGACAACGTTGGTCAGCAAGATTCATAAAGACTTGAACGTGGATCTGCCACTGCGCGACGTGTTCCGCCATTCCACGATCGAGAGCATGGCTGCCGTCATTTACCGGCTGGATGAGCAGACATTTGTTGCCATTCCGGTGGCGGATGACCGAGAGGTGTACCCTCAATCTTTTGCTCAAAAACGTCTCTTTATCCTAAATCAGCTGGAAGGTGCGGAGCTTAGCTACAACATGCCGGAAGCGATGCTGCTGGAAGGTGCTTTGGACCGGACAAGGTTCGAAGAAACATGCCGTAAGCTCGTGACGCGGCATGAAATGCTGCGCACCGGGTTCGAAATGGTGGACGGCGAAGCATCACAGCGGATTTACCAGGATGTGAATTTTGCGGTGGAGTTCTATCAAGCGGATGAGCAAGAGGTCGAAACGGTGGTTCACGGTTTCGTCCGTCCGTTTGACTTGGCTAAGCCACCGCTGTTGAGGGTAGGCCTTGTTGAGCTGGCTCCGGAACGCCATATTCTGATGTACGACATGCATCATATTATTTCTGACGGCGTTTCGATGGAAATCTTTGTTGAAGAATTCGTGCGCTTGTATGGTGGAGAGCAATTGGAGCCACTGCGCATTCAGTACAAAGACTACACCGTTTGGCAGCATTCGCAGGAGCAGCAGGAAAGGCTTCGGCATCAGGGGACGTATTGGCTGGATATGTTCCAGGGCGAGCTTCCGGTGCTGGAAATGCCGACTGACTATCCACGTCCGGCTGTACAGAGCTATGAGGGTCAAACGCTGGAGTTTTTCTTCGACGCTTCAAAAACCGACGGTTTGAAACAGCTGGCTTCGGAAACGGGCACGACACTGTTTATGGTGCTGCTTGCGGCATATAACGTGCTTTTGCACAAATATTCAGGTCAGGAAGACGTGATCGTTGGTACGCCGATTGCCGGAAGAAATCATGGAGATGTGCAGCCGTTGATTGGGATTTTCCTAAACACGCTGGCGATTCGCAGTTATCCGGTTTCGGAGAAAACATTCCTGTCCTATCTAAATGAAGTCAAAGAAACAACTTTACACGCCTTTGAGCATCAAAACTATCCGTTTGAACAATTGGTGGACAAGGTGCAAGTCACCCGTGATTTAAGCCGTAATCCACTCTTCGACACGATGTTTACGATGCAAAATACGGAGAACGAGCAATTTGAACTGGAAGGGCTTCGCCTGATTCCTTATCCGAGCGTACTGGATACTGCGAAGTTTGATATCAGCTTGGATGTGGGCGAGGAGAACGGCGGATTGGATTACAGCTTCGAATATGCGACGGCTCTTTATAAAAGGGAGACGATTGAACGGCTGGCAAAACATTACGAGCAGTTGCTCGTGACAATTGTGAACCGTCCAGATGCGAAGATTGCCGAGCTGAATTTGCTGACGGCAGCGGAAAAAGAAGAAATTGTCTGCGCGTTTAACCCGGCACAGCCGGAAGAGGCTCCTGTGGCGGCGTTCCACCGACTGTTCGAGGAACAGGCGGAACGCACGCCGAAAGCGGAAGCCGTCGTGTATGAAAATAACCGACTAACGTATGTGGAGCTGAACGAACGAGCGAACCGCCTGTCGGCAACGCTGCGTGCAAGCGGCATCGGTCGGGAGACCATCGTTGGCATTCTCGCCGAGCGTTCGGTGGACCTTCTGGTGGCTGTGATGGCCGTCTGGAAAGCGGGAGGGGCATATGTACCGCTTGACCCGGATTATCCGGCGGACCGTGTGCGGTTCATGCTGGAAGACAGCGGAGCGAAGGTACTGCTGACGCAAACGCCGCTGCGAGAGCGTGCCGAAGCCTGGCTCAGCGAAGAGGAGCTGGCACTGGCGACGGTGCTATATCTCGATGACGAAACGTCATACAGCGAAGACCGAGCGAATGCTCCAATGGACTTCGGCCATGGCTCCAGCATGGTTTCAGGTCTGGTCTCCGGCGAGCTGACGGGTGCTGTGAACGACCGTAATGAGAGTCATCCAAATGATGTTGATGTTGTCGGTATAGGCAGCTTCCATGAAGCCCGTCCGGAGGACTTGGCGTACGTCATCTACACGTCCGGAACGACGGGCAAGCCCAAGGGTGTGATGATTGAGCACCGCAGCCTGGTGAACACGGCAGCGGGTTACCGACGGGAATATCGGTTGGATCAGTTCCCGGTAAGGCTGTTGCAGCTCGCAAGCTTCTCGTTTGACGTGTTTGTGGGTGATATCGCGCGGACGTTGTACAACGGAGGCAGCATGGTCATTGTACCGAAGGACGACCGGATTGATCCGTCTCGTCTGTACTACTGGATAGAGCGGGAGCAAGTGACGATCTTTGAATCAACGCCGGCGCTGATCGTACCGTTTATGGAGTACGTGCATGAGCAGGGGTTGGAGTTAAGTGGTATGGAGCTGTTGATCACTAGCTCGGACAGCTGCAGTGTGGCAGATTACCGGACCTTACAGGAACGGTTTGGCTCGTCGTTCCGCATTATTAACGCCTACGGTGTGACGGAAGCGGCAATTGACTCCAGTTTCTATGACGAGCAGTTGGAGAAACTGCCGCAGACAGGCCATGTGCCGATTGGCAAAGCTTGGCTTAATGCGAAATTTTACATCGTAGATGCACATCTGAATCCCGTACCGGTCGGGGTGCTGGGCGAGTTGGTTATCGGCGGCGTTGGGGTAGCACGTGGGTACTTGAACCGTCCAGAGCTGACGGAAGAGAAGTTTGTAGACAGTCCTTTCACTGCGGGTGAGCGATTGTATCGCACGGGAGATTTGGCGCGATGGATGGAGGACGGAAACGTGGATTTCATCGGCCGGATCGACAATCAAGCGAAAATCCGTGGTTACCGGATCGAGACGGGTGAGATTGAGTCACAGCTGCTGCGGGTGGAAGGTGTGCGCGAAGTGGTGGTGCTGGTTCGAAGTGATGCGAACGGGCAGAAGGCGCTGTGTGCGTATTACACGCCGGATACTGGTGCGAAGCTGTTAGTGAACGATCTGCGCAGTGTGTTGGCACAGGAGCTGCCAGGTTACATGATCCCGTCGTACTTCGTGGAGCTGGAGCGCCTGCCTCTGACGCCGAACGGAAAGCTTGACCGGAAGGCGCTGCCGGCGCCGGAAGGGGAAGCTGGAAGTGGAACGGAGTACGTCGCACCACGCAATGAACTGGAAACAAAGCTGGCGGTAATTTGGCAGGAGGTGCTGGGGCTTACGAAGGAGATTGGCGTTTACGATAACTTCTTCGACATCGGCGGGCACTCCCTGCGAGCGACGACATTAGCGGGCAAGGTATTTAAGGAATTAAACGTCAATCTGCCGCTGCGAGACGTATTCCGTCACTCCACGATTGCGGCGATGGCCGATGCGATTGCCCGGATGGAACGGCGGGAGCATGAGGCCATTCCTCAAGCGGAAGAGAGAGAGTACTACCCTCTGTCTTCTGCGCAGAAACGGCTGTTTATTCAACACACACTGGATGGAGCGGATCAACTTTACAACATGCCGGAACTGGTGCAAGTGGAAGGTAAGTTTGATTTAGACCGGTTGGAAGCCGCATTGCGGAAACTGATAACACGGCATGAATCGCTGCGCACCGGTTTTGAAATGGTGAAGGGCGAAGCGGTCCAGCGGATTTATACGCAGGTCGATTTTGCTATCGAGCATCATCAAGCGGACACAGAGGATACGGCTCAAGTTGAGCAGATCGTCCGCAACTTCGTACGTCCGTTTGATCTCGACAAGCCACCGCTGCTGCGCGCCGGAGTCGTCGAACTGGAGCCGAACCGGTATATTCTCCTTTTCGATATGCACCATATTGTGTCGGACGGCATATCGATGGCGATTGTGATGGATGAGTTTTCGAGTTTATACGCCGGGGAAGAACTGCTGCCACTACGCATTCAATATAAGGATTATGCCGTTTGGCAGCAGTCAGAGGTTCACCGAGAGCGGATCGGGCGACAGGAAGCGTACTGGCTGCAAACCTTTGAAGGCGATCTGCCGACGGGGGATCTGCCGATGGACTACGAACGTTCTACAGTTCGCAACTACGAAGGTGCGCATCTGGAGTTCGATGTCGATGCTTCTCTCTCTGCGCGGCTGCGTGAATTGGCGGCCGAGCGTGAAAGCACGCTGTACATGGTACTGCTTGCCGCATATAACGTGCTGCTGTCCAAGTACAGCGGGCAGGAAGACGTAATCGTAGGCACCCCGGTGGCGGGAAGAACTAACGCCGATTTGGAGTCGGTCATCGGCATGTTTGTTAATACACTGGCGCTCCGCAATCGTCCGTCAGGCGAAAAAACGTTCCTGTCCTTCCTTGATGAAGTGAAGGAAACGGCTTTGGGAGCTTTTGAGAATCAGGATTACCCATTCGAGGAGCTCGTGGAGCGTTTGAATGTGAAGCGCGAGCCGGGCCGCTTCCCACTGTTTGATGCCGTTTTCGACTTGCAAAATATCGAAGAACGAGACGCCGAACTGGAAGGGGTCAGCCTGAAGAATTACGAGCTTGACCATTTGGAAGAAGCGAAGTTTGATCTGACGCTGTTTATGTATGAAAACGAAGGGGCACTGAGCGGGGGCTTTTTCTACGCCACCAAACTGTTCAAAGAAACGATGATCCACACCTTAACCGAGGATTACCTGCGGGTACTTTCTCAAATTGCGGAAAATCCACAACTTGAGCTATGTCGGATTGAATGTCATAAACCGGCGGCAGGCGCAAAGAGTGCCGTGGATACGATCGAATTCGCGTTCTAATATTACAAGCGTGCTCCGCCGTCAAGCAAAAGTGGTGCGCATCCCAAGGAAGACGGCGAACAACTTGCAACTCCGTAAATCAAGCCCGTAAACGCGCAGGCCGAAAGCAGGTTTTTTCGGATCTGCGCCGGGGCATGCGGTCACTTCATTTTTAGGGGAGGTACGAATGAAATCATTATTTGAAAAGGAAGAACGGTACTGGAGCAGCAAGTTTGACGACGATGACAGTCTGAGCTTCCTTCCCTACAGTCAATCCTCCAAATTATCTGCGGGCGGCGAAGCTGCGGCAGAGCCGGTTTTGCTTCACCGTACCCTGCCGAGTGAGCTCTCGGAGAGAATTATTCGCCTCGCTAATGGTTCGGATCTGGCTTTGTACATGATTGTTTTGGCAGGAGTAAAAAGTTTGCTGTTCAAATATACCGGGCAGGATCAAGTACTGGTCGGCATGCCTTCTTATAGCGGGGACCCAGACGTGACTCAGCCGCCGCATGACATCCTGGTGATCAAAACGTCCGTAAGCAGCCAGACTACACTGATAACGCTGCTCGGGGGCATCAAAACCTCCATCGGCGAGGCGCTGGAGCATCAGCATCTGCCTTTTCGGAAAATGGTGGAGCCGCTCCATCTGGACTATACAGGGGAGGGTTTTCCGGTCGTCAACACCGTTGCATCCTTCGTCCCGATTCATCCTGAACCGCTGGGTAACCGAGTGGCGGCAGATACGGTTTTTCGATTCGACCACCAAAACGACTCTATTCAGCTGGAAATAAGCTTTGACCGGAATCGATACGAACGCGCATTTGTGGAACAGGCGGCCGACCACCTTGTTGGGCTCCTGTCTGTGCTTGTATTTCAGCCGGATCTGGAGCTTGGACAAGCCGATGTGCTTTCCCCGGACGAGAGGGAGACATTGCTGAAACGATTTAATGACACCGAAACCGGGTTCGAGCGGGGGAAAACGATTCACGGTTTGTTTGAAGAACAGGCGGAGTTATACCCGGACAACGTGGCCGTTGTCATGAACGAACGGCAGCTGACCTACCGCGAGCTGAACGAGCGATCCAACCGGCTTGCGCGCAAGCTGAGGAACACGGGAGTTGAAGCGGACCAGCTGGTAGCGATTCTGGCCGAACGCTCGCTCGATATGGTTGTCGGCATACTGGCGATTCTCAAAGCGGGTGGAGCCTACGTGCCTGTCGATCCCGACTATCCAGAGGAGCGCATCCGCTTCATGATCGAGGATTCGGGTGCACCGTTATTGCTGATTCAAAAGCATCTGCATGAGAAGACCGACTTCGCAGGAATACGCCTTGAAATAGATGATTTCGTTTGGAGCGACAGCGGGGCGGACTTGGAGGGTGCGCTGGATGCTTCGAATCTGGAGCCAATTTCCGGGCCGGGGAACCTGGCATATGTCATCTACACGTCGGGAACGACCGGCAGACCCAAAGGCACGTTGATTGAGCATAAAAACGTTGTGCGCCTCCTGTTCAACGACAAGAACTTGTTCGATTTCGGGCGGTTCGACACGTGGACGCTGTTCCACTCGTTCTGCTTCGATTTCTCCGTCTGGGAAATGTACGGAGCGCTGCTGTATGGAGGCAAGCTGGTCATCGTACCGCCGCTCACGGCGAAAAATCCGGCCGATTTCCTGGCGCTGCTGGGCCGCGAACAGGTCACGATTTTGAACCAGACGCCAACGTACTTCTATCAGCTGCTGCGTAAGCTCTTGGCGGATCATCCGTACGATTTGCGGATTCGCAACGTCATTTTCGGCGGCGAAGCGCTCAGTCCGCTTTTGCTCAAGGGCTTCAAGACGAAGTACCCGGAGACAAAGCTGATCAATATGTACGGCATTACCGAAACGACGGTTCACGTGACGTATAAGGAAATTACGTGGGTCGAAATGGAGGCGGCGAAGAGCAATATTGGCAAGCCAATCCCAACACTGAGGGTGTATGTCCTGGATGAAAACCGCCGCCCAGTGCCGATCGGCGTTGCGGGCGAAATGTATGTGGCCGGGGAAGGGCTCGCGAGAGGATACCTGAACCGTCCGGATCTGACGGCGGAGAAGTTCGTTGATTCCCCGTTTGCGGAGGGGGAGAAACTGTACCGTTCGGGTGACTTGGCGACCTGGCTACCGGACGGCAACATTGAATACCTCGGCCGAATCGACCACCAGGTCAAAGTCCGCGGGTACCGGATCGAGCTGGACGAAATTGAGACGCAGCTTCTGAACGTCCGGGGCGTGGAAGAAGCGGTGGTACTCGCCCGGGACGACGCGAACGGCCATAAGCAACTTGTTGCTTATTACGTCGCGGAAACAAAGCTGGCGGCGAATGAACTCAAGGAGCAGCTCGCCAAGCAACTTCCGGGGTATATGATTCCTGCGAATCTTGTGCAGCTTTCGCAGATGCCGCTGACCGCGAACGGAAAAATCGACCGCAAAGCGCTGCCAGTGCCGGAGGAAGCTGCGGCCAGAGGAGCGGAATATGTTGCGCCGAGAACGCTGCTCGAGATGAAGATCGCCCGTGTCTGGCAGGATACACTTGGCATTCCTCAGGTCGGCGTAAAGGATAACTTTTTTGAGCTGGGCGGCAATTCGTTAAGTCTGATGAGGCTCGTTCAAGCCGTTTACGATGAAACGGGCATCGAGATACCGCTTAATCGCCAATTCCATAGTGTAACCGTTGAAGCCATGGCTTTTGGAGAGGAGGATCTGGGTCTGGATAAAGGGGGAGACTCCTTCATTAAGCTGAATAAAACAGGGGATCTGAACGTGTTCTGCTTCCCTCCAGGCAGCGGCTTCGGCATCGGTTACCGAGAGCTGGCAAGTAGGCTAGATGGCCGGTTCGTGCTTTACGGCATTGATTTTATCGACGATGTCATCGATTACGAGGCCATGCTGAACCGTTATGTGGATGAGATTATTCGCATCCAGCCGGAAGGACCTTACGTGCTGCTCGGTTACTGCTTCGGAGGCAACCTGACGTTCGAGGTAGCCAAAACGATGGAAAGAAGAGGGTATGTCGTAACGGACGTGCTCATGGTGGACTCGTGGATTAAGGACACACTCACGCCTTATGAAACGTCTGAGAAAGAGCTTGAAGAAATGCTTGCGGATTTCGACGAAGAAGAGAAGGAATTAATGAGCAATCCGCTCGTGCGGGAGCGTGTTCATCGGAAGATCAAAGCCACCTTGACGTACGAAGCGCAGCTTATTAATTCAGGCACGATAACTGCCCGGATTTACGAACTGATTGCGAAGGACAGCGAAGCATTCCGCCTGAAGCACCAGTTGCCGTCCTGGCAGAGGGCAACGATGCAAGCTTACGCCGATTACCGGCTGGAGGGTGCACACGAGGAATTACTGGAACTCGCGCGCGTGGACGAAACGGCCGTTGTCATCTGTGACATCTTAGTGCAGATCCAGCGGCAGATCGAAACAGAGGTCGGGGTTCTGCATGGGAGCTGATCGGCAGACGTCTGTTCAAGAACAACGCATAGCGGAGCCTTCCAAGCGCCGAACCGCTTATGATACCTGGAAAGCGTTCCGCTGGCTGATGTCCTATGTGAGCCCTCACAAAGGCTGGATGATCGTCGGTATCTTGTCTGCAATAGCCGCCGCGGTTATTGAGATATGGACGGGAAGTTTGGTCGAGCAGCTGACCACACAGGCCGAGAATGGGGGGGGACCCATCGTTCTGCAGATCGTGTACACGGTCTTTGCGGTCATCTTGATCGGTGTGCCGGCGAAGTTTTTCATGAGCTTCGGTGTGGAGCGAAGCAGTGCCTCTGCGGTGCAAGATATCCGCAACCATGTCATGCGTCATATCGGCAAACTCCCGGTCCCCTATTTGGAAAAACAGCACTCCGGCGACGTGTTGTCGCGGATCAACAACGATCTGCAGCTCATCCAGCAATTTATGATTCGGGACCTCGCCCAGTGGTTTTATCATCCGCTATTATTTATCGGCTGTTTCGCTTATTTGATGTATCTCCAATGGGAGCTGATGCTGTACAGCCTGCTGTTATTTCCCGTAGCACTGCTGGTTTCCCAATGGATCGGCAAGCAGTTGGAACAGTTGACGGAGGAAGCCCAAGCGAACATGGGCCGAATGAACGTCAACCTCCAGGATACGCTTGGAGGGATACCTATTGTAAAAAGCTATCTGCTATCGGGTATGTTATCTCGATCCTACCAAGTGCTGCTGCAATTGACGGCTCAAAAAAAGCTGGCCGTGAAAAAGCGGGAAGCCTGGGTCAACCCGCTGCTTTCTACGCTGATGATCAGCCCGATCATTTTCGCCGTCAGTTACGGAAGCTATTTGATCTACAACGGGCAGCTAGGCGCGGGAGAACTGATCGCCTTCCTGTACTTGCTTAATCTGTGTCTGGAGCCGCTGGAGCATATTCCTGAGCTCATCACGCGCACGTTCGAAATGAGCGGTGCTCTGAGAAGGGTCTCCGAAATCGTCGAGCAACCGACTGAAACGGAAAATGGCCGTTTGCTTCCAAAAGCGAGCGCCGCCCCCATCCAGTTTCAGAACGTAACCTTCGGGTATGAAGAGAATTCCCTGATTCTGCGGAATATTAACTTCTCGGTGCCGGAAGGCAAGACGATTGCACTTGTTGGAGCGAGCGGCGGAGGGAAGAGTACGGTGTTTAAGCTGGTATGCGGCTTTTATCCGCTTCCGGAGGATCAGGGCGAGATCCGTGTGTTCGGAAGCCTGATCCGCGGCGCTGATCCAGAGCAGCTTCGGTCTCATTTTTCCGTGGTAACCCAAGATTCATATTTGTTTAGCGGTACGATCGCCGAAAATATCGGCTATGGGCGGGAAGAAGCGTCGATGGACGACATTATCGAAGCTGCCAAAGCCGCTCAGGCTCATTCTTTCATTATGGAGCTTGAGGGCGGCTACCAGACGTATATCGGAGAGCGCGGCGGCTTTTTGTCCGGTGGGCAACGCCAGCGCATTGCAATGGCCCGGGCTTTTCTGAAAGATGCTCCCGTTCTGCTGCTGGATGAGCCCACATCGGCTCTTGATCCGGAGTCGGAAAGCGCGGTTCAGGAAGCGCTGGACGTATTAATGAAGCAGAGAACGACCATGGTTATTGCCCACCGGCTTTCTACGGTGCAAAACGCCGATGAAATCTGGGTTATGGAAGAAGGAAATATTGTCGAAAAAGGCACTCATGAACAATTGCTCGAGAGGAAGGGACTGTACGCCCAGTCGTACTACCAGGAATTTACCGAGTCTGCCGAACGCAGGGAGGTGTCGTACACATGAAAAAGGGCGGAAGGCTCTCGCAAGTAAAAGAACTCGGCTACTTGCTGACGTTTATGAACCGCAAGCGCAAAATCCAGTACGCGATTGGCCTTGCTGTAACGGCGCTCACCCAGACATTGTTTCTAATCGCCTTCAGCTTGGTCGTACATAACTTGGTTGATTTCGCCGTGTCCCGAGATACGTCCCTGATGGTGGAAGCTTTTATTATTTTGGGCGCGGCCCTGTTCCTGGAAAATATAATTTCTCCCTGGTTCATTTACTTATACCAGCGCAGTGTAGAGCTGACCGTGCTGAATATCCGCAAACGTCTTTATGACAAGCTGTGCCGGGTGCGGCCGAAATTCCTGGAGCAGACGCACCATGGGGACTTGCTGTCGAGGGTGAACAACGACGTAACGACCGTTGAATTTACATTCTCGCAGGTTTACTTCGTTCTGCTGCTTCAAGTTGTCTTCTGCATCGGCTCCATTGTCTCCATGGTGGTGATCGATTGGCGGTTTGCTGGCGTATCCTTCGTCATTCTGCTGCTGTCCTCTCTGGTCAGCCTGAAATTTGCACGGGATATCCGCGTTTTGTCCGAACAAGGCTTGCAAACGCTCGGTAAAATGACCGAAAAATTCAAAGATTTTATGGGCGGCATTCAAATTGTGAAGCTGTTCCGCATCCGCACGATTTACGGCCAGTACGAGGCGTTGAACGAACAAATGACGCAAACGCTTCGGCAAACGGCGAAGAAGAACGGTATGCAGGCTGCGGTAAACCATTTTATCAGTTACGTCACGTTTTGCGGCATCATCGTCATCGGCAGTCTTCTTTATGCCTACGGATTGATGGGAATGGGAAGTGTCGCCGCTCTGGCTGTTTTGCAAGTGAATCTGACGCACGCCTTGTTGAACTTGGGGATGGTTCTGTCGATGACCCAGAATTCGCTCGCGGGCGCTCACCGGATTCAAGAGGTACTAAGTGAGGAAGAGGAACCGGAGCGTCTGGGATCTTCTCACAGCGAGCTTGTATCGGAGGCTGCGGTGGAGTTTCGCGATGTGGAATTTTCCTATCAGGCGGATAAAAAGGTACTTGTCGACATGTCCATGCAGGTGTTTCCTGGTCAGGTCGCTGCGATCGTGGGAGCCAGCGGCAGCGGCAAAAGTACGTTGATCAAGCTGTTGCTCGGCTTTTATCCTGTGGACAGCGGAGATATCCTGCTCCAAGGCAAACCGTTTGGCCATTACACACTGGACGAAATCCGCAGGCAGATTGCATACGTTCCGCAGGAGCCGTTTTTGTTTACCGGCACGATTGAGGAAAACATCCGCTATGGAAACCCGGATGCAACGGATGAAGAAGTGGTTGAAGCGGCCAAAGCGGCATACGCTCACCATTTCATTCAGGAACTTCCTGAACAGTATAAAACGTCGGTGGGGGAGAGAGGAGCATCGTTGTCAGGCGGACAAAGGCAGCGAATTGCGATCGCCCGGGCGATTCTCAAAAACGCCCCGATTCTGCTGCTGGACGAAGCGACTTCTGCATTGGATAACGAATCCCAGCATTGGGTACAGCAAGCTCTGAACGTATTGATGAAGGGGCGCACCACCATTCTGATTGCGCATCGTCTCAGCACGGTGGAACATGCGGATTTGATTACGGTCATGAACCAAGGAACGGTCGTCGAACGGGGCCGCCATCAGGACCTGCTGGCGCTCGGAGGGTATTACGCGCGGCTGTACGGCTAGACCCGTTTTACGGCGGGCGGCTTCCTGCTGATATCTAAATACAAAGCCTATCTACAAACAATCTCTAATACGGGAGTGTGTCGATGTGAGAGAGAATACGAACAAGCAATATGGATTAACGCAAGCCCAGCGCCGGATATGGTTCATGGAAATTATGAATCCGGGCACATCCATCACGATGCTTTCCGCGACCTACCAAATTACGGGCGAGATCGACACCAAGCTGCTGGAGCAAGCGGCCGCAGAGATTGTCAAAACCTATGACGCTTTCCGAATCCGTATTAACGGGGATTTGCAAAATCCAACGCAGTGGTTCGAAGAGCCGGAGAATGTCCAAGCCCAGATAAGCCACCTTGAAATAGGTACAACCGAACAATTCTATGCCTGGGTGAAAGAAGTAACCGAAAAACCGGCCAGTGTGTTCGACGAACACCTCTATCAATTTACGATGATCCATTTTGCGAACGGCCAAGTATGGCTTAATTTGACTGTAAATCATATCATTGCCGATGGCTTGTCCGTCACTGCTTTGCTGCATGCGGTGATGGAAAAATACCTGGAACTGCGCAAAGGCATCCTCAGCAGTTACCAAGCTCCTTCCTATCTGGATTATATTTCAACTGAGCACGAATATGAGCAATCGCAGCGTTATCAAAAAGGCAAGGAATATTGGCTGACCAAGTACAATACTTTGCCTGAAACGAGCGGCATTAAATCGGCTCCGCCATTCTCGATTGGCAGCGAATCGAATAAACGTTCCATCACGTTGGATGGTTCCCGGTATGACCGCATTTTGGCTTTTAGCGAACAATATCAGGTCAGTTTATATACGTTATTTTTGTCCGCCATGTACGCCTTATTGTATAAGCTGACCGACAGCACCGATGTGCCGGTCGGCACGGTATTTGCCAATCGCACCAGCAAGAAGGAAAAAGAAACGATCGGTATGTTCGTCAGCACCGTGGCTACGCGGATTAGTCTGAATCCAGATGGGTCCGTGCTCTCCTTGATCCAAACGGTTTCCAAGGAAAATACGGCGGATCTGCGGCATCAGAAATATCCTTATAACCAATTGATCCAGGATTTACGTGAACAACACGGTCGCAACGATCTTTCGGAGTTGTTCCGCACGTCTCTGGAATATCTGCCTTTGAAAATCGTGGAGTACGAAGAAATCAAGGTACGTCTGGAGGCTCACTTTGCCAGGCACGAGATGGACGATCTACTGCTTCGCTTTGACCATATGCTGAATGAAGGCCATGTCATTCTCCATGCTTCCTATCGTACGGGCCTGTTCGAGACGGCCGAAATTGATCGCATTATGGAACAGTATGTAACTGTTTTGGACCAGTTTCTTGAGACTCCCGAACTGCGGGTACGCGAGATTTCTCTACTGAGCGATGAGGAGAGACACCGTATTCTGGACGTGTTTAACCCGCCGGTGGCAGCACTGAGCGAGGGAATAGCGTTTCATCGGTATGTTGAAAAGTTTGCCCGAGACATTCCGGATCACCCGGCAGTTGTTTACATGGACAAAAAGTTGACCTACGGCGAATTGAACGAACGCGCCGAGCGGCTAGCTTCGCTCCTTCGTGAACAGGGCGTGGGAAGGGAGACAATTACGGGGATCTGGGCGGAGCGCTCGGTGGAACTGCTGGTCGGTGTGCTCGCCGTATGGAAAGCCGGCGGAGCTTATGTACCGCTGGACCCCGATTATCCGGCGGAGCGGATTGAGTTCATGCTCAGCGATAGCGAAGCATCGGTGCTGCTTACGCAGCGTCATCTGTTGGAGGGGGCCGGAGGTTGGTTGGACGATGACCGGCTGAAGCTTCAAGCTGTCTATGCCATGGATGATGAACAGATGTATAACGGGGATACCTCAGCAGTGGAATATGAATCTGCTGACATTGCCCCGCAAGACTTGGCTTATGTGATTTACACCTCGGGTACGACGGGACGCCCAAAAGGCGTCATGATCGAGCATGGTAGTCTCATGAATACGGCAGATGCGTACCGCCGCGAGTACCGGTTGGATCAGTTCCCGGTGCGGTTGCTGCAACTGGCAAGCTTTTCGTTTGACGTGTTCGTTGGAGACATCGCGCGGACGCTGTATAACGGAGGAACAATGGTAATTGTGCCAAAGGATGACCGGATTGATCCGAACCGTTTATACGGCTGGATTCGGGAGCAAAACATTACGGTATTTGAATCGACACCTGCGCTCATCCTGCCGTTCATGCAGCATATTTATGAAGAAGGGCTGGACGTCAGCTCCATGCAGTTGCTGATTACCAGCTCGGATGCTTGCAGTGTCACCGATTATCGATTGCTGCAGGAAAGATTCGGCGGACAATTCCGCATCATCAACAGCTACGGCGTTACCGAAGCGGCCATTGACAGCAGCTTTTACGATGAGCCGCTGGACAAGCTGCCATCGTTGGGTCATGTGCCGATTGGCAAAGCCTGGTTGAACGCCCGGTTTTACATTGTCGATGCCGGGTTAAAGCCGGTTCCTGTAGGGATTCCGGGTGAACTTGTCATCGGCGGCGCCGGGGTGGCGCGCGGGTATTGGAACCGTCCGGACCTAACCACCGAGAAGTTTGCAGACAGCCCGTTTGTGCCTGGCGAACGTCTGTATCGGACAGGAGATTTGGCCCGCTGGCTGGAAGACGGTAACGTTGACTTCATCGGCCGAATCGACTATCAAGTGAAAATTCGCGGGTTCCGGATCGAACTCGGCGAAATTGAATCGGCCCTGCTCAGTTTCCCGGGTGTCAAGCAGGCTGTGGTGACTGACCGTACGGATGAGCAGGGGCAAAAGTATTTGTGCGGTTACGTGGCGGGGGATGCTTCCGTGCAGCTGAGCGATCTGTTGTCCCAATTGAAACAAGAGCTACCTGCGCATATGGTTCCGGCACGGCTGGTGTCTCTTGATCAGCTTCCGCTCACACCGAATGGAAAAGTTGACCGTAAAGCGTTGCCTGAACCGACCGAAGAGGTAGAAGTGGGCCGTGAGTATGTGGCTCCTCGTACAACGCTGGAAACAAGACTTGCACTTATTTGGCAGCAGGTGCTGGGTATTGCGCGAGTTGGAGTCCATGACGATTTCTTTGACCTTGGTGGTCATTCCTTGCGAGCCTCCGCGCTTGTTTCCAAGATTCGAAAAGAGCTGCAAGTCGAGGTTCCGCTGCGGGACGTTTTCCGCTACACCACGATCGAACAACTTGCTCAAAGAATTAGCGGTTTAAAGCAGCAGGAGACGTATGAGATTACAAAGGCGGCAGAGGCCGAGTACTATCCGGTTTCATCCGAGCAAAAGCGTCTGTACGTCCTGCGCCAGCTTGACGCGGCCGAGCGTAGCTACAATATGTCGGCGGCGCTTCTTCTCGAAGGCAAGCTGGACCGCACGCGCGTAGAGTACGCGTTCCGGGCGCTGATTCAGCGCCATGAGACGCTGCGTACCGGGATCGAGCAGGTTCAAGGCGAGCTTGTGCAGCGCATCTATGACGAGGTGGAGTTTGCTGTAGATTATTTCCAGGTGAGCGAGCAAGAAGTGGACCAATTGGTGGAAGCATACTATCACCCGTTTGATCTGACCAAGCCGCCACTTCTGCGCATCGGCCTGATCGAAGTCGGCGAGGATCGCCACATTCTGCTGTTCGATATGCACCATATCGTCTCGGATGGCATCTCGACAGCGCTGCTTTTCGACGAGTTCAGCCGCCTGTATCGGGGTGAGGAGCTGGCTCCGTTGCGTATTCAATACAAAGATTATGCCGTTTGGCAGCATTCCGAAGCCTACGGGCAGTTGATCCAGCCACAGAAGGAGTACTGGCTGGAACAGCTGTCGGGCGAGCTGCCTGTATTGGAACTGCCGACGGACTTTCCGCGGCCTGCGGTGCAAAGTTTTGACGGCCGGACCGTGAAGTTTGATATTGGGAAAGAACGGACGGAGAAGCTGAAAGAACTGGCCGCACGGACGGGCACAACCCTGTACATGGTGCTGTTGTCTGCTTACTCGATCCTTATGCATAAATATTCGGGTCAGGAAGATCTGATCGTGGGAACGCCGATTGCCGGAAGAACGCAGGAAGAAGTACAGCCAATCGTAGGTATGTTTATCAACACGCTTGCCATTCGCAGCCATCCGGAGCGTTCCAAGCCGTACCTTAAGTATCTGGAAGAAATGAAGGAAATCACACTCGGGGCTTTTGAACACCAAAACTATTTGTTCGAAGATTTGGTGGAAAGTCTTCACATTCCACGCGCGACCGGCCGGAATCCGCTCTTTGATACGTTCTTTTCCCTGCAAAATACGGAGAATGAGCAAATTGTCATCGAGGGGCTGGAGCAATCGTTTTATCCGTTGGAAAACCGAACGTCCAAGTTCGAGTTGCTTCTGGACATTTCGGAGCTGGATGGTCAGCTCGAATGCCGGTTGGAGTACGCTACGGCTTTGTATAAACAGGAGACCGCAGAGCGGTTTGCCAGACATTACGACAAGCTACTCGAAACTATCGCAACAGCGCCGGAAGGGGATATCGCTTCGCTGGAAATGCTAACGGAGCAGGAAATCCGTGAACTGGTGCGCGGTTTTAATGATTCGGAGGCAGACTACCCGCGTCAGCAGACGATTTATGGCTTGTTCGAAGAGCAGGCGAAGCTTTATCCGGATAACGTGGCCGCCGTCATGAATGAGCGGCAGTTGACCTACCACGAATTGAATGAGCGGTCCAACCGGCTTGCGCGCAAGCTGCGGGAGACGGGAGTCGAAGCGGACCAGCTGGTAGCGATTCTGGCCGAACGTTCGCTTGATATGGTCGTCGGCATTCTGGCGATTCTCAAAGCGGGCGGAGCCTACGTACCTGTTGATCCCGACTACCCGGAGGAACGCATCCGCTTCATGATTGAGGACTCGGGCGCACCGTTATTGCTGATTCAAAAGCATTTGCATGAGAAGACCGACTTCGCAGGAACGCGCCTTGAATTGGACGATTTCGTTTGGGGCGACAAAGGGGCGGACTCCGCTGGTGCGCTGGACGCTTCGAATCTGGAGCCAATTTCTGGCCCGGGTAACTTGGCTTATGTCATCTACACATCGGGAACGACCGGCAAACCCAAAGGCACGTTGATTGAGCATAAAAACGTCGTGCGCCTTTTGTTCAACGACAAGAACCTGTTCGACTTTGGGCCGTCCGACACGTGGACGTTGTTCCACTCGTTCTGCTTCGATTTCTCCGTCTGGGAAATGTACGGAGCGTTGCTGTACGGAGGCAAGCTGGTTATCGTACCGCCGCTTACGGCGAAAAATCCGGCTGAGTTCCTGGCACTGTTGAGCCGCGAACAGGTCACGATTTTGAACCAGACGCCAACATATTTCTACCAACTGCTGCGTGAGGTTTTAGCGGACCATCCGTACGATCTGCAGATTCGTAACGTCATCTTCGGCGGCGAAGCGCTCAGCCCGCTGTTGCTCAAGGGTTTTAAGACGAAGTACCCGGAGACAAAGCTGATCAATATGTACGGTATTACCGAAACGACGGTTCACGTGACGTATAAGGAAATCACATGGATGGAGATGGAGGCGGCGAAAAGTAATATCGGCAAGCCGATCCCAACGCTGAGCGTGTACGTTCTGGATGAAAATCGTCGTCCTGTTCCGATTGGCGTAGCAGGCGAAATGTACGTAGCCGGGGAAGGATTGGCAAGAGGATACCTGAATCGCCCGGATTTGACGGCGGAAAAGTTCATTGATTCTCCGTTTGCAGATGGGGAGAAACTGTACCGTTCGGGAGACTTGGCAGCTTGGCTGCCGGACGGCAACATTGAATATCTGGGTCGGATCGACCATCAGGTCAAAATCCGCGGGTACCGGATCGAGCTGGACGAAATTGAGACGCAGCTTCTGAACGTGGAGGGCGTGGAAGAAGCGGTGGTGCTCGCCCGTCAGGACAGCGGGGGCGAGAAGGCGCTTGTTGCCTACTTTGTGGCGGACCGGACGCTGACGGTTAGCGAAATGAGAACCTCGCTGGCCCAGGGAATGCCGGGATACATGATCCCGTCGTACTTCGTGCAGCTGGAACGCATGCCGCTGACGTCCAACGGCAAAGTGGACCGCAAAGCACTGCCGGAGCCGCAAGGCGGCTTGCAAACGGGCGTTGAATACGTAGCGCCGCGTAACCTTACGGAGTCCCAGCTTGTGAAGATCTGGGAGGAAGTGCTGGGTTACTCCGGAATTGGGGTCCTGGACAATTTCTTCGAGCTCGGAGGGCATTCCTTGCGGGCGACAAACCTTGTCAGCAAGATTCGGAAGGAAATGAACGTTGAACTTCCGCTGCGCGATGTGTTCCGCTATATGACGATAGAATCGATGGCTGGGGCTATTGCCAGCTTGGATGAATCAGAGCATAGCTTGATTCCAAAAGCGGAAGAGAGAGCGTACTATCCGGTTTCCTCTGCACAAAAAAGGCTGTATGTCCTGCACCAGCTGGATAGCTTGGAGCTGAATTATAACCTCCCAAGTGCCTTGCAATTGGAAGGGGATTTGAACGAGGCCAAAGTAGAAGATGTGCTGGCTACTTTGATGGCCCGGCACGATATGTTGCGCACCGGTTTTGAAATCATGAATGGGGAGCCGGTTCAGCGTATTCACCCGCTCGTCGCTTTCAAGGTCGAGAAGATTCAAGCAAGCGAAGATCAGGTTGCAGGCATTCTTGAAGGCTTCATCCAGCCTTTTGACTTGACCCAGCCGCCTTTACTGCGCGCCCTGCTGATCGAATTGGAGAAAGAAAAATTCCTGCTCGCGCTGGATATGCATCACATTGCTTCCGACGGCCTTTCCATGGATGTGCTGCTGCGCGAATTCGTGCGCCTGTACAATGGTGAAGAATTGCCGGAGCTGCGGATTCAATACAAGGATTACGCCGTTTGGCAGCAATCCGAGGAACAGCGTCAACGCATCAAACGACAGGAGGAATACTGGCACGGGGTGTTCAGCTCCGAGCTTCCGGTTCTTGAGCTGCCTCTTGACTACTCCCGTCCAGCCGTTCAGCAGTTTGACGGTCAAACGCTCACGTTTACGCTTGATGCGGAGAAAGGCGAAGCTCTCAAACAGCTTGCCAGCGATTCGGGGGCAACGTTGTACATGCTTCTGCTGGCTGCGTACTCCGTATTGCTTCATAAATACGCGGGACAGGAAGATATAGTAGTTGGTACTCCGATTGCCGCTCGTTCTCACGCCGACGTGCAGCCGATTATCGGTATGTTTGTCAATACGCTGGCCCTTCGCTTGGGTCCGACGGCAGAGCGGACGTTCATGGATTACTTGCAGGAAGTGAAGGAAAGGACGCTTGGAGCCTACGAGCACCAGGACTATCCGTTTGAGGAGCTGGTAGAAGCTCTTCAGGTGAGCCGGGATTTAAGCCGAAATCCGCTGTTTGACACCATGTTTTCATTGCAAAAGCACGAAAGCCTGGATTTAACTCTTGATGGCTTGCAATGGTCACTGTTTGACATCGAGGAAAAGACGGCAAAGTTTGATCTTAGCTTGGATATCGTGGAAGAGGGTAACGAGTTGGTTTGCAAGATCGAGTACGCTACCTCGTTGTTTAGACAGGAAACAATGGTACGGCTGGCGGGTCATTACGAGCAGCTTTTGGCGTCGATCCTGGCTCAACCGGGTGCGCGGATTTCGGATTTGGATATATTGACGGACAGCGAAAAGGATAATTTAATGGTCGGGTTTGACGTGTCTTCTTCGGCTCTTGCAAAGCAATCCGTTACAGAGGGTACAGGTTTGGAAGCGGATGAGTCGTGGAGAGAGAGAACGTTCCACGAGCTGTTCGAGGAGCAGGCGGAACGCACTCCGGGAGCGCTGGCGGTTGTATATGAAGACAGCAAGCTGACATATGCGGAGCTGAACGCCAAAGCGAATCGTCTGGCGTATGTACTGCGGGCACGCGGGGTGAAGCCGGAACAGGTGGTCGGCATTCTGGCCGGCCGTTCGGCCGAGCTGTTGATCGGGGTACTCGCCGTATGGAAAGCTGGCGGCGCTTATGTACCGCTTGACCCCGATTATCCAGCGGAGCGGATCGAATATATGCTCGCGGACAGCGGGGCATCGGTGTTGCTTACGCAGGCCTGCCTGTTGGAGCAGGCGGAAGCTTGGCGCAGCGACGGAGCTTTAACGCTGCAAACGGTGCTTGCACTTGATGACGCCTCGGCGTACATCCTCGGAGCGGCGGAAACGGCTGTAGGCGTACAAGCTTTGGGAGAAGCGGACGCAGCGACGGAGGCTTTGGCGCAAGTAGCAAAGGCTGCTGCCGAAACATCTGCCACGGCAGAAGCTGAGCAGAGCACACAAGCGGCGGATCTCGCATCCAATCCGGCCAATGTGAACAAGTCGGGCGATCTGGCTTACGTCATCTACACCTCCGGTACAACGGGCCGTCCGAAGGGCGTGGCAGTGGAACACCGCAGCTTGGTGAACACGGCTGCGGGCTACCGGCGGGACTACCGTCTGGATCAGTTCCCGATCCGGCTGCTGCAACTGGCCAGTTTCTCGTTTGATGTGTTCGTCGGTGACATTGCACGGACGCTGTACAACGGTGGAACTATGGTCATCGTGCCGAAGGAAGACCGGATTGATCCAACCCGCCTCTATGGCTGGATTCGCGACTACGCCGTGACGGTGTTCGAATCAACTCCTGCGCTGGTCGTGCCGTTCATGGAGCATGTGTATGCCGAGGGTCTGGACCTCAGCTCGATGCAGCTGCTGATCACAAGCTCGGACGCTTGCAGCGTAGCGGATTACCGCACCTTGCAGGAGCGCTTTGGTTCGCAGTTCCGTATTATTAACAGCTACGGCGTAACAGAAGCGGCGATTGACTCCAGCTTCTATGATGAGCCGCTGGAGAAGCTGCCGAAGACTGGCAGCGTGCCAATCGGCAAAGCGTGGCTTAACGCCAGATTCTACATCGTGGATGCAAATCTGAAGCCGGTGCCGATCGGAGTGCAAGGCGAGCTGGTTATCGGCGGAGCAGGTGTGGCTCGCGGTTACTTGAACCGCCCGGATTTAACGGCGGAGAAATTCGTAGATAGCCCGTTCATCGCTGGGGAGCGGTTGTACCGGACGGGTGATCTGGCACGCTGGATGCCTGATGGCAACGTAGATTTCATCGGCCGAATCGACAATCAGGTGAAAATTCGCGGTTATCGGATCGAGCTTGGTGAGATTGAAGCGGCCATGAAAAATGTTGCCGAGGTACGTCAAGCGCTTGTCATCGACCGGACGGACGAGCGGGGGCAGAAATATTTGTGCGGGTATGTCGTAGTGGATTCCAGCTTCGATCTGGAAGGGCTTGTGGCCCATCTGGACGCCGTACTGCCTTCTCATATGGTGCCTTCACGAATCATGCGTCTGGATCAACTACCGCTTACACCGAACGGCAAGATCGATCGTAAAGCGTTGCCTGTGCCGGAAGGAAGCATTCGTGCCGAGGCTGCATACACGGCGCCGCGTACTCCTGCCGAGAAAGCACTCGCGTTGGTCTGGCAGTCAGTGTTAGGCGTGGATCAGGTTGGCACCATGGATAATTTCTTTGCGCTTGGTGGAGATTCAATTAAAGCTTTACAGGTATCTTCTCGTCTTTTGCAAACGGGGTACAAGCTGGTCATGAAAGATTTGTTCCATTACCCGACGATCTCCGCCCTTAGTTTGCGGTTGCAAACAGCGGAGAGAACGGCAAGTCAGGCCGAAGTGACGGGAGAGGTTATCCTGACCCCGATTCAGCGCTGGTTCTTTGAACAAAATCCGGCCGATGTGCATCACAGTAATCAGGCGTTCATGCAGTTCTCCAAGCAAGGCTTTGATGAAAAAGCTTTACGTCAAGCAGTGCGTCAGCTTATCGTGCATCACGATGCTCTTCGTACGGTTTATCGTCAAACCGAGAATGGTTATAACGCTTGGAATCGTGGCGCTGGGGAGAATGAAGTGCTGTTCGATCTGGAAGTTGTCGATTTCAAGGCAGTCCGTGACGTGAAAGAAGCGGTAGAGGTTAAGGCAAATGACATTCAAGCAAGCATCGATCTGGAAAACGGTCCGCTGGTGAAGCTTGGTTTGTTCCGCTGTGATGATGGCGACCATCTGCTCATCGCGATCCATCACTTGGTTGTAGACGGCGTATCCTGGCGGATTCTGCTTGAGGATTTTGCTGCCGCCTATGAGCAGGCGCTGCAAGGGCAGCTGATCCGTCTGCCGCTCAAAACGGATTCATTCCAAACGTGGGCGAAACAGCTCGCTGATTATGCGAACGGGTCCGCGATGGAAAGCGAGAGAGCGTATTGGCAGTGTATCGAGCAATTGGCCTATGAGCCGCTTCCAAAAGATTATGAACAAGGCAGATCCAAGCTGAAGGACAGCGGGCTCGTAACCGTTCGATGGACAGTGGACGAAACCGAACAATTACTTAAGCAGGCTCACCGTGCTTACCATACGGAAATGAACGATTTGCTGCTTGCCGCGCTGGGCCTCTCAGTACAAGCTTGGAGCGGTCAGGAACGCGTGCTGGTGAATCTCGAAGGCCACGGCCGGGAAGAACTTTTGCCAGATGTGGACATTACGCGCACGGTAGGCTGGTTTACAAGCCAATTCCCTGTTGTTCTGGAGCCAGGTAACGTTCAGGCACTCGGTCATCAGGTGAAACAGGTGAAAGAAAACTTGCGTTGCATTCCGAACAAAGGGATCGGCTATGGCATCCTGCGTTATTTGTCGGCGCCGCGTGCCGGAGAGAGCTTCGTTTTGGAGCCGGAGATCAGTTTTAACTATCTGGGCCAGTTCGACCAGGATTACGAAAGCAGTGGCTCGCAGCCGTCTCGGTTCAGTCCGGGCTCCGATTCAAGCCAAAATGCTGTGATGGATTATGTCCTCGATATCAACGGTATGGTGTCGGAAGGCGTGTTGGAACTCACGATCCGTTATGGGGAAACCCAGTATCAACGGGAGACGGTTGAGCGCTTGGGCTCCCTGCTTCAATCGAGTTTGCGTGAGGTCATCAGCCATTGCGTATCGAAAGAGCGGCCGGAGCTTACGCCTAGTGATGTACTGCTTCAAGATGTGACGGTGGAGGAACTGGAGCAGCTGTCCGAACATACGGCGGCACTCGGCGAACTGGAGAATGTATACACCCTGACTCCACTGCAAAAAGGGATGTTGTTCCACAGCCTGCTGGATGCCGATTCGGAAGCTTACTTTGAACAGGTGACCTTCGATCTGTATGGAAGCCTGAATGTGGAAGCCTTCACCCGGGGATTGGATACGCTGGTACAGCGAAATGAGGCGCTGCGGACCAACTTTATTACCGGCTGGAGAGACGAGCCGATTCAAGTGGTATTCCGCGAGCGGAAATGTGAAGTGTACTTTGATGATCTTCGCTCGGCAAGAGATGAACACCTGGAGAAAACGATAGCCGATTTTGTCAGCACGGATAAAGCGAACAAGTTTGATTTGGCTCAAGACTCTCTTATGCGTGTGACCGTTTTGCGCACAGGCGACGAGGCCTACCATGTGATCTGGAGTCATCATCACATTTTGATGGATGGCTGGTGTATGTCCTTCATGATCAAGGAAGTGTTCGACACTTACTTTGCCTTTCAGGAGAAGCGAGCGCTAGAGCTTCCTCCGGTTACCTCATACTCCCGGTATATCGAATGGCTGGAAGCTCAAGATGTAGCAAAAGCTTCGGGTTACTGGTCGGAGTATTTGGCGGGTTACGATCAGCAGACCAGGCTGCCGCAGGAGAGAACGCAGCTGAAACAGCATGCTTTTGAAATGGCTGAAATCGATGTGGAACTCAGCAAGGGACTGACTGAGCAAATTGAGCGTGTGGCGCGCCAGCAACAGGTGACACTCAACACGATTATGCAGACTGTATGGGGACTGGTCTTACAGATATACAACAACAGCGAGGATGTTGTGTTCGGCTCCGTTGTATCCGGGCGTCCGGCGGAGATTCCGGGCATCGAAAGCATGATTGGCCTGTTTATTAATACGATTCCGGTCCGTATTCAAGGTAAAGCCGAGGAGACGGTAGCCGATATTTTGAGAAAAACCCAGGATCAAGCGCTGGCATCGGGAGCTTACGAAACGTTCCCGCTGTTCGAAATTCAGTCGCTGAGCGAGCAAAAGCGTGACTTGATCAACCATATTATGGTCTTTGAAAATTATCCGATGGAAGAACAGATTGAGCAAGTTGTCGGCGGAGGCCAAGATGCGCTGAAAATCGCTAATATCCAATCGCCGGAACAAACGAACTATGATCTGGACATTACCGTCATTCCGGAAGAACATATTTTGCTGCGGTTTACGTACAATGCACTGACGTTCAGAGAGCAAGACATCAGGCAGATCCACGGTCATTTTGCCCGTGCATTGGAGCAGGTTACGGCTAACCCGAATGTTCGTGTAAATGAGTTAGAGCTTCTGACGGCGGCGGAAAAAGAAGAAATTGTCGGCGTGTTTAATCCGGTGCAGCAGGAAGTGGCTCCTGTAGCCGCCTTCCATCGCCTGTTCGAGCAACAGGCGGAACGCACACCGGAAGAGGAAGCCGTTGTCTACGAGAACGATCGGCTGACGTATGCGGAGTTGAATGAGCGGGCGAACCGCCTGTCAGCAACGCTGCGTGCAAGCGGCATCGGTCGGGAGACAATCGTTGGCATTCTCGCCGAGCGTTCGGTGGACCTGCTGGTGGCTGTGCTGGCCATCTGGAAAGCGGGAGGGGCTTATGTACCGCTTGACCCGGATTATCCGGCGGACCGTGTGCGGTTCATGCTGGAAGACAGCGGAGCGAAGGTGCTGCTGACGCAAACGCCGCTGCGAGAGCGTGCCGAAGCCTGGCTTGGCGAAGAGGAGCTGGTACTGGCGAAGGTGCTGTACCTCGACGACGAAACGTCATACAGCGAAGTTCGGGCAAATGCCCCGATGGGCACTGGTACGGTTTCCGGTATAGACCCCGGCAAGCTAACGGGGGCTGTGAACGGTGGTGACGAGAGTCATCCAAATGTTGTGGGCATGGACAGCTTCCATGAAGCTCGTCCGGAGGATTTAGCGTATGTCATCTACACGTCCGGAACGACGGGCAAGCCCAAGGGTGTGATGATCGAGCACCGCAGCCTGGTGAACACGGCAGCAGGCTACCGACGGGAATACCGGTTGGATCAGTTCCCGGTGCGACTGCTGCAACTCGCAAGCTTCTCGTTTGACGTGTTCGTGGGCGACATTGCGCGAACGCTGTACAACGGAGGGACCATGGTCATTGTACCGAAGGACGATCGGATTGATCCGTCTCGTCTGCACTACTGGATAGAGCGGGAGCAAGTGACGACTTTTGAATCGACGCCCGCGCTGATCGTGCCGTTTATGGAGTACGTGCATGAGCAGGGGTTGGAGTTAAGTGGTATGGAGCTGTTGATCACTAGCTCGGACAGCTGCAGTGTGGCAGATTACCGGACCTTACAGGAACGGTTTGGCTCGTCGTTCCGCATTATTAACGCCTACGGTGTGACGGAAGCGGCAATTGACTCCAGTTTCTATGACGAGGAGTTGTCGAGACTTCCTCAGACAGGGCATGTGCCGATTGGCAAAGCGTGGTTGAATGCGAAGTTCTACATCGTGGATGCACATCTGAATCCTGTTCCAGTCGGGGTGCTGGGCGAATTGGTTATCGGCGGAGTCGGTGTGGCGCGCGGTTACTTGAACCGTCCAGAGCTGACGGAAGAGAAGTTCGTAGACAGTCCTTTCACCGCTGGTGAGCGGTTGTATCGCACGGGAGATTTGGCGCGGTGGATGGAGGATGGCAACGTGGACTTCATCGGCCGGATCGACAATCAGGCTAAAATCCGGGGGTACCGGATCGAGACGGGCGAAGTCGAAGCAGAGCTGCTGAGTGTAGGTGGCGTGAAGGAAGCGGTCGTTGTTGTCAGGGAAGATCAAGAGGGGCAGAAAGCGTTGTGCGCTTATTATACAGTGGAAGAAGGCTTGACGGCGGCAGATTTGAAACGGGCGATCTCCAGTGAGCTACCGGGATACATGATTCCGTCGTATTTCGTCGAATTGAAGCAATTGCCTCTAACGCCGAATGGGAAAATTGACCGGAAGGCGCTGCCAGCGCCGGAAGGGGGAGGCCGCGAATACGTGGCGCCGCGCACCGAAATGGAGGCGAAGCTGGCCGCCATTTGGCAGGAGGTACTTGTTCGGGATAAGGCGGTAGGCGTAATGGACAACTTCTTCGACCTCGGAGGACACTCCCTGCGGGCGACAACACTTGTCAGCAAAATGCATAAGGAGCTGGGCGCCCAATTCCCGCTTCGCGACGTATTCCGCTACTCGACAGTTGAGGAAATGGCTGTGGCTATGGAGCGTTTGGAGATCGGCTCGTTTATGGCTATTCCGGCTGCGGAACCTAGCGAGTACTATCCACTCTCTTCTGCTCAGAAACGTCTCTATATCTTGAACCAGCTGGAAGGAGGCGAGCTGAGCTACAACATACCGGGAGCTATGCTGCTCGAAGGGCAGCTCGACCGGCACCGGTTTGAAGAAGCGTTCCGCGGGCTCGTAGCTCGTCATGAAACGCTGCGTACCGGCTTTGAGATGGTTGAAGGCGAAGCGGTTCAGCGGATTTACGAAGAAGTCGCCTTCCAGGTGGAATATGTGCAGATCAGCGGGGAGCAGGCGGAAGAAACGGTGCGCCAATTCGTTCGTGCGTTTGATCTGGCGAAGCCGCCAATTCTGCGGGTGGGCATTGCCGAGCTGGCGCCAGACCGGCATATACTGATGTTCGATACACATCATATCGTATCGGACGGCGTTTCAATGGACGTACTGATCGAAGAGTTCGTGCACTTGTACAGCGGGGAGCCGCTCAAGCCACTCCGCATTCAGTACAAAGATTATGCAGTATGGCAGCAATCGGACGAGCAGAAAACGCAACTTGCCAAGCAGGAAGCCTACTGGATTGACATGTTCAGCGGAGAACTGCCAGTTCTGGAAATGCCAACGGACTATCCGCGCCCGGCTATGCAGAGCTACGAGGGCCGTACGCTGCAATTGTTTATGAATATTGAGAAAAGCGAAGGTCTGAAACGGCTTGCAGCTGAAAACGGCGCAACGCTTTACATGGTTCTGCTTGCGGCGTATAACGTGCTTCTGCATAAATATTCAGGTCAGGAAGACGTGGTGGTTGGTACGCCGATTGCGGGCAGAAATCACAGCGACGTTCAACCGCTGATCGGGATGTTCGTTAATACATTGGCCATCCGCAGTTACCCGGCTGCTGGTAAGACGTTCCTTGACTACTTGAAGGAAATCAAGGAGACAACGCTGGGGGCTTTTGAACATCAGAATTATCCGTTTGAGGAACTGGTGGATAAGGTAAACGTGACTCGTGATTTAAGCCGTAATCCGCTGTTTGATACGATGTTTGCTTTGCAGAATACAGAAAATGTGGAAATCCAGCTTCCGGGACTGCATTTGTCGACGTATGCCAGCGAAGAAATTGTGTCCAAATTCGATCTCAGCTTGGACGTTACGGAGATTGAGGACGGCTTGGAATATCTGTTTGAATACGCCACGGCTCTATATAAAACCGAAACGGTGGAGAAGTTGGCTGCCCACTACTTGCAGTTGCTTGAATCCATTCTCTGCAACCCGTCAGCGACGATTTCCGAGTTGGATATTTTGACGGCGGCGGAAAAAGAAGAACTTGTACGCGCGTTTAACCCGGCGCAGCCGGAAGTGGCTCCTGTGGCAGCGTTCCATCGACTGTTCGAGGAACAGGCGGAACACACGCCGGAAGCGGTAGCCGTCGTCTACGAGAACGATCGGCTTACATATGCGGAGCTGAACGAGCGGGCGAATCGCTTGGCGACTACGCTGCGTGGAAGCGGCATTGGTCGGGAGACCATCGTTGGCATTCTCGCCGAGCGTTCGGTGGACCTGCTGGTGGCTGTGATGGCCGTCTGGAAAGCGGGAGGGGCGTATATACCGCTTGACCCGGATTATCCGGCGGACCGTGTGCGGTTCATGCTGGAAGACAGCGGAGCGAAGGTGCTGCTGGCGCAAACGCCGCTGCGAGAGCGTGCCGAATCCTGGCTCAGCGAAGAGGAACTGGCACTGGCGACGGTGCTGTATCTCGACGATGAAGCGTCGTACAGCGAAGACCGAGCGAATGTACCAATGGACTTCGGCCAAGGCTCCAGGAATGCTCCGAATCCTGTCTCCAGCAAGCTGACGGGTGCTGTGAACGGTGGTGGCGAGAGTCATCCAAATGATGTTGATATTGTCGGTATAGACAGCTTCCATGAAGCTTGCCCGGAGGATTTGGCGTATGTGATCTACACGTCGGGAACGACGGGTAAGCCAAAGGGTGTAATGATCGAGCACCGCAGCCTGGTGAACACGGCAGCAGGCTACCGACGGGAATACCGGTTGGATCAGTTCCCGGTGCGTCTGTTGCAGCTCGCAAGCTTCTCGTTTGACGTGTTCGTGGGTGACATTGCGCGGACACTGTACAACGGCGGTACCATGGTCATTGTACCGAAGGACGACCGGATCGATCCGTCTCGTCTGCATTACTGGATAGAGCGGGAGCAAGTGTCAATCTTTGAATCAACACCAGCACTGATCGTGCCGTTTATGGAGTACGTGCATGAGCAGGGGTTGGAGTTGAGCGGTATGGAGCTGTTGATCACTAGCTCGGACAGCTGCAGTGTGGCAGATTACCGTACCTTGCAGGAACGGTTCGGCCCGTCATTCCGCATTATTAACGCCTACGGTGTGACGGAAGCGGCAATTGACTCCAGTTTCTATGACGAGCAGTTGGAGAAACTGCCGCAGACAGGCCATGTGCCGATTGGCAAAGCGTGGTTGAATGCGAAATTTTACATCGTGGATGCACATCTGAATCCTGTTCCAGTCGGGGTGCTGGGCGAATTGGTTATCGGCGGCGTTGGGGTAGCACGTGGGTACTTGAACCGTCCAGAGCTGACGAAGGAGAAGTTTGTAGACAGTCCTTTCACTGCGGGTGAGCGGTTGTATCGCACGGGAGATTTGGCGCGATGGATGGAGGACGGCAACGTGGACTTCATCGGCCGGATCGACAATCAGGCGAAAATCCGGGGGTACCGGATCGAGACGGGTGAGATCGAGTCACAGCTGTTGCGGGTGGTAGGTATACGCGAAGCGGTGGTGCTGGTTCGAAGTGATGAGAATGGGCAAAAGGCGCTGTGCGCCTACTACACAATGGATATCGAACTGACGGCGGCCGACCTGAAACGAGCAATCTCCAGCGAGCTGCCGGGTTACATGATCCCGTCGTACTTCGTGGAGCTGGAGCATTTACCTCTGACACCAAACGGGAAAATCGACCGGAAAGCTCTGCCAGCACCGGAAGAGGGAGTAAGTGCAGGGCGCGAATACGTGGCGCCGCGCACCGATCTGGAGGCGAAACTGGTCTCCATCTGGCAGGACGTGCTCGGGTCAGTTACGATTGGTGTGACGGACAACTTCTTCGACCTCGGTGGTCACTCGCTGCGGGCGACAACGCTGGTCAGCAAGGTGCACAAAGAGCTGCACGTGGACCTGCCGCTGCGCGATGTATTCCGGTACTCGACTATTGAAGCGATGGCTGAAGTGATTAGCCGATTGGAGCAGCAGGAATTCCTCTCCATTCCGGTTCTGGATAAAAGGGAGTATTATCCTCTTTCCTCCGTGCAAAAACGGCTGTACATCCAGCAGCAGATGGAAGGCGCCGAGCTTAGCTACAATATGTCCGGCATGACGGTTCTTGTCGGGCGCTTGGAGCGGAATCAATTCGAGGCGGCGCTCCAAGGATTAATCGCTCGTCATGAAGTTTTGCGAACTGGCTTCGAAATGGTTGACGGCGAACCGGTACAACGGGTTTATTCGGACTTGGAGTTTGCCATCGAGTATACAAAAGCGACGGAAAGTGAAACGAAAAGCATTGCGGATGCCTTTGTACGTGTCTTTGATTTGGAGCGGCCGCCGCTGCTGCGTGTGGGCTTAGTTGAATGGGAAGCGGAGCGTCATCTGCTTATGCTGGACATCCATCATATCGTCACGGATGGCATGTCGATGGGTATCTTCATCGAAGAACTGCTGCGCCTGTATAACGGTGAAACGCTGAAACCGCTTCGGATTCAATACAAGGAATTCGCCGCTTGGCAGCAGTCCGAACCTGTAAAAGAACGGCTGAAACACCAGGAAGCCTACTGGCTGGACATGCTGGAAGGTGAACTGCCAACGCTTGAGTTGCCTACGGACTTTGTCAGACCTGCCGCTCGCAGCTTTGAGGGAGATGTGCTGCCTTTCAGTATCGACAAGCAGATGACCGACAGCTTGCAGCGCATTGCCGATGAGAATGGTGCTACCCTATATATGCTGTTATCGGCGGCCTATTCCATCCTGCTCAGCAAGTACTCGGGACAAGAAGATTTCATTGTAGGCACACCGGTTTCGGGCCGCACACATGCCGACCTGGAGCCGCTCATCGGAATGTTTGTCAACACGTTGGCGATTCGCCATTATCCATCCGGGGAGAAGACGTTCCTCGCTTACTTGAACGAAGTCAAAGAAACGATGCTGGGGGCCTACGACCACCAGGATTATCCGTTTGAAAAACTTGTGAAAAAGCTGCAGGTACCGCGCGATCAAAGTCGCAATCCTGTATTTGATGTCATGTTTACACTGGAAACGAAGGAAGATAACGTTCAAAGCTTCGGGGATATCCAGATCGAATCTTATCCGGAAACGCATGCGGTTTCCCAATTTGACCTTACCTTGGTCATTTCGCTCTTGGATGAGGGAATGAACGGGCAGTTTGAATATGCGACCAAGTTGTTTACGCGCAATCTGATCGACAATTTCGCTCAGGACCTGCTCGTGATCATCAACCAAATTGCCGAACAGCCTTCGGTAATGTTAAAGGATATTTCCCTGAATGGCCAAACTGAACAGGAGCAAGATGAGCTAGAGGTTATTGATATTATTTTCTAATCCCTTACCCGGCTTGGGTGAAAATGGATCATTTAAGCACGTTATATGCGACATTCGGTATATTGAGGAAGTGGTAGTTTTCTTTTTGTGGTAATCTGTGGTGGTTTCACGACTTTTTTATCACCTGACAAAAGTATTTAAGTTATGTAACAAAGGGTCCTGATGACAGTTGTCATCAGGACCCTTTGTTTATGAACGTATAATTAATGTTCCTATGTCCAAATCAGTATGAGGCTATTATAATGAAAGCCTTTAACTGATATAGGATGAGTACTCTGGTATTATGGAATGCACAGTAATTTTTATCTATTTTTCAGACTTAGTATTTACTTATAGTTGTTATATTCACTTAACTATTTAATACAAGAGATATTACTTCATTGAGAGTAGCTGTTGATTATGCCCAAGTTGTAATCGTTTCAACCGGGAGACGATAGGAAGGATAGCCTTCTTTGGCTGCTTTCCCTATGGAGATCAACATGACGGGCTGGAACCGTTCTTTATCCAGGCCGAACGCTTCGGCGATCTGACCTTTGTCATAACCGGCCATAGGGTTGGTATCATAACCATGAGCACGGGCAACGAGCATGAGTTGCATGGATATGAGGCCTGAGTCAATGAGGTTCATATCACGCAATTCGGATGCGTTTATGTTCGCATAATAAGGTTTCACCTGCTGCATCTGCATATCCATGATGTCTTGGGGCATGTACCCAAGTTCCACTGATTTGCTGAAAATCTCTTCCATGTATTCAACGTTGTTGGCATCGTAAAACACGGCAATGACAGCGGAAGACGTTAGTGCCTGTGTCTGGTTAAAAGAGGCCAGTGGTGCAAGCTTCTCTTTGCCTTCAGCACTGTCGATAACAAGAAAACGCCAAGGTTGCATGTTAATGGCCGAAGGGGCACGTGAAGCTTTCGCCAGTATTTCGGTCATCTCCTCGCGGCTGATCTTCACTTCAGGGTCGTAGGCTTTAACGGAATGGCGCTCCAAGACGATGGTATCAAAATCATTTGTTTTGTTGAATTGACCGGTAATTGTGTTCATATTGAAATCTCTCCTCATATCTATATTGGTGAGAGTAGGGTATAAATTATATCTCCATCTGTCTCACTATGAGGATTGTAAACTATGAAGTATACTTTATAGCAAGAAGAAGAAACGGGGGAAATCCATATGAAGATTAGTGAAGTAGCGAACCATGTAAACCTTCCGATATCCACGATTCGTTACTACGAGAAAATAGGTATTATCCCGGATGAACATATGCTGAGAGATCATAATAACTATCGAATATATGCGCAGAGCATTATTCAGCATCTGGAAGTGGTCAAACAATGTTTAGCTGTTGGTTTTACGATCCATGAGATCCAATCTATGATCTCTAAACATGGGTTTTCAAGTAATGATCAAGCAATCATTATCCAAGCGAAAATATCAGAAATTGAAGAAACACAAAATAAATTAGAGAATTCCAAACAAAATCTGTACGAAATTCTTAAATCGGATATCACGTGTGAGGATGGTTTTGGTAAGTATTAAGCCGGAAGTCCCTCTATAGGTTTTCATTCAGTACGTTCTTACATCATATCGATTCAATCGAGTACATATCGTCCTGTATACGCAGACTACCTGGCTGCCCAGTTTCAACTTTTACCTCCGTGGCAAATACACCAGGCATACGCCCGTCTGGGAACCAGGGCATTTGTTTATCAAAGACAATAAACAAGCCTTCTGCATCACCCGTGGGGGAGAATTGTTTTCCGTCTCCGGCAAATGGTTCAAGTTGATAATGCCTATTCAATGTGCTCATCGTCTCAGGAACGTCATCGACAGGCAGACCGATTTCACTAATACATAACAGATGCTTCGCTTCGAAAGCTTCATCAACTGCGTTATCGAGTGAATGGTGAGCGATAAATTCCATCAAGTTGCCGCTTGGATCATAGAAATAGAAGGCTGTTGCATCCCAGTAAGGGAAATAAAATTCATCCTGTCCATCTTTCGAGAGCAATGGAATGTTACGGTCTTGAGCCCACCTTTTTGCATCAGCAAGTTTATTTGTTGGAATCGTAAATGCTACATGATAGTAGGGCTTCTCTTGTTCCGGCGCTTCTTGAAAGATAGGACCGAGTTCCCCGCACGGAATGAAACGCGTGTTGCATTATCCTCCACAAGATCCAGTTCCAGTAGTGTGCCGTAAAACTCTTTTATGGCCTCGACCTGATGTGTCAACAAACCAACTTCTCTTATTATCATTTCATTATCCTCCTTTTAATCTCACCTTTGATTGAAATACTCGATTGTTTTCTCAATAAATGCCTTGGCCGATTGCGTCAGGTAACGGTCGGACCGATGGATGATCTCAAAGTGCCGGTAGGGGGGATCGTCTGTAATTCGGATGCAACGTAGCGTGGGCTCATTCATGGCTTTGATCAGAGGATAAGGCAGCAGTGTTCCTCCGACGTTGGCTTTGACCAAGCTAATGATGGAGGTTGCAGAACTGGTCTCCATGATGGTATTTAGGGTGAATCCATATTTACGGCAATAGCCATCGACCAATTCTCTGCCCGTAAATCCTTCGGGAAACATCACCGTTTGGATATCACGCAGCTCCTGAATTTCAATTGTGCTTCGTTCAGCCCAATCATGATTCTCGGAAACGACGAGTACATATTCTTCACTGCACAAAGGAATGCGTACAAGCCGTCTATCAGGGGCAGACGTGATCTCGATGCCGATGTCGACTTCATTTTCCAACACTTGATTTACGACATAGATCGAAGAGATAACTTTCAATTGCACTTTGGGGAATCGGGCATGAAAATCTACGAGCAGCGGAGTGATGCGGTAATCCAAATCGGATGGAAGAACACCAATCACCAATCGTCCCCGCTGATCATTCCGAAATTCAGCCAACGCATCTTGGGTATTCTGTAAATGCCGGATCATCTGTACACAGTGCTCCAGAAACAGAGTGCCTGCCTGGGTCATCACAATCTTTTTGCCGACACGGTCAAACAAAGGAACACCAAGTTCATCCTCCAATCCACGTATCTGTTGACTCAACGTAGGTTGAGATATGCCAAGTTTCTCCGCTGCCCGTGTAAAATGAAGCTCCTCACACACTGTAATAAAGTTTTCCATCTGACGAATCTCCATGAATTCTCCTCTAATCATTGGTTTTAGTAATCATTTTAATAGAAACAATAGTATTGTTCAATCATTATAATGATCCTATACTTAATTCGTGCACCACCCGAAGATCTTGTCATTAACAAATGGGATCTTTGGTGAAGGCAACGATACTACTACCATGAGGTGATCCATAATGAAACTTTTTTATATTGTATTGGCGCTTATTCTGGCTTCACTGAACTTAAGACCACCGATTACTTCCATTTCTCCTCTGATGAGTACCATACAGAATGATCTGGGTTTGAGCGGCATGACCGCCAGTCTGTTAACTACACTACCGGTATTATGTATGGGCATATTCGCTCCATTCTCTGTAAGACTAAGTAGAAGGTGGGGGAACGAAGGTGCCATTGTGCTGGCTTTAATCCTTATTGGGATAGGTACGGGATTACGATTGTTCGTAGGCGCAACTCCGTTGATGATGTTCACTTCTTTTCTGTCAGGTGTAGGGATTGCATTGGCAGGGCCACTGTTGTCAAGCTTCATTAAGCAGTATTTCCCTAACCGAGTGGCAGCCATGGTCGGCATCTACTCTACAGCAATGGTGATGGGGGCCAGCATTAGTGTGGGATTATCGGTTCCGCTTCAGCAGACGTTGGGTGGATCTTGGAGAGGTTCTTTGGCTACATGGGCATTACTCGCAGCCATTGCATTGCCGATCTGGTTAAAATTAGCTTGGTCTGCGCGTACAGAGAGACAATCCGGACAAACTTCGGCTGTCATTCATGCCCCACTTCCGGTGAAGAACAGGCGTGCATGGGTGCTGACACTGTTCTTCGGACTGATGGCCGCGATCTTCTATTCATTAACCGCGTGGCTTGCGCCAGCCATTCAAAGCCATGGATATAGCCAAGAGACTGCTGGCAACATCCAAACGTTATTTACATTGATATCACTGCCCTCAACGTTATTCATTCCCATGCTTGTACACCGATACCAAAGGCGTGTCTTCTGGCTTGTTGGATGTGCGATGTTGGAGTTAATAGGTGTCCTGATGCTGAATCTCTCTGTCAGTCCGTGGCTCGCGGCGATCCCGCTCGGTATTGGTGCAGGTGGACTGTTCCCGATTGCACTCATGTTGCCGATTGATGAGACAAACAATGCTCAGGAAGCTAGTAGCTGGTCCGCTATGACTCAATCTGGTGGTTACATTCTTGGAGCACTTGGGCCGCTGGCGATTGGTTGGCTCCGTGATCTAACAGGCAGCTTTGTGCAAGCATTTTATGGCTTGGCTATCATCATTGTGTTGCAGATTATCGTTCAATTGGCTATTGGCAATAAAAAAAGTTTAAAAGTTATCCAGGAGCAGAGCTAAAGGCACGTGAAGTAAACTGGAAATAGAAATATGATCTTTATACATGATCCAACAAGTCCAGGTAGTACTGCCTTAATGCTTTCTGTAAGGTGATGGGCTCCATAATCTTAATCGATTTACCATAGCCTGCAAGATATCTCACTATGAAATCAAGCTCGTGAGGTTCATACGAACCGACAAGATACATGTGTCCCCTCTTCTCGATGATCTGCATAGATGGGAAATGTTCTTGCTGGAATAGCTCAACCCCGGCTTCGTCAATCAGGCACTTGAACGGAGTTGCTTGTTCCGATGGTTTCCATAGAGACTGGGCATCCTGTGAATAGCGTTCATTTACATGAGTTAGAGGTTCAATCTCCGTTGTTTCGGTTGAAGTGATGCGGTCGCAGCGGAATACACGGTAGGCCTGTTTATGCAGATCATACGCCTGGCAATACCAATAGCCTTTCTTGGCATAAAGCGCGATGGGTTGAATGGTGCGGATATTGGTGTTTGCAGAAGATAACCTTTGATCAGAGGATCTACGCTGACTAACGTACGTAATCTGAATCACTATATTCTGCACAGCAGCCATCAACAGAAACTCCAAATGTGCACTATCGCGGATCTGCTCGGTATGTTGGAAGTAAACCCGGTGTTGGATATTCTCAATATCCTGTCGTTGCTTGTCGGATAACGCGCTCATAAATTTCTCATGAATGGTCCGGAAAGAGACTTGAAAGGGTAAGCTGGAGAAGCTGCGGAGAGCCTGCATTGCAAAATAAAGGGCATGAAGCTCACCCGTATTAAACGAAATGGGAGGCAGCTGCATCTGTTGCAGCAGTCGATATCCGCCGTAGCGTCCATATTCGACATAGATGGGCGCACCTAACTCTTCCAATGAAGTGATATCTCTTAACACGGTTCGTTTGGAGATCTGGAACTCCTGCATGAGATCTTGCAGGGTGAACTGTTGTTTTTGATTAATGAAGCGCAGCATCTGGTTCATACGTTCTGATTTTTTCATATCAAACCTCTTAATGGTGCCATGGATTGGCACCTTTCGTTGTTATAGTGATAAGTGTAATCCAATAGGAACAAGGAGGCAATATAATGAATTTTGAAGTGATACCATTTTTGTCGATGAACGGGGATGCGGCGGCAGCCATTGCCTTTTATGAGGAGTTTCTGGGCGCCAAGGTGATATTCAAGAAAAGTTATAAAGAGATGAAGGAGATGAACCCGGGCTTCGAGTACCCTGCCGGTCAGGATGAGTATATTACACATTCGGTGCTGGAGATTGGGGTTAACAAAGTCATGATTGCAGAAGAAGCAATGGACACGGAGAGAGCTTGGCAGCTGGGGAACAGCACGTCACTATGTATTCAATCCAAGGACAAAGATACAATCGATCAACTGTATCATTCTCTGATGCAACATGAGGGTGTGAAGGAACTGGTGCCGTACGAACAAAATGAATTCAGCCCAGGTTATGGCATTGTACGGGACCCATTTGGCATTGCGATTCAGCTGTGTGTCACTGTGCACAATTTTTAAAATGAGTTCATGCCCCCGGTTAAGCACTCGGTATGTAAAACCTGTAACTAACTTAAAAACATCAAAAAAAGAAGAGCCATGGATATCATGCGCTCTTCTTTTTTCGGTTTCTATGCAAGGTCGTTCAGTTTGTGCAGTGAAACGAAGCGCTGGACACCACGAAAAAATAAAGATGAGACTGGATAAGAAACAGAATGATGTACGACAAATCGTCCTGTTTTTCTTGTATAAAGGCGCTAAACAGTTACTACAAAACAGAAATTATGTTACAAATACGTTACAAGTGCAGAAGTGTATCCTTTTTTGCCTTATGTTACGATACGTACAAGTAGATACCGAGATATTTTACGGATAATATAAGTTATAACATCTCTTTTCTGGACGATGAATATGCTCCAAAAATATGATGATGGAAGCCTTTTATCCAGGATATTGCAGAAGCATTGAAACGCAGAAACAACTATATATTTTGACTGAACAAGGTTGCAATAAAGTGCAGGGATACTACTACAGCAAGCCATTGCCAGCGGATGAGGTGGAGCAGATTTTCTTTAGAAAAAATAAACGACAACAGGTGATCCAAAATGCTGCAAATCGGGTATCAATAGTAGAGTCATCTAGAACCTGATGGATACATATGTTGTTATGATCGTTTTTTGCTAGTTAAAGGCTGTCTATTATGGAATGAACTGTGGGGGTTATCAAGTGTCTGTATTAGATATGGAAAAGAAAGATGTTGTCACCGATGCAATGGTCATCAAGGCGATGGAGAAAAGTCTTGCTATCATTCGATTCGATCTGGATCGCCGGGTAACCTACGTGAATGAAGTCTTTGCCCAGACGATGGGATATACGGTAGATGAGATGTACGGCATGAAGCATCAGCAACTATGCTTCGGTCAATTTGCAAATACCCCGGACTATGATGCTTTTTGGAATAGCATATTTAATGGTGTCAGCTTCCAGGACAAGGTTGAACGCAAGGATGCAGAGGGAAATTCCGTATGGCTTGAGGCGACATATATGCCGGTGTACGATGAGACAAATCAGAAGATATTGGGTGTCTCCAAAATCGCCACCAACATTACCAACCGTCAGAACAACATTTCGGTCGTAGTGAATGAGCTAAAAGCGATGTCTCATGAACTAAATGGGCAGGCAGATGTAGGCATTGAACGGAGCCAGGAATTAATGTCCAGTATCTCCTATATCTCAGAGGTGTCCGCTACTAACCGTGCAACGCTGACTCATTTGCAGGAACAGGCCGGATCGATTCAGGGCGTGGTACGAACGATACGCGAGATTTCGTCTCAGACGCAATTGCTCGCGTTGAATGCTGCCATTGAGGCTGCACATGCAGGAGAATTTGGACGAGGATTCGATATCGTGGCTAAAGAAGTTAAGAAACTATCCGCAATGGTGGAGAGTTCGATTAACGAGATTCGTGATAGCGTTACCGGAATAACAAAGGAGATAGGTAATATCACAGGCGGTACCAAAAAAGTAGAAGAATATGTCGAGCAGAGCCAGAAGCAGATTGAGATCGCTCTGAATGATTTTACAGCAATTGCTGCATCGGCTCACTTGTTGGATGCCAAAGCGGAGCATGTGACCAGAATCGTATAAGAATATATAGTAATAGCGGTTCCTTACACAGGAACCGTTTTTTTTGTCGTTCAGTACACAAAAAAACGGGAATTATTGTGATCAAACGGGGACACAATACTTGGGAATACCTGCAGCTTCATCATGCAGAGAAATGTTGGGGTGGGAACATGTGGTCAACAATTGTATCCTACGTGCCGGATTGGACCATATGGATTCAGGCATTCTTGGTCCTTATCATACCGATCGGCATTACAGTAACCATGCGGTGGATCAATGCCGCCATTAAGCGTGGAACCTTCTCTCGTTCCGAGAAACCCTCCATATCCTCGAAAGATATTTCTCCTGCTACCGCGGGTCAGGGTCAGGGAACCGAAACAGGCCAATATGCCAATATTAAATTAACCGGCAAGTACAATACGGATCTGACCAGTGTAAGAGAAAGCTTTGGTCAAAATGCTGATGTTCACATTCGGGAATTTACCATTAGAGGTACCAATACAAGGGCAGCTGTCATATATACCGAAGGCCTGGTAGATCAAGACTTAATCGATGATCACCTGATTACACCGTTAATGTTGGAAGGCGTTCCAGAGCTTAAGCGGGAGGGGTTCCTGCATCCGGATAATGCGCATTTACTGTCGGCCTACCTGCAAGAGCAATTACTACCTGTCAGTCTGGTTGAGGAGACCAAGTCCCTCCAAGAGGTCGCAGTTGGCGTGCTTTTTGGCAAAAATGCACTGTTGGTCGATGGATTGCCGGGGGCTCTGTTAATTGGAGCTCATAAGATCAAAACACGTGGTGTGAATGAACCGGTGTCAGAGGGGTTGCTCCGTGGCCCCCGAATTGGTTTTACTGAACAATTAAGTGATAACACAGGTATTTTACGTCGGTATGGTAGTGATCAGAGCCTCTTTATTCAGAAGTATGAAGTAGGTTCACGGATCAAGAAAGATTTGGCTGTTGCCTATATTCAGGATATTGCTGATCCTAATCTCGTGGCGGAAGTCCAAAAGCGAATTGAAGAGATGGATATGGATTCCATGTTGGAATCTGGGTATGTTGAACAGCTCATCGAAGACAATACGCTCAGTCCGTTTCAACAAGTGTTGAATACAGAAAGACCAGACCGGGTGATGGGTGCTTTACTGGAAGGGCGAGTGGCTATTTTATTGGATGGGACGCCATTTGTCTTAATTGTGCCAGTGTCGTTTAGCATGTTGCTCCAATCTCCCGAGGATTATTATGAACGATGGATTCCTGGAACATTCCTGCGAATGCTGCGCTTTATGTCCGCCATGCTGGCCTTGCTCGCTCCTGCGCTCTATATCTCTTTTATCTCGTTCCATCCGGGACTTATCCCAACCAAGCTGGTATTGACGATCATTGAAACGCGGACGGGAGTGCCGTTTCCTTCAATCATCGAAGTACTGATCATGGAACTTTCGATCGAGATATTGAGGGAGGCTGGCATTCGTTTACCTAAGCCGATTGCACCCTCGCTAGGTATCGTTGGAGGTCTGATTATCGGCCAGGCAGCCGTACAGGCAGGAATTATAAGCCAATTCCTGGTCATCGTTGTTGCGGTTACCGCCATATCCTCCTTTACGATCCCTGTCTATAGTGCCGGCATCACACTGCGAATTCTGCGATTTGCTGCCATGTTTAGCGCAGCTGTACTCGGATTGTTTGGCGTGGTTATGTTCTTTCTCCTTATATGTACCCATCTTGCGAGACTCTCGAGCTTTGGCCTACCTTATGTTGCACCGGCCGTTCCTTATCACTTTGGGGAATGGAAGGATTTCTTTATCCGTGCTCCGCTAAATATGATGAGGAAGCGTCCCGAGATGTCTAATCCAATAGATAAAGACCGCAAAAAATAAATCAAGCAAATCACGAGGTATGAGGTGGGATGAAGTGAACGGTTCTGAAGGAAATATTAGCACAAGGCAGGCCGTCGTAGTTATTGTTAATTACATGCTTGGCGCTGGGATCCTGACCCTCCCCCGAACGACGAGTAAAGCTGTCGGAACACCGGATGTCTGGATCTCCATCATTCTGTCGGGACTGATTATCACGGGTGTCGGAATTATTCTGGTTACCCTGTGTCGCAGATTTCCGGAGAAAACAGTGTTCCAGTTCACCCGTGAGATTACGGGGAGCTGGATTGCTTACATATTGGGATTCGCCATGATTATGTACTTTATGGTGATTGCCGCATTCGAAATCAGGGTCATGGCTGAAGTGACAGGCATGTATTTGCTAGAGCGTACTCCGACATGGGCCATTGTGATGGTGTTTATGTGGATTGGCATATATTTGATCTCCGGCGGACTTGCTGTTATTGTGCGTGTATTTGAGATTATTTTGCCGATTACACTGATTATATTTGTGATTGAAATTTTGCTTAGTAATCAGTTATTTGAGATCGGCAATCTGAGACCCGTACTCGGAGAGGGTATCATGCCAGTCCTCAAAGGTTTGAAACCTTCGTTGCTGGCTTACACGGGGTACGAAGTCATGTTTGTCATGACTGCTTATATGAAAAATCCCAAAAAGAGCAATGTAGCCATGAGCTGGGGCATCATCATATCGACTATGATTTATCTGATTACTGTTGTGATGGTTGTAGGCAGTCTGTCACTCGACGGCATCAAAACACGTACTTGGCCCACGCTCGATCTGGTTAGAAGCTTCGAGATTCAAGGTTTGATCTTTGAACGGTTCGAATCCCTGCTACTGGTCATCTGGATTATGCAGATCTTCTCGAGTTTCACGATCACACACTATTGCGCTTCGGTGGGCATTCGGGATTTATTTCGTACGAAGAAGATCAAGGTCATTATGTACGCCTTTCTGCCAGTAATATATCTAACAGCATTAATGCCGAAAACCGTGGATGAAACTTTTGCACTGGGTGATATGTTGGGCAATCTATCCGTGCTTCTTTTTGCCATTTTACCTCTGTTGCTGCTGTTAATAAGTCTGATTCGCAAAAAGGGAGGCAAGCAAGCATGATTCGTATTTTTATGCTTTTACGTGTAGCCTTTGCTTTGTCCGTTCTTCTGGTAATATCCGGATGCTGGAGCAGTAGGGAGATCGAGGAACTAAGTGTCTATGTTGGTCTCGGGATCGATATCGCGAAAGAAACAGAATTTGAGAAGGACATCGCTGCCCAGGGAGGAAAGTATCCAAAGAATAATTATATAACGGCTACCGTGCAGATTGCTCCCGGGACGGGCGGTTCGAACAGTAAACAGGGCGGACAATCCGGTTCACCTGCTTCGGGAAAGACTTCCTATTCCAATGAACAGCTTACTGGAGATTCGTTGCTGCAAATCTTTCGTCAGTTTGCACTAAGGCGAGACCGTCCACTTATCGGACATCATCTAAAGGTCATCGTTGTCTCCAAGGATATTGCCAAAAAGTATGGTCTGGACCAGCTGCTGGATTTTGTACTTCGGGATAACGATATTCGTCCAAATTGTCTGGTGCTGATAAGTCATCATCGCGCCGTGGATGTCCTGACTTCGGATGATCCCTCTCGGATTCCAGCATTTTATCTAACAGGAATTACCGGTAATTCATACTTGTCCAACAAAATCCTTGACCCTGTTTTGCTCTCCAAATTAGATGCCCAAATGCAATCTGGTTCCAGTTTCTTGCTCCAGAATGTACTGTACTCCAATGGAGAGGGCAAGTTCTCAGGTGGCAGCATATTCGATGGGAAAACAACCAAGTTTATTGGAGAACTAAGTCAAACGGATCTGGAAGGTTTATCGTGGCTCAGGCCTAAGGAAAGAGGAGGCGTCTTGAAGACTTACAACAAAGAGGGATTCACTGTTGTATATGAAATGAAAAAGAAGAAAACAAAAGTAATTCCCAAGGTTGTTGGCAATGATATTTCATTCCATGTAAAGACCGAATCCGAAGGCTGGTTAATGGAGGATTGGCGTGCTCCCGAAAGAGAGGAAAAAGGGGCTTATCGCGGGGAACTGGAAAAAGAATTTGCTGAACTGGCGGAACAACAGATTCGTCAGGTGTTATACAAGCTGCAGCATACCTACAAAGTGGATGTTGCGGATTTTCGGGATAGCTTACGTATTAAAGAGCCCAAAACATGGAAGAAAGTCAAAGATGATTGGGATAACATTTTTAGTACCGTGCCAATTACGTACGATGTGAAGATTAGCATTACCAATCCGGGATCATCCACCGAATAGCGATGTGTTTCATTTATGATTTAAATGTTGACACATTCATGATAGATCGCTATATTTATAAAAAATCATTTTCTTATCCAGAGAGGTGGAGGGACTGGCCCTTAGAAACCTCAGCAACAGATCTGAAGGATACTGTGCTAATTCCAGCGGGTGAAAGCCTGATAGATAGGAGCGTTTGTTTTTATTTGTCAGTAACGGCGCACTCTTTAGGCAGAGTGGGTCTTTTTTGTTTTTTCTGGATGAAGAAGTAGGGGAGCAGCAGGTATGGAGAACAACAACGACAAAGGGCATTTTCAGCGGAAAATGCAGGCACGGCATGTGGTCATGCTCTCTCTCGGAGGAGTTATTGGAACGGGATTATTCCTCAGCTCAGGTTACACCATTCAGCAAGCGGGACCACTGGGTACCATTCTGTCCTATCTGATCGGAGCCATCGTTGTATATCTGGTGATGCTCTGTCTTGGTGAACTGTCTGTTCATATGCCAGAGACGGGAGCATTTCATAGTTATGCAGCCAAATATATCGGACCAGCAACAGGCTACACGGTGGCTTGGTTATACTGGTTAACCTGGACTGTTGCGCTTGGCTCCGAATTCACAGCCGCCGGATTGCTGATGCAGCGCTGGTTCCCATCGGTGAACGTATGGATATGGAGCGCGCTCTTTGCCCTGATGATCTTTCTGTTTAACGCTTTAACGGTGAAATTATTTGCGGAATCCGAGTTCTGGTTCTCATCTGTAAAAGTAGTGACTATCGTAATCTTCATTATTATCGGTGGCGCAGCCATGTTTGGGTTCATTCCGATGGCGGATGCTGAACCAGCGCCGTTTCTATCGAACATTACCGCATCCGGGTGGTTCCCTCATGGGGCTACAGCGATATTGATGACCATGCTTGCTGTAAACTTTGCCTTCTCAGGCACCGAATTAATCGGCATTGCTGCCGGTGAGACGGAGAACCCGGAAAAGACGATACCGAAGGCTATTCATACAACGCTGTGGCGTTTAGTTATTTTCTTCATCGGAACGATCATTATCTTGTCGGCCTTACTGCCCATGTCGGATGCCAGTGTACTGGAAAGTCCGTTTGTAGCGGTAATGGAACGGGTGGGTGTACCCTATGCAGCAGACATTATGAACTTTGTTATTCTGACGGCGATTCTCTCTGCTGCCAATTCGGGCTTGTATGCATCTTCACGGATGCTCTGGTCTTTGGCTGACAAAAGAACGATCTCTCCGTGGTTTGCCAAATTGACCAAAAGTGGGGTACCACTGAATGCACTTCTGATCAGCATGGTAGGTGGTGCGCTGGCCTTGCTGTCCAGCATCATTGCGCCAGGTACCGTATATATAACACTGGTTTCCATTTCAGGTCTGGCTGTTGTTGCAGTATGGATGAGCATCAGTGCCTCCCAATACATGTTCCGCAGACAATATATCCGTGAAGGCCATGCGGTCAAAGATCTGGTGTACCGCACACCACTCTATCCGGTGGTACCGATTGTTTCATTTATATTATGCCTGGCTTCATGCATAGGTATTGCCTTTGACCCGACACAGCGAATTGCGCTGTATTGTGGGGTTCCGTTTATCGCATTATGTTACGCTGCTTATTATCTGACAGAACGTGTGAATAAGAAAAGAGGACAAGTACATGACGCAAGCACAACAGACTAACCCGATAGAACAGATCCTGCGTGAACATCCAGTCATGATTCTGGATGGAGCGTTGGCAACGGAACTTGAACAGCATGGATGTAATCTGGATGATCCGCTCTGGTCGGCTCGTGTGTTGCTTGAGAATCCGGATGTTATCGTTCAGGTCCATGCGGATTATTTCCGCGCAGGAGCCGACTGTGCAATTACATCCAGTTATCAGGCGACGGTGGATGGCTTCAGCAAGAGAGGAATCGATGAACAGGCAGCACTGGAGCTGATCCGCAAGACGGTGGAGTTGGCTGCAAAAGCGAGAGATGCCGTATGGGTGGAAGTGCAGAGTGATTTAGTAGGGAGAGAAAGCTCAACAGGTCAGCTTGTAGAAGCTCCTCCGGTACGTGCCGAGACGGTGGAGAATGAGGAGCAAATAACAGATCGTACAGTAGATCATGAAGGAGATTGTGCTCGTCCACGTCCAATTATTGCCGGGTCCGTTGGGCCGTACGGCGCCTATCTGGCGGATGGTTCAGAGTATGTGGGACATTACGGCGTGTCGGATGTGACGTTGGCTGCTTTCCATCGACCACGTATGGCAGCGTTGCTTGAAGCAGGTGCAGATATTCTGGCTTTTGAGACGATTCCTTCCTTGCAGGAAGCACAGGTGCTGGTTGATGTACTGAAGGAGTTTCCTCATGCGTATGCCTGGTTATCTTTTTCTTTAAAAGACGGGACAAGCATCAGCGAGGGCACACCGCTTGAGGTATGTGCACAGAAGTTTGGCTCTGAGCCGCAGATTGCGGCGATTGGCCTGAACTGTGCTCCGATGGAAGTGGTGAGGGAAGCAGTGGGTATTTTGAGCCGTACCAGCGATAAACCTGTTATTGTGTATCCGAACTCAGGAGAAGTATACGATGCGGCAACGAAGACGTGGAGCGGACAGGGTACATGTGGCAGTATGAGTGATGCTTCTGAGCAGTGGGTTGCGGCGGGCGCGCAAATTATTGGTGGTTGTTGCCGCACTACCCCACATCAGATTGGTGAACTTGCGAAGAAGTGGCGGAAATAGTTCTTATCATAATAACAAGCCCTTCCACATCCTATAGAGGTATGGAAGGGCTTGTTTTATTGTGTTAAGGCATCCTTATTACATTATTCGATAACCAGCATACGTGGCGATGCTTCCCGAATGATTCTTGAAGAGAACCATGAGCCAAGACTGGCTGCAATGATGGTTAGACAGGTGAACAGTACCATGCCACCCCAATGCAGGATCAGTGGAAGTTGTACGATACCATAACCGGAAAGGACCATTTCGAGTAGAAGAGGTAGCAGATATACGCCGACGAAAATACCCAGTATGGCTCCCACGGAGGACAGTATGAACATTCCCATGGTGAGCGATAACCTGATTTGGCGGGATGTCATTCCCAGCGATTTGTATATCCCGTACGTTCTGCTTTCTTTACGAATATTGATTCTACAGGTACTGAAAATAATGATGAACGTCACAGTAATAAACAACAATCCAATGAGGCTCATCGGATAGATCAGGATGTTAGCAGCTTCCACGTAAACGGAATCAAGCAATGTCTTCTGAGTAACTACCGAAGCGAAATCTTTAAATTGCTCATTTAATTCCGAGGCAACCTTATCCGCTTGTGCCATATCGTTCACATTGATGAAGATAACATCAAATTCACTATAACTGGGGTTCACACTTCTCATAGCATCAATGGTGATTCTGCCTGAAACAGACATGTTGGCGATTGCCTGATAGATTCCTGTAATGAGGAATGTACGCTTTTCTCCTTCAATATAGATATCGATAAGATCACCGAGATCTTTATTTGATGTGTTGGCTACACTTACACCAAGGGCAATTTCATTCGCATGTTGTGGGTTAACCCCTTTTAACGTTTCGAATCCAAGTTCTTGATAACTCCCGTCCAGTACATTCAAGTTGATGCTGATGGATTGGCCCTTGACTGTTGCCGAAGACTCCGGGCTAATTACACCCGTTGTGTTCCCTTGCCAGCCTGCATTGCTAATCCTTGAATCCTCTTCTAACGTTTGTTTTAATTCAGTCTTTGGAACGTTACTTTTGTTCACGACCACTGCTGCGATATTGGCATTGTCATACCCCCATTTAGCTGCGGTCTGTTCAATTCCGGTTATACTGGTCAGCAGAACATAACCCAGAACAAGTACGGAAGAAGCCATGGTGGTTAGCAGGAGTGTTAGAACAGAGCTTTTGGTGTTTTTGAACACATGTCGGAATCCAAGCACGGCGGTCACAGGCAGTCGTGTGAAGCCGATCCAGTGGGCCAATGGCGAATTCATTTTGCCAGCCATCCGGCCGTGATCTATCTCCGACATACCATAACGAATAGCTTGCACGGGCTGTATGCTGCGTGCCTTTTTGGCATATAACACAGTGAACAGAATCACTAGAGCAAATAGTAGTGCGCCGGACAGTATGGCCGCATCCAATCCATGGACTGGAATGTTCTGATTCCCCACTCGAAGAGAGGATACAGAAATATTAATGATCCATTTGGATATCCATATACTGAGTGCAAGTCCTGGGATAATGGCTACGATGGATAACATTGCATATTGAATAACATAGGTGCCTATCGTTTTTCGGGAAGTCAGACCTAGTGATTTGAGGATTCCTATCGTTCTGTAATTGGCCAGGATGGCATCTGCAATCGTAAACCCGATGGTCATCAAAGCGATGGAGAGCATGACAACACCCATGAATATCATGATGAATCCAATAACCTGATTGATGATCAGATAGAAAGAGGCAATCGCCTCGAACTCCATTTTGGATTCCAGAAACGGAATACCTGTCTCACGATTGTATCGTTCCCAATACACCGAATTCATGCTGTAATCGTTAAAATGGATGCCCATCATACGATTCTCGTTGCCAGTAAGTGTAGCGAGATCATGTTGATAATCGGTAGGATTCATCCAGACCCGTGCTGTATTGGAGAAGGGTGCCCCGTATGGTACATCGATCACAATACCCGATACATTCAATTCGAGTGTGCTTGAGCCGGTTTTGAAGCCAATGGTATCACCTACCGAAATATGATAGGTATTTGCCATGGACGTTGGAATCCAGACGGAGCCTTGTTCGGGCACTGTGTCGGGCGTTCCACTTGAGAAAATTAGTTCATCCACACCCCAGGGCGGTGGAGGCGTATTAAACATGTACAGGTAGATGTTAGGGATGTGAGTTTCATTCAAAATGATGCCTGACAATGTACGATACGTTAGCAAAGGGGACACCTGAGCTCCATCCTGAGAAGCCCACCAGTTGTGCACAGCGTCAGGGTCATTGAGCCCTTTTTCAAACGTCAGGATCTGATGAGATCCATGGGTTCGGGTATGCATTTCATAAAACTGATTGCCTGTGTTCGCCAGAATGACAATAGCTGTAGATACAAGAAGTGTCGAGAGTAGCAGGAGCAGCGCAATCAGCGCATTTTGTATTTTGTTCCTGTTCAGATACGACAAGCTAAGTTTAAACATGACAGCCATCGTTATTCCTTCCCCGTAACCAAAGCGAAGATAATCGCTTCACGATCCTGAATTTGATGTTCGTCATAGGTGTCAAACTCAAGGATTCCGCCAATCTTGCCGTCCAAAATGTAGATCAGGCGATCTGCCCGACAGGCGGCCTTGATATCATGCGTCACCATAACAACAGACTGTCCTTTTCGGTTGAGGTCTGTAAGGATATTGAGAACAGCTGTGCCGTGTTCCATATTCAGGCTTCCGGTCGGTTCATCCGCAAAAATGATATCCGGTGAATTGATCAAAGCCCGTGCAATGGCAGCTCGCTGCTGTTGTCCTCCAGATGTCTGGGAGGGGAGGCGGTCACGCTGTCCATCAATATCCATGGCATTCATCAGCTCAGCAGCGCGGGATTGGATGTCCTTCGTTTTGTTTCCAGCGATATATCCCGGTAAAGCAATGTTCTCTTTGATGGAAAGGTCTGGGACCAGATTGATGCTCTGATAGATATAACCAATCCGGCGGGTGCGGAAGTCGGACATTTCCCGTTCACTATAAACGTCAATCCGTTGGTTGCGAAAATAGACCTCACCTGCTGTGATCTGATCTAGTCCGCTTAGCATATATAGGAGAGTTGATTTGCCAGAGCCAGAGTTACCCATGATGACCGTGAATTCTCCTTCATAGATGTCGAGATCAACATTACGGATGGCATGATATTGTTCACTTCCGCTGTTGTACGTTTTGCACAGATTCTGTGCACGGATAATCACTTTTTTGGACAAGTCGAATCACTCCCGAGTGCAGTATAGGATTCATTCTAGAGGAGGGATGTTGAGGAAGCCTTATCAAATTATGAATAAAGTATTACAGCTGTTGAGTGTAGGCTCAGCAGATCGGCAGATAGAACCGGAAAGTTGTGCCTTGTCCTTCTTTACTAGTAAAGGAAATATGGCCTCCATGTGCTTCAATAATGCTTTGGCAGATGGAAAGGCCCAGCCCTGTACCTTCCTGAACACGTTGTTCTGCATGACTCGCCTGGCCTCTGAAGTAACGCTGAAAAACAAACGGCATGTCCTGTACACGTATTCCCTGACCCGAATCGGCAATCGTCACTTTCAAGTGCCCGGATTCCAGTTCCATATCAATACGGATCGTGTCTCCTGGAGCTGTATGCTTGAGGGCATTGGCGGCAAGATTGGAGATCACCTGTTCAATTCGAGTGGGATCGATAGCGATTAACACATTGGGGATGTAGTTGGGCCCTTTATAGATAAGCCCCTTTGTTAGGACAACATGTTCAATAGGTTTCAACATCGTCTCCAGTATAGGCCCACTGTACATTTCACGGGTTTCCACCGAAATTTGCCCCAATTCCTGAAGTGCATGAACCAGCAGATCCTCCACAAGGCGGGCTGTCTTATCCGTATGGGTCCGCATGACTCCCATATATTCCATCAGCGTCTCCTGATCGTTGCATAGTCCTTCCTCAATAGCTTCTATGTATGCTTTTATCGTGGTAATTGGTGTTTTAATGTCATGAGATATATTGGTGATGAGTTCTTTTTGTGCTTGTTCCTGCTGAATACGCTGCTCGCTCATATGTTTAATCTCCGTGCGCATTAGATCAAACATGGCATATACTTCGAGCAATTCATCGTTCCGGTTGTACTGGATTTTTTCTTCATAATTGCCTTTAAGCATGGATTCCGCATGTTGCTTCAATTGATGGATGGGAGAGAGCAGATGTTTGTCCAGTTTTCGTTTCATCCAAAATAGAAATAAGCTCAGAATCAGGGACAGGAGCATGAGTGCGCTAATCAATATAACCGGAAAAGTCATCGGTTGCTGAACCGTAACCATAGCTTGGGGGATGGAAAAGATGGCATTGCCGATCTGACTTCCCATCGGTCCATCCATCACGGGAAAAGCAATATCAAGCAAATCGTTACCGCCCGCCGCCTGCGTGGCATGATGCAGATCATAATGAAGAGTTGTACGCAGATTAACTTGCGTTCCTTCAGAGGTGGGGTCGGAGGACAGAATGACTTTTCCATCCAAGTTTAGATAGGTAAGCAGAACTCTGGTCTCTCTGGCGGTGGAACGTATGTCTTTACGAATATTTTGTTCATTAAGATACTGATGATTTTGCTCCAAAGCGAGTAAGATCGGATTGACCTTGAGTCGAACCTGATTCAGGGACAGATTGGATTCGCCTGAATTTTGATCTTGTAACAGCATCATCGACAGTGCAAGAATACTTAAAACGATAATCATGAGAAGCCCAAGTGTTGTTAACAACCAGCGTTTGGACCAGCTGTTCAATGACATGTGGGAGCCTCCAATCTCACTTATTCGTAATTGAATTTGTAACCGACACCCCATACAGTCTTCAGAACGGTCGGATGCGAGGCATCTGCCTCAATTTTTTCACGCAGTCTGCGAATGTATACGGTTACGGTATTTTCATCGCCGTAGGTTGCATATCCCCAGATGGCATCGAGCAACTGGGCTTTGGAGAATACCTGATTCTTATGGCTTGCCAGATAATGAAGTAATTCGAATTCCTTGGCAGACAGAGAAACTTCCGATCCGTTTAATGTAACTTTATAGGCTTTTTTATCAATCACCAGGTTTCCAAGATGCAGCAGATCTGTTCTGTCTCCAACGGATGTCATGCTGTCATAACGCCTGAAGTGGGCATTAATCCGTGCTAACAGTTCGCTCAGCGAGAAGGGCTTGGTCATATAGTCGTCTGCTCCAAAGCCAAGACCAAGTACCTTATCGGTATCACTGCCTCTGGCACTTAGAATGAGGATGGGGATATTGTTGCGCCTTCTGATCTCTCGACAGACCTCGATCCCGTCCATGTCCGGAAGCATAATATCCAGAATGATGTAGTCTGGTTGAATAAGATCCATGATCTGAAGCCCGTCTTGTCCAGTGGCTGCCACGGCGGCTTCATATTGATTTTTGGTTAAATAATCTCGCAGAATGCGCGAAATATCTGATTCATCCTCGATGATGAGGACTTTGCGCTGGTGGGTTAGCATATGTATCGCTCCAGTATGATAGATGGGAATTCAATGAGATATATGAATTAGGTAAGGTGACAGTCTTTATAATTGTACAGTCTTGTTCTCTTGGAGTCACATGAAAAAATATTGAAGTGTACTTCATTCTTATATAAAACGTTCTGACTTCCAGTCGTACTGAGAGTTGATCATAGTTCAATGTATTAAAATAACCCATGAACCTCTTTAAGGTCATGGGTTTCTGATACTTAACATCATACATGCTCCAGATCATCGATAGGCTCATGCTGCTTGGATTTGAGATACTCCGCCGGAGACACACCGAAGTGCGCCCGGAATACCCGGTGGAAATAGGAGTAGCTTGCAAAACCGCAGGATTCCGCAATATGCTCCAGTGTCATTTCACTGTATTTCATTCGTTCCAGCGCTGCATTCAGACGGATCTCAATCGCATATTGAATCATGGTCTGATTGTAGTGCTCCTTGAATAAACGGACTGCACGTGACAGACTGAGCCCCGCATAACGAGCCGCTTCCTCAAGCTTGAACGTAACCGTGGCATGCTCCTCAATAAAACGTTTTAACTTCAGCGCAGAGGACACTGCCCGATCAGTCTGAATATTCTCTTTAATTGCCCGGTCAATATACAGACATAATCCGCGCAGTAACGCATCCTTTAGCTCCGCATTCTCCTCAAGAGGTCCGCGACGTTTCTCAAGTAACATATTTCTCCAAAGGCTGATGAGCTTGTCATCAAGTCCAATTCGGCTCACGGTAGATCGATGCTGCCGTTTCCACCAGTTCTCGATCCAGCTGCCCTCGCAGAACAGATAATAATCTCCGCTGGACAAACGTCCTTCCTTATGCGGTTCATCTACAACGAGATGATAGTCGTCACCAGGCTTTAAGAGCAGCAAGTCCCCGCTCGTCATCCTGAATTCCTCATCCTGTACATATACTTTGCATGAGCCTTCGGTCTGCAGACGGAACAGGTAGGTTTGCAGCTCGCCCTTCATATTATGAGTGAACGCCTTATAGTGGTATGAGTAGTCACAGATCAGTACAGATGTCTCTAACGTATCCAAAGATAAAATCCCCCAATATGTACATCCTGCATGCATTCAAATGTGCTCCATTTAATAGATGCAAAATGATGGAAATAAAATTTGATCAGATAGTTCATGTTCTGACTATATTGTATATGTTCATTCTAGCCTGTTTTGCGTTAGGATGATACCAGATAGAGCAATGAAAGCAAATTTGAGAACAGAGGTGTATCCTACATGAAAAAACTTAATATTGGTTTGCAATTGTTTACACTCCGTGATGAAACTGCAGCAGATTTTCGTGGTACGTTGCGTAAGGTAGCGGCCCTTGGATATGAAGGTGTGGAGTTTGCCGGATATGGCGATATTCCAGCTGAGGAAATGAAAGCGCTACTAGATGAACTTGGACTGAAAGGATTCAGCAGCCACGTTTCATTACATGCGATGCGCGAAGACTTGCAGAAACAAATCGATTACTTGAAAACAATTGGTGCACAATATATCATTTGCCCTTACCTGATGCCAGAAGATCGTCCTGAGAATGCAGAAGGTTGGACCAAGCTATTCGCTGAGTTACAACAATATGGAGCTGAAGCAGCGAAACAAGGATTGATCTTCGGATACCATAATCATGACTTTGAATTCCACGGTCAGGTTGGCGATGCCAATGCCTTTGATGCCATGTTTGCTCAAACATCACCGGAAGCGGTAAAAGTGGAAATGGATGTATGTTGGGTACAATTTGCGGGACAAAATCCGATCGAGTATATTAATAAATATGCGGGTCGCTTGCCGCTGCTTCATCTGAAGGACTTCAGCAAAGACGAACAGGGCCAGATGAAAACACTGGAATTGGGACAAGGTTCAGTTGACCTGCCGGCTGTTATTGAAGGCGCTACGAATGCAGGTGTGGAATGGCTGATCGTGGAACAAGACGTATGTCAGAACCCTCCGCTTGAGAGCGTATCCAACAGCTACAACTGGTTGAAAGAAAACTACCTGAATCAATTCTAATGGACCATCGAACCATGAAAAATGTGAATCTATTTGTCAAAGGAGACTTATGTACATGAGTAAAATTAAAGTTGCTGTATTCGGCTGTGGAGCCATTGCCGAGCGCAGACATATTCCAGAGTACGCTGCCAATGAGAACGTAGAACTTGTCGCTTTTGCCGATCCGATTGTGGAGCGTGCGGAGAAGATGGCCGAGACTTACGGCGGTAAAGCGTATTCCAGTTACGAAGAATTGCTTGCAAACGAAACGGTGGATGCCGTTAGTGTGTGTACACCAAACTATCTGCATGCGCCAATGGCGATTGCTGCTGCAAATGCGGGCAAGCATGTATTGGTTGAGAAACCAATGGCAGTATCCACTGAGGAAGGCGAGCAAATGATCGAAGCTGCCAAGAAAAATGGCGTGTACTTGATGGTTGGACACAACCAGCGTTTGATGCCTCCTCACGTAAAAGCAAAAGAAATTCTCGACTCCGGCAAACTCGGTAAAGTCCTGAATTTCCGTACATCCTTCGGTCACCCGGGTCCGGAAGCATGGAGTGTGGACGGAGCGGAAAGCTGGTTCTTCCGTAAAGAAGAAGCGATTATGGGCGCGATGGGCGACCTGGGCGTACACAAATCAGACTTCATCCGTTATTTGCTAAATGATGAAGTATCTGAAGTGGCTGGTTTCATCAGCACACTGCACAAGGAAGGCACTAAAGTTGACGATAACGCAACTTGTTTGCTGCGTATGAAGAGCGGAGCGATCGGAACGCTCGTAGCAAGCTGGACACAATACAGAGCTGGAGACAACAGTACAGTGCTGTGGTGCGAGAATGGCGTTATGAAGATCGGAACAGTGGAAGGCGATGAAGTTATCGTTGAACTGACCAATGGTACAGTTGAGACGTACAAAGTTGGTGCCATGGCTACCAATGAGAAACAAGTGCCGAGTGGTGTAATTGACGCATTTGTAGAGTCGATTGTAACCCAAACACCTCCAGCGATTTCCGGAGAAGAGGGATTACGTTCCCTGCAAGTGATCCTGGCAGCATTCGAATCCGAGAAAACAGGTCAGATCATTAAGCTGTAATTCAACTGAATAACAGTGCAATTTCTAACATTCTATATGGCTTAATCTATGACATAAAGGACTTACCTTCAGAGATGTGCTCTGGGGTAAGTCCTTCTGTATTTGTTGATGAATAATTAACTTTCTTTAGATGCCGGCCGGCACTTCACTGCCTAGGTCCAGCCATGTTATTTCAGCAGGAGTCAGCGTGATGCGGGAACCTTCGTCACAGGACAGCAGCTCCGCCTGATTCTGGGCTCCGATCAGGGCACAAGTTGGGAACGTCTGATTCAATACATAAGCGAGTGCAATCTGGATCGGTGTTGTTTTCTTCGAATTCGCCAATTGTTCAGCCCGGCGCAACCGTTCCCAGTTGCCATCACTGTAAAATACACGCACCAGATCTTCGTTATCCCGAACTTCAGGTGTGAATCTTCCAGTGAAGAAACCACGTGCTTGGGAGGACCAGGATAGCAAGGGCAACTTGGATTGCTCATGCCATGCCAGTGTCTCTGCATCTGCTGACACACAGCCTTCCCAGAAAGGTTCGTTTGCTTTGGCGAGACTGAGATTTGGGCTGCTGAATGTGAAGCCCTTCAGGCCATTTGCCGCAGCGTATGCATTGGCTTCCTCGAGCCGCTGCCAGGTCCAGTTGGAGGCGCCAATTGCGCCGACTTTACCGGATTCAATATGTTCGTTCAGTGCTTCAAGAATAACACTGACAGGGGTATTGGGATCATCCCGGTGCAAGGCATACATCTCTACGTGATCTGTCTGCAGACGCTCCAGACTTTCCATCAAGTCACTGCGGATGGCATCAGCGTTCACACGTGGTCCATTCTGGTCATGATGCGCGCCTTTGGTGAGAATGACGATCTGGTCGCGGTTACCACGTTCCTTCATGTAACGACCAAGGACTTCTTCACTCTGTCCACCACAATAGATATGTGCTGTATCTACAGTGTTACCACCAATCGACAGAAAAGCATCCATGTTCGTAGCTGCTTTATCGTAGGCATCATGCACGAAATAATCGGTTCCTTTAATCAATCTGGAGACACGTTTACCTGCACCAGCAATTTCGATATATTCCATAAGTCAGTTCATCCTCTCAATTATAGTGTAATTCGTGTACGTTCTTCCGCTGAACGAAGGCAAGCTTCCAGTACTTTCATATTAGCTACTGCATCGGAAGGGGCGAAGCGCAGATCCTTGCTCTGAAGTACAGCACGTGCCATATCATCTCCCTGCAGAGAGTAGTGGTTCACTTGCGGAACTTCAATCTCTCTGCGTTCACCACCAGTCGTTACATAGAAGTTGGAACTGCGGTCCTGTCCGCTGATAAATGCGGAAGGTACTTCAATAATCCCGTCGGATCCCAATACCTCCAGCGTGTTGCGGAAGGCTGCCCACATGCTGCTGTCAAACGTCACGCCAACGTGATTATCGAATTCCAGCAGTCCGGAAGCCATCATATCGACTTGATCATGCTGTGGAGAGAACATGCCAATAACGGTAACTGCGCTTGGTTCTTGACCAAGCAACAGACGTGCTACGCTGATGGAATAACATCCGATATCATACAGTGCACCTCCGCCCCAATCCCGCCGAAAGCGGACATTGCCGGATGCATTGGAGTTATTAAATGAAAATGTGCTGTGCATACCACGAATCTCACCAATCTCACCGCTGGCAATGATATCCCGGATCTGCTCATATCTTGGATGATGGCGGTACATGAATGCTTCAGCCAGCTGCACACCTGCATCTGCACAAGCTTGAACCATCTCCTGAGCTTCCTGTTCTGTCAGAGCCAGTGGTTTTTCGCACAAAATATGTTTGCCTGCTTCAGCAGCACGGATCGTCCAATCGCGATGCAGATGATTCGGCAATGGGATATATACGGCATCAATGGAATCATCCGCGAGCAAAGCTTCATAACTGCCATAAGCCTTGTCGATCCCAAGTTGTTCGGCAGTCTGTTTGGCTTTATCTTCGTCCCGACTGGCAATCGCGGTTACTTCATTCAACTCGGATTGCTGCAGGCCTGGAATGACGGATTCCACAGCAATGCTAGCGCTACCAAGAATGCCCCAACGCAATTTTTGAACTGAATTCATTTGTTGTATCCTCCTGTGTATGAATGTATATTGTGATTATAAAGAATAGACCAATGAATTAAAATGATAATATATTGAAGTTAGTTAACACAATATTGTTGATTAAGGAGAACCGGCTATGATGAGACAATCCGTATTGCTTACCCTACAGGATATTCCATATTTTTGTTATCCCGAGTCCGTTGGACATTATATGGACCACGTCCAGCATTCCGTGTTGCGTGAGGCTGGCGCACTGAACAACTTTAATATTCACTACGTTGCTTCGGGCAAGGGATATGTTGAAGTGGACGGGGTGGTGCATGAGCTTCGTGCAGGTCAGGCGGTTCTCTATTTCCCGCAGCAGCGGCAGCATTATTATAGTAGTGAAGATGATCCCTGGGATGTACGATGGCTTCATTTTTACGGTGAACGTCTGCATGATTATATGATCGAGCGGGGGTTACATCGCAATCTATTGTGGACACTGCGGCAACGCAGCTCTTGGGAAGAGGCTCATCTGGCCTTGCTCACTGAGGCGGAACAGAACACGATGCTGCGTCCGGCTCAGCTATCCACACTGACTTATGCCGTACTCGCCGAGTTCGTGCAGCATGCGGTACCTTTAAAGAGCACACGCACTACCAGCAAGACGGAGAGTCGGGTTCTTGCGCTGCTTCCACAGATGCAGCAGGAGGCCTGCCAACCTTTCCTGTTACAGGACTGGGCGGATCTCGCAGGTGTGAGTTCGTATTACTTTTGCAAAATGTTCAAGAGTGCTGTGGAGATGACACCCATGGAGTTTATCACTCGTTCACGGCTACAGATGGCGAAGCAATGGTTACTCGAACGGCCTACGGCCAACATTGGACAAATCGCGGAGGAAGCGGGGTATCCCAATGCCAGTTATTTTAACCGCCAGTTCATGGCCCATGAGGGGATGACACCTACGGATTACCGCGGATTGTATCACAATTAACCCGTATCCTTTCGTTGTTGCCAGCGCTTGAGGCATAGTGGTTTGACAGAGAGCTCAATCAAGTCTATTATGGATAAATTAAATCCGTATATAATGAGGTGCCCTCATGAAATATTCAAAAGCGACAAATTATGCTTTGCATACGATGCTGCATCTTGTAAGTACTGCTCCTGAGCAGCTGGTTAGTGTACACCAACTTGCAGAATTGCAGAAGGTATCACCAACGTATCTGTCCAAAATTTTGACCAAATTGGTTAAGGCGGGCATGATCGAATCGACTTCTGGCGCTAATGGTGGCTACCGGCTTAGTCGTAAAAATCCTGATCCTTCTTTTCTGGAGATCATTCATGCGATTGAAGGTCAGGCGTCCCTGTTCGAATGTTCCCAGAATCATAACGCAGGCTGTTTGATCCAGCAGGTGATGGTGCAGGCGGAAGAAGAGATGGAAAGTTTTTTGAACAATAAAAAAATGTCAGAACTGGCTTCCCAGATGCAGGGTGCACATTCCCTGTAACTTGCACTAGAAGTGAAATTTCGATGGACGCGGTTAACTCTTGTGGCACATAGGTATATCCAGGTCTTTCCCCAACCTCGCGAGAGGTAAGGAAAGATTTTTTTGTATCGTTGTACCTATTAGAAGCCGAATGGTACAATAAGGAAGGTATAGTATGCATACATACATGATCCAAATCTTACATCACATTTTACATCTCTGGAGGGACAACACATGAGCCAATCAACGATCACAGGACTGGAACAATTGCTCGCGCTTGAAAACATTCGGAATACCAAGGCGCGTTATTGCCGCTATATTGATACGAAGCAGTGGGATACCTTGGGTGACGTATTCGCTCCGGATGCTGTGGCCGATTTCAGCACAGAAGGCAATCCAATTCCGGTATTAACAGGCCGAGATACGATCGTACAAGTCTTCCGTGATCTGGTGGATGTTGCCGTAACCGTGCATCATGTACATAGCGCTGAGGTTGAATTTGTATCCGAGAACGAAGCAAAGGTCATCTCCCCAATGGAAGATTGGGTCACTTTCCCGGAGGGCAATGAGAACAAATCCTTCCACGGATTTGGGCATTACCACGAAACTTTTGTCAAAATCGACGGCCAGTGGTACATCAAACATACAAGTCTGAAACGTCTTCGTTTGGACCTGTTTGAATAGGATAAGGATGGATAAAGATCACTTACAGAGGTTCGGTGCTGTAAGTGATTTTTTGGTTACCATGGAAACGAGTATTGTTCCGAAATTCGATATCAGACAAAATGTGAGTGCTTTATGTGAATTGTAAGATTATTTTACATAAAATTGAATTAATAGCATTGACGTTCCAAAAGTCATGGGTTAAGATATTCACAACAAAACAATTACATTTTATTACACAAATTGAAACTTAGGGATTTAATTCTCTCATATTTTATGTATATTTCCGCTTGGCTAATTTGTTAATCAGAGGATGATGCCATGAACTGGTACGCATTGTTTGTACATACAGGAAGCGAAGAAGTCATTAGGAAATACCTACATATGTATCTAGGAACCTCCATCCGAGTTTTAATCCCCAAGAGAAAAGTTCCGGAGAAGAAATCAGGTATTTTTGAAGCCTGTACCAAAAAACTCTTTCCTGGTTATGTATTAATTCAAGTCAACATGTCCGCCGAAACATACCACTTAATCTGTTCTATTCCTCATATCATTAAAATGCTGGGAACTAATGCAAGCTGCACGCCAATCCCGGATCATGAAATGACCACATTGCTTAACCTCATCAATCCGGAAGATATTATCGATTATTCAACCGTATATATGGAAAATACCAAAGTTGTGGTGCTGGATGGCCCATTGATGGGAAACGAAGGCATCATTAAGAAGATTGACAAGCATACACGCAGAGCAAAGGTGTGGCTTCATCTAACAGGCTACGATGAACCCAAATTAGTTGATTTGGGTGTTGAAATTTTATATGCAACACAAGAAAAATGAGTACTCAGACATGTTATGGTCACATACGACAACCAAAACCGGAGGAGCAGAATGAAGCTTAGGCACATTTTGCAACCAAAGGAGTCATATGCATAAACACTGAAATACACATTGTGTATCAACAGGGCGAAGCCATGTACGTTGAGCAGTCATCACTACATGTTGTTGAATAAGGTATTTCTGTGACAGTAAAGCGCAAACAAGCGGCTGAGCTGTTCTTTTTGTTGTCTTCAGGAAATTTATTGTTTTCAGAGAGGGCTGCTCACCTTGGATTCAGGAAAGGAAGACGTGATGCATGAGACAAATGACCATTCGCGGTATCGGCATGTATGTGCCGGAATCCGTGTTGACGAATCAGGGGCTGGAGGCCATGGACATTAACGCCAATGCGGACTGGATCTACCATAACCTTGGAATCCGCGAACGAAGAATCTCCCATAAGCATGAGTATACCAGTGATTTGGCATTGGAAGCTGCGAGACAAGCTATAGAGCAGGCTGCGATGGATGCCGAGGATATTGATATGATCATTATGGCGACCTTCACACCGGATCGTTTAATACCACATCCGTCCGCTCTTGTGAAGGAAAAGCTTGGAGCAGACCAAGCCATTTGTCTGGATCTTCGCGCGGGCTGTGCCGGGTTCAGCTATGGATTATTGAATGCGTATTATACGTTCCAGGCTGAAGAAGATATAAGCAATATTCTAGTCATCGGCGCGGATACCTATTCGAAAGTAACGGATTGGCAGGATCGGGCAGCATGTTCCAGTGTGGGAGACGGCGCAGGGGCATTTGTCTTACAGGAATTAGATGAAAATGACTCTTATCACAGCGTTTTTTTGAACGGAATCATGCATCACGAGAATATGGAAGATATCAGTTATGGAACATTGCCTGTTCATTATGGACACATTCCTGACGGATCTGTTTCCGTCTATACGTCCAATGGCCGATATTTATATGAACAATTGGTCCGAGGTATCCCACGGCTCGTGAATCGTCTTTTGCGCAAAGTAAAATGGAATATGGGGGAAGTAGATCTGTTTATTTTCCCGCAAACGAACAGTAATCTGATTCGAGAACTCGCCGTTGCCTTGGGCATCCCACAAGAAAAAGCCTATATGACGATGGAAAAATACGGGTATACCTCTAACGCCTGTTTGCCAATTGCGGTGACCGAGGCTGTGAAGCAAGGGGCACTGAAAGCAGGTAATCGTGTTGTGTTGGTTGGGGCCGGGGCTGGAACGTATTATTGCGCTACAGCGATTAGATGGGGAGAAGTCGTGTAAGTGGAGAGGAGATTATGACCAAGATGCGATTATATTGTGTCCCTTATGCAGGTGGTTCAGCATCAATATATAACAAATGGAAAAAGGGGTTATCCGAATCCATTGTGCTGAATCCGGTTGAACTTGCAGGACGTGGATTGAAATTCTCCAAGCCGCTCTATGAGAGTATTCAGCAAAGTGTAGATGATGTATTTGATTATATATCTAGCGATTTACCAGATGAGGAGCCATATGCCCTATTTGGACATAGCCTCGGAAGTCTGATTATCTATGAACTGTATAACAAAATGCATGAAGAGCAGTTCAGGAAACCCATACACATGTTTTTCTCGGGGCGAGAGACGCCGGATTATAAAAAAGAACAGGTCTATTACCATTTGCCCGAAGGACAGTTCATCGACCGCATTAAGGAAATGGGCGGTACCCCGGATGAGTTCTTTGAGAACCAGCAACTGATGGATATGTTTATCCCCATATTACGTAAGGATCTGGAGATGAATGAGACGTATACCTACGAAGAGAAGCCTTATAAGCTGCAATGTGATATCACGATACTGAACGGAGCAGAGGATGAAGGTTACATTCTGGATTGTGCAGAACGTTGGAGAGGTTATACGGAACAAGGAAGTGCCGCCCGGATATACAAAGGGGGGCATTTTTATTTATTTGAAGGCAGTATGCATCGGGTGACTAGCATGATCAATCAGACATTAACAAGTTATATGGAGTAGATCCTATACGGAGGTGAGGTGTCCAATGAATCAACGGCAGATTACTTCAATTGAACAGCTAGAGACAACTATTCTGGACGTATTTCATGTGGTGCTGGGAGCTGATGCGGGAGTCACAACCACGATTAATTTTTTTGACTTAGGGAGTGATTCTCTGCTTCTTGCCCAGGTCTATAATCAACTTGAAAAATTATATCCAGCCCAAATTACGTTAACCAATATGTTTGCCTATCCTACGATCTCCAGACTTGCCAAATTCATCGCAGACCAGGAAGGCATGGAACTGGAAGCATACCCTGTTCCATTGGATTACATGCAGAATGGTGGACAGGCCCTTCAAGACCATCGGTATGAATTCCGGATCGAGAAGGATCGCTTTAATGAAATCAGGAACTTGTCCAAAACGGCAGGCTGCACGCCTGTAGAATGGTTATGGTCTTTGTTTGCATATCTGTTGACGGAGATTGGCAATCAGCCGCAACTCACGGTCTATACACTGATTTATCGGATGAATCATATCAGTTCCATTCCGCTGGATGTGCAAGAGGTGCAGGATTTCAATGAGTTGTTTGCCCTAGCTAAACAAGCTTTACATACAGCAGACGAACAGCCTGGTCATCATATCCAGGATCTGGTTAGAGCAGGGATGAGATCACAGCATGACGCCATCCGTCCGCTATTTTACGAGGCAGATTATGTCAGTGGAGGCAGGGGGGCGCTGGAGGAACTGTTTGATGTCATCTGTGAAATTCAGAATGAAAAACGAAATATGGTGGTAACGCTGTATTGTAAACCCGGAATGAATACGGTTCAATGGAACCTTTTTTTCAGAACCTATGATCAAATGCTTGCCAAAGTGATTGAAAGTCTCCGCTCAGCGGCTGAAAGGGGATAAAACAATGAAAAACAAACTGATGGATTTCAGTGAACTGGGTATTCGTGACACAGCTCAGACGGAGTCGTCTAGTCAGCTACCTCCAGTGGCAACTCCAGCTACTATCCGTCCGGGTGATATCGCGATCGTTGGGCTCAGTGTTCGTATGCCCTTGGCAGATGATGCGGAGCAATTCTGGAATAACTTGTTGCATGGTCTGGATTGTACGAGGGATCTGCCGGAGCAGCGACGCCAGGATGCCGATAATTACATCTCTCGTAAAATGAACCCTGGTGAAGACACCAAATATTTGGATGGCTCTTATCTGGAACATATCGATACCTTTGATTATCCCTTTTTTCGATTTACCCCAAAGGAAGCCAGTTTAATGAATCCGGCTCAACGTATCTTTATGGAGACAGCTTGGGCCGCTTTTGAAGATGGAGGATATACCAGTGAGAAGCTGGCGGGAAGCAATACAGGAGTATACGTTGGACTGGTATCCGATCTGGAAGGTTATCGGTATAAAGAGATGATTCATGATGTGGAGCCACAGTCTCTGCCGATCTCGGTCACAGGCAATCTATCCTGCATTTTACCCAGCCGTTTATCATACCTTCTTGATCTGAGAGGGCCGAGTATGGTGGTGGACACTGCCTGTTCTTCATCTCTGGTTGCAGTGCATCATGCTTGTAATGCCATTCGTTTGGGTGAGTGTGACATGGCGCTGGCAGGAGGCGTAAAACTCAACGTTCTTCCTCTGGACAAGGATTACTACCGAATGGGCATTGAATCATCGAATGGCATGACACGCCCCTTTGATGATAGCTCAGATGGTTCCGGAATAGGTGAAGGTGCGGCAGTCATTATGCTGAAACCACTTCAGGATGCTATCAGGGACAAGGACCAGGTGTATGCAGTCATTAAGGGCAGTGCCATTAACCAGGACGGGAACTCCATGGGGATTACGGCGCCGAATGCCAGAGCCCAGAGTGAGGTCATTGTGAAGGCGTGGAAAGCTGCGGGGGTCGATCCGGAAAGTATCGCTTATATTGAAACCCATGGAACCGGGACTGTCTTGGGAGATCCGATTGAAATCGATGGCATTAAGGGAGCATTTGAGCAATACACCGATAAGAGGCAATTTTGTGCGATCGGTTCGGTGAAGTCCAATATCGGACATTTGTATGAAAGTGCTGGGATTACAGGACTTGTTAAATCCGTATTGTCCTTAAAAAAAGGAATTTTACCTGCGGTGCAGCATTTCGATCGCCCGAATCGCAATATTGATTTTAGTGGAACGCCTGTGTATGTAAATACACGTAACCGAATCTGGCCTGCTGAGGGTGAACCTGTACGAATGGGTGTCAGTGCATTTGGATTCAGCGGAACCAATTGCCATCTCATTCTGGAGCAGGCGGGTGCAATGGAAACCAACAGCGAGACTGAGACGCGGGAGTACCTCTTCCCTCTTTCAGCCAAGACGCTTCAAGCCCTGCAACAATATATATCCAAATATACGAAATATCTGAAAACAACCGATCACACGTTAGCTGATATATGTTACACGGCAGGCACCTCCCGAACCCATTATGAACACCGTCTGGTACGGATTGCTTCCAGCAAAGAGGATTTGCTCGCCCAACTGGCCGAACTTGAAGAAGGCGGATTGGAATTCATTCGAGAGCAGTCAATCCCGGAGTCCAGTCAGCTGCATTTAACCGCTCATTGTGAAACCTATCTTGGGGGTGGGGAGGTAAGCTGGCCAAGCCTGTATTCAGGTGAGGATGTTCGCCGAATCAGCATCCCGACGTATCCATTTGAAGCTCATCGCTGCTGGATTGAGCTATCTGCTCCTCCGTCCCAAACCAAGACGGATGCCAGCGCTATGGAGAACATTCACCATTATGAGTTGGGTTGGGTTCCTGAACCGGAACGTAATTTCGATCGGAAGTTATCGGAAGGTCATATCGTTATTTTTATGGACGAAAAAAGAGAGGAAAAAAGAGAAGATCTATCTCTTCGTAAGACACTACAGCAGCAGGGGCATCAGGTTATAGAAGTGTTTGATGGACCTTCGTTCCTTCAAGTATCTTCCGAGAAGTATGTCATTTCAGACCATCGTGAGAGCATGGAACAATTGTGGGCTCATTTGGAAAAATTGACGATCACCCGGATTATCTATATTCAACAGGATCAGTCCTTTCATCCATTCTTCTATCTCCTTCAGGAGATGATAGGTGCCCAATCACAGGAGCCTGTTGACCTGGTGTTGTTGACGAATCCAATCCATTCCATCACCGGAAGAGAAGAAAATGTATTTCCTCAGGCTGCCCTGATGTTTGGTCTGGGTTTGGCTGGACGAAAAGAAGATGCACGCCTGCAATGCCGATCCATCCAAGTGGACGCGGAGACTTCGCTCCAGGATATTGTGGCTGAACTGGATCATGAAAGTGATGATTATGGTGTAGCTTATCGTGCAGGTACGCGTTACATTCAGCAGTTTGGAGCGCTGGACCCGAGTGCGTATCCTAAATGGAACTACAACATTCGCAATGACGGATTGTATCTCATTACTGGCGGACTGGGCGGCATTGGGCTGGAGCTTGGATTACAACTCGCGGAGCGATACCCGGGAATTACACTCGCACTGGTGAACAGAACTTCGCTTCCCGCACGAGAAGAGTGGGATAGCATTCTTGCTACACATTCCAACGAAGTGTTAGCTCAGAAAATCCGATCTGTGCAACAAATGGAAGCTGCTGGTGCGACAGTTCTTCCTTACCAAGCAGACATTTCAGATGAAGCTTCCATGCGAATGATTTTGAGTGAATTACGTCAGAAATACGTTCGCATTGCAGGTGTCATTCATGGAGCAGGGGTCGCTGTAGGTGGAGATCATCCACTTAAGGATAGAACGATAGAAGAAGCTGAACGTGTATTATGCCCTAAAGTGCAAGGAACCCAGGTCGTGGATCAACTCACCAGAGAGGACAATCCAGACTTTTTTGTGATGTTTTCATCCATTGCAACGTTATTTAGCGGACCGGGACAGGCCGATTACGTTGCTGCCAATGCGTATCAGGATGCTTACGCAGCCTATCGCAACCAAGAGATGGACGGAACGATGACGGTCAACTGGTCAACCTGGAAAGAAACAGGCGCAGCTGCCGCAACGGGCTACGGAGTAGACACCCTTTTCAAAGCAATGACCAATAAAGAGGCTCTGACTTGGCTGGATCAGGTGGAAGGACGTCAGATTGAACGTGTATTGATAGGACAGATGTCGACAGACCGTGGCATGTTGAAGATGATTCGCAACTATCCGTTTAGACTTTCTCCTCAAGTGGAGAGCTGGATTGATTCACGTCTACAGAGAACTTCATCACCGAAGGCGCCAGCGCCAGTGACCCCGCAAAGTGTAGCCCGGCAGGATACCGTGCTGAATGGTGCGGATGACGGAGAATACACACCATGGGAGAGAAAGGTTGCCGAAGTGTGCCAAGCTATTCTGGGCTTTAATGAAATTGATATCCATGACAGTTTCTTCGAACTTGGAGCTGACTCGATTCTGGTGAAACAAATGTATGCACAACTTGACCGTCAGTACCCGGGGGTACTCGTTGTTGCAGATCTGTTCGAACATCCGTCTGTGCACCGATTGGGTGGATATCTCGCTGATAAAACAGGCCACAAACGGGAGAAGAAACAGGTAGAGGAGCCTGTAGGTGGTGCAATTGCGCTGGACGAGGAAGTCCATTCTCTTTTTGATCAGTTGGAAGATGGCAAGATCAGCATGGAGGATATGCTCAAAGGATTAAAACATATCTGATATGTAAGGGGACGATACATTGGAACAGTTGCTTAAATACATTATTGAGAATACATCTGGTGGCAAAATCGACAAAAAAACGGCGATTGATATGATTACGCTGTTGAAACAGCAGAAAAAGAACACTCGTGCAGATATTGCCATTATCGGCATATCTGCGCATATGCCCATGGCTGATCATGTGGAGGAGTTCTGGAACAATATCGAGAACAAAGTGAATTCCATTGTGGAGTTCCCTGAAGCGAGACAAGAGGATGTGCTGAAATATGTACGTTTCAAACAGCAGGATGAAGATGGGCTGAGCTTTATTAAAGGTTCCTACCTGGATGAAGTGGACAAATTTGATTATCGCTACTTTAAGCTGACACCCAAAGAAGCAGCCCTGATGAGTCCTGACCAGAGAATTTTTCTCCAGACGGCATGGGAAGCGGTGGAAGATGCAGGTTATGGAGGCGCAAAGTTATCCGGTAGCAATACGGGATTGTATGTAGGGTATTACAGCAGCACCCGAGACAATTATGCCAATATTATCGCCGATGTAGAACCGGAATCCATCTCCATCTCGGTAACGGGCAATGTGACTGCGGTACTGGCGGGGAGAATATCCTATTTGCTGAATTTGAAAGGCCCCAGCATGGTGGTGGATACTGCATGTTCATCATCTCTTGTTGCTGTTCATATGGCCTGTCAGTCGATCCGAAGTGGTGAGTGTGATGCAGCCATAGCGGGTGGGGTGAAGGTGAATACGCTCCCTGTTTTTAATAAATATGAGCAATTTGGCATTGAGTCCTCCGACGGGGAGACGCGGACATTTGATGATGCCTCAGATGGGGCAGGTGTGGGTGAAGGTGTGGCCGCCATTCTTCTAAAACCGTTAAGTCGGGCCATTGAGGATGGGGATCATATCTACGCCGTCATTAAGGGAACTGCTGCCAATCAGGATGGAACCTCTATTGGGTTGACTGCACCGAATCCGCGTGCCCAATCCGAAGCGATCGTGAAGGCATGGGAAGAAGCGGGGATTGACCCTGAGACCATCCGTTATATTGAAGCCCATGGTACAGCGACGGAGCTAGGAGACCCGATTGAGATTAAAGGGATTACCAATGCTTTTGAACAGTTTACCACCAAAAAACAATTTTGCGCGATTGGCTCTGTGAAATCCAATATCGGTCATTTATATGAATGTGCAGGCGTAACAGGGCTGCTCAAAGCAGTGATGGCCTTGAAACATCAGAAGCTGCCGCCGTCTCTTCATTTTGCCAAACCCAACCGCAACATCCGGTTTGAGCAAACGCCAGTGTATGTGAATACACAACTCCGACCCTGGGAAGCGGAAGAGGGAGTCCCGCGCAGATGTGGTGTCAGTGCTTTTGGATTCAGCGGAACCAACTGTCATGTCGTGCTTGAGGAAGCTCCAGCCGTTACTGCTCAAGACCCAGGAGAGGATCAGGATTTAGGCAAGCAGCTGTTTGTATGTTCGGCTCAGACGGAAGAAGCGCTTATTCGATTGCTCCAGCGGTATGAGCGTTTCCTGAAGGAGAATCGTGAAGTTCCTGTTGCGAATGTCTGTTATACGGCAGCTACAGGTCGTGGGCATTATGAACATCGTCTGTCCCTGCTTGTGGAAGACACGGCTCAACTGATTCACCTGTTGGAACAACCGTGGACCCAATTGAAGACACAAGAGGGAGTCTATACCGGTGCTCCCGCTCCTAAGCCTACAGGAGCCGAGCGTATGGGATCGGAAGAACGTGAGCGCACCAGACGTCAATCGTCTCAGGCACAGGAACGGATCAAAGAACTTGCTTCCAGTCCTCTTGTATGGGATGAATCAGCACTTCGGGAGCTGGCTTTACTCTATGCGGAGGGTGCAACGATGGATTGGGGGCAGCTATATCAAAGAAGACAGGTACGGAAGTTGAGTTTACCTACGTATCCGTTTGAGCCCAGCAGATGCTGGATTGATATTCAAGACCCGACTGCTGTGTCGTTAAAGGACTATTTTCATACGGTGCGCTGGATAGAGGACGATGGGAATACGACTTTGCATACCTCGGTGCCTTCCTCTTCAGGCACAGTCATGATGATCGGTAATGGTACCGAATTGGAACAGGAACTGTCGGCAGAACTGGAGGGCGAATGCAAGCGGGTAGTCCATGTGAGACCGGGTAACCAGTTCCGGCAAATATCGGAGAATCAATACGAAGTCGGCGGAGCTGCTCCGGCGGCCTATACTGAGCTGTTAAACATGTTCACAGACGGTGAAATTACTGAAATCATCTATTTATCCATGATGGGCAATTCATTATATCCTGAAGATTTGGCAGCTATTGAAGCCAGACAACAGGAAGCTTTCTACTCACCGGTCTATCTGATTCAGGCGCTTATGAGCAAAGGCTTTGCTGAAGAAATTCATCTGAACCTGATTGCTGAGTACGCTGGACAAGTCACAGGAAGAGAAGAGAGGATTACCCCTCATAATGCACTCTTAATGGGACTTGGTAAAGTGATTCAGCAGGAATATGGACATATTCGGAGCAAGTTTATAGATGTGGATCAGTCCATATCTGCGAAGGATATCCTCAAGGAAAGACATATCAACGGTGAAGCTTATGCTGTTTCGTATCGTGAAGGCCAGCGTTATACGGAGACCTTTACAGAGATGGATCTTAATGAACATGAGAGCGTACCTTTCAAGGTGCGTCCAGGCGGTTTATATCTCGTGACAGGCGGTACAAGTGGTATTGGTCTGGAAGCAGCACGGTTTCTGGCTTCTTCGGAGCAAGTGAAGCTGGCGATTGTTGGTCGGACACTTCTTCCGGCAAAGGAGGAATGGGAAGACATATTGGAAGCAGGCCAAGATTCCCGCGGTCCCAAGATGCAAGGCATCCTTGAACTGGAAGCATTGGGCGCAACCGTTCATTATTATAATGCGGATCTTGCCGATGTTGCGGGCATGACGGAAGTGATTCAGGATATCACCCACCGCTACGGGGACATACATGGTGTTATTCATGGAGCAGGTATTCCCGGAGACGGATTTATATATCGCAAAAGCGATGAGGAATTCCAGACCATTCTTGGACCCAAGGTGAAGGGAACCTGGATTCTGGAGAAACTGACGCGAGATCAAGACATGGACTTTATGGTATTGTTCTCTTCCGGTATATCTGTGATCGGTGAAATTGGACAAGGGGATTATACGGCAGCCAATTGTTACTTGGATTCCTTCGCGGCATGGAGGACAGGGCAGGGTCGAAGAACACTCTCCATTGATTGGGTATCGTGGAAAGAGACCGGGATGTCCGTAGAATTTGGTATCAATGTGGATGGCATGTTTAAAACCATTCCTACAACGGATGGTATCGCAGCGATGGAAGCAGCCATGAGCAGACAACTCTCGCGAGTATTCATCGGTGCGATGAATTATGGAAGTAAACATCTCGCTGCACTTGGGCAGTTCCCGTTCCGTTTGTCGGATAAGTTGGAAGCTGGAGTGAAGCGGAGTAAGGAAATCGCTGACCAGGGAGCATCGAATCGTTCCAACCGGACCGTACCACAGGAGAAGCATACGGGGCCCGTAGATCTTTCAGGGAATGAAGGGGGACTCTATTCGGAAACCGAGCAGCAGGTAGCACGCATATACAGTGAGATTCTGGGTTATCAGGAGATCAATATCTATGATAATTTCTTCGATCTCGGGGGCAACTCCATTATGCTGATCCGTATGCATGAGAGGCTGAACGAGGAGTTTCCGGGTAAAGTGAAGATTGCTCATTTATTTGCACATACGTCTATCCATAAGCTGGCACTGCATGTGAACCAGGGTAACGGCACGGCTGTAAAAGCAAAAGCGGCTGCTCCTCTGGAGCAAAAGAAACCAATCGTTGAACAGGATGAGGCCATCGCCATTATTGGGATTGCTGCGGAAATGCCAATGGCTGATACGGCAGAGCAGTATTGGGACAACATCTTGAACGGTGTGGACTGTACAACGGATTTTCCAGAGGGACGCAAAAAAGACATGGATGCCTATCATCAATGGATGAATGCCAAGCTGGGTGCGGACAAAGAAGTGCAGTACCTTCAGGGTGCATTTCTGGATAATATTGATCAGTTTGATTATAAGTATTTCCGTTTGTCTCCGAAGGAGGCCGGATTAACGGACCCGATTCAGCGGTTATTCATGAAGACGTCATGGCATGCGGTAGAGGATGCAGGTTACGGAGGGCGCATCGAAGGAACAAATACAGGTGTCTATATGGGTTTTGCAAGTAGCCTGAACGATTCTTATCTCAAAATGATCTGTGATCTGGACCCCTATCAATATCCGATGTCCATTGTCGGGAACATCACAGCCATGATGCCGACTCGTATTGCCTATCCACTGGATCTCAAGGGGCCTACGATGGTGATTGACACGGCATGTTCTGCATCACTTGTCGCTACCCATCTGGCCTGCCGGGCCATTCGTAATGGTGATTGCGAGATGGCGATTGTCGCAGGTGCACGGATCAGCCTCAGTCCGTTGGATCATGATTATTTGAAAGTTGGCATTGAATCTTCGGATGGATTAACCAAGCCATTTGATCAAGAAGCAGATGGTTCGGGGCTTGGTGAAGGCGGAGCCGCCGTAGTATTGAAGTCACTAAGCAAGGCGATTGCGGATAAAGACAATATTTATGCGGTTATCAAAGGAAGTGCAATTAATCAGGATGGAGCTTCGATTGGCATTACGGCTCCGAATCCTGAAGCACAGACGGATGTCATTGTGAAGGCATGGCAGGATGCCGGTATTGATCCTTCGACCATTGGTTACGTGGAGACGCATGGTACAGCGACGAAGCTCGGCGATCCAATTGAAATGGATGGACTTACCACAGCGCTGCGCCGATATACAGACAAGCATCAGTTTGTTGCTATAGGCTCAGTCAAGTCCAATATAGGCCATTTGTTTGAAGCAGCTGGTGTGGGCAGTCTGGTTAAAGCGGCTATGGCCTTGAAGCATCGGGTATTACCTCCTACGCTTCATTTTGATAAGCCTAACTCATCCATTTCATTCCAGGATTCGCCGTTGTATGTCAACACGAAATCGAGACCATGGGACGGGAACGGGGAGCCGCTTCGCTGCGGAGTCAGTGCCTTTGGATTTAGCGGAACCAATTGCCATCTCGTACTGGAAGAGCCACCTGTGATCCAGGAACGGAAGATTACCAGAGATGTGGAGGTGTTCACGCTAAGTGCCAAGAGCCGCAAGTCATTACTTGCGCTGGTTGATAACTATATCCGTTTTATCTCAGAACGTCAGCAGGAACTTTCGCTCAAAAACATATGTTATACCGCGAATACGGGGCGCTGGCATCATGTATATCGGATTGCCTTTGGAGTGACGGACACATCCGATCTGCTCATGAAGTTGCGGCTACTCGCTACATCAGGTCTCGAATCCACAGGTGAGCATCAGCTCTATTATGGCGTGCATAAAGTAGTCACAGAGAAGATCGAAGGGAAAGACCACGAATTGACGGGGCAGGAGAAGTCCATCTTGAAGCAGGAGGGCAGAGATTGCCTATCCCGATACATGGAGTCTTCAGATCCGGGTTTATTATATGAATTATGCAGACTGTACACTACAGGCAGTGACGTGGATTGGAGCCTGATGTACAGGGAAGAGGAAATTCGTAAAATCAGTCTTCCATTGTATCCATACGATAATACACGCTGCTGGGTGGATCTTCCCGAGCAGTCTTCAGTGTATGCACAAGCGAGCACCAGATCGGTACCGGAAGCCTACGAGCTTGTATGGCAGCAGAAGGAGATAGCGAAAGAGGATTCCGATCAGCCGATCGAAGCGAGCCATGGTACTACACTGGTACTTCTGGATGGGTCCGATTATGCAGCTGAGATAGCAGCCCGTATGGAACAGTCGGGGATGCAGGTATATACCGTACTTCAGGCGGATGTTCTGCAATCTGACCCGGACAGTCGAAATCTGGAACAGGTGGAAGTCTATCAGCGTGTGCTGCAACAGGCGGGCCTAGACCAACTTTCCAGAGTGGTGTATCTAAACGGTGTGGGCAGTGATGAACATGCAGCAAGTGTATCTAGTGACATGGAATCATTAGAGTCTGTTCTAGATGAACGTGTATATGGGTTCTTCCGGTTTATTCGAGCGCTGTTGTCCAGTTCTCTGAGCCAGCCCATGGAGTTAGTTCTGGTATCCCGTGAGGTCAATTGCATTACCGGTACGGAGCGGATAAAGCCTCATCTGGCTTCTGCCTTTGGAATGGGCAGAGTGGTAGGCAAGGAGAACATACAGATTCATTGCCGTTGTATAGATATGGATGAGAACTCTTCTCTGGAGCAGTTGTTGCAAGAGATCGGTACAACATCTTCCTATTATGAGGTGGCCTATCGTAATGGAACACGGTATGTTCAGGAGTTCAGAGCATTGAATGAACCTGCACCTGCTGAAGATGCCTTTATTTTTGACAACGATGGTGTGTACATCATTACCGGTGGTACCGGTGGAATTGGCTTGGAAACGGCGCGATATCTGGCTTCCGACGCTCCAGTGAACCTAGCATTAATCAGCCGTACACCGATGCCTGCACGTGAGGAATGGGATGCCATTGTTGCAGAACAATCGAGATTCAAGGTGATTCATCAAATTACAGTTATTCGTGAACTGGAGAGCCGGGGACATCAGGTTAGTTGCCATGCTGCAGATGTGTCGGATCTGGATACCATGCGTGTAGTTCTGGATCAGCTTCGGGCAACGTTCGGGAAAATTAAAGGGGTTGTCCATGGCGCAGGGGTTGGAAGCTCGGAAATGATCACAAGCCGTTCACAGGCGGGATTCACCGAGGTATTCTCTCCCAAAGTACATGGTACTTGGGTATTGGATCAACTTACCGAACAGGATCATCTCGATTTTATGGTGCTATATTCATCGATCGCTTCGGTATTCAGCGCCCCGGGACAGGCGGATTACATTGCTGCCAATGCCTACCTAGATGCATATGCTGACTTCAGATCAATGATGGGCAAGCGCACGCTGACTGTGCAATGGTCTACCTGGAAGGAAACGGGTATGTCAGCAGAGCACGGGTTTGCTGTGGATACGTTGTTCAAAGCCATGCCTACGGAACAAGCGATGAATCAATTATCTCTTGTGATGCGGCAATCATCGGTTCGCCGAGTACTTATTGGTCAGATTCATTATGAGGGTCAATTGATATCGGCACTGGCCAAAAGTCCGTTTGATCTCTCTTCCGCTATTCGCGTTCAACTGGACCAACGGATGAAGCAAATGGCCAACAAGCGTCTCCGGGTATCCTCATCAGAGGAACGTGACGGAGAAGTGGTTTTGACAGGTAAATCAGACGCATCCTATACACCAACTGAAAAGGCACTCGCTTCCATCTGTCGAACGATGCTTGGTTTTCATGAGATTAATGTAGGGGACAGTTTCTTCGAGATGGGTGCTGATTCCATTGTGCTTATACAGGTTCAGACCCGGATTGATCAGCAGTTTCCTGGTTTGACCAAAGTCACGGATTTGTTTGCGAACTCCAATATTAGCAGATTGGCTCGGTTTATGGATGAGAAGGCTACTTCGAAGCCACAAGACATGGAGCAGGATCTGAAGCGTGTAATCGACCAGATGGAGAGTGGCGACGTTACGCTGCAGCAGGCTTTGAATAACCTGATTAACCTGTAAAGGAGGAACTGTGGTGGAGAGTGTATACAAGTTTGTCATGGAACATCTGCAAGACGGAAGCTTGGACAAAACAGTGGCCGTGCAGCTGCTCAAAAAACTCAAATCGGAGGAGGACGCCTATACTGCGTCCGGGTCAACCAATACTGCCAAAGATATTGCCATTGTGGGCATGGCTTTGAAATTGCCGCAAGCTGATTCTCCCGAAGAATTCTGGGACAATATCGTCAGTGGTACGGACAGCATTCGTTCCTTTCCGGCATCCAGAGTGCCGGACATTCATTCGTATCTGCAATATCTAGGTATGTCGCCAGACGAGATTCAATTCAACGAAAATGCCTATCTGGATGAGATTGATAAATTTGATTATGCCTATTTTAAAATGTCACCCAAAGAAGCCAGTCTGACGGACCCCAATCACAGGCTGTTTCTGGAAACGGCATGGAAAGCGATCGAGGACGCAGGGTATGGGGGAGGGAAACTGGTTGGCAGCCGCACGGGGGTATACCTAGGCCTTTCCAACAATATTCGGGATCTTTACTCACGTTTTATCTACGATGCGGAACCGGAATCCTTTGCGTACTCGCTTGTGGGTAATCTGGCTTCTGTAGCGGCTGGTCGGTTATCCTTCTTACTGGATTTAAAAGGGCCGAGCTTGGTAGTGGATACGTCTTGTTCATCCTCTCTGGTGGCCATTACACTGGCGTGTCAGGCGATCAAGGAAGGGCAATGCGATCAGGCGCTCGTTGGGGGAATCAAGATTAATCTGGTTCCGCTAAAGAGTGATCATATCAAAATTGGGATTGAGTCCACCGATTGGAGAACCAAAGCGTTTGATGACGATTCGGACGGATCGGGTATTGGTGAAGGCGCAGGGGTGGTGATGCTCAAACCATTGGATAAAGCGTTGGAAGACCGGGATCAGATCTACGCTGTTATCAAAGGGTATGGCGTAAACCAGGACGGTAAATCCATCAGTATCGCTGCCCCGAACCCGGAGGCACAGACGGAAGCGATTCTTCAAGCCTGGGCGGATGCGGGTATCGATCCCGAGACGGTCTCTTATATTGAGACTCATGGCAGTGGCACCATGCTGGGCGATCCGCTTGAGGTACAAGGGATTGAGCAGGCATTCCGGCGTCACACGGGTAAAAGTCAATTTTGCGGAATCGGCTCGGTCAAAACGAATATCGGTCACCTGTCAGAGGCGGCTGGTGTCGTGGGTTTGATCAAATCGGCCTTGTCACTGAAACATAAACAGATTCCTGCCTCCAAACATTTTCACAGACCGAATCGGGCCATCGATTTTGCGGCATCCCCGGTCTATGTGAATGCCCGGTTGCGGGAGTGGGATAACGCGGCCACGCCACGACGTAGCGGTGTTAGTGCATTTGGCATCAGTGGGACCAATTGTCACATTGTGCTGGAAGAAGCGCCGACCACTACGGTGAAAGAGCTGGAAATACGCGGAGAACATCTTCTAACCGTATCGGCCAAAACGCAGGCAGCGCTCCAGACGCTGATTACGGAATATACTTACGTTCTCTCTCAAGTTGAAACTCAGAATGTACCTTCTCTGTGTTATACCGCCAACACAGGGAGGGGGCACTACGCCTACCGTTTACTGGTCACCGGGCAGGATGCGGAAGAGCTCTTGCTTCGATTAAATGAAGCTGGACGAATGATCGGAGCCGATGAGAATTTAAGCAAAAGTAGTGGACCCAGTGGACATCGAAGTCCAGGGATATATTACGGTTATCACAAGGTTAGCAACGATCAAAATCGTACAGATTCACCAGCCACAGGTGGCGAAGATGGCCACAAGGGCCATCGGACTATGAGTCTGAATCCGGAACTGGCGAAGATGGGTAAGGGTCAGCAGGCTGTACAGGACATACTGGACCAGATTGGACTGCATTATGTACAAGGTGCAGAACTGAACTGGGAGCTTCTATACACAGGAGACGGACTGCGCAAAACAAGTCTGCCAACCTATCCATTTACCCGGACTCGCTGCTGGTTTGAAGTTCCCGAGGGCGCTCGTACTGCCGCTACCGCAAATTGCAGCAGTGCGGTCTCGGAAGAACCGACGCCAGCCCGATTCTATCGGATGAACTGGAGGAAAGCTGATCTAACAGAGCCAGAACCGATTCAGGGAACAGGTGCAGTTCTGATTTTGAAGGATGAGGGTAAACGGGGAAGCGCATTGATTGAACGCCTTAAGCAGTCAGGGCGCCAAGTAATTGAGGTGCGTTACGGAGAATCTTTCAAGCATGAACCTGACGGTTCGTTCACGGTGAATGGTTCGGAAAGCAACTTTGCTGAGCTATTTGCAGCGCTGGGGAATACATCCATAAGTGACATTGTACATCTCTTTGCGGTGCTGAGTTCTGCAGAAATTCATACACTTCAGGACTTGGAACATAGTCAGCAAAAGGGCGTATATAGCCTGTTTTATCTGATTCGTGCACTCATTGAACACGGAAGTGACAACGCACTGAATATGATGCTGGTCTCCGAACAGGTCTACGAAGTTACAACGGATGAGAGTCGACTTTCTCCTGAAGCGGCCTCGTTATACGGTTTGGGTAAAGTGCTCGCCTTGGAATATCCGCATATTACCTGTCGAAGCATTGATCTGGACGAAAGCGCAGGGGCAGATGAACTGCTTCAGGAAATGGGTTCCCAAGATCAGAGTTATACCTCTGCCTATCGTAGTGGGGTCCGTTATATCGAGGAATTGGGTGAGGTTCAAGCCGATGAGCTGACAGATTCTCCTGTCCATATTCAACAGGGTGGTGTGTATGTCATTACTGGAGGTACAGGCGGGATTGGTCAGGAAATGGCAAAATTTTTCGCTTCCCAAGCAGAGGTCAAACTTGTGTTAATTGGGCGTACCCCAGTGCCTGCAAGATCGGAATGGGAGACACTGCTTAATGACCCTGAGCTTGAATCCAAGACGGCTGCTCGTCTCCGCAATTTCCTGGAGATTGAACAACAGGGTTCAGAAGTATCCTGTTATGCAGCGGATGTATCGGATTATGAAGCGATGCAGGATGTACTGGCCGATGTCAGGGAAAAGCATGGGTCCATCACAGGAGTGATCCACGGTGCAGGTGTACCGGCGGTTGGATATTTGATCCGCAAAACGCAGGAAACGTTTGACGAAGTCCTTCATCCAAAAGTGCAGGGAGCCTGGATACTGGACCAACTGACCCGTCAGGATGAGCTTGATTTCCTGGTCTTTTTCTCTTCCGGTCTGTCGCTGTCAAGTGAGGTTGGACAAGGAGATTATTCAGCGGCCAATGCATATCTGGATGCTTTGTCTTACTCGCGCAGCAAAAGCGGCCTGAAGACCTTGTCTATTAACTGGTCTTCGTGGAAAGAAGCGGGCATGTCTGTGGATTATGGTTTTAATGTGGACGCCATTACAAAAGCCCTTCCGACCGAACAGGCAACGGCCGGATTTTTTGCAGCATTGAACAAAGAGGTGCCGCGTGTGTTGATCGGGGAATTTACATACCACCCACGGTTTGCCAAAGCACTGTTGACCAAATTTCCATTCCGATTCTCCGAAGAGATGACGAACAGACTGAAAGAAGCCGAGAAGTTGGAAGAGTCGCGTCAGGTGGCTCCTGCTGCAGCTAAACGAAACAAATCGGCGAATGCACATGTTGAACTCAAAGGAAAAGACGGCGAGGATTACAACAGCATCGAAAGGCAGATTGCAGGCATGTATAACGAAGTGCTTGGTTTTGAAGAGCTGGATATCCACGATAGCTTTTTTGATCTGGGCGGAGATTCTATTCTGTTAAATCGGTTATTCTCTCTGCTCGAAGAAGTCTATCCAGGCAAAATGAAACTAATCCATCTGTTTTCGTACACCAGTGTACATGCACTATCCCAATTTGTCATGACCAAGCTGGATATAAAACCGGCTGCTGAGCCAGCCCCACCGGTGGATGATTTTGAACAACTGTTTAAGGATATTGAAGCTGGTAACCTGAGCATTGACGATGCAGTCAAGAGCTTCGAGGATCGTTGAGGAAGGAGAACCCGATGAACCAAACAAGCCAGATGCTGAGAATCATTATTGAGAATGCAGCTGCGGGCAAGATTGATAAGCAAGTTGCCGCCCAACTGCTCAAAGGATTGAAATCGGAGGGGAAGCGAAGCGACTCTGAGGGAATCGCCATTGTTGGCATATCGGCCATGCTTCCGTCTGCGGATAATATCGGCGAGTTTTGGGACAACATCCGTGATCGCTGTGATTCCATTGCCAATTTTCCAGACTCTCGTCGTCAAAATATTGATGCGTACCTCCGATATGCGGGCTATGGAGAGGACATCAAATATAGTGATGGTTCCTATCTGAAAGACATCGATCAATTTGATTACAAATTATTTCGGATACCCCCACGGGACGCGGCACTAATGGATCCTTTTCAGAGGCTGTTCCTGCGAACGGCCTGGAGTGCTCTTGAGGATGCGGGATATGGTGGGAAAAGCCTGGCTGGCAGCCGGACAGGTGTGTACCTGGGATTTGCCAGCAATATTAAGGACAGCTACTTGCGAATGATCCAGGATATTGATATCCAGTTAACTTCGGATGCGGCCGTGGGCAATATTTCTGCCATGATGCCTGCACGAATCTCGTATCTTCTGGATCTGAAAGGCCCTTCGATGGTGGTGGACACCGCCTGTTCATCCTCATTGGTGGCCGTGCATCTTGCCTGCCAGTCCATTCGGAATGGTGACTGTGATATGGCACTTGCTGGTGGATTGCGTGTGAACCTGATGCCTCTGGATACGGAATATTACCGCGGGGGACTTGAAGCATCGGATGGACGGACCAGAGCCTTTGATCATTCATCGGATGGGGCTGGAATCAGTGAAGGGGTTGCTACCGTATTACTGAAACCGTTGAGTAAAGCGCTCAAGGACAAGGACCAGATCTATGCAGTCATCAAAGGCAGCGCCATTAATCAGGACGGAGCTTCCATTGGAATCACTGCTCCCAATCCGGAGGCCCAGGCTGATGTGATATCTAGAGCATGGGATCAGGCGGGAATTCACCCCGAGACCTTGTCCTACATTGAGACCCATGGAACGGGTACTAAACTGGGAGATCCGCTGGAACTTGAAGGCTTGGAGCTTGCTTTTCAGAAGTACACGGATAAGAAGCAGTTTTGTCCGATTGGTACTGTGAAATCGAATATGGGTCATCCCTATGAAGCGGCAGGTCTGGTCAGTCTGATCAAGGCGGCACTGGTTATCAAAAACCGTGAAATCCCGCCGTCACTTCATTTTGACAGGCCCAATGGACAGATCGATTTCAAGACATCGCCCGTGTATGTCAACACCAGGCTCCGCAAATGGGAAGGAAAAGAGTCTCCGATGCGCTGTGCGGTCAGTAGTTTTGGTTTTAGCGGAACGAACTGCCATCTGGTGCTGGAAGAAGCACCGGTTGCCACGGTTGCTGACGCTTCTTATGCGAAAATAGGTCTGGTCGTGTTGTCCGCCAAGTCTGAGCCAGCTCTGCGGGACCTTGTCACAACATATAGCCGTTTAATACAGGAAAAACCGCCCGCATGCCATCTGCAGGATCTGTGTTATACCGCGAGTGTTGGCAGAGGACACTATAACTTCAGATTGGCTATAGTGGCAGCGAATCTTGCGGATCTTGGACTGAAGCTGCAAGTGCTATCCTTGGCGGAAACGTGGAATGAACCTGAGTCATGGTTCAGTTATGGGGAGCACAAGATTGTACCTGCCAGCAAATCACAGCTGGAACCTGGTGACATGACAGCAGCGTCACGGAAGAAGCTCGATCGACGGGTACAGGAGATTACACAAGGCATTAACCTTTCCGAGTGGAATGATGAGGCAGGCGTATCCGAACTTGGTTCGTTATACGTCCAAGGGGCCGATGTGGATTGGGTGGAACTGTACAAAGGTACGGAGGTGCGTAGGGTCAGTCTACCTGTGTACCCTTTCGAATCTCATCGCTGCTGGATTGATCTCCCTGACGAATTGGTATCCAGACGTATCGACAGAGGCGCGGCAGTGTCTGAACAAGACACAGAAGAATTTCATTATACGATGCAATGGAGAACTGCTGAGTGGAAACGTACAGGTAGCGGGATCTCCGTTTTACCGGGAACGGTATTGTTGATGGAAGGCAGGTCCGGTGCAGCTGATTCTGTAGCCCATGTGCTTGCACGTACTGGAGTGAAGGTGATCCGGGCAGCCCTGGGCTCTGTTTATGCAGACTTGAGTGATAATCGATATACACTTGGTGATCAGGAGTCAGATTATGACCTTCTCTTTGCAAGCCTTCGGGGCAAGTCGGTGGATCACATCATTCATGTTGGCTGTTCTCTGGATACCGGGCAGTCGGGTATTCAAAGTCTGAATGAATTGCAGAACAGTCAGCGCCGAGGTGTGTACAGTGTGTATTATTTGGTACGTGCTCTGATGAGAAGTGACTTTGCCGAGATTGCTGGTATGACACTGATTGCAATGAATGCTCACCATATTACGGGAGATGAATACGCTCAGCGGCCAGAACATGCGCCATTCCTGAGCTTAAGCAAGGTGTTGAACCGTGAGCATCCGTCCATTTCTTTCCGCTCCTTTGACATAGATGCTGATACCCCTGCAGATGTCTGGATCGAGGAAGCACTGGGGACAGAAGATCAGGGGGACTATCTGATCGCGTATCGTGGTGGACAACGTTACGTTGAAGAATTTACGCGTGTGCAGGTTGCAGGGGATACCCCAATATCTGTACGCCCTCAGGGCGTGTACCTGATTACAGGTGGTGGCGGTGGTATTGGTCTGGAAACAGCGCGTTTCCTGGCTTCCAAAGCTCCCGTGCGTCTGGCTCTGATCAATCGCACCCCGATACCGGAGCGTGTACATTGGGATAACCTGATGAATCAGCCCGGTCAAGCCAAGCTTTGCCGTTTCATTACAGCTGTTACGGAGCTGGAGGCCGCAGGTTCGGAAGTCTCCTGGTACAGTGCGGATGTGGCTGACCGGGAAGCGATGGATCGGGTAATTCGGGATATGCGTACACGTTATGGTGCTATTCATGGAATCATTCATGGTGCGGGTGTTGGTGGAGATCAACTTCTGGTAGATCGAAGTGAAGAACGATTCAGCGAAGTGCTGGCATCCAAAATATATGGTACCTGGAATCTGGACGAACTGACTCACAGTGACGATCTGGATTTCTTTGTGATGTATTCTTCTGTAGCGACGATGTTCAGTGGCGTAACGCAAGCAGACTACGTGGCGGCTAATGCCTACCTGGATGCCTTCGCCGATGAACGTTCCTTGAGAGGAAAACGAACACTCACCGTGAACTGGACAACATGGAAAGAGACTGGCATGTCGGTGGATGCTGGTTTCACCGCAGATACCATCTTCAAAACAGTCCTTACAGCACAGGCGATAAGAGGTTTGGAACAAGCCATGAACTCCTCCATTCGCAGGGTGCTGATCGGGCAACTGAACTTCAGTGGCGGCGGCGTTCGTTTGCTGGATAAAATGCAGGTTCGATTGTCCACAGAACTCAGTGGCAAAGTGGCTGAATATCTGCAAAGTGCTGCTTCCAAAACGAGGTCGACCAAGAAGGCTGGAAGTACTTCAAGCGGTGAAGTGAAATTATCAGGCAAGATCGAGGGAGGATATACGGCTACTGAACGGCATGTTGCCAGCGTATGCAAAGAAGTTCTGGGATTTGACGAGATAGATATCTATGAGAACTTTTTCGAGCTTGGTGCTGATTCCATTCTGCTGTTGAAAATTCACGCGGGACTTTCCAAAAGATACCCTGGCGTTCTTGCCGTAACGGACTTGTTTGAATTTTCGACGATTCACAAGCTGGCTGAATATATATTCAAGGAACATGGTGAATCGGAAGAAGATACGGTTACTGTACTGGGCGACATGGATGCTTCTGCAACCAGTGAAGAACAGACATCACCGGAAAATGCGAAGCAAGCAGAGACGTGTCCTCAAGATCAGCAGCATACAGGGCAGACGGCTTCTGGGCCATTGTCCGGGGATTTAGCCATTGTAGGGATGGCTCTGAATGTGGCTTCCACAACCGATGTATTCGAATTCTGGGAGCATATTCAAGGCAAGGTGGATCATATCCGTCCTCTCCCGGAACGACGACAACAAGATCTGGACTGGTATTTGCAAAATACAAGGCTGGACCTCCCGGAACTGGATTCCAAAGCGGGAGCTTTTATAGAAGACATTGACTTATTCGATTATTCATTCTTTAAATTATCACCGAAAGAAGCGAGTCTGACAGATCCCAATCAGCGTCTCTTCCTGGAGACCGTGTGGAGGGCCATTGAGGACGCGGGTTACGGCGGCGGGAAACTGGCCGGTTCGGATACCGGGGTCTATTTGGGTTATTCAACAAACACGGTTGATATGTATTCACGATTTATATATGAGACGGATTTGGGCGCTCTGCCGGATGCCGTGGTGGGTAACACACCATCCATCATTCCTGCTCGCATATCGTATTTACTGAACTTGAAAGGGCCAAGCATGTTGGTGGATACGGCCTGTTCTTCATCCCTTACAGCGGTGCATATTGCTTCGCGTGCCCTGTTAAGCGGAGAGTGCAGCATGGCCGCAGTGGGTGGAATCAAAATCTCAACCATGCCGATCACCAAAAAGAACGAAAACATGCTCCAGGGTCTGGAGTCTGGTGACGGAAAGACCAGAGCATTTGATGATGACTCTGATGGTGCCGGGCTTGGTGAAGGCATCGGAGTAGTCATGCTAAAAAGACTGGAGGATGCGCTTAGGGATGGGGATCAGGTATACGCTGTTCTCAAAGGCACTGCCATGAATCAGGATGGCAGTTCAGCCGGCATTACGGCTCCCAATCCAGCGGCTCAACAGGAAGTCATTACGAAGGCCTGGAAACAGGCAGGTATTCATCCTGAAACGATCACGTACATGGAAACGCATGGCACAGGAACCGCACTGGGTGACCCAATTGAAATTAAAGGCATCCAAAATGCGTTCCGACAATTCACGGATCGACGTCAATTCTGTGCGGTCGGTTCTATTAAAACCAATCTGGGTCATACCTCTGAGGCAGCAGGTATGATCAGCCTGATCAAGGCGGCACTTGCTGTCAGGCATGGTGTGATTCCGCCGAATCTTCATTTTAACCGTCCAAACCGAAATATTGATTTTCATGCTTCGCCTGTATATGTGAATACACGATTACGACCGTGGAAGGTGAAGGACGGACCTCGTCGCTGCGGTGTCAGCGCATTTGGCATCAGTGGAACGAATTGTCATGTCATCCTGGAAGAACCACCAGTGATTAAACCTGTATCTGCACCAGCACGTCCTCATTTGCTGGTATTGTCTGCTCGATCCGAAGAGGCACTTCAGCGGCTGGTTGCTGAATATGTTCGTCTGCTGGACCGAAACGAGCGATATGAACTCGTAGATATGTGCAGTACAGCAAGCACAGGACGGGGGCATTACCCGTTCCGGTTATCACTTATGGTACGGGATACGGAAGGTTTGCTGAATACGCTGAGACAGCTGGAGAACAGATCATTCCAATCCATTGCACTGCCGGGAGTTGAGTTCGGTGAACATCGTACTGTTCCCAAGAGTAAGAAGGATAGGGCAGCTGGTGAAATGACCGAATCGGAAAAATTGGGTCTGAGCCAATTAATGCGTTCGGCCATTCAGAGCTTTGTACAGGATGGACGCGAGTCGGAGTATTTGTTAAAGCAGATTGCCCATCTGTATGTACAGGGAGCAGATGCGGACTGGGAAGAACTGTACGCAGGTGAACATGCTCGCAAAGTCAGCTTGCCCGCGTATCCGCTGGAACGGAAGCGCTGCTGGATCCATATTCCCGAACGTCCACAGCTGCGTGAGGTCTCTATAGAAGAGGCCGCGGCTCCACTGCATTATGCGGCTATGTGGAAAGAAATGAATCGAATATCAATGGATCAGCATGGAGGCAATACAGAGCCAGTTGTGATATTGATGGATAGAAGTGGTATTGCCTCATCCGTAGCCGGGAAACTGGAAGCGGAAGGGCGGCTCGTGATCAAGGTTTACCGCGGAGAGTCCTATACCAATCAAGCCAACGCCGAATTTACCATTCGATCATGTGAAGAAGATTATGAACGGTTCATTCGAGCGGTAGAGCCTTATAAAATCTCGCAGCTCCTTCATTTCTTTGCACTGGATCAGCATGCGGATGAAGGTACTGTGGGCGAATTGGAGGAGTCGCTTGATCGCGGCGTGTATAGTCTGTTTTATCTGTCCAAAGCGATGTCCAAGATTCATTTCAAACGACCAGTCGATCTGGTACTGGTGACATCTTGTACACAAAGCGTTACAGGCAGTGAGCCGTACATTCGTCCAGAGCATGCACCCATGGTTGGGCTTGGCAAGACTATCTGCCATGAGATGAATCAATTCCGCTGTCGAAGCATTGATATCGATGACGAGACACCACTAGATCAATGGTTGCAGGAAATTCGTGATCCTGACACGTTATATCTTGCCGCTTATCGTAAGGGGCGTCGATATGTCCAGGAGCTGGGTGAAATCCCAATTTCCTTGCTGCCCGACCAACCGATACACATGCGTGAAGGTGGCGTGTACCTCATCACTGGAGGGACAGGCGGGATTGGACTGGAGACGGCGAGTGCATTGTCTTTGGCGCCGGAGAAAATCAAACTTGTGTTGATGAATCGTTCACCGTTTCCAGAACGGGCAACATGGGAAGATGTGCTGTCCTCAGGTGAGGAAACCAAGTTAACTGCTCAGATTGGGCGGATCAAAGAGATGGAAGCTCGGGGCGCAGAAGTACATCTATACAGCGTAGATATTGCTGATCCTCTTCAGCTCGCATCGGTGCTAAGCAAGATCAGACAGCAGCACGGACCCGTGTCTGGTATCATTCACGGTGCTGGTGTGGCTGGAGAAGGTTTCCTGATGAACAAAGAACGTGAAGCCTTTGAACGTGTCATGCGGCCTAAAGTGCTGGGGACATGGAGTTTGGATCAACTGACACGTGCGGACCATCCGGACTTCTTTGTCATGTTCTCAACGGCTACAACGTTCTTTAGTGAACCTGGACAAGGAGACTATACTGCTGCCAATGCCTATATGGATTCGTTTGCGGCACATCGCAGGCAGGCAGGTCTGTCCACCCTTGCCGTGAACTGGACCGCGTGGAAAGAAACCGGCATGGCCCGGGATTTTCATGCCAATTCAGATGGGGGATTCAAGGCGATTACGACGGCCAGAGGTATACAGGGACTGCAAGAAGCCATGGGCAAGGATGTAACCCAGGTTCTGATCGGGGAACTTAACCGGGAGGGAATCTATCAGCATGTCTCTGATGACATGCCGCTCATGCTGTTCTCTTCTGACATTAGCGAAGCTATTGAAACCGGACGCAAGGGGAATGCCAGTCGTGCACAGGAAGAATCGGGCGACATGAAGTTGTTGGGCAGGACAGACGAAGATTATTCCATCATTGAGAGCGCCTTAGGTCGATTATGGAGTAAGTCACTTGGGGTCAATGAACTCAGTATTTATGATGATTTCTATGAGCTGGGTGGAGACTCCATCTTGGGTCTCAAGATCGCCAATGGTCTCACCAAAGAGTTGTCGATCCTGGTGAATACAGCAGAGATCCTGATGTATCCAACCATTGCGGAATCGGCTGCTTATCTGGAAGAGTCTTATGGTGTCTCCATCAGCGGAGATTCCGAGGGAGCACTGCCTGTGCTGACTCGTGTGGAGCCCCAACCGTATTACCCGGTTTCTTCTGCGCAGAAGAGATTCGTAGTTCTGGACCGGCTTGAGGGTCAAAATACCAATGCAAACATCCCAAGAGCCTCCATCATGGAGGGAGATTTTGAGCACGGGGCATTTGAACAGATCATTCGCAAGCTGATTCAACGTCATGAATCTTTCCGGACTTCCTTTGAATTTCTGGACGGAATTCCATATCAGAAGGTGTGGGACCAGGTCGACTTCAACGTCGGTTACTCGGAGTCCACTCGGGAACAACTCACCGAGAAGCTCCTTGGTTTCGTGAAACCTTTTGAGCTGGATCAGGCGCCTTTGTTCCGCTTTGAGGTGGTTAAGCTTGATGATCGTGTACACGCCGTATTTTTTGACATGCACCACATTATTACGGATGGCATGTCGATGGACATCATTATGCAGGAGATCATAGATCTGTATGAAGGGCGTGAGCTGAAACCACTCACCATCCAGTACAAAGATTATGCGGTGTGGCATAATGCCTTGCTCTCTTCCGGTGCTCTGCTCAAACAGGAAGAGTATTGGCTGAATCTGTATGAGGATTCTATCCCGCAGCTCAAATTGCCTACCGATTATCCTCGTCCTTTGGCTAATGAATTCGAAGGAGATCAGGTTGTATTTATCGGCAATGAAACATTGACTATGGATCTGGATCGCATGGCTGCCAAGACAGGAACAACCTTGTTTATGTTGCTGCTTGCAGCGTACAACGTGTTGCTTTCTAAATATGCAGATCAGGATGATATCGTTGTAGGCTCTCCCATTGCGGGCAGATCTCACGCCGATCTGGAGGATGTTGTTGGTGTGTTTATTAACATCATCACGATTCGTACCAAACCAAAATCCGGGAAAACATTCCTGGAACTGCTGGCTGAAGTTAGGGAAGCTGCCTTGAAATCTTACGAGAATCAACAGTTTCAGTTCGAGGATCTGGTGCGGAAGCTTAACCTGAACAGAGACAGACACCGCAATCCTTTATTTGATGCGATGTTTGCACTTCAGAATGTAGGTACAGTGGACGTTACAGTCGGCAAATTCACCACAACTCCGTATGAGTTTGGAGCTGCGGAAAGCCGTTATGACGTGTATCTCGAAATCATCGAGAAACATGACAAGCTGCGATTTAATCTGGAGTATCGGACCAAGCTCTTCAAACGGGAAACGGCGGAGAAGATGCTTCACGATTATGTAGCGCTGCTGCAACAGTTATTGCTTCATCCGGAACAGAAGCTTGGTGAGATTGAACTGGAAAGCAGCAAGCATATGCTGGTTTCTTACGATTCAGCCGCAGAAGATCTTGATTTTAATTTCTGATCAGGGAGAGCACGGCTTCTCCCCCACAAACAGGAGGAACAGGGACGATGAAGAAGATCGGGGTAATTGGAGCAGGGGTGATGGGCCGCGGTGTAGCCCAAAGTTTTGCACAGACAGGTCATGAAGTTGTCTTGGTGGACATCAAGGATGAAGTGCTGGAGATCGCCGGAGAAGAGATCTATAACAATATCCGAATGCTAAAGTTATTCAAGAAAGTAGAGGGACTGGAAGACCCGGAGATTATTATGGAGCGCATCCATATGACGACAGAACTGGAGATGCTTCGTGAAGCGGATATCATCGTTGAAAATGTGAATGAACAGTGGGACATCAAAAAGGAAGTGTACGGCCGGATCGATTCGATCTGTCATGAGGCATGCATATTTCTGGTGAACACTTCATGTATCTCGATTACCAAAATTGCGGCATTAACCAAACGGCCTGATCGGGTCATTGGTACCCATTTTATGAATCCGGTTCCCTTGAAATCAGCCGTTGAAGTGATTAAGGGGATGCATACCTCGGAACGTACCATTGAAGAAGTAACTGAACTATTGTCATCGATCGGTAAAGAGACGATTCTGGTTAACGACTATCCCGGATTTGTCTCAAACCGCATTTCCCATCTGTTTATGAATGAAGCTGCTTTTGTTCTTCAGGATCAGGTGGCTACAGCACGTGAGGTGGATGATATTTTTGTTAAATGTTACGGCCATACGATGGGACCTTTGGAGACTGCGGATTTAATTGGCTTGGATACCGTTGTGGATTCTCTTGATGTGCTGTATGAGAGCTACCAGGACCCAAAATTCCGTTGTTGTCCTTTACTGAGAAAGATGGTGCACGCCGGACAGACCGGAAGAAAATCAGGGGAAGGTTTCTATAGTTACTAATCAACGACATGAATAATTCATGGCATAAACAAGCTTTATTGCGTATTCAAAACCATTTTAATGAGGGAAAGGGAGTTATACACATGGAAGAAGTTAAAGGTAGAGTTCGCAAGTTTTTGGGTCGTTTTTTCAAAAAGCATGAGCTTCAGGACGACGAGGACATCTTTGCCCTTGGTTTTGTGAATTCGTTGTTTGCGATGCAGCTGGTTATGTTTCTGGAGAAGGAATTCTCCATTCGTGTCGACAATAAAGATCTGGATTTGCAGAACTTCAAGTCCATTAATGCCATCGTTGAGCTTATTGAGAGCAAGACGGTCAGTTCCTAAAAGCCGCCGATTCTCTCCCCAGTACAGTGTGAAAAATGTGCATTCATCCGGTCCCATTATAGGAGGTTAACGTGTTGAAAATGGAATTGAGCGAACAGCAGTTACATTGCAAGCAGGATGCTGCATCATTTACCAATCAATATATCGTCCCGTACGCAGGCTTGCACGATAGAGAAGAACGGCTTCATCCAGAGGTGATCGACTCGCTGAAATCCTCAGGTTATCTGGGTTCTATGATTCCTCGGGAATATGGAGGTATGGGGCTTGATCCGATATCGGTTGGGGTGCTGAACGAGGAGATCGGAAGAGGATGTTCATCCGTACGAAGTCTGCTTACGGTTCACGGTATGGTTGCCATAGCCATTCAGAAGTTTGGTTCTGAAGAGATGCGTTCCTATTGGTTGCCACGTCTGGCCTCGGGTGAAGTCATTGGAGCCTTTGGTTTGAGCGAACCCGGAGTTGGTAGTGATGCCAAAAGCATCGAGAGCGTAGCCGAATTCAATGGCGAAGGATATGTGTTGAACGGGAAGAAAAAGTGGATCACGATGGGTCAGCTTGCTGACCTATTTCTCATCTTTGCCCAGGTGAATGATAAACCAACCGCGTTCCTGGTGGAACGGAACAACCCAGGATTGAAGATACAGCCTATCAACGGGATGTTGGGGGTTAAAGGCTCGATGCTGGCGGAACTGCATCTGGAGCATGTTTACGTTGAATCCGATCGTATGGTGGGGAGTTCAGGTATAGGTGTCTCTATGGTGGCCTTGCATTGCTTGGATTATGGTCGCTATACCGTAGCTTGGGGCTGTGTTGGACTGGGACAAGCCTGTCTGGATGCTTCGCTGAGTTATGCAGGCAGCCGCCGTCAGTTCGGAGTCCTCTTGCAGGAAAATCAGTTAATTCAGAAAATGCTGACGGAGATCATAGTGGATGTGAAAGCGGCGCGGCTTTTATGTTATCAATCCGGATATCTGAAAGAAGTGATGGACCCGGATTCCATTATGGAAACCTGGACGGCGAAATACTATGCGGCAGATATGGTCAATAAGGTAGCGCACCGTGCGGTACAGATTCATGGAGCCAAGGGCTGTAGTGCGGAGTATCCGGTGGAGCGATTTTACCGGGATGCTCGTGTGAATGAGATTATCGAGGGCACCACACAAATGCATGAAATGGTTATTGCTTCATATGCTGCGAGTACCTATGAATCCGTACAAGAGGAGGCTGTTCTGTCATGAAAAAAATAAAATGTGTAATCTGGGACTTGGACCATACGATTTGGAACGGAATTTTGCTGGAGGATGAACAGGTCACGCTGAAAGAAAATATTGTGGAAGTTATCTGTACTCTGGATGAACGAGGAATTCTGCAATCGATTGCCAGCCGTAACGATCATGAACTGGCGATGGCCAAGTTGGAAGAATTCGGTCTACGCGAATATTTTATCTATCCACAAATCAATTGGAATGCCAAATCCCGATCTGTGAAAACCATCGTGGAATCCATCAATATCGGAATGGACACGATTGCTTTTATCGATGATCAGCCTTTCGAACGTGAGGAAGTATTATTCACTCACCCCGACGTCCTCTGTATCGATGCGATGGCCTATCTTGAATTAACAGATATGGATGAGATGAAGCCACGTTTCATTACCGAGGATTCTGCCTTACGCAGAAAGATGTATATGAATGATATTGCCCGCAATGAGAAGGAGGAGGAGTTCGAAGGTACTCAGGATGAATTCCTGGCCTCCCTTGGCATGATCTTCACGATCTCTGAAGTGAAGGAAGGGGATCTACAGCGTGCAGAAGAACTGACGGTCAGAACACATCAACTGAACGCCACAGGTTATACCTACTCTTACGAGGAACTCGATCAATTCCGGTATTCTCCACGCCACAAACTGCTGATTGCGGGACTGGAAGACAAGTACGGTACGTATGGCAAAATCGGCCTGGCGTTGCTCGAATTAAATGACGAAGTGTGGACACTGAAACTGCTGTTGGTGTCCTGCCGCGTCATGTCCAGAGGAGCAGGTACATTGCTGCTGCATCATGTGATGCGTATGGCTAAGGAAGCGAATGTCCGTTTGCAGGCCGAGTTTGTATCAACAGATCGCAATCGTACGATGATGATCACTTACAAATTTGCCGGATTCCGTGAGATTGAGCAGAACGGAGATTTTTATTTGTTTGAGAGTGATCTAAGCATGATCCAGGATCAGCCTGCGTATGTGTCCATGGAAGTTATCGCGTAAACCCAATCTAAGAGGCGAGGTGTTTAATCAATGGAAAAAATAGCATTTCTGTTTCCAGGGCAAGGTTCTCAATATGTAGGGATGATGAAAAACTTCTATGATCAGTACGAGATTGCAAGACAAACGTATGAAGAAGCCAACCATATTCTGGGCTTTGATTTGGCCAAATTGAGTTTTGAAGGCAGCCTTTTTGATCTGAACAAACCTTCCAATATGCAGCCGGCATTGTTGACAGCGAGTGTGGTTGCCTATCGTGTCTACATGGAGGAGATCGGGATCAACCCGCAATTCTGCGCAGGCCACAGCCTGGGTGAGTATGCAGCTCTAGCGTGCTCCGGTGCTATGACATTTGGTGATGCTGTGCGGATCACCAAGCGACGCGGGGAATTGACGGAACTTATCGCAGATGAAGCAGATGGAGCCATGACCATCATTGATGGCGCCGATGAGGAGATGATCCGCAGAGCCTGCGAGCAAGTGTCAACCGATACGGCTTGGTCTGCGATTTCCTGTTACAATGCTTCGAGCCAGTATGCCATATCCGGTCATCAGGATTCGATTGAACAAGTGGAATCCATCCTGCTGGACCAGGATGCCCAGACAACCCCGTTGATGATGAGTGCGCCGTTCCATAGCCGCTTGATGGAGTCGGCTGGTGAACAGCTTGGGGTGGAACTTGCCAATTATCGTTTCCATCCATTCAAGTGGCCTGTCGTATCCAATGTTACCGCCACGCCATACACCGAAGCCGGGCGAATTACGGGACTTCTCCAAAGGCAGCTGTCCCAGCCGGTCAAGTGGGCACAGACGATGCAATATCTCAAGAAGCATGGAGTTACGCTGACGATTGAACTTGGACCCAAAAATGTCCTGAGCGGACTGGTAGAAATGGATAAGCTCGGTATGAAGTCTTTTGCCTACGGACAGAAAGAGGATCGTAAAGCACTGAAAGAGTTACTGGATCAGGCTGTTGTATCCAGACCGAGACCAACGGTAGTAACGAAATGTATGGCTGCGGCTGTAGCTACACCTAATCGGAATTGGAATCAGGAGGAATATCAAAAAGGAGTCGTTGAGCCATATAAACAGATTCAACAGCTTCAAGAGGAGCTTGAGGCGGCGGATCAGGCCCCGACTACGGAGCAGATGAAACAGTCGCTGGGATGGCTCGGAACGATATTCGAAACCAAACAAGTAGAGCAGGAAGAACGGGATGACTGGTTCCACCAGATCCTGGACGAGACGGGGCAGTATTATTTGTGGAGTGACCTGAAAGTTACTACGGCATAAACAAGCACGTGTACAACAATCAACCGGCAGGACAGGTGTGATCAACACTTGTTGTGCCGGTTTACTATGTATTCGGGGTGAGATCATGGATATCCATCTACTTAATGTTATGATGTCGAGTGATAAATTTAAGGAAGAACGAGCGTATTGGCAGAAACAACTAGATGGCGATATTCATATTGGAACGTTGTTTGATGGAATTCTGCAACCTTCGATACAGACTGGAGAACCCAACGTACAGATCCTTTCCTTATCCTTTCCAGATGAATTGTCCGCAAGATTGATCCGCATGAGTGGGGGGTCAAATTTGGCGTTGTATATATTGCTCTTATCGGGATTTCAACATCTGTTGTATCGTTATTATGGACATCAAGATATGTTGCTGGGTATGCCCCTGACTCCAGAACAAGTCGAAGATTTTCGAAGTTCCCACTTGCTCGCAATTCGTGGAAAAGTAGACGAGACAGCATCGTTCAGACAATTGGTATTACATACCAAATCTGAAGTCATGTCCGCCCGAACGTACTGGCATTTTCCTTACGATAAGATGGCAGAGAAGCTGGGGCGGCTTCCCGAGGAGTGCGAGTTGAAGACGGTCCTGTATATGAAAGGAATCCATGAGGAACCTATTCTGGATGAAGGAGCCCATTGTTCACTGGCGTTTGACCGGGTAGATCAACGACTTCAGATGACTCTCCGTTATGGTGCCATATCCCTTGAATCCAGCCAACCTGAGCGTTTATGTTCCCACTACATACGATTGCTGGAACAGACAACAGCCTTACCAGACCAACCGCTATCCATGAGTCAGCTCCTTTCTCTGGAAGAGGAGAATGAAATCATGGAAAGATGGAACAGGAGTCCACGTTTGTTCCTGCCGGAGGCACGTTCTGTCTGTGCTCTATTTCTTGAACAAGTAAACAGAACACCCAACCAGACTGCGGTTATAGAGGGAGATCGCCAGATTTCGTATCAGTCTCTGGAGGAGCAATCCAATCAGCTTGCCCGTCTCCTGATTGCTTCTGGGGTGACTGCGGAGAGTCCAGTCCCCGTTATGATGGCAGGCTCCATGGAGTTAATCATTACAATCCTGGCGGTGTTCAAAGCAGGAGGAACCTATATTCCTCTTCATCCTGAATATCCCATGGAGCGTATACGCCATATTTTAATGGAATCGGATGCCCGCATTATTCTTACGGGACTGTTGGAAACGAATGTACATCGAGCTTTAGAGGAGATGACATTGGCTATGCCTTCAGGCTCAGGCATAGAAATGATTGAGCTGGATGCTGCTCCATGGAGAATAGAAGATGGAAGTGGTTTAAGTTTCGTACCCGATATGAATGGTCTAGCCTACATTCTGTATACGTCCGGCTCAACGGGTGAGCCCAAAGGGGTCGGAGTAGAGCAACGAAATCTGAGTGCATACGTGAACGCTTTTCAAGCCGAGTTTCAACTAAATTCAACAGACAAGGTGCTTCAACAAGCAGCGAGTACCTTTGATACTTATATGGAAGAGGTGTTTCCTGGATTAACTGCCGGGGCAACACTGGTTGTGGTTCAACGAGAACAACTGCTGGATATCCACGGATTGGTGCAGTTACTGGACAGACACAAGGTCACCCTTGTCAGTACTACACCTCATATCCTGAGGGAACTTAACCGGATGCCCAATCTTGCGAGTGTTCGCACCATTATCAGCGGTGGAGATGTATTGAAGATGGCGGATATTGGACATCTGCTCACCTATACCAATGTATACAATACGTACGGCCCCACCGAGACGACGGTATGTGCACTCTATGAGAAGCTGTCATCAGAGACTGTTGATCCGATTCCAGTGGGGCGCCCTATTCAAGGTTATTTTGTACACATTGGAGATCGTCATGGACGAATGTTGCCCATAGGCGTACCCGGAGAAATATGTATTTCGGGCAACGGGGTGTCTCGCGGGTATATAGGATTGCAGGAATTGACAGATCAGAAGTTTGTCGAGTCACCGTTTGTTGAAGGAGAGCGGATGTTTCGCACAGGGGATATAGGAATGTGGACAGCGGAAGGCCGCATGTTGTTTCTGGGAAGGATGGACAAGCAGGTTAAGGTCAGGGGCCATCGGATTGAATTGGCAGAAGTAGAGCGACATCTGAACCGTTACGGTCCAATTGACGAATGTGTTGTACTGACGACCGGAGTCGAAGGTGAGAAGGTGCTGACCGCTTATATTGTGGCCGATACGGAACTGTATGTCATGGATATTCGCCAATATCTGATGTCATTGTTGCCCGAATATATGCTGCCTTCAAGATATATTCAAATATCACATATGCCGCGAACGATCCATGGGAAGATAGATACACGAGAGTTATTGAACCAGAGGCAGTCATTACATTTTGGCATGAACTATGCACCGTCTACGAATGAGCTGGAGCACCAACTGGTGCAAGTTTGGCGTACATTGCTGGAGATGGAACGGATCGGTATTGACGACGACTTCTTTCAGCTTGGCGGGCACTCCCTGCTTGTGATCCGAATGGAGGTTGAACTGGAGAATCTCGGTATTCGGGTCCTGCCTTCCATTTTGTATGACAATCCCACCATAAGGATGCTTGCAGCAGTTCTGGAAGAGAATCCCGAGCTTGCCGATTCATATGAAAGTGAAAATAACGGACAGCCATCTGGCGTGGTAAAGATTAACAAGACGTCATCATCATTGGGTATGGAGCATTCACAGCTAGCCCATTCCGGTGGATATCAGCCTTTTAACGAAGTCTTTTTCAAATTATGCTTCTATAACTCTCTATTTCCCATTGTATTGCAACAGAACAAAAACATACATCCGTTTTTCATCCATCATGTGGATGAGTATCTATGGTCTGAGAATAAGCAATTTCTTGTGAATGGTTTCTTCTCCTGTCGCAAGGATACAGACATTCTGGACGATCTGGACATTGGTTATGAAATGGTAAAAGCTAGCGAGGACATTATACAGGATGTCAGTCGAGCGGTTCTGAATGCCAAACCGGTTATTGTCTGGGTTGACGTCTACTACACATCTATACGCAATGATACGTATCTCAAAAAGCATATTCCACATACCTGGCTTGTATACGGTGCTGATCCGATCAACCAGACGTTTACCGTGATGGAGCATAAGCATCATGATAACTTGTCGTATGAAGAACGAATTGTTAGTTACCAGGATCTGTCGGATAGCTATCATGGCTATATCGAGCATTTTAATATGGAAAATCACACCTTCTATACGTTCTACAATAAGCATTATCCGGTGATACATCAAAGAGATGCCAGTTCGAAACAGTTGGAGGCTTACTGGAAGATCTATGTGGATCATATTGAAGAGCAACAGGAGCGGGTAGAGAACAGTCTGGCAAGACTGGAGGAGAGTGTGCCACAGTTTGAGGCCGTTGTTCAGGATCAACATGTGGTGTCTTCCATAGCGGAGGATTGGGTCATTTCGCTTCATAAATTGATTAGTGCCAAAAAGGCCGAGGTGTATCGTTGTGCCAATCTAACTGGCGCGGATTCCAGATTGACACATATTCGTGAGCGCATTGTCATGGAGTGGAGTGACATTCGCGCAGTTCTGGCCAAGTATGTGCTTACTTCTTCATATAAACCAACATCATTTCATAAACTCCCTGAGATATACAGAAATATAAGTGTGCTTGAACGGGAGTATTACGATGAGTTGGTTAAATCTCACATGATGGGGAGGATCTGAATGAGTGAAATCATGACATTGGAGACTCAAATAATACAGGTCATCGACAAGGTTATGGAGTATGGAACGGATATTCAGATGGATCAAGCCTGGGGGGAACTTGGAACGAATTCACTCGATTACATTAAAATTGTGGTGGAGATGGAGAAAGTATTCAACATTGAGATAGACGATGATCAATTGGCATTTGTGCAAACCGACACCATAGCCGATTTCAGGGATTACCTGGTCAGCCTCATTGAAGGAGATTCGGAACATGAGCCGGACTAAACGAATAGGACAGATCTGGTTCCGGCTTTCGATTCAATTACCCGTGGCTGCACTTATCATTATTGGATTAACTGTGACAGCATTAGTGACGTTAGCCATGCAATTTCATACGACCTCCTATCTGCGCAGTGAGACGGCAACGGCAACTGCAGGGTCTGAATCACTGCAAGGGGAGGATGTCAAAGTACACATTATAGCTGAATTTACAGAAGAGCCTATTACGGGGTTTCAGAAGGGAGACTCCTTGATCTGGTACACAGAGGAACAAGGTAAACGTTACGCTGCCCAGATCCTTGAGGTTAACCAGGACCCCACATCAACTACGACTCGAATTACAGCTGAAGGTGTATGGAATGAAGAGCTGGCGGAGCGGATGAAGTTATCCCATACAACCGAGTTCTCGATTGTTACCGAGGTACAATCCCAGAGCCAGACCGTACTTGAGAGCTGGATATCCTAGAGGAGGATGGCATGGAGAATATTTCACTGAGCAAACGAATCCGTACATTCGCCAAACCCTACCGAATCAGCTTGATTACCATGTTGTTCTGCGAGCTAATCATGGTGGTGGTGGATCTGATTGGACCGCTTATTTTTGCCATCTTGATCGACGAAGTATTCTATCACCGTAATCTTCATTTCTTCGGCTATGTTATTTTGACTTATATTGCTTTGTATGTAGGTGTAAGGGCTCTAAGTTGGATCATTAAATCCATCTGGATCTACCTGAATGTTAAATTTTTATTTGATATTCGAAAAAGTTTATTTGATCGCATTCTTCATTTTAAAGCATCTTATTTTCAAAAAGCCCAGACCGGTGATCTGGTCACACGTCTAACAAGAGACACGGATTCTGTCATGCAGTTAATAGAGTTAATCATTTTTCAGATGGCAGCTCCATTTACGAAATTGCTGGTTTCGTTTGTTTTTTTATTTTATCTCAATCCGTATATCGCCCTGGCCATGATGGTGCTGGTTCCGGTTTCGGTCTGGGTATCACAGTATTTTAATCGTAAGATGACCAAGCAGCAGACCATTTTGCGTGGGAAATACGGCCATTTTGTCAGCTGGATGCTGGAGATGCTTCAAGGCATGAGGGATATTCGTTTGTTGGGGAGTGGCAGAAGGGTCACTACACTGTTCACGGGACAGAGCGCAGACGTTATTCGTCTCGACAATCAGACAGAAGTCATGAAATGGATGTCTACCCGCTCTAATGCATTTATTTTTTTGTTATCAGATCTGTGTATCTATGCCATTGCGGGTGTGCTTATTGTTCAGGGACAGCTTACGGCAGGAGCCTTTGTTGCCATTATGTCGTATCTGACCAAGAATAATCAATCCATGATGATGATCTACGAGGCGGTTGTGAATCTGCCCAAGCTGACGGTACAGTCCCGCAAAGTCTTTGATCTTCTGGATGAAGAGACGGAGAGGAGCGGTGGTCAATCTGAAGTTGAGATGGGAAATGGGGAGACGTCATTCAAGCAAGTGAGATTTAGGTATGATGAACAGGGTCCCTATGTGCTGGACGGTCTCACGTTGGAGATCGGTGCTCATGAATCTGTTGCGCTTGTAGGTAAGAGTGGCTCGGGCAAAACAACGATTGTGAACATGCTGCTCGGTTTCTACACCCCGGAGGAAGGGGAGATTCGAATTGGTGGCAGGCATATAGATGACTATTCTCTGTCTCGACTGCGCAAGAGAGTAGGAATTGTGCAGCAGGAGGCCATTCTGTTCCATGAAACCATCCGTTACAATCTGATGCTTGGCAGCGCTCATGCGGATGATGATCAATTGCTGGAGGCATGTGATCAGGCCTATATTGGAGACTTTATCCGTTCTCTTCCTCAGGGTCTGGACACCGTTATTGGTGTAGGGGAAATGGAGTTCTCCGGTGGACAAAAGCAGCGTCTGTCTATTGCCCGCATTTTTCTGAAACAACCCAAATTAATTATATTCGACGAAGCCACTTCCGCTTTGGACTATGAAGCTGAACAAGCGGTCCAGCTTTCCTGGCAGAAATTGAGCAAGGATCGTGCTTCGATTGTCATCGCCCATCGCTTATCCTCCATCCTGAATGCTGATCGGGTTGCTGTTGTACATCAGGGACGCATTGTGGCTACAGGCACGCATGGATATCTGCTGGAGAATAGCGAGCACTACCGTGAGTTATTTGCAGAAGATTTCATCCGGAAGGAGGGACTGATGTCGTGACGAAGACACCGTCAACTTCCCGGTATGCACTCTTTAAACAGATTAAGCCATTTATCAAAAATGCGAACCGTCAAATCTTCATTCTAGGTACACTGAAATTGGCCTTGACTGCTATTGCGCTCATGATCCCTTATCTGTACAAGCTGCTCATTGATCATGTCATGGTTGGACGGGAGCTTGGAATGTTACCCTATATCCTTGCTGGATACCTGGGCTTATTTGCGTTGGAGACAACCGCTCTGGGTTTACAAACGCTGTTCAGTAACCGGTTATTAGGTCGAACCAAGCTCGATTTGCAGCTGAACATGTGGAAAAGATTAGTGCGCATGAAGCCAACTTTATATGAGCGCTATAGTGCGGGAGATCTGAAGAATAGGCTGGATGGAGACGTCACACTGGTTAAAGACTTTATCTTTTTGCATTTGATTGATTATACGTTCAAATGGATCAGCGTAGGGGCGTATGTGGTTATTCTGTTATCGCTGAATTGGAAGATGGCTTTGCTGGGTTTTGTTATGCTTCCTATTTCCTTTGTCATCAGTTCCCGATTGGGCAAAAAAGCCAAAGTACTGGTCTCTGAATTCCGCCAGACTACCGGAGAATATGAGACATGGATATCGAACAGCTTCAGACACTGGAAGGAAATCAAGGCACTGAATATGCAACGCAAAGAATCCATCAAGTTTGTGGGATATTGGAAACGTTTTGGCAAAATCAAATTCCGACATCTGGCATATACGTATGCCAATGAGCTGTACTACACCTTTCAGGATGACTTTATTAATAAGATGAATCTTTATTTTATCGGCGGGTTGCTGATTTTTCAGGGAGAATTAACAATCGGGGGACTACTTGTTTTTCTGACATACTATCAACAGATGATTAACAACATTAATGAAATTAATGCCTCCAATGTTCAACTTCATGATGTGACACCTTCCATTGAACGGATCGTTGAATTGCTGGAACTACCCGTTGTACCACAGAGAAAGCTCGGACTACAGCCAGAGTTCCAAGGGCATCTCGAATTCAAGGATGTCTCCTTTCGTTATCAGGAGAATCAAAGTGATGTCTTGCATGAGATTAATCTGAACATCCAGCCTGGTGATTATACAGCGATCGTAGGCAGAAGTGGTTCGGGTAAGAGCACGTTAATCAAACTTATTTTAGGGCAGAATGAAACACAGCAAGGGGCTATTCTCGTTGACGGACAGCCCATTGGTGACTTGGGATCAGACTACCTTTATCAACATATAGGGGTGGTTATGCAGGAGAATACCTTGTTCAGTATGTCCATCATGGATAATCTCAGACTCGTACAGCCACGGGCTACAGAAGAAGAGATACGAGAGGTTTGCCGCATGGCTTTGCTGGATGACTTCATTGAAGAATTGCCTGACAAGTATAATACGGTTCTGGGTGAGTCAAGTATTAAGTTGTCCGGAGGCCAGAAGCAGCGTTTGGCGCTTGCGAGGGTGCTGTTAACAAGACCCCGAATGCTTATTCTGGATGAAGCAACCTCTGCACTGGATAATGACTCGGAACGGAAAATAAATGAGGTGATCCGTAGGATTGCACAGCATATGACGGTGCTTGTGATCGCCCACCGGTATTCAGCTATTCAGGATGCCGAGCAAGTCATTGTGCTCGATCAGGGAGAGATTGTTGCTACGGGCACTCATCTGGAACTGGCCGGGTGGCATGAGGTGTATGACACGTTGTTCAAGGAGCAGCGGCAAGGTGTCGGGTCAACTGTCACCTGACGTAAATAGAATGATTCTAGGAGGTTAATGACATGACCATCTATTGTCCACTACCTTTGGAAGAGCACTATAACAACAATGGTTTTAGCTATCTGGATACAAACCAGATAGGGAATTTCACGACCTTTGGTTCCTCATACCCTGGAGACGAACTTCCTGATCAGGAGAATGTGCAATGGCGGGATGTTCCGTTTCATTTTCCTTTACGCAGACAGGCATTTAATAATATAGAACTGGATAGGCAGCGCATTCCGGTACTATTGGATCTATATTCGACATTATATATTCTGGGTGCGGCAGATAATGGTTCATACCATGAATTCATTGATTTTGAACGAGCCGGAGAGCGGATGGGAAGAGCGTCATTGGATCTGACAAACTGGACCGAGACGAGTCCACATTATAATGAAGAAATTATGTTTCAATGTAGCGGGATGTGTACACAAAAGGGTATCTTACTGACATCCAAACAGCCTATTATTTGGTTCCAGCAGATTACGCTGGAAGAACCCATTTCATTTGACAAGATCCTATTGCCAGACAATCCATGCATGCATATCTTTGCACTAACCTTAGGGAAGGAGTGGAATATATGAATATTCAGTCAAGAGAAGCACATACAGAAGGTGAAGATTGCTTTACCCTATGTGTAAGCAGCATTCTCAACTATAAAGAAATCACGAACTTCCTGGCGGTATGGAAGCAATGCGGGATGATGTACCATGAAGACCCGGAGAGAGGCACCCCGAAACTTGTCCCTACTTATATGACTGTTGAAAATGAGTTTCAACGCATTCATCATATTGATTTGAATATCGTCAGAACAAACGAACGGATCGAGGTTATCCAGGAAATCATGACGTTGCTTCAGCAAAACGAAGCAGTCATTGTATGGGTTGATGTATATTACATGAAGTACAATTCACTTTATCAATTACTTCATTCGTCGCATTGTATTGTCTTGTCCGACTATGCAGATGGACAGTTTGAGTTTATTGATGATTTTTATCATTTGAAAGGTAATATGGATGAACAGGCGTTATTTGAAGCGCTTGATCTAGGTCAGACGCCATTAATCCGTGAGGGTACGCGTTATCGTTATGCTACATTAGATGTTGGGAATGCCGTTGAGCAGGTGAAAGAGAGAGAGTTCTACGAAATGCTTCAACAAAATCATGAAATCATGGATGGAATATCCGGGCAGCTAACCAAACAGGTTGAGTGGTATGAATTGGTTAATCCGTATGTTGGTTTGCCTGCCATTGAAAGGTATATCGACGCTACACGTCAGCATATGCAAGATTCATCCGCATTGACGGAAGAATATCTGGACAATATGTATGGCGACTTGGCGGGCATAAGTAATAACAGATATTTGTATGGCCATTTCCTAAGAGAAGGAATACCGTACAATCCGGATATTTCTCAACTGGTGGAGACGTATGAATATGCTGCGCAACGATGGAATCTCGCGGCTAATATGACATTGAAAAGTCAATACCTGGATCTGGATCGTCGATATCATATGTTAGATCGAGTGCTGGGTAAAATCGGAGAAATTATAGCTCTGGAACAAGAGGCCCATGACTTGGTCAAACATCTTGTTGCCAGTTAAGGGTATCACTAATCTTACGAAAATCAAAAAGGCCCGTAAAGCAAACGTCGCTTTACGGGCCTTTTTGATGATTTGCTTCATATTAAGCAGCAACTTTTTTTCGTGACTGCATTCTTAGATACACTTGAGAGAAAATAACCGATGCGATTGCAACTACAGTCATGCCCCAGAAAATATTAGTATACGCTGAGGATAGCGGCATGTTTTGCATCGCAGTCAACGCTACACCAGTGACAGCAACGCTGAAAGCACCGCTGAAGAACTGACTAAGTTGGAACAATCCCATACCTGCACCAACCTGATCCATGGTCAGATTGCCAGACAATTCATTGGACACGCTGGTGGTTAGGGAAGAGAAGCCTACGCTGAGCAGGACATAGACAGCCATAATGGCGTAGATGTTATTGTCTGCAAATAAGGCGAATAACCCGGCAGCTGCCAGTAGCAGCCATGGTGCAAACTTCAGCAGCAACGTATTGCCATGTCGGTCAATCATGCGGCCGATCCTGTTGGACAGCAGCATGGACACGACTGCACCCGGGAAGATGACAAGTCCCGATTGAGCAGGTGTGAGTCCATATAGATGTGCCAAAATTTGCGGTAACAGAAACAACGTTGAGAAGTTATTAATGTACGATACAATCCCCAACGAGCTGAGCATCATATATTTTTTGTCTTTGAACAAAGCAGGTTGAACAAACGGGTCTGCCGCGCGCCGAATTCGGAGCCAGAACAGAAGCAGTGCCGCAGCACCGATAACAAGCGTGTACCACTGACGGGAAGTCAGGAATAACAACACACCTGTAGTACCGATGGCAAGAAGCACGGCACCGAGTAGGTCAAATGAACCTTTTTGCGGTGTTTCCCGAGGAAGCAGTTTAAAGAATACAGGAATCAAGAATAACGTTAATCCCGTAACGATAAACAGATCATGCCATCCCAGAAACTGAGTAATACTTCCGCCGATGACGGGACCAAGTCCAAGCCCCAGTGAACTCGCGGACATGATGACAGCCATCGATTTACCCCGGCGATCATTGGGAATGTATCGGGTAATTAGTACAATAGCGAGCCCGGGAACCGAAGCAGCACCTGCAGCCTGGATCAGACGTGCAATGAGCAAAATGATGAAATGATTACTGAAGAACCCGAGAACGGATGCCGCACCAAGTAACGTAAGCCCGGTCGTGAATAATGTACGAATAGGTATGAAATCCGATAGACGTGAGAACGTAATCGAGGAAATGGCAAATACAATGGAATACCCTGTAACAATCCATGAAGAAGCGACGGATGTAAGCATAAATTCGGCTGCAATTTTGGGCAGAGCCAGATTAAACATCATTGTATTCATCACAACGAGTACAACGGTGAAGCCAAGCAAGCCTACAATTAATCCTTCCTGTATTCCGGTCCGTTCCCCTGATGATGCGGTTGCGGTGTTGTTCATAAAAACCTCCTAAAGTGAATGTGTATTTCGCAACATTTCAGAAACGGTGTGTAACATTTGCAAAATGTAGTATGATGTCAATCCCGTGCCTGACAGCAGGGGTTACATAACGAAATCATTAAAGTTCGATTGGTGTCGAACATTAGAAATATATCATGGATGTGTGTTAAAATACAATGGATAGTCTGAGAAAAGGAGACTACAGTATGAAAATTTTACATCATCCACAGGTGTCAGATATTGAACTTTCCTCCGTATTGTATGCGTTAAGCGACCCGACCCGTCTTGGGATTGTTGCGGAAGCAGCGAGAAGCGGGGAGCAGCCGTGCAGTCATTTTCATGCACCTGTTGTGAAGTCAACGATGTCGCATCACATTCGTACCTTGCGGGAAGCTGGAGTTATTCGGGTCAGAGTGCAGGGCACTCAGCACTTTCTCACCCTGCGATCCGATGATCTGGAAACGCGCTTTCCAGGACTCCTGCAACCGTTATTGCAGGCCGCAGCTCAGACGAGCACAGAACCTTCCTAAATGTTGTCCTTTCTTCAGGTCGAAGAGGGGACATTTTTTATTTTCTGCTACTGCATGTTCAAAAAGTTAACGATTCAGCACCGAGAAGGTTGCGAGAACCTGAAGGAGGAGGAGCGGAGTGTAGGCAAACCTACATGAGCACCGGACTCCGAAGGTGAACGCAAGATTCGATGTCGAGTTCGCTTCTTGGGCTACTTCGTGATCAATTGGGGACTTTTTGAACAACCTTTAAAACTGATGCGACATTCTGTGTCGTACCTTGCCCTATATAATAACGGTGAACACACAAACCATATCGAAAAGAGGTTCACAACCATTGGCAAAAACGAAAAGAGGACGCGTCTTGTGGAGTCTTCCTTCCAGGGGCCGGGGAACATGCCCGGTGTGTAGCAGTACCCGAATTAAATTGTTGTATACGCAAACAAAAACAGACGGTACAAGTCTGAAAGTATGCAAGAAATGCTTCAAAGCTGTGCAATCCAGAGTGGATAAGGCACATGTGTAACATAACCGGCCTGTTCTTCGGAACGGGCCATGTCTTTTGATATAATCGAATATATTAGGAATGGATGAGATGGGGGCGGGAAGATGAGTAACATGCATCGGATTCACTGGTTTGACGAACAGATTCGGGGTGGACGTTTTCCGAATAGCAGCTGGCTTGCCCGTGAATTTGAAATCTCCCGTCGTCAGGCTCAGCGTGATATTGAATATATGGCAAGTTCCCTGCGAGCCCCTTTGGTGTATATGGCAAAATATCGGGGCTATTGTTATGAGGATCAGACTTTTCGATTGCCCCATTTGTATATGACTGAAGAAGAGCAGCGTGTGCTGAAATATCTGGCACATCGCTATCGACATTACGATTATGATCAATCGGACGCGGTGAAACGTGTAGCACATTTGCTGGAGCGTTTTACGTTGGAGGAACAACCGATGGGAAGTAGTGAGCTTCCGGTATTTTCGGCGCAACCGAAACAACTGCAATTCTTTGAATTGTTGTCCCATGCCATAACTGACTTGCGCAGAGTACATATTCATTACAGGGATCACGATGGAGAACGGCAGTTTTCCTTGTGTCCATTAAAGATGATATCCCAGTTTAACGCCGATTACGTGGTGGGTTATGAAGCAGACCCTGTACAGCAAGTGGCCATTCGCTTGGAGGGTATTGTTCATGTATCGATCTTGGATGAGAGATTTGAGTACAGGTCAGATGCGCTCCTAGGTGGATGGGAAGAACCACTGCCTGTGCGTAAACCGTTTGTAGCTGAGATTCGCTTGAAAGAATTACAGCAAATGGACCTATGGCAAGGGTATCGTATTCGGGCTAGGCAAGATCAGATTTATTCAATTGAATTTTATGACACGGACGCTTTCTTGCAGCATTTGTTTATTAGCGAATGGGAGGAACTATTGTCTCCTGGGTGGCTTAGGCGCAAGCTTCAGCAAAGCGCGGAAGGATTAATGGACAGGCTCTCGATACAACGTAAGCAAAACGTGGAATAAAGCAGCATAGAGAGGAGAAGATCCGTCCTTGGCTGAGAATATTTTAGATAACCTCATCATGAAGCGGGAGTCCAAATCGTACGTCGATAGTCTGCATGCGATACTAACCCATACGGGCCAGTTTCAAGGTTCCAAGGTTGTACTTGCCGGATATACGGGCATGGCTTTCAAGCTGTCGGTGCATCGCAGACTACTTCCCATGTCGGTTACAGCGTATGGACAGTGGGGGGAAGCGCATCGTCCCGGAGTCGATAACCTGGGGATATTCACGATCTGGGATGGGGGACGTACACGTCATTCCACGTTTGGTTATTACCAACAGGATGCAGTGAACTGGGTGAGACGGAGTATTGATGAAGGCACTGGTGTAATTTACTGGATTCCTGAGTTCGGTGTTATTCATGGATATGATAACAGTGACCGCATCTTTTATGTGCAAGACGGATGGAGCGAGGAACCGCAGATTTTGTTGTATGACAATTTCGGCTTAAACTTTACCGGATTTTGGTATTGTCAGGTGTTTGGTGATCAGGTCCGCATCCCTGAACAACAGATGCTGCTGGAATCCCTGAGACTGGCGATTGAGGATTGGGATATTCCCTATCGTCTGTTACCTAATCAGAATATTGCTTCAGGTAAAAAGGCATATGATGTGTGGGTGGAGGCCCTGCGGAGTGGGGATTTCGATGAATCCGGTGCAGGTTATATTTTGGAATCCTTCTGCCATTCGCGATCCGAAATACGAATGTATTTGCAGGGTGTTCGAGGGATATGGAACGAACTGGACCACGCTTGTGCATGCTATGAACAGCTTGGGACGTTAATTGACCAAATGAAAGGATATATGGTTCAGCAGGAGAATAGCCGTGTCTTGCGACCAGACACCACAGAAGATCTAGCACAGGTACTAGTGAAGGCAAAAGCACTGGAAGAGCAGGCTATTGATTATTTTCGATTGATATCCAGGAAGTATCCTGACCGTAAAAGATCCACTATACCACGGTGGGGAGCACACTCCGCACGATAGAATGAGGGAGGAAGGAGTGACGGATGATGGCAGCCAAAGTATTGCAGGATTTGATTCGCTTCCCGCGAGCCCGAACCTCTGCTGATGCACACCTATCACGGAACGGTGTGGGTTCGTATACAGATGCGATGTACCTCATTTTATTGCACACACAGTGGATGGATTTCCCGCGTCACATGATTGCAGGTATGACGGCAAGTGCATTCCGATTAGTGGTGGATCGGCGTCTGACCGCAGAATCAATCTCGGCATACAACTGGATGGCAGAGAACTTTGTGGCGGCTGATTTTCTTGGCGTAACAACGGGACAACATGGTGGATTTTCATTTGAACCGACTTTTCCGCTCTATCAGAAGCAGTCAGTGCTTGACATCAAGGCGTCCATTGACCGGGGAATAGGTGCGATTCTCTGGCATGATCAATTTGTCATTGCTGCCGGATATGATGATGAGGAGCAGGTGCTGTTTATTGGAGAAAGTGAAGGACATGAAGCCATTCGTCTGCCCTATGATTCATTTGGCAGGAACAGTACGCCATACTGGTACTATCAGGTGCTGGAATCTCATGAATCTGTGGATCTATGGGAAGTTTGCAAGGAATCATTAATTCAGGCCGTATACAAATGGGAAACCCATGACTACATGCTGCCGTCCCAGGATTATGCCTGTGGATCGGCTGCGTATACGGTTATGGCAGCTACTTTGCAGTCTGGAACATATGACACAGAACAAGCGGCAACTGTACTGCGCTATTATGCCAGATCAAGACTGGACATTGCCTCTTATGTTGCAGGGCTGGAGTACCTATCAGCTCGGATGGTTCATGTCATGCGTGAGTATGCATTGCTCGCAGAACTGTATTCGGAGATTGTTGATGTAGTTAATGATTCAATCTCATGGAATACGAAGGAACCAGATTGTGTACAAAGGATAATTAAGCTTATAGGGAAGGCAGGGGCTACGGAACAACGTGCCATTGATGCCATTAAACGTGTCTTTCCAGAGACGATAGGCAATCGTTTTAAGGATGTTGGATTAAGATAATTGGAGCATGACAGAGAAAATTGAAAAACTCAGCAGGAATAAAACCGGACAGGCTACAGCCCATCCGGTTTATTTATATTGAACATATACACATCAGCCCATGTGATCCACGCTAATCATAACTTTTACAAGAAAAAATAAACAAAATTTTTAATTTTGGGGTAATCCAAATCCCCTCTTGTTCCGAATATTATATTAGATGGTCTTTTTTGGATGATGATATTCAAGGACAACAGGGGGCGGGAGTATGGTACATAATCCGGAAACCATTCAGGAATGTATCGAACATGCACGGCAAAGGCTCTACCAGGTTGCAGCTCAATACCCGGAACTATGGCATCCGGAGGTTATTCGCCAATCCATGGTATTGGATGAGTTAATTAATGAATATAACAACGCAACTCGTGGGAGAACGATTACGAATCAGCTGAAATCATAACCTTTCTGAACAAAGAATTCCAAGAAGGAATTCCGTGTGTTTGCTTTACTCTTTTACCGCCCCGAGCACAATTCCCTTAACGAAGAAACGCTGCAAGAACGGATATACGAGCAGAATCGGCAAAGCGCCAATAAAGATCTGAGCTGCGTTCACCGTACGTTGAGACATATTCTGGAGCTGCGTTGCATCCACGTTCATGTTGGAGAAATCTTGCTGTACGATTATAGTCTGCATTAACGTGGCGAGTGGATATTTGGAAGCATCATTCATATAGATCAGCCCGTCGAACCAGGAATTCCACTGACCTACCATCGTGAATAAAGAAATCGTGGCAATGGCGGGCATGGAAACAGGCAGATAGATTTTGAACAGAGTTGTGATATGGTTGGCTCCATCAATGAATGCGGCTTCTTCCAGCTCTTTTGGAACATTGCGGAAAAAGTTCATCATGAGAATCAGGTTCCAGACAGCCACCGCGCCTGGCAAAATGAGAGCCCACATCGTATTCATCAGCCCAAGCTTCTGGATCAAAATATAGGATGGAATTAATCCCCCGCTAAACAGCATCGTGAAGATGAAAAACCACGCATATAACGAGCGTCCCTTGAAATGCAGGCTCTCCTTGGATAACGGATAAGCCGTCAGGAAGACAAGTGTCATACTGAGCAGTGTGCCCAGAATCGTACGTTGGACTGAAATCCAGAGTGCACTCAGAAAGTTACTGTTACCAAATGTTTTGGTATAGGCGTCCACCGTAAAATCTATGGGCCAAAGTGTCACCAGATTGGCGGATGCTGCCGCTTTACCACTGAAGGAAACGGCCAGAATATGGACCAGTGGCAGGATGCACAGGATTGAGACGGCCGCGATGAATATCAGGTTAAAACCATTGAATATACGGTACCCGGTTGTTTTGTGATACACCTTGATTCCTCCTCTACATTTTGCATAATTCGATTTGAATCGCTCGCGTGTACAAGATATAGACGAACTGAACCATTTCGATCTCTATCTTTCTTATTGAAAGTCGCTGTCTGGATTTATGCAAAATGCTTCTTAAAAAATACGGTAATTGGCGATTTTGTACGCCATCCGGTACGCAGAGATGACCAGGAACATCGCGACAAATGATTTGAATAGTCCAACGGCGGTTGCAAAGCTCATTTTGCCATTCAAAATCCCCATCCGGTAGACAAAGGTATCGATAATATCGCCCTTCTCATATACCAAGGGATTGTACAGGTTAAAGATCTGGTCAAAGCCTGCATTCAGGATATTGCCCAGCGATAACGTACCTACCACGATAATCATTGGCACGAGTGCAGGCAGGGTAATGTGCAATGTCTGTCTGAGTCGTGTTGCCCCATCTACCTCTGAAGCCTCATACAATGCCGGGTTAATGCCCGCAAGTGCTGCCAGAAATACAATCGTCCCGAATCCAAACTCCTTCCACACATCACTGACAACCACCGTTACACGGAACCAGTCGCCATCTCCCAGAAAGAAGATCGGTTCAACACCAGCCGCGGCCAGCACCTGATTTACCAGCCCACCTTCCGGTGATAACATATCAAGCAGAATGCCGCCCAGGACAACCCAGGACAGGAAATGGGGCAGATACACCAAGGTCTGTGAGAAACGTTTGAACGTAGAGTTCCGAACCTCATTCAGCAAAATGGCAAACACCACAGGGGCTACAAGTCCAGCCACAATCTTCATTGAAGCAATTAGCACTGTGTTCCAGATGACCTGAACGCTGTCGGGATATTCGAACATGAACCGGAAGTTGTCCCAGCCCACCCATTTGGAGCCAGTGAACCCCAGCCACGGTTTGAAATCCTGAAAAGCAATAATAATGCCGCCCATGGGCACATAGGCGAACAGCAATGTGAGCAGTACAGCAGGCAGCAGCATCAGATGCAGCGGCCACGTGCGTTTGAAATTCCAGCGGGTACGTTTGCGTGGATGGGGTGTCATTTTTCGCACCGGCATATTGGTTGTTAACGGTTGTTCCATAGCCATCAGGGTCCCTCCTTTATCTCGTCCAGCCCGGGCAACATGAGGCGAGCAAACCTCTGCACAGAGTGGAGCAACTGAATTATAGCAACGGAAAAGGGTGGACTATAGAACAACATTTCAATGCGGATGTTGAAATATTAACTTGTTGATGGAAACATAGGATTTCAAGTCACAGGAAAGCCGGAGAACATAAAATCATATAGAAATGTAAGGGTTTTCAATATAAAATAGGACTTCGGTGTAGAACGACTTCAAATTCAGGAACAGGGTGAAACGATGAAATTCACAGTATTTGCGAAGACGGTCATTCTCTTAATTTGCCTGCTCGTACCCATTCTGCTGCTGTATACATACGCGAACCAGGCAAATGTGGACATGGTGGTGGAGGAGAAACAGCAGTCGAGTCTGAACCAGTTCAATTATTTCAGTTCCCAGGTGGATAAAAATATCGAGCAGCTCTCACTATATGGCCTGACATTGCTGCGAGATCCGAGTATCCTGCATTACCGTTACATGACGGACTCAACCAGCCAATATGAGAAGAACAGTATCTATCTGGATATTCTCGACAAATTATCGTTGTACCAGTCCACCAGCCGCTGGAAGAACGATATTACCATTGTGCTGCCACAAGCGGAACTTGTGTTATCCACCATGTCCAGCCGGACGGTCTACGATGAGAAGATGTTGACGTTTCCGCAACCGGGTCAATGGCAGCTGGAGCAGGGGAGTTTCACCTACTTTTTCACGGACAACTACGAGTGGAATGAAAAACCGGTAAACACAGGTGTACGAACGGTGATGGAGATTAATTTTGACCCGATGAACGTGGTTGCCATGTTGGATGATTTTAAAGAAACGCAGGGCGGAGATCCCTTCTTGCTGGTACCAGGTAACGATCCGTTGCTGAACCGTACGGCGGACCCCGAACTGGTCGAAGCGATTATGCGTGATATGCCTTTTAACGGGCCGGAGAGGGAAGGCAATCATCAATTGGAGGTGGGCGGTAAACAATATCTGGTCAGTTACGTGCACTCCAAACAACTGCAAGCGGTATACGTGAACCCGGTGGTATTGGATGATTTGTTAACCCCGATGGACAAGAGTCGAAATATGTTTATTACCTCCATTTTGTTACTGCTCGTGTTGAGTATCGGGGCTGCACTGCTTTTGTATCGAAAAGTTCAGGTGCCCATCCATCGTTTGATGAGAGGGCTGCAACAGATTCGCAAAGGGCAGCTGTCCACACGGATTCCGGTCGATCACTCTCGTGATGAATTCGCGTATCTCACCCAGAGCTTCAACCATATGGCAGAGCAGATTCAGGAACTGATCGAGAAGGTATACGAGGAACGGATCCGTTCACGGGAAGCAACATTGAAACATCTGCAATCACAGATCAATCCGCATTTCCTGTACAATTGCCTGTTTTATATCAAAAATATGACCCAGCTCGGCAACCGTGAAGCCGTTATTGCCATGTCGCTAAGTCTGGGAGACTACTATCGCTACATTACGCGGGGCGAGAATGATATGACGACAGTAGAGGAAGAAATCCGGCTGCTGGACCATTATCTGTCCATTCAACAGATGCGGACCAACCGGCTGACCTACGAGATTGCCGTACCGCAGCAACTGATGTTGCTTCACATTCCGCGACTGCTCATTCAACCCATCGTAGAGAATGCGGTGATCCATGGCATTGAGCCGATGGAGGGCAGTGGGCATGTCGTCGTAACGGGGATGGCGGTACCCGAACATATAGAGGGTCGGAAATATACAAGATATAGCCTGTTTGTTGACAATGATGGTGTCACGCTGACAGCGGAAGAGATTGCCGAATTGGAACGGGAGATCAATGAACCGATGGGTGAGGAGATTGGAACAGGCACATGGAATGTGCACCAGCGTCTCGTTACGCGATATGGGCTGTCGTCCGGGCTTCATTTTGGAGCGATTCCCTATGGTGGACTTAGTGTAGAAATTCGATGGTTTGAGGAGGAACAACCGCATGATGAATCTGATGGTCGTGGATGATGAACATTCGGCAGTAGAGTCGATCGCTGTCTCAATACCGTGGAGAGAACACGGGATTGGTCAGGTATTCAAAGCCTATTCGGTCAAAGAAGCCTTGGAACATATGGCATCACATCAGGTCCATATTATTATCACGGATATCCGCATGCCGGGTCTGTCCGGTCTGGATCTGGTCAGTCACATCAGGCAAAAGTGGGAACAGACGAAATGTATTATTTTATCGGGTCATGCCTCCTTCGATTATGCGAAGCAGGCGCTCAAACACGGGACGGTTAGTTATCTGCTCAAGCCGGTCCGAGATGAGGAACTGATCGAATCCGTGCAGCAGGCCGCCGTGCAGATTCGTCTAGAGGGTGAGAAACAAATGCTGCATCAGCGGGCCATGTATTCGGTGAGGGAACATCTGCCCGAGAAGCGGGCGGAGCTGATGAAGGATGTATTATTAGGGCATAAATTTGCGGATGCAGAACTCCAAGGCAAGCTGGAGCAACTGGAGATCGGGTTCCGTCCACAGGATAAAATGCAACTGTTGCTCATCCGGTATGATGACCATCAACCCACACATAAAGCGTTTCGACTGATGAAGTATGCCATCTCCAATGTGGTGGAAGAGATCTACGGCAGTACCTATCATCTCTGCCATACGGATGACGCCTATGATGATCTGGTCTTCATGGCCAGTCCCAAACAAACCCAAGCTGAACCGGAAATGCTAATGGGACGGCTTGGAGAACGGTTAATCCACAGTGTGAGGCAATATCTGAACGCGACCATTTCCCTGTTTGTTAGTCGTATGGGGCGTTTCCCAGATCAGGTGCCGCAACTATATCATCAAGCTGTGAGTGCGCTTCGCAAGCAAGCCGAGGCTGGCAAAGGATTACATCTGAATGCGGCGGCAGGAACCAATGGGGCTACCTTGAAATCACTTGCAGCGCTGTATGAACCGCCAGGTCTGACGACGTTACTGGAAGCCGGGCGCATGGAGGATGCACACCGTAAGATTGATCAGATCTTTGCCGAACTGTCGAACAGTGTGTTTCCGGAACATGTATATGTGGCTTTTCATTATTTGGCGGCGGCATTCTCCTATATGGCTCACCGGGAAGGAAGACAGTTAGCCGAAGTGCTTGGCGAGCAGTACCAGCAGTTGCTCAAGGATGGTTATGGCATCTCGCTGCGTAGTCTGGAAACGTGGACTCGGTCTGTGATGCAGCAGTGGGAAGAGAGCACAAGCGATGCGGGACAGGATGCCGGATCAACGCTGATTCGGCAGGTGCAGCAATGGATTGACCATCATCTAGGCGAGGATCTATCGTTGCAAGTCATTGCCGGAGAGGTGCATTTGCATCCCGTGTATCTGTCGAAAATGTACAAACAATCCACAGGTGAAGGCATTAGTGATTATATTATCCGTTCCAGAATGGAACGTGCGGTTCATTTGCTCAAGCATACGGCGATGAAGATCTATGAAGTCGGTCAGGAAGTGGGGTACAATAACACGCCTTATTTCATTCAGGTGTTCCGCAAACATTATGGACTGACCCCGCAGGATTTTCGGAACGGTTAACAAATCAATATGAACATTGAAATTGTGATATATGTTTGCCTCCCTGGCTGCACTATCCTTTTCATGTAAGGTGCATTTGGCACATAAGGGTATCCAAGTTACCTGAGGAGGGGTTAGTCTATGTATAGAAAAATGATGACAACATTGCTCGCAATCACGATGGTTGCTGTAACGGCATGTAGTTCGGGGGCCAAGGAAGAACCGGCGAAGGAAGCCGCTGCACCACTTGCTCTGCAAGACGGGAAGTATGAACCGGCGGTACAGATGAGTTATTTGCGGGCCTGGAATGATGATACGAAATTCAAGAACGGGGAAACGGCACAGAACAATGTGCATACCAAATGGGCCAAGGAACGACTTGGCATCGATCTGACCACACCGTGGGCCGTATCAGTGACCAATGATGCATTTTACACGAAATTACGCTTGTCCCTGTCCGCTAACGAAGAACTGCCGGATATCGTCTCCATTCGGGGAGACTACAATCTGGTCCGGGAATTAATTGAGTCCGGCAAATTTGCGAATGCAGGTGAGTTGTTTGACAAGTATGCTTCGGACACATGGAAACAGGCTTCTGAATCAGCACCGGAGGAATGGTATCCGTACATGTATGAGGGCGAGCGTTATGGCATTCCAATCTTCGATTATGCCTACAACGGCGATTCGGTCATGTTTATTCGGGAAGACTGGCTGAAGAAGTTGGGACTGGAAGAACCAAAAACCATGGATGAACTGGTTACGGTCATGGATGCTTTTACGAATCAGGACCCCGATGGGAACGGTAAGAAAGATACGTATGGTCTGACCGTGGGCATGAAAAATGCGCTCAATACCTGGATGACGGAATCCGGCTGGATCTTCGGCATGTACAAGACGATGCCTGGTCAATGGAATGATGCTGGAGACGGCACACTGCAATATGGCTCCATCCAGCCAGGTGTGAAGGAAGGCCTAGCAACGATGAAAGATTGGTTGTCCAAAGGTTACCTGCCCAAAGAAGCAGGCGTCTATGACGAGATCAAGGCAGCAGAATTGTTCACCGCAGGTAAAGCAGGCATTATCGTGGGACCACACTGGATGCCAAACTGGCCGATTGATGATGTGAAGAAAAATGTGGACGGTGCCACGTACAAGGCCATTGCCTTACCTACAGGACCAACAGGTGAGAGCCACCAACATGGTTCTGGTGCAAGCAATGGGGTGGTGCTGATTAACAAAGACATGGCGAACCCGGAGATTTTCTTCACGTATCAAAATTATCTATTCGACAACTTTGCCAATCCGGAAGTGGGCAGCGAGTTCGAACATGGCTTTGCACAAGGATATGACTATGACATCGTGGATGGCAAAGTTGTTGGTGAAGCTGAAGTGAAGGACGGCGTATCACCACTCAAATATACAATTACGTATGATGGTGCACGGATTCCGAATCTCATGATGGATACGCTGGCGGAACTTGCGAAGGGCAAGGAACCGGAGACTCCTTTTGAGAAAAATACGAAAATTGCGAACAAACCGGAAGTGTTTGTCGCCGCTGAAGTCGTCGTTGCAAATAAAGATAATGCGATCAAGAACAAGTTCACGGGAGCACCAACCGAGACGATGAAAATGAAGAAGGACGCGATCGACAAGCTGGAGAAGGATACGTTCAGCAAGATCATCTATGGTCAGGTGGGCATTGAGGAATTTGATGCGTTTGTGACAAAGTGGAAATCCATGGGCGGGGATGATATTACCGCCGAAGTGAACGAGTGGTATAAGACAGTTAATTAATTTAAAAAGCAGGGGGAAACTGATGAATTCATCGGATCTACCCTGCTTTTTTATTAGGCATTTTAATGATAAAAAACAACAAGGATAAGAAAAATAGAGCCTTTGAAGTCGTAACCAATAATCGGATTCCTTCACCCGAATCTTTTATACCGAACAAAATATCTATTAAGCACACTGAACCTGAAATGACGAGTACCATCAGTGCAAGTAAGTACATAATCAATTAGACTCGCAACGGACAAAAGTAACGTTTTTTCCTAAAACCACATTATCCACCTTCCATCCGGCATTTAACCAGGATAGTGCCTGTGTATGATTATTGGAATTATTCACCCACCATTGTTCGCGATTATACGCTGTAGGGGGTAACGTAAATCCGAGAATCTCCTCAAGCTCTGCATATGTAAGGGTGATTGAAACTTGATTCAAATAGTTTTCCAAGGGGAAGTATTTGCTGTAGCTCATTTCGTCAGACCTCCTGAAAAGGAATACAATGATTATACAACGTGGGGATGACGATAGCGAGGGCATGCCGAGAGCGTACATAGATATGAAAAAAAAGGAATCCGTAGATCTCTTTGACTAGCAAGCAACCGTGCGTAAGCCTTATTGTTCCGGGTGTACTTGAGAGAGTAAAATAATAGGGAATATACGAACATTAATACGTATTTATAACATAGATACCTCGGACTGGTCCGGGATTCATAGAAATTCAAGTGTGGTTGATGAACATCTTAAGATGCATGGGAAGGCAGGAGATCAGATGAGTACACTTTATGATCAGGCTATGGAAGAGATGATAACGACGATTCATGAATGGTTTGATGAACAGGACAAGCGGGATGACTTGGAAAGTGTTGTGAAGCGAACTACACTGCAAATGGGTATTTTTAATGATATTGTGCTTGATTACAGACCTGGACGGACCACGGTAGACAGCCTGGATCTGGGTTTGGATGATGATGTGAAATCAAAGCAGGAAGGAGCCTTTACCGAGGAACAGGTACGGAACGAGATCGGGCCTAAGCTTGTTGAGGTTGTTCAGGGCAGATTGGACAAGCTGGCAGATACTCCGTTGATTGACTACCGCTTCACTTTCCGCGGGAAATTTCCAACAACCGAAGGCAAGCTGCAATTGACTTTATTGGAATGGATCAACGAAGAGAAAAGAGAGCTGCTCCTTGATCGTATTCATACCTATGTAGACAAGAATCTGGAGAACAGTACATATCCAACGAAGCCATTGGAATCCTTCTTTTTGACGAGTCATCTGCTCGATCCAAAGCTGTTCCCGGAGTTGGATGTAGCATGGACGATCAAGCAGTATGACCGGATACAAGAGTTGAATCAGGGGCGTCCGGAGGCACTTGCGGAACATCGTGGTGAGATTACTCGTGCGGTGACGACATGGACGGAGAATCAGTTTTTGCCACAGTATTATGATGTTCAGTCTTCGCCTTATCGTACCAATGAATATTCACTTAAGCCCGGAGCAACGCTTCAATCGAACATTGAAACACAGACAGCTCTACATTTGGACGAGCATGGGGAGCAGCAAACATCCGAGACTCAACCAATCGATCTGCTGTTATACGCGGCGGTCATGATTCTACGTTTTGAGCCGAGTTATAGCAAACCCAAAGGTGTGACTTTTCTGGAACTCGCGAAGCAGCTTGGTAGCAAACGTGCGGCACGGATGATGACAGAAGGTAGCGGAACGTATGCGAAGGACGATATTCATGTGAAAACGGAAGAAGTAGAATGCAAAGCAAATGATGTATTTGCACTGATGACCATTCACATTCGTAAGGAAGAGCGAAGTGCCTATCAGCAGGCACTTACCTTTATCACTCATTTATTGAAACAGGGCTTTCCGAAAGGTTATAAGGTCAAGCTAAAATCTGCCGTAAAGCAGTATTTGCCGATCAAAGGACTCGCGAAGTCGGATACCCACCGATTCTTTGCCAATGCACTGGAGTACCCGGAGCTGCATCCACTTCTGGAAGAGTATGCGCGTGAGGCTATCCAGGAGTTTGAGTTCTACGAGGATACCGAGGGAGAGAAAAGCTGTATGCCGGGCAGTTATGCAACCTTTGGACTGGGGCTTGTGGATGAGCAGTATTTCCCGCTGGTTGAATATTACATGGGCGAAGTGGATGATGAGCATCAGTTGATTCAGGATAAGTTCATTGCGGCGTTAGTAGAAAAACAGGGTGTACAGGCTCAATCCATACCTGCGTTAGTCGCCAGCTTGCGTCGTTCCACCGATAGTTTGAAGCTAAAGATTCAGCCCGAACTGGAGAATGAGGAAATACTCGAACTGTTGGTTAGACAGATTCAAAAACTTGAGCATTATGAAGCGGAACGTGTAATCTATCCGATCTTTGGCAAGGTGGAGAAGCTCTCAACGCTCGCTCGCAAAGCGGAGGGAAGACGGAAGGAATTATTGCTGGAACTGTTGCAGGCCGCAGGGAAATAAAAATGTGAACAAGTTAGATTGTACTGTGTCACCCAGTAAAGCATTTTAGAGAAGTGAGAGTGTATAAGGAAGGGTGGGGAGAGTTATGGAAACATGGAGTCGAGACATGTGGCAGGCGTTGAATGCTCAGGACAAAGAGGCTTCGATGCGTAAGCTTGTTCGTCAGTTACCAGACGGTATGGTATATGAGGGTCTCGAGACATTTGAACGGTTTGGTCAGCGAATAGAGACAGGTGTATTTACGGAGGATGGGCTGAGATTTGTGTTTGTGCCTGGGGATCAAGTAACACTCGGCTGGGATCGTTGGCAGCATGGTATGAACGAAGTGACCTCAGCCGACCTGCATGAAACGGTCAGTGAGTATGGTGTGGAGGACGTGGATTCGTTTCTGGCGAGTCAAATGTCACCTGTAAGAACGGTCAACATTGCGCCGATGCTTGTTGAATGCGAACTGATCTCACTTGGCTGGATTGAAGTGTCCAAGGAGGAAGCATTTGCACAGGAAAATCCTGATTTCCCTTCAGCACTGGAGCAGTTTAAGCAGTCGGAAATACGTGAATATGAATTGCATCAACAATTTCGTCTGATTCGCCAAAGTGAGAATGAAGTCCGAATTCTGTGGTTCAACGAAGGAATAGAGTTGGAAGACGTTGTGAGGGAGGAAGCTGCGGCGGGTTTTGGTTTGCTGACCGAAGACGAATGGGAGTATATCTATGGCGGCGGTTGTCGCACGTTATTTCCCTGGGGTGACAGCTTCGACTATACGATGAGATTGAAGCATTTTGGAAGTCTGGAAGGCGTGGATGAGATTGTGGATGGATCGGCAGAGACGGCCTCTTCCCGGGTTGAAGAAAAGGATGATCGTCCTTATGATCTGGAACTGCCAAATTTCTTTGGGGTGCAATTTGCTGGTGATCCCTACAAGTATGAGCTTACACAGGATTCGGCTGGGGATGTGATGCCCAAAGGTGGAGACGGCGGTAGCCTGATATGTGGTGGAACAGGGCCACTGGTTGGTTCTTTGCCTGCTGCTGCCGTGTATTATCGAGACGTTAATGCCAGTGAACTCGACTGGGAGGATGTGATGGATGCGATGGCCTATCGCAGGGTTATTCGTTTAACGGAAATGGCATTGTAGTCATGACAAAATGAATCTATCAAGGAAGAGTTATAATGGTGAATAATAAACGTTCAAAACCTTATGAAGATTCACCTTATGTCGTCTATGCGGTAGATGGTATTCGGCTGAGTGCAGGCATACTTGTCCTGTTTTTTCTTAACGTATTTCTGCTTATTCCCGTGTTCAGTGTCCCGTTCCAATCGCTGTATGCGTATATTCTCGTGCCACCGCTGGGCTTTATGAATATATGGGCTATTGCCCTGATTGCGGCCCCGCGCAGACTTCAACTGAATTATGTATTGTTCCGAGGCGTATTTGGCATCGTTTGTTCTGTGGGATTTATGGTGATTGTTCAGAAGTTTGCCTACGGGACACTTGGTCTGTCGACACCTTGGTACGGCATTGGATCATTTGTGGTATATGGTTTTGCCTTGTTCCAGTACATGAAGTTTCATTTGCGTAAGCTGCAGCAGCCCCCTCAGCGTAAAAAAGGGGATAAAAGCACGGGTGTGCCTGTTGCCACAATAACGATGATTACAAGCGGAGCATATCTTCTGGCCAATATTTCACTGGCCTTTGTTACACAGCAGACTGTGGCTGTTGTGCTAATGTGTGTATACATTATGCTGGCTTTTGTGGTATTTCATTTTATCATGGACTTGCATCGGTATTACTGGCTTCGCCAGGTCATGAACAAGGCAGAGAGTTAATTGCAGGATAGGGAGGGACGAACAGGAAGAGATCTTTGTGCAGAGTTTGAGCATACGTAACACACATCAAATCAGCCCCAACTCATAGAGTGGGACCGAAATGATGTGTGTTTATTTTGTTTATTTCACTTTTTGTACAGATACCGCCATTTGCTCCAGTTGAGTGTGAGTCAATTGGTTATTCGGTGAACTGACAGTTACATAACGATCATCCAGCTTGAACGTGAGCATATCCGTTTGATCTGGTGTGTACCATTTGGCTGATACGCCATTAGGCAGTTTTACCGTTTTGCCATCATAGCTGAACGAGTAGTCTTTAGGGGATACCGTGACATTCATACGATTGAAAACAAAGTTTACACCATCACCGCCTGCACCTACGCTTTTGAACGTATCTCCAGCAACCATATGTTGTGGGGCATAGGCTGTTGTGAACCCGTCAAACTTCGCAAATGCTTTGCGAATATTATCCAATTGTTGTTTGCTATAGTTCACGTCAGCAAATGCAGTGGTCCCTTGATCGTTGTTGCCAGTTGCCTTCTGAACAGAGACAGCGACTTGTTGCAACTGAGCTTGGCTCAGCTTATGATCCGGGGAGCTAAGCGTAACGTAGCGATCATCCAGTTGGAACGTGAGCATGCCCGTTTGATCTGGTGTGTACCATTTGGCGATCACGCCATTGGACAGTTTCACGTCTTTGCTCGTATAACCGTCCGAATAATCTCTTGGAGACACATCCACTTTCATATGGTTGAAGACAAAACTGACGCCGTCGCCACCCGCACCTACACTTTTGAACGTGTCACCTGCGATCATCTGCTGAGGTGCATAAGCGGTCTCGAACCCATCGAATTGTGCAAAAGCTTTTTGAATCGCCTCTTTTTGTGCTGCACTATACGTTACATTCGTTAAGGCTGATGGATTGCTGGTAGCTTGGCCGATCATGACCTGTCCTTTTTTGCCGTCATAGGATACAGGCACATGCAGTGCATCAGCAAGCGCTCGTACGGGCAGATAAGTAGAGTTGTTATAAGTAATTGGCGCAAGTTTGTTGCCATTGCCATCCGTTGGTGAGTAAGCCGCGCCATCGACATTAAAGCTAATTCCATGGTTAAGGTATGCGGAGATTTTCTCCAGTTGTGTTCCGGCGAATACACCCGTTGCTCCTGTTAGTGTCATGCCCAGTACCATCATCGTTGCTACGGATTTCTTCATGTTTTTTTTCATCATATATCTCTCCTTCAAGTTGGGGGTTAGTTTTATTTAATGGGCTCGCTGTCCCTTATGGCTTTATATTAAACCCCGAACATATCCAGAATAATTCTGAATTATCTCCAACTTGTAAACATGTGTATATATACGGAGAATGTAGAACGAACACTGAAACTGCTTGGTGTGTTGAACGTATTCTTTGCCGAATCGTAACATTTTAGTTAAAAAGATAGAGGATGAGTCCGCCAAAACCAAGGACAATCGCACCAACGTATACATAGGAAAGTTTGCTTAGGTTTTGCTTTGTGCGGCGGTCATATTCGGGGTTGCTGGTCTGATTGGCTTTGGAATTTCCGATGATCATGGTAGCAATACCTCCAAACAAGGCGATACCCACAATTAAAACATAAGGCAACCAGGTCATGAATGGACCTCCTTCGCGAATAATATGATATGTCCTTATTGTACTTCAGGATAACCTTTGATGTAAGCTTTAGTTGAGAAATAAAGGAAAATGAAGTATCTATATTACAGTATGTATGTAGTCTTGGATCGGAAAGATCACTACAATTTTATATTTTTTTAATTCAAAAAAACCTTGATACAACAGGCATTCGCAGCTTTCCTTACTGAAGGCTGTGAATTTTTTTTGCCCACAGAGTGATCCAGAAGAGAGAACCCTGCGTTACACCCTATGAAGACGACGACGAGGAAAGAAATTATACACAAAACATAATCGAGGAGTGAACACGTAATGAAAATGAAGATGAAGAAGTTTATCGCACCTGTACTTAGCTTAACACTGTTGATGCCGGGGATCGCTGGAGCAGCTTCCGCACCACAAACACCAATGACCATGATGAAAGCATCCGTGAACACACCGGCGGCTGACCTGAGAGCGAACCTGGATCACCTGCTGTCCGAGCACTTTGCACTCGCAGTAACCGCAATGGCCAAAGCATATGACGGAGCAAAAGACGCAGACGCAGCCTACAAAGCACTCGACCAGAATGCACTGGATATGCAACCGGCAATCGCCTCCCTATATGGTGACGCAGGTGCCAAAGAATTCGAACGCATCTTCCGCTCTCATAACAAATATACAGATGATCTGGTGAAAGCAACCAAAATGGGCAACCAGGCTGGAATCAAACAAGCACAGGCAAACATCAACGGTTTCGTGGATGAGTTCTCCACATTCCTGAGCACAGCAACCGAAGGCAAATTGCCAAAAGCAGCAGCCAAACAGGCGTTGAAAGTACATGAAGATCTCGTGCAAAAAGTATTTGATGAGTATGTAGCTGGAGATTACGCTGATGCATACAAGGCTTACCGTGAAGGTTTCAAAGAAATGTTCGACGTAAGTAAAGCACTCTCCACAGCAATTACGACACAAATGCCTGAGAAATTCGAAAATACCAAAGCGGATACAAAAGCAGCTGATCTGAGATCTGCACTCAACCACTTGGCTTCCGAACACTTTGCGCTTTCGGCTCTGCAAATGCAAGAGGAATTTGATGGACGTACAGCGGCTTCCAACGCATTGATTACTGCTGAAGCTGGAAACACAACTGACTTCAAAGCAGCGATTGCTTCCGTTTACGGTAACGATGGTGCCAATGCTTTCGAGAAAATTTGGGTAACCAACCACGTTAATGCACAAAGCGATTATGTAAAAGCTGTTAAAAACAACGATGCTGCGGCTCGTGCGGCAGTAGAGAAACGTATTGATGAATTTACAACAGAATTTGCTACATTCCTGGATTCAGCAACAGCTGGAAATCTGCCAAAAGCAGCAGGACAACAAGCGCTGACAACACATGAAAATCAAGTGCAAAACGTATTGAATCAATATGCAGCAGGTAACTATGATGCTTCGTACACAACAAATCGTGAAGGTTTCAAAGTGATGTTTGGTGTAGGTCAAGCCCTTGGTAACGCCATCGTGACTCAATTCAACGACAAATTCCAAGAGCCAGCAACACCTGCACCAGCGCCAGAAATGACAACGGTGTGGATGCAACTGAACAGCAAAATGCTGAAAATTAACGACAAAACAACCAACATGGATACTACACCAGTGCTTTGGAAAAACACAACATACATTCCATTGCGTTTCCTGAGTGAAGGTATTGGTGCAACAGTGAAATGGGACAAAAAAGCAAAACAAGTAACGGTAATGGCTGGCGATGATATCCTTGAATTCTGGGTGAACAACAACATTATGGAAGTAAACGGCGTAAAGAAAAATGTGGGTTCAACTGTATTTGTAAATAAAGATGGACGTACACAAGTACCTCTGCGCTTCATTGCTGAACTTCTGAACTGGGACGTGAAATGGGCACAAAAAGATGGTTCCATTACGCTGACTAAATCGATGTAATCCAACGTTTTATATACCGAATCAAACAAAAGAGCTGCCCCATACGGCAGCTTTTTTGTATTCACCCAAAAGTTCAAATATTTGGTATAATCATCGAGTAATGACCTACATAACAGCTTGAATAGCCGATGGAGTCTAGAATGATGTATGATAATTTGGTATAAGCAAAATGAAGAGGGGGACAGAGGAATGAGTACATCATCAAAATCGGAGCGTCCAGCGAGAAATGTGGATACCCGTTTATTTGTTGCTTGGACCGTTTCCGTTATTGCAACAGGGGGGAGTCTCTATTTCAGTGAGATCAAGGGGTATCTTCCATGTGATCTATGCTGGTACCAGCGTATATTCATGTATCCACTAACCATCTTGCTGGGCATTGCCTACTTTAAGGATGACGTGGGTATCACCAAATACGTACTGCCACTGAGTTTCGTCGGTGGCGGCATTTCGTTATATCATGTAACGATCCAGCGTATTTTTTCAGCTACAGGTAATGCCGTCGCATGCGGTAAGGTTCCATGTTATACCGACTATTTGAACTGGTTTGGTTTCATCACGATTCCATTACTGGCACTGATCGCCTTTATTATCATCATCGTGATGCTGTGGGGCATCGGCAAAACACCAAAATCTTCTTAATAAGAAAGGATAGATGGTGATGAGCGGACAAGCTCGGTGGTTCATGCCCTTCATTATTCTGCTCCTCCTGACGGTGGGATGCTCTTATGAGGAACAGTCACAATCGGGCGAGATGCCAGAGATGATCAAAGTGAAACTTATGATTCCGGATAAGGTATCTGCCAAGGAAGAAGTCGCTTTGCAGATCAAGCTGACACAGGGAGAACAGCCTGTAAATGATGCGGATCATGTACAGTTTCAGGTATGGAATGAGCAGGATGAACCCGAAGCCCCTTCATTCGATCAAGGAATGATGAGTGCCGAAGAACTTGAATCTCGGGGAGCGACGAAGGCTGTATCTATAGGCGATGGTATATATGAAGTAAAACATGCATTTCAGGAACCCGGAGTGTATGTCGTTCAGGCGCATGTAACCTCAGGAGCGATGCATACCATGCCTAGAACAAAGGTAACCGTGGAGTAATCGTTGTAGTTCACCCGATGAATATACCGTGCAAGCTCTTTCAGGCGGTATGGCATATTTACCGGGTGTTTCAGTGTGTCTACGATTTTTCGTCATATATTCAGCCTTGACCTTGAAGTATACTTCAAGGTTTATTCTTTTTTTATCAAGAAATATTGGAGGCTGAATAATGAGAATTTTAGAATGGATTTTGGTATTGGTAACCGTAGCAGCTACGGTACTCATGCTAGTGTTTCCGAAGCGCCGGGCAATAACAGTGGGCATACTCACAGCTCTGGTTCTGGCAGTGCTTCTGCATGGCTTGATCAATTCATTTCGCGTGCAGATGATACCAACCTATATCGTTACACTTGTATTATTCATTACGTTAATCATTCAACTCATGAAATCATACCGCGGTGATCGTTATGTTCAGAGCGTGCGGAGACCCAACCGTCTTTCAATAATAAAGATGACGCTGGTATCGATTCTGCTTCTGGCCTTCAGTACATGTTCAATTATACTGACCTGGCTCTTACCTGCTTTTACGATGCCTGAACCAACCGGCACATATGCCATTGGGACATTCTCACAACACCTGGTGGATGAATCTCGCGAAGAGACCAAAACACCCAAGGCCGGAGATAAGCGGGAACTTATGATTAATGTGTGGTATCCGGTGGATCAGAAAACCGCCAAAGGGCTGCCGCTGGAGCATTATCCTAGTGAACTGGGAGAAGCGATCAGTCTGGTGTTTGGCATCCCGTCTCAGGTGTTCAGTTATCTGGATACCATTCCAACACATGTGGTGCAAGGAGCTGAGATGTCCGCCGTCCAAAGCAAGTATCCGGTTTTGCTATTCTCGCCGGGTATCCGCTCAGCCCGTTTTCAGAGCATGACGATGATTGAGGAGCTGGTTAGCCACGGTTACATTGTCGTGGGGATAGATCACCCTTATACGTCAGCACAAGTGACATTTCCCGATGGACGTGCAGTTTCCTATCAGGCTGACCCTGAATTTGCAACGTCAGCGGAATTATATCAATATAATGTAGAAGGCATAGGCATACGTGCAGATGATGCAAGCTTTGTTCTCAATACGCTTACCCAGTGGAATTCACATGACCCGAATCAACTGCTGCAAGGCAAGCTTGATCTCGATCACGTCGGCATTATGGGACATTCGTATGGTGGGGCAACAACAGCGGAAACACTGGCGCAGGATGAGCGATTCCAAGCGGGACTTAGCCTGGAAGGCGGTTTCTGGGGTAAAGTATCCACAACAGCCTTGAAACAGCCGTTTATGTATATCATGTCGGGTGGGACAGACAAAAGTCTGGACCCGGACGCCACTGCCAAGGATAAAGTATTTTATCCCGAGTTTGAGCCTGATTTGGATCGGGTGATGTCAAATAGTCTTAATGATACCTATTATCTGACAGTAGAGAATTTGTTCCATCAAAGCTTTACGGATATTTCGTTAATTTCACCGAAAATGTTTGCCAGAGGCATGACGCCAGAACATAATGTGGATATAACCAGATCCTATGCGCGGGCATTCTTTGACCGTTATCTGAAAGGGAAAGAGCAGCCATTGCTGCAAGGATCTTCAGCACAATTTCCCGAGGCCACCTATGATGCCACATATACTAAGATACGCAACGAAGAAACACAATAAATCTGCAGAAGGATGGAGGCGTAGGCATGGAAACCATGACAAGAGGAGAGCTGGCTAAGCGTACCGGTGTAAGTATGGCAACCCTCCGTTATTACGAAGATAGTGGAATTCTGCCTGCTCCCCGTCGTTCCTCCAACGGATATCGGGTGTATACCGAGGATTATCTGGTCAAAATTAAGTTCATTAAGGATGCCCAGTTGCTGGGTTACTCCTTAAAGGAGATACAAGAGACCCTGCAACTACTCAGCCAGGAAGACATGGAAAAGGATACGTTAAAAACCCTTGTACGCGAACGCATCGCTGACATTCAGACACATATTGACCATCTGGAACAGATGCAGATTCATCTGGCACGACTGTTGCATACACCGGAGGACGATATCGATAATTATATTCAATCGTTCAGGGTGCAGAAGAAAGAGCCGTAATCGCGGCTCTTTTCCTGTTTAAGAGAAAACAGGCGTGGACTATTGAGCAGGGAATCGGAGATTTAGAAAGAATACATAGTGTAGTTTGCCAATACATAGTGGTGGTTAACGTGGTTTCAATAATGAAATTCACACCAACAAAAGGAGTAACATTTTCTATGAGGGATTTACAAGGTTTTGTATCCGATTACATCAAAGGAAAGAAACATCTGCATCTTGAGATTGGCGTTATTACAAAGGAAGATATCGAATATCATTCATTGGGCAATCCCAAAAAGAAGAGCGTGGCTGCGCCTGAACATAGATTGTTCGAAATCGGCTCTGTCACCAAACTTTTTACATCTATCCTTCTATTAGAATTGGAACGTCAACAGCAGCTTTCCACGGATGACACGGTTGGCAGGTACATACACAATGGTAAAAACGATTATTTGAATAAGGTTACCTTAAAAAGTCTTGCTACGCATACCTCTGGATTACCTAGACTTGCCACAAATCTGAACCCCACGAAAAACCGATTGAATCCGTATTCAGATTATACCGAGGATGATTTACTTGCTTTTTTAACCGCTGCTGACTTTACGGATCAGATGGGTTCATTTGAGTATTCCAATACCGGCGTGGGCTTACTGGGTTATATCCTATGTAAAGTATCAGGAAGTACATATGACGATCTGCTTAAAAAATATATCACAGGTCCATTAAACATGACGGAGACAGCAGCTATGCTGAATCCAGAACAGAATGGCAGATTTGTGGATGGACATACGTCAACGGGGAAAAAAGTCCCTCACTGGGATCTTAGTGTACATGCAGGGGCTGGGGCGATCAAGTCATCGGTTCACGATATGTGTTTATTTGTTCAGGCCAACCTTAATGATGATCATCCGATAGCCTCTGCAATACAAAAAAGTCATGTTCCTATAATGATTGGAGACTCGGACTTATATTTAGGATGGCATAAGGATAAGCTGTTAGATCAGGATATTCTCTGGCATAACGGTGGCACATTTGGTTTCTCCAGTTATTTGGCTATAAACAAGGAACAGGGTATAGGGGTCGTATTATTGTCCAATTATTGTTTTGGATCAGCCTCTATTGTGGATGAGTATCTGGATACGATATTCAAGTTTATAACTAGAAAAGACCTTTATCCACTCATGCCGCTAGACCCTGTGGGTAATAAAATACTGGAAGCCATGATGCAGAGATAAAAAAACACCTCGAACAGAGAACACCTGGGGATGTACTTCGGGCGCTTTCTGTTCGAGGTTTCTTTTAGTTCTATCTTAATCGTCTTGATCATGACATACCCGCTTCACGCAGAAAATGGTGCACAATCTTCGTCTGATACTTGATACGGGTCGAGCGTTTCAGACTCCAACAGGTCTCCACCGTGACGGAACGGGCTTGTAATAGTCTTGAAGCCGCTGTACGGGCAGATCCCGGCAATTCATGCTGTTTGAGGTTAAAATGACGATTACGAATGGCAATCGACCGATTCATCCGTTCGATAACTCTTCTGCAAGCTGGAATTGTCCGACTGCCGGGATTGGTGATCAACGTCTGTCCAAGCACTCGTGAACTCAGTTGAGACAGGCCGTTGGCTTCATGCAGATCAAGCCACCAGTCGGCCCGATGTTCACGCGCCAGCTGAAAAACTGCCGCAGCGAGCGGATGCTTGGCCTTGCCTGACATACGACGTGGAAACGTACGATTCAAATCTGGCTTGCCTCTGATTTTCTTAGCGTAGGCTTGCTGGTTCACGCGTGGCACGATAATTAACAGCCCTCGCTGAATGGCGTGACGACCTGTCGCAATATCATCTGCGAGTTTTTGCGCAGCGGCCATACTCGCCGTTTCATTCCCGTGAACCCCGGATGTAATGAACATCACGGGTCCCGGCATCATGCCACGTACGATGAAGTAGGGAGTAGCGTGTGCGCTGGATGCTGCAAGGACATGTTTGGTTACAAGCATGACACTTCACCTCCGTTATTACAGTACGCCATGTCCCTCTTTCATGTAACGGCGTAAGAACAGGTCTTCATCCTATTTCCTCACAAAATGGGCCGACTAATACACCCGATGAATGATATCTTCGAAATCCGGTTCTTTCATCTCTACATCTTCGATCTGACCCCAGTGCTCCAACTGTTTCAGAATGTCCATTGTGCTCCATTCCTTCCGGTTCACTTCGACGGTGACAATCTGTCCTTCCACTCCAGTAATATGTATCGCGGACGACACAACATCCGGGATATGAAACGCTCCCCGGAATGTTACCCGAATCAGCGTAGGTAGTCCGATGGTTTCGCGAAGTGACGAGATCGTGCCGTCATATGTTAGTTGACCATGGTTAATTACCATGACCCGGCTGCATAACTGTTCAATGTCGTCCATGTCATGGGTGGTCAGCAAAATCGTTTTGCCAAACGTTTCATTTAATGTACGTAGAAACTGGCGAATGTTCCGCTTTGCGTTCACATCCAGTCCAATTGTTGGTTCATCGAGAAAAAGCAGTTCGGGATCATGCAGCATGGAAGCTGCGAGATCCGCTCGCATGCGTTGTCCAAGCGAGAGCTTGCGGACAGGCGTGGCCCAGAACGATTCAAGGTCCAGTAGCTCAGCGAACTGGGACAGCCGCCTCTTTTTGTCCTCGGCACGGACGCCGTACATCTCGGCCAGAATATCATATGAATCTTTCACAGGCAGATCCCACCAGAGCTGACTGCGCTGTCCAAACACAACGCCCAGTCGACCAACTGTTCTGCGTCTGTCCTGATGCGGGTTCATACCACCAAGTCGTACCTCACCCGAGGTTGGGTGAAGGATACCTGTCAGCATTTTGATCGTGGTAGACTTGCCAGCTCCGTTCGGACCGATATAGCCCACAAATTCCCCTGGGCCGATATCAAAACTGATATCACGTACCGCTTCCTTGGACACATATTCACGTGAAAATAACGTACGTAGACCGGAGAAACGTCCTTCGCGAATAACAGGAGTTTTGAATTCCTTTTGCAGATGCCTTGCTGTGATCATGTTCATGATTCGTACCGCCTCCTTAGCTACCTGTACTTTGATATTTGGTCATGCCGAATTGCCAGAAACGCAGACTTGCAGCCAAGCTCAGTGCGGCAACCGCCGCAACAGCAACAAGAGTCCACGCTCCTCCTTCACCCCGTAGCAGGTAAAGTGATGGAATGTAGTTGACGAATCCTACCGGAATGACCGTTAGCAGAATGCCAGACATCCATTTGGGATATAACGTTAGCGGATATTGGGCAGCCGTTCGTGCGGCATCTTCAGTGATCGTCTGTAATTCCTCAATACGTGTGGTCCAGAATCCGAGTGTGGCGGTAGCAAGTCCGATGGAGAAGAGAATGACTGCGCCCGTCAGGATAATGAGCAGGGAGAAGGGAATGGCTATCCAGCCAATCTGTCCGCTATGCATCATGCCTGCCAAAGACCAGCAGAGAATGAACCCGCCTTGCAGGACTTCCCCAGCCATGATGCGGAAGTTTTGGGGCAGCAGTGCGAGCAATACGGGCATGGGACGAGTTAACAGTTGGTCAAGCTCGCCATTAACCAGATATTTTTCCAGATGGTGAACCTCATTGCCGAATGTGCGGTACAGTGTTTTGGATAACGTCATGATGGCGAAGAGATAGCCGATCTCATGGAGGGACCAGCCTTTAATTGCTCCGAATTTGTGCAGCACGAGAGCGACCATCAGAAACTCGGAGATTTGAATTAAAGCGGCGAGTACGGATGCCATGATGAAATTGAACTTGTATTGCATCCGGCTGCGGATGCTTGTTCGAATCAGCATTTTATATAAATTGAACCAGGAAGTTCGCTTCATCCGCCTTGTACCTCCACTTTACGACGTAACACTTGGGTGATCGCAAGACAGATCAACGTCATGAAGACACACCAAAGCAAGGTTCCCCATAACAAGGAGCCATCTTCGAAACCAAGATAGATTCGGGTTGGTACATAGAGCAGGAAAGGGTAGGGTGATATCCAGGCAAGTTGTTCAAGCCAGTTCGGTAGCCACTCCAGCGGAATGAAAAAACCAGCCAGCAGATTCATCATCGCGTGATTGCCCCAGTGAAGCCAGGAGGACTCCGTGGTCCACATCGACGTGGCACCAATGATGTAGTTCATGCAGATGGATAGGTATGCGGCGCCGGCAAGACCAAGTGCGGCATAGAATAGTGTTGAAACGTCTGAGGGCCAATGCAGGGAAAAGACAATGGAGAAGAGCAGGTAGATCGGAATGCTTTTGTACACAAACTGGTAGGCAATCTGCCCCCATTCGCGTGCCATCAGGTGGGTGAACAGATGAACAGGCCTCATCAGATCCAGTGCGATCTGCCCTGTCCTGACGGATAAGGGAATACCCAATCCGTTCGTGAGAAAACCCGAGATCCAGAGAGAGGATTGCGTGAACGCAATGTAACTGATCATCCCCTGTGTCCCGTATTCTCCGAGAGTATGGTCGGCCCCGATGCCGATCCAGAGGCAGGCATACATGTAACCAAACATGGCGCTTGCCAGGTTATGTACCATGTGTGCCCCGCGGTATTGCAGATTCCGGGAGTAGGCTTTGGAAGCCAGAGTGAAATAAAGCATGTGACACCTCCGATAAGTGGATTGAACGGCGTTTCCGTTCACTTCAGTCAAGGCGAAAAAGAGAGAAGGACAACAGCATACCAATTTATTCCTTCACAGGCAAGACATTTTTTTAGCTAATAATGGTATTAACAGGGGTGTTCATGATTGCGCCACAAGACAACGGTCTGTCCGTTCCTTTATAATTGAGAGGTAATATCGCAAACGTTTACAATGTGAAATATTCAAATTTTAAATAAACCGCCGGGCTTGTGCTTGACGATTAGGATACAGAATGAACAATCCGGCAAGAGAGAAGGATGTCATGAAGAAAATTGCATGGGTCACCGATAGTACCAGTACACTGGATCCCGTTTTTGCGGAGCAAAATCATATCTATATCGTACCGCTGCGCATCGTATTTGGAGAGGAATGTTACCGGGAGACCGATGACATTACATCTGAAATGTTCTATGAGAAACTTGCGGAGGCTTCACGTGCGAGCAGTTCGCAGCCACCCATTGGCGAATTCATTGAACTGTATGAGTCGCTCAAAGACAAGTACGATGAGATTATTACGATTCATTGCTCTACAGAGCTTAGCGGAACGCTGCATACGTCCATGCAGGCTGCAGAGATTGCAGGAGTGACGGTGACCGCAATTGATTCAAAGGCAGGTGCCTATCCTCACCGTGAGATGATTATGCAAGGACTGGAATGGCAGAAGCAGGGATGTTCAGCTGCCGAGATCAAAGTAAACATTGAACAGATGATTGATAACATGTCCTTTTACCTCATACCTGCCAGTCTTCAGCATCTTCATCGCAGTGGACGGGTGTCGGGTACACAGCTGATCATCAGTCAACTGCTCAAGATCCATCTGCTGCTTCGATTTGAAGAGGGCAAAGTGGTTGTGAATGAGAAGATCCGCACGTTCAAGCGGACAAAAGAGCGCATGCTCGATATGCTCAAGCTGGATATGGAGAAAGTAAAGCATGTGTGCATTATGCATGCCAACAATCAGGAAGAAGCTGTTACAATCAAAAAACAGATTGCAGCTCTGCTGCCTAGATTAAAGACCGAAATCATGCCGTTTATCCCTGTGGTAAGTATCCATGCAGGTGCAGGAACCATTGGACTGTGCTGGATACACAGCGAGAACGGATACAGAGATTAGACGCACAGCATTCATCTATAGACTCTCATAGACCTGGCAGGAAACACACTTGATGTCAAAGTGTTGATCCTGTCAGGTTTTTTCGTATGTCATTGCCAATTCAAACAAACTGTGAGGTAATAAAGAAAACTGTTCTTGTTGGAGGGAAACATGTGTTAAGTCACCGCTTGTTGCTTGTTGAAGATGATCGTTCAATTAGTGAGATGGTCGGGCCATACTTGGAAAAAGAGGGCTACGACGTCACCTATGCATATGACGGCTTAGAGGCAGAACGTCAGTTCAGCCAGTCACAGCCCGGGTATGATCTGGTTATTCTGGATCTGATGCTGCCCCTCAAAAATGGGATGGATGTGCTGCAAACCATTCGGGCAGCCAGTCTGGTACCTGTGCTCATTCTGTCTGCAAAGGATGGGGAGGTGGACAAAGCGTTAGGCCTGGGCTTCGGCGCAGATGATTACTTGAGCAAACCGTTCTCATTAATCGAACTGACTGCCCGCATCAAAGCTGCGATTCGCCGCGCCAATTATACGACTCCGTCTGTGGCTGAAGTGGCTACAGATCAGCGTATTCACATAGGAGGACTCGTAGTTGACATGGAGACGTACGAGGTGGAGCGTGATGGTACACCCGTCAAGCTGACATCCAAGGAATTTGGAATTCTGAAGCTGTTGGTTACCCATCCTGGCAAAGTGTTCACCAAGGCACAGATCTACGCTTCCGTCTGGAACGATCATTATTATGGAGACGAAAATATCATTAACGTACATATGCGTCGTCTGCGTGAGAAACTGGAGGCAGATCCTTCGGCTCCCCAGTATATCAAGACACTCTGGGGCATCGGGTATAAGCTGGAGGCGGAGCAGGGATGACACTGATTTTTGCCATCACGACGGGTATTCTGGCCATTGCCTTCATTGTATTGTGGTTGAAATTCCGGAAAAGAAACCAACACCTGTCCTATATTCATCAGAAAATATCCGCAATTCTGGACCAAGGCACCTTTGAGCGCTTGCTCGTATTCAATAGTGATGATCAAGTTAGTCGGCTTCTGAAAGACATGAACCAGCTGCTGGATCATGCGCACCGCGCCAAAGCAGGGTATGCGAACCAGGAGAAGGAGATGCGTAATATGCTCTCCAACATTTCGCATGATCTGAAAACGCCACTCACGGTAGTGCTGGGTTATAGTGAGACCTTGCTGCACAGCCCATCATTGACCGATCAGGAACGGAAGATGATGACGGAGAAAATACAGGATAAGGCGCAGGAAGTGCTGCGTTTGATCCATTCCTTTTTTGATCTGGCGAAGCTGGAATCTGGAGATACGGAACTGGTGCTTAGTCGAGTGAATATCAGCGAATTATGCCGGTTGAAGATGCTTTCCTTTTATGAAATGTTGACGAATCTTGGGTTGCACGTGGAGCTGGAGATACCTGATGGGGATATCTTCGTGCAAGCGAATGAAGAAGCATTGGACCGTGTGCTGGATAATCTCATCACCAATGGAATGAAATACGGGGCAGAGGGTAAGGTACTGGGGCTTTCACTGGATCATTCGATAGGTGGACCTGTGACGGTACAGATCTGGGACCAGGGAAAAGGGATTCCGGAGAGCGAGCATAGTCGTGTGTTTGAACGCATGTATACACTGGAGGATTCCCGCAATCGACTCTATCAAGGCAGCGGCCTGGGTCTGACCATTACGAAACGGCTAATTGAGCGGATGGGTGGAAGTATTCACTTGCATAGTGTGCCACATCAACGGACTGTATTTTCGGTTAATTTAAAGGCTCGGTAGACCCTGCGTTGGCGTGTCCGGTCAGACTTAAGGTTTTTGTAAGATTTGATTAATAAAAAAGAAGACTTTTCTCTTTACAATATAGATATAGGAACCCGGACAGGGGACGTAAAGGAGAACAAGACGATGAATTATATCGCAAGAACAATAGATGTGACCAAAGTATATGAAGGGGTGGAGGTTGTATCCAACGTCAATATGAATATTAAGCAAGGTGAGATCTATGGATTCCTCGGTCCGAATGGTGCAGGTAAAACAACCATCATGAAGATGCTCACCAATCTCGTCAAACCAACCACAGGAGAGATTGAACTGTTTGGGGAGAAGCTTACGCCGACCTCCTATGAAGTGCTGAAGCGAATGGGCAGTATTATTGAATATCCTTTTTTCTACGATAGGTTGTCTGCTCGCGAGAATCTGGAGCTTCACTGTGAATACATGGGATTCTACAACAAAAAGATCATCGACAACACGATGGAAATGGTAGGGCTGAAGGATACGGGCAAGAAACCGATCAAAGACTTCTCCTTGGGCATGAAGCAAAGGCTGGGATTGGCTCGTGCACTCATAACCACACCTGAACTGCTCATTCTGGATGAACCGATTAATGGATTGGATCCGGTAGGGATCCGGGAAATGCGAGATTTGTTCAAGCGACTTAGTAATGAGTATCGGATCACCCTGTTGGTCTCCAGTCACATTCTTGGTGAGATAGAGCAGATTGCGGACACGGTTGGTGTCATTCGCGGCGGTCGTTTGGTGGAAGAGGTATCGATGGAGAGCATTCGTGGAAGTCAAAATGAGTACATCGAGTTACAGGCAGTAGATATCCGCAAAGCGACCTATGTCATTGAACATCAGCTTGGTTTGAGTAATTATAAACTGGTTGATGACCAAACGTTACGCATCTATGATCCGGGAATTATTCCATCGGAATTAACCACCAAGCTGATTCAGCATGGTATTGAGATCGAATCGATATCCAAACGGGCTCATTCCCTGGAAGAACACTTCATGAAGCTTGTGAAAGGGGATGAAGACGTTGCTTAAACTCATCAGACTTGAGATGCGGAAGCACCGCTTTGCACGTAATTTTGCAGGTGCAGGTATTGCCAGTTTAGCCATTCTTCTTTTCCTGATCATGATTGGATTCGTGGATGTGGGAGCAGAAGATTATGCCTATGCCGATTACCAGACCGCCTTTATGATTATCGATACATTTGTGAGAGCGACCTTTATCATATTTGCCGGAGCTTTAATATCCAAGCTGGTGATCAGTGAGTATAGAAATAAAACGATGAACGTCATGTTCACCTATCCCATCCAGCGTCATAAAATCATTGCTGCAAAATTGATTATCGTGTTTGGTTTTACATTTGTGATGATTATGGTTACCGATCTGTTGATGGGTTCACTGTTGTTGATTGTTAATCATTTCTACTCCTTCATTCCCGGATCATTGACAAATCAGGATATATTGGGACTTCTGGTGAAGTACAGTATGAGTTCTCTATCGGCTGCATGTATGGCACTCATTCCCCTATTCTTCGGTATGCGTAAGCATTCTGTTACCACTACGATGGTCTCGTCCATTTTGCTGGTTTTGATTGTCTGCTCTGGCTTCAACGGGTCGGAAGTTTCCATTCATTCGCTTATTATTATCCCTCTGACCCTTGGAGCAATAGGGATATGGATTGCTTCAATGTCCATGGTTCGTCTGGAGACCAAAGATGTGAACTGAAACATTCGGAAAACCATGCTCTGTATGGCTTCAGATGCCATTGACATCCGCTCGTACAAGGGATAGGATAATGTCAACTGAGACACGAAGGAGAATGCAACTACCATGACGATTCCAAAAACATTAACAATAGCTGGTTCGGACACGAGCGGCGGTGCAGGTATTCAAGCTGATTTGAAAACTTTTCAGGAGCTGGGTGTGTATGGCATGACCGTACTGACTACGGTTGTGGCAATGGAGCCCGAAACATGGGATCACCAGGTCTTTCCTGTTGAATTAAATGTAGTTGAAGCGCAGCTTCGCACTGTTCTGGACGGTATCGGTTTCGATGCTATGAAGACAGGTATGCTCGGTTCTGTAGATATTATTGAACTGGTAGCAAAACATATTCGCCGCAGCGGTCTGCCACAGATCGTTATCGATCCGGTAATGGTTTGCAAAGGTACAGACGAAGTACTGCAACCGGAAAATACGGAAGCGATGATCGAATTCCTGTTGCCAGGTGCTGATCTGGTTACCCCTAATCTGTTCGAAGCATCCCAACTGGCGAAGAGTGGACCGATTCGCTCCAAGGAACAGATGGAAGCAGCGGCAGCAGCAATTCATGCCCATGGCTCGAAACATGTCCTGATCAAGGACAGAGGTGTCATTAGCCCTGGTAAAGCAATGGATCTACTCTATGATGGAACCAACTACGAATGGTTTGAAGCCGATGTTGTCGGCTCCGGATATACGCATGGTGCGGGCTGCACGACGTCTGCGGCGATTACCGCTGGATTGGCTCGTGGTCTTTCAGTGAAAGAGGCTGTTCGTGAAGGTAAAGCCTTTGTGACCAAAGCGATTGCTGGCGGATTCCCGCTGAACCGTTTTGTTGGTCCGACACTGCATGTGGCACACCGTCTGGAGCAACAACGCTAAGTGTTACCAGGGAGCGCGCAGTAGCGCATCAATTCTGGATAACACACTTCGATTTCATTCAAGTAGCTGTCAATGAGCAGGAACTTGCTCGTTGATGGCTTCTTTTTCATGCGAATTTTTATAAAAATTAGTAACTTTTGGCTTATATTAATCGTATATATCATGGGAGCATTCCAAAACATGTATGGACACATGAACGACACATGGAATAGGTATGTTAACATCAGAAATCTAAAAAGGAGAGTCGGCCATGATCAGAACAGTGCTTCTGGTGGAAGATGAAAGCCGCATTCGTGAGATTGTGGCCGATTATTTCATAAAAGAACAATGGAACGTCATAGAAGCAGAACATGGAGTACAGGCACTGGAACTGTTGGCTCTGCATGAGGTGGATCTGGTTATTCTGGATGTTTTGATGCCTGAAATGGATGGATGGACGTTATGTGGGCATATTCGATCCCAATCCACCGTACCTATTATCATGCTGACTGCACGGTCCGAGGATGACGATAAAATTCATGGATTTCAGCTGGGCGTAGACGATTACGTTACCAAGCCGTTTAGTCCACGTGTGCTGGTTGCACGTGCAGAGACATTAATGAAGCGTGTTGAAGGTGCAATTGGACGAGAGCAGGGTGTGATTCGCTTCGGACAGGTAACCCTTGATCCATGGGCCAGACGCCTGGAGAAGGACGGAATTGAAGTGGAACTTGCACCAAAGGAATATGATCTGTTGCTTTATTTGGTACGTAATGCAGGCATTGTGTTGTCCCGGGATGCCATTTTGAATCGGATCTGGGGATTTGATTTTGAAGGTGACTCACGTGTTGTGGATACTCACATCAAGAAGTTGCGCAGCAAATTGGGTGATGAAGCCAAGTGTATCCGGACGGTGATTGGCACTGGATATCGTTTCGAGGCAGAAGCATGAGAAGAAATGGCGTAACGATGAAGCTTTTCCTGGTCATGGCAGGATGTCTGGTTCTTTTATATGGTACGACGGTTTTTGCCCAGTTGGTCTGGTTCCCCGACTTCTACCAGCATCAAAAGGTCAGCAGTATGAAGAAAAAGCTGTCCAAGTTCGAACAGCAATATTCCAATGGACATTGGAGTGATTTACAGCTAGCCAAGGAGACCGGGAAGTTCATGCGTCAGAATCAGTCACATCTGGTCATTCTGACGAATACCGGAAGACTGGTTAATGACCCGTTCCACATTACGTTGCTTCAGGAAGATGGAAGTCACGTGAAGGTGTCCTTGTCCTTGTTTATCAATAGTGAGAATGCTGGCTGGATTACATCCCATCTGAAATATGGGCAAGAACTGACGGTGAGAGGTCCGGCCAGCGAGTCCATGGTCTATCCATTCAAAATCCAGGATGCCACTTCTGCCGCATGGGGAACAGAAAGCTTTCAGGAATCAATTGAACCGGTAAAGGAATGGTCTGGCGTATTGACTGAGGTAGTTCTTCCCAATCTGGCAACGTGGAGTCAGAGGCAGGGCCTGCTGGTGCAAGCACTGGATAGCCGGTTCCCTTTGTCCACCGAAGACCAACTGGCCTTGGCGAATGGCAAAATGCTCAATGAAGAGTGGATGGATAGCTGGAGCGGTGTTCGCAATGTCATCACCATTGCTCCAGCGCATCGTTCCGGACCCGAGCAACAACTGATCTTCTCGCTCACCTCTCTACAGGAGATGAGGGAAGCGAATGAGGCAACCCGTTTGTTCTATGCGTATTTCGGCATAGGGGCATTTATATTGATTCTGTTGCTGGCGTTACTCCTGTCCCGAATTGTAACGAAGCCGCTCTTGGCCTTGAACCATGTCGCCAAGAAGATGTCTACGCTGGATTTTACGGTGAAATCACCCATCCGGCGTAATGATGAAATCGGCAGTCTGTCTAATAGCCTCAATGCCTTGTCGGGAACTTTGGGTCAGACACTGGAAGAACTGAGGCAGGCCAACACGCAGATGCGTACAGATATGGAAATGAAACAGGAGATTGAACAGCGTCAGCGCAAGTTTTTTGCCGATGCATCACATGAACTTAAGACGCCAATCAGCATTATTAAGGGATATTCTGAAGGGCTGAAGGATGGCGTGAGTGAGAGCAAACGGGAGCGTTACATTGAGATCATTGCCGATGAGGCGATCAAAATGGAAACGATGGTTGAAGAGATGCTGGATCTGGTGCGACTGGAATCCTCAGCGGTTCAATTGAATACGGATGCTGTTGCACTTGCTGACATGATTGAAGATATCGCCGGCCGTCTGGGTCCGCAACTGAAGGACAAAGGATTGGATGTGGTGCTTGTATCCACAACAGAACAGACGGTTGAGGGTGACCGAAGCAAGCTGGAGCAAGTTATTTTCAATATCATGATGAATGCTATACGTCATGCGATACCACATACCGATATAACTATTGAGATTAGCAGGCGTGAAGGTTTTGTCCATATTTCCATTGAGAACAAGGGCGAGCAGATAGCTGAAGCTGAGCGGCAGTATATATGGGAGAGGTTCTATCGGGTAGAGCGCTCACGTAATCGTAAAATGGGGGGGACCGGGCTTGGTCTGGCCATTGCGAAGCAGATTCTTGATCTGCATGGGTGCAGTTATGGAGTGGAGAATACACCGGATGGAGTCCGTTTTTATATTATTTTTCCTAAAGCCTAGTACGAAAGGGAGTCAAATCTTATGAAGTCTTTACCATCGATTTTAACCTTGGGGAATCTGAGTTCAGGCATGTTGGCAGTTATTATGGCTATTCATGGTGAATTTGCCCTGGCTGTGATGATGATATGGGTAGCGATGTTCTTTGATCTGTTTGACGGGTATGCGGCTCGTAAATTGCATTGTGAGGGTGAGTTCGGCAAGTCCCTGGACTCACTTGCGGATGTAGTTTCATTCGGAACAGCACCCGTGCTGATTCTGTACCTGAATTCCATGCTTGAAGTGAGTGTGCTGGGGATGGCCCTGACTGCATTGTTTCCGGTTTGTGGTGCTTTGCGTCTGGCCCGTTATAACTGTCAGAAGACAGGAAGCAGTGGTTTTGTAGGGATGCCGATTACATTTGCCGGAGGTCTGATGTCCTTTTTCGCACTCTGGAGTCCTTATTTCACACAGGGTGTAGCCTATCTTGTCATTATTGTATTATCCGGTCTCATGGTGAGCCAAATCCGATTCCCGTCTCTAAAACAAGTGTTAGCCTCACATGAGAAGGATATTGTGGAACCGAAATAAGGAGCGAGTCAGTATGGAATTTGCAAAAGAATTTATTGGTCAATATGGTTATTTCGCAATATACGGACTACTGGCTCTTGGCGTTATTGGCATGCCGATTCCGGATGAGGTGATGATGACTTTTGTCGGATATCTCGCCTCCATCTCGGTATTGAATTACTCCGTATCCATCGCCGTCAGTTTCGGTGGGGCATTTACCGGCGGATTGCTCAGCTACATGATCGGCAAGAAGGCGGGCAGGCCGCTGGTTGAAAAATACGGCAAGTGGGTCGGCGTCAATGCCAAACGATTCAGCAGGGTGGAGTCGTGGTTTCTCAAATATGGATATTGGTCCATCATCCTGGGTTACTTCATTCCAGGCATTCGTCATCTGATGTGTTGTTTCTCCGGAATTAGCAAGATGGCCATCGGCAGGTACGTCCTCGTATCGGGCATTGGTGCTTTTGTATGGTGTGTTGCCTTTATCTCCATTGGTTTTTATGTCGGTGTACTAACTTAAAATGGGACAGCCTGTTGCAACAACAGGCAAAGATCGAAGACCTCTTGAGTGTAAGGTGGTCTTTTTTTGTTTTTCTATATATGGTAGGAGACCTCATTCTAAGTAATTTAATCGACTACAAGCAACTTACCCTTGGAGCTGTAAACTAGCCCGCAAGCTATTTCAAGTAATACTTGTTGATCAATCAGGCTGTGAAGAACTCTTCGAGCATGCTGATCCGTGATTCGCAGGTGTGTTGCTAGTTCCGAGGGGGCGAATGGACGAATGATGCGTCTGGCATAACGAACAGCCTCGGCTTCTAGCCAATTTAAGGATGTCGGAACGTCCGTAGCAATGAATTTTCCCATAAAAGACAGCACAAGCTGCTGGCACCGTTTCGGTTCATCCTTAATGGAGATATAAGTGATCGGCAGAAAAATCCAATCATCCAGCGTTAGCAGACAATTCCGCCAGCATAAATCTTTAAAACGCCGTACATCCAGATCACGGGCATGTGGCCCGTATCCTTGGATTTCAATACCTGCCTTAACGCCGTTACCTGGCATGTATGCAAGATCCAGATATCGATAGCCGTTATGAAAGTCTCGAACTTCCCATTCGGGTTGCAAATGGTTAAAGTTTTTCATCAACGGAAACCAGACTGAACGCAAAAATTCCAATGTGCCATGTTCAAGTCCATTTTCCAGTCTGGACAGCACTCTAGGGTTCGTTTCTTCCTCCAAAAGGGAGTGCATCCAGACTTCGTAAGCCTCATCAAAATCAATGCTCATCGTCTTCATCTCCTCTAAAAATAAAATAAAACGAACGTGAACAGGGCTTCAGGTTGTCATGTGAAAATACAAAAAGCCGCTCCGACCATTTCCAACCTTCGCGTTGAAGGGAAAATGGATCAAAGCGGACTGTTAAGTTTTGAACGGTGACATGCCCTTAACCACTTAAATGAGATTCTTCAATTCCTCGTTCGACTTGTTTTTCCCCTTTTTTGCGTGCAAAGGTGATTTTGAGGAGTGGTGGAGTAACCAGTGTAGTCACAATGACCATGATCACAACGCTCGTGAAGTATTCCGGATCAAGTAATCCGGAAGCAAGTCCCGTTGAAGCGATAATGAGAGCAACTTCACCTCTTGATATCATTCCTGAACCAATGGCCAGTGAAGATGTCATATTAAATCCGGTCAGTCGTGCACCAGCTCCACCACCGACAAGTTTGGTAATAATAGCGATAAGACTGATAACAACAATAAACCAAATTTGTGAACCCACACCATCAAAGGTGACATTTAAGCCAATACTTACAAAGAACACTGGAACAAAAATTCCGTAGGCGATCGGTTCCAGTTTGGTTTCGACTTCATGTTTGAAGTTGGTTTGGGAGATGGCGATACCCGCGGCAAATGCTCCAATGATTCCAGCAACACCCATCCACTCTGCAAAGTACGAGAAGCCAAAACAAATAATTAATCCCGCAGTAATGACGGTCTCGGTTACTTTCAGTGGTGCCATCCACTTCATGATGCGTGGAACAAGGAACCAGCTGGCAGCGATGATGATCACAAAGAACAACAGCTTTTTACCAATAAGCAAGGAGATCGAAGTGTCTCCTCCACCAGTACCCAGCAAGCTCATCATAACGGCAAGAATGACAACGACCAGAACATCATCAACGACAGCTGCTCCAAGGATTGTTGTACCCTCACGAGAGCTGAGTTGATCCATGTCTTTCAGTGTCTGAACCGAAATGCTGACGGAAGTGGCACAGAATAAAAGTCCAAAGAACAGCGCGTGTGTCTGTGACATACCAAAGGCCATGGCGGAACCGTATCCTCCGATAAAAGGCAAAATAATACCGCCGACTGCTACGGCAAAGGCCGCCTTCCAGTTTTTCTTTAATTGCTCCAGATCGGTTTCAAGTCCGGCAATGAACATTAACAGCAATACCCCGATCTCAGCCATATAATGCACAAAATCACTTTGCTGAACCCAACCGAGAATTGCAGGCCCGAGGACGACACCCACAATCAGCTTTCCTAAAACCGATGGTTGACCCAATCTTACGGATAGATCACCAGCAAGTTTGGTGAAGATTAAAATAAGTGCAAGAACCAAAATAAATTCCATAGGTTTATCCCCTCCAGTAGTAGCGTCTATAGGTTAACCAGCCCAAGGGCGATCCATTCTCAGCTTAAAAAAGACAAAAAGGCACAGAAAGGCATTAGGAAAAGTGCCGTTCTGTGCCTGAAAAAGACAAAGAGGGGCCCTTGGTGACAGGCTCCTCCAGTTTCAACGCGTATGTGATTAATTGCAATAATTATACCACAAATATGGACTTGGGTAAATGGGAGCTGGTTTGGATTTGATTGAAAATAGCCGTAAAGGGGCATTTTATCATGTAGTACTAAGGTTTTTGTTCAGAGTGTTGTCACTTAACAGCCCGGAATTGCCGAGATATAATGATATAGAACATAGAAGTTAGGATATGAGGAGGATTTTGCATTGGGCAAAAATAACAAAGGGGAGCCGAACATTCCATCCCCGACGAGTAATAAAAATTTCGCAGGCATCATTATCACCATTTCCATTCTCGCTAATGTCATTATTTTATTATTGTTCTTCGCACCATCGATTGGTTACAAAGGTGATGTAACCTTTGATATTACGGTGTTGCCGCGGTTTAATGCCGTGTTTAACAGCTTTACCTTCATCTTCCTGCTCGCAGCGCTTATTGCTATTATCAAGCGGAATGTGAAGCTGCACAAACGATTTATTCTTGCTGCATTCTCAACGACACTGTTATTCCTTGTGACCTATCTGACGTTCCATTACCTCTCACCAGAGACGTCCAAATACGGCGGCGAGGGCATCATTCGTTCGATCTATTTCTTCATTCTGATTACCCATAGTATACTGGCAGCCCTGATTGTTCCATTGGCATTGTTCACACTTGTCTGGGGTTGGACGAATCAATTGAAAAAACACCGCAAAATCGCACGTTGGACTATGCCAATCTGGCTGTACGTCAGTTCTACAGGTGTTGTGGTATATCTCATGATGGCACCATATTATTAATGTAATGAACGTTTCACTGTGCTAATTAGTTTGACCTGCGGGTAATGTTTCCATGGAAGGAGGGTTCACGTTTATGTACAGAGTTGTTTTGATTCGCCATGGACAGAGCATGTGGAATGTAGAGAATCGTTTTACCGGATGGACAGATGTGGATCTGACGACGGATGGTTACGGAGAAGCTCGCAAAGCAGGGAAGATCATGAAGGAACAGGGATTTGATTTTGATTACGCCTATGCATCCGTGCTGAAACGTTCTATCCGAACACTCGATATTGCGCTGGATGAAATGGACCTCATGTGGATTCCCATTACGAAGACTTGGAAGCTGAATGAACGCCATTATGGTGCGCTGCAAGGACTGAACAAACAGCAGACGGCTCTGAAGTATGGGGAAGACCAAGTAAAGGAATGGAGACGATCCGTGAACGTATCTCCCCCGGCACTGGACGAAACGGATGACCGTTATGTGCAGGATCTGGACAAGTACAAGCGGCTCGGATGTACCATTCCTTTTACGGAGAACCTGATGGATACTTCGAAGCGTGTACTGGACTACTGGAATGCGGAGATTAAACCGATGGTGTCTGCTGGCAAAAGAGTGCTGATCTCTGCGCATGGGAACACGCTCCGTTCACTCGTCATGCATCTGGACCAATTGTCCGAAGCAGACGTGATGGCGCTCAATATCCCGACAGGCATTCCGCTTGTCTACGAATTGGATGAAGATCTGCATCCCATCGGACACTTTTATCTGACCGCCGATGGTTCTACCTACAAACATGAAGAGATGACCCATGTGGCAACGCCATCTGATTAAACGGGTGTGTGAACGTTTATGCCTCAACAGAGCAAGTGAAGATGACCGCTGAATTTTAATTCAGCGGTCATCTTTTTTTCTGCGATCAAGCTTGCACTTCGTTTCGTTTTGCTCCCACAGGGTAATTGTCAAACAAGACACGATGTACATTTATCCTGAAGGAGGAGAAGCACATGTCTAAAAGAAGAGGAATTATCATGACGGCTATCGGCGCAGGTGTGACTTATCTGATGAGGAACAAACAAGCAAGAGATAAGTTGTTTAGCACTGTCTCGGGTATGATGAAAAACTCCAATTCGTCGTCCAATGGAACAAGTAAAACTAGACCACGCGTGGAAGTGAAATAGATTGCGATAGTTCGTTTATCGTTGAATTAAAATGATGATCATGAGAAACCTGGAGATGAAGTCGTTCCAGGTTTTTTTGTGCAATCAAAAGCAGTCCATTGCTTTTGTGTGTAAAGCGATTTTTGTCAGCAAGAATGATACAATGGATACTTGCAGAACGTATGAAGGGAGATGCAATATGAAGAAAAATCGTCTGGGTACATCCGAACTGATGGTGTCTGAGATTGGGCTGGGATGTATGTCACTTGGAACTGAAATGGAGCATGCTATGGGCCTGATTCATGAGGCTCTGGATCATGGAGTCAATCTGCTGGATACTGCTGATCTGTACGACGCAGGGCGTAATGAGGAAATTGTAGGACAAGCTATTAAAGGGCGTCGGGACCAAGTCATTGTGGCGACCAAAGTAGGTAATCGTCGTATGCCGGGCAAAGAGGGCTGGTCATGGGACCCGTCCAAAGCCTACATTAAGCAGGCTGTACATGAAAGTCTGAAGCGTCTGCAGACCGATTACATCGATCTGTATCAGCTGCATGGCGGGACCTTGGACGACCCCATCGAAGAGACGATTGAAGCGTTTGAGGAACTGAAGAAGGAAGGACTTATCCGATATTACGGAATTTCCTCCATTCGTCCCAATGTGATTCGGGATTATGTAAAGAGGGCATCCATCGTCAGTGTGATGAACCAGTACAGCATTGCTGACCGCAGAGCGGAAGAAGAAGTGCTGCCTTTGTTGGAACAAAAGGGGATCAGCGTAATTGCCCGTGGGCCCGTAGCTAGCGGTGTGCTAGCCGATTCTGGATCTGCCAAGGCAGACAAAGGTTATCTGGACTACACACCAGAGCAACTATATACCATTCGGCAAGGGCTAAGTCGTCTTGTTACGGATCAACGGAGCATGGCTCAGACGGCTATTCGCTACGCATTATCCCATCCTGCCGTAGCAGCTGTTGTCCCTGGTGCCAGTTCAAGAGAACAGTTGCTGCACAATATTGCTGCTTCGAATTCGCCTGCACTCACCGCTGCGGAAATTCAGGAAATACGAGAGCTTAGTCCCGCTAATCTGTACAAGCAGCATCGTTAACTCGGTACAGCCTATTTTCAATTGTAACTATACAAGGTACAATGAAGATCAGCCAAAAAAGGAACATAAAAGGGAGAGAAGACATATGGAAAGAATTCAAAGTGAACAGCAGTATTTGGATACAATCAACTCTGATGGTTTTACCGTCATTAAATTTGATACAACCTGGTGTCCGGATTGCAAAAACCTGGATCGTTTTATCGGGGATGTTATCGACCAACATACGGACAAAACCTTCTATGCCCTGGATGCAGAGAAGTTCCAGCCTTTTGCCGAAGAGAATGGTGTACGCGGGATTCCAAGCCTGCTCGTCTTCCAGAACGGCAAGAAAATCGCACATCTGCATAGCAAATGGGCTAAAACACCTGCTCAAATCTCCGAGTATCTGGAGACGCTTGAATCCAAAGTTTAAGCGAACGAAGGCTCAGCAGTTTGTTTAATTAACTTAGCTAAGGAAACCTCTTCTTGTCACGCGACAGGAAGGGTTTTTCTGCTTCATTCCAGCACGCATGATGTGTATTCAAATCTGCATTCGAAGTGGAGAAACAACGCTTGTTTAGAATTTGTTCAGTGCTCCCATGTATACTGTGAGAACAAACTGAATATTTGGAGTGAACAAGACCCATATGAAGAATGAAATTTTTGAGGAAATGCACCAATTAAGTCACAATGACGACCGGAGATATCGATTGTTGATGATTGGAGTAAAACAACTGCTGCAGGAACAAAAGGAGAATAGATATAATCTGCGTGAGAGATTAAAGAGTCGAAAGAAACACCGGAACATTCAAGTAAAAGAGTGGTACTAGCCAGCCTGCATTTCAGAAGTGAACATAAATATGGATGTCCATAATACATAGTAAACCTAGTCGGCATCACCCATGATCCAATCCGGCAGAGAAGGAAGTAATGAAGGGTCAAACTTCTTCTAATTACAGATATTCCTGTCTCTGAAGCCGTTACAGAATCGTGAAGCAACAGAAACGTAGCTCAGAATATAAAATATGGCGGCCTCACTTCCCAAGGGAAAGTGAGGCCGCCATTGATTTTGCCGTTCTATTTACTTGAGTTGTAATGCTTACATCAAAATAATAAAGAACACGGCTGCCAAGACAAAGCGATATACAGCAAAGACGGTCAGGCTCAATTTTTTCAAAATGGACAGGAACGTCTTGATCGCAAGCATGGCGACGATGAAAGCAGCGATGAATCCAATCGCAAAGATTGGGAAATCACTGCTGTTCAGGTGATCGATACTTTTGTAAAGGTCATATCCCGTAGCACCAATCATAATTGGTACAGACACGAGGAATGTGAACTCCGCAGCGGCTACACGGCTTACCCCTGCAATGAGACCGCCTGAGATCGTTGACCCGGAACGGGAGAAGCCTGGCCACAATGCCAAGATCTGAAATATACCCACCGTGAATGCCTGTTTGTAAGAGATATCGTCAACATCATGGGTTGTAATTCGTTCACTCTTACGGCTCCAGCGTTCGGCCACGATCATCAATATACCACCTATAACGAGGCTGTACAGCACTGTTTCCGGACCAAACAAATGTGCTTTGATCCAGTCGCGGAATACAAGTCCGATGACTACGGCAGGAACCATCGCCAGGAAGATATGTCCCAGATTGAGGCGGCGGGAGTAAGGTCTGCTCCCTCCAGTGAAGCGGAACATATCAATGAATTTGTTCCAGTACAGTACTACAACAGCAAGTACAGCTCCGAGTTGAACAACCACCTCAAACGTTTTGACTGACTCGTTGTCCTCTGATAAACCGAGCAAATGGGCAGTCAGGATCATGTGTCCAGTGGAGGATACGGGCAAAAATTCTGTCAAACCTTCGATGATGCCCATAATAATGGATGATATAATATCCAATTCTCTTCCTCCTTGAAATGCAGGTGACAGCATAGGCTGTCCTGCTTGACCATGCCTGTTCATTTGAACAAGGCTATCACCTATTATGATCACAAATGCACTCAACTTCAACTTATACTTGTAACCATTTGTTTAAAACTATATTGACAAAAACCTAGTTATCCCATAGGATATAAATTAACTGACTGACTGATCAATCGGGAGGGTTACATGAATGACCAAAATCAACGGTTTGGAACCCGGTGAAGAACGGCGGGACCAAATAATACGCATAGCGATGGAGCGTTTTGCAACCCAAGGCTACCATCAGACGAAAATTTCCGATATCGTCCGCGAGGCTGGTGTGGCGCAAGGGACGTTCTACTGGCACTTCAAGAGTAAAGAAGCCATTGCTTCGGAGATTGTCTTAACGGGCAAGGAGGAGTTGCTTGAGGCGATCGGACAAGGGTACCGCAAGGATGCAGGATCGGTAGAAGATATGGTGAAAGCATCGGAAAGGCTGTTCACTGACTTGTTTTTGTTTGCCGCGCAGAATCGCTATTTTATGGAACTGTTGCTCAAAGGCATCGTGACGGAAGAATCCGTACAACGCCTGGTCGAGGAGACACGTAATGCTGTGGAAACTGCGTTTCGTCACAATATGGAACGTGCCATCGAGCTCGGCATGTTGCCTAAGGGCATGGATGTACCGCTTCGAGCAGCGCTATTGGTAAGCATGATTGAAGGCATGATAACACGCTGGTTGTTCGGTTCCGATGAGTTGCACAGCAAGTTCTCAGCCATGACAGCTTCATCGCTGGCAGCTGAGGCAGCAAGCTTTGAGTTTTACGGACTATTAGGCTCGTAAGATTCACATGATTAAACAAATAGCAGGGAATAATGGGTACAACTGCGGTTTAGTCACAATAAATTAACCCAATGCACATCCAGATTAATACACGACTGAGAGGAAGTTAACGTAATGAACAAAACATATGGATCGAAAACTCGTAAAGGCTGGTCTTTGACAGCAATTCTGCTGATGACCGTGCTGGTACTTAGTGCTTGTGGAAGTAAGGCAACAGACAATGGAAGCACAAATGGTGCACAGGCAAGTAATGAATTGGAGCAGATCAAGTCGGCTGGCGTTATCAAAGTGGGCATGATGGGCACATACGCACCGTACAACTTCCTGAACGATAAGAAAGAAATGGACGGCTACGATGCTGATATTGCACGTGAAGTTGCGAAGCGTCTTGGGGTTGAAGTTGAATTTGTATCTCAGGAGTTCTCCGGTCTGACACCAAGTCTGCAAGCCAAAAAGCTGGATGCCATTATCAGCCAGATGACGATTACCGATGATCGTAAGAAAGTACTGGATTTCAGTGATCCGTATATTACGAACCAAGTTAAAATTATTGTAAAAGAAGATAATAACGATATTACCAAGCTGGAAGACTTCAAAGGAAAAACGATTGGCGTAGGTTTGGGTACAAATGATGAATCATATCTGCGCAATGAAGTATTGCCAAAAGTGGGAGACTTCACGATTAAAACCTATGACGATGTCATCTCTTCACTCAAAGATCTGAATGCTGGTCGGATTGACGCAACAATTAACAATATGTATGCACTGAAACCGATTGTGGATGCCAACGGGTTGAATATTAAAGCTGTAGGTGAACCGATTAAGAGTGACCAGGCAGGTATTGCTGTTCGTAAAGACAATCCGGAACTCGTAGCAGCACTGAATGATGCTCTCAAAGGCATGAAAGATGATGGCACGTACAATACCATTTTCAAAAAATGGTTTGGTGAAGAGCCTGCGCAATAACGAACCTGCAAGGCGAAGGGAAGATTTGACCCATGGAACTGGTATTTGAGAATATCCCCTTTTTTCTGAAGGGGGCTTACTATACGCTGTATGTAACTGTGATCTCCATGTTTTTTGCGTTCATCATTGGAGTGCTCGTTGCCATTGCTCGTCTGAAGGGACCGATGTGGCTTAGGTTGATCGCAAGGTTTTATGTATCCATCATGCGGGGAACCCCGCTGCTGGTGCAATTATTCGTCATTTATTACGGATTGGTCGATTATGGAGTGACCTTGGGATCACTCACGGCTGCATGTCTGGGACTCAGTCTGAATGCAGGAGCGTTTCTGTCGGAGACGTTCCGTGGAGCCATTCAGGCTGTACCAAAAGGACAGACCGAAGCTGCATATGCAACGGGAATGACCCCGGCTCAAGCGATGAGACGGATTATCTTCCCGCAGGCTGTGCGCATTGCCATCCCGCCGATGGGTAACACCTTCATTGGCATGTTGAAGGAAACATCACTTGTGGCGGCGATTGGTGTCACCGAGTTATTACGGTCAGCACAACTGCTGGTATCACAATATGCATTGAACATGCCGTTTTATCTGGCCATCGGTGTGATCTACTGGATCATGAGTATCGGCTTCTCGGCCATTCTGGAACAAGTGGAGCGCCGGTTGGCCCGGGCTTACTGAGGGGAGGAGAGAACCGATGATTACAACAACTGGACTTACCAAACGTTTTCAGCAAAATGAAGTACTTACGAACATCGATCTTCATGTCGATGCCAAAGATATTGTTGTATTGCTCGGCCCAAGTGGTTCAGGCAAAAGTACCTTACTGCGCTGTCTGAATGGGCTGGAGGAGCTGTCCGGAGGACAGATCGAAGTCAACGGCATTGTGGTCAACAGCGCAGATCCGCTGCGAGTCCAGCGTGCCCGGGTACTGGAGATTCGTCGCCAGACCGGCATGGTATTCCAGCAATTCAATCTGTATCCGCACAAGTCAGTGCTGGGTAATGTGATGGAAGGTCTCGTTACGGTGAAAAAAATCAAACGGGACGAAGCAGCTGAACGCGGCCGAATTCTGCTGGATCGGGTCGGCTTGTCGGACAAGCAGGATGCGTATCCATCCCGATTGTCCGGTGGACAACAGCAGCGGGTTGCCATTGCACGTGCACTTGCCATGGAGCCGGAAGTGATGTTGTTTGATGAGCCCACTTCAGCTCTTGATCCTGAATTGGTCGGAGAAGTGCTTTCCGTCATGAAGGAGCTGGCAGAGGAAGGTATGACGATGCTGGTTGTGACGCATGAATTGAAGTTTGCCCGTAATGTGGCGAACAAAATCGTCTTTATGGCGGATGGATCGATTGTGGAAGAAGCAAGTCCACAGGCGTTCTTTGAACAGCCGAAGCAAGAACGCACTCGCCGTTTCTTGCAACAGATTACTGAATTTTAAGAAAGAAGGATAACATCATGAATGTAACAACCGTATGGAAAGGCAAACGTGCGTTTACTTCCGAAGGACCCTCTGGCTACGCCGTTGGCATGGATGCCACTGCTGCTTATGGTGGTGACAGCAAGGGAGCTACCCCGATGGAATTGTTACTGGCGGGTCTCGGTGGCTGTATGGGAATCGATATTACGATGATTCTGGACGCATTTTTGGACAAAATTGAATCGATTGAGATTGAAGCGCAAGGCACACGAAGTGAAGAGATGCCCAAAGGCTTCACATCCATTGATCTGATCTTCAAAGTCGATGGGGATATCCCGGATTATCGTATCTGGAAAGCCATCCAGATGGCTGAGGAAAAATATTGTGCAGTTTCTGCTTCGCTGAACGCTGATATTCATCCTAAACTGATCCTCAATGGGGTAAGTACACCTCGTCCTTAACACATATGAGTAAATCTTATACGGAGAAGGCACTTCCAATCGTGGGAGTGCCTTTTTGGCTTTTCTAACCCATCAACAGTTCGTAAGTAAAGTCAGGCTGGATGTTGAACAAGGTTCCAGATGCCCATGAGCCAAAGGATATAGATTCCGTCCAACTAGGAGTCGCTAAACTTCTGTCAGTAGAAAATAATTCCGTAAGCCTGGTCGCCATGTTAATGGCGGCCTCTTCTACTAGAGGTAGGCTGGCTTGTAGGCCTGGCAATATATTACCCATTGCAATGACAATCCGAATTCTGGCGGTTATGTGGTATGATTAATTCTGAGGACAGGGCATCCTGATCCTGCTGTTTATATGTAAGCGCTTATACAGATGACGGAAGGTGCAGACATGTTGAAAAGGCTGATACGAACCACCAATAATCTCAAATTAAAGCATAAATTGCTCATTTCCTATGTACTGGTTGTCATGATTCCGGTCCTGATTGTTGGTCTTGCTGTGACCAGTTATTTTCGCCAGCAAGCCCTGGACAATGCGATAGGACAGACGATCATCAATGTGGACAAGATCAAGAGCCAGACAGCAACCATGCTGCGTGTACCAACCGATATATCCAATCTTTTAATGTTTAATGCGGATCTCAAGGAGATCGTGAATAAGCGGTACAAGAGCGTTGTGGAGTTAACCTCAGCGTATCTTGCATACAAAGACTTTCAGGAATACAGGCGTTTGTACCGTGAGATAGCCGGCATTCGCTTTTACTCAACTAACCCAACATTGATCAACAACCTCGAATTCATTCCGGTAGACAAGCAGACGGAAGAGAGTTACTGGTACCAACAGGCATTGAAAACAACCAGCATCGGGTGGTTCTACATCCCAGACAAGGAAGATAATCCTGTACACAAGCTCAGCCTGGTGCGCAAAGTACCTTTTGCCGAGTATCGGACAGAGGGCGTGTTGATGATTGTGATCAATCAGGATGAGCTGAACGGATTGCTACGTCAGGAACAGTTCGAGACGATGATTACGGACGAGCAGGGGTATGTGGTTGCAGCCAAGAATACCGAGCTGGTGGGTAAAACGCTGGATGAGCTTGATTTTGGCGTTGATCTGCAGAATCAGGCGAAAGGCACCATAGAGGGTGATTTCCGGGGGGAACCATCTAATATTGTTATTGATGAGCTGGGCCCTGGATCGAGCATGAATAGCCTGAAGGTGATTTCGGTTTTTGCCACCAAAAATATCGTCAAAGACGCCAACACCGTCAGCTTGATTGGCATGATTTTTATTATACTGGTGCTGGTGATCGCCCTACTATTCGTATATATCATCTCGTTCCTCACTTCGAACCGATTGCTCCGGCTGAGTAAACACCTCAACAAGCTTGCATTAGGAGACCTGAACGTGACTTCACGGATTGATGGAAATGATGAGATTGGGCAACTATCAAGACAGTTCAACTATATGGTGAAAAGTATCAATGAACTCATGACGCAGGTGGTAGAAGCGACCGAACAGAACAATCAATTGGAAATCGCACAAAAAGAGATTAAACTGAAAATGATGGCGAGCCAGATCAATCCCCATTTCTTGTTTAATGCATTGGAGTCCATTCGCATGAAAGCCCATATCAAAGGGGAAGCAGAGATTGCCAACATCGTCAGGCTGTTGGGCAAGCTAATGCGCAAGAGTCTGGAGATTGGCAGTGGAAAAACAACCTTCCGGGCTGAACTAGAAATGGTACGTTCCTATTTGGAAATTCAGAAATTCCGGTACGGCGATCGCCTCGCATTCCAGATTCATATCGATCCCGAGGTGGAGAAGATGTACATTCCGCCTTTGATTATTCAACCTTTGGTTGAGAATGCGATTGTCCATGGTCTGGAGAACAAAGAGGGGACAGTCCGTGTTCATATAAGTATTCGTTTAGTTGAGAACATTGTACAGATCCGTGTGGATGACAATGGTGCAGGCATAACGCCAGAACGACTGGCTGAGGTGATGCAGTTTATCTGTGGACCGGAGGAACAGGAGAAGAGTCGGATCGGCATGCGTAATGTACATCAACGCTTAACATTGACGTACGGCGAGCCGTATGGATTACAGATTAAGAGTGTATATGGGGAAGGAACAGAGGTTTCTTTCACTTTGCCAGCAGGAGGGGACCAACATGTATAAAGTATTTTTGGTGGATGACGAACCGAGCATACGTGAGGGACTGACAACCATTATCGAGTGGGAAAAATACGGATTCCAGGTCATCGCTACAGCTGCCAGCGGGCGTGAGGCCATCTCCCGGTTTGAGGAATTGGAGCCTGATCTGACGATTATTGACATTCGTATGCCCGGTATGACCGGGCTGGATGTGATTGAAGAAGTCCGCCGGAATCATCCGGATTCGCACTTTTTGATATTAAGTGGTTACGCGGATTTTGATTATGCCAAAAAAGCCATCAGTTTTGGTGTGGATGGTTATCTGCTCAAACCGGTGGATGAAGAAGAGATTATTGGTGAACTGGAGCGTATTGCTACAATCCTGACCCGTGAACGGGAGACAATTGCACGTCATGCTGGTGAAGATACCGTCTATCGGGAGCATCAGATCGAGGCTTTGCTCTTTGACAGTCTGGAGGGTGCGGGTAGCATGGAAGAAGATAGCTTGGGACTGCACTGGCCTCACTATCAGATTGTGCTGCTGGAGCTGCATGTAGCCCCCGACCTGCAACGGGGAAGTGTTATGAAACGCAAACTGATTGAAGCATTTGACCATAAAGACCGAGGCATTGTATTCTCGTTCCATTCAGGTCTGGGGCTGTTAAGTAAGGAAACAATCACATCCGAGTCTTCTGCAAGAAATCTGTATGATGAGCTGGAAGGACTGTTGGGAGAATGGGAGGTTCACATGTACGGTGCTGCGGGAGAACCTGTACATTCCACTTCTGAAATTGCGCGGTCATACACACAGGCGAATCGTTTACTCGGGGAACGCTTCTTGTTCACGGAGCAACGCATCATTTTGTGGAATGAAGGCAGCGAAAGCGTTGTTAAGCCAGAAATTGAAGCTGTGGACGGAGCCCATGAGCCAGTTGAGGACGAACTTGCGGACAAGCTGTATTATGCGTTAGACATCCGAAGTAGTGAGTCCGTTATGCGAGTACTGGGTGAGATGGAAGAGCGCCTGGTTCCATATCACCGAACAGAGCAAGCGATCAAGACGGCGTTCTCACAGGTATTTTCCCTGGCGTTCAACAAGCTTGCAGCGACGAATCAACATATGCACTCCATTATGCAGGAACATTCGGTTCTGATTAATGAAGTCTATCATCAATTTACGATGTCTGACCTCAAAGTCATGGCAGCGGAACATTTGAATCGACTTATTCAACGTATGGGTGGAGGAAGTAAGGATACTGTATTAAAACAGATGATTGAATTTATCCAGCGTAACCCTGGCGAAAATCTCAAGCTGGAGGTACTTGCTGAAGTATTCAACTATAACAGTAGTTATCTTGGCAAGTTGTTCAAGAACCATACAGGAGAGTACTTTAATGTATTTCTGGACAAGGTCCGTATGGAAAAGGCCAAGGAATTGCTGGATGAAGGACTCAAGGTCCATCAGGTTGCGGCCAGAGTGGGATATGCGAACGTGGACTATTTCCACGGTAAGTTCAAGAAGTATGTAGGTGAATCCCCTTCCGCGTACAAACAGGCCAGAAACCAATCATCAATTAAAGGAACGGCTACGGATATAAACGAGGAATAAGTATGGAGTGCGGGGCCTAGCCCTTGCCTATTGTGTAAAACGTTTTCGGTATTGCTGAGAAATTCCCAGATTCATCATATTGTCCATGCACTTCCCATGATAAGCAATGGTCACGGAATGTTTCACATTTTAGACTGGATTTACAAGAATCCAGTTGAAGGGATGGCTATACGATATGAATGTATCTGATATAGGCGCTGTACGTCAACCATTGAACTTAAATGGAACATGGCAGTTTTGTTTGGATCTGGAGTCCGATAAACTCGTTGAACAAGAGATATTACCGCCATCACAGTGTGAAAACACATCATGGGAGACCATTCAGATTCCCGGTTCATGGGAAGAGCAAGGATACGGAGATGAGCCTGAATACGAAAGGCTCGATACCTGGACAAAGGTACGCGAGTATGAAGGCTCAGCCTGGTATGCTCAGGATGTCCATGTTCCATCAGAGGATCCCGGATGCCACTATGTATTCAGATTGGAAGGTGTCCGATGGACAACGCATCTCTGGATCAATGGACAGTATGCCGGGCAGCAGGATAGTCTGGTGAATCAACAGAAGTGGGATGTCACTTCTCTGGTGAAGCAGGGAGAAGTGAATCGTGTGGAGATCCGCGTGGATAATACGATGAAACTTCCGCTGGCGGGTAGCCATATTCATTCATTGCATACGGCCACAGCCTGGGGGGGAATCACAGGTGGTGTTTATCTGGACAGTATGCCTCCCTGCCGATTACAGACGTTACGTATTCAACCAGATGCTGAGAACGGAACCATTCTGGTTGATTGTACTGTAAGCGCTCCCGCAAATGAATCGGCTAGATCAATGCAATTACATGTGGATATCCAGCATCCGGACGGCACATGGCTTAATCGATATAGTTGTAATGTGAATCTGAGTGATCCATCACATGTGGATATAAGCTCAGCAGGTTTAACTGAAATCAACGCTGTAATAGAACAGTGGCAATTGGAACTTGGAACAGAAAAGTCTATCGCAAAATGGTCGGATGAATCCCCTGAATTATACAAGGCAGTGATCCGTCTCCATGAAGGTGAACAGGAACTGGATCGACTGGAGCAATCATTTGGTGTACGCTCCTTTGCAACAAACGGGAAGCAGCTTGAATTGAATGGGACACCAGTATATCTGCGTGGGTACGTCGATTGCTGTATCTTCCCACTGACGGGTTATCCCGTCTGGGACAAGGAGCATTATCTTCAGCAGTTTCGAATCGCCAGATCGTATGGTTTCAATCATGTCCGACTGCATGGGTGGAGCGCGCCGGAGCCTTTCTGGGAGGCGGCTGATGAAGTCGGCATGCTGGTACAGGCAGAACTTCCCCATTGGTCTCGTTTCTTTGAGCAATCGGATCAGTCTGCGCCAGCTGAAGTATTGTCCTATCTGACACAAGAACTGGACGGGTTGCTTCAGTCGCTGCATAGACATCCTTCATTCGTCATGTTCTCCATGGGGAATGAACTCATTGGCCCGAATGGTCACCCTGAACTCAATGCATGGGTATCGAGGGCAAGGGATATCGACCCAACCCGGTTATATACGGACAATACAGGTTTTGGACAACTTCCGGCGCAAGGGCGGGAAGGTGATTATTATATCCAGTCGTTGAACTGGCATCCCCCCCTGGAATCCGCATACTCAGCTGTGCCGGATACCACGCTGGACTATCATGCAGTCACCCGGCTTGCGGAGCATCCCGTCATTGGGCACGAACATGCACAGTACACCATGTATGTGCGGCCCCAAGAGCGAGCCAAGTATACTGGCGTATTGCGTCCTAGCTGGTTACGACCGATCGAAGAATCGTTAACTAACAAAGGAATGATGGAGGACCTCGAGCATTTTCAACAGGTCAGTGGTACCCATCTGGTACGTTCCTTAAAAGAAGCCATGGAGCGAATTCGGCGAACACCGGACGCTGCGGGGGTACAGCTTCTGGACATTCGCGATTTTCCAGGGCAGGGACATGCTACGACGGGCATTCTTGATGTATTTTGGGATGACAAAGGCATTACAACACCAGAAGAATTCATGCGTTTCAACGCAGATGTGGTGCTGTTATTAAGCTGCAAGGAGCGTACATTTTACGCCGGAGAATCCATTCATGTCGATGTACGCATCTCTCACTACGGTAAGGAGCCGCTTGAGGACGCGCTCATTCAGTGGAGGTTAATAAGCGATGATGTGATACTCACTGAAGGAGAATGGAAGACCGGAGATATCCAATGTGGGTCCGTCATGTCACTGGGAAGCATCGTCGCTACAGCACCTCGGGAAGCAGCAGCGGCTTTTCGGATTGAGGCGGAGTTGATATCAGGCGATTTGGAAAGAACTGTAGCGAATGTATGGCATGGCTGGTCGTTTCCTTTTTATCAGTCTCATCCGGGTTCGAATCGGTTCTGGAATACCGTGGCAGAGCTGCAGCCACTTCTCGGGGAAGCACAACATGATGGCGTAGATCGCATCGATGGATTTCAGTTGTTGAAAAATCGGGAGATTGACTTGGTGATCGTTCAGTCGTTAACACCCAATGTCGTTGATTATGTGGTCAACGGGGGGAGTGTTTGGCTACAGTCAACCGCAGAAGGGTTATATGATTCAGTGAAGACCAAGTATCTGCCTGTATTCTGGAATTACCTGATGTTTGCTACACAGCCTGGTGCAACGATGGGCATGTATTTGAGAGAACAGCTAGCACTACTAGGGTCCTTCCCGCATGATGGGGCTTCGGACTGGCATTGGTATCACTTGGTGAACGGTACACCAGCGATAGGTTTGGATACGTTGCCCGGGGTGGAGCCGCTGATCGAAGTGGTGGACCATTTCCATCGGGCCAAACGACTCGCTTATGCCTTTGAGGCAAAAGTAGGGAAGGGTAAGATTTTGATATCCTCACTTCCGTTTGCCAACCTGGCTTTAATGAAGCGTCCAGAAGTCGCCTTTTTATTTCAGGAGATACTTGCGTATCTGCATGGAGATCAATTCCGTCCAGCAACCTCCATATCCGTAGCGCAATTACTCGGCATCGTTAAACTGCAAACGATTCAATTCACATTGTAATTATAGGGACCCGAAAGGGTCCTTTTTGTATGCAATCAGTTTGAAGTAAACGATTTCTATAAAACGTTTTCGAAATTTACCAATTTAGATAATATATTACCTTAATATAACTTTTGTTTCATTTAAAAGTAGAATATATCACTGATTTTAACGAATTAATGTCTGATTATATATGTCTATATCTAATTTTTATATGATTTTCTCTAAAATCCAGATGGTATTTTGAAAACGCTCTATCGGGTATGATTATTTTATAAAACAGAGGAGGGGGAACGGAGATGGAAACGCTAACAAAAAAATCCGCTTCCGCGAACAGAAGCAGTGACCCCAAACCGCCTTTAAAGAATCGGCGGAACGGAATTTGGGACAGAATGAAACAGCAGAAATATCTCTATCTCATGTCATTGCCATTCGTAGCTTGGGTTTTCGTTTTTAACTATCTGCCACTATGGGGATGGACGATGGCTTTCCAAAATTATAAACCTGCCAGATCGTTTGGTGATCAAGAGTGGGTTGGTTTTAAACACTTTGTAGAGCTGTTCAGTGATGATCGTTTCTATCTGGTACTTCGAAATACACTTGCAATGAGTTTGATGGGACTGGTTGTCGGTTTTATCGTACCGATATTCTTCGCTATTCTCTTGAATGAAATGAGAGGCATGTTCTTCAAACGTGCCGTGCAAACGGTATCATATCTGCCTCACTTTGTATCCTGGGTCGTTGTGGCAGGTATTATCACCAAGATGCTCTCCACCGATGGCGGGATTATCAATGATCTATTGGTAGGACTGAACATTATCGATCAGCCGATCCAATTCATGGCCAAGGGGAACTTGTTCTGGTACATTGTAACCGCTTCAGATATGTGGAAGGAAACCGGTTGGAATGCCATCATCTATCTGGCGGCGATTACAGGTATCGACAATGAGCTGTATGAAGCTTCCCGTGTAGATGGAGCCAACCGCTGGAGACAGATGTGGCACATCACGCTGCCTGGCATACGGACCACGATTTCCGTACTTTTCATCATGTCAATTGGACATCTGATCAGTATCGGTTTCGAGAAGCAATTTTTGCTACAAAACAGTCTGGTCACAGACTACTCGGAAGTACTTGATCTATACGCGCTCAATTATGGTTTGAATATGGGACGATTCTCATATGGTACAGCCATAGGTATATTCAACTCCGTTGTCAGTATCATCCTTCTGTTTACTGCGAACGGCTTGTTCAAAAAATTCACAAAAGAAAGCATCATGTAGGGAGGGGACGACATTATGGCGAACAAAGCATTCAATGCTACTCGGGGCGATAAACTGTTCGATATATTCAACATCCTCGCGATGACCATGGTGCTGGTTGTAACACTTTATCCATTCCTTAACGTACTAGCCATCTCACTCAATAACTCGACAGATACAGTACGTGGCGGAATTTACTTGTGGCCTCGCGAATTCACATTACAGAATTACAAAACGATTTTCCAATATGATGGATTGCTACAAGGTTTGCAGATCTCCATTCTGCGTACACTTGTAGGTACCGTGCTCGGATTGATCAGTTCATCCATGATCGCCTTTACACTGAGCAGACCTGACTTTGGACTTAGAAAATTTGTATCCACAACACTCGCACTCACGATGTATTTCTCCGGTGGTCTGATTCCGGTATACATCCTGATGCGTGACTTGGACCTGATCGGTACATTTTGGGTATATGTATTGCCTGGCATGATCAGTGCATTTAACGTCTTCATCATCCGTTCCTTCATTGATGGCCTGCCATACTCATTGCAGGAATCCGCGAAGCTGGACGGAGCGAATGACTTTACAATCTATTACAGAATCATCTTGCCACTGTGTAAACCAGTGCTTGCTACCATCGCATTGTTCCTGGCTGTAGGTCAATGGAATGCGTGGTTCGATACGTACCTGTATAATGGTTCAAAGGCACATCTGACCACGCTCCAATATGAGCTGATGAAAGTATTGCAAAGTACGCAGCAAGGCTCAGGTGCTGGACGAAATGCCAATGATATGGCACAGCAAATGACACAGATTTCACCGGAATCGATCAAAATGGCGATTACGATCGTTGTAACGGTTCCAATCCTCATTGTATATCCATTCCTTCAGAAGTACTTTGTTGGCGGTATGACACTGGGCGCAGTAAAAGGTTAAACAATTGGGTACAGGCTGCCACATAGAGCGGCCGTACATCTACAAACAAATGAAGCATCAGGATACCCGAAGCGCAGCCATTTGGTCTGCGCTTCACCGTATAGGGCTGCGGTGTGGTATTCATGAAGCTATAGACAGGGACAAAAAAGTCCCGGACAAACAGACATATGAAACAGGGAGGATTACCATTATGGCAAGTTCCAAAATGAAGATTGCACTGGCACCAGTGCTTGCAATGTCTTTACTCGCAGGTTGCGGTGGAGGAAGCGGCAGTGATACGTCGTTCAAGGATACAAGCGCAGAGACAACTCCACTTACTTTTGATTTCTTCAGCGTTGACCCCAGTCCGAACTGGAATGGCATGAAGGATGAAGTAGGTAAAGTCCTTACGGAAAAAACAGGGATAACCCTTAACGGTGAATTTGCCGTTAGTGGTGGTCAAGATAAAATATCCTTAATGGCGGCGAGCGGAGACTATCCGGATATTGTCTCCCCCAAAGGAGAACTCAGCAAACTGGTGGATGCCGGAGCAATGCTCGATCTGACAGATCTGATCGACCAATATGCTCCCAATCTGAAGAAGCTGTATGGTAATTACATGGACCGGTTGAAATACAGTAATGAAGATCAGGCTATTTATGTGCTGCCGACGTATTATGCGGTAGACCAGAAGTACTTTGATGCAGGTGGTGGATTTGGTATTCAACACCGTGTACTGAAAGAACTCGGATACCCGGAAGTGCGTACACTTGAGGATTACGAGAATGTATTGAAGGCGTACAAAGAGAAACACCCAACAATTGATGGTCAGCCAACAATCCCGTTAACATTGGACGCGGATGATTGGAGAATCATGATTACCGTAACGAACCCTGCCTTCCAGGCAACAGGTGCTCCGGATGACGGTGAATACTATATCGATCCAGAGACGTATGAAGCAAGTCTGCATTACAAACGTCCAGAGGAAAAAGAGTACTTCCGCTGGTTGAACCATATGTATAACACTGGATTGCTGGATCAGGACAGCTTCATCCAAAAAACAGACCAATACAAATCCAAAATTGCAAGTGGACGTGTTCTGGGTGTCATTGACCAGGATTGGGGTTATTCCGATGCAGAAAATGCACTGAAATCTGCGGGCAAGGATGAAGCAACGTATTCACACTTCCCGGTAACCCTGTCCGAGGATATCAAGGATCATGCTTACCAAGATCCAGGTTTTGTATCCGGTTGGGGTGTAGGGATTACCACATCGAATCCTGATCCGGTTCGTACGATCAAATTCTTCGATTACCTGGCTTCTGAAGAAGGGCAAGTGCTGATGAACTGGGGAATTGAGGGCAAACAGTACGAAGTGAAGGACGGCAAACGTGTCATTCCTGCCGACATTCTGGATCAGAAAACCAATAATGCAGCCGTATTCCAGAAAGAAACGGGTATTGGACTGTACACCAATATGTCTGGTCACTATGGAGACGGTGTGAAGGATTCAACGGATAACTACTACACTACGAATTTCCCTGAACAGATCGTGGCAGCATATTCCGATGCAGAGAAAGAAACACTCAAAGCTTACGGTGCTACGACGTGGAAAGATCTGTTCCCGAGTGAAGACGAGTTCCCGATCAAACCATGGGGAGCAGCATACAATCTGCCAACACCAGGTGACTCCAACTACAACGTCATCTTCAAGAAAACACAGGATATCATTCGGAAACGCATCCCGGAAGCCATCCTGAGTACTCCTGAGCAGTTCGATGCCATCTATGATGGCATGATTGATGAAGTGAACAATGCAGGAGCAGAGGATATGGAGAAACAATACACAGAACTCGTTCAAAACCGTGTTCAATTGTGGAGCGGTGAAGAGACTAAATAAGCTATCGATTAAATGGATTCAAACCGAGAAAGAACCCGGATAACCGGGTTCTTTTTTATACCTAAAACGTTTTCTAAAAAACGTTTTCAATTTTATAAATTCACTATTGACAAGGGATATAGGAGCGATTATTATTCAATTATGAAAGCACTTACATTGTCTCGTACATCAGAGAAAAACAACATACATCATTCTCATTTATTCAAGGGGAATTCCAGAGGGTGACGAGTAAATTAAGGTGTGTGAAGATCCATTCACCGTTTTAAAGAAAACGCTTCTAATGTTATAAAAACAAGAAAATTACATTTGTTTCATCTGGTCACGGTATGTGCAGGTCAGCCTGTTATACAAATATACAGCTTCATTAATATCCATAAGGGGGATTACACATGAAGGGCAAAACACCAAAAACATTCGCAATGCTTCTGTTAGCCAGTGCACTTGCAATTACAGCAGGATGCAGCGGCAGTGGAGGAGGAACTAACGCTTCAGAAAAGCCGGTTGATTCCGGAGATACAACCACTCCAGTGACCTTTACATTCTTTGGTGCAGATGCAAGTCCAAGCTGGAACAACATGAAAGATGCAGTGGGCCAAGAGATTACCAAAAGAACAGGTGTTACAATTGAAGCAGAATACGATGTGAACAATGGTGGCGACCAAAAGATACCTTTGATGGCTGCCAGCGGTGATTACCCTGATATTATCTTTCCTAAAGGTAACCTGTCGAAGCTGGTGGATGCAGGCGCAATGCTGGACCTGACTGACCTGATTGAGGAACATGCACCTAACCTGAAAAAGATATATGGCGATCAGATGAATCGTTTGAAATACAGTCTGGAAGATCAAGCGATCTATGCTATTCCAACCAACATGGGTGTAGATAACGTTGCTTTTGATGCAGGTGGTGGATTCGAAATTCAGCAAAGAGTGTTGAAAGAACTGGGATACCCAGAAGTGAAAACACTTGAGGATTACGAAAACGTTCTTAGAGCGTATTATGAAAAGCATCCAACGATTGATGGTCAACCAACCATTCCACTGACACTCAATGCAGATGACTGGAAGATCATGATCACGGTAACGAACCCGGCCTTCCAGGCAACAGGTGCACCGGATGATGGGGAATATTACATTAATCCTGAAACGTATGAAGCGATGCTTCACTACAAACGTCCAGAGGAGAAAGAATACTTCCGCTGGTTGAACAAAATGTACAATGAAGGCCTGCTCGACAAAGATACTTTTGTTCAAAAAGATGATCAATACAAATCCAAAATCGCCAGTGGCCGTGTACTCGGTCTGATCGACCAAGACTGGAACTATGGCGAAGCTGAGAACGCTCTCAAAGCAGCAGGTAAGGACGAAGCCACATATGCTCACTTCTCCGTGTCCCTGAACAAGGACATTGTGGATCACACCTTCCAGCCAACAGGATTTGACGGTTATGGCATCGGGATTACAACTTCGGCCAAAGATCCGGTACGGATTATCAAATTCATGGATTGGCTCGCTTCCGATGAAGGCCAGGTGTTGAGAAACTGGGGTATTGAAGGTGAACACTACAATGTAGAAAATGGCAAACGTGTGATTCCTGACGAGGTTCAGGAACGCAAAACAAATGACAACTCCAATTTCACGAAAGAAACAGGAGTTGGGTTGTACAATATTTTCAGCGCAAGATACGGTGATGGTGTAAAAGATTCTACAGACAACTACTATACAACGAACTTCCCAGAGCAGATCCAAGCAAGCTACACACCAGCTGAGAAGGAAACGTTGAAAGCATACGGTATCACAACATGGAAAGATTTCTATCCATCCGAAGACGAATTGAAATTAAAAGATTGGGGCGCAGCGTATAATATGCCTGTACCTTCTGACACAGACTACAACGTAACATTCCAGAAAACACAGGATATCATCCGCAAACGGATCCCAGAAGCGATCCTTGCCAAACCTGAGAACTTTGACAGCGTGTATGACAGTCTCCTGGCTGAACTTGATAAAGCAGGTGCAGTAGAAATGGAGAAACAATACACGGTTTGGGTGAAAGAACGTGTCTCCCTGTGGACTGGAAAAGATGTGAAATAAGCTTGAAAACAAAGCATTAAAGTTAAGGATTTTCATTGCAAAAAAGCCCTTGAAAAAGGGCTTTTTTTGTTGTTGACGTAAGGTGGCGATAGCAGTATAATCTATCATGTAAGCACTTTCAGTAAGCGGTTTATTTCATTTCCGAAAACGTTTTACGTCTGTTAGAAGAATAATCTTCTTTTTACAGAATCGAAACGTCAGCTTCACTAAAAACGTCGGAATGAATGAACTCGAAAGCGTATTCAAAAAAAGTGGTATCCTCAGGCATAAAGCCTGTTATACAGATAAAACCTTCATAAATAATAGGGGGAACTAGACAATGAGAGGCAAAATGAAAGGCAATACACCCAAGACGTTTGCAATGTTGATGCTCGCAAGTGCAATGTTGGTTACAGCTGGCTGCGGGAATTCGGGAACCAAAGAGACTTCGGAGTCCAGCGGTACCGAACCCATTACAGTTACGTTCTTTGGAGCGGATGCTAGTCCGACCTGGAACAAGATGCAAGATGCTGTTGGTAAAAAGATCACGGAGCAAACAGGCGTTACAATTGAAGCTGAATATGATGTAAATGATGGTGGTAACCAGAAGATTGCACTGATGGCTGCCAGTGGTGACTTTCCGGATATGATTTACCCTAAAGGTAACTTATCTAAGCTTGTGGATGCAGGCGCGATGCTGGATCTCACGGATCTGATTGAGGAGCATGCTCCCAATTTGAAAAAAATCTATGGGGAACAGATGAACCGTTTGAAATACAGTCTCGAAGATCAAGCGATCTATACCATTCCAACCAATATGGGTGTCGATAATGTTACGTTTGACGCTACAGGTGGATTCGAAATTCAACAAAGAGTATTGAAAGAGCTTGGATACCCTGAAGTGAAGACACTTGAGGATTACGAGAATGTACTCAGAGCCTATTATGAAAAACATCCAACGATTGATGGTCAACCAACCATTCCATTAACATTAAATGCAGATGATTGGAAAATCATGATCACGGTAACGAATCCAGCTTTCCAGGCAACAGGTGCACCGGATGATGGTGAATATTACATTGACCCTGAAACGTATGAAGCAAAATTGCACTACAAACGTCCAGAGGAAAGAGAATATTTCCGCTGGTTGAATAAAATGTACAATGAAGGCCTACTGGACAAAGATGCATTTGTTCAAAAGGATGACCAATACAAGTCCAAAATTGCCAGTGGTCGTGTCCTCGGTCTGATTGACCAAGAGTGGAACTATCAAGAAGCGGAGAACGCACTTAAATCATCTGGCAAGGATGATGCCACATACGCTCACTTCTCTGTATCACTTAACGATGAAATTGTGGATCACACGTTCCAACCAGCCGGATTTGACGGTTATGGCATCGGGATTACAACTTCGGCCAAAGATCCAGTGCGTATCATCAAATTCATGGATTGGCTTGCTTCCGATGAAGGACAAGTTCTGAGAAACTGGGGTATCGAAGGTGAACATTACAACGTAGAAGATGGTAAACGCGTGATTCCAGATGACGTTCAGGACCGCAAAACGAATGACAACTCCAATTTCAGTAAGGAAACAGGAATTGGGATGTACAACGTATTTAGCGCAAGATACGGTGATGGGGTAAAAGATTCAACGGATAACTATTACACAACGAACTTCCCAGAGCAGATTGTAGCTGGTTACACAGCTGCAGAGAAAGAAACACTGAAAGCTTACGGTATCACGACTTGGAAAGAGTTCTATCCGGCTGAAGAAGATCTGCCAGTTAAGGATTGGGGCGCAGCGTATAACATGTCCGTACCTTCCGGTACAGACTATGAGGTAACGTTCCAGAAAACACAGGATATCATCCGTAAACGGATTCCGGAAGCTGTTCTGACTACACCAGCAAACTTTGATGCAACCTATGATGCTTTACTGGCTGATTTGGACAAAGCGGGTGCAGTTGAAATGGAGAAACAATTTACGGTTTGGGTTAAGGAACGTGTCTCTCTGTGGACAGGAAAAGACGTAAAATAACATGGATTGTCTGTGATCCATGGTTAAACAAGGAAAGGGCCCTATATGGGGCCTTTTTTTTGTGTAATGATGTGATGATTTGCATTGACGCAAATTTTGAAATCACATATAATTTTATTATTGTAAGCACTTACCGAAAACGTTTTATGACATAAGGAATATACAGCTGATTCAGGAACAGGAGCTAATCATGTCCCAACACAATAACCAAACTAAAATCAATCGTCTATGGTATCAACAACCGGCAAAACGCTGGGAAGAAGCGCTCCCCATCGGGAACGGCCGTCTTGGAGGCATGGTGTACGGTGGCGCAGCAGATGAACGAATTCAGCTCAATGAAGATACATTATGGTCAGGATTTCCACGGGATACGATTCAATACAGCAGCCAGCGGTATTTGAAACAGACACGTGAGTTGATCCTGTCCGGACAATATGGTGAAGCTGAGGATTTGTTAAACCGTGAAATGCTCGGTCGTGATGTAGAGGCCTATCAGCCAATGGGTCACTTTCTATTGCACCATGAAGGTCTGGATGATCTTTCATATGATGCATTTGAACGGGAACTTGATCTGGAATCGGGTATTGCAACCACGACGTACTCATGGGAAGGAATTCGTTACGTACGTGAAGTGTATTCCAGTGCTTCGGATGATCTGATGGTCTGCACATTAACTGCTGATCAGAAGGGCGCTGTGAGTGTAAGTGTTACGCTAGACAGTCCCCATCCTTATCGCGTTGAGACTTCGGGAGATGCACTAACCATGTTCAGTCGGTGCCCAAGTCACGTGGAGTCCAATTACTTCAGAGATCACCCGGAATCCGTCCTCTATGAAGAGGATCGGGGAACGGCTTATGCTGTCCGTGTAGCATTCACGGCATCTGGCGATCAGGTGAAGGTCTCCAATCTGGAAGGCAAGTTACATATTCAGGGTGCTGACCAGGTTGTTTTCTATCTGGCAGCGGCTACCTCCTTTGAGAGTTACGATGTGTTACCTCTGAAGGATCATCCTGTATTGGAAGAGGAATGCAAGGAGTTGATCTCCAAAGCGATCACACATGGCGTGGAAGGCCTTCGTGACCGACATATTCAGGATCATAGTGCGCTGTTTAACAGAGTCTCTATTGATTTAGGGGTATCGGCTAACGCCGAATTACCTACAGATGAGCGGCTGCAGGCTTATCAGGCAGGGCAACAAGATCCTGGACTGGAGGCACTTTATTTTCAATATGGAAGATATCTGTTAATGGCTAGTTCGCGTCCAGGCAGCCAGCCTGCCAATCTGCAGGGAATCTGGAACCATCAGGTAGAGCCGCCATGGCATAGTGACTACACAATCAACATCAACACGGAAATGAATTACTGGCCGGCAGAAGTCTGCAATCTCAGTGAATGTCATGAGCCGCTGTTCGATATGCTGACAGATCTCAGTGATACAGGGCGCAGAACAGCACGGATTCTCTACGGAGCCCGTGGATGGACTGCGCATCATAACGTGGATATCTGGAGAACCACCACACCTACAGGCGGAGACGCGAGCTGGGCATTCTGGCCAATGGGCGGCGTTTGGCTGACCTCGCATCTATGGGAGCATTACCAATTTACCGGGGATCAGCGTTTTCTTGAGAAACGTGCGTATCCCATCATGAAAGAGGCTGCCTTGTTCTGTCTCGACTGGTTGGTGGAAGGACCTGACGGTTATCTGGTCACGATTCCATCCACTTCACCAGAGAACAAGTTTCTCACAGATAATGGGGAGGCACGCAGTATATCCATGGCTTCAACGATGGATATGACGTTAATTCGTGAACTGTTCACCCGCTGTATTGAGGCCGCGAAGCAATTGAATCTAGATGAGTCATTGGCGGGCGAGTGGGGGGAGGCTCTGGACAAACTCTATCCATTCCGAATTGGAAGCGAAGGACAATTGCTGGAGTGGTTTAAGGATTTTGCCGAATCCGAGCCAGGGCATCGTCACGTCTCCCATCTGTATGGACTGTATCCGGGAGAGCAGATCAATCGAGTACACACACCGGAATTGGTAGAAGCAGCACGGGTATCGCTTGAACGTCGTATCTCACAAGGTGGCGGGCATACAGGATGGAGCTGTGCATGGTTGATCAATCTGTATGCACGACTGCTGGATAGCAGCCAGGCACATCAGTTTGTGCGCACGTTGCTGGCCCGGTCCACACATCCAAATCTGTTTGATGACCATCCACCATTCCAGATCGATGGTAATTTTGGAGGTACGGCCGGAATCGCGGAGATGTTATTGCAGAGCCACTTGAACGAGTTACATTTACTGCCGGCACTACCCGAACTCTGGACTCAAGGTCGAGTTGAAGGGCTTCGTGCAAGAGGTGGTTATACGGTAGCCATAACGTGGACGGACAACAAGCTTGCTTCAGCGGTTATTAAGGCAGATCGAAGTGAGTCGCTTACCCTTCGCAGTGCTTATCCGCTACGCGTGGAAGGACATGAACAAGCCAAGGCAGAGCTTACGCCTCAGGGCGATTATGTAATTATTTTAACGATGACCGTAGGACAGACGATCCGCGTGTCATCATGAGACGGAGGAGCCAACCATGACCATTTTTAAATTTCCGCAAGATTTCCGCTGGGGGACAGCAACAGCTTCCTATCAAATAGAAGGAGCGGCACAGGAAGGTGGACGCGGGGTATCCATCTGGGATACGTTTGCGCGCACACCTGGCAAGGTATATAACGGAGACAATGGGGATGTCGCATGTGACAGTTACCACCGTTACGAGGAAGACATCGAACTGATGAAGAAACTCGGGATTAATACGTACCGGTTCTCCATTGCGTGGCCGCGCATTATTCCTGACGGAGATGGGGAGATCAATCGGGAAGGACTGGACTTCTACCATCGCTTCGTGGATGCATTGTTAGAGGCTGGCATCGAACCGTTCCTCACGCTGTATCACTGGGATCTTCCACAAACGCTGGAGGATGACGGGGGTTGGGGCAACCGAAGAACGATAGACGCTTTTGTGAAATATGCCGAAGTGATTTTCAAAGAATTCTCAGGCAAGATCAACTTTTGGCTGACATTTAATGAACCATGGTGTATCGCGTTCCTGTCGAACCTTCTCGGGATTCATGCGCCAGGAAACAAAGACCTGCAAACGTCAATTAATGTGGCTCATGGATTGCTGGTTGCTCATGGTAAAGCCGTTCAATCCTTCCGTCGCTTGGGAACAACAGGTCAGATTGGAATTGCTCCGAACGTATGCTGGGCTGAGCCGTACAGCAAATCCCCTGAGGACCAAGCTGCCTGTGACCGATCGATTGCGCTCAATACCGATTGGTTCCTAGATCCAATCTACAAAGGTTCATATCCGCAGTTTATGGTGGATTGGTTTGCAGAAGCAGGGGCTACTGTGCCAATTCAGGAAGGCGATATGGAGATCATCTCACAACCGATCGATCTGCTCGGCATTAACTATTACACGATGGGGATCAATCGCTTCAATCCGGAGGCAGGTGCTCTGCAATCGGAAGAAGTTGATATGGGCCTCACCAAAACCGATATTGGCTGGCCTGTGGAATCACGTGGTTTGTATGAATTTATGCATTACTTGCAAAAATACGGAAATGTGGATGTATATATCACAGAGAATGGTGCCTGCATCAATGATGATCTGGAGAATGGCAAAATTAATGATGATCGCCGGATTGCCTATTATGAACAGCATTTGGCTCAAATTCATCGCATCATTAATGACGGCATTAACCTGAAAGGGTACATGGCATGGTCACTGATGGATAATTTCGAGTGGGCAGAAGGCTACCGCATGCGTTTTGGTCTTGTTCATATGGACTATCGTTCACTCGTGAGAACACCGAAGGAGAGTTATTACTGGTATCAGAACGTCATCAAGAATAATTGGTTGGAGACACGGAACGAACATAATCCCCAATAGTTTGGGTGGCAGGTTACAAGGGAAGAGCAGGTCCTCATTATATACGGTTCCCTTATTAAAGATAAAAAAGACGGCAACTTTGGAGTATTCCATTGTGCCGTCTTTTTTTGTATTTTTACCGTTGAAAATGAGTAGTTCATAAAGGTTTCATAAGGTCAAGTGCAGTTCCTGTTATGAAGAGACGTTTTTTGGGTTATAAGAAGTATGAATGAATTGAAAAATGTTTTGTCAACGGTTGAAATCAAAATAAAGTGTCCAAATTGCGAAGAAAATTTGAACATTTGTTGACTAAAAATCATACTGATGTGGTATATTGGTATAAGGAAAGCACTTACAAAAAGGGAAAAGGAAGTGTTTACTATGGCATCGAAGACAGCAATGGTTAGCCAATTGGAGCGCAAAGACAAAAATATGCGGCGCGCCGTCTTGACGATGACAGTTCTGGCATGGGTCGCACTCATTACGGGAGTGATCATGTGTCTGATCAATCTGAATGAATTTAATGATCGTAATCTTGGCTTGATGGTCGGTATTGGATTCCTTGTAGGTAGTGTGTTTATTTACGTTATTGCCAAAGCGATTGGCCTTGTTCATACACGCCGGGAAGACGAAGGCGCCGATTGATTATAATCCTGCGTTAATTCGTTCATAATAAGACTGGATAAGTTCCCGGAATCCAGTCAATAAAGCCCTTTGCGGATTCGTTGACATTGTTCAACGGGACTGCAAAGGGTTTTATTTTGTGACTTGATGTGTAAAGATTACAATAAGCAAATATCAACCATGCAAGCGATTTGTGAGAAAAAATTCACACATTTAAGGTGTAAAATCGACAAATTTGTTAACAAGAACAAAAAAGTTGTTCATTTCTGATATCTTTAGTAGGAAGAGAGTAGTATACTGATTTTTCAGTATGAGCGAATTTAAGGAGAGGGGATCAAAATGAACAAGAAACCTAGGTCGCTAACCCGGATTATCATTCCGGTTGTCCTGACGTTGGTTACAATTGCATTGATTGTCTGGCCAATGCTGGCAGGCGGGCAGTACGTTGTTCTGGATCCGAAGGGACCAATTGGCGCTTCGCAGAGAGATTTGATTGTCATCTCGACAATTTTGTGTGCTGTCATTATTGTGCCAGTACTCATTTTGTCTGCTGTCATCGTATGGCGTTACCGCGACAAGCCGGATAACAAAGCTGCTTATGAACCTAACTGGTCTCATAGTACGAAGGCGGAGGCAATCTGGTGGACCGTTCCAATTATTATTATTGGAATACTTGCCATTGTTACGATTCGTTACACGTATGATCTGGAGCCTTCGAAGCCGTTGGCTCACGAGAAAGCACCAATTACCATCCAAGTGTCTTCACTGGATTGGAAATGGCTGTTTATGTATCCTGAGCAAGGGATTGCAACGGTCAACACGTTGAATATTCCGGCAGATCGGCCCGTGAAATTTGAACTCACTGCGGATTCACCAATGAACTCGTTCTGGATTCCGCAACTTGGAGGACAAATTTATACAATGTCGGGTATGGCAATGACCTTGTACCTGCAGGCAGATCATGAAGGCAAGTACTGGGGTTCCGGTGCTAACTTCACAGGTGAGCATTTTGGAGAAATGCGTTTTGATGTGAATGCTACATCGGACGAAGATTTTGACAAATGGGTAGCTGATGTGAAACAGAATTCTCAGCCATTGACCACAGAAGGTTACAGTGCACTGGCTGAACCAGGAACAAGCAATGTTGCTTATTATTCTGCTTTCCCAGAAGGATTGTTCCAAAATATCGTAACCAAGTATGTTGTAGATGGTCAAAGTGCTCATAGCAAACATGGAACTTCAAACGAAGCTTCTGGAGCCATTCAAAATGCAACTGATACGTCCAATCAAGACGAGGACAAGAGTGCTAACTAAAGATTCGAAAGGAGGCCCCCAATGTTAGAGGGACTTAAAGAGTTTGCATCGGAGTTTTTCGTAACCGGTGATCCGCTCATTTATGGTGCGATGGTAGCTATCGGAATTACCATGATTACTATTGTAGCGGTGCTAACTTATTTCAAAAAATGGGGCTGGCTCTGGCGTAACTGGTTAACGACTGTCGATCATAAAAAGATCGGTATCATGTATATCATCGCTTCCATTATCATGTTGTTCCGTGGTGGTGTGGATGCGCTAATGATGCGCCTTCAGCTGGCTATGCCTAACAATGAATTTCTAAATCCTGAACACTATAATCAGGTCTTCACAACTCACGGCACGATCATGATCCTGTTCATGGCGATGCCATTTATGTTTGGTCTATTTAACGTTATCGTACCACTACAGATCGGAGCAAGAGACGTTGCGTTCCCATTCCTGAATGCACTCAGCTTCTGGCTGTTCTTCTTGGGCGCAATGCTGTTTAACCTGTCCTTCGTTATCGGTGGTTCACCGGATGCAGGATGGCTGAGTTATCCGCCTCTATCGGAGCTGTCGCACAGTCCAGGGGTAGGACAGAACTTCTATATATGGGGTATACAGATATCAGGTATCGGTTCCCTGGCTACCGGTATCAACTTCCTGGTTACCATCATTAAAATGCGTGCGCCAGGCATGAGATGGATGAAAATGCCGATGTTCACATGGTCGGTATTCTCCACTTGTATTATCATCTTGTTCGCTTTCCCAATCTTGACCGTGACACTTGCATTGTTATTCCTCGACAGGTTTGCCGGGGCGCATTTCTTCACACTTGATTTGGGCGGTAACCCAATGATGTATATCAACTTGATCTGGATGTGGGGTCACCCTGAGGTATACATTGTCGTCTTGCCGGCATTCGGTGTATTCTCCGAGATTGTAAGTACCTTCTCTCGGAAAAAACTGTTTGGTTACAAGTCGATGGTATTCGCAATGTTGATCATCAGCTTCCTGTCCTTCTTCACATGGGCGCATCACTTCTTCACGATGGGTTCCGGAGCAGACGTGAATGCATTCTTCGCCGTAACTACGATGTTGATTGCTATTCCAACAGGGGTTAAGATATTCAACTGGCTGTTTACCATGTATCGAGGAAGGATACGCATGGCGACTCCGATGATGTGGACACTTGCCTTTATCCCGTGTTTTATTGTCGGGGGTATGACAGGCGTTCTGTTATCCGTTGCTCCTGCTGACTTCCAGTTCCACAACAGTTACTTCCTGATTGCCCACTTCCACCAAGTATTGATCGGTGGTGTTGTCTTCGGATACTTCGCAGGTCTGTACTACTGGTGGCCTAAAATGTTCGGTTTCCAACTCGAAGAGAAACTGGGCAAATGGGCATTCTGGACTTGGAATATTGGTTTCTATGTCTGCTTCATGCCGCAGTACGCTGTCGGCTTGATGGGTATGACACGTCGTCTGAGCACTTACGGCTGGGATACTGGCTGGTGGGAATTGAACTTCGTATCCACAATCGGGGCATTCCTGATGGGTGTCGGATTCCTGTTCCAAGTTGCGCAAATCGCAGACGGTATTCGCAAATACAAATCACTCAAAGCTCCTGCCGATCCATGGGATGGCCGTACGCTGGAGTGGTCAATTCCTTCACCAGCTCCTGAATACAACTTCGCCGTTACACCGCGCGGAGATGATATTGATGAGTGGTGGGAAGAGAAAGAACGTCGTGCCAAAGGCATCTATCCGCCAGAGCAACCGCTTGAGCCGATTCATATGCCGAAGAACTCTGGAATTCCGTTCATCATGTCTGTCTTCTGGTTCATCGCCGGTTTCGGCTTTGTCTTCGGATGGCTGTGGATGGCAATTCTCGGACTCGCTGGCGTAGGGATCTGTATGATCGCCCGTTCATTCTCATACGATACGGATTATTATATTCCGGTCGACGAAATTAAGCGTACCGAAGCGTCGTTAAGGGGGTCGGTATAGATGGCTCAAGCAGCCGCTAAGCACGGTGAGAATCATGCACATGGTCACGACCATGGACATCATGATCCACAGGAAATGAAAATTCTCGGATTCTGGTTCTTCCTGATTTCCGACGTTATCCTGTTCTCCGTATTGTTCGCAACCTTCATTGTGTTGCGTGACAATACGGCGGGCGGACCGATTTTGTCTGAATTGATCAAAATGCCTGGTGTTATTGCCGAAACGTTTATCTTGCTCACAAGTTCATTCACGAGCGGACTAGCCGTACTGGCGATGAATCAAGGCAAAGTAAAACAATTAATCAGTTGGCTGGCGGTTACAGCCGTTCTGGGTGCAAGCTTTATCGCACTGGAAGTATATGAGTTTATTGAGTTGATTCACGAAGGGTTCAGCTTTACAACGAGTGCTGCTTCTGGCGCATTCTTCACCCTTGTGGGAACTCACGGACTTCACGTATCGCTCGGTCTGATCTGGATGATTGGACTTATGTTACAACTGAAAAAACGTGGTATTACCGATGTTACTCGCGGTAAAATCAACGTAATCAGCTTGTACTGGCACTTCTTGGACGTCGTATGGATTTTCCTCCTGTCGATCGTCTATCTCATGGGGGTGATGTAGATGTCAGAGCACAACTCACATGATTCCCACGGTCATGAGCAACATGGTTCATTGAAGTCTTATGTCATCGGCTTCATCCTGTCCGTCGTTCTGACAATCATTCCACTTGTGGTGGTTCTCAATGATATGATGGAAAGAACAGGAACACTCATTGTTGTTCTGGGCACGGCAGCACTTCAGTTTGTTGTTCAACTCTTCTTCTTCATGCATATCCGTGAAACAGAGAAACCACGCTGGAATGTCATGGCCCTTATTTTCGGATTACTGATTATGATGACCATCGTAATTGGTTCGATCTGGATTATGCTTAACAATGCTGTTGCACATTAATTGATATGATGAAAGAGCTTCACGACCTTGGTATTCAAGGTTGTGGGGCTCTTTTTTTTCTAAGCTGAAGTTATCGCATATTTTAATGAAAAAAAGTTGTATTATATCTTAATAAGTTGTTTATGAAATAATTTTCCAGTGATATTATTGTTATTCACTCTGTAAATATATTCAATATTTTAGTTAGAGCAATTTTAGCAAAATTATTTTAGGAGATGTACCAATGAAAGCAAGGGTAATCCGTTATTATCGTTTTGGCGAACCAAGTGAAGTGTTATGTATGGAAGAAAAAGATGTGATACCCCCTGACCCCGGTGAATTAGCAGTGAGGATGTATGCTCGGCCTATTAATCCCTCCGATATTATTCCGGTTCGAGGAGCTTACCCACATCGTACCCAATTACCAGCTGTTCCCGGGTTTGAGGGTGTGGGGATAGTAGAAGCAGTAGGATTGGGAGTATCCAATCAAATGTTGGGGCGTCGTGTCTTGCCACTAAAAGGCGAGAATACTTGGCAGGACGTCGTGAAGACTTTGGAGCGACATACAATTATTGTGCCAAATGATATCGATGATCACTCAGCCAGCCAGCTCTATATTAATCCGGTTACGGCTTGGTTGATCTGTACAGAGGTGCTTAAGCTTACGTATGGTGATACCCTGATTGTGAATGCAGGGGGATCTGCGCTCGGACGAATCTTTGCACAGATCTCAAAAATCAATGGATTCAAATTGATTGTGCTTACGAGAGATGATCGTCACACTGCTGAACTGTATCGTCTTGGAGCAGTTTCTGTTATCAATACAACAAAAGAGTTGCTACAGGCTAGAATGGCGGAATTAACAGAGGGATACGGTGCTGATGCAGCCGTGGATTGTATTGGAGGGACAGACGGGGAACAGCTGGTGAGTTGCCTTAAACCAAATGGGACGGTCATCAGTGTAGGGCTACTTTCGGGGATCACACCGTTATGGCATGAAGCAACTCGGGGAACACAAGTTCATGTGAAACTTTTCTGGTTAAAACATTGGGTGGAACGCTGTTCGCAAGAACGCTGGGAACAGGTATTTCATGAGGTAATGGAGCTGGTCAGAGCAGGGAGGCTTGTCATGGCAAACATTGGGGCGACGTATGACCTAACGAATGTACAACAGGCTATTGCAGCGGCTGAATCGGGTATCGAGGGGAAGGTTCTCTTATTACAGTAGTACATAAGACTTGGAAAAAACTCAGCATAAAGAATGCGTAATTAACAACTAATTCATATTGGGGGCCTTGTTGTGAAGATTAAAGATATGATGTTTACTGCGATTATGGCAGCCGTTATTGCAGTACTTGGACTGTTACCGCCGGTTCCACTACCATTTTCTTGGGAGGAGTAGATACTCCGATCCACGACTGGTAATCCATAGACAGTTAGAATCATAAATGTTTTATCGCAGAAAATTCTTTTTTTGAAAATAAAGGTACACAAAAGATACATAATGAACTAAAATGAACTTATATGAACATTAATAATATCAATCTCAACCAATTTAAATGACGAAGGGAATGGATGAATAATGGAAAATCGCTATGCTGCACATCCCAATGAAGTGAAAACGTATGATACATCTCGCCTGCGTGAGGAATTTTTGATGGAGCAACTGTTTGCAACTGATGAATTGGTAACGGTGTATTCTCATGTGGATCGTTATATTGTGGGAACGGCTGTACCCGAGAGTAAGGACATTACCCTTGAAGTGAACCTGAAAGATATCGGAACGAACTTTTTCCTGGAGCGTCGTGAAATCGGTATCATTAATGTCGGTGGTCACGGAACAGTGACAGCGGATGGACAAGGTTATGAGATTGGAGCGAAGGAATGTCTCTACATCGGTAGAGGGGTGAAGGAAGTTGTGTTCACGAGCAGTGACAAGGCTCAACCTGCCCAATTCTATTTTGTATCCACACCGGCTCACCACACCTATCCAACAGTAAAAGCAACACAAGAACAAGCTCAGCCGAATCATCTGGGCAGCATCGAAACTTCCAATGAGCGTACGATCTATCGTTACATTCACCAAGGAGAAGGTGGAATTCAGAGTTGTCAGTTGGTGATGGGCATTACCGAACTCGACAAGGGTAACATGTGGAACACGATGCCTGCACATACCCATAACCGCCGTTCCGAAGTATACTTGTACTGGAACTTGCCTGAAGACGGTGTTGTATTCCATATGATGGGTGAGCCAAACGAAACACGTCATCTGGTTGTACGTGATCGCCAGGCGATCATTTCCCCAAGCTGGTCCATTCACAGTGGTGTGGGTACAAGCAATTACACCTTCTGTTGGGCGATGGCTGGTGAGAACCAGACGTTCGAAGATATGGACGGCGTAGCAATGAAAGACCTGAAATAATAAATTACAGTTTTCTGAGTTAAATTGACAGGGTAGACACTATGACTCATTCATTTTGACTCAGATAGTATAGGAAGTTGATTGTGATGAATCCATTGAAAAGACATGAAAAAATTATGGAGGCTCTGCTGGGACGCCAGGAAGTAACCGTCAGTGATCTGAGTGAGTTGTTGCAGGTGACTGGGAAAACAGTGCGAGAGGATCTCGACAAGTTGGAGAGTATGGGACTGCTCGTACGTGTCCATGGTGGTGCTATGCTGGCTCAGAATGACCAGTATGGCATCTTGAATAGCCGTGGAGTTACCGAGAAACATCATCCGGAGAAGACGGAGATTGCTGAACGTGCCCTTGCTTACATTCGACCTGGAGATATCGTTGCTCTCGATGGTGGTAGCACCACGCTGGAGATGGCCAAACGTCTCGATAATCAACCGCTGACGGTGGTGACCAATGACCTGTTCATTATTGCGGAGCTGACCAAGAAGGAGCAAGTGCGACTGGTTGTGCCTGGCGGGGCTCGTGTACGGAATATGTTGGTTGGGGATGATACGGCTTCGTTTATATCCAGTCTTAACATTCACAAAGCCTTTATATCCACGACAGCCCTTCATCCGGAATTCGGATTATCCATATACACGGGAGATCTGGTTCCTTTGAAAAAAGCAATGATATCTGCCTCGCAGCAAGTATACGGCGTTGTGGATCATTATAAATTCGGACAATTTGCACTGCGAACTTTCGCCCAGTGTTCGGAACTGGACTACATTATCAGCGATAGTCGTTTGGATGAAGAGACGGTTGCCTTATACGAGCTGAGCGGTGTCACAGTGGATTATCAAAGTTAACCTCATTCATTATTCATGGGATTAAAGAACGGACGGCTCTACGGATTGCATATCAAAACCATGCGGAGGAATCATTCATGAACCCATTTGATTTAAGCGGACAAGTTGCACTGGTAACAGGTACCTCGGGAGGACTTGGACAAGGGATGGCCATTGGTTTGGCAGAAGCAGGTGCTGATGTGGTGCTGGTCTCTTATTCCAAGCCTGCGGCAACGGCAATTGCCATTGAAGCACTCGGACGCAAAGCTTATGTGATTGAAGCGGATTTAAGTCGTGAAGATGAGTTGTCTGCAGTGTTCGAACAGGCGCTTGCGTTCCAGGGCAGAATCGACATTCTCGTCAACAATGCCGGAATCATTCGTCGCACACCTGCGGTTGATCATGCAGGGCAGGACTGGCATGATGTAATTGGTCTGAACCTGAACACTGTATTTTTCCTAAGCCAATTGGCAGGCAGACATATGATTGAACGCGGAAGTGGCAAAATCATTAATATTGCATCCATGTTGTCCTATCAAGGTGGGATCAATGTGCCAGGGTATACAGCCAGTAAACATGGCGTTGCCGGTTTAACCAAAGCACTTGCCAATGAATGGGCAGGAAAGGGAATCCAGATTAACGGTATCGCACCTGGTTATATGGAAACCGATAATACTACCCAGATCCGTGCGGACGAGAATCGTTACCGGGATATTACAGCCCGTATTCCTGCGGGGCGCTGGGGAACACCTGAAGATCTGAAAGGCCCGGTTGTCTTTCTGGCATCTGCCGCTTCGGATTATCTGAATGGTCATGTGCTGAATGTCGATGGCGGTTGGATGGCACGTTAATCGTTTGATAATCGGATTAGCATAAGGAGGCAGTGAGATGAAACTTGGTATTCTGGCGCATACATTTGGCAAACAGCCTACAGCACAGCTTGCGCAGACGATTGCGGATAACGGATTTAATTCCGTACAGCTGGCGCTGGCCAAAGCATTATCAGATGTGGACTCATCGAATGGCAAGCTGAGCCCTGGACTGGCGAATGAGATTGGAGATCAATTTGCACAGCGCGGGGTGAAGATTGCGGTACTGGGCTGTTATATTAATCCGATTGACCCTGATCCGGTAACAAGACGTGCGGACATTGATCGATTCAAGGAGCATCTGCGTTATGCCCGGGATTTTGGTTGCAGCATGGTAGCAACGGAGACTGGGGGCTTGGACACCTATCAGGATACACATCCGGATGGATATGAAGAGAAGGCGTGGAGTGTACTGAAAGAAACGGTTGAGGAGTTGGCTGAGGAAGCGGAGAAATGGGGCGTGCATGCGGCGATTGAGCCTGTGTCCACACATACTCTTCATACCCATGAACATATGACACGTTTGTTTGAAGAGATTCCTTCATCGAATCTGGGGATGCTGTTCGACCCGTGTAATCTGATCAAGCAACCACATGCTGCAGATCAAGGGGCTTTCTTGCGCGAGGTGATGGAATCACTGTATCAGCGCATGATTGTGATCCATGCCAAAGATGTAGCCTTTGATGCACAGGGAGAGAAGTACAATCCGGTACCTGGGGCAGGTATACTGGATTACCCGTTATTTTTTGAATTGTTAAAAACGTATAAGCCGCATATTGATATTTCACTTGAAGGCGTAACTGCGGAGGAAGCTGTACCTGCAGCCAAACATTTGCGTGAAGTATGGAGTGCAGTTCGGGTCTAACCAAACCCAGGATGAGGTAATGCATACCGAAGCCAAAGTAGCTGAAAAACCTTTGCGAGTGCAAAGGTTTTTTTGGTACAGAAATCGATAAAGCACATATTTAATTTTTCTTATCGGAACAATCGGAAATAAGTCTTTTCAAATACGACATCTTGTGAGAGAATATGGAAAACATATGCCACCATGCGAAGACATCAGGAACTTCAAGAACGTATATATCGAGGGAGGATTCAGATTTATGTCAAACGAACGTGAGCTTTCATTTGAAACATTGGCAATTCATGCAGGCCAGGAGATTGATCCAACCACCAACGCACGAGCTGTACCCTTGTATCAGACAACATCATATGGATTCAAGGACACCGAGCATGCAGCTAACTTGTTTGGTTTGAAAGAGTTTGGCAACATCTATACCCGCCTGATGAATCCAACAACCGACGTGTTTGAGCAGCGGATTGCGGCGTTGGAAGGCGGAGCTGGAGCGCTGGCTACAGCTTCTGGTCAGGCAGCCATTACGTTTTCACTTCTGAATATTGCTGGTGCAGGCGATGAGATCGTGTCTTCGGCAAGTTTGTATGGAGGTACATACAATCTGTTCTCGACGACTTTGCCGAAACTGGGTCTGGATGTGAAATTTGTGGATTCCAGTGATCCTGAGAATTTCAGAGCTGCGATTACGGAGAAAACCAAAGCATTGTATGCCGAAACGATCGGTAATCCAAAGGGGAATGTACTGGATATTGAAGCGGTGGCAGCCATCGCCCATGAACATGGAATTCCTTTGATCGTGGATAATACGTTCCCGAGTCCGTACCTGCTTCGTCCAATCGAACATGGCGCAGATATTGTCGTTCACTCTGCAACGAAATTTATTGGGGGTCATGGTACATCCATTGGTGGCGTTATCGTGGATAGCGGAAAATTTGACTGGAAAGCAAGTGGCAAGTTCCCGGGATTGACGGAGCCGGACTCCAGTTATAACGGTGTTGTATATACGGAAGCGGTTGGACCGATTGCTTATATTATCAAAGCTCGTGTACAACTTCTGCGTGACTTGGGTGCAACGATTTCTCCATTCAACTCATGGTTGTTGCTGCAAGGACTGGAGACATTACATCTGCGCGTAGAGCGTCATAGTAGCAATGCCCTTGCGGTTGCGGAATTCCTTGAGAAACATGAGGATGTGTCTTGGGTAAGTTATGCAGGTCTGCCGAGCCACGGTTCTTATGAGCTTGCAAAGAAATATCTGCCAAGAGGGCAAGGTGCGATTCTGACCTTTGGAATTAAAGGTGGTGCGGACGCAGGTCGCAAATTGATTGAAAGTGTCAAATTGTTCTCTCACCTTGCGAATGTTGGTGACTCCAAGTCTCTAATCATTCACCCGGCAAGCACAACTCATGCGCAGTTGACTGAAGATGAACAGACCGCAGCAGGGGTTAATCCGGAATTGATTCGTCTGTCTGTAGGTACTGAGAACATTCAAGACATTATCTATGATCTGGAGCAAGCCATCAAAGCAAGTCAGGGAGCAAGTGTAGGCGCATAAATGGCATTGGGTGGATGTGTAACAATCACTTAAGCGGATATGCCATAAACAGGTTATATGAATATCAATAGATGGTTAAAGCCGTTGTCCTCCGGGACAGCGGCTTTTTATCTTTTTGAACACGCATGTATGACTATCCATTGAAAAAAGCCCATTTACAAATGTGGATCACAGGCATATACTGATTAAAAGTTGTATTGGGTAAAAATAATTGCATAAGCACAAAAATGATTATCATTCTCATTCGAGATTATTGCAAAATCATTCACAAAACCATGCTGCTGCGGGACTCCCGCAGCAGCATGTGTCATTTTTAGGGCATTAACAATGGCTCTCATTCTCAATACAACTTCATCTCTGGAAGCGGAACTGAGCACATTCACTATCCGCAAACCTACCATCGAAAGGAACGTGATTCATATGCAAGCGATACATCAACCTTTACACAGACAGAAACAAGCAGAACAATGCTCATCCCAAACACCAGGTCCCAATCGGGGCAAGAAGCCTGATTTTCGAGCCATGATACAGAATAAAGAGATGCAATCAGCATTGGGCAGCGGGCTGTTGATGCTGATTGCCTGGGGAACTGCACCGTATTTTGCTACCTTATCCATCATGCTCTACATTGTGGCGTATGCCGTTGGCGGTTGGACCAAAGCGAAGGAAGGCATCGAGACACTGGTCAAGGACCGTGATCTGGATGTAAACCTGCTGATGATTGCCGCATCCCTTGGGGCAGCAGCCATCGGTTACTGGAATGAAGGAGCGATGCTGATCTTTATTTTTGCACTCAGTGGTGCGTTGGAAAGTTATGCGACAGAGCGCAGTCATAAGGATATCTCATCGTTGCTGGCGCTCAAGCCAGAGACTGCAATGCGTATTGAGGACGGACAGATGAACCTTGTGGCTATTGATGATCTGCAGCCGGGTGATCTGCTGTTGGTCAAACCGGGAGAACTTATCCCAGCAGATGGTGTCGTGTACCGGGGGAGTTCTTTTATCAATCAGTCGTCCATCACGGGAGAATCCCTGCCTGTGGACAAAGTTGTGGGGGATGAGGTCTACGCAGGTACGGTAAACGGGGAGGGTGCCTTATATGTAGAGGTCACAAAATCGGCTGAAGGGTCACTGTTTGGCAAAATCATTAAAATGGTGGAAGAAGCACAGGCAGAAGTGCCGGATTCCCAGCGTTTCATGGAGCGGTTTGAAGGAATATACGCACGCATTGTTGTAGGGGTGACTTTACTTGTGATTGCAGGAACTCCACTACTGCTTGGCTGGACATGGAATGAGGCATTTTATAAAGCGATGGTGTTTCTGGTTGTTGCTTCGCCTTGTGCATTGGTGTCTTCGATCATGCCTGTCATGCTGTCCGCGATGTCCAGTAGCGCCCGTCGTGGCATTCTCTTCAAGGGTGGTGCCCATATGGAGAATATGGCTCGCACGCGGGTCGTGGCTTTTGACAAAACAGGTACATTGACCATGGGCACCCCACAAGTGACCGATATTATTACGGCTGAACATGTAGATCGTGCTCAGCTCTTAGCTGCGGTAGCGGCGATTGAGAACCTCTCCATGCATCCTTTGGCTCGTGCCATCGTAGATCAGGCGAACAAGGAGAATATTACACTTCAGGAAGCGGAACACGTACAGGCTCTAACAGGCTGGGGCATCGAAGGAACTGTGAACGATGTGGTCTGGAGCATTGGTAAAACAGATGTACTGGGATCAATGCAGCCAGAGGAGATGAAAGATAGCAACGTTGATGATCCAGATGGACATGGTGCTAACCATATGAAGGTATCTTCTAAGTGGGACGATGTATGCTCCCGTCTTGAAGGGGAGGGGAAAACCGTATCCGCTGTTATGGCTGATAGTGAATTAGTCGGGCTGATCGCGATGCGGGACACGGTACGGCCACAGGCAGCAGCTGCAGTGAAAAAGCTTGAAGCGATGGGTGTAAAAGTTGCCATGTTAACAGGAGATCGAGCCAGATCAGCTTCTGTAATTGCGCGTGAAACTGGAGTAAGCATGGTCTATGCAGACTTGCTGCCTGGAGATAAAGTGAAGCAGGTCCAAGCGCTCCGCAAACAGTATGGTCCAGTGTTAATGGTAGGGGATGGTGTCAATGATGCACCGGCACTTGCAGCAGCTACTGTGGGTATGGGGATGGGATTGTCCGGCAGCGGAACTGCACTGGAGGTCGCTGATGCGGTACTCATGAACGATAACATTGAAGAGATCGCTTGGGTGATTGGGCAAGCCCGGCGAGCTCAGCGTACGGTGAAACAGAATATGTGTTTTGCCATCACCGTTATTCTGGCCTTAATTGCTGGGAACTTCCTCCAAGACGTCGCATTGCCTCTGGGTGTGGTAGGTCATGAAGGAAGTACAATTCTGGTTATTCTGAATGGGCTTAGGCTGCTACGGTAATGAGATTTGAAGAGGAAAATGAGTAATTGGTTTCGCAGGTAGTATGCGGCTGGTTTAACAGCTTACGTTTGAACCTTGGGTCAGTGGGCAATGATTCGAAGGGACGATTCGAGGATAAAGAGAGCTGTGAAATATGGGACGTTATGTACAAGTGGAACCAAATGTAAAAGTATATGTTGAAGATATTGGCGAAGGCACCCCGGTTGTCTTTTTGCGTGGCTGGCCTGTTAATTATAAAATGTTTGAATACCAATTGAACGTACTGCCGAACCATGGCATTCGTGCCATCGCGATAGATTTTAGAGGATATGGCTTATCGGATAAGCCTTCAACAGGATAAGATTATGATCGCATGGCAGACGATGTTCGTGCCGTTATTGATGATCTGGAGCTGAAAGACGCGGTACTCGCAGGATTATCTACGGGTGGAGCGATCGCAGTACATTACATGGCCCCCCATAAGGGGCATGGTGTCTCCAAGCTGGCCTTGTTATCTGCGGCAGCACCTGTGTTCACACAGCGTGAAGGTTATCCGTATGGATTGACTCCAGAGCAGCTGAACGAGCAGATCATTGAGCCGATCTTTGCAGATCGTCCGAAGTTACTGGAGACGTTTGGCGGCATGTTCTTTGCGAAGAAACACAGCCAGCCATTCATGGGTTGGTTCCACGCCCTCGGCATGGAAGCTTCATCTTATGGTACCATTCGCAGTGCAATTGCGCTGCGGGACGAGGACTTGCGAGGTGACCTGAGTTCAATCCAGATGCCAACTGCCATTTTGCACGGGAAAAAAGGTGAGATCTGTCCGTTTGAGTTCGCCGAGCAGATGCACCAAGGCATCGCTTCGTCTCAACTGATTGCTTTTGAAGAGAGCGGTCATGGTGCATTCTATGATGAATTGGAAAAATTCAAATCGGAACTGATTCGTTTCATCCAATCCTGATCAGGAAAAGGCATATTGCCTCTGACAGACGATCCCAGTAATTTCATGGAATCTTCATTTGTGGCTAAACAAAGAACCCGGTCGACAGTCTTGGACTGTTCGCTCGGGTTCTTTAGTCTTCAGTTAAAACAGTTCGGTCAGACCAATCATCGTGATGAGCCCGAGCAAAAAAGACATCGTCGCCACACGTGCATTACCATCACCGTGACTCTCAGGGATAAGTTCCTTATAAACAATGAACATCATCGCACCGGCTGCAAAGGCCAGACCATAAGGCACAAGCCCAGCTACGAGACTGCTCAAGGTGTAACCAATCATAGCTGTAATAATCTCTACCGCTCCGGTCAGGGTGGCAATACCCAGCGCTTTGAAGCGGCCAATGTTCTGGTTCACGAGAAAGAGGGCCACCAAGAATCCTTCCGGTGCATTCTGCAATCCGATGGAAAAGGCAATGAGATTGCCCAGGCTCTCATCTGAGCTTGCATAGCTGACACCAACGGATAACCCTTCCGGCAGGTTATGCATGGTGATGGCTGCAATAATCATGAAGGCTTTGGTTTCAATTTTAAAAGGCATTTTCTCGGGATTCTCCAGATCGACGTGTGGAATCTTCATCTCCAGCACCAGTAGAACCAGGCTACCAAGCAAAATACCAAATGCGAGTACAAAAAGATTTGATTGGCCAAGTGCTTCCGGAATGAGGTTATACACTGAAGCCGAGGTCATAATACCTGCAGCGTAGGCCAGCAAGATATCACGCAGACGGTGTGATATTTTGCGCATAAATAAAATCGGTACGGCCCCTAGGCCGGTAGACATGGCTGATATAAAACTGCCAATGAGTGCATCGTTCATGCTTCCATTTTCCCTCCTGATGAAGACTTCTTCATAATCGCTGCCGAGCATTGACACCGTACATAAAAGAGATCATAATGAACAACAGATTAGAATGATTATAAATTAGAATTCCGTTTCTGCATAGGATAATTCTCATTTCGCAGGCAGGACTTGTGGACATGATATGGGCTTTTCGTTCTAGTGTATGCAAAAGCCTAAGCTTTTGATGCTCGAGGGCCTAACCTTTTTGCAGAACCCGGGGGAGGAACTATACATGTATAAATCAATTATTATTGGAACAGGCCCTGCAGGGCTGACAGCAGCAATCTATCTGGCACGTGCCAACTTGAACCCACTCGTTATTGAAGGACCACAACCTGGTGGCCAACTGACAACAACGACTGAAGTGGAGAACTTCCCAGGTTTCCCTGATGGGATTATGGGTCCTGAACTGATGGACAACATGCGTAAACAAGCTGAGCGCTTCGGTGCTGAATTCCGCACAGGCTGGGTGAACAACATCGACATGAGCGAGCGTCCATTCAAGATTCAAGTTGAAGGTATGGGTGAACTCGTATCGGAAACATTGATCCTGTCTACAGGCGCATCTGCTAAATACCTCGGTATCCCTGGCGAAGAAACAAATGTAGGCCGCGGTGTCAGCACATGTGCAACATGTGATGGATTCTTCTTCCGTAACAAAGAAATCATCGTCATCGGCGGTGGTGACTCTGCTCTTGAGGAAGCAAGCTTCCTGTCCCGTTTCGGTTCCAAAGTAACGTTGGTACACCGTCGTGAAGAACTGCGTGGCTCCAAAATCATGCAGGATCGTGCACGCAGCAACGAAAAAGTAGAAATGGCTTTGAACCGTACACCACTCGAAGTACTTGCTGGCGACAACGGCGTAACCGGACTGAAAGTGTTGAACAATGAAACAGGTGAAGAAGAAGTGATTCCGGCAAGCGGCGTATTCGTAGCGATCGGTCACACACCAAACACTGGTTTCCTTGGCGGACAGATCACTACGGACGAACACGGTTATATCCTGACTACACCAGGTACATCCGAGACAAACATCCCAGGCGTGTTCGCATGTGGTGACGTACAGGATACACGTTACAAACAAGCGATTACAGCTGCAGGTAGCGGATGTATGGCTGCCATGGACACAGAGAAATACATTGAGAGCTTGGAGCACAGCGCAGTTGTTCTGTAATAGAATGAGCTGATCCCAACCAAACTATAGATTAATATAAAACCATATGAGGTGAATTAAACATGGAAAACGTAATTGTATATACATCAACGAACTGCCCGAACTGCAAATCCGTAAAAACGTTCCTGGCTGACAAAGGTATCTCTTATGAAGAGCGCAACATCGAAACTAGCGATGAATATGCACAACAAGTATGGGATATGGGCGTACGCGCCGTGCCATTGACTGTCATTGGTGAACATCGCATTCTGGGTATGAACAAAACCCAATTTGCCAAAGCATTGGACGCTTAAATCAGGCTGATTATCTGAATCATCATGTGTTGAAAGAAATTTTCGATTCATATGCAATTCCGGTTTTCGCGAGCCGTTAGGATATAGAAAGAACCGTACCCGGAAGGGTACGGTTTTTTGTGCAAACGCAGAATATGATCTAGAAAAAAATACTCATGAAAGTCTGAAATACAACATACACCAGCAATCCTGACAGCATGTACATGAAACCAGCCTTCTTTTTGCTCTGGAACAATCGGAGTATGCCAAGGCTGAACAAGGGCGCAAGCACAATCAGGAACAGGAGTACGGTGACAAACATTTGCGCCGAGATATCTGAAGTATCCACGTAGGTCACGCTTTTTTTCACTCCGTTTCGTTATCGGAATTAACACAGCTTGATTCACACAGCCATGACAAAAATCACATAACCCCATTATACATCTGGATTTCTTTAACAAAAAGGGAGGAAATGGGGCGAAATGATGTCAATTTTCATCTGTTATTAGACAGACACCCTAATTTTTCCTAAAAACTGGGATATCGCAGAGTAAGCGGCACCAACGCGGGTGGAACGGCTGCCCAGAGCTGCCCATTCAATCTGCAAACTGCGGCGGTGATAAGGTAATGTACGTTCCTCGACAACTTGTTTTAACGCTGTTTCAATCCAGGGACCTGCTTCAGAGAGCGGACCGCCAATGATAATACGTTCCGGGTTGAAACTGTTAACGATATTGGTAATGCCAATCCCCAGTTTGCGCCCAATCGTGTTGTATAATTCCTGAACAGCCTCGTGGCCTTGCTCGGCATAATGAATAAGATCGCGTGTAGTATGAGCAGGTAATTTTAGCTGATGATCCGGGTGCTCGTAAGCTTTTTCCGATGCGTATAACTCCCAGCAACCACGATTACCACAGGAGCAGGGCAGACCTTCCGCTTCAATGGACATATGGCCTGTTTCTCCTGCGTAGCCCCACGCGCCTTTGTATAATTCACCATCTACCATGATGCCTGAACCAATCCCCATGCCTGCACTGATGTAGATCATGTGACGGACACCGATACCTGCCCCAAAATTCAACTCTCCATGGGCACCAGCATTGGCTTCATTATCGATGGTTACTGGTAGTCTAAATTCTTCTTCAAGAGTGGAGCGAAGAGCTACCTTCTCCCACCCCAGATTGGGTGCAAACAGGACCGTCCCTGCCTCATCGACCATGCCGGGTACTCCGATGCCAATGCCAATGACACCGTGAGGCGAAGGAGGAGCTGCTTCAATGAGCTGTTTTGCTGCCAATTTCAATTGCTCCAGTACAGAGGACACGTCATGATGTTCCAAGGTCATTGCGTACTCTGTCATGATGTGTCCTTCCAGATCTGTTAGCACGCCTTTCAAATGAGTCACACTGAGTTCCAGACCGACTGCATAGCCTGATGTCCCTCGAAACAGCAGCATGAGTGGTTTACGTCCGCCGCTGGATTCACCAGGGCCAATCTCCTGCACCAGGTCATCACTGATCAGATCAGCAACCAGATTGGATACCGTTGCTTTGTTCAGCCCCGTAACCTCGGACACTCGCGCACGAGAAAGAGGGGCATGGCGCCGGATCGTATCCAGAACGATCGACTTGTTTATTTTTTTGACCAGCATCTGGTCTCCGGTAATTTTCATATGGTTAAGGCACTCCTATTCTTCTGATAAAAGGGTTCTGACCCACATCCGAAACAAGTTATTCGACTATTATAGCGTAAACAAACATGTAAAAAACAATTTTATTTTACTTTGTTTAACCAATAGACAAAGTAAATTCGATGTGATAGGATAACGGTGTAAACGATTTCTTAAAACTATTGAGGAGGCATTTTACACATGGCCTATTTTGAATCCGTTAATAAAATTGCATTTGAAGGTAAAGATTCCAAGAATCCTTTTGCTTTTAAACATTATAATCCGGAAGAAGTGGTAGCCGGCAAATCGATGGAAGAACATTTCCGTTTTGGCATGGCTTACTGGCATACATTAACTGCAGGCGGCAGTGACCCGTTCGGTGCGGAGACAGCTGTTCGTTCGTGGGATAAATACTCGGGTCTGGACCTCGCGAAAGTACGCGTGGAAGCGGCATTTGAATTTTTGGAAAAAATGAATCTCCCGTTCTTCTGTTTCCACGATGTGGACATTGCACCAGAAGGCAACAACCTGCGTGAGTTCTACAGCAACATTGATACAATCGTTGATCTGATTGAAGATCATATGAAATCCAGCGGCAAAAAACTGCTCTGGAACACGGCAAACATGTTCTCGAACCCACGCTTCATGTTTGGTGCAGCATCCACTTGCAACGCAGACGTGTATGCTCACGCTGCAGCACAGATCAAAAAAGGTCTGGAAGTGGGTAAACGCCTGGGCGCTGAAAACTATGTATTCTGGGGCGGTCGTGAAGGTTACGACACATTGCTGAACACAGACATGCAACTGGAGCAAGACAACATTGCTCGCATGTTCCACATGGCTGTAGACTACGCGAAGGAAATTGGCTTTGACGCACAATTCCTGATCGAGCCTAAACCAAAAGAGCCAACAAAACACCAATATGATTATGATGCAGCAACTTCCATTGCTTTCTTGCAAAAATACGGTTTGGACAAACACTTCAAACTTAACCTGGAAGCGAACCATGCTACACTGGCTGGTCATACATTCGATCACGAAATCCGCGTTGCTCGTACAAACGGCATGCTCGGTTCCCTCGATGCGAACCAAGGCGACATGTTGATCGGTTGGGATACGGATGAGTTCCCGGTTGATATGTACGATGCTACGTTGACAATGTATGAAGTATTGAAAAACGGCGGTATCGGCCGTGGTGGTGTGAACTTTGACGCGAAAGTACGTCGTGGTTCCTTCGAAGCAGACGATCTGTTCCTGGCACACATCGCAGGTATGGACACGTATGCAAAAGGTCTGAAAGTAGCAGCGAAGTTGATTGAAGATCGTGTATTCGATGACTTCATCGAAAAACGTTACAGCAGCTTCAGCGAAGGTATTGGCGCAGATGTGGTTGCAGGTAAAGCGACACTGGCTTCCCTTGCTGAGTATGCACTCAACAACGAAAGCCCACGCAAAAATCAATCCGGACGTCAGGAATTGCTGAGAGCACAACTTAACCAGTACATCCTGGCTGACTAATAGCGCATAAGGCAGGGTTGGTGCACGTCGGCCACCGATGGTTATTCAACTCATATGTGTTGGACATTAGTATCCAAGCTTGCCTATGCACAAGATTAGCTTGTACCATGGAACGCCTGAACAAGCATGACATTCGGACCGTCCCCGACTTTCCCTTGGGAAGACGGGGGCGGTTTTTTGGTTAAACAAACAACACGATTTTTAAGATTTTTGATATAAATGTTTCTTTAAGATGGTGCATGCAGAACGAAGTGAGCAGAAAGGACCCGAGGAAGCGGAGCGTGCGCATTTATCACCGGATTTCTCCCTTGCTAAAGGGTATAAAGGAAATCCGGGGGTAACGGCGATCTGAGGGTTTTCTGATCACGAAGTGACCATATGAGCATCAAGGATTTCATTTATAACCAATGACGAATCAAGGTCATTGGATCAATCTTTTCGCTACAAAAACGAGTACGTTTTTACTGTTTTGATATAAATGTTTCTCTGAGATGGTAAATGCAGAACGAAGTGAGCAGAAAGGACCCGAGGAAGCAAAGCGGTCGCATTTATCCCCGGATTTCACCCTTGCTAAAGGGTATAAAGGAAATCCGGGGGTAACGGCGATCCAAGGGTTTTCTGATCACGAAGTGACCACATAAGCATCAAGGGTTTCATTTATACAGTCCTGTTACAAACGAGAGGAGTTAACCTATGAGTTACGTAATCGGCGTCGATCTTGGAACCAGTGCGGTCAAAACCGTGTTGGTCAATCGTGAAGGTAAAGTGGCATTTGAAGCATCCGAGGCATACCCGTTGTACCAGCCCAAGGCTGGATACAGCGAACAAAATCCCGAAGATTGGGTAGAGCAGACGATTGTTTCCTTGCGCAAGTTGCTGGAAGTGTCTGGCGTGCAGCCTTCGGAAATCGAGGGGTTGAGCTTCTCCGGTCAGATGCACGGACTGGTGTTGGTGGATGCAGAAGGTAAACCGCTGCGAAATGCAATCCTGTGGAACGATACACGCACAACGGCGCAGTGCCGCCGGATCGAAAAAGTACTGGACGGCAAGCTGTTAAGCATTGCCCGGAACCGTGCACTGGAAGGCTTTACCTTGCCGAAAATTCTGTGGGTTCAGGAGAACGAGCCTGAATTGTTACAGCAAGCATCCTTGTTCCTGCTGCCAAAAGACTATGTGCGTTATCGCCTGACGGGTGATTATGCTATGGATTATTCCGATGCAGCGGGAACTTTGCTGCTGGACGTTGCAGGCAAGCAGTGGAGCAACGAGATTGCAGATGCATTCGACCTGCCAATCTCCCTATGTCCACGTCTTGTGGAATCGTTTGAGGAAGTGGGCACGTTGCTACCTGAGATTGCGGATCAAACGGGTCTGGCGGCTGCGACGAAAGTATACGCAGGTGGTGCGGATAATGCTTGCGGTGCGATTGGCGCAGGTATTCTGAGTGAAGGACAGACGATGTGCAGCATCGGAACTTCCGGGGTTGTGCTTTCCTACGAAGAGCGTAAAGATCTCGACTTCGAAGGCAAAGTACACTTTTTTAATCACGGGGAGAAAGATGCCTTCTATATTATGGGTGTAACACTTGCCGCAGGATACAGCTTGTCCTGGTTCAAGGATACGTTTGCAGCGGACAAATCGTTTGATGTGCTCTTGCAGGGCATTGATCAGATTCCGGCGGGCAGCAACGGATTGTTGTTCACACCATATATCGTTGGGGAGCGTACACCTCATCCGGATGCGAATATCCGTGGCAGCTTCATCGGTATGGATGCAGGACATAAGCTGGAGCACTTTGGACATGCGGTGATGGAGGGCATTACCTTCTCGCTGCGCGAGTCCATTGATATTCTGCGTGGTGCAGGCAAAACCGTCAATGAAGTCATCTCCATTGGTGGTGGTGCTAAGAACGAAGCCTGGTTGCAAATGCAGGCTGATGTCTTTAACGCCACGATTGTGAAGCTGGAGAGCGAACAGGGTCCTGCGATGGGTGCAGCGATGCTGGCTGCCTATGGCTGTGGCTGGTTCCCGTCCTTGCAAGAATGTGCAACAGCGTTTATTCGTCCAGCGAAGTCCTATGAGCCGAACCCGGAAACGGTTGCCGTCTATGATGGACTGTTCGCACTGTACCAGGAAGTCTATGGACAGACTCGTAGTCTCAATGATCGTTTGGCTGAATACCGTTAATTCATTTATTTCACTACATTAATCTTATGATTACATTTACAAGCATCCGCGAAGGCGGGTGCTTTTTTGTCGTTCATCAAGATTAACCCCATGAAAGGTTTCTTTGGCCTGCATATCCGCATTCCGGCTCTGCATAGATTGGAAATAGAGGATTGTGATTCGTCCAGGCATCGTGTGTCCGACATTTTAATAGGTAGAAGCTTGAGCATGGGGGTGAAGTTTTGGATGGACATGAGGAACATGGAAGACCACATATTACCTTGTCGATGATCGTTCGTAATGAAGAGAATCGTTATCTCAGGCAGGCACTGGAGAGACATCGTCCCTGGATTGATCGCGCAGTAATCATTGATGACGGAAGCACGGATGGAACGGTCGCGCTGTGCAGGGAACTTCTGGACGGTATTCCACTCGTATTAGTGGAGAACGCTGCTTCACGTTTTGCAGACGAGGTAAGCCTAAGAAAACAACAATGGGAAGAGACGGTGGGAACCGATCCGGAGTGGATTTTGAATTTGGATGCAGATGAGATTCTAACCAGTGACTTTGGGGTGGTACGGGATCTGCTGCTCAGTGGCAATGAAGATGCGATCTATTTCAGATTGTTTGATATGTGGAGTGAGACGCATTACCGGGAAGATGAGTTCTGGCAGGCGCATGCCTATTATCGGCCATTTCTGATTCGATATCACCCGGGGATGAGCTATGAATGGAAGGAGACACCCCAGCACTGTGGTCGTTTTCCGTTAACGATCCAGCATTGGTCCTATGGATGTCATGCTCCCCGGGTGAAGCACTTTGGTTGGGCGCGGGAAGAAGACCGTATACGTAAGTATGAACGCTATCAAGCACTGGACCCTGAAGCAAGATACGGTTGGAAGGAACAGTACGAATCGATATTGGATCAAGAGCCACGACTGTTGGCATGGTTCGAATAAGGAGAGGGGGAGTGAGTACATTGAAGAAAGACCCTTTACGCAAATCGCAAGAAGAATCCCAACCTCAAATAGAGCCGAATTCACATGAGAAAGATAATCAGAAAGAGAATCAAAGAGAGGAGCAACCTGAGAGCCAGAAAGAGAGCCAGAGTAATCATCGACCGCCCAGACGTTCTGATCAATCGCAGGAAACCCATCAATCGGAAAAGCTTGAAGAGCTTAGCCAGGAAAGAATACTGATCGCCAGCCCGGTTCGCCAGACCACTCCGGTGCTCCGTGAATTTCTGGATTCACTGCATGCACTGGAACGAACCACAGTGAAGACGGATTATCTGTTTGTTGACGATAACGTGGAAGAAGCCGCATCGAATATATTGCGTGAATTTGTGCTTCAGCATGAAGGGACGGTTATTCAAGCAGATGAACAGGGCAGTGGTAGTTCTGACAACAAAGGGGTGTACAGCAAAGATGAGGGGGGACACTATTGGCAGGATGAGCAGATTTGGCGTGTAGCCGGTTTGAAAAATCGCATATTGCAATATGCACGCGACAATCACTACGATGCGGTTTTCCTGATTGATTCTGACTTGGTGCTGCATCCGCGGACGCTGGAGCAACTTGTATCGAGTGGCAAAGACATTGTATCCAATATCTTTTGGACCCGCTGGCAGCCGGATGCCAGGGAAATGCCGCAGGTATGGCTGCAAGATGAGTATGCTTTGTTTCGCCGCGGTGGCAAAACATTAGACGGAACCGAGACGGAGGACGAGGGCACGCAAACGACTGCTTTTCTAACTCAGCTACGGATCCCGGGTTGTTATGAAGTTGGAGGGCTGGGGGCATGTACCCTTATTCGCAAAAATGTTCTGGCAGCTGGAGTTTCATATGACCAGATTCCCAATGTATCCTTCTGGGGCGAAGATCGTCATTTCTGCATCCGTGCTCAGGCACTGGGTTTTCGTTTATTCGTCGATACTCATCTCCCGGCGTACCACATCTATCGTTTGTCCGAACTGCCGGGGGTATCTGCATTTAATCGCAGGGCCAGACGAGGGGAGGAGACGATCAGTATTACCTTGTGTATGATTGTGAAAAATGAAGAAGCTTCCCTCGCCAGATGTCTGGACTCGGTCAACGGCATTGCCGATGAGATTGTAATCGTGGATACCGGTTCGACGGATCGTACTCGTCAGATCGCTTCCAGATATACGGATCGTATCGTTGATTTTGAATGGGTGGATGACTTTGCAGCAGCACGAAACTTTGCCTTCGATCAGGCGAAGAGTGAATATATTCTGTGGCTGGATGCCGACGATGTGTTCGAACCGGAAGATCGGGCGAAACTGATCGCCTTGAAACGTTCGCTCGACCCGGATGTTGATAGTGTCACAATGGATTATAATCTGTCATTCACAGCAGATGGCAAGGTAGCCTACAGCCTGCGCCGGAATCGTCTGGTCCGTCGGGATCGGCAATTTCGCTGGATTGGCGCGGTCCATGAATATCTGGCTGTAGCGGGCAATCTGCTGCATAGTGATATAGCGGTTACCCACAAGAAAGATAAGGTGTATACCGATCGTAATCTGCGGATTTATCGCAAAAGGGAACAGGCCGGAGAGGAATTCGGGCCGCGTGACTTGTACTATTTCGGTAATGAGCTGAAGGACCATGGACAGCATGAGGATGCGGTGAAGTACTATGAGAAGTTTCTGGATACCGGACTGGGCTGGGTGGAAGATCAGATTGCTGCTTGCCAGAAAATTGCGGATTGTGAAGCTGCACTTGAACGTCCGGAGCAGGAAGTCACGGCGTTGTTCCGATCATTTGCCTATGATTTGCCAAGAGCCGAGATTTGCTGTCGATTGGGTGGTTATTTTGCCGACCGTGAAGATTATCGCAAGGCCTTGTTCTGGTATGAACAGGCGACTTGTGCTGTACGTCCTGATGATCCTATGGTAGTGCTGAATGAAGCAGCCTGGACCTGGATGCCGCATCTGCAACTATGTGTGTGTTATGACCGGATGGGTAACCGTGCCAAGGCCCGGGAACATAATGATATCGCACTCGCCTATCATCCAACACATCCGAGCATGTTATATAACGATCGATACTTTAAAGATTTGGAGAAGGATAACGTGTTGGAAAATGCCTAGTATTTTCGGCCGAAATCTGCCTCTTTCGTGGAGTTAATGGGTGAATCAGCCCATGTTCCATGGAGAGGTTTTTTGCATTGTGATAAAAGTACATCATAGAGTTGGTGACAGACGCATTCACATTGAAAAATGGATTAATGTATTTCATCCAGGGGAGGATATGCTTTACAATAATGAATAACGGAAAAGCGGTGACCATGATTGCCTGTCTTCGGCTGCCGAATTGATGAAGCAAGGGGAACTGGATATGAATCTGACAGAAGTTCTATTGGAGTCGAGGCTGGTCGCGATTGTACGCGGTATAAGCCGTGAAGCGGCAGTAACAGCTGGACAAGGTATGACAGGTGGTGGAATCCGACTGATGGAAGTCACACTGAATACACCTGGAGCACATGATATTATTGCAGACTGGCGTGGGCGGCATGAAGGAAAAGCTTTTGTTGGAGCGGGTACGGTACTAAATGTGCAGATGGCGAAGGAAGCAGTTGCTGCAGGAGCACAATTTCTGGTGTCTCCCAATGTCGATCTGTCTGTCGTTGAATATGCTGTAGAACATGGTGTCGAGATCTGGCCTGGAGCCATGACACCTACGGAGATTGTCGCTGCCCATGAAGCGGGAGCACGAGTTGTAAAGCTGTTTCCGATGGCGAGTCTGGGCATACCGTATCTGCGGGAGATAAAAGCTCCACTGAATCATATTCCACTGCTGGCAACAGGTGGTGCCACACTGGAGAATATTGCTGACTACTATGCAGCAGGCGCTGCTGCAGTGGGTCTGGGAAGTGCACTTTTACCACGAGAAGCTCTTGTAGCAGGAGATCATGAGCAGCTTGCAGCATGTGCACGAAGATTTGTGGAAGCAGCTAAAGCCTAGAATTTTAACGTCAGATGAAGGATATGTATATTTGGGTATATATATGATGGTTCCTTTAAATTAGTTGTTGGATCAATCTTTATCATAAAAACCCATGTCGTTTAACGTGCCGTTCACTCTATTGTTTTATGATGGATGTATGCCAGAATTCGGAGAGGAGAGATGCCCTGTGAAAGCTAAAACAATGATAGGCGGCATGCTCGCCGTGGCCGCAGTAACGGCAGGTGGATTATGGAAGGCAGCGGTAAAGAGCCAGACACCTAAGAAGATTCCAATCACACTAACACCCCCAATGCCATTTGAGGATGTGACCTTTGACAGTGGGGGTGGTCGCGTGCATGGCTGGTTCATTCCGGCCAGAGCGGACATTCCGAAGCCATGGCCGCTCGTTATTATTGCACATGGCTGGGGCTCCAATCGCTCCCGTGTTCTTCGTTATGCACGGCCGATCTGGGAAGCAGGATATGCCCTGTTTATGTATGATGTCCGCAGCCACGGAGCCAGTGATCCGGTTCGTGCTGCATCTGCCTATTTGTTCCGGGATGATCTGCTGGCGGCATTGCAGTATACGACCGCACGACCGGAGATCGATCCGGATGCCATCGGTGTGCTTGGACATTCTTTGGGCGGACTGGGCACGATTCTTGCGGTGACGGAAGGCATTCCTGTATCAGCAGTGATTACGGACTCGATGCCATCGCAATTTGAAGTAATCGTCAGTTCAGAGTTGAGACGCCGACGTCTGCCCTTGTTTCCACTGGCCCAGTTAATTCCGAGAATCTGGTTCTGGCGACTGGGTGAATCTCTGAAATCTTATCGTCAGCGTGATCCGGTGATGATGCTGAACGAACGGCGCAGGGGGATGCAACTGCCAATGCTTATGGTGCACTCCAAGGGGGATAATTTCATTCCCCCGAGTGAGCTTGAATATTTTATGTCCAAAGCCGATCCGCCTGTTGAACATCTATGGGTCAACAGCGGAGGACACAGTTGTTCCGAGGAAGATCCCGCCTTCTGGGACAACGTTATTCCCTTTTTGAAAACCCATGTCCAAGGTCGGTCAAAGTCAAACGATTCCACTATTGCGAGCAGTTAAACCAGGTAGAATCAGGCCTACATAAGAGTGCAGGCTAACAAAGAGAACGCCAACGTGGTTGGCGTTTTTTTGCTGTTATGAGCAATATGCAGAAATTCACATTTGTAAAATTGCCCCGAAAACGACCATTAAAAAGGAAGCTTATGGTATCATAGGATAGACTGGCAATATTCATGCGAGGTTATTTGCTATGCATCTTTGTATGAAATTGAAGGGAGAGGTCCAGATTTGAGTTTGAATTGGAAGTTTAATGTACGTTTCAAAATGTTCACAGCGAAAGCTGCAACGGCAGCGATGGCAACACTGTTACTTGCTTCGCAAACACCAGGTTTTGCAGGCAGTGCATCAGCCGCGCAAGCAGAACAGTTGACTGAAGCGACAACGGGGGAAAATGAACAACTAGACGCAACGAGCAATGACGTGCCCGAGGGAGCAAAAATCTCATCCAGGCAAGCCAGTGAAAATATACTGAAGCTATTTCCTTTGTTAAAGAAAGCAACGATCTCATCTGCACGATTCGATTCACCTAATTCTTATCCACCGCCAGACTACAAGGCATGGGAGATCGGGTTCCAGATTACGCAAGGCAATCATACGTCAGGATTCAATGCAACCGTACATGCAGGCACAGGGGAAGTGTTAAGTGTACATTTGCCGTCGGATGTCATGGATAAATATGTCACGGCATCGGATGTTAAGCTAACCAAAGCTGAAGCCGAAGAGAAGGCCGTGAACCTGTTGTACCAAGCCATTCCAGGTCTGAAAGATACAGAGTATGCTCCGCTTGGAGATCTGTATTCTTCTATTGAACAACAGTCATTATTCGGCAGAACAGAGTATCGATACGGTTACCAGTTGAAGCATGACGGGTTATTATCTGACGCAGAGACAGTCTACATAAATGTGGATGAAAGTGGTTTGGTGACAGGTTACTCACGAGGTACTACCTCAGCTAAGTATCCTTCATCGAAACCGGCAGCTTCGGAAGAGAAGGCGAGACAGCAGTTTGAAGAACAGTTCGATGTGGAGCTGGCCTATATCTCCAAAGATCGTCTGTCTTCCAAACAAGGTCAGCAGTATTATCTTGGCTACACACCAAAGACTATCAGTATCGTTCCGATTGAAGCCAATACGTTGGAACGGATTAATACATTAACCGGTAAAGCTGTAGATGAAGATTCTTTGCAGCAGGATACGAAGCTGAAAGGCGATGTAACTCCGTTTGTCCCGGCCAATGGTACGAGGTTAAATGTACAGCAGGCCGCCAATCGGGTGGCTACGAACTTTGATATTCCCAAGGGTTACAAGCTGGAGCACAGCCAGTTAAGCAAGGGATTATATGCAAGCCCGAACAATCAGGTATGGAGTCTTAGCTGGAGCGATCGAAGTGCCAATATGTCCTATATGTTCATGCGGGATATCTCAGCACAGGTAGATGCAGTTACTGGACAGATCTACAGTTATACGATGATGCAACGAATGGGACCACAGATGGAGCAGGAGAAGACAACTGAAGAGAAGGCAGGCAAAGGGGTAACCCGAAAGCAGGCTGAGAAACTGGCGATGGACACGGTCATTGCGTTAGTTCCAGATGCAACGGAACAGTTCCACCTATCTAACGTTATTGAGGTAGATGATGCGCGTACCTTTATGTTCCAGCGTTATCTGAACGGAATTCCGGTTAAGGATGATACGGCACAAGTACAGGTGCTGAACAACGGAACGATTAACGAATTCTATACGCGTATTGCCGCAACGCCTGAACAACTGCCAGCAGAGAAAGAGCCAGCCATTAGTTACGAAGAGGCAAGGGCAATCTATCTGAAAGAGTTCAAGCTGGTTCTGGCGTACTCTCGTTACGGTGGATGGGGTATGAACAGCGGTGAAGTCATCCCGGTGGGAGTTAACCTAGCTTATATGCCTACACGAGATGAAAATTCGATCTATGGCAACTATGAAGTGCTGGATGCTAACACAGGAAAATGGATGTTGTTATACGGGGATACAAGCTCTGCAACCAAGGCGGATCCTACGGATATTTCCGGTCATGTCGCCGAAGCAGCTCTACGCAATATGACACAGCATGGCGTATTGCTTGCGGATGAACAGGGACGCGTATTCCCGGATCGTGTGATCACCCGGGGAGATTGGTTTAACTATCTGGCAAGAGCGATTAATCCAAATATGGATCTGTACTACAGTGGTGACGGAGATGACAAGTTATACGCTGATGTGACACCTGACAGCCCGTATTATAAGGCAGTTCGGGCATTAATCGATCAGCGCTGGCTTGCCGGAGCGGACCCTGAACAGAATTTGAATCCGCAGGAAGAGATGACACGTGAAGAATTGGCAGTGCTGCTTGTACGTATTTTACGCTATGAGAAGCTGGCCGGATTCTATACGTTGCCATCAGATCTTCCCAACATTGCGGATGCCAGTGCCATTACGAGTAAGGGAGCGGTTTCCCTGAGTCTGAAGCTGGGATTGCTTCCTTCGATTGAAGGACGATTCATGCCTGCACGAAAAGTGACGGTAGCTGAAGCGTCACAGGTATTGGAACGGCTGGCGAAGCTTCAAGGTAAAACAGATACGTTTATGAGTGGTAATCGCCTGTATTAGACGAGGAATTACTCATATCGTGCCCAAGCGGATCATAGGATGAAAATAACGGGTAATCGTGATTGATTGAACTGAAGATCAAAGGGACCTTCCATAGAAGGTCTCTTTTGATTTAATTTTTACAAAAATTATATCATTTTAACTAACATTTACACGATAACGGAGAGGTCAGAAATAACTTGAGGAAGCGAAGCGTGCGCCTTTATCACCGGATTTTTCCTTTTGAACAAAGGATCAAAAAAATCTGGGGATAACAGCGATCGGAAAGTTGTTCTGACCTCGGAGTGTTAGTGTAAATATTCTTTAGTTGAAATGATATAGAAGAATGACGACAGAGCCTTTTGTGATACAATAGGGCGTGAGAACTTTGCAAAGAAGGGTGGGTTCCTTTCATGGGTAAGAACGGGAAACGAATTATCACCATACTGCTGGCAGGCTGTCTGATTGCTGTAGCATTACCACGTACGGTTGATCTGGATCAACTATACGCTGCATCAGGAACATCAGATATATCCACGGCAACAGATTTGCGCCAGACCTTGCTTACCGCAATGTCACAGCGAACGGAGGAACTTGTTTTTACATACAAAGGCAATGTGAAAGGCCTCAAAAAACAATTACAAACCTCCATCGATGAGGCAATGAAGAGTGACCCTTATATCCAATATACCGTTAAAAGTTATGCATTCAATTATAAAGGCTCCAATGTGTCGGCCGAGGTGCATGTGACGCTCTCCTATCGGGAGACCAAGGAGCAGACCGATTATGTGAATCGTAAAGTCACAAACGTGTTGAAAGAAATCATCAAACCCGGCATGACGGATCATGAGAAGGTCAAGGTCATTCATGACTGGATTGTGCTTAACCTTTCCTACGATACCTCTCTGAAGAAATATACGGCCTATGACGGGCTTGTTACAGGCAGTACCGTCTGTCAGGGATATTCACTGTTGGCATATCGGATGCTGGAGCGAGTAGGTATCGATAACCGGATTGTGGAAGGTACAGCGGGCGGGCAGCTTCATGCCTGGAATATTGTGAACCTGGACGGCAAGTGGTATCACATGGACACCACCTGGGATGATCCTACCCCTGACCGCAAAGGTAAGGTGAGCCACAGCTATTATTTGCTGAGTGATGATGAGATGGCACGTGACCATATCTGGACAGGCAAAAGCAAGTACCCCGCTGCGCCAGCCCCATATCGAGAAGCTTTATTAAAGCTGGTGAAGGCCGGAGATAGCAAAAAAGCCGCATATCAGAAGCTGTACCACGCTCTGGACTATTCCCTGTATGATGAACAGGATGCCGTCAAAGGCCATGCTGCGCTGAGGACCAAAGTTCAGAGTAAGCTGAAGGAAGGCGGAACCTCGCTGACATTCAGGTACAAGGGTACGGAGGCTGGTCTGATTGAAGATTTGCAGGATTTGTACCAGCTTGGCATGAAATCGATATCTTATTATGTGTCCAAAATGGAAGGTACTACGGATCTGCGCGTCAAAATTAACTGGACACTATAACAACCGTTTGAACAGGATGCTCCGATTGAGGAGTATCCTTTTTTGTGTTCAATTTTGTGTTCAATAGCGAGGATTTTAGTGTTGTCTATTTTTTGTATATGTCGCTTTGCTATTCTAATCTTCGGCGTATGCCAACACTACGTACGAGGAGGATATGCAAACAATGAGGAAAAAAGTGAGCATAGTGATCATTGCTCTGTTACTGGTCACGCAAATGATGCAGGGTTGGATATTTACACCAACAATGCATGCTCAGGATGAATTAACTAATTTGCCAGCCAGTGCAATCAGCGATACAGCATCAGAAGAAGGTTTGGCAGGTTCGGAAGAGGTCAACAACGTTGATGTTGCTGCCACTCCGGAAGAAGAGGGGGAGGGAAACCTCAACCAGAGCAGTTTAGCAGTGGCAGCTGCAGGTCCGGTAATTACAGATCAATTGATTACCAGTGTGCAGATGTACAATCAGGAGCCAGAATATGATGAAGTAACTGGAGCGATCATAACGAAAGGTGATCCAGTCGAGGATACTAGGCCGAGCATCAAGGATGAGGTAGCCGTTATCTTTTCTTGGGCTTTCCAAGATGATACTCATTCTTATGGAGCGGGTTCTACGTATACATTTGACCTTCCAGATAAACTCAAGATTGAGTCACCATTAACAGGTAATCTGGATGGTGGAGTTGGCGAATACATTGTGAATCCCGATGGTCAGGTTACCTTTACGTTCAACGATCAGATCGTTGGTTCCCAATTAACAGGTAACTTCTATGTGTGGATTAACTACGATGAGAGCAAAATGGACGGTGGGTTGAAACAACCGATAGTATTTGATTTCATTCGGGATGGTGATGTTACATTTAACGTGCATTTTGCGAATACAGCCAAGGATGAACTCACGAAATCAGGAGTTGCGAATAAAAGAAATTTCAACTCGGATGAAATTAATTGGACAGTGGATTTCAATCAAGGTGAAAAGCAGATCACTAATGCCGTACTGACGGATACGCTCTCGGCAGGACCTCTGAAAGGGACTATTGAGATTCATGAATTGGAGGTTCAATTAGACGGATCTCTAAAATTGGGAGTTCTATCTGATACAAAACTCGAATTCCCGATTATACTGGGAGATATTGATAAGGCATACCGGGTGACGTACACAACAAGTATTAAAGCGCCAACGAAAGAACCTTTTACGAACGTTCCTTATGAAAATACTGTGGAACTTACTGGTGATCAGAATTATAAAGAAACCGATATAGGTAGAGTAAATGTCAGTTTTAATGAGCCTTTGAACAAGTCAGGGCAAGATAGCGGATATAATCCGGTGACCCAGACGATCACCTGGAAAGTGCAATATAAATTATAATCAACAAGAGATTACACAGGCGAATGCCTGGATAGAAGACCGTTTTGACACAGCCAAACAGGAATTGGTTCCTGGATCGGTAAAAGTCTATCAGGTAAACATCAATGATAGCGGGAACGCTACAAGGGCGAATCAAGTAAACTCCAATGAGTATGCACTTACACAGTTGGTTACAGGGGATGGTTTCAGATTACAATTCATCAATGACATCAACATGGCATATGAGATTGAATATGAAACGAAGTCGATAGCTCGTGTCTATGAGAACGATACAATAACGAATACAGTAAGTATGTATGATGGAACAACAAAAGAGGGCAGTAAGGGCATACAGGAAGTCATATTTGCGAAGAGCGCTAAAAGTGAAAATTTCAACAGTAAGGAAATCGAGTGGCAGATTGTACTGAATCGTGACTCGAAGCGAATGACGAACATCGTCATTACGGACAATTACGAAGAAAGAAATATGAAGTTGATTCCAGGCAGTCTTCAAATTAGTGGCCTTCAGCAGGATCAGTTTGAACTTGTACCAGTTGCTGATCCAAGTGATACGAGCTTTGAAAAAGGGTTTACTGTTCAAATGGTGCCTAACGGTATGATCAACACAGAGCATGTGATTACCTATAAAACCAGCTTTGACCCAACGGCGGGTATGCCAATTAACGATGAATACCGTAATACGGCGACTTTGAATTGGAACGAAGCGAATGGAGAACAGACTCCGATTACCAAGTCAGCTGTGGTCAAACCACAAAAATTATACAATAGATAATGGTAATAAGAACGGTGAATATAGCGCCAAGGACAAAATGATCACCTGGACGATTGATATGAATTATAATTTGTATGATATCCAGAATGCAATTCTTAAGGATAATTATGAGGGTAATCAATCTTTTGTAGAAGGTTCTCTGCAAGTAAACAAACTCTTATTAGAGGGAGATAACAATATCACGGGGATTGGTGCACCGGTTACACTGGAAACAGGGCAATTCCAATTGAACTCGGACGGAAAAGGCTTCATCTTAAACCTTGGCAACATCGGAAAAGAGGCCTACCGTGTCGTGTATAAGACAAGTTTGGATGGAGAATTCGCTGTTAATGGTACGTACTCTAATCATGCGATCCTGACTGATGGTGAGGGTGGTATAGAACGATTTAATAAAATAGCGCAAATCACACCGGCCCACGGTGGAAAATACGTTCAAAAAACAGGTCGGCAAATCGGTTCAACAGATAAGGCTTCCTGGACGGTAAATATCAACCCAAGTCAATCTTATGTAGCACCAGCTCTATCTTAACCGACACGTTATCAGATAACCAGATTTTGCTTGTAGATACGCTGAAGTTATATGCGACTAATCTACCTGAGGACAATTCAGGGAACGTATCCGTTAAGGCTGGATTGGTTAATCCTGATGAGTATGAACTGGTTGTGCAAGGCAATACATTTACATTCAACTTTAAGAATGAGATAAGAACTGCCTACATATTGGAGTATCAATCCTTTATTGATGCCAATAGTGGGGATAGAATCGAAAATAAAGTTGAATTTGCGGGTAAATCTGACTCGGTTAAGGGGTCAGACCAGCAGGACGGGATTCGTGTTTACATGGCAGGAGCTGGAGGTGGAGCATCTACTGGTAGCGGCCAAATTACAATCCACAAAGTAGATGATGAAGGTCTACCACTTGAGGGAGCGATTTTCACCATTTATAACGCTTCTGGAACCACACTTCTGGAAACGTTGAAACCGACAGATGAGAAGGGCGAAGCTGTAACCTCCCGAAAATACAGATTAAACAACCAAACTGGGATTCCTTATAGGTTGAAAGAAGTATCTGCACCAACGGGTTATTTGGTTGATGCTGACTACGGTGCTTCTACAGGACAAACGATCCAATTCAGAGATGCCAGGGAACCATTTGAAGTGATGAACCAAAAAATTCGTCAAGGTTTCCAATTAACCAAGGTGGATGCTGTGGACAACACAAAAACACTAAAAGGTGCAACATTTGAATTGTATCTGAAAACAGGGCAAACCAGAAAGTTGAAAGATACGATAACTTCGGGTGAGGATGGAAAGATCGGAGCAACCGATCTGGAGCCAGGAGATTATGAGTTGGAAGAGATCAAAGCACCTGAATTCTATCAACTGGATTCAACGCCTATTCCTCTTACAATTGTAGCCAATCAAACACAGATTGTTACGCTCACACAAACCAATACGCAGGGTACGAATGCTAAGCTGTTGGTAACTAAAGTGAACGCTAAGGATCAATCCGTGTTAGCTGGAATTGAATTCGAACTGCATGACAGTACAAATGCGGTGGTTGACACACGGGTTACGGATATAAACGGGGTTATTGAATTTGATAACTTGGCCTATGGTTCATATACATTGGTAGAAACCAAGGCAGAAGGCTTTGTGATTGAACAGCCCGAGACGGTTGTATCTATTACCAAACCGGAAACCCAATTGACCATTGCAAATAAAGAAAATGATCGTTCCGTGAAATTGATTAAAACCAATGCGGGTAGAACACAGCACCTGCAAGGAGCTGTGTTTGAATTACGGGCCCAAACTGCATTAATGGATGCAAATGGAAATTGGGAGTTCCACAAGGTAACAGGTCTAGATGAAGCTACACTGACAACCAATCAACAAGGTGAAATTGTACTTGAAGGCTTGGATATCAATAAATATCAGTTGGTTGAAATAAAAGCGCCCAACGGATACATGTTGGAAACAACACCGGTACTATTTGAAATTACGAACATACAAACCGAAGCCGTAGTTGTGGAAAAAACAAATCAGGCTATCCCGGTATCGGGTGGTGGGTCTAGTGGACCTTATAATCCGGGAACACCTAATACGGGGGTAACGCCGCCAGATCCGGATAAACCAACAACACCGGAACCGGAAACACCAGGAACGTCTATCCCAGGCACTGTTGTTACTGAACCTACTGAACCTACTGAACCTACAGAACCTGGAGGCGGAACCGAAATTCCAACAGATGAAGATAACGGAGTAGCTCCTCCTTCACCAGGCGTTTCCAACGGTGACGACATTGCATCTCCAGTAGGGGATACAGACGCACCGGATGGGGATGGTGCACTTGCACCTCCTGCTGGAACGGATACAGATGGATCCCAGGGCAATGGAAATTCTGCATCACAGCCAAACGGAAATTCTGGATCTCAGGGAATGCTGCCACAAACAGGTGAAGAGAGCACAATGGCTTACACTGCTGTGGGCATGATGCTGATGGCGCTAGGTAGCGCGGGATTCATGTACTTCCGCCGCAGACAACAGCTTCATCGCTAGATCAAAACACGCAGTATCTAAAATTTATCGTGTGTAGATAGAAATACCCTCTAGCATTCACTACGAAGACTTAGCGTCGACGTGTGAATATGCTAGAGGGTATTTTTTGGTGATATTTAGGGAGAATCAGGTCCCCGCAACATTCGGTTTCACTTCAATAGCTCTTACAATTAGGCGATGTGTTGGATTGACGAGTGGATCACAGGTAATCAAGGTAAGGACCTGTCCAAGTCCGGGATCCTCCAACACAGATAAGTCATTTGGCTCCACAACGGATATCTGATCTACCTTATATTGGATAATCGTTCGATCTGCCAAGGTGACTTCCATTGAATCACCAATCTGGAGTTCTCCCAGACGATTGAACAGTCGACCTTTTTTGTGGGCGCGATGAGCGGCTATGGCGGCATTACCTTTTTTACCGATACTAGTGGTTTCGACAAGATGGGTTGCAGCTACCTTCATGTTGTCCTCCGTTGCACCTTCCAGAATCGGTAAGCGGACATCAATCTTGTCAATCGAGAGTACCCCCAACGTATCCGAAGAGGCGTCTTGCACTGTATCTGTACTATCCGTAGTCGGCTCGGCGGAAGCTGCATCCTGCCTGCCTTGTTCGAAGGAGTGATTAAGCTTAGACAAGCCGTTTTGCAATTGCTCCAGATCGTTCATGACACGGGTTTGCTGCCAGTCATAATACGTTTCCCGCAGGAAAGGAAAGCTGATGATCAGGATGCCCAGTAGAACGAGCAGAATAGAGAATTTTTTCATTATACATCAACTCCCGTTGTCCAAGAAAAATAGTATACCCTTCTCTATTCTACTTACGGATCTATACAAAATATGGACAGGGACGAAAGGACGTACAGAAATGTTCGAAGGGGGAGCCGATCCAACACAAAACCTCCCCGTTTCGCTACAGTAGGAAGACTGCAACGCCACGGGGAGGTTTTATTATATGGTGTCAGATTGTATCGTTGTATAAGTTGAACTAACCATTTACATGAGAACGTAGAGGACAGAAATAGCGTGATTCTTCGTTAGTGCTTGTCACTTGGTGAATCAGTAGGTGTGAAATCACATTCCTGCAGTGGCACCACTTTGGTCTTTTTGATCCATTTGTAACCAAGCCATAATACCAAGAACAGGGGTACGCTCAGGTAGGCAACGATGGCTCCACTCCAGTCGATCTGATCACCCGTGAATGCCTGGTAGTTCTGCCCGATGATCACGATGATACACAGGACAAAAGCAAAGATGGGCCCAAACGGGAACCAGCGTGCACGGTAAGGCAGATCGCTCAGATCCCTGCCTTGTGCAACGTATGCACGACGGAAGCGATAATGACTGATAGCGATACCCAGCCAAGTGATAAAACCACACATACCGGATGCATTCAACAACCAGGTATACACAATCCCATCGCCGAACAGGGAGGCAAGGAACGCCAACATGCCAACAGCTGTTGTAAGCAGCAAGGCATTCATGGGAATCCCCTTTTTGTTCAACTTGCCTAGGAAACGAGGGGCTTTACCGTCTCGGGCTAGGGCATAGAGAACCCGGCTCGAAGCGTACATGCCTGAGTTACCGGCTGAGAGTACAGAGGTTAAAATAACGGCATTCATGACGGAAGCCGCAATGGCGAGTCCTGCTTTCTCAAACACCAGTGTGAACGGGCTAACACCGATATTTTCCAGATCACCCTTGAGCAGATTTGGATGCGTATACGGGATGATCAGACTGATCACGGTAATTGCCAAAATGTAAAAAATCAGTATGCGCCAGAATACCTGACGAATTGCACGAGGGACATTTTCGCGCGGGTTTTCACTTTCACCGGCGGCTACCCCGATAAGCTCGGTACCTTGGAATGAGAATCCCGCAGCCATGAACACACCAAGCACAGCGAAGAATCCGCCATGGATGGGCGCATCACCGATGGTGAAGTTGCTGAAACCAACCGCTTCTCCGCCCATAATACCAAAGATCATGAGCACACCAACGGCGAGGAAGATGATGACAGTAGCGACTTTGATAATGGCGAACCAGTACTCGGACTCTCCATAACCTTTAACGGACAACACGTTCAAGGCAAAGATCAGCACGAGGAATAATAAGCTCCATAACATGGACGAACTGTCAGGGAACCAGTATTTAATGAGTACTGTAGCGGCAGCAAGCTCTGCTGCAATGGTTACCGCCCAGTTGTACCAGAAGTTCCAGCCCATGGCGAACCCGAGAGCAGGATCGACAAAACGTGCGGCATACGTATTAAATGAACCGGAGTCCGGCATAAAGGTAGCAAGCTCACCAAGGCTGGTCATTAGGAAATAAACCATGATGCCAACGGCCGCATAGGCAATTAATGCTCCACCAGGGCCTGCGGTTGAGATGGCGGTACCACTTGCGAGAAACAGCCCGGTACCAATCGAGCCACCGAGGGCGATCATCGTCATATGGCGTGCGCGTAATCCTTTTTTCAGGGAAGGTCCAGTTGTGGTTGGGTTACTGCGGTCTTGCATGGAAACACTCCTTCATTCGATATACTGATGTTTGCGATACTTGAATTCATAAACAAAAAGACCACAGGCATCAGCCTGCGGTCTTTAATATTTCAATGTCCGCACCATGTCCCAGATGATTAAGATAGCTCAACACAGAAGAATTCATACCTTTATATAAAGGAAATGTGCTTCCGTGACAGTTCTGCGCCTTTCGACAGCAGCCCCAGCTCACCGGACCGTATAAGGAACGTCCAGCAAGCTTCGGCGGGTACACCTTTCGGCTGATCTCATAAGCGGCTCCTTAGCGCCTCCATCAGCGTACTGATCGCACCCGCGACCTCTACCTCACCATCAATGGATGAGGTGTATCTATTGTCTATGAAATTATGAACAACACAACTTAACACCGTGTGTCCTGTTTAGTAAACAGACAATCAGTATAACGCGCATGGTTTTCCAGTGCAATAACAATTGTTGGATGTGAGGTCTGAGAGACGACTATTCCTCTTTTTTGTTACGACCAGCCATCTGCTGCCATACCGTTCCAGCGGCCTGTTCGCCCGATTCGATCCGCTCCAGAGCCATCTTGGCCTGCAGGCTGACTTCAAATTCAGGATCATCGGCTGCCACTCGCAACGCTTGCTCTGCTTCTTCGGTTCCGACCTCATAGAGAAAACGTGCTGCACGCCAGCGTACAAGTTTACTTTTATCGGATAACGTGGCTGTCATGGCTGGGGTTGCGGCAGGGTCACCGATATCAGACAAGGTATCCCCGGCAGTCCGGCGTACCGCAGGAGAACTGTCCTGAAGCGCTTCATACAGCAATTCCATCGCTTCCGGTGTACGAATGTCACCCAGGTATACGACAGCCAAGCGGCGAATCTGCATTTTGTTGTCATGCAAGGCATGGGCTACGAGAGGCAGTCTTTCTGCCGTAGGCTCCATGCCGTCAAATGCCGCATAGCGAACATTCCAGTCCTCGTTTCGCAGAGCCTCTTCAAGTTCGGCTCCATCCAATTCACGGCGGCGCTCGACGAACTCTTCGGATTTGGTACCATGTTCAATGGCCTGTTTGATGACCTGCTCCAATCGTTCCGGCGGGTAAGCGGCTTCCAATTCCTGCTCGACTTCACGTGCAATATCAGGCAATTCACCATATCGAACACCATAATCACTCAGTTTGCGTTCTTTGATCATCGTTGCACTGGCGACTTCTGTTACGGCTTTGACAAAACGATCTGACAACGAGATTCGTTCTTCCTTGACCCCGGCCTTGACCCTAATTTGCATCGGTACGCCTCGGAAGAATTGTACAAATACCTGTGCTTCTCCGAAGTGCTCGCCTGAACCATCTTCAGATTCTATCCAGTCCAGATCGATACCTTGCTGTCCAAGGCGATTTTGGACTTCACCCAAGATAACGGACCAGTCGGCATTCCCTTTACGATCAAGTGCTACAAAGTCTGTTGTGTGGAACACACTCTTTACACCGGGAATATGAAGCATCTGGCGAATGAACGCCGGTGCAGATCGTTCGTTGTCCAGTGTATATGTTTTGCGAATTCCGTCCTCCAGACGTTCATCGAGATGTAACATCATCGTATTTGGACTCGGTGTTGGTTCAATGGAAACAATATTCATCAATGTAACCTCCTATAGTACCAGATTCATCTATAACTTCCCGTAAATTAAATCACACGGGTATTTCTCTATTTTACATCAATGTGAGGAATCTGCGAAATCATCCAGAAGTGAAGGGGACCTTTCTAACACTTAATGTGAAGAAGTACGAAATTTGTTAACACTTCTTTCATGTTCACGCACAAACATTTTTAAACGAAAATTGGCACAATAAAGATAAGAATCAACTGGAGGTTATACCTATGGAACCCATTACCGTGCTCTCGGATGGAAAACGTCGTATTGCATATGAGAATATTATTCAAGTGTTCAGGAACTGGTTTGAGGACTCAGCATCTGGTTCTGCGATAGAAACACATCGTGGAAGTTGGGAAAATGCCCGTTACTGTATTGTTGATTATCAGGTTGCCGAAGAAGCGGTGTCAGCAGCAAATGCCATTCGGGCTTTTATGCCACAACTTCCATTACTGGTCATTACGGATTTCAAATCCCTTATTCGGAAGCGCCATCTTCAACAGATTACAGGTACAGGTGAGATGAAGATGATTCTCTGGAATGAGCAAGAGCCGGATCAACTAATCAAGGATATGGAAAATTGGTTACGTTTGTCGTCTGTCCATAAATCAGAAATAGCCATACCGCCCATCTTATCCATGAGATAAAAGAGGGATATGGCAGAGGGTTTTTAACTTCAAGCGTTACGGTCCTATTAGATCACATATTTATAGCCTGTTCCCCAAACCGTCTTAATATAACGTGGGTTCTTGGGGTCAGGCTCTATTTTTTTACGCAGACTTGAGATGTGAACATCAATGGTACGATCCAGATAGGCGCGTTCGGAGCCTTTGATCCGATCCATCAGTTCATTGCGGGTGAACACTTTACCCGGATTTCGGTACAATTCCTTCATAATCTCAAACTCAATATGAGTGACCTCGATCTCAACGCCATCCACAAATAGGGTTCTTCTGTACTCATTCACATTCACATGTCCAGTAACCTCTGCCTGCTTGTCTTCTTTTACCGGTTTATCTTTATAGGAAATGATTGATCTTCGCAGCAGTGCTTTAATCCGGGCATCCAACTCTTTCAAACTAAATGGTTTGCACAGAAAGTCATCCGCACCATTATGCAATGCGCGAAGTCGATCATTCAGCATGGTGCTTGCCGAGATCATCAGAATGGGCACGGTGGAGTGCTGACGAAAGGCTTCTACGAGATCATTTCCATCCATTTCAGGAAGCATGAGATCCGTTACAACAATATCCGGCTGGAATTGTGGAAACAGTTGAAGTGCCTCGCGGGCATGATGAACCCGTTCAGTGATGTATCCTTCCTCCTCAAGAAAGAAAGCAATCATGTCGGCCAGATTTTTCTCATCTTCTATAAGAAGTACTTTGATAGTCATAGGGTCACACTCCTGGTGAAAATAATATGTTAAGAAAATGCTAAAAAAACAAGGTGAATTGCGAATAAATGCCGCAAATTTTTTAATGTTTCTATCCCAAAATATAGGATGTATATGTAGAGAAAAAAATAAGTTTTTGAAATGAACTTCAATATTCTAGCATGAATGCAGTTTGGTTGCCGATCAATCAAAATTTCCCAAAGCTACACCAAGTACTAATTACAGTATAATGGATCAGAACGATTTGAGGGGAAAAAAGTAAGATTGTATCCGCTTAAGTTTATAGGGGGAACCAACGTTGTTGTTGAAAACAGAAGAAAAAATGATCCATGAGGGCAATTGCTTATGGATCTTATAAAGGCAAAACAGCTGCTGGAGTGGGTCGTGCTGAAGCTAAGGATACCATGGTTTGGAACCAGCATACTGATCATTCTTGGCTCACTAAGTACTATTTTTCCACTTACCTTATTCTATGGCGTGCAGTTTATGGTTGGCAGCGCAGCAGCACTCATCGCTCTTCGTTTGCATGGGACTATCTATGGATTTGTCACCATTACATTCATCTATCTGTTAAATACCACCGTTGTCGGCTTCGAGCCGCGGAACTTAACGGTAATGATTGCGCATTTCATTGAGCTGATCTGGATGATCGGTTGGCAATTGCGTTGGAAGAATGGCAGCCTAATCAAGGCTAATGCTGTCTTTTGGGTAGTGATGCTGCTTCCCGTCATCTATTGCGGACATTATTTATTGGGACTGAATATAGAAGATTTGAAGTATGAGTATATGTATATTGCCGTGATTGGTATGGTGAATGCGTTGATCGCGGGTATTGTGGTGGACTTCTGGATTACTACGGGTGAGCACAAATCAAAACGTACAGGAACTATTCCTATCACCAGAATCGCATTTAAATACGTAGTCGCCTTTGTGGTGTTTGTTTCTCTCCTATTGTTATCCGCAGATAGCCGCAGACAATTAAGTCAAATGAATGATGCCATTATACTTGATATGAAACATGCAGCAAGTGCTGTTGTTCAGGATCTGGACGAACAGTATGTTACCTCGGAGAATATGGATCAGAACATGGCACGGTATCATCATTTATTGGGTGTGAATGTGATTCTGCTGAATCGGAATGATACAGTCGTTACTTCTGGTTTGAATACACTACAGGCTGGTGAGTATCTGGACATGGATAGATACAGTCTCCTTAAGTCGAAAGATAACCTTATGCTATTAAGCTCTGAGAATATTCATTACAGTGCTGTATTGAATCACTGGAAACAGGCATCTTTCATCTATGAAGCGGAGATGACAGCTGTAACACCTTATCGGGTATTCATTGAGACCAGCTCAACCAAGTATTATCCTCGAATAGAATCGATCTATCTTACCACATTGCAATACCTGTTCCTCATCATCGTGGCTTCCATGATTGTAGCGGCTCCTCTGAGCAGTAAGGTCGTTAGTCCACTCTTAAGACTAACCAGAATGACAGGTTCTCTTCCGAGGTTGCTGTTTCGAAATGGGAAGATGGAGTGGCCAACGAGCCATGTAACTGAAGTACAGATTCTTATTGGTAATTTGCGTAAAATGGCTGATGTACTGCTGGAACAATTCGAACAGATTCGTCACGATAAGTTAACTCTGGAGGACAGGGTCATAGAGCGGACCAAGGAACTCAAGAATAGTGAAGAAGTCAAACGTGCAATTATTGAATCGTCAATAGATGCGATTATCGCTGTAGACTCGAATGGAATCATCGTTGAGTTTAATCCGGAGGCCGAAAGAATGTTTGGATTGCTTCGGGAAGAAGTGATCCTGCACAAGGAAGCACCATCTCTTTTTCAAGGGGCCAGCTGCAGTGAGATCAAGAATTTGCTGGAGCGATTTGAATATGTTGAAGGTAAAAGATACACCATTGTTGAAGAAATTTCAGGTATCCGACGGGATGGTTCCGTATTTCCGATCGAGTACAAAATTGTTGAGATCCAGTTGGGCAAAAATGAGACATTATATAATCTATTCATTAAGGATATTACCGAGCGGACCAGAGCAGAAGAAGATCGTGTACGTCATGCCCTTGCGCTGGAGAAGCTGAACTCGGAGTTGTTCAATGAGAAGATTGCCATTCAAGAACAGCGAGATATCAGTGAGCAATTCATTGAATCCGTACGGGAAGGGCTCGTGATGTCTGATCGATCAGGGACCATAACCATCGTCAACCGAAGAATAGAAGAGATGTTTGGTTTGGGTGATTTTATGGGCAGATCCATTGAAGATTTGGCGCAGGCGATTGATACGATGGTATTAACGGACAACTTCAATCTGATGGAACAGACGAGAGCATTCCTGAATGGAGAAACGGCGTTTATCGAGACTGAATTTATATTCAATAATGTGGATAAAAGTGTATTTTCCTTGTACATGAAGCAGATGGATGTCCCGGGTAAAAACCATGGGTTTCTGCTGGTGTTCCGTGACCGAACAGGAGAAGAACGGCTGGATCGGATGAAAAATGAGCTCATCAGTGTGGTATCTCATGAGCTTCGGACGCCTGTAGCCACCATTATGGGATATGTGGAACTCATGATGATGTATGACCTTCCGGCAGCTCAACAGCGGGAATTCATGCAAACCATCTCTTCGGAGGGCAAGCGGCTGAGCAGTTTGCTCGATGATGTACTCGATATTCAGCGCCTCGACAACGAAGGTATGACTTACCACATGACATATGTACCGCTGGTTGAGTTGGTAGAAGGGGTTGCCGAACAGTGGAATATGAAGTCTGCCCAACGGATCTACGTGCATACGTTTAATGGAGACTTCTTTGCTTATGCTGACCAGAACAGGATGGTTCAGGTTCTGCATAATCTGGTGGGCAATGCAGTCAAGTATTCTCCGGGAGCCGATCGTATTGATGTTACGTTATGGGAAGAAGAGGAATGGTTATGTCTTGATGTGCGTGACTACGGAATAGGTATTGCGGAGCAAGAGAAGGACATGCTGTTCAACAAATTCTATCGGGTTGATAATTCGGATCATCGGCAGATTGGTGGAACAGGAATCGGGTTGTACATTTCCCGTAAAATTGTAGAGGATCACAAGGGTACGCTGACCTTTATATCTGCACCGGACAAAGGAAGTACGTTCAAGGTTCGACTGCCCAAACAGGACGTATTGGTGTGAATTTAATGAAGGATGAAGAAATGTATTTCACTTTTTTATGAATAATGTTTATGTACGAGAACTACGGATAGAGCCTTTACCCTTCAACGCGTGAGCGTGATAAGGGGAAAGGCTTTTTTTGTTTTTCAATTTCCCCGGATAAAAAAACAACTTCTTTTGCAAACTGTCTATAGAGCCATAATTTGCATCCCATGCAAAAGGAGGACGGCAGGTATATGTTCCGTAAACAAGAGAAAACACTCATTATCGTCTGTCTGGTTGCAGCTGTGGTTGTGCTGTATGCCGTTGTGAAGAGCATCATCCGAATCATGAGTTATTGAGATACACGTTCAAGCAGAATAACTGCTGTCGTACATAACGATTATGTGAAAGAGGAGTGTAACCATGTCATCCCTGGACCCTGTTTTGCTCAGCCGGATACTAACCGGTCTTACCCTGTTTGTGCACATTATTTTTGCCTCTATTGGTGTAGGCGTGCCACTTATGATTGCCTTGGCCGAGTGGCGAGGACTACGAACCAATGATATGCATTACACCTTGCTGGCACGCCGGTGGGCGCGAGGTTTTGTCATCACCGTTGCTGTTGGTGTCGTTACAGGCACCTCGATCGGATTACAGCTCAGTCTGTTGTGGCCGATGTTTATGCGGGTAGCGGGTCAGGCAATCGCCCTGCCGCTGTTCATGGAGACGTTTGCCTTTTTTATAGAGGCGATCTTTCTTGGAATTTACCTCTATACGTGGGATCGTTTCAAAAAGAAATATACGCATATGCTGCTGTTGATTCCGGTAGCTCTCGGCTCATCTGCATCTGCGATCTTCATTACAACGGTGAACTCCTTCATGAACCAGCCTCAGGGATTCACCCTGATTAATGGCATTATGAAGGACATTCATCCGATTGCTGCCATGTTGAATCCGGCAACGCCAACCAAAGTGTCCCATGTACTCGCCTCATCCTACACCTTGAGTGCAGGTATCCTGGCGGGGATAGCCGCCTTCAGTTTGCTTCGGGGACGGGATCATGTGTATTACAAAAAAGCACTGAAACTCACGACGGTATCTGCACTCGTATTTGCCATCAGTACCGTCATGATCGGTGATTCCTCCGGTAAATTCCTGGCGAAATATCAGCCGGAGAAGCTGGCTGCCGCAGAATGGCATTTCAAGACGATGAAAGAGGCACCGCTCGTCTATGGGGGGATTTTGGATGAGAACAATGAGGTGAAATATGCGATTGAGATTCCCTATGCGCTTAGCATTTTGGCAGGTAATCGTCCCGATACGGAAGTGAAAGGTCTCGAAGAGTATCCTGCGGATCTGAGGCCACCATTGTCTATTCACTATATGTTCGACCTGAAGGTCACAACCGGAGTGATCATCCTGATGATTCCTGTGTTATATGTACTGCGTCGGTGGTTACCAGGGCGCAAGCCATATCCCAAATGGCTGCTGCTCGGCATTGTCTTGCTGGGGCCTCTGGCCATGATTGCCATCGAGCTGGGGTGGATGTTCGCCGAAGTTGGCAGGCAGCCTTGGATCTTACGCGGATATATGAAGGTGGCGGAAGCAGCCACGACGTCAACTTCGGTTGGATGGATGTTAGTGTTGTTCATCTTGCTGTATCTGATCCTGTGTTTCTCGTGCATTCGGGTACTCAGCAAGCTGTTCCGCAACAAGGAAGCAGAGAAGGAACTGGAGTCTCTGGGGCTTGAAGGAGGGATCGTGCATTGAGTTTCGAAATTGCAGGCATCGCAATATTGTGGACGTTTTTGTTCGGTTACCTGATCGTTGCTTCAATTGATTTTGGCGCCGGGTTTTTCAGCTTTTACAGCATATTGACCGGACACGAGAACAAAATTCATAACATCATTCAGCGCTATCTGTCTCCCGTGTGGGAAGTGACGAATGTGTTTTTGATCTTTTTTGTGGTTGGACTGGTCGGATTTTATCCGGATAGCGCCTTTTATTACGGGACAGCTCTGCTGGTGCCGGGTTCCTTGGCCATTGTACTACTTGCAATCCGGGGCGTATATTACGCCTACAATACCTATGGTAACCATGGGCAGAACAGCCGGATCTACATGGCATTGTACGGGGCGACGGGATTGCTGATTCCGGCGGTATTTTCCACCATTTTGGCGATATCCGAAGGCGGGATCATTGAGCAGGTGGGCGATCAGGTGTTTTTTCGCTGGCGTGAATTTTTGACGAATCCCTATACCTGGTCGGTTGTTTTGCTTGCACTGGTCAGTGTGCTGTACATCTCGGCGATGTTTCTATCTTATTATGCGAAGCGGGCAGGGGATGAGCCGGCATATGAGGTGCTTCGAGAGTACGCGCTCCTATGGAGTTTGCCTACCATTTTTGCAAGTTTTCTGGCTTTTCTGCAGATTAACAAACAGAATCCCGCACACTTTGAGCAGATGGTGAATATTTCGTGGATGTTTATCGCTTCGTTTATTTGTTTTGTCATTGCCGTGTCGCTGGTGTGGAAAAGTAAATATCTGGGTTGGTGTTTTGTCGCTGTCATGCTTCAGTTTGCCTTTGCCTGGTATGGTTACGGGCGATCCCACCTTCCGTACATTCTGTATCCTTACATCAATATTTACGACAGCTTTACGAATCGGACGATGGGGATTGCACTTATTACAGCGTTTAGTCTGGGGCTACTCGTGCTCATTCCTTCGCTTGTGCTGATTATGAAGTTGTTCTTGTTTAATGCGAATTATGTGCGCGGTAATTCTGGTAAAAAGAAAGGATGAGTCTGTCCATGCACCCAAACATGTTCTTACTCATGACTCCCTTGCTGAATCCACTATCTACTGAGGGAGTCACGGGGATACCCGGTATAACCGGATTGAGCTTTTTTGAGACATTCACCATTATGTACGCCCCTCCACTGATCATAGCGGCTGCTATTGTCTTTCTGTTTGTATATCTGGCCGTATATAAGAACCCAAAGGATTGATTGGTACGTCCATTCCCGTTTGGGGTAATCTCTTGTTAAGAAATGAGGAAGGGAGGAGGGCCCTTTCATGCCGAAAATCCGTTATAACAATATCGATAATGTAAGTACGGACAAAACGCTGAAGGAATTCAAACAATGGAGGGAGCAGCGGCGGAGCAAAGTGAAGGACTACTCCTACACCGTGCCCAAACACCCGCCTGAACTGGATTATCTGCATGCCAACCGGGATGACACAAGTATTACCTGGATTGGTCACTCCACGTTTTTCATTCAATATTATGGATTGAACATCGTGACTGACCCGGTGTGGGCCGAAAAAATGGGATTTCAACGAAGGCTCGGTGCCCCCGGCATTCCGATTCAGGATATTCCACCGTTGGATGTCATTCTGATATCTCATTCCCACTATGATCATCTGCATCTCGCTTCCTTGCGTAAGCTGATTACAGCCAAGACATTGCTGATCGTACCCGATGGTCTGAAACGCAAGATGATTCGCAAAGGATTCCATCGATGCCAGGAGATGAAGTGGTGGGATCATATGACACTTGGCGGAGTCAAAATAACTTTTGTCCCTGCACAGCACTGGACGCGCCGAACATTGTTTGATACCAATACGTCCCATTGGGGCGGTTATGTATTGGAATTGAACCATCCGGCAACGACTTCAGCAGCGGAAAGTGCTGCAACAACGAGCAATCAGGATGAATCATCCACGGAATCAGGGAAGAACGAAACATCCAAAACATCAGACGGTCCGCCTGTGTTGTATTTTGTGGGTGATACAGGTTACTTCCAGGGTTTCAAAACGATTGGAGAACGCTTTGACATTGGTGTTACCCTCATGCCCATCGGTGCCTACGATCCGGAGTGGTTCATGACTTCTCAACATGTGACACCCGAAGAAGCGCTGCAGGGGTTCGTTGAATCCGGTTCACAGCTCATGGTGCCCATGCATTACGGCACATTCAAGCTGGCGGATGATACGCCCAAGGAAGCGCTGGATCGGCTGGAAGTTGAACGTGAACGGCTAGGCATTGGCAAAGAGCGGATTCGGGTGCTTGGTCATGGCGAGACACTCCGCATTCACCACGAGGAAGGCAAACAGGGCTAACAAAAAAGAGTCAAATATGTTAATGTAGGGATATGCCTGCATGAACAGTGTATTTACCAAATCTTTAATAAGTAAAAAGCGGCCAATTTTCGAATTTGCCGCTTTTTTGTGTTATAATATGGTGCCAGAATAGGCATCGGGATATTGAATCCATGATTTACGCAACTTGCTATTCATGCAGTATGCAGATTAACCAATAAAGGATGGTATGCTTAATGATCAGTACAAGCGGCATCACGCTCCGCTACGGAAAACGTGCACTTTTTGAAGATGTAAATATCAAATTCACACCAGGAAACTGTTACGGCCTCATCGGTGCCAATGGAGCCGGTAAATCAACATTCTTGAAAATTTTGTCCGGTGAAATTGAATCAAACTCGGGAGAGGTGCACATCACCCCGGGCGAACGTATGGCCGTTTTGAAGCAAAACCACTTTGAATATGATGAGTATCCGGTTCTTGAAACGGTAATTATGGGTCATAGTCGTCTCTATGCCATTATGAAAGAAAAAGATACGCTGTATGCCAAAGCGGACTTCACGGAAGAAGACGGCCTGCGTGCAGGTGAGCTTGAAGGTGAATTTGCCGAGTTGAATGGCTGGGATGCTGAGCCGGATGCAGCGGCACTCCTGATCGGTCTGGGTATCGACCGTGACATGCACGATAAAAAAATGAATGAACTAAGTGGTAACGAAAAAGTTCGTGTCCTGCTTGCACAAGCATTGTTTGGTCGTCCAAACAACCTGTTGCTCGATGAGCCTACCAACCACTTGGATCTCGAATCCATTCAATGGCTTGAGAACTTCTTGATGGACTATGAAGGTACTGTTATTGTGGTATCCCATGACCGTCACTTCCTGAACAAAGTATGTACACACATTGCGGATATCGACTTTGGTAAAATCCAGCTGTACGTAGGTAACTATGACTTCTGGTACGAATCCAGCCAATTGGCACTTGCGTTGCAACGTGATGCCAACAAGAAAAAAGAAGAGAAGATTAAAGAGCTTCAAGCCTTTATTCAACGTTTCTCGGCGAACGCCTCGAAATCGAAACAGGCAACTTCTCGGAAGAAACAACTCGACAAAATCACGCTGGATGACCTTCGTCCATCGAACCGTAAATATCCGTTTATCAACTTCAAACCTGAGCGTGAAGCTGGTAAACAATTGTTGACCGTAGATCGTATCAGCAAATCCATTGATGGTGTGAACATGCTGAATGATATCAGCTTTGTCGTGAACAAAGGGGATAAAATCGCATTTGTTGGCCCGAACGGGAATGCCAAGTCACTCTTGTTTGATATTCTTATGGGTGAAACGGAGTTGGATAGCGGCGAATATACTTGGGGGGTAACTACAACTCAAGCTTATTTCCCGAAAGACAACTCCAAATATTTTGACGGTGTAGACATGACTCTTGTGGATTGGCTCCGTCAATATTCCAAAGATCAGGATGAAACGTATCTGCGTGGATTCTTGGGACGTATGTTGTTCTCAGGTGAGGAATCCTTGAAAAAGGCAAGTGTACTCTCCGGGGGCGAGAAAGTTCGTTGTATGCTGGCGAAAATGATGCAGACTGGTGCTAACGCATTGATTCTGGATGAGCCTACGAACCACTTGGATCTCGAATCCATTACAGCGCTGAACAATGGTATGATTGATTTTGACGGCACCATGCTGTTCACTTCCCATGACCATCAGTTCATTCAAACCATTGCTAACCGGATTATCGAAATTACGCCGAATGGCATCATTGATCGCCAAATGAGCTATGACGAATATCTGGAAAGTGATGAAATCAAAGAACTGCGCAATAAAATGTATCCGGTAGAAGCTTAAACCAAGCATCATCTACGGCACATTATTATAGGAACACCAAAGAACCGCAAGCCTCTGTGAAGAAGGCTTGCGGTTCTTTTTGTAATTCAATGGGTTTCTCTTCGGCTTTAAGACCTAAGATCCACCAGTACGGCGACGTTGGTTGTTAGGCTTCTTGTTGTTTTGACTCTTCATCGCTTTAGGTCCGCCTTCAAAGTAGGCGCTGGATTGGTTACCGGAATTTGCTTGTTCTTTCTTTTGCGCCAGCTTTTGGCGTATAGCATCCTGCAAACTGACCTTTTTCGGTTCGTTATTTTCGCTCATCGTTATTTCCCTCCCGGTCTTACAGTGAGCCGTCCAAATTGGACGGGATGTACCTATTTTATACGTTTTACAAAAGCCCTACAAGGGCAACCTGATAAAATGCTCAAAACCTTTGGTTTTACCCGGGCCAACATTTTTTCTCATTAACTACAGCCCTGCCGTCTGGCAACTTTTTTTCGGCTTGCCTACAGCAATGCAGCTTGGCAACACTGTTTCTGTAGACCCACACGCTCCACATTTGTTAACATGGAAAAACCGTAATACGAAACGTTAAAGGGGTGTCGCCCGGTTTGAACGCTTATGAAGAAATTCGAAAAGGGGAGCGAGGGGCTTGGGTTAGTATTGCAGCCTATCTCGTCTTGTCCGCTTTTAAGCTGATCTGTGGATATTTATTTGCTTCCAGCGCCTTGCTGGCCGATGGTTTTAATAACCTTACGGATATTGTGGCATCCGTTGCTGTATTGATCGGGCTTCGGATCTCCCAGAAACCACCTGATTCGGATCATGCCTATGGTCATTTTAGAGCGGAGACGGTTGCTGCCTTGGTGGCTTCGTTTATTATGGCTATGGTTGGGCTGCAAGTATTGGTTGAAGCCGTTCGCTCCTGGTATGAAGGAGCCTTTGTTGCTCCAAATCTGTGGGCGGCAGCGGTGGCTGTAGTCTGTGCCGTTGTGATGTTAGGTGTATATCGTTACAATAACCGTCTGGCTAAACAAATTAATAGTCAGGCTCTGATGGCTGCGGCGAAAGATAATCGATCGGATGCCTGGGTCAGCATAGGTGCTGCAATTGGAATTATAGGTGCGCAGTTCGGACTTCCATGGCTGGATAAAGTAGCTGCCATTGCTGTAGGTCTGTTGATCTGCAAGACGGCTTGGGAGATTTTCCGGGATTCTACACATCGTCTTACGGATGGATTTGACCAGAAGGAACTGACGGATCTCAGATCCTCCGTAGCACGCGTTCCCGGTGTTGAGATGATCAAGGATGTGAAGGCACGTGTGCATGGCAGTCATGTACTTGTGGATGTAGTCATTGAAGTGGACGGAGGCCTAAGCTTGATTGAAGGCCATCAGATCTGTGACCGTGTTGAAGAGCGGTTGAAGCGATCGCATAACATCATGCATGTACATGTTCATGTGGAACCAAAGACGGAAGAAGTCACAAGGAACTCATGAACAGGGAGTGAACATCTTGGAAAATCAAAAGAGGACAGCCGCGATTGTGCGTGCTGTCCTCTTTACTTATCATTAGAACGATTATACGATGTTATTGAATGGCAACGTGGATCCACGCTTTGCCTTTCCACGTGTATACTTGTACCCACTCGCCGCCATCGAATCCATCAACAACTTCACCTGTTGTATCGATGACTTGGGAGCCTAATGCACCGATTGGTTTACCGTTAGGAGCATCATAGAACCAAGTGCGCTCCAGAAGGTTCAGCAACATCGTTGGTGCCAGTACTTCATCGCCTGGTTTGACGAGTGGCTCTTCAAACATTTTGTCATCTGTAGTTGTAGCTGGCGTTTCAGTTGTAGTTGAAGTACCTTCTGCACCTGTAGTGTCTGTTGTTGTACCTGTTACAGTCTCAGCAGTACCTTCTACTGTTTCTACAGCAGGTTTGTTCACTTCAACAGCTGGAGTTGTTGTGGTCGTTGTCGTTGTTGTAGCTTCTGTTCCTTTTTCCGGATTCACCGTTCCAGTAACCGCTTCCTCAGCACCCGCAGCAGCAGCCATCGAACCCATCAACGTTAAAGCAGCGGCAAAACTTACGATTTTTTTCATTTTGTTTTTCCTCCTCGGTAGGTATGTAAAATGTTGTCCTGATTACAAGTAACCAAGCAAGCACCCTTATGAATCACAAATTATAACAATATTTTCTTGCATTCTCCAGTGTCAACTGGCTCATATGTGGGTATATAGCAAGCCTGTAAATATCATACTTCGGTGGGATAAAACCGGGTTGGCTATCTCAAAAAGGTCCTGATTTTTTTGGGATTCATACGAGAGCGGATTGGAATAAAGCAGAAGGGAGTGCAATACATAGTATAGAAAAGTTGAACTATGCCTGAACGCACAAAAGCCAATCGGCTTGGTAGCACGATCGGCTTTTGTATGTATTCGTTTAGTAAACACTCAGTCATATCAGAGCCTGAGGTTATCGCATTCGGCTGCGTCCCGTAATCAGGGAGATTACGAACAGTACAACAAAGATGAAGAAGAGTACTTTCGCGATTGAAGCAGCTGCTTCAACAATACCGAAGAATCCAAAAATACCTGCTACCAGTGCAATAATTAGAAATAATACAGACCATTTCAACATAAGTATTCATCCTTTCGTTACTTGATTGTGCAGTGAGTTGTGTTCACCTCACCGCCTTGTGTAGTCTAACTTTAACCGAGTGCTAACCGCTTGAAACATTGGTTTTTTTTCCAAGCGAAGGCATATATGAAGGGATATATAATATTGTTTCGTCCGGGAAATCGCCGGGTAACTATAGCAATAACAAACTGATGCACATATGGAAAGAGAGGTTCTTCTATGATCTATCAAATTAGCGTGGCCCTGATTGCAGTGGCATTTGCAGTACTGGTATTCTTTTTAATTCGTACCTTGAAATCCGCTCAGGGTTCTCTGGACAATGTCTCACAAACATTGCAGGAGGTACAGAAAACCATTGATGAACTTAGTTATGAAGTGAAGCAGACGGTAAGACATGCCAATGATATTACGGTGGATGTACAGCACAAAATGAAAAAAATTGATCCTGTTATGGAATCTGTTGAGAATCTGGGTGAAGTGTTGAATGAAGTGACGGCAGCAGCCAAACAAGTCTCCACAACACTGATGGCGAAATTTCAGACCAAACGTAACAACGCTGAACAGACCAAGCATGCTGAATCGGTTCATGTAACTGCACCGCCTGCTACATCAACGGATCGTACCCTGCAATCCTATGAAGCTACATATAATGGTGAAGCTAAGGGCGGGAAAAACTGGATGAAGTATATTGATCTTGCAGCGAATGTATGGCAACGGATGCGCAAGTAACATGACCGCTTTGTAACCCATGAAGAAGCCTTCAGAGCGGTGATGAACCTGATGAAAGGGTGAGAATCATGATGAAACTACTGCTTGTGATGTTTAGCGTAATTTCTCCCTTTTCCGTTCAACCGGCAGCGGTACCCGCTGCTCACGATATGCAATGGACGGCAATGGAAGAGAAGGCGTCAGAGGTAACTCTGGCTGTTAATCGATCCGAGACTTTCCAGCATTTTCGGACTCTGAATGGTATTTCTTTGGATGACACTATGGATGATTTGTTGGCCAAGAAGGGCCAACCGGGGCATAAACAGGAAGATCCTTATCTGGGGTGTCCTGAATATCACTTTCATGATGTGAAGGTTGGCTTGTGTGAAGATACGGATGTCATTCAATATGTGCATATCGATGCATCTGAGAATCACATCATGTTAAACGGAAAGAGAATTGAGATGAATATTGAAGCGTTCCATCATGCTCTTGGGAAACCTTATTATGTGGCAGAGGACGGAGAAGTGTTTCTCCGTGGAGACCAGGCTCTGAAAGTATATATGAAGTCAGGATCTCAGCAGATTGAAGGCATTGATCTTTTTGATGATACAGTTTCCTAGGATTGGTTATTACCGAATCGTTTCAACCCCATATAGTATGGTTATATACTAAGTAGCGCGATACAGAAGATTAAATCAGAGGAGAGTGGAAACGATGAATTCAACCAATGAGCAAGCTTATGCAAAAGTGGTAGAAAACGGAGTCCAGGCGGTAGAAGCGGTGAAAGAATTGCAGATTACCGGATACCTTCCTGATCAAATCTTTGTTCTCGCCCATGAGAAGGATCGTACAGATCGAATTGCCGATACAGCAGATGCCAAAGAAATTGGCATTAAGGAAGAAGGAGTATTTGATTCCTTGGCGAATCTGTTCCGCTCACGTGGTGATGAACTCCGGGCCAAAATTGTTTCGATGGGCTTTACCGAAGCCGAAGCGGACTTCTATGAGAGTGAACTCGACAAAGGTAAAGTACTCGTTATTGCTAAAAAGAAAGATTAACCCGATATACTTGCAAGTTGAAGTTTGCTGAACATGGACAAGCTTCTGAATCATTTATGTAAAATGCTTAATCAAAAACATAGATAAGGAATGGGGCTTTCCCCATTCCTTATCTATGTTTTTGCAAGTTTGGAAGCGGGATCAGGACGCTGCAAAAACAGGGTAACGAGCGGGGGTTTTCCCCTGCGATGGTGCCATTTACTGATAAAGGATGTTCATAAAGTCCGCTTTTGATTACGAAGGATGCCTATCGGCATCATCAGCATCGAATATGGAATTCAGCCGAAATGTCCGTTGCTCACGTAGTTTTCCCTACGCTCCGCTACTCCATTTCTAGCTTTATCCCATCTTCTCGGTACTGAAAACAGGTCTTTTTGAACACGTATTAATAGAAGTTTTTTGTTTTTACGATTATAGTTATACTAGGAATTATTATGTCTACTGCCGTTTTGTATGCAAAATTTGTATAATCAACGTTCGTTTTAACTTAATAAGAATCGACAAACCCGGACGCCACAGATAAGGAGATATCAATGAGAATACTTATTGTTGACGACAATCCGACGAATGTCATTATCATTCGAGAAATTCTGAAAAAAGAAAACTATCGTGACATTGCAACGGCGAGTTCCGCCATGGAAATGTTTGAAGTGTTGGGAATTGGGGAGGAAAGCAACGAACTTCGTCCAAAACCGTCGGATATTGACCTGATTTTGCTAGATATGATGATGCCCGAGATGGACGGCATCGAAGCCTGCAGTATTGTGCAGAAATTTGAGAATCTGAAGGATATACCGATTATTATGGTGACTGCCATCGGGGACTCCAAGAAACTTGCCGAAGCATTGGATGCAGGTGCATCTGACTATGTGACCAAACCGATTAATAAAGTCGAACTGATGGCCAGAATTCGACTCGCACTTCGTCTGAAACAGGAGAAGGATTGGCATAAAGAGCGTGATCAACGTATTCAGGATGAGCTCAAGTTGGCAGCGATGGTCCAAAATGCTGTTTTAAGTCCGGCAATTAGGGACCCGCTGTTCCAAGTGCATGCCATCTATAAACCATCCTTTGAGCTTGCGGGTGATCTGTATTCTTGGTACCCCCTTGGGGAAGGCCGTTACGGAGTACTGCTGCTCGACATGATGGGACACGGGATATCTTCATCCCTGTTTACCATGTTTATCGCTTCTGTGTTGAAAGATACGGTTACCACTTATGTGGATCCAGAGAAGGTCATTCAGGAGTTGAACCGTCGTTTTAACCAGCTCCATCTGGAAAAACAATTGGTGCAGTATTATTTCACGGCCATTTATCTGGTCGTTGATACACGGATGAAGCGCATTGATTATGTTAATGCAGGGCATCCACCTGCTTTATTTTTCCGAAACGACGGCAGTGTCACCACATTTGACAGTGTCTGCTGTCCTGTTGGTTTATTTGACAAAATGGATATTGAACCACAAACGATCCATTACGAGGGTGACGGGCATATTGCACTCTATACGGATGGATTATTGGAAGCTGTTCAGGGCGGGCAGGAAGAACAACATGAATTCCTGATTGAAAAACTGACCGGGTCACATCAGTGGAATGAAGCTGCCATGCAGGCCATGTTTTTTGATGACGAAATTCCCCAGGAGCGGGATGATGATAAATGTCTGGTCTGGATTACTTTGGATAAAGGGGCGGGGGATGAATGAAGATCAGGAATAAACTGCTGATTGGTTTTACCGCTCTGATGGCCATTTTGATCGTGCTCACGTTTGTGAGTTATGAACGGCTGAACAGCAGTAATCAACAGATAGATCAGATGTATCAGGAACGTTATCTCAAAGTAAGATTCACTTCTGCTGCACGCGGAGAGGTTAATGACATCGCTAAAGTGCTGGCTAACTTGTTATTGAATCCAAACAACTCGACTGCAGCAGCAGACGCTGACCTGAAGGAGATGAAGGATCGAGGCGATCGCAACCTCGTTGAAGTAAGAGACCGAGCAGACAGTGCACCTGAACATCAACTGGTGGATCGTGTGAATACTGCGTGGACGGCTTATACCTCCTATGCAACGAGACAGATCAACCTGATGTCCCAAAGCAGGGTAGAAGATGCGAATAACTACCGCAATTCAACAGGACTTGCGGTGCAAAAAGAAGCTGTGGATAGTTTGAATGCTCTGTCCCGTTATCAGGACCAAGAGATTGATGCCGAGATCAAGAACGCTAATGCAGCGTATACGAGAGCTGTACAGATCACGATAAGTATCATGATTGCAGGGTTGTTGCTTGCATTGGGTGTCATTATGTGGGTGCTGCCGAGTATTACACGGGGTCTGAACACTGTATCTATGATGATTACCAGCTTTGGTAAAGGGCGTTACCGAACCATTCGGCGCATTCAGGTCAAATCCAAGGATGAAATTGGTCAGATTGCCAGTGTGTTCAAAGATGTATCCAATGATCTGGAAGAAAAACTGGAAATCGAGAAGGCTTATGTACAGGCTCAGCAGGATCAAAACTGGATGAGTTCAAACATCGCAAGAGTCCCGGAGCTGCTTCGGGGGATTGGCTCCATTCGCCAAATTTCACAGATGTTTATCAGTGAGTTCACACCTGTGCTTGGCGCTCAGTTGGGTGTCGTCTATCTGATCGATGAGGAGAAACATCCCGACGAATTGAGACGTTACGGTGCATACGCATTTGAAGAGAACGAAGATGTTGGTAAAGAAATGTATCGCATCGGTGAAGGCCTGATTGGTCAAGCCGCGCTGGATATGACACCGATTATTCTGGAAAATACGCCTGAAGATTACGTGCATATTGGTTCAGCTTCAGGCTCAACACGTGCTGCGGGTATCATGATCTATCCTGTCGTGTTTGAAGATGAACTGATTGGTGTAGTTGAAGTGGCTTCCTTTGAAGGTTTCAATGAACTTCACAAGCAGTTGTTCACACAACTGATTATGAACCTGGGCGTAATTTTGAACAACGTTCGACGTCGTTTGCGTGTGGAGGAGCTGCTCCGTGAATCCCAGGCACTGACTGAGGAACTGCAGGTTCAATCGGAAGAATTGCAGACACAGCAAGAAGAACTTCGTCGTTCCAATGAGAATCTGGAGGAGCAGACAGAGGCACTTAAACGTTCCGAGGAATTGCTGCAGCGTCAGCAGGAAGAACTGGAGCATTTCAATACGGAGCTCATTGCCAAGACGCGGGCGCTTGAAGAGCAGGTACGTGAAGTTGAAGAGAAGAATGACGAAATTGAGAAAACGAAGACACAGTTGGAACAGCAAGCTACACAGCTGTCGATGACAAGTAAGTACAAGTCCGAATTTTTAGCGAATATGTCACATGAACTCCGTACACCATTGAACAGTCTACTCATTTTGTCCCAGTTATTGTCGGAGAACAAGGGTGGAAATCTGACTGACAAACAGCAGGAATATGCGCAAACCATCTACATGTCGGGCGCGGATCTGCTGAAGATGATTGATGAGATTCTGGATCTGTCCAAGGTGGACGCAGGCAAGATGGATATCAATTATGAGACAGTTCGAATGGAAGAACTGACCAGCTTTGTTCAGCAGAACTTTGGACCGATGGCGAATAAAAAGGAACTGAACTTGAATATTGAGTTCGACAGCGATCTACCGGAATGGGTATACACTGACAGTCATCGCGTGAAACAGATTTTACGGAATTTGTTGTCAAACGCATTTAAGTTTACCAATCGAGGTTCGGTTAGTCTGATTGGACGACGGATGAAACCGGAAGAGCTGCCGGGTTATATGAACACCAATCAGGAATATCTCGGATTCAGTGTGAAAGATACGGGCATTGGCATTCCATCGGACAAGACGGATCTGATCTTTGAAGCGTTCCAGCAAGTAGACGGGACCACAAGTCGGAAATACGGTGGAACTGGCCTGGGATTGTCCATTAGCAGGGAACTGGCACGTTTGCTTGGTGGCGCAATCCAGGTGGAATCATCCGAAGGGGAAGGTAGCTGCTTTACCTTGTACCTGCCGGATAATCATGAAGAGGAAGCCTTGGCAGAGGAAGGTGCTTCAAGAGAAGCGGCTGTTTCCTCAGAGGATCTTTATGAACAGTCCATCGAAGCACGGACCATGTTTTCAAGTCATCAGTCCATTCTCTCTCCTGATCCGGAGCGTAGCGTGGGTACAGATCTGTCTCCTACCCATACTCCAGATGTCACACAGATCGAAGATGATCGGGAGAATATCATGGAGAGTGACAAAATCCTCCTCATCATTGAGGATGATGTGAACTTTGCACATATTTTGATGGATATGGCGAGAGGAAGAGGCTTCAAAGCACTTGTTGCCCTTCAAGGTGATAAAGGACTTGAAATGGCACGTCAATATCTGCCGGATGCCATTATCCTGGATATTCAATTGCCGGTGATGGATGGTTGGACCATTCTGGGCGAGCTGAAGAGCAGTTCGGCAACACGCCACATTCCGGTTCATGTGATTTCAGTCATTGATGATATGAAGCAAGGTCTGATGATGGGCGCCATTGCGTATCTGAAAAAACCTTCGAGCAAGGATTCACTGGATAAAGCATTCTCGCATATCAAATCATACACCGAGAATCAATTGAAACGACTGTTGATCGTCGAAGATGATGAAATTCAGCGTAAAGCCATTATTGAATTGATTGGTCATGATGATGTTGCAATCACCGCTGTATCGACAGGTAGTGAGGCTTTGAATGAATTACACAGCCAGCGTTATGACTGTATGGTACTTGATCTGATGTTAACGGATATGACCGGGTTTGAGTTGCTTGACCAGATTCGCGATGATGAATATCTGAACGATCTGCCGATTATAATTTATACAGGCAAAGAACTGGATTCCAAGGAAGAAATGAAGCTGCGCAAATATGCGGAATCCATCATTATCAAAGATGTGAAGTCACCGGAACGTTTGCTGGATGAAACTACATTGTTCCTGCATCGGGTAGAAGCCAATTTGCCGGAAGACAAGCGTCGAATCTTGCAGAAACTACACAACAAGGAAACGTTGTTTGAAGGCAAGAAAATATTGCTTGTAGATGACGATATTCGTAATGTATTTGCCCTTTCAAGTGTTCTTGAAGGCTATCGGATGGATGTGACGTTTGCTGAGAACGGACGAGAGGCTTTGGAGATTTTGGACAAAAATCCGGAGTTTGATCTGGTACTGATGGATATGATGATGCCAGAGATGGACGGTTATGAAGCGATGACACGAATCAGACAGATCCCGCAGTTTGAAAAGTTGCCGATTATTGCGCTTACGGCCAAAGCCATGAAAGAGGATCGCGGCAAATGTATTGAGGCCGGAGCATCTGATTATGTGAAAAAACCGATCCAGACAGATCAATTGTTATCCTTAATGCGCGTTTGGCTGTATTCGTAAGTTCATTATTCGTATGTTCATTGTTTGGGTAATGAAAGACAATACAACGAATACGCAAGTAACAAATGAAGAAGTGGAGAGAACTTATGACACCGTGGGAACCTACCGAGACGGGGGCAGATTTGGTCCGTATGCCGCAAGATGAAGAGCGCGAGCTGATCGAGATTGAGTTGCTGCTGGAAGGCATGCACCGTTTATATGGATATGATTTTAGAAACTATGCACTGCCATCCCTGAAACGAAGAATCTGGCATCATGCACATGCTGAAGGTGTTAAGAGCATATCCGGCTTACAGGAACGTGTTCTTCATGACCGTTCCGCGTTTGACCGTTTTGTACAGAACTTATCCATCCCTGTAACGGAAATGTTTCGAGATCCTTCGCTTTTCCGAATGTTTCGGGAGCAGATTATTCCTATCCTGAGAACCTATCCGTATATCCGAATATGGCATGCGGGATGCTCTACGGGAGAGGAAGTTTATTCCATGGCCATCATGTTGCATGAGGAAGGACTGTATGACAAGGCGAGAATCTACGCAACGGATATGAATGATCGCTCTTTGCAACAGGCCAAAGAAGGCGTATACGGTATTGAAAAAATGAAACTATTTACTACAAATTATTTGGAGGCAGGGGGTACCAGAGCCTTCTCCGAGTACTATACAGCGAAATACAATTCGGTGATATTTCATCCTTTTCTACGGAAGAACATCATTTTCGCCGAGCACAACCTGGCAACAGATCGGTCATTTAACGAGTTCAATGTTATCTTTTGCCGTAATGTCATGATTTATTTTAATGATGAACTGCGGAACCATGTGCATGGGCTGTTTCATGAGAGCTTGAGCCACTTTGGTATTCTGGTTCTGGGGTCGAAAGAATCGATACATTTTACAGAGTTCAGTGATACCTATGAGCCGTTAGACCGGACCGAAAAAATATACCGGAAGATCAAATAGGGGGTTAGGGTTAGCCATGGGGCTCAATGAACCAATCCACATATTATTGGTAGATGACCGCCCTGAGAACTTGCTTGCTCTTGAAGCAGTTCTGGAATCGGAACAATATAAACTCGTTAAGGCAACTTCCGGAGAAGAGGCACTCCGCTGTCTGCTAAAAGACGAATTTGCGGTTATCGTTCTCGATGTGCAGATGCCTGGAATGGACGGAATTGAGACAGCAAAGTTAATTAAGGCACGGGACAAGTCCAAGGATGTGCCGATTATATTCATCTCTGCCAATAGCAGAGAAGCGGAGCACTTGTTTGCCGGATATTCAGCCGGGGCCATTGATTACATGGTTAAACCATTTATTCCTCAGATTTTGAAATCCAAAATCGAGGGCTTTGTGGAGATGTTTATCACCAATAAACGTTTGAAGACACAGACCATGCTTCTTCACCAGAAGACACAGGAACTGGAGAAAATGAACCAACAACTCATTCAGGCCAAGGAAGAAGCAGAAATTGCAGCCAATGCAAAGACCGAGTTCCTGGCAATGATGAGTCATGAGATTCGTACACCGATGAACGGAGTTATCGGCATGGTTGATCTGCTGATGGAAACGGAACTGAGGGAAGACCAGAAGGAATATGCAGATATCGTTCGTCGCAGCGCAGATGCACTTGTCACGGTCATCAACGACATTCTTGATTTTACCAAGATGGAATCCGGCAAAATGGAACTTGAAGAGCATCCTTTTGAAATTGTCTCCTGTATTCGGGAAGTGCTGGGATTGTTTGCTGCAGAAGCAGGCAAAAAGAACCTGGAACTGGATTATTTCCTGGAAGATTCTGTCCCTGAATTAATCTATGGAGACATGGCAAGGCTCCGCCAGGTTCTCTTGAATCTTATTGCAAATGCGATCAAATTTACCGATCAGGGTGGAGTGTATTTGATCGTGTCGGTTAAGGAAGAAAAGGATGGGCAAATGGCATTGGAGTTTGCCGTTAAAGACACTGGGATAGGTATCGCTTCAGACAAAGTGGATCGCCTGTTCCAGCCGTTTTCCCAGTTGGATACATCCATGACACGTAAATACGGTGGAACTGGCTTAGGACTGGCAATATGCAAGACTCTGGTTGAAATGATGGGTGGACAGATCTACCTGGATACAACAGAGCAACGGGGAGCAACGTTTGTATTCACAATTCAGGCGAAACGTTATGTAGAAACTGAACTGGTCCAGAGGAACGGGGAAGAGAAACCAACGGATGTGAAAAATGAGAATAAATATCCTACGGTATTAATCGTGGATGATCATCCTATTAACCAGAAGTTGATGGCGATTATGCTCGGTAAACTTGGGTTGCTCTCAGACATTGCTGAAGATGGGCAGACCGCACTCGATATGGTAAACGGCAGCCGTTATCCCTATGACTATGTGTTTATGGATCTGCAGATGCCTGTTATGGACGGTTTGGAATGTACACGACGGATTCGAGAGAGCCTGTCCCAGTCCAATCAGCCAATCATTATAGCGATGACTGCTAACGTGATGGAAGGTATTCAGCAACGCTGTATTGCTGCCGGCATGGATGATTATATTAGTAAACCGGTAAAAATGGGCAATGTAAAACAAAAAATAGCCCAGTTTCAGAAACAACGACAAATGTTAGACCCAGGTCCCTCAGCCATGAATCAGGCCAATTGAAACATTTTCCAAACTCCTTTCTGTTTCACTTGTGCTGAAGTTGGGTTATTAGGTAAGGAAACCATTGATCAGGAGAGAGATGTCTAATGAATACAAATAAAAATGAAAAATTCAATGCAAGAACTGAAACTCAGGACGGCGTGTGCACGGTGTATCTGACTGGCGAACTGGATTTGTCGGTTGCTCCTGACTTCCGCTTGGTGATGGAGCCGCTCGTGGATAACAAGGAACAGGATCTTGTGATTAACATGAAAGAATTGAAGTATATCGATAGTACAGGGATTGGTATCCTGTTATCTGTTCTGAAGGCAAGACATGGAATGGAAGCTCGCTTTGAAGTACAGGAAGTTCCTGCGCAGATTCAGAAACTTTTTGACATGACGGGCATCGCCAAATTCTTTGTCACACAGAAGAATTCCCAATAGGAAAGGATCGAAAAAGGAATGAATGCAGAAGTTCAAAGAGTCACCCTTAATTTACCGGCGACAGCTGATTACGTTGATATTGTAAGACTTAATCTTTATGGAGTAGCATCCAAAATGGGATTTTCTTATGAAGACATTGAGGATATGAAAGTTGCTGTATCCGAGGCCTGTAATAACTCTGTACTGTATGCCTACTCACACGAAGGTGGCATGGTTGAAGTTGTATTCGAAGTGGAAGGCGAAACATTGTCCATTACTGTCAAGGACGAAGGTGCCAGCTTCGAGAACATGAATCCTGCTGTGTCACGTGCTGGTCTTCACGACAAAGAACTGACAGAAGCACAGATTGGCGGACTTGGGTTCTACCTGATGCAAGCCTTGATGGACGATGTCAGTGTGGAAAGTGAGACGGGCAAAGGTACGAAAGTAGTACTCGTAAAACGTCTTGCAAGAAGTGAGGAGAAAGTATGAATGAAAAAGTGACTCCCCCAGAGTCCATGTCTGAAGCTATAGGTTTGATCTGGGAATACCAGCAGACCCAAGATAATGAAATTGCAACAGTTCTCATCCGTAAATATGAACCAATGGTTAAGATGGCAGCAGGTAAAATCGCTCGGAATCGCCCCGATCTATACGAAGATTTGTATCAGACCGGGCAGATGGCCTTGATTCGATTGCTTAAGCAATACGATATCAACCTAGGTATTCCGTTTGAACCTTATGCCATGAAGAGTATGATCGGTCATATGAAGAACTACTTGCGTGACAAATCCTGGTATATTCAGGTGCCCCGGAGGATTAAGGAAAAGGGAGCCCTTGTGCAACATGCCATTGATGAGTTAACCGTCAAGTTGGAGCGCTCACCCGGTGTGAACGAAATTGCTGAATACCTTGATTTGACTGCAGAAGAGACGATTGAAGTTCTGGCTGGTCGGGAATGTTACCATTATGTATCACTCGATTCTCCTTTATCTCAGGATGACAGTGCAGCAACATTGGGAGAACTGATCAGTGCAGATGTTAATGACTATGATTCGGTCGAAAAACGGATGGACTTGCAACAGGCATTGGGACAATTGAAGGAACAAGAGCAGCAGGTACTTATTCTAGCATTCCAGGATGGCCAATCTCAGCGGGCAATTGCCCAGAAGCTTGGTGTTTCACAGATGAGTGTATCTCGGATTCAGAAGCGAGCTACAGAGAAATTGAAACAGATCATGTCCAATGCTTCAATGTTATGAAAGATGAATCCCTGATGTTGTTGAGTACGGCATAGAGAAGGACACGTAATTCCATTGGAATACATACGTGTCCTTTTTGGGATTAAAAAGGTTGTATGCAATAAACATATGTGCAGGAGTGGATATTGTGATTGTGAACCAAATCAAGCTGGAAGCCCGTCGCGACAAGTTATCTTGCTCAGACCATTGGCAATGGTGGGATTGGGTTGCACCTGATACGGATAGCATGAAAAATGCCTTGGAGGAGCTGGCAGAGTCATTTCCCGATATGCAGTATTGGCTTCATAAAATTCCGGAAGTGGAATCGAATTATCTATCCGTCCGTTTCGTGAATGGTACTGAGCCCGTCATATTTGGCTCCTTGTTGTACGCGATTAAAAATGAGAGAGATGACAAAAGAAAAGATAATCAGATGTTCTTTTATGTCGATCGCACCAACCTGGTTACCTTGAATATGGATGAAAATACAAGAGGTATTATGAAGACAGATGAACGTGCGAATATGTTGCAACAATGTACAGTGGCGAGGGATGGCATGTTCGTACTTTTTCGAGCAATACTGCATTACTATCATGTGGGTATGGATCACTTTGAGGTGAACCTGCGTGATCTGGAACGGAAGATGGAGTCTCGTAATGCACGTACCTTGATGGACCAGATTCTCGCAGCCCGATTTGAATTGTTATACTGGAGCAATCTGTTTATCCCGTACTCGGAACTCATGGCCGCTGCCCATGAAGCCTACCTGAGTGAGATGAAAGACAATCGTTTCTTTCTACAGCTTCAATATCGTGTGGAACGTATGGAGCGTCTGTTCAATCATTACGAGAAAGAGATCGATACGTTAATTTCCATTGATAATGCGATCTCAGGAGTTCGTGGGAATGAGATTATGAAGACGCTAACCATAGTTACCGCTGTGTTCATACCTGCCACGGCAGCTGGCGCGATATGGGGGATGAACTTTGAGAACCTGCCCTTTATCGACAAATCATGGGGAGTTGTACTGGTCCTTGTCGTTATTATCTTAAGCATGATCAGCATGTATGTATGGCTGATGATGAAAGGATGGACAGGAGACCTGCTCAAAGTGAAGTCTTCACAGCCTTCAGCTGAAGAGATCGAGAAAAAAGGAGCAACTGAAACGCGTAGGGGATAGCCTATTGGCTAGTCCTCTTAGTTTTTGTAATCTTCAATGTAACCAAGTAAATCAGCAATATATTGTCCAACAATCGGCATATTGACGAATTGACTGAGAATGAACGCCAGCAAACCCAGAACAACAAAGGTACCTACAGTTAGGCCGAGTCCTCTTGCCATTCCTGCTGTAAAGTTAGTAATGATCCGCTTCTTGGGACTGCTGTAATTCTCAATAATATCCTTGATCTGTGCTCTCTCCAGACTGTCCGCAATCTGGTCCAGACGGGTGTTCAATCGTTTTACCTCATGACGCAATTCAAAAGGATGCTCGCTTGTATCATACTGCTGTGTCGGTGTTCCTCCCGCAATTGGAGTATTACCATTGATTGTAACTTTACTCATATTATTCGTCCTCCTCAACTCGCATTGGATAAAAAATAGCCAGCTGAAGTGCAGCTGGCTATTGGTCTCTCGATCTGTATCGCCTTACAGGCTGGTCGAGTTAAGTTCTTTACGTGCATCTTCCTTCGCTTCAACGGAAGCGGCAGCCACTTCATCAGATGCACGGGATGCTTCGTTAGCCACATCAGCGGACGCTTTTCTCACAGAGTCCATTACATCATTGCGGCCTTGATTTACCGTTTTTGCAATGTCGGAAGTTTTGGAAGAGACCGTTTTAGCCAGTTCAGTTGCTTTGTCACTTACAACAGTTGCCACTTCTTTAGTGCGGTCAGTAACGATGCCCACTTTCTCGGAAAGGTCACCACGCAATTCACGTCCCGGTTTAGGCGCAAAGAGTAGTGCTGCTGCAGCTCCCAGCAAACCCCCGATGAAAATACCTTTTGCGAAAGTTGAACCCGTCTGTACAGGATATTGCTCTTCTGCTTTATTCATGTCTAATCACTCCTTCTTCAATTTAAGAAACAAATACGAAACAACGAACACCTTGTTGCCCGAATCAGGCAGCCTGTCTTAGCAGTCTGGACACAAGCCCCAGCAAGAAAACAAAGAGCGCTGTACCAATGATGGCAGGGATGATGGCAAAGTTACCGATAACTGGTCCCCAGTTACCAAGCAAAAGTGCTCCCAGCCAGGCTCCGGCAAATCCGGCAATCATTGCACCGATTATGCCTCCAGGCATGTTGTGACCGGCAAGTGCATCTCCGATCAAACCGATGATGACAGCCATCACAATGCTGATAATGATGCCCCACATAACAACCGCCTCCTTTAAACTTGATGTAGGATGTTGTCTGTTCGCGTTTGCTTACTTCGTATATAAACCCCGTGCAACCCTGTGAAACAATAAAGATCAGGATGAATGAACTGGAAATCAGAGGAATTCATTCTTTAGCGGCTTTGTTTAATGCCTTTAACCATGCAGAAGATCCATGCCAATCCAGCAGTAAATCCAGTAAATACATCGGTAGGATAATGAACGCCCAACATGATCCGGCTGAGACCAATCAAGAAAATAAAACTGATACCACATAGAACAGGAAGCCACACACTAGAAGAGTTATGTCGCTGTCGTTCAATGGCCCAGATTACAAAGAGCATGCCGTAGAAGCCCATGGAGATCATGGCATGTCCGCTGGGAAAGCTGTACCCGTGAACGACCAGCAGATGATCCAGTTCCGGTCTGCTTCGTCTGAAAAATTCCTTCAATAACGTGTTCAGAACCCACATCATGGCAAAACTCCCTGTGAGCGCATATCCATATATAACAAACCTTGGACTGCGTTGTATGAAGAAAAGAAGAGCAAAACCTCCTGCAGCCACAGCAGAGATTTTGAATGAGCCCAGTGAGGTTATGAATGCAGTGTAAGGGAACAGATGAAGACGTGAATCTGAATTCAGATAAAATAATTGCTGAATTTGATCATCCAGACGAATAATAACATCAGCACCCAACCAGGCACCCAGACCTGCCAGAATGAATACGACCGATGCGCTGAGGGCCAGACCAGCCAAACCCCAGTTGAGGAGTGGACGTAATAACGTACCGGAAGTTGAACTGAATGAGGCTGATGAATACGTTTTGCGCGGCATAATGAGTTTCTCCTTCAGTTATGGTAGTAGATGAACATAGATGATAAAGCTATACCCGAAATGCCTGTCGAAAAAACTGTAAAAACGTCGCTTTTGTACTATACTATTTAAGATATCCCATGCGGCGTCGTGACGCAAAGCAGAGATGAAATCGGGAGCACAAAGGAGAGAACTCGCATGGAGAGTGCCTTGTTAATTAAAGAATACCGTGCAGGCGTTATGGAATGCGCCCATTACGGACACATAAGTATTACGGATGAGTATGGCCGAATCGTATACTCGGCTGGTGACCCTCATTTTAGAGCGTTCACTCGCTCATCTGCCAAACCTTTTCAAGCCATTCCAGGTATTCGGGCAGGAATTGCCAGTCACTATGGCCTATCAGCACAGGAGATTGCCATTATGTCCTCCTCGCATCGTTCGGAACCGGAACACATTCGGGTGCTGGAGCAGTTATCCGGTAAGATCGGATTGGGAGAAGAATGCCTGATCTGTGCACCAAGCTATCCGCTTAATGAAGAAAGCCGTAATCAATGGTTACGTGCACAAGGAGAGAAACGGCGCATCTTGCACAACTGCTCCGGAAAACATCTGGGAATTCTGGGGTACAGTCAGATGAAGCAGGTTGATCTGGGCAGTTACGCTGAACCGGATCATCCGGTACAACGTGAAATTCTTGAAACCTTTGCCGACCTGGCAGGTATTGAGGAAAAAGAGATTGAGCTTGGGACGGATGGCTGCGGCTTTCCGGTATTTTCTTTGCCGTTGTTGGCATTGTCGAATGCTTATCTGAAGCTCGCTTGTCCGGATCTTATTGCTGATCCTTCCACAAGAACAGCTGTAGAGACCATAACATCAGCTATGAATGAACATCCGTTGATGGTAGGTGGCACGGAGCGTGTAGATTCAGTGCTGCTGGAAGACGATAACATTGTAGCGAAGGGTGGATTCAAGGGGGTATTCGGATTTGGTCTGAAAAAAGAAAGACTGGGAATCACCTTCAAGGTGCTTGATGGTTCCGAGGAAGAGTGGGCGTTCATTACCCAATCCATCCTGAAACAGATTGGTTATTCCAATGAGAGAACCATTGAACGATTGGCTGAAGTGTTCCCTTCGGACATCCGAAATGATGCGGGTACCCTTGTAGGTCATGCAGATAGTGAGTTCATTCTCCACTCACTTGAAGATAGCGTATAACCTTAAGAAGGGGCGTGATTAGAGTTGCCGGACCCCGGGTAAAGATGCATACCAACTGGTATTCATCTATACAATTCATATACACGCATGGACTGCCGCGGTAATGTGGCAGCTCTAAACCCTTGGAGGTGGATGAACATGATTAAAGTGGTGACATCGGAAGAAAGGCACACGTCGGATCGAGGTTGGATACACAGTGAATTCAGCTTTTCCTTTGCGGATTATGATGATCCAAGCAACGCCCATTTTGGCTGTCTGTTGGCTCATAATGAAAACACGCTGATGCCGCAAGAAGGCTTTAAGAAACATCCACATCATGATCTTGAACTTGTCAGTTATGTCATATCAGGTACACTCAAACATACGGATAGTATGGGAACAGAACAATTGCTTGAACCAGGTACGGTCCAGGTGATGAGTGCGGGTACGGGTGTTGAACACTCCGAGACCAATCCGTCAGCGGATGAACCGGTACGTTTCCTCCAGATGTGGTTTTTGCCATCGGAGCGTATGCTGAAACCTTCCTATACGAATCGGAGAATAGAGCCGCAGGAGCATTTGAATCGTCTATGTCCGATTGTATCCGGGCAAGGGGGCGAGGGAAGTGAAGGCGCATTGCCTATTTCTCAGGATGTAACCTGTTACCTGTCCCATTTGGAGTCCGGGAAAAAGTTGATGTACCCGCAACACGAAGATCGACGGACACATCTTTTTCTGATCAGTGGACATGTAGAGATTCATTGTTCAGATGGCAACTTCAACCTCAAGCCGGGGGATGCCGCACGAATTCGCAAAAGCTGTGATCTGCAAATCACAAGCACAGACAGTGAACCTGCCGAATTTGTTTTGGTTGACCTGCCCTAAGGATGAGATATATTCCGTAGAAGATAGCCTTCAAATATGAATATGTGAAAAAGGACCTGTTCCCACGGTGATGTGGAAACAGGTCCTTTTTAGGCTTGCTTTTGAAAGGACTTCATAGAAGTCGCAAATGATCAAAAGCAACACTTTGCTAAGATTTACGAAGGTTACCCAGTTCTGAAGCGACAGCTTCCACTTCAGAGATACTGAGATGTTCCTTGCTCAGAATCATTTCATACAGGTCAAACAGATCTTCGTATTTCTCAAGTGGGAATGAAGAAGCTTGCATGGCGGCACCGCTTGCCATACGAAGTTTGGTTTTGATCGCTTCAATCATATATTCCATATTGGCTGCTGTTGCTTGTGTTAAATCCATCGTTAAGTTCATCCCTTCCGTATCGGAAACTCTTGTTATTGTATCATGATTGGAAGCGCTCAGGCTAATGCTTTTGCGGGGAAACCAAGCATCGGTTACAATGATGGATACAACAACAGGGTTTCATGGAAACTTGAGTGTACTGGAGGGAATACAGCTTGGCAGCGTATAAGCGAGAAATGGTTCGCCATCAAGGAAGGGAAGTCCGCAAAGGCGTGCCTGCAGGGAATCTGGTCTTATTTTTCAAAAACATCATTCAACTTCATTCTCCAGCTGAAATCACGTTTGTCTGCATTGGTACGGATCGTTCCACCGGGGATGCTCTGGGTCCACTGACAGGAAGTTTACTGCAAGAGAGTGGAATGGAGAACGTGATTGGCACGCTGACTTCCCCTTGTGATGCAGATACGTTGGAAAAGAAATTGGCAATTATTCCTGCACACCATGCCATCATAGCGATTGATGCATGTCTGGGTCCAAAGCATGCGGTAGGTACATACTATCTCTCGAATAACCCACTCATTCCCGCCCAATCGGTCGGAGGCAAGCTACCCCCTGTTGGACAATACAGTGTAGCAGCTGTGGTTAATGCAAATGGACCAAGGCCCTATTCCATTTTGCAGATGACCTCGCTTCACTTGGTCATGGGGATGTCCCGAACGATTGCAGACGCCGCAATTGAAGCATGGAAATGGAGACAAACGTTTCATTCATGATATGTAGGCTTAATAATATACAACCTGAATTATATCATTCGCGCAGAGAGAGGGATTTATATGGAAAAAGTGATGTGTGATGGAACGACGATTTGTTATGCCGAACAAGGTAAGGGAGAAGCACTCATTTTGCTCCACGGATACTGTGGCAGTTCATCGTATTGGGATGAGGTCGTACCTGAACTGGCACGCAGCTATCGCTGTATCGTACCTGATCTGCGTGGACACGGAAAAACAGATGCACCTGTAGGAAGTTATACCATCGAACAGATGGGCAACGATGTATTACAGTTGATGGACGAGTTGAATGTGGAAAAAGCGGTCCTTCTGGGACACTCGATGGGGGGATACATTGCGCTCTCGATCGCACAGCGCCATCCAGAACGCCTGAATGCATTTGGTCTGATTCATTCCACAGCCTATCCGGACAGTGAAGAAGCCAAGGAGAAACGCCTTCGCGCTGTATCCACCATTCAGACCGAAGGTATCGTGAATTTTGTAGATGGACTCGTTCCCGGCCTATTCGCACCAGAACATGTGGAGACATTATCTACGCAAGTAACACGTGTGAAGGAAATTGGTTACCAGACTGCACCCCAAGGTGCTGTCGGCGCTGCACTTGCTATGCGGGAACGGCCGGATCGCCGCGATGTGTTATCGGCTACACCTTTACCTGTATTGCTGGTTGCAGGAGAGAAGGATGCTGTTATCCCGCCAGAACGTACATTTACAAGTGACAAGCCACATATCGTGCAAGCCGTGATTGCGGGTGCGGGTCATATGAGCATGTATGAAGCTCCTGAAGAGTTAATTCAGGTCATTAAACAATTTATGGCTGGATTATCGAAATAATTGATGAAGTGATTTATGTTGATATCATTAGGGCGTGTCTGAAAACTCCGAAGGAAGTAGATTTTACTGAATTTTCGTTCCAAGCAAGGAAGTTTTCCGCAGGCGTGCCGGGGCACGTCAAGGGGAAGTGACGTAGCATGGGGCGAAAAGGCGGTAAAAGATGCACTTCAGCGAGTTTTGAGACACGTCCTAGAATCATAGTTTGGTTTCTGGATGATTCTACCTCTTGTGGAGGAGGAGTAACCAGTTCCATTTCAACCGAGCCCCTGCCACGTCCCTTTGGGATAGGCAGGGGTTTAGTGTGTTCATGGCCAGAGCAAAGACACGCGTGTCTTGTTTTTGGCTTTTTGTCATGGCATGAATTAAAATAAATATAAAGGAACGATATGAGAACGATTGGATGTATAGGGTCGAAGGATGAGGGGGCATACAGCATGTTCAGAAAAGATTATCTGCTCCGCATGATGGAGGAAATGACTGAAGCAATTGGCAAAGTGTTCACGCTCAAACAGCAGCGTAAGCATACCGAGGCATTGTCTGAGTTGGATGAGCTGATGCGCAGGCAGTTTGGGTTGAACTTATCTCTACTGAATTCATTGCCAGCGGAGGATGTTATTGAAATGTTCCGTTTTCGCGGAATGATTGAGGTAGACAATCTGCAGCAGGCCGCGAGGCTGATTGAAGAAGAGGCTTACATTTATCAAGAGAAGGCCAAAGTGGAAGGCATAGATGATCAGGAGAGAATGGACGCAGAGGATGAGGCTGTCATTCGATTGATGAGATCACTTCATTTTTACCTGTATGCATTGAATCATGGCGCCAATCCCCAGTTATTGAATGCACCGGAACGGGTGGAGGGTGTATTGGGGCTCACGAAAGAATATGTACTTCCTGCCCGGACTGAAAGACAGCTTGCCCTCTATCGTGAACAACAAGGACGTTACGACCAAGCAGAGAACAGTTGGTACAGATTGCTCCAGCTTGGTGATGAATTCCCGGTAAGCTACCGAGATGATGTACAGGCATTCTATGAAAGGTTGAGCCAACTCACAGATGAACAGCTGGAGCATGGTGGTTTGCCGCGTACCGAAGTTGAAGAGGGGTTAGCTGAACTAAGTCGTCAAGAGATGAACTCCTAAATATGGATAGGATCAAGGCCTGTTACATGCCTTTACTTGGAGAGGGAACGTAATTGTGGTATGGTAACGGTTGACCAAACCAAACCGAAAGTGAGATGTACCCCGTGGATTCATTGCGAAAGCTTATACAAGACATCTTTGAACAGAATTCGCTGATTACAGCGACCTGGAGCCAGCTGCGCAGACGGGACAATGTCTCGTATACCAAAGTGCAAGTCAAGCCGGTGACACTGAAGAATCAGCTGCATTATCAGTTTGCATTCCATTATAACAACAAAGTGCTGCACGAGAATTTGACTCCGGCTGAAGCGGCAGAGCGCATGACTTTGTTATGTGAAGAGACGTTTCGTCAAGGGCTGCTCTGTACGACCGAGGCAGACTATCAAATTTTGATCAGCAAAAAATATAAAGTATCCATTCTGACCAAATCTGCTTCCAAAACTGCGGTGGATCTGTCGCATAATCGCAAGAAGCAATATGTATTGGAAGAGGGAGTACCCGTATCGTTCCTCGTTGAACTTGGCATTATGAACGAAGAAGGTCGTGTGCTGGCCCGTAAATATGACAAGTTCAGACAGATCAACCGTTTCCTCGAAATGGTGCAGGATGTCATTCCACATCTGCCGGAAGGACGTCCACTGACCATCGTTGACTTTGGTTGCGGCAAGTCTTATCTGACATTTGCGTTATATCATTATCTGTCTGTACAACAACGTCGTTCACTCAAGATTATTGGGTTGGACTTGAAGGCAGATGTCATTGAACACTGTAATGATCTGGCTAATCGATTGCATTATGGCGATCTGAAGTTTCTGGTTGGAGACATCGCGGACTACGATGAATTGAATGAAGTGGATATGGTTGTCACGCTGCATGCCTGTGATACAGCCACCGATGCTGCTTTGGAGAAGGCAGTTCGTTGGGGGGCTTCTGTTATTCTGTCTGTTCCTTGCTGTCAGCATGAACTGTTTGACCAAGTAGAGGCTTCCGTGATGAATCCGTTATTGTCCCATGGTATTCTCAAGGAACGTTTTTCCGCACTGGCTACGGATGGGATTCGTGCCAAGTTGCTTGATCTGATGGGATACAAGACACAATTGCTTGAATTCATCGATATGGAGAATACGCCTAAAAACATATTGATTCGTGCTGTTCGCGGTCAGGCCGGCGAAGTGACGGAGATGTGGAATGAATATACGGCTTTCCGTGATTTCATTCATGCCGATCCATATTTGGAGCGGGCTTGTGCGGATTTGCTTCCTGGCGATGGCAAGCAGGCCGGCGTGAAATCAAAATCGAGCAAAGAAACCGTTCAAGATTCCGCAAATTGCGACCTTTGCTGAGTGTGCCAATGACAATCCAGGGACATACTGCAACTAGGGTCTCTGAATGTAAAATGATATTCAATGCACATACTTCGTAGCAAGCCACACCATAACTGTCAGATGTATATCAGGCAGAAGGACCCGTTATCGGGATCTTCTGTCTTTTTGTTATGCATACGGAGCGGTGGAAGGAAGGAGGGTGGAGATGAAGAATAGGACAATGGATAAGGGAGTTGTAAGGAATACAGAATATGTAGATAACAGGGACTTATGTAATGGGGACAGTAGGGGCAGTAGAGACAGTACATATAATAGGGAAGATACATACAACAAAGATCATATGTATAAAAAAGATGATACGTATAAAAAGGATGATAAAAATAATTCAAGTGGAGCTATCCAGACCGATGCGTCAGGGAGTTTTTCTCAAAGTTTGAGGTGTAAACGTTATTCAGGATCGGGGTGGACTGTTGGGTTAGGCATACTCTCCATTGTCTTGCTGCTTGCAGGATGTCTGAGTCGGGGACTGTACTATTCGGCTGATCTGTATCCTGTCCTTTTGATCGCAGCAGGAAGCATATTGATCATGATTGTGCTATTTCTTGTCGGTATTCGTCTAGAGAAAGAGCAAGAGCAGGAGCAAGGAAGAAAACAAGTACCTCTGTCACCGGTACATTGGCTAGGGAACAATGAACGAATGGTTTGGCGAATGATTCGAATCCCGGGGATGTGGTGGGTATTGTGGCCGCTGGGGATGATGACATGTTTTGGGGTACATGCGTGGGCAGGCTCGGTGAGTAAACAGGGCAGCATGGATGAGATGCTGCGGTGGAGCCTGCTTGCGCTATTTACTCTGCTCACCGCATTACTGGCTGCGCGCACGGATGGTGCGCGTTGGTTAGCCTGCGGTTGGCAGATGGCAGGCGGCTTGCTTGTGCTAAGCGGCATCCTTGCCGTGTGCGGGATATTGCCACTGCCCTTCGGGGTGATGCGGACTGCTGACCCCGAGATCAGCTCCGCCGGAGCAAGGCTCGGCGGATTATTGCAGTACCCAAATGCGTACGGTGCCGTTGTTGGCATGTACGCATTGGAGCGGCTGATAGCCGCCGCGCGAGTCATAGCCCGGCCTATGCCGGCCGGGCGACTCATCCCGGCAGTGCTGCCGCTCATGCCCGCGCAAGCCGCGCTCCTGCTGAGCGAGTCGCGCGGCGCTTGGCTGGCGACCGGCTGCGCCGCGGTCGCCGCCTTTGCTTTGCAGCGGCGCGGTGCCCGCTTGCCGCTGCTGCTGGCCACGGCCGCGCCACTGGCGTGCGCGGCCTGGCTGTACCGCCAGCTGGCTGCTGCCCAGCTGGCGCCTGCACCCGTGCCCGGCCTGCTGGCACTGGCCGGGGCATGGGCAGCTGCGCTGCTCGGCACGCTGCTGCTGTGCCGTCTATGGCACAGCGGCGCCGCCAAGGCTCCGCGCGCCGCTGCCCTGACGGCCATCGTGCTGGCGGGAGCCGCCGCCGCACTGATGGCCGTGGCCTCCACCGCCGATCGCCTCGCGGCGGGTGTCGGCACTGGGGTGTCCCGCCTACAGATGTGGCGGGACGCCCTCCAGCTGTGGACCGAGGCCGCATGGCTCGGCCACGGTGGAGACACATGGCGCAACATGTTCCGCGCCATTCAATCCTCGCCTTATGTCGGAGGCGAGGTTCACAACGGCCTGCTCGATCTCGCCCTGGACACGGGCATGATCGGCATCCTGCTTGTCGCAGGGTGGTTTCTCCTCACCCTGCGAAGCATCTTTCATTTTGCACCGCAGCTCATGCCATCCGTGCTTGTTTTTGGCCTGCATGGGGTGATGGACTTTGACTGGAGCTTTACATTATTTTGGATGCTCTTCATCTGGCTCGGTGCATGGGCAGTCGCATTGAAGACGGAAACAGAGGGGGTCCAGCGATCCGGCGTAACTGTGAAATACACTCCCATCAGATCTAAATCCAGATCCAGTTCTCTTTTCTTGCGATATTTACCAACCCAATCCCGTCCATTATCCGTCCCGATGCGTTCCTTCTTTCATATTCTTCAGCGAGTAACTGCTCGGCTAATAAGGGTATCCACAGTGATGATCATCCTTTTTTGGCTTGTTGGAACAGTCTGGCTGACCTCCCGATACGCTGTAGCAGAAGTGCAGTACCGTCAGGCGATGTCTGAACCGGATTGCACTCCAGCACAGAAGGTGCATCTTATGGCTGCTTTTCAATCGAATCCGAATCGACCGGATATCGTGATATCCTTTGCACGATCTCTACTGGGACGAGAAGCAGAGTCACTCCTTATGAGCAGCCTGTCCCATTTCCCGATGCACCCTCAGATTTACATCGAACTGGGACGATTGGCAGCCCAATTCGGCGAAGGACAGCAGGCTGGAGAATATTTTGAACAAGCGATCGCATTGAATCGGTATGATGGCATTAGCCAATCCACGGCTTTGTATTGGATGGAGCAGGCAGCGCGGCGGGAATGGAAGGCAGGATATAGAGATCGAGCCCGACAGACTGCCGCCGCTGGTGTCCGGATGTATGAACGGTATCAACTGCTGGCTGAGGAAGTGGAAGGAGGAGACGTTCGTAATGATCGTCGTTTTGTAATGGAAAAACATGCTCTAGGCTATGGAGAGAACCTGCGCAGGCTTGCTTCGGCTTCTTCTCCTCTCTTTACTCCAGAGTTGACCAAACGGAGCCCTTGAATCACTGCTGGATCTTGACGTTTACCTAAATCCTTGAATAAGACGCCTCAGATTCGTTACCGCTCGTGGGCTTGAGTATGAAAAATTACTCGGTGTTTATGTTCATACTTTCCAGCTCATATTCATACTCCCAGCTTATATTCATGCTCCCTGTGGTGGTCGGCTCCATGCTCTGCTCAATCCGCAAGCCAGAGGACGACCCTGAATTCCACCTGGAGCGAAGCTTTACATCGGAAGGGAGGAATTCGCATTTTTGTTGTCTCTATCGCTTGCTCGTACGGGAAGGAGGCATTAACATCACACGTTAAGGACACAGTGCCCTCCTTGGCTATTCCTAGCATGTTCAGATTCGCTTCAGCTTGGCTGCGTCTTTCAGTAGGTTTGAAGACACAGCTACCTGCCTCACTGCTGCATTCCTACAGACGATACCCGCCAAATGCATGCTGAAATGCATCTTTTAATGGTTCAACCTCAACTTCCCACATCACGGCGATCTCTGCACTGACATCCGTGTTCCACCACTCACATAATTTCTTGCGGTTGTCGCGATTCTCCCCAATCCAGAGCAGATTTGTGATCACCTTACCGTAATAATATTCTTCCGCCTGCTTCATCCGTTCGGGAGAGACATATACTTTTAGCCTTTTGGCTGTCCGGTACAATTCCTTGCTGCATGCTCTTCGAATTCCTCTTGCGGAAGGAAGGTTTTGACCAGATTGCGTATGTTTGACCGGCGGAGAACCGGGTATTGATTTGTGTGACATCTTCTCACGCTCCTCTCCCCATACCATATGCGCACTGCTGCGAACGGGACACTATCCCAATCTCGTGAAGTAGCAACGTCCACAGCCCTGTGATAAAATAGGGACGAACATCCATGGTGCGGAGGGGCACCGCCAATCAGGATGGAGAAAGAGGGTTGAGATGGACTTTATTCATAACCTTGTTGGCCAATTGTTCGATTGGATTCAAAGTCTTGGGTACTTTGGAATCATGCTTGGATTAATGTTGGAAGTTATCCCAAGCGAAATTGTGCTGGCGTATGGAGGTTTTCTCGTTTCACAAGGTAATATCAACTTCTTCGGTGCTATGATTTTTGGTACGGTGGGCGGTGTGATTGCCCAGTTATTTATTTACTGGATTGGCCGTTATGGCGGCAGACCTGTACTTGAACGCTACGGTAAATACATACTCATCCAGAAAAAACACATCGACCATTCCGAGGAGTGGTTCCGCAAGTATGGTACAGGTGTCATTTTCACAGCGCGTTTTGTTCCGGTGGTAAGACATGCAATCTCCATCCCGGCTGGCATCACGAAAATGCACACAGGCAAATTCATCTTGCTTACTACACTCGCTGTTATACCTTGGACTGCATTGTTTATATATTTAGGGATGATTCTTGGAGATCAATGGAAGCATATTGATGAGAAAGCGGCACCATATGTTATGCCTATTTTGCTTGTCGCTCTCGCCCTTATGATCGTTTATGTACTTATTAAATGGATGAATGTTCGTAAAAAGAAAGGAAGTGTCTAGTCATGGGTAAACCCAACTTGTCTCACAAATTCGGTAAAGGTCTGCCACCGAAAGATTTTATCGAGAGTATGACCAAGAACCAAAGTGAATTCCAGGCCAATTATGATAGCTTTACTTGGTCGAACGAAGAGGATCGTGAGTTTTTTGAGAGTCTGAATCATCGCGATGATCTGCGTGTGTTAATTCTGGCTGCGGACTGGTGCGGGGATGTTGTCCGTAATATTCCGGTTGTGTTCCAGGCGCTTGAAATCTCAGGAATCCCAACAGAAGTTCTGATTATGGAGAACCATCCGGAAGTGATGGATGAGTTCCTGACGATGGGTGGCCGTTCTGTGCCAGTCGTTATTTTTGCAGATACAGGTGGTCATGTGTTAGGTCAGTGGGGACCTCGTCCGCAGCATGTACAGGAAGTCATGATTGAATTTAAACGCCTTAATCCAGATCGTGAAGCAGCAGATTATCAAGAAAATCTGGCAGTAGCGCGTCAAGAGATTGGTAAACGTTATGGGGAAGGAACGGAGTCACATGCGGCCATTATCCGTGAGCTGCGTGAACTGATTTCGGGTTACTAAGCCGATATGCTTAACATTCGTACGTTTACACTAGGCCCGCTTCAGACCAATGCGTATCTCCTACAAGGAGATGATCCGGGCAAAGCCGTCATTATCGATCCAGGCATGAATCCAGGGCCGCTGCTTAAGGCGATCCAAGACTTGGAGATTGAAGCCATTCTCCTCACTCATGCTCATTTTGATCATATGGGCGGGGTAGATGAGATCCGTAAATTGAAGGGATGTCCCGTTTATCTTCATGATTTGGAGAGTGACTGGCTCACTACCCCGAAATTAAATGGATCTTTGAATTGGCCGCAGGCGACACCACCGCTTTCGACAGATCCTGCTGAATATGCCATGGACGAAGGGCAGAAGCTGAATCTGATTGGTCATACGTTTAAAGTGTTCCATACACCTGGACATTCCCCAGGCAGTGTAAGTTTGCTTTGTGATAACGACCTGTTTGCGGGTGATGTGCTGTTCCGCATGGGTGTGGGCAGAACGGACCTGACAGGAGGGCGTGAACGGGATCTGATTGATTCAATCCAGAACAAGCTTTACACCTTTGCTGATGAGGTTAAAGTATATCCAGGTCATGGTCCCAAAACGACCATTGGTTATGAGAAGCAGAACAATCCTTACGTGTCCGCAAGATAATCCGACATGATATGTGAAGAAAGTCTGGACAAGTGACAACTTTTTCATTAGAATAGCAATTAGTTGTTACAAGCGTTAAGGCATCATCTAACTGAAGCATTACCAAGAAACACCCAACCTCGCGAAGCACGCAGACTGTGGTCTATACCCGGTTTGCGTTCTTTTTTTGTTTTCAGCCCCTTTTTATCGCAGAATTAGCCTTTTTTACGCTACATAGAGATGCAAGATGCGATTCATCACAAGCCAGTTTGAGACCAATAGCAAGTTAGCAGCAAATACAGATTGATTTAGAAATAATAAATTTAAGAAATAGTAGATCATGAGAGTGGGGAATATCAAAGTGGAGAAACCAAGAGTTATTCCGTTGGGACAGCGTGTCGAGTATCCGATCGTTGAAGAAAACCGTCGTATATTGGAAAGTGGGAAAAGAGAAACGGGTACTGAGCGAGCTTTAATACATAACCCTAGCTTGCCCAATAAAGTGATGAAGTCTCAGCAGAATATATGGACAAGCCGTGTTTTAAGAAACGGAGCCCGCAACCAACCGTGGTTCGACAAGCTGCAGGATTACCGGAATCAAGTCTGATTGCCCGGGAAATTGTCGGGTTTAATTTTTTTTGGTTTCATTGAACGTTTTTGTGGAGCCTGTCGTATTAACTCCAGATTGAACGGGAAGCAGGTGATTTCATGATAAAGGCAGCTGAGCTGGAAGAGGTACGCAGAGCAGTATCGGGAGACGATAGCGCACTCGCAGCGTTGTTGCAACGTCACTACACGTTTGTGTATAAGTATCTTGTCAAAGTTACGATGGACGCTAACCTCGCAGAAGAGACGGTGCAGGATACGATGATTCGTTGTATGGAAAATATTCATCGATATGACGGCACGTCTGCCTTTTCATCATGGATGATCACCATTGCGACCCGCATCTATATCGATAAGACAAGACGTAAGAAGAGAGAACAGAACTGGCTTGCTCTCATCCGGGATCAGGCTGTACGTCGATTCCGCTGGCAGCTTGAGACTCGGAATGAAGAATGGACAGATGTCATGGATGCGATGACAAGACTGACACCCGAACATCGTGTTGCAGTGCTACTGAAGCATTATTATGGATACGGGTATGACGAGATCGGGGAAATGCTGGGTATTCCTGCCGGAACGGTGAAGTCACGCACAGCTTATGGTCTCCGTCAGTTAAGAAAGGAGCTGGAATAAGGATGGGCAGATCAGATGATGCACAAGAACAAGAAGTTGTAGAACGATTGCAGCAACACATGAAAGTGCTGGATGATGCATTTGAGCCGACAAGTATTCCTTCTTTGGGTGCACTTGAAGCCCAAGTCAGGGAACGGAGACAGATTAGACGTCGAGCCAATTGGATCGAGATGATATGTTTCTGGTTGGTTGGATTGCTTGCCATTACCTTCGGGGCATTATTTTTTGCATCTGCTCCAGCTCTATACCTGGGAATCCAGGCTCTTGGTACAGCTGTTGCGGTGATTTTGGTTGTGATTTGGGCTGGACGGCGCCGGAAGGAGGTTCGTCATGAATAAAATGCATTATTCATTGGATGAGATTTCTCCACTATGGCTTACATTGCTTGGCATTTTTCTCCTGGTTCAGGGCACATGGATTTTTCAGGACGCACGCAGACGTGGACGTTTCCCTTGGTTATGGGGATTATGGGGAATCACCGGATTTCCCACGCCGCTCATTATATACTGGTTTGTCGTGATTCGATCACAGCGCAAGCCAGGTGCACGTAATCTGAAATAACATCATTTTAAAAATGGAAAAAAGATTTTGCACAAATATGTTGTTTAATTCTAGTATTCCTAGACATCGTTATTCTTTTCTAGTAGACTATACAGATAAATATTAATGATAGACTACCAGGAGGTTAGACGATGCTGCGATTAGGAGAGAAGGTTGTCATCGTCGCGGATGCGTTTGAGCAGAATCTTCCTGTGGGGGAATATGGTTTCATCATCGCTTATGACCGGAATCCGGACAATGCGTTCGATTACGTGCTTCGAGTGCCGCAGGTAAACCGGAACTTTTTTGTTCCATCCGGCGACGTCGATCTGGAAGAGGTTCTGCTGAAGCAGGAAGCTGAGCGGGTCGAGCGAGAAGCGTTGATAGATTACGCCCTTGCGACACACAATGAGAAGCTGTTTCATCATCTGATGAACGGAGATTTTCAAGCTGTGGAAGAGGAAGAGGAAACCGCGAACGATGTTATGTCACAGGCGGATTTTATAAAGCAGGTTAATCTGCGTGCATGGATCTAGAATTTTAAGAGTCGGCTGATGCCGGCTCTTTTTTATTTTATAAGTTTGATTTTAGCTTCCCGGAAGCCCGTCAGGTCATTTGCATTGAATTGTCGAACTATCTCACCTATAATGAAAAAAGTTATCTTGAGACTTTAGCCCGTTAAACGAGCGATTCGTTTCAGGTCGTTTCGGGAATCAGAACGAATGAAGGAGGCATCCGCTAATGAGTATTTCGAATAATGACGTTCAGCATGTGGCCAAGCTGGCCCGGCTCAACTTGACTGCTGAAGAAGAACAGACCCTGACAGGTCAGCTGAACGCGATTTTAAAATATGCAGAAAAGCTGAATGAGCTGGATACGGAAGACATCGAACCCACCACTCACGTTCTGCACGTAAGCAATGTTATGCGTGAAGATGAGACCAAAGAAAGCCTGTCGATTGAACAGGTGATGCGCAATGCACCGGAAGAAGAAGACGGGCAGTTTAAAGTGCCTGCTGTAATGGAATAACGGATAACCGGAAGGAGGACAAACACTGTGAGTTTATTTGAACAATCGTTGCCTGAGTTACATAACAAGCTGCATGCCAAAGAACTGTCGGTCAGCGATCTGGTGGATCAGGCGTATCAGAACATTGGCGCGCATGATGATAAAGTTAAGGCATATTTGGCTCTGGATGAAGAACAAGCACGCGCTCGTGCACGTCAACTGGACGACCGTCTGGTTAGCGGCGAGGAGAAAGGTTTGCTTTTTGGTCTGCCTGTAGGTATTAAGGATAACATCGTTACGAACGGACTGCGCACGACGTGTGGTAGCCAATTCCTTCGTAATTTCGACCCGGTGTATGACGCGACAGTTGTCGAGAAATTGAAAGCTGCGGACACCGTAACTATTGGTAAACTTAACATGGACGAATTCGCCATGGGCGGCTCCAATGAGAATTCAAGTTTCTCCCCTGTACGTAATCCATGGGCACTGGATCGTGTTCCAGGAGGTTCCAGCGGTGGTTCAGCAGCAGCTGTGGCTGCGGGAGAAGCGTACTTCACGCTTGGATCAGATACAGGTGGCTCCATCAGACAGCCTGCTTCGTATTGTGGTGTTGTTGGATTGAAGCCAACGTACGGACTTGTTTCCCGCTTTGGATTGGTTGCATTTGCATCATCCCTGGATCAGATTGGTCCTTTGACGAAAAATGTTGAAGATTCTGCTTATGTATTGCAGGCCATTGCTGGTTATGACGCCAAAGATTCGACATCTGCAAAAGTAGAGATCCCGGATTATTTGAGTGGACTGACAGGTGATGTTAAAGGGCTTCGCATTGCCGTTCCGAAAGAATACATCGGTGAAGGCGTAGATCCACAAGTGAAAGAGACAGTTTTGTCTGCATTGAAAGTTCTTGAAGGGCTCGGGGCAACATGGGAAGAAGTATCCCTTCCGCATACCGAATATGCGGTAGCTACGTATTACCTGCTGGCATCTTCAGAGGCTTCTTCCAACTTGGCACGATTTGATGGTGTGCGTTATGGCGTACGTGCTGACAATCCGGATAACTTGCTGGATCTGTATCATCAGTCCCGCAGTCAAGGCTTTGGTCCGGAAGTGAAACGACGTATCATGCTCGGAACGTATGCACTCAGCTCGGGTTACTATGATGCCTATTATCTGAAAGCACAGAAGGTACGTACATTGATCAAACAGGATTTCGACAATGTATTTGCCAAATATGATGTGATTATCGGACCAACTGCGCCAACTACGGCGTTCAAACTGGGTTCACAGGTGGATGATCCACTTACGATGTATCTGAACGATATTTTGACGATTCCGGTTAACCTTGCTGGTGTACCTGCTGTTAGCATTCCATGTGGATTCTCGGATGGATTGCCTGTTGGGCTGCAAATTATCGGTAAAGCCTTTGATGAAACAACCGTATTGCGTGTAGCGCATGCGTTTGAACAAAATACAGAATTCCACAAGCAGCGTCCGCAGCTGTAGACTGCCCGGAACGGAGGAATATAGAAATGTCCGCATCTAAATATGAAACGGTCGTTGGACTTGAAGTCCACGTGGAGTTGCATACCAACTCCAAAATTTTCTGCGGCTGCTCCACAGCTTTTGGAGCTCCGCCGAATACACATACCTGCCCGGTCTGTCTCGGACATCCGGGCGTACTGCCTGTACTGAATCGTCAGGCGGTAGACTACGCTATGAAGGCAGCGATGGCCCTGAATTGTACGATTGCTGATGTCAGCAAGTTTGACCGTAAAAACTACTTTTATCCCGATTCACCAAAAGCTTATCAGATCTCGCAATTTGATCAACCAATCGGTGAGAACGGCTGGATTGATATCGAAGTGAATGGTGAAACGAAACGAATTGGCATCACACGTCTTCACTTGGAAGAAGATGCAGGGAAGCTTACACATATCGATGGCGGATACGCGTCTTTGGTGGACTTCAACCGTGTCGGTACACCACTGGTGGAGATTGTATCCGAACCTGAGATTTCTTCTCCGGAAGAAGCGCGTGCGTATCTTGAAAAATTGCGTGCAATCATGCAGTACTGTGATGTATCGGACGTGAAGATGGAAGAAGGTTCACTGCGTTGTGACGCCAACATCAGTTTGCGTCCACATGGACAGGAGAAGCTGGGAACAAGAGCCGAACTGAAAAACATGAACTCCTTCCGTGGTGTTCAGCGTGGTCTCGAATATGAACAATATCGCCAAGCTGAAATTCTGGATGATGGTGGTGAAGTGGTTCAAGAGACACGTCGTTGGGACGAAGCTCAAGGGAAAACACTGTCGATGCGTGGTAAGGAACAGGCGCATGACTACCGTTATTTCCCGGACCCGGATCTCGTGAAGCTGCATATTGATGCAGCCTGGAAAGAGCGCATCAAGGCTACCATACCTGAGCTCCCAGACGAACGTAAAGCTCGTTATACGGCTGATTACGGATTGCCTAGCTATGATGCAGAGGTTATTACTTCATCCAAGGCTATAGCTGATCTTTTCGAAGATAGCTTGAAATTCACTCAGGATGCCAAATCCGTATCCAACTGGATCATGGGCGACTTGCTGGGTTACCTGAATACGAGCAATCTTGAGGTGACTCAGGTCCCACTGACAGGTCAAGGCTTGGGTGAGATGATCGGACTGCTGGAGAAGGGCACTATTAACAGCAAAATCGCCAAAACGGTATTCAAGGAAATGCTGGAGAGCGGCAAGCTTCCACAGCAGATCGTTGAAGAGAAAGGTCTTGTGCAGATTAGTGATGAAGGTGCCATTCTTGCCATCGTTGAGCAGGTTGTAGCGAATAACCCACAATCCGTGGAAGACTATAAAGCTGGTAAACAAAAAGCCATTGGCTTCCTTGTTGGTCAGGTTATGAAAGAAAGTAAAGGCAAGGCGAATCCCGCTCTAGCCAACCAACTGCTTGCAGATGTACTGAACCGCTAATCCTTCCGGTGAGGCCGGACAGAAAGAGGCTCGTCCCTGTGACAGCCTCTTTTTGGTATTGATAGATACAAATGTATTTCGGACGGGGGAAAGGATATGAACATTCAACCATTGTCACTGCGTGATCTGGAGACGTTGGGACAGTTATGGAGACTACAACATGTAGCTTATCGATTGGAAGCCGAAATCATCGGATTTCAGGAGATTCCTCCTTTGATGGATACGATGGAGACACTTCGGGATTGTGGAGAGAGTTTTTATGGTTGTATCCATGATGACGGAGAGCTTATCGGGGCTGTCGCTGTAGCGGAGGAAGAGGAGAATACACTGACCATTACACGAATGATGGTGCACCCGGATCACTTTCGCAAGGGAATTGCGGCATCTTTGATGACGTATGTGTTGGAACAGCATGCGGATCTTCCGCGTTATATCGTCTCCACAGGAATGCTGAATCAACCCGCAGTGAATCTGTACACCAAATTTGGTTTTAATCCTGTGGAAGTCACACAGATTGCACCTGGAGTGGAATTAACGACTTTTCACAAGAATAAACTTTAATAATATTAACAACTTGAGGAGGAATACCGACTTTGGGCGATCCCTGGTTCATTGATGAGTGGCACATTTTATTACGATTATTGCTGGCTATGCTGCTTGGAGGGCTCGTAGGCCTGGAGCGGGAACGGTCCAATCATGCTGCCGGTTTGCGTACCCATATCCTGGTATGTCTTGGCTCTGCACTGATTATGATGTTGTCTGTTTATGGCTTTAAAGATTTTGCTAATGAATTAAATGTAAGGATCGATCCAGCGCGTCTGGCTACTGCTGTAATTACTGGTGTCGGATTCCTGGGAGCAGGGACAATTCTCTTTACGGGAAAATCCATTACCGGACTGACTACAGCTGCTTCAATCTGGGTTGTTGCAGCCATTGGGCTCGCAGCAGGTGCGGGATTCTTTTTTGCATCGATCGTATCCACTGTCCTGGTATTGCTTAATCTCTGGGTATTTAACAAACTGGAGCTGAGGTATTTACGAGGGAACAAGATGCATGTCGTTACACTTCATACGTTGTCAGAACCCGGTTTTCTGGAACAACTGTCTTCATGTATGGAGCAGGAGAAGATCAAGATCCGTAAAATTACTGTGAATGAACAAGACCTGGCATATGCAGAGATGGTGTCGGTTGAACGTAAAATTGAGATTGTATTACATGTCCAGGTACCGCATGATTTCCAAACGGTAGGCTTGGTATCCAAGTTACGACAATGGGAACACGTTACCAAGGTGTCGATCGAATAAATGAATTACAACCCTCCACAGGCCAGTAGTGCCGGAGGGTTTTTGGTCATATCCATATTTCTTCCAGTTACTCTCCTTGCTCTTTAGGGTACTATCTAACCAAATGCATGAAGAGCGGAAGGTCAGATCAGAAGAGAGGAGTATGTTATGAAACGGAGACGTCAATTGAACAAAAAAACCCGTATAGTTCAGACCAAACCGGTCAGAAATCGGGCTCACAAGTTTATTGCGGGATTACTGAGTGCCATTATTCCTGGCCTGGGTCATATTTATCTGAGATTGTACATGAGGGGTTTGACCTTTATGCTGCTTGTTTTGCTTGATCTGTCAGCAGTGTTGTACTTCTCATCCATTGGAATACAGATCAATGTGCCATTGCTCATCTTGCTGGCTTTGTGTATCCCGGTTATTTACTTTTACAATGTATATGATGTGTTGCAATCTGCAGATTGGGTCATGATGCGCAGACGTAGAGCAGTGACCCAGGCAACTTCGGACAAGCCGATAACCAATGAACGTTCTACAGGAGATGCAATGATGGTCTGGGAGAGAGGCATATCGTTTGGATTACTTCTGATTGTGGGAGGGTCTTTGATGGTGCTGTTTTTCCGCAAACCACGTTGGTTTCAAGAGATTCTCGCCATGTACGGTGGATATTCATTTGCGATTCTCATGATCGTAGGCGGTTTGCTTCTGTTTGGTCGTGAGTTCTGGGTGATGTTGAACAAGAAAAAAATGTAGTGGAAATGATACGAGGAGGGAACGTGATGAACCGTAAAGTCCGGGTTGGCCGCTATACGGCTGCCGCCTTAATCATAGCGGTCGGTGTGCTGTTGATTTTGGATAAACGGTGGGGAACTGACTATGTATATGAGATGGTGGACTGGTGGCCATTTTCGCTCGTTGTTTTAGGTGTTGAATATATTGCGCTGTTCCTGTGGACACGCAGAAGAAACAAGGTGCAATCGGATAACCCGAGCAATCCTGATGAGCAAATCAAAGTACGTTTCAGACCCGATGCCAAAGGCATTCTAACCTCACTGATTTTGGCGGCTTCCGTATTTATCGTCACCGAGCAGGATCACTACATGCACTTATGGAATAGAGTGAGTCTAAATCTCGGAGCGGCATCCATGGACTACAGTCAAGCGGCAGGATATATGGAGGATAAGGGCACGATTCGTGTACCTGTTCGCATGGATACGTCAGATCTGGTGGTCGAAGGTGTCAACGGAGATATCTCGGTACAACGCGGAGATACAGATGAGATTGAAGTACGTACGGTGATCTGGGTAGATCAGACGACGGAAGTACAGGCAAAGGCCGTTGCAGCAGCCTCTTTTGTAGAGACCGATGGTACAAAAGTAATTTATATCAAAGCTACAGGCAAGACGTATGGAGACAATGAAAAAACGCAGCCACGGATGAATCTTACCATTACGATCCCGGATGATCGTCGTTTTAATCTGGATATTCGAACTTCCAATGGAGCCATATTATTAAACCGTCCGGAAGCCATTAGTACCATACTGGCCGAAACGGGTAATGGACGTATCCGGATTACCAATGCTGTTGGAGATATCTCCGGGAAAACGTTGAATGGGGATGTCATTGTAGCCAATGCCATTGGTAATGTCGATCTGGACAGTAACCGTGGAGACATGAAGGCTCGCGGTATTTCCGGCGATGTAGATCTTGCTACACAAGTGGGAAGTATCAGTATTGCGGACTCCGTTGGTGAATTCACCGCAGAGACACGCAACGGCAATATTACGCTGGATGGAGCCAATCTGGGAATCAAAGCCCAATCGCTTAATGGCAGTATTAACATCGTATCTACCAAAGTCGGAGGGGACTGGGATGTGTACAGTGCTGTGGGAGCCATTAACGTATTACTTCCTGATCGTGGAGACTACAGTCTTGCGGGTTCCAGCAGTTATGGAGATCTAAGTACGGATCTGCCTTTCAAAGTACAGAATAAAACGATAGAAGGCCAGCTCGGTGAGGGTGAGTACAGGGTGAAAATCGAAGGCAACAGTGATCTTACCATTCAGAGTAACCCGGCTGTATCTACGCCTGAAACAGTTACACCTGATTCTGAAGATACGGCTGAGAATCTGGAACAGACTACCGAGGACGGACCAAATTCCCAGGAGGATTCTACAGAGGTTCCTTGACTGCCGCGTTGACAATAAACTTGTAATCGCCGTACAATAAATATACACTGGCAAGATTACACGGCATGAAAGATGGATTGTCGTTTTTAATGGCCGGGAATCAACTCTGAGCGAGGAGACAGTAACTTACTCTTCACCAGAGAATGAAAGGTAAGGCGGTGGGTTTTATGGCAACACGTGTCCAACATGCGTTGGAGCATCTGAAAACGACCGGTGTCCGTATTACACCCCAGCGTCATGCCATATTGAACTATCTGATGGAATCCATGGGGCATCCGACAGCCGATGAAATTTACCGAGCCCTTGAACCCCAATTTCCCAGTATGAGCGTGGCAACGGTATATAATAATTTGAAGATGTTTCTGGAAGCTGGCATGGTCCGGGAATTGACATACGGAGATAATTCAAGTCGCTTCGATGCCAATGTGACGGATCATTATCATGTTATCTGTGATCAATGCGGCAAGATTGAAGACTTCAGCTATCCTTCACTCAAAAGTGTAGAGCTTCAGGCGGAGTCTAGTACAGGATTCGAAGTACACGGTCACCGATTGGAAGTATATGGCGTTTGCAAAAGTTGCAGGGATTAAGAGAGTTGAATTACAATATTAACGTGCAGAATTCAGTATGGATTCTTCACGTTTTTTTTTTAGCATTTATGCAAAATGCTCATCTTTATAACAACTTATGCGCACATCCTTATGATCAGCATAATTAACGGAGGTAGACGTTTGGGTAGAAAAAGCAGATATACACGTCAGAAGCGACGTTCATTTTGGCCCGGTTTTCTCGGGGCTTGTCTGATCGCAGGGGGGGCTTACTGGCTTATAACAAATGTATGGTTGAACCAGACCCATGAAGACCCCGACTGGGTAGGAAGAAGCCAGCCTATTTTTGTAGATGGGCAACTGATGGATGGAGACGCTCTGGGTACAGGAGATCAACTCAAGTTGCCTGTAGATGTGCTGCAAGAAGCAATTGATGCAGGCATACGTTATGAATCAGAATCGGGAGATATCATTATTGCCTCTCCTCAGCGAGTCCTTCATATGAAAGATGGAAGCACACAAGCAGAACTTAATCACAAAGATTATCCCATGACAGTTAAGCCTGAGGTTAAGGACGGAGAAGCCTATATTCCGCTCAAACCTTTGAAAGAAGTATATGGCATAACCGTACAGGAAGATTCAGTAACAGGTGCTGTGCTGCTGATGCGTGGAGGGGACATGATTCAGTATGCAGAGATTGATACGTTATCATCCAAAGCGGACAAGACGGTGCCGTTATATAAACGTGGGGGAGAATCCTCACCAATCATTGCCGATATGGAAAAGGATGCAAGGGTACGTGTATGGCAGACGGGTGATAAACAGAGTTTTGTTCAACTCGATAATGGATATGCCGGATATGTAGATAATGATTATATTGTCCTCACCGAGAAAAAGAAGGTGGACTTGCCCAAGTATACGCTGACTGCAGCAGAGAAGAAGTGGCAGAATAAACCGGTAAATCTGGTTTGGGAAGCCGTGTACAATCGTCAGCCTGATGTGGGCTCTATCGGTAAAATGCCAGGTGTGAATGTGGTCAGCCCCACATGGTTTCATATTACGGATGGACAGGGCACTGTGAAAAGCAAGGGAAACCAAGCTTATGTGAACTGGGCTCACCGTTCGGGTATGGAAGTATGGGGACTCATGGATAACAGCTTTGATCCGGACGTTACAAAAGAAGCTGTAGCTTCTTACGAGACACGCACTCATATTATTGAGCAGATGTTGGAGTATGCACAGATGTATCAACTGGACGGTATCAACATCGACTTTGAGAACGTGTATACCGATGACGGGCCGAACATTACGCAATTTGTGCGCGAGATCAAGGCGATGGCACGTATACATGGATTGATGTTATCGATCGATGTAACACCAAAATCAAATAGTGAGATGTGGTCCGCTTTTCTGGATCGCCGTGCATTAGGTTCTTTTGCAGACTATGTTATTGTGATGGCTTATGATGAACATTGGGCGGCCAGTCCCAAGGCAGGTTCGGTAGCGTCTCTGCCTTGGACCGAGGCTTCCATGAGACGCATACTTGAGGAGGATGAAGTCCCTTCTAACAAGTTAATCATGGCGGTTCCACTCTATACCCGGATATGGACGGAAGAGACGAATGATCAGGGTGAGGTTAAAGTGTCTTCCAAAGCGGTGGGCATGAATGCCATTGTGGAGCTGATCCAAGAGAAGAAACTCAAATCTGAACTGGATCAGGCAAGTGGACAGAACTATGTGGAATATAAGGAAGACGGAGCTACCAAGAAAATATGGATCGAAGATGCCGTGTCCCTTCAGGCGCGGGTGGATTTGATTGCTTCGTTGAAGCTGGGCGGAGTAGCTGCGTGGAATCGGAGTTTTGCTAATGCCTCTGCATGGGAGGTATTAAAGCAGGCCGGTTACCAGAAATAATTTACTCGAACTCAGAGTGTCTGATTGCTTTAATTTATTTTCGCTAAGCTCAAAGTTTCTCCTTGGGTACCATCATACGTGCAGTCTACCGTTTTATTGGTCGTAGAACTTATAATTTAACTTCATATTTTAGCTATTGATAACAGCAATAAGGACTCACTTATAAGCCAAGTCCAAAAAGGTCCGGTAAACATACCGGGCCTTTTTTTTGTTCTTCAATGAAATTAAGGGAAAAGAAATTTAGCGGTTGGAGATCATTTCATGCTAACCATCGGTGGGGGGGACTTGTGTAGAAGGCGCTTTCAGTTGTTGACTGGTCATATTGGCTTTATTAGGGTCCAGGGTGAGGATGGTATGACAGAACATACAACGATCTGTTTTGCCAAGCATTTTGGTTAACTTCCCGCATTCCGGACAGTCGACTTGTACTGCACTGGTGGAGAGCATACCCGCCCAGAAATAAATGGCTAGACTGGCCATCATGGCAATCAGTCCGATGACGAGCCCTACAGCTGCGAAGACCTTGCCTGCATGTCCCCAGAAAACTATCCCGGCTGTTCCCAGTATCATTAGGCCCATACCTAGCATGGTCAGTAGTAATCCCCAAGTGCGAAAAGCATTAATTTTTGCTGATTTAAAAATCATGAAAAATGCTCCTATCGTATGAGTAGTATCGGACCTGGAAAAGAAGGAAACTTCAGTCTGGATGTAGAATTACATTATAACTGACTTGGCGCTTATCTGCCATGAAATGTATGGAGGGAATCGTGGAATTAAAGAACCTTGCTTTTTTGTCCGAACAGTCGGAAGAGACAGGGGCAGTTGGGGCTATCGCTTATTCCCACCCGGGAGAGCGATTCCACGGCTCCCTAATTCAAGATTTCGAATTATTAGTACTTGTTGTTCATAATGATGATCAATTGAAGTCGGCAGTGGGACATTACAGATATGGTGATCTTCGTTATCAGATGATCTATGCGAGCCGTCATGAATTAAAGAGTAGTGTAGTTACCGGGAATCATAATAATCTCACCCAGTGTCTGATTGAAGGTGAGATTATCTGGGAAGCGGACAGCGCCTTAAGTGATTTGCGAGAAGAACTGTCTACCTTTGGGGCAGAATTGCGTGAGCAGAAGTTGCTTCATGAATTCACCAGTTTCTTGAGAATGTACGTGGAGGCCAAACGTCATATTCAGGAAGGTCATGTTGTAGACGCCTATTACAATGTATTAGAGGCTCTGGGGAACTGGGCAAGAATTGTATTGATTGAACAGGGGATATACCCGGATCATGCCGTCTGGACACATGTGCAGAATCTGGATCGCGCTTTATGGAAACTATATCAAGAGCTTACCGTAAGCTCGGAGACGCTGGAGCAGCGAGTAGAGCTTGTCCTGCTTGCCTGTGAGTTTTCGGTAATGTCCAAAATGAGTGAATGCTCAGAACTGCTGTTGCGTGTGTTAAGAAGTCGCAAGGAGCCGTGGAGCATGAATGAACTTGTTCATCATCCGCAGTTAAGATTTGTTCGAGAAGATCTGCCTTTGGTGATACGTAAGCTGGTCTTTCGTTCTATTGTAAAAGAATCGGCAGGATGGCCATCGATCGGAGGAGAGGGCCGGGAGATTCGGTATTGGATTGAGGCATAACCTTCTCCAGAAGCCTGACAATATATTGATCACATAAGGGAGGGGAAACCTTCCTTTTTTGTTTGTTTAATAATTTATAAAAAGATGTTGACTCTCATTCACGATATATGATACATTATATTTCGTTCCCCAAACGAGATTATCGCCAACAAATGATAATTTCTTCAGAGGAAAGTGAAGAACTAAAGCTTCAAAAAAAGAAATTAAAAAAAGTTCTTGACGAAAACAAACGAAATGTGTTACATTATTTAAGTCGCCGCCGAAACTTGGTTGAGACGAAAAAGAAGTAAAACAAATCGTGTTTGATCTTTGAAAACTGAACAACGAGTGAGTAAACATTCTGCTTGCAGAATGAACGCGAAAGTTAGAGACAAGCCTTGGCTTGAATCGACTGGAGCACAAATGAGATTTTTAATCTCGTCAGATTCAAAATGAGCTTATCGCTCTTTTCAATACTTTATTGGAGAGTTTGATCCTGGCTCAGGACGAACGCTGGCGGCATGCCTAATACATGCAAGTCGAGCGGACTTGATGAGAAGCTTGCTTCTCTGATGGTTAGCGGCGGACGGGTGAGTAACACGTAGGCAACCTGCCCTCAAGTTTGGGACAACTACCGGAAACGGTAGCTAATACCGAATAGTTGTTTTCTTCGCCTGAAGGAAACTGGAAAGACGGAGCAATCTGTCACTTGGGGATGGGCCTGCGGCGCATTAGCTAGTTGGTGGGGTAACGGCTCACCAAGGCGACGATGCGTAGCCGACCTGAGAGGGTGATCGGCCACACTGGGACTGAGACACGGCCCAGACTCCTACGGGAGGCAGCAGTAGGGAATCTTCCGCAATGGGCGAAAGCCTGACGGAGCAATGCCGCGTGAGTGATGAAGGTTTTCGGATCGTAAAGCTCTGTTGCCAGGGAAGAACGCTTGGGAGAGTAACTGCTCTCAAGGTGACGGTACCTGAGAAGAAAGCCCCGGCTAACTACGTGCCAGCAGCCGCGGTAATACGTAGGGGGCAAGCGTTGTCCGGAATTATTGGGCGTAAAGCGCGCGCAGGCGGTCATTTAAGTCTGGTGTTTAATCCCGGGGCTCAACCCCGGATCGCACTGGAAACTGGGTGACTTGAGTGCAGAAGAGGAGAGTGGAATTCCACGTGTAGCGGTGAAATGCGTAGATATGTGGAGGAACACCAGTGGCGAAGGCGACTCTCTGGGCTGTAACTGACGCTGAGGCGCGAAAGCGTGGGGAGCAAACAGGATTAGATACCCTGGTAGTCCACGCCGTAAACGATGAGTGCTAGGTGTTAGGGGTTTCGATACCCTTGGTGCCGAAGTTAACACATTAAGCACTCCGCCTGGGGAGTACGGTCGCAAGACTGAAACTCAAAGGAATTGACGGGGACCCGCACAAGCAGTGGAGTATGTGGTTTAATTCGAAGCAACGCGAAGAACCTTACCAGGTCTTGACATCTGAATGACCGGTGCAGAGATGTACCTTTTCTTCGGAACATTCAAGACAGGTGGTGCATGGTTGTCGTCAGCTCGTGTCGTGAGATGTTGGGTTAAGTCCCGCAACGAGCGCAACCCTTATATTTAGTTGCCAGCACTTCGGGTGGGCACTCTAGATAGACTGCCGGTGACAAACCGGAGGAAGGTGGGGATGACGTCAAATCATCATGCCCCTTATGACCTGGGCTACACACGTACTACAATGGCCGGTACAACGGGCTGCGAAATCGCGAGATGGAGCCAATCCCAACAAAGCCGGTCTCAGTTCGGATTGCAGGCTGCAACTCGCCTGCATGAAGTCGGAATTGCTAGTAATCGCGGATCAGCATGCCGCGGTGAATACGTTCCCGGGTCTTGTACACACCGCCCGTCACACCACGAGAGTTTATAACACCCGAAGTCGGTGGGGTAACCGCAAGGAGCCAGCCGCCGAAGGTGGGATAGATGATTGGGGTGAAGTCGTAACAAGGTAGCCGTATCGGAAGGTGCGGCTGGATCACCTCCTTTCTATGGAGAATCGTTTCCTGCAACGGAAACATTCAAAACTGCAGCTTAGCTGCAAAACACTCACTCGTTGTTCGGTTTTGAGAGCTCAAACTCTCAAACAGCTTGCTTTTGCATGGAGCTTGTTCTTTGAAAACTAGATATCGAAACGAAACAAACGCGAATTAGAACATTCCTTTTTAGCTGAACTTGTGTTAAACAAGTTTAAATAAAAACGGTAGATTGCTGGAGCGAGTGATCGAAATGGAGCGACTTTTGGATTTGGACGTAGTCCAAACCAAGCGGAGCGACAGCTCGAACACGAGCGCAATGGTTAAGCTACTAAGAGCACACGGAGGATGCCTAGGCGCTAGGAGCCGATGAAGGACGTGGCGAACAACGAAACTGCCTCGGGGAGCTGTAAGCAAGCTTTGATCCGGGGGTGTCCGAATGGGGAAACCCAGCTGGGGTAATTTCCAGTTACACCTAACTGAATACATAGGTTAGTGTGAGGCATACCAGGGGAACTGAAACATCTAAGTACCCTGAGGAAGAGAAAACAATAGTGATTCCGTCAGTAGCGGCGAGCGAACGCGGAGAAGCCCAAACCAGAGAGCTTGCTCTTTGGGGTTGTGGGACGTCTCACATGGAGTTACAAAGGAACCGGTTAAGCGAAGAGGTCTGGAAAGGCCCGCCAAAGAAGGTAAAAGCCCTGTAGTTGAAAGTTGGTTCCCTCCGAGACGGATCCCGAGTAGTGCGGGGCACGTGAAACCCCGTATGAATCCGGCAGGACCATCTGCCAAGGCTAAATACTTCCTAGCGACCGATAGTGAAGCAGTACCGTGAGGGAAAGGTGAAAAGCACCCCGGAAGGGGAGTGAAATAGAACCTGAAACCGTGTGCTTACAAAAAGTCAGAGCCCGTTTTAGGGGTGATGGCGTGCCTTTTGTAGAATGAACCGGCGAGTTACGTTCCCGTGCAAGGTTAAGGTGAAGAGCCGGAGCCGCAGCGAAAGCGAGTCTGAATAGGGCGACTTAGTACGTGGACGTAGACCCGAAACCGGGTGATCTACCCCTGTCCAGGGTGAAGGTGCGGTAACACGCACTGGAGGCCCGAACCCACGCATGTTGAAAAATGCGGGGATGAGGTGGGGGTAGCGGAGAAATTCCAATCGAACTCGGAGATAGCTGGTTCTCCCCGAAATAGCTTTAGGGCTAGCCTCGGAAAACAGAGTCGTGGAGGTAGAGCACTGATTGGGTGCGGGGCCCGCAAGGGTTACCAAGCTCAGTCAAACTCCGAATGCCATAGACTTACTTCCGGGAGTCAGACAGTGAGTGCTAAGATCCATTGTCAAAAGGGAAACAGCCCAGACCATCAGCTAAGGTCCCCAAGTGTGTGTTAAGTGGGAAAGGATGTGGAGTTGCACAGACAACCAGGATGTTGGCTTAGAAGCAGCCATCATTGAAAGAGTGCGTAATAGCTCACTGGTCGAGTGACTCTGCGCCGAAAATGTAACGGGGCTAAACACACCACCGAAGCTATGGCTTGATGCTTTGCATCAGGGGTAGGGGAGCGTTGTATAAGGGTTGAAGGTGTACCGTAAGGAGCGCTGGACATTATACAAGTGAGAATGCCGGTATGAGTAACGAAAAGATCAGTGAGAATCTGATCCGCCGAAAGCCTAAGGGTTCCTGAGGAAGGCTCGTCCGCTCAGGGTAAGTCGGGACCTAAGGCGAGGCCGAAAGGCGTAGTCGAAGGACAACAGGTCGAAATTCCTGTACCACCGTAAGCCGTTATGAGCAATGGGGGGACGCAGTAGGGTAGTGACGCGGACTGATGGATGTCCGTCTAAGCAGTGAGGCTGATGTGTAGGCAAATCCGCACATTGTAAGGCTGAGCTGTGATGGGGAGCGAAAATTGTAGTAGCGAAGGTCATGATCTCACACTGCCAAGAAAAGCCTCTAGCCAGGTGATGGTGCCCGTACCGCAAACCGACACAGGTAGGCGAGAAGAGTATTCTAAGGCGCGCGGAAGAACTCTCGTTAAGGAACTCGGCAAAATGACCCCGTAACTTCGGGAGAAGGGGTGCCCCGGTAGTGTGAATAGCACGAGGGGGCCGCAGTGAAAAGGCCCAAGCGACTGTTTAGCAAAAACACAGGTCTGTGCGAAGCCGTAAGGCGAAGTATACGGGCTGACGCCTGCCCGGTGCTGGAAGGTTAAGGGGAGTGGTTAGGGAGTAATCCCGAAGCTGTGAACCGAAGCCCCAGTAAACGGCGGCCGTAACTATAACGGTCCTAAGGTAGCGAAATTCCTTGTCAGGTAAATTCTGACCCGCACGAATGGCGTAACGACTTGGGCGCTGTCTCAACGAGAGATCCGGTGAAATTTTAATACCTGTGAAGATGCAGGTTACCCGCGACAAGACGGAAAGACCCCATGGAGCTTTACTGCAGCTTGATATTGAATTTGGGTACGATCTGTACAGGATAGGTGGGAGCCTTTGAAGTGTGAGCGCCAGCTTGCATGGAGGCAACGTTGGGATACCACCCTGATCGTATCTAGGTTCTAACCTGGTACCGTAATCCGGTGCGGGGACAGTGTCAGGTGGGCAGTTTGACTGGGGCGGTCGCCTCCTAAAGAGTAACGGAGGCGCCCAAAGGTTCCCTCAGAATGGTTGGAAATCATTCGAAGAGTGCAAAGGCATAAGGGAGCTTGACTGCGAGACCTACAAGTCGAGCAGGGACGAAAGTCGGGCTTAGTGATCCGGTGGTACCGCATGGAAGGGCCATCGCTCAACGGATAAAAGCTACCCTGGGGATAACAGGCTTATCTCCCCCAAGAGTCCACATCGACGGGGAGGTTTGGCACCTCGATGTCGGCTCATCGCATCCTGGGGCTGAAGTAGGTCCCAAGGGTTGGGCTGTTCGCCCATTAAAGCGGTACGCGAGCTGGGTTCAGAACGTCGTGAGACAGTTCGGTCCCTATCTGTCGTGGGCGTAGGAAATTTGAGAGGAGCTGTCCTTAGTACGAGAGGACCGGGATGGACGTACCGCTGGTGTACCAGTTGTTCCGCCAGGAGCACCGCTGGGTAGCTATGTACGGACGGGATAAACGCTGAAAGCATCTAAGCGTGAAGCCCCCCTCAAGATGAGATTTCCCAGTATGTAAGACCCCTTGAAGACGACGAGGTAGATAGGCTGGGGGTGGAAGTGCAGCAATGCATGGAGCTGACCAGTACTAATCGGTCGAGGGCTTATCCAATAGCAAGTGATAATTCGCATGTTTCGTTTCGAATCTAGTTTTCAGAGAACGATCTCTGAAGCATATTCCCTGATAGCTCAGTTGGTAGAGCACTCGACTGTTAATCGAGTTGTCACAGGTTCGAGCCCTGTTCGGGGAGCCATATGGAGAGGTGTCCGAGCTGGCCGAAGGAGCACGATTGGAAATCGTGTAGGCGTCACAAGCGTCTCGAGGGTTCGAATCCCTCTCTCTCCGCCATAATATTAAGGCCCGTTGGTCAAGGGGTTAAGACACCTCCCTTTCACGGAGGTAACAGGGGTTCGAATCCCCTACGGGTCATAATAACTTCAAAAAAAGAAGTTGATTTTTACAACAAGATTATGATATGATCATAAATGTGTTGTTCGGAGGCTTAGCTCAGCTGGGAGAGCATCTGCCTTACAAGCAGAGGGTCGGGGGTTCGATCCCCTCAGCCTCCACCATATAAACTTTATAACGACGCGGGGTGGAGCAGCCCGGTAGCTCGTCGGGCTCATAACCCGAAGGCCGCAGGTTCAAATCCTGCCCCCGCAATTATACTTTCCTTTGAGAAAGTGATCTGGAACCGTGGTGTAGTTGGCCTAACATGCCTGCCTGTCACGCAGGAGATCGCGGGTTCGAATCCCGTCGGTTCCGCCATTTAATCTTTACATGAGGCAAACTGTTCACTACATCTGCTGTATGGCACTGATGCCCTATATAAAGTGTAAGGAATTAAGATTAGACTTTATTATGGCTCGGTAGCTCAGTCGGTAGAGCAGAGGACTGAAAATCCTCGTGTCGGCGGTTCGATTCCGTCCCGAGCCACCATTTTTAAAACAATTTAATATGCCGGTGTAGCTCAACTGGTAGAGCAACTGACTTGTAATCAGTAGGTTGGGGGTTCAAGTCCTCTCGCCGGCACCATGTAATCCTGGAGGATTAGCGAAGTGGCCAAACGCATCAGACTGTAAATCTGCTCCCGTACGGGTTCGGTGGTTCGAATCCATCATCCTCCACCAGTTTTTAGGGGCATAGTTTAAAGGTAGAACAACGGTCTCCAAAACCGTTGGTGTGGGTTCAATTCCTGCTGCCCCTGCCAATTAACTTTTTAGAAAATAACCTTTTGTGGCGATCGTGGCGAAGTGGTTAACGCACCGGTTTGTGGATCCGGCATTCGGGGGTTCAATTCCCCTCGATCGCCCCTTTGTTTTTTTATTTTTTATTGGGGATTAGCCAAGCGGTAAGGCAACGGACTTTGACTCCGTCATGCATAGGTTCAAATCCTATATCCCCAGCCATTATGCGGACGTGGCTCAGCGGTAGAGCATCGCCTTGCCAAGGCGAGGGTCGCGGGTTCGATTCCCGTCGTCCGCTCCAAAATATGGCGCCATAGCCAAGTGGTAAGGCACAGCTCTGCAAAAGCTTTATCCCCAGTTCGAATCTGGGTGGCGCCTCCAGCATATGCCGGCGTGGCGGAATGGCAGACGCGCTCGACTCAAAATCGAGTGGGAAACCGTGGAGGTTCGAGTCCTCTCGCCGGTATATTGAATAGCCCTACATGTTGCTTATGCAATGTGTAGGGCTATTTTTATTTTATATAAATTGCTTTTTTGTATTGTAAGGATAGTTGGACGTTAATAAAGATTGACGTATGATTATATTCAGTATATTGTAGATAAGTAAAGTCTTTAATATAAAGGAGTGAAGTAGAGTGACTAATGGAAAAAATGTATCGGATACCGATCTCTTATTTGATCTTTCTGTATGGGAAGAGGCATGGAAGAATCGTCCGAGAAATTCAAAATATAAGAAGAATAGTACCCCCGTTAATACAGAAGAAGTTTTTGAGCGCTGGGCCAGGGATTATCATGCACAGTCGTTCACTGAAGAAGGAAAGCAGCGTTCTGAGCGCATTATGGGCTGGATTGAGAATCAGGGTGTGGAATTCGCAGGGTTATCCATTTTGGACATTGGAGCCGCTTCAGGCATATTTACCATTCCTTTTGCGGAGAAGGGTGCAAGTGTGACCGCAGTTGAGCCTTCTGAGTTGCTTGTCTCCCTTATGAAAGAGACGATACCTTCAGCTCTGGAATCCAAAATCGAAATCGTAAACGAACGATATGAGGAAATCTCTATTCAGGATAAAGGCTGGGAGAAGAAATATGACTTTGCATTTGCATCCATGTGTCCGGCGATGTCGGATTGGGAAACGATCGAGCAGGCGATCAATTGTGCCCGGAAGTATGTGTATATAAGTACTATGGCGGGACAGAAGGAACACACACTAATGGATGAACTTAAGGATATACTGGGGGTAACTTCTTCATATAAGGCCGGTGATATGGGTTATATTCAACAATTGTTGTATTTGAAGGGGTATTCATACACCATGATCATTACGAGAGAAGTTAACTCATTTGAAGTACCGGTGGAAGATGTTGTAGAGAAGCTGCCAGAATGGCTTAATACGTATGAGTTACCATCGGATGAAGATTCTCTCAGATTGGCTGAGAAGTATATCCGAGATACATACAAGGATAGTACGGTGACCTTCTCACACGGAGCAAGGTTTGGTAAAATTCTAATTCAACTTGAGCAGCCCAATATGAAAACAGTTTGCACTAAGGATAAACGATAAATCGTATAAGCTGCGTACGGTCTGAGGATCAGGAATAGAGACGTGGCAACTTAGTCTTACGTCTGAGGTAACGCTAGCAAGCATTGCACCGCCACCACAAGAAGATGCACGTGTGAAACATATGAAGTTAAGATTATAGAAATGAAATTGTAAGTGAAGGGAGCAGATATGTGCTCCCTCTTTTTTTGAAGCGAATAATTAATTGACTATACTAAACAACATCTTCGGTTACTTGAAGATGTTAAGCTGCTTCATGAGACTGCACATGGCTAAAGCCAATCTTTATTCAAACATCGAGACAACGAAAAGCAAAACACAGACCTAGTTTTCAGAGAATGATCTCTGAAGCATATTCCATGATATTTCAGTTGGTAGAGCACTCGACGGTTAATCGAGTTGTCACAGGTCCGAGCCTTGTTCGGGGAACCATATGGAGAGGTGTCCGAGCTGGCCGAAGGAGTACGACTTACAATCGTGCTCCTTTTTCTAATTTCTGTTCGACACTTCTGCTTTTTGCTTACGCTCCCGATACTGACCGGGGGTGATTCCTTCCCATTTACGGAATGATCGGATAAAGTTTTGCGGATTGTTGTACCGAAGTCGTGCTGCGATATCTTTAACGGTTAGATCACTTTCGTCCAGCCATTTTTTAGCGATATTAAATCGGTACTTGGTCAGATATTCACTAAATGCACAGCCTGTCTCTTTGCGGAAGACACTACTTAAGTAGTTGGCATTGTAGTGAAGCTTCAAGGCACATTCCTCAAGCGTCAGATCCTTATCATAATCTTGATGAATCATGGCAATCATCTTCTCAGATATATGCTGATACTGGGCATACTGTCTTGCTTTAAAAACCTGGATGATGGGCAAGATGACTTGATGTTTAAACCAATTCTCCACCTCAGAGGCGTACTGCAAACCATGAAGTTCATGAAACATCGAGCCACGACCTTGGGAGACCTGTCCGAGTCGTATGCCGGATTCCTGAGTCATTTGCAAAATATGCGTGAGTAGCCTCGTAAGAGCCACCTCATACTCCTCGGGTGTAACCTCCATACCAAAGATCACTTCAAGCAGTTGTTGCAGAAGAGCAGAGGCCTGAACTTCGTCCGCACTTTGAATAGCTTGGATCAACGAATACTCCAATGATTCCGGGTAGGTCATGGACCAAGTGGGAGCGTAATGATCTATGTTCTCATATTGAAAAATAATGCCTGTTCCCAGCTTCATCCGATGCCTCAGTGCTTCCATGGCTTCTGTGTAAGCTTGAGGGATGTGATCTAGAGAGCTGTGCGGCTGGCTGAATCCTATACTGACTTGAAGAGCCAGAATCTTATCAATCTGTTGTTGTAACTGGTCTGTCAATACATATAGCTGCTGTGAAAAAATAAAATGATCCTGTTCCACGGTGCCAATCACCGTGACTACCGTATGTTCCAGCACAATGGGAAGCAATTGTTGGTTATGCACAACCGTTTCCTCCAATATATTTTGAATAGCAAATAATAAGAGGTCACGATCACTAGCACTATATTTTGTATGATTAACGAGATCGGCCTGTAATGTAATAACAGCAATTTGTTGCCATTCCCGAACCTGATGTGTGTAGCCATATTCATTCAGGGTGTCATGAAGAGTATGAACAGGGATCTTAACCTGGAACAGATTCATCATAAAATGATTGCGAATCTGCAGCAGATGCATATTAAGTGTGTTCTCTAATTGGGAGCGAGAGGCAGATAATTGTGAGACCCCTGCTCTGATCTGTTCGAACTCATCAGAAAATGGTGGTGATTGCTGCGCTACCGTGTTTCCTTCTTTGGACAGGTGGTTGTCACCAAGTTGAGTTAAAAGTTTACGAATCGGGACATGCATTCGCTTGGAACCGAGCCAGGCGAGTAGTAATGAAAGTAAAAGTAAGAAGATACTGATATACAAGGTGTGTAATCCGATATTGATATATTCTTGTGTCAGAATATTGGTAGGTGAAATTAGAACATAAGTCCATCCTTTTAAGGTAGAAGGGCTATACGTCAGGGAGTAATGTGTATCGTCGATCTTAACTTCTTGGTTTTCAAAGCCTGTTGAAAATGTGATGGGTGATAGTTTGTTTATGTTAGCTTCCGTATCCCGATCCTGTAATCCAATGGCAGACAATGGTTGTCCAATGTATACAGGATCGGGATGGACCAAGATACGTTGTTCCCGATTCAAAATGATCAGTCCTGAGGCAGCATTGCCTAAGGAAGCTTCGCCTAGTGTATTTTGCAAAGAACATGCAGGAATTCCCGCAATCAGGGCAGCATCGGAAGACGTATTCAGATTCGGAATAGATCTCGCAAGGGCAATATGATAAATACAGCCTGTACCGGGTGAACGCTCATCATTGCTGAACACCGATGAAGGGGAGAGCTGCCATCCAGAGGTTAGCGTATCCGAAATCAATTCCTTCATGGGAAGAGCCAGTGGGAAATCCGTATTACGATATAATCCGGCATGATCAATAAGCCAATTCTGAGATTGATTCACCAGGGTAATATCCAGCAAAGGTTCCCATGACCTCATATTCTGAAATTCGCTCTGCAGCTTGTCGGCAAGCAAAGGTCCTTTCCCTTCTAGTGAAGAAGAAGCAGACAGGGAACGAAGGGTTACTGGAGAGCGAACGGCCTGATCAAGCATATAACTGACTGTAGCGAGTTTGTGTTCTACGTTGGATTGCATTTGTTCCAGCAACTGTCTGTTGGCCTGCATACGATGCAGCTCAGTTTGGTTTGATGAATAGATAAATGCGGCAATTCCCGTTAACAAAATGGGCAGGGTGCTTAACAGGATTCCGAAGATGATCATTTTATGGAGATAGCTGATTGGTCGCACAGTTTCAGTTCCACCCCTGACATTAGAAATAGTAACACTTTCTATTTTAGTAAACGCTTACATATAGAACAATCTAAATTTTGTTTATTTGGATAAATAAGTAATTTTATTTGAGGCAAAAGAGATTGGCATTGGATTATTGATGTGTACTCCTTTTGTAATGAAAACCTGGGATACAACTTCGATAGATTGTGGAATACGGAATAAGGGGAAACGAAAGTGAAGGGTAAACGTAAATAGAGACATGGACATCATTCTTGCTACCTGGTGATATCGGGTGAAGTAGAGCCTGAATACGGGGAATAGAAGGTATCTGGAGTGCTGTTCAGCTTAGGTGGAACGTTGGTCTTATATAGGGACAGTCAAAGGTCCAACTAGATCCCCGACCTGAGTCTAGGATGAAAAACCGTCCACGGTCTGTTTTGAAAAGTCGCAGAATCCCCTAGAATAAGGACATAAGGTTAAACAAGAAACACAGAAGCAAAAAAACAAGAAACAAACGAACAAATGACTCAACACATTAAAAGGAACGAATGGAAAGGGCGGTGAACAACAATTATGAGATTGAATAAGGGAAATGGCTGGGCGATTGTATTGATTGCGCTGGGTGCACTACTCCTCTTCGGAAAGTTAACTCCACTTCTTGGACACTTAATGGGTTATCTGATTCCGGTCCTGATGATTGCACTGGGATATTACGGAGTTAAACGAGGGAATGTGATGCTTGGCTGGATTGTTCTCATCATCGGTATCATCTCACTGATGGGTAAACTGGCATGGTTGATCGGACCGATCATCGCGATCGGGTTAATCATCTTTGGTATCTCAATGCTAAGCAATAACCGCAGTCGTCGTGGTCGGTACTAAGCTTTCACGATTATGAAAAGGAGGACAGAACATAATGAGTGTATTTCGTCGAATGCGGGATATTACCGTAGCCAATCTGAACGAACATTTGGAGCAAAGTCAGGACCCAGTCAAACTGATTGATCAGTTCCTGGTCTCGACCCGCCAAGACATCGGTGAAGCCGAGAAACTTCGTCATCAATATGCAAGCCATACCAGACAAATGAAACAACAAGCCGATCAGGCAGCAGGTATGGTGAACAAACGGGAAGAACAGGCTTCCATGGCTCTGAAAGCAGGGGAAGAACATCTCGCTAAGCTGGCCTTGCAGGAGAAAATCCTCCACGAGGAAAAAATGGAACAGTACAATGAATTGTATGCACAAAGTTATGCGGCATTACAGGAGCTGGATGAACAGATCGACCAGCTGAAGGTTGAATATCAGAATGTATACAGCAAACGTCAATATTACTACGCTCGTATGCAGACGATTCAGTTACAGCAACGTATGAACCAGAGAGGCAATCACAACGGTCAGAATGTACCCCGTATGTTTAACCGACTGGATGATCAAGTCTCTGATCTCGAATATGAAGCACAAAGTCTCCGCGATATCCGGCGGATGAATCAAGATGGTTCAGGAGTGACTGGCAGCATGTCATCCTCTACGTTGGATAAGGAACTGGAACGCTTAAGACAAAAATTGAACAATGACAGAAAGGAGTAGTCACAATGAGTAAATTATACCGCTCGGCGCGTAATCGAATGCTAACAGGTTTGATCGGTGGCATTTCTGAAAATCTCGGATTGAGTACCACGCTGCTACGTATCATTTTCTTCATCAGTATTTTCGCTACGGGAGGTACATCATTGTTGATCTACTTCATCGCTGCATTGGTGGTACCAAAGGAATCCAACCACGTTGATCCATATGCTTATGATTCCAACGTAAGAGGATACAAGTAAACGAAAGGAGCAAGCACATGAGCAAATTATACCGCTCAACGCGTGACCGGATGTTAACCGGCTTGTGCGGCGGAATATCCGAAACCATCGGAATGGATTCCACCCTGCTGCGTATCATCTTTGTTATCAGTATCTTCGTAACTGGCGGCACGTCGTTGTTAATATACTTTATTGCAGCACTGGTGGTACCAAAAGAACCGTATCCGCCTTATGATCCATATGGCTACGGTCCGGGCCCAGGCCCTGGTCCTGGCAGAGGATACAACAACTATGATCACCAGCCACCAAGAGGTCCTTTTCAAAATAATCACAACCAACAAGGTCCTGGTAACTTCGGTCCCGGCCCTGGATTCAACGGCAGACCCCAATCTGGTCCCCGTTCTTATGATAACAACGCCTACGGAGCAGGATCACCGCAAGAAAGTGAACTTGATTCCATGATGAAAGATATCGAGAAAAAAGCACTGAAAAAAGAAGTTGAAGAGCTTCGCCAAAAATTATCTCGTTACGAGAAGGGAGAAAAGTAAAATGGGAGTATTTAAACGGATTAAGGATATGACGAAAGCATCGGTAAATGATATGTTGGATAAAGTTGAGGACCCGATTGTAATGTTGAACCAGTACTTGCGTGATATGGAGGCTGAGATTCATGAGGCAGAGGTAACTGTTGCCAAACAAATGGCAAATGAGCGTCGCATGAAACAACGTTTGGATGAAGCGGAGCGTACTTCGGTACAACGTGAGTCCCAAGCAGAAGCTGCTCTGTCTAACGGTCAGGAAGAAGTGGCACGCAAATTGTTGGAAGAGAAAATCTACTTTGATCAAAAAATTACGGAGTACAGCGAACTGCATGCACAGTCCGAAGCACAAGCAAAAGATCTGTTGCAACAGTTGCATGATATGAAAGATGAGTTCTACAAAATGCGTAACAAACGTAATGAACTTGTATCCCGTGCACAAATGGCAAAAGCCAAAAAACAAATGTCTTCCATCAACAGCTTGCATTCGATCGAAAGTGGCGGCGCATCACTTGGATTCCACCGCATGGAAGAGAAAATCATGCAGCTGGAAGCTGAAGCTGACGTAGCTCGTGCACCTTATCGCAACACATCATCCACGTACACGAATCCTGTAGATGTGGAAAAACAGTTCAAAGTGGATCAGCAATTACAAGCCCTCAAAAATAAAATGGGCAATGGTTCCAAGAATGAAGCGAACGGAACTTCAAAAGAATAACTGTTCGCTTAGTGGACAATATGATATTCTATAAATCGTGTATAATGTACGGTTGGTAGAACAAAAGTTAAGCCATACAGGACTTCATTGCCTGGTATGGCTTTTCCGTTGAATAAAGAGAGATTAACTTACAGAGGGGGTGCGGCAGGGATGAATCAAAAGAGTAAATGGCTTGCAGTTGTCATTATGATTATTGGCACAATGATGTTATTGAATGACAATATTAACTTCCTGACCGCTGCCGCACTGATTCTGTTAACGGTTGGAATGCTTCAAGTCCGCAATGGGGATACCCGCAAAGGTCATCGGTATCTTGGCATTGGTGCGGCACTGTTATTGCTGGATAATTTAATGATTGTATTTTTGATTGTACTGGCTTCTTTAGCTTACTTTTATTCGAAAAACAAAAAGATTCATCTAGACGAAGGTGTTATGAAGAAACAGAATTTCATGGCTCGGTACTACTGGGATCAATCATCCTGGACGTTACGTAGTATGAGTCTGTGGCATGCCATAGGTGAGGTTAACGCCGATCTATCTCTTTCGATTCCGGAGGAGAAACAAACAATTGTGCTGCTGCAAGGAGTTATGGGTAATGTTCGCCTCACACTACCAGAAGATTATGGTGTGGAGATTGAAGCATCGGTTCTTTTCGGCCGGATTAATCTTCTTGGAGAACAAGATAGCGGCATGATGAACAAATTAGTATGGAGAACGCCTGGATATGAATCCAGTGAACATAAAGCAAAATTTGTCATTTCTTATATTGTTGGCGACCTAAACATCAGTAATCCGTAGTAAAATAGATGAAGAGAAGGAGGAGACCCCGATGAAGACAAAACGACATACCGACATGGTAACCCGAAGTATGGGTGAAGGGATCCTCCTGGTTTTCATTGTGCTTGCTGTTATTTTGTATGTATTGTATACATATGGTTATCTTGCTCCGTTTACAGGCTGGCGGCATCTGATTCAATCGGGTCTGGCCTTATTGCTGCTTCTGATTGGGATTGGTGCGGTCTTTGGGTTCTATCAGAGTTACCGGGTTAAACGTCGGCTCGAACTGCTTCGGGAAACACTTCTACTGTGGGAGAAGGGCTCTCTATCACGCACTGTACCTGATCTAGGCGATGATGATGTGGGCCGTTTAAGTGAGCAACTCGGACGAATCGGCAAAAAGTGGGAAGATCAGGTATCTTCGCTCCAGCGATTGTCTACTCATAATGCACAGCTTGCTGAACAATCCAGAATTACGGCTATTGTGGAAGAGCGGCAGCGTTTGGCACGGGAACTGCATGATGCGGTATCGCAGCAATTGTTCGCGATATCCATGACAGCAACAGCCGTTGGACGGAAGATGGAAAAAGATTTTGAACGTGCTCAGAGGCAGGTGGCTTTGATTGAGGAGATGGCTTCGGTAGCCCAGTCCGAGATGCGTGCGTTACTGTTACATCTGCGGCCAGTCTATCTGGAGGGTAAACATCTCGAACAAGGTCTGCGTGATCTGGTGATGGAACTGAAAACAAAAGTACCCATGGACATTGTGCTCGAAATGGACGAAGACATTGATCTGATCAAAGGCATCGAGAATCATCTGTTCCGGATCGTTCAGGAGGCTATGTCCAATACGTTACGGCATGCAAAAGCGGAAAAAATGGAGATACGGATCCAGCGCCGTACTGACGCGATTCGGGTATTGATTCGTGATGATGGGCAAGGCTTCGATCTGGATGAGAATAAACAGGCTTCCTACGGTCTGGCTAACATGCGTGAACGTGTTACGGAGATTGGCGGAGCCATACATTTTGTAACAGCGCCTGGTAAGGGAACGCGGATTGAGATTACGATACCTTTGATGAACGATGAAAGCGAGGAAGAACATGTCAATGGAACCGGAAGTCGAAACGGAGACGGAAACGTCGATCAAAGTATTGCTCGTGGATGATCATGAGATGGTACGTATTGGTCTTGCAGCGGTACTGGATACCGAAGATGGAATTGAAGTTGTTGGTGAAGCAGGTAGTGGAGAGGAAGGCATTCGGCTCGCACAGGAATATAAGCCTGATGTTGTTCTGATGGACCTGGTTATGGAAGGCATGGATGGCATTGAGGCTACTCGTCAGGTACTTAAAATGTATCCGGAGTGCAAAGTCATTGTATTGACCAGTTACCTGGATGATGAAAAAATGTATCCTGTCATTGAAGCAGGCGCATTCAGTTATCTGTTGAAAACATCAAGAGCCAATGAAGTGGCAGATGCGATTCGCGCAGCCGCTCGCGGACAATCCGTTCTGGAGTCACAGGTGGCTTCGAAAATGATGAATCGGTTCCGGCAGCCACAGGCAGCAGCTCCTTTGCATGATGAGTTGACAGACCGTGAAATGGATGTGCTCCGGTTGCTCGCCAAAGGTAAATCGAATCAGGACATCGCTGATGATCTGATCATTGGTATCAAGACGGTCAAATTCCATGTTACCAACCTACTGGCAAAATTGGGCGTAGACGACCGTACACAGGCTGCGATCTATGCTTATAAAAACGGACTTGCAGAGTAATAACAAGAACTATATGCAATAACATCATTAAGCCAAAGAACCGTGCATTAATGTGCGGAAGTTATAGATAAGAGATGATTTATATAAATTGAATTAAAGATTTACACAAAACGGAGAGGACAGAAGGAACCTGAAGAAGCGAAGCTAAAAGCTTTCTGAAAGAAAGCTACTTCGGAAGCATAAACTTCGCCTTTATCCCCGGATTTTTACCTTGAAAAAGGGAATCAAAAAATCTGGGGATAACAGCGATCAGAAGGTTGTTCTGTCAGCGGAGTGCGAGTGTAGATATTGATTAGTTCAATTTATCTAGAAAAGGATGAATGGAAAGCTCCGATCTGCCATGCATGTGGTGGGTGGGGCTTTTTTGCTGTGTTCAGAAGAAGTATAGCTAATGTGGGAAAGGGGCATGCTGTTGATAGATTCATAGAATGCAAGAAAGAAGCGGGGGATTCAAATGTTAAATCGTTGGATGACAGCAGGTATATTGGCAATAGCAATCATTATTCTTATCGGTGTGACACAGGTATACGCAGAGAAGAACGAATCCAAAGCAGCCCAACTGGAACAGTTAATCGATACTGCTGACAGCATGATTGATAATGTTGATCGTCTGGTTATTAAATGGCAAGGAGAAGGCAAGGGAGATGCACAAGCGCAGGCCGTGTTACTGGCAAGTCACTTGGGGCTTGAACCACCTGTGCGGGTACGCCAGACGGGCCATGATGTGTATCGCAGTGAGATGGTTGTCAATGAGGCTACTGGAGCAGCAGGGATGTTGGTTAATGTCGTCGAGACAGGAGATAACGGCTACTACGCCATCGTACAACTTTCAGGGGATGCCCACACGGATCGGAAGGCATTAATGACAGTACATGAACAGATCGGCCAACTGCTTGTAGATTCAGGCATGAAGGCAACCTGGAATATGTCTGTACAAGGAACGGCAGCTAACGCTATTAAACGTGATGCGAGTCAGCAGTTGGCATTGATCGAGAAACACTTGTCTGCTAATGTGGATATCGCCTCCGTTGAACGTTATACAGATGCAGGCACTGCAAGTGTCTCTTATAAGGCGGCTGAGCTGCCATTGTCGATCAAGAGTGGCTCGCATATGTTGAATATGCAACTCGCAGTTCACCAAGTTGGGGAAGAGGTCGATAATCGAATTACAGTGGGGTTTCCGGTGATTACGATTGAATATTAAGGGATGAATTTTTCATGAATTGGGACCCAATATTGAGAATCTTTATCAGAAAAATGAGTTTGAAATAGTGCATCCATTCAGTTGATATGCTAAAATGGCATCACATCCAAGAAGGAACTTGCTGGTAATTGACAGTTGTATGTCGTGCATATATAACACCATTACATAGCTCGGGGAGAGCATGAAGGTTATCTTCCCGGAAGAAAGAGGAGCCCATGGTTGAAAAACAATTGCAAGATGAAGTACAGACACCAGGCGCAGTATTTTTCATTTTTGGAGCAACGGGTGATTTGGCCCGCCGGAAGCTGTTTCCGGCTATCTACAGTCTTTACCGTGAAGGCAAACTTGCCGAAGACTTTGCGGTTATTGGCGTAGCACGTCGTCCGAGGTCCCCAGAAGAATTCCGGGAAGACATCTATGAATCCATTAAAGAGTTCTGCCGTTATCCAGCGGGGGAACCTGATGAGTGGAACGCTTTTGTCGATCATTTTGAATACAAAGCACTGGATATCAATAATGTGGAAGGATTCAAAGAGCTGCGTGCGCAGACGGAGCATCTGGAATCAAAGTTTAACACGCCGGGGAATCGGCTGTTCTATCTGGCACTGGCACCTGAGCTGTTTGGCAGTGTCTCTTACAGTTTGCGGGACGGTGGTATGTTGGAAAGTCAGGGGTGGAACCGTTTGGTGATCGAAAAACCATTTGGTTATGATCTGCAATCGGCCGAACATCTGAATGAGCAGATTCGTGAGGTATTCCGTGAAGAGGAAATCTATCGGATTGATCATTATCTGGGCAAGGAAATGGTGCAAAATATCGAAGTGATCCGTTTCGGAAATGCTTTTTTTGAACCGCTCTGGAACAACAAACATATTGCCAACGTTCAGATTACGCTGGGTGAGACGGTAGGCGTGGAAGAACGTGGTGGTTATTATGATCACTCCGGAGCACTCCGTGATATGGGGCAAAACCATATGCTTCAGATGCTGACGATGATTGCGATGGAACCGCCGAGTCGCCTATTCCCGGAGGACATTCGGGATGAAAAGGTTAAGGTATTGCGTTCGTTGCGGGCGTTCACATCGGATGAGGAAGTGAGCAACAACGTTGTGCGGGGACAGTATGCCGAAGGGGAGTACCGTGGCAAGCAGCTTCCCGGTTATCGTCAGGAAGATAAGGTTGATCCGCAGTCGAATACGGAAACTTATTTTGCAGCACGTGTATTCGTGGATAATTTCCGCTGGGCGGGAGTTCCATTCTACATTCGGACAGGCAAGCGTCTTCCGGTGAAAACGACCGAGATCGTAGTTGAGTTCAAGTCGATGCCAAACAACGTGTACCTTGGGAAAAAGTATAAATTGGAACCGAACCTGCTAGTTATTCGGGTGAATCCGATGGAAGGCATATATATCAAAATCAATGCCAAGAAACCAGGCTCGGATTCCGAGATTCAGCCACTCGCAATGGATTTCTGTCAGAGCTGCATGATTGGAATTAACTCGCCTGAAGCGTATGAACGTCTGCTGCACGACGCCGCAGAGGGGGATTCTACGTACTTTACCCGTTGGGATGAAGTGGCAACAGCCTGGTCCTTTGTGGATCGGATTGCAGCAGCCTGGGGACAGAATCAGGGGGAGCTTCATACGTACCCTGCTGGAACATGGGGGCCAGAAGCGACAGACAAACTGCTGGAGCAGGACGGATTTCACTGGTGGCCGGTGAATGGTCAGGACGAGGACAGCGTGATCTGGCAAGTGAATGGTTAGGGTAAGGGCATTAACAATGGTAATAAGAACATACACAACATGACTGAGCCTGGGGACATCGCAAATTTTGCGGTGTACCCAGGCTTTTTGGCGGGGAAAGGCAGGTACCCATCCTAAGGAAATAAGTAATTTAAATTAAGTTGTTGACAAAAAGTAAGTATGTAACTTATACTCAACACATGAGATAAAGAGTTACGCAAATGACAAACTTCATTCGGGCAAACGTTTCGGATAAGTTATCATTCATGAGATAAAATGTAAACCAGTTGAAGGGGTTTGCGTCACAGAGAATCATGAAGAAAAAATGTGCATAATATCTTTAATCTAAGAATACTATTTTGTATATATCGAATGGAGGAAAAAGAAAATGATGTTGGATGTAGGGTTGTTGTTGATTCGTTTGGTGATTGGATTGTCGTTCATGGCGCATGGGGCTCAGAAGCTGTTTGGTTGGTTCGGAGGTTACGGGATCAAGGGTACAGGTGGCTGGTTTGAGTCGATGGGCATGAAGCCCGGTGCATTGGTGGCGTTACTGGCTGGACTCGCTGAGTTCGGTGGTGGACTGTTGCTGGCTCTGGGTCTGCTCACACCGGTAGGTGGCATTCTGATTGCATTGACGATGGTTATTGCGATTGTGAAAGTCCATGGTGCGAACGGTTACTGGTCCACACAGAACGGATTCGAATATAATCTGGCGATTCTGGTGATTGGTGTAGCGCTGGCCCTGACAGGTGGCGGACAATACGCGCTGGATGCATTGATTTTCTAAATCCGATAAATAAAAATGAATTGAGGAGTGCCTGGATGCCATGATTATGGCTGAAGGGTGCTTTTTTTTGCAAGTGAAAAGAGAAGAATCTGCTGTAGTAATCGGTTATTTTCGGTACAGATTATGGTACAATAGGAGAGTTGGGTTAAGAAGCAGTTCACGGTATACATGAAAGCACAGATTTGAGGAGGATGAACTCCATTGTAAATGTGTAAAATTAATCTAGTGTGTAAATACCTCGTATGCAAAATGACCAAGTGTACAATCAACCGGCCTCGCCGGATTGCATAAAGATTGAATGATGGACCGGCCATGCCGGATTAACGTGAATGAACGGACGAAAGGGATTAAACCTATGAGCAAAGCTGCAAATGAAATTCTTCAACAGGAAGTGGACAAACGCCGGACGTTTGCCATTATCTCTCACCCGGATGCGGGTAAAACTACATTGACCGAGAAACTGTTGCTGTTCGGGGGCGCGATTCGCCTTGCGGGAACGGTAAAAGCTCGGAAAGCCAGCAAACACGCAACAAGTGACTGGATGGAAATTGAGAAACAACGGGGGATCTCGGTTACCTCTTCCGTAATGCAATTTGATTATCTGGATCATCGTGTCAACATTCTGGATACACCGGGTCACCAGGACTTCAGTGAAGATACGTATCGTACACTGACGGCTGCCGATAGCGCGGTAATGTTGATTGACGTGGCAAAAGGTGTCGAGGCACAAACGATCAAGTTGTTCCAGGTATGTGCGAAGCGTGGGATTCCAATCTTTACGTTTATCAACAAACTCGACCGTGAGGGTAAAAGCCCGTTTGACCTGATGGAAGAACTTGAAAATGTACTGGGTATTCGTTCGGTTCCGATGAACTGGCCTATTGGTACAGGTCGCGAGCTGTGCGGTGTCTATGACCGGATGAAAAATCAGGTGGAGTTGTTCCAAGGGGACGATCACTCGACGATTAAAGTACAAAAGGTAGATGGTTACAAAGATCCGATTATCCGTGAGATGGCAGGGGAATATCTGCATGATCAATTGTGTCAGGATCTGGAGTTGCTGGATATCGCGGGCGACCAATTCGACATGGAGAAAGTTCAACGCGGCGAATTGACCCCTATTTTCTTCGGTAGTGCGATCAACAATTTCGGCGTACAGACTTTCCTGGAGAACTTCCTGGAACTGGCACCGAAGCCTGAACCACGTCGCAGTACGGCAGGAGAGATTCAGCCAACAAATGAGAAATTCAGCGGTTATGTGTTCAAGATTCAGGCAAACATGAACCCGGCACACCGGGATCGTATTGCGTTCCTGCGTATTGTGTCAGGCAAGTTCCAACGTGGAATGAGTGTGAAGCATACTCGTGTGGGCAAAGAAATCAAGCTGTCACAGCCACAGCAATTCCTGGCACAAGACCGGGATATTGTAGAAGAGGCGTATGCTGGCGATATTATCGGTTTGTTCGATCCGGGTATTTTCCGGATTGGCGATTCACTGAGCCAAGGCAGCGAAGTTATTTTTGAGGAATTGCCAACGTTCTCACCAGAGATTTTCGCCAAAGTTACCGTGAAAAATGCATTGAAACATAAACAGTACCAAAAAGGAATTGATCAGTTGACGGAGGAAGGAACCATTCAGGTATTCCAGACGGCAAGTTTCGACGAGACAATCCTCGGCGTAATTGGTCAACTTCAGTTCGAGGTATTTGAATATCGGATGAAAGGCGAGTATGGGGTAGATGTGCAATTGCAGCGTATGCCTTATCAGTTCGCTCGCTGGATCGTGGACGAGAATCTGGACCCAAGCAAATTCCGGATCAACTCTGCACTTGTAAAAGATAAAAAAGGGAATTATGTGGTGCTCTTCGAAAATGAGTACGCAATGAGAACGGCTATGGATAAAAATCCTACAGCTCAATTCCTGGAGACTGCGCCTTAAGTAAAGACAAAAGTATTTCGTGGGATTGTTAAAAGGTTAGTTAAACGTGACAAGTTCATGTGATGAGACAGAGCTTGTTAAAAATAAGATCCCTCCGCCGATTGGCGGAGGGATCTATTGCTATACACCTTACCTGGAGGCGGGTATGATCCAGCCGAATAAGGGAAAGCTTTCTTTTGCAGACAGAACAAACGTAATGATGGTTACCTTACCCTCCAATGCTTCGATTAACGAAGCGGTTGAACGGGAATGGTGTGCAGATGCTCCTGCGCGATTTGAATGAGTTCTTCCTGCTTGGCAGGTTCTGTGTTCTTCCAGATCATCTCGAAAATGGCGCCAAGTCCAGGTAATGCAGCTTCTGGTCCATCTACTGAACCTTCAATCATCTCCCGGAGCTGATCATCACTCTTGTCATGAACTTTATGAACAATCGCTTCACGCAGGCTTAATGTAATGGGCATCGCAATTCCCTCCTCGTATATTCGGCTGCTCTAATACTGTTCCCTGGGAAGCGCGAGCGCATTCAAGTTTATCAGGCTTTGTGGTATACTACGAAGGATTATTTACGTTAGCATGGGTATCCGTAATGATGCGTCATGCTGAAGAGCAGCGGGAGGTTAAGACCCTAATGGCCAAGAAACAGTATGCCGTAATTGGCATGGGACGGTTCGGATCAAGTGTTGCCAATGCACTGAGTGGCATGGGATTTGACGTGCTGGCAATTGATGCGGACGAGCAGCGGACTCAGGAAATGTCCAATGTGGTGACCCATGCGGTATCGGCAGATTCAACAGATGAAGAAGCGCTGCGTGCGCTGGGCATACGGAATTTCGACGTTGTCGTTGTGGCGATTGGTGAAGATATTCAGGCGAGCATTCTGACAACCCTGATATTAAAAGATATGGGTGTACCCGTTCTGATCGTAAAAGCCCAAAATGAGCTTCATGGTAAGGTATTGCAGAAGATTGGGGCGGATAAAGTCATCTATCCTGAGCGGGATATGGGACTGCGCGTAGCCCATCATCTGACCTCGCCTAATATACTGGATTATATCGAATTGTCTGAGGATTACAGCATTCTGGAGATGAGAGCTTCCGAGCAGATGATCGGCAAGAATCTGATGGAATTAAACATCCGGGCACGTTTTGGGTGTAACGTGATGGCGATCCGCAGTGGGAATTCGATGAACATTTCGCCGTACGCTGAGGACCGGATCGAGGCTGGAGATGTGCTAATCATTGTGGGTCACAAGGATCATTTGACGAAAATGGAGCTTGCGTATCCGAAGTGATGGATGCAGATGGGAAGGATGGAAAGATGGATATTGTATCACCGCAAAATACACGTGTAAAAGAATGGGCACAGCTGCTGGAGAAAAAGCATCGTACCCGTCAACATAAATATATCATTGAGGGCATTCATCTGGTACAGGAAGCACTGCGTGCCGGAGCAGATCTGGAGTGCATTGTGTACGACGGAGAGCAGGGCGTACCTAGCGAACTCGCCGGGCTTGAGAATCCGCTACAGCGTGTGGAGTGGGTTAGTGTAACTCCTGCGGTTATCGCCAAATGTACGGATACGATGACACCACAGCCTGTATTCGCGATTGTGCGTAAAGGCAGTGAGCCACTGGAAAGCCTGATCGCAGGAGCGCGTGGGCTTGTTGTTGTGTTGGATGGAGTTCAAGACCCGGGTAATGTGGGGACGATCATCCGTAGTGCGGACGCAGCTGGAGCAGCGGGGGTTGTACTTGGAGCGGGCTGTGCTGATGTGTATAACCCAAAGACGATTCGTTCGACGATGGGGTCATTGTTTCATTTGCCCATTGTGGAGGGCCAGTTGGAATCCTTGCTTCCCGAAGCGAAGGCTGCGGGCGTGAAGCTGGTAAGTACTTCTTTGCAGGCAGAGCATTCATGTTATAGTTATGATTTTACGCAGTCGGTATGGCTCGTAATTGGCAATGAAGGTAAAGGTATCTCAGACGCTACGGCACGTTTGGTGGATGATGCGATTACGATCCCGATGCAGGGACAGGCAGAGTCGCTTAATGCGGCTATGGCAGCGACGATTCTGTTGTTTGAGGCGATGAGACAGCGGATGTTTAACAAATAAAAAATTCATGTCCAATTTTATTTTTAACGTCCCTAACTAAAATTAACTGTCCCCAAACCACCAAAGACTGGAGACTGGTTGACGATTGACCCAACCATTTCTCCAGTCTTTTTCTCTCCTCTTAAAGCATCACAGCAGGGATTTCTCAAGCAAATCCCGAATAGGTAATCAAGCAGAAACCCAGGCTCCTCAAGGTTTATGAGGAAAGCAGAGACGGTTTTACTCAGGCATTTCCCAGGTTCTTTCCCAGTCTTTTTCAATGCTAATTCTTTCTTTTCTCAGGCATATCTCTATCCTTTCAGGACACGAATTATTAGTCGTTTTTGTTCACAATTGAACCAGTTTCTTTCCAGTTTTGAGGGCTTTTTCTCAGCGTTTTTGGGACACGAATTTTTATCTCGGAAATAGCGATGAAGCCTTGTGGGGTAAGGGATTGGGGGATTTGGAGGTGGGGACAGTTATTTTTAGTTTTCTACAAAGTAACAAGTTTTATGGTTGCAGGAGTGAAGTGGGGTAAGCAAATAATTGTGAAGGACGGGTTATCGATTAAATATTTAGACGCAAGTAAAGTTGTTCACGAGCATTCTAAACTCGTATTGAGAAATAAAAAGTCATATCAGAGTCGAGCAAATGTCAGGTAATAATTCTGAATCTGCTCGGCTTTTTTTTGGGGCAGGAGGTAGGAAATTCAGGCAGGCAGGAGAATTCAGAGTTTTACTCGAATCCATACATCAGAGGCTTTTGTAAGGCGTTTCAGGGCTTCTCAGCGTGGAATGTTTGTGTAACTATAATCAAAATGATTAGGCTTGTGAAGCAAACGACAGGAGTGAATTCATGCAATTGATAAGAAGAATAACCGACAGTGATTTCATTGGTGGCGCTCTTGAATTCATGGATACCGCATCACGTTATGCCTCAAGAGGTGTATTAGTGGACGACAAGCTTCATGTTGCTATGATGTACATGTCAAAAATTAACCTTTATAAGTTGCCTGGCGGAGGAATTGATCAAGGTGAAGAGATCAGAGATGCGTTTCTACGTGAAATAAAGGAAGAGACAGGCTATGAAGCTGAGATTATATATGAATTGGGTTACGTCGAGGAGCATAAGAAAAAAAATAATTTTATGCAACATTCCTACTGTTTTGTAGCAAAAGCACACAGCCGCGTAAGTGACGCGATGCTTACTGAAAGTGGAGCACAGTTTGGAATGATAGTTGAATGGATGACATTTGATAAAGCATTAGAAGTAATGAACAGCTCGGAAATAATTTGCGATGATTATTCAACCCAATTTATGATTGTACGGGAAAAGGCTATTCTTGAAAAAGCGGTTGAAGTATTAGCGAACCTATTTGGGAGAGGGATATTTGAAGAATGTAAGGGAGCGGATAAGAATGACAAAGCTTGAGAAGATCTACTTACAGGAAAAAGAGCAAGCCTAAAAAGAACAGACATATGATTTTGCCCAAAAAATGCTGAATGACCTTGATCCAGATAAAGTTGCTGAGATCACTGGGCTTCCAATTGAAGAGGTTGAGGGTTAATCCCAAGGCTTATTTTTATTTGCATAGCTTATTTTGGAAATGATATTTCATACGAAGATCGATAATGCTGGAATTCCAACAGACGAGGCGAAAGCCGTCAATTATGAGGCAAAACAACTTTCGGAATACAATAAACCTATATATAGGGACAAAAAGTTCTTCTATGGGTTTTACGCATGTCATCTTCGGAAGTAAGTTGCGTGTTCATCAAAGGGTTCCGATCATCTATAAAGTTATGGTGAACTCATTCTAATTTTGAAACGAGCCTACGCTATGGTTGCATTGCACGCAACTATAGGGTTGTTCAAGGCGTTCATCTGATAAGTATTATGCAATTAGACTCTAAAGATATAGGGTTCAATAAAAAGCATTTGCGAAAAGACTTTTATGCAACCTTCAAAGAGTGGTTAACCAGTGCAGTTCACCAAATTTATCCAATACTGATTTGAATCACTACTCATGGCTTTCACCTATCAAGAGATGAAAAGTAACAATTCCCCTTACTATTGAATACAGATCCCGATGGTAGAAGTTTTGAGTTGTACTTTCAGGATCGTGATGAAACAGCAATCTTCCGTCTTTTGAAACCCAATCATACCAATAACCCTTTTTGAGATGTTCAGTAACATATAGCATGGTATCGTCGATAAAAATAATCATTGCCCTCTGAATCTCCTTCGAACTCGACTCTCCTGACTTGTCTGTATTTTTCACTGACTTTATGGCAAATATAAATTCCTTTGTTAAGCTTTCAAGATCGGTCAACTTCTCCAATCGTTTTCACCCCTCCGTCTGATCGTTATACCATGTATAATCCTATTTTGAGCATAAAGCAAGATGGAGTTGGATTTATTTTTAATGTGGTTACAATTGCAACACCATCCAGTTTTTATTGACGAAATTAATATGCTTGTGTATGTTCATATCAAACAAATCTCCAAGCTTTTTAGGAACGGGTGATAAATGATGCATCTTCCGAAAGATTATTTGGACGACCTCTTAGTGCGTATGACACATCATTCTTGTGCGATTGAGAATAACACAATTACGCTTAGCGAAACTGTTTCCATCCTACTTTATCAAATGATTCCAGGCAAAGTATCTGTACGCGAATTTTACGAATTAGAAAATCATCGGATAGCTTTCAACTATATCATAGAGAGTATTAATCAAGAACTTACGATATCCTTGATTCATGATGTTCATTCTCTTCTGATGGATAGACTTGATCATGAGAAGGGGCATTTCAAGTCTCACGAGAATGTAATTGTAGGAGCGACATTCCCTACAGCTTCTCCCAAAGAAACGCCTTTGCTTATGGATCAGTGGCTTCTAAATCTGAACAATCGCATTCAAAAGGCGAAGTCATCTGATGATATCATTCTTTCAATCTGCTCCAGTCACATTGCGTTCGAGCGAATCCATCCATATAAAGATGGTAATGGACGAACGGGTCGATTAATTATGATGCATCTTCTGTTGAAAAATCGAGTTGTACCCCTTGTGATTCTTAAAGATCAAAAGCATAAGTATTTTCAATTTCTTGATAAGCAAGACACAGAGGGTTTTACAGTATATGCTACGGAAAATATTAATAAAGATCGGCAACGCTACAATGCATTCTTAAATTCACTTTCCAAGGAGTAGTGGGATAAGTATGGGAGTAAACTATTACAATTATCAGCAAAACGTTGCTGATAATTTGAAAGCATTTATGCGTAAAAAAGGGTATTCGAAGCAAACGCTATCAAAATTAACAGATGTTCCTCGACCAGCGATTGATCAATTATTGCTAAAGAGTGGAGAGAATTTGGCTCTATCGACATATAACACGTATATTTTGCAAATCAATCAGAGATTTAATTTCATGGAGGAAGATCTCTTGAAAGTAACGCATATGCCTAATTTGTCACCATCTCCGCCTGCTCAAACAGAAAGAAGTGCGCTGGCTCAAGAGGCGCTGGATGGACTGGAGCAGATTTTGGATGTATTTTCGCTGTATTATAAAAAGTGAGTAAGGATAAGGGTTATATCAGGGCTAAGCTCTATAACAGATTCTGATATCCAAAAATTAGAATTTTAAAAATGGGAACATTTAAAATTAGTTTGCGTCTGTATCATCGACGGAATGTATTTGAGCAGATGGGTGTGGATGACTTGATTCATAAGAAAATAATGTGTTTGTGCCTTTGCTTGCTAATCGTAACTGCATGTAGTAACGTAGCAGACAAAAATTCAAAGGTAAAATATGTTGAGGACCCAGTCGTCACGTTCCAAGGTGACGTTATTCCTGTTATTGAGGAAGTCATGAAGGTGCATTTTCCGAATGATTCGAATGGGGATGTATTCTTTGAGCAAGCAACCAGCTATTTCGATAATGATAACTCTAAGGTTGTGTTCCTCTTTTATCAAGAGAATGCAATAGAAATGAATGCTTTTCGCAAGGAGCTTGAAGAAAAGCTTGGAGATAAAGTAATATTCAAAAAAGCGAAGTATAGCCCGAAACTTCTGAGTGATACTGCTAATGAAGTTAGGGCGGACGTTGAATCCATAGTTGAAAAAGGCAGAGCTTTAACTGTCAGTTATAATCCTGTTGATGAAGTAATTGAGGTTGAAGCACTGCTAACGGATGAGCAAATTGCTGATCTGAAAAAGAAGTTTGGTGAGGAAATCCTGAGAATCACAAATCAAGAACCCGAACGAGGCATTGCATTATAGTTAGCGAATGTATATGAATAAAAACAAAAGTCGTACAAATTTGCTGAACCACCGCAGACAAATTCTACTAACGAGTTGGGTCTGCGGTGTTTTTGTGTTTGGAGACAGAATGGTTATGGTAAGCTTCAATTCGGTTGTAGTTAAGGCGAGGGGAACTTAGTTTAAAATCTTTAGTTAACCACAAACTAATTCACAATATGAATCACATTCATCAATCACAATGCTCCAATTACTTACGCAGATAACGGAAGTAGCCTATAATACAACGCAGGGAGGGGAGTTGGAACATGACTTTAAAGGACAAAATAATCAGCTATCTGAAAGACAAGGACGGCTTAACTGATCGCGAGATTACTAATGCTATTTTAGGTGTGAACGAACCACAACAGGCAGTAAACCAGATATGTAGAGCATTAGTGAGCAAAGGAATCATTAGGCGGGTTAATCGTAGAGATGGGCTGATTGGCAATTACATAGTCGTTCAGGGCGTGCACATTCAACCACCTTCATTCGTTCAGGTAAAGCATACGACCGAGGCTTCCGCAGTGTTCAAAGAAGATCATCTCAAGCAGATATTGAAGGATTATTTGCATGCTGATGGATGGGAAACGCAGATTGCATGGGGGAGAACGCCTGGGATCGATATCAATGCGATTCGAGGAACAGAGCGATGGATTTTGGAAGTCAAAGGGTTAGGGTCATTAAGTGCAATGAACGTAAATTACTTTTTGGGAGTCCTGGCAGAAACGCTTCAACGAATGGATGACCCGAATGCAAAGTATAGCATTGCGTTACCCGACGTGAAGCAGTTTCGGAATCTTTGGAATAGACTTCCATTGTTAGCGAAGAAGCGGACAGGGATAACGGCAATATTCATTGATGGACAGGGTAAAGTCCATCAATGTGAAACCTAATAAGTTCAGTAAATGAAAGAGAATATTTAAGATACGAACTGCTTGGGTGCTACAATATATACTTTTTAGAACTTCGAACAAGTATATATCCAATGTTAATGAAGAAGGAATGACAAAGGAGTATGCATTATCCGCAGGATAAATTGGATGATACGATAAGATAGTTGGTCAATATTCTTGAGAAGGTGCTAAAGGTAATGGGACTCGAATTGTATTTGGGAAATAGTGTTAACCTAAACCGCTGAACAAGCGGTTTTTCTTTTTGAGGTGATCTTGTATAATAAAAAAGTAAGAGTGGAGTAATAATAAAGTATAAGCAGATTTGTGCGAGGTGGTTAATTTGGAACTGAAGCTTTTCTATAAAACCCAGAGGGAACTCGCCACGGCGTTAAACGAGATTGTTAATGCTTATTGGGATAATAGCGTAAGCGAAGACTCGCTAATGCAGTATATATCGAATATTTACATAAACAATCCGAACAAGATTTTAAAACATGAACAGTTTACAACTATACTCAAACAACAATGCGGGAAACGACGACTGGAAGTTGTCGAACGGGTACTATTGCTGACTGGAATGATGAAGGAACAAAATACTATTGGCGTAAAAGCAGGGAGATAATCCATGACTATAGAATTAGGTTATAGTGTAACGATAACTGGTGCATCGTTCCTATTTTATGAATTAAAGCAGGTCGTAGGACTTAAAATACTGGGATTAACGGAATCGCAAATAAAAAAAAAGGTAGCAGAGGAAAATCTATTTCAATATCAGGTCAAATCAAGTATTACAAGAAGTCTGCCATCGGTATTGCGAAGAGCAGGCGTACTCGATGAAGCACTCTGTCATATGGTTTTGGAGCATTCATTAGAGTCAGGGAAGATCATCAATTTGTATGCCATTATGAAAACGGACAGGCTCTTCTTTGAATTTATGACTGAAGTTATCCAAGAAAAGTTTAATGCTGACAATTATCTGTTGGAGAAGAAAGACCTCAATTTGTATATTGCTTCAAAGGCTGAGCAAAATGCTGGGGTGGCGGCTTGGACAGAACAAACGATTACCAGACTGAAGCAAGTATATGTAAAGGTTATACATGATTCAGGACTCCTGAAGGACAAGAAGTCTGGTGAATTAAGCAGACCTATGATGGATGAGCAATTGAAACAGCACTTGATTCAAATCGGAGACATTGCTTATGTTCGAGCAATGGGTGAGGTATAGCGTATGGCGAATATTAAAAGTAGGCTTGATAAAATAATACCGAAGATCAGGGAAGATAAGTTCATTGAGGGCAGAGGCTTGGGAAACGAAATTAGCTTCTATGTGTTTGATTACGAGCCTGAGAACGAACTGCTGGTTCGAGATTATATCCCTCACGTATTGAAGGAGTTCAGTCACGAAGGTTCTGGACGCAAACTCATTGAGTTCGATTTACATAAGATGCTCATTGAGATTGCCAAAGAGAAACGGATATATGACCGAATTCCTCAAATGGAAGAAAAACAGGGCAAGGATGCCTTGTTTAAAGCGATGGCTAACTTTGCAAAGCCTGAAATATTTCTGCAAAAGATCAAGGATCAGATGCAGGATCATAATGTCGTACTCATCACAGGTGTAGGTAAGGTATATCCATTTGTACGTTCCCACAATATATTGAACAACCTTCAGGAAGTTTTGGACAAGACTCCTGTGATTATGTTCTTTCCAGGAAAGTATGATGGACTTACATTGCGCTTATTCGATCGTTTTAAAGACGACAATTATTATAGAGCATTCCGTTTAGTGGATTAAACCAGAGGGGGAAGACTTGTGTTAATCAAAGACATGTTCGTGAAAGACATTGAACGTAGTATTAAAGGCGTAATTAAGGTCGCTCAGACCGATGAAAATAACATTTATCAGGAACTCGATGAGTATGTCGTAACACGGGAACTCAATAAGCACTTATCTAAGTTTTATGAGAATTATCAGCAAGGCATCGATGGAAATACAGATAAAATGGGCGTTTGGATTTCGGGCTTTTTTGGTTCGGGTAAATCACATTTTTTAAAGATACTTGCTTACTTGCTTGAAAACAAGAAGGCGAAAGATAAACGTGCAATCGATTTTTTTGCCGATAAAATTCAAGATCCAATTGTTCTCGCTAATATGAAAAGAACTTCTAACGTGGAAACAGAGGTTATCCTGTTCAATATTGATTCGAAAAGCTCATTGGATAACAAGTCTAAAGAGGATGCCATCCTCCGTGTATTCACAAAAGTCTTCTACGAGCATATGGGTTTTTATGGTGATATCCCTGGTGTGGCAGAGATGGAAAAGTACCTGACCAAAGAAGGTGTGTATGAGGACTTTAAGCGTGAGTTTAAAGAGGCGGCAGGTGAAGAGTGGGTTGACCGTAGAAACACCTTCTATTTTGACGCTGATTATGTGATCGGAGCATTGACAAAGGTTACTTCGATGTCCGAAGATACTGCTCGAAACTGGTTCGAGAATGGTGTGAATAACTTTGAAATCAGCATTGAAAAATTCTCGAAGGATGTAAAGGAGTACATTGCTCAAAAAGGTAGTAATTTCCACTTGATCTTTCTGGTAGACGAGATTGGCCAGTACATAGGCGATAGCCGCCAATTAATGCTAAACCTACAAACGCTGGCAGAAGACCTTGGAACCCACTGTCAGGGTAAAGTATGGATCATGGTTACATCGCAGGAAAGCATCGACAGCATTGTGAAAGTAAAGGGCGATGACTTTTCCCGTATCCAAGGGCGATTCGATACGAGATTGTCACTCTCCTCCATATCGGTTGATGAGGTAATAAAAAAGCGGATTCTTGATAAGAAGGAACATGTTGCTGATAAATTGAAACTACTCCACCATGAGAAGAGTGCTACGCTCAAGAACCTGATGAGCTTTAAGGATAGCACGGCGGATTTGCGTGGCTTTGAAAATGATCTGGAGTTTGTTGATGTTTATCCGTTTCTTCCATATCAGTTCAAACTCCTCCAGAATGTATTCGAGCAAGTGCGTAAACACGGTAGTTCAGGTAAGCACTTGTCTGAAGGGGAGCGTTCCATGCTTTCTGCTTTCAAAGAGGCAGGCTTGCGGTTCAAAGATTCGGAGGAAGGCACACTTATTCCTTTTTACGCATTCTACGAAACGATTAAAGAGTTCCTAACCCCTTCCATCGCAAGGGTTATTGAGGGTGCATATGAAAATCCTGTCTTACGTGATGATGAATTTAACATGGAACTGCTGAAAGTGCTGTTCATGATCAAATATATCAAGGAGCTTCCTGCCAATATCGATAATATTGCTACGCTTATGGTTACACAAATCGATGAGGATAAGCTGGCTTTGAAGGAGAAAATCAAGGTTGCTCTCCGAAAGCTGATTACCCAAACGCTCATTCAGAAAAATGGCGAGTTCTACCTATTCTTGACGGATGATGAGCAGGATATTAACCGTGAGATCAAGGGAATGAAGATTGAAGAGGATGTCATCAAGAGAGAGCTTGCTAATTACATCTATCAAGACCTGTATGATGACAAAAGATACCGTTATTCGGCACAATACCAGTTCTCTTATAATCAGAAGATGGATGAGAAGAACATCGGTAATCAGACATCGAGCATCGGAATCAATATTCTCTCGCCGCTTTCAGATCACTATGCCAAATCCGAACAAGAGCTGATGCTTATGTCGTCGGGTACAGGAGAAATGATCTTGAAGTTGGGTGCAAACGAAGCATACGTTGAGGAAATGGAAGAAGTCCTCAAGATCGAGGAATATCGGAAGAAGAAAAATCCGACTCAGCTTCCAGAGAGTATTCAGAACATCCTGAATAACAAACAAGCAGAAGCAAGAGATCGTAAGCGTCGGGTACGGGATATGCTGGAAGAGGCGATCAAGGGCGGTGCATTCTTCATCAATGGTAATAAAGCGGAGATCAAGGGTTCGACGGTGAAAGAGCGAATTAACGCTGGATTCCTTTCATTGGTCGAAAATGTGTATACGAAACTTGGATATGTGAAGAACTTCTTGGACTCAGAAAAGGATCTCATCTCGATTTTGAGAAGAAATAATGAGCAACTGACCATTGATGGTGGAGTTTCGAATGCAAATGAGTTGGCTGTGAAGGAAGTTATGGAATTCATCAGCTTGCAGGATAGCCTTCAGAAACAAGTGCGTGTGAAAACAATCCTGGATCGCTATAAGGATAAACCATTTGGTTGGAAGGACCTCGACATATCTGGGTTAATTGCAGAGTTGATGAAAGAACAGCGAGTTCGCTTGAGGCTTAACTCCGAATATTTGGAACCTGAAGACGGTAATACCGTTAATGCTTTGACCAAAGCAAGTGACGTTGATCGAGTAATTATAGTGAAACGAGTCATCGTTGATGAAGCATTATTGAAAGTAGCTAAAAACATTTGTAAGCAGGTATTTAATAAAACAGATGTGGCAGACGATGAAGATGGTCTGATTAAGGATATTCGTCATCTTATTGATCAGCAAGTAATGGAGATAAAAGCACTCAAGAGCCGCTATGAGGGAAGAAAATATCCTGGTGGCAGTCTTTTGGACAAAGGTCTTGAATACTTCGGCGAGTTTACAAAGGGATTAGACAATGTATCCTTTTTCACCAAGCTACGTGATTTAGAAGACAGCATATTGGATTGGGAAGAGGACGTAACGTATATTCGGAGTTTTTTTGCTTCTCAAAAAGATATTTTTGACAAAGGTCTTCGGGCAATTGAGAAATATAAAGAAAACGATGTTTACTTATCGGGGAACGAAATAAAGGATCATGCAGATATACTGCAAGAGATTCTAACAGAAGTACAGCCATATCGCAAAATCAAGGATATTCCTGAGCTTGTGAATAGAATCGATGAGCAAATTCAGACAGTGCTTCAAGAAAAGAAAATAGCGGCGAAAAGTGTTATTCAATTGGATATTAATCACCTCACGCTACGTGCTAATGAAGACGGTGTATCTGAGGAAACGAAAAAACGAATCCAGTCCTATTATGAAAATTTGTTCAACGGAATGGATGAGCTTGTCGATATTTTTAAGGTAGATGCAACAATAACACAAAGCACTGCTTTCAAAGACAAACAAGAAATCATTATTAATCGTGAAATTCGTGAGTTCGAAGAGAAGCAACAAGTGGAACCGCCAGGTACAGGAGTTATAGGAACTGGCGGAGGGGATAAACCTCAAGTTATAGTAAAGCCTGTTTCTCAGAGAGAACGAATAAAAGTGAATGATCTGCTTGCTACTAAGACTCTGCGTACAGAAGCAGAAGTGGATATGTTGCTGGACACATTGTCGGCAAAACTGAAAAAGATTATTAAGAGCAACAAACAAATTGAGTTTATTGATTAGTACAGTGTGCCGTGGTCTAAGGTCACGGCACTTAACGATTATATACACATTCCAATATAGGTTGGTGAAAAGCTCTCATGAATAAGACAGCATTGAAAAACTTTGCGACGAATGCTCGTAAAGAACTGATTGAGAAAGTCAAAGCTAAGGCTTTTAAAATAGGGATTACGGAAGAAAACATTAAGAAAGCTCAATTCGAAAGCTCGGATGTTATTTATATTGATGGAAAACAGCTTTCTGTAACGGAAAAAAAACAACGGGAGAAGCTAATATCCCGAATCAAAGAAATCGGATTTGCACAGGTAGTGGAGGAGGTTTCCTATACCTTTTTCAATCGATTTACTGCACTGAGGTTTATGGAGGTAAATAACTATCTCCCAACAAAGGTAAGAGTGTTGTCCTCCAGCAATTCTGATAGCTCTGAGCCTGATATTATTAAAGAAGCATTGAATGTTGATTTGGATATTGATAAAGAATTGGTTTATGAGTTGAAGCTAAACAACAAAACTGAGGAACTTTTTAAATATTTACTAATTAAGCAATGCAATAGCTTGAATAAAATTCTTCCTTTTATGTTTGAAACAATTGATGACTATAAAGAGATTCTTTTTCCAGAAGGATTGTTAGCCAAAGATTCATTTCTTCGTGAAATGAGGGATATAGAAGTTATTTCTGAGTCGGAATGGGAACAGGTCGAGATTATTGGATGGTTATACCAGTATTATATAGCTGATGAAAAAGATCGGGTAATCAAAGCCAAGAAAAAATATAAGACTGAGGAAATTCCTTATGCAACTCAGTTGTTTACTCCTGACTGGATTGTACGTTACATGGTACAAAATACTCTTGGACGTTATTGGGTGGAGTCACATCCAGAACATAGGGATATAATTGAAAAATGGGAATTCTATCTCGAAAATCCGAATCCCGAAGAAGATTTCGAAGAAGAGTTGATCCGCTATTTAAACAAAGAACTAAAAGTAGAGGATATTAAGTGTTTTGATCCCGCTATGGGTAGTGGGCATATACTTGTGTATATGTTTGATGCTCTATTCGATATATATATCAAGTGCGGATATATGGAAAGGGAAATTCCAAGATTAATTATTGAAAATAACCTTTATGGTGTGGATATTGATGATCGGGCGTATCAATTGGCATGTTTTTCTGTTGTTATGAAAGCAATGCAATATAATAGTAGATTCTTTAAAAATATCGAGCGGGAAGGGTTAAATATAAATTTAGCATCAATTCAAGAGTCGAATTTAATTGATGAGAACGATATCGCTTATTTAGTTGGAGAAAGTCAAGGAACTAATTTCGAAAAAGTAAAGGCATTTTTTGATCAATTTAAGAGTGCTAAGACCTTTGGATCTCTTATAAAAGTTGAGAAGTACGACAGAGATTTCCTTGAAGAACGATTGAACTTTATAATGGTTAATCCCGTTGAGGATATATTTGAGGAATACTCAAGAAGTAAAATTATTAAGATTCTCCCACAAATGCTTAAACAGGCTGAACTGATGAGTAGTAAGTATGATATATTGGTCACAAACCCACCTTATATGGGGAATAATTACATGAATGGAGAGCTATCTAACTTTGTGAAAAGTAACTACCCAAATACAAAGTCGGATTTATTTTCTGCTTTTATTGAGACTTGTATTTGCAAGGTAACCACCATAGGGCATTTAGGATTTATGACACCATTCGTCTGGATGTTCATATCTGCCTATGAAGAACTTAGAAAGAAAATAGTAAATAATTGTGATATTAGCAGTTTAATTCAACTCGAATATTCAGCATTTGAGGATGCTACAGTGCCCATCTGTACCTTTACACTAAGAAATAACAAGTTAAATATAAGTGGTCAGTATGTAAGGTTGTCGGATTTTATCGGTGCAAAAATTCAACCTATTAAAGTCGTTGAGGCGGTTAGAAATCCTAATTCAGACTATAGATATTCGACGAATTCAGAAGTGTTTAAAAGAGTACCAGGCAATTTAATTGTATATTGGGTACAAGAGTCTGCCATTAAGCTTTTTGAAGGGACGAAAGTCTCGGAGTACACTACAACTCGTGAAGGTATGACAACAGCAGACAATGATAGGTTTTTAAGAGAATGGTATGAGGTCTCTATAGATAAAATCGGTTTCGGTATAAGAGATAATTCGGAATCGTTGAACTCAAAGAAAAAATGGTTCCCTTATCAAAAGGGAGGGGCATATAGAAAATGGTACGGGAATCTAACGAAAGTTGTTAATTGGGAAAACGATGGAGTAGAGATCAAGAATAATATAGACCCTGAGACTGGCAGGATACGTTCTCATAACTATAACGGTAATTACGCTTTTAAAGAAGGTATAACTTTCCCAACAATAAGTTCTGCAAGATTCGGAGCGAGGTATTCTCCACGCGGATATATGTTTGATACAAAAGGAGCAATGGGATTTTTCAATAGTACTTCTGAGTTATACACAATACTGGCACTATTAAATACAACGGTAGCACAGTACTACTTACTTGCTTTAGCACCTACATTGGATTTTAAGTTAAACAAGATTATGTCTATACCCGCTGTAATACCGAAAGAAATCAATCAAGTCATAGATAATTGTAAGAAATGCATTGAAATATCCAAGTGGGATTGGGACTCGCATGAAATTTCATGGGACTTTACCATTCATCCATTATTAAAACATAAGAATGGTTCAAGCAGTATTGAAGATGCATATAAGGAATGGTCATCGTATTCATTGTCTGAGTTTAATAGAATAAAAGAAAAGCAAGAAGAGTTAAATAGAATTTTTGTGGATACTTATGGGCTTCAAACTGCCATAACAAGCGAATGCAGTGAAGATGATATTACCGTTAACATTCCAAGTAGAGAAAAGGATGTTAAGTCATTCATTTCATTTGCAGTGGGATGTATGTTTGGTAGGTACTCTTTAGATGAAAAGGGAGTAATATTTGCTGGAGGTAAATTTGATATTAAGAAGTATCAGAGCTATGTTCCAGTAGAAGATAATATCATTCCTATAGTATCAGGGGGTTACTTCGAGGATGATATTATTTCCAGGTTCGATAACTTTATTCAAATTGCTTTTGGTGAGAAAATGTTAATCGAAAATCTACGGTTTATTGCTGACTCTCTCTATAGGAAAGAAGGAGAAACTGATAAGGAATGTTTGAGAAAATATTTTATAAGTGAATTTTTCAAAGACCACGTTCAAGTATTTAGCAAAAGCCCGATATATTGGGTTTTCACGTCTGGCAAACAAAGAGCATTTAATTGCTTAATATACATGCATCGTTACGACAAGACAACACTATCAAGAATTAGAACAGATTATCTACATGAGCTTCAAATTCGAATGGACGCTGAGGAGAAGTCGCTTCTTGACATTATTAATGGAGATGGAACTGCCAAAGAAATCGCCAATGCAAAAAAAGAGTTAAAGTCGCTCAACTTAAAGATCGAAGAATTACGGGCATATGACGAAAGGCTTCATCACCTGGCCGACATGCAGATCGAGATTGATCTGGATGATGGGGTGGCTGTGAATTATGCTAAATTTGAAGGCTTACTCGCTCCAATTAAATAATATTAGACATATCTTACTTGAGTTGAAAATATATATATAGAAATACACTTGAGTATGGTGATTAGATGGCTAATGAAATTGTAAAACTAATTAATGAACAATTAGATGATCTGGTGGATAGATATAAATCTGTTCAGAATCTCCCCAAAATAGGACGCACTTTAAGTGAAACCATCTCCATTTTTATGAAAATAGTGGAAATGAATCACAACATAGATAGTGCTTCCTTTAAGGAGATTGTAATTTCAGATTATAGGCTATCTCGAAATACTGTTAACACAATATTACCAACATTAGAGAGAGTTAATATATTAATGATTATCGATGATACTGTTAGATTGACTAATATGTCTAAGAAATATTTAGAAAACAACGATATAGCATATATTTGTAGAGGTTATCTTGAGGATCATTTTGGTTTTTTAGAAATGTTGTTACTTATTGCAGAGTCCAAATATGATAGAATAAGCAAGTGCTTTAATGAATGGGTTAAATTATATGAAAAAGGAATCGGTGAAAGAAACATTAATACACATAAGTCGCAATTCAATAAGATATATAGATATTTAGTCGATCTTAATTTGGTTATCAAAAGAGAATACTTGATAATAAATGATGATTTGTTAACTCGTTGTTTCCGTACTGACGTATTTTGATGAGTAGACTTGTACACTTAGATAAAACCGAATCTGGGTATTGGTTGATTGCAAAATGATGATAATTGATTAGACGAATTCATTTGAAGGCTTACTCACTCTAATCAAATATATTAGGTACAATGGGGATATGCCAGTTCATCATGGTATATCCCTGTGTTTATCCCGATGAAAAAAGGTGTTGATAAATAATGAATATGGATGAAGTTGCAAGGGCACTGCAAGAAGCTTTTCTTCAGCCGCTCAATGAGGGCGAACATCGGAAAATTATCTTCTGGTTCGATAAAGACCAGGAATTTACTGAATATATACATGAGATTAGTATTGAGGGAATCAAGGTGCATACCTTGACTGAATCGAATAACTTCTATACGAAGGTGATGCTCGAAGAAGAGGACCCTTCTTCGAACTATCTGATCTATTCCAACCTGGACATGAGCATGGAAGACAATTGGTTGTTGGATACGATTCTATTTTCAAAGACGTTCTATGCGGACAAAATATCCCTCATTATGAATGAATTGAGCATCGATCCTTCACTTCGGAGTGCAGTGAAGAAATACGAGAAATTCTTTGGGAGTAAGGATCGGGTTAAGAAATTCAAAGGGTTCGAGGTGTCGGCGTTTAATGAAGAATCGATTGAGCTGGTGATGATGAGTGCATTGTGCAATCTCAAGACTCCCGACTTTGAGGATGTGCTCAAGGTTATTCTAATGAATTCACTTGATGACAATGAAAATAAACACTTGGATTCGATTGCGAAGTATGTCGGATTAGATGTGTTCTGGAATGCAGTAGCCGAACGGTATGGCTATGAGCCAAATCAAAAATCACTGAAAACGTTGTTTATTCACTTGACCGTCACTGCACTAAGCCATGCGGTGAATGAAGAGCGACTTTCACAGATCAAAAATCACATCGCAACTCGGAACAAATCAAATGCCTTGGTATTTATCGACCATTGGATGCATCATAAAACGGATTATCATACCTATGACCAGTATGCTGGAATCGCCGAGAAGGAAATTAAGCTTTCAGATATCGTAAACCAGATCCCTGTTGAGGAATTCAAAGCGGCGGATACATTCCCGTATTTTGATCGAGCAATTATCATCTATATCGCCAACAGCTTGGAAGATCGGTTGGAGGATTATGATGCATACACGAAGTTGATTAATTTACGGAGAGCGAAGCATTACTATGAGCGGTATCAATTCATTTATGAAGCCTTGTATTACACCGTAAAGATGTTTGAATTCCATAAAAAGTACAGTATGGGCATTCCAAAAACGCAAGCGGTGGATATGTACCGAGCATATGTGAATGACTACCACAACATGGATATGTACTACAGAAAGTTCTATTTCGCTTACGACAGTGAATCGAACAGCGAGATCTTAAAGAAGCTCAAAGTGATGGTCGAAAACTTGTATACGAACTGGTATATGAGCGAATTAAGCTCGCATTGGTCTGCCGCTGTGCATGATGAGTTAAAATCAAACTGGGCACTTCCAGGTATACAAAGCCAGAAGGATTTCTATCGAAGTTTTGTTTCACCAAAAATCTATAATGGTGATCGGGTATTTGTTATCATTTCTGATGCACTTCGCTATGAGATAGCGGCGGAGCTGGCGGACAAGCTAAACTCGGAGACGACAGGAGCTTGTGAAATTCAGCCATTGTTAGGAGTCGTACCTTCTGTAACCAAGATGGGAATGGCATCACTTCTTCCGCATAAGAATTTGGAGATCGATCTAAGTGGAAAAGTATTGGTGAATGGGAAATCCTCCAGTGGGATAGATAATCGAATTGATATCCTACAAGGAGCAGTAGCTGATAGTACCGCCATTCACTATCAAGAGCTGAAAAACATGAATAAGGCTGGTCGCAGGGAAACTTTCAAGGGTAAGAAACTGGTATATATTTATCACGACAGCATTGATGCAACGGGAGATAAGGCTTCGACCGAGGTTTATACGTTCACAGCGGCTGAGAAAGCTATTGATGAATTGTACGATATAGTTAAAATCATCAAGGATGATTTGAGCGGTACAAACATTTTCATCACTGCGGATCATGGCTTTGTTTATCAACGTGATGCATTGGAAGAGAGTGACAAGATTGAAAAGGAAGGTATTCAAGCGTTTGAGGTCAAACGGAGACATCTTTTCTCACAAGAAAATGGAGAACGAAGCGGTCTCCTTGATATCAACATGGATAGTCTAATTAAGAATGAGCATAAAATCACCACTTATGTTCCGAAGGCGACTATTCGTTTTAAAATTCAAGGTGCTGGTGCTAATTTTGTTCATGGGGGAGCCAGTCTTCAAGAGATCGTTGTGCCACTCATACAATTTAAGAACATTCGAGCTGGGCAAAAGAACAGTCGTGAAATCCAGAAAGTGGATGTAAAGCTCACAAATACCACCACAAAGATCACGAATAGCCTGTTCAACCTTACCTTCTTCCAGACGGAGAAAGTGGAGGACAAGCGGGTTCCTCGAACGGTTAAGATCTACATGGTGGATGATGCCGAAAGCGTGATTAGTAATGAGGAACTCGTCATCTGTGATCGAACATCAGATAAGCCAGACGAGCGTACATTTAAGCTTCGCTTTGCGTTAAAGTCGATACCATATGATAAGAATAATAACTATTACCTCATTACAAAAGACATTGAGACCAATATCGTCATAGAAAAAACGCAGTTCATAATCAATTTAGGCATAGTTAGTGACTTCGATTTTTAGAGGAAAGGAGAGGAACGAATGGAGTCAATAAGCGAAGGACAAACGATCGATTTAGATAGGAAACTGAATGATGTCTTTTCAGGCAGGGTTGTTCGTAAAGACCTGACAAAGCTAATGAAAGAGGGGGCAAATGTCCCTGTTTATGTTCTTGAATATCTTCTTGGTATGTATGCCGCTACAGATGATGAAGACAACATTCAAGAAGGGATTCAACGGGTAAAGAAGATCCTCTCAGAGAATTTTGTTAGACCAGATGAAGCGGAGAAGGTAAAATCGAGAATTCGGGAACTCGGTCAATATTCCGTTATCGATAAGATAACGGTAACGCTTAATGAGAAGATCGATTCCTATGTAGCAGAGTTCTCTAACTTGGGACTAAAAGGGGTTCCGATATCGCCGAACTATGTCAAAGAGTACGACAAGCTCTTGGCAGGCGGGATCTGGTGTATGCTGAAAATGGAATACTTCTTTGATGAAGAGGTCAAGAACAGCAATCCGTTCAGCATCAGTAGCTTGAAGCCGATTCAAATGCCGAACATGGATCTGAACGAGGTGTTTGAGGGCAGGAAGAGCTTTACGAAAGAAGAATGGATCGATGTACTTATTCGCTCTACAGGTATGGAGCCTACACAACTTGAGGACAGAGTGAAGTGGCATCTACTACTTCGACTTGTACCACTTGTTGAAAACAACTATAACATGTGTGAACTGGGTCCACGGGGGACTGGTAAATCACATGTGTATAAAGAGATATCGCCTAACTCGATTCTTGTCTCTGGTGGACAATCGACGGTTGCTAACCTTTTTTACAACATGTCTTCGAAAAAAGTAGGACTTGTTGGAATGTACGATGCGGTGGCATTCGATGAAGTAGCGGGTATAACCTTTAAGGACAAAGATGGTATACAGATCATGAAGGATTACATGGCATCGGGATCATTTGCACGGGGAAGAGAAGAGAAGGCGGCTTCTGCTTCCATGGTATTTGTAGGGAACATCAACCAAAGTCTTGATTCACTGATCAAGACATCCCATCTATTTGCACCGTTCCCTGAAGCAATGGCGAATGATTCTGCATTCTTTGATCGGATGCATTACTACCTCCCAGGCTGGGAAGTACCGAAGATGCGACCTGACTTCTTCACAGATAAGTATGGCTTCATCGTCGATTACATGGCTGAATACTTTAGAGAAATGCGGAAGCGTTCGTTTGCGGATGCTTTGGATCGGTATTTTAGGCTGGGTAATAACCTGAATCAACGTGATGTTATTGCAGTGCGTAAAACGGTATCAGGGTTAGTGAAGCTTCTGTATCCAGACGGGGAGTATACGAGAGACGACATCGAGGAGATCTTGAAGTATGCTCTCGAAGGAAGAAGAAGGGTCAAGGAACAGCTCAAAAAGATAGGCGGGATGGAGTTTTACGATGTCCATTTCTCTTATATCGATAAGGAAACAATGAGCGAAGAATATGTGTCAGTGCCAGAACAAGGCGGTGGAAAGTTGATCCCTGAAGGAATGGGCAAACCAGGACATGTATATACGGTTGGTCATGGAGATTCTGGCATGATCGGGGTTTACAAATTGGAGAACCAAGTCGTTTCGGGGACAGGGAAGTTTGAGAAATCGGGTGTCGGATCCCATCGAGGAGTGAAAGAGAGCCTGGATACCGCCTTCCGATACTTCACTTCAAACAGTAAGAGTATCAGCGGCTCGATTAGCACGAAGACCAAGGATTATTTGATGTATATTAGTGATTTGCAAGGGATTGGTTTGACGGATGAACTCGCTATAGCTGAATTGATCGGATTATGTTCTGGTGCATTGGAACGTCCCGTTCAGGATAGTATGGTTGTGCTCGGTAACATGACGGTTGGTGGAACTATTGCAAAGGTCGATGAGTTTGCAAATACGCTTCAGGTTTGTGTGGATGCAGGAGCGAAGAAAGTTCTGATTCCTGCCTCCTCTGTAGTAGATTTTCAAACGGTTCCTGCTGACCTGTTGATAAAGGTCCAGCCTGTATTTTACTCGGATCCGACTGATGCTGTGTTTAAAGCTCTGGGAGTTGGATAAGCTTACGGAGGATAAGATACATAGCATCATTACCGAGCTGGATATGGTTCTGCTTACACCATTACCTATACCCACTCAGAAGGGAAGGAAAAGTGTTTTGATATTTGGTTAGACAAAGGGGAGACGATATACCGATTACAGTCCATCTATTTAGTTGATGGTAAATCAGAAGAGTTTGGGGAAACCATGGGGTACAGTAAGGCTGAAATAACAAGGAAAATGATTGAGATGTCAGTCTATGATCAGTTCCATGTCCGTGAAATCGACTAAAAATGAAAGTTGTTAGGTCGTTGGAAGGGGAGGTTGGTAAAAAAGCAGTAAAAACACAAATCTCCCTTTTCATCCTCACTCGCTATTTAATCCGATATTAAGGAATGAATATGGAGAAAGGAAGGGGAATCAAAAAGAAGTACCGAGTTTTCGTCCTAATTAGGCGATTCTTCGGTACTTTCCTTTTATATGCGAGATTTTAGTAGAGGAGTGATAGATAGATCGACATCTTCATCTGAAATCTGCTGTCCAGAAGAGGGGGGTTAGATGTTGTGGGAATCCTTAAAATAGACAAGGAGATTGACTTGGATAAGGCAAGGGAAACCGCTCAGGATTATGTGACATGGAATTATAAGGACGTTAACAAAAGCCATGCCCAGTTGACTATATTTCAAATTCCAATATGCAAACAACCTTCATTGCCGACAACAATGCTCAGATAGTCTATCTGGTTGTTGATCGGCTTCTTTATATGTAGGGGTGCGTAACAAATTCATAAGAGTTATGAACATGTTACCGAATATGTGTGAGGATGTTCATAACATGTTCATAACATATATGAGGATGTATGAACATGTTTCATACAATGTGTGATAAGTTCTTATTTACTTTTGTTGCTAATTTGTGATAAAATTATAATTTTTATTTTGATATTGACTTTTTTCGAGCGTTTAAGCTAAGATTACCCTCAAAACAGGGGGTGAGTGAACCATGACCATCACGATCAGCATTAGTAGTACAATTGGCGGCTCTGGCAAGACAACGATTGCCTGCATGTTTGCACACTTATTAAGTGCCAATTATAAAGTGCTGGCGCTTGACTTATGTGGACAATGCAACTTTACAGAAGTGTTATTGCAGGATAATACGGTGAGAGGAACGATTTGTGATGTATTAGAGATTGGCAATGTTACTTCATATATTGTTTCCATCGACGAAAATCTTCACATTATTCCTGGCGATCAGTGGATTTGCTCCTCTCCATCCAAGTTTTATATTCAAGGCTATAAAACACCAGAGGTCGTTTTTGCAATGAAAGAACTGCTAAATCAGGCAAAGACGGCATATTATGATTTTGTCGTTATAGATACTCCCAGTACGTCTTCCAAAGAAGTGTTAAACCTGTCATTGTCTATCTCCGATTTCGCAGTCATGACGTACTCTCCTAACAAACTCCAACTAATCAAAAGCTGGCTGAATAAAATCAAGTATGTACAAGACGAATTTAACCCCGAATTAAGGGTTGGTGGCATTTTAAGGACACGATTTAACGATATTGAAGCTTCTCACATATTTTACAACCGAGAAGTGTATAGGCGACATCCTGAATACTGCTGGAATAGCATTTTTCATAATTCACCTCTTTTTTCGAATATTGACTCCAATTCTATAAAAAAAGTACAAGTTGATACGGCTTTTAAGGCTGTCTATGATGAACTAATTCTCCGACTATTGAAGACACGAAAAAATGGAATTTAGTTATGGTAAAAGTGAATAGAAAAAAGCCTCAGAAAAATACTAAGTATGATATGAAGACTACGTTAATCGGGCGAGATCAACTTGAAATATCAAAAATGGCGTTAGAACTTTTATTAAACCCTGACCACAGTTGTACTTGTTTAAAGTGGAAGAGGGAAGATCAAAATACGGATAATAAACTATCTCGCTGACAAATCAGGAATCGGATGAAATGAGTTGGATGAATAAGATAGGTTGGTCCAGTGTTGGTGTGTCAACTACTCTAATAATTCTTCATGCCCAATCTAACAATCTAATTGGACATGCATTTGCAATTAAAACATGGGTTGTCGCACAGCATCAACAACATGAAAACCACGTTTCTCGCGAGCGAGAAGAGGCTCCTACGCCCAAAGGCGTGGAGCCTTTTTTGCATTAATCGAGAGAAGGTTATAATTCCTTCTTCAAAATCTATAATGTTATCATCTACGGGATAAGGGGCTTCGTTTCAATGGGTGGGTTCTAACCTCGCCTTTTTCCTACGGAAAATCAGCTCGCTAAGAACCACCAAGCCCCGTTGTGCTCGGCTATCGCCGACCGCTCGGCCTACGGCACTCCCTGCAAAACGGAGCCATGGAAACTCGCCCCTTGGGAAAAGCCGTTGCCCCATTTGCCAATGGGACAAGTGTTTCTGCGAAACACAAAAAGGCATTGCCTCATCTTCTGATGAGTCAACAAAGCATGTTGCCGCGAAAGTACGTCGCGACAATCGTCTCTCCGAGACGCAAATGCCACACTGACCATCTACGATGGTCAAATAAACATTGCCAACGAACAAATTATTCACTCATCAAAAGGAGGTGCATTACAAATGGCAAGAAGAAGCAAACCACTCGTTACCCAATTTTTCAACCGAGATCGGCTCGCATTTACGGCAATGCACAACGTCGGTCATGTCTCTTCCGATCATCTCCACACTTGCGGCTTAGCCGATAGACGTATACAAAACCTTATACGAGACGGTCTTGTTCAGAAAGTCGCGTACAAAAGAAAAGGGAAAAGTGAGTATTGTTTTAAGCTTAGTAAGCTTGGACGTGAAACTGCCGCTCGTCTGTGGGCTTTGAGTTATGCATACCATGCTCAAAGCCCGATACACGACCTTGCGATAGCAGAAAAATATTTCAGCTTATCAGAAGAGTCGCGAGAAAGCTGGAAAACGGAAACTCTAATTCATAAAGAATTTGAAGATCGAATTTCAAATATACGAGAAGAAGGCAACGAGGTAGAAGCAAAATTGTACCAAGATATGCTCAAAGAGAAACTAATATCAATGCCAGATGGCTTATATAGCAATGCTGAGGGCAAAGAGGTGGGGGTGGAAATTCTCACAAATTCGTATGGCATTGATGAAATGAGATCAAAAGAAACATTCGTCAGCATGATTGGATGTCAATACGAAACAATTAGAGTTTGAAAGGAGGAAACGAAATAATGACTATATCAAATACTAATAAACAAGCAGTTTGCGAGAAATATAGAATCTATCTCGAGATTATATATAGCTTTGGAAACAAAGTCATGTTGATGAAGCAATTGTATCACTATGCTCAAATGATGGGCATAGCAAAAAGCTACTCAGCTTTTTACAGCTCCATAATAGAACTTGTAGCTGCCGATATTTTTAGAAAAGAGTCGTTTAACGCTTACGGCAAGAAAACCCAACTCCATATGCTTGTGATGCGAAAATATGGCATCCGTTTTTTGGAGGAAAAGCCTGACAGCTACAGTGTTGCATCAGTCAAGAAAGCTATTGGGAATGAAAGGATTTTGGTCAGCATTTTTAAAAACCAATATATTTTGAACAAAGTTATCCCACGCATTCAAAAGGAGTGTACAAGGGTAACGCTTGGAACAATCATTGATCTATTGGAACGTGACCACAGTACAATTTTGCATAACAAGAATCAGGGGCTGTCCTTTTTGGGAAAAATGAAAAATGAAGCAACTCTACAAAAGTATTTAGATATGCTTTCGGTTGAGCAAGATATCGATAAAATGCAGAAAATCAAGCAGAGAATGGGACAGGGATTGAGGAAAGGATCGAAAGCATCGGACGGGAAAGGGAGGGGGCGACTCTATCTTCCTGAAGTGTCCTCAATGAATCGCATTGATAACATTGCTAAGCGAAGCCAGGATTTAAGCAAGGAAGAGAAGATTGATAATTATACAATTGATACAATGCTCGCGTTCAATGCGTATGTCGCACAGATCAGGATCGACAAGGGGCAGGTTAAAATCACGGTACTCATTTTCGACATTTTTAACAGATCAAATGTATATAAGGTAGCCACACATATCGCTTGTATGCATCATATGTTCACCCGTTATTTCCAGGATGAGATTGAGCTGAAGGTTGGTGTCGTATCCATTGATGAGTATGCCTCAAATTATCTAAAGACACAAGCTGAATCGGCAACTATCGACTTTGTTTCAAAAGAGCGTAGGAATTCGCGATTATCTCATATTTTGGAGAAATGGCATGTTTATCGATCGATGCAAGAAAAAATTGAGGTGCATTTTGTGGATTATAACATCACCGATGAATATCTCGATGGGATCAAGCATGCTAATCTTGTAAGGCGTTAATGGTATTAATCAAATAAACAGATAGGATAAAGGTTCGCTCTATGCGAAGTTTTTGTGCGTTGATAAGAATAGTTTGCATATGTAGTATGCATGACGTGTGAATTGTTCACAACGGTTAAGCACATGTGCTTAACTTTTATATAACAATTCATGAAAAAAACCTCTCTTTTAAGGAGAGGCTTTTACACTGCTTTCAGACGATAACTTATTCAGTAGATTTGAAATCATTAAATGATTGCTTTCGATCCTTCAGGTATTTATTCAACAACTCCACCGCTTGTTCAAATTTGATATTTGTTTTTCTTGTTTGTTCGGCGGATATTTTATCGATTTCACCTAAGAATTCAAGATTTTTGACTTGTTTTTTCGACGCTGGAAGATGGAAGGTATAATCAGCCATAGCTATCAATAGTAGATGAATTTTTTTAACCTGTTTCGTATCCATCCATTCGATTTTATGAATATGATATCCAACGATCTCTGCCACTCCTTTGGCGATACAACTTTTCAGCACCCTGTCCTTTAGGGCATACAAGTTGTTTTGCCGTGTCTTAGATCTGCCGACGATATCATGGTTGCCCATAAAGTAGTTTGATTCTTTGGTATCTCTACTTTTCTTTGCCGACTTGTTGATTACGTACAATGATTCCGCAATCGTCTCAGGTGCTATTTCGATGCTGTCAATATTGATTCTTCTTCTTTTTATTGGACGTGTCATCGAAATATCATATAAATCAAATTCTCGCATAGCACCGTGTTGGCGTACTTTTATCGTTGCCTGGAAGTCGGATTCGTCGAGTGGCTTCAATCCAAGCTCTTTTAATTGGGTTTTCGTCTTCAAATGCTCAGGAACTTGTAACCAACGGGTAAATCTTTGTTTTTCAATTGCCGCAATCATTGTACTCATCCCCTTAGCTTAATTGATGCGATCAGTGAGATATGCCACCGTTGATTCGATGGGATATCCCAAAATTAATCCTGTCAGTACGTCATCAAATGTTTTCTTGCTCGGACTTCCGTAGTCAAATCCTTCGAGGAACCACACCAATTCCAAGTTTCCATGGTTCAGAATAATCTCCTCATGGTCTTTGCTTAGAAGATCGTAGCCGAGTTTTTTACTAAAGAGCTGGTATGATTCAATCAATTTGTTCAGATCGAAATGATCCCTCATCTTGCCTTTGTTTGCCACGCCGATTTCATACTGAAAGTTCGGATGACTGTTATCGGACACTTTCCATACCAAATCAGTCTGCTTCACTTTATGAAGAGTTTCTTCCAATTCTTCTGATGTTAATGGCCAAAAGCCAGTTGGTTTCAATCCAGTCCTAATGGCATCAAATAGGCGATCATAGGTGTCAGTTCGCTCTCCGTTTGGAAACCTGATTGAATATCCGCCACAAAAGAACAAATTGTGCCAACGGACCATAGGAGAATAAAACGGGATATTCGAAACCTTGGGATATTTATACCTCAGCATGGAGTGTCCATTACCCATGACCACCATATCAGAAGTTTCTTTGTAATCTCTCCGATAGAAACCAGAAAGTCCAATTCCCTGCTCATTCCGATATTTCCCCTGAATTTCAGAGCTATTTGAAACCCATCCTTCAACAGTAGTTAATGTCTTCACGCCATACCAGCCCCCTTTTAAATGTTTATTTTTACTTTTCGAATTTGCTTTTGACCTATTAAACGATGAATATGGCATTCGGTTGCACCTGTCCAAAAAAAAAGTCTTTGTTTTTCCACTTTAATGTAAATGAAGAAAGCCATCCCCTTATTTTTATTTCATGCTGATATAATAGCAATAATGGGTCAGGCTGATTCAGCAGAGGGAAAGTGGGAGGGAAGGTAATGGATGGCGTACAAAAGATTCGTGACACAATAGCTGGCTATGAGAAATTGCTCAAAATCATTGAGGATAATACAGACAAAGATAGTATCTGTAGATTGACGAAAAAAGAAATAACTAAGTTATATGGGTTGTCATATACAGGAACATGCAAGAAGTTAGGATTCCTGCTGAGATACGGACTCTTGAAGGTAAACAACGGAGGATTTTTACTAACCGAGAAGAACGTGGTTCAAGATACGCCACTGTCACTGTTACCGAAGATTTTAGTGTTAATGGCTAACAAACCTGAAGTTTATGACAGTTTCAAGCAACAAGCAGAGCTGTTATCTGTTTCGATGGAGGATGTCCAGACGGCATGGGGATTTTATTCGTACTTCTTCGGATCGAAGTATCCGCAAGAAGAAGATCTAATACAATTAAAAGAAATTCTCACACTCAGTTGACTTCGGAGAACAACTCTTGCCTCAGCTAAGTCTTATGTACTTTCAGGATTTAATCGAAGACCGATCTCGCCGCTCGCCAATTTGTCTAAATGCCACCACCATTGGTCGAACCGCTCCTCAGAAAGCGAAAAGTTATAAACCACTGCAATATGCTCAGACGTTTTTTTTCGCATTTCAATCAGTGGCACATCATAACTCATCAATTTCAGCCGCTCTTTCAGATTAAGCTCGTCAAAATTTGTTCCAAACCACTTCTCCGATGAAGCAATTTAACCGAGTCAAAAGTGCTAACATTAAAATCACTTACTGCCATCCCATAGATCTCAATATTTTTCAGATGCTCTGACATATCCTCTCGGTAATTGAAAATGATTGTAGCACCGATGGTGCTCTATTGCACGAGACAATGCTATACCGTTTACAAGGTAACGGGTTCCAAATTTTGGTTGACGACCACTGAGTTTAGCTGTACTATTATGCTCAAAACAATATCAAACGAGGTGGAATACGATGTGGGTATTATCAAAATGTCATAAATTAATAGCGTGTATCTCTGAGGGTTAGCCAAAAATAGGCTGACCCTTTTTTTAATGTCGTTATGAACGCAACATCATTGAAATAAGGAGTTGGATAGGATGCAATTCATACTCAACAAAATTTTAGAGAAGCTTCATCCAGAACTTGATTACCGAATTGATTGCTGGTCTTTTAATGGTTGTCATCGGCATCGCCTCTGGCTACCTATTCAAAACAATGCTGTTTTAAAATCGCAGTAAGAGGAGGAGTATTAACATGGGACAATATCTGCAAATGGGAATTTGTCATCAAATGCTGATCAGAAAAAAAGAAATTGAGAAAACAACGATTGAGAAAATCAAAAATGAACTTGGCAAATTGGTTGATTTGGAACTCTTTGATTTCGAGGAATCAGAGGAGAATGTCTCCTTTATCATCAAGGAATCGGTTGTGCAAGAGCAGTTGCATATGTTCTTGAGTGAGCAGTTCTCTCTTTACGATCAGAGTTATGCGGAAGATTTTTCTGAACTTCTTTCAGAAATTGAAAAAAGGAAATCGCTTGATGAAATTATTGAGCTGGCGAAAGAAAAGGAATCCCGCTTTTTCCAGCACAATAATGTGCACGATAATATAGAGATATCGCCATGGCAGACGGCTCGGGTTGATACCTCATTGTTTGCAATTTTCATTGAAGGCAAACTACTGATGGAGAGCTACAATAGTTTTCTTCATTATTTGGAGGAGCTGGTGCGTGCGAGCTCCAGTCAAGCCATATCGGGTACAGTTCGAGCAATCATAGACTGAGAGGATTAAACCTATTTGCGTTATGAATTAACGGAATTTTTACTATATTAACAATAAATCGAGAAGAGAGGGGGAGTTAACATGTTGAAAAAATGGATGATAAACCAAAAAGGATACGTCTCGATTGAGACGGTGATCGTTGCTGGTTTGGTTATTGCATTGGGTGCATTTGCGATGCAAGAGTTCTATACTGCGGCACAGAATGTAGTAGGAGCTTCAATAGACAGAATGGACGTGGAGGACGTCATATTAAAGATAACTATCGTGGGCGGTATTGAAGAGGTTGAACTATAAGGGGGAGAATTCTGTTGACTGTCAAATACGATTGCTTCAAAAACAAATTAAACACTTAGGCTAATTGATGCCTGAGTGTTTTTTTTGATGTTAGAAAGGTAACGGTATTGATTTTAAAGCAGTCAATCCGATTCAGCGTTTTGCTTTTCCTGCAAGTCTGCTAACTTGCGAATCTGCTCCAGAGCAAAATCTTGAAATTCGGGTTGCAATTCTTTGAAAATAGCAATTGCCTCATCAAGTTTCTTGTTAGATTGCCACTCGCTTAAAAACATATCACCTTCACCTGTGGTGAGCCAATTTTCATTAATACCGTATCGTTCGCAAATATGCTTAACCATAAGATCCTTTATTTCAACCCGATTATATTCAATGTTTGCAACAACATCTCGGCTAATTCCAAGTCTTTCGCCAAACTTTTTCTGAGTCATATTTAAAGCTTCGCGAATCAATTTGATTCTATTATGCATGGTCATACCTCCTATTAATTATAGGTAGCCTAAATGTACAACACAAAAACCAAGCAGTCAACACAAAGATATTTCAATAATGTGTTTACAACACAGAATAAAAATGGTAGATTGTGTTTATAACACAATTTGGGAAGTGGAGGTGCGTTTTTGACTCCAAAAAATAAGCAGACAAAAAATATTGCCGAGCTAAACTCGCTTTTTAGCACGCTTGATGACGCAAATCAAGAATATGCATTGATTTTGTTGCAAACTCTACGTTTCTCTCAAAAACACTACGAGAAACATGAAGAAGACTCAAAGGAGAGAGAAAATGGGGAGACATAAAGGCATAATGGCCACAACCGTAGTATTATCACTTCTGCTAAATGCAGGATTGGCACATGCGGGTAGTCTGACGGGAACCGTGCAAGAAGTCATTATTGTGTACAAAAATGAAAATGGCAAGGAAGCCATAATCGAAGAAAGTATTGATATTAAACACGAATTCGAAACGATTCCCGCAGTAGCCGCTACGGTAACGAGTGCTGATTTACATCAATTGGCGAGTGATCCGAATATTGCGTATATCGAACGAAACACTAAATTCCGAATCACTGGTGGAGATATCAAAGTTACTTCCATCCCAGCGGAGCAAAGCCAATGGAACTTCCAAGCTATTCAACCTACGAAAAGGTGGGATGAAGGCTACACAGGAGCAGGCGTTAAAGTCGCAGTTATTGATACGGGCATTTTCGCGCACAGCGAATTAACGATTGCAGGCGGCGTTTCGACCGTAGACTACACGACAAGTTATAACGATGATAGAGGACATGGTACTCATGTTGCTGGTATTATCGCCGCTAAAAGTGGAAATGGCGGTATAGTAGGGGTCGCACCTGGCGTAGAACTCTATGCCGTGAAAGCCATAGGTGCAGACGGCGAAGGAACGATTCTTGACGTGCTTGAAGGAGTTGAATGGTCGATTCAGAACGGAATGGACATCATCAACATTTCCCTTGGTATGGATACAGATTCGTCACTCTTTAAAGAAATAATTGATAATGCCTACGACGCAGGAATCGTTATTGTGGGAACGGCAGGGAATGAGCAAGAAGGAATACCTTTAGATACGTACACCATACAATATCCAGCAAAATACGATAGTGTCATTGCAGTTGGGGCAGTAGACAGTCTGAATCAACGCGGGATTTTCTCTTCGGTTGGTGAGGAAGTCGAACTTGCGGCTCCAGGCGTTGATATCATTTCAACGTATGTGAAAGCCGATGGCACTGGCGGTTATGGTAAATCAAGCGGTACTTCACAAGCGGCCCCACACGTAACAGGTATGATTGCTCTGTTGATGCAAAAATATCCAACCATGAGCAATGTTGAACTGCGTGAGGAAATTAAAAAATATGCCGTTGATCTGGGAGCACCAGGACGTGATATCGAATTCGGATTTGGTTCGCTGTCATTCAATAAGGATGTTGCTCCTCCTGCGGAAGTAACGAATCTTGCCATTAGTGATAAAACCGAAAACAGCATTTCACTTACCTGGAAGAATCCACAAGATGTAGACTTCGCAACGAATAATATTTTTGCGAACAATGTAAAAGTTGGTACGACAAATGGCGAAGTATTTACGTTGGAGAACCTTCAATCGAATACTTCTTACACCATTGCGGTCAAATCTGTGGATCAAAACGGAAACGAATCGTCTGGTGAAGTAATTGTAGAAACAACAGATGTAGATGCTACGGCTCCTGCGGAGATAAGCAACATTACGGTTGTTGAGAAAACTACAACGACAGCGAAAATAACATGGACAAACCCAACTGATTCAGATTTCCTACGAGTTAATTTGAATCAAAACGGAACGTCAGTGGGGAATACTGCGGCTACAGAACATGAGTTCAAAGATCTGACTCCAAACACGACTTATGTGTTTGATTTCAAAACCGAAGACGCCTCGGGTAACGTATCCGCAGGTCAATCCCTAACAGTGACGACAGATGATGTTCCTGTTGCAGACACAACGGCTCCTGATGAAGTTTCTGGACTGAGTATTGGCGAAGTAACCACAACGTCTGCGGAAATCACTTGGATAAATCCAAGCGATGCAGATTTTGAAAAGGTTAACCTCTACAAAGACAGTGTTTTTGTTGGGGATGTTTCTGGAACACGGTATGTATTTAATGGATTGAATCCAAGCACAAACTATGAGCTTAAAGCGAAAACGGTTGATGCAAATGGAAATGAATCTGCGGGTGAAATTGTCACTGTAACAACAAAGGACACTCAACCTGTAGTGGATACAACCCCTCCAGCAGAAGTAAGTAATCTGACGGTTGGAGAAGTGACTACCACGACAGCCGAAGTATCTTGGATTAATCCGAGCGATCCAGACTTCTTTAAATCGAATCTGTACGTGAATGGAACGCTCGTTGGTGAAACACCAGGAACAAGTTATGTATTCAATGGTTTGACTGCGGATACGAACTATGTTCTTCAAGTGAAAACAATAGATGCTAATGGCAATGAATCGTCTGGTCGTTATGTTATGACGAAAACGAAGCCTGTAACTGACACAACTCCTCCAGTTGATAACACGGCTCCAGCCGAAGTTACCAACTTTACGATGGTCGGAAAGACGACTTCTTCCATTGATGTTTCTTGGACAAATCCATTGGATCCAGACTTTGCGAAAGCATATCTGTATATCGATGGAAACAAAGTCCACGAAACAACGGGCACACGCTACAACTTTGCTGGACTCGATTCAGATAGAAGTTATGTGGTGGAAGTGAAGACAGTGGATGCAGAAGGGAATGTTTCTTTGGGAACAAGCCTGATCGTTCAGACAGAACAACTACCTCCAGTAGATATAACGGCTCCTGGTGAAGTTACGAGCTTAGAAGTTTCTCATGCGACTGTTAATACCATTCGTGTTCGGTGGATAAATCCAATGGATGTAGATTATGCGAAAGTAAATGTCTACCTCAATGGAACGTTTGTTTCTGACACAACAAACTCGTTCTTCGAATTCGCTGGTCTGACGGCGGATACAAATTACTCTATTGTTATTAAAACAGTAGACGTAAGCGGAAATGAATCCATGGGTACTTCGACTGTAGGCAGAACGCAAGCAACACCTGTTGTAACGCCTCCAGTAGATCCGCAACCGCCAGTTGATACAACGGCTCCTGCGGAAGTAACGGGATTGGTAACGGACGCTACAAGCCAAACAACGATCACAGCACGTTGGAATAATCCTGCGGATAGTGATTTTGCAAAGGTGAAACTGTTTGTTAACGGAGTCTTCATTGCGGATACTATGAATTCATCATATGAGTTTACTGGATTGGTTGCAGATAGAGCTTATACAATTGTTGTGAAATCTGTAGATGCAAGTGGCAATGTTTCTGCTGGTGCTACACTTGATGCAAGAACTCAAGCGGTTCCTGTAGTAACGCCTCCAATCAATTCGACAGATCCAGACGAAGATGTTGTAGAGATTCCTACGAATCCAACACCAGCTCCAACTCCAAGTGGCAGTGGTAGCGGCAGTAATACAGTTATCGTTACTCCTGCGCCTGAAAAAGCGTCTTCGGATGATGTAGTGAAAAAAGCTCTTGAGAAAGCGAAGGAATCGCTATCTATCGTAGATTTCGTTGGTGCAAAGTCAGCAATTGATTCCATGACTGACAAAGAGAAACGAGATGAGTTTCAAAAGGAATTGGAGGCACTCAAGAAAGAGCTTAAAGTCAAAGATCTTCCAACGAAGTCGAAGATTCGAAATGTCGTTCCAGTTGGTATTAGCTTGCAAGTGGCAATGAAGAGCGAGAACTACAAGTATATTGACGAATCATCGATTCAACCAGGTAAAAATGTCTTTGTTTTAAACAGCAAAGGCGAGTTGGTTGAAAACGTAGAAGTCAAAGTGCTGTTCAATCGTCTTGTTGTCATGCCGAAGGATGGTGGTAAGTTCGATTCGAAAGAAACGTTCACCATTATTCTGGATGCTACAGTGAAAGGCAAAGCGAGCAAAGACTCGAAGGAAACCTTTGAACTGAAAAACCCACTGGTTCTTGAGTTTACAACTCGCTAAACAATAGGGGGGAGTTGTTAATGCAACTCCCCAAAATAATGAAGCAGGAAATGGAGCGTACATACTTATGTTTAAAAATCAGTCTAAGTTCCTCGCAATTGCACTCATCGTCGCGCTCATCGCAACATCGATTCCACAAAGCGTGGATGCCGCTGAAAAAGTTACTTTTTCGGATGTGAAAAAAGGGGAATGGTATGAAGCATCGGTGGAGTGGGCAATTTCGAAGGACATGATTACAGGATATAAGGACGGCACATTCAAGCCAAACAAGAACGTAATCGAAGCCGAATTCTTGACGATGTTGCTACGTGCGTTTGAACCAACGCTTTCTTCTTCAAAATCGGAGAATTGGGCGGAAGCTTATTACAAACGAGCTAAAGAGCTGAATTATCCAGTAAAAAGCTACACTAATATTGCATCGAGGAATAAAGTTGTCCTCCGCAAACAGGTGGCAGAGTTGATTTCATCGACAGAAGGTGTGAATTTCAGTGGTAACAATGCGATTCATTATCTTTTGGCTTTTGGTCTTGCCGAAGGTTCCAATCCCAATGAAGTAACCCTTGCAAGTTTTCAGGGAGATAAGGCTTTAACCCGTGCAGAAGCTGTACAGTTTGTTAAGAATTTTGTGGATTATGGTATTGGTGGTCTGCTACAAAGACCAACTGAGCCGTCGAATACAAGCGAATTGCCGCCAATACGTCTTTAACCTACAAAGACCATCTACTTTCTTGTACCGTGGAGTCACTTCTTGCGATTTGGATTATTGCTTAAATCAACTATTTTATTGGGGGATACTATGAAAAGAAAAGCAGTACCAACCTTGTTGATATTTTCTATTCTATTCATCGCGCTCTGTTTACCTGTATCAGCATCTACTACCTTCCCAGATGTAGAAAAGCATTGGGGAAAGGAAACAATACAATGGGCATTGGAACACGACATTGCCAAGGGATACGAGGATGGAAGCTTTAAACCGAACAACTTAGTAACGGAAGCGGAGTTTCTCGCTATGTTAATTCGAGCCTTTCAACCCGAAATTAAATCCGATGAGAACGGGCAATGGGCGAATAATTATTACAAGTTTGCTGACCAATTAAGCTATCCTAATTCAAAAGAAGGAGATAACCGCACACGTAACCGTGAAATGACTCGCGTCAAGGTTGCCGAACTGATTTCTGCAACGCAAGGAGTACATTTTAGGGGGAACGAAGCTGTTAGATACATGCTTGATAGCGGTCTTGCCAAAGGTAATAATCCTGCTCTATTGTCCGTAGAGGGTTATAGCCCGAAAGGGTATTTAACGCGTGCTGAAGCGGTGCAGTTCATAAAGAACCTGTTAGAACAAGGGAAGGGAAAGTTATTAAAAAGCCCTCTTAATCCTTCGGATCCGTCCTTTTTGCAATATATCCCAATCACTTCCACTATGGAATCAGATCCATCTCGTCTGAATGTAAATGGAGATCCAGTGGCATCGATCTTAGGGGAGCCTTTCTACCTGGCGGAAAACATATATATTCCTGTTGAACCGATTGTACGTGGCATGGGTGACAAATTCATGTGGATCAATCAGCCTGAAAATGGATTCATCGAGAAAAAAGACGGATCTAAGATCAGCATTTATGAAAACAAGGGCGCCGCACTCCTAAATAACAAATCTATCCCCATATCAAAAAAAATTATTGCCGATGGCGCAAATTATAAACCGTATACACCGATGGTGCTCAACAACAAGCTATTTGTTCCTATCGATTTTTTGACTGAGGTTTTGGGGTATCCAATTCAAACCTCAGTCAGGGAAGCAATGCCTGTCGTTCACGCAGGAGAACTAAACAAAGAGTCTCAATCCGTAGGCGACTATGAAGCAACACCTATTCCAAAGCCGAAGCCGTTACCAAATTGGAAGCCTGATCTTCAATTCCTTCCCCCTGCGGATTGGATACCCCCGCAAATTGTATCGGTTGCTACCAACGACCATCGTAGGAACAGTAAAATACTGGATGCAGAACTTGGTTTTACGGATGGACGTTTTTTTAACCCTTACGGGAAGAATGCGTATTCGAATTATCCACTGATGGTAAATTATTTGGGGAGTAATTCAAAATACATGTATGATATCCAATTCACAAGCTGGTACGGATCGAAAACAGAAGCAAACAACAGTAACAAAATTCCCTATGTCAGCCGTGAACTTTTAAAATTTTTCCTGCCACATGAGTATATGAAGCTGTTTACGATTATGTCGGATGGATTCGATGGTAGTGATGTATCTCAATATCTAAACAAACCATTTAAGCTGGAAGGGCGCGAGATTCGGATTACAGAGGGTACAGGTCAAAATGGTGCAAGTTGGGTCACCGTTTCAATCGGCAAAAAATAAAATGAAATTGATGCTTTACAAATAAGCAGGTTAATTGGTTGTTTAGATTGGTTTTAATGGAGTTATAAAAGTAACAATATAGAAAAAATGTTTGTTATATACATTTAAAAATAATATAATGTATCTATAACAATCTGTTTGAGATGCTAATGATGTTCAACATGTACTTGTAAAAACAAAACTGTGTCATTTTCAAGCGCTCGGTCAGAAGACGACTGAGCGCTTGATTTATTTAATAGAGTTTGCATCTAAACATTATAGAAATGTATGAGTAAAAGGGAGGGAAAACAGTGGACTATCAACAACAATTCATCAAGGTCATCGCTGACGATGAGGAGTGTGTATTTATCGTCCCAACTGATATTTTAAAAAAGGCAAACATTAATATTGGAGATAAATGCGTTGTTATTACCGAACAAAACAAGATAATCATCAGGACAGCGGAGAATGTTAGTTAATGGAAACCGATTGTGTGTGCGGAAGCCAGGCTCAGTTGCAATATAAGAACGAGCCAGGTCGAATAAAAGGTAGATTCATAATCATAAAAAATGTTCCAATTCTCTATTGCGAGGACTGCAAGGAAGAATACATGACAGGTCCTAATAGTTTGAGATTTGCCGAGAGAGTTAAACAAGCCGTCGAGTCGGGCGAAAATGAGCTTGAGTTTTAAAAAGGGGGAAGAAGCGAATGGAATTTGATCAAGATGCATTCGGCGAGTATCTGGAGCAAATGTGGGAGCATCTATTTGAGACAAACACGCTCAGCCAGATTATAGCCAAGATTAATAATAACCATCGAGCCAGACGCTTTTTTGCTATGTATTTGCTGAAGAATCGAGAGACGTTCCATTTGTATCATCAATTGAGAGATGAACTGGGTATCAGCTATATTTTTGACACTATCATTTCTGCTTTGTTTCATGAACGAGAAAAAAAGCCAGTAAAACAAGAGATGATCGATCTTTTGCAGATTAACTTAGATATGGCTAATCAAGAAGTGGAGGGCTATCCGCTGAAAGAGTTTGACAAGGACTTGGACGCTTTTCTGGCGTATTGGCGGAAGAAGACTGGCGGATGTGAGTACCTTCGTAAAAGTTAAGAACAACTTCACAACTTTTATGCATATATTCAGAACTTGTATGAATGAATGCGCACAAACGGTGTATAACATCTTAAACGGAAGCTCAAACAAGGTCCGACACAAAATCCATATATTGCAAGGACTATTCCATATAAAATTAAGAAAAAAGGGAAAGTGGAGGGGATTAAAATGAAAAAAATAAAAATTGTCGCATCGTGTCTATCAGCAATACTGTTAATGTCTGCGAGTATACAGACAAGTTCGGCGGCGGAGACCAAAAATGCATACAAGATTGAGGTTAATGGCAAGACTCTAAACCAACAAATGGTAGTAGCTGAAGGGGCTGATAGCCTCAGTGTCCCCATTGCTCCAATTGTCAAAGCAACTGGAGACAGCCTAAAATGGAACAACAATACTCAAACGGCTATAATCCGTCAAAAGGATGCTGTTATTGAGATTTTAGCAAACAAATCTACTATAAAGCTAAATGGGAAGAGTGTACCCCTTGCCACCAAAACAATGAATAATGTTAGTGTTCCAAGCGGAGAAAAATCATCTATTATAGATGGAAAGCTGTATGTTCCAATTGACACTACAAAAACCGTTCTTGGTTACAATGTCAAACTGATTGAGACGAACAAACTGAATTTGCCTTATGCCGTACCATCAGATTGGGTCGTACCCCAAGTTAAATCAACAGCCACAGATGATTTCCAAAAAAACAGAAAAATTCTTGAAGAAGAATTGGGCTTCCAGGAAGGGATTTGGTACAACCCTTATGGGCAGGATGCATATAAAGGTTTGGGGAGAGTGCGAGTTGGTCTTGCAGATGGAGCCATTGCTAACATCGATTTCCTCGCTTGGTATGGTGACAAAAATCAGGAGCATGTTAGCAACACCATACCCTATGTCAGCCGCGAACTATTTCGTTTCTATCTGCCAACGGAATATACTAAACTCTTTGCAATTATGGATGATGGCTATAGTGGCAAAGATATCTCTAAATACATCGACAAACCATTTACTCTCGATGGGCGGAAAATAACCATTACCGAAAACCAAAAAAACGTAACAGTTACAATATCTAAAAAATAGAAAAAGTTTGAATGAAGAGGCGGATCTCCGCCTCTTTTTTTCTTGTAGTCGAATTATGAATCTCGCACCTGTTGCGTAAAAGAGGTAGAGCGAGGTAAAACAGTTTTTGTGTTTTCTAACACAATCAAAAAATCTAAACTAAATGAAAAGGGGGGCGATAAAGATGAAGAGATACAAGGTATTAAAATTTGTTGGTGGATTGGCAGTGGTAAGCCTGATCGTTGGGTCCTTGCTACATCAGGTTTATCAGCCCAATGCAGTGGAAAGGGCATTTGCCTTCGGCGGCGATCTCGTCACAGCTCATTGGGATGATGGCACAGGGAAGATAGTCAGAGATATCAGTGAGCCTCCAGTGTATCTTACTTATAATGATTCACCGCAAAAGGATTGGTATGATTCGATAGGGATTACGAGACTATATGAGTCGTATCACATGAACAAATTTTTGTGGTACAGCCCCGCAGAACAAGTGCCCGCATTAATGCAAATTTCAAACACGGATCATTCAATGATCTACGAAAATAATTTGGTGCGAGAGGGAATGAATTATGCCTATCTGGTGCGACCAGGGCAAACTGGTATTTGGCAAAATCTAAAACTCGGTAGCATGGATCCAGGATATCAAACGAGAGATCACTATAATGGGGACAACAGTGGGACAACAACTATCGTTAATACGAGCAAATTGGGTGCATATTTCGGGGGGAATTATGAGTACCGTCACCTTGGTGTATCGGATGCGGGAATACCTATAAGCAATCCATATTTTCCGTCAGATTTCCCTTCAGGCGATCACGAGTCTGACTGGAACCCACTCGAAAAAAGCTGGTGGAACTATCCTTGGACGACTACTGAAGGGCATCCTGCTAAAACAACAGCATCCGCATGGGATGTTTCTCCAGACGAAGACCCCGAGGGATTTGAGCAGAAGGTGCAATGGTTCATAAAATATCTCTTGCCAGCGAACGAAAATCTAAGAAGATTGGGTAAGAGCGAAAGAGAAGATGCCGCATTTTACGCAAAAAAATTTAGCCTGCTTAATAATCCTGAGCTATCAACAGGGATCGTCGTGGGTTGGCATGGAAGTGGCTACTATGCGACCTTTGTTATGAAATCCCCACCTCGGAATAACCTTCGAGTTGTCGAGTACAAAGTGACAGATAAGAAAACGGGTAAAGTCGTTGGTCTTATGACTGCTGATGCAAATAATAACGACAACATCTGGAGAGAATGGTTGATTAACAATCAAGAAGTTGTTGTAGGTGATACATTGGTCGTTACAGCCAAAGTTAAGAACATGGTTCAAGCAAACTTTGAAGGTCGTCCAACGAAATATACGCCTATCCGAATGACTCAAATGGCTTCATTCGATGATGATTCTCTAATCCTTGGCAAGTGGAATACTGCCATCGAGGAAAACGTAATTCCTGGTGTAAATGCTGATCCAGCTACTCGAATCAGTAAAATTAACGTAGGTCAGGTCGTAACCTTTGACAAAACAAAGAACGATTCATCTGGAGAGATTCTACAATGGGAATTCAAAGTACCTAATGACGTAAAAAAACAATTCGTTTTGGGTGCTGAGGTTTCTCCAGGATTCAAGCTCTACAATGACAATATCTACACGGGTGACGACGATGGGCGACTTCGATTCAAGATTAAAGAAGAAGATATCGGACTTGTAGAAAGTTCTATCGAGCTTCTTGATAATCAAGGAAACGTTACTGACGATGTTGTTCCAGGAATGACTCATGGTGTGAGAATCACGGTAAAAAAAGTCACTGGTAATAAACTGGTTGGTGATCCAAACGATTATTACAATCCATTTGCGGCTGTTTCTATCGCTTTGAACGACACTGGAACTGTCTATATTGACCATGACAAGGTTTCAGCAACGAAGGCGTTAACCTTTAAAGGGGATACGGCAGTAATCGAGATTAGAGATGCGATTACACCTCTTGTACCGAGCATTAAGGCGGACTTCCAAATCCATTGGTTTAACGCATCGGCAAGTTTCGGTAATCAAAGTTCTGATCCTTCAAACGATAAAGCATCAAAAGTATGGAGATCCACTAACAACTTGAGCGTAAGCAATTTCACAATTGTTCCTACATCGGTTATTGGTCCATCTTCTACTTTGAATGAGACACTGACATTCGAATTCATCGCATCGAACATTAACCCTGAAAACTCGGATCGAGATGTAGAAATTGAAATTCGAGATCGGAATGGTAGAGTTGTTAAGGAAGAAATTGTTACACTTCCAGCAAACGTTGATTATCCATTCTCATGGACTGTACCCAATGTTTCGCTTAGTGCGGGATCCAATGGTACTTCTAATGCCTTTATAGTAGAGATCAACCCACCACCAAGGCGGATAATTGAAACATCTACAAGCACAACGAACCCGTATGCTGATAACATCGATACGAGTGCAGTAATGGCATATATGACGAATTCTAACCCAGAGACTTGTTTGGTTGTAAACAACCGTAATACTTGGTCAGAAACTCACTATATCCATGATCGTGAAGGTTATCGATATTACTGGTCAAACCGTTGGGGATCGGGTAGCTATTGCATCACCACCTATGATAATACGTGGACTGATACAAGAAGCTATTACGAGGAGTATAAGATCACAAATGTCATGTTCAGAAGCAAACTGACGAAGGATAAGCTCGGTGGAGATGGATGGGTTGATATCTTAGCTCGACCAGATCAAGCAAAGGTTAAAGCTGGATATGGATTTGAGATCAAGTATATTGTTAAGTTCGATACAAACACGTATCGCAACTCGCCTAAAGGGTGGCCTGGCGATTGTTCGTTTAGAACAGTAACTCGTCAGTACGGCGGAACTGTAACAGCACCTACCACTCTTAGTGTTCAAATGCCATTTGCCGATAAGTTTGGGAATCACGTGACTTATAACTTGACGAATCCATCTCAGTCAGGTTCATGGGACTCGCTTAGTCAGGTGTATGAGATGCCTGAAAAAAATGCATTTGGATTGAAAAATACGCGTGAAGTTTTCACAAATGTTTCCGCTAAGGATGGAAGATACAATTTAAAAGTTTCCACATATCGTTACTTTTATGGGAGTTCCTACAAACCAAACCAGTCCATTTATCTTTGTGATTCTGTAGATATTTCGATTTTTCTGATCGGTAGCTATACCGATGATGTAAAATCCCATATAACTCAGTAATAAAACGCAGGAGAATTATTAATGAAATTCCCCTGAAGCCATACGTGAGGGGGAAAAGTAAAAGAAGCAAGCCTAATGGCTTGTTTTTTTACTTTACAAATATTTCGATTTTTACAATACAAAAAAAAAAGAGCCATCAATCAGCACTGCACTTCGACATTCAAATATACATCAATTCCCTTTAGTATTCCCCGCAATTTTAAGAATTTCATCCATCTCCTCAGTCAAGGCTTCCCAACGATAATAATCAATTGGATCATCCAAATCACCCTCCGCTATTCCTTCAAATGCTTCTTGGTAAGTCTTCTTACCATACCGCAATTGCAACTCAGTCAGCTCTTGATTAATTTCAAGTAGACGTTCTTGAGGAGTTTGTTCTAATCGTTTTTTTGTTTGATAGTTCATTTGCATTCGAATGGAATAAACGGTATCACGCATGAGTTCTACTGCATGTTTAGGAATCTTTTTATGAGATCCATTGTTGTCCTGACATTCTAAACCTTGATTTACGTACTTGCGTAACGTCACTTTTGAAATGCCCAGTAGATCTGCGGCTTCCGCAGAGGTAAGTAGGTAGTCGTCATGGTAGATATATTCAATAGACACACCGCCTAATTCATAATACCAAGTGTCAAGGTCAATCTTCCATTTCCCGAAATCTAACTCACTAACTGGCGAGTTGATTTCGTAGACTCGATCCAGCCATGTTATCAGATTTTTTTTGTGAGTCGGAGATAAGAGGTATTCTGCCGTGTATGTAAATTGTTCGTTCGAAACCTTGATGCCTACAACTTTATCCTGAAAGGATATTGCAAAACTGGCTAAAACTTTGGATAGGATATAATCCGTCTCTTTTTCAATCACCACAGGATTTTTTTCATTGAAGCCATAACCAATTCGCTCATGGGTGTAATCATATACCGTTCTATTCATCATCTACATCTCCCTTGTACATTCTATTCTAATGCAAGGTTAACGAATTATCAATTTCGTTAATGTTTGTTTTGTTGGTTTAGCTAAATTTCATATATGAGTCGAAGAATTGTGGCAAAACAAAAGACCTCCTAATGTATGTAGGAAGTCTTCTTTGCCGAAATTATTGCTTGCTACCTCAAGGAAGGATTGCGTCCATGATCTCATATGAAATGTTCCATTTTTCCTGCATCATAGTTGCCAACTCAGGTGCTGAAAATCCAAGCTCGTCCGCCGCCTCGACAGGATGAAAAAACTCAAACAAAAACTTGAATTCCGCCTCAATTTTGTGAGACTCGTCCTGTACCCATTCCATAAACTCATCTGTTTCTACCTCATTATCAAAAGGATTAGCGCCTTCATTAAATCCGAAAAACGTGCTCCCAATCTGCTCAGTAGCAAGATTATAAATAGCAAATTCCATATCGTACTTATCAAAATTAATTGATTGCAAAAAAAAGAATTTGTCCCTATACATTACCAATTTTTCCATTTTGAATTCCTCCGTATATAAAATATGTTCTTCTTAAATTTCTCGATTTTGAGCCTCAGTGATCCTCCTCGAAGTTGCTATTTTTGATACACGTAATTGCTCATCCTTTATTGTTTTTAACTCTATATTATAAGCATTTTCCGCAACATAATTCGATTGCATCCTTCTTTTTCTGCATAAAATATATAAACAAAAAATCAAGGGGGTGCGGCATATGTACGGGCATCAAATCTATCGATTATCGGTTAACGAACGTGCGACATTTTTAAACGAAGAGCTGAAGAAAGAGGAATATCGGGAGCTTAACCAATTGGCGAATGAGTTGATGGTTGACGAGACTGATTTGAGAGAGGATATGGCGATTGCGGGTTGGTACTACATTGTGGAGTTGAAACGGTTCGTGGAGATTGAAACTAAGCAAGCATCTTAACATTGATTAATGGTTGGACTTGCTTGCAGGCATTAATAGTTATCAAATCAGTTGCCCTCGACTACAACAATAAAAAACAAAAAAAGAGAGGCTTCAACACTCCCCGCCAAGTTTGTGTTTACTATAAGCGCTCTCTTCATTCAACGTATGTCATGATTATACTACGGTTTAACAAGAAATATAATCTCGCAATTGCTTGAGATGGTTTGATATTTTCTTCGATAATTGGATGAAAGAGAGAAAGGGTCAGTTGAAGCTTCCTGCAAAGGGGGCTATTTTTCATGAAAAAAATGAAGATTTTTAACCAAGTGCCAGTCTTGACGGATGGACAAATCGACAAGCAGGCAGAGAAGCAGATTCGATTCCTGAAGGCTATCCATCCGCAGTTGGAAGAGAGTCATTGGAATGAAGGACGAATTGAACTGCGGCCAGTCAAACGCGAACAGAGTATAGAGGATTATTTGCGGAGTTTTGGATCCTGGCGTCTTGGGCAAAAAGATGTTGTTGAACTAAAAAAATTCCTCCATGCAATCAACGGTAAAGGAGTCGATTTATACTATTCTGCATTTGCCTTTGACTTCGACATGGTGGTATACAAAAAGGATGGGAAACCATATGAAAAAGGAAAGGTCAATAAAGAGAATGCTTTGTTTACAAGCATTTTGGCGGCAGATTTCGATGATATAACCGAGGAGCAGTTTTTACAAGAGAAACAGAGATTGTTAGACCTGGATATTGAGACAATTGATGTTTTCAGTGGTCATGGCTGGCAGAGTATTATTTTGCTCAATCATCGGGTGACGGACAAGGAAATTTTAAAGAAGTTTACAGGACTGATGATGGCAAAAGGTTTTCGGGTGGACTCGGCTATTGTTGATGCTTCGAGGGTGCTTCGGATGCCTTTTAGCTTCAACTGCAAGGCATTGGACAAAAAGAGCAAGTATTATGATTCGATTAATCCGAAAATCATCGCCACAACCGATCATTTTTGGACGGAACGTCGCTATCACGTTGCAGATGTTTTTGGGAAACTGAACAATCTCCCCGATGTGGTTGAGCAAACCACCCCTTTGACCGAGATTGATTTGGAGACTATTCCTACTGCACCAATTAGCAATGCTGAAAGGAAAGCTGAAAAAAACAATGCAATAAAGGAAATTGAAATAATTGAGGTTAACCAGATTGACGTAGAGCACTTGAAGGCGGTTTATAGCATGCTTAATTTTAAGCGGCTCCCGCTCGCGATTCAGAAAATCCTTGCTGGAAGTCAATCAGGGCTTAGGAACAAGGTTATGTTTTTTATTATTCCCTTCCTACGGAACAAGCTGGGCTTAGACATTCAAATGATAAGAGCAATCATGACTCTGTGGGGAGAACGATGTTCGCCAATATTGGATGCTGATGAGATCGGGAAAGAAGTCGGCAGAATCTACGGATTAGGTTTCAAAGGAGGACATGGGGTATACACACAAGAGCTGTTTCAAGCATACGGATATCTGGATTTCGATCAGTATAAAATCAAGGATGAGATTAAAATTACGAATTCCTTTTTTGATGATTTCGCAGTGCTTCCTGACGCGTCTGTTAAGATTTATCTATCAATGAAATTAGCGGCAGAACTTGGTGTGGTTAAGGAATTCAGTAAAAAGGATATTCAACGCTTTGCAAATATATCTGAGCGAACGATTGAACGAAATATTAAAGCTCTGGTTGCAAAGAAATATGTATCCAAGCGAAGGTCGAATCGAAGAAAGGGAGAAACTTATGTTTACTATCTTACCCCTTATTTTAGTGCGGCAGAAGGTTATACTACACTCGGGAATGCTTTGGTAGATAAAATGCTGAAAGAGCTTACGGACGGTGAGATGAAGCTGTACTGCTTTCTGCGCCGCAAGTCAGGCAATCAAGAAGATTGTTTCTGGGCGAGCCAGAAGTATATAGCTGACCAGATCGGCAAGACTCAGCAAGGCTTATCATTGATGACAAACAACCTTGACAATAAAGGGTTTCTAAAGAAAACAACAGAGGAAAACGGTAAGATAAAGCAAAGCAAATACGTTCTAAAATTCTAATGACCTGATGTTTAGGTCATTTTTTTTGTAAGGATTAACCGTCAATTATTTGTATAGTCGTTAACGCCGAAAAGCCTTGATATATATGGTGTTTTCCAGATTAACCGTCAGCTATTTGTAGTATTAATAGATACAGGAGGGGGAGAGAAGCGAGAGGATGCGAATAAGGAAAACAATACTTAAAACTGCAATACAACATTGAATCAATTTCATAGATGCAAGACTTGTTTTTGATAGGTTGCATGCATATAAGATATAAACCATTAAATAAGGAGGCATATGCATGCATTTTCATTCGGAAGAGCACGAGAGACGGTTTAAGCAGTTATGCGAAAGAGACGAAACGAACATAAAGGATATTGAGAGGCACTCACTCTTTTACATTTTCTCAGGAACAGAACTGTTGTACAAAAATATCGAAATGCTTTACGACTTTGAGGATCACACTATAAGGCTGGAGGCTTACAATCAAACTTTCCTAACTGGCGGCACTCGTAGCTTGATTGACCTGGCATTTAGTCTATACGGCTCGGAGGCGGAATGCGAGGTTCGCTTTTTGTTTAATACCCTTGATGACCGCAACAGCATACTTGCATTACAGGCAATTAAGTATCGATTTCAAATTCCAGTTGAGATCGTAGATTTGAAATAAAGCAGAAGAAACATTTAGATGGCGAGGGAGCTAACGACAAATTTATACTTAATTACTATAAGGATTTATTTGCTTGACTAAAAGTAATGAAGTATAATGGAGGCAACTAAATCGAATATTTCAAATCGGAAGCACCGATCTTACCTTAAGGGGAGATCTGTGCTTTTTTATTTGTTTGAAGGTGAGTTAAAGGGCAGGAATCAGACTAAACAGATCGTTGATTTAAGGAGGGGAATGAAATATGGAACCAGAGAAGCTACTTCTGACTGTTCGGCTAATGATGGGAGGAGGTTTATTGTTTTTGGATCAGAATATTTATCAAATGTATGGTCACGATCTACTAAACAGCCCTTTTATGCAAATTGTGTTCTTTCTCATGTTTGTTGCGACAATGCATATGTTTCGCAAGTTGTCGCTTTTCGCACTCTCTTTAGATATAATAAGGGATTTTTACCGTTTATGGAAGAGACGAAATAAGGACTAAGACAACTCTCTCCTCACAAGACACTTCATTTGTTTACTACTGACTATACACATCGGCAGGAGTTCAAACTGTTGCTTCAATATGCAGAGGCTGTCCTAAGAACGTTCGTGTGGTTATTGGCAAACATGAAGAGATGGTGAGCTTATTTGTTAGGAAAATCATTATAGAGCTATTAAGGAGAAGGAATTCATATAAAAATGGATTCGCTCCTTTTTTATATTGTTGTAAAGGAAACCGTATTGAGAGATCAGATTAAACTGACCTGGAAAGTAATAAGTTTAAGAGAAATCATTAACATGTCTTTTCCCAAATTATGATCAAGCCTGATTTAAACTATCATGTAGGGTTAACAACAAATCAGGATTCCTAACAGGGATAATAATGGAGGGCTTAGATGGACGCAAACATGAAAGAAGAAAAGATTGAACAAGGAACAGGCGGTTCTGATAAATTCGCACTTTTGATCAAGCATTATCGCAAGCTACGCAATTTTTCGCTAAAAGACCTTGAAAATGCCAGTGGTGGTTCGGTAAGTGCAGGATACATTCATCGCCTGGAAAGTGGGGAGAGGAATAGTCCGAGCATTAAAAAGATCCTTGCACTGACTAAGGCATTGCGGATTCCAAGCGCGGTTTTGGTTGGAACTTTGCTTTACGAATTAGATGAAGAGGAAAGATCATTTTCTTTGTCGGAAGTATTAATTCAGAACAATTACTTTTTAGGTAGCGGAATGCTCAATGCAGAAAAAAAGCAGTTGCTTATACGTATTGTTGAGCATATTGATCTTTCCGAATGGTCGCCGACATCTAAAATGAGAGAGATGTATCAGCTTTCAGAGTTGATTGATGACTTTAAACAGGCGGTCAGTTAAACAGTGAGAAGTAAGGGAGCGAGGAATTGGCTCCTTTTTTCGTATGAATTTTTGTTCAGTCGATGGAGTTTACATTCAAACTGTATTGAAATGTCTCTTCCGAGCCGATATAAATGTAAATAATAATTTACAATAATCGGAGAGCTTATGGACATCTACAGCATCTTTAAAATTGGAAACGTAAAGCCCAATACAATTGAAAAGAATATTATTCGACAATATTTGCACAACACTGATCGCATACAGCAATTTCAAATTAGGAGCGACATTGATAAAGAAGACTTTCCTGCAATAAAGTCAACGCAGGAATTTGAACAATACATACAGGCACAAAACATCTTTGGCAGGGTATTTTCGAATTTGGACATAGAGGAAACCGAGTGGTATTATTGCGAGTTTATTGCTGGTAACGATGCCTGGATCTCAAAAGATGAAGCAGGAGTCTACCGTTATTTCTCCAAAACGCGTTGGGGCGGTACGATTAGCCTGAGCATATTTGATATAGCTGAGATCATTCTTGGGGATGGCATGAAAGAGAACGCATTCCAAAATGCCCGAAGTCAACTCGCAAAACTGTTCGGACTTGATAAGCTAAAGGATGAATGGGTACTACAACAGTATCAAAAGTATCAGAACAACCTACAATACATACGTGGCGAAAGAAAGGATTTGGAGCAAGCATATCCCATAGTGTATCCGTACATCCAGAAGTACCGTATTATTATGGAGTATTTCAATGAACATCAGGAGGATGGACTATTTAGAGTCTTTAGCTATAAAGGAGATCATATTTTCTTCACGGCAACGAATCGAATTAAGGATAAGTTGGGAATTAGTCAATCAACCGTGACCAGATCCATTAATATGCTAACGCTATTAGGATTAATTATAAAAATTCCTCATCAAAAACTTCCAAGCAGAATGCTTGAAATATCTGATGCGATTTTGAGTTATCGGAAGAATCAGGGCTATGTAGGAGGCAAGCGAATTACGTTTTACACAATTCCAGAGTACAGTAATGAAACATTGCAATTGGCAGAAAAGGTAGTTATAACACTGCAAGCCGCTGGCGCATGGGGAAGTCTGCTAACAAAAGAAAAAGTAATTAAGCACTTTGGAGAAGCTAAAGCGAATCAGGTGTATTTGGCGGAATACACTGCAAAGAAAGTTAATTCAGCAGATAATTCGAAATCGATTGTTGAAACAGAAGACATATCATTTGACTTAGAGGACGATCCTATTCCATTTTAACAATAGCAAAATCATATAATTCAAACTATAGTTATCGGTTTAACGCATTAAAGTTGTGTATCCCATGTTTGGAGGAACGCAATCTTATATCAAGCATATTTCCTTGAGAGGGATGCTTAGTTTTTTAAGCTTATCACAAATGAGGAGATTGCATAAAACTAAGGTTTACGCGAAGGCGAATATTGTAACCATGTTTTGCTCTAAGCGTCCGTAGGGACGCACAAAAGAAGATTGCGAAGTAGTATAACACTTTTATTTGTATTTTAGCTTGATAAATTAAAGACATTTAATATATGCAACCATTTATTTACAAATATTTTGAAAACTCACTCAAGAAGCACATCTTCCACGACAAAAAGAGAGGAAACCACCTCTCTCTCCCTCGTAAATTACCATATACTTTTTAATGCAACTGTAAACGAAACGATTTCGACCTTTTTTCCTTTTATATAGAACATATCGAACCGATTCCCAAGCTACCAGCATAGACATCATTCCCCCAGCCACGTATCCTAATATTGCCGTTATCTGCCCATAGCTAAATCCAACAACAACAATTGCAATCAAGTAAAATGTTCAAGCGTGGCTATCCCCATTTAAATACCTTCCTACACTCAGCCACTTTCTCAATCCACTCCTTTCATACGTCCAATTTTTATGTTGTCGGAAAGCTTCCCAAAGCGGTAAAAGAACAACTGAAAAAACTGCTACATACAGCAACACGTCTAATAGAATTGATACAATGAACGCCAAAATTGAACTAATAGTGTTTTGATCAAAAGTGCGTGATGATCATTGGTTGTTGATTAGCCCTCTATGGGTTATAATGTTGCCAAGAACACCGAAACCAACTATAAATGCATTGGATATATGCTGTTTCCTTAAAAAAAAAGGAGACTCGTCGCATATAGGCAATGCATTTTTTTGTGCTTTAAAAAGTAGAAAGAAGGTTGATAAACATGGATAGATGTAAAGTTGTCAGGTTTAATTCGGGCGAAGGTCTAAAGACAGAGGTTGCACTAATTTTAGATTTTTATATAGAAACAAGAAGGCTTCAAAAATTAGTAAATAAGTTATTGGCTACTCCCTTGTTATTGCCAATCAAAACAATTGATTTTATCGACAAAAATATTGGCAAATTCGCTGAATTCTATTATGGAGATGTCAATAGTTTGGCTGAAATACAATTCATCAATCCTAATAATTTTGTTATCTCTTTCGAAAATGATAACATTCACAGTTTCCTTGAAGAAGAGGAGTTGAATCAATTTGGAATAAAAAGTGTTGAAGAAATGTTTGAGGGAGACACGATCAATAACTTAATTTTAACCAATTATAGATATGGTCAAAAATATCTTGAATCGACGGAGGCCTATCTTATCTCTCTGAAATTGAAGGGTAGGGAGGGAGAACATGTCTAAATTTAACTACGACATATCTGATGCTAAGCTACAACGATTTATAAAAGAAGGAAGGGGTCAGGGACTTGGAGCAGAGTACTTATCTTGGCTGAATATTCATTCCATTGCCAGTCGCGGGCGCGTCAGTAGAGTGTCTGGCTGGAAAACGGGCAGAGTGCATCATTTTTTGTCTGACAATGAAACGCGCTATTTTTACCTTTGCGAGTGGTCAGATACTGTGATCGACATCCGCGAGCATTATCCCCTCATGGATTTGTACGAGATGACTGATATTCTCGATGACGACTTAGCCAAAAAACTTATGGATCGTAAAACAGGTACTCCACATATTTTAACGAGCACCTTCTTGATCACGGTTAAAAATGAGCAGGGACAAGAGCGACATTTCGCACGCAACATCAAAGAGGCGAGGGAGCTTGAAAAAAACTCGGTATTAGAACGTTACGAGGTCATTCGCCGCTACTGGTACAAAAAGGGGATCCCCTGGGCACTGATCAGTTCTGCTGAAATTAACACCGTGAGAGCTAAGAACATTGAATGGTTGCACGCGGCGCGAAGATTAAATGATTGGGGATATTCAGAACAGCAGATTGCAGGCGAGAGCCAATTTTTAATGGAACTGTTGAGTGGCGGGCAAGGAACGATAAAAAACGTAATTGAACGCTTTAACAGCCAGGTTTCAGAAGAGCAGGGGAAAGGATTATTAATGCTCAAGCATCTGCTTGCCGCTAAACAAATCAAAATCGATATGGACAAGCCTATTGACCTTAATCATTCTGTTAATAGCATTGAGATTGTGGATAACAAAGGAAGTGATACAGTTGCTAAGATTATCGGTTAACACGATGCTCCAATATGGAGGAGATCCAAAGCAAATTGAAAGAATTTTGTGGATCGATGCTGGACGAGTCCATTGCTATATCATTAATATCTTCATGAATCGATTTCCTGAACTACGTTTGATTGAGGATATTGAGAGAGGAATACAGGAAGAAGTGATTCATGTGGTCGAGGATCAGTGGTTCTCTCTCGTATGCGAGGAGCTTTTATCTGAAAAGGCAAGGGTTCAAATGGAGGGGGCTTGGGGGAGCATCAAAGAATTAGTAGATCATGAGCCAGGCATATTTGAGCCAGAGCTTCGCAATCAATTCATTCAGGAGGAATCAAATCGTTCGGAACTAAGCACAAAAACTATTGGACGATACCTGAAGTCATTTTGGGTCAATGGGAAAGTCAAATACGCCTTGGCTCCATCGTTTGATAAAAGAGGAGGCAAGGGAAAGACAAAGGCTTCAGGGCAAGAAAAGCGTGGAAGACCGCGAAAATATAGTCAAGAAGAAGGGGTTAATGTTGACGAAGAGGTTGAACGAATTTTTCGAGTCGCTTTGAAAAAATATTATTATACCTCAAAGAAAGCACCGCTGAAGTTTGCTTACCAAAAGATGATTCAGGAGTTCTACAGTCATGACAGCAGGATGGAGAATGGCGTAAAAATGCCTATTATCCAAGAACCTAATGAATTGCCCACCTACGTTCAGTTCAAATACTTCTTTCAAAAGGAAAACAGCATCAAAAAGGAAGTCTCAACGAGATTTAGTTCGAAAAAATATGAGTTACTTCACCGTCCAGTCCTGGGGAGCGCAACGGCAGAAGCAATTGGTCCAGGGTCCCGTTTCTTACTTGACGCAACTACTTTCGATGTTTATTTGATTTCACGCATAAACCGCAATTGGATAATTGGCCGCCCCTGTCTGTACTATGTGCAGGATGTATTTAGTCGTATGGTCGTTGGCGTATACGTAGGCTTGGAAACAAGCTGGCTCTCTGCGGCAATGGCAATTGCAAATTGTTGCGAAGATAAAGTAGAGTTTTGCAAGCAATATGGAATCGACATCCGACCAGAAGAATGGGAGGCAAAGCACCTACCTGAAACCATTCTTGGGGATCGCGGGGAACTCTTTGCGAAAGATGCAGAGACCCTTATAAGTAATCTGCATGTCAAGATTGAGAATACCTCATCGTATCGTGGGGATTTGAAAGCAATTCTTGAGCGACATTTCCGAACGACAAATGATCTGACTAAAATGATGTTGCCTGGAGCCATAAATGCTGACTTTCGGCAGAGGGGGCCTTCCTCACGCGATTATCGCTTAGATGCAAAATTGGACTTATACCAATTCACACAGATCATCATCCGCTGTGTGCTCTACCATAACAATCATTACTTACCGAATTACCCCCGCGAGGAAATGATGATTAGCGATGACATAGAGAGTATCCCCTCGAAGATCTGGCAATGGGGTGTGCAATATCGTTCGGGAAAATTGAGAGAAGTCCCAAAGTCAGTCGTTTTATTGAACCTGCTTCCAACAGGTGAATGTCTGGTTACGTACCAAGGGTTGAAATTTAAAGGTTTGTTTTACAGCAGTCACACATCTCTAAAAGAGCGGTGGATGGAGAAAGCGCGCACGGGAACCTGGAAAATTTCTGTGAGCTACGATCCACGAAATCTCGGGAGGATATATCTGCGGGGAGTGAGTGAGAATGGTTTTGAACCTTGCTATCTTCTAAGTCAGTACAATCAATATAACGGTCGCACCCAGGAGGAGATTGAGTATCTGCAGGAGTTCGAGCGGATGCAAAAGGCGCAACATGCAGAAAAAGAGCTACAACCTCAAATTGACTTGATAACGCACATCGAAGCTATTGTACAGGAAGCGGAAAAGCAAACGAAAGAGCAATATGTCTTGGGTACAAAAGCTGAAAAACTTCGTGGAATCCAAGACCATCGGAACATGGAAAAGCACCTAATGAGGAATGAGGAATCCATACATGCTCAATTTGGGTTTGGAAGACTGATCCAATATGAAGACAAGGCAGATTCCACTGAAAACATTGATTATTTTGATGATTTCAAATTGTTGAGAAGGAAACGAGGGGAGGAATAGCATGACTGAATGGATAAAGATTCCTAACGGGGCTTTGGCACAAGTGGCTCAGTATTCACCGCAAATTGTCAGTCAATACGAGGGCAATATGCTTATCGAAGCACTACCTCCCATTATGTCTAAAGAAGAGGTTGTTCAAGCCTTATCAAGTTATCCTCACTTTAATGAAGAGGAACGCTATGCCGACAGTCATTATCGCTTTCACATGATCCAGCAACTGCTTGGCTATTTCCAGGTGATGCCCCTACATATTGATCTCGAAAATAGGGTCTCAAGACTGATTCGGCAGGGCTATGTCAATCGAAATCCTTTAAAGCCACACTATGCGAGTCAGATGGTTCAAGGACACGCTGATATTCAAAGTGGACAAATTCGCCAAAGTGTACAAACATTCTCCTCTGGAATGACCATTGTCGGTATTAGCGGGATTGGTAAGAGTACAGCTATTAATCGTATATTGAGTTTAATGCCCCAGATCGTAAGTCATTCGGAATACAACAGCATACAGCTAAGTGCATATCAAATTACTTATTTGCGCTTGGAGTGCCCACCAGATGGCTCAATCAGAGGCTTAATCAACAATTTTTTTGTGGAATTGGATCAACTCCTCGGGACAAATTACATGGATCGCTTTGGCAAAAACACTAAATTATCTGCCGCCTCCTTGATGCCGATTGTTGCCCAAATCGCAAGGAGCTGTAACTTGGGGCTTCTTGTTGTTGACGAGATTCAAAACTTATCTGTAGCTAAAAGTGGTGGTGCGGAAAAAATGTTATCATTCTTTGTTGCGTTGTCGAATTCCATCGATCTCCCAGCGGTTTTAATCGGAACACCAAAATCTCAAACTCTCTTCTCCGATTTCCGCATTGCGCGACGCGGTAGCGGTCAGGGTGACGTAGCATGGCTACCAATGAAGAAATCTGAGCCGAGTTGGAGGCTTTTCATCGAAGGGATTTGGGACTATCAGTGGGTTCGAAATCCAACGGAATTAACAACAGAGTTGAATGATACGATATATGAAGCGAGTTGCGGAATAACGGACATTGCCGTTAAAATTTTTATGTTCTCTCAGATACGTGCGATAACATCAGGGACAGAAACGATAACCCCACAGATCATCAAGGGTGTCGTTAAAGATAGCCTGAAATTAGTTGAGCCGATGTTGAACGCGCTTCGCTCAGGCAACCTGAACGGCATTGCCAGGTTTGGCGATATCAATATTGCTCCAATCGATGGATTTATAGCGGCGGAGCAATCCAAGCTGGATTTAGGAAATTTGCTTCAAACGTTTCAGAAAACACAAAAAGAACAACAGGTGCATGCTGAGCGATTGAAACAGGATGCCGTAGTGCGATTAACACTATTAGGGGTTCCAGAAAAAGATGCCAAACATAATGTCGGCAAAATCCTCTCGGAAATGCCACGTGTCCAAACCGTTCAAGAGGTTGTACAGGAAGCTTATAAGCTTCATCTTGGTCTAACTGAAGATATGCAAGCTACAAGCAAGACACGACCGCAAATCGAAGATGAACGTGATTTGCGGAAGTTGGTTAAGGCAGGAAAGGAGAATGGTTTAACTGCCTATCAGGTGCTTAAAGATGCTGGATATATTGCATCAGACTTTTCAATAGACGCTGGAAGTGAAATCGAATGATGCTTCAATTTCCGATTCCTTACGAGGACGAATTATTGCATAGTTTGCTTGCCAGATTTGGGATTCGAAGTGGCAACATAAGTAAAAGGGCTATCTTGATGGACATATTCGGAACAGATAGCTTCACAGCCTGCTTGGAATTGCAACCAGGCATCAGCAATATAGTATCAAATTTACCTGTTAGCTCAACAATATCAACCAATCAACTTATCCTCCACAACTCAATGTACCTCTTTTATACGGCTTTTCGAGATGAAGAGCAGGCGCACGCCATATATGTGAGTATGCTTGATGAACATGGGAGGGATCTGCATAATGCCATTGGTTTGATGTCGTCAGCTATAAAGCCACATACTCATTTCCAATACTGTGTATTGTGCAATCAATTAGATATGGAGAGACATGGTGAATACTATTGGAGGCGAATTCATCAAATTCCAGGCGTTCGAATTTGCATCAAACATGGCATATGGCTTTCTGAAAGCTCGGTTTTGATGAGAGAAAGAACGAAGTATGCATTCATAGCTCCAACACAGGATAATTGCTCTGATCATTCTGTTCAAGAAATTGCTGACAAAGAACTATTGAGTCAATACAGTTGCATCGTGAACAACATTGAGAAGTTGCTCAATTTCAAATATCCTCATCGTCCAATGGAGTGGCTTCATAAACACTATATAAATCAGTTAATGCGGAAAGGCTATGCCTCTAATAAGGGAAGAACTGATTATAAGCGGTTAAGAGCAGAATTTGTTGATTTTTATGGAGTTGAACTGCTGGAAATTCTCCAATCATCAGCAAATGGTGAGAGTAGTTGGTTAAAGCTAATTTTCCAAAAACATCGAAAAGGATTCCATCCTATTCGTCATCTACTGGTTATGCAATTTTTGGGACTGACACTGGAGGAAGTTTTTAATAGCGATCCATCTGAAATAGATGGTCATGAGAGTAAAACATCTCTGCCAAAGAGAAAAATTATGAAGAAAACAATGACTGAAGAATACAGAAGGCAAGCTAAAAGGGAGAGACGAGAAGTATGGTTGCAAATGCGAAATGATTATCCTCATCATGGTAGATTGGAGTTGAGGAAGCTTAATCCCAAGGTGTATGCGTGGCTCTACCTGTATGACCGAGAATTTCTTATGGATCACATGCCCGAAAAGTTGCCACCGAAGGCTGGTACAACACGTCATGATTGGGAAAAGAGAGATTTAGAAATTCTTGAAAAAGTTGCTGAGATTGCAGAACAGTTGATGAGTGAAGGAGGGAAGCCACGCCGCATCACTTTGGAAAGAATACAGGAGATCATAGGTAGCAAATGTTTAATGCCTAAGCATTTAAAGAAGATGCCACGTACTCGAACCTTTCTTGAGCAGGTGGTAGAAGATGCTGAAGCGTTTCAAAAACGTAGAGTATTGTGGGCAATCGGGGAATTGAAGTCGAACGATGAATCACTAACTTTAAATAGGGTTAAAGTGAAGGCTGGAGTAAGTAGAGTTCCAGAGGAATATTTACATGATCTTAATAAGATCTCCGCAATATAAAATCGTTGAAAGAATTGCAGTTTTGTAAGTGTGACGATCATTCCCAACATAGGAGGGATATTTTGGTTTCTCGTCGAAATGTAGTTCAATAGCTGTATATTTTATTCAGAACGGGAGCGGCATATAGTGAAATTGGACTCTCATCACATTGAAAGATTAGTACCTTGGTTTGGATATGGGAATTTTAATGAAGCAGAAGTAGTCTTTTTTGGAAATGAAGAAGGACTGGGCGGCTACCCAATTGAAGCGGTTTTAGGAAGGTGTCAGCTTTACGGATATGATCCGAATACGTGGATTGATAATGATTGGAGACTGGGGTATTGGGATGAAACAAGTCATGATGGGTACTTAACCCTGGGAAGGATAACGAATGAAATAAGAACTGCAAGTGGACTGTCACCTGTTGCCCCACCTCCACCTCCAGCTTCTCCGTTCTTAGAATTCCAAGCAAGGATGCTATTACATTTTGAACAAAAGGATCAAAATTGGTTCAATGTTAAGAAAAACCTTCTAAATAATCAATGGAATCAAATACAAGAGTTGAAAGAACACTTATATTCAAACCAGACTAAAATTAAGGCAGGATTAGTAGACTGGAGACCCTTGCCTCGCCCTACAGAGGATGTTTGGCCATACGATGGAATTGACGAAAAGAAGTACATTTCAGCTTTCAAATTAGCTAATGCAAATTTGAAAAAAATAACTGAATTAAACAACGGTAAATTGGCAAAAGAAGAACTCGACGAGTATTCCAAGATGCTATGGAATCGTGCTGAGCTGATTAGGAAAGTATTTGTTACATTCCCCTTCTCAACACTAATCGGTGTTGGAGATATGAACGCTAAGAAGAAACTGTTGGAATTCATTTTCAGAAATGAAAATTTAACATTCACGAAAAAGACTTTGAGAAATGGGAAATCGTATGAGATAGCTGAGTTAATTCTTCCAAACAAGAAACTTACCATTATCCTTACATTATTCTTTAATCATCGTTCTAATTGCTTACAATTAGAAGGGCTACAGCATTTATGTGAGGATGTCCTTGAACCAATTATTGGGTGTTAAAGTTAATTTCAATTATAATTAGAGTTTTCTTCTACAGAAAGTCCATAAGAATAATAAGTTGATTGTCGAGTCGATGAATTTCAGGTGTTTATTCCTGATTATTCGTTCGGCTTTTTTGTTTTACACAAAAAATTCAGTCTTTCTCTAACCTATAATTCGGCGTTCATCTCTCTATGTCAGATACCAAATCGTTATTTATTCCGAAAAGGAACGTTTTCGGAAATTTTAAGTACATTATACCTATAGTGAGGAGGACAATATTACCAGTTTGTCGAAATCAACAACAAGGTAGTTTTCATAGACACATGCGAAAGAAATAATAATGTGATGGCTTTTGAATGACTATACACAAATGATAGCGTAGCTTTTATTAGTAGATAGAGGTATGGGTAGAAAAGTTTATGAGTAATTAAACATAATTAAAAGGAGATAATTATTATGAAGAAAGGGCTATTTGAGCCAATATATGATGATAATAAGTTATTGGGGAAGATGTTCAAAGAATTATTGAATAATAACGATTATCTAACAGTAAAAATGATGTTAGAGGATGTATATAGTGACTACAAGGATATAGATGGTAATTTTGTTGAACAATTTCAGACAAATGCATTTAATGCCAGAATGTTGGAATTGTACTTTTTTGCATATTTTCAAAGTGAAAACTATCAAATGAATCGTGATTATCAATATCCTGACTTTCTTATTCAGAAAGATAACATGAAAGTTGCAATTGAAATAACGACTGCTAATGGAGAGTACAATAAAGAAGGGGGCGTGACTATAAACAGTGGTGACGGAATGTATAACAAGAGAGAAGAAAAAGGATATGATGAATATCTAAAGAATGAAGTTCCTCTAAAGTTCACCAGTCCTATATTCTCAAAAATACAGAAAAAGTATTGGGAAAAACCACACTGTAAAGATCTTCCCTTCGCAATTGCGGTTGAGGGCTTCTTTGAAGAAGGATCTTTATCGTATACATCTAATCCATTAACTGAAATCTTATATGGGGTCCGCTACATCGAAGATTCGCAAGGGGGCTTCTCTCCGCAAAAAATTGATAAACATTATAAAGGGGAAACTCCTATTGTATCTGGTCTATTTTTTAAGCCAACAAAAGAATGGAGAGAAATGGATAATGTAAGTGCTATTCTTTTTCAAAATTCTGCGACTATTTCAAAATTCAGACGCTTGGGTTGGTATAAAGGTTATTATAACTCTCTAAGTATTATTACAAGGAGAGGCCTTCTATACAATAGAGAGAAAGGAGCAACAGTTCCTAAATACTTGTCATATGAGCTTAGTCAGGCTCCCTTTAAAGAAACCTGGGGGAGTGGTCTTGTTGTTCTTCATAATCCGAATGCTAAGCATCCAATACCAAAAGGTTATTTTAGGGATGCAATGGATATTTGGTATGAGAATGGAGAAATTTACAACAATTTAAACGGTGGTATGTACCATTTTTTGAATTCAGATACAAATGCAATAAGTTATCAGTTACTTGTGTCGGAAAATACAGAAATAAAAAATATAACAAAATGTGAGTTTGACAAATTGAACCCCAGATACAAAACCAACAAAAATTGTATCCCTATGTATTGGTATAAAGCTGAGACACAAAAAGCTATTGCTGTTTTATCGGCAATTAGCACAGGGCATAAGTCAACCAATAGTAGCGGATATGGGTATGAAATATTCACAACAATTGAAGGCGCTAAATCATACAAACTGCACAAACAAAGCAATTTGAGGGAAGGAGAAATTGAAGATGTTAGCATAGAAATGTTTAATGAAATTTTGTTGTTAACATAAAGGACAAACGTGTAAAGTATATAATCATTAATCAGTATAGAGTTTATATGTAAGATTCACATTCTCTAAAAAATATGTAGATAAATAAAAGAGAATATACGGAGGTGCTTAGTAAATGTCATTTTTGGATTCTCATCCCCATTATAAGACCTACGATGAGTCAAATTATCACATGACTACTATACCAAAAAACACTCTTGGACCAATTCGAGGTGTTATAGCCAAGCACTCACAAGATGAGTCAGGACTTTATAGGTATTCAGCAGACTTATTATTAACCAGTATCCCTGAAGCCACCACGACTGATAATGTGTGGGACTACATCTCTCATGAGATTGATAGAGCTTTAAGGAGGCTATCTCAAAACCCATCAAAATTTTATGATGCTCTGATGCAGGTTTCCCGTGAGGTGTTTGGTGGGAGAATTGTTGACGATCTAAATCAGATACTTGAAGAGAATGATGTTGGCTATACACTTGAATATAGTAAATATGAGTATGATTGGGTAGTGCGTGAACCTCAAGATGACGTGTTTGATACTATAGAAGAAACTGAAGAAATGGTTATTGAAATATGCCAGCAAACAACGGAGCATCTCAAGCAGTGTCGAAATAATCTTCTTTTACAAGATAATCTGAGAGCGAGAAAGGACGCTGTCCGCGATGCCCTCTCCGCTATGGAGTCATTAATGAAAAACATTTCTGGAGAAGCTGATATTAAAATTGCGACTACATTTCTAAGGCAAGACCTTTTAAAATGGGGCAAACAAATAATTATAAAAGATGGCTTATCCATTTGGAATCATCTTCATGAACTTTATCCTGATATTCGACACGGTAATCCAGATATTACTTCATTGACAAAAGAAGAAGCTGTTTACTGGATAGACCGTATTACAACATTTGTCACATACATAGCACGTAGAAGTAAATAAGGAAACTGAGGTCATAAGTTCGATTCAGTATTCCTTCTCCATTTAACTGATAATGATACAGTGGAAGAAAGATATAAATAAAGACAATCTTTACAGAATAGAGGTAGGGTATGGAGGTCAGTCAATTTTGGAATGTACTATTTGATGAGAATATTGGAATCAAACATAAGAAAAATAAAATTCAAAAGCATCTCCTAAGAGAAAATGATGAAGTGATTGTTTCTTATGACATAGGCCAACAAGTGATATGTAAATTAAGGGGGATTGAACAAAATAAAGTAGAATTAATAAATTTTGATGGAGATAGAATTGAATTTGTAATTAATGGTTTAAATTTGACTGATGAACCATCTCAAGATTACTTTCAATATAAGGGGTCTGTAAATAATATTGAAGCTGTACTAATCACATATGAGAAAATAATGCCTTCATTTCTTTCACGTTCCGATATACAAAGAGGTGAATGTGAAAGGTATTTTCTGAGTGAATTTGAGAAAGGTTTAAGCGGTTTTTCCGCTATTAAAAATCAAATAATAATCAAAAAAGGAGATAAAGAATATAAGTTCAATCCTGATGGTTTATATAAAAATGATACAAATGATGAAGTAATTGCTGTTGAGGTTTATTCAAAGATTGGAAAAAGTAAATCGGGATCAAAAAAGAAGATTGAAGGAGATATTTTAAAACTAATCACTCTCCAGAAAATGGGTCTTATTTCAGAAGGATATATTATCAGTGAGTCGGTAACAATAAAAAATCTATTACAAAAAGATAGCTGGCTTGTTTTCTCAGCATTGACTCATGGATTAATTTTTAAAGAATATTTTTTAACTCCCATACTATTACGTAGACTGAAACAAGCAATGCTACTACAGAGTATCAGTCAAATGAAATGATCAAAATAATCTAATAAGCTACCTTGTAATCAAACACTTCTTCTTTTTAACAAATTAACCGTCCCCAAATAACCAAAAATTGGATGCTTGGTTACCACTTTTCACCAACCATGCCTCCAGTTTTTTTCTCGTCCATTGAAACATCACAGCGGAGGAAGGTTGAAATGTCACCAGCTAACAGCGTAAAGATATTTAAGATGCGATTATGGAGGTAAATAGTGTTTCAATTATGTTTAATAAAATCGGAAGCTTTGGTGAGAACTCGAATCTATTCAATATTTTAAAACAAATGCTTAGTAATATGATTATTGAGAAAAGCCTTTAACATATTGGAGAGATGGTTCTGGTTGTTACAAATCCAGATTTTCTGTAGATTTAGCAGGAGAAATTAGTAAGAAAAATGTAGAAAAAAACACTTGATCAATTAGGATATATAGAATTTTTTTGGCTCAACGCCAACATTAGGGGTTGACTCATTTAAAGCCCCAAGTATATCCACTAATCGTAGTAAAGACAGGAACTACTCAATTGAGAACTCGGTAAAATTTGCGCCCAAAGACTGTCAACCACTAACTATTGCGTTGAGCCATTATTTTATAATGAAATATTAAGTTTCCTCGATTTCTAAGCAAACTTGTATCAGTTTGATAGTCATAAACTACTGACTATCAAACGTGATTCTTTCCAAAGTATTAAACTTAGCTATGTGGGATGATTAGGAATCAATTATGTTTAATTCTTCACGAGTTTCTTATATTCCCTAATAATCGATTTGATTAAAACCGTAATTTTATTCCTATCTTCTTCATTATTCATTAACTTTCCACTGTTACAGGAAATAATAAAATTGAAACTATTCATATATGAAAATATTGGCGATTCATTATTAATAATAAATTCATCAGCTACCCATTTGTGTTTTAGCTCTTCTAAATGTTCAAGAAAATTAAGCTCATAGTACACTGGATTCTCACTCATCATTGAAATTGCATAACGAAAGTCCTTGCTGAATGCTTCTTTTTTTGTCTTGTCATTTGTAAAGTAGCGATCAAACAATCCATTTTTCTTAATTTTAGTTGTCAACATACTGGCGTCCCATAACTTTATTTTGAAGTTATGTTTCTCTTCCATTTCTCTTTTCCATTTTGCCCACCACTCATGTTCTTTCTTACTAAAGTCTTTCGCAACACACAGATACCATTTCATAATATTATCGCCCTTCTCGGAGACTACTTTGTTGAAGGATTCTGTAATTTGTCTTTTTTGAGTTGCATTAATTTTATCGATGAAATATTTACATTGGTAAACATCTAAATCGCCATCATAGTCGCCAACAAATATATCGATTCCACCATCACCACCATCACTGTCAACCGTGTGGGAATCATCCTCATGTATAGTCTGAATTAATTCAACACAAATTGCTTCGAATTTTTCTCTTGCCCCCGATTTCCCATACACATGCTTCAAATATTCAAAAGGAAGTTCCATATACATTACACACCTCTCTATTAAATCGCTTTAAATGATATTTTAATATATTTATAGTTTCCTACAAAAATGCGACTCGTTCTTCTTTTAAACTAACTTTAAATAGGGTTAAAGTGAAGGCTGGAGTAAGTAGGGTTCCAAAAAAATTTTAGCAGGAGTTCTCCTGTAATAGCTCCAAATCACAAATAAGTAAAGACATGAGGAGTACAATACCCTCAGACCTTTACTTATTGAAGTATATATATTCCGAAAAGATACCTTTTCGGAATATATATGGAGAAAGCCTAATGCTTCAATACAGATTTGATTATTCTATTATTTGATGAAATTGGATTGACGCAATGGAGGGAAATTGAGGAACCCTGTCGAAATAAAAGGAATAAATATGAATTTGGGCTAATATAGGGGAACATAACATGGAAGAGCTAAATGAAATAAGTAAACCAAACGTTCAAAGTCTAACTAATCAACAGATCCTTTATGGAATGACTATAACCATTCCTGCAATCGAATTATTAACATTATTTTCTGATGCAGATTTTGAACGGTTTATACAAGAATGGGCAACAGGATATTTACTTGAGATAGTCGGTTACAAAAAAGTCTATCGAAACGCGGGTGCAGGAGATAAAGGAAGGGATGTCGTAGCCTGCTATGATGAATCTGGGGAGAAATGGGATTGTTATCAATGTAAGCATTATAATAATCCTTTAACCCCAAGTGATGTTTGGGTTGAGTTCGGCAAACTTTGTTATTACACGTTTAATAGAGAATTCACTGTACCACAAAAATATATATTTGCGACTTCCAAAGGTGTGGGTCCTTTACTAAAATCCTACATTCAGAATCCTGAGCAACTTAAAAACAATCTTATTCTAAATTGGGAAAAACATTGTAAAAGCAAGATAACCGATACTGAAAATGTGGAGCTAACAGAGGAGTTAAAAGAATATGTGGAAAAATTTGATTTCAAGATAGTAGGATTTCTCGATCCGCTTGAGGTAATTGAACAACACAGAAAGACGCCTTATTATGTACCGAGATTTGGCGGTGGGTTTAATAAATTTAGAGAAGAAGCGATTACGCCAGAAGAAATTCATGAGTCAGAGCTGACTTATGTAACAAAATTATTAGAAGCGTACAGTGAAGATAAGGGAGTAACTTTTAATAATACTGACGAATTAACAAGTTACAATATTTATAAGAATCATTTTCAACGTGAAAGAATCCATTACCACAAGGCTCAGTCACTTTCATCATTTGAACGAGATACATTACCAGAAGGTGCGGATGCATTTGCTAAATTGAAGAGTTCAGTATATATGGGAGTTATTGATACTGTTGAATCGGATTTTTCGAGTGGCTTTGCAAGGGTAAAAGAGGTAACGAAAACAGCAAGAAGTCTACAGCTATCGGGAAATCCTCTGATTTCAGTAGTGGAGGATGACGATAGACATGGAATTTGCCATCATCTTGCGAATGACGGCTTAATCGAATGGGTGAGAAAAGATGAGTAGGGATATCAAAAATCCTGATGAATTTCTATTATTTAATTCTAATTTAGAAGTTGCATTAAGAATACTTGTATTATTAAGCCAAGATTCAAATAACACGTATGATTTAGATAGGTTAGTCATTTTTGATTACTTTATTATCCATGCCAATGATGTTGATAGTGAACAAATGAATTTGCACCCATCATTACCTTTAAGAGGTTCTGAAATCATCATTAAACGGAAATTGATTTCTGAAGGATTAGACCTATTAGTAAGTAGAGGGTTAATTGAAATCGTATATAAGGATTCAGGTATATACTACTGTTCAAATACTTTAACTAAAATGTTTGTTGATTTATTGAAGAGCAATTACTTTATGATTTTAAAAAAGTTGTCTACTTGGGTTGCCGAAACATACGGTTCTATTGAAACGTCAGAATTAAACTCCATCGTAAATAAGAACATTCAACAGTGGGGTGGAGAGTTTGAATTTGAATCATTAGTGAGAGGTAAATATGAATAAAAACTTCGGCTTGCTGATAAAAAGACTTATTTTGTCGAATGGTACGGATGAGAGAGAAGTTGAATTCTCTGAAGGTCTCAACATCATCTCAGGTCCAACGGATACAGGGAAAACATATGTCTTCCAATGGTTGAAGTATATGCTTGGTTCTAATGATTCCCCAAAAACTATACCTGAAAATAAAGATTATTTAGACGGTTATTTAGAAATTTATTCTTTTGCTAAAAAAGATACTTTTACTTTAAGGCGCGTATTTTCGACAAACAAGGTTTATATTTACCCTTGTTCTTTTGAAAGCATTAACGATAAAACGGAATACTTACGAGTAAATACAAAAGGTCGCACAAAGTTAATTTCCAGCAATATGATGGAGTATCTCGGAGCTAACTCTGAGATTGAATTGAGAACACATGTTGAACAAGAGAAGTATAGAAAATTAGCATTCCGTGATTTTTTACATTTTTCCCTAATAGATGAGAAAGAAGTAATTAAAGATAAAACGTTATTAACAACGGGACAGTATCTATCAAGAACAGTGGAATTAAATGCATTTTTTTATTTTATTTCTGGAAAGTACACTTATTTTATGTCTTACTTATCCAAGTTAAAGGCTGGTAAGAAGAAGAAGAGAGAGAAGCCACAGGTTGATAAAACGGATTACTTGGATGAATTAATAATTGAGACTCAAAATCAATTATATACATTACAATTGGGAGAGGATTCTTCAGACATTTCGTTTAAAGAAGAATTGTTATTCATAACTTCTGAAATACAACAGCACAGCGAAATTATAAAAGAGACTTTTGAAAATATGGAGAAACTCAAAACCAAAAGATTGATGAATCAAGAACTCTTAAAGAGATTTAATTTACTTAAGGAGCATTTCAATTCTGACCTTCAACGTCTTGATTTTATATTAGAAGGTGGCAGTATTATTTCGAATCTTCAACCAGAAAATTGTCCAGCCTGCGGCAAACAACTTGATTCCTACCATGATGAAACACATCACGAAAAAGTTGTAAGAGGGGTTAATTATGAGAAGTTAATTTCATCATACAGTTCCGAGAAAGAAAAAATAATGCTGAATCTAAGTGATTTAAGTATGACAACTGGTAACTTGGAGGAGGATATCGAAAAAATAAATGAAGAGATATTAATAGAAGAAAAAAAATATAATGAGATAAAACAAAAAGTTGAAGATGAACTTAAACCAACTCAAGCCGCCCTTCAAGAAAAAATCGATAAGCAGGTAGATGCAAAATTAATTAAAGCTAAAATAGAGTATTTGACAAATCAACTAATTAGATTAAATTCACAAAGGGAATTGTTTGGCACAACAAACATACTAATTAATACATCTCAAGAGCCAACAGTCGATAAGGATGTAGTAGATCGAAGTATTGAAGGACTAACGAAGTTAATGAATGGCTTTTTGATAGATATGAAATTTCCAGGTCTTGATTTAACATCTAATAATGTTTCTTTTGATTTTAAGGAATTTGATTTTATTATTAATGGTAAAGCAAGGTCAGTTTACGGAAAAGGATTTAGATCTATTATCTACAGTGTTTTTGTAATTAGTTTAATGGAGTATTGTCAAAAAAACACCTTACCTCATGCTGGATTTGTATTAATTGATTCACCGTTAACCACATATCAAGAAGCAAGTGAGACGGAGGAAGAAGAAAAGGTTCCCGAAGAGTTGAAAGTCAGATTTTTAAATACATTTTCCAACTTAATTGGATCTCAAATAATATTATTAGAGAATAAATTCTCTATGAATGTTAATGAAGAGAAGATGAATTTTATTGAGTTCACAAAGGATAGTACAATTGGAAGATACGGATTTATGTAGGTGCAAATTGCTAAGGAGGTTTTTTAATGTACTCAGTTTGGTTGATTCTTGATAAGAATACCAAAGAGGAATTTATTATTTGGGGGGACGAGATAAAAGTGGAAGATTTTCGAGAGGAAAATCAACACCGATTATTGGGAAGTGGCTTTGATGGAATAACAAAGGAAGAGATGTCTACGACAATTGCAGATTTTAAGCAAAAGCATTGTAAAGCAAAAATTTACGAATGTAAATAAAATAGTATGACTTATAAGAGAATCAATATTATAAAATTTGATTTTTCCTTAAAGAAATGGGCTGTTGTGATAGTCCATTTTTATTACATATACCAGGTACTAAGAATGGAGATAAGTTTGATACCGTTTTTATTTTAAAAAGACAAAAGAGATGAGGCGAGTAGGGATTGTTCAGCTCTTTCTCAATAAGTATTCCGAAAGATTCGTTCGGAATAATCAAAGAGTATTGGAGCATTCACCTACAGATCAATAAAGAACTCAAGATAGACAGATAATAAGAGGATTGTGATAAACTAAGTTCATAATGTACGTAGGGGGATTAGATATGAGTGAGCGCTTTACTCAGAAGGAGAATATCAATTATATTATTAATGAATTTGGACATGAGTTATGGGTACAAGTAAGAGGGAACCGAAATATGAACGGAGCAGATGGATATTTTTGGGCTGGGCTAATTCCTAATAATGAAATAGAAGAGGTTTTAAAAAGCACTAATTGGGAACATGAAGAGGGCAGTATAAGACCAGGTTTCGTAGGACATGGTACATCGGAATATGTTTATGAGAGATATGCTGGAGCGGAATTTGAGCCACTACTATTTCTTCGGGAATTTGGAGGAGTTCTCGAATCGTATATTGAGATTTCAGAAGAATTTAGATTACTAAATAATTTATATTATGACCACAAAGATAACAAATATATTTATGTCTCCGACAACGGTGAATTAGATCCTGTAATCAAAATCGAGGGAAACAACGTCTTCTTTAAACTAAATTATTTAAAGCGCTTTGCGGCCGTCAAGCAAATGGGAATAGCACTGTATTTTAATATTAGATTTGATTCGGAAGTAACATTAGAAGAAATGAACTTAGTGGCGGATCAAGATTGTTATTATGGCCCCGATTGTTGTTTCGATTATCATCACGATAACGACACTATGTCCTCAAGTGATAGAAGAGCATATTCGATACTACATGGAAAAAAGATTTTGTTTGGTGTCAGTATTGAAGAAAGTGGATATTGGCCTTACGACAAACTGAAGTCTTTTGAGGAATTTGTTATCGGATACGACGAAAAAGGAGAAGAAGTTAAATTTCCTTCAGACCCAAAAAATTTAGCGAATTATTTTGGATCCAATCCCAATTCGCCACAATACCTAACTCCAGTATATTTTTCGAAGGACGTCCTAACAAAGTATTACTCTAAGCCTGAATTGTATGAAGTAAATGATGGACACATTCGTTGCCAAGGTATTTGGTTGTTACCAATTGACAACTTGAATAAGGAGTATGTGTCCGCGTATCTGGGGGATTTAGGACGCGAGTTGCCTCATAAGGAGCAAATATATTGGAAAAGTTTTAATATTATACCTGACGGTAAGTTGAGTGAAACTAAATTTAAAAGAGACTTTCTTGCTCAGTTTGCTGACCCAGAAATCTCCGACTTGAAATTCAAACAGAAATTCGTCATGTTTAGAGGAAAATGGATCGAGAAGATGGGGTGGGATTTATTTATAGAACTATCGGACGCTGACAAATATAACTTCGAGCATCTAAGAATTCCTATTGCAAAATCTCAAGTAGAATTTGATGGTTTAGTTCTATCACTTGTTAAGACCATGATTGATTCTATAAATGAGAAGGAACTTAATAAACTGATAATGAATAAAGAGGATCTAAAAGGGAGTATATCAAGATTGGAAAGATTCCTTGAGGAAAAAAATGTTACAGGATATGAACCACATCTGAAATTTTTAAGAGATTTACAGGAACTGCGTTCAACTGGATCAGGTCATCGCAAAGGAAAGAGTTATGATAAAGTTTCTGAAAAAGTGGGACTACAAAATCGGAATTTTGATGAAGTTTTTGAAAAAATATTGAATGATTCAATTTCATTTTTAGGGTTCTTGGAAGATTCTTTTATTAGCAACGTATAGGGCTTTCATTGCTATAAGCTGTAAACAATACCTTTAAAATAATCGAGTGAAACAGGTTGATGCCTTGCAACCTGCTTTCGCTCGGTTTATTTATATTATTAAATCGTACATCCATAAGATAAACGCATTAAGACTACAACTCTGTTTTTTATTATCGCTGTGTGATGAGTTTTCTAATGAGTACGGTAAGATCCCACAACAACAAGTTAACTTTCATTGTTTGAAAGCATTTGTCGGCGAATTCAATCAGGTACATTACTTTTGGAGGTTGATTACTGCGATTAGAATGAAAATGAATTAGTTGTGAGTTTGGATCATATGAATAGTTATTATGTCCAATTGGATTTCGTAGATCGTTATCCAGTATGTCTGTAAACACATGCGAAATAATATTTGTTTCATCTGATAAATATTTCAGTTTTTGTCCATTCGTTAATGACATATAATCTTGCAAAGTAACAACAGGTCTGTTTCTAACTTGTATTGAAGGATTCATACTATGAATTGAACCTCTTACCAACAGGTTATCCAACATTAAGCAAATAGTAGAGTTTGCCAATAATGTTTCAAAAGTATTTTGATATAAACGATCCAATAGATCAAAAGATACTGTATTGAGTCCCTCATGATTTTTTACTTCGGAAATCAACTCGCCCTTCCCTTCTAAATATACCACAGGAGATAAATAACGATAGTGATTTGCGAATGCATCAAAAAGTGTAAATAGGCTTTTTTGAACTCTCAACAAATCATCTCTGGTAGAAAAACAAAGAAATTCTTCATATTCATTTGGATTATTCTGTTTAAAAGAATCTAACCTATAGGTCAGATCGTCATCAGAAACAACTGATAACGGTTTACACAACACCATTTCTCTAAATATTGTTGTGACAAGCTTGCTGACACTTGAATCTTTTTCATAAGGACTCATATTAATACGAGGACTTTCCCGTAGTTTTTCAATTTCACTTTCTAAGTATATATCTTGACCATTGAAATATAGGTTAGTAATTCTTTCAACCTTCTTCCACTCGTCATTAATAAATAAAGGCACAAATTGTAACAATACCTCGTATGCACGATGTGCTTTAGCGCTATGCGGTGAATATCGGATAAAAGGTGAAAATAAGGACGCCTTGAAGGTTTCTTCTGTAAATGGAATCATTTTAATAGAAGGGAACTCTCCTGATAGGACTAAAATATATGAGCCTTCCATGCCGTTTTTATTTGTAGCATTTTGTAATTTGAACGTTAGCATTCCCTTGTCATGATCAATCGAAATATTACCATAAATGTTTGTTAAACAGGTTGGGCACGAATAATATACAGGATATACATCTAACACACCAACTTGAAACTTTACTAATACTTCCGTTTCACAAACATCACAAACCACAACTTGATTGTTAACAGCCATTCAGAAACCCTCCAATTAACTTCCTTATTTTCTTTTAATATATAACGAATTAGAGTATAGAATGGTTTCCTAAGCTTAGAAGTTATCTGGATGAGGATTAGATTGAGTCGCTGAGAGGTAAAATCAAATGAGCAATGAATGAGTGTATTAATAATTGTTAATCGCTTTATTCTCTATCTTCATTCCGTACCTGAGTTAATAGAAACAGTTAAATTAGTTCTCTTTCAGTTTTTCTCGCTTAATTTTCAGGCTTCGTTTTGTAAGTGATTTTTTACTTGACAAGAAAGTAGCTATACTAAACTATTTTTGTAATAATTTTATCGTATTGTATAAAAAGTATTATTTGGTGTGAGCAGTAAGGGGTTGTCCAGAAAGACAATTTTCAAGTAAATAAAACTCAAATTAAAAAGCCCAGGAATGCCGTAGAATAATTCTCTTCACCTTTTTTGGTTCGTACTTGAAAGATACTTTTCGGACAGCCCCTTACTGGAGAGATCAAGCCTTTAAATACTCACTAAAAACATTCCAATTTCCATGAAAAGAATTCCAAATTGAACCATTAGATGATATATCTTGCCATAGACCGTTTCTGTTTTCAATGACGTAATCGTAGTCATCGCTGTCTGTAATGGTTTTGCTCTCATTTAGCTGTTTAAGCTCATTAATTGTCATAATGAAGAATTCCACATTGACTTTTGGTTTATCAATAATTGCAAATATTGCAATGTCAAAACGCTGAAGGTGTGCTTGTGTTGTTGCAAACCACCCTTGAGGGAGTTTTGTTTCCCTGTCATTAATTTCTTTTTTTCGTGATGTGTCCGTACATGTATAGAGTTTAATTTTTATTTGCTGTTTTTTATTGTAAGCTTTTATGTTGGTGTAAGGAAGGTACTCATATGTCCAGTCACTTGGTAGAAGTCCTCTCAATTTACCCATAATGGTTTCTGCAATAGTTCTTCTTAATTGAGGATCCCTACTGACTCCATTTGTTGACTCTACTTGTTCTTCATCTTGGGATGTACGATCATATTCTGGAGGTGATTCATCGAGTAGAAAATCCGTCAACTTCGTAACCTCCATCTCAAGCCAAGATAATCGATTTCTTGTCATTACGATTTCATTTTCATAAAAATTGATTTGAGATAAGAATAGTTGCTGTTTAGATTCCATACGGATACAACCCCTTATGATTTAACTTTTCATTCATCTGCAATGATTTTAACTGTGAAATTAAAATAAATCAACAGTGAAGTTATTTTATCTGAAATATCTTGCAAATTTCGCAGTGAATTTATATGTGATCGCTGTGAAGTTAATTTATCTAATTTGTTTTCCTAATGAGTTCAACGTCGCTTTCCCGCATTAAAGATAGGATTTCTTCCTTTTAACAAATAAAAAATTCATGTCCAATTTTATTTTTAACGTCCCTAACTAAAATTAACTGTCCCCAAACCACCAAAGACTGGAGACTGGTTGACGATTGACCCAACCATTTCTCCAGTCTTTTTCTCTCCTCTTAAAGCATCACAGCAGGGATTTCTCAAGCAAATCCCGAATAGGTAATCAAGCAGAAACCCAGGCTCCTCAAGGTTTATGAGGAAAGCAGAGACGGTTTTACTCAGGCATTTCCCAGGTTCTTTCCCAGTCTTTTTCAATGCTAATTCTTTCTTTTCTCAGGCATATCTCTATCCTTTCAGGACACGAATTATTAGTCGTTTTTGTTCACAATTGAACCAGTTTCTTTCCAGTTTTGAGGGCTTTTTCTCAGCGTTTTTGGGACACGAATTTTTATCTCGGAAATAGCGATGAAGCCTTGTGGGGTAAGGGATTGGGGGATTTGGAGGTGGGGACAGTTATTTTTAGTTTTCTACAGGATGTTTAACTAACTAATAATTCCTGTCCAATTTAAAATTAACTGTCCCTAACTAAAATTAACTTTTCCCCAACCACCAAAGGCTGGAAGCTGGTTGCCGCTTTTCCCAACCATTTCCCCAGTCTTTTTGTCTTTGTCTTTGAAGCACCATAGCAGGGATTTTCCATTCAATTCCCGAATAGGTGATATAGTTTCTATTTCTTAAGCTGATGGGCAGGTGTATAAATTGGAAATGAATAATGGAAAAGGAAACACTCACTTTAGGGAATTTATGACTTGGGCTGGGGAAAAGGGCTGGGAAATAATGAGCAAATCCGGTTCGCAGCTACATTTAAACAGTGGGATTACTTCAAGATACAAAGGGCTTCCAGATGAATATTTAGAATTTTTAAATGTAGTTGAAAAATGCGTTGCACCGGATGAGCAAACCTGGTTTATTTGTGAGGCTGAGTTCAACAATAGCACGGAGACCGCATTCCAATGGAATGAATTTGAAATGCTTAGTTTGGAGGCAGCAGAGGGGGATGCTATTTGGCAGTCAGAGATAACGGCCTGGTGGGATCATCACTTGCCGATCGTAATGTCTGTGAAGGATGGATATGCCTTCTATGCCATTGACTTAACAACCGACAGAGGAGCTATTGTCCGTGGATGTGAGCCTGAATTTGAAGAGGTTGAAAAGGTATCCGATTCGTTTGGAGAATTTCTGGCATGGATCATGTCGAATTCAGATTAGCGTAACTAGGAAAGGTTGATGGTTATACTTGTGGCCAGCAAGCCTGACATTAGATTATTCAACGAAAGAAAAGTTAATTCTACTTAATTTGAAGGAGTGAAACGATATAGGAATTCTTAATTTATGATATAAATGGTTTATATAGCGTGATTTTATTCTCATTTAAGTATGTTCCAAGCATATGTTCTACATATAAAATAATTCTTTACTGCTCGTTCTAGAAATGATATGCTAACAGCAAGTTAGTTCTAACTACTTTTTTTTTGCACAATAAAGAACGATCGTTCTCAAAAGTGAATTTACACTAATCTAAAGAATATGAGGGAGAGAATATGATGAAATACACAGTGATTACGGGAGCAAGTTCAGGAATTGGATATGAAACAGCATTGGCATTTGCAGCACGGGGCAAAAATTTGATTTTGGTAGCTAGAAGATTGGATAAGCTTGAAGAGCTTAAATCGACTATCCAGGGTATCGATCCTAAAGTGAATGTTATCGTACACACAAGCGACCTGTCTGTTACCGCAGAGGCGTACACGCTATATAACGATTTGAAGGAATATGAAATTGAGACTTGGATCAATAATGCGGGGCTGGGAGAAGGTTCGTTCATTGCTGAACAGAATTTGGATAAAGTGGAGACCATGCTACGTGTTAACATCGAATCACTAACCATTCTCTCTACATTGTATGTGCGAGATTATGCAAATGTCGAAGGTACTCAGTTGATTAACGTCTCCTCCGCACTCGGATATGCCATTGCTGTAGGCAGTGTTGCTTATTCTGCATCGAAATACTACGTTAGCGCCTTTACAGAAGGTCTTGCCAAAGAACTGGAACTGAAGGGTGCAAAACTAAAAGCGAAGGTGCTTGCACCAGCGATCACGGAAACAGAGTTTGTACAAAAATCAATTGATGCTGAAGGATTTGATTACAAAGCGAATATGTCCAAATATCACACAGCTAAAGAAATGGCAGGCTTCATGATCGATCTGTATGATCACCACGAAGTGGTTGTAGGCATTGTAGACCAGAACTATGATTTTCAGCTGACAGGCGCAATCTACCCGGTCATTTCAGAATTGAATTAATACAGCAGAATCTAGAGGATACATCTACAAAATCCCAAATAAGAAGAGGAGTACATCCAAATGGAAAAGATATGGAGTAAAACGAAGATTGGTAACATGGAATTGTCTCATCGACTAGCGATGGCACCTATGACACGCAGTAGAGCACAAGAAGATGGTACACCTGGAGAGTTAGCGGCACTTTATTATGCTCAGCGTGCAACGATGGGACTTCTGATTACAGAAGGAACACAGCCTTCAGATGATGGACAGGGTTACTTGTGGTCACCTGGCATTTACACCGATAAGCATATTGAAGGATGGAAAAAGGTAACCGATGCGGTGCATGAAGCTGGCGGATATGTATATATCCAATTAATGCATGCTGGTCGCATGTCCCATCCGGACAATACCCCGCATCATCGTCAACCGGTTGCTCCGTCAGCAATCGCACCGGGTGTAGAAATGTTCACAGCTAAAGGAATGCAGGATATCCCTGTACCCCGGGAATTGAGTCGGGAGGATATTCAAACGACCATCGCCGATTTCCGAAAAGCAGCAGCCGCAGCGATCGAAGCAGGGGCAGATGGCGTTGAAATTCATGGAGCTAATGGTTACTTGATCAATCAATTTTTAGGAGAAAATTCGAATACACGCACAGATGAGTATGGTGGATCTATAGAAAATCGTGCTCGCTTTGCGATGGAAGTAACCAAAGCCATCGTGGAGGAAATAGGGCCAGAACGAACAGGCTTCCGTATCTCACCAGGGACACCGCTGGGTGGAATTCAAGATGGCGAACAAGGCCCTGAACTCTATCGCTATCTTGTAAAAGAATTGGCTCAATTGGATCTGGCTTACCTTCATGTTATGCATCTTGGAGATGAGAACCTACTTCAAGACATTCGTTCGATCTGGCAAAATCCATTGTTGGTCAATCGGGCTGGAAGAACGTTGGAGGATCTCAGTGTCGATTTAGATCGTGGTCTCGCTGATGTGGTACCGGTTGGTGTATGGTCTTTAGCCAATCCGGATTTCGCGGAACGACTTCAACAGGGTGCGCCACTGAATGAAGCAGATCCGACAACATTCTTTGGTTTGGGAAGTAAGGGCTACACGGATTACCCTACGTTGGAAGAATTAAAGTCGCAAGAGGGGCTACACTAGCACAAAGTATGGAGCATGGCGTACAACTGAATACTGCGCGCCATGTTCCTAACTACTCATTTACACGATAACAGCGATTGGAAGGTTGTTCTGTCATCGTAGTGTCAGTGTAAATAATCTTTAGTTCAACTTTTATAGTCTATAAGTAAAGGAAGAGGAAAAATGATGAGAGCAGCTCAAATACAGAAATATTCCAAAAAAATCCAAGTGGGAATCAATAATATTGAGATACCTCAGATTCATAGCCGTGAGGTCCTTGTCAAAGTGAAAGCTGCGGGTGTAAATCCGCTGGATATCTTGAATATGAATGGCAGTGTTCGGATGATTGCCGACTATACGTTACCTTTAACTTTAGGGAATGAATTATCGGGTGTCATTGAAGCCGTTGGTGATGATGTTTTGAATTTTAAAGTAGGTGATAAGGTTTATACCAGGTTGCCTCTGAATAAAATTGGTGCTTTTGCTGAATATGCAGCTGTACATGAGGATGCCTTATCCATGATGCCTGAAAATCTATCTTTTATCGAAGCTGCGGCGGTACCCCTTACTGCCCTGACCGCGTATCAAGCATTGCATGATGTACTCCAAGCTGAGCCGAATAAAAAGCTGTTTATTCCTGGTGGAACGGGTGGATTCGGTGCAATGGCTATCCCGATTGCCAAGTCCATGGGATTAACGGTTATCACAAGTGGCAGTGAGAGGGGCAGAGCACGTACTCTATCCATTGGAGCAGATCAATTCATTGATTATAAGACTGAGCAGTATGCTGACATTCTGTCCGATATCGATTATGTGATCGACACCTTGGGTGCGGATGAGATCAAAGCTGAACTGAGTATTTTGAAACCACAGGGGAAATTAGTCTCTTTGAAGGCAGGACCCAATTATCGTTTTGCAGTGGACAGTCAATTCCCGTTGTGGAAAAGAGCATTGTTTGGTCTCGTAGGTGCACGCCTGGATTCCATGGCACGTAAGACTCAAGCTGAATACCGTTTTTTATTTGTGCATTCCAGTGGGATTCAGTTGCAAGAAATCACAGCTCTTGTAGAAAAAGAAGACATTAAACCTTCGATCGATTCTACGTATACGTTTGATGACATTGAAAAGGCATTGATTAAAGTATCAACAGGTCACTCGCAGGGCAAAGTCATTGTTACCTTTTAAAGGCTCGTTAAGATCATACTCATGTTATTCAATTTTCGTTTTCTGAACAGGAGGGAAGCCAATGGCGAGAAGCAAAGAGTTCGAAGAGTCTGTTGTACTGGATAAAGCGATGAGACTTTTTTGGGAACAAGGCTATGAGAAGACGTCTATGACCGATCTAGTCAATCATATGGGAATTCATCGTAAAAGCTTGTATGACACATTTGGTGATAAACATACCTTGTACCTGAAGACAGTAGATCTATATGATCACCAGATGAGCTCCGCCCTTGCAACAGGTGTAGAGCATTCTCAAACGGCAACGGAAGCACTTCAGTTTATATTTTCTTCTTTGATTCATAGTGAGGAGCATCCAGCATCAGGCTGCTTCATTGTTAATTCAACGGTCGAATTGGCGGCACGTGATGACGATATGAACAATCGATCGATAGAGATGTTTGCAAATACGGAGAAACTAATCAAGGACATTATTGTGTGGGGACAGCAGGAAGATGAATTCACAACCGAGTACAACGCCGAAGTATTGGCAGAATATCTGCATAATGTAGGCGTTGGGTTAAGGGTGATGGCCAAAACTTCGATAACCAAAGAAAAACTTCTTCGTATAGCGACGCTATCCATGGATCTCATACGGAGGTAGTCTATTTTTTTCACTATTATAGAACGTTCGTTCAAATATTGATGTTCCAGATGAAACACATTTTATAGAAAAGAGAGGCAGGCAACAACATGAGAAAGACAGTTCTAATCACAGGGGTATCAGGTGGGATCGGTAAAGAGTTAGCAGATCGGTTTGCCAAAGGTGGACATCATATTGTGCTGGTAGCACGAAGTGAGGGTAAAATACAGGATCTAGCTCAGGAGTATCGGAAAAAGTATGGCATTCAGGCGACGGTTATTGCCAAAGATGTAGCGGCACCTGGGGTACCACAGGAGATTTATCATGAGCTGAAGGAAAAGGGCATTGTTGTTGACTATCTTGTCAACAATGCAGGCTTCGGTCTGTTCGGGACGTTTATGGAAACGGATATGGAACAAGAAGTTAATATGATTGACGTGAATATCAAGGCTTTAACCGTCATGACCAAGCTATTCTTGCCGGATATGATCCAACGTAGGCAAGGCGGAGTGATGAATGTGGCTTCATTGGTAGGTTTTTTCCCTGGACCGATGATGTCGGTATATTATGCGACGAAAGCGTATGTGCTATCGTTCACTGAGGCTTTGGAGAATGAAGTAAGCGGAACTGGTGTTACGGTGACAGCACTGTGCCCAGGGCTGACATCTACCGGATTTGTTGATCGTTCGGGTATGGGTGTCTCGAAGATGTTGCAGGGCCCGATCATGGAAGCCGGACAGGTGGCCGAAGAAGGGTATCGAGGATTTTTGCGTGGCAAGACATTAATTATGCCTGGTGCTCGAAACCGATTCATCGCGTTTATGCCGCGGTTGTTGCCGCGTAAGATGATGACTCGCATGATTAGATCCTCCCAGGACAAGACAGGACATTAAACATTTAAAAAGGAGATGACCGATATGATTTTTTATGATTCCCCTCAAGCAACCGTTTCATGGAATGAGGATAATAAGGTAGTTGTTTTGCAATGGATGAGCTTTGCGCGAGGTGAACAATATCGTACACCACTAAATAAATTATTGGAGTTAGCGGTGCAAAAACGCTCTGATAAGGCGTTATACGATAGCCGTCACTTGGCCGTTATTTCGCCAGATGACCAAGAATGGGTTGCACAAGAGTGGTATCCGAGATCACTCGAAGCAGGACTTAAGTATTCAGCACTGCTTGTTCCCCATAAAGCGATAGCTAAATCGAGTGCAAACCGAATGCTCTCAGGAATGGACATATCCAATCCATCTCAAGAATTCCATGACTTAAATGAAGCCTTCCAATGGCTAGCAACTGTAAAATGAGAAGGTAAGAAAACATGATATGCATAAATCAATATCGGGTTACAATGGCGAGGATAAATCAGATCTTCCCCAATTCGATCGTTCACGTTTGTCCTTCATCGGGTCTTTTACGACAAACATACACAAAAACAGGAGGGAAGCTGAAGGGCACAAATTGAATTTTCTCAATCTCGAATAACTCAGCTAATTGTTTCCTCATATGAAGTGAGTACTGGTATAAAACTAACGTGCCTCCAGGTCGGAGCGCTGTATGGATCTGTGACAGGATGTTTTGTCTCATTTCTCTGGAAAAATTAAAAAAGGGCAGTCCACAGATAATACTATCCAAATGATGCACATTTTCTTGATGCATCTTTTTCAATAGATAGGATGCATTCGAATGGTACATGAATTCAGGATATGTTTTCTTTAGATTATTCCTCATTTTCGGGTCTCTTTCAAATAAAAAAACGGTAGCAGATTGGGGTAATTCAGCTCTCATAAGACGTGTGATGGCACCTGTTCCAGGCCCCAGCTCAGCAATGGTTCGAATTTTATCCCATCGTACAGACTGGACGATTTTATGGGCCAGAAACTTGGAACTGGGCAGGAGACTGCCTACTCGTTTGGGGTTCTTCAGAAATCCTTGCAGGAAAAGAAGTGGTTCGGATGTTTTCATTGCTGTATCCTCCATGACTGAATTCGCTGATGGTTTACTGGATGTTGTTGGAAGGCAGGCTTATCTGGAACGTAAATATGTTATGCGTATGCTGAAGTGTCAAGGTACCCTGATGTAACTCTGCAATGTTTCTTGCAATCGAAAGACCCAGACCAGACCCCGTTTGGATGCCTTCACTGCTTCTTGAATAATCTACCTTATAAAAACGATCAAACAGTTTATCTTTTTGCTCTATTGTGAGTGGCATACCTTTATTTTCGACTTCAATGGCAATGTGTTCATGACGCATACTCATTCGAATGTGGATCGTACCCGGTTTGAAGGAATACTTTAGGGCATTCATGAGAAGATTATCGATGGCGCGAGCAATCTTATCACTATCTACGATGGCCATGATTTGAGCATCGCCGATCTCTTTAACAATATGAATACTATTTTCCTGAGCCAATGGTTCAAATTCAAACAGTAACTGATCCAAGAGTTGATGTAGGTCAACCTTTTTCATATCCAGTTGGGTATCTACTGAGGTTAAGCGTGTGTATTCAAATAAATCATCGAGCAGCTTCTTTAAATGCGTTGCTTTGTTATAGGTGTTCTGTATGAAGCGGTCATACTCTGCTTTGTCTTGAAAAGATTCTGTTCTAAGAAGCTCGATGTACCCGATTATGCTGGTAAGCGGTGTGCGCAGGTCATGTGAGATGCCTGTAATCATGTCCATCTTGGATTTTTCCAACTCGCGCTCTTTGATCATCTGTAGCTGCAACTGCTCAGTCATGTGATTGATGTTGGAAGCGACTCGTCCAAGTTCATCTTGTCGATTGACGGGTACACGGTAGTCCAGATTGCCCTCCGATATGAGTTGAAGTCCTTGCTCTAATGTAACGAGATCTCTCACAATTTTTCGTGTGGAAAACAAAAAAATTAACGTGAAAATTACGATGAAGATTGGTGTTAGAACATAAGGAAAGATGTAGAGAAGCGAAGGCCAATTAAATCTTTCACTAATTTTTGCGGCAGCTATGATCAACATATTATTTACACCCACAGAGCCAACAAACGAAATCAATAAACTGATCAACATTTGATATAGGATGTTAATCTGTATCTTTTTTTTAAAATGTGGTAATCGTTTAATCAATTTTATAGCCCACTCCCCATACCGTTTTAATATACTGAGGTTCCCGTGGATTCATTTCCAATTTCTCACGCAGGTTACGAATATGAACCATCACTGTATTATCGGAATACCCGAAAGGTTCTTTCCATACAGTTTCGTATATCTTCTCGGAGCTAAATACTTGTCCAGGATGGCTGGCAAGCAACACCAGAATGGAAAACTCCAGTGGTGTAAGCGAAATGTCATTATCTTTGAGCTTCACAGAATGTTTACTTGTATCAATGACAAGGTCCTTGATCAGGATAAGTGAATTGAATTCGGCTTTGCCAATCAGTGTTTGACGTCGTAACTGAGCTTTAACGCGAGCCAGTAACTCTAATGGATTAAACGGTTTGACCATATAATCATCAGCCCCGGTAGTCAAGCCCGTGATTTTATCAATGTCTTCTTCCTTGGCGGATAGCATTATAATCGGAGTGGCTGATACTTCTCTTATTTTGAAGCAGGCTTTGATTCCATCCATAATGGGCATCATGACATCAAGTATTACGAGTTGGACCGATGTTGTTTTGATAATATTTAGCGCTTCCTCACCATTGGTTGCTTCAATGACCTGATATCCTTCGTTACGTAAATAGACATGAATGACATCCCGGATATCGGGTTCATCATCAACAACGAGAACGGTACTCATGATTCAACACTCCTTAAAAATTAGGATAACATCAGTGTAAACGATAGCCTAAGATGTTTAAATTGTTTCCTTTTTGCGACAGACATAAACGAACGCAGAAGGTATGTTCAAAGGCACGAATTCTATTTTTTCGATAATAAAGTGTTCGGATAATGTTTTTTTCATTTGGAGTGAATATTGAAAGGCGATGAATAACCCTCCAGGTTTGAGTGCCTTATGGATCTGGTCTACCAACGTATTTCTTAATTCAGGCTCAAAGTTGAAAAACGGCAATCCGCTAAAAATGTAATCCAGTTGCTGAACGCCCTCTTGATTCATAGATTCTACCAATCGAGCGGCGTCTGGATAACAGGAGAACTCCGGGTATGCCGTCTGAAGATTATCTCTCATCGTTTCGTTCATCTCAAACAATAGGACTTTGGTGGAATCCTGTACTTGTTGATGAATATAACGAGTGATAGGACCTGTACCCGATCCAAGCTCGGCGACTGCTTTTGCCTCTAGCCAAGAGGCTTGCTTCACCATTTTGCTGGCGAGAAACCGGGAACTGGGTATGATACTGCCGACATGTTTAGGGCTTTGCAGAAAGCTTTTCAAAAATAAAACAGGTTCATTGGAATTCATAGGGTTCCTCCATAATGTGATGGTATGTTATCCAAACCAGTTAGAAATGTAATAAATGAAGCGTAGATAGAATGGGGCCACCGAAGTAAATGCCCGCTGTAAAATACGTTATGGTCCATAACAAAGCACTGGAATAGGAGATAAGAGCAAATTTTCTATACTGCACGCCACTGAGTCCCATCACCAAAGGGAGAACATATCACACGATTGGAATGAACAAACCGATGCACATCGCCCAATTGCCACTTTTATTCAGAATGAGTTCAGCTTTAATGAAGTGTTTATGATGTTGAAATTTGTGATTTATCATTTGAATTGGAATACCGAAAGGCCCTAATGAGAAGGCAAAATAAACAATTAGATAACCATACTGATGAAGTAGCTCTAAGATCGTATTACTGATCATTGTTTTGCCTCCTCTCTTGTTGATATAGCAATCTTAATGAAAAAAACTAAGGAATTAATGAGCAAAATTCTGAAGAAAATCTAAAGAATACATAAGCAAAGCCAAACAACTTATGTTTAAGAGAAAAAAGCCTTGCCAACGTACTGGCAAGACTTGAACAGGTGGACATATTTAGGAGCGGTGATCAAGTGATATGAATTTCTGAATACCAAATAAGGTTTGCCTCAAAAAGGAACGTATAGGCGAGCTCGAGTTGATTACCTATATCTTTATCTGCAAGGAAGAGGATGAGCATCAAAGAAGAGCCGAGACGTCATAATGACGACTCAGCTCTTTTTTATGTTCCATGAGAACTACAATTTTATAATCAGTTTATTGTAGGAAGTAGAACCATCTGAGTTTGGCACCAGCAATAAAAAACAAAACAATCCACCCCCACAAAAACAACAAACGTAGAGGTCGTGGAATCAGGAGATATTCTGAGTACAATTTGCTGAAAAGTTTCATTACAGTAGTGACCACCCCTGCTAAGTTTCTCCCTTATGTCCGCTTTCGAAAGAAAAAGAGACGATAAGATAACCAAGATCCCAATAAGTCTATATACCTTGGCGTAGGCCTCGAAGTAGCTTCTGGCGATTACCAATCCGATGATCGAAATAAGATAATAGCAAAAGACCAAAGGGGATCTTATAACTCAGATGCAGAACCTCCAATTATATCAAAATTAGGTATATTATATCATGATAAACACCAGAGGGCCTTTTTTGTATCAGATTCAGCTATACCTACTCATTCAATAAATAAATCGAACGATATGATGCTGGCGTGCCAATATATAGTGTAAGGAGGAAGGGGATGGCTAATGAGTGAGCAGGATGAGTACATAGAACTTGTAACGTTAATACGTACTGGGCGTGAAGAAGCATATGGAGAATTATATGAGAAAACAGTGACGGGGATATATCGAACTGTGCGTTTTCTCATCAAGGACGAGTCTGACGCGGAGGACGTGGTACAGGAGATTTACATTCAGGCGTATCGGTCATTAGAGCGATATGATGCGGAGCGTGCTTTTCGTCCCTGGTTGATGGGGGTGACGATGCGACAGGTTCAGAGTTATCGACGCAAAAGGTTGATGCAGTTTCGGTTTAGCAAGCGAATCGAAAAATCTGACGTTGGACTAGAATATGATTTTTCCACTGATCTGGTCAACAAACTGGCAAATCGTCCTCTCCTGGAACAGGTGCGCCGTTTACCGTACAAGCTGCAGCAGGTGGTGACACTTCATTATTTGAATGAATATACGCAAGAGGAGATTGCTGACATATTGGAGATTCCGCTTGGAACCGTAAAATCGCGTATACATGCGGCTCTGGCGAAGTTGAGACAGAAAGAGAAGATGAATCCAAGATTGCGGGGAAAGGTGGAGGATCTGCATGAAACTCAATGAACAGTTGCGAAAAGCCTATCAGGAAGAGACCAAAGACTGGTCCGTTCCTGCGAGGATTAAACATAAAATGATGGATGGTATTCGAAATGATTCACACATCAGAAGAAATCGAAAAAAATGGCTGGTCACTGGGCTATTGGCTGCTGTACTCATTGTTCCCACCGGAGCCTATGCAGGGTACACCTATCTCGCAGACGGAATATATGGTTCACAGGAGAATATCGCTGCTATGGGGGGAACAGCTGAGGATTACATGAGGTTGGAAACAAAGCTGCAGACGGCCAAGGCCCATTTCAGCGAAGAAGAATTTGTTCAATATATGGACCTGCTGAAGCAAATGGGGCAAATGGCCGTGAAGCATGCTGATTCTCAGGGCAATATGCATCCAGAGCAGTGGAGTACAGTAGAGCAAGAACGATATAACCTTCTTGTAGCTGAGCTGGAACCGTTTTTCGAGAAGCTGGAAGCTGTGAGTAATGCTTCACAAAAGGATCCTATGAATGAGCAACAATTCTGGACGGAGCAGTTGGCGCGGGCGGAGGAGATGTTAACTAAAGAGGAGTTTACCGAGTTGAAATCTGTGTATGAACAAATGAAGGCGTATGAAGTGATGGTGGTGGACAAGGATGGAAGTATTCATGATGAACGCTTGTCAGTGGAACAGAAGGATGATTTGAGGCAATTAAGAGAGCGACTTATTCCGTATTTGGAGAAGTTGGGGCTTGATGTGCGGTGAAGCAAGTGAAATCGGTTTGTACGAGAAGAAGCGGAGAAGTGAATTCTTTCGCTTCTTTCTTGTTGTTGTGATCCATTACTTCCTCCCCTGCACCTTCAGCCGATATTGATGTGGTGTAGAGCCTGTGGTAGTACGGAATACTTTGCAAAAGTAGGAGGGGCTCGTCATACCGACACGGTGACCGATTTCGGGAACGGTGAGCGAGGAACGGGTGAGCAGCACACAGGCATGACGAATGCGGGTGGCTTGAGCATAAGCAACGATTGTGGTTCCGGTCGCTTTTTTGAAAACATGAGACAGATGATAGGGAGATAAATGAAGTGTATCTGCGATATCCTCCAAACGAAAAGGCTCATGGTAATGCTGTTCAATCCATTGCATGATGGCTTCGGCATGAGGGTGAAGAACTGCACTGGACGAGAGTACATCTTCGGAGCGGCGTTGCTGCCCGTCTTGCCACAGGTAGCGAAGTTGTGCGAACAGATCCAATAAAAAGAGGCGTGTATCCTCCTCTATTTCGTGGGGAAGCAGACCTAGATACGTATCTGCATATTGTTCCATTCGTTGAACGAGTGGGGATGTGGCAGCAAGTCGGATGGGCTGAATGGGGGATTGCTCTTCCAGCAGATCCTGTATGAAGTCGTAAGTAACGATAAATTGGGGCCAATGTGCCTTCAGTAGATCAAGTTCAACCATGAGTACATTTCGAATGAAAGGCTGCTGTCTGGATACTTGAATCTGGATGTGGTGCAATTGAAAAGGTCGAAAAATCATGAGCATACCGGGTTCAAGGGAGAAAACCTGACCTTCGGTTATCAACTGCCCATATCCTTCGTGAATATAGGTTATCTCCAGCTGCGAATGAGCATGGAACACTTCGCGAGACGTAGTGTTGGATGTACGACGACAGACCAGATTAAATTGTTCTCCCAGAAAAATGGACTTCATAAATGCCTCCCTTATCATGCGCAAGATAGTTTTATTTTAGCACAAGATGAACGCATAAAAGCGCTTTATTATTGTGTATTGTGAAGGGAATAAGGGAGGTATGCAACGATGTTAAAAGTGGCGATTATCGGAGCAGGTGCAATTAGTGGAGCACATATCTCAGCATATATGTCGTTCCCTGAGCGATGTCAGATTGTTGCTGTGGTCGATATCTACGTGGAAAAAGCACAGAAGCGAATTAATGAATATGGTCTGGAAGGTGCACAAGCTGTCACGGATTACACAGAGTTACTTGCCCAAAACATTGATCTGGTATCAGTCTGTACACCACCGTATACGCATGCTCCCATTGCGTGTGACTTCATGCAAGCAGGTGCACATGTGTTGGTTGAAAAACCGATGGCTTCTTCCCTGGAGGAAGCGGATCTGATGTTGAGAGCAGCGCAAGCAAGTGGCAAGTTGCTATCCGTAGTAGCACAGAATCGTTTTACGACTCCAATGATGAAGTTAAAAGGTGTGCTGGACAGTAAACGGATGGGACCGATTGTACATGTGCAGGTTGATTCGTTCTGGTGGCGTGGCCACAATTATTATGATCTGTGGTGGCGCGGGACATGGGAAAAAGAAGGCGGAGGCTGTACCCTTAATCATGCGGTGCATCATATTGATGCCATGCTCTGGATGATGGGACCTCCAGTGGAACTACAGGCGATGATGGCAAATAAGGCACATGATAATGCCGAAGTTGAGGATATATCCATGGCGATGCTTCGCTTCCAGGAAGGGGCGCTTGGCATGATTACCAGTTCCGTCGTACATCACGGAGAGGAGCAACAGTTAATTTTTCAGGGCAAAGAAGCCCGGGTATCTGCACCTTGGAAAGTCGTTGCTTCTACCGCGCGGAATAACGGATTTCCGGAACCGAATCGAGAGTTGGAACACCAGATTCAGAAGCTCGCTGACGAATTACCAGATGTTATTCATGTCGGTCACGCTGGGCAAGTTGAGAATGTGTTAAATGCTATTGAGACAGGATCTCCCCTTCTGGTGGATGGCCAAAGTGGTCGGAATACGCTTGAACTGATTGTGGGTATCTATAAGTCGGCAAGTACGGGAGAAAAGGTTGTTTTTCCACTAGGGGCGGAAGACGCGTTTTACACAAGAGAAGGAATTATGCAACATGCCGTACACTTTTATGAAAAAAAGACGACGGTAGACAACTTCGAGGATTCGAGTATTACACTCGGGAGGAAGTTAGATTCGTAGTATTTTACGTGAAAAGGATGCCCCTCACATAAGTGAGAATGGGCATCTTTTTTTGTACTAGGTCGATTACACCTACATCACCATAAAAAATCAATACACTTGGTTTTTCCATCCATGTAACTGGAAATCACTTTAAGATAATAATCTCCAAGTCAGGGATTGGATCAATAAAAATAAGAAGTAGATGAAACGCTTTCGCAGTTAGCGGATTCACGTCATTTTAGACACTTGGAGAAGAGGATGCAATGGATTGAAGAGCATTTCCAATATGAGATCAGATTGGACCAGATGGCGGGAGATGTTCACTTGCCAAATCGAATGCTTCCTGCGTTTTTCATCAAGAGACAGGTAGAAGCATTACGGATTACGTCATAGCTCGAAGGTTTAAAGCAGGACTACTTACTCCTTGAGACAACAACACTTTCGGTGGAGGAGATTGGCAGACGTGCCGGATTTCCGAACGGATGTATTTCATCCAGTTATTTCGCAAATCTGCCGAGACGATCCCGCTTCAGTATCGGCAACAATTTGAACGGAACAGTAAGCATTAATTTGGATTGTAAAAATAGCGTTATTACGTCTCTATACACAATTAGTATTACCGTTTGAAGTAAATAAATCCCGGATGCGGATTGCACTAGCCAGTTGCTAAATGCGATACTCCACCTCCGGGATTGCACATCGGTAATCTTCAAGCTAAATAAACATTAAGGATTCCTTAAGCTATTACAACCACTTATCAGCCCAACGTTCCACGGCACTTAGCGCTCTCCCCAGTTCCGTTCCTTTTCGTGACAACATATATTCAGTTCGAACTGGACGTTCCGTGACGACATGGCGAACCACAAGTCCTTCTTCCTCCAATTCCTTCATTCGCTCATTTAACACACGTTTGCTCAAGTCAGGGATATAAGCGTGAATCTCACTGAAGCGTTTGGGTTCCTCCATCAACGCATGGATAATGAGGGCTACCCATTTTCGGCCAATGATCTGATAAGATTGTTCCACTTTTGTGCATATTTGCTTGGCATTCTCATCATCGCTCATGATTGTACTCCTTTGATTTAGTATTGCTTGTAATATCATTAGTATACTTATTGTAACCTACTTGTCCACAGGCCATATGTGTAAAATGTCACATGCCAATTGTTCTTAATGTTACCACATAAAGCGTTATCATCAAATAAAAACCCTATAAACACTGGAGTTCACAGGTTCGACACGATTGTTGACGAATTGTGACGACAGGTGTAATATGGGTAACGTTAATTCAAATGGTTACAATTTATAACCTAAACACAGGTTGTGGAGAGAAGGAATGTTCCATGGTTGAATTCAGGTGCGTTATATAAACGGAGGCAAGGCGGGGAACACACCCACTTATTCCGTCTTTTGTCATGCTTGGATTTGAACATTTTGCAACATCATATACTATACTGCACAGATCACAGGAGGCACTCCAATGGATGCAATGACATTTGTCCTGTTCGGGGCAACAGGCGATTTAGCCAAACGCAAGATTTACCCTGCATTATATAACTTGTACATGGATCAGAAAATGCCGAAATCCTTCTCCGTTATTGGATTGGGACGACGTGAATTGTCGGATACGGACTTCCAAGCGAATGTTGAAAAGTCACTGCATGAATTCTCACGTCAGACGCCGGAAGAAGCATCTCAGGTTCGTGATTTCATTGGAGCTTTCCGTTATTGTTCTTTAAATAATACGAAGCCTGAAGATTACACCAAACTGTTGGAACTGGTTCAACAGCGTGAACAAGAGCTTAACATTCCAGAAAATCGTATGTTCTACATGTCGGTGGCACCAGAATTCTTTGAGCCAATCGCATTGAACATTCAAGAAAGTGGCCTGGGTAACACCAAAGGCTGGAAGAAACTGATTATCGAAAAACCATTCGGACATGATTTGCAATCGGCTCGTGACTTGAATGAGAAACTGAGCAATACCTTTGCGGAAGAAGAGATCTATCGCATTGACCATTTCCTCGGTAAACCGATGGTTCAAAATATTGAGACGCTCACCTATGCAAATCCGGTGATTCAGGCGTTGTGGTCTAACCGTTATATTGCCAATGTACAGATTACGGCAAGTGAGACGGTAGGTGTTGAAGAACGTGCCGCGTATTACGACCAAAGCGGTGCCCTTCGTGACATGTTCCAAAATCATATGCTTCAGTTGCTGATGATGATTGGTTTGCATTTGCCAAAACGCTGCACACCGGAAGAGATTCAATTCAAAAAGCAAAAAATTGCTGAAGCACTTCGTCCGCTGACAAAAGAAAATATCGCTTCTGAGGTTGTTCGTGCGCAATATGCAGCAGGTGAGCTGCAAGGTTCCTCGGTTGTTGGATATCTGGACGAGCCTGGCATTCCAGCCGGATCTCAGAATGAGACGTATGTTGCCGCGAGACTTTGGATCGATGATCCATTCTGGAGCGAAGTTCCATTTTATATCCGTACAGGTAAACGCCTGGCTGAGAAATCCACCAGAATCGTTGTTGAATTCAAGGCACCACTGAAGACAGGTCATGAATCCGAAAATACAACGGAACCTAACCTGCTGACGATTGAAATTGGTCCGGGAGAAAGCATCTCGCTTCAATTAAATGCGAAGAATCCATTGAACCATGGTGAAGTGGAACCAATGCATATGACCTTTAACTCAGGTAAACGTAACATCCCTGAAGCTTACGAGAATCTGATCTTTGATGCGATGCGTGGAGATTCCACCTTCTTTGCACACTGGAACGAAGTGGAGCTGGCATGGCAATGGGTACAACCGATTCAGGAAGCATTCGAAGCGGGCAGCGTGCCACTGGATACGTACAGTGCAGGTTCGCATGGACCAGAGTCAGCAGATCGCCTGACCGCAGCAGACGGTTACCGTTGGTGGTAAGTGAAACGAAAGAGTGAGCATAAGAGAACACAATAGTAAAAAAAACAGTACAATCCGTTCTGCTCACCCATGAACATTTTGCACAATCCAAATTGCGTCTTTCAAGTTAGCAGGATATAGAAAGAAATGTTTTATTCCCTGAGGGCTTTGTCAATTGAAAGCAAGTTGGATCGAATAATGCAAAATACTGATATATACAGTAACTATTACGAATCATACCGTTCCAATTTTGCATAAGTCCTTCTGGTTATGTTTGCCAGAAGGCCGTGAAAATTTTTGAATATAGATTAGCGGTTCAGTTTTGAAAATGGGTTGGCTTGAACGCTGAGAATGTAGTGTAGGGGACGAAATCGATTCTGTAGAAGCAAAGCGTTCGCCTTTATCCCCGGATTTTCTCCTATACAGGAGATTCAAAAAATCTGGGGATAACAGCGATCAAAAGAACGATTCGTGACCGGAACGGTTACTTCGCCAAACGTTAAGCACTTATTTTAAATTTTGAACGCAAATGAAATTTAAACATTGTTCATAACAGGAGGATTTTGAAATGAAACTTGGACTTGTCGGATTAGGAAAAATGGGATTGAACCTGGGTAGAAACCTGATTGATCACAAACACGAAGTGGTTGCTTTTGACCTGAACGCTGAAGCAGTAAATGAAATGAAAGAATATGGCGCTGAAGGCGTATCTTCTTACGCAGAGATGGTGGCTTCGCTCGAATCCCCACGTGTATTGTGGATCATGGTTCCCCACAACGTAGTAGACGCTGTGCTGGCTGAAGTTAGCCCATTGTTGTCCAAAGGGGACATCATTATTGAAGCGGGTAACTCCCACTACAAAGAATCTATCCGTCGTTACGAAGAGATGAAACCTAAAGGCATTCACTACATGGATGCAGGTACATCTGGCGGTATGGAAGGCGCACGTAATGGCGCATGTTATATGATCGGTGGAGACCCGGAAGCTTGGGCAATCGTTGAACCTGCATTTAAAGATACTTCCGTGGAGAATGGCTACCTGTATGCTGGTAAAGCAGGCAGCGGTCACTTCCTCAAAATGGTTCACAATGGTATCGAGTACGGTATGATGGCATCCATCGGTGAAGGTTTTGACGTATTGGAGAAAAGTGGATTTGATTTCGACTTCGAACAAGTAGCACGCGTATGGAACAACGGTTCCGTTATCCGCTCTTGGTTGATGGAACTGACAGAACGTGCCTTCTCCAAAGATGCAAACCTCGATGAGATTAAAGGCGTAATGCACTCTTCCGGTGAAGGACGCTGGACGGTAGAAACGGCATTTGACCTTCAAACCGCTACACCGGTTATTGCGTTGTCCTTGCTGATGCGTTATCGTTCACTGGAAACAGATACATTTACAGGTAAAGTGGTAGCAGCATTGCGTAATGAATTTGGCGGTCACGCAGTAGAGAAAAATTAATTTTATATATAACTGTTAACATATGATGAACATCGGGTAATGACTTATATCGTGTTTACGAATTCATCAAGTGGAGGGAACATATCATGAAATTTTTCTTGGATACAGGGAATGTGGAAGAAATCAAACGGATCGAACGTCTGGGTCTGGTGGATGGAGTCACGACTAATCCGTCTTTGATTGCCAAAGAAGGTCGCGTATTTAAAGAAGTCATTCAGGAGATCTGTGGCGTTGTTAAAGGGCCGGTCAGTGCTGAAGTCATCGGTCTCAAAGCCGAGGATATGTTGAAGGAAGCTTATGAAATTGCAGAATGGGCACCGAATGTAGTCATTAAATTGCCGATGACCGAAGATGGGCTGTACGCTTGTCATGAGTTGACGCAAAAAGGGATCAAAACCAATGTAACGCTGATTTTCTCCGCAGCACAGGGTCTGATGGCGGCGAAAGCCGGTGCAACCTACATCAGTCCATTCGTTGGTCGTCTGGATGATATTGCGGTGGATGGTATGAAATTGATTCGTGATCTGCGTCTGATTCTGGACATGTATGATCTGCCTTCCGAGATTATCGCAGCAAGCATTCGCAATATCAAACATGTAGAGGATGCAGCCCTTTCCGGTGCGCATATTGCCACCATTCCGGGTTCGCTTCTGCCGACACTCTGGAAACACCCACTGACGGACAGCGGGATTGAACGTTTCCTGAAAGACTGGGAATCTGTTCCGAAATAAAAGGATAGACATGGCCTGAATCTTTGGGTGGTCTGAACATAAAGCCTTTTGCCTTGCAGAGTAATCTGCGGGCGAAAGGCTTTTTTTATCTCTGTTTATGTAGTTTCCGATTTGCGGTTAGTTTAGCCAATGAGGAGTACTTGTCCCTTTAATGTTGTCGTTGTTGTTGTTACTTTCTATCCAGTGTCCATGTACTGTCCTTCTTTTTCGGGACAACGGTGCATAAGGTTAACATATAGCCTATAGCTCATCCCGTAGGGGAGGGACACTTCGATGATGAGAAGAAAATGGCGAAGCCGGAGACGCCGTAAGCCGCCAAGCGGCAAACGCAAAATGTGGTTGATCATTCTATTGGTCACCGCGTTTTGTTTGATGCAGGGCTTTGCTTATGTGGATAAAAAGATGAAGCCCCCCATCATGCACTTGGCCAAGATTAGAGTGAAGCAGATTGCGACTGAAGCGATCAACAAGGCGATTACAGCACAGGTTGCAGATGGCAAAACCAACGAAGGACTGATTGACTGGAAGACGGATACCGCCGGGAAAGTGTCCGGTTTCATGCTGAACTACAATGAGCATATGCGAATTACTGCAAGTACGATGAATATTGTGCAATCCACGCTGCAGAATGTACACATGTTAAAAGAAAAAATCCCGCTGGGGCAGGCGCTGGGCAGTCCGGTGTTGGCTTCATTTGGCCCGAGTATACCGGTTCGTATTGAGCCCCAAGGCGCTGTCAAAGTGGACCTGAACACCCGTCAGCAAAATGCGGGGATTAACATGATTTTGGTGGAAGTGTACATTCACATTATTGCTGAGGTCGCGGTCGTGGTGCCATTCGACATGGAGCCCGAAACGGTTGATACGGAAATTCCGATTTCCTACCTTCTGGTTGTCGGGGATGTGCCAATGTATTATTACGATAATCAGGGCAAGCCAGTGGGCACTAACGGCAGTAACGCCCCAGCTATTGCGCTGCCATCAGGTCATACGGGTGTATCAAGCGGTAATGGAGTGACTACGAATCCCCCTAGCCAGAACCAGCAACAGACGCCGTCAGACCATTTGCAAGGGAATGAACTTGAAATTGAACCGGATGATCTGCCTGATGTGAATGGGGGATTGCAGCTCAATAAGGACGCGCACCCATGATACACACAATTTGAATTGTAAAACAAAGAAAGGGGCCTCTATTAATGAGGTCCCTTTTTCGCTTTGCTGATCGTGCATATCCTCGTTTTACTTACTTTTCTTGTTCTTTTGTTTGCGTTCTTCCTGTTCCCAATGTTTCAGCTGTGGGTAAGGATCGAACGACCATTCGTGCAGTCCGCTGTCCCGGTATATCCCATAGTGCAGATGAGGAGGGAATTTACCCTGTGTCCCAGGTTTGCCATAACCCGAACTGCCAACCCATCCCACGACCTGACCAGGGATAACCACTTCACCGATGCGTGCGCTCTTGTCAAAACCCGAGAGGTGCGCGTAGTAATGATAATGGTTGTTCAAATCGCGAATTCCGATGCGCCAGCCGCCAAACGGGTTCCAGCCTTTGATTTCCACGATCCCGTAACAGGTGCTGCGCACAGGTAGTCCATGCGGAGCGAAGATGTCGGTTCCCTCATGAATGCGATAGCCGCCCCAGCTTCGTTTCGTACCCCAGGTGCTGCGGTAGGAGTAGTTGGTTCCGAGCGGCACGGGAAAGGCATGTCCAAATAGATCCAAGTTGTCAAAATGCTCATATAACTTCGCGAATTGTTGTATCCGTTGTACAGCACGGGAGTTGTGATAATATTCCCACAAGGCAATGTTGAAGTCCTCTTGCTTGTGTCCGTAACCCTGAATAACAGAAGCTATGCTGTACAGCACATCCTGATCATTGTTGGCATCTGCCAGGCCATCCCCAGAACCGTCACGTCCATATCCGTTGAAAAAGAGAATGGAGTTCGGGCGTTGATCCGTCTCATCAGGATTTAGCCATCCTCTCCATGCCGGAGAGGTCATGAAAATACCTGTAAGTCGCTCAGGATGCTTGCGATCCTTTGGGTGTGCACGAGTAATCGTTCGTTCATACTGATCAATTGCGGCAAGCCTGTACCAGGGAATCTGTGTCATCTGACCAATGGTTTCATATAAATGGCGACGTGCAGCAAAAATTTCTGCGGGTTTTAACTCGGCAGCCTGTGGTTTGGGAGCGGCCTCGGCGGGTTCACTGTAAACTTCAACAGGCAAGAATGGGAGAAGCAGAGTACCTGCAAGTAATGTTTTGATCCAAAAGCGGTATGTGTGCCTGAAGGTCAAGCGTTGTTGCACTGGGAAGCAGCCCCTTTCCATTAGAATGATACAAGGTACCCGATGAACCAAGCTAAAGGTTAGCGTTCTTCAAAAGTTCTCATTTTATCCATGTAAACTCTTGGGGGGAATCGAATTATACAAATTGTCCATATCGGGCATGAATGCACAAGATGTGACAAATGGGGGTTTTTCCAGCGCTTTCATGGTATAATATGTTCCGAGCAACAGCCTAACTTCAGTAGAAAGAAGGTTTATGCATTGGCTAAACGTGTTAAAGAACCGAAGCCGGATTGGATTCGGATCAAATTGACAACCGGCGATAACTATCAGGAAATGAAAACGATGATGCGTTCCAAAACGCTGCATACGGTATGTGAGGAAGCGCGGTGTCCGAATATTTATGAATGCTGGGCCAATCGAACGGCCACTTTTATGATTTTGGGCGATATTTGCACAAGGGCATGCCGTTTTTGCGCGGTGAATACTGGCTTGCCAACGGAGCTTGATTTGCAGGAACCAGAACGTGTGGCGGAAGCAGCAGAGCAGATGAATCTGCAACACTGCGTAATTACAAGTGTAGCCCGTGATGACCTGAAGGATGGGGGAGCTACGATCTTTGCAGAGACGGTGAAGGCCGTACGGCGGCGGTTGCCATTGTGCAGCGTTGAAGTACTCATTCCAGACTTTCTGGGTGATCGGGAATCTTTGCAGATTGTAATGGATGCCAAACCGGACATCCTGAATCACAATATTGAGACAGTTGAGCGGTTGTCAGACAAAGTGCGTGCCAAGGCGAAATATAAACGTTCACTGGAATTGCTTGCTCGTGCCAAAGAAATGCAACCTAACATCCCTACGAAATCAAGCATCATGCTTGGTGTAGGTGAGGAATATAATGAAATTTTATCAACAATGGATGATCTTCGTGCGGTAAACTGTGATATTATGACGATTGGTCAATATTTGCAGCCATCGGAGAAACATCTGTATGTTGAAAAGTATTATCCGCCAGAGGAGTTTGCTGCATTGAAACAGGAAGGACTAAAACGTGGATTCAGCCACGTCGAGTCCGGCCCGATGGTCCGCAGCTCCTACCATGCGCATGAACAGGTGAAATCGGCTACCAAACATGCTGAACAGGCGGCAACACACGCGTGATGGAGGATACCGGATTGGAAGAAGAAAAAATCACAGAACAGATTCAGGACCAACTTCAGGAACAGATCCAGGAACCGGTTCAGGAATCGGTTGTTGAATCAGTTGAAGAAAAGCCCAAAGAACCGGTCATTGTACAGATCGGCGGCAAAAATTATGAAATCGTCCAGAACCACAAAGAAGGTTGGAATCCAGAGGTCTTCCGTGATCGTTACAGTGAAGTGCTGGAGCGTTATGATTATATTATCGGGGACTGGGGTTATAGCCAGTTGAGGTTAAAAGGTTTTTACCGTGATAACCATCCAAAAGCGACAAAGGATTCCACGATCGCCAGTATGGTGGATTATATCAATGAATATTGTAACTTTGGCTGTGCGTACTTTGTACTTCAGAAGAGCAAGGATCAGCCTCAAGCCAAAGCAAAAAGCGGTTCCTGAGAAGGACCGCTTTTTTGCTGTGTTTATTTTAGTCAAGAAATGCCGTGCGAACCCGGTTCCAGAATGGATAAGGGCGGAAACGTGCGAAACTGACCTTGTGACTGGATACCTGACAACGGACGGAGATCAGATCCTCCACCATCACATTCACATGATCAATGGTCATCAGTAACCGCTGATCCTTGCGGGAGAAAATATCACAATGATGATGCTTGGGCAAAATAACCGGTGAACCAAGTGTCCGATAGACCCGGTTATTAATCGATGCAATCTCCGCAATCTGAATTGCCTCGATGGTCGGATGAACCATGGCACCGCCAAGGGCCTTGTTGTATGCCGTGCTGCCTGATGGCGTGGATACACAGATGCCATCCCCACGGAACATCTCAAATGTCACATCGTTAATATCGACCTGGGCCACGACGGTACCGTCTACACCTTTTAACGTAAATTCATTAAGGGCGATGTAAGAGGTATTCCCCGACTTTTTCCGAATCTCAAGCTCCAATAGCGGGTATTGCACAATGCGTGGTTTGAGACGCTCCGGATCTCCTTTGCCACTCATCAGCCTGACTAACTCCCGTAATTCTTCCTTCTTCCAATCGGCGTAAAAGCCGAGATGGCCTGTATGAACCCCAACAAAAGCAATATCCGGAATACGGTCGATGAAATTGTGAAATGCCTGTAGCATCGTACCATCGCCCCCGATGGAGATAACAATCTCCGGCGATTCTGCATCCAGCTTGAACCCTTCTTCCTTCGCCAGCGCGTGAAACTGCTGACTGAGATCAATCGATAACTGGTCTCCGCGGTCTTGAACATAGTATCTCAAGATGAAAGCTCCTTTGTGGTCATTATACTACCGATGATAATCAATTCCGCGGAAGAACACAACGTTTGGGCGCATATTCAGTTAAATATAGATGAATCGTTCACTTATTTTTTGGCATGTCGTCTAGGCTTGAGAATGGAACTTAATATCGCAAGGAATAACAACAATACGATGAGGCTTACAAAAACAATCATTCCGGACAAGAAAATCAGTCCCCAATCGGGTGTATACCTTGATAACGATGGGATGAAACCGGGCTCCATGAGAACGGGTAAAGAGGAACGCCCCATCATGGGTGTCCACAATAGCAGGACCAGCACAGGTGCGATTAGCGCATGAATTGCTCTGGCAAATAGAAAAGGACCGTATCTCATGGGTGTGTTGCTAAGAACACTCATAATCTGTGCATGGACGGATAATCCGCCCCAGGAGAGAACAAAGGCTGCTGCAGCTACTTTATAGACGAGTGGGATGGATGCCCCGGCACTCCCGGCCTCTTTGTTCCCCAGCGTTACTTCAAACAGCCCCCCAACCAAGCTAGGAGATAAGGATGGAGGCAGTCCGCTATGTCGTAACAATTGCTCGGTTATCCCGTATAATCCGCCAAGCCAACCGGTCTGGATAAGTAGCTCCATCATGACCGAGAAGAATACAACCAGCCCTCCTACGATAATAATAAGGCGAAGGGATGAGGAGACTGCCGTGCGCAGCAGTTCACCGAATGCCCGTCCGTCAGCCTTTCTTGCTTCATGCATCGCATAGATGGCCCGGACCAGTCTGTTTCTAGGTATCCCCTCCGATGGGGATGCAGAAGAGATGTCTGGCTGTGAGCCTTGCGCTGTACCCCCGTGAAAACGCATGAGCATACCCACCAGAAAAGCTGCAGCGTAATGGCTCGCAACCAATACTGGAGCAATGGCGACATTATGGAAGAATCCAACTGATACCGCTCCAATCATGAAGATCGGATCGGATGATGTAGTGAAGGCAACGAGCCGTTCTCCTTCTTCCCGGGTAACCAGCTTTTGTTCCCATAACTGGGCGGTCAGTTTAGCCCCTGTAGGATAACCGGATGCACAGCTCACGGCAAATACAAAACCACCGCTTCCGGGAACACGAAACAATGGACGCATCAGTGGATTCAGCAAGGTACCTAGAAAATGAACAATGCCAAAGCCGAGCAGCAGCTCGGACAGCACCAAAAAAGGAAAAAGGGAGGGAAACAATACGTCCCACCAGATGGACAGTCCGCGTACACCTGCATGCCAGGTTTCCGCTGGATACAAAACAATTAACACACAAAGGATCAGGAGAGCGAGTGTGACCAGGACATGGGTGAGTCGTTGTGAAGCAGCCATGAATTCTTCTCCTTTATTTTTGGAATGGTCGGTGTGCGAAGTCTGTGATGTTATTGCCATCAATATATGAAAAAAAGTGGACAAACAGTACAAAATTATACGTAGAAAGCGCTTGCAAAAGTGGCTGTGTTTTTGAGTGATGTGTGCTAAAATGAGAAAAACGCCTGAACGTCACCTAATTGTCTCCAAGGTGGAATTCAATTCGGATGGAGTGATGATCATGAGTCTTGTCACCGGAATCCTGGTCTGTGCTTTTGTATATGTGATACGTGCCTCGCTGGTACGCTCTGAGGAAGAGGACTGGCGGAGTTATTAATGGAATATCTAGTGCGCCAACCTATGCGGTTGGCGCTTTTTTTGTGTTATGTTTTGAAGAAAGTCCTATATACAGGTGGCAGGTTACATGTCCTGAAAGTTCATGTTATATAGGACTTTTTGGTTTTTTTTGATAGAATGGAGATAAAGGCTTTTGGAGCCTGGTTATTGTTACTGTTTTCACAATGTTCACGGAACGTGTAATATATGGCAAAATTCGACATCAGAAAGGGGAATCAGACGAATGAATCCCAGTTTGAGTATTTATGACAATCTTGGCGGTGAGAAAGGTGTTCGCGCACTGGTCGAGGCCTTTTATCCAATCGTTCAGCAGAATGAGCAGCTGGCTCCGCTTTTCCCGGAAGATATTCAGCCGGTCATCGACAAGCAGTATATGTTTTTGTCTCAGTTTTTTGGAGGCCCAGGGCTGTTTTCCGAGGCGTTTGGACATCCGATGATGCGTGCCCGTCATATGCATTTTGAAGTGACGGTTGAACGGGCTGAGGCTTGGCTTGCATGTATGGATCAAGCCTTAACACAGATTGGTGTGGAGGAGCCCTTGCATTCGTTTATCCTGCAGCGTTTATCCGGGCCTGCACATCATTTTGTGAATACACCATAGTTCCGAATATGATTACGAGCGTACGGGAGAGGGATGGGAGAGATTGGAATTAGAGCCGCTGTATAAGGTGAAAGTGACCTGCCATTATTGCGAAACCGAGTATGAAACCTCACGGGTAAGACCGAGTTTGAAAAGGCCCTACCGGACGGATTCGGATTTTTGTGCGTACTACAAGCTGGAGAATCCAGATTTTTATGTGGTTCGCATCTGTCCGCAGTGCGGGTTTGCCTCGACGGAGAACGCAACGGAGCATTTGAATGATGCTCAGCGCAAGGCTTTTAAGGAACAGATCGGTAACCGCTGGGTTAAACGTGATTATAGCGGAGCACGAACACTGGAACAGGCGCTGGCTACGTACAAGCTTGCCTTGCTATGCGCACAGGTTATCCAGGAGAAAGATCGTGTCGTCGCTGGTCTGTTGCATCATATAGCTTGGTTGTATCGTTATATGGAGGACCATGCACAGGAACATCGTTTTCTTGAATTTAGCCTTGAAGCCTATGTAAAGGTGTTCGAACGTGAAGGAACGGGTGGCAATGAAGCCAAACTGTTGTATTTGCTCGGGGAATTGAACCGCAGGGTAGGGCGGTTTAATGAAGCAGTGCAATGGTTCAGCAAGGTCATTCATGACAAGCGGATCACAGATGCGGCCATGATTCGTGCTTCAAGGGAACAGTGGGCTCTGCTGCGTGAGCAGATGATTTCAAGTAAGTTGGAACTCCCTGAAGAGATGCTGGAAACAGACAAAGAGGCTGCAAAGCGCAGCCCCCTCTAAGTTGATCTTACATTAGTTACGGACAGGACGGCTGGATAACAAATAGTCACTGTCGTTGTCGATCACGGTCATGCTTGTATTACAGCAGGGAAAGACCAGTAATTTCTTTTTGCCTTCGCGAATGAGCACAAGCTCTTTGGGTTTGAGGGGGAGCAGCACGTTGCTTGCATGACAATAGGGACATTGCTGTACATAGATGTCTCCCATCACAATATCGTAAGGCCAGCTGTTCTCAAACGGAATCATTCTTGTTCGCCTTCTGATGCGGAAGGTTTGGAGGCTTCTTGTTTGGCAAGTTCCGCAATCTTCTGCATCAGGATATGTTGGGGCATGTGCATCAGGTGCTCCAAAGGTACGCCCAGGGATTCTGCTAATTTGACGGCTGTATCAGCCGATACTTGTAAAGGTTTCATACGTTTACCTCCTGAAAGTTACTATAAGTATTTCTCTAGTATAGAGATATGGCACACAGAAAACCAGTTTTTAATTCAATCCTAACCATCCAATTTATAGAGAGAGGTGCCTTATTAAATGAAAACGCCATTACACCCCGTATGGGATCTGGAGTCCATTTTTAGTGGAGGTTCTTCCTCCGAGACATTCGCTGCGTATCTGATTGAACTGGAAGAGGATGTACGTAAACTGCAAAATCTGTTGAACGAAACACCTGCACCGACTTCATTAGAAGAGACGGCTGCATTTGATCCGATTTTGGAACTGCTGCAAAGCTGTTATATCCGCATATCGGAAGGTTCTGCGTTTGTATCCTGCCTCTCATCGCAAAACCAGAAGGACAAAAAGGCAACCCAGCTTCAGGGCGCCATCAGTTCTATTGCAGCGATGCTGAACGGCAGCAAATCGAAGTTCGATAATACACTCAGTCAGACATCGGATTCGGTGTGGGACGCTTGGATTGCTCGGGAAGATATTCAGCCGCTGGCATTTGTACTGAACGAGAGTCGCACGCTGGCTCGTGAGAAGCTGTCGCCTGAACTGGAAGGTCTTGCTCTGGATCTGGGTGTGGATGGTTACCATGGTTGGGGCAAATTCTACAACACGATTGTCAGCAAGGTGAACATTCCATTTGAGCAAGATGGGGAAACGGTGATGCTCTCCGCAGGACAGGCTGCCAACAAGCTGAGCGATAGTGATCGGAATGTACGCGAGACGGTATTCGCAAACTGGGAGCAGGCTTGGACCGATGTCGAAGATTTCTGCGCTGACACGCTGAATCACCTCGCGGGATTCCGTCTGAAGTTATATGAGAAACGTGGCTGGGATGATATCCTCAAAGAACCTCTGGCCATTAACCGGATGTCACGTCAGACACTGGATACGATGTGGGATGTGATTAACGGTGCCAAACCTGCGCTTGTTCAATATCTGGAGCGCAAGGCAGAACTGCTGGGGGTAGACAAACTCAGCTGGAGCGACGTAGATGCACCTGTAGGTAAATCGAGTGGCAAAATCACTTACGATGAGGCAGCCATCAATATTGTTGAGCAGTTTGCCAAGTTCAGTCCTAAACTTTCCTCATTTGCAGAGATGGCTTTTGAGAAACGCTGGATCGAAGCAGAAGACCGTCCTGGCAAACGTCCAGGTGGATTCTGTACGTCTTTGCCACTTAGCAAAGCAACTCGAATTTTCATGACCTTCTCCGGGACACCGTCTAATGTGTCGACCCTTGCGCATGAACTTGGTCATGGATATCATCAACACATTATGGAAGAGTTGCCTGCATTGAATCAACGTTATGCGATGAATGTGGCTGAGACAGCGTCCACGTTTGCTGAACTGATTGTAGCTGATGCCCTGGTGCAGGCGGCAACAGATGAGCAAGAGAAGCTGGCTTTGCTGGAAGACAAGATACAGCGAAGTGTGGCTTTCTTTATGAACATCCATGCCCGGTTCCTGTTTGAGAATCGTTTCTATGAACAACGCAAAAAAGGCTTGGTCAACGCGGATGAATTATCAAAATTAATGGTGGAGGCGCAGCAGGAAGCGTTCTGCGGTGCACTTGCATCAGATCACCCTCATTTCTGGGCATCCAAACTGCACTTCTATCTAACTGGTGTACCGTTCTATAATTTCCCATACACGTTCGGTTATATGTTCAGTGCGGGAATCTATGCAAGAGCACAGCAGGAAGGTACAGCATTTGCAGATAAATATGATGATTTGTTGCGGGATACAGGGCGTATGACGGTCGAAGAACTTGCTCAGAAACATCTGGGTACCGACCTGACACAACCGGAATTCTGGCAAAATGCTGCGGACTTGGTTATTGCCGATATTGAGCAGTTTCTACAGATGACAGCAACCGAAAAATAGGTTGAACATATATAAAAAGGCTGAAATCCCGTGTTAACAGACTCGGGATTTCAGCCTTTTTTTGTACTGAATCCTCATTTTCGATTCTCGAAGATTTTGTCGTAATTAAGTGAAAAAGCTCAGTTTAAGGAAGTGAAATGGCAATTAATTGTGCAAATCATAGTTAGAAATACCCAACTTTGCCGTTCTTTGTTGAATGAGCACATATGATGTCATATAATGAGTCATAAGTCCTTGATGTATAGGACTATAAGCATATAAGGAGAGTGTTAATATGAAAATTGATGAGCTTTCATTAGCGAGACAGTTGGATTTGGTATTCAAAGAACTTGATCATGAGTTATCAGGGTTAGATTCAGGGGTAGTTTTTGTGCAAATACGAAACAACGTAATTGGGAAATTCGGTATTCGACATAATCCGATAGCTGGACGAGATGGGCAGATGGATGTGGAGGAAGGGGGGCTAAATGAAACCCAGAGAACTTCTTTCCGGGCAATGGCATTGGAGACGTTGAAATTCAAACGCAATTGGACACATGGCGAAATATCGTACGATTTCACAGTAAGACAAGGTATGATTTTGGTAGATGCAACGATGGAGTCTAATTACAATATGGCAAGCTTGATGATTCGTTACCCTAGAACCAATACATACAAGGATTCAGATATGGAGTCGACCTCATAATTAGTTACACAAGAGAAAGCGGCACTTCCGAAGAAGGCCGCTTTTGTTTTTTAACGCTACTTAAGCATTAATTACGAGCTTACGAACGACCCGATAATTGCTGCTCAGCGATTTGTACCAGACGTTTAGTGATGTATCCACCCAGAGAACCTGTCTCACGGGAAGTATAGTTACCGTAGTAACCATCTTGTGGAATCGTTACACCCAGCTCTTGTGCAGCTTCCATTTTCAATTGTTGCAATGCAGCATTTGCTTGGGGAACGACCAGGTTGTTGGAGCGGCTACCGCTACCTTGGTTTTGACTTCCGTACATATGTGTCACCTCCTTATGGCTTGGTGATGTTAGTATGGTTAGAGAATACGGAAATATACATGATATGGCGTAAGGGAAAATATGGATAAATATCAGTGCACAGGACACATAAAAAAGCCGACCCAATGCGGGTCGGCAAGTTGTATTTGGATATCAAAATATAGGGTGATATGCGTAAAAGTAACATAGAAGATGATCAGCTCGCTTAGTCGGTAGGAGGTATAACCTCAATACGTGTAAATAACTCAACAGGCTGTTCCGGTTCCAAACGAATCAACCCGGTTTGTTCATCCGATAAAGCCAAATTAGGTGCATCAGGTAGCCATGTGTACGGTTCAATGCACAAAAACTGATCGGATTCACCTTTGGTAAAGAGAACCCAATGTTTGAAAAATGCTTCATCTGCTGAATATTTCAATGTATATCCATCTTGCCTGCGTAAGTAAGCCGTAGCCGGTTCACCTTCGGTAGCTTTCAACAGGGTATCCCAGTTACGTCCCTGCAAATTGATGCCTTCGTTCAGAGCAGACCATTCACCCAGGGATTCCAGTTCACCTGTCGGTAGTTGTTCTTCATTCTGTCCGTATATTCCGGAAACAGGTAGTTGCAGTGTCCAGTCGGCAGGTTTGCCATCTAACAAAAACCATGTATGATATCCCATCCCGAATGGAGCAGGTGTTGAGCTCAGATTGGTGACTCGCAGACGCTGGCTAAATACAGCGTTTTGCAGACTGAACGTCATCTCAAGTTTCAGGGGAATCGGGAATTGGGCCATCCAATGCTCTTCATTTTCGGTCAGTAATTCAGTCGTAATAGCACAGCCGTCTTCATCTTCCTCAATGTCACTGACACACCAGGATTGGGTACGGTGGAGACCGTGAATATGGTTGTCATTCGCCGTGTTCTGATCGAACTGGTAACGAACACCTTCATATTCGAATTGTCCACGATGAATGCGCCCTGGTGGAATCAGAAGAGGAACGCCAAAATGGTACGGCTTCTGCAGATAAAAGGCAAGATCGTCTTCATCCGGACGGCGGACGACATCTCTGTCCTGCACTAAATCGCGAATAGAAATAATATTATTTCCAAGACGCGGCAGCAGGGTGATTTCCAATTCACGGCTATGTAGGATATACGTGTCGTAACCATTCCATTGGCCTTTGGTCACTTGTTTCATATCGATGCTCCTTTTCCCACTTGAAATCTGTCTGCAAGCAGTCGTGATGAAGCTACTGCTGCAGGCGTGTCGTTGTGTACATGCCAGCTATTTCCTGCGCTATTTCGTGTGAAGCAGGCAACAGGATAAGCAATTCCATCATAACAGATTTTGATGTCTCGGGTAAAAAAGTTCAACTCATTTTGACATTCGCGCCTGTGCGCATTAAGATGGAACTCTGAAAGCATTTATTAGAATTGAATGACATGAAATCGATGACAGGGATAAGTAGGCCAAGAGAATCCTCTTCAGAAAGCCGGTGGTTGATGTGAACCGGTGTGAGCTCTTTACCGAATGGACCCTTGAGTGTAGGTTTGAACAGGTTAAGCCAGAGATGGGCTTGCCTCACTAGAGTCTGCCGTATAATCCACGTTACGGAACAATGAAGGCATTTCATCGGCTTGACTTGATTCAGAGTCAGGAGCAATCGAAGAAATGCGAATAAGGGTGGCACCACGGTCTCACGTCCCTTGCGGATGTGGGGTCTTTTTGCGTTCGCAGAGAATAGCAGGAGTTTATATATATAATCAGGGAGGCGTTATGGGTAATGAAAACAGTACTTTCAGGTATTCAGCCAAGCGGTAAGCTCACATTGGGCAACTATATTGGTGCAATCAAAAATTTTGTAAAACTCCAGCATGACTATCAATGTCATTTCATGGTAGTTGATCTTCATGCCATCACCGTGGCTCAGGAGCCAGCAGCATTGCGTGAACAGTCAGAAGCAGTAGCTGCACTGTTTATTGCAGCAGGTATTGATCCGTCGAAATCTAACGTATTTTTGCAATCCCATGTACCGCAGCACGCAGAATTGGGCTGGTTGATGACAACGCTGACCTCCATGGGTGAGCTTGAACGGATGACTCAGTTTAAGGATAAATCATCCGGTAAAGATTCCGTTGGTGCGGGACTGTTCGTGTATCCATCATTAATGGCGGCTGATATTTTGTTATACAATGCTGACCTTGTGCCAGTAGGTGAGGACCAGAAGCAGCATCTGGAACTGACACGTGATCTGGCAGGACGTTTTAATCACCGTTATGGAGAGTACTTCACCATTCCAGATCCGTATATTCCGCAGGTGGGTGCTCGGGTCATGTCACTTGATGATGCCTCTTCAAAGATGAGCAAAAGTAACCCTAATGCTGGCAGCTATATTGCCCTGCTGGATCCGCCGGATGTGATTCGCAAAAAAATCAGTCGTGCCACTACAGATTCGGGACGTGAAGTCGTATATGATCCGGCAAACAAACCGGAAGTCAGCAATCTAATGAGCATCTACGCTGAATGTGCAGGTATGACGCTTAAAGAAGTGGCTGAGCGTTATGAAGGCAAGATGTATGGTCCGTTCAAAAAGGAACTGGCTGAAGTGGTTGTATCTGTGATTGAACCGCTACAACAACGTTATAATGAGATTCGTGAATCTGGCGAATTGGCGGATGTTCTGGATACGTCAGCCCGTCGTGCAGAAGAAGTTGCTGCTCAAACGTTGGATGCAGTGAAAGAACGTATGGGATTTGTTCCAAGACATAAACAGTAGTCCTGAACAAGACCTTCATATTTCACGCAATGAATAGTTAACATGAATAAAGAGGAGCCCTATTGAAGGACTCCTCTTTATTTTTGTGCGTTCATTATTGAACTTTATTGAACTATCAAATGACCTGCTCACGAAGTGGGCTCTGAAGCTGAAGCAGCCGATTGAACTTCCTGACGTTCTTTTTTGGCACGAATCACAAATCCCCAGCCAATGTTGGCGATGGACAGGACAAACAGTAGTGCAGCAAACCAACCGGAGTAGGAGATCATAATTGCTGAAACCGTTAACAAGATAATCGAAGAGAATGCGAACCATAAGGATAAGCCTTTACTCATTGGGAAAAACCTCCATCTACAAATTTAGTGAAATTCCGTATAACCTGAAGCCTACGAGCCATAATAATCTTGCAAGCTTGCAATACATTACAGACACAGATTGAAAGGAGATTATAAATTATGGCTCAAGGATCTCGTTCTTCAAACAACTTGGTGGTACCTCAAGCGACTGCAGCACTGCAACAATTGAAAATGGAGGCTGCACAGGAACTGGGTGTAACTATCCCACAAGACGGTTACTACGGTAACTACACTTCCCGTGAAACAGGATCTTTGGGTGGATATATCACCAAACGTCTGGTACAAATCGCTGAGCAGTCTCTGGCTGGGTCTGGCAAATAATTTATTTTAACCAACAGCAACAAAACAGGATAAACAGAAAGCCCGGGGCGGAAACGCACCGGGCTTTCTCGCGTATCAGTTCCTAAGTTTGATTGTGCCTTGCCATGCTCACTTCGTCAAGGGCGTGCAGATAAAAGTTTTTTATCCATCTTCTCATCGCTTAACCAGCCTACATACGTATCAATCGTTTCAAAATTCCGATCCATCACAATCACAGCGACAAATGGATATTGTTTCCGGTGTCGATAACGTACATCTGCCCACCGGACCTTGTAACCGGCAGGCAGTTCTTCAACCTCTGCCACCGCATAGGAGGTGAAATAGAGGAAGGCACTGACTTCCGGTGATTTGCGTGAAGCAGCAACGGCCGCATGAGTAGAAGAAGAGGCGTGCAGACTCCATGCCAGATTAGAACCATCCATTTTACCGATCACATAACTGCCGTCCTCAACTCGTTTAACCACATGCCAGCGGTTCCAGGATATCGTTGGAATGACGATGTATCTTGCCTGCTCTGGGCTGTTGTCGAGACGTCTGACTTTTCTGACTGCTTGTGCACGAGCAATCGTTCGCCATATATAATATAAAGCGGTCAAACTATACAACGTAACGAAGAGTGGTGCAGGGGCGATCAGATCAAAGGCCCATAACAGAATAGCTATGACATGTGTAGTGAATAGAAACGGATCAAAAATATGAATGATGTTCCAGGCGATCCAGCGTTCCGTAAAAGGCCGGGCGGCTTGGGTTCCGTAGGTGTTGAACAGATCGGTGAATACGTGAAAGCCTACGGCCACAGCGGTCCAGGTGGCAACGTGTCCAATAGGGACATCAGGGAATATCAGTGCAATGACGCCGGTGATGAGCAAAACCCATAACAGGAGAAATGGCAGAGAGTGTGACAAGCCCCGATGATTCCGGATGTAAAGCGAATTGCTTTTGAGACGTAAAGCAGTATCAATGTCAGGGGCCTGGGAACCGGCGATCGTGCCAATCATTACCGCAGCTGCAAGCATGGGACTCGCTGCGACGACAGGATCGACATAAGCCAGACCGGCTAGACCAATCCCCATGACAAAATGTGTAGAGGTATCCATAAACGTCTCCTTTGTGTGGTGTATCGTTCTAAGGCATATTACTTCTCTATCTAGGTGATACCCATATATAGTGTATAATATCCGTCTGTCAGGATGCAAAACATCCCTAATTTCAAATTTATGACAATAAACTGTATTATACCCAATAAATGTACGTAGTTTGTCAAACTATTTTGGTGTTTCCTATGATAAACTTTATATCGGATACTGAGAGAAGTTGCATCAGAGAATACGCGGTCGGATATGTTACATAAATATTTATGGGCATTGTTCCTTTTAACCGTTACAATAATATAGAATCTCATAAAAAGTAGGTTTCTTTGAATACATATGTCACAGTAGATGGATGAAGCGAAACAAACGTGATTTTGGGTTCACATATGTATGCGTATTCATAAGAGAAGATACAGAAGGGACGAGGAAGATGCTGAAAAAGTACAAATGGACATGGATGCTGCTCGGGCTCGCACTGATAATGGCTGTGTATCTGATGTGGGGCACCGTATTTGCCAGTAAGGAAAAATTACCCGAGATTCGTGAAATCCAATCCTTTTCTATGGAAAATGTAGATGGCAGTACGGTATCACTGGAGGATACGCAAGGGAAAGTCCGATTGTTCTACTTTTATTTCACCAGTTGTCCGGATGTCTGCCCGATTACGACCTTTACGTTATCCCAGGTGCAGGATCTGTTGAAAGAGGACGACACCTTTGGTAAAGATGTCTCATTTGTATCTATTTCATTCGACCCCAAAGTCGATACAAGAGAGAAGATTAAGACGTTTGCAGACCGTTTTCACGCGGATTATTCCGGATGGTACTTCTTGCGAGGGGATATGGACAAAACCAAACAGTTGGCCAGGGAATCATTCCAGATCCTGATCGATGGGGAGAGTAAGGATGATTTTGCCCATATGAACATGATTGGTCTGGTGGATGAGAACAACCAGCTGCGCAAGGTATATAATGCGTTTAATACAGAGGACGTTGTGCCAGCTGTCATTGCTGAGGATATTCGCAATCTGATTAAGGAATAATCATCTGATACTCATATTGTAAAGGCTGCCTTCAGGTTGGATATCAACCCAAAGGCAGCCTTTTGGTATTTCATTTTAAAAGGAAGGATGTTCAGGGTATTGGATGTATGTCTCTAACCCGGCTTTCTCCAGCTGGGCAATGATATACTCATCAGGTGTTCCTTCCACACCCGCATATCCTCGTCGTGTATACATCTGTACTGCATCCGGGAAAGCATCCCGAAGTACACCTCTAATTTTTTTGCCGGAACTGTCATTATCCATAAATAAAAAGACTTCATCGTAACCGACTTGCTTGCGCAGGGTCTCCAGCTTGAGGGAATTAAGTGTTCCAAACGTACATAGAATGTTGATTTCGGGTCCAACCAAACGTTTCAGTTTGCTTCGGTCATTCTTACCTTCCACAATGACATGAATAGGCATGATATTCACCTCTTGTTCGAGAGCTTATGTCGACATTCCCCGGGAAATGTTGCAGCGAAAATCGACTGATTATATAAAATGGACTCCTTTCTTTACGCGTTTGCTAACTGGAGAGAACAACCCATCAAGACAATTCTCTGAAATCTTATCTCATGTGCATCATTAGGTCAGTAATAGCTTGCAGTGGCCGTTCCGGTTACGGATCGTTCTTCCGATCGCTGTTGTCTCCATATATTTCTGATTTGCTTTTATAAAGTTAATATTTGGAGACAAAGGCGAACGCTACCGCTTCTTCAAAATCGATTCCGTCCCCTTCACTACTTTTGGCTAATTGTTCAACCTTAATGATCTTCAATAAGATAAAACCTTCGGTGATTGTAAAAGATAGATTTCCCAGTTAGCTTTTATCAACGTGTAAAACGTTAGTCCATTTTATATAGTTTAGCTGTAAATGGGGGAATGATGCAAAGCTAATGAAAATACAGGCCTAGTTGCTGTTATAACGGTAGGGAAGAAGAGATTGATACAGGCCTAATTTAATATACTTTTCGGATCGGACAGGGGAGCTTCGCGTTTGGATGTATAGTATGGAAGCAGTAGTATACCAATCATTAACAAAAGAAACGCGATGAAATAGGGTGATAACCCGACACGAAGTTGCCCGGCTGTGATGGGGCCGATGAAAGAGCCGATGGAAGTGGCGATGGATTGCAGCGAGAAAATGCGGCCTAACCTGCTTCCTCCGCTCAGACGGATAAATAGGGTAGCCATAGCTGGAAAAATAATGCCTTTGGACATCCCGAGTACAAATAATACGGTAGACAACGGGATTTGCGGAATGGCGGCCATTACAAAAAAACACAAGGACATCAACAGCACACCCGCAACCAGACGCAGTTTGGGGGAATACCGGTTGAGAAATAACATGCTGAGGGTGAAGAGTGCCCCAATACTGATTATAGAGAACAGCAGTCCGGTAGACATGATGGACGATTGTCCTCCGCCCCGCAGGGGTAATTCGAAGAAGAGAATCCCTTGGGCACAGGCAATCACCAGAGGCAAGGCAAAGTATCGCCAGGACACCGGCAGGAATGCACTTGTGGCATCTGCTGGTGCAACGTCAGGTTTGGCAGGTTCCGTTACTCTCTCCTGCTGCTTGATGATGCCACGAGGCATCGTCATGAAAGCAATAACACCAGTGAGAATAAGCAGATAGCCCAAGCCTGAAAATGTAGCCGAGAATCCCATGGAACCTACAATGATCGCACCGGCTGCTGGTGATACCACAGATGCGAGGGTATGTACTACCCCGTGACCCGACATATACTTCCCTTGTTTAACCGGATCGCTGGATAACTGTGCAAGCAGGGCGAGACATGCAGGAGACAGGAAGGCCAGTACAAACCCGCTGATGGAACGCAGCGCCAGTAGTTGCCATGGTGTCTGGACATAGGCTTGCAGGAGCAGGATGAATCCTGCACCGAGCAGACTGAATACAATGTAGCGGCGACTGCCATGTTTATCGATTTGTGTTCCAGCAATCAGATTGCCAGGAAGATGTGTTAAGGAATAGATGCCCATCATCCAGCCAATGAAGGTAGGGGCGGCTCCCAGCGAGATGGCAAAAGGAGTCAGAATGGGATACTGGGCGTGCAAATCAAATACGGCAAGGAACAAAAACAGGTATAGCCAGATGGCCGTTTTCACATAAGCCCCTCCTTGTTAAGCGATGCATGTTCAAACTACAGGTCTTGAACGTGTTCCCCGTTCTCCCGGAAGAACCTCATGGTACTACTTGTACGCCCGGCGGGACGAACTTAGACCGTTTATTTTTAAGGGAGAGGGCTTAGCTGACAGCAGCTTCGGAAATCATGTATAATATTCGGGAGTGTTACGAATGAATTCTAATACGGAAGGTGTAGTCATGAACATAGAAGTAATCAAAGAGTTTGTGATGCAGAACTGGCTGGTGATCGTGGTTGCATTGATCATATTGTTCTTTGTTCTGAATGTGGTCAAAACCGTATTGAAATGGGCGATTGCCATCATCATTATTGCGGCTCTACTGATATACAGCGGCATCTCCATTGATCAGATCAAACAGACAGTAACAGAAGTACAATCCAGCACGATGGATACATTGAAGAAGGAAGCAACCAGCATGATGCTTAAGGAGGCTTCCAAAGCGAAATACGTCAAAGGACAGGATGGAGCGTTCACCATCACAAGTCCCAATGTGGAGATTAAAGGCAGAACTCAATCGGATAAAGTCGATGTGACCTTCCGCGGAATTTCACTTGGCGAATGGAAACTCGACAATGAAACGATACGTACGTTTGTCGAACAGGCACAGGAGAACAACAAAACAGCACCAGCATCGTAGTAAAGGGGGAATCGGTACGTGCTGCAGAATTGGCTGGACAGCCTGAAGGAATTGAATGGCATCACGATTATGCTGTTGCTGATTGTGGCTGCTTCATTATTGCAGGGTTGGTCCAGAGGGGCTTCGCGTTCAGCAGGCAGACTCTTTGGGTTCCTGATGGATGGCATTATGGCGGTCATTGGTATTCTGTTGTCGATCGGTTTAACGTTGTGGCTTGCGCCATATGTACAGCAGTGGCTGTCTGAGTATGCTTCAGCCATGCCTAACCGTGAGTTGAACCGGTGGGAACAGATGTATTATACGTTGGTTACGGCGATTGCAGATTTTCCGCTAATGCGGTTCGCTGTATTATTTGTACTTAGCTATGGACTCATCCGACTGATTCTTGGGTTTCTCTCATCATTTATTTTTAGCAGCAGGCAGGGGTCAGCTGAGGAAAGTGCGCCTAAAGGTATGTTTAGTCGGTTGACGGGTGCAGTCATTGGCACGATCATAGGCTCCGTCCGCGGAATGATTGTCATTGCGGTTTTGTTCATGATTGTCAGTCTTTACCCTGGAAGCATGTTCAGCCGATATGTGGAAGCATCTCCGATCTATATGCAAGGGGCCAAATCGGTTATCGAACCTTTGTCCGGCACGTTCATTAAGGACAAGCTACCCGTATTTACGCAGGCTGTGCAGAAGGAACTGGGCGGCATCCTGCAACGCAAATATGAAGTCATAGACCACAATATTCCGACGGACATTGAATCTGCAGCGAGTGAGATTGTCAAAGGCCAATCGACAGATGAAGCCAAAGCAAAAGCGCTATACGACTGGGTAGGTTCACGTATTCAGTATGACTATGGTAAAGTGGATGACTATGAGCAAAAGGGCATATGGCATGAACAGAATCCACAGAATACATTTGATACACGTAAAGGCGTATGTATTGATTATGCACGTCTCTATGCGGTAATGGCCCGTTCACAAGGACTTGAAGTCAAAGTGGTTACAGGACTTGGTTATAACGGTCAGGGAGGGTACGGTCCGCATGCGTGGAATGAGGTGTATTTGAGTGATTCCGAGAGCTGGGTTCCGCTTGACCCGACATGGGCGATCAGTGGAGACTGGTTTAATCCTCCGAATTTTGCCGACACCCATCTAAAGGATCAATCAGCTTAGCAATACAACGGACATGGGTCCGGAATATGACGACGTTGCCAGGTTATCATGCCGCGAAGAATCAGTTTGAGCGGTATGCATCAAGTCATGAAAGAGGTAGGATGGATGAAAAAACATTCCAATGAGAAGGATGAACTTACGGACAAACGGCGCTTCAGTTACCGAATGAACGTATTTTTCTTCGCTTCCTTTGTTATTTTTAGCGTTATTATTGTACGCTTGGCCTTTTTGCAATTCGTGGAGGGCCCTGAACTTAGTCAGGAAGAAGCAAGTAACATTACCAAGGATGTACCACTTCCTCCTGTGAGAGGCACGATCTATGATTCTACAGGTGAGGTGAAGTTGGCTTACTCCAAGCCCATTCAGTCTCTCTACCTGACACTGTATAAAAACTATGGGGATGTTGATGGGAAACCGAGTCCTAACATAGGGGAAGTGCAGGATATTGCAACTCGGTTGCATGATGTGTTTGAACAGTACAAGCTGAAGGATTCAGAGTCACTTACAGTGGAGAAAATTATTGAAGAGATGGACTTGAACTCCCGCAAAGCGAACGGTTTTATGCCGCGTCTGATCAAGAGTGATCTGTCCGAGGAAGAAGTTGCTTATTTCCTACAGCACAAGGACGAGTTCAAAGGTATTCAGATCGTCGAGGAGAGTGTACGATTCTATGATCCGGATACGGTAGCGGTTCAGACCATCGGTTATCTCAAGAAGTTCAGAAGTTCGAAGTCCTTGAACAAATACAAAGAGGTGGATGAGGCCAATAAAACGCAAACGGATCCGGGCCTGGTGTATACGGAGAATGAATTTGTAGGTTTTGATGGACTGGAGTTGCAATATCAGGATGCACTCCGCGGCAAAAGCGGATATACATCCGTTGATGTTGATTTGCGTAATTTGCCTGAAGGTGTAGCAGGTTCTACCCCGCCGCAGAAAGGTTACGACCTGATTTCCAGCATTAACAAGAACGTTCAGGTGAAAACAGAACAGGCTATTACAGACCAGCTGAGCTGGCTCCATCGGAATCCGGTATCCGGTAAATTGCATCCAAATGCGAAGACGGGATATGCCGTGGCGATGGAAGTGGATTCGGGAAAAATTGTAGCAGCTGCCAGTATGCCTGATTACGACACCAATGTGTGGAAAACAGGCGGTGTAAGTACAGAAGATTATGAAAAAATAAAATATATTTATCAGAATGGTACGATTCGGGGCTTCCCGCCGGATGACTCTGGTAAACGGGCGGAATCTGTTGTGTTGCTCGGTTCAACGATCAAACCACTTAGTGTATTGATCGGTTTGAAAGAAGGTTTCTTCACTACAAATACCGTATATTCGGATAGAGGTTCAACGACCTTTGGTGGAGACAATCGCAGAGTGCAGAACTCATCAGGGCATGTGTATGGTGCAATGTATCCTCGTGATGCGATTCGTCATTCCTCAAACGTGTTTATGATCGACGAGATCGGGAAGAAACTGTATTCGAAGTATGGTGCAGAGGGTGTTGACGTATGGGATAAATATATGGAGCAATTCGGTCTTGGTGTATCTACAGAGGTAGATTTGCCTAATGAGCGGCCTGGTCTCAAAGAATACATGGAAAGCTCCGAGAGTTCCTTGACCAAGTTGGTATATGCCTCCTTTGGTCAGCAAGGAAAATATACAACTATGCAGTTAGCACAGTACACCACAATGCTTGCGAACAAAGGAAAACGGATGGAACCACAACTGGTTAACGAGTTCCGGGATTCGGAAGGCAACGTGGTCAAGAAAGTAAAACCGAAGGTACTGAGCACGGTGGAGTTTAACGACGCCTACTGGAACGAAGTGCAACGAGGCATGGCTACCGAAGTTTCGGCATTTAGCGGCTTCCCTTATGATTTCGCCAGAAAAACAGGAACATCGACGCAACTCGTCGGCGGTAAACTGGTGGATAACGGGGTGTTTATCGCCTATGCCCCACGTAATAATCCAAAGCTTGCTGTCGCTGTAGTTATCCCCGAAGGGGGCTTTGGATCAAGCAGTGCGGCTCCGGTTGCACGTGCGATCTTCGATGCCTATGACGAGGAATTCGGTCTCGACGGTGTACCGAAAAAGGACAAAAATAAAGAATCAGATTCGGAATCAGGCACACAGTGATGTGAGGCATTGGTTACAGAGGGGACCCTCCGTGGGTCCTCTTTTTTGTTTTTACGCGGAGAATGGATCGTAAGAGTGAACTAATTAGTTGCATTAATATGTAACCATATGAGCTGTTCCACGTTTATATAAGGGAAGGGTAAACGCGATCCGGAGAACGGGATAACGTTGATATGTCAGTGTTTACATTGAAATCCGTAGATTGGGTAGTGTAACGGTTCTGTTTACGAAAATGTAACCAAATATTGAAAGACGTGACAGCTAACCTTTGGTAGACTTGTATGAGAAAGGATTAAATATGGATTGAACACGTTCACAAGACGGATTAAATATTTTATTTTTATAGAGGAACGGGAGAGGCTTAAAACATGTTTAACCGATTGAGGAAGAAACCCATGACTGAGGAAGATACACCCGTCAACAAGCCTTCCACCGCAAGGCTGAATCTGTTTTTTTTCGCGGCATTTGTCATATTCAGTATCCTTATTTTCAGGTTGGCCTTTGTGCAATTTGTGGAGGGTCCTGAACTGACGTATATGGAAACGAGTCGTAATACCAAAGACATTCCACTCGCACCTGTTCGTGGTCCCATCTATGATGCGACAGGGGAAGTCGCGCTGGCTTATTCCGAACCTGTACAGTCCCTGTATGTGTTGTTGTACGAGGATTATCGGAATGATGAACGTAGACAGGAAGCAGAGGAGCTGGCTCATGATTTGGCGGCTGTGTTTAAGCAGTTTAATCCAGGGGACAAAGAGCAGCCGGACGCGGAAGAGATCATCAAACGATTGGATCTGGATTACCAGAAAACGTTCGGGTATGTGCCAAGATTGGTGAAGTCGGATCTATCGACTAAAGAAATTGCCTTTTTTATGGAGAAAAAAGCAGAATATCCAGGTGTTATGGTGCTGGAAGAAAACATAAGAAAATATGACCCGGATGGCGTAGCGGTTCAGGTTGTCGGTTACACAAGAGAGTTCAAACGAGCACCAGATTCCATTGCCAAATATAAGGCAATCCGCGAGGGGGCAAGTACCCAGCGTGATCCTGGTCTTGTGTACCATGAAGAAGAGAAGGTTGGCTTCGATGGGCTGGAGCTTCAATATCAGGAAGAACTCCGTGGACGAAGCGGATATCAGTCCATTGATATTGACGCACGTAATCTGCCAGATGGGACGATGTTACAAACACCACCGGAGAAAGGCTACAGTCTGGTTTCCACCATTAACAAGGAAATTCAGATGGCTGCACAAGAGGCGATAACGGACGAATTGCGCAGACTTCCCAAGGCAATTACCGGATACGCAGTAGCCATGGAAGTGGATACGGGGAATGTGGTAGCTATGGCAAGTATGCCAGATTATGATCCGAACGATTGGGATTATGACAAAATCAAATATGTATTCCGGAACGGAACCACTGAATCGTTCCCACCGAATGATGCCAAGCCTAGTCGGGCGGAATCCGTTGTACTCCTTGGATCAGTAATCAAGCCGCTAAGTGTGCTTATTGGATTAAAAGAGGGATTATTTACAGCAGGAGAGACCTATCATGATCAGGGATATGCGGTTTTGGGGAAAGACGGGCGACAAGTGAAGAACTCGCATTCTGCGTATAATGGTTCTATTACGGCGAGAAGAGCGATTGAGAAATCCTCCAATGCCTTCATGATTGATATGGTGGGTAAACGTTTGTTACGTAATTATGGCTCAGAGAAAGGCATCGATGTCTGGCACAAACACATGCAGGAATTTGGCTTGGGTGTGTCTACGGGAGTAGATTTACCAAGTGAATACCTGGGTACACTGGAATATAAAAAGGATCATGAATCAGCTCTAACACGTTTGGCATTTGCCTCCTTTGGACAACAAGCCAAGTACACCACGATGCAACTCGCCCAATATACCACGATGCTTGCGAATAAGGGTAAACGGATGGAACCACATCTGGTGAAGGAAATTCGTGACGCGGACGGTAATGTGGTGAAAGAGATCAAACCTAAGGTGCTCAATGAAGTTGATTTTGCCGATGCGCACTGGAATGAAGTGCACAAAGGTATGGTTACCAAAGTAAGTTCATTTGACGGTTTCCCATACGATTATGCACGGAAAACAGGAACATCAGAGCAGGGGACCGGACCGAACAAAAAAGAGAATGGTGTATTTATTGCCTTTGCACCACGAGATAATCCGAAGCTTGCTGTAGCTGTTGTTGTACCGGAAGGTGGATTCGGGTCAGTCAGTGCTTCACCGATTGCACGGAAAATTTTCGATGCATATGATGAAGTGTATGGTCTCGATGGAACGCCGAAAGGTAAGAAAGACGAAGGAAAAGACAAAGAGTAATGCAAAAGAACCTCGCGGAAGTTAGCTCTTTTAACATCGTGACCGAAAGGTTTATGAAGTGAATTAAATATATTTGGACAGGCAGGGGAAATAATCCCTTGCCTTTTTTTTTGGCTTCGGATAAAATTTGCACAAGGGAAACATTATTAGTCTTGATTAAAATTTAATACCTTGTACAACAAAATTAGATGTAGACAAGTATTTTAGGAGAGGGAAAGGGGACGATTGAATTGTTAATGGTGAAAATGAGGAGTATTCAGAGGGGGGTCATTACGCTAGCGGCTCTGGTTCTGGTTATTGTACTTACGGCATGTTCCAGTGATGCAGAGACGAGCAGTGGTGGCAAGTTACAAGTAACCGCTACAACGGGAATGATCGCTGATGTAGCACGTGAGGTAGGCGGGGTATATGTTGATGTTACCGGGCTAATGGGCCCGGGAGTTGATCCCCACTTGTACAAGGCATCCCAAGGTGATATTCGCAAGCTGGAACAAGCAAAAGTCATTTTCTATAATGGACTGCATCTTGAAGGCAAAATGACAGACATTTTGGAGAAAATGTCCTCAAGCAAGCTGGTTACTGCTGTTACAGAGACTATTCCAGTCGAGGAGTTACACTCAGGCAAAGATACAGGCGGCACCGAATATGATCCACACGTCTGGTTTAACGTCAGCCACTGGATGCATGCGGCAGAAGCCGTACGCGATACGCTCGTGGAGGCGGACCCGGGCCATGCGGAAGAGTACAAGGCTCAGGCAGAGGCGTATCTGGCGAAGCTCGAAGCACTGGATGCCGAGGTGCGTGAGAAGATTCTGGAGATTCCGGAAGCAAGCCGGGTATTGGTTACGGCGCATGATGCATTTGGATATTTCGGTCAGGCTTATGGCATGAAAGTGATGGGGCTTCAGGGCATCAGTACAGCAGCCGAATATGGTGCAAAAGATGTTAGCGAACTGCGGGATTATCTCGTGGATAACCATATCAAAGCAGTATTTGTTGAATCGAGTGTACCTGCAAAAGCGATGGAAGCCATCATTGCCGGAGCAGCTCAAAAAGGCCATACGGTCAGCATTGGTGGAGAACTGTTCTCGGATGCCATGGGGGCTGAGGGAACGGAAGAAGGCACATACATCGGTATGATTCGCCACAATGTTGAGACGATTGTAGAAGCCCTGAAATAATGAATCACATGAAGAGAGGAGTTACAGGATTATGGAAGATACAACTTTATTGGAACAAACTCCTAAGAAACTGAACAATAGTCACTTGCAGGGAACGCAGCCAACATCGGCTCCTCTCAGTGTGAGGGATCTGGCCGTTGCGTATCACAAAAAGCCGGTGCTTAGCAGCGTATCCTTCGATATTCCGGAAGGACAGCTCATCGGAATTCTCGGACCAAATGGTGCAGGGAAATCAACACTGATCAAAGCGGTTCTGGGACTGGTACCGAAGATGCATGGTGAGGTACGGATCTTCGGACAATCGTACAGGGAGCAACGTCGCCGCATCGGTTATGTGCCCCAACGGGAATCGGTGGACTGGGATTTCCCTACACATGCGCTCGATGTGGTGATGATGGGACGGTATGGTCATCTGGGCTGGTTCCGTCGTCCGGGGAAAAAGGAGCGGGACTTGGCGGCACACTGCCTGGAGCAAGTAGGCATGGGCGACTACATGTACCGCCAGATCAGTCAGCTGTCCGGTGGACAGCAGCAGCGTGTCTTTCTGGCACGGGCACTGGTGCAGGACGCAGATCTTTATTTCATGGATGAGCCGTTTGCAGGTGTGGATGCTACAACGGAGAAAGCTATCATTTTACTTCTGGAACAGCTGAAGAAAGAAGGAAAGACGGTACTGGTCGTTCACCATGATCTGGCGACAGTCGAGGAATACTTCGACCATGTGCTGCTGCTCAATGGACGACTCGTGGCTGGCGGACCGACAAGCGAAGTATTTGTACCGGATACACTGCAAGAGACGTACGGAGGCCGGATTGCGATGATCGGAAGCCGGACGGAGAAAGGCCAGGTGTAGTGCATGTGGAACTGGATCATTGCCATCTTATCTGACCCCAATACACGTTGGATATTGCTTGGCTGTCTGTTGTTAGGATTCAGTAGCGGAATTATTGGCTCCTTCACCTTTCTTCGTAAACAGAGCCTGATGGGGGACACCCTTGCTCATGCTGCTCTGCCCGGAATCTGTATTGCGTTTATGTTAACGGAAACGAAGTCCGTAGGCTTATTTCTGTTCGGTGCTCTGGTGGCTGGCATTGTGGCTACATTTGGAATTTCGTGGATTACACGTTACTCCCGGATCAAGCAGGATGCGGCGATGGGGATCGTGCTGACCGTATTTTTCGGGGTTGGCGTAGTCATGCTTACGCGCATTCAGCATGGGGCGAGTGGAAGCCAAAGCGGACTCGATAAATATTTGTTTGGACAGGCGGCATCCATGGTCATGACGGATGTCTATGTCATGGGGGGGGTATGTCTCGTGTTACTGATTGCCTGTCTTGCCTGGTTCAAGGAATTTAAGCTGGTGAGTTTTGACCAGGGTTTTGCACGAGGCATGGGTCTGCCAGTTGCCATGCTGGAGCAGCTCATTCTGCTCTTGACGGTGATCGCGGTGGTTGCCGGGATTCAGGCGGTGGGTGTGGTGCTTGTCGCGGCCCTGCTGGTGACTCCGGCTGCAGCGGCACGCTGCTGGACCGACTCCCTTGCACTCATGGTATTATTGGCAGGCATATTTGGTGCATTGAGCGGAGCGACGGGTACCATCTTCAGCACGCTCGTGCCCAATCTGCCGACAGGACCTGTAACGGTTCTTGCGGCTACGGTGCTGTTTGCCGGATCAGCCTTGCTCGCCCCACGTCGTGGATTGTTAGCCCGACGGTTGCGTAGTATTCAGGCAAAGTCCGCATATATGCGTGAAGAGCGAGCTACACTCCAGACTCTCGCCGCACAGCGAAATCAGCAGGAACGGGGGGAAATGTAATGGCAACGTTTTGGATTATCTTGACGGCCGTTTTGGTATCTTCTGCTTGCGCCATTCTGGGTTGTTTTCTGATTCTGCGGCGAATGGCTCTGGTCGGTGATGCGATCAGCCATGCGGTTCTCCCCGGTATTGCGATTGCTTTCCTGTGGAGCGGTTCCAGAGATTCGTTATGGATGCTACTTGGTGCAACAGTGTTTGGATTACTGACGGTGTTCTTCATACAGAGTTTGCAGGCAGGTGGACTGTCGTCTGATGCCTCGATCGGAATTGTGTTCACAGCACTCTTCGCAGTAGGAGTCATTCTGATTAGTCTGAACGCCCAGCATATTGATTTGGATCTGGACTGTGTCTTGTTCGGAGAGATCGCTTATGTACAGTGGGATACGCTAACCCTTGGAGGTACCGATGTCGGTCCGAGGGCAGTCTGGATGCTGGGTATCACTTTGCTAGTCATCCTCGTCGTTATTGGGCTGTTCTACAAACAGTTCAAGCTGTGTGCCTTCGATCCGGCGCTGGCTGCGGCCTGCGGCATTCCAGTAGTGCTGTTCCACTATCTGCTCATGGGACTTGTTTCGATGACGTCCGTAGCTTCATTTGAAAGTGTTGGTTCGATTCTCGTGGTGGGCATGCTGATCGTACCAGCGGCGACGGCTTACCTGCTCACAGATCGTCTGGGCAAAATGATACTGTATGCCGTCCTGATCGGAGCAGCATCTTCGGTTGGAGGTTACATCATGGCATACGCCCTGGATGCTTCCATTGCGGGCTGCATGGTAGCTGTTGCTGGAATTCTGTTTGTTCTTGCACTGCTTCTGTCACCGAAACATGGCATCGTATTCCGTTACGTTCGTCGCAAATTCGCGGCACGTTAATTCATAGAGATTGTTAGCCGCCTGCTTTGCAGGCGGTTTTTTATGATTGGACTGTGAACGAAGAAAAATTCAATAGCAGCCCCTCCTGCTGGAGTGAGCTGCTATTGGGATGCCTAAAGGTGGCAATGAGGTAGATGAATATAACAATCCTTACGGTTTCAAAGGCACCCGATGAACCCCTTGGCTTCCTCCCGGTGCGGTTCCGAGATACACATATTTCCCTTGGTTTACGGCCGTGGTGATGCCATACAATGTTCCTTCTGGATCATGCCAACTACGAATAAGCTCTCCTTCTGGTCCATATTCTGCAACAAGTCCGTGTTTCACCGGGGCACTGGCTCCATTTAACAAGGACTGTGGAACTTTGGACATCGTCGCTGCTAACCAAGGGTGACTATGCATGTAATCGGCAAAAGACAGACGGGTTGTGAATACCCCTACCCAGAAGTGTCCCTCTGCGTCACGGGTGATATTGTCCGGAAACCCAGCCAGATTCTCCGCAAAAATATCAGAGGTGCCTTGTTTGGGACCCTTCAACCAGTACCTGGTCAACTGGTAATGATACGATTCTGCGACTAGCACGAAGTCTTCTTCGGCAGACAGTACCACCCCATTGGCAAAATATAAATCCTTAAGCAGAACGTTCGTCTGTTTGGTCAGTGGATCATATTTCAACAATCGTCCATGCGGTTTATTCTCGGCAATTTCTTTGAACATGACTTTGCCATAGTTAGAGGTATCGGAGAAATAAATAGATCCGTCTTGCGCGATGTCCAGTTCGTTCGCCAGGTAGATCGGCCCCCCATCTACTTCAGTGGTTAGTACTTCGATGTTTCCGTTCGGGTCAATGGACAGGAGCCCTTTCTGAATATCCGCCACAATCAAATTTCCGGCAGCATCAAATTTCAGGCCGTTAGGTGTTCCATGGGTATCAGCGAATACCTCTGCTGGCTGTGCCTTGTCTTCGGCGTCAAAGGTTACTCTGTAGATTTTGCCGTCGGAGTCACCCGTATACAGTCGCCCTTCTTTGTCAAAAGTGATAAATTCCGGGAACTTCGCGCGGCCGGTAACCAATTCAGCGGAGCTAAGTTTGTTGTTCTCTTTCCAGGGACCCTCCTTCTCAAAAGAAGGAGCAGCAGGTGCAGACCAAACAGCGGGTTCTACCGGGGCGGGCATTAGCAGGAATACAACGATTCCCAGCACAATTACCCCTAGCAGAGTCAGGCTCCATTTACGAATTTGTTGACCAGTGGATCGTTTGCGTTGTTTTTGTTCTGTTGACATATTAATCCTCCTTAATACACTGTTTCTTTTGGGGAACAACGTTACCGAAACTCCAAAAAAATATAAAATGAACTCAAGACCATTTTCAGTAACATTGTTTCCTATAAGAATCATAGTAACCAAAAGAAAACGATTGTGTCAAATTCTTTTTTTTATCATGATGACTTCATTGACAACTTTTCTGCTAATGGTTAGAATGCCTGTTAGAAGTCGGAAACGTGATAACTAATTGAAGGTGATCCTTATAAGTAACGAAGACAAGCCCTCACCATCCAAGAGGCGGGCATTAAAAACATATCAGCAAGCTCGCCTGCAAAATACGGAAAATCTCCGTAAGCTTGTGGTTGATGCGGCTGCAACCATTTTGCAGGAAGAAGGTCCGGAGGCTGTTACTGTACGCAGAGTATCGCAAAAGATGGGCTGCTCCACCAAGATCATTTACAGTTTGTTTGTCAATAAAGAGGGCCTGGCCCAGCAGTTGTATCTGGAGGGCTGCAAATTGCTCGCCAAGCGTTTGGAAGAAGTGCCGCCGTCCTCTGACTTCTTGCAGCATTTACTGGATTTGGGGGAAGCCTTCTGGCAGTTTGCGCAGGATTATAGTAGCTACTATAAGCTGATGTTCGGAGGGGCTTTTGCAGAGTTCAAGCCGGATGCAGAGAGTATGCAGGGAACGATGACTGCCATACACCGCTTGCTGATTCTAATTAGCACTGCCCAGAAGCAAGGACAGATTTCGGACCAGGAAGAGACCGAAACTCTTGTTAGTACTATATGGGCATCGCTGCACGGTGTAATCCACCTGTATATGGGCGGGTTCCTTGGTGATGTAAAGGCAGCCCATACCGTATATAAACAAACCATGAATCTGATGTCCCAATCCTTGTTTGCAGTATCCAAGCAAGACAGAGGAGCGGACAGGGGATAATTGGATTTAATCTTGGCTACGGGTTAGGCAGGGAAAACAGGCAGATTGACTAAGGTTAAGCTAAAAGCGGTTCATCTGTAGGAGATGGATCGTTTTTTATTTAGGAAATTATATATTACATAAAATGTAATAACTTCGAAGTGTAATCCTGAGCGGGTTATTTTGTTGCAGGTCGACGATCTGTGGTAAAATGTCGTTAGCTGTGACGTCCGGAGCGTCCGATTTTGCGGATGCCGGGCGATCTTGTTGTGAGTTTAAAATTAGGGAGAAATAGAGAGACAACCTAGGAGGAACTACTGTATGAGTGAATTGAAATACAAATTGCTTGCATTGGATATGGATGGAACATTACTTAACGATAATCATGAAATTACACAGGAGACCGCCAAGTGGATTCAGATTGCCATTCGTCGGGGTGTACATGTGTGCCTTTCTACGGGAAGAGCTGTATTCCATGCGATGCCTTATGCGGTCCAGCTTGGGCTGGAGACACCGATGGTAACCGTTAACGGTAGTGAAGTCTGGAAAGCACCGCATGATCTGCATATGCGTCATCTGATGGATCCGGCATTGATTCGTAAAATGCAGGAGATTGGTGAGAAATATAACAGCTGGTACTGGGCATACTCCGTGGAAGAGCTGTTCAATCGTGATCGCTGGACGGACAATATTGAAGGTCTGGAATGGCTAAAATTCGGCTTTAATACCGAAGTGGATGAAGCTCGTCACCAGATCATGATGGAACTGCAACAAATGGGTGGTCTGCAGATGACGAATTCTTCACCTGTTAATATCGAGATCAACCCTGCTGGAATATCCAAAGCCAGTGGTGTAGCTGAGGTTTGCAAACTGCTGGGTATCGAGATGTCCGAAGTTGTTGCTGTCGGAGACAGTCTGAATGATCTGGCTGTCATTGAGGCCGTAGGTCTGGGTGTAGCGATGGGCAATGCGCAGGAGCAGGTCAAGGAAGCGGCTGATCTGATCGTAGCGAGTAACAATGAAGACGGCATTGTTGAAGTGATCCGTGAACATATTTTGAAGGGGGAGTAACCTTTGCTCGCAACCATTGCCTGGATTTTAATTGTGCTGCTGTTTGCAGTGGGGATGGCTGGAACGGTATATCCCATATTGCCTGGTGCTGTAGCGATTTTCTTTGCGTTTCTGGTCTACGGCTGGTTCTTCAGCTTTGATCCGTTTGGTGTGTGGTTCTGGATCATTCAGATTCTGATTGTTGTTGTGTTGTTTGTGGCTGATTATGTCGTCAGCGCATGGGGTGTGAAGAAGTTTGGTGGCTCCAAGTTATCGACCACGCTGAGTACCATTGGTGTTATCATTGGTCCATTTGTCATTCCGGCATTTGGACTGGTACTAGGACCATTTATCGGTGCTTTTATCGGTGAACTGATCGGAGGTTCTTCACCTTCCAAAGCGTCGAAAGTTGGATTTGGTTCCGTCGTGGGGCTATTTACGAGTACTGTGATGAAAATTATTTTGCAAATCGTCATGATTGTTCTCTTTATTATTTGGGTGGTAAGATTCGCCTAAACGTTCAGGATTAGCTTCAACGGGATGCACGTCCGGTGTGGAGGAAAGAAGGGGAATTCGTTTGTCTAAGAAAGAAACATTCATTAGGGGTACGCTCATTCTGGCGGCCGCTGCACTGATCGCAAGAGTACTCGGATTGGTTCAACGGGTGCCGCTTGAGCATATCCTTGGAGATGTCGGTAACGCATCGTTTACGATCTCCAATACGGTATATTTAATGCTGTTAACTGTAGCAACGGCGGGCATACCGAGTACTCTGAGTAAAATGGTATCGGAACGTTATGCGCTCGGACGCGCGGGTGAAGCTCAACAGATCTACCGTGCAGCCCTGATCTTTGCAGCTGTTGCCGGGGTAGTCATGTCTGCTTTATTGTGGTTCGCGGCACCTTATTATGCTACGTATGTCTCCAAAGTACCGGAGTCGGTCAGCGCCATTCGCGCCTTGGCTCCAGCCTTGCTGCTGTTCCCGGCCATTGCGATGATGCGTGGATATTTCCAGGGACGCGGCAACATGACAGCGGGGGGTATTTCACAGATTGTTGAACAGTTCGCCCGTGTAGGTACAGCCATTATCGTGGCTTATGTCATGCTGCAATGGAATTATGATGACCAGACGATTGCTGCGGGAGCCTCATTTGGTGGGGTATTGGGAAGTGTGGGTGCCTTCGGTGTCATGCTGTACTTCACCTTGAAGCTGCGTCGTAGCGACCGTGCTGCCCAATTGAATTACGAGCGTGCAGAGCAGTTACCAATGCGAGGTATCTACAGTGATATCTTCAAGCTGTCTATTCCAATTGTGCTGTCTTCACTTGCGGTTCCAGCCATTAACTTCATCGACTCATCCCTTGTGGTACCACTGCTTAGTGGCCAGATCGGACTCGAAGAAGCGACTGGTGTACTTGCGATCCTGGGTGCGAAAGCCCAAAGTATTGCGGGTATTCCTCCGATTCTGGCTATCGCTTTGAGTCAATCATTGGTGCCTGTCATATCGGCAGCATTTGCCCGCAAGGATGAAGCTCATCTGAAAAGTCAGGTTACACTTGCCTTGCGCATTTCGATTCTGACTGGTATGCCGATTGTCATTGCACTTTGTGCGGCAGCATATTCGGTCAACGGATTGCTGTTTACCAATCTGGATGGAACGCCGATCATTGCCTTGCTGACATTCGGTACCATTTTCCAGATTACGATGATGACCACCAACTCTATTTTACTAGGGGTAGGGAAACCGCGGATTACGATGATCAGTGTCGCAGCAGGAGTTGTGATCAAACTGATCGCAAGTCTGATTCTGGCGCCGATCTTCGGCATTTACGGCATCATTATTGCAACGGCCCTCTGCTTCTTGGTCATCACGTACCTGAATCTGCGGGTCCTTCGTAAAATCGTTGATTTCTCCATCATGGGAGATCGTTGGAAAGGGTTTATCATTACAGTGTTGCTTGCAGCAGGTGTAGGATTTGCAGCGAACTGGATTGGCAATATGATCTTTGGACTCTTCCTGCCAGCACGCGTATCCTTCTTGCTTACCTGCCTTGTGGTTGGTGTGCTTGTTGTGGTGGTGTATCTGGTTCTCATGGTTGTGCTGCGTGTATTGCGCAAGGACGAACTGGGCAGTTACCCACGTATCCTGCAAAAAATTCTTCGTCCACTTATGCGTCTTCAACGTGGAGCTGGGCAAAGAGCTTAAAATGCAAGGAGTACCATTCAAGCATTACTATTTTGTGAAAATAGGATACAAGCTCTGTCTGCTGTTAAGCGGACAGGGCTTTTTGTATAGATAAGGAGAGCTGAGCGACTGAACTTTACATTAGTCCAGCAAGCGAGGATTAGCGGTACATCGGTGTTCACATCATCCGTCTTTGCCTGCTCTATATGATCTTTAGATTAGTGTGTGATGGCTTTAGCATCATGAGCCAGTGCTGTTTTCAGCATGCCATACCGGTGTTCGTGACTCATCTCGAATAGCCATGGACGCCGCGGTGCCGTCAGATAACCGAGACAATCCCGAGTCTGAAGCCAGTCCTGTCTGGTGATCGGTTCATAAGGCGTGTCTCCCCATACGGAGAGCAGTTCCGGACTATATAATCGTTGCCCTTCTGGAAGCCATTCCTCATCCAGTAACGCCTGAGCGTATAATGTATGTTCACCCGCCTCGTCTTCACGATTGGTAAACAGGCCAGGCCAATATTCAGCGCGCGAGCCACGATGGGGAACCAAACGTGCGAACTCCAACACTTGTGTGTGTACTTGCTCCACGCCAAACAACAGAGCATATAGGCCTTTGCCAAACATGATTCGCTCATCCAACTTGCCAAAATGTTCAATGACGCGTCCTGCGAGTCCTGCTCCTCGTCCAAGAGGGAAGACGATATGATTCAGACCGGCCAGATTATGCAGATGGAATGCGGGTTTGGAAAGTACTTCTTTTTGAAAATAAGGATGCTGCACGACTCGGCTCTCGATATAGTTCTGCTCATTAATAATTAATGCCACACTTAGCAGTGAACTGCATCGTTCCAGCCAAAAGCGTTCCCAAAACGGCGTCATAAACGCCGATACGTGAAAGTGCGACAAGAGATGGAAACAGCTTCGTCCGATGCGACGGCTGTTCATATACAGCAGAAGCTGGGGATATGCATCCTGGAAAATGAGTGCATTGCATCGCTCCAGCAGCCGATACATACGCTCGCGATCGCTTTGATTCTGCAGATTATGCATCAAGTCACTCTGAAGATCTGTCATGTGATATCCGCCGTTGCGAGAGACCATATGGGCCAGCAGTGCCCAATGCAGTTCGGGATATTGCTCATAACATTCCAGATAGGCTGCCGTGCGGGTGATATTACTCCGATTGTGCTCCTGGGTCAGTGTCTTAATCTCTTCCAGAATGATGCAATCTTCTTCACAGACGAGTGCGCTTTGAACCTGGTCCGTGCGTGCAAAAGATTTGCTGCTGGCAGGTAACAAACGCTCCACCTCAGACTGTAAGGCAGCTGCCGTATCGGTATCCCACTCGATGTCACGCAAAGGGTGACGAAGCTGTGCTGAAGCTTGCCATGCAGCCTGTTTGCCACGCCATATTTCCCGGGCAGCACCCGGAATGGAACGAACCATCTGCAGGAGGGACCCGTGATGTTGTTCGCTGGAAGAATCGGTTCTGGTGGAAGTCATGATGTGACATCCTTTCATGATGTTCTGGGTTTAATTTCACAGACCATGTGGTTATTCTAAGTATGCGCTGATTATTTGACTTCCACTCGCCAATTTGCTTCACTTAGGGTAAGACAAGGTACAGAAAGGGAGATGAACCGAATGGAACAGATTACTTCCAAACCGGCTTTTGATGTAGCCATCCAATCCCCACGTTTGACGATTGCCGTATTCAAGGCAGACTGGTGTGGTGACTGCAAATACATCGATCCGTTTATGCCTGAGGTTGAAGAGAAATATGCACGTGAACTGACTTTGATTGAGGTCGATGTGGATCAGGTTGGAACTGTTAGTGAAGAACAGAATATTCTTGGCATCCCAAGCTTTGTGGCGTATACAGATGGCCGCGAACTGGTACGGTATGTGAACAAGCTGCGCAAGTCGAGAGAAGAGATTGAGCAGTTCCTGGATCGCGCAGTTGAGGTGTACAACACGATCCATAAATAATGTTATATAAGTTTGATAAATTTACATAGACACTCCGATGACAGAATAACCTTCCGATCGCTGTTATCTCCAGATTTCTTTGATCCCTTTTATAAAGGGGGAAATCTGGGGATAAAGGCGAACGCTTCGCTTCTTCTGGTTATTTCTGTCCTCTCCGCTATTGTGTAAATGTTTCATTGAACTTATATAAAAGTATGAGAGGTTCATGTTGTAAAAGGGTATAATACAAAGAACGCCATTTCTCTTGAAATAGGGAAATGGCGTTTGTGTGTTCGACTTGTTCTATATAAGAAACGTTTCTGTACATATCACCAATGACCTGTGGGTCATTATTTCACCAGACGTTAACATTTTGTCACAAAGCGCGACGTCAATGAACATTTTATCCGGTATAATGAATTTAGTTGTGAAATAAGTGTCAAAGTACCGAAACAAGCGGAGAATATTCTTCGCCATCTTAAACCAACAGCGGGTGAGAAAAAATTGAAACACTTAACTTTGTTTAAATGGTTAACCGTATTAACCTGTCTTGTCATGTTTCTGGCCACTTTTGGTGGAGGCATTGTAACCAAAACGGAATCGGGCCTTGGCTGCGGAACGGAATGGCCTTTATGTAACGGAAAACTCGTTCCCGCACATACTGTGGCTTCACTCATTGAATATTCCCATCGCGCTGTAAGTGCACTGGCTGGACTGTTGTCCATTGCCTCGTTTGTGGCTTTTCTGCGATTCGGCAAGTCACGCCGTGACCTGCAATTGTTTTCTTTCTTAACTCTGGTATTTGTTATCGTCCAGGGAATCATGGGGGCTTTTGCCGTCGTCTTCTCCCAATCTTCAGCAGTCATGGCACTGCATTTCGGCTTTGCACTGATTGCTTTTGCCAGTTCCCTAATGATGGCGCTGGGCATAAGGCAGGAGGCCAAAGATGGTGGATTGGAGCGCCTGAATAAATACCCTCGGGTCACTAAAAAATTCAGGAATCTGGTCTGGTTCTCCACCATTTACACATATCTCGTGGTATACACGGGTGCATTTGTGAGCCACACGGATTCTGCCGGCGGATGTTCCGGATTTCCGCTCTGTAACGGGCAGATTATTCCTGAGCTTTCAGGTGGGGTAGCGGTTGCTTTTGCTCACCGTGCAGCAGCTGCGTCGCTCGTGATTGTTATCGCAATCCTGGGTCACTTCGCTTACCGTAATCATCCGGACAACAAGGAAATGCGTACTCTTGGTGTGGTATCCGTTGTTCTTATTCTGATGCAAGTAGTCATTGGTATTTTCATGATGGTGACAATGAACCGTCCGGAAGTATACATGTTCGTAGCTCTTGCTCATATGCTGGATATTGCCCTATTGTTCGGAATCTTAACGTATATGAGTTTCCTGGTGTACAAGCTGCATCGCCCGGTTAATCGATTCTAAGACATAGCTCCATTCTTTTGGGCTAAACATGAAAGTCCACCATCCAGTGATGTACATCATTGGACAGGTGGACTTTGTTTGATGTCAGTGGGATCAGGGCAACCTATGGCATGCAGCAATTACACGGAATGGATGATGTTTTTACGTTTACGGTGATGAATTCTTGTTGATTTGGAAAAGAGGAGGTTAGATATGCTACGAACGTTGTTGGGGGAAAAGCCACGTATAAACGAAGGTAAATTGAAGGCAGCGATGGACGCAATGGCGCATACGCTTGAGCTATTTCAGCGACAAATGCATGTAGACCATGATCCCACGCATGACTATCGAAAGCTGTATGTGTGGACGCAGGGACTCATCTCCTCACTGGATGAACTGGAGCAAAGCTGTTTCGCTGCTGCTCATTTTCGCAAAAAGGTCGTTGCAGGTTCAACGAACGATATGACGCCGACTGAAAAAGCCGAGTATGCCCGATATGTGTATTTCTACAAAGATGGCTTTATCCGCTGCTTTGCCATTCTGGATAAAGTGGGCACGGTATTAAATGAAATATTCCAGCTGAATACTTCCAATACCAAAGCGCATTTTTCTTATTTTACGGTGTTAAGGCAGTTCGATTATGCGAGGGAGCATCATGATCTTGCGTTGCAATTAATACAGATCAAGGACTCTTATCGTGAACCGATGAGCAAGCTGCGCAAACGACGTAATATGGAAATTCACTACATGAACTCTGAAATGCATGATGATCTGTGGCAGTTACATCAGACCCTGCAAGGTAAAGTGAAATTGGAGGATCTGAATCAGCATGTGCAGGAAATGCGTCAGGGCGTGGATATGGTCTGTGAAACGTTAACAGCCTCTTATAGTTATATCAACAAAATATGGAAAAGAAATAATTCCCTTTGACAAATCGGAATACTTGGAATATACTGAGTTTCAATTAGAATGTTACAGTGACAAAGATTGAACTGATATTTCAAAAGTTACGTTCACATTATAAAGCATAAACTACATGAACTTATAAAATCCTACAACAACATATTTCTTATCGAGAGCGGCGGAGGGACAGGCCCGATGAAGCCCGGCAACCGATTTGTAACGACATGATACATGTATCATTCGTTATAGATGTTAGGTGCTAATTCCTACAAAATGGTGCAAGACACGATTTTGGCAGATGAGAAGGTATATTCTTTCACGTAAAGAGCCCTCTTTGTATCTGCAAAGGGCTCTTTTTTTGTACTTTAAGGGGAGTTTTCCTTTAGATCGGGTAAAGATACATGTAGGTGGTTGGAAAGGGGCAAGTGCGATTGATTGAATTAAAAGGTTTAACGAAAACGTACGGCAAAGGGGCAAAATCTACAACAGCGTTGTCCGAGCTGAATTTGAGCATCCAAAAGGGCGAAATCTACGGAGTGATTGGTCATTCCGGAGCGGGCAAAAGCACATTGATTCGCTGTATTAATTTGCTGGAACGGCCTACGGAGGGTGAAGTATGGGTTGACGGAATCAACCTGACTGAACTGAGCAAAACCGAATTGCAGCAACAGAGACGCAAAATCGGGATGATTTTTCAACACTTTAATCTGTTATCCTCGGCAACGGTATATGACAATGTAGCTTTTCCACTAAAGCTTGTGAATACACCCAAGGAAGCCATTGATCGCAAAGTGAAGGAAATGCTGGCACTGGTTGGTCTGGAACACCATAGCAGCAAATATCCGGCTCAATTATCGGGTGGCCAGAAACAACGTGTAGGGATTGCAAGAGCACTTGCAAGTGATCCAAATGTACTTCTCTGTGATGAGGCTACTTCGGCACTTGATCCGCAGACGACAAATTCAATCCTGAAGTTATTACTCGACATTAATGAAAAGTACAACCTCACGATTGTACTGATTACACATGAGATGCATGTCATTCAGAACATCTGTGACAAGGTAGCTGTTATTCATCAAGGTGGCATTGTGGAACAGGGACCTGTAACAGACGTGTTCCTGAAGCCGAAACATGCGATTACGCGGGACTTCATGATGCGTGACCATGAAGCTGGACTTGCTCTGGAAGAGACCGCTCTGGCGAATGCAGGCGTTGAATTGCAGGCAGGTGTTGCTTCCAAACTTGTGAAGATATCTTTTCTGGGTAACAAAACGTATGAAGCGATTCTGTCCAGGACGGTACGTAAGACGGGTGTTGATTTTGCCATCCTGCAAGGAACAATCTCTACGATTAAACAGGTTCCTTATGGACAGCTGACCGTTCGGTTCGAGGGTGATTCAAATGCGATTGATCGGACGATATCAGAATTAACCGCTGAGGGACTTGATGTGGAGGTGCTTCGTTAGATGGATTTTTCAACCGTACGCTGGGAAGAGGTTGGTAAAGCTTCCATAGAGACACTGCAAATTTTGGGTGTATCAGGCTTGTTTACCGTTATCTTAGGTTTGCCGCTCGGAGTTCTGCTGTTCATGACGGCTAGATCTTCTTCGATCAAGTCACGGGCAGTGTACACTATACTATCACTTATTGTTAATATTCTGCGCTCAGTCCCATTTATCATATTGATTGTTGCTCTTATTCCATTCACTCGTATACTCGTTGGTACAGCTACAGGAGTGTTAGGTGTTATACCACCTTTAGTTATTTCAGCAGCTCCTTACTTTGCTCGATTGGTGGAGACAACGTTGCGAGAAGTTGATCGGGGTGTCATTGAAGCGGCACAGTCGATGGGTGCATCGACCGGACAGATTGTAAGACGGGTGTTACTGCCTGAGGCACTGCCTGGACTGCTTGCTGGTATAACGATCACCATTGTTACGCTCGTCTCCTATACGGCGATGGCGGGCATGGTTGGCGGTGGAGGACTGGGAACACTGGCAATCAACTATGGATACTTCCGTTATCAAAATGAAATCATGATTATATCCGTAGTGTCGATGATCATTCTAGTGCAAATTCTCCAGATGGCTGGAGATCGCTTGGTTACATTTTTCACCAGGAAATAACACATAGATAACATGATGGATATGCATTTATGCGGATGCCACATGACAAAAATGACTAGAGAAGGGGTTTTACACATGAAAAAATGGTCTTTTGCTTTACTTAGTCTTATGTTGATTGCGGTTCTCGCAGCTTGCGGAAACAACAAGGACTCGGATAGCGGCGCAGACAATTCAGCAGGTGCACCACGCACGGTTGAATTGAAAGTTGGAGCTTCACCTACACCACATGCAGAGATTCTGGAAAGCATCAAGCCTGAACTGGAAGCACAAGGTATTCGTTTGCAAGTCGTTACATTTAATGACTATGTACAACCTAACCAGCAACTTGCTGACAAAAAATTGGATGCAAACTTCTTCCAGCATCAGCCTTACCTGGACACAGAGAATAAAGAACGTGGATTCAACCTCGTTTCTGTAACGCCTGTTCATGTTGAACCTTTTGGTGGATACTCCAAAAAGATTAAGTCTTTGGATGAATTGGCTGACGGAGCAAAAGTAGCAATTCCAAATGACCCATCCAATGGTGGACGTGCACTGTTGCTGCTCGCGAAGGAAGGTATTATTACGCTGAAAGACAACACAAATATTTCATCTACGATTCAAGATATCACAGCCAATCCGAAGAACCTGGATATCATTGAGCTGGATGCAGCCATGATGCCTCGTCAATTGGATGAAGCGGATCTGGTATTCATCAACGCTAACTATGCGCTTGAAGCGAACCTGAATCCGGCGAATGATGCTTTGCTGATCGAAGATCTGCAAGGTAACCCATACGCAAACATCCTCGTTTCCCGTGAGGACAACAAGGATGCAGATGCAATCCAAAAACTGGCTGCTGCTTTGCACTCCGAAGAAGTGAAAACATTCATCAAAGAACGTTATAAAGGTGCAGTTGAACCTGCAACTGAATAATTCACAATATGTATGATATGATGTGAAGCTATTAACAATAAGCCGTATATCTCTCCAGAAGAGATATACGGCTTATTTTATGTTTCCTAAGTGGGTGCTGACGTGGGGATCAACTTAAGTCAGAGTTTTTCCGGTTTATCAGCGCTAGAGTGATGTCCAGATTGGCGGTAATAGGATAATTCATTCTGATCAGCATACTGCTGCTCATCTGCTTCTTGCAGGTACGTCCTCTCGGAGGGAGAGAGTTTCTCTTCTTCTGCGTGTGAGCTTTTGATCTTGTATCTGATCCAACCGATTAGCCCAAGAAGGACAACCAGGATCAAAGCCCATCCTTTTTTGAGCAAAAGAAGAGCACTGAATTTCTGGGAAGCCGTGTACCCGATCCCGCCCATCAGAAGACTGTTGAGCCCTATGGTGGATGTTTTGTCAGTCGAAGCATTGTACTCCTCGTAGGTATATCCTGCATTGATACTAATTTGATTAAGGACAGTTTCCTCGAATGCCTGGCGGCTCTGTTGAAAGTTGGCCGTATCTGTAACCAGAATGGCTGTAATGTACCCTTCACGCGTCAGGAGTTTTACATTGTAATTGACCATGGCTTGCTGATCAGCATTCTTGAAACCAAGGGAGTAAACCAACTGATGTTTGGTACTGTCATATGCCGGTTCGATTTCCCACCCCGTTATGTACGTTCTATATTCAGGATCAAGTTCTCTGTTATCTTCTTCTGTGCCTCGGATATAACTGCTTAATAGTTCTTCGGCACTCAAATTCTGATCGTCATCATGGATATGACCTGTTTTCACGTACTCAAACACAACATACCACGAGCCGAATTCACTATTGCTGGTTAGGCTTCCGATTTCATTCCCGTTAGGCTTCCTATCACTGTTAAGTATCGAGCGTTGGGTATTGGCCTTATCCAGATAGGAATGGCTCTCAGGGACTTCCAGGGTGGCCTTACCGTCCAGAGAGACAGATGCTGGTCCAGTAATCCAATCATACTCATCAGGTGCTTGTTCAGTCTCATTTGCGGCTGATACCTGTAAGGCACTAAAGACTGTGAATAAACTCAACATTAAAAGTGTAAGAAATGCTATCCATCTTTTGTTCTTCATATTCATGTAGAGGTCCTTTCGGGTTATATCCTCGACAGTACCATAGGTGTTTGTTTTCAATCAAGATATATTTGGAATTAAAGGTGGATAATCCCTTGTGGATAAGTGAGTTGTAGGAGGACGATAAATCTTTTATACTGGATAGTGACTGCTCTTTGAAGAGGGGGATGAACGTGAAGGGAAAGATTGCCCTCATAACGGGAAGTGCCAAAGGTCTTGGTAAAATGACGGCCCTCAGTCTGGCAGATCAAGGGTGTCATATTGCCCTTAACTATGTACACAGCAGAACAGAAGCTGAGGCTTTAAAGGCTCAGATTATAGCCAAGGGTGTGCGGTGCATTGCCATCCAGGCTGATATATCCAAGGTGGAAGATATCTCTTCATTGGTTGAGCAGGTGGAAGGCAACCTGGGCAGCATTGATATTTTGGTGAATAACGCGGGTCCATTTGTCCGTGAACGACGATTATTTGCGGATTATTCTGAAGCTGAGGTCCAGATGCTTGTGCAGGGAAATCTGTTGGGACCGATGTTACTGGATCAGCGTGTATTGCCAGAGATGAGACGCAAGCAATGGGGACGCATTATCCATTTTGGCTTCAGTCATGCTGGAGAAGCAAGATCTTGGCCTCATCGCGCCGTATATGCGGCTGCCAAGGTGGGTCTGGTATCTTTTACAAAGACACTCGCGGTTGAAGAAGCCCCGTATGGAATTACGGTTAACATGGTATGTCCAGGTGACATTCGTGGTGCGAACAAAGAGAAAACGATTGATGAAATGGCAGGCATCACCGATGTCGAAACGCCAAGAGGGCGACCAGGCAGCGGTGAAGATATTGCACGAGTGATTACGTATCTGTGCCTTGATCATTCCGATTTTATAACAGGCAACATTATGGATGTATCTGGAGGACTTGATCCGATTCGTCCAACCATACAGCGCGAGGATACTTAAAAGGTGAATTGAAGGATTGTACGTGGAAACCCGTCAAAGGGACAGATGAAATGGACTCTCTGCATATGCACACAAAAAAAGAGCCCTCCGCTTCATGCGAAGCGAAAGGCTCTTGAGGTTTATTTCGTGAAGGATTGATTAGAATACTTGTACGACTTCTTGTACACCCTCTACTTCTTCGAGAAGGGCACGTTCAATCCCGGCTTTTAAGGTAATGGTGGAGCTTGGGCAACTGCCGCAGGCACCGACCAGTTTCAGCTTAATGATGCCGTCCTCCACGTCGACCAGTTCCACGTCACCGCCATCGCGCTGCAGGAACGGACGAAGTTTATCAAGCACATCAGATACCTCATCATACATGGTGCTTTGTGCGTTTTCGCTCATATTGTTCAACTCCTTTCCTTCCTATATTATATTACAAATGGCCACAAATTAAAATGGTCAAACAAAGCAGGTGAACCTAAATGAGACCGATTATTGAATTTTGTGCCAATAATATGCATTTTGGCACAGATGAAGTCATGGATCAACTGGAAGAAAATCCAGACTATGACGTGATTGAATACGGCTGCCTCACCAACTGCGGCCAATGTTCCATGACTCCATTTGCACTGGTGAATGGTGAAGTTGTCATCACGGACAAAGTGGAAGATCTATATAACGCCATTCTGGCCAAAATTGCCGAAGCCGATGTCTGGGACGAGCTCGATCTCGACTAACCGAGATGGCGCTTGGACATCCAGAGCACACCACTTTTCAAAATACGAGGTACACGTCCCATCATGGACGTTTTGCCCATCAGCCCAAACCCAGACTTCTTGCCGAGTGCACCCAGTGTGCCACGAAGCTTGAGTGGATGTGGATTGGGCTTTTCGCCTTTCCAGAGGGCATGCTGAATATGGGCGATCTGCTCACCCTGTACTTCCGCAGCTTGACCGCTAGGTGCATAAGGTACACTGGCACAGTCACCAACGACATACACATCGGTATATTCCGGGATTTGGTAGTATTCATTCAGGACGACACGTCCTTGAGGGTCTTTGGTCACGTCCAGATCCTGTACCACTTTTACGGGCTGAATGCCTGCAGTCCACACGACAGCATCCGTTAGAATCTGTTCATCCCGGTTATAGATAGCATTAGGTTCAACACGTGAAATGGCGATATGCCCGCGTGTCTCTACCTGATGTTCGTTGAACCATTCATGCACATACACGGATAGACGTTGCGGGAAAGCGGATAATACACGTTCACCACGATCCAAAATGCTGATGTTTAGATCCGGTCTGCTCTCACGAAGTTCGGCTGCCATCTCGACACCACTTAGTCCACCGCCTACGATATGCACATTGCCATAGGCTTTGACTTCATTAAGGCGAAGGTAGGTCTCGCGTGTTTTGCTAAAGCTCTGAATGGTACAGCTATAATCTTCGGCACCTGGTGTATTGTGGAAACGGTCCGTACAACCAAGTCCAATGACAAGTTTGTCATACACGAGCGGGTCTTGGCCTTCAAATTCAATCTGACGCTGTTCCAGGTCAATCGAAGTAACTTCTCCATAACGGTAAGTGACTTTATCGCTCACTGGAAATTGGATACGCAGGTCATAATCAGATACGGTTCCTGCTGCGAGTGCGTAATATTCGGTCTTTAATCCCTGAAAGGGGCTGCGGTCCACCAAAATAATTTGTGTATCGGATGGAATTTTACCCTCCAGAAGTTCCTTGATGATGGTGAGGCCGCCATAACCGCCTCCAAGAATGACGAAATTTTTCATGACTCGGCTTCCTTTCTGCATCAGTCCCACTGAAATGGGGCTGTAAACTGTGGAGCAGCTATGCAATAACATAGCTGCTCCTTTTGTTTGGTTTTGAATAATTAAAAAGTAGACGTTGAAAATTGAAGATATTATTCAGCAGTTTGCACCACTCGAATTCAAACGTCTCCCTATAATGAAAGCTGCGTTCTGGAGTGGTGCTGGTGCAATATTGGTTGTGATGGAGTTATATCCTATTCGTACACTTGAATTTCATTGTAGAACGTATCACGTTCTACCGGAATACGTCCTGCACCCTTAATGAGCCATATGAGCTCTTTACGTGTAAGGCCTTCAGGAGTGAGTGCACCTGCCGCATGACTAATCCGTTCGCGGACGATTGTGCCGTGTGCATCCGAAGCACCGAATCCAAGGGCAACTTGAGCTAGCTGTGGACCGATATTAATGAAGTATGCTTTGATGTGATCGATGTTATCCAGCATCAGACGGCTGATCGCAATTGTTTTGAGATCCTCATAAGCCGAGTTACGACGCATAATGCTCGCGTTTTTACTTTTTGGCTGCATGGAAAGCGGGATAAAGACCATGAATCCGTTGGTCTCGTCTTGCAATTCACGGATCTGCACCATATGGTTGACCCGGTCCTCATAGGATTCAATCGATCCATACAACATCGTAGTATGTGTACGCATGCCCAGGTTATGAGCAGTACGGTGCACCTCAAGATAACGATCGACGTTCGCTTTGTCTACACGCATTTTTTTGCGATATTCATCCGACAGAATCTCAGCGCCGCCACCAGTCAATGTTTTCAGACCTGCTTTTTGCAGCTCCTGCAGAACTTCCTTAATACTGAGTCCGCTGATGCGGGTGAAGAAATCAATCTCGGCTGCCGTGTAGGCTTTCAGCGTAACATCCGGATATTTCTCGTTTAAAGCACGCAGGGAATCGACATAATACTGAAAAGGAACATGGTTATTATGTCCGCCTACAATATGGAACTCACGCACGCCCGGATGAATATGCTGTTCTACATAATCGATCATTTCCTGACCAGATAATGTATAGGAGCCTTCTTCACCCTGGTCTTTACGGAAATTACAAAAAGCGCAGTGGGCTTCACATACGTTCGTAAAATAAAGACTCATGTTTTCGATGAAATATACTTTCTTACCATTTTTCCGCAAGTTGGCCTCATTGGCCAGCTGGCCCAAAGTCAGCAGATCATCTGTTTCATACAGATATACGCCGTCTTCTACGTTCAGCCTTACGCCGTTCTGCACTTTCTCAACGATTTCAGCCATTCTTTTGTCTGTGAACGGTGTTACCAATGTAGACATACTGTTTCCTCCTGTTCTTAACCGGATTTGAGTTGTGTGTAGGATCTGTATACAGAACTACATAGCAAAGATGCGGTCAACTGCCGCCTTCTTATATGGACTAACTCTTATTTACCCGGTGCAGCGTGTGCTGCGTACGTAAAGCTAATTTTTTCATTAAAGTGAGTCCTGTGACTCTATATGCATTGGGGACTGCGGACAGTCTCGAAATGTGAAAAAAATTACAACTCTATATATGATCGTCACCTGAATAAGTCATGACAAAATATCGACATTTCAGTGCGACCACCTATTCATTATAAACCTCGTGTCGCGGGGGTTCAATACACTGGGAAGAAAAAGGAGTAGAGGGGGAACGCGGAAAGAGGCAAACATGACTTGAGACCCTTGACGGGGTGGAGTATAATTTAAAGAAGAGTTAATGAAAGGTTGTTCAAAAAGTACGCTTTTGATTACGAAGGATGCCTAGAGGCATCTCAGCGTCGAATATGGGATTCAGCCGAAATGTCCGTTGCTACGTAGTTTTGCCTACGCTCCGCTACTCCATTTCTATCTTCATCCCATCTTCTTGGTACTGAAAAGCGCCCTTTTGAACATGATTTTATATGAAAAAGGAGAGTGACCTGGCATGATTAACATCAGCGAAACGGCTGCTGACAGATTGAAAGAGATGCTTGCACAGCAAGAGACACCTGGTATGTTCCTGCGTCTTGGCGTAGCACCGGGCGGTTGCACCGGATTTTCGTACGCCATGGGCTTTGACGATAAAGAGTCCGATGAGGACTTGTATATGGATATTCAGAGCATGAAGGTTGTAGTCGAGAAGGAAAACCTGAAATACCTGGATGGACTTGAAATTGATTTTGAAGAGTCCGGTATGACGGGTGGTTTCACTATCCATAATCCGAACGCGGTAGCCACTTGTGGTTGTGGATCTTCTTTCCGTACGAAGGAAGACGCGGGCGTACCTGATAAAGATTGTTAAACTGGCGCGGGTTTGAGCGCATTCGGTAACGGATAACGGACGCAAGCATGTAACGGTAGCCTTACCAGTGCAGATTGTGAATTGCGCAGATATTTCGGTAGGTTAACAACCCGGGAAGATGAACGTTATCAATCCTTGAAATGCCATTTCAGGGTTGTGAATCACGACCTCTATGACGTATTAGTCTCGTACTAATTACGTTGTGGAGGTCTTTCTTTTATGGTCCGAAAAAAGGAAGGGTTCCACTCTGAGGCGGAAATCACCACTATTTTTCTAATGTACATAGAAATTCGAATGATATAGATTAAAACAACCACTCAAGGTTTTTCTAATTTCAGTCCTGTTTTCTATAACAATATGTAAGTATCGCTGAAACAAAAAAAGTACTGATTGAAGTTGTAAGTTGCAATCAGTACTTTACATTAGTTAATATGTTGTTCTCCAAAATATTCTTTAGCTAATTAACTTCATTTGAATTATGGCTGCACGATTTTGTCGAGATAATAATTCTGAATCCATCCCCAGGCTTGATATTTGTAACTATAGACATAGAGGTATGTCATCCCTTCTGCAACAACACTTTCCGTTCCGCCATAAACTACATCTCCGTAAACATGCGAACCAATATTTACTCCAGTTGGTGAAGGTGTTTTTCTAAAATTAGAATAGTCATTCACTCTATAGTATGAAGATAGAGCCAGTATGGATACATCTGAATTAGGTAATTCTTGAGTGATAGATGTTGCCTGTGTAGGTTGGATTACTGTATTACTAACATCTTCAGAAGCAAAGACTCCAGAAACAGGGATTAACATCGATGCAACTACGGATGTTGCGATGAATTTTTTTAACATGGCTAAACTCTCCTTTTTTTTGAATAGATTATAATTCGCTAAAATGAGTAAAATCACCGAGTGAGATGAAATAGAGTTATCTCTGATTACAAACAAATGCAAAAGAGTAAACTTAAATTATAAAATCAATTAAACCTCCTTATATTTACTTTTTTTCTTTTATATCCCATCCCACATATATAATGTAACATATATATGATGGAAAAATATTGTAAAATATGTGTCATTTTTTTCATATAATCTAAGGTTATCTATTCCAGATTAAAATGTCATTTTTATAGTTGTATGTGGAAAACTCTATAACTACGCTCTTTTTCATAGTCTGTAAATGGATAAAACAGGAAAAATATCGAAGTGATTTTATTCATATCTTTATAAATTAGAAGATTGAGTTCAGTTTGTGGGTATCCTTTAATAAGAATACTGTCTGAGCGAGAAGAGTTGACAAACCTAGTTGTAACAACTATAGTTACAATATAAAGTTCAAACATAAACAATATCGATAATTTAAAGGAGAGATCATGATGAACATTGCAATCATTGGTGCAACAGGCAAAGCAGGAAGTGTGATTTTGAAAGAAGCGGCAGACAGAGGGCATAAAGTAACGGCAATCGTTCGTAATGCATCCAAATTGGAAGATAAAAGCCTGAATACGCTGGAGAAAGATGTATTCGATCTTACAGCAGAAGATGTTAAAGCATTCGATGTGGTTGTAAATGCATTTGGTGCACCAGCGGGTAAAGAAAACCTTCATGTGGAAGTAGGACAAGCGTTGATCAACATCCTGAAGGATGCACCAAACACTCGTCTGATCGTTGTGGGTGGAGCAGGAAGCTTGTTCACAGACGAGTCCAAAACATTGCGTGTCTTTGAATCCCCAGGATTCCCTGATGCTTATAAAGCAACTGCAACGAACCAAGGCCAAAACTTGCAGGATCTGCAAGCATCTTCAGGTATTCAATGGACATTCTTGAGCCCGGCTGGATTCTTTAATCCAGAAGGCGTACGCACCGGCCAATATCAAGCAGGCAACGACGTTATTCTCGTGAATAGCGAAGGCAACAGCTACATCAGCTATGCAGACTATGCGATTGCTTTGGTTGATGAGATCGAAAATCCACAACACAAAAACGAGCGCTTTACCGTTGTTGGCGAAGTGAAGTAACACTTTTAGATTATAATATGGAACATACAAACGGACGCCGATCTCAACAGATCAGTGTCCGTTTTTTTTATGTTATCGAAGAGGGATGCTCTGCAATAACGTTAGACAGGTTAGATGAGTATCGTTCAACTTCCAACTACTCCTTTGAATCTATGTTATATTATTCTAAAGATGGGAAGGAAATGTGATTGGGTGAAAACCATCTTCTCTTCATTGGAATTTCTGCGAGTTCAAAAGTATAAGGGAGTGAACAGTTGTGAAGATGTATTCTAAAGGAGTCATACTATTGATATTTGTGGTTTTAATGATTAGTGTATCGAGTGGTTCAGGGTTATCCCAATATACAAACGTTAAAAATACGATGAATCAATTTCACATTACTTCTCTTTATCCGAAAAATAAGAATGGACAGACATATGGTTCTGCCGCATATGCGACTTCTCCAGAAACGGAACCTGATTTAATCTTGGCTACTGGTGTGGATGGTACAGAAGGATATCTGCTGAAAAAAGACATGGATGGCGAGCAACCAAAAACACCTGAAGAAGCTATTGCGATACAGAACAGCAGATCACCAGACGGATGGGATATTCCACTGTATGACAAAGATGGTGAAACCGTAATTGGCGTGTTTCATGTTGGAGGAAAGTGAAAGTAACCAAAATAGGATCAAATGTGATGCTACCATACATAGACGATTCTTTTCTGAATGGCTTCCTACTACAGGATATGAACAGGTCGACGGAATGGAATTTGAAATTACTGGTGGTAAAGATGGACTGAATTTTGTTGAGCTATGGTTTGCTGTAAGAAAAATATCTTAGTTTTATTTCTTTTAGATTAGTCTTGAATGGTAACTTAATAAAGACAAATGGAGCAACCAACTGTGTCCGATTGGTTGCTTCGTTGTTCATTCACCTAACGGCCAGGGGAAATGCAACATTTTTCCTGTTAAAGAGGTCAATAAAGATGTACGAATTAATGTTATGAGAAGAAGGTGGATAAACTGAAGCTTCGTATAATCATGTTGATTTTTTTTATCTCTACCGTGTTTTTTATTTCTGATGTACAAGATGTTAAAGCCTTGTCATGTGCCGAATCGGGAGGTCCCCAAGAACAGTTAGAAATATATGATGGAGCTGTTTATGGTGAAGTAAAGCAAGTAAAGGTCGACTTGAAGCAAGAGGGATTTACAGGGACCAAAGAGAAAATTAGATATATTTTAGTGGAAGTTGAGAGGAGTTGGAATACTGAAGTTGACTCTCAACTAATTATTGCAACTAACTTCACATGGGGATTTGATTTCAAGGAAGGTAACAAATACTTAATATACTTTAGCGAAGTGGATGGTGAATTAAGTAGTAGTCCGTGCAGTTCAACCATCGAAATGAACAATATTAATCAAGCAACTGAACTATTCGGGGAAGGCTTTCCACCAAAACAACAAGTAAACGTAGAACACAAAATGTGGTTTATGTTTGAGCAAGATATTGATTTGTTTATCGTAGGTGTAGTCGTATTTGCGGCGATCTTTATCTTCTTCATGAGAGTAAGAAAGAAAAAACGCAAAGTATAATTTGGTAGCGCTAAACGGGGAATTTTGCTCAAAGAAAAAGTCATTTGAACTAGGCATGGATTCCTGTATGACCTATTACCCCCTTTACTTAAACGAGGATCGAGGCGTATAATCCGTTGAGATATCAGAGCAATAAGAGGGGATACAGTTATGAATAGTGGATTAATCAACGCGATCATTGCGTATATCATGTGGGGAGTTCTCCCGCTGTATTGGAAGTTGTTTGAAAATGTACCGGCAGGTGAGATTTTATCGCACCGGGTTGTCTGGTCATTTGTCTTTATGGGGATTTTCGTTGCCGTCCAACGTCGTTGGAGTGACATGAAGCGCATTCTGACCAGTCGTTCGACCCTGCTGTCCCTTACCGCGAGTGGGCTGCTAATTGCTATTAACTGGCTTATCTTCATTTGGGCCGTTAACAACGGTCATGTCGTTGAGACAAGTCTGGGCTATTATTTGAACCCGTTGCTGAACGTGTTACTGGCGGTTGTCTTTCTTCATGAAAAGCCAAACCGTGGACAGTGGCTCGCGATTGCCATCGCTGGTGTCGCGGTGCTTATCATCGCCATCGACTACGGACGTTTCCCATGGGTAGCGATCTCGCTGGCCGTGTCATTTGGCTTGTACGGTCTGGCGAAGAAAAAGATTAAGCAAGACGCTTCTGTGGGTTTATTTTCGGAGACAGCTGTAGTTCTACCCGTCGCACTGGGCTACTGGATCTACTTAGCCATAGTAGGAAAAGCAACGGCATGGACGTTACCTGCGCCGATGTTCTTCGAACTGCTGCTTTCCGGTGTGGTGACGGCGCTGCCGCTGCTGTTCTTTGCAAGGGCGGCTGCTCGGATGTCGTTGTCCACACTAGGCTTCGTACAGTATATTGGGCCGACAATCATGCTGATCCTGAGTGTGTTTGTGTTCAAGGAAACGGTCTCGCCAGTTCTGCTTGTTGGTTTCACACTCATCTGGACAGCGCTTATCGTATACGCTGCCGCATCGATACGTGCTACGAGACTCGCTAAGGTAAGCTGAACAGAGGTATCTGAATCGTTATAAATGCCCTTTCTGCCAATGAGGTGGAGAGGGCAATTTTTTGTTTGTTGGGGAGCGATAGGTCGATAAAAACTAAAAAGGAAGGCTGATCAACGTTATGGTAAAATACAGGAGTAGTAATCAAAAATAGTAACTAAAAATAGTAACTAAAAAGAGTAACCAAAAAGAGTAATCGAAAAACGAGGAGGCGACAGATAGATGATCGTTAATGACCGTTACCGCAAACATGATCCATTCTTTGTAAAGAATGCTGTAGTTCAGATACTATTTCAGTTTGCAGTTTCAGCGATAATCGGTATTATATATGGGTTCATGATGGTCAACGAAACGATAGGTAGATATATTAATAAACTATTACCAAGCACGGATGGTCCGGATCTTCATTTATATCTGCCCGTTGTGGTTACAGTGTTTATCTACTCGTGTTTAATTCAAAAGAGACAACGGATTTTACTTGAAAAAATCTCATTTAGTTGTCTCCATATTTTGGTTGCCCTGCTAGGCTGTATTTCTTCAGTTGTTGTGTTATTGGTGATCTAATCTAAATCCTACGTATCTACACCTTCAGCCCCATCAACTGCATCAATGACGCCGACAGCAAGTGTTGTTACCGCAGCAGCAGCTAAAAGATTCTTGGCACCAAGCTTCACTCGGTCCTTATCTTCCTCTTTCATGCCCACAACAACATCTTTACCGCTGTTATATACATACTTGGCTGATATCGCTACACCTTTTGCAGTATTGGTTACGGCACCTCCAATATCGGCAAGCCCCGCGTCTATGGCGGTATCATCTTTTCGAATTGCACCACTGGCAAGATCATATGTCCCGCTAGCCAGTTGTCCAACGGTTTTGCCTGTATTAATCGTAGCTTTTTCTACGCCGTTCCCGATTTCTTTGATAAAGGGGCTACCCGCGATTTCACCAACAACCCTCACACTGCCGCCCAACACTTTTCCGGTAACTTCCCCAGCTAACTGACCGAACCCTTTTAAAAAGCTCATCCATATGCCTCCTCTCCAATTAGAAGTTGATCCTATGTGTTATCTCAATAAACTTATTATATTCATATGTAAGCCAAAAGAACATCAGTCTCCAGCCCGAGTGATGCCCCCCTCCTCGATTGATTGCGACACGCTTTAGGAGTGCCCGATCAGGAGCAGCAAGGTAGTGGAGGGGGCGGAATCGATTCTGAAGAAGCGGAGCGTTCGCCTTTATCCCCGGATTTTCCCCTAATAAGGGAATTCATAAAAATCTGGGGATAACAGCGATCATAAGAACGATCCGCCACCGGAACGCCCACCACGCTACCCCCTCAACGCAATCCAACGTAAAAAAAGGCGCTACTCCCACCGGGAACAGCGCCTTCCGCCTTTCGTTACCCTAATAACTTGCCTACACACGGTTTTAGAAGTGTCTCAAGGAGCAGCAACGTAGTGGAGGGGGCGGAATCGATTCTGAAGAAGCGAAGCGGTCGCCTTTATCCCCGGATTTTCCCCTTATCAGGGGAATTCATAAAAATCTGGGGATAACAGCGATCATAAGAACGATCCGCCACCGGAACGCCCACCACGCTACCCCCTCAACGCAATCCAACGTAAAAAAAGGCGCTACTCCCACCGGGAACAGCGCCTTCCGCCTTTCGGTACCCTAATAACTTGCCTACACACGGTTTTAGAAGTATCTCAAGGAGCAGCAACGTAGTGGAGGGGGCGGAATCGATTCTGAAGAAGCGGAGCGTTCGCCTTTATCCCCGGATTTTCCCCTTATCAGGGGAATTCATAAAAATCTGGGGATAACAGCGATCATAAGAACGATCCGCCACTGGAACGCCCACCACGCTGCCCACCAATTCACTTCTACCCACCGTACCTAGTCAATAAATCCTTCCATGACCACCGTTGGCATCATATTGGACTGCCATGCGCCTTTGCCGTAGCCGCCGTTGTATCCTGGTGTAGCCTGAGGCTCCCAGTAGAATACACCTTTACCTTTGCCATTGGGCAGATTACGGATTTGGTTTTTCATCGCAGCAACAAAACTTTTACCAGCTGCAGCCTGGTTATTGTCCATGCCAATTTCGGAGATGATGATCTCTTTACCATAACGGTTAATCATATCCTTGGCGTTGTTTACCGTATTTGTCACAGCAGTGTTCCAGCCGGAAGCTGAAGGATAGAGGGACATGGCAATCATGTCAAAGTTAGCTCCGTTATTAATCAGACCACCAATATTCCATACATAGAGGGCGTTATCATCTCCACCTGCCAGATGCACAATGGTTTTGGTGCCGCTGCTCAGGGACTTCACTGCGTTATGGCCTGTGTTCACCAGCCACGCATAGTTTTTCATGTTGGTGGATGCTTTGCCATCTTCCCATAACATACCATTGCTTGTTTCATTCCCGATCTGTACCCAGTCCGGGGTAACGCCTTTGCTTTGCATCGCCGTCATGACATCACGTGTGTGGTTCCACACCGCATCCATGAGCTGTTGAAACGTGTAGTTTTTCCAGGCAGCTGGTTTGGTTTGTTGACCAGGGTCTGCCCATGAATCGCTATAGTGCAGGGTAAGCATTACACTCATGCCAGCATTCTTGGCACGTTGTGCGAGTGCAGCCGCGCGATCCTTATTCATGTAACCGTTCCCATAATCATTCGAAGGATTAACGAATACCCGAATGCGAACGGAATTGATTTGATAGTCTTTTTTCAAAATATCAATGATGTCGCGCTGTACGCCGTTTTTATCTTTCCATTTGTAACCCAGGGCTTCCATTCCGGGAACCCAACTGATGTCGGCTCCTTTGGCGAAACTTGGTGCTGCGCTGGCATGCTGACCTGCGGGCAACATGATGGAGGTGAATAACAAAACAAAAGCCAACATGATGGATGTCTTGAAACCCCTTACATTTTTGAACATTACAAGATGCCTCCTCGGATTTAGGTTGAGTTGCATCCTAATTATAGCCATCCTGGTTTGCTCTACTAAAGGGTCCATTTCCAATATTTTGGGTGTTTTCTCAACCTCTCTACAGAAAAAGAGAAAACAAAAAGCCGTCCGAAGACGGCTTTTCTACCCGTGGCGCTTTTTGAAACATTGATCCGTATCCCGCGCCTCCACCAGACTCTTTTAATTTGAGCTAGTGGATCGGGTAAGGGACACGTTCAACATGACATTAGAAATGTTGACGCACCTCCTTTCCTTGTGGCAAGAGTATACAACACCTTGTTTCGGAAAGCTAGTCTTTTTTACGTATTTAAGCAAAATTATTTTTCAGTTTGGAACATCGTGATATCTCGTGCATAATGGCTCTTTGTTCCGTCATTGTTTCGGATGCGCACACTGTCTTCACTGATCCGCTCCACAATGCCACAACCGACCTCGCAATAGACACCAGCCGGGTCTTCCTGCCACGCGCTTACCATACATTGGGATAGTGCAGCCGTGAAAAACTCTATATTTTTTTGTAATGTTCTAGGTTTGTTGGATTTCATTATATACTCCTTTAATCAACTATATTTGGAATGAGAACAAGCAACCGGACCAAATCACACTGTACTTCACTTTACTCTGTCTATTGACCTTTGTAAAGGGATGGAAAAAGTTGCGGCCATGAGGTATCATTTACATAAATTTTACGTAGCGTTTACACTGCGCTGACGCTTGATGTTGATTACGAATAGTACAATTATATGAGAACTTCTAACCAAGAATAGATATGCAACACATTCGGAGGCCATACATGCATAGAGACGTCAAAACAGGTAACTACGTTAATCGTGATTTGAGTTGGGTTGAATTTAATCGGCGCGTACTTCAGGAGGCCCAGGATCCAACAACGCCTCTGCTGGAACGCATGAGATTTCTCGGCATTGTCGCTAGTAATCTGGACGAGTTCGTCAGTGTAAGGGTGGCGGAGACAAAAGAGAAGATCAAGGCCGGATTCACGCAAAAAGATTTTACAGGATACACGCCTTCGGGATTGTACCGCAGATTGATCAAACGAACCGGGACCATGGTCGCCGAACAGTATAAAACGTATCGTGAACTCATTCGTATACTCGCCAAGAAAGGCGTGAACATTCAGGAATATACAGATCTTAATGTGACACAGCAGCGCGCAATGGACCAGTACTTTCATGAAATTATTTTTCCGGTACTCACACCGATGGCGATTGACCAGAGTCGTCCGTTCCCGCTGGTACACAACAAGTCTGTCTATCTGTCCGTGATGTTACAGAAGGAAGGGGAGCAAGAGGGCGAGCCGTTTATGGCTATTGTTCAGGTACCTTCCAATCTGCCGCGGGTAGTTCAGGCTCCCATTCGGGCGAATAGCAAAAAGAAAACATTCATACTGATTGAAGATCTTATCAAACATCATATCCATACGCTCTTCAGCGGATATATCTCACTTGCTGCACAGGAATTCCGAGTCACCCGTAATGCGGATCTGTTCATTAATGAAGAAGAAGCGGAAGATCTGCTTGAGGCTATTGAAAAAGAATTGCGCCGCAGACGCCGCGGGGCTCCTGTACGACTGGAAGTCTGTAAGGATTTTCGTCCGGATGCTCTATTGGAATTGCAGGATGAATTTGATATTCAGGACCCGGTATATGAAATTGATGGACCACTTGATCTGAGTTTTCTGGCGGGATTCGTGGACAGTCTGGAAAGTTTCTCACATCTGAAATACAGTCCGGTGAAGCCAGTCTACCCACTTGAGTTTCTGCCAAGAGAAAGTCATTTTGAGCTGCTGCGCAAACGAGATGTACTGGTGCATCATCCGTACGAATCGTTTGAACCAGTCACTGATTTTATATTGGAGGCTTCGGAAGATCCAAGAGTTCTGGCCATCAAGATGACATTATATCGGGTCAATGGCGACTCACGTCTTATTCCGGCACTTGCACTTGCCGCTGAGAGTGGTAAGCAGGTCACGGTGGTGGTTGAACTGAAAGCCCGGTTTGATGAAGAGCGCAACATTGCTTGGGCCCGTAAGCTGGAGAAAGCCGGTTGTCACGTGGTTTATGGACTGGTTGGACTCAAGACCCATGCCAAAATCATACTTGTCGTACGCAGGGAACAGCAGGGGCTGAGACGTTATGTTCATGTAGGAACCGGTAACTATAATGAGAGTACAGCCAAAGTGTATACGGACGTGGGACTGTTCACCTCTAATCCGATTATTGGGGAAGATGCATCCGAATTGTTCAATGAGATTACCGGATACTCCGGTCCGAAGGCATTGCAGGCGTTCCGCGTAGCTCCAGATGGTATGAAGGATGAGCTGTTTGCACTGATTCGTAGAGAAACAGAGCATGCGCTGAAAGGCAAACCTTCCAGAATCATTGCCAAGATCAACTCCTTATCCCATCAGGAAATGATTGATGAATTGTACGAGGCTTCTCAAGCTGGCGTGCAGATTGATCTGATTGTGCGTGGTGTATGTTGTCTGCGTCCGGGGGTAGAGGGGCTCAGTGAGAATATTCGGGTCATTAGCATTGTGGATCGTTTTCTGGAGCATTCACGGTTGTTTTATTTTGAAAACAGCGGCAATCCCGATGTATTCATCTCCAGTGCAGACTGGATGACACGTAACCTGAATCGAAGAATTGAACTGATGTGTCCCGTATTCGATCCAGAGTTGAAAAAGATGCTGGTGGATATTCTTAATCTGTCGCTTATGGATAATGTCAAAGCCAGAGAACTTATGCCTGGTGGCAATTATGTATTTGTAAAAAATGAAAAGCCCCCGCTGAGAAGTCAGACGGAGGCCATGGGTATTATCCCTTGGAAGCCTGCTGAATGGAGTGCGTTAACGTAACTCCCCAGGCTTCCTTCAGATCCTTGACGGCCTCTTCCAGGCCATCAAGTTCCAGTAACGGCTCAGCTGTACAGGTGAATTGCACCTGCAGCGAGTCGTTTTCTTTTGTTGCTTTGATCGCAGCGATGCTCTCAGATCGATTAATGGCTTCGACTACGCGCAGCAGAGAGCCAATTCGATGAGCATGCCGCTCATCCGAGTTTTTCAGAATGTCCCGGTGCTTATTCAGCAGCTGGGGCGTTCTTTTTTTGGGATGATAATCAGCTGCACTGGCACTTAGAATGGTCTCCCGATGAGAAAGTCCATAGATGCTTGCATTCATAATCCAATAGGCCGAATGCTGTGTATAACGGAAATAGTTAATTTGCTTACCTGCCATGTGCAGCATGGAGGATGCATACAGGATTCGGGCATCTGCTTGATCAGGAGGGGTACCTTGTAATGCCGTATACAGGGTGACCATATCCTGATGAATCCGTTGCAGACGTTTCTCTGGAATAGGCGGACCAAAATGGATAAAGTTGCGGATACTGTCCTTCAGCGCGTCTGGAACGACCGGCTGACCTCCAGCCATGTAATCTCGCAATAACCCGTCTCGTAGACCCGCGCCACTAACCACATAACGATCTCCCTGTATTAACTGGAAGATTGTTCGCAGGATCAGTACGCCAGGCACAATGATGTCTGCGCGATCTTTGGCGAGCCCAGGTACCTTTTTGCGTTGTGCTGAGGTGAGATGTGGCAAGGAGCGAGCGATGTTCTCCATCGCTTCCTCACTGATCTCATAATGATGGCTGACAGGCAAAGAATACTGGGTACGCTTTTGTTCCACTTTGGCGAGTGTACGCATTGTGCCGCCAAGTCCGATGAGTGGCAGACCAGGATGCTCACGAATCCAATCCTGTCCACGGAGAGCCTCAATGACTTCGTTGCATAATGCATGTGCATTAACCTCGGTCCACTGATCTTCGCCCCCGTAACGGGCATGTGAATTCACTGCACCAATGGGGAGGGAGATGCTATGTAACCTTTTCCGATCCCGAAAGACCGTGATCTCTGTGCTGCCACCTCCAATATCCACGACGTAACCGTCTGCCAGATCAATGGATTGAGTGACACCAAGGAACCCATAATAGGCCTCCCGATCTCCCGATACACATTCAATGGTAAGTCCCGTCTCTGTCTCCAGCCATTCAATAATCTCCAGAACATTGCTTGCATTACGAATGGCAGCGGTAGCTGCTGCGCGAATCAGTTTGGTCTGATACGCTTCACAGGTCGCTTTGAATTGACGCAAGATGGTAATGGCTTTATCCAGAGAATGGCGCAGAATGGTTCCATCGGACTCAACAACGCTGCTCAGACGAGCGGCATATTTGTCTTCATGAATGATGCGATAGGCTGCGTCCTGATCCAGTTCATATATAACTAGACGAATGGAGTTCGAGCCGATATCAATAATTCCTAAGGTTTCATTAGTACGTGTCATAAGCATCTCCTTCTACAGAGTTCAACTACCCAAAGTGAAGAAGGGCAGCCATGGCTTCCGGTGAACCCGGCGGTGTGGCAGAGAAGGGCGTAGTTAACATAACAACAATGATAAAGACGATGAAACAGGCAAATATAAGACAACTCACGGCAAAGCCGCGATTACGCTTTTGCATAAACAGTCGAATACCTGTGACAAAGAGAAGTACCGTAACAGCTACCAGAACGATCGACATTGCAAAATAGGCTACGCCATAAAGTGATTTGAAAAATGCTTCCATTTGTTCTTAACGCTCCTTAGATCCTCATATTTAAGCCCTTCCAAGCCATTCCTTAGTAGCATACGACAGATTGACTTGTTTGAAAAGCAAACCGGGCGCTTGTTCCCGTTTCCGCCATCACCCCTGGGACAGGTTACATGGAAAAGGGGCCTTTGCCGTGGACAGACATCCAAGAAAGCAAGGCTTCTGTTGAGTATGTATAAGGAAGGACTATGGTTTCAAGGAAGGAGATCAACCCATGTCGAGACAACTTGCAAGCAAATGGCGGAAGACAGCGGCTCTGATGAAATACCCGATAGCTGCTGTCCATATCCCACAGACCAAGGCATTCAACCCGGGTAATCTGCTGCAAATGCTCAGTCGTTATGGAATGGTGTATGTCAAACCTATTGTCGGTGGTGGAGGTTACGGTGTCATCCGGGTATCGGCGAGCGGTGGGGCTTATCGATACACCCATATGAAAACGACCCGTTCTTTCGCCAGTTTCAGTCAGATGTATCGCTCTCTGGTGCGTGTAAAGGCTAGACGCAGGTACTTGATCCAGCAAGGCATTCATCTGGCAACGATTCAAGGGAGACCTGTTGATTACAGAGTCAAAGTAGTCAAAACCGAACGAGGCTGGGTATTCCGTTCTTTAGTAGGACGACTCGCTCGTCCCGGGCTCTGTGTGACGAATCTGAGCAAGGGTGGCACCATGTTATCAGGAAGGCGAGCTCTTGGTTTATCCCTGCCACATATATCCGGTCGGCACAAACGCCGGGAGATGCGTTCACTTACACTGACATGTACGTACATTATGGAAAGTCAGTTCCCTGGTGTAGGTCAGCTTGGATTTGATTATGGACTGGATTATTCAGGCAAGATCTGGATTTTGGAAGTAAATACCAGACCCCAATAGAAAATGAATGGGAAAGCTCAAGAAAATCCAAGAAAAACCGATAATATATAGAAGAAAACGTTATGAAAACCGTTTGAAATTTTACATTACCGGGTAATTTACTCGCAACAAGTCTTGAAACTATGAATTTATTCCAAAAAAAATACGCTGATAAACGTTCTGACAGTAGTACAAACTTCCTGTGCATAAATATTGTCCACACTATACACGTTGATTACTCTATATATTTTCCATTTATCAACAAACTATGCACAGGATTTCCACATATCGTTGTGGATAACAAGAACGCTTGTTCTCTATATGAATCTCTGATATGATAGTTTTGAGGAAAAAAAAGGAAAGGTTGTGGCGGGAAATGGCTATGTTATCCGATGAGATGTTGTTGGATTCCTACCATAAAGCGATTGAGTTGAATCTCGAACGAGATTTCATCGCACTGCTGTTGGCAGAAATCCATAAGCGCAAACTGGGTACCGACGTATCTGCCATTCTTCACTAGAGATCCTCATTGCAGGCAATGTTACAGGTTTCCGGACAAGTCCCATAGTGAGACAGGCCATGGCGTGCTCGTCTGACAATGGTGACAGTACATCACATGATTGCAAACGTTTTCGACTTCGTCTGCCGTGTCAGAGGAAGGTTGGAATACGTAGGGGCTGTATGGTCCGGTGTAATCATCCAATTTGCCGCATTCTAACAGTCCCTGAAGGCAGTGGGGGCAAGCCTGCTCCGGTACAACCAGACCGTTACACAGCGGGCATATATAAGACAAGGGTATCCCTCCTGATATGGATTCACTCAGGAGTAAGATACCCTTTTTTGTATCAATATATGTTATTTCAGCAAAACTAGCGTTTCATGTTACTGCTGTGTCCTGGGGACAACTTGGCATCCGGATCGAAGTATACCTTCGCATTGTTGACAGCTGTTGGAGCTTCGCCGAATCCGACAGCGATCAGTTTCAGTTTACCCGGGTATGTTGTGATATCACCGGCAGCGAAGATTCCTGGAATGGATGTTTCCATGCGGGAATCAACAACGATGGAGTTACTATCAATTTCGATTCCCCACTCGGCAATTGGTCCGAGAGAAGAGACAAATCCGAAGTTAACGATCACATCATCTACTTCGATTTCCTGAGTTTCTTTGGTTTTAACATGGGAAAGGGTTACTTTGGTAATCGTGTCATCTCCGTGAAGTTCCGTGATTTCGGTCGGTGTAACGACATTTACCTTGGAATTCATCAGGTTTTCGACACTGTGCTCATGCGCACGGAACTTGTCCCGGCGATGGATCAGCGTCACTTGCTCAGCGATAGGCTCCAGCATGAGTGCCCAGTCTACCGCGGAGTCACCGCCGCCACTGATCAGTACCTTTTTGCCAGCGAAGGCATTCAGATCACTGATGAAGTAGTGCAGGTTGCTCTTCTCGAACTTGGCAGCACCTTCAAGCTCCAGGCGACGTGGTTCGAATGCACCTACACCAGCTGTAATAATGACGGCTTTGGCATGATATTCATTCTCATCCGTCTTCACGATGAAATGTTGTTCATCCTTTTTCTCCACCGATACAACCTTTTCTTCAAGGCGGATGTTCGGGTTAAAATGATTCATTTGCTCAACGAGGTTATTCACCAGTTCCTGAGCTGTTACTTTCGGGAATCCGGCTACATCATAGATGTATTTCTCCGGGTAAAGAGCGGCAAGTTGTCCGCCAAGCTGTGGCATGCTTTCAACCAGTGTAACGGATGCCTGACGCATCCCACCATAAAACGCGGCGAACAGACCCGCAGGGCCTCCACCGATAATAAGTAAATCAGTCATATCATGACTGGAATTTTGTGCAGTCAAGAATCAACAACACCTTTCATATTTTAATAGGTAGTTAACAGAAAGAATGTGCAGGCTACGGATCGTAACCGGCATGGGTGCTGAACTGTCTTTCCTATTATAAACGGTGTACTCAGGGTTGCAAAGTTAGCTACATCACGAATCAGAGAATAATTGATGAAGATCAGATGAGAATAGGATGAAATTGGAAATGAAAGGTTATGAAAAATAACAAAAAAAACCTTGATCTTTACTTGAAATACAGATATCCTTGACCTGTACTATGTGTTTTTTTGTCTAATTTAGAGTCAATATGTAATAAGAAGAGAGATCCCGTGTTTTGTAGAATCTTGTGGTTAATTTCACAACTTAAAACGATAACTTGCATACAAACGGATCAATTTTGATGCAAACGTTTAAATAAATTCGCGAAGTTAACATTTGTCGTCATAATGGGCAAGACCTCATCAATATTTGTAAGTATGTGCATTTTGCATCTCACCCAAGATCGGGCTGATGCAAGTGAAACCGGAAGGGGTATAGACATGAGCAGTATTCCCAAAATCGTCATCCTCGGCGCGGGCTATGGCGGGATTCTGACAGCCCAGCGGCTGCAGAAGGAATTGAACTATAACGAGGCCGATGTCACATTGGTGAACCGGCATGATTATCATTATATTACTACACATCTACATATGCCGGCAGCCGGCACGGATACCATTGAGCATGCAAGAGTGCCCATTTCCAAGCTGATTGATGAGTTCAAGATTGATCTGGTCAAGTCTTCCGTGAAGGAGATTCGTCTGCAGGATCGGAAGATTATTCTGGAGGATGGTACGTTATCCTATGATTATCTGATTATTGGACTAGGCGGTGAGCCTGAGACCTTCGGTATTCCGGGGATGCTCGATCACGCCATGACAATCCGCAGCATTAACTCGGTCAGACTGATTCGAGAACACATCGAATATCAATTTGCGATGTACAAAAACGATAATAAACGAAATCGTATTCGGTTTGTCGTAGGTGGAGCGGGTTTCAGTGGTGTTGAATTCGTAGCTGAACTTGCAGATCGTATTCCACAGCTGTGCAAGGAGTTCGACGTGAATCCAAAACATGTGCACATCTATAATGTAGAGGCAGCGCCTTCGGCCTTGCCTGGATTTGATCCGGAACTGGTAGAACATGCGATGAATGTGCTCAAGAAGAAGGGCGTTACTTTCAAAATTGGTGTTCCAATCAAGCAATGTCTCCCGGACGGGGTTATTGTGGGTGAGGGTGAAAAACTCGATGCGGCTACAGTCGTATGGACCGGCGGTATTCGCGGTAACTCACTGCTTGAACAGGCAGGTCTTGAAGTGATGCGAGGACGTGTGAAAGTAGACGACTACTTGCGTGCTCCAGGGCATGAGCATGTCTATGTCATTGGTGATAATTCACTTGTCTTCAACGCTGAAGGACGGCCTTATCCACCAACAGCCCAGATTGCGATGCAGCAGGGTGTGAACTGCGCCAAGAACGTCGTGGCATCCATTCGCAAGAAACAGCAACAACCTTTTGTATTTACGAGCAAAGGCACGGTTGCCTCATTGGGTAAAGGTGAAGCTATTGCCGTTGTAGGCGGCAAGAAATACAAAGGCTGGAAAGCAGCTCAGTTGAAGAAGCTGGTTGATCTGCGTTATCTGTTCATCATTGGTGGTATTCCGTTAGTCCTGAAGAAAGGGCGGTTTTTTGGATGAGACATTGCAGTGTTCAGGTCCGGGGACTATTAACACGTGAAGAGCTGGATCGTTACAACGCCCTGATGCAGGTCGGTGGTTATCTGGAGGAACAGGATCAATATGATCTGGCCTACATTGTGCAGAAAGAAGTGGATATTCTCATTATGCCTGCGATTGAGCGGCTTAAAGAGAAGGGACGTGACCGTGACCGGGCCACAGCCGAGTTCCTCGAGTCGCTGAAAGCGGTAGATGAAGAGGACGAGGATTAGAGACATAACCTTCCAATCGCTGTTATCCCCAGATTTTTTGATTCCCTTTTGTTAAAGGGAAAATCCGGTGATAGCGTATGCTTCCGATGCAGCTTTCTTTCAGAAAGCTTTTAGGCGAAGTGGATGCTTTCGAAGTAGCTTTCTTTCAGAAAGCTTATAGCTTCACTTTTTTAGGTTTTTTCTGTCCTTTCCGTTTTTATGTAAATAAATAGTTCAAACAATATAGATCTAAATCAAGCTTGAGGTAGTAGAATATTGATAGATAATAAAGCACCGCAGACAATATCCTTAATAGGAGATGTCGCGGTGCTTTATTGTGCTTTGTGCTATTTTTACAGCTTAAGCATGTCTTCCAGTGTTCCTTCGTTCAACAGACTTCCCACATAGAACGAACCGAATTCGCCATAACGGGCGCTAACTTCATCGAAACGCATCTCATAGACGAGTTTCTTGAACTGAAGTGCATCATCCGCAAATAACGTAACGCCCCATTCCCAGTCGTCGAAACCGACAGAGCCGGTAATGATCTGTTTCACTTTACCCGCATAGCTGCGGCCAATCATGCCGTGACTGCGCATCATGGTGCGACGCTCGTCCATGGAAAGCATGTACCAGTTGTCATTCAGCTCACGTTTTTTGTTCATCGGATAGAAGCAGATGTATTGTCGTTGTGGCAGAACAGGTTTCAGACGGGCGATAATATCCGGATTTTGCATCGGGTCTTCGCCTTCTTTGCCAAGATAGTTGCTCAGCTCCACTACACTGACGTAGGAATACGATTTGGTTGTGTATTGGGCAAACATCGTTTTGTTAAACGCGTTCTCAACAGCCTTCAGATCTTCCAGCGTTTCACGCAGGTGCATCATGACGAGGTCTGCTTTTTGACCTACAACCGTATATACAACGGTACTTCCTTTGGATGAATCCTCGACTTCTTTCCATTCTTTCCAGAATTCCTGAAGCTCGTCCAGTGCTACAGCGCGTTCTTCATCATCTGCTGCTTTCCAGGCGGCCCAGTTAATCGAGCGAAAATCATGCAGGGCATACCAGCCCTCCAGTGTTGATGCGGCTTCGTTCATTGGTTGTGTTCCTCCTGCAAGGTATATTTCCAAATCCCTATAAGAGGTTGTTCAAAAAGTCCGCTTTTGATTTTGAACACGCACTATAAGGGACGGGTGATTGCTTTATCGTTTACATTGTATCCCAACATGAAGCAGAAGGGCAAATGAACAGAGTATAAATATAGGGAAATTTGTCCAGAAAGTTCGTTGCTTCGCCACATTTTTTGCGGTACACTAACTACTATCCAGAAGTGAAACCTGAATGTGTGAAAGAAGAGGTGAATGTCGTCCGATGCAATTTATACCTGTGTTGGTATTGATGGTATTATTTTTCGTTATGATGTTTGGTATCGGTTTCATTCTGAACATGCTGATGAAGACAACCTGGTTTCCTTCCTATCTGTTCATTATTGTAATTCTACCTATTGTTGTGTACTCTCTATGGGATCAGTCGTCATCTCTGATGTCACATCTGGGTTCTTTCCAGATTGTAGACTATATGACGGGCATCGCTGGACTGGCTGGTGCGGTAATCAGTGGCTGGACGATTCAGAAGTTACGTTTGGGTGGGTACAGAATGTTTTAGATTGATGGAAAGAGGTAACACATGCCACTGTAATCGCGTGAAAAGTCTTGTCTTTGTCGTAAACGCTTACGAGTACAAAGGGAAGGCTTTTTTGCTGTTCATTTTTATTAGAAGGATTATTGTAGACTTGTACTTCATATACATCTGGAGAACATTCTCTTTAGATATTCCCTTGTATTCTGCGGCTACAGCTTTTATAGTATTCTAGCGGCTCTCGACATTTTTATTTTAGAAATTTGCTAAATTCGGCGAAAACGTGAATGATGTCGACCTAGGACGAAACGGAGCGAGAACAGGCCATCTTTTTACCTGTTTTTGAGCATTTGATGATCAGACATTTATGATAGAATAGATAAACATACTTTTGGGGAGAAGGAGATCAGGCTATGCGCATGAAGAATCTGCACCATTATACTGAACATCATCGCTACTGCGTATACAGGGAGTTTGGACTTAGCGCCCTGGATGACCGTATGCTTACAGGAGCATATCAGCCCATGGTAGGTGCTTTTGCGGTTGGCTTGTATCGGCTGTTGTTTCAGCATCTTCCCGGTGAACAGGTCGGTTATTCGCCGCTTGAACAGCAACGGAGGCTGTTCATGACGCTTGGCTTGGAGCCAAGTGAGAAAGGGCGCAAATATTTGTTAGAGCAGACATCCAAGCTTGAGGCAGTGGGGCTACTTCAGACATCACGCCTATATATACCGGAAAATGATGATTACATCTACGAATATGAGCTGCAACCGCCGCTCTCTCCGGCAGAGTTTTTCCGGACACAGCATTTGACACTGCTGCTTCGTGACAAGATAGGTAAATTCGCCGTCCTTTCCCTGCGTTCGGGTTTCTCGGCAGTGGAAAATGGGGACGCGCCTTATCCGGCAGCCAATAAAGAGAATATTTCCGTTCCCTTTTACGATATATTTGAATTGAATACCCACGTGATTGATTACGAGTTGGAGCAGGCTTTGTCGGAAGTATCAACTACGGCCCAACGGACAGGCACGAATGATGCAGCGGAAGAAAACAGTTTGAACTATGCCGACATTATTTTGCGTTTCCCGCGGGAGTCGGTCAATCGTCGTCATGTAGAACAATTGCGATTTGATCATGAACAACTAGGCATTGTAAATTATGTCGTGAACAAGTTTAATCTCAGTGTGCAGGATGTATGCCGTCTGCTGGATGAAGATGATATTTTCAGTCCACAGGGCCAGCTGATTCTGGATGATCTTCAGCATAAGGCGAGTATGCAGTTCAGACAGACGAAGAAGCGCCATGAGCAACAGACTGTACAGGCAGCCAAGGTCGTGGCACTGAGACAGCATATGGAGGAGCCTGAACGGAAAGAAGACTCCGGTGAACCACCTGTGGAGCATGGAGTGCAGATGGAATATTACGTCGAAGTGCCTCCACAATTTATGACCAAGTGTGATATTCATCAATATAATATGATGCTGCGCAATGAGCCATACACACGTCTGTTGCAGACATTTTTCCCGGGCGCAGTACCGGACAATCTGATCGATATATTTGAGAAAATTGATCTCAGCTACAAGTTACCTGGCGAAGTCATCAATGTACTGATTCATTATTTGATGGCATTACTTGTATCCGGCGGAGAGCAGCGGATTAACCGTAACTTCGTTGAGGCCATAGCCTCCAACATGTTGCTTAAGCAGGTAAACTCATATGAGAAAGCTGTGCAATATATTCGTGATCAGGCCAAGGTCAAAGGCAAACAGGCTGCTGGTGCAGCTGGAACCCGTACCCGTACATACGGCAAAGGAACCAAAGCCAAACCCGAAATTCCAATTGTACAAGACATAAGCACCGATGGGGATGCCGTATCCGAGGAAGAGTTCGAAGAGATGATGCGATTTGCCCAGCAGATGCAGGCGAGTAAGCAAAAAGGCACTTCTTAAATTTAATAATAAAGACAAAAAAGCGAGTCCCCGATTAATGGAGACTCGCCTTTTTGTTATATAAGTTGAACGAAAGAAATGTATTTTCCGTCCAATCATTTTTTTTAGCTCGTAGGATATTTATCTAATTTAAACCACTGCTGAAATTCCTTTTTTGTGATTCTTTTTACAGGCTTAACTTTTTTGCTTCCTGTATCGTATCTGCAAAGAATCCATTGATCTGAAGGATACTCACTAATGTAATCCATAATTTTTCCGTTCTTATGCCATAAAACTAAACCGGTGCTAATATAGTTGGTTGCCCGAGGGAGATAAACAACACTGTCTTTCTTAGTGTCGTATATTGCTAACGTGCTTTTCTCCGTATTTCCATAAGAAAATGCAATGATGTCTTCTTTTGGTGACCAATTATATGATGAAATGGTTTCTACATTTTGTTTACCTGCTTTTTCAAGACGTTCGTTAATAATCGTGTACTTTCCTGTTTTAAGGTTCATGAGAATGAGGTTGCTACCAGCACTTTTTTCTACTTGGATAGCAATCCATTGATTAGATGGAGATTTAACAACACTAGTGATATCCAATAATTTAACCTCAAAATCTCCTGTTTGTAGGGTGTACTTTTCTTTATCATGAGTAACTACAATGGTGTCAATGATGTTCTGCTCAAAATCGGCAGCAGCATCTAGCTTTAAGATGTTCGCGGTTATCGTGATGTTGTCACCTTTCCAGACAATTTTATTTGAGCCGGTCGTTTTTTTTAACTTAGGTATACTCTGGTATGTCGAAGAGTTCACAGATGTTGAGTCAACAGCAATGTGTGCTACTTTATCAGAAGTATGAAACGAAGATGATGCTGTTGATAACGTGCCTAAGCTACCTAAAACAATGACGCTTGATAATAAAACATTGGTGTATTTCATTACTATCTCTCCTTCATTTTGGGAAGTCGTTACATGATGTGATTCCCTCCAGAACTACTCCAATCTTTGCTTATCATTATAAATTTGTAAAGATATGAAATCATAGAGATGATATGAAGTGAGATTTCAAAAAAGGGTGATTAGTCCTGTAAGTAACAAACCTGAAAGATTGAATACATATTTATTTTATATTTATGTGGCCTTCTGACTCTCTCTGGTGTCTAATTCATTGTAAATCAAGAGGAGGTTCTTACCATGTCAGGAGCTCATGACACAAAACCTGTTTATCCGGATAAACAGGAAAGTATCACTAACTTTGAAAACACTTATGAGCTGTATCGTCAAAGAATTTGCAACTACTTTTCCCTGAAATTGAACCCGATGGTTGCAGATGATTTGACTCAACAGGTGTTTTTAAAAGCAGTCGAGAATCTTCACCGATTCCAAGGGAAATCAAATTTATTTACATGGATATTCAAGATTGCTCAGAATACAGTGAAAAACGAATATAGAAGATTATCGCGAAAAAAAGAAACGCCGTTTGATTTTACGGGATATGAATCACAGTCGATCTCCCTAGAATTTACGAAGTATGTTGATTTTCGAATTGATATCGGAGTTGCGCTGAAAAAGTTAAATGAAACCGACCAGGAAATCATTGCATTACGCTTTTTTGTGGACTGCACATTGCTTGAAATTTCTAAGATTGTAGGGATGCGTGAGAGTGCAGTAAAGAACAGACTCTATAGAGCTTTGGAAAAACTTAAAAAGGAACTGAAAGAATGGGGAGGCGTTACGATCATGTCTATTCAAGATTTGATTTCAATTGTTAATAAGGGTAAAAACGAGGGATTGAACAATACGCCTAATAAAGTACACCATGATTTGTTCAATGAACTAAGTGATCATATTGAACGAATCTCGTTAAAGTACAATTATCATCCATCGCGAAAAGTAACGATTGAAGTATATCCTGATATGCCATCGTTTCACCAAGCGGTCGGAGAAGCAGATGCTCCGAATTGGTTCATGGGTACCTATGAAGGGAGTATTCTTAAAATTGTATCTCCATTAAATCCAGGACCGGAGCATACCTATCAATCGATTCTTAAAGGTACGGTTCACTTGTTCACCATGTGGCTAATAAGTGAAATCAATCCGAAGGCTCCGAAATGGATAAGGCAAGGAATTGGTGGATATGAAGCCAAGCTGATGACTCAGGACTATATTGAAGGTACAACAGAAGAGGCTATTCACAATTTAGAGATCCCAACGTTCGAACAATTAGATAATGATACCTGGGATTTCGAAACGATGAAAGGTTTTCAGTTTTCGTTCCTATTTGTGGAGTTTGTTGTTCAACAATATGGAATAGACCAGTTAAACACATTGATCCGTAACCCTGAGGATTTTAATGGTATCTTTCAATGTTCCGAGAAGGAATTGCATCAGAAGATGGTAGAGTTTATAAGTAAGTAACCCATACAAAAATGTATGTTGCCCGGGGGAAGAACCGGGCTTTTTTTAACGGGGTTATAGTTATGTTAAATGTACTATCAATTAATTGGATTATTTTGTATAATGCATATAAAAAGAGGTTGTTTATGAATCCTATGGATGAATGTAAATAATACATATGGAGGTAATTAAGTTTGAAAACTCACTACTATTTCAGTTGGTTTAATCATTTTTTTCCTGAGAAGCTGGTCCATTGTTTGCAGGAGGATATACAAGACAGAAAATCGCTTGTTATGATTAGTGCTGATCCGTCTGGTTATACAGATGAGCAAGTTAACTTTGATGATATTTCTGAATGGACATGGTTGAATCAGGCTAACATTATTTTTAATGAATATCATTTCATCGATTACCGTATGCAGAAAGAAGATGCTCAGCGATTCATTCAGAACGCTTCTGTCATTTTTTTATGTGGTGGATATCCTGTTTTGCAGAACGATTTTTTGGTGGAATATGAATTATCGGATGTTATTAAGAATAGCAATGCCATTATAATGGGTGCCAGCGCCGGTGCGTTAAACATGGCTGCAAAATGGTTAAGCTTGAATAACACGGATGAAGTTGAAACAAGTACTATTTATGATGGTATTGGCTTTGATCATTTTGCCTACGAATCTCATTCTCAACGCGATTACGCAACGTTTGTTCAAGGCTACCTGTTCCCCTTGTCTGAAGAAATTGATATTTATGCGGCAGAACAGGAGAGCGCTATACGTGTCGAGGACGGCAAAATAGAAATAATGGGACCAGTATATTTAATTTCCCACTCAAAGATTCAGAAGTTGGTTGAGACGTTCTAATTAGGGTGAGTGGCTGGGGACCTTACATAAGTAATTCCTTTTGATGTATAAAATCATGACTTACAGCAACCTCTCTATGAGTGGAATACTGTTTGTAAACAGATGCAATCTTAACATTCCTAGGACCTATAGTCGGCAGGGTATCAAAGTGATCATCTGCTGTTTTCAACTAGCGGACGGACAATAGGAGCGTTGCAGAAATGGTGACGCTCCTTTTTTGTATACCTTTATAGAAAGTAGAGAACAGGAACAATATGATATTAGGATGATGAGCTCCTCATTAAGCTAACGGGCAGGTTAACTCAATGCCATCTTGCGAATAAGAGGTGTAATTTTTATTGACTGAAAGCGTTGTTAATACCCATGGCAAGCCAAGTTTGCACGGATTCGGCTTCAGGCTTCCAGCCAAGCAAGTTTCGAGCATGCACAGAGCGAATTCGGCAATTCGTCGCAAGTGTATATTGAGCCAGAAGGCCAAATTCAGCAACCGCTTCTTCCAGAGACCAGCTCACCGTGCGTCCCTCATATCCAAGCGCCTCACTCACGTAACGGCTTAGATCACAGAACGATTCCTCGCCATTTTCTGCGAAAAAGTAAGAGGAGGAGGGCGCTTTGTCTAGCGCAAGAAGATACAATTGGGCCAAGTCACGAATATGGACATTCGACCATCTGTTCAGACCTTTGCCAATATATACTCCGGCCTTCATTTCTTTCGATTTCTGTACAATCATTGGAAGCTGAATGCTGTCTCTTGGAAGTCCGAGAGACGTTCCATATACCATCGAAGGTACGATGACAATACCTCGCACTCCTTGATCGACCCCTGCTTTACGCACCAGCTCATTGACTCGAATCGATTCCAAGTCCCTTGTTACAGGTGTTTCTTCGTTATAGATTTGCTCGCTCTGGAATTCGCCTTTGGCATCATCCCCAACGTTGCCTGAACCGGATGTGTGAATTAATGGCTTTCCTGTACCGCGCAAAGCGCTAATAAACGTCTCAATAGCCTTGCGGTGAGCAACGTCAGCTGTATGAATCACTCCATCGCTCCGTTTTGCGTAATCAGCCAGTATTTCCGTATCTCCAAGTGTGCCCACGACAGGCTCCACTCCAAGCTCTTTCAACTCGTTTATTTGGCTGGTGTTCCGGGTCAGACCATAGATAGAATGCCCTGCATCGAGCAATACTTTAGCCACAGAACTTCCTATATATCCGGTAACGCCTGTCATAAATATTTTCATCGTTCGTCATCTCCCTAATCTAAGTTCTTAAAAGTAAAGTAATACGATCTGTCACTGCTTCCTATACTTAGATTAATAATAAGATATTATAGATATTTTATATCTATAATAGAGGTAAAAAAAGGTGCGTGATTCAGCTTGCATTCATACAAAGTCGAGTTAAGAATAATTCATTTGCGCTCCTATTATCGACTCATCGAGTCCATAATCGACTGACTTAGCTCATTTTAGGGCTATGCATTACATATGTCAAGTACCGAGCTCGCCTAAACCGGCATAAAACTTCAAAGCTGTTCGCAATTTCTTTGTTAGCTTTATATCGTTCTCGTGCCAAATGTTTTTAACAACGAGCATCCGGTTTTTCGTTCTGCAATTATCTCAGCTCGGCCGATGAAGCTATCAACAATTAGGAAATCCTCTGCATATTATTTCAATAAATTTCTACTTCGGTTTCCTTTTGAAAAAATGAAGTGATTGCTGACATCCTAGCAGTAAAGGATATTGAACTAACGAAGAAACGATAGCTCAATTTAACTAAGAAAGCAACTGATCCATGTGATCGGCTGCTTTTATTCAACTAACGGGCAGGATAGCGAAATAAAGTGTGTTGATTCAAGATCGATTATAAATTCCTTTCTAACAATGCCCCCACTCGTTGTGCCATATAGTGAGGGGGGGAGGGCTTTCCATTCTTGAACCACCATTCCACTACCCCTACGATAGCAGCTCCAAAAAATTGAATAATCACATCTTCAGCGTCACCGTCACTTAATCCTTGAGAATCTCCTTCGGTTATGTTTTCTACATTCTTTAACTCTTGGAGGACAAACTCAAGGAACCGACTGTGAAAAAAAGGACCTCCTTGATTCGCCAACATCGTTGAAAAGAATAAATAATGACTCTCAAAGTACTCGAACCATAACAATACCGCATCATAAAAAACGGTATTATTAGCTGCTAATTCACAGAGTTTCCGTAGTTCGTTAATATGTTCTTCCATTAGCTTATCTAGAAGATCAAATTTATCTATGTAGTGAAGATAGATGGTTCTTCGGCTAACATTTGCCCTATCGGAAATTTCTTGTATAGTAATTTGGTCGATTTTTTTTTCAATCATCAGTTCAATCAGAGCTTTTTTTATCGCTTCTTGAGATTTGATTATTCTTCTATCCACCTTAGACACTATGAGTCACCATGCTTTCTGAAATAAATTACACAACTTCAAATGATTTGTGAATAAATGCACGAATTACGGTTATTTGGTAATTGCTGACGCATTATTTTTTTGTTTATAATTATACACAGTTGTTACTTAATACTCCAATGTGCATTTTTCTGTGGATATTAACCAGTAGAGAGCCGATTTTCTTCGCGGTTAGCAAGCTGCGTCAAAGCTTTGGCAGCCACTGGTGCTGTCTAGTAAAGCAGCTATGAATAGAAGTAATAATTATCATATTCAAAGGGGGAACTACTTAATGAAGATAACGGTAATAGGAGCGACGGGTGCGACTGGCAGGAAAGTGATAGAGCGAGCACTTGATTTGGGGCACGAGGTTGTAGCCGTGGCTCGCCGGCCGGAAGTCATCGCCCCCACAGCGCGCCTCAGCGTCCGACAGGGAGATGTACTTGATATGCCGAGCATTGCCAAAGCCTTGGCCGATACAGATGTGGTAATTAGTTGCATAGGTCCTACCGGACACTTTTCGCAGGGTACCGTCATATCGGAGGGGATCTCGAACATCCGCAAAAACTTTTCGCCAGGAACCATCATGTCGGTGGGCATTACAAACATCCTGGCAGCCTGTCAGAGCGCCGGAGTTAAGCACTTCGTCATGCAGAGCGGCATTGGTCTGAGCGATGGAAAAGAACTTTCAGCACTAAATCGTTTAGCCATAAATATTTCGGGTCGTATTTTCACGAAGGCGGTTGAGGACAAGGCCATTGCCGAGCGTGCAGTACAACGGAGCGAATTAGATTGGATCATTGTACGACCGCCAGCTCTTAGCGACGTAGCCGCCACTTCGAAATATACGGCAGGCCCCTCGATCCGCATTTCTCCGCTCCGGCCACTTTCCTTCGCTGACTGCGCCGACTGCCTCGTAAGGGCGGCGACGAATGAGCCAACCTGGGTCAGGAAGATCGTTAACGTTGGGCGATAATGGGGTTGTCTTAAACGGAACGTTAGTTTTCGTTATTCTAATTTTGACATTTCTAAGTATTGTTCTTATGAACTCTTTGCCCGTTTTTGGAGCAAGACCGACCAGAAAGAAGAAAAGCCAATTCCAACAATCCAAGAACTTCGTAAAAGGGAAGTTTAAATATCCTATTGAATCGCGTGTCGACTATAGACTGAAGGTGTTACTACCACTACTTTGTGAAATCGCGAAGGGAAATCCTAATGCGCGACCTAAAGAACCGCTTCAAGTTCAAAGGATAACAAAATCTTTTTTCTCAAGAAGCATGGATAATGCATCGTTTACATGGTTCGGACACTCTACCTCATTAATCCAACTGGATGGCAAATTATTATTGTTAGACCCGGTATTTACGGACTATACCTCTCCCTTTAGATTTGGTGGCAGGCGTTATAGTGAACAAATGCCAATCGGAATTGAGGAACTTCCAGAAATTGATGCTGTACTTATATCACACGATCACTATGATCATCTAGATTATCGAGCAATCAAGAAATTAAGAAACAAAGTAAGAAAGTTTCTTGTCCCTCTCGGAGTAGGCAGCCATCTTGAGAGATGGGGGGGATCTAATTGGCTGTCTGTATGTTTTGATCCTTTGCGATAGAGTTTATTGTTACGGGGAACGTTAGTTGAACAAAACTTAAAATGGCATCAAAGTGATTAGCTGCTGATTTCAACTAGCGGACTGACAATACGGATCGTTGCAAAAATCCGAACGATCTTTTTGTATACATTTCGGGACGAGAATGATGATGCCAATTAAGCTAGAATGTAGGTTACGGCAACTTTGGTAAACTCATGCGTTAAATCTCAGTCGCTAACATACTCGAGATCAACCAATACAGCCCTTCAACTTCCTTTGGGAAGTGAAGGGCTGTACGTTTCTTTTTTGTTATGCAGGCGGGCGCGAAAATACCTTGTAGTGTTACCTCAAAATCGTAGCGGCCTGATTGCCCGCATAATCCTCAATAACCAGCTTCAAAGAGCTGTTGCTGGATGATGGCGTGAAGGTCAGTTCACTCAGCTTTGTTCTTCCCCGAATGATATACGGGAATTTTTGCGATACGTAAGTGACTCCGAACTCGCGTGCCACCCCATTTTCATATACATAGATCTTATACCAGTCCTCCAGATCCGGGAGGGCTAATGTGTACTTTCCATCTTTTACCGTGACCTTTTCCTTGGCGTATGGTGTAATCTGAAGATCTGCCAGCTGTCCGGTATGGGTTACCGGGTTCTGCCCGCCAATGGCGATGTTCAGCACGTAATGCTCACCGTTGGTCGGAAGTCCGGTCAAGACGGCAGACTGTTTTCCTTTTTTAACCTGAAGTGACTTGGTGAAAGGTTCTTTTGTGTATTCGGCTTGTAGTGTGAGTTGAATAGACTCATTGCCTTTACCTTTGTCTTTATTTTTATCCTTGTCTTTACCGGTATTCTTATCTTTGTCTTTGCCCGAATCTTTTGCTTTTTTCGGGTTTTTCCAGCTTACGATGGCATCGCCATTCTTTTTGAATTTCACATCCATATTCTGAACGGCTGCATTCAGATCGTAAGGCAGGACGGTTGCTTCACTCTCGGTACCATCTGCACCCACCGCACGTATAGACAGTTCACCAGACGGCTGTTTTAGCGATTTGATATAAAAAGTGGAATCATACACGCCGCCTACATAGGCGCCATTTTCATATAAATTGTATTGCTTGACCTCTGAATAGTCCTTCATGTCCCATGCAACAACCAGTTCGTCGGTGTTGGTCAGTGCTTTGGCAATATGGAATCCGGTCGGTGCATCCGGTACAGCCGCTGAACCGTCGGAAATGCGGATCTCGCCAATGTTCATCTGGTAATTCTCAATTGCTTTGCCATTCGGGTCAAAAGATAATCCCATAGCGGCAATGGTTTTGCCTTGATAGGCACTCAAATCCAGCGAAGTTGTCTTCCAGCCTTCTGTATGCTGGCCTGCATTAGGCACATTTACGTTGACCACGTTGGATGGATCATCTTCGAAGATCAACCCAACATGCAGGGAGGAAGCGTCACTAGTCGACGGTTTGTTATACGTCAGTTCCAGTTTCGATTGTCCGTTGACGGACAGGTCGGTCTTGTACAGGCGCAGGAAGTTCTCCGCGTTCAGTGTGCCGTTCACCACGAGAGAGCTGCCGCCATTAAACGCGCCAATGGAGTCATAGTTGTACCTTGCGCCTTTCTCATAAGAGGGACCATAGTCAAAATCAACACTGAGCTTGTCACCTTTACTATCCATCCACCATTGCCAAGTGACAGGGATATCCTGAATGTTGATGTTCGACCATTCTTTATCGTTCGAGACAGCGCCGTCTTCATAATATTTCAGACCGTGGCCCGTATTGAAGCTGGTCGCAAAATTAGAGCCGTTGATAACGGAGCGTTCGGTCAGATACGCAGCGATTCCATCCCAATTTGCACCGGAAGCATACACATCCGACAGATCGGCAGACGCATTACGACGTGCATCTGTCGGATCTTGATTTGGACCAGACCACCACGCACGATCGCGCACAAAGGTCATCCACTGGTACTCATCCTCAGCTCTGTGATTGGTGCTGCCGTCGCCCATCTCTTCATCCAGGGCGTTGTGGGTGAAGTCGGCACCCAATGTCGCGATGCTGTTCATGGGTTGACCGTTCTCATCCAGGTTATGGCGCAGGTCATAGGATTGCTTCCAGCGGCCGAACTTGTCATGTCCACCTTCGACACCAGCAAATACGGTTTCCAATGGATCCAGTCCCAGACTAAGGGCATGATCACGGGAATCGCGGAGCATCTTGTGGTTCCATACATAATTCAGGAAGATGGAATCCGAGACTCTGCCGAGAACGGAATCTTGTACAAAGGGGCTGTTGAGCCCATTGAATTGGTTCTGGTATTGAATTTTGCCTGTTGTATTGATGGTGGAATCATACCACTGAACGTACAGGCCTTTATTTCTTAGATATTTCATGAATTTCTTGTAGGAAGCGATATCCTCAGGGGCTACACCCCGGGCAACCTCTTCCTGATTGAAGAAATATCCATCGTAGTTGTAGTATTCTGCCATCTCGGCCAGTTTCTCGGCCACAGGGAAGTTACCGTTTTCATCCTGGATCAGCATTTGTTTATAGGTTTGTGGTCCACGGTCATTGTCCGAGAAAAAGATGTTAGCAATGGACTTAACGCCGTTCTTGTGGGCTGCATTGGTGTAGGCCGGATTCGGAATGTTCAAAATGCCAAACTCGAAGTATTTCTCCGTCCACTCTTTACTCGGATCGTACAGCTCCTCAGGTACTCCCGCAGAGGCCATGCCGTGCCAATAGCTGTAGTAATCTGTATATTGCCAATAATTAAATAGATACTGGCTGAATTCATTGGTATAAGGTGTGCTATCGAAAAATGCATTGCCGTAATCACCACTCATTGTGAACAGTTGGGTGTCCGGGCTAAGCTCGGGATAAGCTTGGGTGGCGGCGAAGGCTTCATTACGGGGCTGCAAGGGAACATGGGCACGAAGTAAATCGCCATGGATATCACTTTCGGGTGTCCAGTTCAGAATCTGGGCCGAGGTGTATCCGTGTTGATAGGGCTGATTAACCCCTTTGGCACTTTCACCGGTGTAAGGGAGCGTGTCTCCGGCATAAACGGATGATGCAACAACTTGTCCAAGCAGAGCCGTGGTCAGGACCATGGCAGTGACCTTGGGAATGAGGCCTTTTGGTTTGAGTTTGCGTGTCATGCTGTTCCTCCTTCAAGTGGAATGAATGTAAGGTATTCTTTTACACAAAGCTAAACTTATGGTTAACGATAGTGGATGAAAGCGTTTTTAAATAGGGTGAAATTAAAGAAACACAGATATAAACTAAAGAAAAGTTCCAGGTGACAAGTTAATGTCAGAAGCCTGGTGATATAATTCAATATAAGTTGAACTAATCATTTACACGATAACGGAGAGGACAGAAGAAACCTGAAAAAGCGAAGCGTTCGCCTAAAAGCTTTCTGAAAGAAAGCTGCATCGGAAGCATACGCTATCACCGGATTTTCCCTTAAGAAAAGGGAATCGAAAAAATCTGGGGATAACAGCGATTGGAAGGTTATTCTGTCATCGTAGTGTCAGTGTAAGTAATCTTTAGTTCAACTTATATAGTCAGGAAAACAGCATCGGAGGGAACATGCGAATTGAAAATTGTTAGCGTTTACAATAATTTCTTCAAAAATAATATGTTTATGAAAATGCTCCTGATCTTTTCGATGATATCTATTGTCACGATCATTACGTTATCTTATATCATCTTCCTGTCGGTGTCCGACTCCACGATTCGCCGGGAACTGGCGATCCAGAAAGCGGCGATGGAACATGTGGATCGATACATTCATCAGCAGTATGAATCGGTACAAAACATGGTGAGGGACATGCATCAGAATGAGGCGCTTTCCGCCAACATTACTTACCTGATGAATCATTCGTACGCTGAATATGTTCAGCACATGACCAATGGATATTACGCCAACCAGGACGACTATTCGGCCGATGTATTGAAACATTTTCAGAACATTATGGATCGCAATTCGCAGATTAATCAACTCATGTTGTATAGCGCCGAGCAGCAGGATCTGTCTACCTTTAATCAACACAAGCAGTTCCGCAAGCTGGACGCGAATGTGGCTCATTCCTATATTCCGGACGTGATGGCGATGGAAACACCCAATATCAGTGCACCCAATTACTGGATTCGCAAAGAGATTAATCAATGGGACCCTGCGCTCTATTCCATCCGCGTACCAATTAACAATACACAGACTCTTCGGAATCTGGGCCAATTTCTTGTTTTCTTTGACTCAGAAGGAATCGGTAACGCTCTGGATAACTACGAGAGTAATCTCAAGGGAGAAATCGTGGTGTTATCGGCGAAGGGGACAGTGTTATTTGACTCCAACAATCATTATTACGGGAAGAAGTACCCCTACGTGAATGTGGCCGATTCGCTGTTTGATCAGACGGATATGGATTCAATGAAAAAGGAGCAGAACATGTACGTGAACAAGTTTGTCTCCGCGGATCAGGGTTATGTGGTCATTGGTACCGTTCCGGTGGAAGAGATGGCTGAAACCTATGCGGGCATTCGCAATACCATCATCTCGATCAGTATTGTGTGTATTCTGTTTGCCGTGCTGGTTCCGGCGTTTTTCATTATTAACTTTGCCAAACGAACCCGTCGAATTATTCGCTTTACGCAAAAAGTGAAATATGGCAACTTGACGGCTCGCATCGACGACGCACGTGATGATGAACTGGGGCAGATCTCACATAGCTTCAACGACATGCTGGATGAGCTGAATCTGTATATTGAACGGGTCTACAAAGCCGAGATCAAACAGAAGGAGACCGAGCTGGTCGCATTACAGGCGCGCATCAACCCTCATTTTCTCTACAATACGCTTGAAGTGATTCGGATGAGGGCGATATCCCAAGGGGCGAGAGATGTTGGCGAGATGATCTATAGTCTATCCGTATTGTTCAAGAGCCTGGTACAGCAGAAGAAAAATTATACGCTGAAGGATGAGATGGAAGCTTGTCGATTGTATCTGGAGTTATTCCGAATCCGCTACAAGGATATTTTTATATACACGATCCAGATCGACGCTGCTTATTATCAGCACCCTGTGGTCAAACTTTCGCTGCAACCTATCATTGAGAATTATGTTGTACACGGCATTCAGACAGAACGTTCGGATAACCGATTATCGATTGTTGTGGAAGAGACAGATGATGTGGTGCAAGTGGAAGTGAAAGATAATGGCAAAGGCATTGATCCGGCACGCCTGTCGGAAATCCTTGAAGAACTGGAACGTCCTGAAGAGTCTGGTCAGATGTTCGGGCTGCGCAGTGTCCATAGTCGATTGCGCTTCCTGTATGGACCAGAGTTCGGTATCACCATAGAGAGCACCCTCGGAGAAGGAACACGAATCAGGGTGCGTTATCCACATACAGAAGGGACAGGTGTGTAATATGTACAAGGTGTTTATTGTGGACGATGAGCCATTCATCATTGAAGGTTTATACGATATTGTGGATTGGTCTTCATTTGGTATGGAAATTGTGAGCCATGCAGGTAATGGGCAGGCAGCGTTACAAGCGCTCTCCACTCAGCCTGTGGACATTCTGATCACGGATATATCCATGCCACTCATGAATGGTCTTGACCTGATTCGGGAAGCAAGGCGAGTGCAACCTGAGATCAAGGTCATTATCCTGAGTGGTTTTAATGAGTTCGAATATCTGAAGGAAGGCATGCAGCTGGGGATCGAAAACTATCTGCTCAAACCGATTAATGTGGAGGAACTGGAATCCACGCTGAGCAACACGGCGTCCAAGCTGGATCATACGTTATCACCTCAAGCCGATGATGCGTATGGTATCCAGATTCTAAAAGATAACATTCTTCATCGATGGCTTACGGGACAGATTGCAGCTACCGAATTTGAAGAACGTGCCCAGTTTATGAACCTTTCGCTAGATGCACCTTACGTTGCTGTGGCTGTCTTGCGGGACAAAGGGCAGACAGCTGGCATGTTTGAACGCGTTGAGGAAATGCTGAGAGACAAACGCCATTTGAACGTATTTCATGATATCGATGGAGACATCGTCATTATTGCCAATATTCAGGGTACGAGTGACGAGGAACAGGAGCTAATGGATGGCCTTCAGGCATTATCTGATGCGATAACCCTAACCCATCCGGCGGCACGCATTGGAGCAGGCAGATTGATGAAAGGGTTATACCATGCGCCGACCAGTTATGCGGAGGCCAAAAAAGCACTCCAGTATGTGATGATTTATCCCGACCTTAAAGTCATCGACCATGCCATGCTGGAAAGGTGCGGAAATTCAACGGCGACCTTTTTCATTGAATGGAGGGAGTATGCCAAACTCATTCTATCCCGCAATACAGAACAACTTGCCGACCGGATTCGCATGGATTTTGAACAGCATCGCGATGGGCTTACACCTGGGGAGTTACAGAATACCGCATTGGAAGTTGTGATTCGCTTCAAAATGGAACTGGAGAGCATCAAACACTCGGATGAGTCTGCCATATACCAACAAGGGCTTCAACTTGTACTGGACAGTGGCACTTTTGATGAACTCGTGCGGGCACTTCAGCAGGTTGGGTCGCAGACGATCCAATCCCTATTGCAGGATCTGAAGAATCCGATTGTGAACCAGGTGCTTCAGCATATCGACAAACACTACGCAGAAGAGCTTTCCCTGAAGCTGCTGGGTGCCCATTATCATCTTCATCCGGTGTATTTGGGACAATTGTTCCATAAGGAGACCGGGGAGACATTTGCCGAATATATCAACAAATACCGGATTGAACGTGCGAAGGAGCAACTACGTAATTCCAATCTGAAGGTACATGAGATCGCCCGAAATGTAGGGTATTGGGAGACGGGGTATTTCTATAAACAGTTCCGCAAATATGTAGGGATTTCACCGACTGATTTCAAGGTGTTTGGTTAATTCGGTGACGGGTAGATCCAACCATGCGGACAGAGAGCCAAGAGACATATCGGGAACAGGAATGGCATGGATGAAAATCATGGCATACGTTACCCGGCATGTCTCTTTCATGTAAGCGATTTATTTAAATAGGTACAAAATAGATGCCCAAGGACGATTTCTCTTTAATTTGTACCTCGAAAACTTAAGTTTATCTTCTTTTTGTAAATGCTTTCATTCGATAAGGTTAAAGCAGTTAGTAAGTAGAGCCTAAGGGAACACGAAAAGGGAGGATCAAAGAAATGAGTAAACAAAGAAAACGCTTCTCACTCGTTCTTGCATTGTTAATGGCCGTTACACTTGTTCTTAGTGCCTGTGGAGGAAGCAAAGATGCTTCAGAATCCGGGGGAGCTGGAGATGACGCGGTAGAGTTGATCTGGTATACCATCGGTACCCCTCAGAAAGACGTCAATAAAGTGATGGAAGAAGTGAGCAAGTATACCAAAGAGAAAATTAATGCCACGGTAACGATGAAGATGGTTGACTGGGGTGACTACCCGCAGAAGATGCAGGTTAACGTAGCATCCGGTGAGCCAATGGACATTCTGTTCACTTCTTCTGGTGGATTCGATTATGTACAAAATGCCAGAAAAGGTGCATTCCTCGAACTGGATGACCTGCTTGCTGAATACGGTCAGGATCTTACCAAGACCATTGATCCTGCATTCCTCAGCGGTTCCAAGGTAGATGGACACAATTACGGAATTCCAGCCAACAAAGAGCTGCCACAACAAGAGGTATGGCGCTTTAACCAAATGTTGGTTGATAAATACAAGCTGGATATCTCGGGCGTTCGTACGTTAGACAGTCTGGAGCCTCTGCTCAAAACAATTAAGGAAAACGAGGCAAGTGTAACACCATTTGCCATGGATAAAAACTATGTTCCTTACGTGCCTTATGACTATGTCATTCAGAATCTGCCGATGGCAATCAAGCTGGATACAACAGACTATAAGCTTGTAAACATACTGGAAACACCTGAAATGAAAGAAGCACTTACCACGATGCACAAATACTACAAGGCTGGTTATGTGTCGGCAGAAGCGGCAACAACAGGTTCCACGAACGACCTGACAACATCGGGTAACTGGTTCCTGGATCGTGCACAGACTCAGCCGCTCGCGGACAATCAATGGTCTGCAAGTTACGGTTATCAAGTCGTTTCCACACCTGCAAGTGAAGCAATTATAACAAATACATCTGTACAAGGTTCCATCATGGCCATCTCGGCGAACTCGGAATATCCGGAGAAAGCGATGGAATTCCTGAACCTGCTCAATACAGATCCTGTGCTGCGTAATATGGTGGACTCCGGTATTGAGGGCACACACTACAAAAAAGTGGATGACACACATATGGAAAATCTGCCTGAATCGAAAAACTACGATATGCCTTCATACTCCCTTGGGAACAACATGCTGCTCTATCTGAACAGCAATGACCCGGATAACAAATGGGATGAGTTCAAGAAGTTTAACGCTGAAGGTGTCAATTCCCCGATCCTCAGCTTTAACTTTGATGCAAGCAATGTATCGTCCGAACTGACAGCGGTACAGAACGTGAAAGAGCAATATTGGGCAGCACTGATGACAGGTACACTGGACCCGGCAGCCAATCTGGATCAAGTGATTGAGAAGTTCAATCAAGCCGGACTGGAGAAAGTAATGGCTGAAGCCCAAAGCCAGCTGGATGCCTGGAGAGCGGAAAACAAGTAACAGTACATCGTAAGGATCGGGCGGCTGCTTATCGCGTCCGGTCCTTTTTCATTCAAGCCTGAAGGAGGATATCCACAATGACTACATTTTTGAAAAACCTGATTAGAAACCGAGTCATGCTGCTCATGGTGCTGCCAGGCGCCATCTGGTTCTTCTTCTTCTCCTACTTGCCACTTGTGGGCACAGTGGCTGCTTTCAAAGAATATCGATTCAGCCGTGAAGGGTTCTGGGCAAGTCTGATGAAGAGTGAATGGGTTGGTTGGGACAATTTCAAATTCCTGTTCAGCACAAGTGACGCATGGCTCATTACACGCAACACCCTCTTTTATAACATCGCCATTATCTTCCTGGGACTGGTATTTGCTGTGGCATTGGCAATCCTGCTCTCGGAACTAGTGAATAAACGACTCGCCAAACTGTATCAAACCGGCATGTTTCTGCCGTATTTTCTATCCTGGGTTATCGTTGGTTACTTCGCTTTCAGCTTCTTGAGCATGGACCGCGGGATGTTGAATCAGATTATCGGCTGGTTTGGGATGGAACCGATTCAGTGGTACTCTGAGGCAAAATATTGGCCGTATATTCTGGTATTCGTAGCGTTATGGAAAACCATCGGGTATAGCAGCGTTGTCTATCTGGCTTCCATACTGGGGATTGATAAATCACTCTATGAAGCAGCCATGATTGATGGAGCAAGCAAATGGCAGCAGATTCGTAATATTACGATTCCGTTGCTGTCACCCATCATCACGATTATGACCTTGCTGGCAGTAGGCCGCATTTTCTATGCCGACTTTGGACTGTTCTATCAAGTCCCAAGGGATTCGGGAACGTTATACTCCGTGACCAATGTTATTGATACGTATGTATATCGAGGTTTAAAAACTAGTGGTGAGATCGGCATGAGTACAGCAGCGGGATTGTATCAATCCGTGGTGGGCTTTGTGCTTGTTATTATCTCCAATTATGTTGTTCGCAAAGTAGATAAAGACAGTAGCCTATTCTAGGACAGGGAAAGGAGTGAACCACTATGGCTCAAGCAAGGCTCGTTAAAAAACGCGACTTCCACCACGTATCCAACGGATGGAACGTGATCATGAACATCATCGCCGGTCTATTTGCTCTGATCTGTGTATTTCCTTTTATATTTGTAGTTATCATCTCGTTTACAGACGAGAAAGCACTGGCCCGTGATGGGTATCGTCTGATTCCGGCAGAATGGAGTCTCGCGGCATATCAGTTTGTCTGGCAGAGTGGGGACACGCTGCTGCGGGCGTATGGAGTTACCATTCTGGTGACGGTACTTGGTACCATCATCAGTCTGATTCTCATGTCGCTGTATGCGTATGCGATCTCCCGCAAGAGCTTCAGGTATCGGAGATTTTTCTCCATCTTTGCAATTCTGACCATGCTGTTCAACGGCGGGATGATTCCAACCTATATGGTCGTATCCCAGCTGCTTGGATTGAAAGATACGTTATGGGCACTGATTCTGCCGCTGGCGATGAATGCCTTCTATATTATGATTCTGCGTACATTCTACTCGACTAGTGTACCGGATGCAGTCATTGAATCGGCGAAAATTGATGGCGCTGGTGAGTTCTATACCTTTATGAAAATCGTGGTTCCACTTTCCTTGCCGGGACTGGCAACCATCGGGTTGTTCAGTACACTCGGTTACTGGAATGATTGGTTCAATGCGTTATTATATATCGATAATCCGAATCTGGTACCGCTGCAATCCATGCTGATGCGGATCGAGTCGAGTATCCAGTTTATCCAGCAGAACTCTGCTAACAGTTCGATGAGTCTGGCAGCCATGCAGTCCATTCCGCAGGATACGTCCCGAATGGCGATGGTTGTGCTTGCTACGTTGCCGATTATATTCGCTTATCCGTTCTTCCAGCGTTATTTCGTACAGGGTCTGACGGTGGGCGCGGTCAAAGAATAACCGGATCACGTTATAGGATTGGAGAGATGCAGATTGATGACTTACAAGGACCAAAGCAAATCCGTAGAGGAACGGGTACAACACCTGCTTAGCCTGATGACTACGGAAGAAAAGGTAGGCCAACTTACGCAGCCATTTGGCTGGCAAACATATACGAATGATCAAGGGAACATCACGTTAAACGAATCCTTTAAACAGCAAGTGGAAAATGGGGGCATCGGCTCCCTTTACGGTGCGCTTCGGGCAGATCCCTGGACTGGCGTTACACTGGAAAATGGACTGTCTGCCAGAGAAGGTGCTGAGGCGGTCAATCTGATTCAACGTTATGCAATAGAACATTCCAGACTGGGGATTCCCATTCTGATCGGGGAAGAGTGCTCGCATGGTCATATGGCTATTGACGGAACGGTCTATCCAGTTCCTCTTTTATTGGGGAGCACCTGGAATGTGGATTTGTATCGGGAGATGTGCCGGGCAGTAGCACGGGAGACACGTGCTCAAGGTGGTGCGGTCACCTATTCTCCGGTACTGGATGTTGTGCGTGATCCGCGCTGGGGACGTACGGAGGAATGTTTCGGTGAAGATCCGTTTCTCATTGGAGAGCTGGCAGTTGCTTCCGTAGAAGGGCTTCAGGGTGAAAGTCTTGACCGTGGAGATACAGTAGCGGCAACGCTGAAACATTTTGTTGGTTATGGCAGCTCGGAAGGTGGACGTAATGCAGGGCCTGTACATATGGGCTGGCGCGAACTGCTGGAAGTGGATCTCTATCCATTCCGCAAAGCGGTGGAAGCTGGCGCTGCGTCGATCATGCCAGCGTACAACGAAATTGATGGCACGCCTTGCACCGTGAATACGGAATTGCTGGAAGATGTACTGCGTAAGGATTGGGGCTTTGACGGTCTGGTCATTACGGATTGTGGTGCGATCAACATGCTGGCAAGTGGGCATGATGTCGCGGCAGATGGAATGGAAGCTTCCGTACAGGCGATTGAGGCAGGCATCGATATGGAGATGTCCGGTGAGATGTTTGGGCAATATCTGGTGCAGGCGGTGGCAGAAGGCAAGCTTGATGTGCAGGTTCTGGATCAGGCTGCTTCTCGCGTGCTGGCGTTGAAGTTCAGACTGGGCTTATTCGAACAGCCTTATGTGGATGCAGATCGTGCAGCAGAAGTGATTGGCAGTGAAACTCATGTTGAGCTGGCACGCCAGTTGGCAGCGGAAGGTGTTGTACTTCTCAAAAATGAGGCTGACACGCTACCTCTATCGATAGCAGATGTGGGCCAGATTGCCGTGATTGGTCCTAATGCAGACCAGGCTTACAATCAACTGGGCGATTACACATCTCCGCAACCGAAGTCGAAAGTGGCAACGGTACTGGATGGGATTCGCAGTAAGCTGGCTAATCATGTGGATGGGCAAACGGAGAAGAGTTCTGTTGGTGCTTTGACTGGTGACAGCAGTACAGATCAGGTTCTTTATGCACCAGGCTGCCGGATCAAAGGTGATTCGAAAGAAGGATTCGAGCGTGCCCTTGAAGTTGCCAGCCAGGCAGATACAGTCATTATGGTGGTTGGTGGCTCCAGTGCACGTGACTTTGGAGAAGGAACGATCGATCTGAAAACGGGAGCTTCCAATGTGTCCGATAACTCCTGGAATGATATGGAGTGTGGCGAAGGGATCGACCGGATGACGTTGGGTCTTGCCGGAGTACAGTTGGAACTCATTCAGGAGATTCACAAGCTCGGCAAAAAACTTGTCGTTGTTTACATTAATGGTCGTCCCATCACTGAACCTTGGGTGGATGAACATGCCGATGCAATTCTGGAGGCGTGGTATCCGGGCCAAGAGGGCGGGCATGCCATTGCAGATATTTTATTCGGTGATGTGAATCCATCGGGTAAATTGACGATCTCCATTCCGAAGCATGTCGGTCAGTTACCGATCTATTATAACGGCAAACGGTCCCGAGGCAAAAGGTATTTGGAAGAGGATTTGGAGCCACGTTATGCATTTGGATACGGACTGAGTTATACCACATATGAGTACAGCGAACCGAAGCTGAGTTCTTCGTCCATGACAACTGATGATTCAGTTAAGGTATCGGTGAATGTGACCAACACCGGCCGTTATGCAGGTGCAGAAGTTGTACAGATGTATATCTCTGACGTGGTCAGCTCACTAACTCGTCCGGCCAAGGAACTGAAGGGGTTTGCAAAAGTGAACCTGGAGCCAGGAGAGACACAGACCGTGGAATTCCGAATCGGAGCCGAGCAACTGCAGTATATTGGTCGTGATTTGAAGCCTGTCGTTGAACCGGGACAATTCCATATTCATATCGGCAGCAGCGTTAACGATACGCAAATAGCCGAACTGACCGTAAGGGAGGCGTAAGACGTTGGAACGTATCAGACGATTTATTCGCGAGTTGTCCGAACATCAGTGGCTGGAGCAATTACAGCTGCGCAGCTGGGATATTACCCGCGCTTATTATAATGTGCCAGGACAGTATGAGGATCAGGGTGAGTACCCCGAAGGGAAAGATTTTGAGCGTTTTCCGAGCAAACAGGGAACGACTTATTTTTTCAGAACACGTTTGGAGATCCCTGCTACATGGCAGCAAGCAACTTATGGGCTTGTATTTGAGACAGGCGGAGAAGGCTTGCTTCGGGTAAATGGGCACTCTTATCAGGGTCTGGACCGCAATCATACCTACGTCACGCTTGATCCATCCAAAGTTGGAACCAATCCCGAACTGGAGATCGAGATGTTTGATCCGGTACCTGAACCTATAGACCCGTTGAATCAACAGGCGGTTATTCAGCCACCGATCACATCAATTACGAGCCTGCTGGTGAGACCCAATGAAGCGGTTCGTAGTCTGATGTATACCGTCATTATTGTGCGTGATTCGGCTGTGTTGTTACCGGAAAGTGACTTTCGGCGGGTTCGCCTGTTAGAACTGGTATATCGTGCGATGGATCAATTTGTAGGCATGTCAGCAGAAGAGATTGAGCAGGGAGAGGGTATTTGTCAGATTGAGAATAATCTGAAGCATCATGTGCGTGAGATTGGCGGAAACGCGGAAGGTCTGGAGCATATGGTGGGACAGTCCCATATTGATATTGCCTGGCTGTGGCCTGTACGTGAGACGGTACGCAAAACGAGCCGTACCTTCTCCACTGTAGATGCACTCATGAATGAATATCCGGACTATGTTTATTCCCAGAGCCAACCCTTACTATATGCGTTTCTGAAGAAGCATGATCCCGAGCTGTACGCGCGGGTGAAGCAGCGGATTGTAGAAGGCCGCTGGGAACTGGTGGGCGGCATGTGGGTTGAGCCGGATCTGAACATCCCGAGCGGGGAGTCCCTCATTCGCCAGATGTTGTATGGTCAGCGTTTCTATATGGAGGAGTTTGGCAAGACATCACAGATTGAATGGCTGCCGGATACATTCGGGTATTGTGCCTCCCTGCCACAGATTTTGAAGCATGGCAATGTGGAATATTTCATGACAACAAAGCTCGGATGGAACGACACAAATGTGTTTCCATACGATCTCTTCCACTGGGTGGGCATTGACGGCACACCGATCCTGTCTTACCTCAATCATGGTGTTAACGAGCATACGTTGCCGAAGGACATTCATGATCACTGGCAGTCCTACCGTGAGAAAGCGGCTCATCCGGAGCATATGCTTCTATACGGACACGGAGATGGCGGCGGTGGCGTAACACGCGAGATGCTGGAGTATGTGAATCGCGCAGACCTGATGGTTGGACAGCCTGCGAGCCGATATAGCACAGCTGGAGCTTTCTTTGCCGGGATTGAAAAGGAGCAACCTGTACTGCCGAAGTGGCATGGGGATCTGTATCTGGAGTTACATCGGGGAACCTACACGACCCATGCGCGCAATAAGCGTAACAATCGGAAAGCGGAGGTTCTGTATCGTGAAGCCGAGCTGTGGAATACACTTGCTCTTCCAGATATGGAGGCAGATGCAGAAGCTGAAGTGCGTTCAAATCTGCATGACGGCTGGAAATTAATTTTGCTGAATCAATTCCACGATATTATTCCGGGATCGGCGATTACGGAATCCTACGTCACTTCGAATGAAGAATATGTACAGGTATTTGAATTGGGCAGAACCGGACTGGATCAAGGCATTGCAGCATTGACTACGGGTATCAACACAGAGGGACCGGAAGGTTCATTAGCCTATGTTGTATTCAACAGCCTGGGCTGGAAACGGAGTGCAGTTGTTCAATTGGCTGTGCAGGATAGCTTGGATCGCTACGGCATCGATGAAGAAGGTCAGCGCTTGCGGATGGATCGGGAGGATGGCAGCATGTCTATTCTCGTGACAGACATTCCGGCGTTTGGATATAAGACGATTTGGCTGGTACCGGAAAATACAAGGGAAACGAATGTACGGGAAATGACGACCCTTGCCGCACAACCAACCTTTAATGATACATGGGATACCGCCTTTTATCATGTGCAATTCAATGAACGTGGGGAGATCACCCGTCTGTGGGATAAGACCGCGGAGCGTGAGATGTTGAAGCCGGGTGAACGAGGCAATCAGCTTCACTTCTTCCACGATCGTCCAACCCTATGGGATGCATGGGATATCGACAGTCGTTATGAGGAACAGATTGCTGGCGAAGTGGAACTGTTGGAGAAAAAGCTGGTGCTGGCGGGTACAACGAAGGATATCCTGCGTTTCCGCTGGAATCTCCATCAATCGGAAATCACACAAGATATCGTCTTTTATCATGACTCACGGCGAATTGATTTTCAAACACAGGTGAACTGGAACGAAAATCACAAACTTCTGAAAGTTGGCTTCCCGATTGATGTGGTGACCTCCAAGGCCACATTTGAAATTCCATTTGGCGCACTGGAACGTCCAACACATCGCAACACAAGCTGGGAACAAGCGCAGTATGAAGTCTGTGGACATCGCTTCGCAGATGTGTCCGAATATGGATACGGCGTGAGCCTCCTCAATGACTGCAAGTACGGGTACGACGTGCAGGGAAGCACTATTCGTTTGTCCCTACTGCGTGCACCCAAATGGCCGGATCGCACAGCCGATCTGGGAGAACATGAATTCACGTATTCCCTATATCCGCACGACGGAGACTGGAGAACTGCACACACCGTACGTCAGGCAGCTGAGCTGAATCATGAGGTGACGGTACAGCAGGTGAACCAAAAGGGTCAGATACAACAAGAGCAACAGATAGAGCAGGTACAGCAGAGGGAAGAAGTACAGCAAAGCACAGGGACTGGAGTTGATCCAATTGCAGATGCAACTGCAATTGCGGCACCTGTACGTCCAGCAACAGGCTCCTGGATTAACTTTAATAGTAACCATGTTATTCTGGATACCGTCAAAATGGCAGAGGATGGACAAGGCACCGTGCTGCGTTTCTATGAATCCTCAGGCAAACGCGAAGACATCACATTGCAATGGCCACATGCCTTTGAGCAAGCCCATCACTCCAACGCACTCGAAGAACCGGTTCAACCACTGGCCCATACCAATGGCCAGATTACACTATCTTTTAAACCTTATGAAATACAAACCGTGCTACTGCGGTAAACCTTTTTGAAATATTTTTGAGCTATACATGTTCAACTAAAAATTTACACGATAACGGAGAGGACAGAAAGAATTCGAAGAAGCGAAGCGTTCGCCTTTATCCCCAGATTTTACCCTCTAGAAAAGGGAATCAAAAAAATCTGGGGATAACAGCGATCGGAGGATATTTCTGACCGCGCAGTGGTCCCGTGTAAATTTTTTGTTTCATCCTGTATAGCTACACCATTCAATTTGTTTAAGGAGTTGCACTCATCCATGGAACAGTTCAGATTACCCAAAATACCCATGCCACCTGTTGCCTTGCCACAATCCATTCAGGCCGTGCTCGAAGAAGCAGAACAGAAACTGGCTCACCGACCAAAACTGCTTCAATTATTCAAAAACTGCTTCCCCAACACTATCGAAACAACAACCAAGTTGATGGAGGACGGTACGACTTTTGTGATCACAGGAGATATTCCAGCTTCCTGGCTGCGTGATTCCGTGGAGCAGGTGGTACATTACATTCCGTTTGCAAAAGAAGACGAGGACCTGCAACGCATTATTGGCGGGCTGATCAAACGTCATATCCAGTATGTACACATCGATCCATATGCTAATGCCTTCAATGAGACGGCCAACGACTGGCACTGGAACACCACGGACGAGACCGAGATGTCACCTTGGGTGTGGGAACGCAAATTCGAGATTGATTCATTATGTTTCGTTGTGCGCCTGGCCTATTTATATTGGAAGGAAACCGAGCTAACCGATATTTTCGATTCAAGCTTCAAAGCAGCGATGCGTAAAATCGTGGACCTGTTCAAAGTCGAACAGTATCACATGGAACAATCTCCATATCGCTTCACTCGTAATAACGGTATCCCAACAGATTCCCTGCGCAATCACGGAAAAGGTATGCCAGTCAATTACACGGGGATGATCTGGTCCGGTTTCCGTTCCAGTGATGATGCGTGTGATTTCCACTATAATATCCCTGGCAACATGTTCGCGGTTGTAGCTCTGCGTCAGATGCAGGAGTTTGCCGAGTGGGTGTTCCGGGATATGGAACTTTTGCAGGAATTGAAGGATCTGGAGCAGGACGTGGATCACGGCATTCAGTTGTACGGGATTTATCGTCATCCGGAATTTGGACCGATCTATGCATACGAGACGGACGGTTATGGCAACCATTGTCTCATGGACGATGCGGGTACACCGGGACTCATGTCCATTCCATATCTGGGTTACGTCACAGCGGATGATCCGATCTACCAGAATACGCGCCGTTTTGCCCTGAGCAAAGAGAACCCGTTCTATTATGAGGGCAAGGTTGCCAAAGGGATTGGAAGTCCGCACACCCCACCAGATTACATCTGGCATATGGGATTGTCCATGCAAGGACTGACTGCGCAGTCTGCCGAGGAGAAACTGGAGATTATTCGCATGCTTGAAGCGACAGATGCAGATACAGGTTATATGCATGAAGGCTTCCACGCCGATGATCCAACGATTTTTACACGAAAATGGTTTGCATGGTCCAACAGCCTGTTCTCCCAATTGGTCTACAGATCGATGAAGGATGGCCTGTTATGAGTATCCAACCTAATGATAAAAAGCTGATTATCTTCGCTGATCCTGCGTTTCCGATGGAAGGTGCTTCTCCAACTCATGAGGCTCTGAATACATGGAAAGCAGTCGAAGAGATCACCGTTGTAAACGCCGAAGAACTCGCAGAGGCTTTGAAGACCACAGCAGGTGAAGGATGTCTGGTCAATCTGCATGCACCCTATTTTCCCAAGTCCGCCTGGACGGAAATTGCAGCTTACCTGCATCAGGGCGGGAGCCTGATTAGTGTTGGTGGTGCGCCCTTCAAACGTCCAGTTCGATATAAGAAAGGGGCATGGGTCGTAGAGTCGGAGCAGACCGCATATCACCAGGAACTCTATATTCATGAGGCACTGAACGTATCTTCTGCCAATGTGCAATCGTACACGTCATCCGAACAGATCCCGCTTCTCACTGGGAAAGAGGGGCTGTTTGAGAAGGCAGATACATGGAATTTGGTTCCACATACAACCAAAACAAGTGATCTGCCTCACCAGATGGGTTCATCCGGCCCGATGAGTACGCAGATTTACCCATTACTTCGTGGCATGAGTAAGGATGGACGCAGTGTCGCCGCTCCGGTCGTTCTGTGGGAGAATTCCCGCGGGACTTTCGTTGGTTCACGCTGGATGTTTGTGCATCTGCCGCTGACCACCTCATTCTGGACGCAGGATGGCGCTGATGAGATTGTGAAGTGGGCGCAATTCTGTGCGCAAGGTGTAACCGAGTTATCCCTGAAAACAAATTATGCTTCGTACGAACCAGATGAGCGGGCTGTACTCACACTGCAAGGCCAGATTTTACAGCGAGCAGGCAATAGACTTATCGAGTCCGAGCTGTGGACGTTTGACATAACGGTCGAGCATGAAGATCGCACAAGTGGCACGACAGAGAAGGTATGGAACCATCGATTGGAGATGGAACTTTCCGGTGAGCAGCGTTTCGAACGCATACTTCTCCCGGTTTCCATTGAAAGTGGGCTGTATCGGATCATATGCCACGCGCAGGCACCTGACGGGGAAGTTCGGACCTTGCGTCAAGGCTTCTGGGGACAAGATGCAGCACTGCTGGCAGAAGGAGAAGTGATTAGCCGCAGCAGAGATTATTTTGTAAAAGACGGACGTCCTCTGCCTGTTGTGGGCATGACCTACATGACCTCCGATGTGGCAAGGAAATTTCTGTTTCTGCCAAATGCGGATGTTTGGGATCGAGACATGGCTCAGATGGCCAAAGCAGGCATCAACTGGATTCGGACGGGAATCTGGACCGCCTATCGCAACATGATGCAGGTGGACGGACATATGGCAGAGGATGTGCTTCGTGCCATTGATGCATTTATTTTAACGGCGAAACGCCACGGCTTACAGGTCACGTTCACCTTCTTCTCCTTTACACCGGAGACATGGGAAGGCACGAATCCGTATTTGGACCCGCAGAGTGTCGAGGCTCAGAAACGTTTTATCCGCAGCATCGTAAGTCGTCACACGCACACAACGCATGTGGACTGGGATCTGATTAACGAGCCATCGATGTTTGATCCAGTACGTATCTTCTCAGCTGGCCCACGCTCGGCGAGGGATTCGTATGAACAGCAGGCTTTTGTCGAGTGGCTTCAGCAACGTCATGAGACGATTGAAGCGTTGCAGGAGGCATGGAACATGTCGCCGAAGCAGCTCCCCAACTTTGCAGCCGCGGTGATCCCAGAGGCGGAAGAGATTAATTTTGATGTACAGGACATGCACAAGGCCAAAAAAGGAACACGCTGGCTTGATTATTGTCTTTTCTCCATGGAAATGCACAATGTATGGGCTAGAGAGCTTGTAGGTACGATCAAGGATCTGGTGCCGAATCATCTGGTCACCGTGGGACAGGACGAAGCCCTTGGTGCGCAGCGTCCTTCACCATTCTTCTATGAACGTGAAGTGGACTATACAACGGTGCATTCCTGGTGGTTAAACGATGATCTGATCTGGGATGGCATTTTCGCTAAAACGCCACATAAGCCAAATCTCATTCAGGAGACGGGCATCATGTATGTGGAAACCCCGGATGGACGAGCCAAACGTACGGAAGAAGAGCTTCGTGGCATTCTCGAACGCAAGTACGCCTATGCGTTCTCAACAGGCGGCGCAGGAGCGGTGCAATGGATCTGGAACACCAACTTCTATATGGATAATGCCAATGAGTCTCATATCGGAGCCTTGCGTGCAGATGGTACGGAGAAACCGGAGGCGGATGTATCTTATGATTTTGGCCGATTCATGCATGGCATTCGTGATCTCTTTGAAGACCGTGAGCTGGAGGATATTGCAGTGGTTTTCCCGTATTCCAATGACTTCTCCAACCGTTCCCTGGCCTATGATGCCACTACGAAGCTTACTCGTGTGATGTCCTATGATCTGAAACTGCCATTCCGTGCGTTATCCGAATATCATCTGGAAGCGTTGGAGCAGCAGCCGCCGAAGCTGATTATCGTGCCGAGTCCGCACAATATGGACAGCGAGGCACTTCAACAATTGCTCACGTTTGCGGAGAAGGAAGGTACAAGTCTGCTCATTACAGGGCCGCTGGGACTGGACGCATACTGGAAGGCAACTGACCGGGCCGATCATATCGTAGGCAAACGCAGTCTTGGTAACGTACACCGGGAAGAACTGCTGAATATTAACGGAGTGAATCACCGGGTGACCTATGGACGGCGTCGTATCGCCGAGGTGGCAAAGGAGACTTTGCTTCATGGGGATAATGGTACACCAGATGAAGTACACGTTCTGCCTTTGGGCAAAGGGAAATTAATCTGGACTCCACTGCCAGTGGAGTTAAACGGACGGGATGAACCACTTGCTGAATTGTATCGTTATGCAACCGAGATTTCGGGCATCGAACAGGAGTTGGAATGGATATCTGGCGGAGATATCGCAGGGATCTATGGCCGGAAGCTGAGTTTTCCAAAAGGGAATCTGTATGTATTTGTATCGGAATTTGCCTTGAACCATGAAGTTCACGTGAGAGATCAACGTACAGGTGTATCGTACTCGTTCCAATTGGAGAAAAATCGTTCGGTGCTGTTTGCGACAGATGCTTCCGGAAAGCTGACTGCGGTGTATCGCCCTGATGAGGTTGAGATTGTACAACAAGACGAAAGAGGTGGGATAACACGATGACCAAACGGACAAACAAGTCGAAAAGAGCACATATTATTTCGCATACCCACTGGGATCGGGAATGGTACTTGCCGTATGAGAAGCATCATATGCGTCTTATTCAACTCGTCGATTCACTGTTGGATCAGCTTGATGAGGGATCGGACTACAAAAGCTTTTATTTGGATGGACAAACGATTATCATCGAAGATTATCTTCAGGTTCGCCCGGAACAGAAGGAACGACTGGAGAAGCATATCCGCAATGGGCGGATTGTGATTGGGCCATGGTACATTTTGCAGGATGCTTTTCTGACGAGCGGAGAAGCCAATGTGCGCAACATGCAGGTTGGTCATAAAGATGCCAAACGTTACGGTACACCTTCGAAAATTGGTTACTTTCCAGATACATTTGGATTGGTCGGACAGACTCCGCAGCTGATGCAACAATCAGGCATTGATAATGTGTTTTTTGGTCGTGGTGTGAAGCCTACGGGATTTAATAATACGGTATCGGATGCCGGATATGAATCAAGCTTCTCGGAGCTGATGTGGGAAGGGCCAGACGGATCGAAAGTGCTCGGCGTATTGTTTGCCAACTGGTACTCCAACGGAAATGAAGTTCCAGTAGACGAGGAATCGGCCCGCAAGTTCTGGGAAACCAAGCTTGCAGATGCCGAGAAATATGCATCAACGAATGAGTTGTTGTACATGAACGGATGTGATCACCAACCGATTCAGCGAGACCTGCCAGAAGCGATTCGTATGGCTGAGCAATTATATCCCGATATCGAGTTTGTTCACTCGAATTTTCCGGATTATCTGGAAGCTTTGAGAGCATCGGCTGAACATGAGCTGTCCACGGTCAAAGGCGAACTGCGCAGCCAACGTACCGATGGCTGGGGAACTCTGGTGAATACCGCCTCGGCTCGTGTGTATCTGAAACAGATGAACCAGCTGGGCCAGACCATGCTGGAAAAAGTGGCTGAACCCCTGGCATCCTACGCTCATCTGCTTGGACATGCCTATCCACATGATCAACTGACCTATGCCTGGAAAACGCTGATGCAAAATCACCCGCATGACAGCATCTGTGGATGCAGTGTGGATGAGGTGCACCGTGAGATGGTGACACGGTTTGATAAGAGCCGTCATGTAGCAGAGGCTTTAATTGAAGAGAGCACCAGCCAGATTGCTACAGCTGTCGATACCTCCATATTTGAGCGTTACGGCGAAGGTGCCCGACCTGTTGTGGTGTTTAATACAACGGGTTGGGAACGCAGCGGTGTAGTTCAGATGGAACTGGACGCGGCTCGAATGTATTTCCGGGATGGATATACATTGGAGGAAATGGCGGCACAGATGAAAGCCGTTGACCTGTCAGATCGCATACTGGTAGATGAAGATGGTAATCACATTCCATGTACGGTGGAGGATCTGGGTCTGCAATTTGGCTATGATCTGCCAGATGATCGCTTCCGTCAGCCGTATAGCTGTCGGCGCGTTCGTATTCGTTTTGAAACAGAGAATGTAGCTGCATTTGGCCTGAAGACGTATGCTTTGGTGAACTCAGTGGATCATGCTAAGAGTGGTACTCCGTCGAAAACGAATATGCTGTTGCGTGGTGAACGTGGCATGGAAAATCAACATATGATCGTCACGATTGCAGACAATGGTTCATTCACACTCACAGATAAACGAACAGGTCGGACTTTTAAAGAGCTCGGCGTGTACGAAAATGTGGGCGATATCGGCAATGAATACATGTTCAAGCAGCCAGAGAACGAAGTGGCGCGAACAACACGCGAGCTTCAGGCAGAGATTCGGGTCCTTGAGAATACATCATACTTGGCCTCATTCGAAGTAATTCATCATTGGGAAATACCGGAGTCTGCGGATGAGATGCTGGATCAGGAACAGCGAGAACTGATTTATTATCCACATCGCAAAGCCCAGCGTTCAGCGAAAATGACTCCACTTCAGATCCGTACAGTGATATCGCTTAGTCGTAGTGGAAAAGGTGTCCAGGTGGAGACAACCTTCAACAATCAGGCGAAGGATCATCGGGTGCGTGCTCTTTTCCCAACGGATCTTGTATCTGCTGTTCATCATGTGGATTCCATGTTCGAAATTGCAACACGTGATAACAAGCCTGCACCGGAGTGGCAAAATCCAAGCAATACACAGCATCAACAGAATTTTGTAGATGTAAGTGAACAAGACGTCGGATTGGTCGTTGCCAATCTGGGCCTGAATGAATATGAAGTCCTTCAAGATGGACGTAACACGGTTGCCGTAACGCTGCTTCGTGCGGTTGGCGAACTCGGAGACTGGGGTTTGTTCCCTACACCGGAAGCACAATGCCTTGGTGAACATACATTTCAGATCGAGATCATTCCGCATGATGGAAATGGTGCAGCATCAGGTGCATATATCGAGGCCTATCAGTTCCAGGTTCCTTGGACGCTGGCACAAACCGAAGTACACCCGGGTTATCTGACACCTAGTAACACACCATTTGCATGGCAAGGAGACGGATTGGCGTTTTCTTCACTCAAGGTAAATGAGGATTCCGGTGATGTGATGCTACGCTGGTTCAATATGACCACCAACTCTGCCACGTTAAATCTTGCTGCATCACAGGCGAATCCACAGCCATTCGAAACGGCATACAAGAGCAACATCTTGGAGGAAGAGGGCAAAATGCTCCATTCTCACAGCATAGAAGAGGCATCGACATTATCATTTGCCAGCAAGGAATGGAACATACAGACAGGTTCATGCGAGATCATCACTGTTGGCTTACGGCTCTAATAAAGGTTGTTCAAAAGGCCGAAAAACAGACTTTTGACCACGCACTAAAAGGTACCGGACTGCAAGTGTGCTCTAAACTAGGCATTACGTACGGTGGTGGAAGGGTTACGCTATTTACCAGATGTATCTGTTGAGTTATTGGTTGTTTTTCTATAGAATGAACAGTAGAATTGCTAATGATCGAAAGTTCCTATGCCATCAAGATGGCCATGGGTACACTTCAATTGTTCATTCTATATTGAAACATTAAGGGGGCTTGAAGCCATGGAATCCTTGGGAGGACTGCTTCAGCAGCTGAACCCTGCCTTTCGTGAGCAATCGCGGCGGATTGCGGCGGAATTGATGGAAAATCCGTACGTACGCGAATTCCGCGCAGGTCATCCTGAACTGCAAGATGCACAGCTCATGACCGATCTGAGCAAGCTGTTTCAGTACGCCAAAGACTCTAAGAACTGTGCGAATTGTCCGGGACTCGACAACTGTCCTAACGATTTTCAGGGCCACTTTTGCAAACTGGAAGTAGAACATTTTAACGGTAAACCCGAAATCATAGATATAAAAGCGCCTTGTTCCAAACATATCGCCCGGCAAAATGAACATATCATTAAGCAACGCATTCGCAGTTTCTATGTGGACGAGCGTGCGCTCAGTGCTGGATACAACGACGTGGAGATTATGGGCAAGGATCGGATGCGTGCTCCGGCAGTGAATCAGGTGCTTCGGTATATTAGGGAGACCAAGGAGAACGGATTATCTCCGCAAGGACTGTTTCTTGAGGGAACTTTCGGGACGGGTAAGACGTTCCTGATGTGTTATCTGCTGCATGAACTGGCGGTTGCAGGGCACACGGGTGTCATTATCTATATGCCTGACTTTGTGGAGGATCTGAAATCCATGATTAGTGAAGGGCAGAAGCTGAAGGAAATGACGGATATTTTGAAAAGCTGTGATCTGCTCATTTTTGATGATATTGGGGCAGAGAATCTGAACCCTTGGGTTCGGGATCATGTGATGGGGTCCATTCTGAACTATCGGATGAATCGCAAACCAACGTTCTATACGTCCAATTACAATCTGGATGGGCTTGAAAAACACCTGAGTTTCACCAATCGGGATGGCGAGGAAATGAATAAAGGTCAACGTTTGATGGACCGGATTCGTCCATTCGTGGATGTCATCTCCGTTCGGGGTGAGAATCAGCGTGGCAAACGTTAAACCGGTTAGCTTTTGGTCTGATTTACAAAATGTTCTTCTTAAACGATAAGTAGTCCCAAAAAAAGCCTGGCTTTCGCATTGTTGCGAAAACCGGGCTTTTCTGGTCCTGCGTGAGACCTGTGAGTGTCCTATTCGGTGAGGAATTTGAAGATAACCATACCGAAAAAAATCACTGTCATGAGACCGGCCATGCCGGCAACACCCGCGATCAGATCAAATAGATCGTTCCGGGGTTCCTCGTTCACATGTTCACGCGGGTCGCTGATCCGCACATTTGCATCCATGTTATTGCCTCCTTATGGGGAAACAGCTTGCCCTTATGGGGGCTGAAACCCGGAGTAATTTTAGTATACTTGGAAAAGAAAGCGTTTGTAAAGATTTTGCAGTTGGTATGCCATATCCTCTAATTGTGAAGATTTGATGTTGGGAAGATGAACATTGCAGCGTTCAATTCACAAGTTTGACGTACCTGTGTTATACTGGAAGTGTCGTTCACGACGTTACAGGTTAAAATAAACCGTAAGTATATATAAGGAGGACAATTTCATGGCTATTGTTAACGTATCCGATCAATCCTTCAACGCTGAAGTAGAAGGCGAAGGAACGGTTCTTGTTGATTTCTGGGCGCCTTGGTGTGGTCCTTGTAAAATGCTCGCTCCAATCCTGGAAGAGCTGTCCACAGAAGTTGGCGATGCAGTGAAAATTGCTAAAGTTAACGTGGATGAAAATCCGGAATCTGCTTCCCGCTTTGGCGTAATGAGCATTCCAACTTTGATCTTCTTCAAAGACGGTCAACCGGTAGATAAAGTGGTTGGTCTGAACTCGAAAGATGCGCTCAAAGGAATTATCGCAAAACACCAATAATTTACAGGCTTACACATACGCCTCCGGTTTACATGCCGGGGGCGTTTTGCGTCGAATACCTTTATATAGGGCAATATAAAGTAAAAATATTTTTTATACTTGAATGTAGAGTACAGAACCGATCTGGAGAAGCGAAGTGCTCGCGTTTATCCCGGATTCATCTCTGATATAGTTGGAACTATGTATTTACACAGTAACGGAGAGGACAGAAAAAACCCGAAGAAGCGAAGCGTTCCCCTTTATCAACAGATTTTTCCCTTGAGAAAAGGGAATGAAAAAAATCTGGGGATAACAGGGATTGGAAGGTTGTTCTGTCATCGTAGTGTCAGTGTGAATTATCTTTAGTTTCTTCTTATAGAAAAAGGTGACTCAGAGACAATACGATAACGGATTGGAAGACGGTACTGTAATCAGAATGGCTTAGTGTAACCTTTTATTTATACTTTTTTCGGGAAGGAGGATTCACCGAATTATGGATCAATTCATGAATGATTTGCAGGATCAGGAGAAGGCATTGGAGCAGATTCGCCACAAGCTCGCTTTGCTGCCAGACATGTCTGGTTGTTACCTGATGAAGAACAGTGAAGGCACCATTATCTACGTAGGTAAGGCCAAAGTGCTGAAGAACCGCGTACGCTCTTATTTTATCGGCAGTCATAATGGAAAGACTCAGCGTCTGGTGTCTGAAATCCGTGATTTTGAATATATCGTGACGGGCAGTAACATGGAAGCACTCATTCTGGAGTGTAACCTGATCAAAAAACATATGCCGCGGTATAACGTGTTGCTCAAGGATGATAAGACATTCCCATATCTTAAAATTACAAATGAAAAGCACCCCCGTCTGGAAGTAACCCGGCGTGTGCTGAAAGATAAAGCCAAATACTTCGGACCTTATCCGAACTCGTATGCGGCACACCAAACGAAAAAATTGCTCGACCGCATGTATCCACTGCGCAAATGTGGTGTAATGCCCAAAGAAGTGTGCCTGTACTATCACATGGGACAGTGTCTTGCCCCTTGTGTGAAGGAAGTGGAGAAGGAGCAGTACGACCAGATTTCACAAGAAATTGGTTCATTTCTGAGCGGCGGTCACGAAGAGATTAAGAAGGATCTGCAGCGTAAGATGCAAGAGGCTGCGGAGGATCTTTATTTTGAACGGGCCAAGGAACTGCGCGACCAGGTAATCGCCATCGATGCGATGATGGAAAAACAGAAAATTACGATGGCCGATGCCAGAGACCGTGATGTATTTGGTTTTGCCATTGATAAAGGCTGGATGTGTGTCCAGATTCTATATATGCGTCAGGGTAAAATGATTGAACGTCACGTATCAACCTTCCCGTTTTACGGTGAGGCGTACAGTGATTTCATGTCCTATGTAACACAGTATTACAGCGATAATCCGGCATTGCCACAAGAAATTTTGTTGCCGGAAATGCCCAAGGATCTTGCAACGGATAACGACAGTTTGGATACGGGTTCTGATGCTGATGGATCGGTACCTGCCGCAGTTACGGTGGAGTTCGATCAGACGGGACAAGTGGAGCACAGTTACGCTTCCCAGCCACTGGTTGCTGAGACTCGTGCAGCTTACGGAGGTTCCGCTGAGGCAGAAGGTGAACAACCTGACAGTATGCAAGAGGATGCTCCAATAACGGATACAACTGCTTCTACTGAAAAGCTTCCATCAGGACTGGAAGACCCAACTCAGGTTGCTGCTGCTTTACAGGAGTGGTTGGAGATCAAAGTGCTCATCCCGCAACGTGGATTGAAACGCCAGATGATCACCATGGCCGTGGATAACGCACGTGTGGCATTGGAAGAAAAGTTCCGTTTGATTGAGCGAAATGAAGAACGGACATCCAAAGCTGCCGAAGGGCTGGGACGTTTTATTGGATTGGATCAGCTTCACCGTATTGAAGCGTTTGATAACTCGAACATCCAGGGTACAAACCCGGTATCTGCCATGATTGTATTTACCGATGGTAAACCGGATAAGAAGGAATATCGGAAGTACAAGGTTCGTTCGGTTGAAGGGCCGGATGATTATGAAACGATGAGAGAGGTCATCCGTCGCCGTTACGAGCGAGTATTGAAAGAAAACCTGACCCAGCCTGACCTGATTGTGGTTGATGGTGGTAAAGGACAGATCTCGGCTGCGGTCGATATTTTGGAAAATGAGCTGGGGCTGTTTATTCCGGTATGTGGTCTGGTGAAGGATGCGAAGCATAAGACTTCACAGTTGATGATCGGTAATCCACCAGAAGTGATCTCCCTGCCTCGGGATAGCCAGGAATTCTACCTGTTGCAGCGGATACAGGAAGAGGTCCACCGTTTTGCGATCTCGTTCCACCGGGAACAACGTGGCAAATCGATGGTGACATCACGTTTGGATGCCATTCCGGGTATTGGAGAGAAGCGGCGTAAGTTGCTGTTGAAGCATTTTGGCTCTTTGCGCAAAATAAAAGAGGCCAGCGTCGAAGACTTCCGGCCTCTATCTATTGGTGACAAACTGGCAAATCAGATTATTGCAGCACTTCGTGATGAGGAGTCGTAACATACGGCTTCTCTTTTTGTTTTGGATTGAATTTGTAGACCACATATCCAACGATGGCCGGCAGTACAATCCAGAAGAGTCCGGCAGCCATATTCAGGGCATCGCCCATAAAGACCAAGCTGAGTCCCATCAGCAAGCTGTCGAAGATCACATGGGCAAATACAACGGCAATGAAGCCGTGACGCAGCATGATCAGACTGAACAGCAATCCAATCACCATCAGTTCAATGGGACGAGTGATTACTGGATAGATCGGATACAATGTGTGTCCAAGTGCCCAAATGATGGTTGGGATCAGACAGGCAATAAACGTGTTACGCACAATCTTTTGCATCATGCGAATGCCGAACAGTCGATAAACAGTTTCTTCACCAATACCGGCCATCCAGGCCATGATCGGGAAGAGCCAGGCATAGGTCATATTAAATGTAGATTGATCTGCTGACGTCGTTGACCATGTGCCGATGCTTCGCTCCAGAATGAAGAACAGGATGGATTGAACACCCAGTAGAATGAACGCCCACAGGTAACCAGCAACCATGCTGTGAAGTACATATTTTCCATATCCGGGTTCCTTGGCACGAGGCCATGGGTTCAGACCTATTTTACGCCACATGCCGTCACCAGCAACGAGAGACAGATAGATGGTTGCACTCATAACCAGTGTAATTCCTGCCTGCATTAACATCAGGAACGCTAACATGAAGCTGGAAAGTCCTTGTGCCTGAAAGAGTGGAATCATGTTCAGTGTACCAATTACTGAAGCTGCGAAATACACCAGCGAGAGAATGATTCCGCGTTTGAAAGATGTATGTGCTCGGGTCAGAATGCTATAGATGATTGCCAGCACGCCCAGAACAAAGGTCAGGAATGCATAGCCGCCATAAGTCATCCAATTGGCCTGACGTGTTTGATCTTTCACATAATCGGTATGGGATTCAGGGACCGAGAAGCCAGGATCGAACGATCGTACCGCACCCTCTTCAAACGTAAAGTTCAGTTCAAGCTTGGAGTCTCCGATGGCTTTTGCAGAATCTGTATACTTCAGTCCCGCTTCACCATCGCGAGTCTCCAGTTGAAGTGTAGGCACTTCATAACCGAATTCGGTCAGAACGCCAGCCGCGAGCTGTTGTTTCTCGTCCAGAGATATATTGCCTTCAGCAAGTACTTGCGATGTGGTCACTCGTCCACTAACCTGCTCCGCCTCAATGGCGGTATAGAGGGAAGAAGGCAGTTCCCGTTTGAAGCCGACTACTTTTCCTGTTTTCATATGTACGTCAACATTAAGATAACCGCCTTTGTGTTGATCAGGCAAACGAACGCGGAATACATCGTAAGGATAGCTAGTTTCCCATTTCTGGTTATAGGTATCAAGTTGTTTGGTTTTGGCCATATACCCGTAGATATCGGAATGTGTCTGGTAGGTTACCAGAGTTTTTTCATCATCATTTGGCAGTGAATAGTCATTCACAGAAGCTGCGAATGATCGTGCGGATTGCTTCGCCTGCTCCTTGGTTATGAAGGAGGTGGACGGAATTTCTGTCGTTTGTGATGAGGTAGCTGGAAAGATCTGAAATACAAAAAATAGAATCAGGCCAATCGCCGCAAGCAACCCCAGCCGCTTGAAGTTAGCCTTGAGTAGCAAAGGCTGCCCTAAGGGATTCATGTAATGGTGTTCCTCCTTAATCTAATATGGATATTAAAGTTAACATAGCACAGGGCAAGCACCGAATGCCAATGATGTAACGAAAACAGGTGTAAATCCTTGAAAATGAATGAAAAGGACCGAAAGAATCTGATCCATCCGTCGCCATATCTGAGTTCTTCCCTTTTTGGCGGAATTCGATGCTATTTACACAAAAAACGTTTTGTCTACAAACGTCGCAGCGCTTATAATTTTGAAGCAAATGTGCAATGATTCGCATGTCTTTCGCCCAACAAGGGAACGAATAGAATATATTCCAACTTCATTATATATGTCGTATTAATCTGAATCATACTTGTTTAACGTTTGGCAACAGCATTTCAAATGAAGAAGGCTCCACGGGTGTGGAGTTATTTTCATTTTAGAAGAGGTGGAAGATACTCAAGTGAAACTGAATGTTCAATGGATGCGATTATCGCCACCCCGTATTCTTGTGTTAGGATTTGCTGGCATCATATTGGTAGGTACACTATTGTTAATGCTTCCGGCATCCAACCGTAACGGTGACAGTCTTGCATTTATTGATGCGCTCTTTACAGCAACTTCGGCTGTTTGTGTCACCGGTTTGGTAGTGGTGGATACAGGGACTCATTTCTCGATGCTGGGTCAGGTTGTGATTGCGATTCTGATTCAGATTGGTGGACTGGGCTTCATGACAATGTCCACATTGGTTGCCATTGCGTTCAAACGGCGGATTTCGCTTAGAGAACGGTTGATTCTACAGGAAGCGATGAATCAGAGCACGATGGAGGGCATCGTCCGGCTGATTCGGAAAGTTGTGATCTACTCACTCATTATTGAAGGCATATGTGGCACACTGTTTGCCATCCGCTGGTCGTTCGACATGCCGGTCGGACAGGCGATCTATTATGGCTATTGGCATGCGATCTCCATGTTCAACAATGCGGGCTTTGATATGTTTGGCGATTTCCGCAGTCTGACCGGTTATGTGTATGACCCGTTGGTTAATTTTACAGCAATGTTCCTCATTGTCTCTGGCGGTATCGGTTTTGTGGTGTTGTCAGACCTGGTAGATTACCGCAAAACGCGAAAGCTGTCTCTGCACTCCAAAGTTGTACTGTTAACAACTGGATTGTTGATTGTGTTTGGTGCACTTGTCATTTTCGTATTTGAATTCAGCAATCCACGGACATTGGGTGGCCTGAACTGGGGTGGCAAAATTCTCGGTTCATTCTTCCAATCCATTACGCCGCGAACAGCAGGAGCCAATACGGTAGATATTGCGGGGCTGAGACAGGCAACACAGTTCTTTATGATCATTCTGATGTTCATTGGTGCTTCGCCGGGTTCTACCGGAGGCGGGATCAAAACAACGACATTTATGATTATGGCTGGAGCGGTCATCGCCATGATGCGTGGACGTGAAGATATCGTGTTTTTCCGCTATCGGCTCGTACAGGAACGGATTTTCAAGGCGCTTACCATTACATTGCTGGCGCTTTTGTTCATCATAGCTGTAACGATGGCACTGAGTACCACAGAAGACGCCAGTTTTATGATGATCTTATTTGAAACGACATCAGCTTTTGGTACTGTCGGATTATCGCTCGGACTGACGCTGAAGCTGACTACTTTGGGCAAACTTCTGATCTGTTTTACGATGTTTGCAGGAAGGCTTGGACCGATCACATTAGCGTATGCACTTGGGCAGAAAAAGGGTAAAGAGTTATACAGGTATCCGGAAGGCAAAATGATTATTGGATAAATCTATTATTAGTGAGTTATGAAATTGATCTGGATAAGGGGTTCGTGAAGAACAATGAAAACACAGCAGTTTGCGGTGATTGGGCTTGGGCGGTTTGGCTCCAGTCTGGCGCAGGAATTAATGGAACTCGGCTACGAGGTGCTCGGGATCGATAAAAATGAAGAAGTCGTCGAAGACATAAGTGAACTGGTCACCCATGCCGTTGTAGCTGATGCCACAGATGAGGAAGTGCTGCGCTCCCTGGGTATTCGAAATTTCGACTGTTGCATCGTAGCCATCGGGGATGATATTCAGACGAGCATTCTCACTGCCATCCTGCTGAAAGAGCTGGGTGTCAAGACGGTCGTTGCCAAGGCGATCTCCGTTCTTCACGGACGGGCACTCGACAAGCTGGGCATCGATCGTGTCGTTTATCCTGAGCGGGATATGGGCATTCGGGTTGCCCACCAGCTGGTTACCCCGAACTTGCTGGATTACATTGAATTATCCAATGATTACAGTATTGTTGAGATGAAGGTTCCCGCCTGTCTGCACAACAAAACCCTTTCAACCCTGAATGCACGCGTACGTTTTGGTTGCAGCATTGTGGCGTTACAGAAAGAAGCCGGGGTCATTATCGCTCCGACGGCATTGGACTCGCTTCAAATGGGGGATATCATGGTCATCATTGGTAATAATGCAGATATCGACCGATTTGAAGAAGAGGTTATCAGCCAGGAGAGCTGATAATTATCATAAGTTAAAATGGAAGAGCCAGGCGTTAGAGCCTGGCTGATTCAGATCAAAGCTAAGGCGTCGTAGTCCTCCGTGAGGGCAATGGCGCCTTAGCTGTAAAGAGTGCAGCCGTCTCCTTGACCCATTGTCTGGAGGTCTCGCTGAGGTCCTCTTTTTCCCCATATATCATGCAAGTTGTTCTGCGGGTCTGCTGTAATTGAGGCAAATGAACAGAAACCAGATCATTGTCCGCGAGCAATTGTGGACGAAGATATGACTTGGGCAATAGAGCAGCTGCTTTGGCGGAAGGCAGAAGTCGGATGATCGCTTCAAAGGAATCAATCTCCATGCGAATATCCGGCATCACGGCACAGCGCTGGAAGAGATCGTCCGTTAATTTGCGGTACCAGGTACCTTTGGAGAACGTGATCATCGGCAGATCCTGCAAATGCTCCATCCCGGCTTCCTTGCCGGATAAGGGGTGCGTGAGCGGTACAACCAGCTCCAGATGATCATCAAATAGCGGTACGCAGTTCAGCCCCACTTCGCTGATGGAGGAGGCGACAATGCCCACATCGGCTTTTTTGTCACGCACAAACGAGACAATCTCATGTGTTTTACCCGTCAACAGTTTCAGTTCGGCATTTGGATGTTTCTCCATAAAGGCATTGACGAGAGGTGGTAACGTAGTTTGAAGCGTCGTCAGACTGGCTCCGAGTGTAATGGCGCTCTGTTCTTCGTCTTTATACTGGGCCAGCATGGTGAGGAACTTCTGTTGCTGCTGCTTCTGTTCTACAGCGTAGGTATAGGTGAACTGGCCCACACTCGTTAACTCCAGCCGTTTGCCACGGCGGTGGAACAGTGCAACCCCGAGTTCATCCTCCAATTTGGCAATTTTACGTGAGAGTGCGGGTTGGGACAAGTTCAGTAACTTGGATGCACGGTTCAGGCTGGACTGCTCCACGACCGCTGCAAATGCATTTAACTCCTCAAACATGAACAATAACCTCTTTTCCATGAATGTGATTCTTGCCCTTGTTTAATCGTTTTCCATGTTGTATGGCCTGTAAACCCAATGTTTCACTGCTTATACCTATAGGTTATAACATTTAATAATTATATTGCAATTCCATTATAAGAAAAAAAGGAGTAACATGAACCGTGACACAAGTTGTTCACACCTGGGGAAAACGGAACAATTTGTCGAACCTTTTCAGGGAAAAGGATTCGTGTCATGATAAGTGAAATCATTTATGAAAACGTTGTATTTAGCGAAAGGGGATCGACATTTTATGAAAGGGTTTTACTCCAGAAAGCTGCACTCCTTGCTTGGCGTCATTCCGCTCAGTCTGTTTTTTGTTGAGCATTTGGTGACGAACTTCACGGCAGTTGAAGGCGGCAAAGAAGCTTTTTACGGTGCCGTTGCATTTCTGAACGGTTTGCCTCTTGTTATTGTAATTGAGGCATTACTTATCTGGCTGCCGTTGTTCTATCACGGTGTTTATGGTCTTTACATTGCCTATCAGGCCAAGCCTAACGTTGGGCGTTACGGTAATGAGCGCAACTGGCGCTACACGTTACAGAGGGTAAGCGGTATTATTACGTTTGTATTTGTCATCTGGCACGTATGGGAGACGCGAGTACAGATTGCGCTGGGTAATGTATCCCATGAAGAGATTGGCGGCGTTATACATGATGCGGTAACGAATCCGATAACCTTTGCGATATATATGATCAGTGTGGTTGCGGCGTCATATCACTTTGCCAATGGTCTGTGGTCGTTCCTCGTTAGCTGGGGAATCACAGTTGGTCCGCGTGCGCAGCGTGTATCCTCTTACGTATGTATGAGCTTGTTCGCTATTGTTTCCATCATGTTTATTGCTTCACTATTTGCTTTCCGGAGCATTGATTTCCAGACAGCTACTTCGATGATTGACGCAGTAAAAACAGTTCTAATTTAAGCATTTAGCGTATAAATGCTGACTTATAAGGGAGTGAACAGCAATGGCATCAACGAATGTAATTATTGTGGGCGGCGGTCTCGCAGGCTTGATGGCGGCGATCAAATCGGCTGAAGCCGGAGTCCATGTTCATTTATTTTCACTGGTTCCTGTTAAACGATCCCACTCTGTATGCGCACAAGGCGGCATTAACGGAGCGGTAAATACTAAGGGTGAGGGTGACTCCCCATGGGTACACTTTGACGATACGGTATACGGCGGTGACTTCCTTGCGAACCAACCTCCTGTTAAAGCGATGTGCGAAGCAGCACCTGGCATCATTCACTTGATGGACCGTATGGGCGTAATGTTCAACCGAACACCAGAAGGTTTGCTTGATTTCCGTCGTTTCGGGGGAACGAAGCATCACCGTACGGCGTTTGCCGGAGCGACAACAGGACAACAATTGCTCTATGCATTAGACGAGCAGGTACGTCGCTGGGAAGCAGCCGGACTGGTTACGAAATATGAGAACTGGGAGTTCCTGCAGGCGGTTTTGGATGATGAAGGCGTATGTCGCGGGATCGTGGCTCAGGATCTGAAAACGATGAAGGTACAGACCTTCCCGGCAGAAGCGGTTATTCTGGCGAGTGGTGGTCCGGGTATCATCTTCGGTAAAACGACCAACTCTGTAATTAACACAGGTACAGCGGCAAGTGCGGTGTATCAGCAAGGTGTAAACTACGCCAACGGGGAGTTCATTCAGATTCACCCAACAGCCATTCCAGGGGATGACAAGCTACGTCTCATGTCTGAATCCGCGCGTGGTGAAGGTGGACGGATCTGGACGTACAAAGACGGCAAACCTTGGTACTTCCTTGAAGAAAAATATCCATCCTACGGTAACCTGGTTCCACGTGATATCGCGACTCGTGAAATCTTCAGTGTCTGCGTAGACATGGGTCTGGGTGTGAACGGTGAGAACATGGTTTATCTCGATCTGTCGCACAAAGATCCGAAGGAACTGGATGTTAAACTCGGCGGAATCATTGAGATCTATGAGAAGTTCATGGGTGATGACCCGCGTAAAATCCCAATGAAAATTTTCCCGGCAGTCCACTATTCCATGGGCGGTATGTGGGTAGATTACAACCAAATGACTAACATTCCGGGGCTGTTCGCAGCTGGTGAATGTGAATATCAATACCATGGTGCGAACCGTCTGGGTGCAAACTCACTGGTATCTGCGATCTATGGTGGTATGGTGGCAGGACCAAAAGCGGCTGAATATATCAAAGGACTCAAAAAATCGTCCGCCGATATCCCATCTTCCGTATTTGAGAAACACACCAAACAACAAAGCGACAAATACGAAGGCATCTTGAAAATGCAGGGCACGGAGAATGCCTATGTCATTCATAAAGAGCTTGGCGAGTGGATGACAGCCAACATGACGGTTGTACGTTACAACGACAAGCTTGAAGCCACGATTGGCAAGATCAAGGAATTGAAAGAGCGTTATGGCAAAATCAACATGTATGACAGCTCCGGTTGGAATAACCCGAGCGCAGCATTCACTCGCCAACTGTGGAACATGATTGAATTGGCAGAAGCAATGACTCTCGGCGCACTGCTGCGTAATGAAAGCCGCGGCGCGCATTACAAACCGGAATTCACGGAACGTAATGACGAAGAGTTCCTGAAAACGACAATTGCGAGCTGGTCGAAGGAAGGCCCGAAAATCTCGTACGAGGAAGTAGACGTATCTCTGATCCCACCACGTATCCGGGATTACTCCAAGGATTAAGAAGTATCACACTATTCATGTAATGAATAGTTAAACACCTGAACGGAGAGGCAGGAGAACTTTGAAGAAGCAGAGCTTTTTCAAAGTTACTGCCATCAACGTGAGGGAAATGCCCAGAAGAAGCAAGCGCTTAGCGATGGTTCAGAACTTCAATACTGCCATCCACAATGAATTGGAGAGCAGTTTCCAGCAAAGTGACCCTGTATGCACGACGTAGCGGAGGAAGCGGAAATGCCCAGAAGAAGCGAAGCTGAAAGCTTTCTGAAAGAAAGCTACTTCGAAAGCATACTCTTCGCCTTTATCACCGGATTTTAACCCTGGGAAGGGTTGATCAAAAAAATCCGGGGATAACAGCGATCAGAGGGGCATTCCGCTGACGAAGCGTCTCCCGGGCACCAAACCAGTAACTTTGCGCATCAGCAACACCAATCATCGTCACCAGAGGAGGGGACAACGATATGGCGGAACAAGCTACAGCCAACAAAACCGTCAAGTTTATCATCACCCGTCAGGATAGCCCGGAGTCATCTTCGTACAACGAAGAATTTGAGCTTCCGTACCGTCCCAACATGAATGTGATCAGCGCCCTGATGGAGATTCAGCGGAACCCCGTCAATACAGATGGCAAATCCATTGCTCCCGTGTGCTGGGATTCCAACTGTCTCGAAGAAGTCTGCGGTGCCTGCTCTATGGTCATCAACGGCAAGCCACGTCAAGCATGTGCAGCCTTGATCGACAAGCTCGAACAGCCCGTTCGTATCGAACCGATGAAGACATTCCCGGTGGTTCGTGACTTGGTCATCGACCGTAGCCGGATGTTTAGCGCCCTGAAACGCGTAAAAGCATGGATTCCGATCGATGGTACCTATGACCTTGGTCCAGGTCCACGGATGCCTGAGAAGAAGCGTCAGTGGGCATACGAGCTGTCCAAATGCATGACATGTGGTGTATGTCTGGAAGCATGTCCGAACGTCAATGAGAAAACAGACTTTATCGGTCCAGCAGCACTGTCCCAAGTGCGTCTGTTCAATGCTCACCCTACAGGAGAGATGAACGCCGACGATCGTCTGGAAGCATTGATGGAAGACGGAGGCATTGAGGGCTGTGGTAACTCACAGAACTGCGTGCAATCCTGTCCAAAAGGCATTCCACTGACAACCTCCATTGCCGAAATGAACAAACAAACGACCAAGCATATGTTCAAACGCTGGTTGGGAGTTTAATCTCGTCATAACATGTGCAGAAGTGTAATCTGCAACTTAGAAGAAGTCGTGATCCCGTGCAGCAACATGCCGGAGATCCCGGCTTCTTTTTGTGATGAAGCAGAGGAACCGGGCTATCCATGCAGAATATGGTATACTAAGGGGATGGATTAAGAGCGTAGAAGGAGGGGGAGATATGGCAGAGACACCGCGTCAGGGCAGCAACAACTCGCCGTCCCAGCGCTCGCACAAAGCACCAGGTGCAGAAGAGTCTGTGTTTCCTGGAGAAGAAAAGGATCATGATCCCTCTCGCCGAAGTTTCTTATTGCGTATGGTTTTGATGACAGCAGGTGCCAGTTTGCTCACAGGAGGTTATGCCTGGCTTTGGGAGCCGCGTCGTCTGGAAATCAAGCAAGTGGAACTGAAACTTCCGAAGTTTCCAAAGGCATTTGACGGTTTGCGTGTAGTTCAGTTCAGTGATGCTCATCTTGGTTTTCATACTGGGGTGAAAGAGATGAAGAAGCTGGCAGCAACGATGGAGCAGTTGCAACCAGACTTGATTTGTTTTACCGGAGACATCGTCGAGAGGGAAGCAGAGCCGATGCGTGAATGTATTCCGATACTCGCCTCCATGCAAGCCAAGTATGGCAAATTTGCTGTTTTGGGGAATCATGATTATCGGGGCGGACAGCAGAATGAAGTGACAACCATGTTTCGTGAAGCCGGATTCACTTTGTTACGGAACGAACATGTGGTGATTAAACAAGGGGGCGAACGTCTGGCCATAGCTGGTCTGGATGACGCACTTACAGGCAGGCCTGATCCTGCGCAAGCCATCAAGGGATTGGATCATGATGTGTGGAAATTGTTACTTATGCATGAACCGGATTATGCCGATATTGCCACTCCCTATGGTTTCGGATTACAACTTTCCGGTCATAGTCATGGTGGACAGGTACGTTTCCCCTGGATCGGGGCACTGACAACTCCGCGAGGTTCACACAAGTATGTTCAAGGGTTGTATTACACGGATGTTCAGGGGGTATATTACACCACCCAGACACAGATGCCAGTGTATGTGAATCGTGGTTTTGGCATGACTCAACTGCCCATTCGTTTTCTGTGCAGACCAGAATTAACGGTGTTTGAGCTTAAAGGATTAACCACATAAAAGAATATAAGATGAATGTAAAACATAAAGGATTTAACATGAATGGAGGTTATCCAGATGGAACGAATTGCGATTGTATCCGACATTCATGGCAACATGACTGCCTGGGAAGCAGTGTTAGGAGATATCCGAAGTCGTGGCGTGGAGCGAATCTTTTGTCTTGGTGACCTCGTGGGCAAGGGGCCAGAACCAGTACAGGTTGTGGATCAGGTGAGAGCGACGTGTGAACTTGTTATCCGTGGCAATTGGGATGAACTGGTTGCGGTTAACCAAGACAACGAGAACTTTACGTGGCAAGCAGAGCGGCTGGGTGAGGAACGATTGGCTTACTTGGCGGGCCTACCCTTCAGTCATCAATTTCAACTGAGTGGTCGCACCATCCGTCTGGTTCATGCTTCACCTCAAAGTGTATACCATCGTGTACAGCCGTGGGACGCGATGGAAAAGAGGTTGGCAATGTTTGATCCTCCGGCTGATGAGCCTGAGCAAGGTGTTGCAGATGTTGTAGGTTATGGGGATGTGCATAACGCATACTTGCAGTATATGAACGGCAAGTTACTGTTTAATGCAGGCAGTGTTGGTAATCCACTCGATCTTCCCCAAGCTTCCTACTGTATTCTGGAGGGTGAAGACTGCAACGATAACAACACCCCATTCAATGTTCAATTTGTGCGGGTGCCTTATGATATTGAGCGAGAAGTACAGGTTGCGCAGTCGGCGAATGTTCCTGCATTGGATTTCTATATTCGTGAGATTCGTACGGGTATCTATCGTGGGCTGCAGGAGTAGTCAGCATCTGGACCTTTTAGCGTGAGAAATTGAATGATGCAATATATTAATACTAAAATGCGAATACTAAAGTTCGTGGATCAGTTCAAATGGTATTACGCCGGATCATCTTCAGAGCATGCTTGTCTTACCGGACTAGAGCCCGTTTAGGCAAAAGGAGCGATTGTCATGCTTACCCGAAAAATGCTGGTTCAAGGTCTGCCGGTTTTGTGGACAGAGCGTCTTGTCCTGCGATCATTACGTCAAAGTGATTACAGCACATTATCGGAACTCTTTTCCGATCCTCAGGTCATAAGATATGTGAATAGGGGAAGCCAGCCCACGCCAATCAGGGCGAGACGGTTATTGAACCAGATACGGAGCAGTAGTGCCAAGCTGGATTCGTTACATTATGGGATCTGCTGGAGAGGCAAGGAACAGGTGATTGGGATCACCTCATTCCAGCACTGGAATGATCAGAATGGTACCGCACAGATTGGTTATATCCTGAACAGGTCCTGTTGGGGCAAGGGTGTGGCTACCGAGGCGGTACAGCGGCTGCTGCAGTTTGGATTTGACGATCTTCATCTGGGGAGGGTGGAAGCACGTTGTTATGAGGCCAATGTATCTTCACAACGGGTGCTAAGCAAAATAGGGATGTCTTATGAGCGGTCTCTTCCCTCGTTTGGACTGCATGATGAGGATGACGAAGGATCAGAATCCCTGATGGATGTTAAAGTGTACAGTATGTACCGGGAACAATACGCCCGCCCTCTTCAGGAAAAAGACCTGCAAACCCTGGTATCTGACAAGCCGCAATGACATAGAGTAAGAGTAGTCAAACGTGAATGAATCGAACTTCAATCATTTGTTACACAATTGAAATATAGCTGCAATTGAACTCTAACAGACAGGGGGTAAACTTATCTCATGACCCCCTTTTTGATAATAGATAATGCTGTTGGGACCCGCGCGAGCGGGTTCATTTTTTTTGCCCATATAAGTTAACTGTGAAGTATTTACACTGGCCACTCCGATGACAGAATAACCCTTCGATCGCTGTTATCCCCAGATTCTTTGATTCCCTTTTGAAAAGGGAAAATCCGTTGATAGCGTATGCTTCCGATGCAGCTTTCTTTCAGAAAGCTTTTAGGCGAACACTTCGTTTCTTCTGGTTATTTCTGTCCTCTCCGTTATCGTGTAAATATGTAGTTTAACTTTATATAATATTTTTTATTTAGAATTAAACCCAAAACCCCCACTGCGCTTGTTAACGCTGTGGGGGTTTCTATGTGGTCCTATATTTTACAGTGATACAACCTGCATCTGTTTCTGCTTGAAGTATACCCAGTCGGTGAATCCGATCTCCTTGAGACGTGTACGAACGTCATCCAGCTCGTCTGCAACGCGCTGTGGTTTATGAGCGTCCGATCCAAATGTCACCTTCACTCCATAATGATGGGCGCGTTCCAAAATGGCATCTGAAGGGTACCAGCCTCCGCTGAGTTTGGTTTTGCCAGATGTGTTAATCTCGATCGCTACGTTGGATTCTGCAATGACCTGCAACGTTTCATCAATAGCCTGATCAGCGATAATTTCGGAGAAAGGTGGATAATTTCCTTTCATTGCATCAATGTGTCCAAGAATCTGGAACATACCACTCTGAGCCGATTGCCGGATCAATGAATAATAACTCTCTTTCACTTCAACTTTGCGAGCATCGCTCAGTCCTTTCCACCGGGTTTTGTTGAAGATACTCACATCCTCGGTATGATGAACTGAACCGATAATATAGTCAAAAGGATACTGTCCCAGTGTGGTACGGTACAATTCTGCATAAGCAGGGAAGTAGTCGGATTCAATGCCGAGCAGTACATCGATTTTACCAGCGTACTCTTCTTTCAAAGCAAGGACTTCTTCCACATAATGCTGCAATTCCGACTTGCCCATTGCGATCCGGGGAAATGCCTGCTCAAGCTCACTGCCAAAGTATGGCGTATGATCCGAGATACCGATGGCCTGAAGTCCTGCCTTAATACCTGCCTCTATATAATCGCGGATGTTGCCGTCTGCGTGACCACAACGAAAATGATGTGTATGAAGATCAAATTTCATATGGAATCCTTCCTTTCTCATGGCTCATAGTCATTCTGAACTGATGAATTGAGTTTCCGGCATACCTTTGAGGTCACTTATGAATTGCTGCATCGCTGAATTAAGGTACCGACTGGACTTATAGATGACACCAACAGGATGACTGACCTCCAACTCACTTAAGGGTATCATTCGCAATGTACCTTGACGCAACTCATGCGCAACAGATTGTTTGGAGATGACAGCTGCTCCGAGATCAATCTCGACCATCCGTTTCACTTCTTCGCTGCTAGACAACTCCATTACAATATTAGGTTCAATGTTATGTTTCTTGAAGATGGTTTCCGTAAACCGTCGGCCTACTGTGTCAGGGGACAGCAGAATCAATGGTGTACTGCGGAGCACATCCACTGCAGCATGTTTTTTCTTCGCCAGCGGATGGGAAGGCGATACAACGAGTTCAAATGTGTCATAGTACAGCACAGATGTATTCAGGTTGGGATTACGCTCCGTGAGATAACCGATACCAATATCAACCAGACCATTCTCGACCTGGGTATAGATCTGTGATGAAGGAAGGGATTGGATACTGGTTTTGATCAGCGGGAATTGATCTTGGAAATAGGATAACACCCTTGGCAAGATCTGAATCGCAATGGAAGTTGTTGTGCCTAATACGATACGTCCCTGAGGCGTTTCATCGAGATCGGACAATTTTTGTTTCAACTCATCAACGATGTCGAGCATCCGTTCAGCGTGCTCCAGGAATACCTGTCCACGGTCTGTCAGGGTAACGGGTTGGTTCCGATCTACAAGAACGGTGCTGAATTCGTCCTCCAGACTTTTGATCTGGGCTGAGACGGCAGGCTGGGTCAGGTTCAGAAGTTCTCCCGCTTTGCGAAAGCTCATCGTTTTGGAAATGGTAATTAGTGTCTCCAGTTGGCTTATGTTCATAGGTGACCTCCTTGCAGGCAAAATAACTTGATTATGTAGTGTTTGGTGCGATGTAATCCCGTAACTGGTTATTGTTCCGTTATCTTAAATTATAGGTGATTCAGGACAGCAGAGCAATGAAGGTAATTCTCAGGATCAAAAGTAGTTCAAGAGACTGTGAAAAAAACGCGAATACAAGAATTTGATTTTTTTAACAGTTGTGAGAAAACAGTAATAAAGTCCTAAATGCCTTTTACCACGCACAATGAACGAAAATCTTTCTTCAAAAGAAGTAAAAAGCTCTGTTTATTCGCTAGAATCAGCTATAAACATTTGCCCCACGGATGACGATAAATTATAGTACACATGGTTTAACGAATTCTTAATGAATTCTTGTACGTGATAAAGTATAATAAATTTAATGAATATGGGACTTTTGGTGTGTGACCAATAACCCAGTGTGAGGGGGACATAGACAGTGAAAGCGGAAGTGATTAATCCTTTCCTGGAATCGGCACGGAACGTATTCGAACAGCTCATCCAGGTTTCGCCTTCCACCGGGAGTCTTGGCGTGAAAAACGTAGAGTACATTGCAGACCATGTCTGGATCGTGATCGGAATGACCGGACAACTTAGCGGAAACATTGTATTTGGAATCAATGAACAAGTTGCATTGAAAATTGTATCTGCGATGATGGGTGGTTTTGTCATTACAGAAATGGATGAAATGAGCAAAAGTGCGATTTCCGAACTGGGTAATATGATCAGTGGTAATGCCAGCACCATCCTGTCGAATCAGGGGGTTGTGGTCGATATTACACCTCCACAAGTAATGAAGTCCGAACACCTGACTGCATTTAGTGCAACGAAAGCACTGAGCATTCCTTTGCTGATGGACGGCATTGGTGAGATGGATATTCAGGTCATGATCTCGTAGAATAGAACCATACGCCTCAAAAGGCAATATGTGTTCAATACGGGAGGACATCACGGATGCTGAAAGATAAGGTAGTGTTTATCACAGGTGCATCGAGTGGTATCGGTGCGCTGTGTGCGCAGATGCTGATAGAAGAAGGAGCCATCCCAATTCTGGCTGCCCGTTCACGGGACAAGCTGGAAGAGATTGGTGCCTCGCTGAAAGGGCAGCATGAATTACTCACACTTGATGTTACGGATAGTGAGCAGGTTCAGGCAGCTGTGGATGCGATATTGCATAAATACGGACGAATCGACATTTTGCTGAACAACGCAGGTTACGGGAAATTCGCAGCGATGACTGAGATGTCTGTACAGGAATTCGATGAGATGATGAACGTTAATTACATGGGCATTGTCCGCTGCACCAAAGCAGTGCTTCCACAAATGCTGGAACGTGGCAAAGGTCAGATTGTGAACGTGGCCTCCATGGCTGGCAAAATTGGTACCGCCAAATCCGCTTCCTATACAGCTACGAAACATGCTGTACTCGGATTTAGTAATGCGCTGCGTCAAGAGCTTCGCAAGACTGGCGTCATGGTGACAACGATTAATCCAGGTCCGATTGATACACCATTTTTCCATCGGGCTGACCCTTCTGGCAATTATGTGAATAATGTACGCTGGATGATGTTGAAACCGGAAGACGTTGCGGGTCATATGATTCGGGCGATGAAAAAACGCAAGGAAGAAGTGAACCTGCCAAGACTTGCTTCTGCTGGCATATGGCTGTACCAGCTATTTCCTCGTCTTGCAGATCGATTGTCGCACGGTGTAATGAATCAGAAGTAAATGTGATACGAGGCATCATATACGGAATGAAAGAAAGGCTCCGCCGAGGGGCTTTTCTTTTTTTTGGCGTGTATATATACAATTCTGGAATAAGATTTGGTACACGGGCTTTTTTCGCATATAATGAAAGGTAATGTGATGACAGGCTTCGGTTTTATACAAGCAACTTATATGTTCAACTAAACTTTTTACACAATAGCGGAGAGGACAGAAATAACCTGAAGAAGTGAAGCGTGCACCTTTATCCCCGGATTTTTCCTTTTGGAAAAAAGGAATCAAAGAAATCTGGGGATAACAGTGATCGGAAGGTTGTTCTGTCCTCGTAGTGTCAGTGTAATTACTCATTAGTTGAACTTATATAACATCAAAATGAATAAATTAAAAGGATGGACATACATGACGAATCAAACATTTGCTTCAATTGGCGTGGAACAGGATCTGGAGGCCATTTTGGCGAAACATGGCATTAACGAACCTTCACCTGTACAGGCTCAGACGATCCCGGTTATTTTGGAAGGCCGTGATGTCGTATCCAAATCCCAGACGGGAACAGGAAAAACGCTGGCATATCTGCTGCCACTGTTACAATCCATCAAAATGGATATCAAAGGTACGCAGAAACTCATTATTGCACCTACGCAAGAGCTGGCGATGCAAATTGTACGTGAAGCGCAGCGTTATGCGGAAGAACGTAAGATCGGTGTATTGGGTCTAATTGGTGGTGCAGCGGCTAAACGTCAGATCGAGAAGCTGCGTGAGCATCCACAATTGGTTGTGGGTACACCGGGACGACTGAAGGAATTGATTACACTCAAAAAACTGAAAATGCACAATGTTTCCACCATTGTTATCGATGAAGCGGACCAAGTGTTCCAACTTGGCGGCGTAAGTGACGTAAACTTTGTACTCAAGAGCGCATTGCGGGACCGTCAGTTGATCTTCCTGTCAGCAACCATTGATGAGCATACGGCTGGACTCGCCAAGCGTGAGATGAAAGAGCCTGTTCAGATCGGAATTGAACCGGATCGAGCTACGGCTGCGGGCCTTGAGCATTATTATTTTGTAGAAGAAAACCGGAACAAAATTGACATGCTGCGTCGTCTGGTTAGACAGTACAATCCGGATCGGGCAATCGTATTTGTGAATGCAACCGAAGATATTGGTGAAGTTGAAGCAAAAATGAATCATCTGGGCTTGTCCGCTGCTGCGCTGTATGGGGATGCTGACAAAGTGACCCGCAGTAACGTATTGTCTGCCTTCCGTAATGGAAAACTCCAGTTGCTGATTGCCAGCGAAGTCGCTGCCAGAGGACTGGATATCGAAGGCTTGCCAATGGTCATTAACTATGACCCTGCCTTTGACTCGGAGCACTATGTTCACCGTGCAGGTCGTACAGGCCGGATGGGACGTTCGGGTATCGTTTTGTCCATTGTGGATGAAACACAGATCTTTATTATGCGTAAATTCGCACGCGAACTCGGAATTGAACTGTCAGAACGTGTACTCTTTGGTGGTAAAGTACTGGAGGCTGACCCGCGTCCGGACACGCGGCCTGAGGGACATTCGTTCTCCAGAAAACCAGGACAATCCAGAGATCGCAAACCAGGGCAGGGCAATCGTGATGGGGGAACTAGAGCTACAATCTCCAATTCGCGTCCAGCAGGTAACAAACCAACGAGTAATACAGGCCGCACGGAGCGCGACCAGGATCGTAAAAACAAAGGAGCACCCAAGTGGAGTAAAGACAAAACGCCACGCTCCGAAGAATAGAATCTGACGAAAGGGGTGCAGGGATAGATGGAAAACGTTCAATCGCCTGTTCTGCAAATTAGCGGGTTAAGCGGAGGTTATAGTGCCAAACGGCCAGTCCTTCACGGCATCGATCTGGAAGTTGGACGTGGAGAGATGGTCGGACTAATCGGCTTAAACGGTGCTGGCAAAAGCACAACCATGAAACACATCCTCGGCTTGATGACACCTCAACAGGGCGAAGTGCGAGTGATGGGCAAGAAACGGGACGAGGATGCGCAGATCTACCAATCGGCTATGGCATTTGTACCGGAATCACCCGAACTGTATGATGAGATGACGGTGATGGAGCACCTGGAGTTTACGGCAAGAGCGTACAATGTGTCGGAGGCTGATTTCAAACAACGTACGGAGAAACTGCTGGAACTGTTCCGTATGAATGAGAAAAGTACAAGTCTGTCGACTCACCTGTCTAAGGGGATGAGGCAAAAGGTCATGATCATGTGTGCTTTTGTGGCAGGACCACCACTGTACATCATTGATGAGCCTTTCCTGGGGTTGGACCCGCTGGGAATCCGCTCCTTGCTTGATTTTATGCTTGAGATGAAAGCTTCGGGATCATCCATTCTACTCAGTTCACACATTCTGTCCACGATTGAAAATTACTGTGACCGTTTTATCGTTCTGCACCGTGGGCAGGTTATTGCTCAAGGGACGCTGAATGAACTGCGCTCCCAATTCGGGGAATCGGATGCCACGCTGGAGCACATGTTCTATTCCCTCGTACAAGGCAGGGATTGAGCATGGATCTCAAGCTGCTATGGAAGCAAAGACGCACAGGATTCTGGAACGGAATTCTTCCTTATCTGGGTTATGTGATCCAGAGCGGTGTAGCTATGGTCTTTTTATTTCTCGTCATTGCGTTCTCCGCCTGGTATACATCATTTGTCCAGAACATTCCCGCGGAATTTCCGATTCGCTGGATTGCATTGCTGCTGCTGGCACCACTAGTGTTGTTTAGCAGTTATCGTACATATCTGCTTCCGGCAGATATCGTGTTCCTGCGACCACAGGAATACCGGATGCAGGAATATTTGAAGAACAGCTTTGCCCGGGGCATCATCTATAAAACTCTGGGATTGCTGCTTGTGTTTGTTACACTGTGGCCGCTCTATGTCAGAGCAGATCTGGATGCACGGCCATTTGGCTGGTTCATCGTATTCCTGCTGCTGTGGAAAGGGTTGTCCAGTTATGGAGCATGGCAAGAGCTAAGAATGGTTCAGGTTGGGGCAGCAAGAGGATATCGTCTCTTGCGATGGGCTCTGGCAGTGCTGGCGGTTGGCGCCTGGTTATGGCAACAACCGCAGCGCAGCGTCTGGTTCCTGCTGTTGCTGGCTGTTGTCTACATCGTCGCCCTGCGTATACCGGTGAAACATCGTGTAGCGTGGGAACGACTGATTCAGGTAGAGCAGGGTCAGGCTGGCAGGGTTATGCGGACGCTTGGCTGGTTTGTGGATGTACCTTCATCCGGACAGAAAGTAAGTTCGCGTCGCTGGCTTAGCAAATTGGGGAGTGGTCTTCCCTGGAATGCAGGGAAAGCTTACCGTTACTTGATCACCAAAACGTTTGTTCGAACCGAAGTGTTCTCAATCGTGTTACGCCTAGTTGTACTGGGCGTGTTACTATCCTGGTGGACAGCAGGCAGCTACTTTGGTGTCGGGGTGTATCTGTTCTTCCTGTTGCTTGCAGGTGTACAGCTTGGTGCACTGCGTCGCAGTCATAGTGAATCGTTCTGGATTATGATCTATCCAATCTCGGGTGAGAGTCGTCGTTCTCAGGTGTTGGGATTCATATTCCATCTACATGCACTGGTTGCATTACTCATGTGGTTGCCTATGCTGGCTGCCGGAGCAAGCGGACTGACTGTCACAGGAGTAGCACTTATTTTGGGTATACTGGTGATTGTGATCATGCGGCGTTCGCAAGGTAACAAGTGGTTGAAGGAAGAAGAGGACGAGTAAACGATCGGACACCTGACCAACTCGGATTATTACATTGGGTTCATCAGTGAGAGGTACAAAAGATAACAAAAGAAGGGTATGCCGGGCTGTATCCCGGTATACCCTTCTTTGTGCTGTAATGGAATCATGCAATCAGATCACTTGGTTCTTGCGCAAGTGTGTATTGGTACTAACAGAGGAACGATTTAGTGATAATTACGAGCAAGATGAACAGAACGAGAATGGCACCTGTGTTAGTAAATCCTCCGTAACCGCCGCATCCATAACCGCCTCTTGTATCTTCAACTCCAGACATGGTCATTCCCCTTTCAAGTGGTTGTTTGGCACGCCCTTGCGTACATCGTATATTATGTGCCGTGGGGGTAGGCTGATTGGGCCGATGCCCGGTAAAGCCAGAAATTAAAGCTTTTGGGCAGATAAAACACAAAAGAACCCTTCGTATGTTTAGTGACATGAAGCGTCGCCGTTATACAAAGGGTTCTTATATCATTCAGGGTACAGGTCTGTGTTAACTAAGTCGTCCGCAGATCCTGAACTCCACGATAGATGGTTTCATACAGATCTTCCAATCCGGATTCTTCAATACAGGAGAAGGCGATTCGCAGATCCGATTCACCCAGCGCGATTGTACCCACACCATATTGGTGCAGCAAATGGCTTCGAAGTTCTTCAGCGCCAACTTCTTTCAGCTTCAGGCACATGAAGTAACCGGAGTTGAACGGATAATAGTCCCATGCATCTCCATACTTGCCGCTATCGAGAATGGCTTTTACCTTGTTGGCGCGGCCTTTCATAATCTCGAACTTCTCCTGTTTCTGTGCTTCAAACTCCGGTGCTTTGAGCGCATCCAGTACAAAAGTCTGGGAAGGATGCGGGCCACTGGAGATCGTTGCCCGGATAATACCGAGTGTTTTTTGTTCCAATGCATGCAGAACGGCTGCATCTTCATGAGCATACGTAATGAATCCAACGCGGAAGCCCCATACGAATTCTTCCTTGGTTGCACCATCCACTTTTACGGTCAACACACGTGGATGAATGTTGGCAAGTTTGCCAAACAGGGATTCATGAATGGAATCTTCGAAGAACAGTCCAAAGTAGGCATCATCTGTTACAGCAACCACGTTAACACCGGCTTCAGCTGCCTGAAGAATCGTGTTAACAATGGCATCTGCTTCTTCGGCTCCAGGCGTATAACCTGTAGGGTTATTCGGGAAGTTGAGCAGAACGATGGCTTTACCTTTGTCCTTTTGATCAAGCAAAGCCTGAAGCAGACCATCACTGTTGAAGTTCAACTGATCATCGAACAGGGGATAATGAACCAACTGGCCATGACGACGAATTCCGAAGGTCAGCTCGTAATTTTCCCAGTTTTTATCTGGATATATGACAGCGTCCCCTTCATCGGCGAACAGGTCGGCTACGATACTAAGTCCATGGGTTAATGCATTGGTTACAATCGGATTGCCAAACGTTTTGCCTTCTAGAGAAGGCGTTTCCTTCAGCATCTTGTCTCTCCAAACGGTCCGCAATTCAGGTTTGCCTGCAGGTGGAGCGTAAGGATACAGATCCTTTGGTTGGAATGCAGACAGCTTCTCCTGAATAACCTGAAGATGCATCGGCACACCACCCTCCAGGGCGATACCAATCGTGGCATTATGGGTCTTGGCCAAGCTTGCTGCTTCAGCAGATTGACTCAAAATCCCCTCTTTAGGAAAATAAATTTCTTTGCCAAGCTGTGACAGCATGGAGTAGACGTGACTGCTGCCTGTCTGAATACTTTCGTTCAACTGTTCAGCCAGTGGATTCATTCTTTTCATCCTTCCAAGTCTTTGTGATTCAACTGCCTAACATTATATCACCTTGACATGCCCCCGTCACGGAAATTACGCAATATGACAGTTATATCACTTTACCGCGTTGTTGCAGAGGGTTTTGGGGTGGGTTATCGTTGTATTCGACCTTGGAGTAATCCTCAAGAAATGAAACTTATTGCTGATGAAATGGACAGTATTTCCGCATCATTTCAGCAGTTTCGGCATCTCTTCCTTCATTGCGCTGTTCCAGTTCACCACTGATATGATCGAATCGTTCACTCGAGAGGTTTTGTCCAAATTTAAACTTGGCGCTGATCCGTTCAGGACTAATTCGCACTACGGCTACAGCTTTGAGGTTTCCTGTGTAACGCGAGTCAGTAGCGTCAATGGGTACATATCCGCCTTGCGGCTGGAGTTTCTCCATGAATCGTTGCAGTACCTTACCTTTGATGTCCAGATCTTTAACCGGTTCAGCCTGACCAAAGGCCATAACACTTTTGAAGAAAGAAGTCGCCGGACAAGCCAGCTCAGGATCACTGAAATAAGATGGAATCAGGGAGAACTCTTCAGCTACCGTGAAACTGACCGACGAATCCTGCTTGATCTGTTTCATCTTCTCACCAGCCAGACTGCCGTGAAAATAAAAGCAACCGTCCATATATACGAAATTCAGCGGTGTAACCCGTGGTTGTCCGTCCGGACTGACCGTCCCCAGAAACCCGAAGGAGCACTGATCCAGAAATGCGGTAATTTCCTGTTCTTCATCTACTGTGAATTCTTTCCGTCTCATGTGTATTCCCCCATTATTGAAATGTATAATAGAACGCCATATCTTATGGATAACAATAATTCATACATTGACAATGAAATAGATCCAATTTACATTCACTTTAGTAGGCCAATTAGTCGGGGATCACATAATGAAGACAAATGAGGAGAGGTGCATGATGGAATTGTGGCTGCCGATGGATACCTATGAACTTCAGCATCGATACAAGTATGAGGCACTGTACCATGCGTTACGTGATGCCATTCATGCAGGCACATTGGTGGGAGGCACGCGGCTTCCTTCCACCCGTGAGTTGGCAAAGCAATATGAGATGTCACGTGGTTCGGTAGCTCAGGTATACGACATGCTGCTTGCGGATGGTTATGTCCATGCACATCGGGGAAGAGGTACATTTGTCACCGAAACATTATCCAATCAGGAAAATGAGAAACAGGAAGCCGTTCTCAAGCTGTCTGCCTGGGGCGAACGAGTACAGATGTTGAATACGCAACATGAAGTCCTGCGGACTCAGATGTTTTCACCGAAGCCATCCGTCATTAATTTTCAAATGCAGCGCATGCCTGCAGAACATTTCCCGTTAGGGGAGTGGAAGAGTGCACTCGCAGCGGTTCATCGTAGTGGTTGGCGAGAATCGAGCGGTGCAGCCGGTGATCCGGAACTGCGTGAGGCCATCGCCTCCCATCTCAGATGGACACGTGGTATCCAGGCTGAACCATCTCAGATTGTATTGTTCAGTGGTTCAATGCAAGGCATCACCTTGTTATCTCAATTGCTGATTACGGAGAATACAGCAGTTGTATTGGAGAATCCGGGTTATCCGGGCATCGCCCATGCCGTCAAGTCCTGTGGTGGGCATATCATCCCGGCAGAGGTGGATGCCGCAGGCATTATTCCTCTGCCTTGGGAGGCACAGACGTTATTTGTCACCCCTACCCGGCAGTTTCCAACAGGGGCCGTATTGGGATTGGATAGAAGACGTGCCTTGCTTGCGTGGGCCTCAAAGCGGAATGCAGTCATCATTGAAGATGATTATGACAGTGAATTCCGATGGGGTGGAAGGCCGATTGAACCCCTCAAAGTGCTTGATCGTGAACAGCGCGTCATCTATGTCGGTTCATTCTCACAAACGATGGTTGCTTCGTTCCGACTTGGCTATGCCGTACTGCCACCTGGTCTGGTAGAACCTCTCCTTGCCGCCAAGGCGTTGTATGAACCGGTACCTCCGGCGCTGTTAGAGCAGCGTGCACTGGCAAAATTTATGACCAGAGGGGGTTACCTGAGGCACTTACGGCGGTTAACCCGATTATACGGGGAACGGCATGATTTTTTTGTCCGAGAGATGCAGCTACAGTTGCCGGAGGCATTCAAGATGCAGCTTGGTGATGCAGGACTGCATATCTACGCTACCTGGAATGGTGATGTGGACAGTTATCAGCGGTTTAAAAAGCTTGCTGAGGAGGATGGCATACTGTTTCGTGATGCAGAGCGATATCGGCTGACTTCAGGTCATCCGGCGGCCTGTTTTGCTTTTGCACATCTGGAGAAAGAAGAGATGACAGAGGGAATCCGGCGAATGCGGCTAGCCTGGGAGAAGTGCACATTTTCGTTTCGGTGAATTCCGCTGTATAATGGGATAAGACATTTCGCTCCTGTAGGAGCAGAGATCATATATGAGCAAGTTGTATTTAATCATGCTATACAAGTTGAACTAATTATTTACACGAAAACGTAGAGGGCAGAAATAACCTGAAGAAGCGGAGCGTTCGCCTTTATCGTCAGATTTTCACCTTTGTAAAAGTGAATCAAAAAATCTGGGGATAACAGCGATCGGAAGGTTGTTCTGTCATCGAAGTGGCAAGTGTAAATGTTCTTTAGTTCAATTTCTATAGATACTGAAATACATATGGCCTGGATTGAAGAAGTGAGATTCAGATCAGAATGATGCCATATGCAGAGAGATTAACTATCAAGGGGGAGTGGCGACATGCTGCAGGCATCGCCGTCATCATTTGTTATTTTGCCCGCTGTCGCCAAAATTGTCTGTGAACCGGGCTGGAAGTGGCAGAAGCGCGAAAAACCGATGCAAAACTATGATTTATTTTATGTATGGAGTGGTGAAGGAACGCTTGTACTGAATGACCAGTCGTATGAAGTTGGCAAGGGGAGTTGTTTTCTGTTCAGGCCAGGAGATCATCCTACTGCAACACATAATAAGCAAAAACCGCTGGTACTTACGTATATTCATTTTGATGTGGACGTGCCTGTTGCTGATGTTCCCCAGTCCTATCGCGAGGTACAGGAAACGGTGGAGTTTGAGCACCTGCTGGCACGTTATGTAAGACTGTTCTTATCGGATGTGTACGGACGTGATGAAGAGAGCCGATTGATTCTGAAACAATTGATGATTCATTTGCTGCGCGCCGATACGGAAGAACCTGTGGAGAAAAAGGTGAGCAACCAGTTGTCCGATGTGATCCAGGAGGTCGCCAATTATGTGCGTCAGCATCCGGGGATTACGCATCGGGTGGAAGATCTGGCTGCGCGGGCTGGCTTATCGCCCCGATACTTCTCGATCAAGTTCAAGGAACTGGTGGGATCATCGGTGCAATCTTATATTATCCGCATGCGTATTGAACGGGCGGAACATCTGCTGGTGCATACCGGCATGAATGTGACCGAAGTGGCGGATGCTCTGGGCTACCGGGATATTTTCTTCTTCAGTCGTCAGTTCAAGCAGTATACCGGCAAAAGCCCGTCTGAGATTCGTTGAAATTCTGATGAGAATAACAGGAAACCGTTTCAAGTCTGGAACGCAAGGGTAATGATCTAGCATTCCAGATGACCAAAAGGGGGAACTTGTGATGAACGGAAAACGTCGGGTCCGCAACCGGGGATGCTCTACGAAGGGATGCAATATTTTCCGGAACCGTCTGCGTCGCTTCAAACCGGCAGAGGACTTGCAAGATGTGTGGTTTTGAGGAGAACTCAGCAGACCAATAACGACGGAGCGAAGCTTCGTATTGCATGTATACATGGATGAATATGAATGCATAAAGAGGATGGCGCAATACCTGGTTACAGGTGCTGCGCCATCCTCTTTATTTGCGTATGGACTCATTAGTTCTTCGGTTTCAAACGACCAAGCAATGCGCCCATTTTGACCGAATCGCCTGGCTGTAAGCCCGGGTTTGGTTCGAATGTGCCACTCTGCGTCAGCAGAACAACGGTGGAACCGAATTCAAAATAGGCCAGATCATCGCCTTGTGCCCAGGTACTTGTGTCCGTATCAGCATACTGTATGCTACTCACGTTCATCGCACCTACTTTGACAACCGCCACTTCACCGTAATCATGTGCGATATACGTAATGAGCCGTTCGTTTCGACTAAGCACGGATCTCATATGGGTCAGGCCAAAGTCATTCACGGGATAAACTTTGCCCTTGATGTGTTCGCTCTCTATTTTGCGGCCGCTGACTGGTGCATGAATGCGGTGATAGTCGCGAGGGCTGAGATAGAGGACGAACCCGTACCCGTGCTTGTACTTCTCCAGATGGGGAGAATGGTTTAATAATTCAGCAAGTGTATAATTTTGTCCCTTAACATTCAGGAGTGTCCCTGCAGATATTGGACCGGCTGCCGTAATCTTGGCATCTACCGGGCTGATCAGTGCATGCTCTGAAAGTTCCAACGGGCGCATGCCCGGCTTTAATTTGCGGGTAAAGAAATCGTTCAGTGAACGGTATTCCTTCCAGTCTTTCTCGGCCTCCTGAACAGGGATGTCGTAGGTCCGGACAAAATAAGGGATAAATGCCTTACTTCCCCGGCTTTTGGAGAAGGCTCCCACAGTCCGGGAGATCCATTTGCGCGAAGAAAGCTCGGTCATTAATCGCAACAGCGTTTTTGCCATGAATATCCCCCTTAGGGTTAATGCGAACTTCAAGGCCGGCAAGACCGGCCGTTCTGCATAATATTGACACAGAATGCACACGAAATCAATATAGTCTCCTATCGTATGTCTGCGGTTGTCTCGGAATCCTCGAATTCTGTTCCAGCAGCAGACGCCCATAAGCCATTGGTTTGCTATACGTGGCCTTCCAGTGTTCCGACATTCCCGCCCTGCGAAAACCGTAACGCTGATCCCGTCCATTGCATTCAATAAAATAGATCTGGCCGCTGCGCGTTATTCCGAGATCAAGGCCCAGATCAGCCAGATGTGGCAGACTGGCCGCCAGGTTCTGGGCAATTCGAAGTGCAACAAGTCCGATTCTGTATTCCAGTCGAGCCAGGTCGAAGCCAGGTTCTCCTAATCCAAGGGCCTCTGCGAGCTTCATGACTTTACCGCCCTGTGCGATATTGCTGACAAACGTATGGGCAGGAGCCGCTTTGGCAAACATGCCTGTTATTCCCCAAAGACCATCGCTGCCACGTTGTACAGATACCCGCAAATCGACCGGCCTGCCCTCATAACGTACCAGTGGGATACGCTCTTCAATGAGGTAGGCATGGCGAAAGATCCGCCTTAGGGTGGCGGAAGGAAGCTGTCCTTTGCTCAATCGGAAGGTAGCCCACCCTTTGCGTGAAGCCTTCGTCTCACAGGTTAATTTCCACTGTCCATCTCGCTCGAAGACTCGCATAATACCATGACCGATGCTACCGCTGCATGGTTTGATGACGAGGTCATCATATTGTTCCATCATATAGGCCAGAGATTCTGGCGTAGCTTTAACTGCATGGGGCAGGTGTTCTCGCAAGGCGAGGTCCTGATGAAGCATGTCATGAATGTGATCTTTACGGTACCGGTTGCGAACGTTAAATACCTGAATACCCTGCAACATCAGCTTGGTAATCTGATGCTGTTCCGTCCGGCGAAGCTGGAGTGATCGGTTATGAATGACGGAGGGCAGTGGCATGCGCTCGCGAACATATCTGCCTTCTTTTTTTACATAGGCAAGACATGTTTTTTGATCCGAGTCGATATCTTCCAGCCTCAAAAAGCAGGGGGTTAATCCATAACTGGCCGCTGCCTGTTCATAATTCGCGAGTGATTCCTGACCGGTCCTTCCGGCCGGTATCCCCCGGTACATGCGTGAATCGAACATAATGCCGATCGTTTCTTGGAGCATGACCGTTCCTCCTTCGATGTTATCGCGACCATGGATCGTCCATTCATGGAATGCCGGCCTGTCACCGCATGGCTCAGACATCGCGATAACGCAGACCGGTGTATATATGCATAGCCATGCACTGGTGCTTGCTCAGCGCGTTTTCAGACATGACCTAGACATAATATCCTATGACATGACTGGGACGGGGGCGTGGACAGCCGCCTTTCCTCTGCTGTCCTGACACGCCTATTTCCACGAAGATCATCGAACCTTCCTGTCTTGACGCCTGTATCATTCGTGCTCTGGGATCCGCAAAAGTCATAAATGAAGTGGCAGATGCCCATATGGGAGCATATGATGCCGGAGATGAACGTTAGAGGAAGGAGCAAGCTGCATGAGTAAAAATGGCAAAAAAAAGGTTCCAACGCCGAAACTGCGGCATGTGAGCCCGAAATTTAAGGAATTGGAACTGACTGATCGCCGGGCAGACAAGATGAACTCAGGTTTCACTGTGAATAGGGAAGAACGCTTGAATATGAATAAAAGGGATTCGAGAGCTGTTCAGGAGTCGGAAGAACTCCTATTCGAATCAACGGAGCTACCTGCTTCAACAAACGAGCTGGAAGAGCTAGGGATCGAAGCCAAAATCAAGCCGGAACCCGTAGAGTCTGATCGCAAGGAAGTCGAGACACAAGATAGCTCGGAAAAGCAGATTCAGGTTAGCAGCCTGGCTCCGCTTGCTCTGGAAGAAGAGCAGGATATCAACAAACAGGAGATAACAAGCAAGGACCGGCTGCAGATCCTGAACCAAAACCAGATGCCGGGTCATACCGGACAATACATCTACACGGACGATTTGAGTGAATTTGCTGTTACGGAGAGCAAGTTGGCTCCTTTCTCTGTGGATGCCTCCAAGCTGAAACCGGATGCGGTTGGTAGTGAAGCATTGCAGGATTATGCAGTGACCAGCATTCACATTGCAGATGGGGCAATTGTTTCTGCCAAACTGGCAGAAGCGTCTGTATCCGATGAGCATCTCATTGACGGCTCCGTGTCCGGTCATAAATTACGCAACGCTTCTATTGCTGGTGAGAAAATCAGAGATGGCAGCATTACCTCGCAGAAGCTGGGCAACCAGGTAATCGATTCATCCAAAATTGCCGACGGTTCCATCGGCACAAGGCATCTCAGCCGCATGCTGGTCACGGAAGATTTAATTCAGAATCATGCCGTGACCGGAGACAAAATTGCGATTAGCGGCGTGGATACACGGCATCTCACGGGAGGGGCTGTGCACACGTCCAAATTGGCCGACGATGCGGTGACTACATCCAAAATTCGTGAAGGTGCTGTCTCAGGCAGCAAAATCGAAGAACAATCCATCGAGTCTCACCATATTCAGGCAGGTGCTGTTAAACAGACACATCTGGCAGAAGGGGCCGTCGGTCGTTCACAACTATCTAATGGCAGTATTGGAAGTGACCAAATTGAGGATGGATCCATACAAACAAGACATTTAGCCGAGGGTTCGCTAACTGGAAGACATCTACTGGACGGTTCAATCGGCTCAAGCCAGATTCGCGCTCATGCAGTTGGCAAGGAGCAGATCGGCAATGGAGAAGTGGGCAGTGAACATTTGATGGAAGGTGCAGTAACCAGCAGCAAACTGGCAGACCAGTCTGTGGGAACAGCAAAATTGCTGGAACAGTCCATTACGGCCTCCAAGATTTCTGATCAGAGCGTCATTTCTTCCAAAATTGCAGATGAAGCTGTGCAGGGGAAACATCTTGCCAAAGGATCCATTCGTGCGGAACATATTGTCAATCGGGGAATTACGCCGGTACATGTAGACAATGCTGCAATTCACTCCATTCACATTGCAAGTGGAAGCATCGATGCAACACATCTGTCAACCGGTAGTGTATCCGGAGAAGCGCTTGCGGATGGCGTAGTATCCGAGCGGCATCTGGCTGAGGCGGCGGTGGGTACGTTTGAGTTACAGGATGCTGCAGTGACAGACGTCAAGCTCGCAGACGGAAGTGTGACAGAAGAAAAACTTGGAACGGCATCGGTAAGTAGCAGAGCACTCGCTCCGGGAAGTGTCGCATCCTCGCATCTTGCGGGTGGTGGTGTTACGGGTACGCATCTGGCTCCAGGCAGCGTGGGGTCCGAGGCCCTGAGACCTTATGCCGTGAAATCGGAGCATCTGACAGAACATGCCGTAGGTGTACCTCATCTTCAGCCGGGCAGTGTTGAAACAGATGCGATTGCACGGGCGGCGGTCACAACAGACAAATTGGCTCCTGGTAGTGTAACATCAACCCAACTGGCGGGCGGGTCCGTTTTTCCGCCTCATCTGACGGATCATGCGGTTACCTCCCCCAAGCTCTCACCAGAGAGTGTGGCCACGGATAAACTGGCGGATTTTGCTGTCACGTCAGCCAAACTGGCCGACGGCAGCGTGACTTCTTCCAAGATCATGGCTGAAAGCATAAATGCCAAACATATTCCAGCAGGAACCATACGCGGCTATCACCTGAAGCAGCATTCCGTATCCCTGGAACATTTATCGGAAGAAATACGCTCACCGGAATTATTTGCTGATGGCAGTATTACCGGCAACAAACTTCGGCATGGCTGCATAAGTGCGGACCATTTGACAGCAGACTCGGTATCCGGGACAGAACTGCAACAGGCTGCTGTAGGTAGCGAGCACTTGCAGCCATCCGTTGTACAATCCGTTCATCTGGCTGAAGGCAGCGTGAAGTCTGATCATTTGGGGACTCAAGTAGTGAGCTCACAGCATCTGAAGCCAGACATTATTCATGAGGAGCATATTGCTGAACAGGTGGTTACATCGCATCACTTGGCACCCGGATCTGTCGAAACAGACCATCTGGCACCTTTATCCATTACAGCAGCTCACCTTCAGCCAGGTTTGATCAGTGGTTTGCATCTTCAGGCAGAGTCGACAAGTGCTGTTCATCTGCAGCAAGGAGCTGTGCATTCCCGTCATATTCAAGATGGTGAGATTCTTCCTCATCATATCCATGAACGCAGCATCGGAACATCTCATCTGGAAGAAGAAGCGGTAAGTACGATTATTTTGCAGGATGAATCTGTAACACGCTCCAAATTAGCAACGGGTAGTGTGGATGGCAGCAAATTAGCTGCAGGAACCGTATCGGCTACTCACATTGCCAATGAAAGTGTGCAAACCCGTCATATCCAAGAAGGCGCAATCCTTGCTGATCATATTCAAGAGTGCAGTATTGGCTCAGTTCATCTGGATGAGGAGTCTGTAAGTTCGGTTCATTTGCAAAATAGATCTGTAACAAGTGCCAAACTGGCGGATGGCAGTATAAACGGCAACAAATTGCTTGAAGGAGCCGTATCGGGGGTTCATATTGCGTCCGAAAGTGTGCAAACCGGGCATATTCAGGCAGGGGCCATTCATGCTGACCATATTCAGGAGCGGAGCATCGGCACAACCCATCTGGAGGAGGAAGCAGTAAGTGCGATTCACCTGCAAAATGGGTCTGTCATCAGTGCCAAACTGGCCGACGGCAGTGTAACCGGCAGTAAGTTGATCGAAGATGCGGTGTCAGGAATCCATATCGCCTCGGAAAGTGTGCAATCCCGCCATATCCAGGCAGGAGTAATCCTTGCTGATCACATTCAGGAGCACAGCATCGGCATGCTTCACTTGGAACAGGAAGCAGTAAGTGCCATTCATCTGCAAAATGGATCTGTAACAAGTACCAAGTTGGCCGACGGCAGTGTAACCGGCAGCAAGTTGCTTGAAGGAGCAGTATCAGATATCCACATTGCAGACGATAGTGTGCAATCCCGTCATATTCAAGAGGGAACAATCCTTGCTGATCATATTCAAGAGCGGAGCATCGGCACAGCACATTTGGAAGAGGAGTCGGTAAGTGCCATTCATTTGCAAAATGGATCTGTAACGAGTGCCAAACTGGCGGATGGCAGTATAACTGGCAGCAAGTTACTCGAAGGTATGGTATCCGGGATTCATATCGCATCGGAAAGTGTGCAATCCGGGCATATTCAGGCAGGAGCTATTCATGCTGGTCATATTCAGGAACGAAGCATCGGCACCGCCCATCTGGAAGAGGAATCAGTAAGTGCGGTTCATCTGCAAAATGGGTCCGTCACAAGTGCCAAATTGGCTGATGGTAGCATTAGCGGCAGCAAATTGCTCGAAGATGCTGTATTGGGGAGCCATATCGCATCGGAAAGTGTGCAAACTCACCATATCCAGACAGGAGCGATCCTTGCTGATCATATTCAGGAGCATAGCATTGGTACGTCCCATCTGGAGGAGGAAGCAATAAGTGCGGTTCATCTGCAAAATGAATCCGTAACGGGTGCCAAACTGGCGGATGGCAGTGTGAGCAGCAGCAAACTGCTTGAAGATGCGGTGTCGGATGTTCATATTGCCAATGGAAGTGTGCAATCCCGTCATATCCAAGAGAGAGCCATACATGCTGACCATATTCAAGAGCGAAGCATTGGGATCTCCCACCTCAAAGCGGAATCGGTAAGTGCGATTCACCTGCACAATGGTTCCATAACAAGTGCCAAAATGGCTGACGGCAGTGTGAACGGTAATAAATTGCTTGAAGGTGCGGTATCGGCTATTCACATAGCAGACAAAAGTGTGCAATCTCGTCATATTCAGGATGGAACCATTCTTGCTGATCATATTCAAGAACGCAGTATTCGCACAACTCATCTGGAAGAGGAATCAGTAAGCGGGGTTCATCTGCAAAATGGGTCCGTCACAAGTGCCAAATTGGCCGATGGCAGCGTGAACGGCAGCAAACTGAGTGAGCAGAGTATTACCTCTAATCACTTGAATGTGGGGATTGTAGGTCCGGCGCATTTGAGCGAAGAGATATGGAATGCGATTCGTCAGTTCAGTGGAGAAACGCTGGAGCAACTGGCAGCTATCAAAAGACAAGAGGGATTGCTTCAACCAGAAAATAAAGGTGTACAGCAACAGCAGGTCATTGTCGAGGCATTACCAATTGCTGGTCAGGATCAACAACAAGAGCTGATATCCCAAACAGATCAGCTTGGCGAACCATCGGCAGCTTTGTTCACGACGGAGCAGGCAGATCAGGCTCAGCAACCACAGCTTGAACGGTCACAGGAGATCGCTGGAACTACGGAGTTTATGTTAAGTGAACAATCGATTACACAGGAGCATCTGTGTGATGATGCCGTGGGCAGCAGCCAGTTGCAATCGGGGGCAGTTCAAGCCAAACATCTGGCCTTCCAGCCCGTTCGCAGCGTAAGCAAACAACCGGTTGTACAACAATTCGGGATGGAAGCTTTTGTACTGCCAGAGAGTGAAGCATCCACAGAGGTAACTGTTGTTTTTGAAGAATCATTTGCTTCAGAACATTATGTGATTGTGGGCATGAGTAATGATCGGGGATTCCAGATTTCCCTGCTGTCGCAGAGTGAGGATGAAGCGGTACTTGAAGTGTCACGTACAGCAGATTGCAAGCATACGTACGGGTTGTTGTCATGGATTGCTGCGGGACCTTCGCAAGGATAGTGCAGGATTGTATCCGTAATAAACAAATGACAAAAGCGGTGTCCAGAGTTGTCCGGGACACCGCTTTTGGTTGATCTAAGCTTAATCCGTTCGGACGGTGAGGGGTGTCTGAACGTTTTGTTACCATTATGATGAGTACATTATAAGTTCAACCACAATAAAATAAGATTTTACAGGCCTACAGCTTGATACGCTTTGGTAATGGCAGTAGCTTCAGCGGAAGTTGCTCCGTACAGATCTTTGGCTGCTTGAATGGTAGCTGTTTTGGCAGCGGCAAATTTGGACGTTGGTGTCAGGTAGTTCACCAGTGTGCTGTAGAAAATCTGGATCGCTTTATCCCGACCGATTCCGGTAACAGTCACACCATTATGTGTTCCGCCTTGAGCAGCAAGGAAATAGGCTTTATTGATGATACCACTGTTGATATGGACACCGCCGTTGTCCTGTGAGCCTGTGTAGCGATCGCTGTATTTGTCAGGTTGACCGTACAATGTAGGGTTGGAGAGGGAGCGCAGCGCATCTCCTGGAGTGTTAGGTGTGTAGATATCATCACCGAGCAGCCAGTTTTTGCTTTGGATCGTATTACCGAAAATATCGGCAAAAGCTTCATTGAGTGCACCTGGTTCATTGCGATATTCCAGATTGGCTGTATATTCAATGACACCATGCGTCAATTCATGACCCACAACATCAAGGTCACCAGACAGGGATCGGAACGTCGTTCCATCTCCGTCACCAAAGACAATCTGTGCCCCGTTCCAGAAGGCGTTATTGTAATTGGAGCCGTAGTGCACGGTTGATCTGATCAACAATCCGTTACCATTAATACCGTTACGGTTGAATTTGTTTTTGTAGAAATCATACGTAGCAGCAGCATGAGCATGAGCATCTACACCTGCACGATCGGTCCATACATTATCCGAATCCGTGAGCAAGCTACCAGGCAGTGAGGAGCCATTGTTCGCCGTGTACGTTTGGATGCCATTGCCGCGAGTGGTGTCTTTCAGTTGGAAGGTGCTGCCGGATTGGGTGGTTGTCAGGGTTTTGGTATCTCCAAGCACACCTGTACCTGTTCCAGTGGCAAAGTTAATGAGGTCAAACTGGGATACGATACTGCCATCCACTGCGTTAATGAAATATTTGGTCCGTAGAGGGGCAGGTTCCAGTACGTTTACTTCCGTAATGTAAACCAGATACGTCTGACCATCTTCTTCATGATGGTAGATGTTCAATTCAGCTTGAGGTGTGATTTCCGCTGCACCAAGCTCTCCGATCCGGGAGGTTGCTTCTTCGGTTGCAATACGGATCGCGTCTTCTCCGCTGATCTCGGCTACACCATCATTCGGAATGGCCTGCTCTTCAATCGGTGGAAGATCGCCAAGTGCGGAGCTCACGGCTCCGGTTTTATCCAGGTGGACTGTCTGTTCGGCACCATAAACCGGGATACCTTTAATATACTGTTTCAGGCGGAAGTGTCTTACGCCTGATGTGTCTGTGTTTCTTTTGACAATTTTGAGCTGGGATTTCACATCGGAATTCAGGAATTGTTCCTGCTGTCCAAGATAATTAAAGATGGTATCATCTGTTCCACTGTTCAATGGAATACCCTCCTCAGAGGCATAAGGGGCCTGAAGTGGAATGGATTGATCAGACACTGGAGCTGCAGTAGCAGAGGATACGGAAGCGAGCAAAAGAGCTCCTCCAAGAATTGTTGGCATAACTTTGGCGAATTTCATAGTAAACTCTCCCATTCTTATACTTATTTTTTGGTTGGAAAATGTTCATGCCAGTCTCGGTTGGAATTCCGTCTGCAACTTGGGCAGCGCGGAGCGTGGGGCTAGACCTGAAGCGTGGAATGAGACAAGAAACGATTGGAACAAAATCGGCTTGGCCTTAGCTCGGGAAGTGTTAGGCACGACACCAAACAAAAAGGATAACCGTTTATTCAGTTCAACCCGAAGGTTTAATCGTCTATTGTGTTCCTCTTTCAGCAAAGCCGGGGGTTGTCCAATTGCGCAGGTAGAAGATACGTTCACGGAAAACTGGGGTGTTCAATCCGGGTTTGCGTAAATGACAAATGCAGTGTGTTCTGAACGGCATCACTCCTCTCAAGAGTAAAATGTATCTGCTTAACAGGTTCTGTGAATGAGGTCATCATCTAATCAACCTAAGGTCAATAAATTGATTTAAAAAATATAGGGGAACTTATGTTCACCATAAGGTTATTTTTGTAAATAAAACTGCTTGGAACGTATATTATCACAATGTAAAACTTTGGAAAAGATACAATTTTAGATTTTTGTTAAAATTGTGTCTGAAGTAGGGGAGAGGTAGCGTTTTCCACATATTTTGACGTATTTTGTCTAAAAGCAAGGCCTGTACCCTCGTGTTCACAGGGAGAACCTGCTTAGTGCAAGGACAAACGCCGTTTCCACTGCTCCACGAATACATAGAATAACGTGTACTCCCTTGGCATGCCGATGATCGAATGCGGGAGGTGAAACTGTTGCGTAAAACCCGTGCCACAGCACGTTATGCAAGTCGATCCAATGTGACACGAAGAAAAACAGTACTGAAGAAACGAAAATGGAAGTCTGGACACAAAAAGGGTACAAAGGCCTATACGTTCGTTATTCCATCCAAACAGCTGATGTCACAGGCTGAGGATGGAGTAGAGAATGGAGCGGAAAATGGCATGAGTGATGCTCCTTCACACAGGGATGTTTCTCGGCGACCGATGCTCTCGGTCATTATTCCTGCCATGAATGAGGAGAAAAGGATTGGTGCAGTTGTCCGTGAAGCGCGGAGGATATGCCGTGATGCTGAAGTGCTGGTCGTTGTGAATGGTTCAACAGACGGTACGGCTAACGCAGCCAAACGGGCTGGAGCACGAGTGCTCACATATGCAGAAGCGCTGGGGCATGATGGAGGACGAAAAGTAGGCGCGGCAGCGGCCTATGGTCAGGTGTTGCTATTTACTGATGCAGATATCGCAATTCCCGCAGAGCACCTTGCGCCTTACGTGAAGGCTGTGCTGAAGGGAACGGATGTGGCGCTTAACGACTACCATGGGCCGGTCACTCATCATCCCGTTCATCCGGTAGTGGAGGCCAAACACATGTTGAACAGCATACTCGCAAGATCCGATCTCCGGGGGGCATCCATGACAGCTATTCCACATGCAATAAGCCGAAAAGGACTTGAGGTCATGGGCATATCCTCACTGGAAGTTCCGCCACTCGCACAAGCCAAGGCCGTGATCGGTGGTCTTCGGGTACGCGCTGTTCATCACGTACCTGTGGGTAGAATGAATGCAGTTCGAAACAAGAAGCGAAGCGGACCTGATCCGCTAAGTCAAGTGGTACTGAATGATCATATGGCAGCGATCAAGTGGATTACGGATACGCTCGGTCCCCGCGGAGGTTATACCGATCTGAAACGTGTTCGCAACCTGGCGAGGTAAGCATGTCGCATCGGATGATGCAGCATGCTGGAGGTGAGGAAATGAAGGGACGTTCAGGGGTTGTCCGCCGCAGGCGGACAACAAATAGACAAACGACAGCAGAAAGAACAGTAATGAACAAGCGTCTTAGGAACAAGAAGCATGTAGATATTCAAAAAAAAAGAAGAAGCCGAGCAAAGTCGGGCCAAGTAGATCTGCACTTGATGTGGAAAGCGGGGCAAGTTGCAGGAAGCGAGGCAAAGGCGAACAACACAGTATCAGAAAAACACGCACGTCTCGAATGGAATGCACACGCGGCGAACGTTGCGGAGCTAAGCAATTTCGAGCTAGCTCTGAAGGCAGGTAAGGCATTTATGCAGGGTTATGCTCAGGCCTCGGGACATTCATTCCAGATCGTGCCGCTACCTCTTCGTCATTCGGCTGCTGCCATTGTCTGTGCCTGTAATGAAGAACACACACTGGGGCAGGTGTTATTGCAACTCAAGCGGTTGCCTCTGACGGATATTATTGTGGTACTGAATGGAACGACAGATGACAGTTTGAAGCAGGTACTAAGGCAGTCGGGACTTACAGTAATCTATGAACCTGATCGGGCAGGACATGATGTCGGCAGGGCACTTGGAGCCAAGATGACGGATGCGGAGACGGTACTTTTTGTGGATGGAGATATGGTCGTCTCGGCTGAACAGCTTGCACCCTTTCTGTTCGCAGTTGATCGGGGACAGGATGTGGCGTTGAATAATCTGACGTCTTTGCTTCCTGCGTTTGCAGGGCAGGATGAGGTAAGCCGGATCAAAGCATATCTGAACCGAACATTAGGCAGGGCAGATCTGGGTTCCAATTCCATGACAGCCGTGCCCCATGCATTGTCTCGTCGTATGATTCAGACCGTGAAACCAGCATCACTGGCCGTTCCACCTAAGGCACAAAGTCTAGCTATTCAGCATGGAATGAACGTCTCGGCACCAAGTCAGGTGGATGTTATTCGTTCCAATCGGTTGCGTCCTGGTAACACGGGAAGTGGGAATGACGTCGCCAAATTGATCATCGGAGATCATCTGGAGGCACTGGCTACATTGCTGGGTACAGGTTGGAATCCAGCCCAGGCACATACACTCTCCCGTGTAGAAGTGGCTTACAGGAGGAACGCCTAATGACACTGACGAGTATGATTATCCCAACGTACAATGGTCTGGATCTGATCAGGCCCTGCATCGATGCCATACGTCAATACTCGGGCGATCCTGCGTCATATGAAATTATCGTGGTAGATAACGGTTCGACGGATGGAACGGCTGAATATTGTGCGCTGGAGCGAATTCGATTTGTAAGGTTCCCGGACAATCGGGGGTTTCCGGCAGCGTGTAACGCTGGACTTCGTGCAGCCTGCGGGGATGAGCTGTTGCTGTTGAACAATGATGTTACGGTCACGCCCCGTTGGCTGGAGAACCTGCGAACGGCGCTGTACAGTGACGCAAGCATTGGGATCACGGGTCCTGTTACGAATTATGCAAGCGGCATCCAGCAGATTGAATTGGCGTTTCGGGACATGGAACATTTTCAGGAGTTGGCCCATTCCAATAATGTTGCGGATTCTTCAAGGTGGAGGGAAGTACGTCGGATTGTCGGTCTGTGCATGCTGATGAAACGAGATGTCGTGGAATCGGTTGGACTGCTTGACGAGGCATATTCTCCGGGACACTATGAGGATGACGATTATTGTTATAGAGCAAGATTGCAGGGATATCGCCTGCTGGTATGTGGAGATGTTCTCGTGCATCATCAGGGAAGTGCCAGCTTCCAGAAGACAGATCCGGTAGCATGGAAACAGCTGCTTGAGCGTAATCGTTCGATTTTTATGAACAAATGGCATGTCGATCCGCTTGAATATATGGACATATCCGATGAAGGAGGGAACGTGGAATGAAAGGTGTAATTCTTGCCGGCGGAACAGGAACTAGACTGTATCCGCTGACCCGGCTCATTAACAAACATCTGCTTCCAGTCGGTAAACATCCGATGATTATGTATGGCATCGACAGGCTCCGCCAGGCAGGCATTGATGAACTATTGATTGTGATCAACAAACATTCCGCCGGGTTATATACAGAGTATCTTGGTGGCGGAGCGGATCATGGGGTGAAGTTGACTTATCGCATTCAGGAAAAGGCAGGCGGGATTGCGGAAGCATTGGACCTGGCAACTTCCTTTATTCTTCCTGGCGAAAAATTCGTTGTGCTTCTCGGTGATAATCTCTTCAGCGATGATCTGAAGCCTTATGTGGACCGTTACATGCAGCAACCTGCTGGTACAGCGCGAGTTCTGCTCAAAGAGGTGGATGATGCACGACGTTACGGGGTGCCTGTTTTTGATCCAAAGCATCCAGAGCGAATCTCTTACATTGAGGAGAAGCCAAGCCAGCCGAAAACCTCTTATTGTGTGACTGGCATATACATGTATGACGATCATGTATTTAACCTGATTCGCAACATTGCTCCGTCTGCGCGCGGAGAACTTGAAATTACGGATGTGAATAATCACTACGCATCTGCTGGCGGACTGGAATACGACATTTTGCAGAAATACTGGAGTGATGCAGGTACATTTGATTCGCTCCAGGAAGCAGCTGTCCGTATGAAAGGACAATTGCCCTAAAATATATGCGACTAATGCTGCCGCTGTGCGGTGCCCCATGGGAGCAGAACATTCTGCGCCGGAGCTGGAAGGATGCTCCGGCGCTTTGCGCAGCGACAATCCTCGTGCATGCCAAAGGAGGGAATGGCGTGAGAGTAGTGACACGCACCGGGGCCGCTAGGGTCTCCGTGTCGGGTAAACCCCGGGGCATCCACCCGGCCGTATTTATGGGCAGTGGCACTCCGGCAGCAGCAGGTACAGGTTCTGCTGGAGTCAAAGGTCTGAAGTCAGGGAAACGTAGTACCCTGACCAAAGCGGGTACATCTGCCGGCGCAGCGCATAAGGCTGCTGCAAGGAAAGCGAGCAGCACAGGCAGTGTTGTTGGCAGAGCAGGCAAAGCTGGCTCTGCGAGTGCGAGCAAAGCGGCAAGAGCCAGCCGCACCGGCAAAGGTAAAGCCGGCCTGCGCCAGGCCACTGCTGGGCGCAGGCCGGCACCAGCGCGGGGCCGGCGTGCCGCTGCCCGCGCCAAGCAGCGCACGGCGATGCGCCGTGCGCCCTTGCCAGCACCGCAAGCCAGCACGCCACCGGCGATGCCTGCCAGCGGTGCTGGCCCCGCCCCGCGCCAGGCGACACACCCGAAGGGTGTCGCCCCCGCGGGGCGGGGAGGCGCTGCCGGCGCGAATGCGGGCAGCGCGAAGGGCTTGCCGCCTCCGCCCGCGGAGCACGCAGTGCAGGCGGAGGCCGTGCCCGGCGGCTACGCCGAGGGCTACCGCGACGGCGTATTCGCCGGCGGGGAGGCGCTGGTGGCGCAGCACATCCCGCCGGATCACATTCTGCCTGCCGTGGCGGCGGCAGATCTGATCGCGGCGGGATTCCGCCAATACGCGCCCAGCCTGGCCCGGCTGTCCAGCCCTCATGAGATGGCTGGACACATCACGGCGGCGCTGGATGCGCAGCGCCCCTTGTCTGTCGTTCGCCTCGGAGATGGCGAACTGCTCACGCTGGCAGCCGATACGGTGCTGCCAGGCCAGGAAGTGCAGGAGCTGGCACCGTTTCTGCCCTATGCAGGGGTGCCATGCTCAACCCCCGACATCCGCGCGATGCTTGCGGAAGCCATACAGGCCGCCGACTGGGTTGGCGTGCCGATCTCGCGGGCACCGACCTTCCAGGGGCTGTTATTCCCGGTATTACGCCACTTCGGGATCGACTGGTCCCGGCTGAAATTGACCAGTTCCACGATCAATTACAGTCTGCATCAGTCCGGCCTGGTGTTGCCCTTGCTGCAAGGACGGCGGGTTCTGCTCATAGGCAGCCAGGCACCAGAGCTTGCGGCACTGCTGCATAGCCGAGGGATTCATGTCACAGGCATCATTGGTTCTGTGGCAGGAGTTATGGATATTCCGAGGGTGATGCAGCAAACCGCAGAACATGCTTTTGATATCGCGTTAGTGGCGGCGGGAATTCCGGCGGTCATTCTGTGTCGGCGAATTGCAGGTGAACTCGGCAAGGTCGCTCTGGACTTTGGACATTTGGCTGACAAACTGGTAACAGGAGAGCTTCAACTCTAGTGGACCGTCCGGGGGCTGGTTATGTGCGTGTTGGTCTCACGGACAAGTGGAAATGGAGGGAGCAACATGAACACACCCGATCAACAGCGCGGGGAAGGACGTCATGGTCGTAACAACAAGGTTAATGCTCGAAATGTTGTCCGTCGAAAGGGTCACAGTCATCTGAACATCATTCCAAATATCAGCACTCACAGTGACAACAGCCGCAGTGAAAACAACCGGAATGGCAGCATAAGCAGCGAAAAAAAAGCGGCACGCCGTGCCACACAACACGATGTCTCGCGATCTGACATGGCAGTCCTGCATGCAGCAGGTCGTCGCTCAATACGGAAATCCAGACGTAAAGGCAAAAGCAGGCGCACACCCAAAGGCGCCAGGCTCTACAAACAGGGGTATACCAGAGGATACAACGAAGGTGTCCGACAGGGACAGAGCTCGTTTGGTCTTGTTTTTGAAGGAGTTAGCATTATTATCCCCACGTACAATCAGCGGGAGTATGTGCTGAAATGTGTGTCCAGTATTGAAAAGCATACCCCTGCCCCCTTCGAGATCATTGTTGTGGATAATGCCTCCAAGGATGGAACTGCCGAGGCCATGCTCCGCAAAGGAGGCATGGTGAGGGTGGCTGCCCTGGATCAGAACCGGGGGTTTGCCGGAGGTGTCAATCATGGGCTGATGATGGCGAGAGGACGACATATCATCGTGCTGAACAACGATACGCTTGTTACTCCGGGCTGGCTGGATAACATGATGACTTGTCTTGCCAGTGATCCAAAGATTGGTGTGGTGGGTCCGGTGACCAACTATATTGGTGGGGATCAGCAGATTGAGGTTCCGTACCGTGAGGTAGAAGAGATGTGGTCTTTTGCCGCCACACATAATCGTCCGGATGCAGACAAACATCGAATAACCGATCGCCTGGTCGGATTCTGCTGGCTGTTCTCACGGGAGCTGCTGGAACGGGTAGGTTATCTGGACGAAGGGTACACGGTGGGCAATTTCGAAGATGATGACTGGATCATCCGGGTGAAGCTGGCAGGATACCAGCTTGCGGTAGCCGGGGATGCTTTTATCCACCACTTCGGAAGTGTCAGTATGAAAGCCTTGGGTGAGCAAGACTTTGCTGTAGTGAATAAGGATAACGAGCAGTTTTATAGCCAAAAGTGGGGAGATCCTCATGCGCTGGTTGCCGAAACCTCTCGCTTGGCTAGAGAACAAACCTCTGGTACCCCATCCGGTCAACAAGAGGATGGTGACACAACCCCAATGGATCCGCGTCAGCGAATCTCAACGCAGGGCAGCCAAGATCCAGCATTACAGTTCAGACACAGTTATGACTTCTACCCGGAAGGTTCGTTCCTGTCCGATGCCAAAGGAGATGTCTATACTCTAACTGGCGGTCGGCGGCGTAAGCTGAACATCCCTGTACCGCGTGGAATATCTCCTGTTCAGGTTGCCAAGCCGGATCTGCTCGCCATTCCTGCCGGAGAAGCACTGATATCAGCGGGGGACGTGCAAAAATGGCCGAGGGAATCACAACAGGTGCATACGACAGCGGTTCATGGTTCTCACAATGGATGGGCAGAAGGAAGTATTGTTGCCGCAGTGGATGCACCCGAGATTCGATATCAGATCAGCGGAGACAAGCGGAGACGATTTGTATCGGTCTATGCCGCAGAACGCTGGGGTGTACATTCCGGGCATATTGTCAGCGTGTCTGCGGACCAACTGAATGCGATGGAAGAAGGCTGGCCCATTATCGCCCCACCTCAGCTCTTGAACCCAGATCTGTAATGTCAGGCAATCTAGTTATGCGAATCAGCAGCATGATGCGGAATGGAAAATGTAGCGGTACCCTGTGGAATCGCTCTGATTCATTCCGCATCCGAATAATTGAAAGATCAACGAATTCTTTTTACAATATGACCAACGCAGTTATCATCAAGCGTAACTTGGGATCATGATATAGGGATAGGGAGGATGCGGGATGAAGAATTCTATAGTCAGACAAGCCGAACAGATTGCCAGTGATTTTTTGCTGGAAAAAGTAACATGCTCACATCATATCATCGGTAAAGGTTTTGTTAATCAGGTCTGCCTGGTGGAGACGGCAAGTCATAAAGTGGTTGTACGCATGAACGATCCAGATACATATTCTACCTTTGTGAAAGAAAAATGGTGCATCGAACAAGCGGCGAGTGCCAGTATTCCTGGGCCAGAGACATTGTCCGTTGGGGTCAACGCTGAACATGCCTATATGATTCAAACGTATGTGGAAGGGGATAACGGGTTGGACACGACAGTGCCCACGTCTGTGATTTGGAGGAAACTCGGTGAGTACACACAACGTATGCAATCCATCCCGGTGGCAGGTTTCGGAAGGGAAATGCATGATCCCGTACAAAACCAATTTTACTCTCCCCCTCATGCAGGATCAGATGGCAGTTGGCAAGGATATGTGCAATACAATATCAATAGTCTCACGGAGCAAGATCCATTGATTGAGCTTGGTGTCATTACGATGAAGGAATCACAGCTCGTAAGGCAGTGGTTCGAACAATTGAAATTGCAAAAGTTCAGCTTTGGTTTATGCCATGGCGATCTCTCCTTGAAGAATACAATCGTAAGTTCAACGGGTGAGATTACCCTTCTGGACTGGGGGAATGCGGAGGTCACCGTCGTGCCGTATGGCGATATCATTCAACTCATGCAATGCCAGCTACGGGGTGAAGGTCCTGACAAGGAAGAATTGAAAGCGTTTTTAGAAGGATATGGGACAGGCACACAAGAGCAAGAGCGCGAACTGAATCAAGCGAGCCGTGTGTTGTTATTGAAAGCTTTTGATACCCTGAGGTGGGCTATAGATCGAAGTCCGGATCAGATCGAGTTCTACACTGATTTAGCAAAACAAGCTTTTAACCAGGTTAGGAGGGGCCAATAGCGATTCAATCCTGTAAAATAAGCCATCTTTCAAATTTATAATTTAATCTTTCTATTTGGTTATAGGTTTATTCTATTAGCAGATCCATTGACGCAGGTAGGGCACAGGAGTACATTTAGAGCCATAATTCTTATTTAACAGATGGGAATTGAAGGTCTAGGGCGTTCATATTCAATCGCCCAGATCTTGATCTTAAAACTAATCAGGAGGTATGTCGATGTCATCATCAACCAAAAAAGTCGTGCTGTGGAGCAAAACAGGCTGTCATTTCTGCGGGGAAGTGAAAGCATTTCTGAAAGAGCGAAACCAGCCTTTTGAGAACATTGAAGTGCAGGGCAATGACGTGCTGCGTGATGTGCTTGAAGCAAAATATGGTATTCGGCATGTACCCGTCATTGAAGTGGGAGGGGACGGCAAGTTTGAAGCCTTGCTGGAACCTGATCTGGAGAAGCTGGCTGAACTTCTGGCACGAGCGGACGAAGCGGCAGCAGTCTAACGGGAGTTGATATATACCTTTGGAGCAAGCCGTTCCGGCTGCTGCATGATGCAAGATCGCATTTGTACAGCAGCTGGAACGTTCAAAAGCTATGGCTCACTTGGGATGTAAATGGTCATATTTACATCTTCAATGTTCATATAGAAAAAATCTATTAGTCGCGCTGTTGACCCTTTTACGGGGCAGTGATAAGATTTGTGAAATTAAAACAAACCAAACTCATAGGAATAGTTAACTTTTAAGTTATTTTGCATACGTAATCAGTTCAGTTGGCCCTTGATCATTCTTTTGAAGATTCTAATCCAAGGAAGGCGGAGTGCATATGACAGCGAAACGCAGTTTGAAATTTGGAGCCATTATTCATGGGGTTGGAGGAAGCAACACCACATGGAGACACCCGGAGGTTCTGTCGGATGCCAGCGTTAACTTTGGATTCTACAAACGTCAGGCACTGAAAGCGGAGGAAGGCAAGTTTGATCTGGTCTTTATCGCAGACGGTCTGTATATTACCGAGAAATCCATTCCGCATTTCCTGAATCGCTTCGAGCCAATCAGTATCCTCTCCGCTTTGGCTGCCGTTACTTCACGTATTGGACTGGTGGGTACCCTCTCGACATCCTATAGTGATCCGTTCACCGTAGCCAGACAGTTCGGTTCCCTCGATCAGATCAGTGATGGCCGTGCAGGCTGGAACGTCGTGACTTCTCCGCTGGAAGGTACAGCGAAGAACTATAGCAAGAGCAGTCACCCTTCACATCCGGAACGTTATCGCATTGCCGCGGAATATTTACAGGTAACCAAAGGGTTGTGGGACTCTTGGGAAGATGATGCCTTTGTAAGAGACAAAGAGAGCGGTGTATTCTTCGACCAATCCAAACTGCACACGCTTAATCATGAAGGAGAATTCTTCTCCGTACAGGGGCCGCTCAACATTGCCCGTTCACGGCAAGGACAGCCGGTGATTTTCCAGGCAGGTTCATCGGAAGATGGCAAAACGCTGGCGGCGCAAGAAGCGGATGCTGTCTTTACCGGACACGATACGATTGAAGATGCACAGGCATTCTATAAGGATGTCAAAACACGTGCGGCTTCCTATGGACGTTCTGCACAGGATATTGTTATTCTGCCAGGCATCAATCCTATTGTTGGACGGACGGAAGAGGAAGCTGAACAGAAATATCAGGAGATCGCGAGCCTGGTTACCATTGATAAAGCGCTGGATTATCTGGGACGTTTCTTCGAACACCATGATTTCTCCCAATATCCGCTGGATGAACCGTTCCCGGAGCTGAATGGCATTGGAAGCAACAGTTTCCGCAGTGGAACCGACAAGATCAAGAAGGATGCCAAAGAGCAGGGATTGACCTTGCGTGAAGTGGCTCTGCGGGCAGCAACACCGCGCAGCAAATTCCTGGGAACACCGGAGCAGGTCGCTGACAAGATTCAGAAATGGTTTGAGACGGAAGCAGCGGATGGTTTCATTATTGCTTCGGAACTGCCGAGTGGATTGTCTGATTTTGTGGAACTCGTTGTGCCGATTCTGCAAGAACGCGGCCTGTATCGTACGGACTATGAACACGATACATTGCGAGGTAACCTTGGGGTACAGATTCCGGTTAACCGTTATACGGCTGCGAAGAAGCAAGTTGTATCTGATTTGGCATAACTGATAGGGAGCGAACGAGCATCTGATGTTGTCTGGCTGTTTTCTCCAACCGGTAATGAAATCAATTACTACGTTTTGTACTACTTTAAAACCGACTTAACTCATAGGATATATAGAGTATTGGGTATAAACATCAATTAAATGACACCTGTATACACAGAGGGGGAAGCGATATGAACAGGTCTATCTCATGGATGAAATATATGGCATTGGCAGCAGTATTGGTGATGGTATTATCCGGTTGCGGATCGGCGGGAGGCAGCACGAACAGTACGGCACAGGCATCAGGCGGGGGGCAGGCCGGGCAAGCCGAAGGAGGTAACCTGACTTTTGCACTTGCAACTTCACCGGATACACTGGACCCTCATCGCAGTGGGCTTGCTGTAACTGTACGCGCCATCCGAACGATCTACGACAATCTGGTCGTGCAGCTGCCGGATGGTTCCATCAAACCGTGGCTTGCCACGGAATGGAGCGTATCCGAGGACGGCAAGAGTTATACATTCAAGCTGCGTGAAGGCGTGAAGTTCCATGATGGTACACCGTTTAATGCGGAAGCCGTGAAATACAATCTGGACCGGGTGATTGATCCGGCCACCAAAGCTGCCAATTCCCTTGCCCTGATTAGACCGTATAGCTCCTCCGAAGTTATTGATGAATATACCATCAAGGTAAATCTGGAATCACCATCGCAAGCCTTTCTTGGCAACTTGAGCCAGGCACTGCTGGGGATCGTATCCCCTACAGCTGCCCAAAAATATGGCGACCAGCTGGGTAAAAATCCGGTGGGCACAGGTCCGTATACCTTTGTGAAATGGGATGAAAATGCGGATATCGTCGTTGCCAAAAACAAGGATTACAACTGGGGGCCTGAGACGGTTGAAAATAAAGCTGCACCACATGTGGATACGATCACATTCAAAATTGTACCGGAAGAAGCAACGCGGATCGGAAGTGTACAGAGTAGTCAGGTACTCGCTGCCGAGACGGTTCCACCGCAAAATGTTGCTGCATTGAAAAACGATCCGAACCAGCAACTGTTGCAGGCCAACACAGTTGGGTTACCATACACACTCTTTTTCAATCTGCGCAAAGCGCCTTGGGATGATGTGAAAGTAAGGCAGGCGGTACAATCCGCCGTAGATGTGGAATCGATTGTCAAAACATTGTATCTGGGCAACTACGAACGTGCGTGGTCCGCACTGTCTCCTGGAATCCTGGGTTATAATGCATCGCTGGAAGGAAGCATCAACCCGGACATTAACAAAGCCAATCAGCTGCTGGACGAACAAGGCTGGGTGAAAGGCGCTGATGGTATTCGTGCCAAAGACGGGCAGAAGCTGACCCTGCGGTATGTTGATGGTTCGCCCAATCGGGAGAAACGCAATGACATTGCCGCCATTATCCAACAACAGTTGAAACAGATTGGCATTGCCGTTGAAGTCGAGATTACAAAAGATATCGCAACAGTCATTTATCAGAACTGGGATTATGATCTCTATGGCAACAGTCAGGTCAATTCTGATCCTAATGCCTTGTACGCTTTCTATCATACGAGTGCAGAGGGCGAGCGTCCGACATTGTCCGGTTTGTCTGATCCAAAGATCGATGAACTGTTAGAGCAGGGAGCGGTCGAGACGGATCCTGATAAACGTGTGGAGATCTATAATCAGATCCAACAATACCTGATTGAGCAAGCGGTAATCTTGCCAATCTATGTATTTCCGTATACGGTCGCAGCATCCAAAAAGGTCGAAGGCATCAAGTTCGATTCGCTGGGGTATCCACTCTTTAACGACGTCCGCATTCAGCCCTAACATGAACGGCCAATCCAGATTCAGGAAGGAGATATCCCGGTATGGTTCAAACGATACTGTCACGACTTGCAACATCGCTTCTGGTTATTTTCGGAGCTTCGGTGCTGGTGTACTGCATCATGTATCTTCTGCCGGGTGATCCGGTTCTGCTCATGCTGGACCCGTCCTCGGCTACCCCGGAGATGATCGAGAATCTGCGGGTCCAGCTTGGACTGGATCAGCCGTTTTACATCCAGTTTGCGAACTATTTCGGTGATATGCTGCGTGGGGATTTTGGTAAATCAATGATCAATTCCGATCCGGTTCTGCCCAAAATCCTGGAACATTTTCCGGCTACGCTGGCTTTGACCGCACTCAGCTCAATCATTGCCATCACGATTGGAATAACACTTGGTGTATTGTCTGCGATTCATCGCAATGGCGTGATTGATTTCGTCGCCCGGCTCGTTGGACTGTTTGGCATTTCCATGCCAACCTTCTGGACGGGGATACTGCTCATCCTGTTATTCTCGGTGCAGCTTGGCTGGTTCCCGGCCATGGGGTCCGACGGATTCAGCTCACTGGTTCTTCCGGCGGCTACGCTGGGTCTCGTGGGTGCAGGATTTATCGTTCGGATGGTGCGGAACAGCATGCTGGAAGTGATCAATGAACCGTTTATTGTGGCATTACGGGCCAAAGGACTTTCGGAGCGTGCCATCATGTATGGTCATGCACTGCGTAATGCGCTTATTCCTGCTGTAACGGTAATCGGCATGCTGATCGGTGATCTGCTTGCGGGCACCGTTGTGGTGGAAACTGTCTTCTCCAGACAAGGAATCGGCCGAATTATTGCGGATGCGCTAATGGCCAAGGATTTGCCAGTGGTGCAAGGGGTTGTCTTCTTTACATCCATTATCTATGTGGTCTTGAACCTGCTGGTGGATATCTCGTATTCGTACATTGATCCCCGGGTTCGGCGTGCAGTCCGCACATGATCATGGATAGAACAGTCAGATGTGTCCTGACGCGGAGTTATGAAAGGAGGAGTTGTTGCTCATGAGCATGAAACCTTTGGCTGGTGACAAAAAAGCATGGGCCGGCAGTGTAGGACGTATCCGTCTGTGGAATCGCCGCCCTTGGCGCTATCGCGTCTCATTCGCGGTATCCCGATTATTCTTTTATGCAGCATTGCTGGTGGTGGTGTTTACTGTGGCATGTGCGATTGTACCCGGCTGGATTGCGCCCTATGATCCAACTCAGATGATGACGGATGCCATTCTGCAGGCTCCTTCTGCTGCGCATCTGTTCGGGACGGACTATTTCGGTAGGGATATCTTCAGTGTGGTTGTGCATGGAAGCAGGGATTCGCTGCTCATTGGATTTACTTCCGTTCTTGTGGGCGGTATTGTCGGTAGTGCTCTGGGTATTATCTCCGGATATGCCGGAGGAATTGTTGATACCATCACGATGCGGGCTGTCGATATTCTGATGGCTGTACCAGGCGTGCTCCTTGCATTGTCTGTTGCAGCTGCTCTCGGGCCAGGACTGATGAACATTGCACTGGCTGTTGCGGTTTCCTCCATTCCGGGCTACGCACGGGTGATGCGTGGGCAGGTCATATCAGTTAAAGGTCTGCCATTCATTACAGCGACACGTTCACTGGGCGGTTCCAATGCACGTATTTTCTGGAAACATGTACTGCCACATTCGTTGTCACCCTTGCTGGTCATGGCAACACTGGGCGTAGGGACATCGATCCTTACGGGCTCCGGACTCAGTTTTCTGGGACTTGGGGTGTTGAAGGAAATTCCGGATTGGGGCGCATTGCTCTCACAAGGTAGAGGTTATCTGACGGTTGCCTGGTGGATCTGTACGTTCCCGGGTCTGGCGATCACGTTGTTTGTACTGGCGGTTAACCTGATTGGAGACGATATTCGCGATCGGCTGGACCCCAAAGTAAAAGGAGCGGCTTGACCGCTATTCCAAAATATAAGAATTGATAAGTTTCACCCTATCCATTTTTATATTTCACTGCGAAACGGTAGCTGTGCCACCAGAGGACGGCGACAGCCGTTTACGCTTGAGGAGGAGATATTCATGTCACATGTTGTCATTATTGCAGGATCACCTTCCAAACGTTCGCGTTTGACAGGTCTGACGGATTACAGCAGCCAGAAATTAACGGAGGCAGGCACCACCGTTGAAGTTATTCACGTTGTGGATCTGCCCGCTGACGATCTGGTGCAAGCCCGGTTTGACAGCTCATTCATTCGTGATGCACTTGCTGTCGTGGAAGCGGCGGATGCAGTTATTGTGGCTACACCGGTATACAAGGCATCGTACTCGGGAGTGCTCAAGCTGTTCCTGGATCTGATTCCGCAAGAAGGGTTACGGGGTAAGTTGATACTCCCACTCGTTATCGGTGGCTCTATTGCTCATCTGCTCGCCATTGATTATGCATTGAAACCTGTTCTGGCAGCCCTTGGTGGAAGACATATCTTGGGCGGAGTGTATGCTGTGGATAAGGGAATTGAACGATTGGATGATGGGAAATTTGTACTCTCGGCAGACGTTACCACACGTCTGGATCGCTCGCTGGATGAATTGATATTGACACTGGAAAAGGATGGGATTACGATATCGTAAAACCGAGTAAATATATTGGATAAATCAATATAAGATCAAACGTCTGCGGACGTGGATACGGAGGCGCTCATGAATATCGAGAATATTGAAGCATTTGTATATATCAATCATTATGGAAGCTTCAATAAGGCTGCCGAAGTACTCTTCTTGTCCCAACCTTCGGTCACAGCTCGCATTCAGTCACTGGAAAGGGAGCTGGGCTGCAAGTTGTTTGATCGGCTTGGCAAACAAATCGTGCTGACAGAGGAAGGTCGGAAATTCCTGCCATATGCGCAGCAAGTGCTGCAAGTGATTCAGAAGGGCAAGCAGAAGATTCAGCAGCGCCGGACAACACCGGATGCTCTGCGGCTTGGTAGTACAGTATCGGTATCCAACTATGTCATTCCCGATTTTCTACCCAAGATCAAGGAAGCTTACCCCGAAATTAATATTAAATTGACGACAGCAACGACGGATCAGCTGATTGCCAAACTGCTTGGTCAGGAGATCGATCTTGCTTTTGTGCGCAAGGTCATGCATCCTGCGATCCGTACGGTTGCTTTTTATGAAGATCCGATCCAGCTCTATGTGTACAAAGGGCATCCATTCATTGAGAGCGGGCATGTCAGCATGGAAGCCATCCGGAATGAGCAACTGGTCTTTTTCGAATGTGGTTCACTGGACTGGCTTCGCATTCACCGGGCTTTCGACTCGCTGGAACATCCGCCGAATATTACATATCATGTTGATAATTCGGAGACGGCGAAGAAACTGGTTATGCAAGGGGCAGGCATTGCCTTTCTCCCAGGACTCACGGTGAAGAAGGAAGTGCAGAATCAGGAGTTGTTCCCCATTCAGGTACATGAGGTGGCTGGTGTATCGTTGCAGATCAGCGTCGTCACGTTAAAAGAAGAATATTCGCCATTGGCAGAGCCCTTCGGGGAACTGCTGCGAAAGTTATAGAGCGTCTAACGATGAATCTGACTTTTACACCAAAACGGAGAGTGCAGAACCAATCTGAAGAAGCGAAGCGTGCGCATTTATCAACAGATTTTTCCCTTGAACCAAGGGAGTAAAGAAAATCTGGGGATAAGAGTGATCGGAAGATGGTACTGCAATCGGAGTGATAAAGTGTAACATCTCCAGTTCAACTTAATAGTGATTCAAGAATAGTGGTTCAGCACAATCAAGGAGGAGAAGGATATGAGTATTCGTGTTGGCATTTTGGATCAGACTCCCATCTATGAAGGGGAAACGGCGGTGGATGCTTTTCGGCATACGATTGAGCTTGCACAGCGGGCAGAGCAGCTTGGATTCCATCGATTCTGGGTGTCGGAGCACCATGATTCAGGGCATGTTGCAGGTTCCTCCCCGGAGGTACTCATCTCCCACTTGCTTGCGCATACAAAGCGGATTCGGCTGGGGTCTGGCGGAGTAATGCTCCAGCATTACAGTCCATACAAAGTCGCCGAGAATTTCAATATCCTCGCAGCGCTTGGACCAGGAAGAGTTGACCTGGGAATCGGCCGTGCACCAGGCGGGTTACCACGTTCGACACAGGCGTTGCAGGAAGGTATTCAGGAAGCCGCATCTCTTCAAGAGAAAATCGTTCAGGTGAAACGATACATCCACAATGAGCCGCTTGAAGATCAGTCGCATCCACTTGCAGGTCTCAGCGCTTCGCCTGTGTCCGACATTCCAGCGGAGCTGTACGTACTTGGAGCAAGTGTTGATAGTGCAGGGATGGCTGCGGAACTGGGACTCCCATATGTCTTTTCGCTGTTCATTAACAGTAATATAGAGGTAGCGCTTCAAGCGATCCGTGTATATCGTGAACAATTTGATCGTTCCCAGGGACGAGAGCCTTATGCTGCACTGGCCATATCGTTAATTGTGGCCGAAAGTGAGGAAGAAGCGGAAGGGCTTGCGAGCGAGCATATGCTGGTGAAGATTCATCTGGAGAGCGGTAAGGTGCTGACCGTCGGTTCTGTGGAACAGGCGGAAGAATTCGGCCGTCAATCAAACGAAACCTATCGGATCGAGATTCTGGAGCCAAGTGTGACCCGGGGTACGAAGGAAAGCGTAGGTCAGGCGCTGCTGAAGTTCCAGCAGGAGTTTGCTGTGGAAGAATTCATTGTGACTACAGCTACACGGGACTTTACCAAGCGAATTCGTTCATTCGAATTGTTGCGTGAGATTCTGGCAGAGCAGGGACTCAGTGAATTTGCACTGGAATCCAAGGAACAGGAAGCTGCAATCGGATAGAATTAGGCAGTGAATATAACAGTGAATATATACGAATGGGAGGCCATGTGATGAAAAGTGATCTGGAACAGCCCAAGCAGCATTCTGAGCAACAAGTACAGGGCCCCGAGCATGAACTGGACGGTGAACGGGCGGAAGAATTCGCGGAACGTTTAATCACCATTCGACGACATTTGCATCGTAACCCGGAATTGTCCGGCGAGGAAAAGGAGACGACAGTTGCCATTCGCGGTTGGCTGGAAGAGGAAGGCGTTCGTATTGCAGACGAATATGTGCTGCGGACAGGGCTTGTCGCTGAAGTGGGTCAAGGGGACGGTCCTGTTGTTGCCTTAAGAGCGGACATTGATGCGCTGCCCATTCAGGAAGAGACAAAGCTGGAATTTGCCTCCCAAGTAGATGGAAAGATGCACGCTTGCGGACATGACGTGCACACGGCAATTCTGATTGGTGCTGCACGATTACTGAAACAGCGCGAGTCCATTCTACCGGGAAAAGTACGGTTGATATTCCAGCCATCGGAGGAAAAAGCAACGGGTGCTCGGCAAGTGATCCAGACTGGCGCATTATCCGATGTTCGGGCGGTATTCGGGTTACATAACAAACCTGATCTCCAGGTAGGTACGGTGGGCATTCGGGAAGGCGCATTGATGGCAGCAGCAGACGGTTTTGTTGTCAAAGTGGAAGGTGTAGGCACCCATGCAGCCGTGCCTGAAGCCGGCATTGATCCAATCGTGGTTGCCGCACATATTGTTACGGCATTACAGGCCATTGTGAGTCGCAATGTGGGAGCACAGGAGAGTGCTGTAATCAGTGTCACCAAGCTCCACAGCGGCACAGCCTGGAACGTCATTCCGGATGAAGCGATACTCGATGGCACAGTGCGTACCTTTGATGAGAAAGTGCGTGCACGGATTCGCGAGCGTTTCAATCAGGTAGTCGCCGGTGTGGCAGCAGCTTATGGCACACGGGCTACGGTTCGCTGGATTCAGGGACACCTGCCGTGGTCAACGATGAGTCTCTCGCATCTGCGGCGGAGCAAGTTGCAAGTGAGATTGGATTGAATAGTGTTAGACCGCTACCTTCTCCAGCAGGTGAGGACTTCTCTTTTTATCAAAAAGAAGTTCCGGGCCTGTTCCTCTTCCTGGGCACCTCTGGCCCGCATGAGTGGCATCACCCTGGCTTTGATATGGATGAACGGGCTCTGCCGCTGGGAGCACATCTTCTGGCAGCACTGGCTGAACGGGCATTGCACAATGTGCAAGCACATCAGGAGTGAGGGACGCAGTTTATCCCTGGATCATATCCAGATCGAAACGGTTCCGTTCTGCGGCAACCGTTTTTCGTATTTGTTGAATCTTATCAGACGGTGTAATTATGGCTAGGGCTGGCGCAGAAGCGTCAGCTCTGTTTGAGTTTTCTTACAGGAAGAGCAGCTAAAGGTATTGTTAAATTTTATTTTTTTAATGGAAATATTTGTTGACGCTTCCCAAAAAGATGTGCTATATTTTTCTCGACGTTTAATCGTAATAATTACTATTAGATAAAAAAGGAGAACAGGAGTAGTCGCTGCGATGAAACAGGAGATCGATTTTATCAAGTTCAGTCCCACCCAAAACATGACGATTCTGGTTAAAACAGATCATGCAGCCGAGCAATACAGTCATATTGCTACCCGCCTAATGTCGTATGACAACGTTTACGCTGAGCAAGTGGGATTCATTGAACCAACGAGGAGACCGGAAGCTGCTTCTCATCTGGAAATGGCCGGAGGAGAGTTCTGTGGCAATGCCTGTATGGCACTTGCAGCACACCTCGCATCTGAAGCAGGACTGGCACATCAGGAATCTATGGATATCATGTTGGAGGTTTCCGGAACTGACCAATTGATCATGTGCCATGTGAAGAAACAGCAGAACGAATACGACTGCCAGGTAAGCATGCCGATTCCGAAGCAGATCGAACAACGAACAATCCGATACGAAGGCATCGAACTCGATATGGTGATCATCCGGTACGCTGAGTTCATCCATATCGTGATCGAAGTTGATGACTTCGACGATACGATGAAGAAGAGGGCACAGACCCTTGCAAGATTACTGGGACTAACCCTGGGGGATAAGCTGATTGGTATCTTGTTATATCAATCACACTTGGAAGAAATGGCCCCACTCATCTATGTTCCGGAGCTGGACAGTCTGATCTGGGAAAGAGGGTGTGGTTCGGGTACGGCCTCCGTAGGAGCGTATCTCGCATGGAGCCAGCAGAGAGGAATTACTCAGTACATCAAGCAGCCCGGTGGTGCAATCAAAGTGGTGGCCGAGTGGGATGGCGCAGAACTTGGGAGCATTACGATTGAGGGATCTGTTGGCATCGTGGCTCAGGGCAAAGCCTTCATAGATGCTCCAGCAGAATGGAGCGTTGTAAACGCATGAGGGACATGATACATGATCGAGACAACGTATAGGGGGAAAAGAAATGATCACATTGGTCCATTTTCAGACATGTTTGAGTGAATTTGCAGAGAAATTCGATAAGCTTGCGAACAAGTATGATCATACGATTCAGCATAGTGCAGAGCTTGAGGCTGTGATCAATGACTACTCCCGCTTTGTGACTGATCAGAACAATAAGGCAGCCTGGGAACAGTTGGAGCATTCGGAGTTGGAAGAACTGGATTCGCTTGTATGGCAGTTAAGAAATAAATCCGCCCAGTGTGTGGCGATCATGGAGAAATATCGTGCATTGAAGTTAGAGAACGGGGATGTGCAGATTGCCGATTATTTCAAAAATATAGAAGAGTGTATCGATAAAGAATTTGGTAGTTTCCATGTCACCTCCGATTCCAACGTATTGCTGGTAGGCTCCGGTTCATTCCCCATGACACCATTACTCATTGCCAAGCGAACAGGTGCACAGGTTGTCGGGATCGATATTGATGAAGAGTCCATTACACTCGGGCGAAAAGTGGTGGATACACTGGGTACGGGTTTGAAGATTCGTTTGGAGTCAACATTGCTGGAGGATCTGGATTATACCAGGGAAGCAACCCATATCATTTTCAGCTCTACGGTGGCCCCTAAATATGAGCTGCTTGATCAACTGCATGCCCTGACGAATGCGCAGGTGGTTGTAGCCATGAGATACGGTGATCAGTTGAAGTCCTTGTTCAATTATCCCATGAGAGAGACGGACAGCAACAAGTGGAAGCTGGTGGATACGATCCTGCGCCCGGATGATGTGTTCGATATTGCGTTGTATCAAAAAGCATAACCATCCAAGTCAATCCCGATGGAGTCCAGATTGAACTTTGAATATAGGAGGCATATATGAGTAATCTTCAGCGAATTCTGATACTCGGAACCGGACCTGCATCCATTCAGCTTGCGGCAACGCTCAAAGATCATCTCAACTGCAGTATAGGCATTGCGGGGAGACAATCGGTTCGTTCAGCATCCGTATTCTCAGCCCTTGAAGAGAACAATCAACGTATTCAGGTCAGCATTCAAAATGAGAAACATCAATCGCTCGCAGGTGAGTGTTACGTTGATCATGTGTTCAAGGGATATGACACCATTGAGGGTGAATGGGATACACTCATTTTGGCGGTTACCACCGATGCTTATATCGATGTATTGGAACAAATGAAAAATGAATTCATTAAACAACTGAAATGTATCATTTTGATTTCTCCAACGTTTGGGTCGAATCGACTCGTGACCCATTACATGAGAGAGCGGAATGCAGAGCCGGAAGTGATCAGCTTCTCCACCTACCTTGGAGATACCCGTTGGATGCACGAACATCCGTCCAATCATGTGATTACAACAGGGGTTAAGAAAAAGGTCTATATCGGTTCCACTCGTTACCCGTCTGAACAGGTCAGCAAGCTACGCCAAGTGTATGATCGTTTGGGTATTGTGCTGGAAGTGATGCGATCCCCACTGGAGGCGGAAACGAGAAATATCTCGTTGTACGTGCATCCACCCTTGTTCATGAATGACTTTTCATTAGAAGCCATCTTTGGAGATTCGGATATTCAGAAGTACGTATACAAGATGTATCCTGAAGGTCCGATTACACAAGTTTTGATACGGGAAATGCGGGCACAGTGGCAGGAGATTATGAATATTACGGACCGACTTGATATTCAGGGAGTCAACCTGCTTCAGTTCATGACGGATGACAACTATCCGGTTCGATTAGAGAGTATATCACGCCAGGATATCGAGAATTTCAATCAGCTGCAGGTCATTCATCAAGAGTATTTATTATACATACGGTACACCTCATTATTGATTGATCCATTCTCGGAACCCGATTCGGGAGGGAAATATTTCGACTTTTCAGCAGTCCCATTCCGTAAAACGTTTATGAACCGCGAAGGGGAATTGGACATTCCTCGTATGCCCAAGGAAGATTACTACCGCATCAAAATCATTCAGGGCATAGCCAGACACCTCGATGTGAGCTGTCCAACCATTGATCAATTTATCGCCAGGTATGAGGCGAAAATTCAGGAAGTGGTTGACGCACACCCGGACCAGCGCTTGTCCAATGCCTTTGTAATCCAATCCTTTGACGAGGATATTCGCATGATCTGCACCGGACTTGTAAGTAACAAGGTTTAATTACATCTCAAATTAATCAAGTTGAACCTGATGTTTACATCATAACGGAGAGTGTAGAACCAATCTGAAGAAGCGAAGCGGTCGCCTTTATCCCCAGATTTTCTCTATGGAAAAGAGAATCAAAAAAAATCTGGGGATAACAGCGATCGGAAGATGGTACTGCAATCGGAGTGGTCCGATGTAACCTACAAGGTCTGCTTGTAACTTAATCATCAGGAGGAAATGTTGTGAAAAAGGGTCTTACTTTTACATCCATACTATTGCTGGTGTCTGCCATTGCGCTGCTCGCCGGATGCGGACAGAGCCCAAAAGAGAAAGAGAGCGCACAAACGGAGCCTGCCAATAGCCAAGTACAAACGGAACTTATCTATGCTTCTGCCAAAGATATTAATGATATGAACCCTCATCTGTATACAGGCTCCATGCCTGCGCAAGGGATGGTATATGAGTCTCTGGTGGAAAACACCCCTGACGGAATCAAGCCATTGCTGGCTGAATCATGGGATATTTCCGAGGATGGCAAGACTTATACCTTTCATCTGCGACAAGATGTGAAATTCCATGATGGGGAGCCGTTCAACGCAGAGGCGGTTAAACAAAATATCGATGCAGTACAGGCAAATGCCGAAAAACATGCTTGGATCAAGCTGTCTACCAAAATCACGAGTGTAAAGGTAATCGATGAGCATACGGTGGAGCTGACGCTGTCGGAAGCCTATTATCCGGCACTGGTGGAATTGTCAATGACAAGACCTTACGTCTTCATATCACCCAAGGATTTCAAGGATGGTGGAACCAAAGACGGAGTAAGTGGTTTCCACGGCACAGGACCATACAAGCTTACTGCTCATAAAGTCGAAGAGAATGCCACGTTTGAAGCCAATGAAGACTATTGGGGTGGTGCACCTGCAATCAAGAAAATCACATCCAAGGTTCTTCCCGCAGGTGAAACGACATTCCTGGCACTACAAAAGGGAGAGATCAACTTTGTGTTCACCGATGACCGGGGAGCAGATAGTATCGATGTCGAAGCCATGGATCAATTGGCTGAATCTAGTGGTTATCAAGTGGTCCGAAGTGAAGCAATGAATACGAATATGATCGTAGCCAATAGCAGTCGCCAGAATAGTCCGGTTCAGGAAACGGCAGTGCGGGAAGCGTTATGGGTGGGCATTGATCGGGAAACGATCAGTAAAGATATTTTCAACGGAACGCAGACTGTAGCGGACACGCTATTTTCAGCCAATGTCAATTACGCCAAGGTAGACCTGAAGAAACGGGAGTATGATCCGGAATTGGCTAAAAATCTTCTGGACCAAGCTGGCTGGACATTGGCAGATGGTGGAGGGGTGAGAACGAAGAACGGTCAGCCTTTAGCCATGAAATTATACTATGACAGCAACTCGTCTTCACAGAAAATACAGGCCGAATTGATCCAGTACTCCATGAAAGAATTGGGAATTCAGCTTGAAATCTTGGGCGAAGAGTCCACTTCCATTGCGAATCGGAGAGCCACCGGGGAATATGACCTGCTCTTTAATCAAACCTGGGGGCTGGCCTATGATCCACAGAGTACCATTGCTGCATTTACGTCTGATTCAGCATACAAACATACGACAAGCGGAATTGCCGAAGCAGATGAACTATATCAGAAAATCGATGCGGTTATGGTCTCCACGGATGAGGCTTCACGCCAATCCCTGTATGCTGACATTATGAAGATCGTCCATGATGAAGCAGTCTTCATCCCGATTACCAACGGGCGTGTCACCGTAGTCGCTCCTGAGAATCTTGATGGAATCTCATTCAAACAGACCCAATATGAACTACCTTTTGAAAAAATGAATTTTAAATAGAGCGGAGATGGCTATGGGAAGTTATATCGTCAAAAGGATTCTGTTAACCATCCCTTTACTGATTATCATTTCATTTATAACGTTTGTTCTGATTAATCTATCTCCCTTGGACCCGGCGGTTGTGGTGTTACAGGCACAGGAAGTTCCGCAGATCACAGAGGAATTAATTGCCCAGACGAACAAGGCATTGGGGTTCGATCAGCCGTTCATGATCCAGTATGTGAACTGGATCATGGCTGTTGTGCAGTTGGACTTTGGTAACTCTTATGTATCTGGTGAACCCGTATGGTCATTGATGGGGCCGGCTTTTATGAACACATTGAAGTTAACGCTTGTCTCATCGGTATTCATTATTGCGCTGTCCATCCTGCTGGGTGTGATCTGTGCCATGAGAGAAGGCAAGCTGCTGGATCGATCGGTCAGAGGTGTATCATTTTTCCTTACCGCCATGCCATCCTACTGGCTTGCAGCCATGATGATCTGGTATTTTTCCGTCAAGCTGGACCTGTTACCTACTAGTGGCATGGACTCGTATCGAAGCTACATTCTGCCGGTGATTGTAATCACGGTGAGTTATACGGGCATTTACTTCCGAACGGTTCGAAGTTCCATGCTGAGCAATATGAATGAGGACTATGTGTTATATGCACGGGCAAGTGGTCTGAGTGAGAAGAAAGTTACTCTGCATATTCTAAGAAATTCATTACAGGTGGCTGTGTCCATCTTTTGCATGGCGATCCCGATTGTACTAGGCAGTACGGTAGTCATCGAAAATGTATTTGCCTGGCCGGGACTCGGTAGGCTCAGTGTAAAATCCATTTTAAGCAGGGATTTTCCGATTATTCAGGCGTATGTTCTGATGTTGGCTGTAACCTTTGTCTTATTTAACACGTTATCCGACATCATTAATGCGGCGATGAATCCTCGTTTGAGAAAGGAATTCTGATGCGAATATTGAAAAATCTGAGCAAAGACAAGCTGGCCATGACCTCTTTGATGGTAATTATCGTCATGATTATAGCGGGCATTTTCGCCCCTCTTATTGCGCCGCATGATCCTGGACAAGTGAATATGAAGCTTCGTTATGCCTCCTCATCCTGGGATTATCTATTAGGCAATGATCATCTGGGCAGATGTGTATTATCCCGGCTTATCTATGGTATCCGTCCAAGTGTGTTATGGGTTTTGGTTGCGTTAAGTCTGTCTGTTCTGATCGGGGCCATTGTTGGATTCATCGCAGGGTACTTCAAGGGGAAAGTGGATGCGTGGATCATGAGAGTCTGTGACATTATGCTGTCTTTCCCCGGATACGTGATGACACTGGCGGTGGTCGGTATTCTGGGTGCAGGACTGGAGAATATTTTGATTGCCTTTGTGTGGATGAAATGGGCCTGGTTTGCTCGTGTTATTCGAACATCTGTGATGCAATTCTCCGATATGGATTATGTAAAATTCGCCAAAGCCTCCGGCACACCCAATCTGAGAATTATAACCAAACATATTGTTCCAGTTACCTTTGCCGATATTGCTGTCATTGCCAGTGGTTCCATGTGTTCGATGATGTTGCAGATCTCCGGCCTTTCCTTTCTGGGGCTTGGAATCCAGGCTCCGCATGCGGAGTGGGGGATGATGCTCAATGAGGCGAGGGAAGTCATGTTCTCCAGACCTGAATTGATGTTGGCACCAGGCCTGGCCATTGTGGTGGTGGTGTCTGCTTTTAATTTTCTATCGGATGCCCTTCAAGTGGCTCTGGACCCCAAATTGATGACCTCTCAAGGTAAGTCTGACAAGTCTTACGAAAGTGAGGTGAGAAAGACGGCTTATGAATATAGTCGAGGTTGAACATTTGAAAGTATGGGATACCAATACAGGTAAAGTGATCATTCATAACAGTTCATTCGAAGTTAAGCAGGGAAGCTGTATGGCCATCGTGGGGGAAAGTGGTAGCGGGAAGTCCGTTACGTGCAGGGCTATCATGCGACTGAACAAGCCATGGATTCGCCAATCGGGCACAATGTTATTTCAGGGCGAAGACCTGAACCAGCTTTCGGAACCGGAGATGCGGCGTAAGCGGGGCAAACATCTGTGTATGATTTTGCAGAATGGCATGAGTGCATTTGATCCCTCCTGTGTCATTGGTGTCCATATTCGGGAGACGCTTCAGCAGCATTTTGGCTGGAACACCCGCGAGATTGAGCGAAAAATCATCAATGCCATGGAAAGCGTCATGCTCAGACATCCGCGCGAGATTCTGAATCAATATCCACATCAGCTGTCCGGTGGGATGCTGCAACGAATCATGATTGCACTGGCATTGGTGCTTGAGCCCGATCTCATTATTGCGGATGAGCCGACAACGGCGCTGGATACGATCTCCCAATATGAAGTGGTGGAGCAATTGATTCAATTACGCGAACGCATGGGCTGTTCCATGATGTTCATCTCCCATGATCTCGGCGTCGTTCAGAAGATTGCAGATGACGTGATGGTCATGAAAGACGGCAAGATCGTCGAGCGTGGTAGCATGCATTCTGTTTTGACAGAGCCGGAGCATGCCTATACGAAGTATCTGGTCTCTACCCGATTGGAGCTGAGCAATCATTTTAAGGCGTTGATGCAGGAGGACTTATAGATGCTAAAGGTGGAAGGTATTGAAAAATCATATAGCCAAGGCGGACTGTTCTCCAAGCACAAACAACAGGTGTTGAAACAAGTTACTTTTGAATGCCGGCATGGCGAATGTCTGGGCATCATCGGTGAAAGCGGAAGCGGCAAATCGACGTTGGGCCGTATGATCCTGGGCATTGAACGGGCGGATCGTGGAACGATCTCGCTGGATGGTAAAGACGTACAGGATCGACGTGTACGGATGGGTAACCTCAGCGCCGTTTTTCAAAATTATACGTCATCCATCAATCCATTTCTTAATGTGGAAGCTGCCATTATGGAACCTATGCAAGCGCAGCAGAAGCTACGGAAGGATCAGGGCAACTCAGAAAAGGTAGATCTGTTGCTGAATCAAGTTGGACTGGACCCTTCCTATAGATCCAAATATCCGCATGAACTATCCGGCGGGGAGGCTCAGAGAGTGTGCATTGCCAGGGCCATCTCGACAGCCCCAAAACTTATCGTGTTCGATGAAGCGATCAGCTCACTGGACGTGTCTGTTCAGATTCAGGTACTGCAATTGTTGAAAGAGCTTAAGGAAATCTACAAGCTGAGCTATGTCTTTATCACGCATGATATACAGGCGGCAGCTTATATCTGTGACAGGGTTATCATTTTCAGAGAGGGTCAGATTGAAGAGATCGTTCCTATTGAGCAGCTAAAGGATGTTCAGTCAGACTATGCGAAGAAATTATTGAAGCATTTAATTACATTTTAGGGGGAACACCCATTGTGAGTGGAGCGATGTCTTGGCCTTTTCTACGCTTGTACATACTGGTTCTTCTGTATTTTAGTGCCAATGCCATTCTTAACGTGATCATCCCATTGCAAGGGGCGTCTTTGGGCGCGAGCGGTACAACGATTGGACTGATCATGGGCGCTTATATGTTCACAACCATGTTTTTCAGACCCTGGGCAGGTCGGATTATTCAAAAGCACGGTCCGATCAAAATATTGCGTTTGATTCTGATCATCAATGGATTTGCGCTGATTTTATATACCTTTACGGGACTCGGAGGTTATTTGGTTGCTCGTATTTTACAAGGTGTATCAACAGCGTTCTTCTCCATGGCCTTGCAGATTGGCATTATTGATGCTCTTCCGGAGAAAGATCGGTCACAGGGAATTTCGTATTATTCGTTGTTCAGTTATATACCGGGGATCGTGGGGCCTGTAATCGCGTTAGGAATCTGGCAGACGGGTGGTATGGATTATTTTACAGTGGTTCTGATCGGCATTGCCGTCTGTACGGGCGTCTTCGGATATACCGCCAAAATGGAACCAAGCAAAGAGCAATCTGCTGAGAATCTTTCGGAGCAGAACGTGAGTATGTGGGAATCCTTTGCTCAGTTGGTGAAAAATCCGTTTCTGTTTCGATGCAGTGTATTGATGCTTGCGGCTTCCGTTGTATTTGGTGCAATTACAACTTTTATTCCGCTGTATGCGAGCCAAGTACCAAATGGGAATGCGGGTGTGTATCTGATGCTTCAGGCCGGGACGGTTGTGCTGGCTCGAATCATGCTCCGGAAAAGGATTCCTTCTGATGGGAGATGGCATTCTCCTTTTATCATGGGTACCCTGTTTCTTTTGGCCGTTGCTGCCCAATGTGTGAGTTTTTCGGTGACAGGAGGCGTAGTCTTTTTCTATGTCGGGGCTATATTCATGGGCATTGCTCAAGCCATTCTGTATCCGACGCTCACGACCTATTTGTCTTTTGTGTTGCCTAAGCTGAACCGGAACGTCCTGATCGGGTTATTTATCGCGATGGCTGATCTGGGGATTTCTCTGGGTGGTGTGATTATGGGACCCGTCGCTGACTTCTCTTCCTATTCATTTATGTACATGATCTGTGCTATCCTAGGAGCGGTAATGATCGTTTTTGCCTATGAACGGCGAAGACCCGTGACAGGTACATCTGTGAGTTGACTGCCAGGAGAGAAAGTGGTGACGAACGTTTGAAGGCTTCAATGACAGCAACATCCAATGGAAAATTAAATCCGGTATCCTTTTCGTTTATCCGGTTTTATATGCTGGCCTTTTTATTTTTTGCGGCAAATTCAGCTTTGACGATTATTCTGCCTCTGAGAAGCGAAGCCGCTGGATTGAATCAGGCTGAGATTGGTCTGATGATGGGGGCATATATGTTCACCTGTATGCTCTTGAGACCTTTTGCAGCGCAGCTGCTGGGTAAGCATGGGCCGCTTCGAGTGATGCAATGGCTGTTGCTTTTGCATGCGGGAACGCTGCTGCTGTTTGTTGTTTTTGGTGTGGAGACGTATCTGTGGTTGCGGGCCCTGCAAGGGGTAGCTACGGCCTTTTTCTCCATGACGATGCAGGCAGGCATTGTGGAAAAGCTGGAGGACAAAGACCGGGCACAGGGGCTGTCCATGTACACCCTGTTTACGATGGTTCCTTCTCTGGTCATTCCGATCCTCGCCATACAAATCTGGGAAAATGCCAGTGATCTGGCGTTTACGCTGCTGATGATCGGACTGGCGGCGCTGCCACTTCTGATTGGATATAATGTGGATTTGCCGCGGAGTACCGTGCAGAACAAATCGTACACCTTGGGCGATATGTTTCGTTCATTCGGCGGCATCTGGCGCAGTACGCCACTGCTGATTAGCAGTGTGGTGATGTTGTTTGCGTCCTGCGTCTTTGGGGCGACAGCGACCTTTCTTCCCCTGTATATGGTATCCACCGGAATGGCGAGTGCAGGGGTATTTCTGACGATACAGGGATTGGTTGTGATCCTGTGCAGGTTTATTTTGCGCAAAAAAATTCCGTCCGACGGTAGCTGGAATACCTGGCTGATGGCAGGGTTAATGCTGTGTGCAGCACTGGGTACCCAATTACTCAGCTTAATGGAGATCATCGGGCCATTGGTGTATCTCTCCGCGGTGTTCAGCGGCTTTGCCCTGGCACTGTTGTACCCGACATTAACCACATATCTGTCTTTTGTGCTGCCTGCGGATTCCAGATATGTACTCATGGGGATCTTCATGTCCTCGTATGACCTCGGATTCTCTCTGGGAGGACTTGCGATGGGATTCATTGTACAGGTGAGTTCTTATTCGACCATGTTTATGATCTGCACGTTGCTCTCTATTGCGGCTATGCTTCTGGTGTTGATGTTCAGGCAACGGATGGAAGCGGGGAATAAGGCTACATCTGTGGTGTCTGTATAAATTGAACTAAAGAACATTTACACGGATCACTTCAATTTCTAATTTATATTGATATAGTCCGCTGTCTAGCCTATCCCGCATGTATTGCGAACATTTACAGAGGAGGTTTATGACTCACTTCTTGCCAAAACGTATCCTCAGGATGCGAAAGTGCAAGGGCCGGTCATGAGCCTTTTTTTTGTTTTTTTGCAGCTTGAATCAAAAATAGTTTGACAACGACCGTCCAACAGGATTATAGTCATTATTATTAATCGTAATAATTACTATTAAGATCTGAATTACACAGACTGCACATATAAGGAGTAGAGATCTATGACACAAAAGCAAGTTCCGGTAACCGTACTGAGTGGTTACCTCGGTTCAGGGAAAACGACGGTTTTGAATCATGTGTTGAACAACAGACAGGGGCTTAAGGTTGCCGTAATCGTCAACGACATGAGTGAGGTGAACATTGATGCTGCGCTGGTCAAGGGGGAGGCAACCTTGTCTCGTACTGAAGAGAAGTTGGTGGAACTGTCCAACGGCTGTATCTGCTGCACCTTGCGGGATGATCTGATGCAAGAGATTGAGAAGCTGGTGAACGAAGGCAAGTATGACTATATTTTGATCGAATCCACCGGAATCAGTGAACCTGTTCCAGTTGCACAGACCTTTACATACGCCGATGAGGAGTCGGGTATTGATCTGACTCGCCTGGCCCGATTGGATTGTCTGGTAACGGTGGTGGATGCCAATCGATTCTGGCATGATTTTGGATCAGGACAGAGTCTTCTGGATCGTAACCAGGCGACCGGAGATGAGGACACCCGTGACGTCGTAGACTTGTTGATCGATCAGATCGAAACCTGTGATGTACTGCTGCTGAACAAATGTGATCTGGTCGATGAAACCGAGCTGAACAAGCTCGAAGGTATCATCCGCAAGTTACAGCCTAACGCCAAGATCATTCGGACCGAGAATGGACAGGTGAATCCGTCTGAGATTCTGAATACAGGCCGCTTTGATTTCGAGAAGGTGAGCATGTCCGCTGGATGGATTCAGGAACTGGAGAAGGAGTCGCACACACCGGAAACCGAGGAATATGGCATTGGTTCCTTCGTATATCGCCGCAGAAAGCCATTCCATCCTTCCCGTCTGGCTGAGTTCATGAGTTACTGGCCGGAAGAAGTGGTACGTGCCAAAGGTTTGGTATGGCTCGCGGCTGAAGGGGACGTTGCTGCAAGCCTCAGTCAGGCAGGGCCATCCATTCAGTTCGGTCCTGCGGGACATTGGGTCGCGGCGTTGCCAGAAGCGGACAAAGAAGAGATTTTACGTAACGAACCGGATGTTCTGGAGAAATGGGATGCCCAGTGGGGAGATCGTCAGACGGAACTTGTCATGATTGGGATCGAAATGGAGCGTGAGAGCATTGAAGACGAGCTGGACCAGTGCCTGCTTAGTGATGAAGAAATGCTGGCTGACTGGGGCCATTTCGACAATCCGCTGCCATGGCCTGTGGAAGTCGTATAACTCGGAAGATGATGTTTGCATTGGGAGTAGCGTTGTATAAGCACATCTATATAAATTGAAATAAACATTTACACAAAACGGAGAGGACAGAAAGAACCTGAAGAAGCGGAGCGTTCGCCTACAAGCTTTCTGCAAGAAAGCTACATCGGAAGCATACGCTATCCCCGGATTTACCCTTTGTAAAAGGAATCAAAAAAATCTGGGGATAACAGCGATCGGAAGGTTGTTCTGTCATCGGAGTGTGCAGTGTAAATATTCTTTAGTTCAATTTATATAGATAAATAAACATAAATTCAATGGATAAAGGAGCTGTCATTCATGGCTAAAAAATCTAAAGTGGTACGTGAGAAGCAACGTCAGGCAATCGTGGCAAAATATGCGGACCTGCGCCGGGAGTTGAAGGAAAAAGGGGATTATGAAGCATTGCAGAAATTGCCGCGTAATGCATCTCCGACCAGACTAAAGAACCGTTGTGAAGTGACAGGCCGCCCGCGGGGTTATCTACGTAAGTTCAAGGTGTCTCGGATTAAATTCCGTGAATTGGCTCATCAAGGACAGATTCCTGGTGTAACGAAATCCAGTTGGTAAAATGATCAAGGGTGTATTTGGCTGAAAGGATGTGCATCTTCATGCTGGACTCGTTTACGTTACGAAGAATTCAGTCCGTAATGAACGGATATATTCACGAGAAGGTTCCTGCGCCACTACGTACGATGGTGAAGTTGACATATGAGATGAATGACAATGAATTGATCTTGACCGAAGAAAGACCCGCCGAGGAACGGTATCAATGGGACAAGATGCATATTGCCCGATTTTACTGGGAAGAAAATCAGTGGAAAGTGTATGCCAGAGATGAACAGAGCAGCTGGAATCCGGTAGATGTTATTACACCTTGTTCCGATTTTGAGAATGTTCTCGAGCAGGTGGAACGGGATGAGGCTGGACTGTTCTGGCGTACATGAGCGAGTTCAAAGATAACCACATGCAGTGGCTATCTTTGGACTTTTTTTGTGTCCAAGAAACATTGAAGCAAAGAGAGGGCTATTCTTTTGGTCTTTCTTCCTTAATGGGCAAAAGAATAAATAAAATCTGTTTTGCAATAAAAATTTATTGTAAAACGATAAATATTATGATAAATTCATATCACTTAAAACAAGTGAGGTGCTTTTTGTGAAGCGAGGTACAACCATCTTTTTAAAATTGGCTGTGTTTCTTATTGGTGCTCCCATTCTTGCCTTATGTATATTCGGCATACCCTGGTTAGCAAATAACCCGGTGAATCCGAATTATGCAGGTGCACTATACCCCATAGTGATTATTATGTATGTGTCCGTTATTCCGTTTATTGTTGCACTGTACCAGGCATTTCGTCTGCTGAGCTACATCGACAAAAATGAAGCGTTCTCTCTAATGTCAGTGAAATCCTTAAAAACAATAAAATATTGTGCTATTGTAATCAGTAGTCTCTATTTTGTGATGTTGCCATTTGTTTATGTTGTCGCAGAGAAAGATGATGCCCCAGGCCTCATTCTTATGGGGATGGTTCCTGTTTTTGCTTCATTGGTCATTGCAGTATTTTCCGCTGTGCTCCAAAGATTGTTACAGGAAGCGATTGATATCAAATCAGAAAATGACCTAGTGGTCTGAGGTGAATATATGGCCATTATAATCAATATTGATGTGATGTTGGCAAAGCGGAAAATGACGGTTACCGAGCTTGCAGAGAGAGTTGAGATCACGATCGCCAATATTTCCATATTAAAAACAGGAAAAGCAAAAGCGATCCGTTTATCCACTCTGGATGCGATCTGTAAAGCACTGGATTGTCAGCCTGGAGATATATTGGAATATAAGGCTGACGAGGACGAAGATACGAATGAGCATTTATAAAAGTGACCGACGAAGACTCTGCATGTTGTATGCAGAGTCTTCTTTTACGTCGTCTTGATCAAGGAATACGTCCCGTGCCCTATAACGAATGATTGTGCATCATACGGAATTGCATAGGTGTTACGTTTTCCTGGGTTTTAAAACAGCGGATGAAGTAGCTTGACTGTGAAAATCCCGTTTCCAGCGTAATTTGTTTAATGGAAAGGTTGGTTGTTGCGAGCAGCTGTTTCGCATGTAATAACCTGGATTCCAAGAGGAATTCCGGGAAGGAGATGCCAAACGTCTGACTGAATTTGCGGCTAAAGTATGTTGTACTGTATCCGGCAATCCCGGCAGCATGGTCAAGTGTGATGTGCTCATTACTATGAGAGCGAATATAATTCCCTGCTTCACGAATTCGCTCTGAAGTGTGATTTAAAGAAACATTGATTTGACTCGCTGCGGATTGCAATCGGGTCAGAAGCTCATAGAGTGTAGCTGCCACACTATGCTCGTCCTCCACTTGATAGCCTCTGCCTAGCTCCAGTAATCGATCCATGAGCGCGGTAACCACCGGAAAGTTGGAACACTGAAACAACCAGGGCTCGTCAACGCCTTTCCCATTTAACAGTTCTTCGAGACGAACACCGTAAAAATGAATCCAACGAATGCTCCAAGGATCATCTAAATCTGAGTAGTACGTTTGTCTGAGACCGGGACCATAGAGGAATCCTTGCCCACGCATTAGCTCATAACAAGCGGTTCCCGTGTCCAGAAATCCTTTACCGTCCAGGACAAGGTGCAGGTTATAACATTGATCCAAGTTAATTTCAGTGGTGCCATATTCTCGATGCACATGATGTTTCGGAAAATCACTGTACCCTCCAATAAAATCGGGAAAGCATACATGTCTGGGGAAAACCGGCTTGGGGAGAAAGATGTGTTCTTTCACGTGCATCCTCCATTTAAACGCAATATTTTTATGTAGTGAACTGAAATAGATTCAGCCTACTGTTATTTGAATCTTAGGCAATGACAATATTTTATTATAAGTCGCATAATCTTGTCATTTATTATATGTGAAGGTTCCAATAGAATGGAGGCAATATGGCAGGTTAAGGGGGCAATTAAAGGTGGCAAAATCAATCCAAATGGATGAATTGAAAATGGGGGTCTGTTATTACCCTGAGCACTGGTCGGAAGCGTTGTGGGAGGACGATTTCCGTAGAATGAAAGAGATGAATATCACAGTTATTCGGATGGCTGAATTCGCATGGTCCATCTTTGAACCAGAAGAAGACCAGTTCGATTTTAGTTTTTTCCAAAAGGCACTGGATCTGGCGCATCAATACGGTTTGAGTGTTATTTTGGGAACACCCACTGCAACTCCACCAGCGTGGTTAACATCCAAATATCCTGAAGTATTAAACGCAAATAAGGACGGGGTGTTGTATCAACACGGAATGCGGCGTCATACCAACTACAGCAGCCCAATCTTCAGACAGCAATGTGAAAAAATCGTGCGCAATATGGTGATTGCCTATAAAGATCATCCGGCTCTTATTGGCTGGCAGATCGATAACGAATTCAATTGTCATATGGATGTTTTCTACGCTGAGGCAGATCATGTCGCCTTCCGTGAATGGCTTAAGAATCGTTATGAATCGTTGGAGAATCTGAACCAGGCATGGGGAACCGTTTTTTGGAGTCAGACCTATACCGACTGGGCTCAAGTTCACCTTACCCGAAATATGGTTAGTCCATCGCCCAATCCTCACTTGGCATTGGATGAAAAGAGATTCACATCAGCCAATACGATTTCATTTGCCAAGCTTCAGGTGGACATCATTCGGGAACTGGACCCGGAACATTGGATCACAACAAACGGTACGTTTGGACATTTGGATAATCATGAAATGACAGAGGAGCTATTGGATTTCTTCTCCTATGATTCGTATCCGCAGTTTGCTACGATCTTCCCAGGGACAGACGATAACTCATTACAAGATCGGGCCTGGAGCATGAAACTGTCGAACGTACGTAACATGTCACCGAACTTCTGCGTCATGGAACAACAGTCTGGGCCAGGAGGCTGGGTTGACAGTATAGGCATGGGTACGCCAAGACCGGGCCAGATCCGATTATGGTCGTATCAATCTGTTCTTCACGGAACAGATCTACTCGTCTACTTCCGCTGGCGGACAGCAACATTTGGCACTGAGATGTACTGGCATGGCATCAATGATTACCATAATCAACCCAACAGAAGGGTACGCGAGGTTGCGCAAGTAGGGGAAGAGTTTGCCAAGATCGGGCGTGTTATTGCAGGTACTACATATCAAGCCGATGTTGCGATCCTACAGGATTACGATAACCTGTGGGACGGGGAGTTGGACGAGTGGCACGGTCCGCTTCAGCAACAGAGTGTACGCTCCTGGTATAAGCAGCTCCAGTATCGTCATATTCCGACGGACATGGTTACACTGCAACCAACGACAACACTGGAGGAGTTATCCGAATATAAGGTGATCATCTATGCTCACCCGGCCATCATGACAGACGAGACAGCAGAACTTCTCCAAGCCTATGTCAGTCAAGGAGGCACTCTGTTTTTCGGTGCTCGCACCGGATATAAGGATCTCAAGGGGCATTGTTATATGAGACCGTTCCCTGGGGCTGTCGCTGAGTTGTGTGGTGTAACCGTAGAGGACTTTACTTTAATAAAAGGAACCGTTCCAGCAGCCAAACTGCAATGGAATGGGACGAGTGAGCGGCTTCAGGAGGGAACGTCAACGGCCGGATTTAACGAAGTTCTTCATGTGGAGCATCCTGAGGTGCAGGTCATGGCTGAGTATACATCCGAATATTATGCAGGTAGTCCTGCATTGACCAAACGTACGGTAGGTCAGGGGCAAGTATGGTATTATGGAGCGGCTTACAATGAACCGGTCGTTGATGCTATTCTGGATGAAATAGGGCTATCTTCACCTGTGGGTGATCTGGTAGAGGTACCGTCCGAAGTTGAGCTTGGTATCCGTTCCGGTAAGGATAAAGCTTATGTATTTTTACTCAACTACTCGGATCAACAAGTACCCATTAAGCTTAAGAAGCAAGCAAAAGAGTTACTGTCCGGTACAACACTTCAGAATGAGATCAACATGCCCGCGTATGGTGTATTCATCCTGGAGATCGATTTACCGCAATGAGGAGCCTGTTCTTCAATATAATGAGTTATATATATAAAGAAACACCAAAAACGCCTTGCAGCCATTGCAAGGCGTTTTGTATATGCATCTGGTGTAGCATCCGTTTAGCATGGGCTGTAATGGGGTGTTTTTTTCGTAAACCTATGCTTCGTACAAAATCTCACCTGTCCGGGATACATCATATCCCTCGAATGATTGCAGTTCCTGCCTAAACTCCGGCGATTGGAGAATTCGCAGTACTGATTCAGTCCAGGCTTCATTACCTTGTTTCCTCAGCATGACCAGATCATAGCGCTCCTGAGTGAGCGGGACAAAATCAACCTGACCCACAAGTCGTGCAGCTTTTTCAATGCCAACTCCGACATCAGCTTCACCTGAACTGACTTTGGCAGCCACGCCCATGTGACTGGTTTCCTCGGTTTCATATCCGATCAGACCTGCGGCAGGAATTCCATGCAGCCGAAGTTGCTCATCCAGCAATACTCTCGCGCCAGAACCTTTCTCCCGATTAGCTAGTCTCAGTTCAGGCTTGCTCAGATCGGTCCAATTCTGTAAGTTCTGCGGATTACCACGCTGTACATATAGTCCGGCAGGACGTGACAGCAGGTTTACCACAACATAGGACCGCCCCGTCAGAATTTTGCGAATATACGGCAAGTTATATTCACCCGTATCTCCGTCGAGCAGATGGGTGCTGACCAGATCGGACTCCCCACGATACATCGAGATAAGCCCATCCAGACTACCCATGAACGAGCGTAGCGGACGAATATCCCGAGTTTGTTTTTCCATATGGCGCATTAGAATATCCAGACTGACATCCTGACCTGTTATGACCAGATGCCGTGGTACAGCAGTCATTGCATGGGCAGAACTCGCTGGAGTAATCGCATGCGCAGACCCAACGGGTGTAGTTGATTGTAAGGAAGTTCTCTGAAAATCACCCTGACCTGGGTGAGTTCCTGATGCCGAGGTCTGATGAGGAGTCGGGATACGCTGACCTGAGGACTGAAGTTGCTTGGAGCGACGTTTATATGCCTCCAGATCGGTAGCATCAATCCGCATTTGTTTACCTACACGGTATGCGACGAGGTCTCCTTTTTTGATCAGGTCATAAACTGTCAGTTTCGATATTTTGAGTAGCTTGGATATTTCTTCGGTTGTGTAGGATTGCTCCTCCGTCATAAGTGAAGATCCTCCTTCAAAGGTATAGAGCAATGATGGTTTTGTTATGAATGTTTCTTGTACTATATCATTAATTGAGGGATGCCATAAACCTGAGAACACGCAATACACGCATAGGACAGATAACAAAAGCCAAATGTGATCTTAATCACCTTCCCATTTTTTTTGTCTTGTGTATAATTAGATATAATCAATTATAACTAGTTATATCTAAAGATAACGTTGGGGGAGAAATGAATGAGAAAGAGAATTGGATATGTGTTGGGAAGTATGTCACTGGGACTGGCTCTTGTATTGGCTGGTTGCGGCGCAAACACGGGCACTACGGATACATCCACGGGTGCAGAACAAACGACCTCAACACCAGCGGCATCAGGTGAAAGTTCATCAGCAGAAAATACCGATCCGCAGGAAACGGTAGATCTGACAATCTCTGCGGCGGCAAGTCTGACCGATGCGATGAAAGAGATTGAAAACAATTATGAGCTAGCTAATCCTTATATAGAACTTAATTTTAACTTTGGCGCCTCGGGTGCCTTGCAACAGCAGATTGAACAGGGTGCCCCGGCTGATGTCTTTGTATCGGCGGCAACAAAAAATATGAATGCGCTAGTGGATGAAAACCTGATTGCATCGGGCGATCAGAAGAACTTGCTACAGAATTCACTGGTGGCGATTGTGCCAGCAGATGGGACCCACACAGTAACCAGTGAAACGGATCTCACCAGCGACTCCATCAGGACGGTAGCGATTGGGATTCCGGAAAGTGTGCCTGCGGGAACCTATGCCAAGGAAGCTCTGACCAATGCCAAGCTGTGGGATGAACTGGAAAGCAAACTTGTGCAGGGGAAAGACGTTAGACAGGTTCTTCAATATGTAGAGACAGGTAATGCAGATGCAGGATTTGTATATAAAACGGATGCTCTTACTTCGGATCAGGTGAAAATTGCGTTTGAGGTGGACAAGAATAGCTACACACCAGCCAATTATCCGGTAGGTATTATTGAAGGAACGAAACACCGTACGGAAGCCGAACAATTCTATGCGTATTTACAAACCCCTGAAGTGCTCGATATCTTCAAGAAATACGGATTCACAATTCCGGAATGAATGTGAACGCCATAGACTGGTCCGTATTCTGGTCACCGGTGCGCTTATCGCTTCAGGTTGCGTTATTATCCAGCGTAGTGGCCACGGTGCTCGGAATTGCGATAGCCTGGAAGATGTCACGTTCTTCATTTCGGGGAAAGATTCTGCTGGAAACGGCATTTATGCTGCCGCTAGTCCTTCCTCCGACGGTGGTTGGATTTCTGTTACTTGTCATACTGGGGCGTAAAAGTCTGTTTGGACAATGGATCGAAGCCCTATTCTCCGCACCGGTTATTTTCACCTGGTGGGCTGCGGTGATTGCTTCGGTGGTGGTTGCTTTTCCACTCGTGTATCAGACGATGAAATCGGGATTCAGTGGTGTGGATCGTGATCTGGAGGATGCGGGTCGTTCGATTGGAGCGAATGAGTGGCAGGTCTTTCGTTACATTTCCTTGCCGCTCGCAGGCAGAGCATTGATGACCGCCTTCATCCTGGGCTTTGCCCGGGCACTCGGTGAATTCGGTGCGACACTGATGATTGCAGGCAATATTCCGGGCAAAACACAAACGGTACCCACCGCAATCTATGTCGCTGTAGATTCGGGCAATCAGACCATGGCTTGGGCATGGACTGTTTCCATTATTATCATCTCATTTCTCATGTTACTGATGACCAGACAGCAGCGAGATGGAAAAAATGACTAATTTAGTATGTGTTAATATTATATATAAAATGATGAAAAACCCGTTTTGAGGAACAAACTTTTTTCCTTAACGCGGGTTTTTATTACCAATTTCATATGTACCAATATCAATATCCTGCCAAATTGGTCTTAATGGAAATGTAAAGCTGTTTTAACATAAAAAAATAAAAATTTTCCCGAAATTTAATCGTTCAGTACTCGCTTTCAGTGGGCTTGTTCCTGTAAGATAGAAGTAATGGATTCCAGCCAAGTACTGAAATAAGGAGAGACGACGATGAACACTAAATCTGATTGCGGCGTTTCGTTGCAAATTGATGACTATCTGGATCTTTTGCATTTTGCCATCCAAATTCAGGATCAGGAATGGCAACAATCCCTTATCCGCCAACTCAAAATATTTCAGACGGCGACGGAGCAGCAGCGCACACCTGAAGAGGAGTTATGGACACGGTTTGATTACATCAACAGCAAACTGACAGGTCTGTGCCACCAGATTCATGCCGCTCATTCCATGGACGAACGCAAGAAGTTCGAGGAACGGATCGGTCTCTTACAATTACAGCGAGTGGAAGTTGCACGTAAAATTAAATGGGCGAGTCGCAGATAGATGAGTAGTGTATACACCAGGTGATGCACCGCCAAAATGGTATAATCAGTGAGAGTCATACAAGAAGAAGCCATCCACCAATTGATATGGAGGATGGCTTTTTCTTGTCCTATAGAGAAGTTCTATAACCTTATCAGGATGTCCTATTAGTTTAGTTATTGCCCAAAGATGACTTGTAATGATATTCTTTGTTCAACCTAATTCCGAGTATACAAGTAAGAATGGTTTGTTAAGAGATTTGAGGATGGGGAGTACACATCATATTCGCTGTGATAACAGCCTGTGGAGGAGATTGGGAATGGTTAAAAAACGGGGGATTCAAAAATTCCGGACAGCACTGCTGTTCATTACAATGCTGGCGGTACTGGCTGGATGCAGCACTGGAACTGCAAGCAATGATTCAGAATCTGCTTCGGCAGCAGGTGACACCAAAGTGAAAAAGATCATTGTAGGAACAGGCACACAGTTCCCAAATGTCTGCTTCATTGATGAGAATGGCAAGTTAACAGGTTATGATGTGGAACTGATCAGGGAGATCGACAAACGTTTGCCTGAGTATGAATTCGAATTCAGCACGATGGATTTCAAAAACCTGCTGCTGAGTCTGGAAACGAAAAAAATTGACCTGATCGCTCACCAGATGGAAGTGAATGATGAGAGACAGGCCAAGTTCCTGTTTAATGATGAAGCCTATAATATTTTTCCAAATAAAATTGTCGTAAGTCAGAAAAATGAGGAAGTAAAATCGATTGAGGATCTCAAAGGGAAAAAACTGATTGTTGGTGCTACAAGTAATGCGGCTGTACTTGCTGAGAAATGGAATGCAGCGAACGGTAACGGGATTGATATCGTCTATTCCGGAGCGGGTGAGGATACCAATACCCAGATCAAAACAGGCCGGGTGGATGCCACCATCAGCACTCAGTTTGCCATTGATTATCAGAATAATGCGGTTGATGCTCAGCTGAAAACGGTAGGCGATGCCCTCTCCAACTCCAAAGTGTACTTCATTCTGAACAAAGATGAGCAGGAACTCAAAACCAAAGTGGACGAAGCGCTCAAAGCGATCAAAGAAGACGGAACGTTAGGCAAACTGAGCACAGAGTGGCTTGGAGCTGACTATACGGTTGAAGAGTAGTCTGAGAAAGGTGTGCAGCGGTAATGGGAAAATCATTTGATCTGTCATTGGTTCTGGATTTCATCCCGGAACTGCTACGATATTTGCATATAACACTGATTGTACTGGGGGGTTCCATCGTGCTCGGACTGGTGGGCGGCGTGCTTCTGGCCGTTCCCCGGCTGTATCGGATTCCGGTACTAAGCCAGTTGGCTACCCTGTACGTCTCATTCATGCGGGGCACACCGATCCTGATCAAATTATTCCTGGTGTATTACGGACTTCCCGAGTTGCTCAAACCCACTGGCATCGACCTGTCGAGAACCGACCCGTTGTTATTTGTCATTGTGACCTATGCGCTTAGTGACGCGGCATCTTTTGCCGAGATCTTTCGCGGAGCGGTGCGCAGTGTGGATAAAGGCCAGACGGAAGCAGCCTATGCTGCGGGTATGACCACATTCCAGTCTTTTCGACGGATTGTTGTTCCGCAGGCGCTGATTGTTGCTTTTCCGAACATGGCCAATACGTTAATTGGTTCATTGAAGGATACTTCTTTGGCCTTCTCCATTGGTGTCATGGATATGGTGGGCAGAGGGCAGACGTTAATTTCGGCCACGTCGCACGCACTTGAGGTGTATATCAGTCTGTCTGTGGTCTATTATGTCATTGTCATTATGCTTGAAAAAGGATTTGCCTTTGCAGAACGCAGACTCCAGCGTCATGAACGCAAGAGGGTTGTACACAAACCGGCAATTCGAGCCAAACGCCTGAAAGAGATTGTTCAAAAAGTCCGCTTTTGATTACGAATCATGCCTGGCGGCATCTTCTCGGTACTGAAAACCAGACTTTTTGAACTCTCACTGAAACGAATAGCGGGGTGAGCATATGTCGATTGATCTCCAGTTTATCTATACATCTTTTTTTCAAATCCTGAAGGCATTGCCACTGACACTTGTCATTACGATTGTTCCGTTGATTGCAGGCTTCGGAATCGGTCTGGCTACGGCTCTGATCCGTATTTATCGCGTGCGGTGGATTCACCGCATTGCTGACTTCTACGTTTCATTCCTGCGTGGAACACCGATGCTGATGCATCTATTCCTCATCTATTACGGTATTCCGATGATTATCGATAAGCTGGCGGAACGTTACGGTTGGGCTTTTCAATCCTCGTCGATTCCTATTCTCGTATTTGTACTGATTGCTTTCTCGCTCACTGCGGGCGCCTATATGTCCGAGATTATCCGTTCAGGCATTCTTGCTGTGGATATCGGCCAGATGGAGGCGGCTCACGCTGTAGGCATGAGCACATTCCAGGCTTTAAGACGTATCATCATCCCTCAAGCAATCGGGGCTGTATTGCCTAACCTGTGCAGTATGTTTGTTGGGTTCCTGCATGGATCAACACTCGCTTTTACCGTGTCTCAGATGGATATCCTCGGTAAAGCGGATGTGGTGGCATCCGTCAGTCTGAAGTTTCTGGAGGCCTTTATCGCCGCAGCGTTCATCTATTGGGGGCTGACCATCATTGCCGAGCGGATCACTGCTCTGCTTGAGCGTCGGGTTGCCGTGTACAGCAAAGGAGGCGTGTCATGATTACACTAACCAACATACACAAAACTTTTGGCAAGCAGGAAGTATTGAAGGGAATTGATCTGACCGTGGAACAGGGTGATGTCGTAGCGATCCTTGGACCGAGCGGATCAGGTAAAACAACGCTGCTGCGCTGCGTCAATTTTCTGGAACGTGCCGATGAGGGCGAGGTTCAGATCAGTGGATTAACCGTCGATTGCAAGCATGCACGCAAACATGACATTGTGCAGTTGAGACGAAAAACAGCGATGGTGTTCCAGCATTATAATCTGTTCAAACACAAGACAGTGCTGGATAACGTCACCGAGGGATTAATTATTGCCCAGAAAATGTCCAAAGCCGATGCCCGCACTCGTGCCCTGCATGTGCTTGAACAAGTTGGACTGTCTGCCAAAATCAATGAGTATCCAAGTATGTTGTCAGGTGGACAACAACAACGGGTGGGCATCGCCAGAGCACTGGCACTGAATCCCGAAGTGATTTTGTTTGATGAACCGACCTCGGCGCTGGACCCCGAGCTTGTGGGTGAGGTGTTGTCTGTCATCCGCTCCATTGCTCAAAAGGGGATTACCATGATTGTAGTTACCCATGAAATGGGGTTTGCCCGTGAGGTGGCAAATCGGGTTGTATTCATGGATGGAGGTTCCGTTGTGGAGGAAGGAACCCCGGAGGAGGTGTTTGTACGTCCCAAGCAGGAACGTACTCGCCAATTCCTCAGTCGATATTCTTCCGACTGGAGTTATGTCATCTGACGATATAGGCGCAAGCTGTAGTAACTGACGATCCCGGCCCGGCATATGCTGTAACAGGCAAATGCTGATAGGCCGGGTTTTTCTATGGGTGAAGCAGGCCGTGACGGTAAGGAGGAGGACCATGCAGAGCAAAATCGATGAAATCATCACACATATTGCACACTCTCACCAGCAGATCGCACGTGTGCTGGATGCCAAACGCCAAGTCGCTGTACGCATGTCTGAAATCATCAATCATTTGCCAGATATCGAACCGGAGTTGGATGGCGTTGACGGTCTGCTGGATAGCTCTGGGCAAATCAACAAAAGCATTATCTCTTACTTGGGGGGCCTTGCAGATCTGGAAGAGGCTGTAGCCGAAACGCTGATCCAAGTCATGCGGGAGATCGCGGTTCAAGAAGAAGAATAAGCCCGGAAGGCGGGTGAAGGAACATGAGTAGAGAACAGAGCCTCATTCTGATGCTGGACGCAGCAGCCAAAATGCAGTGGAATATTGCCCTGATCCTGGAGGCAAAAGCGATTGAGGCCGAGAAGGTACGGAACTGGACGCTGAATCATTTGAATGGGGATACCTTTCTGACGCATGGGGATCAGGTAGGCGAGCCGCTCAAAATGCATGATCAGCTGGTGGAATTGCTGGAAGGATTAACCCGGATGGAGACCGGACTGTGCAACAATCTCAAAGCGGTGATGGTGCAGAACGATAGCGAAGATGGCGGCGGTATGGACGGGGGCATGTTTGGCGGCATGGATCTGGGAGACATGGGAAAATGAGTCTGATGCGGCGTGAGCAGGAAGCCAAACTGGCGCTTATCGAATCCATTGCACACAGTCAGCAGGCGCTGGCACGCATTCTGGACAGTGTAGCCAGTGTAACTGCTCATTCGGAAGTATCCGCCCGCAGTCTGGCCGAGAACATTCGTTTGCTGAGTCGCTATCAGGAAGAAATGTCTCGTATGGTTACGGGAATCAGGCTGGCCCGAATCCAGCAAGGGGAGCCTGGCTTGCCGTGGCTCAAAGACCCCGGATGTGCAATTCGTATCGTTCGGGACATACAGGAGGAATGTTGACATGTTAAAGAAGAAGAAAATACGACTGAGAACCAAAAGAGCTTTGTTAATCCGTGGAGCCCGTCTGCGCAAAATTCGCAAACTGCGTGCGCTCAGAGCCAAACGTGTTCTTCACAAACGCCCACTTAAAGGACGCAGTGCGTGGCTCAAAAAAAAGAAACGTGCGGTACGGCGGCACCGGAGTCCAAAGCCCGTACAACCAGTCGTCCCGGCTACCCCTACCGATCCGAACCCGGACGGTGCGTACAGCCAGGGATACAACGAGGCGTACAACGAGGGATTCAACGCGGGTTTCGCCAAGGGATTCGAGGACGGACATCAGCTGGCGTACAAAGCACAGTAACCGAGTAGACACGATTATTCCTGCATCGAATGATACCTACTAACAGTGCCAGTTCAAAAAGACCGGTTTTCAGTACCGAGAAGATGGGATGAAGCTAGAAATGGAGTAGCGGAGCGTAGGGAAGACTACGTGAGCAACGGACATTTCGGCTGAATTTCATATTCGATGTTGGTGATGCCGATAGGCATCCTTCGTAATCAAAAGCGGACTTTTTGAACATCCTCTAACAAATGATGTTAGCCCGGGGGGACAGATCCTCCGGGCTATTTGCATCGCCGCAAAAGCGGACATGCCCGTACAGGCGGATGTGGAGGGCATGCGCCAATTTTGCGCCTTGCAGGACACCCGTCCATGATGCATCTGACCCCGAGGCATATCCTTTAGAGGGAAGACCAATCTCGGGGAGAGTCTGGAAGTGAGATCTCCTGAAGGAAGACAGGGTGAAGAATGTGGCAAAACGAAGGCACCGTCCGCTGACCGAAGCGGAAACGGCTTACCGCGGCGGATATGCAGAAGGCCGCAGATTCGGCGGCTGTCAAGCCATGATGGAGCGGGTGCAGATGTTTGAACCGACCCTGCGGGACATGAAGGTGTTATATATCCCGCAAGGATTCGATGCCATCGATGAAGGTGTCACCTTGGCTCTGCAGCAATCTGTACGTGAATGCGTTGTTGGATCGCCAGCAGCGATGTTGCAGGAAGCCACTCATCATCGGCCCGATGTTGTGCTCGTCATGAATGGTCTGCATGTATTTCCCGCAGATCATGTGGAGCAGGTGAAAGGCATACGTGCACTCGGTATCCGAACTGCCGTGTGGTTTGTGGATGATCCGTATTTCACCGAAGATACAACGTCCCTTTGCCAGCATTATGATGTCGTGTTCACGCATGAAGAGGCCGCCGTACCCTTCTATCTGGGACATGGAGCGAACCAGGTCATCTATATGCCACTCGCGGTGAATCCAGGCATGTTTCAACCGCGGCGCGCCGCACCGCAGCATCAGCACGACATTTGTTTTATCGGTACCGGATTCTGGAACCGGATTGCCTTGTTTGATGAGCTGGCCCCTTTTCTTGCGGACAAAAAGGTATTCATTGCGGGTAGCCAGTGGAACCGATTGACACGCTATGATGTACTAGGCCGTTTCATCCACGAAGGATGGATTGCTCCTGGAGAGACAGTAGATTATTACAATGGCGCCAAGATTGTCATTAACATTCACCGGACTTGCGAGAATGGGGAAGACAATCGCAACACACATCATCTTGAAGGTCACTCGATTAATCCACGCACGTATGAGATTAGCGCATGCGGCACAATGCAGATTACGGATGCACGTGCAGATTTACCCCGTTATTATAAGCCGGGATATGACATCGAGACGTTCACCAACGCAGCGGAACTTCAGCGCAAGATCCACTATTATCTGAAGCATGAAGAAGAACGACAGGCGATGGCGTGGCGTGGACTTCTCACCACGATGAACCAGCATACATTCACTCGCCGGATCGGTCAGTTGCTGGAACATTTGTAATCCACGTCTGAAGTGCAGCATCAACAAGAACCCTATCCCAAAAAATAAAGGAGTGGCGGTATGTCTCTCAAACACCGTAAAACCAAAAAGGTTCATGCACCCGTACTGAGCCTGGCTGATCAAGCGCGCAAAAATGGGCAACATGCCGGATATGACGCAGGTAAGGAAGAAGGATATCTGCGCGGTCGCGCCAACTATATTGTGAATTGTGCACAGGAACCGTTGCCTTTCCGACAGCTTCATGTGCTGTATGTATCCTCGGGTAAAGGCTTCCCTTATTCCCCGTTGGATGAGGCCATTATGGCCACGTTACAGGGTATGGTAGCTCAAGTAACCCTCTCTGATCCGCGTCAACCGGTTTCTGAAATTGCGCTGCAGACGCGTCCTGATCTTGTGCTGGTGCTGGATGGAATGGATATCCCCATCGAGCATATCGATGCGATTCGCCAAGCGGGCATTCAGACGGCGATCTGGCTGACGGATGACCCGTACTATACAGATATGACGCTGGATATTGTGACACATTTTGACCATGTCTTCACGCTGGAACTGAACTGTATCGATCTATATCGACAAATCGGCTGCGCGTCAGTACACTACCTCCCTTTTGCCGCATTCACTAATCATTACTTTCCAATTACAACCCCTTCCCCGTTAAAACGGGATGTCAGCTTTATCGGCTCGGCCTACTGGAACCGGGTATACTTCTTCAATCCGATCATGCCTCAGTTGATGTCACACAATACGGTATTTAACGGAATCTGGTGGGATCGCCTGCCTGACTATACTGCCTATGGCGAGAAGATTGAACTTGGTCGCTGGATGAGTCCGCCGGAGACCAATGATGTGTACAATGGCACCAAAATTGTCATCAACCTGCATCGATCCCACGAAGATGATTCCGTCAATAATAATCACCTCAAAATCCCGCCAGCCTCACCGAACCCTAGAACGTTTGAAATTGCCGCGTCCACGACGCTGCAGCTGACCGACGCCCGGGATGACATTGCGCGTTTCTACAAACCGGGTGTGGAGATTGAGACATATTCCTCGCCGCAGGAGTTACTCGACAAAGTGGAATATTATCTTACTCATGAAAAGGAACGCCGTGAGATTGCACTTCGTGGACTCGAACGTACACTGAAAGACCACACGTATGGCAAAAGAATTAATGAAATGTTAACCATCATATTCCCTTAATTCTGGCCGGGAGGAGGTGTGCACAGTACCCTGTATCGGATATCCGTGTACAGGGTCCGTGCGGCCATGGCAACGAAACCAAAGCTGATGTTATTTTCACATGTGTGTAATACTCGCAGCATTACAGGCGCCGAGAAGCTGCTGCTTCATTTTATGAGAGAGATCGGTGCGATCTTTGAATGTGTGCTCGTAGCCCCTCAGGAGGGGAAGCTTGCGGGGCTTGCGCGAAGATTCGGCATTCAGGTCAAAATATGCACTCTGCCGATGCTTCACGGTGTGTACACACCTTACTTGGGCATTGCAGATGATGCGGAGCATCTTCGCCATACACCAGCGTATCAGGAAGCGGTCTCCCTCATACGGGAGACTGCTCCCGATATGGTGTTAACGAACACCTGCGTTAATGTGATGCCGGCTGTAGCGGCAAAGTCCCTGCAGATTCCAGTCATCTGGAAGATTACCGAGATCATTCATACGAATGAACATACAACCGAGGCGATCCAGATGATTGGGCGTTACGCGGATTGGATTATCGGTATATCCGAGACAGCTGTAGCCCCATTCCAAGAAGCCGGCATAGGTGACAAAGTGACCATTATCTCCCCAACTTGGGAACCCGCGCTACCAGCCCCGGACCGCTGGGTTCATCTGCGCGAACGCAAGCGTAAGGAGCTCGGTTTCAAATCATCACAGACCTGTATCGGTTATATTTCTTCATTTATATATGATGCCAAAGGGTTGAAACCTTTTGTGGATATGGCCTTGAGGATCTGTGAAACGCATTCGCGTTGTCGCTTCTGGATCATCGGGGCACCATCGGATAAAAAGTATTACGACGAGTGTGTATCACGGGTGAAAAAATCCGGGTATTCACGCCGGTTTACCTTCACTACGTTTGAAGAGAACGTATCTCTGGCATATACCGCGATGGATATCCTGGTCATCCCAAGCATGGTCAAAGAAGGATTTGGCATGACCGCACTGGAGGGTCTCTATTTTGCCAAACCGGTCATCGCTTTCGCTCAGGGTGGACTGAAGGAACTAATGGAATCCGTAGGCAGTGATGCATTTCTGGCCCCGCCGGGCGATACCGAAGCGCTTGTCACCTTGGCAACAACCTTGCTGAATGATGCAGAGCTGGCCTCAACTACAGGATGGCGCAATCGGACAGAAGCGGAAAGGCTCTACGGCGTTGAAACCTACCGAACAAAATTGCATACGATGGTGACACAGTGGTTATTGCGTTTTCCCGGATGGTTTGCTTATATCCAACCTCCGAATGGACCGGTGTATGCCCATGGAGAGGGCGGACTACGCACTGTACTGGTTCTGGAGCCGGCTACGGTTCGGGCACTGTTATTCCCGCTGACCGTCATCCAGGCGTTGCCACATTCCTCATTACCTCCAATCGCATTGGGTCACGATGCTCCTGTTGCCTCAGGTACTGTCCCAGCTGCAAAGCTGATTCCACGGAGGGGCAAAACACGGAAGCGTCGTCGCAAGCCACTTGCACCTCATTCTCGCCGAGACCGTGAGGGACTGAAACGTACTTCCGGAACTGGCAGACGTAAGGGGAGACTCCGTACAACGAAGGGACCGCGTCCACATATGGGGAAATCGGCTAGTCGCAGACGCAAATCTGCCAAGGCAGGACGTAGCCGAGCAGGGCGCAAGGGTTCCAATACAAGATGAAGGCAGGGATTACGATGAAGATCATGACGGTGCTGGGTACGAGACCTGAGATCATACGGCTCAGCCTGATCATCTCCAAGCTGGACCAGTACGCGTCCAAACATATTCTGGTGCACACGGGACAGAACTTCACGGAAAGTCTCAGCGGTCTCTTTTTCAAGGAAATGGGCCTGCGCGCACCGGATTACGTTCTTCAGGATGAAGCGGCCACTCTGGGACGACAGCTATCCTCGATGTTTACGCAGATGGAAGATCTGATATTGCAGGAGAAACCCGATAAATTGCTGCTGCTCGGCGATACCAATAGCGCATTATGTGCAATATTGGCTGAGCGCATGGGTGTTCCTGTTATTCATATGGAAGCAGGCAATCGTTGCTTCGACCTGGATGTGCCTGAAGAGAAAAATCGTAAGGTTATTGATGCTATCTCCACCGTTAATATGCCTTACACGGAACAGAGCAAGAAACATTTGGTCAGTGAAGGGGTACCAAGCAGGCGCATCGTGCTCACGGGCAATCCCATCTATGAAGTAATGCAACACTACGACGCGCAAGTAAGTTCCAGCAAAATACTGAAAAAGCTCAAGCTGAAGTCCGGGCAATACTTCCTGGTTACTGCCCATCGAGCCGAGAATGTAGATCATGCCCCTCATTTGCTGGAGATTATGAAAGGGCTGAATCAGGTCGCAGAGGAACACGGGTTGCGTGTGATCTGCAGTATTCATCCGCGTACCGCGATCCGGATTGCGGAGCATCTGCAACTGGAGATGAACCCGCTGGTGGAGTTTCACGAGCCGTTTGGATTCTTCGACTTTGTAATGCTTGAACGTCATGCACGCTGTGCACTTACGGATAGCGGTACCGTGCAGGAAGAGTGTTGCATTATGGGCGTGCCGACCGTAACGATGCGTCGAACTACCGAGCGGCCGGAAACGGTCGATTGTGGCAGCAATGTAGTCTCCGGTCTGGATGCCGCGCGCATCGCTGATTGCGTGAAAGTCATGACAAAGATGTCTAGCGACTGGGATTGCCCGCAAGGTTACAAAGCCACAGATGTATCCAGTAAAGTGGTTAAATTTCTGCTTGGAGGGAAAATGCATGTTTGAAAATAAGCGTATACTCGTGACTGGCGGTACGGGATCATGGGGTTATGAACTTGTGGCTCAACTACTGCCCCAGCAGCCCAAAGAAATTATTGTATATTCCCGGAACGAGTCCAGCCAAGTGGCTATGAGTCGTGAATTTGAAGACCCACGTCTTCATTTCCGGATTGGAGATATTCGTGACAAGGACGCCTTGACGGCGGCTTGCCAGCATGTGGACTATGTATTTCATCTGGCTGCGCTCAAGCATGTTCCGGTGTGTGAAGACCAACCGTACGAAGCACTCAAAACCAATGTGATTGGTACACAGAACGTGATCGAGGCCGCTATTGAGAACAAGGTGGAAAAAGTAATCTATATCTCAACTGACAAGGCTGCCAATCCGTCCAACTTCTATGGCATGACAAAAGCGATCGGCGAGAAATTAATTGTGTATGCAAACTTGTTACACAGTGATACCAAGTTTGTTACGGTACGGGGTGGGAATGTACTGGGAACAAACGGCAGTGTGGTACATCTGTTCAAGAATCAGATCCGCCAGAAAGGGCAGGTCTCCATCACGGATATGAGTATGACTCGATTTTTTCTTACGCTGAAGGATGCAATTACCTTGCTGTTCAAAGCTTCGGTGGAAAGTGTCGGCGGAGAGATCTTTGTCATGACGATGCCTACCTGCAAAATCGTTGATCTCGCGGAAGTGCTGATTGAGGATTCCGGTGTGGAGAATGTGAGCATTGTGGAACGTGGCATTCGTCCAGGGGAAAAAATTCATGAAATATTGATGAGTGAATTCGAGAGCATGACCACCGTTGTCTACGATGAGCAGTACCTGGTTATTCTTCCTACCCTGGGCATACCGGGTCTGCGTGAACATTATACCAATTGTCCCCCGGTCTCCTTTAACAGTTTCAGTTCTGAACACCAACTCATGACCAAAGAGGAGATTCGTGAAATTCTGAAACGCGGAGGATTCCTGTCATGAAACTGCTGATACTTGGTGGAAACGGAATGGCCGGCCATATTCTGGTCGACTATTTCCGCCGTCAAGGTGTACACAGCGTCTTCTACACATCTCGGGACGTAACCGACCCCAATGGTCTGCTCCTGGATGTGAACGACAGCTTCATGGTTGATCGATTGGTAGAAGCTGTGCACCCGGATGTGATTATTAATGCTGTAGGTGTGTTGAACAACTTCGCAGATGAGGACAAAATTACTGCATATCATATTAACGGTTTCCTGCCACATCGTCTGCGTCGGGTTGCAGATACGATTGGTGCACGCCTGATTCATATCAGCACAGACTGTGTGTTCAGCGGAGAACGGGGAGCATATCGGGAAGATGATGTTACGGATGGGACTTCTGCTTACGCCATCACCAAAGCCTTAGGTGAAGTTCAAGATGAAGGTCATCTGACGATCCGTACGTCCATCATTGGACCCGAGATCCGCCAGGGCGGCATTGGTCTGATGCAGTGGTTTATGTCCAGCACAGGTGAAGTCGGAGGGTATACCCGCGTATTCTGGAACGGTGTGACCACACTTGAGCTGGCCAAATGGGTAGACCATTACCTGGCCTCATCGGTTAGTGGTCTGATTCACCTAGCTCATCCGGCACCTGTCAGCAAGCATGACCTGCTTGTATTGTTCAAGCAGACCTGGGATAAGCAGGATGTGACAATTGTGCGTGATGACAGTGTAGTGCAGGACCGTACGCTGGTGTCCACTCGCGAGGATGTGAAGACAGACCTGCCGGATTATTCTACAATGCTGAAGGAGTTGGCATTATGGATGGAGCAGAGCTGAGAGGTAAGAAAGTTCTGATTACAGGCGCATCCGGTTTTACCGGGCGACATGCCGTATCTTATTTTCGGGAAGTTGGTGCAGTGGTTGCGGCGGTAGTCCGGAGGCCGGATGTGTATTCATTTGGTAAAGGTATTCAGGTCCATGTCTGTGATCTGAATGATAAACAGCAAGTGCGTCATCTGATCGGCGAGGTGCAGCCCGACTATGTGCTGCATCTCGCTGGCAAAAATTCAGTGCCTGATTCGTGGTCTGATCCGCTACTGGTCCTGGAGACCAATGTGATGGCCGTGCTGTATCTGCTGGATGCGCTTCGCAGTTGTCCGACAGCACGAACCGTTATTGTAGGATCGCGGTTAAAATATACGCCGGAACCTGGCCGGATTCCCCAGCCTCCGCATCCATACAGTCTCAGTAAAGCGCTGGAAGAGATGGTGTCCTTGTCGTGGATGTCGCTCTTCGGACAACAGATCATGCTGGCGGAGCCAGGCAATCTGATTGGTGCGGGTCCTTCCACAGGCATATGTTCACTGCTTGCACGCCATGTTGTTGCCTGTGAGCAGGCGGGCAAAACCGAGGCATTCCGTCTGTCTGGACGGGACAATACCCGTGACTTTCTGGATGTGCGGGATGCAGTCAGAGCGTATGCGACCCTCCTGGTACACGGGTCCAGCGGTACTGTATACCCGGTGGTGTCTGGAGTCGAGCGCAGTCTTGGTGAAATTGCAGATCTGCTGTTGTCCATGACAGAAGCGGAAGTCCCTGTTCGCTGGGATGGGGCATCCTCTGGTCCGGATGGTTCGGGGAAACAGGAGGAATTATCACTGCTGCGCAAGCTTGGCTGGCAGCCGATGATTCCATTTGCCACATCACTTCAGGATATCCTGAGTGATGTTCGTGTCCAGCAAGGGAGGACGACAAGTTGAATCCAAGAGTATCCATTGTCATTCCATTCTACAACTGCCCTTATGTGCCTCAGGCAATTCATAGTGCGCTGAACCAGACGTATCCCCATGTGGAGATCGTTGTTGTGAATGACGGTTCAACCCGGCATGCAGAGTTGCTTCAACCCTATCTTCCTTATATTAATGTGCTTGGCAAAAGCAATGGCGGGACGGCTTCGGCACTTAATCATGGCATCCGCCATGCTTCTGGTGATTATGTAGCCTGGCTCAGTTCGGATGATTATCTGTACCCGGATAAAATTCGTTATCAGCTGGAGTTTATGCAACGCGAGAATGTGCTCGTCTCCCATACGAACTTTCATTATATCAACGAGCATTCGGCAGTTACCAGAATGCATGGTGGGCCTGAACCGATGGCCGATCTGGATTGGCTGCGAGTGTTCGTTAACAGCAATCCGGTCAACGGTTGTACTGTCATGATCCGCAAGGATCTGTTCAGCGGAGTGGGATTGTTTGATGAGCTTCTGCCCTACACCCATGATCTGGATCTCTGGATGCGGATTTTGCTAAACGGTCATCGGTTCCCATACCTGAATGAACCACTTACTGCCTATCGGTGGCATGGGGGAATGGGATCGGTACGTCATGCGGATGTCATCGGCAGAGAGGCATCCATGGTATGGTCCAGATATCGCGAACCGCTGTTGCAGCGAATAGCGACGCTTGGCGGGTAGCGTAGGGAGGGCAGTTAAGAAAGCCAAAAGATGGCTGATTAACGCCCTCTTTGCGCAGCATTTTACCTAAGACAGTAAGAGGAGGGGAAGGCCCGAATGGAGCCAAAAGTATCGATCGTCATTCCTTTTTACAATTGTGCTTATATCGAGCAGGCTGTTCACAGTGCCATTCACCAGACGTATCCGCATATCGAGGTCATCGTAGTGGATGATGGGTCAACCGAGCATGTGGAGCGGTTACAGCCATTCATGGATTCCATCCGCTATATTCACAAAGAAAACGGTGGAACCGCAACTGCATTAAATGAGGGCATCAAACATGCAACAGGGGATTACTTTGTCTGGCTCAGCTCGGATGATGTGATGCTGCTGGATCGGGTGGAGAAACAACTGACGTTTATGCGAGAGGTCAAGGCTTCATTCTGCCATGGTGCCTACCATTATGTGAATGAGAAAAGTGAATGGTTGGATACGGTGCATCCGGAAGTGGGAAGTCGTCTGGAGATGTTGCAGGTACTGCTGGAAGGTTGTCCGATCAACGGCTGTACTGTCATGTTAGAGATGGAAGCATTTGAGCGGTTCGGACTGTTCGACACTGATTTTCGCTACACCCATGACTATGAGATGTGGATGAGGCTGTTTCCAATGTATGAGCTGTTCTACTACAATGAACCTCTGATGTGTTACCGATTGCATGAGTCAATGGGAACCAAACGTCACTTCAAGGAACTCGTTGCCGAGATGGAACGGGTTCAGGCGAAGCATCGGCCTATTCTGTTCAACTTACTTCAGGTTGGCGGGTACTGGAAGTAGATGGCTTTGGAATGATGGCTGAATGGAATAGATGTTAAATGGACACGAGAGCACCCTTATGAAGCACTTTTGAAGTGTTATAAGTGGTAAGCTCTTTTTTTGCTCTATGGACAGATTCGTGGACAGAAAGGGTGAACGATTGCTGAAGTCTCTGTATAATGAAATGATTCATACACGGAAGGGACTGGACTATGCGCAGATATCAATATCTTAAACCCAACTATTAATAAACTAATGGAGGTAAGAGTATTGATTACAGAGTTATACACAGAACGGTTATATTTGCGAAAAATGAACGTATCGGATGCGGCCAGCTTGTTTAAAATTTGGTCTGATCCGGATGTAACTAGATTTATGAATATCACTCATTTTACGGATGAAAATCAAGCTATAGCCATGATTAAGCTTCTGAATGATCTTGCTCAGGAAAACAAGGCCATTCGGTTCTCTATCTTTGCGCAAGAGTCCAACGAAATCATAGGTTCCTGTGGTTATAATTCACTGGATTTTGACAATCTTAAAGCAGAAATTGGGTATGACATTGCCAGATCACACTGGGGGAAAGGATATGCTACGGAAGCGATCTCTTCTTTGTTAGCTCTTGCATTTTCGACTATGAAGCTGAATCGAATGGAAGCAAAGGTTGATCCCAGTAATGTGAATTCTATCAAGCTATTACAAAAGCTCAATTTCACATATGAAGGCACTCTCAGAGCATACGAGAGGGTAGGCGAAACGTTCAGTGATCTGAATATGTATTCCAAGTTGGCGACAGATTAGAGAGATCTGTAAATAGCGTGTTCTCAGGCCGTTAGAACACATTTGAAGCGAGCAAGGGGTGTCCTCAGTCATTCAGATGACAGATGGGACACCCCTCGTTTGATATTTCGGCATGTTATATGAAGTCGGCATATCATTGGACAACTCAATCTTTTGAATTCATGATTGCCATCGATGCAGGATCGGGAAATACATATCCTTTAGGCAGCTTCTGCATCAATTCGTTCATTACAGCGTAGTCCACGTCGATGTGAGGTGTGGAGACTGGAGTCGAAAACCAGCGATTGTATAGATCACTCGGTACAAGTAACGTCATATCGTATGTCCTCCTCTGTAAATGGCTTCTTGGTAGACTTGAAATGTACGCAATCCCATCACTTCCAGTGAACGGTGTTGTTCAGCCCAGGCTTTCGCCGCCGCACCCACTGCTCTCCGGGTAACATGATCCTCAAGTAGTGCATCCAACAGTTCACGGAGCGAGTCGACATCCTGCGGAGGAACAACCCATCCCGTGCGTCCAGGGTCAACCATCTCAGGCATGCCGGCTGTACCACTGACGATAACAGGTACACCCGCCAGTTGCGCTTCGGTAACGGAGAACGGCTGGGTGTCCTGCAGGCTGGGCTGGACATAGATATCTGCATGGCGCAGGAAGGAAGGAATATTGTCCAACTTGCCCCAGAACACAACATCGGCTCCAATACCCGTTGACGCGGCCTGTGACCGCAATTCATCGGTTAGATTGCCTTCTCCTGCGATCCAGCAGACCCAATCGGAACGTTTGTTTTTCAGACTGGCTAAGGCCTTGATTAACACATGAACGCCCTTGATGTATTCAAGTCGTCCGGTAAAGGCAATGACTTTCTTGCCCGCAGGTGGTCGCTGGCGGAACTTCACAGCTGCTGAGGCGCGGTAGGCTGGGAGATCTACAGCATAGGGAATCTGTCTGAACTTTGATTCAGGAACGGCAAACTCTGTAAGCGTACTCTTGATCCAGTGGCTTGACACGAGAATGAGCTCGGACTGTGCTGCGCTTCGCTCTTCCAATGAGAGAAAATAACGTCCACGCTTGGATTGCAAATATGAAGGGAGAGTAAGCTGTGGGTTGGAATTTTGAGCATCGTAAAAGGCTTCGCGTGCAAGAGCGCCATGATAGCTTGTAACCAGTGGGATATTGCGGTTCAGAATGCGTTTTATGGCTACGGCAGCTACCGGATCTTGCGCATGAATAACGTCATAGTGGTCCACTCCCAGATAAGCGGCTGCCATCTCGAAGGCATATCTATTCAGTTCATAATAAGCGAGAAGAGGATCGGCAGTGAATTGTGGCAGATCAGTCGGATTGAGTTTGGCTTGCAGCATGGGCCACACCTTATCCTTGGAGAAAGCGCGGTTCAGATTACGAACATATACTTCGTTATTGGCACCATTTGTGCCCATGATATCAACCTCTACACCAAGTGCGATTAACCTGTCGGCCAGTTGTTTAACATATGTCCAAATGCCTCCCATATGTGTAAGCTCCCAATACGTAACGAGCAGAACTTTCATAGCGACCTCCTTGTCACGGCCTGCACCGGCCGAGCTTCTATCCTTTTATTCTATGAAAAAAGAGGACCGGAAGGTCGGGCATTTCCGTGTAATTGGTCGAAAATGGGTGAATGCAAATGGCAATGGACGAGAGGAAGCATATCCTATGTACAGGAAGGTTCATGTGCTCCGAAGGAGGGATCTACAGTGGCGGTATATTTACTTGAGATTCATGAGAATCTGTTACAGACATTTGTTCCCGTCAAGTACATGGATGTGGAGTTGGCCTATGTGGGCGGCGAGGAAGGGACGGATGTATTTGTTGGTGGAGCCAGTATTCACGGAGAACTGTACCGACACCTTTTTCACCTAACGTCAAATACGGGGGGAGCTGGCGGTAATCAGGTCATTCATAATCTGGATGTGTCATCCGAGCCTTATGAACTGAGGATCATCAGCAACAGCTCTTCACCGAAGCATCTGGTTATTCGAATATATTGCAGAAGTATTCACGGTCAGACATTGGGCATACTGTCAGAATATCAGATGATGAAGCTTGCAGATTGATATGGACATCATTGCATAGTCATAATTAACCAACGTGTGGAGCAGGGAAGGTGCCTGTTCCATTTTTTTGTGGTGCATCATAGTAGAATTGTCTGAAAAAATAGCTTGACAGCAAAGGTATTTTCATTAGAATTAGATCAGTATTAAACGAAAGTTTAAAACGACGATTTAAAACGATAGTTTGAAATTGGTCGTCAATATAGGCCGAGTGAGACGCATGGCTAAGCCTGCGATCTCTGGCTGGAAAAGAGTGTGGAGAACGTGAAAGAACAAACAGCAGTATCCCAGGAGCCCGCAGAGTTTTCAATCAAAACGATTATACTGCCACTCCTGGCTATTATCGTCGGTATGATCATGGTTATACTGGACAGCACGGTGGTGAACGTGGCCATTCCGAATCTCGTTCAATATTTCGAGACGGATCTTAAGACCATTCAATGGACGGTTACGGGTTACACTCTGGCTTTGTCTGCGGTTATTCCACTGGCAGGCTGGTTAACGGACCGCTTTGGTGCCAAAAGAGTGTTCCTGTTCACGATTGCCATGTTTACCTTAGGTTCTGTATTATGCTCGATCGCTCAATCACCTGAGCAATTAATCATTTACCGTATCATTCAAGGCCTTGGTGGAGGCATGGTTGCTCCTATTGGTATGGCAATGGTCTTTCGTCTGGCTCCGCCTGAGCGAAGAGGTTCCATCATGGGGATGCTGGGAATTCCGATGCTGCTTGCCCCTGCATTGGGTCCGGTGTTGTCCGGGTGGTTTATTGAATCACTGAGCTGGCACTGGATCTTCCTGATTAACTTGCCCATTGGTATTGCAGCTTTCATTCTATGTATCAAGTTTTTGCCTGATACAGATCGTGGACGCACACCTGCACTGGATCTGCTCGGCATGATTCTGGCGCCAATTGCGTTCTCGATGCTGGCTTACGGTGTGAGTGAGGGTGGAACGAGCTGGACATCTGCAACAACTTTGACCGGTGTCATTGTGGGTGGTGTAGCGCTCATTCTGTTCATTATTGTAGAGCTTCGTCATCAAAATCCATTGCTCGAACTCCGGGTATTCAAATCATCTGATTTCTCACGGGGAATTATTCTCGCATGGGTGTCTCAAGTGGCGCTGTTCGGTGCGATGATCCTGATCCCGCTTTATTTGCAGCAGATCAAAGGATACACTGCACTGGAAACTGGATTGATTCTGCTGCCACAGGCGTTGGCTTCCGGAGTGGGTATGCCGCTTGGTGGTCGATTGTTTGATAAAATCGGTGCTAGACCTCTGGCCTTCGTGGGTCTGGGTATTATCTCGGGAGCATTGTTTATTCTGTCCTCTATCACGGCAGAGACAGGTCTTGGCCTGATTATAACGGCTCTGGTCATGATGGGTCTGGGTATGGGCTTGTCCATGATGCCACTCAATACGCATGTATTGAATGCTGCTCCGCGTAAGTTGGTCGGACGGGTTACACCGCTCACGGCCGCTGCACAGCAAGTGGTCGTGTCCTTTGCAGTTGCAGGGCTTACAGGCTTCCTTACATCAAGAATCGCAGACAATACAACGAGTACAGAGCCGACCGCTATCGTTCATGGTTTGGTGGCTGGTTTCAATGATACGTTCTTCCTGGCCGCTTGTATTGCATTGTTCGGATGTTTGCTCAGTCTGATTCTGCGCAAACCTAAGCCGATGCAGGAAGAAGAACTTCAGAATGGCGACAAGCCTGATCCTGCGATGATGATGGGACACTAACATTCTATAAAAACCATACTAAGGCAGTTCAGAGAAATTTTTCTGAACTGCCTTTTTTGCTATGCTCAATGGAAAATTCGCAGTGCTGTCATCATTTCTCGGAAAGAAATGGCATATCGATCTGGTGAAAAAGACAAGCTCATATGCTGTCTGCCCTGAATGCGAATATACTCACGCAGTTTCTTGTTTTTCATGAGGTCCCTTGCTTCGGCTACAGCGGCCTCTACATTTCCAATTGGATAAAACTTACCAGTCTTATTATGTGTGATAAATGAACGCACACCATCCGAATCCGTACTGAGTACAGGGCAGCCACAACTGATGGCTTCAGCGACGGCATAACCGAATCCTTCAAGCAGGGAAGTGGACAACATGATACCTCCTGAAGCAGCGATCATGGAATAGTATGCAGGCATCATTGAATGAGGAACATTGATAAAGATGCCAATCCGATCCTCAAGCCCGTATTCTGCCAGCATGTGCCGGAACATGACTTCATCTTCTGGATTAGCCAAAGTTGGATCGTGGAACAACCATAGTCTGGCTTTTGGATTTTTTTTGACGATTTCACTCGATATGATTAAATATTCACGCCAGTTTTTGTTGTGTTCAAGTCGTCCTACCCAAGCCAGCACCGGATAGGGTGGGGTATCCACTAAGAGTGGTGCGAAGGTGTCCGTATCCAGCATATTGGGAATAACAAACCGATGAAGCCAAGGACAGATATGAATGAACATATCCAGCAGGTGGTCTGTGGGAGGTATAACAGCAGCATCGCAATGGGCCTGAAGGTAAGGGACACCCATCTGTATCGTTTCCAGAGCTTGATCGCGTGTTCCGAGTCCCTGCGCTTCAAAAATAATTCGCCCGGTATAACCAAGTCCTCTCAAGCGGCCGGGCATAGCGATGTCTGAAGTGGCAATGATGGCATCATAATGATGAGTATGGATGATATGATGGATATCCTCGTCACTGGACGCGGTGAAAATGGGCGTATCACTGTTGTTCTGCAATCCCGAGCCTGTGTTGAGATACAATAGGTGCGCTTCAATGCCATGGCGTTTCAGAACAGCGGTGCGCAGTCGATTTAACGTATCCACGCCACCGCTCGGAACATAAAACGTGAATAATACTTTCACACGATTCACCCTCTGACTTTTGGTCAGGAGCACATTCTCCTGTACTCTATGTTACGTTGGCTTTAAGCGCAGGGTGTGGGTGTTGGTCAGAATGTTCACATTTTGGACAAATATTTTTAAGCTGCCTTTTAAGTGTCATTAAGCTGAGGCTAGGATAGCTCCCGTAATATACAAGGAACTTCCCGTGTCTATCATCTATCCTAAACGATGGTGCACGGGTATTTTAACGGGAAAGGATGAAAGATGTGCTCGAAGTGAAACAGGTCAGCAAAGTTTACGAAGGGCAACGCGGCGTACATCAACTGGATTTCACCATGGAACGTGGTGAGATTGTTGGCTTTCTCGGACCCAATGGTGCCGGAAAAACAACAACGATGCGTATGATTACGGGTTATGTGCATCCAACCGCAGGTTCCATTATGGTGGATGGGGTATCGGTGCATGAGCAGGGTCAGCGTGTTCGTTCCAAGATTGGATATCTGCCTGAAACGCCGCCACTGTATCCCGATATGACGGTGCAGTCCTATCTTAAATTCGTAGCCAATTTGCGAGATGTCCCGGCACGTGAGGTTAAACTGCGGGTCAGTGAGATGGTTAGCAGACTGGGACTTCAGGGTCGGGAAAGGCAAATGGTACGTGGATTATCCAAAGGGTATAAGCAACGCCTTGGGCTGGCAGGAGCCATTATACACAAGCCGGATCTGCTGGTCTTGGATGAGCCAACATCGGGCCTTGATCCAAATCAGATTATTGAGATCAGGGATCTGATTCGGGAACTTGGGGAGAACCATACGGTGCTGCTCAGTACGCATATTTTGCCTGAAGTGAGCACACTCTGTAATCGAATGTTGATCATCAATCAGGGACAGCTCGTGCTGGATGGTTCACCTCAGCATTTCGGATCAGCAATGGGGGATCAGTTCAAGGTGTCGATTGAAGTGAAGGCCACTGCGGAGCAATTACATAATGTGCTGACACCATGGGAGAAGGTGCGGAGTGAAGTCATTCAAGCATCGGATGCGAATACCGCCAAAGATACTTCACTTAATTCAGACGCAGCGAATACGGTTAAAATATTGCTTACTGGAGAAAACTCGGAAGATTTCCGGGAGGAGCTGTTCTACCTTTTGTCAGGTGCAGGATTACCGATACTGGAGATGAAGAAGGAGAACCTGAGTCTGGAGCAAATCTTCCTGAAGCTGACCACAACCGAGGCAACAGACACAGATGATGCAAATTCGGACATCGACTCTTCGAGTATATCGGGAACATCAGTTAGTACAGCGGCTGATAATTCGCCCCAAGCTCACAAAGGGGAGGACTCCAAATGAGACGAATGATGGCGGTATGCAATAAAGAGCTGCAAGCTTATTTTCTGTCACCAACGTCCTATTTTGCTTTTGCCGTATATGTACTGATGACCAGTTTGCTGTTCTATTCAAGCTTTGTGTATTACCAGCCGAGTATTGTCGATTATCGTCTCGTGTTGGGCGATACGTTGTCCATGCTGCTGTTTGTTGTGCCATTGTTAACGATGCGACTGGTTGCAGAGGAATTCAGACAAGGAACGGATGAATTGTTGCTGACTTCTCCGGCACGAGTAACAGAAATTATTTTTGGCAAATATCTTGCTTCTCTGGCCATTCTGGTTGTGCTCATCCTGTGTAGTCTGGTGTATCCACTCATCATGTCGTTCTATGGGACACTGGATATGACGACGGTATGGATGTCTGCGCTGGGGTTATTTTTCCTGGGCGGAAGCATGATGGCGATTGGACTGTTCGCTTCTACATTATCCCAGCATCAGATGGTGTCTGCGGTGGCGGGTTTTATTATTTTGCTCGTTTTGTGGATGCTTGATTCATTCGCAGGCAATACAGGATCTGCTTTGCAACAGTGGTTGGATCCGTTTGCCCTGACCAACCGGTTCGACAGCTTCATGAAAGGTGTGCTTAGTGGGCCGGATATCTTGTATTATGTCACCCTTTCGGGTGTGTTTCTGCTGTTAAGCATTCAAATTGTGGAACGGAAGCGGTGGAGGTGAGAAGATGAAAAAATGGTTAAGTCATACCAACAGTACCGTGCTGTCCGTAGCGGTGATTGGCATCTTTATTTTGCTAACACTGTTCCTGAATTCACTTGGCGGCTTCCAGCTGGATCTGACCTCGAACAAACAATACACGTTATCTGACCAGTCTCTTACTGCGATCAAAAATGTGAAGGATGACGTCAACATTCTGGTGTTAACCGTCGAAAATGCCAACAACACCGTCCTGAACCGTGAGGTCACGGATATGGTCGAGGAATATACGAAACGCAATAGCAAGTTGAAAATAAAACAGTATAATCTGACGCAGGAACCTGCGCTTGCATCCAAATACGGCATAACAGGCAGCTCCATTGTGCTGGAGCAGGGAGATCAACACAAAGTGATTGATATCGCCAGTCTGTTCACCGCGACAGGGGACGGAAGTGACGGATCATATCAGTTCACAGGTGAGGAAAAACTTACGCAGGCGCTCATGAATATGTCATCCACGGAGATGCACAAAATGGTCTTTTTGACTGGGCATGAAGAGCTGAGTCTCGCTCAGATGACTACGTTGCAATCCTCCTTGGAACAAAATAATGTGCAGACGGAAGAGTTGCAACTGAATCAAGCTGGTAAGGTTCCAGAAGATGCAGATGTGCTCGCCATTATTGGTCCGCAACGTGATCTCAGTGATACGGAAATAAAAGCCATTCGCACATATCTGAGTAATGGAGGCAAGCTGTTATTATCCCTCGGATTTGTAGAAGATATGAAATCCAGTTGGAAAAACATCGATGCTCTGATGGCTGATTATGGCGTCGTTGATGAGCATGCAGTCATGGTGGATAATCAGCAAGCCAGTACGATGGGGCCACTCTGGGTGGTGCCGGAGTATGGTACACATGCAATTACGGACAAACTTGATACAAGCCAATTGTATCCGATGTTGTCGTTGTCGATTGCGTTGACCAGCAAAGAACAGGATAAATATACCCTTTCACCTTTAATGCATTCTTCAAATGACAGTTATGGGGAGACGAACATCGGCGGTTTACTGCAGAATGAAACAACCAATGATGTCGAAGAGGACATTCAGGGTCCAGTGGAACTAGGGTATGCAGCCGATACGAAGGATGGCAAACCGAAGGCGGTTATTCTGGGCTCGTCCATTTTCATGCAGGATTCGGAAATTGCGAATGGCGGCAATCGGGACTTTATTTTGAATACGGTAAACTATCTGAGTGAGAAAGAAAATGGATTGACGATTCGCCCACGGGAACAAGCCGGGTATGAGATGGCATACCTGAATGGCGAACAGGCCAGAACGATTTTCTTCGTGGCTATAGTAGCATTCCCACTTCTCTTTGTTATCATTGGTGTACTCTTATGGTGGAGGCGCAGACGCGTATGAGAAAATGGGTCCCAACGATTCTGGTGGTCATCGTACTGATTGTGGGCTGGGTGTACGCAGCCAGTCAAAATTATTTTCGAGAAGAAGAAGCGGTGCAAGCCAAATTGCTCGGTATTCAATCCGGGGATATCCAATCTATTACAATTCATGACACAACGGAGGAGACATCCGGTACAGCAGCATCTTCAACCCTGACGCTTGAAAATGGTGTATGGCAGATGGTTGAGCCAAAAGCCTATCCCCTGAACGGTTACAGTGTTAGCAGTTGGCTGGATGCTCTGAGTGGTGCGAATCAGGAACTGGTAGTGGAAGAAGCGCCGACGGATCTGGATAAGTACGGATTGGGAACAGATGCTACACGTATGGATATCAAACTCAAAGATAATCGGGAGATCAAACTGGCTATTGGCGGCCAGCTTCCAGCAGATGATGCACGTTATGTGCGTGTGGATTCGGGTCCTGTGGTTGCTGTGCAAACAGAGGCGATTACCAGCATAGCTTTGTCTCGTCGTGATTTGTTGGACACTACACCTTTTAACATGGATGAGACAAATGTTGGGTCTCTGGAGTGGGAAGGTGAAGCAGCTACCTGGATGTTAACATCGACATCGAAGAACGATGCGGCAGAGCAGACTTGGACATTGAATGGAAAAACGATTGAAGCCACAGATGCCATATCTCTTATCGGCAAAATCAAAAACCTGTCGACAGCAGATGATGTTCGTAAAGCGTCCGAGCTGAAGAATTCCGTTCCCCGATTCACCCTGTCTGTTGAACAGACGGTCAATGGGCAACAAGTTCGAGATGTGTATCGAGGAATTACGGTGCCATCCGAACCGGATCAGATCTGGGTCATTACCCCGGATGGTCAATGGGCATATAGCATGGATGCAACCAGTTTAACGGAAACAGAGAAATTGCCGGATACAATTAAAGCATCCACAACTTCTTCGGAAGAGTCATCGAGTTCTGCAAATGACGCAACGACAACCTCATCAACAGACGGGAAATGAGCGGGGCGCAAGATAAGTGATATTATTGTGTTGAGATGCAAATATTATTTCGAGGCAGTGCTGTGAACAAGCAGCACTGTTTTTTTTTATTTTAAATAGCGAAGAAACTCGGTCCACTGATCAAAACCAAAGATCAATAAGCAAGCCCAAGAACAAAACAAGAAAACCCAAATTTACAGGGTAAGGTACCATATCCTTTCAGCATATCGGTACGTACAGAAGCGCATCCTATCTTTGTGACCAAAACCAACAAACATTGGAGGATGAATACATGCCAGCAGTCAAAAAGGCAACAGCTATTACGTTATCATTATCTACTGCAATCTTTGTAATGGCCGGTTTGACAGGTTGTGGCACGAATCGGGATACCAACAATATGCATACGCAAAGTGTTCGTCAGCAAGCCAACGGGATTAACCGTTATGGTGTGGAAACAAATGGCTTGGATGGCATCCGTGCGAAAAGTTATCGCATGCACAATGTGACTGACCTGAAATCCAGTGAAGAGCTGGCAAAACGCATCACGGAGATGAAGGAAGTTAAATCCGCCCGTGTCATGTTAACGGATCGTAATGCTTATGTGGCGGTTCGTTTGGCAGATGGTCATGCAGGTAAGTTGGAAAGCAAGTCCAATGGTCGTACGAGCATGCTGAATGGAACGATGCGTAATCATGCCAGTGATACCATGCGTGGGGGCAACATGAATCACGATATGGGTGGTATGCGTGTGAATGGCGGTACGGGCACAATGTCTCCGTACAGCACAAGCGGAATTGCTCCAGGACTGAACACAAATTCAGCAACGGATCGCAGCCATATGGGGAATGACCGGAGCATCTATGGAACCATGGGCACAGGCACAATTGGCATGATGCGTGGTCTGACAAATAGCGGCAAAGCACGTGGGACGGATGATGGGCATTATGGTATGAAAAGTGAAGGACAACGTGTAGATAGCACGGACGATAACACATCAGCTGAGATAAAGGGTAAGATTTCAGCCAAAATAAAGCAGTTTGCACCAAACATCGAGAATGTATATGTATCAGCCAATCCGGAGTTTGTGGAGCATGTGGAGAACTATGCCACAGATATTCGAAATGGTAAGCCGGTTAGTGGCATGATCGATACATTCCAATCGATGGTGGAGCGCATCTTCCCAACGAACGGAACAGATACGAATAACCGTGATGGCATCCTTGACGATGGCCTGATGAACCGTAATAATAACGATGGCATGATGAACCGAATGAATCGGTAGTTCTGAAGACAGATGAACAAGTGTGCCTTTGCGCAGATGGGAACATCCGCTGCAGGGGCATGTTTGTTTTACATGATCCAATACATATCCAATTGCATACGTTATCTTTGGACAATGAATCACATGTTTACTGCCCATTTTTCTTATAAAACTGAACCAACGCCCTTGACCTGACATAAGATGAGTTGACTGTATCCCCTTAACCTTGTTACACCAACACAACCCGAGCAAGGAGGGGTGAACATTGAAGGGTATCGATCATAAAAGCAAATTTTTGTTGACCCACCGTGAACGCGAAGTATTCGAATTACTGGTTCAAGACAAAACAACGCGTGACATCGCAGGGCAGTTATTCATCAGCGAGAAAACGGTGCGTAACCATATTTCGAATGTGATGCAGAAACTCAATGTTAAGGGTCGTTCGCAGGCAGTTGTCGAGCTGATTAAGCTTGGAGAACTGAAGATTTAGTTGCGAATTACAGTTAGGATTAAGTAGCAGCATGAAAGCCTTTCTCTATTCTTTGTTATGAAGAATGGGGCAAGGCTTTTTTGCTGCTGATTTATAGTTTATTACATCAGATGATCCGCTGTTACGGGATTGAGTCACACAACTAGGGTGTACAAAAATAAGCCACGCAACGACAACCATTCAAAGGTTATCATTACATGGCTTATGTTGAAAATTGAACATTCATTAATTCAAAGTCAATTTTGCATGAGGCTCCTGAGAAAAATTCCTCTACTACCTCAACATCGCTTCTGCTCGTATGAAATACATATAACTCGCGTGTCGGATGGAGCTTGTGCAGTTCTTTATAACCGCTCCAGGCTTCTTGAGGAGTATCATAGTTTTGAATAACAGCTATATCCTCTAGTTGACGGACACGGTTGCTGGAGCTTGCCTTGATTGCTTCCACAAGCACAAAACGATCTGGGTGTAATTCAGTAATCTCTCCCCATTTCATCGGCGTCACCTCGCTTGGATAGTCGTATTTTTATTATAGCATAGTAGTTTAAGGGTGTAGGAAGTAAGCGCGTTAATTTCGATTATGTGGTACCTTGTAGTTATTGAGAGACCTATATATTATGAACCAATTGAATCTTAATCTACATTAATAATGAAAGGATGAGCTAAATGGACGGTTTAGTAAATGAATTTGAAGACCAATTTCGAGCGGGTTTTCTATCCGATCTGGAACAAACGCTGGCTAAGGTGCAGCGTGAGAAAGTATATGCTTGTGCATTTGGAACAAACAGTGATTGGGTTACCCTGTTTTTGGCGGTAAATACAGAGGATTCATTAAGCAAACATATTACCAATATGAAGGAACAGGGGTTGTGCGACAGCGAGCAGGACGAGATCTATTACAGATGGGGCTGCTCCGAATATCAATATGGCGAGGATACGCACTTCAATCATATCAGCCGATTGTTGTATGCAACAGAAGATATCCAGAAGTATAAGGATGAGATCATTCGAATCATTGCCAAAGTTGTGAATGAGACAGCAGATGACGTTTTCGCCCGGTATGGACAAGCCAAAGCAGACATTACGTTCTTTGTTTCTCTAACAGATGACGATCTGGCAGAGGAGATTGAAAATCAATCGGTTCATCAGATGACTGTCCCCAGCTTAGCCAGCAAGTTCTTAAAACGATATGATGGCATCAACTAGAACGAGTTAACTTGAGTTAAATTGAATCAAAAGAATTGAATCGTTGTACCGCGAAAGTCTTTCCTATTCTTTAATCCAAAGAAGGGAAGAGGCTTTTTTTGTTTTAGCGTGAAAAAATGAAACAACCGAATCCATAATAGTTTATCACTTATAGATTCCTATTCATTTGAAGGAACGTCCTCCATCTTTTCTTCGAAAATGGCTGATAAAAGAGCTGCTCCATTTCCTCGAACTGTGTTTCATTCAGATGAAGATGGAGTGCTCTTTTCGCAATTTTGGCAGCAGGCTGGGAAGAAGATTTTCGGCCTCCGGCTTTTCGTTTGATCGGAATATGAAATTGTAGCAGGTCTTCGAGCTGATTCCAGCCTTCCCAACTCAGCCGACCGCCGCGTTTCCAGTCAATAGCATAGAGGGCATAATAGGCATGTGCTTCTGTTTGTTTGGTAGCAATAATCCAGGTGGAAGGAATGAACTTTCTCCGTTGTCTTCGATTCATTGAATTGCTCCTTCTTTTGTTATTGCAAAAGTCATGTTAAATTCCTCTTGATTTGCAGGATCGTCTTGATTAGAATGAAGTTATAAAAATGATTTTCTTAATTTATTAAAAATAAATAAAAATAATTTTCATAAAGCGAGGTCCTCATGGCAGCCATATTACGTGCGTTGCAACAAGAACTGAATAACCTTCCGTCTCAGGAGCGACGTATTGCCGAAGTCATTATGCAATCTCCATCGGACATTCCAGGCTGGACGATTAGTCATCTGGCAGAGCAGAGTGGCACAAGTGCGGCGACGGTGACCCGCTTTTGCAAGTCGTTTCATTTCAAAGGTTTTCCCGATTTCAAAATGAAACTCGCCGCAGAATTATCCCACGCATCTGATGAAACGGCGTATCAAGATATTGTAGCGGGCAATTCACTATCCAAAATTGTTGAAGCTATCGAAGCCAACCACCTTGCGTCTATTTCAGATACCACCCGTTTGCTGGATTTGGGCAGATTGGAGCAAGCTGTTCAATTATTGTGCCAGGCTCGCCGCATCGACCTGTACGGTGTGGCTACCTCTTCGATTGTTACACAGGATTTCTATCAGAAACTGGTGCGGATCGGCAAAAGCTGTACGGCTTTCTCCGACTCACACATGCAGATTACATCCGCATCTTCGCTCGCTGAGGGAGATGTGGCGATGGCCGTATCCTATTCAGGCGAAACACCAGAGACCATCGATGCCCTGCATTGTGCCAAACAAGCTGGAGCTTCTACGATTTCACTGACTTCCTACGGAAGTAACACACTCGCAACGGTATCAGACATTCCACTGTTTACGTCCTCTCTGGAAGAAGGCATGAGGCGTGGAGATATGGCTTCACGTATTGCGCTGCTGCATGTGATCGATATTTTGTTCACAGGTATGGTAAGTGCCGACTTTGACCGTTTTATCCCTAGACTGGAACAATCCTATCATAATGTGCAATCTTATCGAGTCCAACACAACGGAGGTGCCTGACAGATGAAGATGAATATACGCATTTTTGAAAATGAAGAAGATTTGAACGCCACAGGTGCTGGCCTCATTGCCAGCTTGTTGCAAACCAAACCACGGGCTGTATTGGGGCTTGCGACAGGAAGTTCCCCTGTAGGCATATATAAACAGCTTATCACGTTATATCAGAAGGGACTTGTCAGCTTCTCACAGGCTTCTTCCTTTAATCTCGATGAGTATGTTGGGCTTCCAACAGAACATCGCGAAAGTTACCGCAGTTTTATGAATGAACAATTATTCAATCATATCGATATAGATATTGCTAGAACGCAAGTGCCTGACGGTCAGGCTGCCGATCTGGAACAGGAATGTAATTCCTATGAACAACGGCTGGACGATCGTGGACCTGTAGATCTGCAACTGTTAGGCATTGGACATAATGGTCATATTGGCTTCAATGAACCGGGAACTGAACTTACAGGACGAACGCATGTCGTGGATTTGAAAGATGAGACAAGAAAGGCAAACGCGCGCTTCTTTGACAGCATCGATGAAGTTCCGGCTCAGGCGATTACGATGGGTGTCGGTACCATTTTGAAAGCCAAACAGATTCTGCTCATTGCCCGTGGCGAGGAAAAAGCCGAGATTATCCGCGAAGCGTTCATGGGCCCAATCACAACGGCCTGTCCTGCATCGCTTCTGCAATGTCATCCAAATGTGGTGGTATTGCTGGATCGTGCCGCAGGGAGGCTGGTGAGATGACCGAGGTGAATAGCCGTGAACCTGGGAGCCAGCATGATGAAAATATTTCTCTTCTTCGGGGCAAGCTGCTCCTTTCAAATGAGATATTGGAAGACGGTGTATTAGCCTGGAGGGATGGGAAAATCCTCTATGCTGGGATAGCGGAAGGTCTGTCTGAACAGATTAGGAAAGAGGCCTTGCCTGTACCTGTACCGGAACGCGGCCTCATTGTGCCTGGATTCATTGATATCCATGTGCATGGTGGGAACGGTGAAGACTTTATGGATGCAAGCCCGGAGGTGTTGGACAAGATCACTTCTTTTCATAGTACGCAGGGAACAACAGCGATGCTTGCGACTTCCATGACGGCTCCGAAAGAGCGGCTGGATAACGTACTTGCTGAAGTGGACCGCTACCGTTCGAGTGAAATGCCATATGCACAGCTTGAGGGTGTGCACTTGGAAGGTCCGTTTTTCAGTCCGAAATGGCCTGGTGCACAAAATCCGGAACATATCATTCTGCCTGATGTATCTTGGCTCGAAGCATGGGAGAAACAATATCCTGGCCTGATCCGTCAAGTTACACTGGCACCGGAACGTGAAGGCGCGTTGGAAGTCATTTCATGGCTGCGAGAACAACGGATTACAGCGGCACTTGGTCACACGGATGCGACCTATGAAGAGGTGGAGCGGGCAGTTGAGGCAGGACTACATCATGCAGTACATACGTTCAATGCCATGACACCGCTGCATCACCGGCTACCCGGGGCTGCGGGAGCCGTGCTGAGTGATCCACGCATCAGCGCCGAGGTGATTGCCGATGGTATTCACGTACACCCTGCGGCGATCTCGATCCTCGCTCAGCTGAAGCAACATGATGATCAACTCGTGTTGATCACGGATGCCATGTCTGCTGCGGGATTGGATGATGGGGAGTACAAAATCGGCGACCTGCCCGTAAATGTGAAGCATGGCGAGGCCAGACTGAAGGACGGCGGCGCACTGGCGGGAAGCACACTGACGATGATTCGCGGTTTCCGTTACCTGATACAGGAAGTGGGCTTGAGTCTGAACGCTGCATCACGTGCAGCAAGTCTGACCCCGGCACGCCTGCTGGGTATTGATCACCGGACAGGTTCCCTGGCTCAAGGAAAACAGGCAGATATCGTTTTGCTGAACGCGGAGCTGGATATTGAGGGTGTGTGGGTCAAGGGCAGACGGATCGGTGAGTCATATTAGATTTAGTAAATTAGTATCGTGCTAATAACTCTCATTATGTGATGCATCGGTCTTCGGAGTTAAAACTTGGCTTTTATCTGTGTAGAGGCAACACCTTGCACAATATGTTAAAATAGATCTCAAAAAGACGGGATCTGCGGATCACGCATAACGGAGGCGTGAAACATGGAACGTAACGCTATGCTCGAACATGATCCGTTCATCACAGTGTTGGCGGAGAAGTTGCACATACACGGATATTATGCCTTTTATGGCGAGCATTACAACGAGACCGATATGGAGCTGTACCGCAGGCATCTGTTCACATCATTCAGCAACATCGTATGGGTAGAGCTGGATGCACGCAAAAAGTATATGATTGTCGATCATCGTGGACGCAACACGGTCATGAAACTGATCGAAGGTATGCTGAACACACGTAGGACGCTGCGAGCGAACCAGGCCATGGCAGGTACGGACACCTCTGGAGTCCAGCAGGAGATCGCACATTTATCCAAGCTTGTGCACATGCTGAAGTTCACAACATTCCGCACATAAGTGGCGCGAGTAGCGCTAACGAATCTCTGAAGCCTTATTCCAATGATTTTGCTGTCATACAAAATGTAACGAATTTCAGACACGCTATTTAATGCAATTTAGCGATATTTCGGTACTTAAACATGTCTACAGCGTAAATAAGATGTCTATGATTCGTTAGATTTTCAAACCTGCGAAATTTCAAGTAATAAGGCTTGTGAGGTTTTTTAGACGACTGTTGTGCATTCTCGATTAAGGTTATGTGTGTTATGTGTCAGTCCTAGATAGTAAACAGTAAACGAAAGAGAGAGTCCTGTCATCGCTGACGGAACTCTCTTTATTTTCTTTATACAACGACTCTTCAGTTCAGCAACAACCATATTCACTCATGGACTCGTTCAACGGGGATGCAAGCTTCTGAAGCTAACTCATGTAGTAACTCATATCTTACTAACTTGGCACAATCAATAGAATTATGATAACAAAGCTTCCTAAAAGATCACAAAGTTACTCACCGAATCCTACATATATCTCCAAAGATCTATCCGCATCCACAGATCCATCCAACATTCCTTCATTCATCTTATGTCTGAATCGTCATTAAAAGCAGTTATCTAAACGAAGTTACAAAACTGCTGAACAGCGTCCGAACATCATACTGATACTTGTTGATCGGCTCAATCGGCCGGTTCTCTCCGAGAAGAGTGTAGACGGCGATCCGTGCTGCCCGGACTGAATATTCTTCGGTGAATACCACGTCATCGGGAATTTCGCAGAATTGGCTAATGAAGGCCAGGTTAGTGGAGCCATCAGGCACAACCTTTGGTCGATCGCTGTTCAGTCTTGGCATGAATTGCGCTGTAATGTAAGGCATCATGCATGGAATACAGTTGGCGGTAGCCATGATGGCCTCTTGATGTTCCTGGAAATGAAGATGGCCGATTAACTCCTGCATAATCTCTTCCCCGGTACAATCGCACATTCTTTTTTTCACGTAGTCGCCCACGTTATCCGGGTATAATCCGTATCCCCAGAATACGTTGACATGCTCAGGCTGACCACGGAAATGCGGTTGGAAGGCCAGAACGACAGACATGAACCAGCTGGAATCCTTGAAAGTAACCAGAGCGCCGGTACCTGCCCGGTTACGTGTGAATTTCTCCATCAGATCAAAGAAAACCGAATCCTGGAAGGTGACCGTAAACGATTCCCATTTGGACTCATCCACATGATCATTAAAAGAAGAAGGGTTGCCTAGCAACGGTTTCTTGGCGGCAATGTTCTCCCACAGCTTCCATGAGCTGCCCTTGCCATTCAGTTTTGGGGCGGAAGTCATGGAGCCGATGTCGGCACCTTCGGTCATCGAACCGTTCGTGACAATGACCAGATCGCCTTCATGAATGTCGATGATCTCCTCGGTACCGTCGCGTCTTACATGCATCCGAATTACCGTAATGCCGTCGCCGTCTTTGAAATCCAGATCTGTGACGGTACATTTCAGCGTGAAATCTACGCCAAACGGTTCCAGGTAGTTATGCAATGGAAGGATGATTGAGTCATATTGGTTGAAAGGCGTTCGGGTAACACCTTCCAGCGTTTGGATTCTCGGGAATTCGTGAAAAAAGCGAAGCATGTATCTTTTGAATTCCACGGCGCTATGCCAAGGTTGGAAGGCGAAGGTGGTCGCCCACATATACCAGAAGTTCGTTTTGAAAAAATGATGGCCAAACCAGTCGTTGATTCGCAATTTCCCCAGCGTGTCTTCAGGAGTAATAATCAGTTTGCCCATCGCCAACCTGTCCGCCATATCAAAACCCATGGAGAGCACATCTTCGACCTTGCCGTCACGGTTGACGAGCCGCGCATTGGAATGTGTGGGATTGGTTTCGTCAAATTCGGTAATTTCCTGTCGGACAGATATGCCCGGACGGTCGATGGAAGGAATGGAAGCCAGCAACTCCCAGAGATTCTCATAGGCCTCGTCATTGAGCATCCGCCCGCCGCGGATGATATATCCTTGATCGGGATTACCAGCTCCGTCATTGCTGCCGCCGAGAATCGGCATTTCTTCGATAATGTGAATGTGTTCTCCAGGAAAGCCACAATCTCTGACCAGATAAGCTGCACCCGCCAAAGATGCAATGCCGCCGCCTACAAAATAGACCTGTTTATTACCATGTTCTTTCTTCACGATCATTCGCCTCCAAAAGTTACTGTAATCACATCCCTAATGTAAACCTTGCAGGTCCCGTAAGGTATGATCAAAAGAAAGGGAGTGTCCAGTTTTTGGTCACTTTTGGAAAGGTGTCTAAAACCTAGGCTTAGATCACATACGAAAAAAGCCGCGCATCCTAATCAGATGGCAGCTTATTCTCATACTTGTGCAGTGCCCTCAGGACATTCCCTTCGATCAGCTCGCTGAGCTTCTCAATAATCTGTTTTGGCGGTTCTTGCATGTCGCCTCTCATCCACTGAATGATCAGCCCAGTAAAGGCCAGGGTATAGAAGTTGGCGACAAACTCTTTGTCTTCACTGCGGACCTTAATCCCACAGGCCAGCTCATCAATAACACCCATGATCAGATCATGAGTTACTTCATAGAGGTATACATCCAAGTGGGTGCGCCCGAGCGAGTTGAGCGTGTTGCAGCAGAACGTTTTGTTGTTCTCGATGTAACAAAAAAATTTATTGAATCCGTCCGTCCATGTGCTGTAGCTTCGGTACGCCGTAAGACTCTCCACCGCTTCAGTCTGATAGATCCACCCAAGTAGTGCGTAAATATCCTGAAAATGATAATAAAAGGTTTGCCGGTTCACGCAGCAATGGTCAACCAGATGTTTGACTGTAATCTTGTTCAGCGGGGTGTGCTCCATCAGTGATTTAAGCGAGTGAGCCAACGCATTTTTGGTCAGGTGAGAAGCAGACACAACATTCACCTCATCATTTTGGATTAGCTTGCTGGGGCATAACAGCAGGTAAACACTCATGGCAAAAGCCCCGCGCCGAAGTCGCCGAACATAAGCAAGTCAAAACGCAGGAATCCCTAAAGATCCTCCCCTCCACAAAACCCCTTTAGCTATCAACATCTTCGTTACCCGATCCGCAACATACTCCATAAGGGTGCATTCTAAATATCAATCGTTTCAACCAAAGCTTCAAAAGGCACCGCTTGTCTTGTCTCTATCACAAATCCTTAAAAATTAATCGTCGTCAAAAACCAGTCACAATAAAGCAACCACGGTAAGAGCCTGAAACCTAGTGAAGGAGACCGAATCAAAAAAAAAGGACTATAAGGTCGCTTATGTTATCTCTAATATACTAAACCATTAAAACCGAGACCCCGTCTATAAAATCAGTCATAGGAACAACGATAACGAAGTTATCGAGAAAAAAATCGAAAAAGTGTTCAGTAGCCCATCGTTAAGGTAATCTATCACACTAACCCATCAAAGTGAGACTCAATCCTTCGAAGCAGCCATGATAAAGCAAGCTGTACGTAATGATCGAGACAAAATCAAGAAACGTCCTATAGGGCTGCCATGTTGTTATCACTAATACACTAACCCATTTAAAAGTAAGTCTCCATCGTCTCCATCATAAAAAGAGACCATGAAAAAAAACTACAATTTCACCAAAGAACCAAAGAACAAAGAATAAAGAAACAAAATAAATAACAAAAAAACGACCCGAAGGCCGTTCTTTGTTTTCCCCATTACACTAACCAATCAATAGTTAGGCTCAATCTTTAAAATCAGTCATGCGAGAAGCTGCAACGTAGTGGAGGGGACGAAATCGATTCTGAAGAAGCGGAGCGTTCGCCTTTATCGTCGGATTTTACCCTTTGAGAAGGGGAATCCAAAAAATCAGACGATAACAGCGATCTAAAGAACGATTCGGCCCCGGAACGTCCACTCAGCACGCTCTCATGAACTGGTTTTAAACACGATGATTACAAACTCTTCAAGAACTGAACAATCGTCAACAACCCTTTATCAAAGTTCTCCAGGTTGAAGTGCTCGTTTGGTGCATGCAGATTCTCATCAGGCAAGCCAAAGCCCATCATGACAGCAGGGATTTCGAGAACACGTGAGAGTTTCTCAACAATCGGAATGGAGCCGCCATCTTTGGTAAAGAGGGCACGAACGCCATACACGTGCTCATACGCATCTGCCGCTTTTTGCAGAATTGGATTCGAAGGATCGGTATTGAAAGCAAAAGCTTTCTCGATCTGTTTCACATGCAGCGTTGTACCCGGTTGAACGTGAGCGCGCAGATGTGCTTCGATACGATCCAATACATGTTGTGGATCTTGATCCGCCACGAGGCGGCAGGTGATTTTGGCATGAGCTTCCTTTGGAATAACCGTTTTGCTACCTTCGCCTTGGAAACCACCCCATACGCCGTTCAATTCCAATGTTGGACGAGCGCCAACACGTTCCACGAACGAGTAACCTTCTTCGCCGTACAATTGCTCCAGCCCGAGGTCTTGACGAAGCTGTTCTTCATTGAAGCCCTGTTTCACAAATTCTTCTCTCATCTCAGGAGACAGTGGCAGTACGCCGTCATAGAAACCATCTACGCTTACACGACCTTGCTCATCATGCAACGAAGCGAGCAGGGATACGAGTGCGTGCAGTGCGTTCGGTACGCCGCCGCCAAATGAACCGGAGTGCAAGTCGGTATTGGCTGTGTTCAGATCCACATGCATGGAACATAGGCCGCGCAGGCCAGTGGAGATTGCCGGTTTTCCTTTTTCAAGCAGGGACGTATCCGAGATCAGTACCATGTCTGCACGCAGCTTGTCTGTATGTTCATTCAGATAGATGGGCAGGTTCGGGCTGGAGATTTCCTCTTCACCTTCGATACAGAACTTGATATTAACTGGAAGTTCCTTGTTTTCGGCGAGAATGGCTTCAACTGCCTTGATATGTAGGAAGATCTGTCCTTTGTCATCCGTCGCGCCGCGGGCATACAGCTTGCCATCACGAACGGTAGGTTCGAACGGAGGCGTCTCCCACAGGTTAAGCGGATCAACAGGTTGTACATCATAGTGTCCATAGATCAGAGCCGTTGGTTTGCCGGGTGCATGCAGGTGATCTGCATAGACAATCGGATGTCCAGCCGTTTGAATGACCTCAACGTTTTCCATGCCTGCACGTGTGAGTGCATCTGCTGCCCATTGTGCTGCACGATTAATATCCTCTTTATGCTCTGAAATGGCAGAGATACTTGGAATGGACAACCATTCATTCAGTTCTGCCAGGTGTTTTTCTCTATTTTGTTCAAAATAAGTCTGTTCTTTCATTAAAAAGGCCTCCTTCATGTTTGCTATATCTCATTGTAATCCATTTTGTCATGTTAATAAAACATTGGTTAAAAAAATGATCGGTTACAGATCGTTTCATTCACCTGAGGATTGTGCGTATAATACAAGAAAAGGATTTCATCCATATATTCTCAGGGGAGTTGAGGAAGTTTCCATGACAGTCAGACCCGATGCAAGCAGGCAGGTGAGCAGCGATGGAACCGACTAGGAGCGATCGAATATTTGGCAGATTCAAGCGGTTATCCGATTTGAAGGCTGGAAGGCATAAAGGACGATTTTATCGAAACAGCCTCATGCTTATTTTACTCATTGCCAGCATTCCCGGACTAATCACAGGTATCGTCATGTATCAACAGGTTGTTGGCCGGATGGAAACCGAGTTCAATCAGATGCATCAGAACCAGATCGAGAACCGGGCACGCAATGTGGATGACCAGCTGGCTTATCTGGAGATGAACTTATCCCATTGGGCTTTTGAGCCGAGGTTTGGCAATGCACTGCGAACGCTGGATTTTGTGTATTATTTTAATGAAACACAGGAGATTGTGACTACCTTATACGTGTTACAAGGTTCCCATCCACTGATCAAGTCAGCACAGCTGTATTTACAGGAGCCGAAGCCAATCTTGTTTAATCGGGATTATACCGAATTGAATGATGAAGCCAGGGTACAAGCCTATGATCGATACCTTTCCATGGGGAACCACGTGTACTGGACAGATTGGGTTTCCAGCATCAACAGAGATATCGAACCTTCGACCAACGATAGTCCACTGCATACGGATGCAGGCAATGCACTTGTTCTAGTACATAAGATACCGGGGGAGAGCATTAATCCGTTTGGTGCACTGATCATCACGCTGGATAACGAGAAAGTCGCCAGTTTATTGAAAACGCTTACTCCGTATGACGAAGGTTTAACGTTCCTTATGGATCAGGAAGGAAACACACTGGTTACCGGGAATCCGGGAACGCCGGGAGAGACTTCTGCTTTTGAGCAGCAGCTAAAAGAAGAAGTAGCCCAGCATGCGGGCAGCCGCTCATTCCTGTTCCGATATGAGGATCAGACCTATTCTGTCTCATACGGTTCATTGAGCCGGATCGATTCAGACTGGACTTACGTCTCCGCAGCACCTTTGACCTCAGTCACTTCGCCAGTAAAACTGGTATCCAAAATCATCGTTATTGCCAGTGCAGGCAGTCTCATCCTGGGATTATTGTTATCCTGGTTTGCTTCCCGCCGCATCTATTCGCCTGTAGCACGGATGCTGCATCTGCTTACGCCTGGCAGAAATGAAACAACACCAACGGATGCCAAGCTGGACGAGTTTGAGCTGCTGGAGCAACAGTGGAACGAACTGACCTCCCGGAGTGTCACGGCACATCGCCAATTGCAGGAGCAGCTTCCCCATCTGCGCGACAGTTTTGTCTTACAACTTGTACAGGGCCATCTATATGCCTATAACGAGCAGGATCTTCAGCAGCGGATGCGTCATCTCGGATTTGAGCTGGAGGGTCAGCAGTATCTGCTGGTGCAGATGTATTTTACGGGGTACGAGCAGCTGCAAGGCAGATTTGGAAGCCAGGACACGGGATTAGTCACCTTTGCAGCAGTGAATATTACACAGGAAGTGGCGAAAAATTATTTCAGACAGATCAGTGTCATGAACTTTCATGACCTGTCTTCCGCCATGCTTGTGATTGCTCCTCAGGACGAACCTGTGAAGTCACAAGCGCTGTTATGGGGACAGGAACTGGTGGAAGTCATTGGACGTACGCTCAAAATGAAGGTGACCTTGATGGTCAGTCGCCCGGCAGCTTCACTTCAGGAACTGCCCGGACGATTCGTCGAGATGGAACAGGCCGTGGCTTATCGCAGTGTGGAGGAAGGAAGTCAGATTCTCGATCTGGAGGATGAGGAGTGTTTCCGCAGAAATGAAGCAGCTTCCTATCCGCTTGGGCTGGAACGGGAGTTGTTACAGGCGGTCAGGCTGGGCAAACGAGCCGAAGCCGAACGTGTGCTGGAACAATTCATGAGTGAAATTACGCGGATGGGTAGTACCGAATTTCAGGTGCAACAGATGATGCTTCAATTGCTCGGTAGCATTCAGCACATGATGCTGCAAACGGGGGTCACACCTTATAAGCTGTTTGGTGGTTACAACATGTATGAGCAACTATCCGGTATTCGTGAACCTGTACAGATGAGGCAATGGATGATGAATGAGGTGTTCATACCGTATATACAAGAGGTTGAAGTCCGATCGCAGGAACCGCTGAAGCTGGTGGTGGAACGAACGATGTTGTATATCGATACACATTACCGCAGCGACATTTCGCTGGAAAACTGTGCTGACGAGGAGCAGATGACACCCTATGCACTGAGTAAGGCTTTCAAACAGGTATCGGGCATCAATTTTATTGATTATCTGACACGTGTGAGAATGGATGCGGCGAAGCAATTGTTACGGGAGACAACGATGAAAATCAATGATGTTGCGGCGGCTGTGGGATATCAGCATAGTTATTTTAATCGGATCTTCAAGAAACAGGAGGGAGTTACCCCGAGTCAGTATCGCGATCAATGGTTTGGACAATAACCTTTTAAATCTTTGTCATTTCAGCCCGGCATTCAGCTTTAGCGGATGCCGGTTGTTTCTTTTTTTACCGTGATACAAAGAAGGATAAACCCGCAAAAATGTGCAATTCTACCTGCTACGTTATGTTCAGTTTCTTGTGAAAATGGCGTTATAGCGGGCTTTTCGGCCATCATGTCGTAGCAATGCAAAAAATGAAGGTTGCCGGAAAAAGATCGGCTGTATAGGCTGAGTATCAGGTTAATTGATAACGCTTACATAGTTGAGGGAGGGGAGACATGATGAACGGGAAGACGGACTGGAATACCAACGCCACTGCAACTGCTCAAGCGGATATGACAACAAGACCATTAAAACAGGAGTCCAATTGGAAGAGGCAGATCAAACGAAACAAGTGGTTATATGTGCTTGTGCTTCCCGGCTTTTTGTACTTTGTCATCTTTAAATACTTGCCCATGTGGGGGATCATCATTGCCTTTCAGGACTACCAGCCTTTCCTGGGCATCCGGGAGAGTAACTGGGTGGGGCTAGAGAACTTTACGAACTTTTTCTCCAATCCGGACTTCTTCCGACTATTACGTAATACGCTGGTCCTTGCCCTGTATGATCTCATCTTCTTTTTCCCGGCACCAATCATTATCGCTTTGTTATTAAATGAAATTCGGGTCGCTTTCTTCAAAAGAACGATTCAAACGCTGGTCTATGTACCCCATTTTGTATCCATGGTGATTATCGCCAGTATCACGTACGTGTTCCTGACCCCGCAGGGCGGGGTGTTATACGACCTGATCGCCTGGATTACAGGCAAGCCTATTGATGTACTCTCCAGCCCGGGTTCGTTCCGCCCGCTCATTATTGTGCAGATGATGTGGAAGGAGATGGGTTGGGGCACAATCATTTTCTTGGCAGCCCTCGCAGGTGTCGATACGGAACAATATGAAGCCTCCATTGTGGATGGCGCAGGACGATTACGGCGGATGTGGCATATCACGCTTCCCGCCATTCGTACGACCATAGTCATTTTGCTCATTCTCAGATTGGGGAACTTCCTCGATACCGGTTTTGAGCAGATCTATCTGATGACCAACTCCCTCAACCGGGATGTCGCAGATGTGTTTGATACGTATGTGTACACGGTGGGGATTACGCAAGGTGCATTCAGTTACAGTACCGCTGTTGGACTATTCAAGTCTGTGGTGGGGATTATCCTGGTGCTTGGCAGTAATAAACTTGCGAAAAAATTCGGTCACCCCGGAATTTATTAAGGAGGAGCGCCCATGAACAGCCGTCTATACAACAGCCCTGCCGGCAAGGTATTTGATATCTTCAATTACGTCATGCTGGGGATTCTGGGCATATTAACCGTCCTTCCTTTCCTGTATATTATAGGGAATTCTTTCGCAACGGAAGCCGAGATCACCGAACGCAGTTTTTTCCTCATTCCGAAGGTGTTTTCCTTCAGTGCATATGAGTATATTTTCTCCTCGTCCACGATCTTTCGCAGCATTGGTGTTTCCATTTTCATCACGGTGGCAGGTACACTGGTCAATCTGTTCTTCACCCTAACGATGGCTTATCCACTATCCAGAAGTGACTTCTGGGGCCGTAACGTCATGATGAACATGGTGATTTTCTCGATGTTATTCGGCGGTGGCATGATTCCAACGTATCTCGTTATTCGTGGACTGGGACTGCTCGATTCTTACTGGGCCCTTATGCTTCCTGGCGCGATCAGCGCTTTTAACTTAATAGTTGTCAAAAACTTTTTTCAACAAATGCCGCCCGGGCTGGAGGAAGCGGCCCGCATCGACGGCTGTTCGGATCTTGGGGTGCTGTGGCGAATTGTTCTGCCTTTATCCAAGCCGGTCATCGCCACGTTTGCTTTGTTCTACGCCGTAGGCCACTGGAACAACTTTTTCTCGGCATTGCTGTACATTTCCGACAGTGACAAATGGCCGCTGCAAGTCATGTTGAGACAGATCGTATTACTCTCGCAGGCCAGTGTCGGAGATATGGCGAACATGGACCCCAATTTTGTACAGCCACCAGAGCAGTCGATCAAAATGGCGGTGATCGTTGTGGGTACCATTCCGATTTTGCTGGTGTATCCGTTTTTGCAGAAGCATTTTGCCAAAGGTGTCATGTTAGGTTCAATCAAAGGCTAAAGCCAAGGGGGAGAACGTATGGGACAAAAAACGGGATTCAAAAAAGGTGCACTGCTACTCTCTGCTTCACTGGTACTAAGTACAATTCTGGGCGCATGCTCCACCGACAAAGAAGGTTCAGGAACCGCTGCGGGTGGCACTGATCAGATTACAATCATGCTGCCGAACTTTGAAGCGGAGAATCCGCCGGAGAATAGCCCAGTCATCCAGAAGCTTGAGGAATTGACCAAGGTGGATGTGAAACTGCAATGGGTGCCGAGCAGCTCGTACGAAGACAAATTCAACATTACATTGGCCTCGGGAAAACTGCCTCAGATTATGGTGGTGTTAGGGAAGTCCCCAAGTTTCATTAATGCGGCACGAACCGGAGCATTCTGGGAGCTTGGTCCATATCTGAAAGACTATCCGAATCTGAGCCAGATGAATGAAATCATCACCAACAATGCGTCAATCGATGGCAAAACCTATGGGATCTACCGGGCACGCGCCCTAGGACGTAATGGGGTCACAATCCGCAAAGATTGGCTGGAGAAGTTGGGGCTGGAAGAGCCGAAGACGATTGACGAATTTTACAATGTATTGAAAGCGTTCACGAAGGATGACCCAGACGGTAACGGCAAGGATGATACGTACGGTCTGGTTGCCAGCAAATTCACGGGCCCGTGGGATAACATGCAGGTATGGTTCGGTGCACCGAACAAATGGGGAGATGATGGCAGCGGAGGCCTGATCCCGGCGCATGAGACACCAGAATATATGGAAGCCCTGAAATTTTTCCGGCAAATCTATAGCGAAGGTCTGGTGAACAAGGACTTTGCCGTGATGGATGCGACCAAACTGCCTGATCCATTTGTAAACGGTCAAGCAGGTGTCATGGTGGATGTGGCAGATAATGCGCAGCGCATGGATCAGAAAATACTGGATAAAGACCCAAATGCGACAGGGCGCGTAGACGTGCTGCAAGCGATGGAAGGTCCAAAGGGATTGCGTGATATGCCAACGTCGGGCTACTCCGGCCTGATTGCCATTTCCAAAAGCAGTGTCAAAACGGAAGAAGACTTGAAGAAGGTACTGAGCTTCCTGGATCAGCTGAATGAACCGGAATTGCAGGCATTGTTGTACAACGGACTGGAAGGTAAGCAATACGAGAAAAAAGAAGACTACATCGTACCGAGCACTGACAAGCTTGCGCTCCGCGACCTGCAGGGCTTAAATCAGATTTTGATGTTTGTGCCGGAAGACAGAACGCTTCGTGTACAACAGACACCTGTCCGTGAAAAGGTTGCACAAGTGCAGAAAGCCAACGAAGAGATTGTCATCGCCAATCCTGGCGAACCGCTGATCTCTGATGTTTATGCTCAGAAAGGACCGCAGCTGGACAATATCATTAATGATGCGCGCATCAAATATATCGTAGGTCAGATTGATGAGAAAGGATTCGAAGATGCTGTTGCCCTGTGGAAGAACAACGGCGGAGACGATTATGTGAAAGAAGTCAATGAACTGTACACTGCACTGAAGTAGTCGGAATTTACGACTTCCTGAATATGGTTTTTTATGTATAATCAAAACAAAACAAACCTATTTGAACTGAAATGAACGGTATTGGTAAAGCTGGACACCACTCTTGAACAGGCAGGGAGGAAGGCGACATGTGGAACGGGGATGCTTTTGAAAATCCCGAGGCGCAGTACAGGGTCCATCCCTTTTGGTTCTGGAACGGGGATATGGAAGAAGAGCAGGTTAAGCGGCAGGTGGCTGAGATGGCCACGCAAGGTGTAGGCGGATTCTTCATCTGTCCGCGTCAGGGACTACAGATTCCCTATCTCTCTGAAGCGTGGTTTGATAAGGTGCGGGTTGCAGTGGAAGCGGCGGCTGCTCACGGCATGCAGGTATGGTTATATGACGAATATCCCTATCCGAGTGGAATGGCCGGCGGGGAAGTGACCCTTGATTTCCCTGAAGCGAAGCAGCGTCAGCTCGTGCATCATCAGTTGTTGGTTCAGGGTGGAGAAGCTGTGGATCTAGAGTTGCCATGGGGACGAGTATTGGTTGCCATGGCGATTCCCAAGGATGCACAGGGCAAACGGTTGTGGCAGGAATCCATTGACTTGCGCGGTAAAATCGGCAATATCCAGACCGATCAAGTGTATCAGGAGACCGGACTCACCTCGTATAATCGCAAGCGGTTCTTCACCTACCGAACAGCGTTTCGTCTGCTGTGGGATGTTCCCGTGGGTGATTGGGAGTTGATTATATTTCAGGAAAAAGAGATCGATGATTTCAAATATTACGGCAACTTTGTTGATCCTTGCCACAAGGAAGCGATGAGCCGTTTTATTGAACTGACACATGAGCGTTATAAGTCAGCGGTTGGAGATCAATTTGAAAGCGTAATCAAAGGTATGTTTTCGGATGAGATCGCACCGCTAGGTCGTATCCCTTGGTCGCAACAGCTTCCCCGTTATTTCAGCGAGCGTTGTGGTTATAGTCTGATCGATTCGCTACCGGCGCTGTTATATGGTGATGTTCCAGACGCGCATCGTATTCGGTATGACTATTATCAGTCACTGCATCTGCTTCTCAGGGAGTCCTATCACAAACAGGTGCATGACTGGTGTGAGGAAGCAGGAATCCAGTACGCGGCAGAGGTGCCTGGCGTACGGATGACCACCCAGTTGTTCAGTCATATGCCGGGTGGTGATTCGGCACATGAGAAAATCGGACGATCCTTATCGTGGATTCTGGAACGATACGGCCAAAAGATGCGTGACAATCCCAAGATGGTCAGTTCGCTTGCCCGGCAATTGGGCCGAAGTCGCAATCTGATTGAATGTTTTCACAGTGTAGGCTGGTCCATGACGCTACAGGATGCCAAGTGGATGATTGATCGTATGGCCGCCATGGGCACCAATTTCTATAACTTTCACGCCTTTTTCTATACGATTGGTGGGCTTGCGAAGCATGACGCACCACCATCTCAATTTTTACAGAATCCATACTGGAAGCATTTCCGGCAGTTAGGGGATTACACCGGACGGTTGAGCTATCTCATGAGCACCGGAGCAGCAGATATTCGTATTGCCGTGCTTGACCCAACAACGACATTCTGGAGTCTGATGGGTAATCCGCTGCATGGATTTGAGTATAGCGGCGAAGACGAAGCAGAACGGGGACAATTGGATCGTCTAACGAAGGACTGGATGAGGATCACGACACATCTGCTCGAAAACAGACGTGACTATGATCACCTTGACCCCGAATTGTTGGCTGAAGCTGACTTAACGGATGGCATCATTCAGATCGGCGTTGCCCGTTATGACGTACTGATTCTGCCACCGATGCTGAATCTGGAGGCCGCGGCCTGGGAACAGGTGAAGCGATTTGTTCGGCAGGGAGGAACTGTCATCTCTGTTGGGATGCCTCCGTATATTGCGATCCAGCCGGGAAGTCCGGAGGGGGATGAAGCTGCCCAGTTCTTTGGTGCAGGCGAGCAGCCGCAAGAGGTGTACTGGGGCCGTAGCGGGTCAACAGATCACGATAACCGTGAAACCATGTGGCATCAGGGTGAGGGGAATGCCTATTTTCTACCCGCAGGAACGGGGCAGGGAGATGACTTTTCGCTGGAGCTAATCTCCCTCCTGCTCGATCAGGTATTGCCGGAACCCATCTGCTGGATCATGGAGGAAGAAAGTGCATCCCTGCTGATGCACACCCGTCAATTGTCCGATGGGGAGCATATGGTTTTTTTGACCAATCAGGAGGGGCAGGACCTAAAGGGCCAATTAAAGCTGGTCGCCAGACAGCTGTGGGATGGAACGGAGCTGACAGAGAACACTTGTCTCGTGGCAGAACGACTCGATCTGGAGACAGGGCAGCTTCAGGCATTACCATATACGAGCAGTGGCGGGGAATGGTGCATTTCACTAACACTGGCGCCTTATGAAGCGCATGCTGTACGTCTTACTTTACAAGCTGCGAAGAAAGAGGCAGTACCAACGAAGGTGGATGTAACAGACAAAACGGGTTCGACGTTCAGAGCGGATGTATCGGCAGGAGCTAATCAGGCCCGTAAGATCATGGTCCCTTCAGAAGGGCCGTGGCGACTGGAAACGGTGCAGCCTAACATTTTGCGAATGGGACAATTCCATCTTCAGGCTTCCAATGCTAATGGTGTGATTCTGGAAAGCCAGCATATAGCTGTGAAACCGTTTATTGATCAGGCGGCAGAATTATCGGAGCAGCAGCATCTGCCAGTCCAGTTTAATCAGGTGTTTGGCACACCGAAAAAGGCTTCCGTTGCTTACCCGATCGAGTGCCGTTATACGACCACATTTGAGCTGAGAACGGTATTGCCTGCATGCCTTCTATTCATGGACAGAGCGGCGATCTCAGGCATTTGGTCGATGGAGATTAATGGGCATTTGCTTGAAAAAGAACAATTCGATCCAATCGAAATAACCGACCACAATAACATCGCTTGTGATATCACGGAGTTGCTGCACAGCGGTCTCAACGAAATGACGGTGATTGTGCAGGTGACGAAAGATGAGGATGGCATCGTGGATCCCTTGTATCTACAGGGAAGATTCGGTGTGGAATTCCATCATGAAGGCATGGTTTCGCTTGTGCGAGAGTCGGATACGGCCCTTCGTATCGGGCCTGAACCTCAGCCTCTGTATCCCCATTATGCCGGGGAAATGAGTTATAAACGCACGTTCTGGCTGGATGAACCAGAGGAAGGTGTTGCCTCGTTTGAACTGGAATTTGGCGATTGGCGTGTGCAGGATGTGGTGGAAGTGCGGGTAAACGGACATAGCCTGGGTGTAAGATGCTGGTCTCCGTATCGGTGGAAGGGAGAGGCCTCCTGGTTGCGTCCGGGAGACAACGACATTGAAGTGCGGATTACCAACACATTGATCGGCCTGCTGGAAGGTACGTATTTTGATTCGGAACATCATCGATTACAGGATGCAGGTCATGTACCTGTTGAAGAATTCAGATGAAGGAGTGGAAGTAAGGGATGGGACATCGTATTCAGTTTGACCGCTATCCAGGTGGTGTGATGAAAGCGTTAACGCTCAGCTATGACGATGGAGTGGTGCATGATCGCAGACTGGTGGATATCTGTAATCGGTATGGACTGCGGGGAACATTTAATCTGAATTCCGGTACCCTGGGCAATCCAGGCCGCATCGAGCCGGGGGAAGTCTTGGAACTGTACGCCGGACATGAAGTAGCTGTTCACACCGTTACTCATCCTACACTGCCTTATGTTCCGAATGAACTGCTGACCGAAGAGATTATTGAGGACCGAAAAGCACTCGAGAAGCGTGTCGGTTATCCCGTACGAGGTATGGCTTATCCCAATGGAGGGTACGACCGCGCGTTAAGTTCGAAGCTGGAGTGGCTTGGCATTGATTATGCCCGTACCGTTGAATCACATGGCAGATACACGTTGCCAGAGCGCCCGCTTGAATGGCATCCGACGTGTCATCATAACCATGATCTGGCGGGGCATGCCAAACGTTTTATCCAACATTCCAAAACAGGTACGCCACTATTACTCTACGTCTGGGGTCACAGTTATGAGTTCAATGACAACGACAATTGGGAGATCATCGAACAGTTCGGTGAGCAGATTGGCGGCAGGGACGATATCTGGTATGCCACGAACATCGAAGTGATTGCCTATTGGAAAGCGGTACAACGACTCGAGTGTTCGGCTGATCGATCCATCATCCATAATCCGTCTGCCATCCCGGTTTGGTTCACGGCAGATCAGCAGGTTGTTGAAGTGCAGGGCGGAGAGACATTGCGGCTAAGCGAACGAATCAAGGTATAAGGAAGGGAGCTGACGATCATTCGTTATTTTCATGAGAACGAGGCGATTGCAGGCAAGGTGTACGATTCAATTCCGGATATATTGACTACGGTGGCTCAGCGTTATATTGGTGATCATCCGAAACATTCATTTTTGTTCAGAGCTTATCATCAGGGAGGTTTTCGCAGGCTAGGGGACTATCGTTACGACCTGAATCTGAATGAGAAATGCGTAGAGGCGCGTGCAGGGCAATACGTGTATGTATGGGGCAAGTTATGGAGCGAGCAAAATGCAACGTTAAATACGGGCCTGAACTGTTATAGTCCGGTGACAATCTATGTGAACGGTGAAGAGGTATTCAAGTCTGAGCTGTTGCAGGAATTATTTCCTGAGCGAAGAACCCAGATTCCGATTTCCGTTAACTATGGCTGGAATGATGTGTTGCTGTGTTTTGTCAAAACAGAAGTGGGATTCGGCGGGATCTACGGAACAGCCTCTTTCAAAAATTTCCCGCTGCACTTCCTCACTCCTGGGACAGATCGTCAGGGACAGGAGGGATGGTTATATTCGGAACCTGTCGATGAACCTGTATTATCTCTTCCTCATGATGGTATGACGGAAGAAGAAACGGGCCTTTCCTGGTATCCGCGCAGGGGCTGGACAGACGAGGAGCGGAGCATGGGTTCTTTTGCCCGAATCTTTGGTCCAGAACAGCCCGCTGTGGCCTACGCATGGTCCAAACTGGATGTAACCTTGCCAGGATCAACGCCAATTATTTTAAAAGGCCGTCATGCTGGTACTTTGACTCTGTATGTGGATGGCACGGAAGTATACTCTGCTGGAAGTAGCGGTAACTTCCGCGTTGAACTCCCGCGCCGTTACGGTTCATCTGATCTGCTCGCGAAAGGTGAAATTCAGGCAGTTGGCGGCTCATGGGGATTCACGTTGGAAGATGCCGAGCGTTCGGGTTCCACAGGCTGGAGACTGAAACCTCCTCATCCGGTTGCGGGATGCACGGACCCCTGGCTGTACACAGGTGTGTTTGCTCCCGGCGCTGAGCCATCCCACGCCGATATTGTGCGAACAGATACCGTATTTGATGATGGCGCGCAAGGTGTATATTGGCGAGTAGATCTTCCGGATACGCATGTTCGTCCCTATCTGGAGAACACACATTACGGAAAGTGGAATTATCCGCTAGGCGTCACCCTGCTTGGACTTCTCCAAACGGGACAGGAATTGGGACGTGATGATTACATTCAGTATGTGCGGCAACATATTGAACTGAGCACTTCATTTGACCGCTATGGTCTGTGGGATCGGGAAGGGTACGGTGCGGCAGGGATTAATAATCAACTGTCAGCCATCGACAGTCTGGATGATTGCGGTTCGTTTGGGTCCACGCTGCTTGCTGTGATGGAGTTCGGCGATATTCGTGGGGGAAGAGATACCGCGGATCGGATTGCGGGCTACATTACGGATGAGCAGGAACGTCTGGAGGATGGCGCCTTTTACCGGGTTCGCGGCAGTGGGGAGATGCGTCAGGAGACGATGTGGTGTGATGACTTGTACATGAGTACACCTTTTTTGATGCGTTATGGTCAGTTAACAGGCGATGGGACGTATTGGGAAGATGCGGTTAATCAGTTCTTGATGTTCCGTAAATACCTCTACCTTCCCGATCAACAGATCATGTCCCATGTGTATGATTTTGTGCGTGGTCGGGCGACAGGTATTCCATGGGGACGAGGGAACGGCTGGGTGCTTTTCTCATTAACCGAACTGTTATCCATCATGCCACATGATCATGTGAAACGGCCGGAACTGTTATGTTTCTATCGTGATTTAAGTGAAGGTTATTTAGCGTTGCAAGGGGAAAATGGACTATGGCATCAGGTGCTGAACCGCCCGGATTCGTATGAAGAAACCTCCTGCACATCCATGTTCATCTACGCCTATGCCCGTGGAATTCGGGAAGGATGGCTAGAACAACCGAAGCCTTATCTGGAGGCCGTACGCAAAGGATGGGAAGGCATGACGCGTTTGTCGATTGACTATAAAGGTAATATATACGGGGTATGCCGGGGTTCGGGGTACTCGTTTACCGCCTTGTATTATCGCGATGATCTGGGATGGAATCTGAACGATACCCATGGAATCGGCATTGTGCTCTTGGCTGGCATTGAATTGTATAAAATGAACCAGCAGCTCTCCAAGGCGTCTGTCGATTCTTCTGTTACGGCTGCGCAGCGCTAGTGCTTGACGTAACAGAACGGATATTTGCGGATAGCCTTCAGTAGGTAGAGAACGAGCTAAAGAAAGCGGCAAAGCCCCCAGGCTTGCCGCTTTTAGTTTGTTTCCAATTTCGAATCCGATCTGCATAATAGCAATGATAAATACACTTACCTTCACCCAATAATATGAATAACTCCGTTTATAGCACGTATTAAAATAGCTCCAGCTGCTCCGGTCCTTCTTCCTTCTCCGGTTCAGAACGGTCAGGGAAAGGCTTCACCGGCTGATCCAGCAGGTCCATCATCATCTGGGCATTCGCCGCTGCATCGCCACCGGAGTTGTTGTTAAAAATAACGTAGACATCCTTGCTCTGCTCCTGCAATTGCTCCAGATAACCTTTCCACTCCAACAGCTCTTCCTTGTTGTAACGGTACAGGTAACGGGTCTCGCGCCAATTGGGCGCACCATTCTGATGCCACCCGGACACATTGCGTCCATGCATGCGAACCAGTGTCATCTCCGAATCCGTGGCCTGTGGCACGATAGGAATGGAACCTAAACCCGCCTGAGGTTCGTCACAGACACTATGAATCCAGCCTTGCCCCTTCATGAACGAAAGCGTCCGCTCGCGCATGCTATCTTCATACCAGCTGCGATGACGGAATTCCAGGGCACACGGAATGCCCTCCATTCGAAGTTTCACTTCACGAAGCTCATTGACATTGTCCTTATTGCACTCAAACCAAGGTGGATATTGAAACAAGGCTGCCTGCATCTTGCCGGCTTCAATGACCGGTTCCAGTGATTCCCGAAAAGCCTTATACATCTCCGACGTGCTGGTGAAGTAGGGCTTGCCCCGCAGATGTCCGGTCATTCCCTGGTAGGCTTTGATGATAAAAGCAAAGGATTCGGGTGTCTCTGCAGCCCATCGTGCCATTCGATCCCGCGGCTGAACGGCGTAGAAGGAACTATCCACCTCCACAGTGGAGAAGTATTGTCCGTATAGACTGAGTTTGTCTTTGGCTTTGGTACGGTTTGGATAGAGATCTTCCTGATCCCCCCATCCGGTAAGTCCGATGCGAATCATAAGAACACCTCCTGTTGCTTTTTGAACAACCTCTTATAATTAACCGATTTACAGGCATATGTCTAACATTATATCGTGTGCATTTTGGCTCTTCAATGTTGGAAACTTACTGGAATTTTTTGAGTTTGCAGAATAAAGACGTTACAATACATTAAAGCTAGCGGAAATGATGAGGCCTGAACAAAGCGTACTACAGATAGAGAGCCAGTGACCAAGTGGAGGGCGAGAATGGATGACGGAATGGTATGAAAAGAGTTTTGGAGAAGATTATCTGCTCGTATACAAGCACCGGGATGTGCAGGGTGCCTATCAGGAAGTACATAAAATGATCAAATGGTTGAAGCTTGAGCCTAACTCTGAAGTATTGGATCTATGCTGCGGTATGGGACGGCACTCATTGGCACTTGCTGATGCGGGATTACGAGTGACCGGGGTCGATCTTTCTGATGTGCTTTTGCGCGAAGCCCGACTAATGGACACTGAACACCGAGTATCGTGGTGTCTTGCGGACATGCGTGAACTCCCGCTGAAAGGTGGCTTCGGCGCCGTAGTCAATCTGTTCACATCGTTTGGTTATTTCCTTGAGGACGGAGAACAATTGAAAGTATTACGTGCCATTCATCGCATGCTTCGGCCGGGTGGCAGCTACATTATTGATTTTATGAATACGGCTTATGTGACTCGTCATCTGGTTCCGCACTCCGTCCGAGAGGATGAAGGACAGCGAATTGAGGAGTTCCGCAAGATTGAGGATGGATTTGTGCAAAAGGAAATTCGTATTACGGATACCACATCCGGGCATGAACCACGGGTATATCAGGAGCGTGTGAAGTTGTACACACGGGATCAACTGAGTCAGATGTTAAGTGCCGCCGGACTCCGGGTAGATCAGGTACATGGTGGCTATGACGAAGAGAAATATGACGAGCAGACTTCTCCGCGCATGATTTTTGTGGGTCGTCGTCCTGTGGAGTGAACAGAGACAGTCTGGAAGGGGGATAACATGAAGCGCACAGAAGAGATGTCCATGACAGAGGGCATACACCGGGTCAAGATCAGCATGTCGTTTCCCTTGCGATGGGTGAACAGTTATGTGTTATCAGAACCGGGTGGAAAGATAACTATTATAGATCCGGGACCGCGTAATTCGGAAACAGAACAGGAATGGAGTGAAGCGCTGGCAGATCTCGGCCGGACCTTTAGCGATATTCGTCAAATTGTACTGACCCACCATCACCCCGATCATCTTGGGTTGTCGGGTTGGATGCAACAGATGACGAGCGCACCCGTTCGAATGTCCACACGCTCCCGCCAAGAGGCCGATTATATGTGGGGACCAGATTCACGCATTAATACAATATTACCTGATTATTATGGTCGTCATGGTATGCCGGAAGACAAGACTGAGCAGATACATGAACATATGAAGGCATTTACTTCGCAGATCACGCCACTTCCGAATGTCACACCCGTTGAAGATGGCGAGTGGCTCGATATGGGCGGGAAACGTTGGATTGCTGTGGAGACGGGTGGACATGCTCCAGGACATTTATCCTTTTATGCGCCGGAGTCCATGGAGATTCTGTGCGGAGATGCAGTTTTGCCACAGATTTCACCGAATATCAGTCTGCAACCCGGCAGTGACCCTCAGCCATTATTGTCTTATATGGAAGGATTGCAACGTCTCGGGGGGCTAAATGTCAAGCTGGCGTATCCAGGGCATCGGAATCCTTTTGCCCAGTTCACCGAACGGACAGTTCAATTGCTGGCTCATCACGAGGAACGTCTTCAGAAGATGACGGAGCGAATTCAGGAGTCACCGGCGAATGCTTATGACATCTGTGTGCACATGTTTGGCAATCGGCTGGGTACCCATCAACTGCGGTTTGCCATGAGTGAGACGTTGGCCCATTTGCAGGAGTTAATTCGACGCGAAGTAATGAAGCAAGAGCAGCAACCGGATGGCATGTTCTATTATAAAATCTAAACGGAATGATGATATCGATATGAAATGATAATACGATCTTATATAGAGGCTCGGGACAGGAAATTCACCTGTTCTGGGCCTTTTTAGCCTCTCTTAACGGTTCATTCATCTATTTTTAAGCCAGCGCGCCTATGATACATCTATGAACTTCGCTAGGGCGTGTCTTGAGACACACCCTAAAGAAAGCAGGGAAGAGCGATGACCAGAAGAAAACGGAATCAATGGAGAAAATGGCAAGCATCAGCGGCAGCAACGTTGACCGTGGCTGCACTCTTTCAATATGTAAGAACTTCGGATGCCTTTGATGTGGCCTACGCAGCAGCAAATGGCACAGATACAAGCGTTACTGCTTCAAGCCAAGTGGATACGCATGATGATGTGATGGATGAATGGATCAACAGTACAACGGACAGCAACAACTGGAACACGCAGGACAATGACAATAATGATAGTCAATATAATGGAACATCCGATAGCACACAAGCAGCTGGGCCAGATCAGAGCACGAGTAACAAGGGGAATTATTCAGATTCTCAGCGTTTCGGACAAAATAACCAGAGTACAGACTCTGGATACAGCAGTGGCAACTATCAGTCACGCACAGGTGCATCATGAGCCGCACGGAGCAAGTTACTCGTCCGCTCCGGTTTCAATTCCATGCGATGAACACGGATGTTGAAGTGCAACTGTCCGCTGAGCGGGAAGAAGCTGAACATGCAGCAACCGTAGTGAAGAATTGGTTTGAGACGCAGGAGCAACGTTTCAGCCGATTTGTGGCAGACAGTGAACTAAATCGTCTGAATGGTTCGACCGGATGGATGCCCATCTCCGCTGCGATGGATGAAGTTTTGAGTCTGGCCTATGGATATATTGGACTTACTGAAGGGATTTTTCAACCGGGTATCTCGCAGGCTCTTCAGGCTTCGGGATATGATCTAAGCTTCGAGAAGGTGCAGCAACGACAATTGCAACGTCCATTGCTTGAACGCATATTGCGAACGAGAACACCTGAATCATCAGGCTGGATGGAAGATCGATATGACCACAGCCGTCCGAGCTGGATTCAGCGGGAAGGTAGCCGGATGGTTCATCTGGACCCCGGAGCTGAGCTGGACCTGGGAGGCATTGTTAAGGGCTGGGCAGTGGAGCGAATCGCAGATTGGTTGCAGCGAACATTGCGTATTCCGGCGGGGTTGATTAACGCGGGTGGAGATATTCAAGTATGGGGTTCACCAGACCATTCCCAATGGACCTTGCAAGTAGCAGATCCTTTGCAGAATCAGGGTGCTGCGTCGGGAGCGATCCGTTTACAGCGAGGAGCTGTTGCCACTTCGGGTATTTCCCGCAGACAATGGCAAAATACGGACGGAAGCCTTGCACATCACCTCATTGACCCCCGGACGATGGAGCCCGCACATACGGACGTATTGCAGTGTACCGTTATGGGACAGCATGCTTCGCAATGCGAGATCATTGCCAAGACGGTATGCATTCTGGGAAGTGCCGAAGCCGTGGGCTGGTTAAACCGACATTACGATCGGCATGACGTCCTGTGGATGACACGGGATGGGAGTATTTATTTTAGAGGGAATACGGATACGCTCGCTGAGCACTGGCCCGGTTTTGATCCGGATCATCGCTTCAGTCTATTATAAACGAGGACAAGTCTAACAGATATGGGGGAGCCGGTTATGGCACAATGGATTGTAGATTACCTGCCAACGTGGAATATCATTCGAATTAGTGGAATTGCTGCTTATGTGCTGCTCTTTGCCGGTGTGTTTCTGGGCATTGCGCAAGGGATGCCTCTGGCCAAAGGCAAACCAAAAGCAGACATGTTCAAATGGCATACTCGAACGACCTGGCTCGCCTTCGGACTTGGACTCGTGCACGCATTAACGTTATATATTGATCATTACAGCCCATTTAGCTGGGGAGAACTTCTGATTCCTTTTACCGCCTCCGTGCATCCGATCGGCAGTGGTCTGGGAACGTTAGCCTTCTACGGATTAGTGATTGTCCTGTTATCCAGTGATCTGCGGAACAAGCTGGGCCGTAAATGGTGGTTCATGTTCCACATGTTGTCCTATCCAGTGTTCATTGGTCTGCTGGTTCACGGCATGGTTACCGGAACGGATTCTGGCAATATCATCATGCGGATGATGTATGTATTTACCGGACTCAGCATTCTCGGTATCACGGTGCTGCGTGGCATGTTGCGAGAGCGCAAAGGCCCGGAAATCACGATTGGACCGAAACGGGCAACATCTGGTTCACCTTCCGAGCAGAATTGGGTTGAAGGTTTTGGTTTGGTGGGAACGGTACGACCTAAACATCTGAAATAATAGCATGTGGATTATCCAATATGTATCGTTACACATGCAAAAGAAGCGGCCATCAGGCCGCTTTTTCCATGAACAGTTATTTTATTGAACAGTTATTTAACGAAGCATCCATACGCATGTCCAATGTTCCACATGGCTTCAGATATGAAACGAGTTACGTATTATACAGCGTCATCACTGACAGGTTTTTCTCCCAGAGCTTCTTCAAGCTCGGATTGTTTGCGATGCGCGATCCGACTGCTCGCTGCCGATGCAATCGCACCGACAATATCATCGAAGAACGTGTGGACAGGGCCCAGGCTCTTGTCATTCAGTCGTTCAAGCACCCCTGGTTTCAGCTTGTCCACATAACCATAATTCGTAAATCCAATACTGCCATATACATTGACGATGGAGAATGCCAAAATCTCATCCACGCCATACAGTCCTTCGTCGTTCTCAATCATCTCCTGCAAAGGAGATATGAGCTGCCCCTGTTCTGCCAGAATATCAAGCTGAATCCCGGTCAGAACAGCGTTCTGTACCTCACGTTTACGGAGAACCATCTCCACATTTTCGATACATTCTTCCATCGTAAGACCTGGATAATATTTTTTCTGCAATAACATGACCAGCTCTGCGATCTCAGGGATCGTGACGCCCCGCTTATGCAGCCATTCCCTTGTTGCCTCCGCCACCTTGCGGCTATTCAGGCTGTAAGGGATTTTTTCTTTCTCAGGATGTTCCATGGGCGATTCCTCCTCTGAAGTTAGCAATGTCCCTACTCTTGCTTCCTAATACGTTATTAACCTGTTTACGTTTCTTAAAGATAATTATAAGTTTTCAGCGAAGCGATTATCTTTTAGTTATTTTTTGGACAAAGGCTCGTATACATGGTAGTACAAACTGTAAAAATGATGAGGGGGAACGTGATCATGAGAAAGATCCAATCTTTGCGTACGGTATCGGCAGCAGCGCTGCTGAGTATTCCTATGGTATTGTCAGGCTGCGGCATGTTTGGAGCACAGTCTTCCGAAGCTGTTGATCCACCACCGCCCATTCAGGAAGCAGCCATGATTCAGGCAGCCGAAGGAAATGGTGCACTCGCAATGCTCCCATTAACGACGGTATATCTGCAAGACCAGCAGGGGCTGCTCGCTCCGGTATCCCTGACACTTCCTTCCGGAACAGACGCAAGTAGTCCGAAGACAGCACTGGATACACTTGTCACAGGCGGGGCCTATGCGGGTATGCTGCCTGAAGGATTCCAGGGCGTTCTCCCACAGGGAACGGTTGTGCAGAATGTAACGATTCACGCGGATGACAAGCTGGCGGTCGTTGAGTTCTCGGGTAATTTTGCCAAGTATGATGCGAAGGAAGAACGGAAAATGCTAGAAGCTGTCACGTGGACATTGACGGGAACACCTGATGTGGAGAATGTGCAGATCTGGGTGGATGGCAAAAAGTTAACGCAAATGCCGGTAAACAGCACGCCGCTGCCTGAACCGCTGAATCGGGCTGTGGGAATCAATCTGGATCTGGGTGATACGTTTGTGACGAATAGCAGCCCGGTCACGGTCTATTTCTCCGCTGCTTCACCAGCAGGCATCCAATATTATGTTCCGGTGACACGTCTGGTTACACCTGGTGAAGATCGGGTGCAGGCAGCATTGAATGAGCTGATCAAGGGACCTGACAAAGGTGGAGAACTGGAAGAGGTCATGACAGGCGGAACGGAGCTGCAATCGGTCAAAACGGCAGAGGATGGCACGGTAACGGTTGCCTTGAAAGATGATATGTTTGCCGAAGGGGATATCGTGCCAAGCGAGCTGTTACAGTCTGTCGTATTAACCACTGCGGAGAACACAGCCAGCAAGGATGCCAAAGTGCAGATCGAATGGAATGGCCAAAAAACGGTCATGGGTGACGATAACAGGGATTACAGTGCGCCGGTTTCCAAGCCTGAATATATCAACGAAATTCCGATTTAATGAACGAAGAAATGCTTAAGGATGCTTTTAACCGAACTCTTTGGTAAAATATAAGGGATTCGTAAAAGTGTGAATAAGTTCAACATTACAGGATGCTTAAGTCGTAGGAGGCAGAAAATATGAGATCAAACGGACGAACCAGCGAACAGCTGCGCCCGCTGAATTTAACAGTGAACACGAATAAATACGCCGAGGGCTCTGTACTGATTGAAGTTGGAGATACAAAGGTGATCTGTACAGCTACAGTAGAGGAACGTGTACCACCCTTTATGAAAGGGCAGGGTAAAGGCTGGGTAACAGCGGAATATTCCATGTTGCCACGTGCAACACATACCCGGAACCAACGTGAAGCCAATCGCGGCAAATTAACTGGACGCACCATGGAAATCCAGCGTCTGATTGGTCGGGCACTGCGCTCGGTAGTTAATCTGCAGGCTCTTGGTGAGCGTACGATTACTTTGGACTGTGATGTTATTCAAGCTGACGGAGGCACACGCACAACGTCCATTACCGGTGCGTTTGTAGCGCTGGCGCTTGCCGTGAACAAGATCTCCCAACAGCACAAACTGCAAGTATTCCCGATTACGGATTTCATTGCAGCAGTAAGTGTGGGTGTTGTGGGTGAACAGCCTGTACTGGATCTGAACTATGATGAAGATTCCAAAGCCAAGGTGGATATGAACCTGGTGATGACAGGCGGCGGTAAATACGTTGAGCTTCAGGGAACAGGTGAGGAAGCACCATTTGATCGCCGTGAGCTGAACGCCATGTTGGAACTGGGCGAACAGGGAATTCTGGAGATGATCGAGCGTCAAAAAGAAGTGCTCGGACCGATTGCGCTCAAGATCGGCGTGCGTGGATTAGGGGAAGCTTAAGATGAGTTTGGACAGCCCAATCCTCATTGTTGCAACCCGCAATGCGGGTAAAGTCCGTGAATTCGCTCATGCTTTCGCACCGCTTGGCAAAGAGGTCAAGAGCATGTTTGACTATCCGGAGCTGCCGGATGTGGTAGAAGATGGCGTAACGTTTGCGGAGAATGCCTGGAAGAAAGCCAAGGCGGTTGGTGATGCGCTTGGATTGCCTGTTCTGGCAGACGATTCAGGACTTTGCGTAGACCTGTTGGATGGTGAGCCAGGGGTATATTCAGCGAGATATGCAGGCGAAGGAGCAACGGATGCACAGAATAATGCAAAGTTGCTGGAGACACTGGAATCGTTAAAATCCGGTGAGGACACCGAACAGCCGCTGCTAAGTCCGGCTCGTTTTGTCTGTGCGTTGGTACTGTACGATCCGACAACAGGTGATAAGTATGAATCAGAAGGCACTGCGGAAGGCTGGATCACGGCTCAAGCTGCAGGTGCTGGCGGTTTTGGATATGACCCACTCTTCTATGTACCTGAATACGAGATGACGATGGCAGAGCTGACGCTTGAGCAAAAGCAGGCGATTAGCCACCGTGGTCACGCGCTGAGAGCGCTTGTATCCAGACTTGAAGGCTGAGATTAAACGGAACAGAACATCTTGATTTAACTTCATGATATGTGAACATCAAAGCGTTAATGGAAGGACAGAAGCATTCCGATGGGATGGTTCGCCCGCCATTAACGCTTTTTGTATGAAATGAAGTATTTGATCGGGTTTGGTGAGGTCCATCCATATACCTAATGGTGAGGGCTATTTTCTGTGACTATATAATAGAACGTATGTTCTTATACCTATATGAAAATTAGTTTACGTTGCACGATTGGGAATCTCATTGGGACTGGAGTTGGAAGAAGTTGCAAGCCTTGTGTAGTATGGGTTAACATTCAAACTAACGAATCACATATGACCTTAAACGGAGGGATCCACTTATGCAAGAAGTGAAGCTTGTTGTATCTTACGATGATTATGAGGACGGCATTCGTATGGAAAAGTTAATTAAAGAACTGGCGGCTAAACCGGAAGCCAGCTCATTGGAAAGTCTGGTCATCGGAGATTGGGGACAGGCTTATGAAAATTCGCCTGATGAGTTCATGGGTACGCTCGTCGAGTCGGCTCCAAGCTTTCCGTCATTGAAGAAACTGTTTATTGGAGATATGGGATTCGAAGAATGTGAAGTATCGTGGATTATCCAGACAAATCTCACACCACTGTTAGGTGCCTTTCCAGAATTAAAATCATTCTCTGTAATGGGCAGTAGCGGCCTCAGTCTGGAACCACTCCAGCATGCCAAGCTTGAAGAATTGATTATTATTTGTGGTGGGCTGCCGAAAGACGTGTTATCTTCAATCACCCATGCCAAGTTGCCTGAATTGCGTAAACTGGAACTGTACCTGGGTGTGGATAATTATGGTTTCGATGGATCACTTGAAGATGTACTCCCTTTGTTAGAAAAAGGATTATTTCCAAAGCTGGTTTACTTGGGTCTGAAAGACAGTGAAATTCAGGACGAGATTGCCAAAGCAGCAGCTGAAGCACCTATTCTGGATCAACTTGAAGTACTGGATCTATCGCAAGGAACGTTGTCCGATGAAGGGGCTGAAGCGTTGCTTGCCAGTGACAAGATCAAGAAACTGAAACATCTTGATCTAAGTTACCATTACATGACCAATGAAATGATCAGTCGCTGGAACCAATCGGGTATTTCTGTAGATGTTAGCGACCAGCAACAGAGTGATGAGGATGACTGGCGTTATCCATCCTTAACGGAATAGTTGATGTCAGGTGTAAAGGGAATGAATGAAAGACTGCACCAGCCAATAGATGTGTATGATCTAACGCAAGATCAGCCCTTTTTATTGATCGGAAACCCTGATAACCGACGAACACAAGGGCTGCAAGAGGCTAGGCATAGATTGGGTTTGAAACCTGCGGTTGTACTGCCATATGCTCAATTGCTCCAGAATTGGAGACAGGGTCGAACCATCGCTGATACAGTAGATTCCAATCTGCCCGTACCCCTGATTCGGATTGATGCTCCTGGTGAGGAGTGGGAAGTGGAGCGTGACCTACTGTTCCTTGGAGCTGTGAACGATACGTCACCGACAACATTAACGGGTGAAATGGGAGCAGAAGAATTTTCCGCAGAACAGGCACTTGCGCTGGAACAGGAGTGGGGAAGAATCTACGCTCCTGCTCAGTGGTTCCGTGGCTGGAAAACATGTCTGGATCGAATCGGCCGTGAGTCTCGGGAAACATGGCCTGAAGTCCGATTCATGAATGATCCCGCCGATATCCAATTGATGTTTGACAAGAGAACATGTCAGCAACATCTATCTTCACATGGAGTTGATGTACCTCCGGCGCTTCCATCTTCGCAGCCAATCCGCAATTATATGGACCTGCGTAGCTCAATGAAGGCTGCCGAGATGCATCGTGTGTTTGTGAAGCTTGCGTGCGGCTCCGGGGCTTCAGGAGTTGTTGCCTATCAAGTCAATCCCCGAACGGGTGATGAAATCGCTGTAACAACGTTGGGGATGGAACAGAGGCAGGGCAAGACGATTTTCTTCAATGAAGGACGTCTACGCAAGTATACCCGCAGTGAAGAGATTGCTACGCTGATGAACTGGTTATGTGCAGAAGGTGCACAGATTGAACGATGGATGCCCAAAGCCACACTTGATCAACGGGCCTACGATATTCGCCAACTGGTTGCAGGTGGACAGGCAGGTCACGCGATTATGCGGCTGAGCCGTACCCCGATTACCAATCTGCATCTGCGCAATGAGCGTATGCTGCCTGCTGAAGCAGAGCTGGATGAACAGCGGATGTCGCTGGTTAGGACGGCAGCGCAAGCAGCCATGTCTGCATTTCCCAACTCGTGGTCAGCCGGGATTGATGTGATGCTTACGAGTGGTTCGAATCCGCGTGCTTATGTGCTGGATGTGAATCCGTTTGGAGATCTGTTATACAGAGTTGAGCATCATGGCCTCGGAACCTATGAGTGGGAAATGGAACTTTTACGAAAGGAGCCTATTCAACATGCCTGATATGAACACCATTGTGGGCTCCCATGATCTGTTAATGATTACGCTGGATACGTTACGATATGACGTAGCCAAGCTGGAAGAGGAGAATTGTCCTAATCTGTGTGGTTCGGGTCCGTGGGAGAAACGTCATACCCCGGGCAGTTTTACATATGCAGCACACCATGCTTTTTTTGGTGGTTTTATGCCGACTCCTGCTAATACGGACAAGGCATCTCATGTTAGGCTATTTCATTCCCGGAATACTGGGCTCAAAACACATCCACACACCTGGCTGTTTGATACACCTGATATCGTATCCGGGTTCGCAGCTGAAGGTTACCGTACCATCTGTATTGGCGGTGTCATCTTTTTTACGAAAAAAAACCCGCTTGCGAAAGTATTGCCCGGCTATTTCCAACAGAGCTACTGGCGAATGAACTTTGGGGTAACCAACCCCAAATCAACAGAGCATCAGGTACAGCATGCATTAAAGTTGCTTGAACAGACAGCGCCGGATGAAAAGATATTTATGTTTTTGAACGTGTCTGCCATTCATGGACCCAATCGTTACTTTGTGGAAGGAGCCAAGGAGGACTCGGTGGAAACTCAAAGGGCTGCACTTCGATATGTAGATGAGGCTCTTGGACCATTGTTCGAGGCGATGAGTAAACGCGCCCGGCCTGCGTATTGCCTGGCTTTTTCCGATCATGGTACAGCTTACGGTGAAGACGGGTATCAAGGACATCGGCTCGCACATGATGTGGTGTGGACGGTACCTTACCGTGAATTTTTAGTATAGAATGTATTGATCTTATGAGGACAACAACCGGAGACAGGAGGAAACCGATGGAGAAACATATACAACATACAACAACAGGCCATTCCACACAGTCCGGATCCAATATAGCTACAAGTCTCAGTGAAATACTGGCATTCCCTTATCGTTCTTACTTATACTCGTACCCACACAAGACCGCCTATCGGGAGCTTGACCCACCACTACCGTTGGGGCCACTGTGGGAACGAGAGAATACCGATACGTATTTTTTATATATGCACATTCCCTTTTGCGCTGCTCGTTGCGGATTCTGTAATCTGTTCACACTGCCGGATCGACGGGATGATACACATGAACGCTATGTGGATGCACTGGAGCGTCAGGCGAAGCAGTGGGCACCTATTACATCTCGAAAACCGTATTCACGGTTCGCGATTGGTGGAGGAACGCCTACATTATTAAATGAGGTTCAGTTAAATCGTCTGTTTGAAATTGCTGAACATGTGATGGGGCTGGACCCTGCGCAAGCATCGATTTCGGTGGAAACGTCGCCGGATACCGTTACGGAAGCCAAGCTGGCCATCATGAAGGAACGAAGTGTGGATCGTATCAGTATGGGCATCCAGAGTTTTATTGAAGCTGAAGCATCTGCCATCTATCGTCCACAAAAACCGCAGGAGGTCGAACGAGCGCTTGAGAAGCTTACTCGGTATGATTTCCCGTTGTTAAATCTGGATCTGATCTATGGTTTGCCAGGTCAAACGGTGGAATCGTGGATCTATTCATTGGAAAGAGTTCTGGCCTACGAACCGGGCGAGATCTTTATCTATCCCTTGTATACACGGGAAAATACAATCGTGAAGCCTGATGATATTCGCCGTCAGGGACCTGACATTCGGATGGAGCTGTATAAAGCTGCACGTGAGACTTTAAAAAGTAAAGGTTATGTGCAATATTCGATGCGCAGATTTGCCAAAGAACAGTCGTCCTCCAAAGTGCTTCTGCCTTATAGCTGTCAGGAGGAGGGCATGGTTGGTCTGGGATGTGGCGCACGCTCTTATACGAGTGAAGTACATTATGCTTCCAAGTATGGCGTGAGTTACAAGGCCACACAAAGCATCATTGCCGATTATGTGGCGACCGAGCGCTACGATGTGGCGGATTATGGCATCGTGTTAAGCCGTGAGGAACAGAGACGGCGCTTTATTCTGAAAGCCTTGCTGCATCGCGAGGGATTGACGTTGTCTGACTACCAACAGCGCTTTGGTACCGATGTGATGTCCGACTATGCCTGGTTGGCTGAACTGTTGACAGAGGGCATGGCGGAGTTGGAGAGTGATGAGGACAAGCAGGTGCTGCGTCTGACAGAAGAAGGACTAGGTTACTCCGATGCGATTGGAGATTGGCTTATATCTGCCGAAATTCGTGAACAGATGGAAGGGTTTGTTTTCTCATGAGAGCGACTTTGTATTATCGGGGGAAGTTGTCTTCCTGTAATTACGACTGTCCCTACTGTCCTTTTAGCAAAACCGTGGATTCCAAAGAGACGTTGGAAGTGGATGAACAACAATTGCGTCAATTTGTGAATTGGGTGAGCGAGCAGGAAGTTGAGGGACACCAATTTTCGATTTTCTTTAATCCCTATGGTGAAGCTTTGGTGCGTCGGTGGTACAGGGAAGCGATGGTTGAGCTGTCACATATGCCACATGTGGATAAAGTTGCAATTCAAACCAACCTGTCCGTCAAACTGGATTGGGCGAGAGAGCTGGATGCGAACAAAGCAGCCTTTTGGGCGACGTATCATCCTCGTGAGACAAAAGAGGCTTCTTTTGTTAAACAATGTCTGACCTTGCGTCAGATGGGACTTGCTTTTAGTGTCGGTACTGTCGGACTCCGTAGTGCTTTCCCCGCAATCGAGTCGATGAGACAGGCTTTACCGGATGATGTGTATATGTGGGTCAATGCCTTCAAAGATCGGCCCAAGTATTACACACCGGAAGAGATTCAGTTTTTACGTGGGCTTGATCCGCTTTTTGAAGGTAATCTGCAGGATTATGAAAGCTTGGGCAAACGATGTTCTGCCGGTTCGGAAGTATTTTATGTACAGGGGTCCGGGCATGTGAAAAGGTGTTATAAGGATCGCCGTATCATTGGACATCTGTACCGCGATGGTTTGCAGGCTTTGGCAGCGGATCGGCCCTGTCGCATGAAAAAATGTGGCTGTTACATCGGTTATATCCATATGGAGGATTCCCCGTTCAGAGAAACCTTTGGCAGCGGGCTACTTGAACGTAATCCGGTATTGATTCGTTGACCGGCATTTCATATTTAGCTATTCCACTGGGGAGCTGGAATAGGGTTATTCGTTTCTAAACCACATATCAGCGTAACTTCAAACGCATCTTTTAGTATAGGCAGGATCAGACCTTTGGTTTGGACTTGCCTTCTGGAAGGTGTTTTTTTTGTTTTACGGGACTAGAGTTAGTGTTTGTGTTCTTTATTAAAAGGGCCTTGACAATTTTGAAAAATAATATTTTTAAGTTTATGATTCAATTTTTATATTTTATGGGTTAGTATGAATAGGAAAAAAGACCCTTTTATGAATAGTATTTGTACATATAATCGCGAATTATATTTTTAATTGGGTCTAAAGTCTCAATTTAATTGAAAGGAGGGTGGATGTAGGAGTATCATGCACGTTATCTGAACTTTCGGGGGAGTACACATGAAAAAAATCTCAATTAGCCGTAAATTACTTATGGGTTTCTCATCTGTGCTGTTATTATTGGTGGCTATAACGGTTATAACATATACGCAGTTTATAGCCGTTGAGAAAACGTATACAGAATTAATTAATGATAGAACAAGCAAACTATTACTCATTAAAAATATGTCGATTGATCTTAAATCACAGCAGATTGCTTTGAGAAATTATATTCTGGAAGACAGTGCGGAGAACGAACAGGCATTTAATAAAGCTTATGAAGATTACATAGCATTAAATGAAGAATTAAAATCATCAGTTTCAAGTTCAAAGATGAAAGATTACCTTTCACGATCGGATGAAGCGATGAGCCAATATTATGAACTTGCGCAGCAGATTATGACATTGACAAGACAGGGGAATAACAGTGAAATCTCAAGATTACTGAAGGATACAGCCCCAAGTCTGATCTCTGAATTTGAAGGCATTGTGGAAGGTATGGAAACGCATCAACAAGATGCCATGAACTCAGGCGTTGTGGAGGCTAATCTTCAGATTGTGCAGGTCCTTAGGTGGATTGCAATTATTGGAGTGGCTTCTCTTCTAATCGGGGCACTTGTGACGTATGTCATTGGCAGAATGATATCCTTGCCTGTTGCTGCTATTGCCCAATCCGCGAGCCGGATTGCAGACGGAGATCTGACTGGTGAGCCTATTGTGGTCCGTAACAAGGATGAGATTGGTGATCTCGCCCAAGCCTTTAACATCATGTCTGCAAATTTGCGTACACTCATTCATCAGGTAGGAGACAGTGCAGAACGGGTAGCTGCCTCTTCAGAGGAGTTGACGGCAAGCACCGAACAGACAGCAACCGCCACAGAGCAAGTGGGCATCACAATGGGTGAGATTGCAACAGGTATGGATACACAGGTTCGAATGGCGAGTGATGGATTCCAGACGATGAATGAGTTAACGACAGGCTTTCAACAAGTTACGGAGAACACACTCCATATGTCTGAAGAAGCTACCAAAGTCTCCGTAAAAACAATATCGGGTAGCGAGTCAGTTCAGTCTGCGATAGGTCAAATGAATTCTATACAAGGGACGGTGTCGAATCTGTCGGTCGTGATCCAGGAACTGAGCAGACACTCTCAGGATATTGTTAAAATGGTGGACAGCATCTCGGAAATATCAGCACAGACGAATCTCCTATCCCTTAATGCTGCTATTGAGGCTGCACGAGCTGGCGAACAGGGAAGAGGGTTTCAGGTTGTTGCTACAGAGGTTCGGAAGCTGTCTGAGCAGTCTGCGCTTTCTGCTAATCAAATTGTTCCATTGGTGGCATCGATTGAGAAGGGAATGCGAAATGCTGCTGAATCTATGGTGGTTGTATCCGCAGAGGTTCAAGAGGGGATTACACTTGTTCACCAGGCGGGAGCCACATTTGATGAAATTCGTGAGGCGGTTGGGGGCGTAGCGGGGCAAACACAGGAAGTCTCTGCTTCAATTGAGCAAATGTCAACAGGGGTAGAACAGATTAATAGGTCTATGAAAACAATCATGGAAGTGACCGAAACGGGGGCCGCCGGAACAGAAGAAGTGAGTGCATCTTCTGAGGAGCAGTTGTCTGCGATGCAGGAGATTGCTTCCGCAGCCAATGATCTCTCCTTGATGGCAGAACAGTTGCAACAGACCGTCAGTCGTTTCAAAGTGCAATAAATTGAACTGAGTGGAATGTGGATGAAGAACGAACGCATACGTACAGAGATTCTTATAAAAAAGTAATAAAGGGTGTCCAAACACAGTAGTTACTGTTTGGGCACCCTTAAATAATTCACCTTGATGAATCAATGCATAACATGATTTAACGAATAGCGACTTTATATGTCCGCAACCAGGTATTGATCTGAGTCAGATAAGCAAATAACTGGGGACCCGACATTAACTGTCCGAACCAGGGAAGATTGGAAGCTGCATCTGGTGAAGACGCAAGATTCCGGATCTGAGTTTTGTCGATCAAAGGCAAAATCGGCGAAGTGGGATCATCCAGGATATCAAGTACCTGTTGTTTGACCGCGGCCAGATATTGTGGATTATGTGTTTTCGGATACGGACTCTTTTTGCGATATAACACATCGTCAGGAAGGACACCTTCGAGTGCTTTACGCAGAATACCTTTTTCCCGTCCGCCCGTTATTTTCATTTCCCAAGGGATGTTAAACACATACTGGATCAGACGATGGTCACAGTAAGGTACCCGCACTTCCAGTCCTGCCCCCATGCTCATCCGGTCTTTGCGATCCAGAAGTGTAGGCATGAAACGTGTAATGTTCAGGTATGACATCACCCGCATTTGTGCAGCTTTACCCGTTTCCCCGTCCAACAGAGGCACTTCAGCCACTGCATCCGAATAGCGGTCTGCCAAATAATCGAGTGGCCGAATCCATTCCCGAATATCCGGGGATAACAATGCTGCTCGCATATCAGGCGCTACAGACCACGGAAACGTACCGGAGTTCAGCATATCTTCTCGATGGAACCAGGGGTAACCGCCAAACACTTCATCCGCTGCTTCGCCTGAGATGGCAACGGTGGCCCCTTTTTTGATTTCTTTACAGAACAAATAGAGCGAGGAGTCTACATCTGCCATACCTGGCAGGTCCCTGACTAGCATGGCCTGTGTCAGTGCATGAACCAGTTCTCCGTTCTCAATCTCAATCCAGTGATGGTCGGTCTTGAGTTCATCCACCATTCGCTTAATCCAGGGACCATCTGCACCCGGCTGAAAGGAATGCGCCTGGAAATGCTTGGCGTTATCCACATAATCGACAGAATACGTACTGATTTGGCCTTGCCCGGTCCGGTTGTAATAATCCACGGCTAATGCAGACAAGGCACTGGAGTCCAGTCCTCCTGATAAAAGAGAGCATACTGGAACATCCGAAGCCAACTGGCGCTCCAGTGTATCTTGCAAGAGAGAGCGTACCTCGGCTGCCGTCTCTTCCAGGTTATGTTCGTGGTTCTGGCTTTCCAGTTTCCAGTAGGCATAGGTTCGGATACCGTTTCGGTTATAGATCAGCGCGTGCGCGGGCTTGAGTTCGCTCAGTGAAGAGTATACGCCGTGTCCTGGTGTCCGTGCAGGCCCTACGATAAACACTTCGGCCAATCCTTCCGGGCCTACAGCGGCTTCCACATCAGGGTGAATAAGTAGAGCTTTGGGCTCTGAACCAAATACGAGAGTGTCTTTGGCATTACTGTAGAACAGAGGTTTCACGCCAAGGCGATCTCGTGCGATAAAAACCTGTTCGCGTCCCCCATCCCATATGGCAAAGGCAAAAATACCGTTAAACCGGTCAACACATGCCGGTCCCCACTCAATATAAGAGGCGAGCAACACTTCCGTATCACATTGCGTGCGGAACTGATGCCCCCGCTGGAGCAATTCCTTTTTCAACTCGGGTGCATTGTATAGTTCTCCGTTATACACGACGGTATAGGAGGTATCTCCCTGTAACGCATGCATGGGCTGTGCGCCGTTCTCGGGGTCCATTACACTAAGACGCCGATGTCCAAAGGCACAAGGATTGGAGATCCATGTACCTGAAGCGTCAGGCCCCCGGTTCGACAAGCTATCCGTCATACGGACCAGCAGCTCTGATTCCTGGGTCAAATCCCGATTCCACTGTATGAAGCCGGTAATACCGCACATGGTTTGTTCATCCTTTCTTGGTCGAGTCATTCATCCGTATGGCTGCTTAGTTACTGGCAACCAGCAAATGTTGTCTTTTCGTCAGAGGTCGTAACAAATATATGCCGAAAGCAGGCATAAAATGTCTGTCCTCTTCGGAAACTAGTTCTAGGGACAACGGCCTCAACATGCCTGTGAAGGAGAGAACATGCAATGGACAGTATGAAGTATTATGTGTCTGTCATGGGCCGCTCCGTTATTCCGGATCCGTCTGTAACATCGTATGAATGGATCATTCAGGCAACACCACAGGAAGCGGAGCAATTACTGGGACTGCTCAATCTCATGCAGGAAAAGGAGGAAGAGGCCTTTCCTGGCATGGTATTCCCATGGCCAGATACACCGGAGGAGTCCGTAAACCGGGCGTATGAAACGGTATTACAACAGGTGTATCGGGAGATTTATCGATTGGGTACACCAGAGACGCGATACCAGATTGAACAAAGTACATGATAAGCACAAAGGAAAAGGAGCGCGATACGAATGTATGCCATTCAAGATGCCAAAATACGCAGATTAACTGAGGTAGATGGGTTGTCCTGTGCAGAGGTTGAAGTGCAGCCTGGAAATGCCGGAGACCCGTCATTACTTGTATACGTGGCCTCCACTCAGCCCGGAAATTCGCTGGAAGTTGTTCGAATTGTACGTAATCACTCCGATTCGGCGATCGACTGGTATAACAATAATATGCATACCGCATTTGAAGAGGCGACAGAAACCGCCTTTGAGAACAGCGAAGGCATTACTGCCGAAGAAGATAAAGCTCGGTTTCAAAGTGAACTGTTTGCCTTTGGTTTGCTTGGTCCAACACTTCAGCGCTATCTGATTGGGCAGGCTTAACAGGTAACGCTCCAGCAATACATGTGGTGTTAGCGGAGTAGAGTTCGATGTTGAGTTATACGTAGATGTGATCTGTTGCTGTTGCCAGTTGCTGTGACAGCATCTGTAACTGGAAAAACCCGCCGTTGTTGAACGGCGGGTTTTGTTATGCGATGGTCAGAATAGGTGGGTATGTTGATCAAGCATACTCGCGCAGTACTTGAATCCCTTTGACCACGTTGTACACAAAACTTAATCCGTAAATCACAAAGAATAGAATGACAAACCCAACGGCGGAACCCAGACTATGCGCAGTTACGAAGAAATAAAATAACGGAATGGCAGCGAGAAAGGGGAATACATGTGAGAATAAGGCACGTTTTGCATGTCCCTCAATGTAATCATCCTTGGCGACAATCCATATAATGATCGGAAACAGGAACGGAGCAAAGAAAATACTGAAATAGGATAGGGCTGATAAAAGCTGTCTCATGACGATTCTCTCCTTCAATGGATCATTGAAATGTATGTATGCAAAAGATTACCCAGCATTCCTGACATTGAAAATGTCTGAAGTAAATCCTGCTCAAGTAGTACCCATCTCCTCAATATAGCCCGGTTCAAGCTATCATATTCCGAAGGGTACTGGAGTATGATAATAACACGGAAAAGTACAGTTATAAGTGTAATTATTAATTTTTTTATAAAACTATTGAAAAATATAGAAAACAGAGTATAATAAGAACCGCGCCGAAAATTTATTATACATATTTGTCTCAGTAGCTCAGCTGGATAGAGCAACGCCCTTCTAAGGCGTCGGTCGGGGGTTCGAATCCCTCCTGGGACGTAAAAAAACAAGAAGCTTCCTTCGGGAAGCTTCTTGTTTTTCGTTCAACGGAGGAGAACACCTAATAGTTCGTAGAATCATCCGCTTCGTTAGCACTCTTATTGGTTATACCTATAAACAATATAGAATTTATATATTTAAAGAATAACAATTCTATGCCACAATGAGAATATCAATAACGAAAGCGACGGTGGTATTCATGAAATCATTAAATAAATGGCAAGCAGATGAGTATGACAACAAACTGGCTTTTGTGTCCGGATACGGCAAAAATCTGATCTCTTGGCTTCAACCCCAAAAAGGGGAATACATTCTTGATCTGGGTTGCGGGACGGGGGATTTGACACATGAAATTTCTCTGACCGAAGCTGAAGTTATTGGCATGGACGCTTCGCCAGACATGACTCGCCGTGCGAGGGAGAAATTCCCTGAACTTGAGTTTGTGGAAGGAGACGGTCATCAGTTTGAGACGAATAGACTGTATGATGCCGTTTTCTCCAATGCAGCCCTGCACTGGATGCGAAGCCCACGACTAGTGGTGGATAGTATATGGAAATCTTTGAAGCCCGGAGGGCGTTTTGTAGCAGAATTCGGTGGTAAAGGGAACGTGCAGACCATTGTGAATGCATTAGAGCAGGTTATGGAGCGAAACACGGGTATTCGTGCATCGGAACGCAATCCTTGGTATTTTCCTTCGATCGGAGAATATAGCCATATTTTAGAGCAACGTGGATTTGTGGTGCGTCATGCCTATCACTATGACCGTCCTACCAGATTGGAAGATGGTGAGCAAGGTATAGTAGGCTGGTTGACTCATTTTGGAGGGGACTATTTTGAAGGTCTCAATCATGAAGAGATACAACAAATATGCCATGAAACCAGTCAGATCGTGATGTCTCACCTTTGGAAAGATGATGCGATGTATGCCGATTACAAGCGCCTGCGTATTGAAGCCGTGAAGTCAGAATAAAGTAGAATTTTGTGATGTGTAGCAATTTTATCGATGTTAAACGAATTATCGCAATTCCTTTATATGCTAACCACGCTTCACCTATACACCAGGAATCTCTTTCGGATAAAGAGGCTCTTGGTTTTTTTGATGCATTATTTTAAAAGTGGAATATTCAAACGACAAATAATTACAAATGGGTAATTTTATCATACTCAAGACCCATATAAGTAATTTCTATATCATATTTGTAAGTATTTAGAAGGAAAATGTGGTATTTTGATAGAATAATTTACCAAGGGTCAATCCTTCTTGCAGATAGGCGGTGAAATTGGAGTGTGTATTGCAGTACGCACAAACAGCAGGAACCCATCATTTGGTGAGGTATTCACATTTAAAAGGAGGGGCTAAGCCTTGAGTAAACGATTGATATCCACGTTATTAAGTGTTCTGATGGTCTTTTCCATTATTCTCCCCGCGGCTGGAGCCGCTCCCGTAGATTCAGTTATTCAGCTTGACAACTTACCCAGTACAGCCGAAGCCAAACAATGGAGAGAGATTCTTGCAGGACGGGAAGCAAAACTTGCCGCAGATCCATTTTTGGATAAAAGCTTGGAAGGTCTGGGTGGAGAGAACACCCGAGTGATCGTTGAGCTTTCCAATAAACCTGTTGCAGTAGCGCAAGGTGAATCAACCCTCTCTGGAAAATCTTTTACCTCCTCTATGGAAACAAAGGCTGTGACTCAAGTTGAGCAACAACAACAGTCATTTGTACATAGCCTCACTCAGAAGAAAATCAAACATGAAGTATTGGAAGAATATGCATATGCCCTGAATGGTGTAGCAATTGAACTTAAAGGAAACCAGGTGGGACAATTGCTTCAAATACCTGGCGTGGTCAGCGTATATCCTGACCTTGAAGTTACAATAGCGCCTGAGACAGATGAAGTGAACCCGTATATGAAAGACACAGCGCCTTTTATTGGTGCACCTGAAGTATGGGATCTGGGTTACAAAGGAAATGGCATTAAAGTCGGCGTCATCGATACAGGGATTGACTATGAACATCCTAATTTGCAGGAAGCTTACAAAGGCGGATGGGACTTTGTTGGAAACGACAATGATCCGTATGAAGCGACATATCAAGAATGGAAAGCTTCGGGTGAACCTGAGTTCAATGATACTGGAAGCGCCTATTATACCTCCCACGGTACGCACGTAGCGGGTACCGTTGCTGCTCGCGAGGCGGGGGACTACGGTATTGTTGGTGTGGCTCCTGAAGCAGATATCTATGCTTACCGTGTACTTGGACCGTATGGTAGTGGTCAAACCTCATGGGTACTCGGCGGAATTGATCGTTCTGTTCAAGATGGCATGGACGTAATTAATCTCTCGTTAGGTAACGCCGCCAACGATCCGAGTTATATTACTTCAGTTGCCCTGAACAATGCCATGCTGTCTGGCGTGACAGCGGTTGCTGCAAGTGGTAACAGTGGTCCCAACCGTTATACACTCGGTTCTCCGGGTGCGTCTGCAATGGCCATTACAGTAGGTAACTCTACAGGACCTAGCCAGGTGATTACAGCCGATACCCACTTCTGGATTGGTGAGGAAGGCGAAGAGGCACAACCTGAACAACAACCGGTGCCAGAGGTTGAACAATCTCCTGAACTGGGTACGGCACCTGGAACAGAAGAGCCAGAAGGTTCGGAGCAAGGTGTACCTGCAACTGCTGATGAGGAAAGTGCAGCAGCTGTGGAGGACACAGTTTCTAACGAAGCTGAAGTTCCGAATGTAGAAGAAGTTACAACAGAAGAAAATACTGAAAATACTCCATCTGTATCACCTTCTGCACCGGTTGAAGCTTCTCCTGAAGCTGCTCCTGTGGAAGAAGAGTCTGTAATTGCTCCGACTGAAGCTCCACTGGCTGTTACAGAGTCGGTTTACCGTCTGGATCTGATGGGATGGAGCCTGTCTGCAGACCCTGAAACTGTTTTGACAGGCAAATATGGACTTGAATTTGCAGCACTGGGTAAGCCAACTGATTTTGAAGGCAAGGATTTTACAGGTAAAGTGGCATTAATACAGCGTGGTGAAATCGCATTTGTAGAGAAAATCGCCAATGCTAAAGCGGCTGGAGCCTTGGCTGTTATTGTATATAACAACATTCCCGGCCCAATCGGTGTAAGTCTGGGCGATAACTTTGAACTCATTCCAACACTGAGCATGTCCAAGGAAGATGGAGATGTGATCAAGGCTGAGCTGGACGCAGGCCAAGCCGTTGAAGTGAGCTTTAGTGATTTTGAACGTTCCCAAACTCCGGGCGATGAAATGAATTCATCCAGTTCACGTGGACCTGCAAAGGTCACACTGGACATCAAACCGGATATTGTTGCACCAGGTACAAGCATTTTGTCTACGATTCCTGCCTACGGCAAGGATGAGCCGGACGCAGATTATGCACAAGCTTATGATCGTAAATCAGGTACAAGTATGGCTACACCTCATGTAGCTGGTTTGATTGCGCTGCTGATCGAGAAACATCCGGAATGGACACCATTTGATATCAAAGTTGCACTGATGAACAATAGTAAGGTGCTGGATACAACCAAGTTTGATGTATTTGATCAAGGTGCTGGCCGTATTCAGGCTGTAAATACCATAGATCCTGCTGCTTTTGTCAAAGTGCTTGATGTAACTCAATACACAGAAAGTGGCTCTGTTGTTGAGAAGGAGAATATCACGGGAAGTATCAACTACGGTAATTTCCTGAGCACAGATGAAAAGACGATTACCAAAACGATTAAAGTTGAAGCGCTTAATGGTAGTGGAGGGGATTACACCGTAAATGTGAATCCAACTCGTAATGTCGCTGGTGTATCCGTTGCGGTAGACAAGAGTTCCTTCACACTGAATGGTGAAGAAGAACTTGCAGTAACAATCACCGTTCCACGAGGGGTTACTGCAACTACAGAAGCACAAGGATACATTGAATTCTCAAACGGAACCAATACTTTTACTGTGCCATATGTTGCTCATTTCAACGTTACGTTGAGCGGGGTTAAATATATTGAAACCGTAAAAGGCACTGAGAAAAATCCATTCCACTATCCATTGAAGGCTGATGGTACGTTGGATACCCTTAATGTAGCGATGGAATTCTATAATCCAATGACATTTGCCCTGATTGAGATCTATGATGGTCTTAATCCGGAAGGTGGATATTATCAAGATGGTTATATCGGCTCCATCTTTGGTAACTATTTTAACTTCAATGCCAATGCAAGATACAACCTTGCTTGGGACGGCTCATATGCAGATTACACAACCGATGAAGTGACTGAGATTCCGGATGGTTTATATACGGTAGACATCACTACTATTGGTACAGACGGCAAAACCTATAAGGAAGACACTTCGCCATTTTTGGTGAAAAAGACAGCTCCGGCTGTAACTGCACCAGAAGCGTTGGAGTTCAGAGAGGATGAGCCTGTTGTTCTTAATGGTAGCGTGGAAGACTTGTACTTCCGTGTAGCTCCTGCGCTTGCCAGCGGATGGGACATCACGTTTGATCCGGCCGCTTCCCTGGAAGCAACGTATGTTGTGAAAAAAGAGGATGGTTCGGTTTATAAAGAAGGAGTCTTTGAAGTACAAGCTGATGGCAGCTTCAGCCTTCCTTTGGAGGGGATTGTAGCCGGTGAGTATGCTGTTGAACTTACAGTAAAAGACCAACAGGGGCTTGCGGGCACAGCCAATACGGCACTGAAATTGGAAGCCGTGGAGACTGAACCTGAAACTCCGGCAACCAAGGCCCCAGGTACGCCTGTGTTGTCTCACAATAACTGGGTAGGCAACGGCCTGCCAGAGGGCTCGTATATCGTTACCATGAACCTGTGGTGGGGTGAGAACGGAACTAGCTACAAGTTATATGAGGACGGGGTTTTGATTGATACGCAGAAGCTGACTTACAACGCACCTTGGGCGCAGTTTGCTCAGACGAAGATCACGGGCAAAGCCAATGGCACGTATACGTACGTGGCTGAGCTGACCAACGACAAGGGAACAACGCGGAGTCAGACATTGACTGTTCGGGTTACCAACGCAACGCCAGGCAAAGCGGTTCTTTCTCACGATAACTGGGATGGCGACGGCCATTATAAGGTGACCATGAACCTGTGGTGGGGGACCAACGCTACAGAGTATCGTCTCTATGAAAATGATAAGTTGATCGATACGCAAGAACTCCGTTCGGCTACACCTAATGCGCAAAGTGCTGTGACTACACTGTCCGGGAAAGCATCGGGCACGTATACGTATCGGGCAGAGTTAATTAACGCAGCTGGAGTGACCAGCACAGACACGATTAAGGTAAAAGTGAAGTAAGTTCATCCCTCATTGAAATTGATTAAAATTGATTAAATTAATGAAGGAATTGTTCTATGCATAAACGGCCTCCATCCTGATTTGCAGGATGGAGGCCGTTTTGTTTTTTATAAATGAAATGTATGACTAACCGATCATTCTATTTTTGCTGGCCTGAATCCCTGCGATTAACAAAGCGATGGCCAGAATGACCTGTATTAGTAACGGCAGGGTCCATCCTTTTGTCCAGTCATGAAGCATGCCGAACAGTAGAGGTCCCACTGCCGCAAGCATATATCCGAAGGACTGGGCCATACCGGACAGGCTGGCAGCTTGTCTGGCATCTTTTGTGCGAAGGACGAAGAACATGGTTACCATTCCAAATGAAGCTCCAGCACCTATTCCTGCCAACGTGACACCAATGGTAACGAGCGAAGCGATGCCACTTAACAATAAAGCATACCCGATAATTAAAGAAGAGCACGTTATCGCGGTTAGAACACGCTGATCTCGCGTTCGGCCGGCGAGGATTGGAACGATAAAGGTAGCTGGTACACTAACCATCTGCATTAGGGAGAGCATCCACCCTGCTGAGGTGGGGCTGAATCCTTGCTCAGCGAGAATCTCGGGAAGCCAGGTAATCGTTGTATAGAATATTAGAGATTGCAGACCCATAAATAAAGTAATGAACCAGGCCAGAGAAGAGGTCCGTAGACGTACAGGCGTCCCTTCACTCTGAGTGGCTATGAATAACATTCGCTGACGTCCTGCGGCGATCTGGGGGAGCCACAAGAGAAGCGCCAATATGGACAACAAGGCCCACATGGCTAACGAAGCACGCCAACCTATAGATGTGGCTCCTGCTACGGGCACACTCACACCTGAGGCAATGGCGCCAAATATGTTCATGGATACAGAGTATAATCCGGTGACGATACCTACTCGCAATGGGAAATCGCGTTTGATCAAACTTGGCAAAAGCACGTTGCTTAATGCAATGCCGCACCCCAAAATTGCGGTTCCAGCATATAAGGAGAGAACGGAAGGCAACAAGCGTAGGGCCACCCCAATGGTTACAATCATGACAGCCAATAGCAGAGCAGATTCGAGTCCTAACCGTTTGGCAAGACGTGGTGCAAAGGGGGAGACTGCTGCAAAGGCGAGCAAAGGAAGTGAGGTCAGAAGCCCGACCATTGTATGGCCGATACCTGTATCTGAGCGGATCATCTCCACTACAGGTCCGGTTGCTGTAATCGGTGACCTCATGGTAGCGGCGATGACGATAATGCCTGCTAACAACAGGCCGAATCTTTTGGATGTTGAAGAATGTTCTTCCTCGGTATGGATAGATGAGTGTTGCTGTATTGATGATGACATTGATAAAATCTCCTGTGTCCTAAGAAGTTAATATGTATGGATTGTTACATAATCCACTCCGTAAGCATAACATTCTATGTCAATATTGAGCAATGAAATGAAAAAACACCCAATGGACCGTGGGTGCCTTGACTAACCTGTGAACTCTAACGAATCCACGAGGTCTTATAATGGGTAAAACCGCTATTTTCAGATTCTAACGAACCTCAGCGACGTTAATCAGGCTATGAAGTGCAAATAAGTGAGTTAATACCCCAGAATGGTGAAATAAGCTCACTAAGATTCGTTAAAATTCCATGATGCTGAATTTGGAGCAAATAAAGTGTCCTATGTTCGTTATACTGACACCTGTTGCTTATAGAGTGATCAAATGCGGGCCCTCCAATGCAGTGACATAGAGCACGTAACGAAGCGAATGCTCCGACGAACCATTGGGGTTCTCATCCCCAGAACGCAAAAAAAACTTCCCAAAGGAAGTTTTCTTTTAATACGTCCCAGGAGGGATACTCTCCTTGCAGTCGAGACTGCGAAGTGGTGCTAACGAAGCGAATGCTCCGACGAACCATTGGGGTTCTCATCCCCAGAACGCAAAAAAAGCTTCCCGAAGGAAGCTTCTTTTTAATACGTCCCAGGAGGGATTCGAACCCCCGACCGACGCCTTAGAAGGGCGTTGCTCTATCCAGCTGAGCTACTGAGACATGATTTTTTCAAGCAAAATTGATTTTATCATATGCATACAGGAATATCAAGCATTTTATTTTAAACTGTTTTTCGTATATGATATTTGGCGGCAGTAACGTTTTTTTCATTATATTTAAGGTTATGTTAGAATATCAGGAGAACTCAAAAAAATAGATCAACAATCGTTTTAATATATATCTATTTAGGTTGTTGCCAACTGGAGATTCAGGATATAGAGGAGGTGCTCCCATTAAGGAATCCACGACCCCGGAAACCGAGCATAACAACAATATTGTGCTGTTTCCTAAGACGCTGGACTATTACCAGATTCAATTGACAGTTATGCTTGAAAATGAACGGTATGGTGAAGCGATGAAATTGCTTCACTTTTTGCTGCAATGTCAGGGACAGGAAGAGCGCCACTACGATGAATGGCGGGCCCTGCTCGAATGGCTTCAGGCTGCGTTTCCTCAATATGAAGAAACCTCGCCTGCCGTTCTTGAAGAACGAGAAGAGGAAGAAGAGATTAGTGAGGAGGACATGGCACGACAGCATGCCCGAATGAAGCTTGAACAGGATGATGGCTATGCAGATAAGATGCTTCGCACAGTCATGGAAGAGCCGCTGTCTGAACAGACAATGCTGGCTTTGGAGCAGCTGGCCTATCTTGATCTGCCGAAGATTGATGAGGCACTTACGAGTTGGTTAAAAGAGAAGTCACTTCACCCTTTGCTTCAATTTCGGGTGCTGCAAACCTTGCGTCGCCGAGGCGTTCAAGGTATGATCCTGTTTACGAGAGGCGAAGAGCAGGTTGAAGTCGAGATTGATACCGTGCCTCTTAAACCAGAGGAATTCCCGCTCCAGATCGTTCAGATTTTGGAACGAGTGGCAGATCAGACGGAGGTTCATGAACCTACGCTCTTTTATTTTGCTCAGGAGTTATGGATACAATATGTCATGGCCGTGTATGGAACTCGTGATTATGTATCCATGTTGGAAGAAAATGATTCCATGACAGATATATGGGCAGCAGCTCTACATATGACCGTTGCAGACAGTCTGGGTGGCTCGCATGATGAGGAAAATACTCGCTCAATGTATGCTGTGACAGGGGCAATGCGCTTTCGGCTGGAGCAGGCTTATCGTTCCATGAAGCAGTTTGTATCTGCCGGATTGGATGGCTAATAGAGGCCGGAAACGTTTTCCTTAAACCGTATCAAGGGATTCCCCTTGAAAAAGAATCTAATCTTGTTTATACTAAAATGGTTATTTTGTACGTGATTGTCTACGTGAACATGTGAATTTTGGAGGGGAAAGTATACAATGAAAGCAACTTGGGAAAAGATAGAGAAGAACCTTGGGGTTCTTGAGGTTGAAGTGGATGCAGATCGTGTAACTGCAGCACTCGACAAAGCTTTTAATAAAGTGGTTAAACAAGCAAACGTACCTGGATTCCGTAAAGGTAAAGTACCACGTTCCATCTTCGAAGCACGTTTTGGTGTAGAGAGCCTTTATCAAGAAGCAATCGACATTTTGCTTCCTGAAGCTTATACAGAAGCAATCGACCAAACGGATATCTTCCCGGTTGATCGTCCTGACGTAGATGTTGAACAATTCGCTAAAGGACAAACTTTCAAGTTCAAAGCAAAAGTAACTGTGAAACCTGAAGTTACTCTTGGTGAGTACAAAGGAATCGAAGTTGCTGTAGCAAAAGGTGAAGTAACTGAAGCAGAAGTGACTGAAGAACTTGAGCGTCTTCAACAACGTCACGCTGAACTCGTTGTAATCGATGAAGGTTCCGCTGCTAACGGCGACGTTGCAGTAATCGACTTCGATGGTTCCGTTGATGGTGTACCTTTCGAAGGTGGACAAGCTGAGCGTTATTCCCTGGAACTGGGTTCCAACACATTCATTCCTGGATTTGAAGAACAAGTTGTGGGTCTGTCCACAGGTGACTTCAAAGACGTAGAAGTGACTTTCCCAGAGAGCTACCATGCAGCAGAACTTGCTGGCAAACAAGCGGTATTTAAAGTGAAAATTCACGAAATCAAACGCAAACAGCTTCCTGCATTGGATGATGAGTTTGCTAAAGATGTTAGCGAATTCGACACTCTTGAAGAGTACAAAGCTGACCTGAAAACACAATTGGAATCCCGTAAAGCTGACGAAGCCAAAGCTGCACAAGAAAATGCAGTTGTAGAAAAAGTGGCTGAGAACGCTGAAGTGGACATTCCTGCTGCAATGGTTGAGAGCGAAGTACAAAACATGATGCGCGATTTCGATAACCGTTTGCGTAACCAAGGTATGAACCTTGAAATGTTCCTGAGCTTCTCTGGCCAGACTCAAGCTGACCTGAGAGGACAAATGCAAGAAGATGCTTCCAAACGTGTTCGCAACAACCTGGTGCTTGAAGCTGTAGGTAAAGCGGAAAACATTGAAGTATCTGACGAAGAAGTGAATCAAGAACTCGAGAAAATGGCTGAATCTTACAAGCGTCCTACTGATGAGATCCGTGGCATCCTCGAAGGTAATGGTTCCCTGGACAGCCTTCGCGATGAAGTTAAACTGCGTAAAACGATTGACGTTCTTGTTGAGAACAGCACAGTTGTTGAACCGGTTGAAGCTCCAGCTGAAGAAGTTGTTGCAGAAGCTGACGAAAAATAAGACAAGCTGTTATCAACTTGTCAGTTGAATAAACGATAAGGCACGTGAATTATTGCGTGCCTTATTTTTAAATTATGACATCCATTTTATAGAAAATGAAGTAATTATATGGATGAACACTAATTTTATTGATCCCTGTACACTTTTTACATACCTATGTACTTCATGCAAATAAAAAAAGGCAATACGGCATAGGATGGCTTCAATTTGCACATACATAGAAAACATGGTTAAATATGATCAGGCTAAAAAAGTAAACAAACGGATGTCTGACCCTTCTTGTGAAAAATGACATTGTCACAGGAAAGTGTTAGAATGAATTTGGGTTTGCTTTACAGGTGGCCTATGTCTAATTACATGTAGAAAAGAGGTTGGTCTCATGAGTCTGGTGCCAATGGTTATAGAACAAACCAATCGAGGCGAGCGGTCTTACGATATATATTCACGTTTGCTGAAAGATCGCATTATCTTTCTAACCAGTGCGATTGATGACGATGTAGCCAATCTTGTCATAGCACAGCTTTTGTTTTTGGCAGCCGACGATCCTGAGAAGGATATCAGCTTGTACATTAACTCACCTGGTGGTTCTGTCACCGCAGGGATGGGTATATACGATACGATGCAATTTATCAAGCCGGATGTATCTACCATTTGCGTTGGGATGGCAGCAAGCATGGGCTCGTTATTGCTGACAGCCGGTGCACCTGGCAAGAGATATGCGCTGACAAATAGCGAAGTAATGATTCATCAGCCGCTTGGCGGCATTCAAGGACAGGCTGCGGATATTAAGATACACGCAGAATGGATTATTAAAACACGTCAGAAACTGAATCAAATATACGTCGATCGTACGGGTCAGTCTCTTGAGAAAATTGAGCGGGATACAGACCGTGACTTCTTCATGAGCGCTGAAGAGGCTAAGACGTACGGCATTATTGACCAGGTGCTCAGTAGACCGATCAATTCCTAAAGGGGTGGTTTCATGTTTAAATTTAACGATGAGAAAGGGCAACTGAAATGCTCTTTTTGCGGTAAATCTCAGGAGCAGGTGCGTAAGTTGGTCGCTGGACCAGGCGTGTACATTTGTGATGAATGTATCGAACTTTGCACCGAAATCGTTGAGGAAGAACTCGGTCATGACGAAGAAGTAGACCTCAAAGATATTCCAAAACCAAAAGAAATTCGTAATATCCTGGATCAATATGTTATTGGACAGGAGCAAGCGAAGAAGTCATTGTCTGTTGCGGTGTATAATCACTACAAACGGATCAACACACAAAGCAAAATTGAAGACGTTGAATTGTCAAAGAGTAACATTTTGCTGTTAGGACCAACAGGTTCTGGTAAAACGTTGCTTGCGCAAACGATGGCAAAAATTTTGAATGTTCCTTTTGCTATTGCGGATGCTACGTCATTAACAGAAGCGGGTTATGTAGGTGAGGATGTAGAGAACATCCTGCTCAAACTGATTCAAGCTGCTGATTATGATGTGGAAAAAGCAGAGCGTGGCATTATTTATATCGATGAGATTGATAAAGTAGCGCGTAAATCCGAAAACCCATCCATTACTCGTGATGTATCGGGCGAAGGTGTGCAACAGGCTCTCTTGAAAATTCTTGAAGGAACTGTGGCTTCTGTACCACCACAAGGTGGTCGTAAACACCCTCATCAAGAATTCATTCAGATCGATACAACGAACATCCTGTTCATTTGCGGCGGTGCCTTTGATGGTCTGGAGCAAATGATCAAACGCCGGATCGGTAAAAAAGTCATTGGCTTTAATACCGTTTCTGAGCAAAAAGATCTGAAACCAGGTGAATACCTGGGTATGGTATTGCCGGAAGATTTGCTGAAATTTGGTCTGATTCCGGAATTTGTAGGCCGTCTGCCAGTCATCTCCACTTTGGAGCCATTGGATGAAGATACGCTGGTACGGATTCTTTCCGAACCAAAAAACGCGCTTACCAAACAGTACCAAAAACTGCTCGAGCTGGATAATGTGAATCTGGTATTTGAACCAGCTGCATTGCTTGCGATTGCAAAAGAAGCAATTAAACGTAACACAGGTGCACGTGGATTACGTGCCATCATTGAAGGTATCATGCTTGAAATCATGTATGAAGTGCCTTCACGTGATGATGTTACGAACTGTGTCATTACCGAAGAAGTTGTTGAGAAAAGAGTCGTGCCTGAACTAAGCCAATCAAAGGACGATAAGCAGGAAGAGAGCGCCTAATAAAGGCCTGAATCCCGTTGAACTCTGAAATATAGACTTGTCAGTTCTCCACTTTGGCAGAAGGCGAATTCATGTCTCTGTCAGGGTGGAGCTTTGACGTTGTGGGGAGAGAAATCACTCATGTATTTAAGACAGGATACACGTCCCGTGAAAGTGGGAAACGTAACGATCGGTGGCAGTAACGAAGTCATTATCCAAAGTATGTGTACAACCAAAACGGCAGACGTTGAAGCAACGGTTGCAGAGATTCTGCGACTGGAAGAAGCGGGTTGCCAAGTGGTACGTGTAACGGTGAATAATGAGGAAGCTGCCGCAGCCATCAAGGAAATCAAGAAACGCATTCATATACCGCTCGTAGCGGACATTCATTTCAACTATAAGCTGGCTTTGCTTGCGATTGAGAACGGCATCGATAAAGTTCGGATTAATCCAGGTAACATCGGTAAACGTGCGAAAGTGGAAGAAGTGGTTAAGGCTTGTAAAGACCGTGGTATTCCGATTCGGATTGGAGTAAATGCGGGGTCTTTGGAAAACCATCTCCTTGAGAAGTATGGGTATCCTACGGCAGATGCTATGGTAGAAAGTGCATTGTATCACATTGGTATTTTGGAAGAGCTTGATTTCCATGATATCATCGTGTCACTCAAAGCATCGGATGTGCCGATGGCGATTGAGGCATATACCAAAGCAGCTCAAATCATTCCGTATCCGTTGCATCTCGGGATTACCGAAGCAGGTACACTGTTCTCCGGTACGATCAAAAGCTCCGCAGGTATGGGAGCCTTATTGTCCATGGGTATTGGTTCTACGATGCGGATCTCACTGAGTGCGGACCCGGTAGAAGAAATTAAGGTCGCTCGTGATCTGCTCAAAACATTTGGACTCATTACAAATGCAGCTACATTGATCTCCTGCCCAACGTGTGGACGATTGGATATCGACCTGTTCTCCATTGCCAACGAAGTGGAAGCGTATATCTCCAAACTGAAGGTGCCGATTAAAGTATCGGTATTGGGTTGTGCGGTTAATGGTCCAGGTGAGGCCAAAGAAGCGGATATCGGCATAGCCGGTGCTCGTGGAGAAGGTCTCTTGTTCCGTCACGGCAAGATGATTCGTAAAGTACCTGAAGAAATCATGGTTGAGGAATTAAAAAAAGAGATCGACAAAATCGTCGAAGCCTACGAAGAGACAGGGGTTATTCCTGGTCGTTCGCACTGATTGATTCATATCTTGTTACAACAAAAGCTCGCCAGCAATGGCGGGCTTTTTATTTTCTCGCATACAAATTCCGCATCACCCGTTTACGTCGCGTTGAAAAGGCTATACTACCAAGTATTAGCATGATCTCATATGAGAATAGCGACAAAATAGGAGGATGTGAAGACATGGAATTTGGTATGGTCATCATGTTGATTCAGTTATTTTTTGGAGTGGTGATTGGTTTGTATTTCTGGAACCTGCTGCGTGGCCAGAAAACGAACCGCAGTGCCGTTGAGCGTGAATCTCGCAAGGAACTGGAGAAGCTGCGCAAGCTGCGTTCGATCTCACTCACCAAACCGCTGTCGGAGAAGACGCGTCCAGCTACCATTAATGATATTGTTGGGCAAAAAGATGGGTTGCGTGCCCTTAAAGCTGCATTATGCAGTGCGAATCCGCAACATGTTATCATTTATGGCCCACCCGGAGTCGGGAAGACAGCTGCCGCAAGGGTTGTGTTGGAAGAGGCCAAGAAGAATCCATCTTCTCCTTTCAAGCCAGATGCGAAATTCACGGAGCTGGATGCAACAACAGCCCGTTTTGATGAACGTGGTATAGCGGACCCCTTAATTGGTTCGGTTCATGATCCGATATATCAGGGAGCAGGAGCTATGGGCGTTGCTGGTATTCCCCAACCCAAACCGGGCGCTGTGACAAAAGCGCATGGGGGAATGCTTTTTATTGATGAAATTGGTGAATTACATTCGATTCAGATGAATAAGCTGTTGAAAGTATTGGAGGATCGCAAGGTGTTTTTGGAGAGTGCGTACTATAACTCGGAAGACACGCATACTCCTGCTTATATCCACGATATTTTTCAAAATGGCCTTCCGGCCGATTTCCGCCTTGTTGGAGCAACGACTCGTTCGCCTCATGAACTGCCACCAGCTTTGCGTTCACGCTGCATGGAAGTTTATTTCCGTCCTTTGTTGCCTGAGGAGATTGGGCGAATTGCAGAGGATGCTGTTCAGAAAATAGGGTTCAGTCCATGTCCGGATGCCGTTGATGTGGTCAAGCGATATGCAACCAACGGACGCGAAGCGGTTAATATCATCCAGCTGGCTGCTGGACTTGCGCTGACAGAGAAGCGTGAGACGCTTCAGGCGTCTGATGTGGAGTGGGTGGCGGGTAGCAGCCAGATTCAGCCACGGCCTGATCGGAAGGTCCCTACACAGCCGCAGGTGGGGTTTGTTAACGGCTTGGCGGTATACGGACCGAATATGGGAACCATTTTGGAGATCGAAGTGTCTGCTGTTCCGGCTCTTAAAGATCAAGGCCGAATCAACATTACAGGCGTTGTGGATGAAGAAGAGATTGGAGGCGGTTCGCGTACACTCCGGCGAAAAAGTATGGCCAAAGGCTCGGTTGAAAATGTGTTAACCGTATTAAAAGCCATGGGGATTCGTCCGAATGATTACGATTTACACGTGAATTTCCCAGGTGGGACACCTATTGATGGTCCATCCGCCGGGATTGCCATGGCGACTGCCATTACATCAGCGATTCAGGGACGCCCTGTGGATCATGAGACAGCGATGACTGGCGAGGTCAGTATTCATGGTCGGGTTAAGCCTATTGGTGGCGTGCTAGCCAAGGTGGAGGCTGCCTTTCAGGCAGGAGCGAAGACCGTTATTATTCCCGCGGAGAACTGGCAGTCCATTTTTGAGAATCTGGATGGCTTGCGCGTTATCCCGGTAGATACCGTAGAGGATGTATTCCGTGAAGTGTTTGCCTGGGTTCCGGAATCACAACAGATGGAACAAACGAAGCTTGCAGAGGAGACAGTTGCACCTGCACCGGAGATTTTTCCGCCGGCATCCGCTTCCTATTTGCGTGCGGACGTGCCTCGCCCAGGACAGGTTACAGATTCGGGAAGCTGCTAAGCGCTTCCCTTCATTGGTTTTTTATGTGAACATTTGATAGAATAATGAATGACTACAACCTGAGAGCCATTGGAGGTGCGAAAGCGATGGGACCGAGCAAAGCGAAAGGTCGTCGTTTTCCTTTACTGCCTTTAAGAGGACTTCTCGTCTACCCGAGTATGGTACTGCATCTCGATGTGGGCCGGGAGAAATCGGTCAAGGCTTTAGAAAAAGCGATGGTAGAAGAACATCTGATTCTCCTATGTTCCCAAGCCGAAGTAAATATTGAAGAACCAACACAAGAGGACATTTTCAGAATCGGAACCGTGGCCAAGGTCAGACAGATGCTGAAGCTTCCAAACGGTACGATTCGTGTACTCGTAGAAGGCTTGGAACGGGCTGAAATTATTGAATATACGGACAACGAGGAATATTATGAAGTACTGGCTAAAGAGCTGCCTGAAGAGGAGAACACCCATCCGGAGACGGATGCCTTGATGCGTACCGTTCTGAACCAGTTCGAGAATTATATTAATCTGTCCAAAAAAGTGACACCAGAGACACTCGCAGCGGTGTCTGACATCGAAGAACCAGGGCGTCTGGCCGATGTCATCACGAGTCACCTGTCCTTGAAGATCAAGGATAAACAGGAAATTCTGGAGACCATCGATGTTCGGGAACGTCTGGAGAAATTACTGGATATCCTGAACAATGAGCGCGAAGTGCTGGAGCTTGAACGCAAGATCAGCCAACGCGTGAAGAAACAGATGGAGAAAACGCAGAAGGAATATTATTTGCGCGAGCAGATGAAAGCGATCCAGAAAGAACTGGGTGAAAAAGAAGGCCGTGCGGGTGAGGTTGAGGAACTTCGCACACAGATGGAAGAACTCGGCTTGCCGGACAAGGTGAAAGAAAAGGTCGAGAAAGAAATTGATCGACTGGAGAAAATGCCTGCAAGTTCAGCTGAGGGCGGAGTCATTCGCAACTACGTGGATTGGCTGCTTGGCCTTCCTTGGAGTCAGATGACAGCGGATGATCTGGATATCCAAAAAGCCGAAGATGTGCTGAATGCAGATCATTACGGATTGGAAAAGCCCAAAGAGCGTGTGCTTGAATATCTGGCTGTCCAGAAACTCGTCAAGAAGCTCAAAGGGCCCATTCTCTGTCTGGTTGGACCTCCAGGGGTCGGTAAAACATCACTTGCTCGTTCGATCGCGAGATCGCTGGGTCGGGAGTTTGTAAGAATATCTCTTGGCGGCGTGCGGGATGAAGCTGAGATTCGTGGTCACCGACGCACCTATGTAGGGGCCATGCCTGGGCGTATCATCCAGGGGATGAAAACGGCAGGTTCTCTGAATCCGGTATTCCTGCTGGACGAGATTGATAAGATGGCTTCAGACTTCCGCGGAGATCCTTCCGCAGCGTTACTTGAGGTACTTGATCCGGAACAGAATAATACGTTTAGTGATCATTTTGTAGAATTGCCGTTTGACTTATCCAACGTTATGTTTATAACAACTGCCAACACGGTACACAATATTCCGCGTCCATTGCTGGATCGGATGGAAATGCTCAACATCCCTGGTTACACGGAGCTGGAGAAGCTGCAAATTGCGAAAAACTATTTGTTGCCCAAACAGAAGCAGGACCATGGTCTGGAAGAAAAGCAATTGGAAATACCGGATGACGCGTTGTTGCGTGTAATTCGTGAATATACACGGGAGTCAGGTGTGCGTAATCTGGAACAGCAGATGGCTTCGTTGTGCCGGAAAGCTGCCAAGAACGTCGTATCTGGTGTGGAAGGTCAGATTAACATCTCATCAGATAAGATCAAAGACTACCTTGGACCTGGCAAATTCCGTTATGGTATGGCCGAACTGGAAGATCAGATTGGTACTGTAACGGGTCTGGCGTGGACTGAAGTGGGTGGAGATACCCTTATCATTGAAGTGACTGTTGTGCCTGGAACAGGTAAATTGACTCTCACAGGTAAACTGGGGGATGTCATGAAGGAATCGGCACAAGCCGCATTCAGTTACACCCGTTCCAAAGCTACACAGCTTGGAATTTCGCCTGACTTCCATGAGAAGAACGATATCCATATTCACGTTCCGGAAGGAGCGATTCCGAAGGATGGTCCATCTGCTGGGATTACGATGGCAACAGCGTTAATCTCAGCCTTAACAAACAAACATGTGTCCAAGGATATCGCGATGACTGGTGAAATAACACTGCGTGGACGTGTACTGCCGATTGGTGGTCTGAAAGAGAAATCACTGGCAGCCCATCGTGCCGGTTATAAAAAAATATTATTGCCTAAGGATAACGAACGGGACCTGCGTGACATTCCAGACAGCATCAAGGAAGATGTGGAGTTTGTACCTGTAGCCCATATGGATCAGGTATTGCAGCATGCACTTGTGGAGCAGACAGGCATTAACCTGTAATCCACACATCCGAAAGGTTCGTATGAAGAGTAGACCGTTCTGCGGAGGCTTCGGCGTCCGCTGGAACGGTTTTTTTGGTATGATAGAACAATCCATGGCATAATACCTTCAACAGGTGATGCAAGCACAGGCGTTCAAGAGAGGAAAGATACAATATGAAAGTAAATCAATCTGAATTTATTATCAGTGCCGTTCGGCCTGAACAATACCCCGATGACGGTCTGCCAGAGATTGCTTTGGCGGGACGCTCCAATGTGGGGAAATCTTCCCTGATCAACCGTTTGATCAATCGTAAAAATTTGGCTCGGACGAGCTCAACACCGGGTAAGACACAGCAACTCAACTATTATAAAATTAATCAGGATCTCTACTTCGTCGATTTCCCGGGATATGGCTACGCTAAAGTTTCCAAAGAGCAGCGCTTTGCCTGGGGTAAAATGATGGAGAAATACTTGTTGGGACGCGAAGAATTGAAACTGGTTATGCAGATGGTGGATATGAGACATGAACCGTCCAAAGAGGACAAGATGATGAACGAATGGCTTCGTCATAATGGACTGCCTTTGGTTGTTGTAGCAACCAAGATGGACAAGATTCCAAAAACACGCAGAGCCAAATATATCAAAGTCATTAAGGAATCACTGGGTCTTCGTTCAGGGGATTTGTTTGTGCCGTTTTCATCCGAAGAGGGATTGGGGAAAGAAGAGTTATGGGACATCATTACCCGCCATGCCCGCATAGATAAGTATGCACCAGTGCTGGATGCAGAGGGTGCTTCTGATGAGGAAGAAACCAACGGAATTAACGGATAACCGAGATAGTATACCGTTTTAGTGCAGGAAAGTGAGCATGCTAAGTGAATCTTTGATGAGATCCAGATTAATCCGGTTTTTTATGGGATTTCGTGAGAATTCATCATCTGGCTCTGGAGAAATATAACGTTAGGGTAGTGTATAATGAGCATAGGTGCATATTGCCAACAGTACCAAACATACCGGCTTAGCCGGCCTGAAGAATTTTGAGATGACTGCTACATGTGCAGGAAGACAAAACAATCGGGAAAGAATTGAGGGATTTGTATGGCTCAGCGGTTAGCCACAGAGTATGTTAAGGCCACTATGAAATTGTCAGAACCCCAGATGCATCAGTTTTTGCGCATGACAGAAGACGGCAGGCTTCATCATCGGGTTAAGGTGTTGGACAATGGTTGTCAGGAGGTTGTGCTAGGGGATGTAAGTGGAGAAGAAGTGCATTTCCCTTTTGACCGCATAGAAGGGTTCTATATCTGTGAGTTATCTTGCCGCCTGGTGAATCTGCATCTGACCAATGTTGTCCGGAAGCTCTTTGTGACTTTTAAAGGTGACGGGGTCGTTCATCGGATCTATAAAGGGTTCACCATGACGTATGTTTATGCTCAAGGCACTGTCCACAAAATTGTGGAGAAGACCGGGGAGAACACCCGAGTGATCTATGAATACAAAAATACGTTGCTTGAATTGCAACATCTGTTCCAGGCCAGAGATGTAGAACGCGAAATCAACCGTGTGTATGCCGAGATCGATTCACTGCTGGACACTAGAAAAGATGCGACTGCTGAGCAGCTCCATCAGATTGATGAGACCCTTGCTCGTCATCAAAAACGGTTGTTTGAGCTTGAAGCTTATTAACTTAAAATTGTATGTTTATAAACGATATATGTATATAATGAATTCCCTTGTATCTTCCGGGCAGTGGCACTCGCCAATGTGGAGGTTTCAGGGGGATTTTTGATGTGAGATCAAATATTCCGAATTGAACATATTTATTTTACAATCTTCTGGAAAAGGGTTGATTTCACTCTGATTCAATGTTATTTTTAATCTCGTTGAAAACAATATAGGAACCAGGATTCACTCAGGACATTATATGTTGCGAGAGATTTTTCCCTCGGGAAGTGAATGACGTAGGTCCTAGCGGATGAAATTTTTTCAAACATTTTATTCCTAGGAAGGGGGAACCGAAGGATGGAATATTCAACTTTCGGAAGACACGTTGCTGTTGATACTTGGGGTGTCGACTTTAATCTACTGAACAATGCAGAGTATCTGGAAGCCCAAATGGTTGAAGCAGCGGAGGCATGTGGCGCGACAGTAATGTCCGTGCAGTCCAAGCAGTTTGACCCACAGGGAGCGACCGTACTTGTACTATTGTCTGAGAGCCATCTCTCCATTCATACGTATCCTGAGAGAGGTTTTGCAGCGATTGATTGTTACACTTGTGGGGAGACCGTAGATCCACAGCTTGCTATTGACTACCTGGTATCCGTATTAAAGCCTGAAAAAACGTATGCAAAGAAGTTGATACGTGGATTGGGCGAATTGCAAGTTGAAACACCAGAGATGAACAACCAGACGGAACGGGTTTAAATAAAAAGTATATTGCATACACAATGTTCACATATCGGGAGGGACACATAACCTCCCAAACTCTAATAGCCATGGAATAATTCCATGGCTATTTGTTTTAATATGCGTATCGTTATGAATATTCATAATCGACACTTTTTAACGCATAACGGTGAACTTTGGTGAGACACTACAATAAATGACAGTGCATATGATGATGAACATGGTGATTTCATAAACATTTCATAAAAATGACCCGGTCACGGCTATGATGTGTGATATAATTAACCTTGTCAATCATAAATGGATAGACATATGCAGTAAGCACTTTGATTGGAAATTTATTAGGCAGGTGAACTTGCAATGCACATCGTTGTCGTTGGTTTGAATTATCGCACGGCGCCTGTAGAGGTTAGGGAACGATTCACATTTGCAGAAAAGGATTTGTCTGAAGCGCTGCAGCAGCTCAAGCTGACCAAGAGTGTATTGGAAGGTGTAATCGTAGCCACATGTAACCGTACCGAGTTGTATGTTGTGGTGGACCGTCTTCACATGTGTGGTTATTTTATTCGAACATTTATGGAACAATGGTTTAATGTACCACGGGAAGAATTTACGCAACACTTATATATATATGAAGATGATCAAGCTATGCGCCATTTGTTCCGTGTCATCTGCGGACTAGATTCCATGGTCATTGGTGAGACTCAGATTCTTGGACAGGTGAAACAGGCTTTTCTTAAAGCGCAGGAAGAGAAATCAACAGGTACCTGGTTTAATAAGTTATTTAAACAAGCCGTTACGTTGGGTAAACGGGCACATTCGGAGACTTCCATCGGGGAGAGCGCCGTATCTGTCAGTTATGCTGCTGTTGAACTCGGTAAGAGGATATTTGGCATGTTCACAGACAAGAAGGTGCTCATTTTGGGTGCTGGCAAGATGAGTGAACTAACCGTGAAACATCTCTATGCCAACGGGGCATCCGAGGTCATCGTGGCGAACCGTACGCTCGCAAGAGCTGAAGAATTGGCAGCCAAGTTCCGGGGCACACCTTGTACCATGGAACAGGCGTTAGATCGACTTAATGAAATTGATATTGTGATTAGTTCCACTGGAGCTGAACGTTATGTCATGGATGCAGCAGTGGTACGGGAGAGCATGAAGCGTCGTCAATCTCGCCCATTGTTCCTGATTGATATTGCGGTTCCACGCGATATTGACCCAGCGATTGGTGAATTATCCAACGTATTTCTCTATGACATTGATGATCTGGAAGGAATCGTGGAGAGCAACCTCGAGATGCGTAAGGTGGAAGCTGCTAAGATTGAGAGAATGATTGAGCTTGAGATGGAGGATTATTACCATTGGCTCAAAACGTTGGGTGTTCGTCCCGTTATTCGCGCTTTGCAGGAAAAAGGTGTTTCCATTCATGAAGAAACGATGGATAGCCTGTTTAATAAACTGCCTGAGCTCGATGAACATCAACGTAAAGTCATTCGTCGTTTGACCAAGAGTATTGTGAACCAAATGACGACAGATCCGATTAATCGGATTAAGGAAATGGCAGGCACGAAGCAAGGTGATGAAGCTCTGCGCATGTTTACTCAGATTTTCGCTCTGGAAGATTCAGTAGAGATGGCCGCTGAAAAAGTGAGTCAGAGTGATGCCACAGCTCTGGCGAAACCACCCGCACACCTTAACGAAAACCGGCAAGACCCCGTGCCGGCTTATGCTCCGGCAGGCGTATAAGGCGGGTGGGCAGCTTGACCCTTGCTGAACAAGTTTATGAAGCTCTAATCTATATGTATGCCCTGAGCCTACTGTTCTATTTCTCGGACTGCATTCGACGCAATGCGGGGGCGAAGCGGACAGGCACAGGGTTTCTTGTCGTTGTTTGGGGACTGCAGGTGACACATGTCATATTGCGCATGTGGACTGAAGGCCATTTCCCCATCTACACCACCTTTGATTTTTTGTTTATATTTTCATTCAGTATTGTGCTGATGTCTCTCGTCATGACTCGCATTCAGCGTTCTGAATTTGTCATTTTGTTGCTGAATGTTGTAGGTTTTTCCGTTACGGTATTAAACCGACTGTGGTTTACGGCCGGAGAGATATCACTGCATAACTGGCAAACGGTACATGGATTACTCATTATGCATATTACCTTGGCGAATCTTGGTTTTGCGGCGTTAACCGTTGCTACGGTATTTGCCATGTTATATCTGTTCCTGCACCGTAAGTTGAAGAAAAAAAAGTGGAATGATACGATGCGACGGATGCCAAGCCTGGAAGTGATCGGCAAATACATGGATGGTGCTAATTTCATAGGTACACCGCTCCTTGGCGTTTCTGTGATGCTTGCCGTATTATCCATTGTGGCGGAAAGACGCTGGATTCTACTCTTGGATCTTAAAGTTATTGCGACAGGTCTTGCTATAGCCATCTATGTGGGGTACTTCGTATCCAAGAGAAGGAAACAGTTCTCTACAATTATCATGGCAAGATGGACACTGATTGGGTACGGATTTGTCATTATAAGTTTTTTATCCAATGCGTATTCAGCGTTTCATCGTTGGACGGGAGAGTGAAGGGGATGGACCGTTACACGCCGATATTTGTGAATACTTCAGGCAAGAAATGCTGCGTGGTTGGTGGTGGACGTGTTGCCGAACGTAAAATTAAGGGATTGCTGCATGCTGAGGCACAGATTACGGTCATTAGTCCGGAGCTTACTCCCGTGTTACAACAACTGCATCATGAATCCCGAATTCAATGGATAGACCGGTCCTACCGCAATGGAGATTTGCGGGGGGCCTTTCTCGTATATGCAGCGACTGACCATTCAGAGGTCAATTCAACTGTGGTTCGGGATGCTGAGGCTGTGGGCATATTGGTGAATGACGCAATGTCTTCGGAGCACAGCAGCTTTATTACGCCAAGCGTGGTCAGGCGTGGGAGATTAAGCATAGCGATATCCACAGCAGGAGCGGGACCGGCAGCAGCTGCGGAGATACGTGCCACACTCGAACGACAGTTCGGTGATGAGTATGAGACTTACCTTGAGTTTTTGCACCAGATGAGGACCGAGGTGAAGTCACGCGTGTCATCTTCAAGTCTCAGAAGTACGTTGCTTCGGCAATTAACTGAAATGCACATATTAGAAGATATTCGTACAGGCCATTTTCGGTGGTGGACCGAAGAAGAAATCGGGGACTGGATATCCCGTAATCAGGAGGAAGTGTAGATATGCGTACAATTAAAGTTGGAAGTAGACAGAGCGCGCTTGCGCTAACCCAGACAGGCCATGTCATTCAGGATTTACGCGATATTTGTGAGCGGGAAGGATTAGCTTTTGACTTTGAAGTACATAAGATTGTTACCAAGGGAGATCTCATTCTGGATGTAACGTTGTCAAAAGTCGGAGGCAAAGGTTTGTTTGTCAAAGAGATTGAACAAGCGATGCTTGATCGTACCATTGATATGGCTGTGCATAGCATGAAGGATATGCCTTCCGAGTTACCCGAAGGATTAACGAATGGGGCTATTCCCCGTCGTGCAGATCCACGGGATGCGCTGATCTCTAATGGTGGACTAACTCTGGATCAACTGCCAGAAGGAGCTAGAGTTGGAACAAGCAGTCTGCGCCGGTCGAGCCAATTAAAGGCCTATCGTCCAGATTTGCAATTGGAATCGATTCGCGGCAATATTGATTCCCGTCTGCGGAAGCTGGAGACCGAAGGGTTCGATGCGATTATTCTGGCGGCTGCAGGATTGTACCGTATGGGCTGGGAAGACCGAATCACAGAGTATCTGACGGAAACAGCTTGCCTCCCGGCAGTGGGTCAAGGCGCGCTTGGTATCGAATGTCGTGAAGACGATGAGGAACTGTTGCACTTACTGCAGCTGTATAATGATCCGGAGACAGCATTTCCTGTACAGGCGGAACGCCGTTTTCTCAGTGTATTAAATGGGGGTTGCCAGGTTCCGATTGGTGCTCATGCGGTATGGGTGCCTCAGCAAGATGCAGATTCCCTGAATGGTGAAAACACGTTACAATTAACAGGTATGGTCGGCACGCCGGATGGTGGACTGATTCTTAAGGAAGCTATGATCGGCAAGGACCCGGTTCGTCTGGGTGAAGAAGTGGCGTGGAGATTGATCGAACGGGGAGCAGAGCAGATACTGGCAGAAGTTAGGGGATGAAGACATGGTGGGAAAGGTCTTTTTGGTAGGGGCAGGTCCTGGGGATGCAAAGCTGATTACGGTAAAAGGTTGGGAATCCATCGGTAAAGCCGATGCTGTAGTCTATGATCGTTTGGCAAGTCCGAGATTGTTGAAACAAATGAAACCCGGCGCAGTCAAGATTTACGTGGGCAAGCGCCCGGATCGGCATACGATGAAACAGGAAGAGATCAATCAACTGTTGGTGGATCTGGCGCTTGAGGGCAAGGTTGTGGTTCGGCTTAAGGGCGGCGATCCAACTATCTTTGGACGCGTGGGCGAAGAGGCGGGTTTGCTGCACAAAAACGGGATTCCGTTTGAGATTGTACCTGGGGTTACCGCTGCTATAAGTGTACCTGCTTATGCCGGAATTCCCGTCACTCACCGTGACTATGCATCTTCCATCTCTATTATTACGGGGCATGAGAGTCCGGACAAGCTTGATCGCAGTATTCATTGGGATAAAGTGACGAATGCAACGGGCACACTTGTATTTATGATGGGGGTTGCCAAAATTGGATATATCAGCGAACAATTGATTCGTCATGGTCGTCCAGCGCAAACACCGGTAGCTCTGATTCGTTGGGGAACACGAGCGGAACAGGATACCCTTATAGGCACCCTTGAAGATATAGAAGCAAAAGTGCTCGCAGCCAATTTTCAACCGCCTGCAGTTATTGTGGTGGGGGATGTCGTCAATCAGCGGGAACAGTTGAAATGGGCAGAAGCGCTGCCGCTGTTTGGCAAACGAATTCTGGTAACCCGTGCTCGCAGTCAGGCGAGTGAACTGGTGAATCGCATTGAGGAACTCGGCGGCGAACCGTATGAGTTTCCGGTCATTGAGACGGTCATGCCGTCCAGTGAATCTGCGCAGCAAAGTGTCAAAGACGCCTTCAGTGCTTTAAACACCTACGACTGGGTGTTTTTCACAAGTGTGAACGGCGTGGAGTTTTTCTTCCGCCATCTGGAACAGGAAGGCAAGGACATTCGCTCAATTCATCAAGCGAGAATTGCAGCCGTAGGACCTTCCACAGCAGATGCCTTGCGCAAACATGGGATCGTTGCAGAGGTTGTCAAAGGTCCTTTCCAGGCCGAAGGCATGCTTGAGACTTTTGAAAGTGAACTGAAGGAAGGTCAGAGAGTACTGCTTCCGCACGGTGATCTTGCACGTACGTGGTTGCGGGACCAGTTGAGAGAACGAGGACTTCAGGTCACCGAAGCCATCATCTACGATACGATCCTCGCTGGTGAGGATGATGACGAATTGCTTAAGTTGCTTGAAGAAGGTGGTATTCATGCGGTGACCTTTACAAGTTCATCGACGGTTACCAACTTCATGAGTATGTTGAAACGTATGGGGTTGCAAGATCCATTACCTTTATTGAAGGATGTGGAGGTTGCGTGTATCGGACCTGTTACAGCGAAGACGGCAGAAGCCGCTGGACTAAAGGTTACACTGATGGCAGAGGAAGCAACGATGGATAGCTTGATCACAGTGCTATGCGACTGGAAACGGACAGGCACCAAAGAAGGCGCTCTTCGAAGTTAATACACATGTAATCATGTCAACATATGAAGCGTGCTGAATTCGATAGGATACCAGCGCGCTTCCCTTTTTGCTCTATTTAACTTTTTTCAAGGAGGTTTTACTCGTATGAGTTTTCCAATTGTACGGCATCGCCGTTTACGCCAATCCACAGGTATTCGTAATATGGTCAGAGAGACCCATCTAACCGTGGATGACTTTATTCAACCGATCTATGTGACGTATGGAGAAAATGTAAAATCCGAAATTAAATCCATGCCTGGCGTGTTCCGCTTCTCGCTGGATCGGCTTCAGGAGGAAGTAACGGAAATTGCCGAGCTGGGAATTCCAGCCGTGTTATTGTTCGGTATTCCGGAGACTAAGGACAGTGTGGGTTCATCTGGCTTCGCTGAAGATGGCATTGTGCAGGAAGCGACAAGATTGATCAAATCCTGGTACCCGGAACTGCTGGTTGTTGCGGATACTTGTCTGTGTGAATTCACGGATCACGGTCACTGCGGTATGGTGCACACCGTGGAGATTGACGGCCACATCTGCGGAGATGTATTAAATGATGAATCACTGGATCTGCTCGTGCAAACGGCAGTGTCTCAAGCCAAAGCAGGAGCGGACATTATTGCACCATCCAACATGATGGATGGATTTGTACAAGCGATCCGCGCGGGACTGGATGAGAATGGATTCAGTCATATTCCGATTATGTCTTACTCTGTTAAATATGCATCCGCATTTTATGGTCCATTCCGTGAAGCAGCGGATTCCACACCACAATTCGGAGACCGCAAGTCGTATCAGATGGACCCGGCGAACGCGCGTGAAGCCTTGCGTGAAGCAGAGACGGATGTGCTCGAAGGAGCGGATATGTTGATGGTAAAACCATCCCTTTCCTATCTGGATGTTATGCGCACGATTAAGGATCAATTTGATCTTCCGCTTGTTGCCTATAATGTAAGTGGCGAGTATGCCATGGTGAAGGCAGCCGCGATTCAAGGCTGGATCGAAGAGAAAAAAGTTGCCATGGAAATCCTGCTCAGCATGAAACGCGCAGGTGCAGATATGATCATTACCTACTACGGAAAAGACGCTTCACGATGGTTGGCTGAGAAATAAAATAAATTACATTAAGGAGGATATTCATGACTGCACAACAAGGTAATCGTCGCAAAGATGAGCGCTCACGCAGCGCGTTTGAGGAAGCGAAGCAGTACATACCCGGGGGTGTGAACAGCCCTGTACGCGCATTCAAATCGGTGGGACTTACTCCGATCTATGCAGAACGCGGTGAAGGGTCCAAAATCTACGATATTGATGGCAATGTTTTTATTGACTATGTGGGATCGTGGGGCCCACTCATCATGGGACATGCACACCCTGACGTTGTAGAAGCTTTGCGTGAAACAGCCCTCAAAGGAACAAGCTTTGGTGCACCGACTTTGTTGGAGACCGAGATGGCAAAACTGGTCTGTGAGCGTGTACCTTCTATCGATATCGTGCGGATGGTTAATTCCGGTACGGAAGCAACGATGAGTGCCATTCGACTGGCACGCGGGGTAACCGGACGCAGTAAAATTCTGAAGTTTGAAGGATCATATCATGGACATGCGGACAGTTTGCTGATCAAGGCGGGTTCAGGTGTTGCAACACTGGGTCTGCCGGACAGTCCAGGTGTACCTGAAGGTGTAGCTGTGAATACAATTACGGTACCTTATAACGATCTGGAGTCCGTGAAGCTTGCTTTTGAACGTTATGGTGAAGAATTGGCCGCTGTTATTGTGGAACCTGTGGCGGGTAACATGGGGGTTGTACCGCCGGCTTCCGGTTTCCTTGAGGGACTGCGCAGTTTGACGACCCAATATGGCAGTTTGCTTATTTTTGACGAAGTCATGACTGGTTTCCGCGTAGGGTTGAACTGTGCTCAGGGACGGTATGGGGTTACACCTGACCTAACTTGTCTGGGTAAAGTTATCGGTGGCGGACTCCCGGTTGGTGCTTATGGTGGTCGCCGGGATCTGATGGAACAGATTGCTCCTACAGGACCGATCTATCAGGCGGGTACATTGAGCGGAAATCCGCTGGCTATGGCAGCAGGATATACCACACTCAAATTGTTAAAACCAGAGGTCTATGACCGTCTGGAGACATTGTCTGCACGTCTGCAAGCCGGATTAGAGAAAAATGCAGTGGAGACGGGTATTGCGATAACCATTAACCGTGTCGGTTCCATGGTTTGTCCATTCTTCAGTGCCGTTCCCGTAACCAATTATGATATTGCCAAAGAAAGTAATCTGGATCAATTCCGTCGTTATTTTGCGGCCATGATTGATCAAGGTGTGAGTGTTGCGCCTTCGCAATACGAAGGCATGTTTGTCTCTGGTGTGCACACAGAGCAGGATATTGACGATACGATTGAGGCGAATCGTAAAGCTCTTCAATCGTTATGACCATCAAAAGTTGGAAACGCCGCGGGGAATGGCTTGAGCTGATGCCAGGAAAAGCCGTAACAGGCAGTTCGGACAAACCGATGGCTGCAGAGCAATGGCTATTGTCTGAACTTCAGTTTCCAGAGAAACTGCTTCGTCAGTTAAAAGCAAACCAAGGAATACAACTTGCAGGGGACCGGCTTCGGCTGGCCCTTTTTGCGTCCCAGCCAATCGATGTTGAGCCACGCTGGGCTGATGTGGATGTATTGTATGAGGATGATTTCTGTCTGGTTATGCACAAACCGGCAGGCATGAAACTGCATCCGGATGGAAGCCGTGTTGATCAGGCCATCACGCTGGATCATGTGGTTGCCTCCTATTATGAAATGAACGGAATCCAGGCGAGCGTACGCCATGTTCATCGACTGGATGAGGATACAACGGGACCTGTCCTATATGCCAAAAATGCTTTTGCCCTCGCCAAACTGGATGAAGCGATGCGTCGTAAAGAGATTGGTCGCCATTATGTAGCTATTGCAGGTGGACAAATTCCCCTTGAACTCCACAAAATTGATGCTCCGATTGGCAAGGATAGACATCACAAACAACGCAGGCGTGTCTCCGAAGGTGGACAGGAAGCGGTTACTCATGTGGAGATCGTCGAAGTGTGGGAACGAGCAACCCTTGTACGATTAAAGCTGGATACAGGACGCACACACCAAATTCGTGTACACCTGAGTTACGCGGGACATCCGCTTATTGGTGATGCGTTGTATGGAGGTAGAGCGGATGCCATTGGACGACAAGCACTTCACGGAGAGATGCTTAAGTTTAGTCATCCGTTAACCGGAGCGATGATTGAAGTGAACGACCCTTGGCCATCCGACTTCACACAATTGGCAGAGCGAGAGCGTCAAAATTATTAATACACTATATAAGTTCGACTAACTGGTTACACGAAAACAGAGAGGACAGAAACAACCGGAAGAAGCAAAGCGTTCACCTAAAAGCTTTCTGAAAGAAAGCTGCTTCGGAAGCATAAGCTATCCCCGGATTTTCCCTTAATAAAAAGGAATGAAAAGAATCTGGGGATAACAGTGATCGGAAGGTTATTCTGTCATTGGAGTGACAGTGTAAATAACCATGAGTTGAACATATATAGCAAGGTTTTTCAAAAGGTGGCATGCTCCCCTCATTCAAGGCATATAGATGGGGTAACGAAGGATTTGGACCATGGATCAGTCCCATGAGAAGGATCATGGTGAACATATGCCGAAAGGAGGACGCCACCTTTGTTGAATCAACCTTATGGTTTACGGTTCGATATTTATGAGCGCGTTCATTTGTCTGAGGGAGTCCCTGCGATTGAGGAATTGGAGGAGATTGAACTATACCCGCGCATTCAAGTCATAGGGCAGGATGATCATGCCACGTTAAGAGGGCATCTTTTACTTACAGGTGCTTACAGAGGAGAAAATGAGGCTTCAGAGGAGCTCAAACATTTCATTCCCGTGGAGATCACAGTACCGCTGAACCGGGTCAGATCAATTGAGGATATTTCCATCGAGATCGAAAATTTTGACGTGGATCTGTTATCCAATCGCAGTCTGAACATTACAGGCGTATTGTCGCTGCGAGGCATCGAAGGTTTTCCTGTTGAAGAGCCACAAGTGTGGTCAGCAGATGAGTTTACAGTTGTTCATTCGCCTGATGCTCAGCAATCCAACCGTTCCGATGAAGCAGCCCAGACAGGCAGCGACCCCAACACATTTGCACAAGAGTACCTGCTCCAGCGGAGTGAGGAAGAGAGACTTGCAAATGCAGCAGAACTTGCATATGGTGCTCCTGAATTCGCTGACCTGTCCACAAGGGAAGAGAAATTAGGGAATAGCGAAGAATCGCAGCAGGAATATGCGAATTCGTCATTGGCCGAGCCACTTCAATCCGAGGAGCAAAGTGCGGAGTACGCTAACGAAAACAGACAACCTGATGCAAACGAAGATCCCGCATCTCTGACGGCGAATGCAGATGAATTGGCATCTAATGAGCAATATAGCGAACCTTCTCCGATCTCGTCATTTATGGCTGAGACTGCTGATCGGTTAGCTTCTTACCCTGAGTCGGAACCATTGCTGCCCCTGGAAGACGAGTCTTCGGGTTGGTCCGAGCCTTCCGTGGATGTATTGCCTGCGAACTCGAGAAGTGCAGATCAAGCAGTCTCAGAGCCTACTGCTCAATCATCTAATGAGTTGGCAGCACGGGATGTACCGGACGCACCAGAGGTATGGCACTTCGAATCAGCGAGATCTGTACCTCAGCAGGAGAATCAGGCGGTTGCCGATGTCCCGGGCGAATCACAGGCGGAGAACTGGCAAGGTGTATTTGCTTCGTCCGAACCAGGCAACGCGGAGGAAGACCGGCCGTCTTTTGAAGCGACTGGGGTAGACGAGTTCGTACAGAACGAAGCATTTGTTCCTGAACCTGTGGCTGAGACGGAAGACAAGCCGGAGCTGAAGGTTGCTTTTGGCAGCAAAAAAGAATCCGCACCACGGCAAGAAGAGGGCGTAGGTATCTCTTCCTTGTTATCCTCGGGCAGAGCGGCACGCGATGCTGAAGTGGAGCGAGGTGATGAGGTTCCTGCGGGGGTGGTACAGGAAGAAACATATCCAGCTGATGATGTGGAATGGAAGAACCTGTTCCTGGGAACAATCGTGGACCAGACCCCATTCCGCAAGGTGAAACTGTGCATTGTTCAGCGAGAAGATACACTGGATGCCATTGCAGATCGTTATCAATTGAGCACGAGGGAACTTCAGTTGTATAACCGATTATCTGAGCAGGTTGTGGAAGAAGGTCAGATATTGTACATCCCTTAATCCGCAGTTAAAGCCTTCGTTACGACCCGTGATCCCCTTGAGGATTGCGGGTTTTTGCATGATTCGTCCTAAACCTGCATTCCAGCGCTCTTTATCCGCTGTTGTCAGGTTGACTATCGCGCACGAGCAAGGTATGATGTGTGTAGGTTTTTTGAAGAACAACGTGGAACGGGAGTAGTAGACAGTATGACCTTTCAGAGAGTGGAATTGCAACGCTGTGAGATTCCGCAGGAACCAACTGATCGAAGTCGCCCGGGAGTTGCCTGTTTGAATACAAGGGATGAATGAGATCTATCGTCATTTATTTCTGAGGTAGGATGGGCCGGTAGCAGCCGTTATCTGCTTGAAGTGTCACGTCATGTACAGAGGGTGAAGTCTATCTTGCTGTCGGCGTGAAACAAAGGTGGTACCGCGAAAGCTAACCTTTCGTCCTTTGATGGATGAAAGGTTTTTTTTGTTTTTTTTGGCGAAGATGATGAAGTAACGGAGGAATGACACATGTCTGAGGAAAAAAAATCAGCTGCAACAGAAATGCCGACCACTTACGATCCTAAGGCGGCAGAGGATAAATGGTACGCCACCTGGATGGAGCGTGGATATTTCAAAGCCGGTCAACGTAAAGATGCCGAGCCGTATACAATTGTAATTCCGCCCCCAAATGTGACCGGGATGCTGCACATTGGGCATGCGCTCGATTTTACACTGCAGGATATTCTGATCCGCACCAAACGGATGCAAGGTTATGATGCACTGTGGCTTCCGGGTTCCGACCATGCAGGTATTGCAACCCAAACCAAAGTGGAGCAGAAGCTGCGTGAAGAAGGTCTGACTCGTTATGATCTGGGACGTGAGAAGTTTCTGGAGAAAGTATGGGACTGGAAAGATCAATATGCCACTACCATTCGTCAGCAATGGGGCAAAATGGGATTGTCGCTTGACTACTCACGTGAACGTTTTACGCTGGATGAAGGTCTGTCCCAAGCGGTTCGCAAAGTATTTGTTCAACTGTATGAAAAAGGCCTTATTTACCGAGGGAAACGCATCATTAACTGGGACCCGGTGAACCGGACAGCTCTGTCCGACATTGAGGTTGAATATAAAGAGGTTCAGGGTCACTTGTACCATCTGCGTTACCCACTCAAAGACGGAAGTGGCTACGTTACCGTGGCAACAACGCGTCCTGAAACGATGCTGGGTGATACAGCGGTTGCTGTACATCCGAAGGATGAGCGTTATGCAGATATGATTGGTAAAGTACTTGTACTGCCAATCATTGGACGCGAAATTCCAATTATCGCTGATGATTATGTGGATAAAGAGTTCGGAAGTGGTGCAGTTAAAATCACGCCTGCGCATGATCCAAATGACTTTGAAGTAGGTCTTCGTCATGATCTGCCTCAAATTACTGTAATGGATGAGAGCGGTACAATGAATGCTGAGGCTGGCAAGTATCAGGGACTGGATCGCAGTGACTGCCGCAAGCAGATTGTTGCAGACTTGAAAGAGCAGGGCGTATTGATCAATATTGAGGATCACACGCATCAGGTTGGACACAGTGAACGTACCGGAGCTGTTGTTGAGCCGTATCTCTCTACTCAGTGGTTTGTTGAGATGAAGCCACTTGCAGAGAGAGCGATCAAGAAACAACAGAGCGGCGAAGGGGTTAATTTTGTTCCAGACCGTTTTGAGAAAACCTATCTGAACTGGATCGAGAACGTTCGTGACTGGTGTATTTCCCGTCAACTGTGGTGGGGACATCGTATTCCTGCCTGGTATGATGAGGAAACGGGTGAAATCATCGTATCTGCTGAAGATCCAACAACGCTGCCAGAGTATGCTGGACGCAAGCTCAGACAGGATGAAGACGTTCTGGATACATGGTTTAGCTCCGGATTATGGCCTTTCTCCACACTAGGCTGGCCGGAAGATACGGAAGATCTGCAACGTTATTATCCGACAAGTGTACTTGTGACAGGGTATGACATCATATATTTCTGGGTTGCACGTATGATTTTCACTGCATTGGAATTCACCGATGAGATTCCGTTCAAGGATGTACTGATGCATGGTCTTGTTCGTGACGCAGATGGACGCAAAATGTCCAAATCATTGGGCAACGGTGTAGACCCGCTGGATGTGATTGAGAAATACGGCGCAGATGCAATGCGTTACATGATCTCAACCAGCAGCACGCCAGGTCAGGATCTGCGTTTCCGTTGGGAACGGGTGGAGCAGGCTCGTAATTTCGCCAACAAGATCTGGAATGCTTCGCGCTTTGCATTGATGAATCTGGAAGGATTCACCTATGAGGAACGTGACATCAGTGGAGAGCTTGGTACAGCGGATTATTGGATTTTGCACCGTCTGAACGAAACTTCCCGCGATATTACGCGTCTAATCGAAGCGTATGAATTTGGGGAAACGGGTCGTGTGTTGTATAACTTTATCTGGGATGACCTGTGTGACTGGTACATTGAGTTTGCTAAGCTGTCCTTCTATGGGGAAGATCCGGTTGCCAAGAAGAAAACACAATCCGTGCTTGCTTATGTGCTGGATCAGACCATGCGCCTGATTCATCCGTTTATGCCATACATCTCCGAAGAGATCTGGCAGCATCTGCCGCATGAAGGTGAGACGATTACGCTGGCATCATGGCCGGTATATGATCCTGCTCTTGAGAACCCAGAGGCTGTTGCCGAGATGAACCTGCTCATGGATACCATTCGTGCAGTTCGAAACATTCGTGCAGAAGTGAACGTGCCGATGAGCAAAAAGATCGAGTTGATGGTCAAAGCAAATAGTGCTGAGACGTCCAGCATCATTGAGCGTAACAGTCACTACATCAAACGTTTCTGTAATACGTCCGAGTTCGATAGTGGGCTGGATTTAAACTCACCGGACAAGGCAATGACTGCGATCATTACGGGGGCAGAACTATACTTGCCGCTCGCAGGTCTTATTGATATCGAGCAGGAAGTGGCTCGTTTGGAGAAAGAGTTGGAGAACCTTGAGGGCGAAGTTCTCCGTGTAGAGAAAAAGCTGGCGAACGAAGGCTTTGTTGCCAAAGCTCCTGCCAAAGTTATTGAGGAAGAGCGCGCCAAGCAAGCCGATTATTCCGATAAACGGGATAAAGTGATTGCACGAATCAAGGAACTTAAAGGTTAATATATTTGGGTCGGATGGAGAGCCATTATGCCATCCGGCCGCTTTTTTCACTCAAACTCGGGACCGAAGGTGAATCAGATGACGGAATTAGACGGGACAGATGCAGCAGCTCCTTTACTTACGTATAACGAGGCCGTGGACTGGATCAATGGCCTTATTCCTTTTGGCATCCGACCTGGATTGGAACGAATCGAGAGTCTGATGTCCATGTTAGGCAACCCACACCAACGTCTCAAATTTATTCATGTCGCGGGAACGAACGGCAAAGGTTCGACTTGCGCTTTTTTGACGTCAGTGCTTCTTCAGGCTGGATATGATGTGGGTACCTTTACTTCGCCTTATATCACCAAGTTTACAAACCGTTTTCAATACAACGGTGAGGATATTCCTGAAGAAATCCTGCTTAAGCTCTCGAATCGATTACATCCACTGGTCATGGAAATGGCCTCCACTCCGCTTGGATCACCCACGATGTTTGAGGTGTCCACGGCTCTGGCGCTTCTGTACTATGCAGAGGAGTGTTACCCTGACGTTGTGGTATGGGAGACGGGGCTAGGGGGAAGGATGGACGTAACGAATATTGTCGCACCTGTTGTGTCCGTCATCACCAACATTGGTATGGATCATACGGATGTGCTTGGAGATACGATTGAGCAGATTGCTGGAGAAAAGGCAGGTATTATCAAGCCGGGAGTACCCGTTGTGACATGCGCGACTCAACCCGAAGCTGTGAAGGTGATTCAGGAGAAAGCACAGCAGCTTCAATCAAGCGTGTATTTGGCTGGAGATCAATTCTCTTATCATAGACTGGACAGCAATGAGAACGGACAATCTTTTCATTTTACAGGCCCGTTTCGTGACCTGGACGTTCGCATACGTATGCAGGGCTCACATCAATGTGACAATGCAGCGGCCGCACTTATGGTGCTTGAATTGCTTAGACAATACATGGCATTTATGCTGGATGACAACGATATTGCACTTGGACTGGAGAATGCTTTCTGGGCAGGAAGATTCGAAAAAGTCGTCGATGAACCCCGAATTGTGCTTGATGGAGCACATAATCCAGAAGGGGCAGAGTCACTGGCCAAGAGCATTATGGATGTCTATCCGCACAACAAGTTAATTTTGATGATGGGTATGTTGGCAAATAAGCATCACGAAGCGTATTTGCAGCATATACTGCCACTAGTGGATACGCTGATCCTGACCGAGCCAGATTTCCGACGCAAAATGGATGCAGCCGAATTGCTGCAGATTGTCGAACGGGTACGTCCCGCCATTGCGAAGCAGGAACTGGAAATCATCGTCGAGCCCGAATGGGCAAAGGCACTTGATCTATTGAAGTCACGGACGGAAGCGGAAGATCTGGGGGTGGTCTCCGGCACACTGTACCTGATTGCGGATGTGCGGGCAGCCCTTTTGCATCAAACCGATTCTGAAAAAGGTTGGTGAAAGTTTTGTTAAATACATCGGAACACGTTCATTTTATAGGGATTGGCGGATATGGCATGAGTGCCATCGCAAGAGTTATGTTGGAAATGGGATACACCGTTACCGGATCGGATGTCGCTTCACAGGAGTTGACCGAGAAGTTGGCAGCCAAGGGAGCGAAAATATATATCGGACATACGGCAGAGCACGTCACTGGAGCAGACCTTGTTGTCTACTCTACGGCAGCGCCTGCTGATAATGTGGAACGGGTAGCAGCTGCAGAGCTGAACATTCCGATTCTGCATCGTTCCCAGATGCTTGCACGTTTGTTGAACGAACGTAAAGGTGTGGCTGTAGCTGGGGCTCATGGTAAAACAACCACTTCATCCATGATTGCACTTGTTATGGATAAATGTGATACAGATCCGACATACATTATTGGCGGAGAAATCATGAATGTGGGTACCAACGCGAAGGCTGGTCAAGGCGATTGGGTAGTCGCTGAAGCGGACGAGAGCGATGGTTCGTTTTTGCAGTACCATCCATGGCTCGGTATTGTAACCAATATTGAGGCAGATCATCTGGAGAATTACAACAGTGATTTTGAGGAGCTCAAAAGGGCTTATGTGCAGTTCCTGAGCCAGATTCGTCCGGAAGGAACAGCGATTGTGTGTTCTGACGACGAGAATGTTCAAGCGATTTTGCCAGAACTCAAGTCACGGATTACAACCTATGGTATTGATCGTGCTGCAGATTATACGGCAACGGATATTGTACTGGGCGATCGCCGTATCTCCTTTACGATGAATCATCAGGGTGCTGCTATGGGCACGGTGGAATTATCAGTGCCGGGTAAGCATAACGTTTATAATGCAATGGCTACTGTGATTACCTGTTTGGAAGCGGGCATTCCATTTGAGAAGATTGTAGCAGCCATCATCCAATTCCACGGAGCCAAACGCAGATTCCAGGTATTGGGTGAGGCGCGTGATATGCTGATCATCGATGATTATGCTCATCACCCGACTGAGATTGAAGCTACCATTAGTGCCGCCAAAGCAACGGGCAAACGTATTATTGCGGTATTCCAGCCACAGCGTTATACGCGGACGTTCTTCCTGCTGGATGCGTTCAGTCGTGCTTTCGCAGAAGCGGATGAAGTGCTTATTACGGATATCTATTCTCCTGCGGGCGAAAAACAGATCGAAGGGGTAACCTCAGCCAGACTGGTTGAACTGATCGTTCAAAACAGTAATGCTTCTGCACGTTACCTTCCTACAAAAGAAGAAGTGGTAGCTGATCTGCAGCATCGTCTGCAGCCAGGAGATCTTGTGATTACGATGGGTGCAGGGGATATTTGGAAAGTCGGCGATACACTTGCCAAAGGTTTGAAATAAATCAATTGAGAAATCGCCTGTCTTCGATACGAAGCAGGCGTTTTTTTTGCGTTATATGGAATGTAACCTCCAGTCTCTGCATATAGCTGTTATAAATGGGACAAAGGAGAGGGTACGGGTGAGCAATGCTAGAATGACGTTTCGCTTCGGAGATCATGAGTCGGACAAGCCTGAGAACAAGAGGATATCCGGGTCCAGTCCATTGGTGACGTTAAGTGAAGAATTACCGCATAATCAACCGCTAACGCCTAAGCAGATGGATACAACCCCATCATGGACGCCTGAGGATATCCCCGGAGACTGGGGAGAGACGGTGCTGACAAGCTCTACTGTACCTGAACCTGACGAGCGGGTGAGTCATGATTCGAACTTGAACTTGGATGAGACCCATTATTTTGGGAACCGTTCCGGTTCCGGTTATGTTAATCACACCGATAATGCGGAGGAAGAGCGTCGTGATCTGTCCAATACACATGATGATCAGGGCCACGACTGGCTTGCAGATTCGGAGAACTATTCCTATAAACGCAATCGCCCTCCAAGGGGATGGAAAATGATTGGTTCTGTCACTGGGGCACTTGTTACGGGAGCACTATTCGGCATGGTTATTCTTTCATTTTTCAATAAAGAAGGAGCCGTCAAGCCAGGCGATCTTCTTCCCGTCAATCAGGCAGTTTCCACTGTGACGGGTCAGGAGGGGACTGCAGGTACAGAACAGCAACTTCAGACAGCTACGACTGGCAGCACGTATTATGCACTTCAATACGGTGTATTTAGTTCTCCTGAACGTGCTGAGCAGGCCAAGCTTGAGCTCGCTCAGGCAGGTATAGCCGCAGGTTATGATCCTGAAGATGGCAATCGAGTATATGCAGGCATTTCGGCTGATCGTGAAGAGGCCAAGCTACTTAGCTCCAGGTTAAAAGCCCAGGGAGTTGAGCTATACGTCAAGGAGATCGTGAACCCTGAGATCAATCCGGCTATATTCGGTGGCAAGCAAGAGGATGTGCAGCTTTTCTTCACAAACAGTTCTGCACTGGTCGAACAATTATCTACCTTGTCCATTCAGCAGCTGGGACAGTCTGCTCCGGCAGCAGTCTCTACAGAAACGATGACCGCGCTTCAAAATAAGCACCAGTCATGGCTGACCGGATTGAATAGTCTTACACCTGGCCTGACCGCAGATGTACAACCTCTTATTGGTGGAATGGAGAAATCAATGAACAGTGCAATTACGGCTATCGCAGAGTACAACAAAAACCCGGATGATGTGCACATGTGGTCCGTGCAGTCCGATCTGATGGAATATGTACTGCAGCAGAAAAAATGGCTTGAAGCGATAAAGCAGTAACATGCTCTTTCCCATAACAACGCTTGGAAATACCCATCCGGCAAGGAACTGGAAATAGTTCCCCTTGCCGGATTTGTGTTTGTATTGACGTACAAAACCCCGTATAATAATGTGGGTGTCAAAAAATGGCGAGGGAAGATTACCGATGAAAAAAAACTTCGGCATGTTATTGCTGTTTCTGCTGCTCGGCTGGATGGCCGGAGCGTGGATCGCCAAGGCACTGCAGCCTGTAAAGGCAGTAGCCTTTCTTACGAAAGCCACGACCATACGTTGGTCGCCACAGGCTGATCTGGATATTATCAGTTATGATATTTCACTTCAATTTCAAATGAGCCTTCTGAGTCTGATCGGTATGATTGCCGCTGTGTGGCTTTATCGCAGACTGTAGGAGAATGACGAGTTATGACGAAAAAAATTAAACCAGTGACATCTATTATCGTGATCCGGACAGGATGTTGCCGTGGCATAAGGAGCCGTTCATTTTGGATAACACACAACAGCGCCCTATTATTCTGGCCTCCACATCGCCTCGGCGCAAAGAACTGATCGCATCACTCCACCTAGCGTTTGATGTAATACCAAGTCATGCCAATGAAGATACACCACCAGAGTGGACACCTGAACAGACGGTGCAGGAGCTTGCTTTGCGCAAGGCGCTTGCCGTGTATCGCGGGCTTGAAGGCCGCGAGCAGGAAGCCATTATTGTTGGTAGTGACACCGTTGTTGTTCTGGATGGTGAGATTCTAGGCAAACCTGTAGACGAAGCGGATGCTGAACGTATGTTATCCCGGCTGCAGGGCCGCGTACATCGGGTGTTTACGGGCGTTGCTTGTATTGATGCGGGCAATGGACAGTCGTTAGTTCATTACCGCCAGACCGATGTAACAATGAAAGAGCTGTCGGATGCAACCATCCGTGCTTATGTGCAGACAGGTGAGCCTTCAGACAAGGCAGGATCATATGCCATTCAGGGCATTGGTGCTTCACTGATCGATCGCATTGAAGGATGTTATTTTAATGTAGTTGGCTTGCCGCTATCTTTGCTAAGTGATATGTTGGACGGGTTCGGCGTACATGTGTTGCCACGAACATGAATGAAGCCAAATGTTGTGAAATGAAAAGAGGGAACTTATGGAGTCGCCTCAATACATGATGCGCGACATCCCCCAGGAAGAACGCCCGAGAGAACGCATGATGGAATACGGGGCGGGCGCCTTAAGCCATGCTGAATTGCTGGCAATTTTACTTCGAACAGGCACAAGACAGGAATCCGCGGTGCATATGGCACAGCGGATTCTGGCCGAAGCGGGTGGCATTCGCTCGTTGATGGATTTGAGTCTGGAAGAACTGATCACGATGAAAGGGATTGGCAATGCCAAGGCTGTGCAATTGAAAGCTGGCATTGAGCTGGGTCATCGGATTGCCAAGAGCAGACTCACACAGTCGACTTCAATTCGTACACCCCGTGATGCAGCTGATATCCTGATGGAACAATTGCGTTACTTGCAAAAAGAACATTTTGTGTGTCTCTTTCTGAATAGTAAAAATCATATTATTGCTCAGGAAACACTCTCCATGGGCAGCCTTAACGCTTCGATTGTACATCCACGTGAAGTGTTCCGGGCTGCCATCAAATGCAGCAGCGCATCGATTGTGTGCGCACACAACCATCCGAGTGGTGATCCTACGCCGAGTCCAGAGGATATCCAAATAACCAAGAGACTGATTGAAGCAGGCGCTATTGTTGGCATTGACGTGCTTGATCATATTATTATCGGAGATGGAACGTACGTAAGTTTGAAGGAGAAGGGCTTAGTATAATATAATGGTTGGCGTTGATGTTTTCCTATGAATGTTAACGGCGTTGTCCGTAAAAGATAGGTTCACTTTACAAATGCAAAAAAACAAATGCGAATATTAGCTCCACGTGTTGCGTGGGAATGAAATTATTACGCTCTGGATCATGATGGAGCGGCTATATGAGGCAGAAAAGGAGATTATGTTATGTTTGGTGGTTTTACGAAAGATTTGGGTATTGACTTGGGGACAGCAAATACGTTGGTTTATGTACGAGGAAAAGGAATTGTGGTGCGAGAACCTTCGGTTGTCGCTATACGGACAGATACAAATAGCATCGAGGCAGTAGGTGAAGCCGCCAAAAAAATGATTGGACGTACACCAGGTAACATTCGTGCCATTCGTCCAATGAAAGATGGCGTTATTGCCGATTTTGATACAACGGCAACGATGATCAAATATTTCATCCGTGAAGCTCAGAAACAACGCTCCATGTTCCAGCGTCATCCAAACGTGATGGTATGTGTACCATCCGGGATCACGGCAGTAGAACAACGTGCGGTTGAAGATGCAACCAAACAGGCCGGAGCACGTGAAGCCTATACAATTGAAGAGCCTTTTGCAGCTGCAATCGGTGCAGATCTGCCTGTATGGGAACCAACGGGTAGTATGGTTGTAGATATCGGTGGCGGCACAACAGAAGTGGCTGTTATCTCTCTTGGTGGTATTGTTACGAGCCGTTCGGTTCGTGTAGCAGGTGACGAGATGGATGAATCCGTTATCCAGTACATCAAACGCCAATACAATCTGATGATCGGTGAGCGTACATCAGAGCAATTGAAGATGGATATTGGATCAGCTATGCCATTGGAACAAGTAGAAACGATGGAAATTCGTGGACGTGACCTTGTAACAGGTCTGCCGAAGACCATTACGATTACTTCGGACGAGATCAGTGAAGCGCTGGCTGATACGGTGAATGCAATTGTTGAAGCGGTAAAAGTAACACTGGAAAAATGCCCGCCTGAACTTGCTGCCGATATCATGGATCGGGGTATCGTTCTTACAGGTGGTGGGGCATTGCTTCGTAACCTGGACAAGCTTCTCGCTGGTGAGACAGGAATGCCTGTCATTGTGGCTGAGAACCCGCTGGATTGTGTAGCAATCGGAACAGGTAAAGCGCTAGAGAATATTCATTTGTTCAAAAGCAGAAGCAGTTCGGCAGTTCGTTCCAAACGTTAATTGGTATTTGCCTAACTTGGCATAGCGACCAAGTGGCAAGATATCTTTATAGAGGACCCGGTTAACCCCGGGGATGAGCTATTACCCGCTTAACAGGGGAGGATCGGCTGATATTCTCGCAGGGACTACAGGTCTGACAGTCTCCCCGCCGGGCATGGCTCGGAAGAGAATATGGATGTTAGAGGGTGTTCGAACTGTTTAAACTGCTAGGCAACAAAAGACTTTTTGTTTTGCTGGTGGGCCTTGTTACATTTATCGCGTTAATGGGCTTTACGCTCAGTCCGCGAACCACTCTATCCTGGCCGGAGAAATTCCTGAAGGATTCAGTTGGATTTGTACAATACGTATTTTACAAGCCCGCTTCCTATGTAGCGGGCTTTTTCAAAGATGTAGCGAACATGCGTACGGTATATGAAGAGAATGAAGAGCTCCGCATCGCGATGGGTCACTATACCCGAGATCGGCTGAAGTATAATGATATGGAGCAAGTGAATGAGCAACTTCAGAAAGCGCTCAATTTCACAGAAGAACAGAAGAATCGCTATAATTACGGTTCACGAATTGCTCAGGTTATCAGTGCCAATTCGGATCCAAACAGCAGAACCATTAACATTGATATCGGTGAAAATGCGGGAATCAAGCCGGGGATGGCCGTTACCTCCCAGGAAGGGCTGGTCGGCGTGATCAGTCATGTCAGCTCCTATACATCAACGGTTAATCTGTTAACGTCCATGGACGCCAATGATCCAACATCCAATGCCATTGCAGCAACGGCAGTAGGTAAAGAGAAAGTGTTTGGTATGATTGAGAGTTACGATCCGAAGACGGGCATGCTCAAGATGACCAAAATCTCAGAGGATTCTAATATCAAAGAGGATGATGAGATTATCTCCTCCGGAATTATTAACAATTTTCCGAAGTACATGCGGATTGGTAAAGTGGAGAAGGTTGAAGTTGGGGAATACGGTTTAACAAGGACTGCGATTATCGAACCATACGCCAGCTTCCTTGACTGGAAAGAGCTGATTGTCATTATCCCGCCTGAGGTAAAAGAATAATGGTAACACGCAAGCAAGTTTTGTTCTTGTTACTATTCGTTTTGTTCATTGCGGAAGGCACAATTTTGCCGCTGCTCATCCCTTCTGGCTGGCACATGCGTATTTCTGCCAATCTGGTCTATATCGTAATTTTGTTTATCGCTGTATATCATCATCGACACACGGCACTAGTGCTCGGTATATTTTTTGGACTATTGCATGACGTCGTATTCTACGGCGAGATGATTGGACCTTATGGATTCTCGATGGGATTATCGGCATACATGATGGGACTCATTTTTCAAGCACCTCGTGCACCCTTGCCGGTTATGGTATCGGTTGTCATTTTGGGAAGTCTGCTTAATGACACCATGCTATTTTTCCTGTACAAGCTCTTCCAACTTAACCACGTGACCTTTGACTGGGCGTTGATTGAATACATGATTCCTAATTTGTTCATTCATTTTGTGTTTGCCTTGATCATATATGTCCCGCTTCGGAAACAACTGGAGCGGATCGGCAAGAGACGGAGCAAGACAGAAGAAGCTTCCTAAATACATTTATGGAGCGCAAAGCAGGAACTTGGGGCCCCGGGCACGAAATGTAATGAGATGGGAGGGACAGGCTTATGACGGTAAAATCGAATCACGTAACGATTAAAGGCATCCGAGACGGCCTGGTTTTCCTGTTGGACGATCAATGTGAATTCGAGGAATTGCTCTATGAGCTCCGCTATAAGCTGGAACACAGCCATCAAAATATTTTGACCGGACCGATTGTTCATGTGGATATCAAGTTGGGTGCCCGCGAAGTGACAGAGGACCAGAAAGAAGCAATCCTCGATATATTGAAGCAAAAAGGGAATTTGCTTATTCGATCCATCGACTCACCTGCACTCCAACCGGAGGTTAAAGGACCGCCGCCGATTGTAACCATGTGTGGTATGGTGCGTTCAGGTCAGGTGCTTCATCATGAAGGAAATCTCCTGTTTCTTGGGGATATCAATCCGGGGGGCACAGTGACGTGTACCGGAGATATATATGTGTTGGGTTCACTCAGAGGTATGGCTCATGCCGGAATTGGCGGGGACGAGGAAGCGATCATTGCCGCTTCGGTATTTGCACCGACGCAGCTACGGATTGCGGATATCATCAGTCGTCCTCCCGATGAATGGGAGAGCCGAGAGACCGGAATGGAATTTGCTTACTTACAGGACAATCAGATGCAGATAGACAAAATGAGCAATATCGTTCGGTTACGCCGAGATTTTAATGTGTTTAAAGGAGTGTAGCTCATGGGAGAGGCGATCGTGATCACTTCGGGTAAAGGCGGCGTGGGTAAAACAACCACCTCGGCAAACATCGGGACAGCGCTGGCGCTGCTCGGCAAAAAGGTTTGTCTGGTAGATACCGATATCGGCCTTCGTAATTTGGATGTCGTGATGGGACTCGAAAACCGTATTATTTACGATCTGTGCGACGTTGCGGACGGCCGCTGCCGTCTGAATCAGGCTTTGGTCAAAGACAAGCGTTTCGAAGAATTATACATGTTGCCTGCAGCGCAGACGAGAGACAAAAACTCAGTGTCGCCAGAACAGGTCAAGGATATTATCCTTGAATTGAAAAAAGATTTTGAGTACGTCATTATTGATTGCCCAGCCGGCATAGAGCAGGGTTTCAAAAATGCGGTAGCAGGAGCAGATCAGGCCATCGTGGTCACTACACCGGAAAATGCTGCAGTACGTGATGCGGATCGTGTCATCGGCCTACTGGAGAGTTCGCACATTCAATCACCAAAGCTGGTGGTGAATCGAATTCGCAATAATATGGTTAAATCGGGTGACATGTTAGATATCGATGGTATTTTACAAGTACTTAATATTGACTTGATCGGCATTGTGCCTGATGATGAACTGGTCATCAAAGCTGCCAATTCAGGAGAACCTACGGTCATGAATCCGGATTCACTTGCGGCGATTGCGTATCGAAATATCGCACGACGCATTCTGGGAGATACGGTCCCATTAATGCAGCTGGAGCAGAAAAAGGGAGCTTTCACTCGGTTCAAAAAGTTCTTCGGAATGGGTTAACTCGTTAAACGAACTTATTCATTAAGCAATTACATGACAGCCGTGGCATATAGCCCGGCTTTTTTTGTTACCTGCGGGCAGGCTTGTTCATATTATCAAGCGCCTCTTCATAGGATGTAGTAAACAAGCCTCGGCGGGAGGACATTTCATGAACACGAAACTCAGAATCAAGCAGAGACGAGAAGAACGCATCCGGCGATTGATGGATGGTGCCACTGTGGAGGTCTTACAGGAGCAAAAAGTAGGTTCACTTTTGGACAAGAATGAGATCATTAACCCAAAACCATTTACGCCTAGTGAGGGGATACAGGAAAGAGATCCGGAATGGTTGTGGAAAAAAGAGAATGGTCATTTTGTTCCAGGGGGGCATTCGAGATTCAACCTGTTCAAGTCACTTCTCAAACGGACGGTCATTAGCGCTTTGATATTTGGCGGAGTATGGGGTCTGTTTCAGTTGGATACATCGTGGACGACATCAACCAAAACAGTAATTGCGGATGCACTCCATCGAGATATGGATTTTGCCTCAGCAGCGGCTTGGTATGAACGGCATTTTGGAGGAACGCCTTCGTTTCTTCCAGTCCTCGGACATACGACGGATGCTGTCAATGGTTCAGGCATTCGGCAGTTACTGGGCAAACCGATCTCAGGCACAGTGGTTCAGCCATTCGCGCTGAGCATGAAGGGAATTGAGATCGTTCCGGATGCCACAGGTGCAGAACTTATACAGGTCGCAAGTTCTGATGCAGGGCGTGTCATGGAGGTTATCGGCGATGCAGCAAGTGGATTCACAGTTGTCATCCAGCATACAGGCAATGTCACGGCAATATACGGTCGTCTGAACGAAAGTGAAGTGAGCGTGAATGACTGGGTGGAAGCAGGGAATCTGGTGGGGAGTCTCAAGGCTACGGGTGGTGAACAACCGGCCACGCTCTATTTTGCAGTCAAAGAGGGGGAGGAGTACGTAGACCCAGCGGAAGTTGTTGCCCTTGATTAGGGTGTGGGGAGTCCGCATTACGTTTCATCCGTTTTTTGTAATTATTATGATGGCCTCCCTTCTGACTGGACATTTCATTGAACTTATTACGTTGTTTGCCATCGTATTCATTCATGAATGTGGACATGCTACGGCTGCTGCCCTTCTGGGCTATCGTGTTTTGTCAATCCAGATGCTCCCTTTTGGAGGAGTAGCGGTTATCGAAGATGGAGGTACAATCACGGCCTACCGGGAAATCATGATTGCTCTGGCTGGTCCATTACAAAACATCCTGATGGTTGGCGTGGTTATGCTGTTGCAGTATGGCAATCTGGGCGATCCGGTATTTCTCAACTATATCATTCAGGGGAACCTGCTCATTGCTCTCTTTAATCTGCTGCCTGTACTTCCTCTGGACGGAGGTAAAATTGTTCAGGCGCTTGTCAGTCTGTGGGCACCCTACTACACAACTTTAATGTGGACTTACAGAATTAGCATTCTGTGTAGCGTAGGGGTTATTTTATATGCTATCAGCCGATGGTTTACTGGCGACTACGGCCTACCGCTCAACATTCTGTTAATCGGCCTTTTTTTGTTCTATTCCAACGTAACGGATTATCGAAATGTGCCCTATCGCTTCATCCGTTTTCTCATGAATCGGGAAGGCGCGTTCGCTCGTCACGCGGCTACTGGCAGTTTGGCGCAGCCAATAATCTCATTTCCGGCGAAACCTTTGGACACTATTTTGCGTCTATTAAAGAGAGAAAGATACCATATGGTATACGTGATGAACAGACAGGGGCGAATTATGGCCGTCTTGCCTGAGCAACGGATAATCGGTTCCTATTTTCAACAAAATGGTGATAAATTGTAGTGTTCTGGTGGACCTGTTCTGAAATGGGTTAATATATGTACAATGAGAATTGAAAAGATACTGAAATGGATGTGGATGATTTGAATTGTCTTCTAGAGGTGAAGCCATGAAACAAATGATAGTACATAATGAACATAACCTCATGCAAATGGCGCTTCTGGAAGAAGGCAAAGCTGTGGAATTTACGGCAGAGCGTACACGTGATCGTGGACTGCTGGGTTCCTTTTTCAAGGGACGGGTCGTGAATGTGTTACCAGGTATGCAAGCTGCTTTTGTGGATATTGGTCAGAAAAAGAATGCGTTCCTCTATGTGGACGATGTGTTGCATCCCCATCTGGAGAAACAGCCCAAGGTGAAGCCTTCCATCTCGGAGTTGCTTCGCCCGGGTCAGGAAGTCATTGTTCAGGTTCTGAAAGAACCGGTAGGAGGCAAGGGAGCCCGGGTGACGACTCATTATTCACTCCCGGGCCGTTGGCTTGTCTACATGCCTGTTGCTGACTATGTAGCGGTATCCAAGAAAATTGCCCGTGAAGGGGATCGTTCCCGTCTTAAGGCACTTGGGGAGCAACTGAGGCGGGATGAAGAAGGACTTATTATTCGGACCGTATCTGGAGAAGAGCAGCATGAAGCCATTAAGTCGGACTTGGAAACATTACGCGCGCAGTGGTATCTGATTCGTGAAAAAGCGGACAGTTTGCCTTCACCAAGCCTCTTGCATCGGGATCATAGCATGGTACAGCGAATCATCAGAGATGTGTATACGCCAGGGAGTGACGAAGTCATCACTGATAGTGAAGGACAAGCCCGTGAGGTAAAAGCATTGCTCGAAGAGATTAGTCCTGGTCACCAACCCAAAGTACAGGTGTATCGGGGAACAGAATCCATCTTTGCAGCCTATGGTGTGCAGGAACAGTTGAATAAGGATTTTGCCCGGAAAGTGTGGTTGCCCGGAGGCGGATACATTGTTATTGATCATACCGAGGCTCTGACTGTCGTGGATGTGAATACGGGGAAGTATACGGGAGCTGGCGGTGACAGTCTGGAAGAGACCGTGACAGAGACCAACATACAGGCAGCAGTAGAGATTGCCCGTCTGATGCGCCTGCGGGATATCGGTGGCATGATTATTGTCGACTTCATTGATATGGAGGAAGCCTCGAATCGGCATGAAGTCGCAGCAACCTTGGAGGGTGAGCTCAAGAAGGATCGGACCAAAGCGTTTGTAATGGGTTGGACCAAACTGGGTTTGCTCGAACTTACCCGTAAGAAAGTGCGGGAAGAAAGTACGTTGCCCTATGTGGAGCCGTGTTCTTCCTGCCATGGAACGGGAAAAAGATATATTTCACCTTTGCATTGATTTTTGATATATTGCGTGATATAATCTTCAAGTATGTGTTTAGCCTAATGGTCTTGCACATGCTGTAACCGCACTGGCCGGGTATAAGAACAGTTCCGCAAGGACACTGTCACCTGAGAACGGGCGAGTCTGAGACATGAGGAGGTGCAAGGCAAATGTACGCAATTATTGAAACAGGCGGCAAACAGTACAAAGTCCAAGAGGGCGATGTTCTGTTCATCGAGAAATTGACTGCGAACGATGGCGAAAGCGTAACGTTCGACCGTGTCCTGGCTGTATCTAACGATCAAGGTTTGACAGCAGGTACACCATTGATTTCCGGAGCTACTGTAACGGCTAAAGTGGAGAAACATGGCAAAGGACAAAAGGTTATCGTATACAAATACAAACCTAAAAAGAACTACCATGTGAAGCAAGGTCACCGTCAACCGTACACTAAAGTAACTATCGAAACAATCAAAGCGTAAAGAAGGTGCGATAAGTGATTATCGTTCAAATCTTTCGTGATGAGGACGGGAACATCGAACGTTTTTCCATTGAAGGGCATGCTAATTTTGCCAAGCGGGGAGAAGACATCGTATGTGCCGGGGTATCCGCTGTTACAGTGGGTACGGTGAACTCGATTGAAACATTGACCGGTGTCGAAATGGATGCCAAGATGAAGAATGGCTTTTTAAGCGGTTCTTTACCTTTGTTAGAGAGAGGGGAAACCTGGTCCCAGGTACAATTGTTACTCGAATCCATGGTGGTTATGCTCTCTAATATTGCAGAGTCATACGGGAAGTATATTAAAATACAGCAATTCAAATAAGCAAAGAAGGAGGACAACCAATCATGTTGAAATTAAATCTTCAGTTATTCGCATCGAAAAAAGGTGTAGGTTCCACGAAGAACGGACGTGACAGTAATGCTCAACGTCTGGGTGTTAAACGTGCTGATGGTCAAACTGTAACTGGTGGTAGCATTCTCGTTCGCCAACGCGGAACGAAAATTCACCCAGGAACTAACGTTGGCATCGGTAAAGATGACACTTTGTTCGCGAAAATCGACGGCGTTGTAAAATTCGAACGTTGGGGACGCGATCGCAAAAAAGTAAGCATCTATCCTGTTAATGTTGCTCCTGTAGCAGCAGCAGTAGAAGCGTAATATCGGCATTCCGCCTAAGGAGCCTTCGGCATTTTTGCCGAAGGTTTTTTGTATTCAACGGTTATTCGATAATGAACTGGCAGAAAAGACATGTTATACTTGGTTACGGTGGGTGTAGACCAACCGAGTTTTGTAGAACGGGGAGAAGCCATGAAATCTTGGAAAAGAGTGCCGTGGATTGCGGCATGTTCACTTCTGATTCCTTTGGTTTTCGTTATGTTGTATCCGGCGATGATCTCAAGCGTCGTGTGCGCATTGTGGTCCGTCGCAGTATTGCTCATTTCTGTGAATGCGATGAAGAAACAGGCCGAGGCGGAACGCAGAGCCATCATACAATCCATGGAAAAAACAGCAATTGCTTCATTAAATCATCATCGACACGACTGGATGAACGACCTTCAGGTGTTATATGGATATCTTCGGCTGGGCAAACTTGATAAATCCTTGCAATGTGTGGAAAGAATAAAAGAGCGGGTTACAGAAGAAAGTCGAATCTCCAGATTAGGCATTCCTTCCCTCGTATTTTATCTTCAGTCTTTTCGGGCCAGTGGAATCGCGCTGGAATTGCATGTGGAAATAGAAGATGAGTTGCAGCTTAGTGCTCTGGTCTCTCCCGAGGATGGCGAGTCACTTACCGGGGCCATTGCAGATGCAATCAGGGCCTATCAATATGGCGGCGGCCGGTCTTCTTGGGGAGAGGTTCGCAAACTGACCTTGAACTTCGGACAGGATCATGGAGATGTGGTTGTCCGACTGGACGGGGATCAAACACCCGATCCGGAAACACTGCGGCAGCTTACTGCCGTGCTCAAAGGAAAAAAAGTCAGAACGGAGCAGTTTCCGTCTGAGGATACGTTTATACAATTCAGAATGCCGTGTGGAATATAGGAAGAAGGGGTTAACCAATGTTTGTAGATAAAGCGAAGATTTATGTAAAAGCCGGAGACGGAGGGGACGGAATTATTTCTTTCCGTCGTGAGAAGTATGTACCAAACGGCGGACCTGCCGGGGGCGATGGAGGCAGAGGAGCTGACATCATTTTCCGCGTGGATGAAGGTTTGCGTACGTTGATGGATTTCCGTTACCAGCGTCACTTCAAGGCCCCACGTGGTGAGAAGGGACGTAATAAAAGTCAGCATGGTGCAAACGCGGAGAATATGATTGTGCGCATTCCACCAGGAACTATCATCTTGGATGAAGACAGTGGAGAAGTACTGGCGGATATGACACGTCACGGTCAACAGGTTGTTATTGCTCGTGGTGGTCGGGGCGGACGGGGTAACATCCGATTTGCTACACCGAACAATCCTGCACCTGAACTTGCTGAGAACGGTGAAGAAGGACAAGAGCGTTACATCGTACTCGAACTGAAAGTTATGGCAGATGTTGGTCTGGTTGGTTTCCCGAGTGTCGGGAAATCCACATTGCTTTCTGTCGTTTCGTCAGCCAAGCCAAAGATCGGGGCATACCATTTCACAACCATTACACCGAATCTGGGTGTAGTCGGTGTAGGAGAAGGCCGAAGCTTTGTTATGGCCGATTTGCCTGGACTGATTGAAGGTGCACATGAAGGAGTCGGACTGGGGCATGAGTTCCTGCGTCATGTTGAGCGTACTCGTATTATTGTTCATGTCGTAGATATGTCGGGTTCAGAAGGACGCGATCCTTTTGAAGACTGGCAGAAAATCAATGACGAATTGAAGTTATACAATCCGCTTCTCGCCGAGAGAACGCAAATTGTAGCAGCTAACAAGATGGATATGCCAGACTCTGAAGCGAACCTGGAGCAATTTTTACAGCAAGTTCGCGAAGTTCAACCTGATATTGAAGTGATGCCAATTTCATCCTTGACCCGGAAAGGTATTCAAGAACTTCTGTATCGTGCAGCTGATCTGCTGGATCAGGTTCCAGACGAGCGAGTGGTTGAAGAGGTAGCAGATGTATCTGAACGTAAAGTATACAGTCTGGACAAAAAAGAAGACGATGGTTTCAAAATTGTGCGTGAGAACGAAATGTTCGTTGTCGAAAGTGCCAAGATTGACCGCATGATGAAACGGATGCAACTGAACTCGCATGAAGCTATACTGAAACTCGCACGTACACTTCGTTATATGGGTGTGGACGCTGAGTTGCGTAAGCGCGGAGCTGTAGAAGGCACCATCGTGCGTATTGGAGACTTTGAATTCGAATTCGTGGAAGGCAGCAGTTACTATTAAGTAGCTGTCTTCCGTGGAGAGACAGATCGATATAGGAACGCAGAGAAGTGGGAAGTTGACCCGCAACTCTGCGTTTTTTTGTTTTTTCCTGACATGGGAGAGGGATAAACTTGTATACTGTGAGGAACGTATTTCAAAAAATAGGCGTGTCATGTATTGCCCTTTTGTCATAGATCCTATATAATGTCCACTATATGAATACATGAGTCTTTGAGGAGAGGACGTTCTGTGAACGAACGCTATTACTTAGTACGGGAAGATATTTTACCAGAGGCAGTGGTGAAGACCATGCAGGTAAAAGAACTACTGGCTTCTGGCGATGTTAAAACAGTGCATGAGGCGGTTGAACAGGTCGGATTAAGCCGGAGTGCCTTTTACAAGTACAAGGATGGAATACATCTGATCAACCAGCTTGAGCGCGAGAGAATTGTAACGATCTCCATTGACTTGGAGCATCAGTCGGGTATCTTGTCTCGTGTGCTTGGACATGTAGCTGGTTATGGAGCTAATGTACTCACGATTAATCAGAGTATCCCGCTTCAGGGAAGAGCCAATGTTGTCATTTCAGTGGAAACGACACATCTTCATGGTGAAATTGGTGAAATGCTGGATCGAATGCAAGATATGCCTGGAGTAAGACGCACACGTATAGTAGGCCAAGGGTAATTAGGCTTTAATAACATACAGGACTGACAGACAAGAATAGACATTAGGGGGTAGATCGTTAGTGAAACCAGTAAAAGTCGGATTGTTGGGTCTGGGAACTGTCGGAACGGGAGTCGTTCGCATTGTGGAAGGGAATCAGGAGGATCTGAGCAGTCAGGTTGGATCGCCGATTGTCATCGAGAAGATCGCAGTGAAAAATACAGAGAAAGAACGTGTTATTGCTGTAGACCGTGCCAAGCTTACGGAAGATCCTTGGGAAGTCATTCGTCATCCGGATATTGATGTCATCGTTGAAGTCATGGGCGGCATTGATCAGACGAAGGAGTATATTCTTGAAGCGTTGGAACGTGGGAAGCATATCGTAACAGCAAACAAAGATCTCATGGCACTGCATGGTACAGAGATTTTGGCGAAGGCACAGGAAAAACAATGTGACGTGTTCTATGAGGCGAGTGTTGCTGGAGGGATTCCGATCATTCGTACGCTGATTGAAGGTTTCTCTTCTGACCGGATTACCCGCATTATGGGGATTGTGAACGGAACAACGAACTTTATTCTGACCAAAATGAGTCAGGAAGGTGCATCCTATGAAGAAGTACTGACTGAAGCACAGGCTCTGGGATACGCCGAATCGGATCCAACATCCGATGTGGAGGGACTTGACGCAGCTCGAAAAATGGCGATCTTGAGTACACTCGGTTTCCGCACCAATGTGGAGTTGAAGGATGTAACCGTTAAAGGAATATCCTCCGTGACTCGTGAAGACATTATGTATGCCAAAAGACTGGGCTATGAGATGAAGTTACTTGGTATTGCGGACCGTATTGGCGATGAGATCACGATCAGCGTTCAGCCGACAATGGTTAGACAGAATCACCCGATTGCTTCAGTCAACGGTGTGTTCAACGCAGTATATGTACACGGTGAAGCTGTAGGGGAGACAATGTTCTACGGTGCGGGTGCGGGAGAACTCCCAACGGCAACTTCGGTTGTAGCTGACATTGTGGCGGTTACCAAAAACCTTAAACTTGGCGTGAACGGTCTCAAAGCAATTGTGCCTTATAAGATTAAGCGACTACAAAGCGACGAGCAGATCGTGTCGAAAAACTTTATTTTACTACACGTAGACGACAAAGCCGGGGTGTTGGCACAAATCACACAAATTTTCGCAGAGTATGATGTCAGTCTGGCGTCGGTTGTTCAACAGCCGAATGAGCACAACCCGGATGCCGAGATCATTATCGTTACACATAATGCAAGTAAGGCAAGCATGGATAAAGTGTTAAAACATTTTGAATCACTCAGCGTCATTCGCCGCATTAAGAGTGTCTACCGGGTCGAAGGATAATAGTTCTTATCCCATACGGCATCTCAATTATTTCAGTTATAACGTACAAGTTAATCATATCCGGTTCAACAGGTCATCATTTCAGATTAATAAAACATAAAGGAGTTTACCCATAATGAGATATCAAGGACTTTTGCAAACGTACAGAGAGCACCTTCCAGTTAATGAAAATACACCCCTGCTTACGCTTCAGGAAGGAAATACACCGTTGATTCATGCAGAGAATCTGTCTGAGGAACTCGGTTTAAATGTTTACTTCAAATACGAAGGTTTGAACCCTACGGGATCTTTCAAAGACCGCGGTATGGTTATGGCTGTTGCCAAAGCTATGGAAGAGGGCAGCCGTACGATCATGTGTGCATCCACAGGTAATACGTCAGCAGCTGCAGCGGCCTACGCCGCACGTGGTGGCCTCAATTGTATCGTACTGATCCCGAATAACAACATTGCACTGGGTAAACTGGCCCAAGCCATGATCTATGGAGCCAAAGTGATAGCGATCAATGGTAACTTTGACCGTGCACTGGAGATTGTGCGTGAGATCACAGCCAAACATCCGATCACGCTTGTAAACTCTGTGAATCCGTTCCGGATTGAAGGACAGAAGACAGCAGCGTTTGAAGTAATTGAACAACTTGGCGAAGCGCCTGACGTTCTGGCTATTCCAGTCGGTAATGCGGGTAATATCTCGGCTTATTGGAAAGGTTTCAAAGAATATAAAGAGGCAGGTAAATCCAACACGCTTCCACGTATGGTTGGTTTCGAAGCAGAAGGTGCGATGGCCATAGTCAAAGGTGAGCCGATCCTTGAACCTGAAACGGTAGCAACAGCAATTCGAATCGGTAATCCGGCGAGCTGGAAAACGGCAGTAGCTGCAGCTGAGGAATCTGGTGGACAGATCAACTATGTAACGGATGAACAAATCCTTACAGCGTATCGTACACTTGCTTCTCGGGAAGGAATTTTTGCTGAACCTGCTTCTGCGGCTTCCCTTGCTGGTGTATACAAACTGAAGAGTGAAGGGTACTTTAAAGGCGGAGAGACTGTAGTTTGTGTACTGACAGGTAATGGCCTGAAAGATCCTAATATTGCGATCAAAACAGTAGCGACTGAGCCACTTGTTGTTGAAGATACGGAAGAAGCGGTAATGGCGGCCATTGCACAACTGGAGCAGCAATCTGTATGAGTTTGCGTGAAAAGGTAACCGTAAAAATACCTGCAAGCACAGCCAATCTCGGTCCGGGGTTTGATACCCTGGGCATGGCATTGTCTTTGTATGCCTGGTTGGAAATGAAACCTGCCGAGCAGACGTCATTTCATCTTCACGGCAATCATTTGACAGGCCTGCCAACAGATAAATCGAATTTGATTTACGAAGTGGCACAGATGGTATTCAATGAAGCTGGGGTATCCGTCCCTGAATTGGAGATTTCCATGTATTCGGATATTCCGCTTACGCGGGGACTCGGGAGCAGTGCATCAGCCATCGTTGGGGCATTGGCAGCGGCTAATGCATTAATTGGTGCTCCTTTATCCGATGCGAAGCTTCTGGATATGGCCACATCCCTTGAGAAGCATCCTGATAATGTTGGAGCATCTCTGTATGGCGGTATTATTACGGCTGCATGGAATGGTCAACAGGTAGATCATATACGTATTGAACCACACCAGGATCTGCAGGCTTTGGTTATTGTACCTGAATTCCAGCTGTCTACTTCAAAAGCAAGGAATGTAATTCCAGAGCAATTTGGCATGTCTGATGTGGTGCATAACATTAGCAGATCCTCACTGCTCGTTGCCGCTATGGCGAGTGGACGACTGGATATGATTCAGAAGGCGATGTCAGATCGAATTCACCAACCATATCGGGCATCATTGGTGCCAGGCATGGCTGAGATATTGGAACATGCCGTCGATCATGGAGCGTTGGGAGCTGCCCTGAGCGGAGCTGGACCGACCGTATTGACTTTGGTAGATCGTCATGACACCCGGAAAGCGGGATTGGAACAATATTTGCTGGACACCATGGAGCGGGAGGGCATATCTGCTTCTGCACTGTGGCTCGATCCGGATTTGGACGGTGTAACCGTGCTGCCTGATCAAGACGAACGTCCTTTTCTGGACAGAATCAAAGGGGAAGTTAATGCATGAAACGAATTGCAGTATTACCTGAAGGATCAGTTTCTCATGAGGCAATTGATTTCCTTTTCAACGGGGAACCATTAGACTTGCTTCATTCCAAGCTGATTTCGGATGTGTTTAGAGCAACGGATAGCGGGATTGCACAATACAGTGTCATTCCGATTGAAAATACCATTGAAGGCTCCGTTAGTCTTCATATGGACTGGCTTGTGAATGAAGTAGATATTCCGATGCAAGCAGAGTGGGTATATCCATCTATCCAGAATGTGATTGGACATGGCTCGGAATTTAAGACAGAGAGTGGCGAGTATGACTTTGGTAGAATTACCAAGATCATGTCTCACCCTGTGGCTATTCCACAGTGTCAGAATTTTATTCGGCTGCATTCGCCTGGGGCGGACCTTGAAGGTGTGAACAGTACGGCCGAAGCTGTAGAAATTGTGAAAAAAAATCCGGGTAAGGGCTGGGTGGCGATCGGTACCAAGCTTGCTGCTCAGAAGCATGGGTTGGACATTATGGCTGAAAAGGTTACAGATCATGACAACAACTACACCCGTTTTGTGCTCATCGGCCATGAACCTGTGAACATTCCACGTGAACCGGATCATGTAAAAACCAGCTTGCTGGTGACATTGCCAGAAGATGCACCGGGTGCGTTGCATCAGGTATTGTCGGCTTTTGCATGGCGGAAGCTGAACTTGACCCGTCTCGAATCTCGTCCAACGAAGAAACGATTGGGCAGTTACTATTTTTACATTGATGTTGTGGAAACGGTCGATTCGGTATTGCTTACCGCAGCCATGGCAGAGATTGAAGCATTGAATTGTCAGGTGCGCGTTCTGGGTAGCTATCCTTGTTATACATATCCTTCAAGATAATTGACCTGGTGGTGTTTGGGAATGTTAGAAGGTTGTCATAAGTCGGGATAGAATGAGCGAGTAATGGCTTGTCATTTGGTGTACAATGGACGGGTTAATAACGTTTCGGAGTACAGTGAATGGATATTTTATGGAGGTGCAGTCATCGGTGGCAGAACAATGGATCTATTTGGATGGTCAGTATGTGACCAAGGAGAACGCAACCGTTTCGGTATATGATCATGGATTTTTGTATGGAGACGGGATTTTCGAAGGTATTCGGATCTATAACGGAAATATTTTCAGATGTAAGGCCCACTTGGATCGTTTGTATGATTCGGCGAAATCCATCAGTTTGAACATTCCGCTGTCCATTGATGAGATGCTGGAAGTCATGGCTGAAACGGTGCGCCGCAATGATATGCGTAATGGTTATATTCGTCTTATTGTATCGCGCGGCCCTGGTAATCTGGGGTTGGACCCGTTACGTTGCCCTAAGGCATCCGTAATCATCATCGTGGAGCAATTGGCGATCTATCCCGAGGAAGCGTATCTTACTGGATTGAAAGCCGTGTCGGTATCCCAACGCCGGAACATTCCGGACGCATTGAATCCAAAAATTAAATCGTTGAACTATCTCAATAACATACTGGTTAAAATCCAGTCTAACTATTCAGGTGCTGGTGAAGCAATCATGCTGAACTCCCAAGGTTACGTTACTGAGGGTTCAAGTGATAACATCTTCATCATCAAAAATGGTGTAGTGTACACGCCGCCTTGTTATCTCGGAGCACTTGAAGGGATTACACGTCAAGCGATTATCGATCTATGTGGCGAACTGGAGCTTGAATTAAAAGAAGTGCCATTCACCCTGCATGATGTGTATATCGCAGACGAAGTCTTTTTCACCGGGACAGCTGCAGAAGTTATCGCTGCATATGAAGTGGATGGAAGAACAATTGGCACGGGGGTAGCAGGTCCAGTAACGCTGAGACTGCTGGAAGCATTTCGTCAGATTGTTGACAAAGATGGATATAAAGTGTGGGAATCTTAAGTTAGAATTGCATAACATAGGGAACAGGAATCCTCCTTGTCCGATAAAATTCTGCATACCTGGTGTATGGGGATTTTAGAGACAGGAGGATTTTTTTTGTTTAGTTGATGTCATTAGCCCGGTTTCTGCATAGGATGTAGTAACGGTATGGGCGAATGTACTGCCCAAGTATGACGTCTAGGAGGTTAGTTCCCTGTGAAAATACACATGGTGAAAAAAGGCGACACATTATATCTGCTGTCCCAAAAATACAATGTAGCGCTGGACAAATTGATCGCGGCTAATCCGCAAATCACAAATCCCGACAAGCTGGATATTGGCATGAAGGTCAAAATCCCTGCAGAGCCAGTAACACCGAAGCCGGAGGGTGTGCTCCACAGTCACAAGGTGCAGCAAGGAGATTCGTTATGGAAGTTGGCACAAGCCTGGGGAGTTCCTTTAAAAGATATGGTCAATGCCAATCCACAGTTGAAAAATCCGAACGCTCTGCTGGTGGGGGAGACAGTTTACATTCCATCTATGCACGCACAAGGAAACAGCACATCTAATCCGGGTGCCGGCAACATTGCTGCTCATGAAAAGTTGTCACCTGAAGGTAAGGAATATACGGGAGTCAAAGAACCGGAGCCCCCGGCTCCAGTTACGCCAACTCCCCCTGCCCCGGTAGCAGAGGTTCCTGTTCCGGTCCCGGTGCCTGCTCCACCACCTGCCAATCCGGTAATGCCGAATGTAATGCCGGAACTGGAGGTACTGCCGCAGTTACCAGAGCTTCCTGAAGTGAAGCCGGAAAAGGAAACGCACAAAAAAGAAGAGGTTAAAACCGAAGTTCATGTAAAACCGGTAGCAGAATCCAAGAAATATACAATGCCTAATCTTTCGCCTGAAATTACGCCTTTGCCTGTAATGCCTAATACAAAGTCTCCAACTGAGGTTGCACCAGCAACGAAAAAGCCTTGTGGTTGTGGTAATAAGTTGCATCATGCGCCAGCCGAACACCCTTATGTTCAAATCCCGGTTCCTGCACAAGAGGTGTATGGTGCGCAGCAAGACATGTACACGGCAGGAGCGAGTAACAATACGTCGTTTCCGGGGATTCCGGAAGTTAGTCCTTATAGTAGCAGTGATCTGCCAAACAGTCCGTGGACTGGTGCGGAACAGGGTTATAACCACAATAACGTTATGCCGAATCTGTCCGCAGCAATGCAAAACAACTCATTTCCGATTGCGCCAGCTGCCGAAGTGAATAGTCCATTTCCGACGTATGCAGCACCTGGTCATATGAATCATCAGCCGCCTTTCATATCTCCATACTCAATGCTTCCGTACCCTCCATGCGGATGTGGCTCACATACACATATGCCTCAGTATACTTATCCTTCTCATGGTTATCAGGATCCGGCTTGGAATATGTATGGTCCTTCGTACGGTATGCCGCCTGAAATGTCCACATCCACGATGCCAAACCAGCCTATTGAGTATGCTTATCAGAATCCGTATCCTACTCAGAACATGGTTCCGCCGTCTCCGCTTGGAGCATTTGGTGAAATGTATCCTCCTCATGGGCAAGGAAAGGGTGGTAAAAAAGGGGGGCGTGAAGACGCTAACTTAAGTCAGGTAGCAATTGAAGAGGTTGGATCAGATTCGGAAGGGAAGTCCAAGCAAGCAGGGAATAAGCTGGCAGCTGCAAAACGCAGAACAACCAAGGCTCCTCTGAAGAATAAATCCAAAGTATCCGTGTCCGGGAAAACATCCAGAGAGGGTGCAGCTCCTTCTAACCAACGGAAATCCGATAAAAAGCGTCGTAATCCATGGATACAAAACTAACCTAGCGCGGATTGCGATTGATGAAAAAGTCAGGTGCATGTTTTATTTAGTGGGAAGTCTGCTCTGTAATGGAGAGAGGCTTCCCGCTTTCCTTAATAAACATTGAGTTTCGCATTACGGAGATACAGCTGTTCTGGAAATGATAAAGAGCATTTTTTTGAGAAGTTGTTGTAAACCCTTTCATAAATGTGTTAAAATATTTGTACCCTATGAGCGTAAGCTATTATGATAGGACAAGATAGGGAACGGATATGGTAGCTTTAGCTAATGCAAAACTACTAAAGAAAAGAAATGAAAAAAACTGTTGCATTACATTCAGCCGTATGATATATTATTTAAGTCGCCGCTGAAACACACGGCTGACACGGGAAACACAAGAGATAATGAAACAAGTTTGATCTTTGAAAACTGAACAACGAGTGAGTAAACATTCTGCTTGCAGAATGAACGCGAAAGTTAGAGACAAGCCTTGGCTTGAATCGACTGGAGCACAAATGAGATTTTTAATCTCGTCAGATTCAAAATGAGCTTATCGCTCTTTTCAATACTTTATTGGAGAGTTTGATCCTGGCTCAGGACGAACGCTGGCGGCATGCCTAATACATGCAAGTCGAGCGGAGTTGATAGGAAGCTTGCTTCCTTGATACTTAGCGGCGGACGGGTGAGTAACACGTAGGCAACCTGCCCTCAAGTTTGGGACAACTACCGGAAACGGTAGCTAATACCGAATAGTTGTTTTCTTCGCCTGAAGGAAACTGGAAAGACGGAGCAATCTGTCACTTGGGGATGGGCCTGCGGCGCATTAGCTAGTTGGTGGGGTAACGGCTCACCAAGGCGACGATGCGTAGCCGACCTGAGAGGGTGATCGGCCACACTGGGACTGAGACACGGCCCAGACTCCTACGGGAGGCAGCAGTAGGGAATCTTCCGCAATGGGCGAAAGCCTGACGGAGCAATGCCGCGTGAGTGATGAAGGTTTTCGGATCGTAAAGCTCTGTTGCCAGGGAAGAACGCTTGGGAGAGTAACTGCTCTCAAGGTGACGGTACCTGAGAAGAAAGCCCCGGCTAACTACGTGCCAGCAGCCGCGGTAATACGTAGGGGGCAAGCGTTGTCCGGAATTATTGGGCGTAAAGCGCGCGCAGGCGGTCATTTAAGTCTGGTGTTTAATCCCGGGGCTCAACCCCGGATCGCACTGGAAACTGGGTGACTTGAGTGCAGAAGAGGAGAGTGGAATTCCACGTGTAGCGGTGAAATGCGTAGATATGTGGAGGAACACCAGTGGCGAAGGCGACTCTCTGGGCTGTAACTGACGCTGAGGCGCGAAAGCGTGGGGAGCAAACAGGATTAGATACCCTGGTAGTCCACGCCGTAAACGATGAGTGCTAGGTGTTAGGGGTTTCGATACCCTTGGTGCCGAAGTTAACACATTAAGCACTCCGCCTGGGGAGTACGGTCGCAAGACTGAAACTCAAAGGAATTGACGGGGACCCGCACAAGCAGTGGAGTATGTGGTTTAATTCGAAGCAACGCGAAGAACCTTACCAGGTCTTGACATCCCTCTGACCGGTACAGAGATGTATCTTTCCTTCGGGACAGAGGAGACAGGTGGTGCATGGTTGTCGTCAGCTCGTGTCGTGAGATGTTGGGTTAAGTCCCGCAACGAGCGCAACCCTTATATTTAGTTGCCAGCACTTCGGGTGGGCACTCTAGATAGACTGCCGGTGACAAACCGGAGGAAGGTGGGGATGACGTCAAATCATCATGCCCCTTATGACCTGGGCTACACACGTACTACAATGGCCGGTACAACGGGCTGCGAAATCGCGAGATGGAGCCAATCCCAACAAAGCCGGTCTCAGTTCGGATTGCAGGCTGCAACTCGCCTGCATGAAGTCGGAATTGCTAGTAATCGCGGATCAGCATGCCGCGGTGAATACGTTCCCGGGTCTTGTACACACCGCCCGTCACACCACGAGAGTTTATAACACCCGAAGTCGGTGGGGTAACCGCAAGGAGCCAGCCGCCGAAGGTGGGATAGATGATTGGGGTGAAGTCGTAACAAGGTAGCCGTATCGGAAGGTGCGGCTGGATCACCTCCTTTCTATGGAGAATCGTTTCCTGCAACGGAAACATTCAAATACAAAATCTAGCCAGGTCGGCTAGTTACTCACTCGTTGCTCAGTTTTGAGAGCTCAAACTCTCAAACAGCTTGCTTTTGCATGGAGCTTGTTCTTTGAAAACTAGATATCGAAACGAAACAAACGCGAATTAGAACATTCCTTTTTAGCTGAACTTGTGTTAAACAAGTTTAAATAAAAACGGTAGATTGCACGTACGATGGTATCGGGTGAGAGCGACTTTTGGCTTTGCACAAGCAAAACAAGGGAAGCGAGCAGTCGAAACCGGAGCACGAGGTTAAGCTACTAAGAGCACACGGAGGATGCCTAGGCGCTAGGAGCCGATGAAGGACGTGGCGAACAACGAAACTGCCTCGGGGAGCTGTAAGCAAGCTTTGATCCGGGGGTGTCCGAATGGGGAAACCCAGCTGGGGTAATTTCCAGTTACTCACAACTGAATACATAGGTTGTGTAGAGGCATACCAGGGGAACTGAAACATCTAAGTACCCTGAGGAAGAGAAAACAATAGTGATTCCGTCAGTAGCGGCGAGCGAACGCGGAGAAGCCCAAACCAGAGAGCTTGCTCTTTGGGGTTGTGGGACGTCTCACATGGAGTTACAAAGGAACCGGTTAAGCGAAGAGGTCTGGAAAGGCCCGCCAAAGAAGGTAAAAGCCCTGTAGTTGAAAGTTGGTTCCCTCCGAGACGGATCCCGAGTAGTGCGGGGCACGTGAAACCCCGTATGAATCCGGCAGGACCATCTGCCAAGGCTAAATACTTCCTAGCGACCGATAGTGAAGCAGTACCGTGAGGGAAAGGTGAAAAGCACCCCGGAAGGGGAGTGAAATAGAACCTGAAACCGTGTGCTTACAAAAAGTCAGAGCCCGTTTTAGGGGTGATGGCGTGCCTTTTGTAGAATGAACCGGCGAGTTACGTTCCCGTGCAAGGTTAAGGTGAAGAGCCGGAGCCGCAGCGAAAGCGAGTCTGAATAGGGCGACTTAGTACGTGGACGTAGACCCGAAACCGGGTGATCTACCCCTGTCCAGGGTGAAGGTGCGGTAACACGCACTGGAGGCCCGAACCCACGCATGTTGAAAAATGCGGGGATGAGGTGGGGGTAGCGGAGAAATTCCAATCGAACTCGGAGATAGCTGGTTCTCCCCGAAATAGCTTTAGGGCTAGCCTCGGAAAACAGAGTCGTGGAGGTAGAGCACTGATTGGGTGCGGGGCCCGCAAGGGTTACCAAGCTCAGTCAAACTCCGAATGCCATAGACTTACTTCCGGGAGTCAGACAGTGAGTGCTAAGATCCATTGTCAAAAGGGAAACAGCCCAGACCATCAGCTAAGGTCCCCAAGTGTGTGTTAAGTGGGAAAGGATGTGGAGTTGCACAGACAACCAGGATGTTGGCTTAGAAGCAGCCATCATTGAAAGAGTGCGTAATAGCTCACTGGTCGAGTGACTCTGCGCCGAAAATGTAACGGGGCTAAACACACCACCGAAGCTATGGCTTGATGCTTTGCATCAGGGGTAGGGGAGCGTTGTATAAGGGTTGAAGGTGTACCGTAAGGAGCGCTGGACATTATACAAGTGAGAATGCCGGTATGAGTAACGAAAAGATCAGTGAGAATCTGATCCGCCGAAAGCCTAAGGGTTCCTGAGGAAGGCTCGTCCGCTCAGGGTAAGTCGGGACCTAAGGCGAGGCCGAAAGGCGTAGTCGAAGGACAACAGGTCGAAATTCCTGTACCACCGTAAGCCGTTATGAGCAATGGGGGGACGCAGTAGGGTAGTGACGCGGACTGATGGATGTCCGTCTAAGCAGTGAGGCTGATGTGTAGGCAAATCCGCACATTGTAAGGCTGAGCTGTGATGGGGAGCGAAAATTATAGTAGCGAAGGTCATGATCTCACACTGCCAAGAAAAGCCTCTAGCCAGGTGATGGTGCCCGTACCGCAAACCGACACAGGTAGGCGAGAAGAGTATTCTAAGGCGCGCGGAAGAACTCTCGTTAAGGAACTCGGCAAAATGACCCCGTAACTTCGGGAGAAGGGGTGCCCCGGTAGTGTGAATAGCACGAGGGGGCCGCAGTGAAAAGGCCCAAGCGACTGTTTAGCAAAAACACAGGTCTGTGCGAAGCCGTAAGGCGAAGTATACGGGCTGACGCCTGCCCGGTGCTGGAAGGTTAAGGGGAGTGGTTAGGGAGTAATCCCGAAGCTGTGAACCGAAGCCCCAGTAAACGGCGGCCGTAACTATAACGGTCCTAAGGTAGCGAAATTCCTTGTCAGGTAAATTCTGACCCGCACGAATGGCGTAACGACTTGGGCGCTGTCTCAACGAGAGATCCGGTGAAATTTTAATACCTGTGAAGATGCAGGTTACCCGCGACAAGACGGAAAGACCCCATGGAGCTTTACTGCAGCTTGATATTGAATTTGGGTACGATCTGTACAGGATAGGTGGGAGCCTTTGAAGTGTGAGCGCCAGCTTGCATGGAGGCAACGTTGGGATACCACCCTGATCGTATCTAGGTTCTAACCTGGTACCGTAATCCGGTGCGGGGACAGTGTCAGGTGGGCAGTTTGACTGGGGCGGTCGCCTCCTAAAGAGTAACGGAGGCGCCCAAAGGTTCCCTCAGAATGGTTGGAAATCATTCGAAGAGTGCAAAGGCATAAGGGAGCTTGACTGCGAGACCTACAAGTCGAGCAGGGACGAAAGTCGGGCTTAGTGATCCGGTGGTACCGCATGGAAGGGCCATCGCTCAACGGATAAAAGCTACCCTGGGGATAACAGGCTTATCTCCCCCAAGAGTCCACATCGACGGGGAGGTTTGGCACCTCGATGTCGGCTCATCGCATCCTGGGGCTGAAGTAGGTCCCAAGGGTTGGGCTGTTCGCCCATTAAAGCGGTACGCGAGCTGGGTTCAGAACGTCGTGAGACAGTTCGGTCCCTATCTGTCGTGGGCGTAGGAAATTTGAGAGGAGCTGTCCTTAGTACGAGAGGACCGGGATGGACGTACCGCTGGTGTACCAGTTGTTCCGCCAGGAGCACCGCTGGGTAGCTATGTACGGACGGGATAAACGCTGAAAGCATCTAAGCGTGAAGCCCCCCTCAAGATGAGATTTCCCAGTATGTAAGACCCCTTGAAGACGACGAGGTAGATAGGCTGGGGGTGGAAGTGCAGCAATGCATGGAGCTGACCAGTACTAATCGGTCGAGGGCTTATCCAATAGCAAGTTGTAATTCGCATGTTTCGTTTCGAATCTAGTTTTCAGAGAACGATCTCTGAATGTAAGCTAAGCTATGCGTTTGGTGGCGATGGCGGAGGGGTTCCACACGTACCCATCCCGAACACGACCGTTAAGCCCTCTAGCGCCGATGGTACTTGGACCGCAGGGTCCTGGGAGAGTAGGACGCCGCCAAGCGAACTCTTTCATCATACATAGAAAACAGGCTCTGCATGTTGATGTTGTACGATGAATTGCATTTGCAGTGCAAATGCATATTATTCCCTGATAGCTCAGTTGGTAGAGCACTCGACTGTTAATCGAGTTGTCACAGGTTCGAGCCCTGTTCGGGGAGCCAGTAAGGCCCGTTGGTCAAGGGGTTAAGACACCTCCCTTTCACGGAGGTAACAGGGGTTCGAATCCCCTACGGGTCATAGCTATATTTATAGCTTTAACAAGGGATGAGAATCCCAAAGGTTCGTCGGAGGATATACCTCGTTAGCAACTGCTTCGCAGTCTCGAACGAAGTGAGAGTATCCCCTACGGGTCATATTATGGAGGCTTAGCTCAGCTGGGAGAGCATCTGCCTTACAAGCAGAGGGTCGGGGGTTCGATCCCCTCAGCCTCCACCATATAAACTTTATAACGACGCGGGGTGGAGCAGCCCGGTAGCTCGTCGGGCTCATAACCCGAAGGCCGCAGGTTCAAATCCTGCCCCCGCAATTATACTTTCCTTTGAGAAAGTGATCTGGAACCGTGGTGTAGTTGGCCTAACATGCCTGCCTGTCACGCAGGAGATCGCGGGTTCGAATCCCGTCGGTTCCGCCATTTTTATATTAATAATACCGTATGCGGAAGTGGCTCAGCGGTAGAGCATCGCCTTGCCAAGGCGAGGGTCGCGGGTTCGATTCCCGTCTTCCGCTCCAATATTTGCGCCCTTAGCTCAGCTGGATAGAGCGTTTGACTACGAATCAAAAGGCCGGGAGTTCGAATCTCTCAGGGCGCGCCATTATAACTTCAAATTTGCCGGCGTGGCGGAATGGCAGACGCGCTCGACTCAAAATCGAGTGGGAAACCGTGGAGGTTCGAGTCCTCTCGCCGGTATATATAACGGGATGTAGCTCAGCTTGGTAGAGCACCTGGTTTGGGACCAGGGGGTCGCATGTTCAAATCGTGTCATCCCGATCTCTAAAAACATTATCTATAATTAGATAGTGTTTTTTTTATTTATCTATATATAAGATTCTATAAATGCAGGTTCCGGTATTCACTATGACAAATTCTCTAAGCTATCACATGCGTGATCCTTCTTCAGACGACAAGTTAGTTGTGCATAAAGCCTCGTTCTTTAGGTCACAATAGGTTTAAAAAGTGATAGAAGGGGTTCATGTGAACACGTTTAACTTCAGAAAACAATTCAAGAGACGCTGGCGACGGTGGAAACGAACAGTATGGATGACGGCGGCTTTACTTGCAGTTACGATATTGGCTTACAGTGGGTTGTCTATCTCATCGGCCATAGAGCGTTTATTGACAACTAATTTTAGTGAGGCAACCAGTGTGATGGGCCCTGTTACGCAGGAAACAAGATCAGAACAGGAGATTCAGGCGTTAGTAGAGCAACTTGATTCTGATCCGGATCATTTAACGAGTGTGGTTTTGGAGATACAGTACATCTGCGGAGTGGAGACAGAGCAGTTAGGCAAGATGGCTAGACCGCAGTTGAAAATGCTACTAGCTCAACATCCGGAATGGGATGCTACCGTTGGAACATCAGATGAGTTGCATTTGAAGCAACGTGTAGATGACCTTTCACCGCTATGTAAACAACAGGCTTATATCAGCATTGATGCTGTAGGGAACCTTAATTTGTACGAGGGCAAACCTGCAGAAGAGAAGGTTATTCGTACGTTCTTTCAGTTGGATGTTGGGACGTTGGAGAGTTCTTTGCCTGATGGGGTGCTGGAGCAACTTCAGCAGGGTATTCGGATTCAGGATAAGGATGAGTATGATAGCGTAATCTCCACCTTCAGTGACTATGCCGTGGATGAAGATCACCATTTAATCCGCAATGGCGGGTAATCCAAACGCCCTCACCTACAGTATTAAGATTGTGAATTACTGAAACGATGGTGGCAATAGCAATAACATTCGTGGTTTACGTAACCAAGCGATAGAATCCAAAATACGTGGAATGTGGTGAAGGACATCGAAGAGATGTCCTTTTTGTCGTTTGAACTGAAATACATGAAAATACGCATAAACATGTAAAAAATCCGCGAATAAAGACGAGTAGTCAGTTAGACAAAGTTTTTCCTGCCGCAGGGTCTATCTTTTGTTATAATGAAATGAACGATACATATGTTCGCTTTTGTGAGGGAGAGATGGTTTTGCGTTTTTTGGGAATTGACCCGGGGATTGCGATTGTTGGTTTTGGTTTTGTGGATAAAATCGGCAGTAAGGTGGTACCCGTACAATATGGATGTATTCAGACGGAAGCTCATACCCCTGAAGAGGAACGATTGCTTCACGTATATGAAGGTATGGTGCAATTGATTGATAAATACAAACCGGACGCAGTAGCGCTGGAGAAACTTTTTTTCAATCGGAACGTTACAACAGCGATGTCTGTGAGTCAGGCTAGAGGAGTTATGGTACTCGCTGCCGCACAGAAGGGTCTGCCTATTGCAGAGTATACGCCAATGCAGATCAAGCAGGCTGTTGTGGGGTACGGTAAAGCAGAGAAGAAGCAAGTACAGGAAATGGTCAAAATGTTCTTGCGTCTTCAGGTCGTTCCTAAGCCGGATGACGTAGCGGATGCATTGGCTGTAGCCGTGTGCCACGCACACTCTTATACATTAAATTCCAAGTTGAATGAGGTATTGCGAAAATGATTGATTTTCTAAGAGGACAGTTCATTCATGTAGAGAATGATTATATTGTGCTGGATGTTCATGGTGTAGGTTATCGCGTATTCTGTCCAAATCCATTTGCGTTTGCGAAGCAAGAAGGTGAAATTACCGTGTACACTCACCATCATGTGCGTGAGGATGCGATGTTGCTGTTTGGATTTGTTACACGGGATGAGCAACGTTTGTTCCGTAAACTGATTGAAGTATCCGGTATCGGTCCAAAAGTAGCTCTGGGCATACTCGCTGGAGGTACACCAGAACATGTGGTTACGGCGATTTATCAGGAGAATCTTACGTTCTTGACCAAATTGCCAGGCATCGGCAAGAAGACTGCTCAACGCATGATTCTGGATCTTAAGGATAAGCTGGATAGTTTTGGCGCGGCAGCGTACGCAACAGGTTTGTTCGCTCCTCCATCGGAAGAGTCGGGAAGTGGTTCAGCCTGGGATGAGGCACGTGAAGGTCTCAAGGCACTTGGGTATACTGACAGTGAGCTTGATAAAGTGTGGCTCAAATTGAAAAAGGATGTTACTACAGCAGATTCCGTTGATGTGTTGATGAAAAAGGCGCTGCAAATGCTGTTTACGGGATAATACAAATTGCATATTATAATATAGCTGTAGCCTGCAAAAAAAGGTAGGGATGAACATGGATGACCGAATTATTTCCGCGAACCTGATGATGGAGGACCAAAATGTTGAGTTGAGTCTTCGTCCCCGGTATCTGAATGAGTATATCGGGCAGAATCAGGTGAAGGAAAATTTAAAGATATATATTGAAGCTGCCAAATTTCGTAATGAGGCATTGGATCACGTTTTGTTATATGGACCACCTGGACTTGGTAAAACAACACTTGCCAATATTATTGCCAACGAATTGGGTGTTAATTTACGAACCACGTCAGGCCCGGCTATTGAACGCCCGGGTGATCTTGCAGCATTGTTAACCAATCTGCAGGAAGGTGATGTCTTGTTTATTGATGAGATTCATCGTTTGCATCGTACGGTTGAAGAAGTCATGTACCCGGCTATGGAGGATTCGGCATTGGATATTATGATTGGTAAAGGTCCAAGTGCACGTTCCGTTCGGCTGGATCTGCCATCATTCACTCTAATTGGGGCTACAACGCGTGCTGGCTTGCTGTCTGCTCCACTTCGAGACCGATTTGGTGTTATCAGTCGATTGGAATTCTACACGGTTGATGAGCTGGCTTATATCGTCTCACGCTCTACCGAAATTTTGGGTGTGGAGATTGTGGGAGATGCTGCGCAAGAGATTGCATTGCGCTCACGTGGGACACCGAGGATCGCCAACCGTTTGTTAAAACGAGTACGCGACTTTGCACAGGTGCGTGGTGACGGGATTATTACGCAGACACTGGCGGAAGAAGCACTGCAACGTCTCCAGATTGATCCGCGTGGCCTGGATGAGATTGATCACAAAATGCTCAAATCGATGATCAACAGCTTCCGGGGAGGCCCGGTAGGGCTGGATACCATTGCTGCTACGATTGGTGAAGAAAGTCAGACGATAGAGGATGTCTATGAACCGTATCTGCTTCAGATTGGTATGATTCAGCGTACACCAAGGGGCAGGATCGTAACAGATCTCGCCTATCATCATTTGGGTCTACCTGTTCCACCAAGAGACGGTAAATAATCGAACCTGTTGAACATGCTCATTTGAACATTCATCATAAACATTGAAATAATCACGTTAACCCGATATAAAAGTGAAGGAAATGCATGGAGAGGAGTCTGATTGTGGGAAAAGCAATACGAACGAAGAAGTGGAGTCGTCGATTGAAGGTACTGGCGGCAGCTCTTTTGACAGTGGGTTGCCTGCAAGTGCCTGCTTATGCAGCAGGAAATGATGGACAAACGATCCGGGTAGCCATGTTTGCAAATCTGGGTAGTACGTATAAATCAACTACACCACTCATTACGCTTGAATCTACAGAAAAATGGAGCATCCAATCGGAGAGTGGCGCAAATGTAAGCCTTCCTGCAGGGCAGGTCCGTTTCAGCGCAGACGGATTTCGAGTGAAAGTGTTGGAGACAGCGGATTTCAAGACAGCATCTGCAGCAGCAAAACTGTTGCAGGCAACCGCGGATAAACCGTTGCTGTTCACAACGTCTGTGAATGGAAATGCCATTTACCAGCTCTACACAGGCAACTATGCAACGGAGGCACTGGCTGGACAAGCTGTTACACGAGTACAAAAGGTAGCAGCAGCTCAATTGGCTGGTCAAAAGCCAGCTGTAACGGGAAGTAAACGCCTGTCTGCTGGAACCTATGGTTCGATTCAGGAAGCAGAGGCAGCACAAGCCAACCTTTTATCAGCAGGGGTTAGTAGTGCCTATCCAGTCCTTCAACTGAGTGGAGGAAGCCAAGCCTATGCGGTATGGGTGGGTGAAGCTTCAACGGATGCGGAATTAACCGCATTGAAGAACAGTGTGGAAGCCAAAGCTCCAGGGGTAAGCCTTTCACCTGTCAACAATAGTGCAGGGCTCATCATCCGTCAGGATGCTGGATTAAGTACGGATGCACTGAAAACAGCTCCGCATTACACCATTGCAGGTACTGAATCCAAAGCATTGGTACAAGGGAATGACAATGGCATCAAAGTAGTGGAACGTTCCCAGCGAACGTATCGTGGAGATATGGAAATCAGCATCGTAAGTGGTGATCTGGCGTTGGTCAATGTCGTTCCACTGGAGCAATATCTGTACTCTGTCGTTGGGGCAGAGGTGTATTCCTCCTGGCCTGCTGAGGCTCTGAAAGTTCAAGCTGTAGCGGCTCGATCCTACGCGCTTCAACAGGGTGAACGTTTCAAAATTGCCAATGTCGTGGATACAACGCTCAGCCAAGCCTATAACGGGATTGGTTCGGAGAACGATAAAGTAACCAGCGCAGTGGATGCAACTACTGGAGAAGTGGTCAAGAGCGGTGGTAAAATCATCGAAGCTGTGTTCTCCTCCAATGCGGGTGGCCAGACGGCTCATCCTTCTGAGGTATGGAACGGTGGAGCAGGTGTTTTCACCAATGTAGTTAGCTCGGGTGATGCATCAGCCCAGGCAGGATTACATATGTGGTACCATGTGCTGCTCAGTTCAGGCGTTAGCGGGTACATTCGTGAGGACAACATCAAAGAATTAACGACCAAGACCAATGCGGGACTGGCAAAAGTGACGGTAACGGCTCAGAATACCAATGTGCGTTCCGTTCCGTTAATTCAATCCACCGTGGAACCTGTAGCCAAAATGAATCCAGGGAACGAAGCTGTTGTGTTGGCAAAAGTGGCTCAATCCAACGATTATGCCTGGGTGAGAGGACCTTTCACGTCTGCCCAGTTGGTTAAATCCCTTCAGGGCAAAACAACAGCATCTGTTCCTGCTTCAATCTCAACCTTGGAAGTAACCAAGCGTGGACCTTCCGGAAGAGCACTTGAAGTCACTGCCAATGGACAGGCTATGACGGTGAAATATGCCGATACATACCGCTCTGCGCTCGGTGGATTACCGAGTACTTTATTTGATATTGCAGGGACCGGAAGTTATACTGTATTAGGCGCTGACGGCAAAACAGCCAGTAAAACCGGCTCAAATGGTGCCTCTATATTGTCTTCTTCTGGCGCAGGAACATCATCCGGTAATGCACTTGTAGTTATGAGTGGTGATGGTCAAGCGAGAGCGGTAACGCAGGGTCAGACCTTCATGTTCATCGGTCAGGGCAATGGCCACGGATTGGGCTTGTCCCAATGGGGAGCCAAAGGCATGGCAGATGAAGGGTATGATTACCAGGCAATATTGAAACACTATTATCAAAATGCGACTATTGTTAAGGAATGAAACTAAATGAATGTGAACTTATATGATTTTGAATTACCAGAGCAGTTGATAGCACAGACGCCGTTGCTTGATCGCGCGGCATCCCGTTTGCTTACCTTGAACAAAGATAGCGGTGAGATTAATCATCAAACGTTTCCTGATATCATCGATTTTCTGAATCCCGGCGATACATTGATTCTGAATGATACACGTGTTCTACCAGCCCGTCTATTCGGTACAAAAGAAGATACCGGAGCAAAAGCGGAAGTGTTATTGCTCAAAAATGTGGAAGGTGACAAGTGGGAAGCACTGGTTAAGCCGGGTAAAAAGCTGAAAGCCGGTTCAGTCATCGTATTTGGTGAGGAACTCAAGGCAATCATTGAAGAAGAGGGCGAGATGGGGGCACGTACACTTACGTTTACGTATGATGGAATCTTCCAAGAGATTCTGGATCGTCTGGGTGAGATGCCGTTGCCACCTTATATCAAGGAGACATTGGATGACCGCGAACGGTATCAGACCGTGTATGCCAAGCATGAAGGATCGGCGGCTGCACCTACAGCAGGATTACATTTTACGGATGAGTTGTTGGATCAGATTCGTGCGAAAGGTGTTAATGTGGCCTTCATTACGCTTCATGTAGGACTGGGAACATTCAGACCGATGTCGGTTGACGTTGTTGAAGATCATGTCATGCATGAGGAGTATTACTCTTTGTCACAAGAAACGGCAGATCTGATTAACCAGACCAAAGAGAATGGACACCGTGTTTTTGCGGTTGGGACAACGAGCTGCCGGACTTTGGAAACGGTAGGCAGCAAATTTGAAAATGGCATACTGCAAGCGAGCAGCGGATGGACCAGCATTTTTATCTATCCGGGCTATTCCTTCAAAGTGATCGATGGGATGCTTACAAATTTTCATCTCCCGAAATCCACGTTGGTTATGTTGGTTAGTGCACTAGCAGGCAGGGAACATATTATGCAGGCATATGAGGAAGCCATCCAAGAGAAATACCGGTTCTTCAGCTTCGGCGATGCCATGTTGATATATTAGTATAACGGTATAACGATTAACTTTTAGAGGATGATTAAAACCAATGGCAGCAATTACGTATGAACATATCAAAACTTGCAAACAATCCGGTGCACGTCTGGGACGTGTACATACACCTCACGGTGTTATTGAGACACCAACCTTTATGCCTGTAGGTACACAGGCGACTGTCAAAACAATGAGCCCTGAAGAGTTGAAAGAAATGGATGCTCAGATTATTTTGAGTAATACCTATCATCTGTTTCTGAGACCAGGACATGAAATCATCCGTGAAGCTGGCGGACTGCACAAATTCATGAACTGGGACCGTCCTATTCTGACGGACAGCGGCGGATTCCAAGTGTTTTCTCTCAGCGAGATGCGCAAAATTACGGAAGAAGGCGTTAACTTCCGTTCTCATCTGAATGGAGACAAGAAGTTCCTTTCTCCTGAAGTGGCGATGGAAATCCAGAATGCACTTGGCTCCGATATTATGATGGCTTTTGATGAATGCCCACCGTATCCGGCTGAATATGAATATGTAAAAAAATCACTCGAAAGAACAAGCCGCTGGGCAGAACGTTGTCTCGAAAGTCACGCTCGTCCGCATGACCAAGGTCTGTTTGCCATCGTACAGGGAGGCATGCATGAAGATCTTCGCCGTCAGAGCGCTGCAGATTTGACTTCCATGGATTTCCCGGGGTATGCTATTGGTGGACTGAGTGTTGGAGAACCGAAACATTTGATGTATGGTGTATTGGATTATACGTTACCTTTGTTGCCGTCCAATAAACCACGTTATTTGATGGGGGTAGGTTCGCCCGATGCGTTGATTGAGGGATCTATTCGTGGAGTGGACATGTTCGATTGTGTTCTGCCTACTCGGATTGCCCGTAACGGAACAACGATGACCAGCCAAGGACGTCTGGTAATTCGTAATGCCAAGTTTGCAACCGATTTTGGACCATTAGATCCTGAATGTGATTGCTACACTTGTCGCAACTATTCCAGAGCTTATCTGCGTCATTTGATCAAAGCAGATGAAACATTTGGCCTGCGTTTGACAACGATCCATAATCTTCATTTCTTGCAGAATTTGATGCGTAATGTACGTAAAGCCATTATGGAAGATCGTTTGCTTGATTTCCGGGATGAATTTTTCGATCAATATGGTCTTCATGACAATGACAAAGGTTTCTGATTGAGGTTTAAGGGAACTGGCGTAACAAGTAATATCTGTATGTATAGTCGATAAGGGGGAGTTTTGAATGTTTCAGGGAATGACTCTAGCAGGAGCACAAGCGGGCGGCGGAATTGTATCTTTGATCGTACCTTTGGTACTCATGGTTGCAATTTTCTACTTCTTGATGATTCGTCCACAGAACAAAAAGCAAAAGCAACGGAATTCCATGCTGAGCCAATTGAAAAAAGGCGATAAAATTGTAACGATTGGTGGCCTTCACGGTACGATCGCTGAGATTACGGACGATGTGGTTGTATTGCGTGTAAACGATGTAACTAAGCTTACGTTTGACCGTAATGCAATCAGCACGGCTGTAGCTCGTGACACGGCTGTTGAATAGTTACTGTAACATAGAATAACGAGGGTGCGTTTGTGGCGCATTCCCTAGTAGAGAACCGGACCTCCTTGGAGACCCGGTTCTCTTTTTTGATTTATGAGGGAAGGTCGATGTTCTTTACCAGTCAGCTAGGAGCGATGCGTATTAACACCGAACATGCCACCGAGAGCTGAAATGAAGAATGCGCTAAGCAGTTGTAAACTATCCTTCCAATTAAACGAAGCATCCAGCGCGAGAAATCCGATCAATAGCACAAGGAGTCCATATACAATTCCGGTAATGCCTCCGTAGTACCATCCTTTTTCACCAGAACGTTTGCCTGCCACAAAACCACCAACCAATAATGACAAGCCATGAACAACATAGGTATAGAGTGAGAGGTCCTGTTCCCGCATTCCGCTCATCCAGAGAAACAAAGAGAGTATTAATGCCCCGATAAACATCCATACAAAAGCCTGACAGAGGCCTGACAGAATCGGATTGGACACTCGAAACGAAACCAAGCGGCGGATCAATTGCATGAAGCAACCCCCTTGTACAAGTTATAAGTTAATACAGTGTATGGTCAAGCCTTTGGACTTATGAACTGAATTTCCATTAAATGAACGGATTATTTCTGCATGAGCATATAAGGTTCAGGTCAAAATAGGGATTGCACTACAGCTAACTGTAAAAAACTCAGTTTCGAAGGAGGACCCCTGTTGTGAACTTCCCAGATGTCGGATCACATATCTTTCGAACCATTCTCATGTACTTCCTTGTGTATTGTGCTATCCGGGTTATGGGCAAACGCGAGATAGGTAAGTTATCCATGTTTGATCTGGTCGTCTCAATTATGCTCGCTGAGATGGCTGCCTTTGTGATTGAAGATATAGATAAACCTTTGTCTCATGGCATTGCACCTATGTTGACGGTTATCATCGTGCAAATCGGAATGGCCTTTGTCGGTTTGAAGAGTCGGAGACTCCGTTTGATGATTGATGGCAAACCTACCGTATTGATCTCCAAAGGCGTTCTTCATCGGGATGAGATGCGCAAACAGCGATATAACCTGGATGATCTGTTATTACAGCTCCGAGAACAAAATGTAGATAGTATTGGTGAGGTTGATTTCGCAATATTGGAGACCACAGGTAAGCTGACTGTTTTTCCTAAAGATCAAAATGCTTCTAATGGCAGCAGTAACAGTTCTTCTGATTCTGACTCAGAAGAGTCTTCTTCCAGCAAATCCAAAACAGGAAAAAACCAAATAGATGGATTTCCAAATATCAAATATGAAGGTCTGCCGTTGCCTCTGATAATGGATGGTAAAGTCCAGGATCAGAATCTGGAGCTCATCCAAAAAACGAGATTTTGGCTAAAAAATCAGATCCAGCATAATGGCATTTTGGATTTCAAAGATGTATTTATATGCTCCATCGATCACAATGGCAAAGTGTATGTAAGTCCAAAAGATGATAAAAAATGAATGAATATCATTTACCCGAACGACGTTTGAACCATGAACCTATAAAAGGAGCACGGGACAGATCATGAAAGTCAATCATTTTGGTCCAGCCCATAACGATGAAATAAACGATAAGCCCGACGAAAGGTGCGAGAAGCATTCGGACCCATAAAGGCAATATCATGACCGTCTCTTCGTATACCAGCAGGGTCGCTGCTCCCATGATAAACATTCCGGCAACCGTCTTGACCCAATCCATGATCTTAAAGCGGAATTGTAGGAGTTTACGTACGCTTTGGGCATGTAGTAGGGTAACCACAGTAGAATTTACACAGATAGCAATAACCGCACCGAAGATGCCATACTCGGGCCGGGAAGCGAGTGTTAAAATTAAGGTGATTTTGATAACCGCACCGATAAACGTATTCAGCAGTGCTTTACCTGGACGGTCAAGAGCTTGTAACGCAGCTTGAAGAGGAGCTTGAATATAAATGAACAACGCAAAAGGAGCCATTAGCTTCAGCATGCTTCCGATCGATGCATCATTATACAGAACAAGACACATCGGTTCGGCAAGCACATACATAAACACGGAAAACGGAGCACCTGTCACAAGTGCCAAGCGTAAGGCCTGATGCATTCTTTTGTGAATCAGAGCGCGATCTCCCTGAGCAGAAGCTTCGGACAGTGAAGGCACAAGTGATGTCGCGAGCGATGAGGTTAGTGCCCCCGGAAGCAGCAGCAAAGGAATAATCATACCTTGTAATGCACCATATTGTGCTGTAGCAAGTCCCTTGGATATGCCTGCCAGAGCCAGACTCTGGGCAGTAACAATAGTTTCGGCAAGATAGGATAAGGAGCCAACCAATCGGCCTGCTGTAACAGGAATAGAGATTGCAAGCAAACGCCGGATTAATCCGGGCTGTGGAGTACCCGTTTCTTTCAGAACTGAAGGTATTGGGTTTAAAGGTTTGGTTGTGAGATTGGGCATGTTCTGATGTTTGGCGAGCGGTAACTCTTTCTTCTGCCTGTTATACTTCCACAAGAGTACAAGCATACCGCCGAATTCTCCAACGAGTGCGCCCAGCATGGCACCAGCAGCAGCTTGGGCAATACCGTGGGGGAGGAGAAGCCAGGCAAACCAAATGACACAGACGATACGAATGATGGTTTCAACAATGGATGAAATGGCAGTAGGCATCATGTTTTGCTTACCTTGGAAATACCCTCTGTAGACAGCAGATACGGCGATAATAGCAATCATGGGGCTCATACTAACGAACGTATGGTACACCCGCTCATCTGTGAGCACGTACTTGGTAACCCAGGGTGCAAACAGGATGCACAAAAACATGAATACAACACCCAGAGTCAACGTAAAGCTTAAGCTTACTTGCAGGATTCGCTGAGGGGAATAACGATTGGCACCGGTATCAGCTTCGGCTACGAGCTTGGCTACGGCGAGCGGAATGCCACCCGTAATTAATGTCACCAGTACAATAAAAAAGGGATAGCTCAATTGGTAGATGCCAACACCTTCTGCACCAATGACTCGTGGCAGCGCAATGCGCGGAATGAAACCAAGTATTCGATTAATTATGCCTGCCGCGAGCAGGATCATGGCCCCCTGGATAAATGTCTGTTTCTTCAAGACTACCCCTCTTTCCCGGTTGAAAGTACAGGCTATCAACATAAACGGGACAAAGCCGTTGTTCTTCATCCTATGCCAGTCCTTTATCTTCTCATGACAACTTGGACACGATTAACAAAAAGAACCATAATCAGCAAGAAGGAATATGATCAGGCGAAGTCGAATCATGTAATATTGATGCCGCATAAAGGCTTGGATGTACGAAGGGAGGCTCCCCGTTGGAAGAAATGAATGATGTGGAGTTGGAACAGTCAATAGAGATGCTCTGCCGTAGCAAAGCGGAGGAATTAAGGCTTGTCGGTTACGAATATGTCACCAGCAAAGATGTCTGGATTTGCGTCAGTCATAAATATGAAAAACAGGGCATTCCACCGCTTCACCAGCTGGTGAACGACATTTTGTCACTGAAAGCAACAAGCTTTATGAACTTTATGACTGTGTCTGCATACCGGGGGTCCTCTTTCTAGACGAAAGGGATCTTTTTTGTTGAAAATTGACTGCTTTTTACGGCATCGCTATAATAGGAATATTGAGAACGAAAGGGGATCTAGGAACGGCATGAAAAGAATTATCAGTTTCATTCTGGTCGTGCTTGTCACCACAGGGGTAATGGTGGGAACAAGCCCGGAACTGCTCAAAAATATACGCTTGGGCCTTGATTTAAAGGGAGGCTACGAGATCTTATATGAAGCAGAGCCGCTCGAAGCAGGTCAACAAGTCACCAAAGCATCTTTGGTGCAAACGGCCAAAAGCCTTGAAAGCCGCGCCAATGCGCTCGGAACCAGCGAACCGGAGGTAACCACTGAAGGAAGCAACCGGATTCGATTGAAGTTGGCAGGGGTTACGGATGAGGCTGAAGTTAGAGCCAAAATGAAAGAACCGGCTGTTCTAACCTTCCGTAGTAAAGCTGAGAACGACAAGGAAGGCGAATACACCAAAATTGAGCTTCGCGGAAATGAATTTGTTGAGAATGCAGCCAAAGTTGTGTTCACTCAATTGAATGAGCCTATGATTGACATTCAAGTGAAAGACAAAGCTAAGTTTTCTGAGATCACCAAACGTTTGATCGGACAACCTCTCGCCATTTATTTGGACGATGAGTTGCTCTCTGCTCCAACCGTTAGACAACAGTTAACAGATGGTTCCGCTCAGATTTCGGGTGCTTACACACGTGACGAAGCAAACCAGCTTCGTGACACCATTAACCTGGGTGCATTGCCACTGAAACTTACAGAGAAGTATTCACAAAGTGTTGGTGCAACACTTGGTAAGCTTTCTCTGGATCAGACCATCAAAGCGGGATTGATTGGTTCCGTTATTATTCTAGTGTTCATGATTGGGCTTTATCGCATTCCTGGTATTATAGCGAGTTTTGCCTTGATTACACATACGTGGCTGGTACTTGCAATCTTCTATTTAGGAGAATTCGTGCTTACCCTTCCAGGTATTGCGGCGTTTATCCTGGGTATAGGGATGGCGGTGGATGCCAATATCATCACGTACGAACGGATCAAGGAAGAGATGCGCAGTGGTAAGTCGATCTTGTCATCGGTTAAAGCGGGTGGTAAACATTCCTTCCGTACAATCATTGACTCCAATGTCACAACCATTATTGCAGCCGCTGTTATGTTCTTCCTAGGTACAGGTGCGGTTAAAGGGTTTGCACTCGTGCTGATTTTTGATATTGTCACCAGCATTATCACGAATATTTTCTTCTCCCGCTTCCTGTTGACCCTGCTCGTACGGGCTAACGTGTTGAAGAAGCCTAAGTACTTCGGAGTGAAGGAGAGTGAAATTCGTGCGCTTTAATTGGAATTTTGATTATATTAAAGGAAGTAAAATTGCCTATACATTCTCGATCATTTTGACTGTAGTAGGGATTATCAGTTTGCTCTCACTTGGATTGAACTACGCCGTTGATTTCCGTTCAGGATCAAATGTGGATATCACCGTATCCAAAGCCATCACAGCGGAGCAAATCAATCCAATCGTGAATGAACTGGGTGTTGACACAAAGGAAGTCCAGATCACGACTGGATCTGATCGGGTTAATGTTCGATTCTCGAACGTACTGGATGAAAACCAAGAAAGCAAATTCAAGCAAGAATTTAGCAAACTGGATGAGACGGCTTCCTATGAAGTGAATACCGTTGATCCAGAGATGGCCAAAGAGCTTGAGCGTAATGCGATCTATGCGGTACTGATTGCCAGTATCGGAATCATGATCTATGTTGCGATTCGATTCGAATGGCGATTCGCTTTGGCAGCGGTTGTTTCCATATTCCATGATGCTTTCGTAGTTATAAGTGTATTTTCTATATTCCGTCTTGAAGTGAATCTGACCTTTATTACGGCTGTACTAACCATTGTCGGATTCTCGATCAACGATACGATCGTTATCTTTGACCGGATTCGGGAGAATCTGCGTTTCGCCAAAAAATCAACGAAAGCTGATCTGCGTGAAGTGGTCAACCGGAGTTTAGCCCAAACGATGACGCGCTCGCTGAATACAACATTTACTGTATTTATTGCTTCACTCTGTTTGTTTATTTTTGGCGGAGAGTCTATTCGTATGTTCTCTCTGGCGATGGTGATCGGAACATTCTTTGGTGCCTATTCTTCAATCTATATCGCCGCTCCATTATGGTTCACGCTCAAAGGTAAACAAGTGGATAAGCCAAAAACAGTAGCTAAAGAATCTAACTAAACATCGTATTGTGAAGCCGCGTCTGCCAGGCGCGGTTTTGCAACTTTATGTACAGAATTAAGGGGGAATATTCATGACCAGAGAACATATCCCATCTGCTCAAGCTGCCACATGGAGCGGTATTGCTGGTAATATGGGACTTGCGGTGATCAAGGCTGGGGTCGGTTACATGGCAAATAGCAAATCGTTGCTCGCAGACGGCTTGTATTCTGCTTCTGAAGCTGGTTCTGCCCTGGCTGGTCTCTTTCCCTCCAAGTCTGTACGCCATAAGAGCAAGGCTCGCAGGGGACGATTTAAAGAACATTCACGTGTTGCTAGACCCGGGATCTCAGTATTGTTATCTGTGCTGATCCTCATGGGTGGTTTACAGCTTGCCATCTCCGCATTGGGTAGTCTCTCCGGAATTGAACCGGAAGCACCCGGCAAGTCGGTGCTTTTGGTGGCTGTAGCAGCTCTGGCTGTGAAAGAAGCAATTTTTCAATTTCAGTACAGATATTTCCGTAAACGAAACCAGTCTCAGGCGCTGGCCTATGCACAGCAACATCGCCGTGCACTCTATTGCTCGCTCACCGTGTTAATCGGCATTATAGGATCGATGGCTGGTGAAGAGACGGGTTTGAGCATGCTGCTCTACCTGGACCCCACGGCTGCGTTGATTGCTTCCTGTTTTGTGCTTCACAAGGGTTACCGAATGATTGTGGACACAGTCTATGGCTCACTCGTTCAGGAGCTGGAGCAGGAAGAAGCCTCAGATTTCAGGGAGACCGTACAGCGGGTATATGGCATCATTACCATTGAGCATTTGGTTGCACGTGAACAGGAACATGACGTTACGATTGAGCTGGTCATTAGTGTGAATCCGAGAATCTCAATACTGGAAGCACAGGAGATTGCTAATCGGGCCAAGACTCTACTGCTAACCCGTTTCAGTCATGTGAAAGAAGTACAGATTCAAGCGATACCTTATGATCCAGGCTATCCTTATAAATCCAATCATGAACTGCCCGATCACGAAGCGACATTAATTCAGTAGTGAAGCGCGGGTCCAGTAGATCAGGAAAGGAGCGTTATCATTGCTTTATTCGCAATACCGGTGGAATACACCAAATATCGATCTGGAGGCGGCTGCGGGACTCTCGCAGGCGCTTTCCGTTTCACCCCTTGTTGGACGTTTGCTTGTGAGTCGAGGAGTGCACAATGAGAAGGAGGCCGAACGTTTTTTGCATCCTGATCTGAATCAGATGCATGATCCGTATCTGCTACTCGGCATGAATGAAGCTGTCCCTCGAATTAAACTGGCTTTGGAGCGGGAAGAACATATTTTAATCTATGGGGACTATGACGCCGACGGCGTATCCAGTACATCGCTGATGATCCACCTGATGCGTCATCTTGGGGCCTCGTATGATATATATATCCCTCATCGCTCGAATGAAGGGTATGGATTGCACAACCATGCGTTGGATTGGGCCCATCAACAGGGCGTTTCATTGATTATTACCGTGGATACCGGAATCAGTGCTGTTGAACAGATTGCCTATGCGGCAACGCTGGGCATCGAGGTCATTGTGACAGATCATCACGAACCACCTGAAATTTTACCGGAAGCTTATACACTTATTAATCCGAAACTTCCGGGATGTCCGTATCCTTTTAAAGGTTTGGCAGGTGCGGGGGTAGCCTTAAAGCTGGCTCAGGCATTGATCGGGGAAGTGCCCGGTGAATGGATGGAGATTGCCGCTATCGGTACGGTTGCCGATCTGATGCCTTTGGAAGGTGAAAATCGGGTTATCGTCAGTTATGGAATAGAATCCATGCGTGGCTCGCGTCTTCCAGGTGTAAGTGCATTGCTGGAAATCAGTGGTGTGGATCAGAGTCAGGTGACCTCGATTAATATTGCCTTCGCCATGGCACCACGTATTAATGCCAGTGGACGTTTGGACCATGCGGGACGGGCGGTGTCGCTGCTCACAACCGAGAATCTGGATGAAGCTCATACGCTAGCCGGTCAGCTTGATCTATTGAATCGGGAACGGCAGCAAGTCGTAGAGGGCATATTACAAGAAGCAACGGCACAGTTGGAACAAAAGATACAGCTTCGTTCTGGATCCGTTCCAGATGTAATCGTATTGGCTGGTGAAGGCTGGAATGTCGGAGTGGTTGGTATTGTGGCTTCCAAATTGCTGGACCGCTACTACCGACCTACACTTATTCTTGGGATTGATCCAGAGAGTGGAGTCTGCAAAGGCTCTGCGCGCTCCATTGAGGGCTTGGATATCTATGAGGCACTCACAGTCAACAAACACACCATGGATCATTACGGAGGACATCCGGCTGCTGCAGGGATGACCCTGCATCGGGATCAACTGGAAGAACTTGAGGTGGGGTTGAATGAGTTTGCTGCAACCGTGTTGACCGAAGAGGACTTTGTACCTCAACGTCTTGCGGATGATGAATGCAGAATTAGTGATGTTCCGCTGAAAGTGATCCAGGAGATCGACAGATTGCAGCCTTTCGGGATGAGCAATCCTTCGCCACGGTTTGTATTGAGAAGTGTGACTGTGAAGGAAACCAGAACAATGGGACGAGAGAAACGCCATCTGAAACTGGTTCTGGAGCAGGATGGTCTGCAACTGGAAACCGTCGCTTTTGGCAAGGGAGCGTTAGCAGAGTTTCTTCTCCCGGGTTCCGTTATTGATGTGATGGGGGAACTGTCCATCAATGAATGGAATGGGATGAGAAAACCTCAATTGATGCTTCAGGACATTCATGTTCCTCAGGTCCAAGTGTTTGATTTACGCGGTAATGCCGAGCCACTAAATGCAATGAAGCATTTCTTGAGCTCACTTGAGGTGCATCTGCGATATAAATCAGGTTCTGTTGGTGCTATTGTTCGGAAAGAAACAGATGTTTCCGAGGGAAATTCATTGTATGAACCTTGCCTTTGGGTATATGATAGAAAGGTCGGGTTATTTCCGAGTAATGCTGCTGCACAGCATTATGGACAGGAACAAGTCCGGACGTTATTTGTGTTTGATACGCCGGAAACCCCGGAACAACTTGATGCCATGCTGGCTTTGTTCAGTGGAGCTGAGAATATCATCCTTCTGCACGGATCAGGCAACCGCCGAGATCGCCTTCAGATGCCTTCCAGAGAACTCTTTAAGCGTATTTATATGCAGGTGTTGAAATGGAAAGCTGAACCCGTGGAGGAACAAGAGATTACTCCTGTGCTCAGTCGTCAGTGTGGTTGTTCGCCGCGCATGATTACGATGATGTTGGATGTATTCGAAGAGTTATCCTTCATTACCCGTGATAACGGCAAAATTGCGTTTGTGGATAACCCGCCTAAGCGTGAACTAACCGCTTCACGTCACTATCAGGCGCTCGAAAATATGGCTGAGATAGAACAGGTGATGCTGGATGCAGCCACACCGCAACTGACACAATGGATGATATCCCGGATGAAGGGCGTATCTTAGATGGAAGTTTGTGTATTTATTTTAGGAGGAGATTATTTTGGATTTTAAAGATTATATTCGTGTCATTCCTGACTTTCCACAACCGGGAATCAGCTTTAAGGACATTACAACATTGTTGAAGGATGGAGAAATGTACCGCAATGCGATCAATGAACTGAAAGTGATGGTTTCTGATCTCAAAATTGACGTTATTGCTGGACCTGAAGCACGTGGTTTCGTTGTGGGCGCCCCTCTGGCATATGCTCTTGGTGTCGGTTTTGCTCCGATTCGCAAAAGTGGAAAACTGCCTGGAGAGACGATTGAAGTTGGTTATGATCTCGAGTATGGCAAGGATACACTCGCGATGCACACAGATGCGATTGAAAAAGGTCAAAATGTCCTGATCGCAGATGATCTGCTCGCAACGGGTGGAACGATTGCAACTTCCATCAACTTGATTGAACAATTGGGTGGGAACGTTGTCGGAGCTGCATTCCTGATCGAACTGTCTGATCTGAATGGTCGTGCTAAATTGCCAGAGAAAATCGATGTATTCACATTGATGAACTACTAAGTTTAAAATCTCCACTTGGAGAGTTGTGATTAAAACCTGAATTGCTTTTCCCTTTTCCCGGGAAATAATATACAGCATTAATGATTGCGAAAAAGCCTGTCCTCTCCATCCGTTAGGTTGGAAAGAACAGGCTTTTTGATGTGTATACGATGGAAATTAATCAGGTGTTTTTTCAGTAATAGGTTGTTTTCTGGAGTCTTCATTCAACCAACCCAGCACTTCAAACAGCTTAAACAACAAGCTCATCAGGATTCCAACGATGGTTGCGAGTGCCATCCCTTTCAGATGAACGCCGTAGAAGATAACTTCTGTACCACTCAGTCCGATGACCAGTACAAGTGTAGTGAGAATCAGATTGGTTGGTTTGGCAAAGTCAACTTTCTGTTCAACCAGAATACGCAGACCGGATGCCGCAATTACCCCGAACAGAAGAAGGGATACGCCGCCCATAACGGGTACAGGGATGTTGGCTACAAGCGCCGAAAATGTTCCTGAGAAGGAGAGTACAATTGCAATAACCGCTGCGCCTCCAATAACGTATGTGGAGTATACCCGAGTCAGAGCCATAACACCGATGTTCTCACCATAGGTTGTATTCGGGGTTGATCCTACAAACCCTGACAGTATGGTGGATACGCCGTTACCAAGCAGGGAACGATGAAGCCCAGGGTCCTTCGAGAGATCTTTGCCTACAATGCTGCTCGTTACAAGCAAATGTCCAATATGTTCTACAATAACCACGAGTGCTACAGGTAAAATGGTAAAGACAACAGACCAGTCAAATGTAGGAGTGGTTACGGTTGGTAGTGAGAGGAAATCAGCGTTTCCAATAGCCTGTTTATCGACCAGACCCATAGAATAACCAAGGATATAACCCACTACAATACCGATTAGAATATGAATGATTTTGGGAAATCCACGGAATGTTACGGCACCAATGACAGTGATCCCGAGTGTGGCCATGGAGAGTATAATAGGTTTCGCCTGAGGAACCCAGTTGGGATTAGCTACCGGATCGGAATTAATCAATCCGGCCATACCAGCTGCAACAGGTACAAGCTCCAGACCGATCAAAGCAACGATGGCACCCATAACTGCTGGTGGGAATACCACGTTAATCCAGCCTGTTCCGACATATTTCACAATGAGAGCTACCAGACAGAAAACAATACCTGTTATGATAAAGGCGCCAAGAGCCATCGAGTAACCGTTCTCTGGATGTTCTTTTAATACCATCGTGACAGGAGCAATAAAAGCAAAGCTGGAACCCAAATAGGCGGGGATTTTTCCTTTACACATTAGTATGTACAGCAGGGTTCCAATTCCGTTCATCAGCAATATCATACTAGGGTCGACACCGAACAGGTTCGGTACAAGCACCGTGCTGCCAAACATGGCGAACAAATGTTGAAGGCTAAGCAGTGAACCTGAGCCGAGTGGCATCTTTTGATTAACCTGAATTTCGCGTTGCAATGAATTTCATCTCCTTTTCCGAAACACAAACTTTCAATAGATTACAGAGTTTCTCTTAATTAATCAATAACATTTTTGACGTAGCAAAGCGATGGAATTTATATTTTCATGAATTTTCCTTCTATTTCAGCAAATAACGGCAATAATACATAAGAAATAAGAAATACATTCAATCCCCTTTGAGTCATAGGGAAACGGGATAGAAGTAATTCAGATCACCAATATAAAAATTGGATAAGCGCTCTTATTCGTCAGCAGTTGACGGGAAACGGGCGAAGCGTCATAATTATAGGAAATTACTTTTACGGGGAACCTGTGTTGCAGCACTGTCACGGGTTCCATTTGGTATAGAAAGGACACGGAACAGATCAGAATGGGCATAGAGCAATTACTCGAGAAGGCCGGGGCATATATCAAAGAACCCGATCTGGTGCGCATACGAGAAGCTTACGAATTTGCTGATCAGGCCCACCATGGACAGACGCGAAAATCGGGAGAACCGTATATTCTGCATCCGCTTGCGGTTGCCGACATTGTTGTGAACATGCAGATGGACACCATCTCCATAATAGCAGCGCTTCTTCATGATGTAGTAGAGGATACTACGGTCTCACTTGAAGAGATCCGCAATCATTTCGGCAATACGTGTGCCATGCTTGTTGACGGCTTGACGAAGCTGGAACGTATTCAGTTTCGCTCCAAGGAAGAACAGCAGAACGAGAACTACCGCAAAATGTTCATCGCCATGGCGCAGGACATCCGTGTCATCGTGATTAAATTGGCTGACCGTCTGCATAATATGCGGACACTCAAGTTTCAGTCGGAAGAAAGCCAGCGCCGGATTTCATATGAGACACTGGAAATTTTCTGTCCGATTGCAAACCGTTTGGGTATCTCTGCAATCAAATGGGAAATGGAGGATATCGCCCTCCGTTATTTGAATCCGCAGCAGTATTACCGAATTGCAAACCTGATGCACAAAAAACGTGCGGAACGGGAGCAATATATTGATACGGTTATGGATGGAATTACGAACAAGCTCGATGAGATGGGAATTCAGGCAGACCTTTCGGGACGTCCGAAACATATCTACAGCGTGTTCAAGAAAATGACCACCAAAAACAAGCAGTTTAACGAAATTTATGATCTGCTTGCCATTCGTATTATTGTGGATAATATCAAGGATTGTTATGCTACCCTGGGAATTATACACACGCTATGGAAACCGATGCCTGGACGCTTTAAAGACTACATTGCGATGCCAAAGGCGAATATGTATCAATCGCTGCATACAACGGTAGTTGGTCCCAATGGCGAACCAACGGAAGTACAGATCCGGACATGGGATATGCACCGGACTGCTGAATTTGGTATTGCTGCCCACTGGGCCTACAAAGAAGGCGCTGCGAACGGAAATCATTTTGAAGACAAGATTACGTTCTTCCGTGAAATTCTTGAACTTCAAAACGAAGCACAGGATGCATCAGAATTCGTAGAGTCACTCAAAATGGATTTCTTCTCGGATCTGGTATTTGTATTTACGCCAAAAGGAGAAGTCATTGAATTGCCGATCGGCTCTGTTCCTTTGGATTTTGCTTATCGAATCCATACAGAGGTTGGTAATCGGACCATTGGTGCCAAAGTAAACGGTCGGATTGTTCCGCTCGATTATCATCTGAAGACAGGTGATATCATCGAAATTTTGACGTCCAAACATTCTTACGGACCGAGCCAGGACTGGATGAAAATTGCGAAATCTTCTCATGCACGAGCGAAGATCAAGCAATGGTTCAAGAAGGAACGCCGTGAAGAAAACGTTGAAAAAGGTCGGGAGAGCTGTGAGCGTGAACTGAAACGCATGGGGCTTGATCCTTCTATGTGGATGACGGATGACAAGTTGATGGAAGCTGCCAAAAAATATGCGTTTAACGATATTGATGACATGCTTGCGGCTGTTGGATTCGGTGGGATTACTGCTGCACAGATTGTAACCAAAGCAACCGAAAAACTGCGTAAAGAGCAGGAAGAGTCCAGTTTGCTGGAATTAAATTCCGAGATGCGCGAGCTGAAACCTGCGCCTGAGCGCAGAAATCGACCAACCAACGGTATTCGTGTTAAAGGCATCGATAATCTGCTTGTTCGATTCGCACGATGCTGTAATCCTGTACCTGGGGATGACATAATCGGATATGTTACACGCGGACGCGGCGTTTCCGTACACCGTAGTGACTGTCCGAATATTCCGACAAGTGCAGATGGAGAAGAAGCAGCACGTGTTATTGAGGTCGAGTGGGAAGAGAATATCGAAGCAAGTTACAGTGTGGATATTGAGATTACAGGCCATGATCGGAATGGCTTGCTTAACGAGGTACTTCAGGCTGTATCCGAAAGTAAAACCAATATATCTGCCGTTACAGGACGGACAGACAAAAATAAATTAGCATTGGTGCACGTCACAATTCTGATTCGTAATACGGATCATCTGCAATCCGTTGTAGAACGGATCAAACGTGTGAAAGATGTCTATTCGGTGCATCGGATTATGCAGTAAGGAGCCTGTAAGATGAGGGTGCTTGTACAACGTTGTAAAGAGGCTCAGGTGACCGTGGGAGACGAGCTTACAGGTAAGATCGAATCCGGATTAATGCTGCTCGTAGGCATTACCCATGAGGATATCGAGAAGGATGCCCAGTATCTGGCTGACAAAGTTAGTGGGTTGCGGATATTTGAGGATGATCAGGAGAAGATGAATCTCAGCCTGCTTGATGTAGGCGGTGCTGTATTGTCTGTTTCCCAGTTCACCCTGTACGGAGATTGTCGCAAAGGAAAGCGACCGAGCTTTGCAGCTGCGGCCCGACCTGAAGCGGCAGAACTGTTATATGAAACATTTAATCAACTACTACGGGATAAAGGTATTCAGGTTGAAACCGGGCGTTTCGGAGCGATGATGGATGTAACATTTACTAACTGGGGACCCGTGACTTTGATGCTTGAAAGTCCGGTTCGTCAGGAACCAGGTGCATAATTTCATAGGGTTCAGGCCATAATAAGGGATAATTCGTTGATGACTATTTCATGATCAAAGGAGTACCCATCCAATTATGCGCCAATCTGCGAAAGAAACACGTACCCGTACAGAACCTTTGTTACTCCCTGGTAACCTGTATGAATCATTGCACCTTGCTCGTTCGGCTGCAGAGTATGTTGCAACGATCTGGGCACTTCAGGATTCGGACAAAGGGAAGAAGAGTCATCTTCCGCGATCTTGAATGTTTACACAGGGATATAAATATCCGATATTAGGATTATACAGATTCTAAAAAGTCCTGATTCCTTCCCGAATCAGGACTTTTTGTCGTGAGTTGATTCTTTTAACTATTCGTTTGAGGACTTCGTCACAAAATGAAATTACACCCAATTGTTATAAATTGCTCTGGTGAGGGTAATAACAAAACGAGGCACAACGAAGTGCCAATGTACTGCAAGACCCGATTTTATAAAGAAAGTTCGAACACGGAAAGGAGAACATACGTTATGAGTAAAGTTGCTTTTTTATTGGCGAATGACTTTGAAGATTCGGAGATGCAGGTCCCGTATGACGAAGTAAAAAAAGCTGGACATGAAGTGGAGATTATCGGATTAAAAGCCGGTGAGACCCTTAAAGGTAAAGGAGGAAAGGCCTCCTATACCACAGATAAGGCGATTGGTGATGCATCCGCTTCAGATTATGATGCAGTCGTGATTCCCGGTGGATCATCCCCTGAGAATTTGCGAACGGATGCGCACATTTTGAAGTTTGTCACCGAGATCAACAGTGCGAAGAAACCAATTGCAGCGATCTGTCATGGTCCGCAAATTTTGGCTAGTGCCGGTCTGTTGAAAGGCCGCACCATTACATCCTATCCACCACTTAAGGATGACATGGTAAACGCAGGAGCAGAGTTCAAGGATCATGAGGCCGTTGTGGATGGAAACTATATTACATCCCGAACACCCGAAGATGAGCCAGCGTTTGTACGTGAACTGCTAAAAGTTATATAACTTCACCCAGTACATCTGACATACATGGATGTATCTTAACTACGTTACGTCGTGACGTTTACAAACTTCACGTTGCATTTCATTCCGAAAAAGGAGGGTTTGACATGACAAAACATATTCAGGCGTATTTTCGAACCGAAGACGAGGCAGAGGGCGCAAGAACTTCACTTCAGACGTTCCGTACAGAGCATTTGGAAGTAGGTCAGCTCGATAGTGCGATAGGTAGAGACACGCGTGTTATGGTGCCACTGGTGCCTTATAATACAGCAGGTGGCGTAGGTACTAACGGAGCAATGGGTGTAGGTGCAGCCCCGGGTGTTCCAGCCAGCGAAAATGTGATCCCTGTGGTAGCCAATGTGGACCGTGATGCAGAGCGGGATACTCGTGACAGAGTGAATGAGGATGGAGACATGCTGAATGCTTCGGATGTGTCTTCGGCCGATTATGATGATCTGCATTATGTTCTGTCTGCCAAAGTAAGGGATGAGGATTATGAAGAGATTGTTCATAAGCTTCGTTCCAACCATGCCTATGTGGAAGAGTTGAATTAACGTGTAGATACTTCTAGGCCCTTGCACTGCTTGACTACAGAGTCGAGTAATGCGCAAGGGTTTTTCAATTATAAATATATTAAAAACACAATTATAAAGCGCTATCATTTTTGTAATATTACTGTAATATTAGTTACATAAGCCTTTAACATAGTGGGCTTATAATAACACACATGACCCCCTTTTTTTATATATCCTTTGAGCCTGCACACCGTGTGCAGGCTATTTTTTTTGAGCTGAGAATGTGTATGTTTTGGGCAGAGCTTACCCCTTTATTCAATTTTTGCTAGAATAGAGAGATGGGTTTATATATTCTACAGCGAATTGTTTTCATAGTTGGGCTACATTGGACGGTAAATCTAGCTCCAGCGATTGGGTTCAGGCGAATCCAATCCTATGACAGAGAGTATGAGGAACTCATCGCCAGAGTGATCCGTCATATTCCAGATGAACATATACTCGCTGAAACGGCCCCACCTTTTTTATATAAGTACAGGGCAGCCGTTTCTGCTTGATCGATGGAATTTGAAAGTTATATAGAATGCCTCGTTTGAGAAATGACACCTACAATGCTAAAGCAACAGAGTTCTCATGCGAATGGCTAGAGACAGATTTAAGGGGGAATTAGTTTTGAGTAAGGTTGGAAGAAATGATTTATGCCCATGCGGTAGTGGGAAAAAATATAAGAAATGTTGTCTGAACAAGGAGTCCTCTGCTGTAGAATCCATACTGGGGATAATATCAACGAAGCAACCGGTTCGGGAAGCCTCCATTCTGCCTGAGAGCAAACTGACCTTGACCAAGCTGAAAAAGATGGTGGCAAGCGATTTGAAATGGGAGCACCCGGCTCACGAACAGCTGGCCCTGCAGACTATTGAGAACATGAGGAACCAATACGAGCCAGAGGTAATTTTGGAAGCTCTGGTGTTATGGAACGGCTACTCCCGTCAGACCCGCCCTACTGTGAAGAAGACAGGCTCGTTTTCTGCTGCAATTGAGTATTTGCTGTCCGAGGAATACGGCTTCAATGTCTCAAAGGCTGAGCTCGCTGATAAATATGAGGTAACGACAGGCACGATCTCCCGGAAGGTTAAGGAGATGAATAGTTACATCGAAGAATACGGCATGGGCGGTGAAACGGACGAGCTATTGATGCTGAACGGTCCAGGCACATCGAAAGACAAAGCACAGGCTCTGCTGTCTAAGGCGAGGGAAGCGAGCTCTTCCAAACGGAGAGTACATCTGGCGGAAACAGCGCTGGAGATGTATCCTGACAGCTCTGATGCGTATCTTATTCTAGCTGAGGAATCGGACAATGAGAATGATGCACGATCTTACCTCAAGGAAGGAATCGCTGCTGGCAAACGTGAACTGGGCGAACTGTTCTTTGAGGAGAACAAAGGGGACTTCTGGGGGCTTCATGAGACTCGTCCCTATATCCGGATATGTAAAAGTTATGCCGAATCCTGCTGGTTTGGTGGAGATACAAAAGAAGCAGCACAGATCCTGGAGCATATGCTAGAGCTTAATACGGAAGACAATACCGGAGCACGTTACCTGCTCGCTGCTGTGTATTTGTACAGAAACCAATTGGATCAGGCAGAGCAATTGCTGGAGGAGTATGGAAGAGGTGACGCCGCAACGGCCTTTGCCTATGACAAGATCATTCTGGAGTATAAGAAAAACGGAATCACCTCCCAGCTCAAAATGCTGTACCGTGTGGCCCGGGGTGTGAACAAACATGTGCCTGATTACCTGTTGGGTTTGAAACGGCTGCCGCATAACCTCCCTGACTTTGTCGGAATGGGCGACTCCGACGAAGCGATTGAATATGTCATTATGCATTCCCGTTTATGGGCGAGCGCGCCGGATCTGTTGAAGTGGATGCTGCAACAATAGAGGAATAAGAAGCGAATAGAAGTTGGAATTCATATGATGAATCCAGCTTCTACTAGCCATATTTTCTGTGGACTCCTCATACCATGCTGCGTGTGAGCAAAATTTTCTAGAGCTATCTTTTCGTGTTACTCTTGACTTTAGCACTGCGGTTCATTACAATCAGAAAATAATACGTTGACTACAGTCAATACAAGTCGATTTTTGAACTATATTACTGATTTGATGACGGGACCAAGTACTCCGTGCCCACATGACCAGAGAGGAATCCCAAGGCTGTAAGGATTCTCTTGATGAGCGGACGAATGACTTCCCCGAGAACAGACGGCGAACACAGCAGAGATGATCTGTTGACCAGTAGCTGGCCTGCGCAGGACGTGCGTTACACGTAGAGCGGAATATCTGCTTGATCAGAATGCCTTGGGCAAACCTGAATCATCAGAGATCACCTGAACGGCTAAAGTGTCAGGTTTCCGGAATGTGGGTGGTACCACGGGTGAATGTATATTACACAATCTCTCGTCCCTTTGTTTGCTGTATACACAGCGACAGGGCGAGGGATTTTTTTGTTATATAAGTTGATTTAAAAGAAATACACGAAAACGGAGAGGGCAGAAAAAACCTGTAAAAGCGAAGCGTTCGCCTTTATCACCGGATTTCCACATTATAAAATTAATTCAAAAAATCTGGGGATAACAGCGATTGTAAGGTTGTTCTGCCCGCGCAGTGATCACGTGTAGAATTTTTTTACTTTTAGAGAAAAATCAATGCTGGAGGGATCAAGATGGCTTTTCAAAAACCGACTGGAACGCAGGACTTACTGCCTGGAGTTGTCGAGAAATGGCAGTACGTAGAAGAAAAAGCACGAGATCTGTGTCGACGGTTTAATTACCGTGAGATTCGTACACCGATCTTCGAACAGACTTCTTTATTTGTACGCGGTGTTGGAGAGACTACCGATATCGTTGAGAAAGAAATGTATACCTTTGATGACAAAGGCAATCGCAGCATGACTCTTCGTCCAGAGGGAACAGCGGGTGTTGTCCGTGCGTATGTAGAGAATAAAATCTACGGCGAACCGGATGTGAGCAAGCTCTATTACATCGGTCCGATGTTCCGGTACGAGCGTCCGCAGGCAGGCCGTCAGCGTCAGTTCCACCAGTTTGGTGTAGAAGCCATCGGTGCGCTGGACCCGGCGATTGATGCCGAAGTGATCGCACTGGGCTACCAGTTGTGTGTAGAGCTCGGCTTGAAGGATGTCAAAGTGGAGATCAACTCCGTTGGTAACTCGACCAGCCGTGCAGAATATCGCGAGACGTTACTTGGGTTCCTCAGACCGATGAAAGACAGCCTGTGCAAGGACTGCCAGTCCCGCATGGAGCGTAATCCGCTGCGTGTGCTCGACTGCAAGGTCGATCAGGACAAATTCGTTGGGGCACCGTCCATACTGGATAGCTTGGATGAAGAGTCTTTGAATCACTTTGCTAAGCTGCAGGCATACCTGGATGATTTCGGCGTAGATTATGCTGTGAATAATCGTCTGGTACGGGGCTTGGATTATTACACGCTGACTGCGTTTGAATTAAAAGCCCAAGGTATTGGAGCAATTGATACCGTTGGCGGCGGTGGTCGATACAATGGTCTCGTTGGAGATATCGGCGGACCTGATCAGCCGGGCATCGGCTTCGGTATTGGTCTGGAACGTATTCAATTGATTCTGGAGCACCAAAACATTGAGGTTACTACGCTGGCTCCACTGGATGTATACTTTGTTGCTCTGGGAGAGGCTGCTGATCGTGAAGTGAACCGTCTGTTGTTCAAACTTCGTCAGTCTGGACTGTCTGGGGAACGTGATTATCTGGGCCGCAAGATGAAAGCACAGATGAAATCAGCTGACCGTTTCAAATCCCGCTACACTGCCATCCTTGGTGATGACGAGCTGGAGCGTGGTGAGATCGCCCTCAAGTCGATGGATACGGGTGAGCAACAAACCGTGAAGCTTGATGATCTGGTAGCGGCAATTCGCGAAGGTAAATAAGCACGGAGTTTTACATTAAGTCTTAAACATTCAAGTAAAACAATTGATCCGGCAAAAGTACTGAGGTTCACCGACGTTTCCAAATTAAGCGGAAGTTGGCGAGCCAGAGGTAACATGCCTTTTCGAATACATGGTCTACACGTAACCGGACTGTTGAAGAGCAGGTACTAACTGCCCATACAGAACGGAAATTCACATAATGAGGAGTTTGGTTATGAAAAGAAGTCATCATTGCGGCGCATTAACACCCGCACACATCGGTGAAACAGTAACATTGAACGGTTGGGTTCAGACCCGCCGTGACTTGGGGGGCGTACTCTTCATCGATCTGCGTGATCGCAGCGGGATTGTACAAGTTGTCTTTAACCCGGCTTATTCCGGTGAAGCTCTGCAAATCGCAGATCGCGTACGTAGTGAGTATGTTATCGCTGTAACGGGTAAAGTTGTTAAACGTGATGCAGAAACAGTTAACAAAAACCTGCCTACAGGCGAAATTGAAGTTCAAATTACAGAAATCGAAGTGCTGAACGCGGCAAAAACACCTCCATTCTTCATTGAAGATGGTGTCGAAGTTGATGAATCCCTTCGTTTGAAATATCGTTACCTGGATCTGCGTCGTCCGGAAATGTTTGAAACATTGAAACTGCGTTCCAAAGCATCTAAAGTGTTCCGTGACTACTTGGATGGAGAAGAGTTCGTTGAAGTGGAAACACCGATCCTGACTAAGAGCTCCCCGGAAGGTGCGCGTGATTATCTCGTACCGAGCCGTGTGCATGAAGGTGAATTCTTCGCCTTGCCACAATCCCCACAAATCTACAAACAATTGCTGATGGTGGGTGGCGTTGAGCGTTATTATCAGATCGCTCGTTGTTTCCGGGATGAGGATCTGCGTGCAGACCGTCAACCAGAATTCACTCAAGTCGACATCGAGACTTCTTTCTTGCAACAGGATGACCTGCTGCCAATGATGGAAGAACTGATGGCCAAATTGCTGCGTGAAACCAAAGGTATTGAGCTGGAACTGCCTTTCCAACGGATTACGTATGCAGATGCAATGGGTAAATACGGTTCAGACAAACCAGATCTGCGCTTTGGTATGGAACTGGTTGAAATGAACGATATCGTAGCAAACAGCGGTGTAAAAGTATTTGCTTCTGTCATCGAAAAAGGTGGAGAAGTGAAAGTGCTGAACGCTAAAGGCTGTGGCACATGGAGTCGTAAAGAGATCGATGATCTCGGACCATTTGCTGCACGTTACGGTGCGAAAGGTCTGGCTTGGATTCAAGTGAAAGACGGCGAGTTCAAAGGGCCAATCGTGAAGTTCTTCACGCCTGAAGAAATCGAAGCTGTCAAAGAACGTACAGGTGCTGAAGATGGCGACTTGCTGCTCTTCTCCGCGGACACGAAAAAAGTGGTTGCTGACGTTCTGGGCGCTTTGCGTCTGAAAATCGGCCGTCAACTGGGTCTGATTGATGACAGCAAATTCAAATTTGCTTGGGTTGTGGACTTCCCACTCCTCGGATATGATGAAGATGCGAAACGTTATGTGGCAGAACACCATCCGTTCACTCGTCCAAAAGACGAAGATGTACATCTCTTTGACACTGATCCGGGTGCAATCCGCGCTCAAGCCTATGACCTTGTTCTCAATGGTTATGAAGTAGGTGGCGGTTCGATGCGTATCTACAAACGTGATGTTCAAGAGAAGATGTTTGCTGCCCTTGGACTCTCACCAGAAGTAGCGAATGAGAAATTCGGCTATCTGTTGGAAGCATTCGAATATGGAACTCCACCGCATGGTGGTATTGCCTTTGGTCTGGACCGTCTTGTGATGTTGCTGGCGGGCCGCACGAATCTGCGTGAAACGATTGCCTTCCCGAAAACGGCAAGTGCAACGGATCTGCTCATGAATGCACCTTCCGAAGTGGATGATTCTCAATTGGAACAACTTCACATCCGTGTAGCCCGTAAACCGGTAGCGGAAAAGAAATAAGGAGGCATCGATTCTCAATGCTCCATCAATTTTCAAGAACAGAACTTGCGATCGGACCTGAAGGTCTGAACACATTGAAGAATAGTACAGTAGCCGTGCTCGGTATTGGCGGTGTAGGTGGAATTGCTGTAGAAGCTCTTGCCCGCAGCGGTGTAGGTCGCATCATCCTGATTGATAAAGACGTTGTGGACATCACCAACATTAACCGCCAGATTCATGCGCTGACCACGACAGTAGGGCAGAAAAAAGCGGATCTGATGGTGGAACGTGTGAAACTGATCAATCCGGAATGTGATGCGATTGCCCTGAATATGTTTTACACGGAAGAAACGTATGAGGAATTGTTCAAATATGAACTGGATTATGTGCTGGATGCATCCGACACGATTATCTACAAAATCCATCTCATTAAAGAGTGCCTGAAACGTAAAATTCCGATGATCTCCAGCATGGGTGCGGCAAATAAAATGGATCCAACGAAATTCCAGGTTGCGGATATTTCGAAAACGACCATGGACCCGATTGCCCGTGTTGTGCGTACCACACTTCGTAAAGACGGCATCAAAAAAGGCGTGAAAGTGGTCTTCTCGACTGAAAAGCCGATGAAACCGCGTGAGGACGTAACACAAAAAATCGTTCCCGAGAATGCTCCGGAAATTCGTAAGGCCAAACAGCCACCTGCGAGTAACTCTTTTGTGCCTCCGGTAGCTGGACTGATTATGGTCAGTGTTGCGATTAAGGATTTGTTAGAAATTGTAGAGAACAAGCAGCAGTAACTTGCTGCCAACTGAAGAAGCGTGGATGCTGATAAGGCATCTGCGCTTTTTGTGTGTGATCATACTTCGCAAGAGCGGAGCGGATGGGACGTCAATCGTCTATGATAGCTGAACTGTATTCATAGATAAATGTCAGAGTTACGTCATGTACTTCAAAGTCAAAACCGTGTATGATATTCACTGCTGCGCGAAATGATGATACATACATAATGAATTTGCGGCTAGAGAGAGGGGAATAGAACGAAATGAAACACGGATGGATGACCAGACGTCTTGGCATGGAGCCAGGAGACCAGTGGAAAAAGGAAATTGTGGCGGGAGCCATTTCCTATTTTGCCGTGGTCTATATCGTTATGGTCAATGCTACAATTCTTTCCGATGCCGGTATGCCCTTGCAGGCGGCCATGGTGGGAACCCTGCTGACGTCCATTGCAGGCTGTTTGCTCATGGCATTTGGCGGAAAATCACCGATTATCGTTGTGCCTGGCATGGGGATTAATGCATTTTTCACGTATACACTTGTACATTCCATGAAATTAAGCTGGCAAGAAGCGCTGGCCGTTGTAACCGTTACAGGTATACTGTTTGCCATTGTTGCGTTTACGTCACTATACAAAATGATCAGCGAAGCGATCCCGAAAAATCTGCAGCATGGCATTACGGTCGGGATTGGTTTGTTTCTGACATTTATCGGTTTGCAAAAAAGTGGAATCGTTATCGCACATCAGACCACGTTTGTCGCGATTGGGCATTTCAATGATCCTAATGTCATTACAGCCTGCGTTACGCTGGTACTAGCCTTGATTTTATTTATACGGAACGTACAGGGTGGACTTCTGATCAGTATTCTGGTCGGGACAGGCCTTGCCTATGTACTTGGTGCAGTGAACCCGGGTGAGTCCGTATCAGCTATGGATGCGCTGCGTCAATACGGCGGCTTGTTTGGCGAATTATCTTTGATGAAACTGGCTGATGTTGCATTCTGGATCGCGGTATTTTTGCTACTGCTAATTGTGGTGTTCGAAAATATCGGATTAATTACCGCTCAGACACAGATGATTGGTCGTCCAGAGCGGTTCAAAGGAAGTCTACGTGCACTATCCATTAGTACCGTATTGGCAGGCGTATTCGGAAGCAGCCCTCCAGTTGCTGCAGCCGAGACTACAGCCGGAATTGCAGCAGGCGGTCGCACAGGTTTGACTCCGCTCGTTACAGCCGTGTTATTCGGAGCTACTTTTTTCTTCATCCCGCTCCTCGGTTACATTCCGGACAGTGCAATTGCGCCCATTTTGATCATTATTGGTGGCCTGATGGTACAAGGTGTGAAAGATATGGATTTTGGTGACTTCACAGAGGCATTTCCAGCATTTCTGATCATGGTCATGATTCCATTTACATATAGCATCGTGGACGGTATGGCGTTTGGATTTATTGCCTATCCCTTAGCGAAGCTGGCAGCAGGTCAAGGTAAACAGATGCCTGTGGTTATGTATGGCATTTCCATCCTCTTTTTAGCCAATTTTGTGTTGCATGGAGTCTTGTAAAGGCTGTGTTATACAACAAAAGGCAACGTCATGTAAGTTCATACGTATGATCTCTGGTGAGCAGATGGAGAACGGGAGGAACGGGAATGGAAGAGCAGCAACAAACAGGGCAGAATGAACCGAAGGTAGGAAAAAAGGGATTTAAGGATTTCGTCAAGCTTATCGCTTCCACGAACCCGCCAAAACTTATCCTGATTCTGGCCCTCATTTTAACTCTGATTCAAACGACGGCCGGGCTGATTGTGCCATTGATGACCAAAGGTCTGATTGATGGACTTACCACTTCGGCACTGAACAAATCTGTGATTTTATTGTTGCTTGGGGCATTTGTGATTCAGGCGATTGCCTCGGGTATTAGCATTTATATGTTGAATTACGCCGGACAACGCGTGGTCGCGACACTTCGCACCAAGCTGTGGAACAAGGTATTGTCGCTGCGAATGCCGTATTTTGATCGTAATCGTACAGGCGATACCATGAGTCGGATTACGAATGATACAAGCCAGATCATGACATTGATCGCAGATTATTTGGTGTCTTTTGTATCCAACATTGTTGCCGTTGTGGGTGGTGTGGCATTACTGTTCTATTTGGATTGGGTGATGTCGCTCATTATTCTGAGTCTGGTTCCACTTACGCTGTTGATCCTGTTGCCGGTGGGTAAGAAGATGTACAAGATCTCCAAGAAACAACAGGACGAGATGGCAGGTCTTACATCAGTGCTCAGTCAGGTTATTGGCGAGATCCGATTAGTCAAAGCCTACGGTACGGAGAAACAGGAAGTGGAAGCGGGAGATTCCCGGATTCGTAAAATGTTTGCTTTTGGCTTGCAGGAAGCACGTATCCTCGCGCTGATCGGTCCCTTGTTTACATTTGTCATGACTGCGGTATTGGTCGTTATTCTGGGTGTGGGGGGAATGCGCGTAGCGTCTGGACTGCTGTCGCCTGGTGAACTGGTTGCGTTCATTTTGCTGTTGTTCCAGGTCATTATGCCAATGGGACAATTCACGACGCTATACTCCCGTTTGCAAAAAGTAGTTGGTGCTACGGAGCGCATACAAGCTATTCTTGCCGATGAGGAAGAACCTCATGATAGCACCAAGGTAGCTCCAAAAGGAAATGAGACGATTGCATTCCATGATGTACACTTTTCCTATGTCACAGGAGAAGAAGTGCTGCACGGTATCAATCTGACGGTACCTACACGCAAAGTGACGGCGATTGTCGGTCCAAGCGGTAGCGGCAAATCAACACTGTTCTCTTTGATGGAGCAGTTCTATATGCCCGATTCAGGCCACATTTCATATGGGGGACAAGCCATAACGGATTATTCTTTAGCCTCCTGGCGTAGCAAGATTGGGTATGTATCACAGGAAAGTCCGCTTATGGCGGGTACGATCAAAGACAACATCACGTACGGATTAGGTCGTGAGGCCACGATGGATGAGATCCGGCGAGCTGCTGAGATGGCTTATTCTGCCGACTTTATCAACAAGTTGCCACAGGGATATGACACGGAAGTGGGCGAGAGGGGAATCAAGTTATCCGGGGGCCAACGTCAGCGGATTGCTATTGCTCGTGCCTTACTGCGCAGTCCGGATATTCTTATGTTGGATGAAGCGACATCCAGTCTGGACAGTACCTCAGAGTATGAAGTACAACAGGCTTTATCCAACCTGATGGAAGGAAGAACTACGATCGTGATCGCGCACCGATTGTCCACAGTGGTGGATTCCGATCAGATTGTTGTATTGGAGCATGGACATGTTACCGGAACAGGAACTCATACGGAATTAATTAGCAATCATCCTGTGTACCGTGAATTAGCGCAGAAACAGTTTGTGGCACAGGAAGGGCAAGATTGAAGTCAGAACTAGATCGATAACTGTTTTTCAAAGATAAGGTTCAAAAATAGTTCAACTTAAGACCGTTGTTCATTCGTTCAGTACGAGCGTGAGCAACGGTTTTCTTTTATGAGATTCCCAGGTTGCTGTAGCTTTTTACACATCAATATGATATAGTGGGTATCCTTTTGCGTCGTCAGTGATTGGCGATGCAGAGCAAACATATTCTTAGGAGGTAACTGAAACATGTCAGACAGCTTTCAAAGTGCCTATCAAGAAGAAGAGTACAGGTTAGAGCGAACGATGGAGGAAGTGGACAGTCAGCTGGAGCGACTGCAGAACATTCCGGTGTATACCGGCCACGACTTCACAGAACAAGTGCTGGAAGCTGGACGCGAAGAGCGCCGCACCGCCTTGTCCAAGAGCGCGCAGCAACCCTATTTCGGACGCTTGGATTTCGAAGAACAGGGCAGTGGTGCACGGAAACCGCTGTATATTGGCAAAATCGGCGTAGACCGCGAAGAGGTGGGAGAGCATCCGCTCGTCATCGACTGGCGTGCTCCTGTCGCAAGCCTGTTTTACTCATTTACGGGAGGGGAAGCCTCCGCTACGTATGAAGCCCCGGAAGGGCTTATCGAAGGTCTCGTATATCTGAAACGAAACGTTGTCATTCGGCAGCGGATATTGGAACGTGTGGCGGATACATATAACCGTGACAGCGACCAGCCAGCGGTATCTGATGAATTCCTCGTTTATCGTCTGGGAGAGAACAAGGATAACAAACTGCGTGATATCGTATCTACGATTCAAGCGGAGCAGGATCTGATTATTCGTGCGGCGAGAAACACTGCATTGATCATTCAGGGTGTAGCTGGATCCGGGAAAACGACGGTTGCCCTGCATCGGCTTGCCTTTTTGCTATATCAGTATAAGGAGCAGGTATCTGCGGAGAAAATGGTTATTTTTGCACCCAACCATATGTTCCTGGACTACATTTCTGATGTGCTTCCGGAACTTGGAGTAGGGGACATTCAACAGCGGACATTCCCGGATTGGGCGATGAACTTGCTGGGGCTGGAGATGCCTTTGGCGAATACGTCGGATACATTGAACACCTGGTTCGAAACACCAGATGCACGACCTGAATTGGATGATAATGTACCTGGACGTTACAAAGGATCGATCCGTTTCATGAAGCTTATTCGAGAGTGGCTGTCGGGCATGGAAGCGGATTCCGTACCGGATATGGACTTCAGTCCATGGGATGGTAAGGTGCTCAGCAAGACGGAGATCGAGAACTGGTTCGGTGAGGAATACAAACATTATCCACTGGCCAAACGCAAAGAACGGGTCATGGCGCGGGTTCACCGCTGGATTGAGATGGAACTTAAGAAACCGATGCCAGAAGCTGTACGCAAAGAACGCAAGAAAAAAGCGTCTACTCGTGAGAAAGCTTATGCCAAAAAATGGCCTCAATACGAGCCGCTTACGTTATACAAACAGCTGTTCAAAGCTGCAAAGGGTGGTTCTGTGCCAGCCTCGCTCAGCGGGCTTATCCCCAAAGGCGTAATGAAACAAACGGCAGCAGATCTGAAACAGGATATCGTCCGTGAAGAGGATCTGCCTGCATTGGTATACATTCATACATTGGTCCATGATATTGAGGGTTCGGAGCGGTTTGATCATGTCGTAATTGATGAAGCGCAGGACTTTTCCCCTTTTCATGTGGCGTTATTGGATCAGTTCGTCAAAGGGCATTCCTTCACCATACTGGGTGACTTGTCTCAAGGCATTCATGAGTACCGTGGTGTTCATGCGTGGGAAGAGATGAGTTCTCTGTTTCCTAAGGAACAGAATGCATACTTTGCATTGACCCGAAGTTATCGTTCAACGATGGAAATTATCGATTATGCCAATACAATCCTGGAACGTGGCGTCAAGAGCGGGATTACTGCGATTCCTGTTTTCCGTAGTGGTGATCCGGTTCGGACGTTGGCTTATGGAGGCGAAGGGCGGACGGCGAGTCTTGAAGAGGCTTTGAAGGTGTTAACCGTCAAAGACTACCGAACCGTCTCCATTCTGACCCGTACACTACATGAAGCAGAGGAACTTCATCGTGAACTGCAGGCCGCAGGCTGGGATCTGAATCTGATCGATGGTGGCAAAAAGCAGTACACGGGTGGACACTCCGTTTTACCAGTCTATCTGTCCAAAGGGTTAGAGTTTGATGCCGTTATTGTGGCAGACGTAGACCAGAAGCATTATCTGCCGAATGCAGGTGATGCGAAGCTGTTGTACGTTGGTTGTACAAGGGCCTTGCACGAATTGTGGTTGTTCCACGAGGGTGAACTGCCGATCTATGCTGCTGCAACACACAATCCGGACGGCGAGCCTGTAACCATTCAGGGTTGGCCTGAGCTTGGGTAAATAAAGTTTGCTTCTACAACAAAAGGCATGACGTCCATGGGAAAGTCCCATAAGCGCATGCCTTTTTCTGCTTTTGTACGAGAATTGCTTAATCTTCCGACGAAGAACGATGGGGGAGTTCAAGTTTATGTTACGCTATTTCTCATTCTGGATGAGCGACGGTTCACCAGGAATATGCCAACACCAATAAATAAACCACCTGCCAATGCAAACCAATGAACGTGTTCTCCTAGTAAAATCCAACTCGATAATACACCAAAGAACGGTGCCAGAAACAGATACGAACTGGTTTGGGCGGGGTCACTATTCTGCAGCAAATAAAACCAGAGTGAGAACTGGATGATGGAGCAAACAAGGGTTAACCAGAGCAGCGCCATAACAGAGGTGGTATTGACCATAAAGTGAGGCTGTTCAGTCCATACGCTCAGTAGAAGCAACGCAGCACCTCCAGCAAGCATCTGATAGGCTGTTAAGACAAAAGTATCGTAGCCATTGCCCCAGCGTTTGATGAGCAATGTGGACACGGCAAAGGAGATCGCACCACCAAATCCAATCCAGGTTCCGGGGCTAAAGCTCATTTGTATTCCAAAGGTTAACATAATCCCGATGAAACCGAGTATAACACCGATCCACTGACTGAAACGGTAGGTCACTCTATATAAGAGAGCACTAAGGATAATGACCAGTAGCGGATTGGTAAACGTAATAATGGCGGATTCACCGGATGTAATCCAGTTCATGCTGTAGTAGGCGCAGCCCATCACTCCTGCGGATTGGAACAGGCCAATGAGGATTATTTTCAACCAAGACTGCCATCCAGTAGGCAAAGGACGTTTACGAAGGAACCAGGCCATCAAGCCACCTGCCAGTATATAACGTATGCCCATGAGCAGGAAAGGTGGGGCATATAACATGCCGATCTTGCCAACGGGAAAAGAAGTACCCATGATTAGCGTTGTCAAAATGATCAATAGTGTATATTTCAATGGTTTGATGATACGGGAATCTTTATCATGACTGGAGCTCATAACGTATGTCCGCTATCTACAGTAATTAGTTGCCCGGTCATGGATTGCTGTTCCAGCGCAGCACAGATCATGTGCGCGATATCTTCAGGTGAGGCAATATGCTGTAATAACACTTCTCCGCCGAGACGATACATTCGCTCCTCGTTTCCAGCCCACCACCTTGTAGCAACTGCGCCAGGGACGACGGCATTCACCCGAATGTGTGGTGAGAGTGCGTGCGCAAGTGATAAAGTTAGACCGTGAACGGCCGCTTTGGAGACGGCGTAAGGGAGGGAGGAACCGGATCCCGTACTGCCTGCGATGCTGCCCAAATTCACGATAGAACCACCGCCAGCCTGTCTCATGCCTTCCGTCACTGCACGAGCGCAATGAAACATACCTTTCACATTCACATCAACCAGCTCATTCCAGATGTCATCTGTAACAGACTCCAGATCGTGCATGGGGATATGGTGCGTGATTCCAGCGTTATTTACAAGTGCAGTGATCGGGCCATAGGTTTCAGTTATTGTAGTGACCATCCGCCGGACATTAAGATCATTGGCAACATTAGCTTGAACGGCGAATGCATGGCCTCCCGTATCCAAAATGTGTTGAACAGTCTCGTTTGCTGCATCTTGTGAGCGGGAATAGTTGACAGCGACCAAGGCTCCGCGTTCAGCGAGCAACTCACTTACAGCACGTCCTATACCCGTTCCGCCACCTGTGATCAGAGCAACTCTATTTTTCCAGTATGTCATGCTGAACACTCCTTATCATTATCCAGTCAGATGACTGGTTTGGGATCTACATGAATTGTAGTCCGGTTTACACATGAAGTATAATGATTGGTAATGAAGCGGATATCATTTTGAATGATGTCAGAGTGGGGGAACTATGGAGAGCGGGGATCTTAGAATATTTCAGTGTGTTGCACAGGAAGGAAATCTGACCAAAGCTGCTTCTAAATTGGGGTATGTTCAATCGAACGTAACGGCACGAATACGGCATCTGGAAGCAGAAGTAGGTACAACGTTGTTCATTCGTCATAACCGAGGCATGACGTTATCTCCAGCCGGAGAGATGCTGCTGACCTATGCAGATAAAATTATTGGTTTGCTGAATGATGCTTCCAAGGCACTTCGGGCGACGAGCACACCATCGGGTCCAATGCGAATAGGGTCTACACAAACCGCAGCGGCCGTGCGACTACCTGAACTTTTCGTCAGATATTATAAACAGTATCCAGATGTCTCCTTGTCACTGGTTACTGGTAATTCGCAGATGCTTATGGATCAGGTTATTGGGTATGAATTGGAAGGGGCTTTCATTGGTTGTCCCTGTGATCATCCCGACATCGTTTCTATTCCCGTATTTGATGAGGAACTATTTGTTGTCTATTCTGGTATGGGTCCTACGGATGAAGATCTTAAGAGTAAACCCATTCTTGTCTACAGCATGGGGTGTTCCTATCGTCAGGTTTTGGAGGAATGGTTAGAGGTGGGTGGTGTTACCCGCCCAGTAATTATGGAATTCGGAACCCTTGAAGCGATTATTAGTGGGGTTACGTCCGGCATGGGAATTTCCTTATTACCAGAGATTGTGATTAGACATCAGATCGAAAATGGATTACTGCGCACGCATACACTCCCCGTAGGTATGAATCGCATGATGACTCATTTTATTACTCGCAAGGATGCCTTTGTCAGCAGTGCACTTCATGCATTTATGGCTATGTTACCGCGAGAGTATGATATGATAGAGAGTGGAGAACCATCAGAGGTGTATTGTAATCAAGGCAAGGCAATCCGTTAAGGAAGTGATGAGCAATGGATTTATTTTCATTTCAACAGGACTCAAAACCACAAGCTAGACTGCTCGCGGACCGCTTGCGGCCAGAGCATCTGGATGAATATATTGGACAGGAACATATTATTGGACCAGGGAAATTACTCCGGCGCGCCATCGAGGCTGATCAGATTTCGTCAATCTTGTTATACGGCCCGCCGGGATGTGGCAAGACTACCTTGGCACATATTATTTCTCAGCAAACGCAAGGACAGTTCGTACGTCTGAATGCAGTGGAAGCTTCCGTCAAGGATGTGCGTGAAGTCATCGAACAGGCCCAAACGAACAAACAGCTGTATGGAACGAAAACCATTTTGTTCCTCGACGAGGTACATCGGTTTAACAGTTCACGTCAGGATGCGCTATTGCCAGCGGTAGAGAAGGGCACGATTATTTTTATCGGCGCAACAACAGAGAATCCCTTTCATTATGTCAATGGAGCCTTGATGAGCCGTTCCACTCTGTTCCAGCTAGAATCGCTAAATAAGGATCATTCCCTAATTGCAATGCGCAGAGCATTGAGTGATGCGGACAAAGGTCTGGGGTTCATGGAGCTGCAGGCGGACGATGAGGCGCTTGAACATATTGCCACGATGGCCAACGGGGATATTCGGCGTGCGCTTAATGCGCTTGAACTGGCTGCGTTGACCACGCCACCGGAGAAGGATGGGTCCATTCATATTACGCTTGGTGTAGCAGAAGAGTCTATTCGGCGACCGATTGTGAAGGCAGATGAATCCACACAGTATGATGTGTTGTCTGCATTTCACAAGAGTATTCGGGGTTCCAGTGATGCGGCGCTGTTCTGGTTTCTATACGCGGTGGAGAAGCTCGGCATGGACCCGATGACCTTCATTCGGCGCCTGATTGCAGCAAGCAGTGAAGACATTGGACTTGCGAACCCGCAAGCTATGACCCAGGCCATTGGAGCACTTGATGCGTATCGGAATAACGGCTGGCCCGAAGCCAAGCTGAACATCGCACAAGCGATTTTGTTCGCGGTCGAAAGTCCAAAATCCAATGCGGTGTACACCGCCATTTCCAAAGCCATGAACGCGATTGATGAGGTGAAATCGGCAGAAGTTCCGCTTCACTTGCGGGATACGCATTATTCGGGTGCTGTGGAGCTTGGACATGAGGGCTATCAATATCCGCACAATTACCCTGGGCATTATGTGAAACAAGAATATTTGCCAAAGCAGCTCTCACGGAGAGTATTCTATGAGGCCACGGAGCAGGGGAACGAATCGAAGATCAGGCTGAACCAACAGCGGCGCAGAGAACTGTAAGACAGACAGATCACTCGGGAGATGCACACAACATGAAAGAGCTTTTGTATATAGGGGCGGGCGGATTTCTTGGTACATTGACCCGATATGCCATACAGTTAGCGATACCAACTGTCCACGGAGGGTTCCCTTGGGCAGTACTGCTAATCAATGCGATGGGTAGCCTTTTTTTGGGTTGGTTCTTTACCATAGCTGTTCCAGGCAAAATAACACCACAACTTCGACTGGCGATTGGTACAGGTTTTACTGGCGCATTTACGACATTCTCCACGTTTATACTGGATATTGTTCGTTTATCCGAAGGGGGCGAATGGATCAGTGCCGCTATTTATATGATCGTAAGTCTGTTGGCAGGGTTGTTGCTCTGTGCGCTGGGTATGAGCCTTGGACAGCGTATGTTGGCAGCACAAAGACAAGAGGGTGATGCCTCATGATCCTGTGGATTGGTTTTGCAGGTGTGCTGGGTGCGGTACTGCGTTACAGTCTGGGAAAATGGGTCTCTGGCTTGCTGGGAACGGCTTTTCCATGGGGAACATGGATCATCAACGTCAGTGGTTCATTGTTGCTTGGGCTGTTATATGGGTGGCATCAATCTGCAATGATCTCAGATGGAATCTGGGTGATCTGGGGAACCGGATTTTGTGGTGCTTATACCACATTCTCCACCTTTGGCTATGAAACGTTAGGACTTATGGGTCGACAACGATACGCAAGCGCGGCGCTCTACGTTGTCAGTTCGGTTCTAGTTGGGGTGTTGGCCGCCTGGGCAGGAGTCTGGTTGACTGCATAACGAACTATTTTTAATTTTTTTGCAAAAATAAGCAGGAAAAAAGCCATCCTTCATTGTATACATGAAAGACGGCTTTTTTTATAGGGATACACGGTATTGTGTATAATCCGCATTTTAATGGACAAGCTCTATTATTGCATTGCGGGTACAGGTACTTTTTGCACCTGATCGATCGTACCCCCACCCAGGCAGACCTCTCCGTCGTAGAAAACAACGGCTTGTCCTGGCGTGATGGCTTTTTGCTGCTGGTCAAATTGTACATCCACACTTCCATCTTCCTGCCAGGTCAATGTTACACCTTGATCCGGCTGACGATAGCGGAATTTGGCAGTACAACGGTATGGCACATTAGGCATGTGCTCTGCACCAGCAATCCAGTTCACACCCGTTGCGGTTAGACCTGTGGAGTACAGGCTTGCATGGGCATCGCCCTGAACAACTAGCAGTTGATTCTTCTCCAGGTTCTTGTCTGCAACGAACCAGGGTTCACCATTGCCGGAACCACCAATGCCAAGACCTTGGCGCTGTCCAAGTGTGTAGTACATCAGACCGTCATGGCGGCCTTTGACTTCACCAGTTGCGATATCAACCATGTCTCCGCCTTTGGCAGGAAGATAATTACTCAGGAACTCTTTGAAATTGCGCTCACCGATGAAGCAGACACCTGTACTGTCTTTTTTCTTGGCAGTATACAAACCAGCCGCTTCTGCGATTTTGCGCACTTCCGGTTTGGGCAGATGACCAATCGGGAACATGGCTTTGGACAGCTGGTTCTGATTGAGTGCGTTAAGGAAATACGTTTGATCCTTATTGTTGTCCACACCACGAAGCAACTTGAGTGTGCCATCCTCTTCAATCAGGCGAGCATAGTGTCCTGTAGCTACATAATCTGCGCCGAGATCCAGAGCTTTGTTCAGGAATTCACCAAATTTGATCTCACGATTACACATGACATCCGGATTTGGCGTGCGACCCGACTTATATTCATCAAGGAAATAGGTAAATACTTTATCAAAATATTCTTTCTCGAAGTTGACAGTGTAGTAAGGAATGCCGATCTGTTCACATACGCGGCGTACATCCTCTGAATCTTCTTCAGCGGTACAGTGGCCGAACTCGTCGGTGTCATCCCAGTTTTTCATGAAAATGCCGATGACATCGTACCCTTGCTCTTTCAGCAGCAGTGCGGTAACGGAAGAATCGACACCTCCGGACATGCCAACGACGACCCGTGTATTTTCAATTGTTTTGGACATCGTTATCACCATTTCTATATATAAATGTGTTTCGTTTCTTATTCTAGCATAACCGGACTCAAGATACGATACACCCGGCCAATTTTGGATAGTGTCCACCACAGACGCACATTTTGGAATATCGTCAATCTTTCTTTTCCATAAAGCATGCAGATATGTTAACATTAGCTGAGGGTTATGATCGGAATACGGAGGATTAGAAGGTTTATGCTAATCTCAATGCATCTCCGCTGTGGACAGATCGTGAAACATACGGTCATGGACCATAGGATTAAATATAAAGTTTCCAATCGTTTCTGAAAATTGAAAGAGGTGACTCCTTTGAAAATATCGACAAAAGGCCGTTACGGCCTCACAATCATGATGGAGCTTGCTGCCAGAATAGGCGAAGGCCCTACATCACTTAAAAGCATTGCTGAGCGCAACCAGCTCTCGGAGCATTACTTGGAGCAACTGATTGCTCCACTGCGTAATGCAGGACTGGTGAAAAGCATTAGAGGTGCTTACGGCGGTTATATCCTTGCGGGTGATCCTGCAACCGTGACTGCAGGCGATGTAATCCGTGTACTGGAAGGGCCAATCTCTCCAGTAGACTTCACGGAGGAAGATGATCCGGCGAAACGTGATCTGTGGTTGCGTATTCGTGACGGGATTGCGGAAGTATTGGATTCCACAACACTGAAAGACCTGATTACCTTCCAGGATCAGGACAAAAAAGATAGCTATATGTTCTACATTTAAGGTCACTAATTCGCATCACAGAAGACACAATAAAGCCCCCAACTTGGGGGCTTTAGACATGCCAATGGGTACTTTGTTCTTCAATTTCTACAGATTATTTTAATTGAGCAGGGCTATGTATTCAGCCGCGGGATTTACAAGATGGTCAAGTGTGAACTTAACTGGATCACTTGTAAATCAGCGACTTTTTAAGGTTTCTATATCAGCTTCCATGCGTAACTGACGGCGATTCAAAATATCAATGCTGTGCTGATGGGTATTCAATTCGGTAGTTACTTTGCGTTCAGAGGCGGATTGGGAAGCGTCAAGACGTTTCGTAACGGTCAATGTTTCCAGAACAGCTTGATGAAGAAGCGGAATGTTTTTAGTTTGTTCCTCAATAGCATTAAGTCTGTCATCGACAGTGTCTAGTCTGCTCTCTACGGCACCAAGCCTCTCTTCCATAGCATCAAGCCGGTGGTCTATTTTTCCAAGATGTCCATCAATGCTGTCGAATCGTTTGTCCATTTGTTGAAGCTGATTCAGAATCTGCCCGAGAATGGGATCACTCATGTCTCTCTCTCCTTTTTGAAATGGATATAGAACATTATACACGAAGATGTGACAATAGAGCATCCGTTTCAGTTTCCAATTTTGACAGTTTGCCATCAAATAGAAATTTAACATATAACGGGGTGAAGATAAATGAAACGAATTTATTTGGATCACGCCGCATCGACACCTATGCATCCACAAGTCGCAGAAGCGATGATGAACGTCATGACAGGACAATTTGGCAATGCATCAAGTATCCATGCCTTTGGGCGTGAGGCCAAACGGACTGTCAGCGGAGCAAGGGATGTCATTGCGGCGTCTTTGGGCTGTTTCCCGGACGAACTGGTATTCACCGGAGGCGGCACGGAGAGCGACAATCTGGCAATCTTTGGAGCAGCCTCATCCAGACAGGATAAGGGGAAACACGTCATTACGACCGCAATTGAGCACCATGCTGTTTTGCACACCTGTCAGGAATTAGAGCGGCAAGGTTATGAAGTAACCTATCTATCTGTTGATCGTCATGGACGAATAAATCTGGATGAGTTGCGAGAGGCCATTCGACCGGATACGGTGTTAATCACCATGATGTATGCCAACAATGAAGTAGGCACGATTCAGCCGATCCGCGAGGTGGGTGAGCTTGCCCGTCAGCATAATATCCTTTTCCATACCGATGCAGTTCAGGCTCTGGGCAGCCAGAATATTTCCTGTAAGGAACTGCCTGTGGATCTGATCAGCTTCTCTGCACATAAAATCAACGGACCTCAGGGCGTGGGCGCACTCTATGTACGACGAGGAATTGTGCTGGAAGCAAGAGCTCACGGTGGGTTGCAAGAGCGTCAGCGTCGCGCTGGTACGGAGAATATCGCAGGTATTACCGGATTTGCAGAGGCGCTCAAGATTGCATCAGCACAGACGGAGGCGCATCGTCAGCATGATTCGGAATTGCGTAAACTTTTGTTGGAACAGCTTGAAATTCATGTGGGGACGGAGCACTTTCACGTGAATGGACACCTGGAGCATACGCTGCCAAACATCCTGAATATCAGCTTTCCCGAAGTGTCCACAGAGACGATGTTAATGAATCTGGATATGGAAGGGATTGCTGTTGCAAGCGGTTCTGCCTGCACTTCCGGTTCACTTGAAGTCTCTCATGTGCTGAAAGCGATGAAATTGCCTGAAACATTTTTACACTCTGCGATTCGATTTAGCTGGGGATTGGGTAATACTACGGAAGAAATCATGATAACCGCCGAAAAAATTGGAACCATTCTTGGACGACTGCGTAATAGACCCTAAGGGGAACTTTACACATGGAACAGAAGGAGGGAAGAAGTTCCATTTCATCGGTTGGATAGAAGCGGTTTTGATGATCGGCGTCTGATTGCCACTCATCAACTTTGGGCATACCTAGCAATAGCGCCGCGCCTATTTAATGATAAGAAGATGAGGGGGACCCAGCGATGAAGCTTCAGGAAATGATCGGACTTGCCGTTTTTGATGTTGAGGACGGGAAGCAGGTCGGTAAAATCCAGGATTTCATTGTGAATGATGATTGGGAGATCGAAGGCATTGAGCTTGAGAACAAAGGTCTGTTTACCAATCATGTCAAAATCGTGCAGTGGCAAGATATCGTTGCCTACGGCGAAGATGCCGTCATGATCCGTAATCAACAGGCTGTCCGCAAGACGGGAGCCGACGACATAAAATACACGTACCTCCTCGGTCGGTCTAAATTGAAGGAGATGTCCGTGCTCACCGAAGAAGGTTTGCTGCTTGGGCGTGTCTCCGATGTTTATTTTGACCAAGAGTTGGGAAATACAATAATAGGGATTGAAATTACGGACGGTTTTGTGTCCGATCTGATCGAGGGCCGCAAATGGCTGCCATGTACAAGCGATATGTCCATCGGGGAAAGTGCCATTATGGTGCCGTCGCTGAGTGAACAACGCTTGGAAAATGCCATTCATTCTGTTAATGGATAGGTGAATGAATATGAAATGTCCAAACTGTAGTTCCAAAGATATCGGGAAAATTGGTTCCCACCAGTTTTATTGCTGGGGATGCTTTATCGAATTAACGGTGAACGGTGAGAAAATGTCTGTATATCAGGTGGAAGAAGACGGTACGCTGAGTTCTCTGGATGATTTGTTTTTCGGGGACGAGCTGCCACAAGACTTCCCTCATCTTCACGCTTCTTCTTAATAAGCAGGATAACTTCCTCTATATGCGATTTCATGACAATGTCTGTCCTGGGAGGCTGTCGATAATTGTTGGCAGATGTATATAGATGCGGTTACATAGTGGTTCGGCTGGTGTATGGTTGATTATATGCTAACCCGTGCAGCAAAATGCGCTTCCTTCTCTGATGAAGGGGGCGTTTTTTGGATTTAAGAAAAAATGTTCGGATTGCTCCTTTCCACTTCTGGGCTGTGTTAATAAATATTACCTTTCCTACATATACTGACTCTCAGAGCCAGTCCAAAAGGAGAGATGCAAGTGGAGCAATTAACCAAAAACAAGCTGTTCCGTTACGCGATCTGGCTGCTGCTCGGATTGATCATTTTATATTTTATCTGGCTGCTGCGGCCTTTACTGCTTCACATATATGCGTTCCTGAAAACAGTGCTGGCACCCTTTATCGTAGCCCTTATTATATCCTATGTACTCAATCCGATTGTCAGCATGCTGGGAGGGCGCAAGGTGCCGCGTACGATTGCGGTACTACTCATATATGCCTTTTTCCTGACCTGCCTCGGTGTCATTCTGATGAATGTCATTCCGGTATTGATTGAACAGCTGGGGGAACTCAACGAGCATATGCCGGAACTGTCCATGCGTGCCCAGAGCCTGATGAACAATATGGATCACAAATTAATGCCGCCAAGTGTGCGAACAGGCATGAACAGTTGGTTTTTTCAGATGGAGGATCGACTAACTCAGGGAATTACTGTGCTCATGGACAATATCGGGGCCACGATTAATGTGTTATTCAATGTGTTTATCGTGCCATTTCTGATCTTTTATATGTTAAAAGACTTTGAGGTGTTTGAGCGCACCATTGTGGCGTATCTTCCGCGTTCACGTCGTAAAGCGATTGTCTCGGTGATGAAAGAGATCGATACTGCACTGGGGAACTACATTCGGGGACAGTTTATTGTCTGTGTCATTGTTGGTATTTTTGCCTACATTGGTTATATCGTCATTGATATGCCGTATGCCCTGCTGCTTGCAAGCATTGTAGCTGTGTTTAACATTGTACCCTACTTGGGGCCGTTCCTTGGAGCTGCTCCTGCTGTGGTCATGGCATCAACCGTATCGTTCAAAATGGTGCTACTTGTTGTCATTGTGAACACACTGTGCCAAGTGTTGGAGAGCAACGTTATTTCTCCTCAGGTGGTGGGACGTACGTTGCATCTGCATCCACTGTCGATTATATTTGCACTGCTCGTCGGAGGTGAATTGGCAGGCATTGTAGGTTTAATTCTGGCAGTACCTGTTTTTGCCGTGCTGAAGGTGATTGTGCAACACTTTTTTGCCTATTACATCAAACGAAGGACCGACTAAATAGCAGGGGTAAAACATCAACGAGGCCGCGTTGACACCCGCTTGTGCTATCGATATAATGAGTGTGTATGTTGAGAACATGAAATCGATGATGAAATAAAGTACGCCGAGGGTTCCTTTCCTCAGAGAATAGACTTCATCGGATCAGGGTGAGCCTGAACTGATGGCTGGAAGAGTCTTGAAAGATGATGCGGCGGAAAGCTAATTTCGGAGTGCAGGACAACCCTGCCGGGAGCGACCGTTATTTCGCATGAACGAGGAGATTGTTTGTTTGTCCGGGCAGCAAGGGATAAACAGCAATAACCAGGGTGGTACCGCGATAACATCGTCCCTGATTATTCAGGGGCGTTTTTTGTGTTTATTTTTACAAAAAAAAATGTTGACCAACCGGAGCGAATACGCAACGGACTATTATAATTTAATGGGGGCATCCAGTATGAAAGCCAGTGAAATCCGGTCCAAATGGATAGAATTTTTTGCAAGTAAAGGTCACAAAATCGAGCCGAGCGCATCGCTCGTGCCTCACAACGATCCTTCCCTTCTGTGGATCAATGCGGGTATGGCACCGCTCAAACCTTATTTTGACGGACGTGAGAAGCCAGAGAACCCGCGCCTTGCGAACTCCCAAAAATGTATCCGTACCAATGATATCGAGAATGTTGGTAAAACCCGTCGTCACCATACGTTCTTCGAAATGCTCGGCAACTTCTCTATTGGAGATTACTTCAAGGAAGAGACCGTAACATGGGCGTGGGAATTCTTGACCAGCAAAGAGTGGATCGGATTCGATCCGGAACGTCTTTCCGTAACGGTATATCCAGAAGATGAAGAAGCTTTCAAACTGTGGAACGAAAAAGTAGGACTGCCTGCTGAGCGTATCATTAAATTGGATGAAAACTTCTGGGATATCGGCGAAGGCCCATGTGGACCTTGTACCGAGATCTTCTATGACCGCGGCGAAGCTTACGGAAACGACATGAGTGATCCTGAAATGTATCCAGGTGGGGAAAACGAACGTTATCTGGAAGTATGGAACCTGGTATTCTCCCAGTTCAACCATAACAAAGATGGTAGCTACACACCGCTTCCTAACAAAAACATTGATACAGGTGCAGGTTTGGAGCGTTTTGCTTCCATTCTGCAAAATGTGGATTCCAACTTCGACACAGACCTGTTCCAACCTATGATTCAGAGAACAGCTGCTCTTGCGGGTGTGAAATATAACGACAGCGTCGAGATTGATGTTGCACTGAAAGTCATTGCCGATCATATCCGTACGGTTGCTTTTGCAGTAGGTGATGGCGTTCTGCCAAGTAATGAAGGACGCGGATATGTCATCCGTCGCTTGCTTCGCCGTGCAGTTCGTTATGGAAAAGTACTTGGACTTGACCGTCCATTCCTGTATGAACTGACAACAACCGTTGGTGAAGTAATGGGCATGTACTACCCTGAGGTAGTAGACAAACAGGAGTTCATCGCTAAAGTGATCAAAACCGAGGAAGAGCGTTTCCACGAAACACTCACAGATGGTCTGGCTATTCTGGCTGATATCAGCGGCACAGCCAAATCCGAAGGACGCACAGTTATTAGCGGACCTGAAGCTTTCAAACTGTATGATACGTACGGTTTCCCGTTTGACCTGACAGAAGATTATGCAGCAGAGCATGGTCTGACTGTGGACCGTGAAGGTTTTGATGCTTCCATGCAGAAACAGCGTGAGCTTGGACGTGCTGGGCGTCAAGAGAACGAGAGCATGAAAGTTCAAGGCGGACCACTTGCTGACCTGGAGGTTAAAAGTGAGTTTGTTGGTTATACTGACCTGTTGACGGAAGCAAAAGTGGTAGCCATCGTAGCTGGTGACGCCCTTGTTGAATCTGTAGGCGAAGGACAAACGTGTCAGGTTGTTCTGGACAAAACTCCGTTCTACGCGGAAAGTGGCGGTCAAGTGAGTGATCAGGGCTTGCTGCGAGGTGCTGGTGTAACAGCAAAAGTACAAGGTTTGTTCAAAGCTCCGCAGGGACAACACGTTCATCTGGTGACGGTAGAGTCCGGTGAATTGCGTGTGGGTGAAGTTATCCGTGCTGAAGTAGATGCAGCCAAACGTGGTGACATTATCAAAAACCATACAGCTACCCATTTGCTGCACAAAGCACTCAAAGATGTGCTCGGAACTCACGTAAATCAGGCGGGATCGCTCGTTGAGCCACAGCGTCTGCGGTTTGACTTCTCTCACTTCGGCAGCATTACGCCGGAAGAGTTGACAGAGATTGAGCGTCAGGTGAACGAACAGATCTGGAATCGTCTGAACGTGAACATCGAGCTGAAAGCTATTGATGAAGCCAAAGAAATGGGTGCGATGGCCCTGTTTGGTGAAAAATATGGAGATATTGTGCGTGTCGTTCAAGTCGGAGACTACAGTTTGGAACTTTGTGGCGGCTGTCACGTAAATAATACTTCAGAGATCGGAATCTTCAAACTGGTGAGCGAGAGCGGAATTGGCTCCGGCGTACGCCGGATCGAAGCTGTAACTGGCCGCGGCGCATATCTGTATGTGGAAAGCCAGTTGGAACTGCTCAAACAATCAGCAGCACTGCTCAAAGCCAATGTGGCTGATGTACCTAAACGGATTGAAGGTCTGAACCAACAACTGAAAGAAGCAGCCAGAGAGACTGAATCCCTGCAAAGCAAGCTGAGTGCCATGGAAGCGGGTCAATTGACGGATCAAGTGGTACAAGCAGGAAATACACAATTGCTGGCAGCACGCGTAGATGCTCCGAACATGGATGCGCTGCGTACAGTGGCAGATGAGTTGAAAGTAAAATTGCCTAACGCGGTACTCGTATTGGGTGCTCCAGCGGACGGCAAAGTGAATTTTGTTGTAGCTGTACCTGCTGAACAAGTAAAACAAGGACTACACGCTGGTAAAATCGTCAAAGAAGTCGCAGCAGTATGCGGCGGTGGCGGTGGTGGACGTCCAGATATGGCGCAAGCCGGAGGTAAGGATGCGACCAAGCTGGATGAAGCGCTGAAACTGGCGGTTTCGCTGGTTAGCCAGTAAAGGACAAGCAAAAAACACAATTGCCTTATCCTTTGTTTACTTGTGGCAGTCAGAATATGTTATTATATAAACAGAAATCAATTCGGCAGGACATGGTCCCCATGTTCATGCAGGAGCGAGGTGTCATCAATGGACTCCATGGATAAGACGGTTAAATTTAATGTGAAAGGTGACGAACAGGAAGCATCATCCAAAGAGATTCTTCTCACGGTATATGATGCATTGGTCGATAAGGAGTATAATCCGATCAACCAGATTGTTGGGTATCTGATTTCTGGAGACCCGGCATACATTCCTCGTCACAACAACGCACGTAGTCTGGTCCGTAAAAAGGAGCGCGATGAGCTGATTGAAGAGCTTGTACGTTCCTATCTGGCCAATCACCGGTAATGTACGCCGCTTCCGCTGTGTTGCAGCCTTGCAGGCAGCGGGAAATGAACCGACAGAAGACAGCCTGAAGCTTGAGAAGGCGATTATTTGTAATCGACCTGAGCAGGCCCCAGGATGGGAGAGCATGGATGAAAATATTAGGTTTGGACTATGGGGACCGAAGAATCGGAGTTGCCGCGAGTGACGCCTTCGGTTGGACTGCCCAGGGATTGGAAGTGCTAGAACGCCGCCGTGATGAAGGCGAGTTCGCTCGGATTGCCGAACTTGTGCGTGAGCATGAGATTAGTGAGATCGTAGTCGGACTTCCCAAAAACATGAACGGCACCGTAGGACCGCGCGGTGAGATATGCATTGCTTTTGCCGATCGCCTGCGGGATGAACTGAATTTACCTGTTCACCTTTGGGATGAACGGCTGACAACCATGGCAGCAGAACGTACGCTGATTGAAGCGGATGTCAGTCGGAAAAAACGCAAACAGGTTGTGGACAAAATGGCCGCAAGCTTGATTTTGCAAAATTATTTGGATGCCAATAGTAGAAGGTGAGGGGGATCAACAATGGCTGAAGATCAACTGGGTATGGAAGAAGAAGCGGAAATTATTTACATTGCGGATGACGAGGGTAATGAAGAGGAATTCGAAGTCATCATGAAGTTTGAAGTAGATGGTTCGGAGGCCAAGTACATGATGGTTGCTCCGGTTGAACCTGAAGATGGCGAAACGGATGTATATGCATTCCGTTATGAAGAAGAGGGCGACGATATTAAACTTTTCGTCATCCAAGATGATGCCGAATGGGATATCGTTGAGGAGACGTTTAATACATTTCTTGCTGAAGATGAAGAGGAAGCGAACTAAATGACGGAATATAGCCGCAAAGACCTGAAATGGACAGATTCACTGCGTCTGGCATTCGGTGCTCATGTTGAGCTCGAGGAAGAGAACGGTAAATCACAACCGTATGACTTGTTGGCTGAGTTCGAAGTGAACGGTCAGCAGTACGCGGTGCTCCGCAGTTCGTTGCGACCTTATGACGAGGTTGAACTTCTGCGGGTATCACCTGGAAGTGAAGACCAGATCATGCCAGAGTTAGTTACGATCGACGATGATGATGAGTGGGAGAACATCTCGGAACTGTATGATGAGTGTACACTCCCCATTGACGAAGATTAAATCAGCTTCAAATTGAAGAAACCGGGAGGGCGGAGAAGTCCGCTCTTTTTGGTTGTGTAAAGGAGTTGTTTCTTTTTTGAAAGGGAAAGCAATTGTAGTCATACTGCTTATCATTGTAGTTCTTGTCGGAGGCGCAGGCGGTTACGTGTGGAGTATGATGCGTCCTGTGGAAGTTTCTACAGAACCGGTCGTATTCGAGATTAAGAGCGGATCGGGAACTTCGAAAATCGCGGATCAGCTTCAAGAAGAAGGCCTCATCCGAAGCGGGTTAACCTTCAAAGGGTATTTAAAGTGGAAGAAACTAGGTTCTAATTTCATGGCGGGTACATATTCAATGAATCCTGGCGTGACATATGATGAGATTGTTAGCAAGCTGAGGAGTGGCGAAGTTGTACCGGAAGAAATGGTGAAATTTACGATTCCGGAGGGTTATAACGTTCTGCAAATGGCGGGTAAGCTTTCTTATGAGCATGTTGTAGATCGGGATGAATTCATCAAGCTGGCCAATGATCCTTCGGCCTTTGATGTAGATATCATCAAAGATATTCCAGTGGATGAAGAACTTCGCTACGTATTGGAAGGGTATCTGTTCCCGGAGACGTATGAGCTGAAAAAGGGAAGTTCCACGCATGATGTGATGCAACGGATGCTGGAAGAATTCCAGACCAAGATTAATTCCATTCCTGATTTGAAAGCCAAGCTCCAGGAAAAGAACCTTTCCCTGCATGAACTGCTGACGATTGCGTCACTCGTGGAGAAAGAAGTTGTAGTGGACGAGGAACGTGCTCTGGTTGCAGGTGTAATCTACAATCGGATCAATCAGGATATGAAGTTGGAGATTGATGCTACCGTGCAATATCTGCTCGACAGACCGAAGGAGCGATTGTTTTTCAAGGATCTAAAGGTGAAAAGTCCCTATAATACGTATCTGAACAAAGGCTTGCCACCAGGTCCAATTGCCAGTCCAAGTCTTCCGTCCATTGAGGCAGCGCTAAATCCGGAAGCTTCGGAGTATCTGTTCTATGTGACAAAAAAGGATGGCTCGTCTGGACATCTATTTGCCAAAACGTATAAGGAACACCAGCAAAATATAGCCAAAAGTAAGGCTGCGCAATAAGCGGAGGGGATTATATGAGTAAGAAACATGAACTGCTCGTTACAGCAGCGAATGTGAAAGAGGCAGAAGTGCTTCTCCAAGCGGGAGCAGATGCTCTGGTCATTGGAGATGATCGATTCGGCATGCGTCTTCCAGGCAGCTTTAGCGTGGAAGAGACAGCAGAGGTGGTTGCCATTGCAGCCAAACATCAGGCGCGTGTGTATGTATCCATGACTAATCTGATGTCCAACGAACTGTTGAAAGAATTGCCTGAATATGTCCAAGCACTTGGCAGAATCGGTATTGATGGTGTGGAGTTTAATGATCCATCCGTGCTGGCTACCATGAAGGAATACGCGCCACATGTGAAGCTGCACTGGAATGCGGAGATGACTTCAACGAACTATGCGACGGCCAACTATTGGGGAACCAAGGGAGCTAGTCGTGTTGTGCTTGCCCGTGAGTTGAATATGGACGAGTTGACGGAAATGGTCCCTTTTCTGAAAGTGGAAGCTCAGGTTCAGGTGCATGGCATGACGAATATTTATCATTCCAAGCGCAGTCTGGTGCAAAGTTATATGGCTCATCAAGGGCGGCCGGTTGAGGGACATCTGGGGAAAGAGCGGGGATTGTTCCTGATCGAGGCTGAACGTCGGGATGAGAAATTCCCGATCTACGAGGATATTAACGGTACACACATTATGAGCTCTGAGGATATATGTATCCTCGAAGATCTTCATCTGTTGATGGAGGCGGGTGTGCACAGTTTCAAAATTGAAGGTATGTTAAAATCACTCACCTACAATGAAGCTGTTGTACGTGCATATCGGACAGCGATTGACAGTTATGTAGCCGATGCTGATGCATATGCGTTCTCTGAAGAGTGGCTCGCTGAGGTGCGGAAGTTACAGGACCCTGAACGTGAATTGTCGTTTGGATTTTTCTATAAAGAACAAGTGTATTAATAGACGAGGTGAACAGAATGGAAACAGTGGCGGTACAGCGGAAGTTTTCGGGGAAACGTAACCGTCTGGACAAACCGGAGCTGCTAGCTCCGGCGGGTAATCTGGAAAAACTGAAATTTGCAATCCATTACGGTGCAGATGCCGTATATATCGGTGGACAGGCCTATGGACTGCGTTCCAACGCGGATAACTTTAGCTTTGAAGAGATGCGTGAAGGTGTGGAGTTTGCCAAAAAGTATGGAGCCAAGGTGTTCGTAGCGACAAACATCTATGCACATAATGAGGATGTTGAGGGGATCGAAACATACCTGCAAAACCTCTATAATGCGGGGATCTCTGCGATCATCGTAGCCGATCCGGCTATCATTGAAGTAGCCCTTCGTGCTGTGCCAGGCCTTGAGGTACACCTAAGTACTCAACAATCCACACTCAACTGGCAAGCCGTGAAGTTCTGGAAAGATGAAGGACTTCCACGTGTTGTTCTCGGACGTGAGACCAGCTTTGAAGAGATTGAAGAGATCAAGGCCAATGTGGATATCGAAATTGAAGCCTTTATTCATGGGGCGATGTGTTCCTCGTATTCCGGACGTTGTGTGCTCTCCAATCACTTTACGGATCGGGACTCCAACCGGGGCGGCTGTTGCCAGTCTTGCCGCTGGAAGTATGATCTGTTCGAGGATGCGAGAGAAGATACGGTGTGGGTCAGCGAAGAGGACATGCAGATGAAGGCCCCTGCGACATTCAAACTGGGTGAGAACCAGCTTCCCCTGTTCGAGGAACAGGATAATTCATTCTCCATGGGATCAAAGGATCTGTGCATGATTGGCCATATTCCCGAGTTGATTGATGTGGGAGTGGACAGTTTCAAGATTGAAGGACGTATGAAATCGATCCACTACGTGGCAACTGTGGTTAACGTCTACCGTCAAGCTATTGATTCCTATATGGCAGACCCGGAAAATTATGTTCTGAAACCTGAATGGGTTGAAGAAATGAACAAAGCGGCGAATCGCCCGCTGAATACCGGATTTTTCTATGATACACCAGACCATGAAGATCATATCTATGAACCGGAAGAAAAGGCTGTACCTTTTGACTTCGCTGGCTTGGTCATGGGGTATGATGCTGAAACAGGAATGGCAACCATTCAACAGCGCAATCACTTCAAACCAGGACAGGAAATCGAATTTTTCGGTCCGGGAGGTCACTTTTTCAAACAGGTCGTCGGTGAAATACAGGATGAAGAAGGCAATGTTCTGGATGCTGCTCGTCACCCGTTGCAGCTGATTAAAATGAAGGTAGACCAACCGGTTTCGTACTTCGATATGATGAGAAAAAAGAAGTAGGCTCAAATACCTACGATGTGTCAATATTGTATTATGATTTAACAAAATAGTGTTATGAAATTTACTTGGGGACCTCCGTTTATCGGCAGATGGGGGTCTTTTTTTTATAGAAAAATAGGAATAAAGTTGTAAAATATTTCTGGGAAGTGAAAGGGGAACGAAGAAAGCTGTCGAATACTACATATTTATAGGGGAGAGAAAGAAAAATCCAACAAGTAAATTACTGGCAGGTGAATGGGATTGGTTCAAAAGAAGCAGAAAGACAGTGGGGAGCAAGTGACAAAAGCCGAGCAGGTTAATCCTGAGAAGGTTCAGAAAGTGAAGAAAGAAAAAGTAGTCAAAAGCAAAACAACAGGCACTGGCAAAAGATTGTTTAAGATTGACCGCAGCAAGCTCAAGCTGGGCTGGATCAAGACTGATTGGGTGAAGAAACAATTTAAAAACCGGGATTGGAAAAACCTTGGAGGTTCTTCTTTCCAACAGATTAAGAAGGCAAATCCGGTTAAATCCGTAGGGGTTAAACTGTTCTTGATCTTTTTTGCGGGAATTATGATTTTTGTAGTGAGTTTAGGTCTATTATCCTATTCAAAAGCCAAGGGTACGATAGAGAAAAATGCCTCACGTGCCAATCAGGAGACCATTGATCAGACCAAACAAAAAATGGACATTATTTTGGAGAGATTTGTGGATACATCCACACAGATTTTCTTTGATCCTGAAATGCAGTCCTTGCTACAAAAAATGTCAGATCAAAATCTGACTGCGTATGATACATTCATAAACTCAAGTTCAATCAACAAGCAATTATCCAATGTTGCATTTACAAATAAATCTATGGAAGCGATTTATTTGGTACCTACGGACGATACAAAGTCCATTATGGGTACAGGTAGTAACAGTTCATCCATGGGCAACATTCGCCAAGAAGCATGGTACAGTGAGTTGATTGAGGTGGGCGGTTATCGCTGGCTTCCAACTGAGGTCAAGGAAGATGGCTCAACCCCAACGTTTAAAATTGCACGTTCAATGAAAAACCTGCAGGGAACGACCCAGTCGTATGTTCTGGTTATTGAACTGAAACTGGAAGTTCTGGAGGAACAATTGAAATCGCTTGATCTGGGGCCAGGAGCTATTCTTCAACTGATTGCTCCGGATAATAAAGTGGTTGCATCCTCAATCTCGGATCGTACGGGACAAGATACAGAGCTTGCATTTGTCAAAGAGTTGACCGAACCAGCAGGTAGCACGAATACGGAGTATACGGTAGATGGCAAATCTACGGAAATGCTGGCTGTATACAGTACGATGGATACATCCAATTGGAAACTGGTTGGTATGATACCTACCTCTGTTTTGGTCCAGGATGCAAAGGGCATTCTAACCCTGACCTTGTGGATGGCGCTGATTGATGCGGGGATTGCCGTATTGATCGGGATCTGGATGGTGCGTATGATCGCTCGTCCACTCGGCAAATTGAAAGACCTGATGCAGGAAGGTGCGAAAGGTAATCTTAAAGTTCGTACACCTTATAGCTCCAAGGATGAAATTGGTCAGCTCTCGACCGCCTTCAATCTGATGATGGAGCAGATTACTAAGCTGGTTGAACAAACCAATCGTTCTGCGCAGGAAGTATTGGATACGGCCTCTGAGCTGAGCAGTGCATCCAAGAAAACGGCTGTATCTGCTTCGGAGATCGCCGTAGCTACAGAGGAGATCGCAGGCGGTGCAGGCAGTTTGGCAACCGAAGCGGAACGTGGTAATGAATTAACTGACAATATCTCTCGTCAGATGCAGAGTGTAATCGCTGCTAATGAACAGATGGGTGATTCTGCTCGTCATGTAGAGAAGTCCAGTCAGACAGGAACACAACATCTGAATCAGTTGATGACCAAAACCCAGAAGACAGAAGAAATGATTGGTGCACTGGTGAATAAGGTTGATTCGCTGAAAGAGAGCACGTCCTCTGTTCTGAAAGTGCTTGAAGTACTGCAAAACATAACGAAACAGACCAATATCCTTTCCCTGAATGCGACCATTGAAGCAGCACGTGCCGGTGCAGCCGGACGCGGATTCATGGTGGTGGCAGATGAGGTTCGTCAACTTGCGGCTCAATCCAGACAATCCATTGAGATGGTTGGAGAGATAACAGACAAAATCATGACTGAAATGAATGAGACCGTGGATGCTTTGTCTGCAGCTTATCCGTTATTCAAGGAACAGATGGATGCGGTTAAAGACACCAACGTCATCTTTGCTTCCGTACAGGAACAGATGGGTGCATTTGTGGAACGTCTGGGCATGGTGACAGGTTCTATTGGAGATTTAAATAAATCTCAAGGTACGTTGTCTGAAGCAATGAGTAATGTCAGCGCTGTAGCTGAAGAATCTTCTGCAACGTCCCAAGAAGTAGCTTCCTTGAGCAGTGAACAGCAAAATATCAGTAACCAGCTGGTCAATCTGTCTGGCAAACTGGAGAATGTGTCTACTGAACTGAAAGAAACCTTGTCACGCTTTACGGTGTAAAAAGCCAAGGTTGAAATGTGGAGAACCTGTCCCGCACATGGGACAGGTTTTCTTTTTTGTTTACCGGATAATTCCAAGTCATATCAGCAATAATATGATCAAAACGACAAAAGGTGAGATTGGGATGTATCTCCTTGCGAAACGGCGAATCTATATAACTTGTATTCTTCTAACTCTTGTCTTTGGAATGCTTATATTACGATTGGGTTGGGTCCAGATTGTTCAGGTGAATCAGACGATGCCCGGATTTCACCGAACGGTACGTGAAATGTCTGTATTGCAGCGTGAACGCGGGGTGATGCTTGACCCGGGGCGGGGACAATTTACGGATTACAAGGGTGAAGCGTTGACTGGTAAGCTGCAATGGGGATTGATTCTTTTTCCACAGGCAGGACCATTAGAGACATTACGCAAGCATGGGACATTAGAAGGCTCCGAGATGATACAGTTGGCAGCTATATTACATACCGATCTGGATCAATTGAAGAAGGAATGGAATCAGGAAAATGTACCTCATTTCTGGACAGCAGGTACACATCAGCCTGTTCATTTGACGTCTGCTCAGGTGGAGCGCCTACGTAGTTTGCAGCTGCAAGGAGCTGGCATCTATCCGATGATGACAAGGTATCTTCAGGGGCATACAGGGATGCAGTGGATGGGTTATCTGTCTGAACAGCCTGAGTCCTCCAAGGTTATAACTGGGCATCAGGATGAAGTAAAACAGCCATTTGCTATGAAATCAGGGGCAGCTGGACTGGAGAGGACACTTGAACCCCTGTTAAGGGGAATTGGCCCTACGCTTGTATCACGCATGGTTTCGGGTGGTGGAGAGATTATCCCCGATGTTCAGCCACATGTCATTGCACCAGCCAATAGCCATTATCCTTTACGTGTAGAAACCACAGTGGATGCTGAGTTACAGCGTGGGTTGGAGGAGTTGACGCAAGAATCAGGATTACAAGAAGGGGCCGTGGTTGTGTTAGATGCCGCTAATGCAGATGTTCGCGCCATGATCTCCCGCCCTTTCTATCAGCCACAACATGTGAACCCCAAGCAATCGGCCTGGGGTAATCGTGCAGTAGAGGGAGCCGTACCGGGTTCCATTTTCAAAGTTGTCACTGCGGCTGCTGCTTTGGAGTATCATGCGGTTTCTAGCGGAGAAGAATTCCATTGCGGTGGTGAGTACGGAAGATATGGGCTGTCTTGCTGGAAGGAGCATGGGCATGGAGACCTGAATCTGGAGCAAGGATTCGCGGAGTCTTGCAACATCGTATTCGCGGAAACGGCGCGCAGGCTTAGTATGGAGCAACTGGAGAACACGGCTGATCGTCTGGGACTCGCGCGTCCGATTGGCTGGGAGGGGAAGCAGATGGCAGGAATGCCCGTGTTACGACACTTTGATCATGAGGATCACGGTCGTGTGAGAACAGAGACTGTTTCTTCTGCTGATGAAGGTGCGAAAATACAGACAGCAATCGGCCAGCGCGATGTCTTGGTCACACCGCTGCAAGCTGCCAATCTGATCGTTACACTGTTACATGATGGAAAGGTTAGTGCACCACGTCTCGTTAAGCGCATCCGATATGCGGATGGTGGTACCATGCTGGAAATGCCCTTGCATGATTCACCTTCAACATCAGGACAGATTGCTCCCGCAACAGCGCATAAACTGTTATCATGGATGAATAAGGTAGTACGTGAGGGAACAGGAAAATCCCTGCAGCGTGCACGGTGGCATGTTGCAGGGAAATCAGGTACAGCTCAGATACAGAAACATGGAGAGAAGCGCAATAATCAATGGTTCATTGGTTATGGACCGGTAGAACAACCCCAATATGCTGTAGCTGTTCTTGTTCAAAATGTCTCTCCTGACAGCCAACATCAAGCGACGGCTCTATTCAGGAAGGTGATGGACTATTTGGCTGAGTCCTCATGATCCTTCGCAGAAACGGGACGTTGTACAGTAGACTCGGCAAAATTCGCTGAGGCCTTACTAACCGGTGGGTCCATGACCAATGGAGAGGATTCAAATTCATCTTTTGGCAGGTGAATCCACTTTTGGAGGTACCCTTGTTGTAACAGTTCTTTCAGAAGGATCAGGAGCACTGGAGATAACACTACACCAGCCAGGCCAAAGATCGAAAGGGAGATCAGCATAAACGAAAGCATCAAGTACGCCGAAGATACACCAATCGAATTACCCGATATTTTCGGTTCCAGCAATTGTCTTGTCAGCATCGTCACTGCCAGAATCACAATCAGGCCAATCGCCAGGCTGCTATTGCCAATAATGAATAAGTAGACGATCCATGGAATAAACACAACAGGAACGCCAAGCAATGGTACCAGATCAAAAACCGCACAGACTGCTGCAATGGTAAAGGCGTTAGAGGTTCCCAAAATCAACAAACCTGCATAAATCAATACAAACGTAATGAGCATCATGATCATCTGTGCCTTCAGATACGAGCGGATTGTCTTGAACACGTGATTACGCATGAATTCAATAGCTAACTTTAATGTTTTGGGCGTTTTCGCACGGGCGAACTTGCGCCAGGACTCAATCTCGATACTCAGGAAAAATGCCAGAATAATCGCAATTCCGAAGTTCGTAATAAAAGAAGAGAATGAACTGAGGAAACCTACGACGAATTGCGCGCCGCTAGTTACCCATTTGGACAGGAATCCGGTCAGTGTTGCAAAATAATCATTCGCTTTTTCCATAACTCCATCAGGGAGAGCATCTGACTTGTCCTGAATGAATAACACCAGATTGGTGAATTCACGTTGTATCATCTCAATGTATACGGGGAAATTATCTTGCAGATTGGAAATTTGTGAAATGATAATTAAGCCCACACCAAAAAAGGCAGCGACAATCAATGCAAGAAACAACAAGACGGAGATGGCGGCTCCAAGCGTCTTGGGCATTCCTTTGCGATGTAAAAATTTGGCCAGCGGTTCAATCATCCAATACACGATGAATGATAGAAAGACTGGTGCAGCCACTTGGTATAATTGACTGAAACTGTACATGATCACATACACGGTTAATATGAGCAATGCGATGTCAAAGACAGTTCGCCCGTATTTTTTGTAAAGCGGTAACATGGACATGGCTCCTTTGATGGCAATAATTAGATTGTATTTATTGTACACGATAGCTATCTTTTTGGGAAAACAGGATTCAAGAAAAGTCTGAACTATGATAAAATTAAAGGCGGTTTATTTTAGATAGTGCCATCGTGCACCGTAATTCAGCAGGAGAAGTGGGGAGCTTGCAACATGACAATGATACTTCAGAGTATTCTACTGTGGTTATTGTATCTTTCATCTTTTTACGCCTTTATTCCAAGTTTGATCAGCAGGCTTTTTGGTTTTCGTGTATTTCGACGGGGAAGAAGTGATACACAATTTGCATTAACGTTTGATGATGGGCCAGATCCACACTATACGCCAAGACTGCTCGATCTGCTTCGTCAGCATCAAGCAAAAGCCACATTTTTTGTCGTTGGAGAACATGCTGCGAGTCATCCTGAACTCATACAACGCATACATGACGAGGGTCATCTTATTGGCATTCATAATTATATTCACAAGACGAACTGGCTCATGCGGCCACGTACTGTTCGTGATCAGATTCAGCGAACAGGTCAGATTATCCATGAAGTAACCGGCGTGAAAACTTGTTATTATCGTCCACCGTGGGGGATTATGAATCTGTTTGATTTTTTCAGTAAGAAAGAACGAAAGATTGTACTGTGGTCTTCCATGTTTGAGGACTGGAGAAGCCGAGTAGGTGCCCAGAGATTGACCGAACGGATGCTGAAGGAACTGAGAGGCGGAGAGGTCATGCTGCTGCATGATCGAGGAACGACCCTTGGTGCTGATGCACACGCGCCGGAGCAGATGCTTCAGGCGCTGGAAGTCGTCTTGCAGGAAGCTGAACGGCTAGGCCTGCAAAGCGTACGCGTTGATACGTTGATGGGAGGTATCACAGTGAGCGAATCTCAGAACAAAACGCAATTACAGACACCACTGAAGTTATGGAAGCGGCTCGTTGTGGCCTTGTGGCTGGGTTGGGAGAAGTTGTTTCACTGGGTATATCATCTGCGGACGGCTTCGCCAGAGGACCCCATGCTGCACTTCAGATCACGTGTATATCACGGAGCGCGGATAGAGATGAATGACGGCCATGTTATTCAAAATGGAGATCCGGTGATCGAACTGCATTTTGACAATCAGAAATTGTTTGAACTTGGAGTGACATCACGTTCCAGTATGCATTTGGCTATTCGCATGATTCGGACCATGGAACAGCAATTGCCGGATCTGGCACGCATGGTGGCACTCGAACCTGAGTTACGCTCTGCCAAGGCGATATACGGTGTGAGCATGATTAATAGAGGCCCAGAAAAATTCGGATTTACCATACAAGAATTGCCTCCTGGACCGTTCAGTGCTGCATCCAAAGTATACTTGAAGCTGCTGTTAAGTGTAATCCACCCGGCAGGAACCAAACGACTAAAACAGCGTACAGACCAACTGGTACCCAAGATGATTGCCATGCCGCTGGATCTGCTGTTGGAACGTTACGGTCAACATATGATGCAGGTGGCAGCAACGGTAGAAGAATCCAGAGATGAATCGTTGTTAATTGAACAAGAGATACTGCCAGAGCGGCACTAAACGGACTGATCACACCAACCAGCAAAAGAAAAGGGTTGCCCTTCGCCAGATTTGGCAGAAGAGCAACCCTTTATTTATTAATGAATTAAATGCTCAGTACGCCACCGTTGCTTGCATTGGTAACCAGTTTGGAATAACGAGCCAGGTAACCGGTTTTTACTTTCGGTTCAAAGCCTTTCCAACCTGCACGACGACGTTCAAACTCTTCGTCACTGATGTGCAATTCGATGATACGGTTGTTCAGATCCAGCTCGATGATGTCTCCTTCTTCAACAAAGGCGATTGGACCACCTTCAGCTGCTTCCGGAGAGATATGTCCGATACTGATTCCGCGGGATGCGCCAGAGAAGCGTCCATCGGTGATCAGACCGACTTTAGCACCCAACCCCATACCTACGATTTGGGAAGTAGGAGCCAACATCTCAGGCATACCTGGTCCGCCTTTTGGTCCTTCATAACGGATAACAACAACATGTCCTTCTTTTACTTTGCCGTTAGCAATGCCTTCGAGCGCTTGCTCCTGGGAGTCAAAGCAGATGGCAGGACCTTTGTGGTATCCGCCAACCGAAGCATCAACAGCACCAACCTTGATGATAGCGCCTTGTGGTGCAAGGTTACCAAACAATACAGCCAGGCCGCCTTTTTCGGAATGCGGGTTATCCAGGTGGTGAATGACATTTGTATCCTGAATTTCTTTTCCTTCAACGTTCTCACGGATCGTTTTGCCCGTTACGGTAATGCAGTCACCGTGAATCGCGCCTGGTTTTTTGAGCAATTCGTTCAGCACTGCGCTTACGCCGCCTGCATTGTGAACGTCTTCGATGTGAAGATCGGAAGCAGGTGCAAGTTTCGCCAGATGCGGAACGCGGTTAGCTACTTCATTGATGCGCTCGATTGGATACTCGATGCCAGCTTCATGAGCCAGTGCCAGCGTGTGCAGTACTGTATTCGTAGATCCACCCATCGCCATATCCAGTGCAAACGCGTTATCGATTGCTTCTACAGTAACGATATCACGTGGTTTCAGATCCATTTTAATAAGTTCCATTAGTTGTTTAGCAGATTGTTTAACAAACTCACGACGCTCAGGAGCAACAGCCAGGATGGTTCCGTTACCTGGCATAGCCAGTCCCATCGCTTCAGCCAGACAGTTCATGGAGTTTGCAGTAAACATACCGGAACATGATCCACATGTTGGACAGCCGAACTGTTCAAGTTCAAGCAAGCTCTTATCATCGATTTTACCTGCTTGGTAAGCACCTACGCCTTCAAATACAGAGGTCAAGGACAGAGCTTTACCATTGCTGTCACGACCGGCTTTCATCGGTCCACCGCTGACAAACACGGTAGGGATATTACAGCGGAGTGCACCCATCATCATGCCGGGTGTAATTTTATCGCAGTTCGGGATACATACCATGCCGTCGAACCAGTGAGCTGATACAACCGTTTCCACGGAATCCGCGATAATGTCACGGCTTGGCAGCGAGTAACGCATACCAATGTGTCCCATGGCAATACCATCATCTACTCCGATAGTGTTGAATTCGAACGGAACGCCACCGGCTTCACGAATAGCATCCTTTACAATTTTACCGAATTCCTGAAGGTGGACGTGGCCGGGCACGATATCGATGTATGAGTTACATACGGCAATAAACGGCTTGCCGAAATCCTCTTCTTTAACGCCCGCTGCGCGGAGCAAACTCCGGTGTGGTGCACGGTCAAAACCTTTTTTGATCATATCGGAACGCATCTTCTTGGCTGACATGGTGTATTCCCCCCAAATATATAATATTGAGCAACATGAATGGAAAAGTAAATGGCAGTGCATCTGTCGTTTAATTTCATCCGTACTCTAAAAAAAAGGACCGGCATGCCGGTGTCGAGCTCCCCGTAGTTTGTGAAATTCTTTGCTGCTTTAAACCCGTGAACACCCGGTTTTTCTATTGAGTCTATCACAACCGTCGTCATATTTCTACAATCAATAGAAAGAAGCCTAAAACCTTTTTCATGGAATTAGACTTCTTGATTTGCGGGAAAGCTATGATCATGTTTCGATGTGGCAAGCGGAATTCATTAGTTGCTTCCACCTTTGCGTCCAATCTCACGATAGAATTCCTTATTATGAGTTTCGGAGGTTGCTTCGCCGCCCTTGCGACCAATCTGCTTGTAAAAGTCAGTGTCATGGGCATCTGAAGTCGCTTCTCCACCCTTTTTACCAATCATCTGGTAGAAGCTTCGATCATGGTTCTTGGAAGTGGCTTTACCACCTAATCTGCCAGCTTCCTCACGGCTCATCTTGCGTTCTGACGTCGGTTGACGTGCCATTACAAATCACTCCTTACAACGATAAGTTGTTTTTTGTAGCGCGTATCCCTAATTTACCACCTTATTTCCAGCCTGAAACAATACACCAGGATAGAACGGATGGTGAAGAGATCCGTCAGAGCATTAGGCCGACCGTTTAAACACCTCAGGTCGATGGAAAGAAAATCGGGATATATCCGGTTCAATTAAGGGTTTGAACGTGTGACGTACAGCCGGCAGAGCCAGGGTGACTGCGAAGAGTACGGCAATGACAAGTATGACTGGAATATACGCCGAGCTTCCCATATAACTGTAGACTCCGGACCAGACCGCGAGACGAACGAGAAACCCATGCAGCAGGAATACATAGAGTGTGCGTCGTCCAAGGTCCGTCAGTCTGGAAGTCAAGGAAGGTACCCAGGCCAAGAACAGTGCTGCCGATGCGATCTCCAATAGGTAGACTCCAAGTCGGAAGATGCCGGCATACCATTCGTGGTGACCCAGTTCGGCGTACGTCATGCTGCCGAGTAACCATCCGGATGAAATATTCAAACCACCATACCCGATCCATACCAACAGTGCAGCAGAGAGGATGGCTGCGGTTTTTCGCCCCCAACCGGATAATAAATGTGAACGGATGGTTGCTCCATAGTCATAACCGATGACAAAGAACGGCAGAAATACAAACGTACGGCTGAAGCTGAGCCAGAACCCGTCGATGGGCAGATACCCGGCAATTATACCGATCGCAATCGATCCAATCAGCCGATAAGTCGGTTTCCAGGAAATCGTCAGACGAAGCAGCAGTCGCCAACAGAAATGACTCGCGAGAAACCATAACAGCAAGTAAGGTGCAAAGAAGGATAGCCGCATATGGGGTGTATGGAATACGGTAAAGTCCATCAATGCGTATAAGGACTGAAACAGTACGTACTGCAGGGCAATCTGCTTCAGGACGTTTCGCCCAGATGCACCTTGGAGTGAGTGTGTCGCAAAATACCCGGTTACCCATACAAAGAGCGGCATGTGAAACGTATATATCCACAGGAACAGAGCTTCGGCTCCTGCAAAACGTGTAATGAGTGGTTCAAGTGCATTGCCAGCAAGGACACAGACGATAAGCATAAAGCGCAGATTGTAAAAGAAAGATTCCTGATCATCCCGGATCAGTGTCTGATTTTTCATGGTGTAGCCCCCTTATAGACCCTGTTTGCAAGGTCATTTGCATCTGTAATAAGGGTAATATGGATGTTCATTATCTATTGTGATTTAATTCACATTAGTAAGCGTTATCTTTTATCAAAGCTGTGACAACAAAATGAACGCAACGGGATTGACAACGGTTGCATAGAGGATGACAATAGAAAAAGAAGATGAGGGAATGTAACTATAAGGAGGGAAGAAATCATGTCAACGAGTCCCTATCCAAGCCCGGAAATTATTACGTTTGGGGAGAGTATGGGTTTGCTGACTGCCAAGGATACAAGAGGGCTGGAATATGCAGCCACACTGGACAAGTCTTTTGGGGGTGCTGAGAGCAATCTGGCTATTGGCGTATCCCGCCTGGGGCATACCAGTGGTTGGTTTGGACGCTTGGGCAATGATCCGATCGGCAGTATGATTCTGAAAGCCATTCGCGGTGAAGGCGTAGATGTATCCCGGGTAAGGTTGAGTGATCACGAGCCAACTGGTTTGATGATTCGTGAGAACGCTTCCGGGAAAGCCTCGGTGCATTATTATAGGAAGCTATCTGCTGCAAGTGCGATCACACCTGATGATCTGGATCCTGATTATATTGCCGGGGCGAAGATATTGCACGTTACGGGTATAACGGCAGCGATAAGCCCGTCCGGACTTGCTACGGTAGAGGCTGCCATACATATTGCCAAACAGGCAGGTGTGAAAGTAAGCTTTGATCCAAATCTGCGTCTCAAACTATGGTCTGCGGATGAGGCCCGTCCGGTTATACTGCGTTTAGCTGAACTGGCGGACTACTTTTTACCGGGTCTGGACGAGATGAAACTTCTATATAACGAAGAAAATGATCAAAAAGTACTTGAGCGTTTATCTGCCATGAATGCTGTGTGCATCGTGAAGGGTGGCCCTGATTTGACCTACGTATTGGCGAATGGTACCCTAACGGAAGTTCCGTACTTTAAGGCGGATAATGTTCTGGATACGGTAGGAGCAGGAGATGGATTCTGTGCGGGATTTTTATCGGGTATATTAAAAGGATACTCCCCGCAGGAAGCAACCCGTCTCGGCAATTTGACCGGTTCCATGGTTATACAGGCTGTTGGCGATTGGGAGGCGCTCCCGACGTGGGGGCAGGTCGAGGCCAAGCTGAACAACGTTGCCCATGTTGAGCGTTAGTCGCTGCTGAAATCATATATGGCTCATCTTCGTTCTTAAATGTAAGGCTTGTATACACAACCACCACATTGACAAGGGAGAGAATGAAATGAAGAAGCTTCAGCTGTTGCAAAAGATTACGGACAATGGGGTTGTTGCAGTTCTGCGTGCAGATTCTGCGGATCAAGTCATTGCCATGGCCGAGCAAGCGATTGCGGGTGGCATTAAAGTTATCGAGATTACGATGACAGTACCCAGTGCACTCAAAGCCATTGAAAAATTAAGCCGTGTATATCATTGGAACACACAAGATCCAGAGAAATTCGCGATTATTGGTGCGGGAACGGTGCTTGAACCGCAAACGGCGAGAGCGGCCATCATGTCGGGTGCCGAGTTTGTAGTTGGGCCTTCCCTGAATCCGGATACGGTTCAGATCTGCAACCTGTATCGAATTCCGATTCTGCCTGGTGTGATGACGATTGCTGACGTTCAACGCGCATTGGAACTTGGCGTGGACATTGTGAAGTTGTTCCCGGGTAATCTGTATGATCCTTCGATTATCAAAACGATGAAGGGCCCTATGCCGCAGGCGAATTTCATGCCAACTGGCGGGGTATCCTTGTCTAATCTGGGTGATTGGATCAAGGGTGGAGCAGTGGCTGTAGGGATCGGCTCCGACTTGACATCGGAAGCTGTGAAGACGGGTGACCTGAGTCATGTCCGTCGCAAAGCGGAACAATATATGGATGCTTACCGCAAGGCCAAGGCTGAATAATATTTTTTCAATTCGTAGAAGGGGAGCCTGATGGACAAAGGCTCCCAATTCTGTGAGCCGCGGCACCTGCGGAAGTGAAGAAAGGTGATTAACGTTGAGAAATCGGTATAATACAGGGCGCAAGAAGAGGGGCATCGGGAAATTCCTGCTCGTACTTCTGGCGCTCATTGTCATTGGATGTGGATTTGTTGCGTGGAAATTATTCACACCATACGGTCCACAGGAAACAGCCCAAGCGGCCATGGAAACAGCCAATAAGGTGACCGTGAACGAACAAGAGAACTGGATTGATTTTGTGCCAGATAAACCGATTGGAAAAAGTATACTTTTCTACCCTGGTGGGCTGGTGAAACCGGAAAGTTATGCACCACTCGCGCATGAGCTGGCTGCTGCGGGTCATCACACCATAATTGCCAAGATGCCAGTTAACCTGGCAGTGCTTAAGCCAAACTTGGCAGATGAGATTCTGGCCGCCTATCCGGACGAACAATTTGTTATGGGTGGACATTCTCTCGGTGGGTCCATGGCTGCACGTTATGTAGCCGCACATCCAGATGCACTTCATGGGATCTTCTTCTTGGCATCTTACCCGGATGAAAAAGGGAGTGTAATGACACTGGGAATACCTGCTTTAACCATTTTGGGTACTAAAGATGAAGTTGTGAATATGACCAAGTATCAGAGTGGACGTATGTATTTGCCCGTGGAGACGGTGTACTACACCATTGAAGGTGGAAACCACGCCCAGTTCGGTGATTATGGTCATCAAAAAGGAGATGGCGAGCCGGAAGTGAGTGGAGAAGAACAACTGAATCAGACGGTCAAGACAGTACTGGCTTGGTTAAGTACGATCAAATAGATTTTGATTATTCTGCATTAAGGGCTGTATGCATGTATAGCATAACTTGATGGAGGTGATACGGATGACCATGCTTCAAGTGTATGGAGTGCAGATCCCATGTAAAGCTATACTGTTCGATAAAGATGGAACATTACTGGAATTCCTCCAGCTATGGGGGCCATGGGCAGAGACGTTGCTGAGTCAGTTACAATCACGTATGAATGAGCTTGGAGCTTCATTTACGGTTGAACGGGAGCGCGTCCTGGGCACCATTCATAATGCAGAAGGTCATATTGTCGGCTATGATCCGCAAGGCCCATTGGCCATTGCGACTGTGGATGAATGTACGGGATTGCTTGCCGGCCAGCTGTATGCAGCAGGCATACCATGGAATGAAGCGATCACAACGATACGCCAATTTTCAAGTGTGGCCATGAAATCGGTAAGGGAGCGCAAATCAGCTGAACCGATGCCAGGATTACTTGCTTTCTTAGACAGTTGCAGGGCAGCAGACATACAGCTGGCAGTCGTCACTTCAGACAGTACAGCGGCAGCAGAAACACATCTGGATTGGATGGGGATTCGTTCCTTTTTCACCTCCATTGTGGGCTGTGATCGGGTGACCCAGGGCAAACCGGATGGAGAAGCAGCACTCCTGGCTTGCCGTGAATTACATATCGATCCTGCGGAGGCCGTTGTAATTGGAGACAGTAATGGGGATATGCAGATGGGGCGGCACGCAGAGGTATCCTATACCCTCGGTTACTGTCCGCAGTTAGATCAAGGATCTCACCTGGTTGATGCCCATGCCATTATTCGTCATTATAATGAGATAAGCGTTATTTTATAAGTCACCCTGGCTTGGTTGAACGATATAAATTGAACTCAACATTTACACAAAACGGAGAGGACAGAAATAACCTGAAGAAACGGAGTGTTCGCCTTTATCCTCGGATTTTTCCCTTTAGAAAGGAATCAAAAAAATCTGTGGATAACAGCGATCGGAAGGTTGTTCTGTCATCGGAGTGGCCAGTGTAAATATTCTTTAGTTCAATTTATATAGTAAACAAAAGGAGGAGAGAGGATGAACGCAACAGAACAGCTGGCTGCCTGGATTCAGGCAAGCTCCCGGATTGTTTTTTTCGGAGGGGCCGGAACTTCAACGGAAAGCGGGATTCCCGACTTCCGCTCGGCTGCGGGTCTGTATCAGACGGAGCAGCATTCGCCTTATCCACCGGAAGAGTTATTAAGTCGACATTTTTTTGATCAACACGCCGATATTTTTTATGATTTTTATCGAGGCAAAATGCTTCATCCAGATGCTGAACCGAATGGGTGCCATCGACTATTGGCCCGTCTGGAGCAGGAAGGAAAACTTCAGGCAGTGATCACGCAAAATATCGACGGACTGCATCAGAAGGCAGGCAGCAGCAATGTTTTTGAGCTTCACGGCTCAGTTCATCGTAATGCCTGCATGGATTGCAAGCAGTTTTATACGCTGAATGATATTATACAATCCCAAGATACGGTACCTCGCTGTACCGCATGTGGTGGTGTGATCAAGCCGGATGTGGTGCTGTACGAAGAGGAACTGGATCAGACGACATTGTACCGCTCCATTGATGCACTGTCTTCTGCAGATCTGTTACTCGTGGGAGGCACTTCACTGACGGTATATCCAGCGGCTCAGTTAATTACGTATTTTCAGGGAAAACATACCGTTCTGCTCAACGCTACACCTACCGCTTACGACCGCAGGGCGGATTTGCTGATTACAGAGCCGATTGGTGAGGTAATGAATAATGTGGACCAGCTTCTTGGTTGAACGGATGGACTGAATAACCGCATTCTCCGGCATAGACCGGACACAAGAGGCGGAACCTGGGGAAAGAAGGGATTCATAATGGTCTACGTAGCAAGCGATACTCGCTATGAAACGATGAAATATAACCGCGTTGGACGTTCAGGTTTGAAACTGCCAGCGATTTCACTGGGGCTGTGGCATAATTTTGGCGGTATCAATAACGCTGAGAATGGCCGTAATATGATTACCCGATCATTTGATCTGGGCATTACACATTTTGACCTTGCCAACAATTATGGCCCACCGGCAGGTTCAGCAGAGCAGTTATTTGGACAGGTACTGGCCCAGGATCTGAAACCTTATCGTGATGAACTGGTGATCTCCACCAAAGCGGGTTATTATATGTGGCCCGGGCCGTATGGAGAGTGGGGTTCACGCAAAAATCTGGTATCCAGTCTGAATCAGAGCTTGAAGCGTATGGGCCTGGATTATGTGGATATTTTCTATTCACATCGTTATGATCCCGAAACGCCTTTGGAAGAAACGATGATGGCACTGGATCATATTGTTCGCTCGGGCAAAGCCCTTTATGTAGGGATCTCCAACTATCCCGCAGAGCAGACAAGACAGGCTGCCGAAATTTTGAAAAGTCTGGGTACACCCCTGTTAATCCATCAACCGAAATACTCGCTGCTGGACCGCTGGATTGAAGATGGTTTGCAGGACGTGCTGGATGAGTATGGAACCGGCAGTATTGCATTCTGTCCATTGGCACAAGGTGTGCTCACGAACAAATACTTGAATGGTATCCCGGAAGACTCACGTGCCAAAGGACCATCGGTATTCCTGAATGAAAACAACATTTCTCCAGAGACGCTCCGCAAAGTACGGGCGCTGAACCAGATTGCAGCAGCCCGTGGTCAGAGTTTGGCCCAATTTTCACTCTCATGGGTGCTGCGTAATGGCAGGGTAACATCCGCGTTGATTGGCGCAAGTCGTCCTTCCCAGATTGAAGAGAATGTGGCTGCGCTCAGTCAGCTGGATTTCTCTACAGAGGAATTGGAACGGATTGAATCCATCCTGTCTCCGGAGCCTGATGACAAATAAATAAAGTGCAAAAGGTGCATCTTAGCCATAATGGCGGAATGCACCTTTTTTGTCGTCCGTGGTTCCGTCCGTTATGTTGCTCACCGTTTGTTTTGTTGAGCATTCTGCTGTAACCCCTGATGTAGTGGGCGGGACAGTATTTTCTCTCGATACAAGCTGGGCGCTTCACCGTGAAATCGTTTGAACTGTTTGGAGAAGTACAGCGCGTCTGGCAGTCCGACCGATGCAGATACCTGTTCGATGGACAGATCCGGACGTTCTCTCAGGAGTTGGCGCGACTTGTCGATCCGAAGTTTTAGCAGATAAGTGACCGGTGACAGTCCGGTTTCCTGTTTGAAAATACGGGATAGATACGCACGGTTGTAACCAAGACTCGCTGACATTTGTTCAATGGAGACAGGATAGGCATATTGAGTGGACATATATTGAATCATCTGTTTCACCGTACGTCGGATGGAGGATTCACCGGGAATTAAGGTTTGACCCTGCGAAAGGTGATTTTGTGCTTCAGCTAGAATCATATATAACGTACCCAGTGATGTGAAATGGGAGCTTTCTTTGCGCTCGGCAAAAGCATCCTGCATCACGGATAACCAATCGGAAATTCCACAGGATGGTCCGGCATGAAAAACGGACTTCTCCGGGCGGAATCCCGCCTCGTCAGCATGCTGGGCAGCCTGGCTGCCCGTAAAAGCGATCCAGCGGTATTGCCATGGATTGCGGGCGTGAGACTGGTAACTTACCAGTTGCCCGGGATGAATGAGGAAACAATCACCTGCGGATAACTCGTAGGTGTGCAGTTCGGTACGGAACGTACCCGCCCCTTTTTCTACATAATGCAGCAGATAATAATCAAACAATTTAGGACCGAGGGCGTGACCCGGAAGGGTCTGGCTTGCCCCGGCAAACAGGACATGCAGTGCGCCTTGTTCATAATAGACCGGATTGGAGGCAACCGAATAACTGAGTGCTCCGCTTTTACCGGAAGGTGATTCCTGTATTTTTTCGTTAGAAGATGCAAGGGATTCTTTCTTGGCGTTGAATTGATCTGACATGGTCGTTTCCTTCTTTCCGGGATGCTCCGATCATTATACGCCTTAAGGTCACATTTATCCATATGAAACACACATGGTTGCATTACAAGAGGCACCGCTTTCTTATATAATAACATTAAGAAAACCACAACAACGAGGCGAGGTGCACCAGCAGTGAACATAACTGAATTGAAACAAAAGTTTATTGAGAAGTACGGAGAGAGTGGAGCGGACATCCGTGTATTTCATGCCCCTGGGCGTGTGAATCTGATCGGTGAGCACATTGACTATAACGGTGGATACGTGCTTCCGGCAGCACTTGAATTCGGAACAACATTGATCATTCGTGAGCGTCAGGACAACAAGTTGCAACTGGCTTCCACGAACATGTCTTATGAAGGGGGACTAGACACTTCCTCCATCGGTAAGGAAAAAACCGGAGAATGGACCGACTATCCTGTTGGTGTCATGGTTGAACTGCAAGGCAAAGGTGTGAATGTAACAAAAGGCTACGACTTCCTGTACCACGGGGAGATTCCGAACGGGGCAGGACTTTCATCATCCGCATCTCTGGAGGTACTTACCGGATTTGCGATTCAGTCTCTGGAGGGTGTATCGGATATTGACACGGTTCAACTGGCGCTTCTGTCCCAGAAAGCGGAAAATGAGTTCGTAGGCGTCAACTGTGGAATCATGGATCAGTTCGCTGTTGCAAACGGTGCTCAGGATCACGCGATCCTGCTGATGTGTGACACACTGGAGTACGAAAAGGTTCCTTTCCGTACAGGCTCATACAAATTGGTCATCGGTAACACAAACAAACGCCGCGGTCTGGTGGATTCGGCTTACAATGAACGTCGCTCCCAATGCGAGCAGGCACTTGCCATCTTGAAGGAACAGCTGCCTGCACTGAATTACCTGGCTCAATTGACGCCAGAGCAGTTCGTAACACTACAGGATCAGATCAAGGATGAGAAAGTAAGACAGCGTGCACAACATGTTGTGGAAGAGAATGCTCGTGTGCTCGCATCGGTCGAAGCATTGCAGGGTAACGATCTGGAAACCTTCGGCAAGCTGATGAACGCTTCTCATGAATCGCTTCGCGATTTGTACGAAGTAAGCTGTGATGAGTTGGATGTTATGGTTGAAGAAGCTCAGCGGATTCCAGGCACGCTTGGTGCTCGAATGACTGGCGCAGGATTTGGCGGTTGTACCGTATCACTTGTGCATGAAGATGATGTCGAGCGTTTTGTAAGTGAAGTGGGCGCTGCATATGAAGCGCGTACCCATCTCAAAGGTGATTTTTATGTATGCGGCGTAGGCGACGGTGTTAAAGAATTGAAGGAGGCGAAGTAAAATGGCAATTTTGGTGACAGGTGGAGCAGGGTATATTGGGTCTCATACGGTAGCAGCATTGTTGGAACGTGGAGAAGAGGTTGTTGTACTGGATAACTTGCAGACAGGGCATCGTGAAGCGTTGCTCGGCGGTAAGTTGTATGAAGGGGATCTGCGTGACAAAGAAATTCTGGCGAAGCTGTTCGCTGAGAATTCAATCGATGCAGTCATTCACTTTGCAGCCAACTCACTCGTAGGCGAAAGTATGAAAGACCCGGTTAAATATTATGACAACAACGTGTTTGGTACACTCTGTCTGCTGGAAGCGATGAATGCAGCGAACGTACGCCGCATCGTCTTCTCCTCTACAGCAGCTACCTACGGTGAGCCTGAGAAAGTGCCAATCGAAGAGAGTGATCGTACAGAGCCAACCAACGTATACGGCGAAACAAAGCTGATGATGGAACGCATGATGTCATGGTTCGATAAAGTTCAGGATATCAAATACGTTTCCCTGCGTTACTTCAATGCAGCAGGTGCACATGACAGCGGCAAAATTGGTGAAGATCACCAGCCAGAGAGTCATTTGATTCCACTCGTACTGCAAACAGCATTGAAACAACGCCCGCACATCGCCGTGTTTGGTGACGACTATGCAACAGAAGATGGAACATGTATCCGTGACTATATCCACGTGAGCGACTTGGCTGATGCACATCTGCGTGCAGTAGATTATCTTCGCAAAGGTGAGAACAGTAACGTGTTTAATCTGGGTAACGGCACAGGATTCTCTGTAAAACAAGTGATCGAAACAGCCAAAAAAGTGACTGGCCTCGATATCCCGGTTGTACAGGAACCACGTCGTGCAGGTGACCCGGCTGTGCTGGTAGCTTCATCTGCAAAAGCGAGATCTGTCCTGGGCTGGAATCCAAAATGGACCAATCTGGAAGATGTCATTCAAAGCGCTTGGAGCTGGCACCAATCACGTCCTGACGGCTACGGAAAAAACTAGGAGGCGAATACCTTATGTCACAGACTCATATTGCAGCAGGTGCCACAGAGCGGACACCGGAGCAGCAGGAAGCACTGCATGCCATTGAACGTCTGGTTGCATTTGCCTTGCAGAAACAATTAATCGAGGAAGCGGATTGGGATTATAGCCGTAACCTCTTGCTGGAACAATTCGGATTATCAGAGCCTTATGCCGGTGAGTTGGACACGACTGTGCCCGATGGTCCACAGGCTATGCTGGATACGTTGATTGATTATGGATTCACCATTGGACTCATTCCTGAAAATAGCGATACATTCCGTGATTTGCTGGATGCCAAAATCATGGGTCATCTGATGGCACGCCCATCCGAAGTGGTACGCGCATTCCGCCACACGGAGCAGACGGAAGGCATTGAGGCAGCCACATCTCAATTCTATGACTTGTCGATTAACTCCAACTATATTCGGATGGATCGGATCTCGAAGAACGTCTACTGGACACAGGACACGGCCTATGGAGACATGGAGATTACTATCAACCTGTCGAAGCCGGAGAAAAGTCCAAAGGAAATTGCCATGGCCAAGTTGCTTCCGCCTCCGGTATATCCTAAATGCCAGCTGTGTCGTGAAAATGTAGGTTACGCTGGTCGGGTGAATCACCCTGCTCGCCAAAACCTGAGAGTCATTCCGTTGAAGCTTAACAACGAGCCTTGGTTGTTCCAATACTCGCCGTATGTTTACTACAACGAGCACTGCATCATTTTCCATCATGATCATGTGCCGATGAAACTGACGAAGGATACGCTTCGCAGACTGCTTGCCTTTGTCGGGGAGTACCCGCATTATTTTATCGGATCTAACGCGGATTTGCCGATCGTAGGCGGATCGATTCTGACACATGACCATTTCCAGGGCGGACGTCATACGTTCGCGATTCAAAATGCACAGCCTGAGGCTGTCTTCCGCCATGCGGATGCACCTGGACTTACACTGAGTCTCGTAAAATGGCCAATGTCTGTAATGCGTCTGGCTTCACACGATCCTGCAGAGCTGCTTGAAGCGGGTAACGCCGTATATGAAGCGTGGAAGGTCTACAGTGATTCTGCTGTGGATATCGAAGCGTTCAGTGAAGTGGACGGGGAACAAGTGCCACACAATACGGTAACACCAATCGTTCGTCGTAGTGCAGATGGTGGTTATGAGATGGATCTTGTATTACGTAACAACCGTACAAATGATGTGCATCCGGAAGGGATTTTCCATCCGCACCGTGAGATGCACCATTTGAAAAAAGAGAACATTGGTCTGATCGAAGTGATGGGACTTGCCATTCTGCCAGGTCGTTTGAAAGAAGAACTGGACAGTATCGCGGATATCCTCGCTGGAGATGCCAAGCTTGCTGAAGCGGCCAAAGCTTCCGATCATGTGTTGAACAAACATCTGGGCTGGGCGGAAGAATTGATTGAACGGTTTGGTCCTAAGCTGGACAAAGAACAAGCCGTTGCCATTGTACAGCAGGAAGTCGGCTTGAAATTCGCCGAGATTCTGGAGCATGCAGGTGTCTACAAATATGATGAAGCAGGACGCCAGGCTTTCCGTCGTTTTGTAAGCAGCATGGGATACACTGAATAATCAACATAATATCAACAAATCAAGAACACCCGCCCATTCAGGAGCGGGTGTTTCTTGTCATGAGCACGCATTGGAATGAACCTCCGAGGCAGTTATAATGGGGAGAAGTCCTAGAGTACCATGATGAATTGAGGAAATGGGGTTAATGATTTGGAAAAGAAGGCGCTGAATATTCCGTTGATTACAGATGCTGAGGAACTGCAAGGCATGGTGGGTGAACCGCATGAACATGTGCGTAACAAGGCAATTTCATTTGTGGATTCACATGTTCAGAACTTTATATCCATGTCACCATTATTTTTCCTCTCCACCTCCGATCGTGATGGAAAAAGTGATGTGTCACCTCGGGGTGATGGAGCGGGATTTGTGAAAGTGTATGATACATACCGGCTCGTTTATCCCGAACGCCCAGGCAATCGGCGGATAGACTCGTTGTTGAACATGTTGTCGAACCCTGGTGTTGGCATGCTCTTTTTGATTCCGGGTATGAATGAAGTGCTGCGTATTAATGGCACAGCATCCATTACCAAGGATGAGGAATTCATCGCCAGTATGGGCTGGAGTGGTAAAACCATAGGTGCGGCTGTCATTGTAGATGTGGAAGAGTGTTTTATCCATTGTCCGCGGGCATTTAAACAGGCTGGATTATGGGCCACAGAAACATGGGTGGATGCTGAGAATTTGCCTTCATCTAGCGAGATGTTTCGAGCTCATTTGGAGATTAACGGGTTGTTATAAAGTGAGTGACTATCGATTTGTTTTTCTATAAACAGGGTACTATAATTGGAGTTGCACAAAAATACTAAACTCCATTGGAGGCGACAATAGATATGAGATCTTTCCAATTCTATAATCCAACCCGGCTGATTTTCGGCAAAGGACAACTGGAAGCATTAAAGACAGAAGTGCCGAAATACGGTAAACGGGTTCTGCTTGTATATGGTGGCGGCAGTATCAAACGCAGTGGTCTGTACGATCAAGTGATCGGTTTGCTTAAGGAAGCCGGAGCAGAAGTGACTGAACTGGCTGGTGTGGAACCTAACCCGCGTCTTTCTACGGTGCATAAAGGGGTAGACCTCTGTAAAACAAATAACATCGACCTGATCCTGGCTGTAGGTGGCGGTAGTGTACTAGACTGCTCCAAAGCCATTGCGGTAGGTGCCAAATATGATGGCGATATGTGGGATTTTGCTCAGCGCAAAGCCGTTGCACAGGACGCTCTTCCACTCGGTACCGTATTGACGATGGCAGCAACCGGTTCGGAGATGAACTCGGGTTCGGTTATTACGAATCAGGATACACAAGAAAAATTGGGTTGGGGTAGCGCATACTCATTCCCTGCATTCTCTATCCTGGATCCGGTGAATACATACACTGTTCCGCTGGACCAAACGGTATACGGCATGGTGGATATGATGTCCCACGTACTGGAGCATTACTTCCATCTGGATGCCAATACACCGGTTCAACTCGGTTTCTGTGAGACGATTCTGCGTACTGTCATGGAAGCAGCGCCTCGTCTGGTTGAAGACCTGGAGAACTATGAACTGCGCGAAACGATTCTGTATTGCGGAACAATGGCACTGAATGGCGTGCTGAATATGGGTCTCGCAGGAGATTGGGCAACACATAATATTGAACATGCGGTTTCCGCAGTGTATGATATCCCACACGGTGGTGGACTTGCGATCTTGTTCCCACACTGGATGAAACATAACCTGGATGTGAATGTGGATCGATTCAAACGTCTGGCAATTAATGTATTCGAAGTGAACCCTGAGGGCAAGTCGGACAGACAGATTGCTGAAGAAGGTATCGATGCGCTCAGCAAATTCTGGACATCCATTGGTGCACCTAACCGTTTGGCAGATTACGATATCGATGACAGCCAGATCGACGTAATGGCTGACAAAGCGATGTTGTTTGGTCCATTCGGTAACTTCAAGAAACTGCAACGGGAAGATGTTGTATCCATCTACAAGGCTTCTCTGTAATTCTATAATCACTGCAAAGTGAAGGACACATTCTGTCGTCCAATAACCGCAAGTCTCCTTCATGGGGGCTTGCGGTTTTTTCGTGTATTCGGATCTGCACGAGAATGATGGAGGAACATGAAGCAAGGAGAACAGAATGTTGTGATAATACCCATTATCGGCTCCAGAATACATTTGAGGAAAGATTTTGAAACATTTTGATGGTAGCTACGTATTTATTTACATGTGGAATGCTCAGTTAGGATGAATTTGCGGCAGAGAGAGGAGGAACAGGGGATGGAAACAATGTATTGGGGGTGTCTAATCGGAGGGGCGATATTTGCGGTTGTCAGCCTTGTGCTGGGTGACTTGATTGATGGCTTGCTGGACGGAGCTTTTGAAATGCCAGGCCTTGATTTTTTCAAACCCGTTGTGTTAGCTGGTTCCATTACAACCTTTGGTGGTGCAGGCATAATGCTGACACGTTATAGTTCATTAAGTGCGATGTCCGGTCTAATACTATCCCTGCTTATAGGTATTGCTGCAGCCATGCTGGTATTCTTCGCATACATCAAACCGATGCGTAACAGCGATGTCTCTATTGCATTTTCAATGAAAGAGTTATCTGGGAAAATTGGGGAAATCACCATTCCGGTGCCGGAAAAAGGTTTTGGCGAAGTGATGATCCGCTTTGCATCCGGTAGTACGATTCAAACGGCATCCAGTTTTGAACACCTCCCCATTGCGGCGGGAGCACGTGTTGTTGTGGTGGATGTTGTAGATGGCGTACTGCGTGTGTCGGAATGGGATGAAAATGTACTTAAAGATTTATAAAGTATTCTAATCACCTAATTAGTTTAAGCACTCATCATGAATGAATAAGGGGAGAGATGTGGAATGGATTTAAATTTGAACTGGGATGTTTTGTTGATTCCTATAGTTGTAGTCGGAGTCATTCTAATTTTGGGTCTGGCTTTCTGGGCGAGGTACAAAACGGTTGGACCGGATGAAGCGATGATCGTTACGGGGTCATTCCTGGGTAGCAAAAATATCTCCGATGATGATTCTGGCCGAAAAATCAAAATTGTTCGTGGTGGCGGTGCATTTATCCTGCCGGTATTCCAGCAGTCCGAGTTTATCTCCTTGTTGTCCCACAAGCTGGATGTCTCCACACCTGAAGTGTACACGGAGCAAGGGGTTCCGGTTATTGCTGACGGTGTAGCTATTATCAAGGTTGGAGGCGCTGTAGAAGACGTTGCTACGGCAGCTGAGCAATTCATCGGTAAACCTGTAGAAGCGCTGAGAAGCGAAGCACAGGAGGTACTGGAGGGGCATTTGCGGGCCATCCTCGGTACAATGACGGTGGAAGAAGTATATCGGAACCGGGATCGTTTTGCCCAAGAGGTTCAAGGCGTAGCAGCTAGAGATTTGAAGAAAATGGGACTGCAAATTGTTTCATTTACCATCAAGGATGTTCGTGACAAACAGGGTTACCTGGATGCTCTCGGTAAACCGAGAATTGCCGCAGTGAAGCGTGATGCCGAGATTGCTGAAGCAGAAGCAATGCGTGATGCACGTATTCAGAAGGCTAATGCGGAGGAACAGGGGCAAAAAGCAGAGTTGCTGCGGGATACCAATATCGCCGAGGCAGCCAAAGAGAAAGAACTGAAAGTAGCCACGTTTAAGCGGGATCAGGATACAGCCAAAGCAGAAGCCGATCAGGCTTACCATATCCATGAAGCTCGCGCCAGACAGACTGTGGTGGAAGAAGAAATGAAGGTTGAACTCGTTCGTAAAGAACGTGAGATCGATCTCCAAGAAAAAGAAATCGTCGTGCGTGAGAAGCAATACGATGCCGAAGTGAAGAAAAAGGCAGAAGCGGATCGTTATGCGGTAGAGCAGGCTGCCGAAGCGGATAAAGCCAAAAGAATGCGTGAAGCCGATGCAGTACAGTATTCCATCGAAACACATGCCAAAGCAACAGCTGAGCAGAAGCGACTTGAAGGTCAGGCCATGGCGGATGCGGAACTTGCCAAAGGTACAGCAGATGCAGAAGTTATTCGTTTGCGTGGTCTTGCAGAAGCAGAAGCAAAAGAAAAACTGGCCGAAGCGTTCCAGAAGTTTGGCGAAGCAGCTGTACTCGATATCATTGTCAAAATGCTGCCTGAACTGGCTGGTAAAATTGCAGAGCCAATTGCATCCATTGATAAACTGACGGTGGTAGATACAGGTAAAGGTGAAGGTGCAGCACGAGTGAGTAACTATGTTACCGAACTTATGGCGACCGCTCCAGAGATGCTCAAAAGTGTATCCGGCATCGATGTAGAGCAGCTGATTAAAGGCCTTACGAAGTCCAAAACACCTGCGCCAGTTGCCATTCAACAGAGCGAGGCTGTTACAACTCCTTCTATAATCGACAAGATTGTGGAAAGAGCTGGAGTTGACGAGTAAGAAGCACTTCGAATCTTGCATGGTTGCTCTATTGACCTTAAGGCGAATTTTTGTTACTTTTTAAGCGAGACGTCCGGCGCGGTTTGCCCGCTCCGGGTGTCTTTTCGTTCGTAACAGGGTGTGACTTAATCACACCTAAGATGGTGTGAAAAAGAGGTGCAAACAATGAGCAACTTGCATGTAGATAAAGCGCTAAATAATAATGTAATCATTGCACAGCATCCAGAACACGGGGAAGTCGTTGTTATTGGTAAAGGCATTGGCTTTAACCGAAAACCGAGTGATCACATTCCATTGATGGCTGTGGAGAAAATGTTCATTTTGAAAAACCAGCAGGAGCAAGAGCAGTACAAACAGCTTCTTCCACAGGTGGATGAAGCACTGATCGAGATTATTAACGAAGTTATTACGTATATTGCAGAGCGTACGGACGTTCCTCTGAATGAACATATCCATATTGCATTAACCGATCACATTTCTTTCGCGTTAAAACGCAAGGAGCAGGGCATTATCATACAAAATCCATTTTTATATGAAACCCGCGAGATTTATCCTGAAGAATATCGAATGGGAGAATACGCTGTTCGTCTGATCAAAGAGAAAATGGGTGTAGATCTGGGGATGGATGAGATTGGTTTTGTTGCCCTCCATATCTATAGCGCAATGACCAATCAAAATATATCCCAGGTACGTGAGCATTCACAATTGATCACTGATTTGGTGAACCTGGTGTCTGATCAACTCGATTATTCGTTTGAAACGGAATCGCTGGATTACTCTCGTTTGCTGACGCATCTTCGTTTTGCCCTTGAGCGTGTTCGCCGTGGAGACAAAGTGGAAGAGCTTCATAAGTTGGATTCCCTGCTTAAGTTAGAGTATCCCGAAATGTACTCGCTTGCATGGAAACTGACCAAAGTAATGGAGAAAAGACTGAAACTGCCGGTTTATCCTGCAGAGGTAGGTTATCTGACCATTCATCTGCAAAGGCTGAATCAGCGGAAGGAAGAAGAGAATAAGTGAGATCATTCCAGTGATGGAATGTAGAATTTATTTTTTTGGTGTAAAGGCTTGCAATAGATTAGAACTGGTGCTACAATGGTTTCCGTAATCAAGCAACTGAATAAACATAAGCGACGTGTTACTGACTCGATCAGGCATGAGTTAATTAAAGTGTGATTGTTCTTTCCTTGTACAGGGTATGCTATACCCCAAGGTTGGCACAGTTTACTTTATTAATTCATGCCTTTTTTTGTGTTCCCTTGCTTGCATCACAACATATAACTTAGACGAAAGGGAGAAACGACGCGATGTTCAAAAAGCTTTTTGGTGTATTGCAAAGAGTAGGTAAAGCTCTTATGTTGCCTGTAGCCATTCTACCTGCGGCAGGTTTGCTGCTCGGAATTGGTAACATGCTGGTTAATCCAGATTTCTTGCAATATGTAACGGCGCTCGACACCCCTTGGGTGAACTCGATCGCAACAATTATGATGAACGCAGGTCAGATCGTATTTGATAATCTGGCATTGCTGTTCGCCGTCGGCGTAGCTGTCGGATTGGCTGGTGGCGAAGGCGTTGCAGGTCTTGCAGCGATCATCGGTTACCTGGTCATGAATGTTACATTAGGATCTGCAGTAGGTGTTACTCCGGCAATGATCGGTGAAGTACCGGGTTATGCCAGCATCTTGGGTATCCCAACATTAAGTACAGGCGTGTTCGGAGGTATTATCATAGGTATTGCCGCCGCGCTGTGTTACAATCGATTTTTCAAAATCGAACTGCCGTCTTACCTCGGTTTCTTTGCAGGTAAACGATTTGTACCGATTATCACTTCGGTTGTATCCCTCTTAATCGGGTTGCTTCTGGTGATTATCTGGCCACCGATTCAAAATGGATTGAATGCTGTATCTCACTTCATGGTAGATACAAGCCCGACATTGTCGGCATTCATCTTCGGAGTTGTGGAACGGTCATTAATTCCGTTTGGTCTTCACCACATTTTCTACTCCCCATTCTGGTTTGAGTTCGGTGAGTATGTGAATAAAGCCGGAGATGTTATTCGTGGGGATCAGAAGATTTTCTTCAGCCAGTTACGTGATGGCGTTGCTCTCACAGCAGGAACATTCCAAGTTGGTAAATTCCCGTTCATGATGTTTGGTTTGCCAGCAGCGGCACTTGCGATGTACCATGAAGCAAGACCGGAGCACAAAAAGTATGTTGCAGGTATCATGGGTTCAGCTGCACTGACCTCGTTCCTGACAGGTATCACAGAACCACTTGAATTCTCGTTCCTGTTTGTAGCACCAATCCTGTTTGCAGTACACTGTATCTTTGCAGGTTTGTCTTTCATGACCATGCAAATTCTGGGTGTAAAGATCGGTATGACCTTCTCCGGTGGGTTCATTGACTTCCTGATCTTCGGGATTATTCCGAACCGTACACCTTGGTGGGACGTTATTATTGTCGGATTGATTCTTGCGGTGATCTATTACTTCGGTTTCCGGTTTATCATTCGCAAATTTAATCTCAAGACACCTGGACGAGAGGATGCAACGCCTGAAACCGAATCTGGCGGAGGCTCTGGTTCAACGGATGATCTGCCCCATAACATTCTCGAAGCTTTCGGTGGCAAAGAGAATATCAAACATCTGGACGCTTGTATTACTCGTTTGCGGATTGAAGTTAATGAGAAATCCAATGTGAAAAAAGATCGTTTGAAACAATTGGGTGCATCTGGTGTACTTGAAGTGGGTAATAATGTTCAAGCCATCTTCGGAACACGTTCTGACACGATCAAATCTCAAATGCAGGATATTATTGCAGGAAGAACACCAGCACCAACGCCAGCAGCTGCCAAACCAACTCCTGAAGAGGAGAAGGCACAAGGTGAGCAAGGCGAGCGCATCGTTGCTGAGGATATCGTCATGCCAGTCAATGGTGAATTGCTGGACATTACAAATGTACCTGATCCGGTCTTTGCTGAGAAAATGACAGGTGATGGATTCGCAATTTTGCCACATGATGGTACGATAACTTCTCCTGTGTATGGTAAAGTGTTTAATGTATTTCCAAGCAAACATGCCGTGGGCATCATGTCCGATGGAGGCAAGGAAGTGCTTGTTCATATAGGTGTTAATACGGTGAAGCTGAAAGGTCAAGGCTTTAACGTACTGGTACAGGAAGGTGATCTGGTATCGGCAGGTCAGCCGATTATGGAAGTGGATCTGGAGTATGTCAAAGCAAACGCTCCTTCGATCATTTCACCAGTTATTTTCACCAACCTGCCAGAGGGCTCCGCAGTAACTCTGAAGAAGAGCGGAGTGCTGAAAGTTGGCGAACAGCCAATCATTGAGATAAAATAAGAAGTGTTACGACAATGGCAAGCAAGTGTAAATATATGCAATGCCTAAACCAAACTACTGAAAGTGAGATGATTGTAATGCAACAAACATTCAGAATTACAGACGAAGATGGTATCCACGCACGTCCGGCGACAGCCCTGGTTAATACAGCAAATAAATTCAAAGGTGCAGAATCCTTTGCAGAAGCTAACGGTAAAAAAGTAACTTTGAAATCCATTCTGGGTGTTCTTTCTCTCGGATTGGAACAAGGCGACACCATCAACATCATCGTTGAAGGCGAAGGCGAAGCTGAAGCTCTTCAAGCTTTGACTGACGTTATGGTTAACGAAGGGTTGGGCGAAATTAATGCTTAATGTCTCCGGGATCGCGGCTTCGGCGGGTATTGCTATCGCCAAGGCGTTTATCTTGGAGCATCCTGACTACTCTGTAGAAAAACGCCAAATTAACGACGTTGACGCAGAGATCGCGAAACTCGACTCAGCTCTGGGTAAATCCCAGGCTGAGCTTGAGGCGATCAAAGAGCGCACTTTACAAGAGCTTGGCGAGAAAAAAGCAGAGATTTTTGCTTCGCATTTGCTCATTTTGAATGACCCGGAACTGATTGATCCGGTTAAAGCTAGAATTGCGGATGACATGATCAATGCAGAATTTGCTTTGAACGAAACGGCATCACAATTTATCTCCATGTTTGAGAACATGAAGAGTGCTTACCTGCAGGAACGTGCTGCAGATATGCGTGACGTTACCAAACGTGTGCTAAATCACTTGCTTGGTATCGACTTCATGAGTCCGGCTGAGATCAACGAAGAAGTGATCGTGCTTGCGGAGGATCTAACACCTTCCGACACGGCTCAACTGAACCGTCAATTTGTTAAAGGTTTTGCAACCAACATTGGTGGTCGTACTTCTCACTCGGCGATTATGGCTCGCTCTCTTGAGATTCCAGCTGTTGTTGGAACCAAGGACATCTTGGCTCAAGCGAAACAAGGCGATATGATCATTGTTGACGGTCTGGATGGTCACGTACTGGTTAACCCTACTGATGAAGTTATTGCTGAATACCGTGCCAAACAGGAACAGTATGATGCACAACGTGCAGAGTGGAGAAAACTTCGTGATGAGCCAACGGTAACGGTGGACAACGTTCATGTTGAACTTGCAGCCAACATCGGTACACCAAATGATGTAACGGGTGTTCTGGAGAACGGTGGCGAGGCTGTAGGCCTGTACCGTACCGAGTTCTTGTACATGGGCAGAGACAAGCTCCCTTCCGAAGACATTCAGTATAATGCTTACAAAGCGGTACTGGAAAAAATGGAAGGTAAACCTGTTGTTGTTCGTACACTCGACATCGGTGGAGACAAAGAGCTTCCATACCTGGATCTGCCAAAAGAAATGAATCCATTCCTCGGCTTCCGCGCAGTTCGTCTGTGTCTGGACCGTCTGGATATCTTCCGTACACAATTGCGTGCATTGCTGCGTGCAAGCGTACATGGAAACCTGCGTGTCATGTTCCCGATGATCGCAACACTCGGTGAATTCCGTGAAGCAAAAGCTGTCTTGCTCGAAGAGAAAGAGAAGCTGGTTGCTGAAGGCATTGCTGTTTCTGACAGCATTCAACTCGGAATCATGGTCGAAATTCCTTCGACTGCAGTTCTGGCGGATCAGTTTGCCAAAGAAGTGGATTTCTTCAGTATCGGAACGAACGATCTGATTCAATACACAATGGCTGCTGACCGTATGAACGAAAGAGTAGCGTATCTGTACCAACCTTACAACCCAGCCATTTTGCGTTTGGTTAAAATGGTTATCGATGCAGCGCATCGTGAAGGCAAATGGGTTGGCATGTGTGGTGAGATGGCAGGAGACGAAACAGCAATTCCATTGTTGCTTGGTCTTGGATTGGATGAGTTCAGCATGAGCGCAACCTCCATTCTGCCAGCTCGTAGTCAGATCACCAAATTGTCCCGTGCGGATATGCAGGAACTGGCTGCTAAAGCTCTGGATATGCAAACGGCTGAACAAGTTGTTGAATTGGTTCAAAGCATTCAAGCGTAATTTTGCCGGGGTTTCCTCCGGATTTGAGGTTTTTTCTTTTTCCGATAATAAGCTGCATTGATGTAGCGATTTTGCCGATATCCGCGATTCATTGTGGATATCGGCTTTTTTTGTTGCGTAGATGTATAGGGAATAAAGGGGAGTACGAGGGAAAAGTCCTGTAATGTCTAGCAAAAAAAATGCTCTTACTGGTGTAGTTAACATCAGCAAGAGCATGGATAAGAAACTCACTTAGTTTTAACTGCAAGCGCAGTTCAGTACAGGTTTGCGGGCTGCGGTAGTCTCATCGAGTCGAGTAACCGGTGTGCCATAAGGTGCGTTCAGGACTAATTCTGGTGTCTCTTCCGCTTCTTTGGCAATCCGTATCATCGTATCAATGAACCCATCCAGCGTTTCTTTACTTTCAGTTTCTGTCGGCTCGATCATGATGCATTCTTCGACGTTGAGCGGGAAGTACACCGTAGGTGGATGATATCCAAAATCAAGCAGTCGTTTGGCAACGTCAAGTGTGCGTACACCATATTGCTTCAACCCCCGTCCAGACATGACAAATTCATGTTTGCATACACCCGGATACGGAATCTCGTAGTAAGGTGCGAGACGGGCCATCATATAGTTAGCATTGAGTACCGCACATTCAGATACACGGCGCAATCCTTCCGGTCCATAGGTACGAATGTAGGCATAGGCACGTACCAATATACCGAAGTTACCGTAGTAGGCTTTCACTCGGCCAATGGATTGATCGCCTTCACGATCGAATGCATACATACCTTCATCCTTTTTGATCACCATGGGCTTAGGCAGGAACGGAATCAGACGGCTCTTCACCCCGACTGGTCCGGCGCCAGGTCCACCACCGCCATGAGGTGTACTCATCGTTTTGTGCAAGTTCAGATGCACCACGTCAAAGCCCATATCACCCGGACGGGTAATGCCCATAATGGCATTGGAGTTCGCGCCATCGTAATACAACAAGCCACCAGCCTGATGTACGATGGATGCAATCTCCTGAATGTCTTTCTCGAACAGACCAAGTGTATTCGGGTTGGTCAGCATCAATGCCGCCGTATCCGAACCGACTGCTGCACGGAGTGCGTCCAGATCGACCAGTCCGTCTGCGCGGGATGGAATCGTCACCGTTTCAAATCCTGCAACGGTAGCACTTGCCGGGTTGGTCCCGTGAGAAGAATCGGGCACGATGACTTTGGTACGTTGTTCACCACGACCTTCGTGGTAGGCACGAATCATCATAAGTCCAGTCCATTCGCCATGGGCACCAGCGGCTGGTTGCAGGGTCACAGCGTCCATGCCTGTCAGACCTGCAAGGTCGTTTTGCAATGTATATAACAGTTCAAGAGCACCTTGAATGCTGGATTCATGCTGGTACGGATGGATTTTGGCGAAACCGTTATAACGTGCAACATCCTCATTAATCTTTGGATTGTATTTCATCGTACAAGAGCCCAGTGGATAGAATCCGTTATCTACACCGAAGTTGCGACGGGACAGGGCTGTATAATGTCGAATAACATCTACCTCGAATACTTCCGGCAGTGCCGCTGCTTCCGAACGGAGCATTTCCCGGGGAATCAACGTATCGGCAGCCTGACGAGGAACGTCACTTTCTGGCAAGGAATAAGCGACACGTCCCGGGCTGCTGAGTTCAAAAATCAATGATTGTTCCGGAGCAGGAGATAAGGTCTGTGCACTAAATGTTGTATCCGTCTCAAATTGAGCCGAAGTGGAGACAGAGGTACCCGTTTCAGATTGTCCTTGTGCCGGTGTTGTCGTCGTTTCCTGAGTCACAGCGATCCCTCCAATGCTCGTGCGAATTCGTCAATTTCTTCCTTACTACGCCGTTCCGTAACAGCAATCAGCATATGTCCGGCAAGCTCCGGATAATCACGTCCGAGTTCGTAACCACCAATAAAGCCTGCATCCAGCAGTTTCAACTGAAGAGCATCCACGTCTGTTCCTTCAGGAAGTTTAATCACAAACTCATTGAATGTTGGTGCATTAAACGTCAGGCTAACACCAGGAATCGCAGTTAATGTATTCAGGGTGTAATGGCTCTTTTGCAGATTTAGATCCGCTACATCGATCATTCCTTGTTTCCCCATGATGGACATATAGACAGATGCGCTGAGTGCAAGCAAAGCCTGGTTGGAACAGATGTTGGATGTCGCCTTTTCGCGGCGGATATGCTGTTCACGTGCTTGCAGTGTGAGTACAAAACCACGTTTGCCGTTGCGATCGGTTGTCTGGCCTACAATTCGGCCAGGAATTCGGCGCATATGAGGCTTGGATACGGCGAAATATCCGCATGTTGGACCGCCGAGTGAAGCGGCGATGCCGAGGGGCTGCGCATCACCTACAACGATGTCGGCACCTAGCTTGCCTGGGGCTTCCAGCAGACCCAGCGATAGCGGGTTGGCACTTACAACGAGCAGTCCCTTGTGCGCATGCACCAGGTCGGCAGCCTGCTTTACATTTTCCACGGCACCGAAGAAGTTCGGGCTCTGGATCATGACAGCAGCGGTATCGTCCGATATGGCGGCTTGCAGGGCATCCCAATCAGTGACGCCATCCTTATAACCAATCTCAACAATCTCCAGACGGAGTCCGTGCGCATACGCCTGCAATACCTGACGGGCTTCCGGATGAACGGTACGGGATACGATGAGCTGTTTGCGACGAGTTGCCGCTGCGGCCAGATTACCTGCTTCTGCGAAGGCCGTTGCACCGTCATACATGCTGGCATTGGCTACAGCCATACCGCTTAATTCACAGATGTAGGATTGAAATTCGAAAATGGCCTGTAGTTCACCTTGGCTGATCTCAGGCTGATAAGGTGTGTAGGCGGTGTAAAACTCGGAACGGGAAATGACATGATTGATGACGGAAGGAACATGATGATCGTATATACCTGCGCCGAGGAAGCTGGCGTGTGTTTCAAAATTGGCGTTGGCGCCAGCTTGTTTGGACATGTGACGTGTCAGCGCATATTCATCAAGTTTGGAGGATACGGGCAGCTCGCCCTGATAACGGATCTCTTTTGGAATGTCCTGAAACAAATCCTCCAGCGTATCCACACCGATGGTTGCGAGCATGGCGCTCTGATCTTGCTCAGTCATGGGAATGTAACGGTGCTTGCTCATGCTTGATCAGCTCCTTGAGTAGGTGTCTTCGACGTACGTGTCCGTTTATGAAAAGGGGTCTTCACGACCTCCGCTTTCAGTTTCTTGCCGCGGATCTCAATCTCAAGCGGGGTTCCCAGCGCAGCGTATTTGCTGTCGATGAGGGCAAGCCCCAGATTACGCTTCAATGTAGGTGATTGCGTGCCTGTTGTCACTTCACCAATCTGTACGCCTTCGGCGTAAATCGGATAGTGGGGGCGGGGAATACCGCGCTCCAACACTTCGATGCCGACCAGTTTGCGGGCGGGCCCGTCAGTTTTTTGCTGTAACAAGGCTTCGTGTCCGATAAAAGGTCCGGCATTCAGCTTCACAAACATACCTACGCCAGCTTCGAGTGGAGAGATAGTTGCCGACAATTCCTGTCCATACAGGGGGAGCCTTGCTTCAAAGCGTAATGTGTCCCGGGCACCAAGTCCGGTCGGTACAAGTCCGTGACCTTCACCGGCTTGCATTAATCCATTCCAGACCACAGCAGCCTGGTCCGCAGGAACATATAGTTCAAAGCCATCTTCACCGGTATATCCGGTACGGGACAACAGTAATTTTACTCCACATACTTCAGCATCCTGCACAAAACGAAACGGTTCAATCGAGCTTACATCCGTATCTGTAACTTTCCCGATAATGTCTACAGCCAGTGGACCTTGCAAGGCGAGCAGCGCCGTTTGCTCCGAATCGTTGGTCATGCTTACGCCAGGGATCAAGTGCTCTTGCAGCCACGCCCAATCCTTGTCGATGTTGGAGGCGTTAACGACGAGCATATAATGCTGATCTTCCAGCTTATACACGAGCAGATCATCCACCACACCGCCATCTGGATAACACATCAGGGTGTACTGGGCTTGACCGGGAACCAGCGTGGTCACATCATTGGTCATCATTTGTTGCAAAAAAACTTCAGCCTGCTCACCCTGTACTGTGAATTCGCCCATATGGGATACATCAAACAGCCCAGCACGCTCGCGCACCGCTTCATGTTCTTTCTGGATTCCGCTAAATTGTACCGGAAGCTCCCAGCCTCCAAAATCAATGCACCGTACGCCTTCGTATTGCTGATACAGTGGGAAGAGTGGTGTTCTAAGCAAATCGGACATCAAATCACCTCGTCATAGGCCGTCAGCCGGCCGGATATACAATCGTGGATCAATGAACCAAGGTATTTTTAAATTTTCAGCTAGATATTTTCATCACATAAGTATGGTAAGGGCAGCTATGGCAGCGCCGTTCTACATCCTGTTTTTCGTTTTTTGGGAAAAAGGAAAAGGACAGGCCAAAGAATCGGCATGCCAAGTAGCACGCTTATTCTAAGGCTCTGTCCCTTGTACCTGAGAGTTACCCCGCTACGTTGTGCAGCAGGTTTCCCCTTGGGTGATCATAACGCCCGCACAGGGCGAATAGATGCTCTCCAGAGTTGCGTCCCGTAAAAGTCCTTTTGCCTGAGAGATTCACCTCCGCTTATCGGTGGTTTACTCCTTCGGCGTTACCTCATGTACATCCCGAATCGGGTGTCACGGGTAATCTCTCCCTTTACATTCATCCGCGGGTATAACATAGTCCAATAAACACATTTACTCCTTTCATTAAAACGTGAATCCACTACCGATGTCAAGAACGATATCATAGATAATGATTTAAAACCGAATATTTAATTTAGTTTTTATGTTATTGTTCGTATATTTAAAAAGACTACGCTTACTATTCTAATATTCACCAGTATATGAAGAAAGAGTGTAATCCGGTTACAGGATTTAGAGGTGTTCAGTAAATAAATTGTGAGGTATCTTGACATTTGATTCAAAAATATCATACGCTATGTTCTGGGAAAAAGGTTAAGGTCAAAGAACGCATGCACTCATTTAATGAAAAGCGAGGCGGATATCGATGAGCGAATTGAAAAGTGATTTCCTGTACAGTGAAGAGCACGAATGGGTGCAAACCGTAGGGGAGGATACTGTACGTATTGGCATTACCGAGTTCGCGCAGCATCAGCTGGGTGACATTGTGTTTGTGGAATTGCCTGACCTTGAAACCAATGTAAAAGCAGAGGACAGCATTGGAACGATCGAATCGGTCAAAACGGTGTCGGACTTGTTCTCTCCCGTCACAGGTTCAATTATTGCAGTCAATGATTCGTTGCAGGACTCCCCTGAACTTGTGAACAGCTCTCCTTACGAGGAAGGCTGGATGATTGAGATCCGTGTTGAGGGAGATCTGACAGCAGCATTGTCTACATTGATGAATGCAGACGCGTATCGGAAACATACGGAAGAATAGTTTTAACGAACTTGTACTTATTAACATATATTTTATAACCAAATGAAATGAGCTTCATATTGTTTTGACCTGTGTGAGCCGGATGCTTGCACAGGTTTTTTGTGCTTTAAAAGAATGGTTTTGAATGTGGATTGTAACAGATTGTGGATGTGAATCACCTGATTGGACCAAGCTATAGGTTAGAAAATGATTCTGGAAATGATAAAAGTCATAGGCGAAAAAATCCTTGTGTACCAATGGGTTCAGTCATTATGCATCAATTAAAACGATTACATAACCTAATGTTGTCATCATTGTTCATGACGAAAGTACGCTTTCATTTCATTGAACAGGAGAGCATTCTCGCTTAGGATTACAGCAGGGGAGAAATGATACCCCTTTCATAAATCATAATCACTTGATCCAAGGAGGATAATACAATGAGTAATTTGGACCAATCGTCCAATTCCAAAGGTGGGCTACGGGTTGGTGTTCAGCGTTTTGGCCGATTCCTGAGTGGTATGGTCATGCCAAATATGGGAGCGTTCATCGCCTGGGGATTAATTACGGCTCTGTTCATTCCAACAGGCTGGTTCCCTAACGAGACGCTTGCACAGCTAGTTGATCCGATGATCAAATATTTGCTGCCACTGTTAATTGGTTACACCGGAGGTACGATGGTGCATGGTCAGCGTGGTGGTGTCGTGGGTGCCATTATGACCATCGGGGTCATCGTGGGTAGTGATATCCCGATGTTCCTCGGTGCCATGATTGCCGGACCACTGGCAGCATGGATCATTAAAAAGTTTGATAAATCCATTGAAGGTAAAGTTAGAGCCGGATTTGAAATGCTGGTTAACAACTTCTCAGCCGGTATTATTGGCGGGATCTTGGGGATTTTTGCGCTACTGGGCATCGGGCCTGCTGTAGAAGCGATTAGCAAAGTATTGTCTGCCGGGGTACAAGGCTTAATGAATCTGGGCTTGTTACCGCTGGTCAACCTAATCATTGAACCAGGTAAAGTATTGTTCCTGAACAATGCAATCAACCACGGGATTCTGACACCAATTGCAACAGATCAAGCGAGAGAATTAGGGCAATCCGTATTATACATGCTTGAATCGAACCCGGGTCCGGGACTTGGTATCTTGCTTGCTTACTGTTTCTTCGGACGCGGAATGGCCAAATCTTCTGCACCGGGTGCTGTTATCATTCATTTCTTCGGGGGAATTCATGAGATCTACTTCCCTTACATTTTGATGAGACCGATTCTGATTCTTGCCGCAATTGCGGGTGGCGTCGCAGGTACATTAACATTCATGCTCACTGGAGCAGGACTTGTTTCGGCACCATCACCGGGTAGTATTATCGCGTATTTCCTCTTAACACCAAAAGGTGGATACCTGCCGATGCTCGCAGGGGTGCTTGTAGCAGCAGTTGTATCCTTCCTGGTTGCAGCAGTGTTGCTGAAAACGGGTAAACAAAAGGACGAAGATCTGGAGTCCGCATCCAGTCGGATGAAAGACATGAAGAGTCAAGGAACCGTGCCAAACGCTGGTATTACGGCTAATCAACGTGAAGCAGACAGAGTCGCAGATATGGCTTCTTCTACAGTGAAAACAGATGTGAAGAAAATTGTCTTCTCCTGTGATGCAGGCATGGGGTCGAGTGCCATGGGCGCTTCCATTCTACGCAAGAAGATGAAGGCAGAGGGGATTGACGTTACGGTGACCAATACGGCTATCAGTGATATCCCGCCGGATGCAGATGTGGTAATTACACAACAAGTATTAACCGATCGTGCCCGCTCCGTAGCGCCGAACGCAGAACATATATCCATCGACAACTTCCTAAAAAGCCCGGAATACGATGCGCTCGTTGAACGTCTAAAGTAATTGCACGCATTCGTTTTCCCTGAGCCGGAGGCTGAGATATGAGTATTACCAAAAGACAACGTGAAATCGTGGAGTTTCTGCTGGAGCATCCACATGAAGTCACTGCCGGCGAAATCGCCGTTGAAGTAAAGGTCAGTACCCGAACGGTTCACCGGGAGCTGCAAATGATTGAACAATGGCTTGAACCTTTGGGCATGAGGCTGGAAAAAAAATCAGGAACCGGTATCCGAATCGATGCCAGTTCCGATGATCTGGCTGTATTGCGCAAGCAACTAGAGGGTAAAGAATATGTAGAGTTTACGCCAGAAGAGCGTAAGCTCTTCATGCTTTGCATCTTGCTGGATGAACCGGAGCCTGTAAAGTTACTCGCCTTGGCTTCGGATCTGAAAGTGACCGTATCCACCGTAACCACGGATCTGGACGATCTGGAGTCACGGATCCGTCAGGCGGGACTAAAGCTGGTTCGCAGACGTGGATATGGCGTCAAGATTAACGGAAGTGAGACGATTCATCGCACAGCCATAGCTGCACTTGCTCTCGAATTTTTGGATGAGTCCGACCTGTTCGGAAGACAGCCAGAACAAGGGGGCTCCGTCGTAAACCAAAAACTGTTGGATATGATTGGACACGGTGATGTGCTTACGGTCGAAAATGCGTTATGGCAACCAGACATCGAATGGCTGGAGAACATCCCGGAACGCCAATACATGAAGCTGCTGATTCAATTATCCGTAGCGGTTGTACGTATTCGTAAAGGCTTTGGCATTGGCCGTATGTCTCCACAAGAGAACACGGGAGATAAAGTTGCAGAGCAAGATGAGATGAAGGTTCCACCTTATATGGCTTCCCGCTTGTGTGGTGTGTTATCCACCCAACTGGGACTGACATTCTCCCAAGATGAGCAAGCTTATTTTCACAGACTATTAATTGAGACAGAGCAGCGGATTCACTCTTCACGGCTGTTGCCAATAGACGACTTGATATTACTGGACAGGGTACATTCACTGATTGATCAGATGCAGGCGAGAACACATTATGCCTTTCATGAGGATCGGTTGCTTCGTGAAGGTCTGCTTGGTCATATGCAACCTGTAATGGAGCGAATTGAAGGGCAACAGATGATTCGTAATCCGCTACTGCAGCAGATTCGCAAGGATTATGATTCACTCTTCGAAGAAGTCAAACAATCCGTGCATCAAGCTTGGCCAGGTACTGACGTTCCGGATGAGGAAATTGGTTTCTTAGTCATGCACTTTGGCGCTTCCATCGAGAGGTTACGTGCATTGAAACGGGAGATCAGGGCCATCATCGTGTGTACAAGCGGAATCGGATCATCACGCATGCTTTCCAGCCGATTATCCAAGGAGATTCCCGAAATTCGGATCATGGACAGCGTGTCCTGGTATGAAGCTGCCCGGATGCCTACAGATCAATATGATCTGGTCTTATCCACTGTCGATCTGCCGATGGATGAGCATCAGTATTACAAAGTGAGTCCACTACTTACGGCGGAAGAGAGCGAGCGTCTGCGTCATTTTATCCGAACAACAACATTACAACAACAGCATAATAACCCTTGTGAAATAGAGGTTCAGACGACAAGTCGTTATTCTGACCCTGACGGAATGGAAGCTATTTTAGTTGAGATCGTCCGAATTATTGGAAAGTTTCAGGTGTATCCGCTGGATAACCAAGATATCGGATTCTATAAAACGGTGTATGCGATGTGCAACGTACTCCATGGATCTGGTGTGTTGAGGGAACCGGAGGAGGTCGCAAAACGGTTGGAGGCACGTGAGGCAGTGGGGAGTCAGAAGATTCCCGGCACAAGACTTGCGCTGTTTCATACACGCAGTGAGGGGATCTACAGGCCGTCCATTAGCTTGTTTCAGCTCACTGAGCCACTCCTTCGTACGCCGGATGATCCGGCAGGAGTTACCCATGTCCTCTTGATGCTCGGTCCCAGAGAATTATCCAAGGAAAGCCTGGAGGTTCTCAGTGAGATCAGCGCCCTGTTATTACAGGAAGAAATGATTACATTGCTGGAAAAGGGAATCAGGGATGAACTCATTCATTACCTGTCCCAGGAACTCGTTGGATTTTATCGCAGTAAAACCGAAATTGGAGGTCAACCATTATGAGTATGTTAACAACAGATAAAGTCATCATGAATGCGACGGCTCAGGATAAATACGAAGCGATTCGCATGGCAGGACAGATTCTGAAGGATGCGGGACATATTACCGCTGATTACATTGAGAAGATGATTGAACGTGAAGAGATTGTCTCAACCTATGTAGGGAACGGCCTTGCGATCCCACACGGTACAAAGGAATCCAAAGCTTTCATTTTATCCACAGGTATCTCTGTCATTCAGTATCCACAAGGTGTTGATTTTGGCGAAGAAAAGGCTTATATGGTCATTGGTATCGCGGCTCAAGGCGGGGAACATATGGAGATCTTGACTAGCATTGCGGTGATCTGTGCTGAGGATGAGAATATGGAGGCCCTGCGTCTGGCGAAAACAGCCGAAGAAGTTATCGCTATTCTGGAAAGTGAAATGGAACTATGAAGGCTCTACACTTTGGCGCAGGTAACATTGGACGTGGGTTCATTGGATTGATTCTCTCCCGTGCAGGGTATGAGGTGATTTTCTCCGACGTGAATCAGGACTTGGTAGCAGCTCTCCAGCAACGGGGGCAGTATACAGTGGAACTGGCTAACGAGAGCAAGGATCAGGAGACCGTTACAGGTGTAAACGCAATCGATGGGACTCAGCTAGAAACGGTTGCCCAAACCGTGGTGGAAACTGATCTGATTACAACCGCAGTGGGCGTAGGCGTGCTGAAACATATTGCACCAGGTATAGCGAAGGGACTGGAGAAAAGATTGAATTCCGGTCCGGTTCAAAACCCACTTCACATTATTGCTTGCGAGAACGCCATTGGAGCCAGTACGCAATTAAAAGAGCATGTATATGCTCTGCTTGATGAAAAAGTACGTTCCCTTGCAGATCAGTATGTTTATTTTCCAGATTCAGCCGTAGACCGGATAGTGCCTATTCAGCATCATGAAGATCCGTTGCATGTACAGGTTGAGCCTTTTTACGAGTGGGTAGTTGATCGTTCCCAGATGGCTCCTGCATTCAAACCGGTTGAGGGCATTGTATATGTCGATGATCTGGAGCCGTATATCGAACGGAAACTGTTCACTGTTAATACAGGACACTGCGTTGCAGCATATATCGGTAATGTGCACGGGTATGACACGATTCAGAAGGCTATTGCCGACGAGAAGGTGAAATCGATTGTCTACGGTGCTTTGCAGGAAACTGGAAAAGTTCTAGTGAAGCGTTTTGCATTCAACCCGGAAGAACATGAGCAGTATATTGTCAAAATATTGGGACGGTTTGTCAACCCGTATCTCACCGATGAGGTTACTCGTGTTGGTCGTTCCCCGCTGCGCAAGTTGTCTCCGAATGATCGTCTGGTTCGCCCGGCCCTCCAGGCATATGCGGATGGAAGCGAAACGACCTATCTGGCTTTGGGCATGGCAGCAGCCTGCAAGTTCGATGTCTCCGATGATCCGGAAGCGGTTGAACTGCAGGACATGATCCGCCAGAAGGGGGTTTCGGCTGCACTGCATCATTATACGTCCATAGATGAGCATCATCCGGTGCTTCAACAGGCTGTTGCCCAGTATAACCAAATGTAAGAGCAGTGGTAGCGAGGCTAACAGTCTAGATAATGCATAATAGAAGAGGAGCCATACAGTTGTTGTTAACTGTGTGGCTCTTCTTTTGGTTGGAGTTTATCGGCATAGTCATCCAAACAGCGTTGACATATGCACGATTTTCGGCGCTGCTCTGGCGGAATGCGGTCAAACACACCCTCGGGGAAAGTAGCCCGGTTACACCAGCATTCCGAATGAGGATGTCCTGCGGCATAGGAACAGCGATTAGCTTCCCCGCATAATGGGCAGACAAGAACATCGATATGGATGTGCTCTTGATCGTCTTGTTCTGCAGACATAGAGTTCTTCCCTCCCTGTGGAATAGCTACGAGCTGAAGTAAACATACTGGTCCCAGTATAACAGAAATGTGCTTGTGATTATGGATTTCACTGTGTATATATGACTTCCAGTTCACTACATCTGTTTCTCCCATCGGCTATTCTTCAGGCGGTAATTCGATTTGGAGGCCTTCCACATGTTTGCGTCCCATCAACTTACGTTTCTTTCGATTTTCCTTTGTTTCTAGCACAATGTCCAAGTCATAATCATCACCTGGATAAAGCTCATCGGCAGATATATGCAGGGTCAGGCGTTTCTTATGGATTTTGACTTTGCGTCCCCGCAGCATGACCCCGATATTTCCACGGCTATCCTCCATATCACAGACGATGCCCGACTGATTAAGATAGGCCGCGTACACCCGATCTCCTTTGCGAAAAGTTTTGGAAGGAGCAGGAGAATCCGACTCTCTGGTTGTTGTCTTTTTGTGGTGACCGACTGGATCCTTTGACTGTTTCGACTGGTTTCTCCTGGATAACTCTGCTGGGCCGTCTGATTCTGGTACAGAACGATCAGGCGTCAGGACCGGAGTTTCCGAAGGAGGTGACGTGAACCCTAATGTACGTTCTTTCGAAATACTTTGATCGGACAGGGACTTGGATCGCTCGATAATTCGCTGTGGCATGCCCAGCTTTAATGCGATGGAGTAAGCATAACTCTCACCAGCTTCTCCGATACGCAATCGATACAGTGGCTGGAGAGAAACGGTGTCAAATTCCATGCGGGCATTTTCAAATCCTGGGGTGGCAGCAGCAAAATGTTTGATTTCACCAAAATGTGTTGTCGCCACAACGGTTGCTCCGCGGCTATGAAGTTCCTCCAGCATGGCGATGGACAGTCCAACACCTTCACCGGGATCTGTGCCGGAAGCCATCTCATCAATGAGCACAAGAGTTGATGTATCAGCCTGTTCCAGTATGCCAATCATATTGCGAATATGTGCGGAAAATGTACTGAGCGCTTGTTCCAAACTCTGCCCGTCACCAATATCAACTGCTACCTCGTTATAAACAGCCATCTTGCCACCTTCCTCGACCGGAATAAGCAAACCTGATTGCATCATCAAGGTTAACAAACCAAGTGTTTTGAGTGCGACCGTTTTACCCCCGGTATTGGGGCCAGTAATAATGAGCGACGAGTACGTTTTGCCAATGGCAAAATCAAGGGGAACCATGGAAGAACCCATGAACGGATGACGTGCACGTTGAAGGCTGATGTGGCCCTGAGTATTGACTCGAACGGTACGTCCATCCATGGTGGCCGCATATTTGGCTTTGGCAAACAGGAAGTCCAATACACCTACCGTTTCGGTGTTCAGGGCGATTTCACGGTTATATGATTCGGCCAGGGAGGTTAAATCACCGAGAATCCTCATCTCCTCTCGGGACTCCTCCGCTTGCAGAGCGGCCAATTCCATCTGCAGAGTTACTAACTCAACAGGTTCAATATATACGGTTTGCCCGCTCCCGGATTCATCCAGCACACTGCCTTTCACCTGTTTACGGAACTCTTTCTTAATGGGCAGAACCGTTCTTCCTCCCCGTTGGCTGATGACATGTTCCTGCATAATGGAGCGATGTTTACTCACCAGAGAATCAAGCTTTCGTTTCATGCGTTCCGCATTAACCGTTATTTTTTTACGAATTCGAATCAGTTCCTTACTCGCCTGATCCTGAATGCGTCCACTATGGATGCAACGCTCAATCTCACTCAGCAAAGGTTCGATCAGAATCATGGATGCTGCATAACGACTGACGGTGGGAGCGGCCCCGGATTTGCCCTCCATGTATTTCATAAGTTGTGCACAGCTCCGCAGGAACTGAGCTAGATGACTGAAGTCGCGTTCACTGAATAGATAACCCGTGCCAAGCAGATCCATAATGGTTTCCATTCCGTCGAGTGAAGGGAGGGGGATACTGGCCCCAAAGCGAATCAACGCAGCTGCTTCTGCTGTTTCTTCCAGGCGAATCTGAATCAGGTGAGCATCTGCCATCGGTTTTAGTTCTCTGGCATAACGTTTGCCCAGATAAGATAGGGCGCAGTCTGCAACGTTTTTTTGAATTTGTGGATAGCCCAAACTGTTTAATGTGTTCTCATTCATGCGTAATCTCTCCTTGAATTTGAATTGGGATTTCAGTTGACGCGCTGAAACATATTCCTGGAAAACGCAAAAAGGGCGGAGAATGAACAAACGTCATTCTCCGCCCTAAACGTATGGGAAAGCAAAGTCCACTACAGGTCTATATTAAAAAATCCGCGCTGAACACAGCGCGGAAATAGACCCGGACAATTACAATCCCGGAGGCGATTTATGATATCCGCTGTTCTTAACTAAGTGCAGGGATCTGGCGCATCATGAAATACACGTATGCCATATGGGCACAAGCGCAATGAAAGGCCAAACTCCTGAATATGAAACTTGGTTAGTTAAGAACATTCACCGACATTAAAAATCTCTCCTTTGATTGAGGAATATGCAACCAATATAAACTGGAAATTGGTTTGAAGTCAACCTTTAGAATAAATGAGTGGACTTGAATAAGAATGGGTTTTAAAATAACAATAGTAAATTAATCCAATGAAAGCGATTTATTTTAATAAACATACGTATAAAGGAGGATGCTCTTCTTGCCTAAGTATTTACTGCGTTTGCTCTGTTTTACCCTGATCCTCGGAGCCCTTCCGGTCATTGTTATTGGTTCGGTCTCGTATACGATTGCATCACGTGACATTGAACAGAAAGTGCGTGAGAGCAATCTTCAGATATTGCATCAGACCCAAATGAGGGTAGAACAAGTTCTGCGCAGCCTGCAATTATCATCCATCCAGTATGTTAATTCGCCCTTGGTACTACAGGCGATGAAGAAACCACTAGACAGCAGCGAGTTTCAGGAGATTCGTGATCTGACCTCCGGTTTTAACAACTTGCAAGCGGTTACGAACATTGACCAAGCCTATCTGGTTAATCTGGATGAAGATTGGGTCGTTTCGATGCGTTCTTTTGGCAAATTGGATGATTTCAGCATTCGAGACCGAATTGGCTCCTACCTAAGTTATACCAACAGCCTGTTCTGGGTCACTCAGAATGCCAGTTCAGCCAAAGAAAGTGTACCTGTGTCAGCAGGTATGGGTGAACTAACACCCGAACAGGCACCTGCTCTTATATCATCGGATAATGTGGTCAGTATGGTATTCAAAATCCCGATGATACCAACCAATGTGAAACCAAAGGGATTTCTTGTAATTGATATCGCCGATACGGAACTGAGCACCTACTTGAGCCGAAATACGAATTCTGGAGATATGTACGTTCTGGATCGGGAGCAGAAGTATTTTCTGAACGACATGCAGCAAGGCGGGAAATATGACGCGCTGAATAAGGAAATTCAGGAAATGGTGCAAACGACGGGCCAGCCAGAGGGTTTCTTCAGTGCGGAGGTGGAAGGTAATCAAGTGGCGGTTAGTTACAGGCAATCTCCGCTCAATGGCTGGTTATACGTGTCCGTTGTATCTCTTGGACAGATTACGGCCCAGTCGCAGAAAATTGCATTGGTTACCGGTATCGCTACACTTGTCATGTTATGTGTAACAGGATTGTTCGCCATATACGGCAGTCGGCGGATGTACTCACCAATCTCCAGACTGCTGCAATTCACGAAGGGGTTGGATTCCCCAGTTGCTCCGTCAGGACGCCGACAGGATGAATTTATCTATATTGAGGAGCAATTGTCAACCTTGTTCAGTTCGGAGAAAACGATGCGGGAGCAGATGAAGGGGCAGCATGTGCACCTCCAGGAGTTTTTTATGACCAAACTGCTGACAGGTAAAATCTCGGAAGAAGATTTCAGATATCAGGGAGAATTGTACGATTTCCCGATAGGGTGGGCGAGTCTTGGCGTACTCATGCTCCAGATCGATACCTTGGAAGGGACCCGATATGAGGAACAGGATCGCGATCTGCTGCTGTTTGCTGTCAACAATATGGTAGGTGAGCTACTCCCTTCGGCAGTTCGGTTCACCCCGGTCATGCTGGATGATGCTCAGGTCACCGTTCTTGCCTCCGAACTCACGGATGAGGTGAAGCTGAAGGAATGGATGCATACTCAGGCAGACTGGATTCGTGAACGTGTCGTGACTTATTTGAATCTGCCCGTAAGTATCGGCATCAGTCGTTCCTATGCTTGTATTGGCGATACGCCAAGAGCAGTTCAGGAGAGTCGGGAGGCTCTGCAAGGGAGGGTAAGTCTGGGCAGCCGTATTATTTTGCATTACGAGGATATTCAGCCACGTGGTCAGATGGAGGCCGCATTGTATACCCAACTGCGCATGATTGAAGATCAGCTCGCTTCTGCGCTCAAGCAAGGAGATGAAGAAAAGACTGACGCCTACTTTAAGCAATATTTGGGATTGCTTGCAGACAAAAAGCTTCATTTCAGTGAATACCCTGTCATTATGGTTCAGTTATTGTCTCGTGTATATCAGCTTGTGCAGGAGCAGGGCGGGGATGTAGCCGAAGTATTGGGTGAAAAAGCATCCATGTCACATTTGCTGAAGTTGTCCACGTTGGACGAGATGACCAATTGGTTCCGCAAGCGGCTGTTCCTGCCCGTCATCCGTTTCTGGCGAGAACAGGAAGAATCCCAATACATGAATATTGCGAGACGCATGATTCGCTTGATCGAGGAACGTTATGACCGTGAATTATCGCTGGAAGCCTGTGCCGCTGAGCTTAATTTTCACCCTGTCTACCTAAGTCGGGTATTCAAGAAAGAAGCAGGAGTCAATTTTACGGAATATCTTGCAGAGTATCGTATGGAAAAAGCGAAGACCTGGCTGCAAACAACAAATCTTAAAATATCGGAGATTGCCGAGAAATTAAACTATACCAATCCAACCGCATTTATCCGTACGTTTCGCAAAATCACAGGAACAACCCCCGGCAAGTACCGGGAGCAGCAGCGATAAAAACAAACCTGCTCTGCCCGCCATGGCAGGCAGGCTTTTTTTTGTTCGGCTGAAGGAAGAAGACCACTTTCCTCCATGAAGTTAAGACAGGAACATGGAGGTTGAAAGCAGTTCATTATGCCTTTAGATTCTGTGAGGGAAATGAGTTAAAACCTTGCTACATAAGGAAAAATAAAAGGCTAAAACGAGACGATAGCCAGTCATTCGTTTATCCTCCACAATGAAGACATGAATTCAGGAAGTGATATTTTGTAATCGTTTCCAATGTGGGGAGGAAGACAATATGAAAGCCGAAACGGCGGCTCGAACACGGCCCGCTACCCGCAGTGACAAAAACCTGCTGTGGAGGGACATTATCAAAAACCGGTGGCTGTATATCATGTTAATACCGGGTGTGCTTTACTTTGTTATTTTCAAATACATACCCATGTATGGCATCACGATGGCTTTTCAGGATTACACCCCTTACAAGGGGATCTTGGGGAGTGAATGGGTAGGCTTCAAACATTTTCAACGTTTCTTCGGAGAACCGCAGTTCTGGACATTATTTCGGAATACGTTTTTACTAGCCATTTATAACATTGTGTTCTTTTTCCCACTGCCGATTGTACTGGCACTCATGATGAATGAAGTTCGCCGTGAACGTTTCAAACGATTTGTACAAACTCTTGTTTATGTTCCACACTTTGTTTCCTGGGTTGTTGTTGTTGGTGTGTTCTACATGCTGTTCACAACCGAGGGTGGTGCGATTAATGAATTGCTCTATAACCTGACAGGACAAAAAGTGGCGTTCCTGCTTGAACCTGGTTGGTTCCGAACGATGATTGTTGGACAATCCATCTGGAAAGAAGTCGGTTGGGGCACAATTATCTTCCTGGCTGCGCTTTCCGGTGTGGATACACAGCTCTATGAAGCTGCACGGATTGATGGTGCCAATCGCTGGCGCCAAACATGGCACATTACGCTGCCGGCCATTCGCAGTACAATCGTCATTTTGCTCATTCTGCGTCTGGGCAATTTCCTGGATACAGGCTTTGAACAGATCTTCCTGATGCTGACTCCGACGAACCGGGATGTGGGCGAGGTATTTGATACCTACGTGTACACGAAGGGGCTTACACAGGCACAGTACAGTTATAGTGCTGCTGTCGGGTTGTTCAAATCGGTTGTCGGGCTGGCGCTTGTCCTTGGTGCCAATACGATGGCCAAAAAATTCGGGGAGGAAGGCGTCTACTAACCTTTGGGTGCAGACGTTCTTCACCAGACAGGAGTGAACATTAAGATGCAACAGGATAAAACGTGGGGCAACCGGATCTTTGATATTCTCAATCATGGCTTGCTGCTGTTGATTGGAATCGTGACGGTCATCCCGTTCATTTATATTTTGGCCGTCTCGTTTACCAGTCCGCATGAAGTGGCTAAGGGAGGATTTATTCTTTTTCCCAAAGAGTTCTCTCTGGCTGCGTACCGTTACATTTTCTCTACAGATACCTTGATTCGCAGTCTGGGCGTATCGATCTATATTACGGTGATTGGTACCTTCATTAACCTGCTGTTTACGTCACTTATGGCTTATCCGCTCTCCAGAAGATATTTGCGTGGACGCCAGCCCATTTTGCTCGGTGTATTGTTCACGATGCTCTTCAGTGGCGGGATGATTCCAACATACTTTGTCGTAAAATCCTTGCACCTGACGGATACGTTGTGGTCACTGATGTTACCTACCGCTATTAGTGCATTTAACTTGATTGTACTGAAAAACTTCTTCCAAGCCATTCCCGATGAGCTGGAGGATGCAGCCAAAATTGATGGATGTAACGATGTCAGCGTATTGTTCCGGATTGTCCTGCCGTTGTCCATGCCAGCCATGGCGACATTTTCACTCTTTTACGCGGTGGCCCACTGGAACAGTTTCTTCAGCGCTGTTATCTATATCAACGATAGTGAGAAGTGGCCTGTCCAAGTCTGGCTACGTGAGATTGTCATTCTGGCACAGAGCCGAATCGGTGACACGAGTATTGAAGAGACCGAGATCCAGCCGCTTACCATTCGCATGGCAGTTATCGTGTTCTCCACGATCCCGATTATGCTGGTGTACCCATTCCTGCAAAAGCATTTTGCCAAAGGCGTGATGCTGGGTTCGGTGAAAGGTTGAGTCGGCAGATGGTTCAAAGTCAGTTCAGTATGACTGCATAAAAAAAGGGAGGTTTTCATGTTATGAAAGCAACAAAAAAGAAAGCCGTAGCTGTCTTGAGCACACTGGCACTGGTGACAGGTTTGCTGGCAGGATGCGGATCAGACGAGGGTCAGGCTGCCGAGGGCGGCGTACAGAATGTGTCCATAGCCATTGCACAGGTGGGTGATGTGCCAAGCAAGGGCAATGAAGTTCAGCAAAAGATTGAAGCGTATACCAATACCAAACTGGATATCCAGTGGATTCCGGCTTCGGCCTACAATGACAAAATTAACGTGATGATTGCTTCAAGCGATATGCCGAAAATTGTGAAGGTGCAATATAATCCAACGGTGACCAGTGCAATGCGTAATGACGTGTTCTGGGAAGTGGGGCCTTTGCTGAAAGACTATAAAAATCTGTCGGCACAGAACGAGCGTTTCTTTGACAATATCAAGGTAGAGGGCAAAATTTATGGGGTTCCTGTATTCTCGGATATTGCACGGGCTACAGTGATCTATCGCAAGGACTGGTTCGAAAAGCTGAATCTTAAGGTGCCAGCCACACCGGATGAATGGTATGAAACGATTAAAACACTGGCAACCTCCGATCCGGATGGAGATGGTCAGGATAATACATTTGGACTGATGCTTTTCAAAAAATACAATGAGGACCAATATTCCTTCACGACTCGCCTTGGCGTAAGCTTTGGTGCACCTAACAAATGGAAAGTCGAGGATGATGGCAGCTTCACGCCGGAATTCATGACACCGGAATATATGCAGGTGTTGGATCTGCTGAAACGTTTGTACGATGAGAAACTGCTGAACCAGGACTTTGCCGTATTCGACTCTACAGAAGCGGAGAAAAAGTATGATTCCGGTGTTGTCGGTATTCGTGTTGGTGTTGCTCAGAACGGAAAAAGTCAGCAAGAGCGTCTGTCCAAAAACAATCCGGATGGTGTGGTAGACATCGCTGGTTTGCTTGGACCGAACGGAGATCGTGTTGCAGGACAGACGGGTAACTCCGGAATTCTGGCATTCCCTAAATCAACGGTGAAATCGGAAGAAGAACTCAAGGATTTGCTCTCCTTCCTCGATAAATTGATGGACCCTGAGATGGCTACCCTGTTGATGCGTGGTATGGAAGACAAACATCACACCAAAGTGGGCGAAGATCAGGTGGAGATGAGTGACTTCGATGCATTCCAGCGTGAAGTGAAACCTTACCGTGACAACCTTCCTTATGTGGAAGGATATAACGTACCGAAATTGAAGGATACCGAACTGGGTGAAAAAGGTACGACACTTGCCAAGGAACTGGCGGAGCACGCTGTGCCAAACCCTGCGCTGACGTTATATTCTCCAACGTATGGTGACCGTGGGGCGGATCTGGATCAGGTGATTGCCGATGCACAAACCAAATACATTATGGGCAAGATCGATCAAAGTGGCTGGGAAAAGGAAATCGAGAATTGGGGCAATGCTGGTGGAAACAAGATTCGTGAGGAATATGCCGAAGATTACAAAAAACAGGCTCAATAAAGAGCCGGAAGCGGAGGCTTGATCATGAAGGAAACACTGCAATTCACATCGGTGCGCATGGCACAGCAATTCATGGAGAGTTATCGCAACCATGAGCTGTACGCCACTTGGCATTACGAGAACGGCTGCTTTTTGAAAGCACTGGAGGAGCTTTATACACACACGGGGGAGCAAAAGTATTTTGACTACATCCGTGAGCTGATGGATCATTTCGTTCAGGAAGATGGCTCCATTCGCTCCTATGCGATCGAGGAATATAATCTGGATCAGATCAATCAGGGAAAATCACTGTTCCTGTTGCTCGAGAAAACAGGGGAAGAGAAATACCGCAAAGCTGCGGAGTTGCTTATCACTCAGCTTAAGGGACAGCCACACACGAGTGAAGGCGGGTTCTGGCACAAGAAGATTTACCCCTTCCAGATGTGGCTGGATGGGTTGTACATGGCGACTCCGTACCTGACCCAGTATGGCGCAGTAACAGGCGAAGAGAAGTGGTTCGACAAGGCTGCCCTGCAGCTCTTGCTGGTGGAACAGCGCACGCGTGATCCGCGTAGCGGTCTCTTGTACCATGCCTGGGATGAGAGCAAAGAGCAGCGCTGGAGTTCGGGAGAGACCGGATGTTCTCCACATGTCTGGAGTCGGGCGATGGGCTGGTATGTGATGGCGGTTGTGGATACCTTGGATCATCTGCCGGTAGATCATCCGCAGCGCGGCCAGATTGTGGGTATCTTCGAACGGGTAGCCAACGCACTAGTGCATGTGCAGGATCAGCAGACCGGACTATGGCCACATCTGTTAGATCAGCCGGGACGTGAGCGGAACTATCTAGAAGCTTCCGGTACTTCAATGTTTGTCTATGCATTGGCCAAAGGTGTGCGTAATGGATATCTGAGTGGCAAGTTCAAAGCGGTTGCGGAAAATGGATATCAGGGTCTGCTGCAGCATCTGCTGCAAACGGATCGTGAAGGCGTACTGTCCCTGACGCAGTGTAACGGCGGAGCCGGCCTCGGAGGAAGCCCGTATCGTGATGGGTCATACGAGTATTATGTTACCGAGTCCATTCGAATCAATGATCCGAAATCGGTTGCTCCGTTCATTTTGGCAGGAGTGGAGATTGAACTTTACAAGTCCAACTAACATGTACATGAGAACGTAGAGGACAGAAATAACTTGAGGAAGCGAAGCGTTCGCCTAAAAGCTTTCTGAAAGAAAGCTGCATCGGAAGCATAGGCTTATCCCCGGATTTTCCCCTTGTTTAGAAGGGAATCAAAAAAATCTGGGGATAACAGCGATCTGAAGGTTGTTCTGTCATCGGAGTGGTCTGTGTACATAACCTTATCCAAAAGGAGAGATGGTTCATGAGTCCAAAAGGTCCAATGTCCCGTTTAGGCGGAATCGTTGTAATTGGTGCAATGTCCGCTGGATTGCTTGCAGGTTGCGGGGGAGAAAAAGCGCCTGCTGCAGGGGAAGGTAAACTTCCCATTTCCATCTCTTTAATGCAGGTAGGAGACATACCGGCAAAGGAGAACGGGATTGAAAAGAAGATTGAGGAATATACAAATACGGATGTCAATGTACAGTGGATTCCGCAGTCTGCTTTTGATGATAAGGTGAATGTTATGGTTGCTTCAGGCGAGATGCCGACCATTATGCGTGTGAATTATGTGCCGACCACATTTAATGCCGCCAAAACGGGACTGTTCTGGGAACTGGGGCCTTACTTGAAGGATTATAAAAACCTGTCTGCCCAATCCGAAGCTTATTTTAACAATATCAAAATTGAAGGCAAGGTCTACGGTATTCCGAACTTCCGGGATATTGGACGGACTGCGATCGTATATCGCAAGGACTGGTTTGATACATTAAAGCTGGATATACCCAAAACGCTGGATGATTGGTATGAAGTGATGCGCTCCATTCGTAAGGACGACCCTGACGGGAATGGTAAAGAGGATACGTATGGTGCGCTGCTGTTCAAAAAATATAATGAAGGTGTCTCTTCGCCACTGACGCGGATCGCTGTAAGTATTGGCGGTGTTAACAAATGGGGTGTGGACGATGCCGGGAAATTGACCCCGGAATTCCTGACCACCGAATATGTGGACACAATGAAACTCTTCAAGCGACTGTTCAGCGAGGGACTGATTAATAGTGATTTCCCTGCCCTGGACCCTTCCGATGCGGACAAAAAAATGGATTCCGGCCTGGTTGGCATGAAGCTTAACGGTGTGGCCCAGAACGGAAAGTCCTCTCAGCAGCGACTTACACCTAACGCTCCGGATGGGGAGATTGACGTGGCTCCTTTCCAGGGAACCGATGGTATTCGTATCGCCGGGGAGCCAGGAAACTACGGAATGCTGGTCATCCCGAAGGCATCCGTTACGGATGAGGAGCAATTGAAGCAGGTTCTTACGTTCCTGGACCAGTTGATGGATGAGGAATTGAGTACGTTGCAGCTCCGTGGATTGCTCGATGTGCACTACAGCAAGACTGCGGATGGGAAAACCGAACTTAAAGATTTTGACGCTTATCAGCGTGAAGTGAAGCCATATCGGGATAATCTGTTAAGTATTGAAGGTTATAATGTGCCTGAACTGGTTGATGTTCCGATTGGTATGAAAGGTACAAAGATGGCGCGTGAGAATGAGCAGTACGCCATCGCCAATCCGGCACTCACCTTGTCTTCGGCAATCTATACCGAGCGTGGTCAGGAGTTGGATCAGATGATCTGGGATGCGCAGACCAAGTACATTATGGGCAAAATCGATGATGCAGGTTGGGAGCAGGAAATCGCAAGCTGGAGAAAAGCCGGTGGTGATCAATTGATTACGGAACTCGAAGCATCCTATAAGGAATTAAACGGGAAATAAAGCTGGCTGAAATAAAAAAAGGGTTGATCAAATGGAATGATATGGTTTATTCTATGAATGAGTTCATTTTTCCAATATCATAAGAAAAACCACACCCTTAAAGCATAAGGCTATGAATCTGCGGATTCATGGCCTTTTTTTGTGTTTTAGGCGAATGAAGTGGGTCTATGGAAGGAGGGGTGCACACCTTGAAGTAATGGGGATGGACGAAAAATGATACCAATAGCCTAGTACAACATGGTAGAATATTGATTATTATGGCAAATTTAGGTTTTGGTTATGAAGAGAAGTGACTAGGTTGACCAAGTAAAGCATCCCCATACTAAGGTACATAGGAGCGTGAGTAGATTGAAGAAGCAGATCAAAGGACACGAGAAGAAGAAAAAACGGAACGTGTGGATCGTCGGGTTATTAACGACAGCTGTATTGGCAGGAACACTATTGAACGTTGGACCTGTACATCTGACCTCAACAGCGAATGCTGCATCGGGGACAAGTGACACGGCCCTTAGCAAGTTCAAGGATATCAAGGGCCATTGGGCTCAAGCGACTATTGCCAAAGCTTATGAAAAAAATCTTATCTCTGGTTACCAGGACGGAACATTTCGTCCTAATGGCAAAATCACGCGTGGGGAATATGCGACCATACTTGCCCGTGCGACTGGACTGGAGAAGCTAGAGGGGCAGAATCCCTTTGCTGATCTCAAGGGACATTGGTCTGAAGCGGCGGTTAGCCAGCTTGTCGGACAAGGATTCATTAACGCTGGCGATTACGCCAAAGGGTTCAATCCGAATGCGGAACTGACACGTTACGAGATGATGAAATGGATTGCCAATGGACTGATTAAGTCCGGAGCCAGCTTCCAGAATGCTTTTAACGATACAAAAAATACGCTTCTCCCCACACCGGAAGTGAACCGCGGCACCATTCGTGCCGAACAGATTCCGTATCTTGCCCTTGTCCGTGGGACAGGCATTGTAGGTGGATTCCAAGATGGCACATTAAAACCTGCGGATTCCACCACTCGTGCAGAAGTATCGGCCATTTTGCTGCGTTATATGGACGTAGAAGGCACGGATGCCGGGAAGTATAGTGACCTGAATGAGATGAGAGAGGTCGGCACGACGGGGACGAATTTAACGACAATTAGTAATTATAGGTATAGTTCAGGTTCGGTCTTGATATCTGATTTATCAAAAGGAAATATCAATTTAAGAAATAACTCGGGTGTATTAAAAATTCATCGTTTTATCGTTGTAGACGCTACTCAAAATAAGCCGAAGGGTATTTACGCGAAGCTCTTTCTTCCGGATAAGTACGCAAGTGGCTCTTATAGGACTTTTGCAGATGTGTCATTTACATCTAACTTAGAAACCTCGAATTTAATTACATTTAACCAAGGTCTTTCCGATTCGTTAATACAATTTAATCGTCTTGATTTAGATTTGGCTAAGAAACAGAGTAATGTGACAATTCCTATGGACTCAGGAGAACTTATAAAAAAAGGATTACAGAAAAGATTTTGGACTACATCGACTTTAAGGAATAAATCTTGGTCTTATTTTTTGAAATCAGATACAGAAGGAGAATTTAAAATTCAAAGGTAGCCTTATCAGGATGGTGAGTAAGTTGTAATGAAAAAGCTTAATTATTTTTCTGCTATTATTTTAGTGAGTATATTTATTTCACAAATATTATTATTGTTAGTATTGTACTTACCTATGAACGTTGTTCATGCTGCTACAGATGAGTATGGACCTAAATCTATGAAAAACCCTCGGAAGGTTACAATATTAGCCACTCCTACTGTAGGGAGGCCAGGGGTATATTGGTACCAAGTGGATAGCGGACAATTTAGAGCTGACCATGCTGGGGGACCAACTTATGCGAATAATGCAGGGAGTTGCTCCAGTCCATTTCCTGCTGCTACAGAAGTTCCAGATAGTGTAGATTTCAGTAGATGGCCTGCAGAAAACTGGCCTGATTATAATTCCAGACGAGTAGAAGTCTCAAGTATCTTTAATGTCCGAATCCATGATGTTAATTATCAGGGGAGAGCAGATCAAGATTCATATACTGGTGTGGGAGACCCTACCCCACCTTTTCCTTCAACAATTGTTGCAATAAGAACAATTACTGGAGGGTACCATATACCAACCGAGAAGAGCCCTTTCGCAAATGGTGGGCAAACAACGGCGGGCTGTCCTAAATACAATGCTTCTTATTTTACACCCATGGATATCATCTGGGAAGGCGATTTGGAGGAAGAAAAAGAAATCGATGTAACTCCAAATAAAACCCTTACCCTAGGTCAAACTCAGCAGATGGTAGCCAAGGTGAAGACAAAGGGCTATGGTGCGACAGCCTTTGGTGAGGGCATCGACGTATCGCGAAGGGAAGCGGAGATCAAATGGTTTTCTTCTGACGAGACAATTGCGAGTATAGAGTTGAAAACAGGGATGTTAACGGCCGAAAGTCCGGGCACGGTCACTGTGCGTGCGATCTGGAACAATGGTACATATCTAATCTCGGATACTGCCACCATAACTGTCACGTCTGAGCCAGGACTCGTTGTGAATCTGCCGAATGCTTGTAAAGCCAATACGACACCACTACAGGCGGAAGCAGTTCTAACCAAACCGGATCGCTCTGTTCATAAACTGACAGCTCATCCTAAATTGACGTGGCAGAGCTCGAATCCGGCTGTGGCAACGATCGGTGCTGATGGCAAAATCGCGACAAAAGGTATCGTGGGTAGCACTACCATCAAAGCTCATTTTCTTGATTCTGCTCAGCAACTGGATGAACAAGGGACTCAGGTGCTTGAGGTGAAGGACTGCACGAATAATGGAGAAGGTGGTAATGATGGCGATCCGGGGGGCGACCCTGTGAACGCTTGCCCTGTGACCATCAGCCCACCGAGTAGAGGCACGGTTATTGAAGCATCAGTTATGGACCCGTCTGTTGGAGGTGTGTTGAAGGCAGACGATCGAGGAGCTGAGAAGTTTGATGTCACTCGCGGCATTCCAACTTCAGAAGACCTTTATGCCAATGTCTTAGCTAAAGGGTATCTGTTTCAGCACCGTTGGGTTAACATGACAGGAACGGTGACTTACACCGTTAAAGTGAAAAGGGTTTATCATAAAACCTGGACGATCCCGGGAAGAGCGTCTAGTGGTGAGGGGGATCCAGGAACACCTCCTGAGCCCAAAGAACTTGATGTGCCCGGGGATAAAACCATGCAAGTAACACGGACATATAGCTATTGGCAGATCGATAAACTGGAGGTTTACAAGTTAAATGAAGCTAAGGTATCTAACTATGCGCTAGGCGGTTATGGTGACACCGTGACTCTGACGCCCAATGCATATACACCACCGACTTTGCAATCTGCTATGGATACTGCGGTTACCAATCATGTGAAACCTGCGCCATGTCGAGAAATTGATCTTGGCATCAAAGGGGTTCCGGGTGGTTCTACTGAACCCTCTACGCCAGATGAAACGTCATTGTTTCAATCTGAAGCTGAAGCGGAGGTTAGAGAGAACACCGTTAATAACGACAAGGTAGTCTTTAATGGAGGGATGATTATGGATCCTGCCCCGGTGGAGAAAACAACTCCAAGACCTGGCACGATCCCCCAACCTGGCATGATCGGAGACGATGTTCTGTACCAGAACCGTCTGACAATCAAGAACACATTGATGAACAAAGCTAACCAGCCAACCACGGGTGAGATTACGTATGGATTGCTCCCTGGCAATGTTAACGGAGGTCAGGATCAGAAGTTCCCCATTCTGGGAATTAACACGGTGACAGTACATACTCCAGTTGTGAACTATGCCTGGGTGTCTGATGATCAGCCTCATAATCAGAAGACTACGCCTGATCCGACCAGAGCTGCACTTATTTTAGAGCGTCCATTCATTGTGCGAATACCGACCTCAGGTCAACATTTGGATGTAGCGAGTTACCCAGGTTATGGAAACCATGATTATGCGAAATATTTCCGGATCAAACAGGTTCGTTTCCCATTCGATGTCTATAATGGTGCCAGAAGTCAGTTTATTCCGGCTATGACATGGGTGGATATTCCGGTAAATCAGTTGGACACTCCTTTTTTTCTTCCTGTATGGGTAGATGAAGGGAATTATCAGGTCGAGTTTCGAAATATCGCCGAAAATACACCTGCAAACTTCACAGAACAACAGGATGCCAATACGAATCTGACTCATCATGTCGCAGTAGATACCGTTGCTGTAGAAGTTATCGGACGATTGTATGATTTTCACATCACCGATATTTCAGACTACAACTGGGAGAATGTGTTCCGTAAGCGGATAGGCAGCCCCGAACCAACGGGTGTAAGCTACTGGACCGGTGGAAACAGTATAGACGGAGATCCCCGAGGTAATTTGGCTCCCTATGTCCTGCCTATTCGTCCCGGCAGTCATCCGGTACAGGGTTTCCGAAATGCTGCAGTGAAGACGGGTTACCATTTCAAGTTTGATTTGAAAACCAAGGGCAACATGTTTGGGAAACAGGATGGTATCCGAATCACGCCGACGTTCTCTTTTGTGAGTAAAGATGGCACCACCCGGCAAGAAGTGGATTTATACTACCACCGAGGACAGGAACGACTCATTCGTATCGGATCGGCACAAGATTTAGAAAAACGCTTTGTTGTTCTGAACTCACGGTTGCGGAATGTCCCCGGTACGGAGTTAGGTGATACAGCGCGTTATCAGTATACCTATGAACTGTCGGAGGAGGAACGCAATCAGGGTACAATGGCGGAACATATGGTTCGTTTCGTGGATCAGACCTCTCATCATAAAACGTGGGTAGGTCGTTATGACTGGATGATTCTTCCTTCACAGATACGTACACTCATTGGCCCAAAAACAGATATTCCATCTGGTGTTAATGTAGATCGGGCGAATGCAGCGATTCAGCGCTGGTATGGGGAATATAGCTTGCCAGCAGATGTATATGCAGTACCCAAAGGAACCGATTTAGAGCCACTTTCCAGACAAAACCAGTTGGATGAGAAGGCAATGATATTTCTGAGGGATGGTTACATTGTGGTTAACTTCAATATCGAAACATTGCGCAGTGGCAATACGAGTGCGCCACATCTACAATATATTCACGCACCGTTGATGAATCAATGGCAAATGGAAGGTTTTGATAACGGCCCGGTAGATGGTCAGGGGAGAAGATGGCCGATGCAAGATGGGGACGTGGTTTTGTACCACGCCGATCAATCCAGCCGGAATGATTTCCAATCCCAGGTACCGCATTAGAGAGAATCGTTTTACCCATAAAGAAGGCAGGCGTCATGTGAATCTACATGACGTTTGTCTTCTTTTGTGTAATTCGGATTATGGTTGGGCAGCAGAACGGGTATAAAGGGTAAGGAGCACTCGTATCATCCATTTTCATCAATTTTCTCAACGAGAGGGGAACAACACACATGATTGAAGAGGATAAGCAGGAACTATTGATTTCAGAAGATACATACCAAGGAAGAGATTTAGGTGTCACATTAGAAGCACAAACCTGTCACTTTAAAGTCTGGTCACCGTTAGCCGTTCAGATGGAACTACTTCTGTACCCACCTTTGACAGGGGGGAGCCCGGAGGAAGAGCCCAATCAACGGAAACAGCAGGCGTTACCTATGCAAAAGAAAGAACAAGGCATCTGGGTTCTGGAACTGGAGGGTGATTTAAACAGCTACCGTTACATGTACAAGCCTACTTTCGAAGATGGACATTCAACCCATGCTGTAGACCCCTACGCACGAGCAGTGACCATGAATGGAGAAATGGGTGTAATTGTGAGACTGGAGCAAACACATCCGAAGGGATGGAGTGAGGATATTCGCCCGCAATTGACCAGTCCTGTAGATGCAGTCCTGTACGAACTGCATGTACGTGATTTTTCCATTCACCCATCATCTGGTATAACAAATAAAGGCAAATACATGGCTTTCACCGAGACGGGTCTGCGTGATTCGGAGGGTAACACACTGGGGATCGATCATTTGGTTGAACTAGGGATTACCCACGTTCATCTGCTGCCTGTATTTGATTTTGCGACGGTGGATGAATCCAGGGTGGATGGGGATACGTCTGATGCCTCCAACTATAACTGGGGATATGATCCACTTCATTACAATGTCCCGGAAGGGTCCTATGCATCACGTGCAGATGAGCCGGAGACACGGATTCGTGAGTTCAAATCAATGGTGCTGGCCCTTCATAACAAGGGAATAGGTGTCATTATGGATGTGGTATATAATCATACGTTTGATACGGAAGGCAGCTCTTTTGAAAAACTTGTACCAGGGTACTACTATCGTCAAAACGCCGATGGAACCTATAGCAATGGCTCAGGTACGGGCAATGAGGTAGCTACTGAACGCACCATGGTTCGCAAGTTTATCATCGACTCGGTGCGTTACTGGGCAGAGGAGTATCATGTGGATGGTTTTCGATTTGACCTAATGGGCCTGATCGACACAACTACGATGAAACAGCTTGCAGCGGAGTTGCACACCGAAGTGTCACCTTCCATATTGTTATATGGTGAACCATGGGGCGCACTGGATTCGCCGCTTGGTGATGATATGACCCTAAAAGGAGCGCAGCGCGGGGCGGGTTTTGCTGTGTTTAACGATAATTACCGCGGAGTGATCAAGGGAGACAGCGATGGCATGGGTACGGGCTTTGCGACGGGCGCGGACGGGAAAGAAGACGAATTGTGGACTGGCGTCCGGGGAGCCATTGAGGATTTTACGGATGGTCCATCCGAGACGATTAACTATGTAACCGTGCATGATAATCTCAATCTGTGGGATAAAGTCGCGCGTACACAAGGACTCCACGATACCCTGAATTTCCTCAGTTATAACGAGGATGGAAGTATTTGTGGTTGCGAGAGCGTGGAAGAGGCTGTAGAGAAGGCTAAGCCTTACCTGCAGATTGATCCGGAACACATTCTGGAGAATGAGACCGTTAGGCGTAGTTTGCTTGCCAATGGTATCGTTCTAACCTCCCAGGGTGTACCCCTGATCGCGGCTGGAGATGAGCTGCTTCGAAGTAAATATGGGGACGCCAACAGCCACCAGAGTGGAGACGTGGTCAATGCCATACATTGGGAGCAAAAGCAGCTGTTCAAGCCGGTATTTGATTATTATCGTGGGCTGATCCGTCTTCGGCGAGAACATCCAGCCTTTCGGCTTCGTACACGGGAAGAGATCGAGAAGTATGTTCGTCTAATAGAAAAAGGCAATGGGCTGCTAGCCTATGAACTGAACGGTACAGCAGCCAGCGATTCATGGGAACGCATTGCTGTTATCTATAACGCGGCAAAAGAAAACCGTGACATCGCTATTCCCACAGGGATATGGAATGTGATTGTAGAGAAAGGACAAGCAGGCGTTAATACGATACGCACCCTACAGGACGGACAGGTACATGTGAATGCGATATCCCTAACGGTGATGTATTCGAATTCCTAATGAACGCAATGCTTGCCAAGAATTGAAGGGTACCAACAAACCATTAGTAAAATCGCTACTAAGGCCACGTTCTAGATATCCCATCCAATCTAATCAAATAAATTGAGATAAAACAAATCCCCCTTTTCTGTATGAAAGGGGGATTTGTTGATGCGTCAGAAACCATTGCCTTGGTCGCAAGGCTATACCTTGTCATGTCTGACCTTCTTTATGCTGTGCACCTGTTGGTGCATTTTAATCTCAACCAAATGACATCCTGCAATTTATTCTTGTATATTCCAAATTTTTTTTTGTCGGGACAGGTACAAATGCTGTCAATCTATGGCGCTTGTTTTCATATCCTATATTTTGAAAGCGATTGCTAATTGAATACGCAAATTGGACCGATATGATGAGTACAGACAACCCCGGGTTGACAAACAACGTCCCGCTCCGTAACATCGGGACAACACGAAATCAATGGATATAAAGGCGGTGGGAACGATGCCGGAATGGACTTCTTTTTGTTACGAAGGCAACGATCTTGGCTTAACATATACTCGTGCAGCAAGTACTTTTAAATTGTGGGCACCTACGGCACAACAGGTTTATATATTGATTTTTGACGATGAAGGGCATTACAACGATAGTGGTAAAGTACAAGATCATGAAAATGGGCAGGAACATACTCTGACACGTGATGCGGACGGAATATGGAGTCTGAAGCTCAGCGGCGATTGGGCAGGACATTATTATATGTACCGAATTATCCATGATGATCAGCGGATTGAAGTCGTTGTTGATCCTTATGCCAGAGCGGTAACGGCTAATGGGCAACGAACGGCTATTATAGATCCGGAGACCACCAATCCGGTCGATTGGGACCTGGATGTCAAACCTGCTTTTCTGCATCCTGTTGATGCCGTGATATATGAGTTACATGTCCGTGATTTCTCCTCAGACCCACATGCAGATATTCCGTATAAGGGAAAATATCTGGCATTCACGGCATCCGGTCTGACGGATAGAGCAGGCAATAGTATTGGCGTAGATCATCTTGCCGAACTGGGAGTCACTCATGTACATCTTCTGCCTGTGGCGGATTATCAGACGGTGAATGAACTCGCTACAGCAGATGTGGGTTCAAACATCAGAGCACCATACAACTGGGGGTATGATCCCCAGCATTATAACGTTCCCGAAGGTTCGTATGCGACAGATCCTCGTGATCCTGCAGTTCGAATTCGGGAGCTCAAATCACTCGTTCAATCGCTGCACAGACAAGGCATTCGCGTTGTACTTGATGTTGTCTATAATCACACGTATAGCGTGGAAGAGGGGCCTTTTGAACGGATTGTACCAGGCTATTATTACCGTTATCGGGAGGATGGCACCCTCAGTAATGGTTCTGGTGTAGGCAATGAATTGGCGACAGAACGCCCAATGGTGCGAAAGTATATTTTGGATTCTCTCCGATACTGGGCAGAAGAATATCATGTGGACGGATTTCGATTTGACCTTATGGCCCTGATTGATACGGAAACGATGAATGAATTGACACGCGAATTGAAGGAACAGGTCGATCCGGCGTTTCTGATCTATGGGGAACCCTGGATGGGTGGAGATTCACCTTTGGACCGCAAAACATTAAAAGGAACCCAGCGAGGTCAGGGATTTGCTGTATTTAATGATCATTTTCGCAGTGCAATCAAGGGCGATAGTGATGGCAGTGGCAGAGGGTTTGTCACGGGTGCCGGAGGGCAGGAATATGAGCTTATCAGGGGATTAGCGGGAGCACTGGATGATTTCACATCTTCACCTGTGGAAGTTGTCAATTATGTGACTGCTCATGACAATCTCAATCTGTGGGATAAAATTGCGACAACAATGAACCTTAGACATGAATTAGGATTTCCCGTATGGAAGGACGGACAGCCCGTGGGTGGTGGGAGTGCTGAGTCCGCTGTAAAAGCAGCAGATCCTTATCGGTATGTGGATGCAGATGATGTTTTGAATCATGAGATGGTTCGTCGCTCTTTGCTGTCTTCGGGCATTCTGCTGACTTCTCAAGGAATTCCGTTTCTGCATTCAGGGGACGAGATGCTCAGATCCAAAGCCGGTGATCATAACAGTTATCGGAGCGGGGATGCGGTGAACGCCATCACATGGGCCAACAAATCACGCTTCAGACCGGTGTTCGACTACTATCGTGGTCTTATTCATATGCGGCGAACCCATCCCGCTTTTCGTATGATTGATGCTGAACAGGTACGAACTCACCTTCGTGTTATTCGTGCGGATGGCAACGTAGTTGCCTTTATACTTCAGTATGGTGCGAATCAGGACACCTGGAATCAGATTCTGGTCATCTATAACGGAACGGAACATGAGCAGCATGTCGACCTAGGAGAAGGAGGCTGGCATGTTGTAGTCAATGATCATCAGGCAGGCACAGACGTGATCGAGACTGTTCGTGGTACTGTTCAGGTAGAACGATGGTCCTTAATGGTACTGTATGACACAGAGCATGCTGGAGGCACTGAACCATCAACAGTGGAGATTAGTTTTCCTCGCCAGGTATATAGTCCGAAGGAGACCACTCAACTGCGAGCGATCGTACGGGACAGCATTGGCAATGTGGTAGAAAAAGCTCCAGCCACCTGGACTTCTTCTGATCCGGATATCATTCAGATCCAGCCTGATGGAACAATCCATGCACTGGAACGAGGGGAAGCTTCGATTACAGTCCATTGTGGGAACATAACGGCAAGCTGTATGTTACAAGTGGATTATCGTCATGCTGAACGAATCGAAATTGTGGGCGAACCTGTCATGTATATGACTCGAATCAGTCGCTTCCGTGCCTTGGTTCTGGATCAATTTGGTCAGCCGCTTCAGGATTCGAATATACGCTGGAGCTCTTCTCACCCAGAACTTGCAGCGGTGAGTGCAGCAGGGATCGTACGTGCGATGACACCTGGAGTAACCCATATTATTGCTGAAGCCGGAGGAATCCGGGCAACGCTTGGCGTAACGATTCATAAACAAATTTCGCGAACCGTCACGCTTCGATACGAACGGGAAGACCAGCACTATGAAGGTTGGGATGTCTGGGTATGGGGCACAGGTATGGAGGACGGAGCAGTACGGCTGGAACAAGTCGGAAATGCCGCCGAAGCCCGCTTCCGCGTTGCTCCGGGTCTGCATCACCTGGGATTGATCATTCGATTGAACGAATGGGAAGCTAAAGATACGTGCGGAGACCGTTACGTCGACATTGTACCTGAAGACGGGGATGTGCACATTATTGTCCGTAGCGGATCAGACGAGATGCAGATCATTCGTGAAAGCGAAAAAACAGAGGATCGTAATAGCGCATAGTTTCTTTATTTATAACGTCGAATGTAATTCGTCAAAACCTTGTTAAACCAGCAGTTGGAAGAGACTCCGACTGCTTTTTTGGTCTGATTATAAGCCGCATAACTTGCCAAAAAATAATTAATTGTCCTCTTTTGTGTTTGAGATCCTCTATCATTGGGGTAAATATAGATATGGCCCACGATTCGGCCAAAGGAAAAAGACCATCATGGTCTATGAGATAAGCCTCAGCGCTTTCCAACAAATATAATGTAGTGATCCCTTGAAGGAGGATGTTCAATCATGAAATCCAACGGAAAAATGGCTCAACTTACAGCAACGCCAAGAACGGAAAAGAAAGGTGCAGCATTGCGCCTGTTAAGACAAGGCGGACGAGTTCCTGCAGTCGTTTACGGCCCGGGACTTGAAGGTGCTTCAATACATGTAGATGAAAAAGAAATGCTGAAAGTGGCACGCACAGGCCGCTCCGAAATGTTCAACCTGAATGTTGAAGGCGGTAATACGGTTCCGGTGCTGATCAAGGATCAGCAAGAGCGTAACGGACGTTTGCTGCACGTAGACTTTTTGCAAATTTCCAAGAACAAGCCGATCAGTGTAAGTGTATCGATCGACTTCCAGGGTACAGCGGCCGGCTCGAAAGCTGGCGGTGTATTCCAGACACAGGAGACACAGCTGGAAGTAGAAGGATTGCCTGCGGATCTGCCAACGTCCATTGAAGTGGATGTTAGCGGATTGGATATTGGTGATCGCTTGACTGCTGCGGATATCAAGCTGGACAAAGGTTTGACACTCATAACATCACCTGAGTCCATCATCGCTTCCGTCATGCCGCCACAAGCCGCTGAGGAAGAGCCAACGGCTTCTGCTGAGGAAGCTGAACCGGCAGCTGAAGAAAAAGCTACAGAAGAATAAGCAAAGCTCAGGGATCTTATCAGATCGCATGTTTAGCCGAAGCCCAGTCCTGGTGACTGGGCTTTTTATACTTTCAGGACAAGAGATTGGGCTAGTCGCATGAAAATTGAGAATGTACTACAATACATGTTAAAGGGTTAGAAAGTAGGTTTATTTCAATGTTTGATCCAACGGTGTATGACAATCTGAAAGTCGGGTTTGAGAATTATCTCTATGATATGGATAACCTGGATGAACGTATTCAGATTACGGGGCGTAAAGATCGGCTGGAGATGGCAGTGATGTCCAGAGAGTTCACATTACAATTCTGTCTCAGGGATCGCCCGGAAGTAACAGGGGAAGTTGTATTAAGCAGCTCCCTTGAGGAGCTTGCAGCGGAGATCCTGGAGACGCCTGGTGCGAATCCGGGTTGCCGTTTGGAACTACGGTTTAGCATGGTTGTGAAGGAGCCTGAGAAGCAGTGCCCGGTTATTCGTCCAATATTACAGAAGAGCTGGCCTGAGCAGAGGATGTGCCAGAACATCCGGTATATTTTTGATGAACAGCCAATCATGTATAACGTCACGGCTCACGTTTATTTTGACCGCAGTGTGAATGAAGACCAGATGGGAGACATTGCTGAACTCTGTGAGCATATGGAAAATGTGATGGATCAATTATTACAGTTGCATAACCAGTAATTTCGAGAAAAGCCTTGTCTCTTTATAGGGATCTGGTCTTACCCCTGTCAAGTAGACAGATGGAAAAAAGCTATGCTGCCAGTGCGCATCGATATTCAATCGGTGCGCGCTGTTTGAGTTTGGCTTGAAATCGTCGGTAGTTGTAATGGTACATATAATCTTCCACGGCTTGTCGAATCTCTGCTTCTGAATTACACTGGTTAAGGTACAGCTTCTCTGTCTTGAGATGCGAAAAGAAGGATTCGATGCATGCGTTATCCAGGCAGGTTGCTTTGCGAGAGTGGCTGCCCTTCACGCCGAATGCTTCTAATCGTGTGTTGTACGCCTGAGATGTGTATTGGAAGCCTTGATCCGAATGGAGCACGGCTTCCGAAACGTCTCTTTTTTGTGTCCATTGTTCCACCGTATCCAATACGAGCTGAACATCGTTCCGTTTAGATAATTGCCAAGCTACAATTTCGTTGTTGAACAAGTCTTGAATGACAGACAGATAAACGAATGTGTTTCCATCCGAAATATAAGTAATATCCGTCACCATTTTTTGCTGGGGGGCTGTGGCATGAAATTTGCGCTTCAGGCGATTCGGATAAATCACAGATGGCGTATAGCTGGACTTCTTCCGCTTCTTACGAATGACCGATTGGATCGATAGTTCCCGCATGATTCGCCATACTTTCTTGTGATTAACGTTCAGACCAGCCTCCCAGAGCGCCGTTGTCATGCGAGGATAACCAAACTCTCGGTTTGCAAAATGAATAGCCATCATGTGTTCTTTGATCTCACGATCACGGTCTTGTCTTGCGTCTCGCTGCGGCTGTGTTGCTCGCCATTTGTAATAACTGGAACGGGGTATTCCTGTAATCGATAATAGGCGTGTAATGCTATGCGAGCAGCGCAATTCGTCTATGATATCGTAGTTCTCCCGTTGGCTCAGCGCTTCTCCTTTACTAGATTTGGATACCGCTTTTTTAAATAATCCACCTGTGCTTGAAGGTAGTCACGTTCTTCTTCTACACTGCTAAAGGCAGTACGGGGACGTCCTTTCATTGGATTCGGAACATTGTTTTTTCGCTCATCGAACGATTCCCCGTTTTTCCACTTTTTCACCCACACCTTCAGTTGTGAACAGTTTCGAATTCCTTCGCGTTCAGCTACCACTTTATAACTTGAAGACCCTTCGACATAGGATCTAACCGCATTCAATTTAAATTCTTCGGTATACGTCTGAAATGTTTGTCCTTTTTTTGCCATAAAAATATCCCCTCCAAGTGTCACTTGAACCCTCATGATAACATGAAGGCTTTTTCAAGTGTCTACTTAAAGGGGATAATACCAGATCAGGGCTTTTTTTGTATTATTTTTAGAAAATTGTATAGGCTTTCAGACTTAGGTTTAAGGTCTTTCGGGTTCATGTTTTACGCAAGCAAGTAAGAGAATGTATATTAAAAGGGGGTAAAAGTGCAATTGGACTATACAAAAATGGTGAAATTGCGAAAATAAAATTGGGACTAAAGATTTAGTCCTGTACTAAAGGAACTAGTTTTCCTTGCCGATAAAATATCGAAGGGGAGAAACTACATGACAGAGAAATTAATTCGTCTGCTGCGTATACTTCAGGCTATACAAGCAAATCCTGGAATTTCGGCCAAGGAATTGGCGCTGAAATGCGGTACGACTGTACGCACGATTTATCGTGATCTCCGGATTTTGGATAGGGTCGCCCCGATTATGAATGAAGGATACGGCAAAGGTTACCGATTTATTGGTGAGTTTGCGATGTATCCATTAGATTTTACTGAACAGGAAGCAATGGTCTTCTCCTTGCTGCCGTCCGTAGTTGATACCTCCAAGTTACCTGCTGAGTTCGATTCAGCTTTTGACAAGGTCATGTCGGCTCATACCAAATTAAAATCAAGAAACAGTGATATTGTAGAGAATATTGCGGGAATTATTCGGATGGGCACGCCAGCTTATCGTGAGGAAGGAAAAGACCCTAATTTGCTGATTCCCATTATCGAATCTATTCTAAGCCAGCAAACCATTCGTACTCAATATCATACGCTGACAAGAAATGAGATTACAGTCCGGGATATCGATCCCTATTATCTCATTCCACGTGATCAACGTTTTTATTTGATTGGATACTGCCATTTGCTGCAAAAAGTTCGATTGTTTCGAATTAGTCGTTTTTTGGATGTGACACGAACAAATGCCGGTTTCGACAAGGGTGATTTCAACATAACGCAGTACATGAAGAACACATGGTCTATTGACCGTGGCGACGAAAATATCCATTTCAAGGTAAGATTCTCTGAGAAAGTGGCCCCCTACATAAAAGAAGAAGAGATGTTTGTTCGCCCGCGAATGACGAATATGTCGGATGGGGGATTGTTATTTGAAGTGACACTGAATAGCAGCAGAGAATTTTTGAAATGGTTGTATCAATTTGGGCCCGAGGCAGAGGTACTTGAACCTCGTGAGTTTCGTAGAGAGATACGCAGGCAACTTGTCGAGTGGTTGGAACATTATGAAACCGATGTATCTTTGTGAAAATTTCAATCATGGAGAAATACAGGAAAAGGAGCAGGTAATATGAGCACCAAATTATTCGCAGCTATGTATGGGATGGACCACTACCATGGCGTACAAGCTTTACATGTGGGGGATACCGTGTATCTCGTCAAAGATCCAGATAATCGGTTGGATCATCAAGCGATTAAGGTTGTTATTCCCCCGATTGGAGCCGTAGGTTATATCGTTAATGATCCGCTGGTCGTACCACATGGATGTTGGACCGGGACTGCATTCTACGATGTATTTCATCAACTAACGTGTGCTAAAGTACGATTCATGATGAGAGATATGGTTATTATGGAGTTAATTGAGATGAGTCACATTCCTGTTCCGCAGATGGATTCTTTGATTAAGGGATGGCAATTTCGTGAGAAAGCTTGATCATCGCAACAGAAGAAGGCTCATTTACGGATGAGCCTGGTATAGGTCGCTTCCAGATGCATGGCTGTTCTTGCCCAACTGAAATGTGCCCTTGCGCTGTCTCGGCCAGCCTTCCCTAACTTCTCCGCAAAAGTGGGATTGCTTGCAAGTGTGTACAGGTAAGAGGCGAAACGTTGGGGACGCTTATAAGCGGTGACAAGGTATCCATTGATACCTGATTCAATAATTTCACGAATACCTCCGTTATCCGAAGCAATGACGGGTAATCCTGAAGCCATCGCCTCAACATTAACCAGGCCAAAAGCTTCATGTTCTTGAGACGGACAGACCAGACAATCGACTGCCCGATACAACTGATCGATATGCTCATGGTTTATCTGACCACGGAAGGAAACATGGACTTTTTGTTTTTGAGCAAGTTCGCGAAGTTTACGCATGTAATACGGAGGTCCTTTGCCTGCAACAACCAGTTGAACAGGCATCTGTTGCTGAAGGAGGGCAGTTGCACGAATTAATACGTCTACCCCTTTTCCAGGGATCAGTCTGCCGACATAGAGAATAGAGAATGGTTTATTTACTCCATATTGTGTACGCAGATGAATCTGTTCTTCGCTGGATTCAACAGGTCTGAAGCGGCTTAGATCTGCACCCAATGGAACAACACTCATCCGGTGTTTTACCAAGGGAAATCTGCGGCTTAACCTTTGTCTCAGGGAATGACTGTTGACGGCAATCCAATCAGCTTTTTTCATCAATGTGAGTTTGGAAGGCCCAGGCTGAGCAAACGTTAACGAGTGAAGATAGAGTACAACAGGTGTGGTTGGAAAAGCTCGTTTGATGGTAGCCATACTTCGTGGCCTGTTATCCACTTGAATTACATCAAAGGGTTGTTGGGATAACAGACGTATGACTGCTTTGGTGTACATGACAGGGCTCGTTGCAGGGACACGTTGAATGGTGATCCCATCGATCTGTTCTGTGGCGGCGAGACCTTGCATTTGACGACTTATAATGGTCACCTGATGGCGATGGGCTAGTTCACGAGCGATGCCCAGGATACAGATTTCCACGGAACCATTACCGGGCAAAGGCAATTTCTCGGGTGCAACCATAGCTATTTTCATGATCCGGCTCCTCCTTGTCCGACATCTGTAACAATCTTCGTCATATATCTTATGAGAAGTTAAAGCATTTGGCTCCTGCGAAATGGTAGGTGAACCACCTATAAAGCGTGCAGGAATAATCTGCTGCATGGCATTTAAGCGAGATATTCAGCTTTTGTGATATACTGTACGGGAACAATTGAATTCGTTACATGTATAAAAGCAGGAGGAAAATAATGTTACATTCTACGCTGGGGCGCTTCCGGCTGTTGTTGTGGTTGCAGGGCATTTCGTACGTGTTGTTACTGTTTGTTGCTTTTCCATTGAGAGATGCCGGGGTTATGCCGCAGGCTGTCACATGGTTTGGAAATCTATACGGTTTTTTATTTTTAATGTACTTGTTATTTATGGTGAGTATGTACACCTCACAGAAATGGCGTCTGCGCCGTCCAATTGCTCTGTTTTTTGTTTCTTTCATTCCACTGGGAAATATGATTTACGATGTTGTCGTATTCCGTAAGCTGTATCGTCAACTAAATAAAGCTTGACTTTATTTAACGTTATGAAATATGATGAGTACAGGTTAAACAACCCGTTCCAACTAAAACTACATATTCCTGTTAAAGGGGAGTAGCTTTTACAGTAAAGTCGTCAGTTCGGGATCATATCCCCGGCTTTATTGGCAGCAATTTTGTTGTTAGCGAGACCTTTACCAAGTTTTCATGCTCGGTAAAGGTCTCTTTTTGTGGATATAAAAGGACCTTACCAGTGATGGTAAAGGTCCTTTTTTTTGTACATCATAAGAATATTAAGGAGGAGTCAATGTTGGATGTTTCATTATTATTAGAATATGGGTGGGTGCTTGCTGTCTTAGTGGTCCTTGAAGGATTACTCGCAGCGGATAATGCATTGGTACTCGCAATCATGGTTAAACACTTGCCTGAAGATAAGCGCAAAAAAGCGTTGTTCTATGGTCTGATGGGTGCATTTGTTTTCCGTTTAGGTTCGTTGTTCCTGATCTCTTTCCTCGTCGATGTATGGCAGGTACAAGCGATCGGTGCCCTGTATCTCCTGTATATTTCGATTAACCATATCGTTAAAAAGATACTGGGTAGTCGCAATAAAACAGATGAAGCAGCTGATTCCACGCCTAAGAAACCGAAAAAACAATCCGGTTTCTGGATGACCGTTTTCAAGGTCGAAGTAGCGGATATCGCATTTGCAGTTGATTCCATTCTGGCTGCTGTTGCTTTGGCCGTGGCGTTGCCACCAAGTGGATTGCCTGCAATTGGCGGACTTGACGGTGGACAGTTTATCGTTATCTTCCTCGGTGGATTCATCGGGCTTGTGATCATGCGTTTTGCAGCTTCATACTTTGTGAAATTGCTTCATTCCCGTCCAGGGCTTGAAGTTGCTGCCTTTGTGATCGTAGGTTGGGTAGGGGTTAAGCTGGCAGTTATTACACTCGCACACCCTTCATTGGGTGTTCTGGATGAGCATTTCCCGGAAAATAAAATTTGGAAATTCGGATTCTATATTGTACTGATCACCATTGCGGTATGTGGTTGGTTCCTGTCTTCCAAAGTTCCTGAAAAAGAAGACGAGAATCCGGTTGAAGAGTTGGAAAAACAAGCAGGTCTATAATAATCATGTTACGCTAACAACATCATTATTATTTGGAAAACAGGAGATTGTCCTAGGACAATCTCCTGTTTTTGTATACATATGAAAAATGCAACCGGGTCCAATTTCCAAGAAAAGGGTTGACACATGAATTCTAGTCCCCTTAATATAAGACTAACATTAACGAAGGGAGGCCGAGAGACATGATGCTTGGTTATGATTTGATTCAAACAGGGCGCAACGTAGACACAATAGCATATCCGGCTCATCGTTTCATTGGCCTCATACGGTCGACATAGGGGATAGGCATATCGTTTAACAGGTTTATAATCGATATGCGTTCTTCGCTTATATTATAGCGATGGATGACAGACACACAACATGTTTATGCTGTTCTGTTCTCCGTTATTGTCATTCAGTAGAAGTCATGGGCGATTAGCCTATGGCTTTTTTTATTTTTATTTTACAGATGAGTCAGCAAACCGAATTTGCTGAACGTACAGGAAGGAATAATACACTTTTATGAATACAGAATTTAATTTATTTACTAATCCAGATGAAATCGCAGGCGGCTACCGGCATGAAGTAAAATTGCCTGCAGGCGACCTAACCGTATATGCGGCGCAACAGCTCTTCTCCTCGCTCGATTACAAGGTATTCGAGATGGCAAACAATAATCTGCAGATTCCGGGAATCTCTTATATGAGTTACACGCCAGACGTACACGTCGGTGTAGGTACATGCATCGGAACGACAGCCGTGTGGGATGCGCACAGCGGATACGTCTCTCCCTCCATCGTGGGCAGTGACATCGGCTGTGGCATGCGAGTGCATATGACAAACTTGCACAAGGACGAATTGAAAGACATCAAGCTCCGTCGCAAACTCGTCAAGGCCATTGAGAAAGTTTTGCCGATGGAGGCGAACCAGCGAGGTCATTAATCGGATATCAGATTGGAGCATATTGTTCGTAAAGGACTGCATGGTTTACCCAAAAAGTATATTCCAGACAGCTATACACCGAAAAAATCAACAGCGATGACACATGTGGAAAGCAGCAAGTTCAGTTACGATGAGGATGTGTTAAACCACGTTCCTGACATGACATGGCATCGTTCGCATCGTCAGCTCGGAACACTGGGTGGGGGGAATCATTTTGCCGAGATCCAGGCAATTGAGATCGCTGAAGAGAATCGTGAAATCGCCGAAGCTTGGGGATTGTATGATGGACAGGTCGTGGTCATGATTCATTCCGGCTCTCGTGCATGGGGTGGTTATGTAAGCCAGACGAGTTCTTCAGCGATTGCCAAAGTCATGCAGCGGCTTAACCTGGGTACATCCGATCCCAGACTGGTATTTGCCCCACTTGAGCATGCGGAAGGTCGTCATTATGTGAACATGATGTATTCTGCATTGAATTACGCTGTTGTCAATCGTCATCTGATTGCGTATGCTATTCGCGAAGCATTCCGGGATGTGTTTGGCTCCAAATGTGAATTTCGTACGTTATACGATCTGATGCACAACTATGCCTGGGAGGAATCTCACGCAGACCAAGGTTCCGTTTTTGTACATCGCAAAGGGGCGACACGTGCGTTGCCGGCAGGTCACCCGGACAATCCAAAGCCTTATCTGGCAACAGGGCATCCCGCGCTTATTCCCGGTTCCATGGGAACTGCTTCATATATCATGGTAGGTCAGCCGCAGGGTGCTGATAATTATTATTCAATATGTCACGGTGCGGGTCGAATCCGTTCACGGACGGCAACAAAACGATTGATTAGCGTGGAAGATTTTGCTACGGCACTGGGTGTGGGTACAGAAGATGAGATCGTGGTAAACCAACGCTCACTTGAATCCATTATTGATGAATCACCTCAGGCTTATAAAAATGTAGATGAAATTATAGACAGTGTTACCGGCGCAGGCCTGGCTCAAGTTGTAGCCAAATGCAAACCGCTTGTAGCGGTAAAGGGAGCGAAATAATGACAATAAGCGAAAAACAAACAGATCCAACTCAAGCGATCTATACCTATGACGAACAACATGATACCCGAATTCGAGTGGAAGGATACGCCATCTATTCAAGGCTGATTCGTGGAATCAGTGAGGCGCTCCATAAGCGCTATGGAGTTGAGTACAAGCTTTATGCCAGTTCTGACCCGAACAATGAATACTGGGAGTTACTCCGGGAAGACTTGCAAAATGGCAGTGACGAAGTGGAATTGGTAGCCCGTATATTCGAGGATCTGGAGCTTCAGACGTTGCATTACGACGATGATGGAGATATACCCACTTATGGTGTTCATTACTCCATTCGCAATAACGTATTTGCTTATCCGAAATGGGGCGTAGCACTTGTGCGGGTGCCATTTTTCCGAGATAACGGGATCTACAGTGAAGACTTTGTCTTTGCCATCGGTGATGAGGAGATGAAGCAATTTCTGGGAAGTGTCCGGGAACGGGAACGTCAGCAAAATATGAAAAAAGTAACGGTCTACACCGATGCCCGGAATGGCAGCGATCGTCATGTGGAATCCATCACTCGTTCCGTGGGACGAGAGGATGTTGTTCTCTCGGCACAGATCAAGCAGGATATTTTCCGCTCGCTGGATCAATTTTTCGAAGCGGATCGTTCTTTTTACAGGGATTATGATATCCCGTACAAAAGAGGCATTCTATTGTATGGGCATCCGGGGAATGGCAAGACCACATTGGTAAAATCCATTGCGGGAAGTATCCCGGGCCCGGCTGCGTATTGGCAGATTACGGAGTATACCAACAGTGAATCGGTGCGTGAAGTGTTCGAGGCTGCCAAGCGGTTGGCACCGATGGTACTGATCATTGAGGACATCGATTCGATGCCGGATGAAGTCCGTTCCTTTTTCCTGAATACACTGGATGGTGCTACGTCGAAAGAAGGCATTTTCCTGATTGGGACAACGAATTATCCGGAGAAAATAGATCCTGGTCTCATGAACCGTGCTGGACGGTTCGACCGGGCTTATGAAATTCCGTTGCCAGATGAAGCGCTGCGCCTGCAATATTTGCGCCAACGAGGCTTCACCGTATTTGCGGGTGAAGAAGGCACGATAGAAGCAGCCCGCCTGACCGACACGTTTTCTCTTGCACAGCTAGGTGAGTTGTATGTGAGCGCTGCGCTGGAATGGCATCAGAATGGACAGACAGACATAGTGAAAGTCATTCAGTCGATGCGTGGAGAGCTGGACAAGAGTCATAAACATACTTGGCTGGCGCAGCCAGGTAAGGGCCGTGCAGGCTTTTATTGATCAGAACTAACCCATCCATCCTATAATATGACGCACTTTTATAAATAATCCTACCTCAATTGGTGATACTAACCTTGTCTGCTCTAACATACAATGACTTTCGGGAGGTACATAACGCAGCCCTGAGCTGGTGAGATGCCGGAAAGTAATGCGATCTGTTTCCATACCTGACCAAGGTTCGTTTTGCAGAGGAAGATGCATGGGGACAAAAGGTAATATGCAAAAATTTTTATGCCAATTGTTTAAATGCTTCTGTAGCGGTTAATAGTAGACAGACAACAACAAAAACTTTAATTAGAGGTGAATGATATGGGTTGGTTATGGTCATTAATTATCGGTGGTATCATTGGATGGTTGGCAGGTTTGATCGTTGGTCGTGACATTCCAGGTGGTGTTATTGGTAACATCATTGCTGGTTTCATCGGTGGATGGTTAGGTGGAGTAATCTTGGGAGATATGGGTCCTGAGATGGGCGGATTTTACATTGTACCTGCATTGATTGGTGCGATCGTTCTTGTAGCCATCGTAAGCTTGATCTTCCGTTCGATGGGACGTAGTCGCGGGTAACTTAATCAAGATAATTTCTTGAACTAGTTGTCAGCTAAATGCATTGCCAATGAAGAGGTTGATTAAGAGCCATAACCATGGCTTTCAATCAACCTCTTGTTGTTTTAAAATATATAAAGATATGCGTGATAGCTATCTATATAAATTGGACTAAACATTTACACGAGAACGTAGAGGACAGAAATAACCTGAAGAAGCGGAGCTAAAAGCTTTCTGTAAGAAAGCTGCTTCGAAAGCATACACTCGCCTTTATCACCAGATTTTCTCCTTGTAAAGCCAAATATAAAAAATCTGGGGATAACAGCGATCAGAAAGTTGTTCTGTCATCGGAGTGGTACGTGTAAAAGGTAGTTTAGATAAGAGGGGATGAACGGAATGGAAAAAGCTACATTCGCCGGCGGATGTTTCTGGTGTATGGTTACACCGTTTGAAGAACAACCGGGCATTCATGGCATTATATCAGGTTATGCTGGCGGCCACGTCGAGAATCCAACATATGAGCAGGTCAAAACCGGGGAGACCGGTCATGTCGAAGTGGTTGAAATTACATTTGATCCAGATGTATTCCCTTATGAACGACTGCTGGAGCTATATTGGCCGCAGATTGATCCCACGGATGACGGAGGCCAGTTCCAGGATCGGGGGACACAGTACCGTACGGCAATCTTTGTGCATAATGAACGTCAACGTGAGCTTGCTGAACAGTCCAAACAGGAACTGGCAGCCAGCGGACGATTCACTCAACCGATTGTTACGGAAATTCGGGATGCAGCTATTTTCTATCCGGCTGAAGACTATCATCAGGATTACCACAAGAAAAACGAAAAACATTATAAGGAAGACCGTGCTTTATCCGGACGGGACGAATTTATAGACGAGAATTGGAGATAATGCATCAGATCACATGAAAAGCCGGGAAAGTTCCAGTTGGAACTTTCCCGGCTTTTTGGCTGTATGGCGGCTGAAATCAGCCATAACGGTTATCTAATTGTTCGTTCCCACCAGTATTTCTACGTCAATGGTAATCTTCGACAAGGAAGCTTGAATGCTCACCAGGGATGATCCCGACCGATGCCAGGAAAGTGGTGTCATATGGACGAGTGAATCCAGCATGCTTGCGGTGACGGGCAGCGTGTAGGTCAGTGGAATGCTGGCGATGAGATGATGATGTTTGCGGAATCGGTCCAGCGTAAGTTCCCGGCCGTCTGCTCGATCAGGTCGATTCATGAACAGCATTTCTCTCAGTTCAATTAAATATCGTTCACGGGGGATGACTTTGATGATCCATCCCCCATCCTTCAGAATTCGTCCAAATTCTTCATAGTTGGAAGGAGAAAATATATTCAGGATGATGTCCAGTTGACCTTCTGCAAACGGACTGCATGCCAGATCGCCGACAAACCAAATTTGCTGGTTGTAGGCAGAGGAAGCCATGGCAATGCCTTCTTTGGCAATGTCGATGCCCCAGCCAACGGCTGGAGTATTCTGCGTAATCTGCTGGAGAAATGTTCCCTCTCCTGTGCCTGCATCCAGAATATGCACGGGATAGTTGATGTCAACGGAATAACGTGCGATCCACCTGCGTAGTACTTCGGTCAGAGGAGCATAAATACCGGTTTCCGATAAGATATTCCTTTTGGCTGTAAATAAACGTTTGTCATAGTTGCCCTTGAAAAAACGTGTCATGAAATTGATATAGCCTTGTCTTGCAAAATCAAAGCTATGCCTGGACACACATTGAATGCTCCCTGAGTTAATGGTTGCCATAGGGCTATGACAGATGGGACAGTTCAACATATGGATGTATGGATTAATAAGCGCAGCGCTGCGTTCTCTGCGATGGACTGACATGGAATAACACCCCATTCATTCAGATTTGGATAACTGAAGAAAAGGGCACAACAAATAAACCTCTGCACGAAATTCAAAAAAAGAGGTTTATGGCTATGCCCCAAGTTATCTGTATCGAATGAACTGAATAATCATAGGAAGGTTAAGCTCCTTTGCCTATCAAGATTAGGGTGAAGCAAGAGAACGTTAATAGTATAACAGGATGAGAAGAAATGACAAGTAAGGGGAGCCAGGGGAATTTGAAATAAAAGAGCGCCCTGTCAACCGTTTAGGCGGTCATACAGAAGCGCTCTGTTCATTATTTTGCAGCAGCCTTTAATACATATTTGGACAATGTCTCATTGTTCATGGAATAGATGACATCATCGACATAGGTAGAGACACCTTCTAATGAAGGAACCGAGGCACTGGTAGTGTAGATATGCACGTCTTCCAGCTTCTGTGGATCAAGAATGTATCCTGTTTTGGCAAAATCAAGCTGGTACTGTCCATCCTGCGTCTGGTCCACACGCATAAGTGCAGGCTGTGCGTCCTTGAATGTACGCTCAGTCACTTTGCCTTTCATCGTGTACAATTCCAGCTTCTGCCCTGTAAAGACTGTATAACCGTTGCCAGCCGTCTGAATGTAGGCATCACCAGCAATGGCACGTCCCCAAGCAAGCTTGCCATCGACGCCAAAGCCCATCAGTCGGTTACCTGTGTTCTCCAAATTGGCGCGCATAATGATGGAACCATCATCCAGAATGGCCAGGGATTCACCGCCGCCATCTCCTAATGTATTTGCATTGGCAGGGAATTGGTAGAAGGACAGACGATTCAACGTACGATCATAGATCTCCACTTTGGGATTTGCAGCTTGCTGCCAGAAGTTGCCTACCTTGGTTTGTTTACTGGCATCCACCACAATTCGACCATGATCAGCCTTAAGCACGCTACCGTTAATGGTCTTCTCGGTAATCAGCTTGCCCTTTTTGTCATATAACGAGATGGCTGAGCGAACTGAACCATTCGATTGTACGCCCTGACTTGAAGCAATCATCAGCGTATCGTTATCCAATAGGGATATGCTTGCAGGTGAATTCACCGTTTTGATCCAGTTGGTTTTACCGGATGTATTGAATGAGTACAATTTTTTGGTTTTGTCCGAATATTCCATATACACATAAACCGTACCGTTGCTGGCATATACCGAATCGGAGTAGGTGGTATAAGGACCACTTTTCTCATGGAATATTGTATTCCACTTCAATTGTCCAGTCGTAACATCGAATGCTTGGAGAGAGTCCAGTTGCCAGTCGAGTGTTGTTTTGCTGCTTGTTTTGGTCACGGGCTGCGAGGCATGCACATATACAAGATTTTTGGATGGCACGGCATGGATTCCCTTGATCATGACATCTTTCTCTGTATTAGCCTCAGATAACATCAGGGAAGATGACGTCCACGCAGGTTTCGGCATGGATTCGGTTGACGCAGCGGCGTAACCAGTTGTATTCATGGTGAAGAGGAGCATGCCACTCAGAATGAGGGCAGCCCATGTTTTGGACTTGTGTTTGGTCAATGTATGCAAGTGATAAACCACCTTTCTTCTTCGGTTCAAATAGAACCGATTGTTGAATTTTACCATTAAAGTCAAGCTGAATTCAACCGAACGTACTGTAACCTTTTATCATTGGTTTGTCGAAATCACTATGTTTCGTGAAGTATAAGGGTTACAGGGAATTCATCTTCTTTCGATGAAGGTGGAAGTCTGATATATTTAGTGCGGTGACAAGCCGTATCTGCGTAAGACGTTGGATAGAATATAGGAAATGACACAAGGAGAAGAATTTATGAACTGGAGTGAAAATGTGACCCTATGGGTCATTGGATGTATCATCCTATTGTTGCTGCTGGCCTGGATTATTCGGCGAGTTATCGGGCGCGGGCAGCGGATCCGAAGTGAAGCCAATCCTCGGAAGATTACAATAAAGGACATCGACAAGATGGAGGATGGTTCGGAATTTGAATTATATCTCTATCATTTATTCGAAGAGCTCGGGTACGATGAGGTACATAAGACAACGAGCAGCCGGGATTTCGGGGCAGATCTGGTGTTTGTTGATAGACTTGGCAGACGAAGTGTTATACAAGCGAAGCGATATGGTGCGAACCATGCCGTAGGGTTGAGTGCTGTGCAGGAGATATATACATCGATGCGTTATTATGAAGCCGACCGGTCGATTGTATTAACGTCCGCCCGTTACACCGAAGCCTGTCGTACGCTTGCAGCGGTTAATGGAGTGAAGCTGCTGGACCGGGAAGAACTGATAGAGTTAATTTTGTTGTTCAAAGCCAGAAGAGTAGACGAAGCATTGGAACTGATCGAAGAAGATGATCATGAGCCAATCGAGACGTGGCAGTCCCGGCGAAAGCGACAATCCCGCTAAGGTACTCGGTGGAAGCCTTCTTAATTATGTATATGCCCATTCCAGTAGGAAGCACCTTCACTTGTGTAGCTGCACATGATATATTGAGTGTATATCAACCAAAGGAGTGTGTGATCCATTATGGCACGTACACAAACACAAAAAGCATTACGCAAAGCAGAGCGGTCAGGTCAATGGTGCTTGGAACAGAGCCGAAGAGTTAACGGAGATTATGGTGCGTTATCCCAGCATGTACGGCTCATGCCTACGAAGCAGGAAAAATTGCAAAAGGTCAAACACAAGAAGCAGATCATCCAGGATGGTGGTGCTTCTTTTTATTTTGTCCATAAGGAACGGATTGCTGGATAAGTAAGACATTGAATTCTTTCTTTGGTTGGAAAGTAATCATGTGGACTGTTAAAATCAATGTATCTTGATAAATTGGACTATAAAGCCTTGTATATATGAATGAAGGGAAGAACCTATACATATGACAACAGCGCTGCGCATGAATAAAAAAATCGTTCGGCGTTTTTTGCTGCAAACGCAAGCTTTACTGGGACGTTGGCCCGCAGTTTCCTTACCTTCAGGACCGGACCAAGTTTTGAGTATGATTCGCTCCCTTGGTTGCGTGCAGATCGATCCTGTGGCTGCTGTAACCGGAAACCAGCATTTGGTGTTGGGGGCTCGTGACCCTGGTTATACTGCTGACAGCTTAAATACACTGCTGAGTGATCACAAGGTGTTTGAATATTTTGCAAATGCTGCCTGTGTCATTCCAATCGAGGACTATGCTCTCTTTGAACCTGTGCGTGCTCGATTAAAGGAGCGTCTGGCTCCCTCCTTGCAAGGTTTAGAGAAAACAGTGCAGCATGTGTTACAGCGTTTGAAGGAAGAAGGACCTTTACCTTCCAGAGCCTTCCGTGCTGTTGAAAGGGTAAGTGGTTATTGGGACAGTGCAGATGTGCCAAAGACAAAGGATACCACACTTGCTCTGAATTTACTGTTGGACTCCGCTGTCATTCGTGTGGTGGCGAGGCAGGGGAATGAACGTTATTTTCATATTACCGAATCCGGATTGCAGCAACAGGGACTTACGATGAAAGAAGACATCGATGTGTTGGCCCAGAGACAGGCTCTGCTGGATAAATACATTTATGCGTATCGTGTCGTAGATGCCCGTGATCCCCGTCTGGGTTGGTTAAAATCTACAGCGGCTGAACGACGCGCCGATATTGCTGCCCGTGTGTCAGATGGGCGAATGATCCCGCTTAAGGTGGAGGACGTGGCCACGCCTTATTATATTCGTGCTGAAGATGAGGAATTGCTGCTGCACATGGAAAGGGAAGAGCCACACTATGATCCGTCCGGTCCGGTCCGTTTCTTGCCGCCGCTGGACAACCTGTTATGGAGAAGAGAGCGTATTGTGGATTTATTCGATTTTCATTATAAATGGGAGATTTATACGCCAGAGGTGAAAAGAACCTACGGTTATTATGCCATGCCTATTCTTCACGGTGATCGGTTGATTGGACGTATGGACCCAAGACTTGATCGCAAAACGGGAGTACTTACCGTTCGTTTGTTATCGATGGAAGAGACTGCTCCACCTGTGGAGGAATGGATCACGGATTTTCGGGAGGGGCTTCAATTCTTTGCGTCCATGCATGGAGCACGTTCTATTACTATCGAGAAGACGATACCAAAAGAGCTGAAAAAGCTGCTTAAATCGATTTGATTCGGGGAAATACGAAAGAATGTATGGATAAGGAAATTGGAATTGATGAGTGATTTTAAAAGGGCAAAAAAAGAGGATCCAGATGGCTCCTCCTTCATTGATTTTAAAATCCGATCTTTAACATGATATCCGCAAGTTAGCTAACGAAAATCTAAGCTCACGTCCACGCCCAAACTTCTTTAGTTCACCAGATGAGGCATTTCAACGTTTGGATCAACGTCTGCTTCATAATCCACACCATCGGTTTCAAAACCAAACAGCTGGAAGAATTCACGACGGTAACCTTCCAAATCGGACAGATCGTAGATGTTCTCTGTGGTCAACTCATTCCAGAGCTTCGCCACTTCTTCCTGAACGTCAGCTCTCATCTCCCAATCGTCAATGCGAATGCGACCTTCTGCATCGGTTGGAACTTCTCCTCCCGCATACAGGCGATCAGCGAACAGACGTTGCAATTGCTCGATGCATCCTTCATGCAAGCCTTTTTCTTTCATGACTTTGTACAATGCTGAGATGTACAGCGGCACGACTGGAATTGCCGAACTGGATTGAGTCACCAGCGCCTTGGCTACAGTTAAGTACGCACGTCCACCTTTTTCACTTAAACGATCATTCAGCTTGTGTGCAGTCGCTTCCAGATGATTCTTGGCTTGACCGATGGAACCATCACGATAAATAGCATGGGTAAGTTCAGGACCGATGTAAGAGAAAGCGATCGTTGTTGCATCGTCAGCAAGCACGCCGCCTTGTTGCAGGGCATCCATCCATAGTTCCCAATCGTCTCCGCCCATAACGGTTACCGTCTGACGAATTTCCTCTTCGTTTGCCGGTTCAAGGGTAACGGAGCTAATTTCGCCTGTGTGGAAGTTCACCGTTTTGTTCGTGTAGGATTGTCCGATAGGCTTCAGCACAGAGTTGAATACTTCACCCGTGTTCGGATCGGTACGGCGTGCCGAGGCTACGCTGTATACGACCAGATCGACTTGACCGAGTTCACTGCGAATCAGTTCAACGGCTTTGTCTCGTGTTTCGTTTGCAAATGCATCACCTGTAACGCTGTACGATTTCAGGCCTGCTTCTTCAGCGGCTTTTTCGAATGCAGCGGAGTTGTACCAGCCTGCAGAAGCCGTACGTTTCTCTGTGGAACTGCTTGGACGATAAATGCCGACTGTATTCGCTCCAGCTCCAAAGGCAGAAACAACACGTGACGCGAGACCGTATCCGGTGGAAGCACCGATCACGAGCACATTACGCGGTCCTTTCAGCTCAGGCTGGGATTTCACATAATCAATCTGTTCCTGCACTTGCGCAGCGCAACCTACAGGATGGGAAGTGGTACAAATAAAACCACGTGTTCTTGGTTTAATAATCATTTATTTGCATCCTTTCATATTCAGCTCATGTTTCAGCATTTCGATAAAATGCTCTTACACATACTTTCTTATTGTAAAACAATTACCTCGGAAACGGAAACCGTTTCGTTTGATTTCGCTGGAAGGGTGGCGTGATATCTCTAATTTTGCGATGATGTGAATAGAATGTACTCGCTTGTTAGGATAGAAAGGACAGGGATACCATGCTGAAGGAACGCATTGAACTGCTAAGCAAAAGAAAACAAATCTCCCGTAAAGACCTTGTGGAAGGTCTGGTCACGCAGGCCCACTTTGCCAATATCCTGGCGGATCGTTATCCTCTACCTGAGGACTTGGCAGAAGCCATCGCTGGGCGTCTTGGGGTATCCCCTTCCTATATTCTAAAAGCTGCGGCTCAGGACGAGGAAACAATTGAACGGGCAGAGGTCGTTTTCGAACAAATGTCTGTTCCAGCGTCGGCGATATCCGAAGATACGGTGCATGCACTGGCAGATCGGGATGACACGTTGACCGTTGAGCTGACAACGGCCTTGATGAAGGCGGTTTATTATCAGCAATTAAACGATGCAACGGCTCATGAGTATATACATACGTCTTACCTCAATTTTCACCTGGAGAAATACGGTCGTCCAGACGATATTGATCTGCCGCGTCCGTTAGTCAAGGCACTTTTATTCTATAAAATACAATATTATCGTTCCAAAATGGCTTTTGTGGATGTACTAACTCATGCAACCAGGCTCAGTAAGCTGGCGCTTCCTGGCAGTGAATTCTGGTTGTCTGTGCAAAATATCAAGATGGAAGCCTACATTCAGGTCAAACAGTATGAAGAGGCAAAACAGGTATTCGAGCTTACGATGCGTCATGTCTATGATCAGCGGATGTTCCATCGGTTGTCTGGGTTATATGTGGCATATAGTGGTTATTGCTTCGCAATGGGGCTGGTTCAGGAGGCACTCTCGGCATTAACCATGGCGGAGGCAAACCTCGTGTATGCTGGCAACCAGGGAGATCTGGTGACGGCGATTGCCAACAATCGGATTGTCATGCTGACGATGACAGGTGAACTGGATCAGGCACAGGCGGAGATTGAACGATTTGAATCGTTATTGCAGCAGGAAACGGAAGAAACACAGATCGCCATGCAGCCGCTCGTCAGTGTGTATCGATGCGAAGTGGCTCTGGCACGGAAGAACTGGGGCGTGCTCGCGCAGAGTGTAGATCAACTCTTGAAATGTGCAACAACACAGGACCAGCAGATGAGCGCAACCTTCTACCAGAGCCATCTGGCTCTTGCGCATGGAGATCGGGATGTTTTCATGGAACGTGCGCTTGCGTGTCTGCCTTATTTTGAGTCCGCGCAGCATGTCATGCGGCTTGAGCCGTTATATGAGGGGATGGCCGTAGTATCGGAGGATCAGCGGAAATACAAGGAAGCGGCGATGTATTATCGGAAGCTGGTCTACCTGTTACGCAAAAAATAGAGCGGAAATCAGCTTGGATTTACCCATAAGAGTATATTCATGCTGGCAATGGACCACGCTTAAGGTTAAATATTATCTTATGCGGGAGGTCATCGCTTCTTGAAATTTGAACTAGGACGTTGCTTACTGAGTGAACGATTGATGGAATCCGGAAAGTCAGCAGAATGGTTGGCAAAAGACTTACTTTTTAAACCGGAACGAGTTTACGACTTTATTGAAAACAAAAGAGTGATGCCACTCAAAATTGCCATATCGATCGCCGATTCCATCGGTTGTGATGTTCGTACCTTGTATGAATTAATACCGAACGACAATGAAATAAAAGGAGATTAATGGAGTAAGTGGCAGGTTGCATTAAGGCTACCACTAGTCCGTCTGGAGGTTCGGGAAAGCTTAAAGTTATGTTTTTGGCATGATTTTGTGCATTGCCGATGGATTTGGCACAAAATATGGCTACCAATCGTGAAATGAAGATCGGATCAGTAGATCTTTTTTTGTGAAATTAGCATCATTCCTTACTAAAGAGGCGATCATCCCGTCATTCAATGACCGGATTTTTCGTTTTTTTTGTATGCCGCCAGAAGGGTATTCAAGGACGAGTCACGGTGTTTATAATTTAACTATAAATACGTGTTCAAAAAGTCTGGTTTTCAGTACCGAGAAGATGGAATGAAGATAGAAATGGAGTAGCGGAGCGTAGGAGACCTACGTGAGCAACGGACATTTCGGCTGAATTTCATATTCGATGCTGATGATGCCGCTAGGCATGATTCGTAATCAAAAGTGGACTTTTTGAACAACTTCTATAAATAAAAACAAATAAAACAAATGAGGTGTTTAATATGGGATGGTTCGGTAAAAAGAACAAACAGGAAGATGCGATTGCTAAAGCGGATAAAATGATGAATAAAGGACTCACTGGCATGATGATGAAAGGTTTTGTATCAAAGGAACATCGGGAGGCGATCAACCAAAGTCTGGATTCGGCAAAGCAGGCACAGTTGGCTGCGAGTGGTTCTCTGCCTTTAACGGCAACAGCAACGGTGGTGACAATCACCGATACAGGCAAACTGATCAACTTTGATCCGATTGTTGTGCTTGTATTGGATGTGACCGAAACGAATGGTAACCAGTATCAGCGGACATTGGAGACACTGGTGTCCAAAATGCAGATTCCACGAGTAGGCGATCGGGTGGGATTAGGTCAGAATCCAGCAAATCCGTCCGAGCTGATCTACATGGGGCTATTGTCCAGCTAGAAGGTATTTGGTTATAAGACGTCATAATCTATTTAGATAATGCTTATAACAACGTTGAATAGAGATATTAAGAAAAGGATTAAGAGAGGGTGGATCATATGGTGGGATTTCTGAGATTCATTGGCGTATTAACTGTATTCGGGGTGGGGTTCTCCCCATTTCTGGCACAGCAGCTGTGGAATGATCCGTTTATGATTATGCAGGCATGGTGGTACACTCCGGCGATCTTTGCCGGGTTTGCACTGATCTTTGTTCCTGCGATTTTGAGCAATATTTTTGGCGTAGGTCGAGTAAGGACAGGTTTACCAGCAGTGGGAGTCATTAAGACAATACAACTGACGGGGACGTATATTAATGAACAACCTGAGGTTCGATTGGGTCTGACGGTGTCGCGTAAAGGGCGAGAGAAATACGATACCGAGATGAAAAGCGTCATTCCACTGACCTCCATGGCACAGTTTCAGCCGGGCAGTTTTATTCCGTTAGTTGTCTCCGTAAAGGATGAGCGCAAGGTAGGGCTTGATATGAAGGGGCAATTATCACAGGAGGATATGCAGCAATTGCTGGATGAAAAGATGGTACAGCAAGGGGTATCACCTGAAATGATGGATATTGCAAGAACAGGGGAAAAAGCGATGGCCAAGATCCTTGATGTCACTCCACTTGGGAGTGGAGGCACTAATAAGATCAAGCTTCAGCTCAAACTCAGCATAACGAAAACGAACGGTGAAACCTTCATTGTGACAACGCAAAAAGAAATTTTATCATCTGCGCTGCCCCAGGTGCAGCAAGGTCATATCATTAACGTCATTTATTCAAGACAAGATCCAACAAAATTGGTGTTGGCATTGAATGTACAGGAGCGACAATTAAGTGACTTATTCTCTTCCTGAGGATGTAGACAAAAGGAGGTCCTACAGATCATGTTTATGACGTGTAGGACCTCCTTTTTCATTTGGTATGTATAGAGATACAAGGAACGGACGGTTTTCAAACAATACCAAGGCGCATGCGATAAGAAAAGAGTACTTTTCTGGATTCTCCATCAAATACACGATTAGCCAGCGCTCTGAACTCGTCAGCAGCTGTTAATAGATCATCCGCTCCGAGCTTCAACGCCGTTTGCAGGCCGCCTTGGCTCAGGGCGAGATTGACATATCGATCGGCTGTGAATGTCTCGTGGTGATGAAATACGATTTCCCGAACATATCGGAACAGCCCGGACTGCTGAATCTGCTGCAAATGCCCATCCTTGCTCCATTTGTGTGCCTGACTATCCTGGGGAGCCAGACTGGCTGCTCGTTGATCTGCTTCCTTATTCAGCTGCAGATAGGCTTGTTCTAACTGCCAGTCTAACATTGGCGGCCAGTCACAATCGTAGGCTGCAAATATGCCCCCTGTACGAAGTACACGTGCAAACTCGCGTAGTGTGGGTTGCGGCTCCATCCAGTGAAACGATTGCGAGCAGGTCAGCACATCCACACTGCCATCTGGTAGTCCAAGGTCGTGAGACAAGCCGGACACAAACCGCAGGTTATCCGGCTTCCCGGCAGATTCCCACTTGGATTCAGCTACAGACCTCATGTCATCGCTGGGTTCAAAGCCGATGATACGTTCAGCTTCATTAAGCCAGATCCACGAGGATAAGCCGGTGCCACAACCAATATCTGCGACCATACGCGGTGTGCTGCCAAGATATGTCGTTAGAATATCCACCACTTCAGTGGGAGCAGCTGGTCGGTTCTGATCGTATAACGTACCAAAACCTTTGAAACGTTCCACATTGTTGCGTCTAATGTCTTGCATGAATAAACCTCCTTCGGTCAGATGGATGACGGAGAGTCAGCTGTGATCAAAAGTTGTATAGGCCTATATTATATCATTCATGGTTGGGAAGTTTGTTCATGACGTTCTGCAAATGTTCAACGGCTTTGATATGACGTCTGAGCAATTCCTGTCCAACATGAACAGGCTCAATTACGGTCAGCTCGGAACCAAATGACAGCAGGAAGGAGTAGAGCCATTCCCCTACATTCAGTTCGAGAGAAACACGGAGCCTGCCATCAGGCTCTTTTTTAATGAGGGAGGGTTCGAAAAAATCATACACTCGGTATGCAATATTGCTGGAGAACGAGAGTGTAAGAGGAGTCAGGACAGGAGCTGCTTCTGATTCAGGGTCGTTTGATCCGGCAGTAACAGAGTGATCGTGTTTTCTCGTTAGAAAACTCAATTGGGTGATCCGTTTCATTTTGAATGTCTCGAATTCTTTCCGCTCAGGATCATCATGAATATAGCCTTTGAAGTACCATGTACTGTTTTTGAATATAAGTTTCTGTGGCTCCACGGTCGGAATGCTCTTCTCACCATCCGAATTAACATAATGAAACGTAATCAGTTGATTCGTTAATATAGCCTGCTTCACCTGATTGAACAGTTCTCTCTCCTGCAGAGGGATGCTGCCCCATGGTGAGAAATTGAATTCGATCCAATCCAGCTTGTGATCAAAAAGGGCGGTTAACCGTTGGAGCATATGGGCACTGTTAAGATGGGGGATCGCACTGATGCTGTATAGTCCCATCAAAATTTCATTCTGGTCTTCTTCTGACAACAGGGACTTGTCCATGACATAGTTGTCCATCAGATGGATACCGCCATGCTTGCCGGTCGTTGTATAGACGGGAATGCCCGCAGCACTCAACCGATCGATATCACGATACACCGTGCGTACAGAAATCTCGAACATACGGGCGAGTTCGGGTGCGGTGGCTTTCTTTTTCTCCAATAACAAAAGCAACATTCGAAATAGTCGGTTATTTTCCATGCTCTGATTATACCATGACAATAGGTGTCAGGGTATGGGTGGTACACTGGTGTAAAAGTCTTACCAAGACATTTTGACTCAGTCTTATAATTTGTTCTTCATTTATTGCGAAGTAGTGAAGGGGACGATATCGATTCTGAAGAAACGAAGTGTTCGCATTTATCATGGGATTTTTCCATTTAGAAATGGGAATAAAAGAAATCCGAGGATAACAGCGATCAGAAGAACGATTCGTGACCGGAACGGCTACTCGCATAATATCAAGCACTTTATATCGAAATGAGTTAAATATGAAGGAGGAACTGGTCATGACAATGAAAGAAGGATTTTACTGGGGTGGCGCAACGGCTGCCAATCAATTCGAGGGTGGATGGAACCAGGGTGGCAAAGGGCCAAGCACGTCGGACATGATGACAGGGGGAACTCACACGATTCCACGCCGGATTACGCCTGTATTGGAAGAGGGCACGTATTATCCGAGCCATGAAGCGGTTGATTTTTACGGACATTACAAAGAAGATATTGCCATGATGGCAGAGATGGGCTTCAAAATGTTCCGCATGTCCATCAACTGGTCCCGGATCTATCCGAACGGTTACGATCTGGAGCCAAACGAAGAGGGATTGCAGTTCTACGATAACGTCTTTGCCGAGTTGAAAAAATACAATATTGAGCCGCTCGTAACAATCTCCCATTATGAAACGCCATTTGGTCTGACACAGAAGTATAATGGCTGGGCTTCCCGTGAAGTCATCGACTGTTATATCCGCTATTGTACAACCCTCTTTAATCGATACAAGGATCAGGTCAAATACTGGCTAACGTTCAACGAAATCAACTGTCTGACGATGCCGATGGGTGCTTATATGGCTGCAGGTATTCTGTTTGAAGGTAAAGAGACACTGGTCGACGGAGTGGATGATCCACAGACTCGTTTCCAGGCATTACATCATCAATTCATTGCCAGTGCCAAAGCGGTGAAGCTGGGACATGAAATCAACCCTGATTTTCAGATCGGCTGTATGGTCGCTTTCATGACAACCTATCCAAACACATGTAACCCGGACGACATGTTGCTCGCACAGAAGAAAGACCAAATCTCCAACATGATCTGCGGTGATGTTCAGGTTCGTGGAGCGTATCCTGGATTCGCCAAACGTTTCTTCGCCGAAGAAGGCATCCAGATCGAGATGCAACCAGATGATGAACAGACCCTGCGTGACGGCTGCGTAGACTTCTACTCCTTCAGTTATTACATGTCTTTGGTTGAAAGTGCAGACGAGTCCCTCGAGAGAGCAGAAGGTAATCTGCTTGGCGGTATCAAAAATCCATATCTCGAAGCCTCCGACTGGGGTTGGCAGATTGATCCAAAAGGACTGCGTTACACGCTGAATCATCTGTATGATCGTTATCAGATTCCACTGATGGTGGTTGAGAACGGTCTGGGCGCTGTCGATGTGGTAGAGGAAGATGGCACCATTCAAGATGACTATCGCATTGATTATTTGAAAGGTCACATTGAGCAGATGAAAGAAGCGGTAGCTGACGGCGTAGATCTGATTGCCTACACCATGTGGGGATGTATCGACCTGGTTAGTGCATCCACTGGAGAGATGAAGAAGCGTTATGGCTTCATTCATGTTAACAAGGACAATGATGGTAACGGAGACTTGAGCAGAACACCGAAGAAGAGTTTCCACTGGTACAAAAAAGTCATTGAATCCAATGGTGAAGAATTATAATTTGGCGTAAAAAAACCAGATCCGCCTGTTCCCTTAAATGGGACAAGCGGTCCATGTGGTCCTGAACGAGTTCAGGACTGCTATATATGAATATAAAAAATACCCGGCGATCCTTCAGTTAAGGAAAGCCGGGTATTTTTTTGTGCATGAACTGGTGGCGGCTATGCCAGTCTTCTGGAATGCAATTGGGACATGCGCTCCAAATGCCGCCGATAAAACCATATGCATGTGGAGAGCCAGCAACCACTTAAGAAGTATCCGCCTACGATATCACTTGGATAATGCACCCCCAAGTAGATACGACTTATCCCAATGGTAAGTATAAATACGGCGCTGGCAACAATCATCAGCACACGTCCGGTGACGGTGGGTACATGTTTCCAGATTAGAAAGGCCAGTCCACCGTACAGGCTAAATGCTGCCATAGAATGCCCACTGGGGAAGCTATAGCCGCTCACTTCGATAATCCGGTTAATGGTAGGTCTGGCACGCTGGAATACCAGCTTGAGCAATGCATTTAACAGGGTTGAACCTAGGAGCACACAAGCCAGGAAGAGCAGTTCGCGTTTGTGTCGCAGGAAAATGTATAACACAATCATGGCGATGATGGTAATGAAGACCACGGGCTTCCCGCCGCCGATCCAGGTGAAAAGGTGCATGAATTGTGTCATACCAGGGGATTCCAACCCCTGAATCCATCCGATTAAGGTATCATCAAATCGATGAATTTGGTTGTCGCTGATGGACAGGGCGATGCTTATAAAGGCGATCATGCATAACGCTGCAACGAGCAGCGGGAATGAGATATTCTTTTTCCAGTTGTGCATCAAATGTTGAGTTCCTCCGTGATGTTTGATTTTTGTAGGTTGTGTCTGAGAATGCGATCATAGCCATATTGGTATTGTGCTATAATTTTACAATAATTATTGCAGCAATAAAAATATGTAACCTTAACACGGTTGTTTGAGCAGAGAATCTAATATGGGAGTGGGCGGAATGAAACGACGGTTGGTGATGTGCATGTTGGTCTTACTGTTGGTTATGTCAGGGTTAGCTCTATTTCCCGGAGAGAAAGTGTATGCTTGCAGTTGTGTCGAGAGTGATGCTCAAGAGAGATTGGAAACGTATACCACGGTATTTACAGGAAAAGTAGTGAAGAAAGGCGATTCTCAGCAATCGAAGCATGATGGTTTATTAAGAGAGTATACCTTTGATGTAGATACTGCATGGAAGGGGGTTAATGCCAAAAAGATGAAAATCCTCGCGAGTGACGGAGGGTCTGACTCCTGTGGCATTCAATTTGAAAAGAATCAATCCTACCTGATCTATGCTTATCAATATGAAGTGGATCATAAGCTACATACGAATCTGTGCAGTCGCAATGTTCCAATTGAACAAGCGGGAGACGATCTGAAATTGCTGGGTGCGGGAAAGCTTGTAAGTAAAGAAGATTTTGGAGAAACCAATGATGGTGGTGGGCGAAGTGGGCCTCTCTATCTCATCTTATATGGCGGAGTCATTGTATTGGAAGCTTTGGCAGTAGTGTGGACCTGGAGACGAAAGAAAAGAATCTGATTGCAGGTCTGATATAAATTAAACTAAACATTTACACAAAACGGAGAGGACAGAAAGAACCAGAAGAAGCGTAGCGTTCGCCTAAAAGCTTTCTGAAAGAAAGCTGCATCGGAAGCATACGCTATCCCCGGATTTTCCCTTTATAAAAAGGGATCAAAAAAATCTGGGGATAACAGCGATCAGAAGGTTATTCTGTCATCGGAGTGGTCAATGTATATTCTTTAGTTCATTTTTTATAGTTCAGCTGCAACATGTATTCATAAGCTGTGACACCAAATACCCGTTTGAAATGTCGGTTCAGATGGGTCAGATCAACGAATCCGCAATCGGCAACAGCAGCATAGACGTCCTTGTGTGTTTCGATGGATTGACGGGCACGCTCTACTTTGCAGTTTAAGAAAAACTGGTAGGGGGATATGCCTGCATGTGCCTTGAATTCACGGATAATTTGAAACTTGGACATGCCAAATTCGGAGCTTAGGTTGTCCAGCTTGAGCACATCTTCAGTGCTGCAAAACATGATTTCCTTGGCTTTGCGGACCAGATTGTCCTGAGGCAACCAGAGCTTGGTGTCCATCTCCTTCTGAGCCAGCAGGTGAACCAGATCGAAGACCCGTTCGCTGCACTCGGCTTCGTCCTGTCTGAGTTGAACGGCGTCGTTCAGCATCAGGATCTTACGTGCAAGCTCGGGATCATAGACGATGGGACTTCCAAAACGCAATTCCTTTTTGCCTATAATCTCCTCTACCAAATCCGGCTTCAAATACAGCATCACATAGTCAATGCCAGCCTTATCATAGGAACTTCCATCATGGGACTGTTCACGGTTGAACAACATGACACCATTTTGGTGAGACGCCTGATATTGTCCGTCCAGGTTGTATTGTTGAATGCCACGCAGGGTTACGCCAACCGCATACTCTTCATGGCAATGTTTTTTGTATGCAAAATCAGTAAAGCTGGCGGATAGTGCCAGCACGTCTTGCGACTTTTTATAGTTAAACCGTTCCATGCAGCACACCTCCCAAGCTTTAGATTAATCCGGATACTATAATGGCTGAGTATAACAAAAAAAGGGCCATGAGAATACTTAGTATTTTCTGGTGGCGATTCAGCAACGTTTTGAAAACCGTGCCAAAAACAACCCAACTGGAATAGGCCAGGAATCCAATGAAGGTAATTAACACCACGAACAGGAACGAAGAAAATGAACTTTGATAAAAGGGCAATACATAACTTGGAATGACAGTGAAAGTAAACAAGACTACCTTTGGATTCACAAATTGCATGATGAAACCGTTCCAAAATCCGGTAACTTGTTTTGGTGCATCCTCCGTGGTACCCATCTTGTAGATCTGGTACGCCAGATACACCATGTACAGGCCGCCGACAATCTGCATCACCTTCAGAATTCCGGGCAACACTCCCGCAAGAAGCTGATTAAGAAAAGCTGAAGCGGTAAGCAGCAGACCAAATGCCAGCGTAGCTCCCCACACATATTGCATCGTTTGACGTGCCCCAACATGTTGTACGGAAGAAAGAATTACGATATTGCTGGGGCCGGGGGTGAATGTAACGACGATGCAGTAGATTAAAAAAGATGCAAGATTCATAGTGATGATGCTCTCCTCAGGTTGTAGTTTAGTTCCATGATCATACGTCTAGAGGGAGAAACCATATAGTACATTATTGCAGCAGGTACACCGTTAGCAACAGGAGCTTCCTTTTAAAAGATAAGGGGGAGTTTTCTTTTTGAATGATTGCGTTTACAATTTAAACGAAGTACAAGGTGATCAGACAACTTGAGGAAGTGAACGGAATGAAAAAAATGTTGCTTGTTTACATTTTGCTAATCTCAGCATTTGCGTTGTATGTGTTGAGATTCGAATACACCAGTCAGGTAAACAGTTCTTGGGAGGACCGGGGGCTGCGCGGTGATATCGGAGAGACGTATATCATGATTACATTCCAGTCCGGGCTGGAGTATTGGAAGAGCCCGCTCAAAGGCTTCGAGGATGCCGCGGATGCGCTTGGCGTGACCGTAGAATATCGCGGGGCTACCCGGTATGATGCGAAGGAGCAGACCATGGTAATCGAGCAGGCTATCGCTCGTAAACCCGCAGGCATTGCTATATCTGCAATCGATCCTCAATCGTTAGTTCCAGCGATTAACAAGGCAATCGACGCAGATATCCCTGTTGTATTATTTGACGCGGATGCACCCGATAGCCAGGCCTATTCTTTTCTTGGGACAGATAATTACAAGTCGGGTGTAATGGCTGCCGATAAAATGGCTGAACTGCTGGGTCGTGAGGGAGAGGTCGCGGTATTAACCTTGCCCGGACAACAAAATCATGAAGAGCGCACGAAGGGCTTCCGCGATACGATCAAGGAGAGATACCCTTCCATGCAGATTGTTGAAGTTGCAGACGGACACGGCGATGCGATGGTATCCAGAGACGAAACACAGAGAATGATGAAGGAACATCCCGAGCTGGCGGGTATTTTTGTGACTGAAGCTACCGGAGGGGCAGGAGCGGGGGAAGCCGTTCAAACTGCCGGGGACAGACATCCGTTGCAGATTATTTCGTTTGATACAAATAAGGCTACATTGGATATGATCAAGAACGGTACGATCTCAGCTACAATTGCACAGGGAACCTGGAATATGGGATATTGGTCACTCCAATATCTGTTCCATCTACATCACCAGTTAACGGTTCCTGCCCCATCTTCATCCGGTGAAAATGCACCGCTTCCCGTGATGGTGGACACAGGCATCTCTGTGGTGACACGCTCGGATGTGGATGATTACTATGCCAAATAACAAGGAGGATTTTAAGAGTCCAGGGCATTGGAGCAGGAGAGCGATTCTCTCAACTTTCAGGAACGGGATTCGGCGTTTACGCTTGCGTAATATGCCCCTTCGCTACCAGCTGATGCTGCTTTTTCTGCTATTCGCCATTGTACCTTCCGTAGGACTTGGGTTGCTTGTGAACTGGACGGTGGAGCGGGTAGTTGAGCGACAGGTTGAAGGGCATACCATGCAACTGATTGGCAAAGTGAATGAAGCTCTGAACAGCAAAATGGAGAATTTGCAAAATATGACCTATCTGATTGCATTTGACCCGGATATTGATGGTTTTATGAACGACAAAATGCCACCGAATGATGATGCAGGCATCGAATCGATGGACATGGACACAATTACCGAAACACAGCAAAATCGGTTATATGGCATCAAACAAACCTTGCAGGGGTTCACAACATTGTATCCTGAAATCGCCGGGATCGTTCTCGTCAATGCAAGTGGTGACTATATTAGCAACGAGATGTATCCCCGAGCGGAACAGAGCCTGATCCAGGAAAATTGGTACCAAAAAGCTTCGGCCAATCCGGGCATCTTCATGGTATTGGGTCAGCCGAAAGACCGTAATCTCACGACACATGTACGGTACAAGGATGATGAGATTGTATCGGTTGCACGCTCCATAACGGATGAAGCGTCAGGACGTGTGCGGGGCGTTATTATGATTGATCTTAAACTAAGGTCCGTCTCTCAGGCTGCCCGTAATGTAACCTTGGGGAAATCCGGTTATGTGATGGTGACGGATGCAGAAGGTCAAAGTGTATACAAGCCGGAGCACCCGCTAATAGAACACATTCCCACAGACTGGTTCCCCTCCGGTGAGAGTGGAACATTTACCGCCGATACAGAAGGTGGAACGTTATTATTCATGTATCAGTCGTCTACCTTTACGGGTTGGAGAACGGTAGGGGTATTTCCCACAAGAGACTCGATATCCGAAGTACGCCAAATCCAGTTTTACGTGGTTAGCTTTGTATTTGTGGTGTGTTTGTTTGGCCTGAGCGCCTCTTTATGGTTCTCCCGTTCCATTGCTCAGCCCATTTTTCGGCTCATGTCCTACATGCGCAGGGCGGAGACCGGCAATCTCAGACCAGGCCGCTGGAGTGATCGCGCTGACGAGATTGGCATGCTTGGCAACAGTTATAACCGAATGCTGGCACAGATTCGAGAACTGATATCACTTAATGAATTGCGGGAGCGGCAGAAGCGTGACGCTGAGATGCGAAGTTTGCAGGAGCATATCAAACCACACTTTTTGTACAATACCCTGGATACGATTCATTGGATGGCACGCAAAGAGGGTGCAGAAGATGTATCCGGCATGGTAGGCGCGTTATCTCGATTATTTCGCATAGGGCTTAGTAAAGGACAGGATTACATTCCGCTGCATTCCGAGATTGAGCATATGACCAGCTATCTGCAAATTCAGCAGACACGATACCGCGATCGTCTTCAGTATACATTGAATATTCCAGAGGATCTGCGGAACCTTTTTGTGTTAAAGCTGCTGCTTCAGCCCCTAATAGAGAATGCAATCTATCATGGAATCAAGGGCAGACGTGGGCCGGGACACATTCGGGTGGAGGCCAGATTGGAACATAACAGACTGCTGCTGACCGTTCAGGATAATGGAGCAGGAATGTCCAACGAACGGCTTGCCGAGATGCAACAGCTGCTCGAAGCTCCTTTGGCCAGTTTGGAAGCGTCTTCGCCTGGGATGACAGGCAAAAGTTATGGAATGTTGAATGTGCAGGCCCGTCTCCGGCTGTCCTTTGGTGACGAGTACGGTATTGTGCTGGAGAGCCAGGAAGGTGAAGGAACGAGTGTGACCATCATTCATCCGTTGATGCGGGAGCTCCCACCAACCAAGCAAATCAATAACGAAGAGAGGCAGGAGAGTGAATGGGAAAATTCATGAAGTCGACCGTGACAACTTCCACTGAAACAGATGAGACACCCGCTTCAGCCACGGTAATGGAGATTACGCAGGATAGCGATGTGGCGAAGAAATACCGCGTGCTCATCGCTGATGATGAACCGATCATTCGTGAGGGGATTCGAGATGCCATTGACTGGGCAACGCTTGGGATGGAGGTTGTTGGTGAAGCGGAAGATGGCGAGGAAGCGCTGGAACGGGCGGCTGACTTGGGTGTGGATATTGTTCTCGTTGATATGAATATGCCATTCCTGAACGGTATCGAACTAATCCGTGCCCTTCAGCAGAAGTGCCCGGGCTGTCGTTACCTGATCATCTCGGGACATGATGAATTTGCATATGCGCAGGAGGCGGTTCGTCTTGGCGTAGAGGATTACATCTTGAAGCCTGTGCAAGCAGAACAATTATATGCTGCACTTGAGCGATTGCATCAGCGACTTACTGAAGAGCACCAGAGGACGGCATATGTACAACAGGCAGCTCATCAGATTGAACGTAATATCCCGTTGCTTCGCCAGCGATTTATGCTGGAGTGGCTGGAGGGGCAGGCTGAAGGAAGGGATCTGACGGAGCAGCTTGTGTTTTTACGGCTGCCCGCCGTCCCACCTGTGCAGATCGGGGTCGTACGCTGGCCTGCCGCTGAAGCTCGTCAGACGATACTGAGAGAGAATGATCGTCAGTTGTTTCTGTTTGCAGTGGAAAATATAATTAGTGAACTGCTGGGGGACGTGCCACATGTCCTGTTTCGGGACGTAAGCGGCTTGATCGGCATGTGTCTGTGGCAGGAAGCTCCTGAAGAAATAGAGTCTCTATTGGAACAACAGATCAGTTCTTGCCTGAATATTGCCATTCATGCTCATGTGGCGACACATGCAGGGACACTGGAAGAAACGCCTGATACGTACCGTCATTGCCGTGAACGGGTTTACGGGGAAGTGCAGTTGTCGCCTCTGGTGCGCAGGGCAAGACAACTTATTCACGAAGAGTATGCCGATCGGGAACTGACGCTGGAATCGCTCGCTTCCCGTCTACAAGTATCTGCTGTATATCTTAGTCGTGTGCTGAAGAAAGAGCTGAATGATTCCTTTGTCACGCTTGTCACGCATGCTCGCATTCGCAAGGCTATACAGCTGTTGGACTCAACAACACTGCCGATCCACACCATAGCTGAGCGTGTAGGTTATGATACCCAGCATTATTTCAGCACTGCGTTTAAGAAAACAATGGGCATTTCACCAGTGCAGTATCGAAAGAACGGGGGGACAGCTTATCATCCTTCCGCGAATTAAATATCGCATTACAGTTGTTCATTCAGACGTGTGATAAATGAGATGGATATGTTCTACTTCGTGTGAAGCGAAGTGGAGCATGTCTTTTTTTGATTCTGGTATGGTTTCTCATGGGTCACACTTGTATTTTAAGCGTTTCCATCAAAAGTTGAATTTTTATAAAAAAGGTTCAAAACGTGCAAAGACCTTGCGGCATCTCGAATGCTACCATTAGTCTCAGACAGGAACAGCAAGCAACAGGATGCACTACATGTATTGTAAGCGTTATCTTATAACTCATTCAGAACCGTATGACGTGAGGAAAGGGGAACTTCATATGAAAAAAGGAGCAATGCTCATCTGGCTTCTGGTGATGACCTTGATGCTCTCGGCCTGCAATCTGGCAGAGAGTGGTCCAGGCAGCAAAGACAAGGGATATGTCGGTATATCGATGCCAACCAAATCATCAGAACGATGGGTGGGAGACGGGGAGAACATGGTCCGTCTGTTTCAAGAGCAGGGGTATAAGACCGATCTTCAGTATGCTGAGGATGTGGTCGAGAATCAGATTTCACAGATTGAAAACATGATCACCAAAGGTGTGGATGTGATGGTGATTGCGTCCGTGGATGGCAACACACTAACGGATGTAATCCAGAAGGCGCATGATGAAGGGATACAAGTGATCTCGTATGATCGGCTCATTCGCAATACGCCTTACTTGACCTATTACGCCACGTTCGACAACTTTAAGGTGGGTGTGCTTCAAGCTTCCTACATTAAACAAAAGCTCGGGCTCAAGGAAGGAAAGGGACCATATAACATTGAGCTGTTTGGGGGCTCTCCGGATGATAATAATGCCTATTTCTTCTTCGATGGTGCGATATCTGTGCTGAAGCCGTACATCGATTCCGGCAAACTGGTGGTACGCAGCAAGCAGATGACGATGGCCCAGATTGCGACCTTGCGCTGGGACGGGGCACTGGCCCAGTCACGGATGGATAACCTGCTGAGTGCGTATTACTCGGGTGATAATCTGGATGCAGTATTATCTCCTTATGATGGAATCAGTATTGGTATCATCTCATCCTTGAAAGGGATTGGTTACGGTACTTCGAACAAACCGCTGCCCGTTATTACAGGACAGGATGCCGAACTTGCCTCGATCAAGTCCATTGTGGCCGGGGAACAGACGCAGACGGTGTTCAAGGATACACGGAAGCTAGCGGAGAAGACGGTAGAGATGGCTAATAGTATTCTGCAAGGAAAACAGGCGGAAGTTAATGATACAACATCATATAACAACGGAATTGAAGTTGTTCCGGCGTATCTCTTGGATCCCATCTCGGTGGACCGTACAAATGTGGAGCAGGATATCGTTGGTACACAGTATTACACGAAGGAAGAAATCGGACTGAAATAATAAATGAAAGGAGCACATCCCATGGCCGGAATCATTCTGGAAATGAAAAACATCACCAAAACCTTTCCTGGCGTCAAAGCGCTGGAAAATGTCAATCTGAAAGTCCGTGAAGGCGAAATTCATTCCATATGCGGTGAAAATGGTGCAGGTAAATCTACGTTGATGAAGGTACTGAGTGGTGTATATCCACATGGCACGTATGAAGGCGACATTTTATTTCAGGGCAAAAAGTGTGAGTTCAAGGATATTAAGCAGAGCGAGGATCTGGGGATCGTCATTATCCATCAGGAGTTGGCCCTGATTCCCTACCTTTCGATTGCGGAAAATATATATCTGGGCAATGAGCGTGCGAGCAGAGGAATTGTCAACTGGAAGGAAACTTTTGTAGGTACACGGGAACTGCTCTCGAAGGTGGGACTGAGCGAAAATCCAAACACGCTGGTATCCAGCATCGGGGTAGGCAAGCAGCAACTGGTCGAAATTGCGAAAGCGCTCTCCAAAAAGGTGCGGCTGCTTATTCTGGATGAGCCAACCGCTGCGTTGAACGAGGACGACAGTGAAAACCTGCTGCAATTGATGCTGGAATTCAAGAAACAGGGCATCGCCTGTATCCTGATCTCACACAAGCTGAATGAGGTATCCAAGGTATCCGATTCCGTGACCATTTTACGGGATGGCAAGACGATTGAGACGTTGGATATGAAGAAGGAAAAAGTGACGGAGGACCGGATTATTAGCGGAATGGTAGGACGTGATCTCACCAGCCGTTATCCGGAGCGTCATGCCACCATAGGTGAAGTTATCCTTGAGGTAAAGGACTGGACGGTATATCACGAACATCATGCCGAGCGGAAAGTACTGGATCAGATCCATATGAATATCAGACGTGGTGAGATTGTAGGTATTGCCGGGCTGATGGGCGCTGGGCGTACCGAGCTTGCCATGAGTATCTTTGGCAAATCCTATGGCCGGAATATTTCGGGTCAACTCATTAAGAATGGTAAACCGATCCACAACAATACTGTCACAGAGGCTATTCAGAACGGTTTTGCTTATGTGACAGAAGACCGCAAGGAATACGGACTCATTCTGATGGATGACATCAAGCGCAATATTTCCTTGACGGGTCTGAGCAAGCTGACGCGAAACGCAGTAGTGAACGAGCGTGAAGAAGTACTGGTAGCAGAAAAGATGAAGAAAAGCATGAACATCAAAGCACCAAGTATTTTGCAGAAGACCGGTAATCTGAGTGGAGGCAACCAGCAAAAAGTGGTGCTCAGCAAATGGATTTTTGCCGGACCAGATATTCTTATCCTGGATGAACCTACCCGCGGTATTGATGTGGGAGCAAAATTCGAAATCTATACGATCATTCATCGGCTTGCTGCTGAAGGCAAGGGTGTACTGGTAATCTCATCCGAGCTTCCGGAGGTTCTTGGCCTGTGTGACCGGATCTATGTGATGAATGCCGGACGAATCACCGGTGAAGTCAGCCGGGAGCAAGCATCGCAGGAAACGTTGATGAGATATATGACCAAGTCTGGAGGCGGCAAGCATGGAAATGATAACAAAACTGTTCAAAAATAATATCCGTCAATACGGCATGATTATTGCCTTGGTAGTGATTATGCTTTTGTTCGAGGTACTTACAGGCGGGCTGTTGCTCAAGCCGATTAATATTACAAATTTGATTTTGCAGAACAGTTACATTTTGGTGCTGGCGATCGGAATGGTGCTGGTCATTATTACCGGGCATATTGACCTGTCTGTTGGTTCCATTGCAGCCTTTGTTGGTGCCGTTTCCGCGATTATGATGGTTGATTGGCAGCTTCCGGCTTGGCTTGCGGTCATCGCTTCCTTGCTGGTTGGCGCTTTGATCGGTGCATGGCAAGGCTTCTGGATCGCCTATGTGCGAATTCCGGCATTTATCGTGACGCTGGCAGGGATGTTGCTGTTCCGCGGCTTGACGATGATCGTGCTGGAGGGGCAGTCCATCTCTCCTTTTCCGGGTGGATTCCAGAAAATAAGCTCGGGCTTCCTGGCAGACATTCAATTCTCAGGTTTCGGTCTGGTATCCATTATTGTGGGTCTTGTGCTCACCGTCTGGTACATCGTTAATGAACTGCGGGAACGCCGCTCCCAGCGAAAATATGGATTTGAGGTCGTGTCACAGGGACTGTTTTTGCTCAAGTTGATTGTGGTGGCTGTTGTGACAAATCTGTTTACGTTTGTACTCGCAAGTTATGCAGGTATTCCGAATATCCTGGTCCTGCTGTTTGTCTTGATCGTTGTGTACTCCTTCGTAATGAATCGAACTGTCATGGGACGGCATGTGTATGCGCTTGGAGGTAATGAGAAGGCCGCAGGGCTGTCCGGGGTCAAAACAAAAAAGGTAACCTTCTGGGTTTTCGTAAACATGGGTACACTTGCGGCGGTATCCGGGTTGATCTTCGCCGCACGTCTGAATGCAGCTACGCCAAGAGCGGGTACCAACTTCGAGCTGGATGCCATTGCGGCCTGCTTCATCGGTGGTGCTTCCGCTTCAGGGGGCATAGGTACGGTATTTGGTGCCATCATCGGTGGTTTGGTTATGGGTGTGCTGAATAACGGGATGTCCTTGATTGGTCTCGGTATTGACTGGCAACAGGGAATTAAGGGATTGGTACTACTGCTCGCTGTAGCGTTTGATATCTATAATAAAAATAAAAGATCAGCGTAACACTTGGTAAAATGAAAAAACAGACCTTGATCTCAGGATCAGGTCTGTTTTGCTGTATGCCCAACTTAGTTACATCAAGGCATCGAGGAAACGTGTGGCGATTCCAAAATAGATAAACAGGGACAAGATATCATTCAATGTGGTGATTAACGGGCCAGAGGCAACAGCCGGGTCGACTTTGAAACGGCTAAGCAGAAGCGGGATGCATGTACCGGTCAGTGTACCAATGACAAGAGTGAGGAACAGAGATACCCCAATAATGGCGCCCAGCAGCCAGTCCCCTTGCCAGAAATAAGCGATGACAGTAATCAGCAATCCACATACCAAGCCAATCATTATGCCTACCTTGATCTCCCGACCAATCAGTGCGAGTACGGTGGCTTTGTCGAGTTTGCGTCCGATCAGTCCGCGTACCACAACAGCCAGAGACTGCGTTCCTGTGTTACCGGTCATACCTGCGATCATCGGCATGAAGAATGCCAATGCCACAACCTGATTGAGTGTATCTTCGAAAAAATCCACGATACTTCCCGAGATTAATCCAATCAAGAGAAGCAATATGAGCCAGGGAAGCCTGCGTCTGACGGCCACAAGTGGTTTGGTATCAAAGTCGATATCCTTGCTGCCGCCCCCCATCTTGGCCAAATCTTCACTGGCTTCATCCATAATAATATCGATGACATCATCCATCTGAATGATACCGCATAACCTGTGATTTTCATCCACCACCGGAAGTGCAATAAACTCATAACGCTGTAGAAGCTGTGCTGCTTCTTCCTGGTCCATATCTACCGTTGCATGGATCACCCGCCGGGTCATCAGTTCTTCAACCTGGGTCTTATCGTCAGCCAAGGCAAGAGATCGATAACTCACAACACCGACCAGTTTGCCTTCATTATCGGTCACATAGAGGTAACTGGAGGGGGAGATATGCATGGTGCCTTGCGATTGCCGTAGGGCTTCCTTTGCTGTCTCGTGGGAGAGCAGGGTCCGGTACCGATCTGTCATGATGCGTCCTGCCGTCTCCGGCGGGTAATTAAGCACGGATCGGATAATGGCAGAGTGATCCAGATTCATGTTGGACAGCAATTCTTCTCTGCGTTTGGCGGGTAAATCGTGCATGAACCGAATCAGATCACTTTTGTCCATCTGCTGCATGACTTCAAGTGTTCGTTCCGGCCCAAGTCGTTCAAACAGTTGAATCTGTTCGTGCAGCTTCAAGGTCTCGGCGAGATCCGCCAGAGCATCGGGTTTGAACAGGAGCAGAAACCGATTGGTTTCTTCTTCAGGGAACTTTTTATATACAAGTGAGAGGTCGTAGGGATGCAGTTCTTTCACCAATTTATAGAAATCGGGAAGGTTCCGGGATTGTACATGTTGCACGAGTTGTTCGGTGATCTCCTCCACGGAGAAATCTTTCTTGGTATGAGGTCCGTTCATATCGACACTCCTTTCTAAACGGTCAGCTTCATATTTTTAAACGAAATGGGTTGGCGGTTAAACAAAATCGAGAAAAAGAGAATATCCAAAATGGATATTGTAATCTTGCTCAAACATTCGATATGGGCTTACAAACAGCCGCTGCAAGGATATACTTGTTGTACAGCAACAGACGAGGAGGACATGCGCTAGTGGAAGTAGATATCAGAACACAATTGCTCAGCATGGTTGAGCCGGAGTATCAGAAATTCTCGGCTGCACTTATTCCCAACATCACGAATGTACTAGGTGTCAGGTTGCCAGCCTTACGAAAAATTGCCAAGCAACTTGCCGCCGGGGACTGGCGCACGTATCTGGAAACGGCAGAGGATGAATATTTTGAAGAAGTGATGTTGCAAGCGATGGTCATTGGACATGTACAGGCTGATCTGGACGAACTGTTAAAGGCTATTGAAACATTTGTACCCAAGATTGACAACTGGTCGGTGTGTGACAGCTTCTGTGCGGGACTGAAATATACGAAGGTTCATTCGGAGCCCATGTGGGCGTTCTTGCAGCCCTATCTGAGATCAGATCAGGAATATGAAATCCGGTTTGGTGTGGTAATGCTGTTGAATTTTTATCTGAATGAGCGATATATCGATCAGGTTCTATCCGCATTGGATCAGATTAGGCACGAGGCGTATTATGTCAAAATGGCAGTTGCTTGGGCCATCTCAATGGCTTATGTGAAACAACCTGAGGTGACTATGCGTTATCTGAACCATAATAGCCTGGACGATTTTACGTATAATAAGGCACTTCAGAAAATAACGGAATCTTATCGCGTTGATCCGGAGAGCAAGCAGATCATCCGCAGTATGAAACGTAAGGTGAAGAGGCAGGTTACCTCTTAGTCCTAACTTGAAGCATTCCACCGGGGAGAGGGCGATAAACGAATGAGAAATAAGTTGATGTACACCACGATGCAGTTGGACGGTCGTCCATGGGTGCTGCTCGCTACGGAACAGGGATTGTGCCGAGTGGTTATGCCCAACGAAACATTGGAAGATTGGAACGGCTGGATACAGAAAGTTGCACCTGGCGTGGAACTGGAAGAGAACGAGGATGCTCTGAAACAAACAGGTATGATGAACTGGTTGCAGTCCTATTTTGCAGGAGAGCCCATGACTTATACAGAAGCGATCCCACTGGACTTGATCGGAACGAACTTCCAGCAGGAGGTATGGAGAGAGTTAGGGCGTGTGCCTTACGGTGAAATTCGGACCTATGGTGACATTGCCGCTGCGATTGGAAGACCTTCGGCTGTGCGAGCGGTTGGTGCTGCAAATGGAGCCAATCCAATTCCGGTTCTGCTACCGTGCCACCGCATTATTGGGGCTAATCGCAAGCTGACCGGGTTCCGGGGAGGCCTGGAGATGAAGCGCAGACTGCTGGATATCGAACAGATTGAAGGCGTGACCGATGGAGGGCATGCGAGGTTTCATTTCTAATAGACTCGCGTAATCAAGAAGATTAAGGCGATTATAGAGGGCAGGCACATATTGTGCCTGTTTTTTGCATGTATGTAAGGTAGCGTAATGCAAACGTTCCGCATATAGAACACCAACCTTTTACGTATTTTTGCCCGGTGAAACCGTATGGTACCATGGATCATAGATCAATTGGTATCCGGGGGACGTAATGCCGGGTAAGGAAAGAGGGACGACATGATGAAGCAGGCTTATTGGTTAACAAACGTGACTGTGGAGCGGAGTTATATTCGGGAAGGGCAACAGGTGACGGGGACACGGACAAGCCCCGCTCATCTGCGGATTGAAGATGGAGTGATTGCGGATATTGTGGAAGGAAACAACCCGCTGTCTAGCGATCTACCACAAGTAGATGCCAAGGGACTTCTGCTGTTACCTTCGTTCGAGGAGGCACATATTCATCTGGATAAAACCTACTACGATGGGCCGTGGACAGCCGTTAAACGTATCTCCAGTATTTTCGAACGTATTGAAGAAGAGAAGGTTCTGTTGCCCAAGCTGCTACCAGATGCCCAGCGTCAAGCGGAGAGTATTCTGACCTTGATCCAGGGATACGGCTCCACTCATGTACGTAGTCATTGTAATATAGAACCCGTCAGTGGATTGAAAAGACTGGAAGCGACAAGGCAGGCTCTGGAATCATTTTCGGGTAAAATCTCTTCGGAGATCGTGGCTTTTCCGCAACATGGACTGCTTCGCTCGAATTTAGTGGAGCTTATGGCCCAAGCTATGCAGGAAGGTGCAACGCATGTGGGCGGTCTTGATCCTCATACGGTGGATGAACAGATTGAGAAATCATTGAACGCCATGGTTGAACTGGCTGTTCAGCACCAGGCGGGTATAGACATACATCTGCATGATGGAGGGCAGGCCGGCACACAAACGCTGCTGGAACTGGCTAATCTGACCGAAGCAGCAGGGCTTCAGGGTAAAGTTACCGTGAGTCATGCGTTCTGGTTCGCCCGCGCAGAGCAGCAGGAAGCAGAAGATATGGCGCAGCGAATGGCTTCGCTCGGGATGAGCATTGCTTCCACGGTGCCCATGGGCAGAACGATGATGCCTCTTCCCATGCTCCACCGTATGGGCGTGAACGTGAAGCTGGCAACAGACAGCCTGACGGATCATTGGTCTCCTTTTGGCAATGGAGATCTGTTAGAGAAAGCAGGACGCTTCGCAGAACTGTACGGATATTGTGACGAATTGTCCTTGTCTCAATCTTTGGCATGGGTAACAGGTGGTATTACACCGCTGGATTCACAAGGGGAACAAGTCTGGCCGAAGGTAGGCGACACCGCGAGTTTTGTATTGGTGCATGCAAGTTGTTCGGCGGAAGCCGTTGCACGGCGATCTGCGCGGCAGGCCGTATGGTACAAGGGGCAATTGGTCAGCGGATCGACATCGGATTGAGGAAAATAGAGCGGCTGGAGCCATGGGAAACCGTGGCTTTTTTGTGTGGGAGAAAAAGAGGAAGGAACTGTTCGCATATACCACATTTTGGGTTATGATGGACGTAGTTAATGAAGGGGGCAGTTCCAATGAAGATTGAATATGCAACGGAAGCCGACTACGACTATATCATTGAAAGAGATCGGCATATCCATCAGCCACTTGTGAAAATGAAGATTAGTGAGAAAGAAGTATTCATCCTATGGGACGAGGACGAGGGATCAAGAGTTGGATGGATGAGGTACGGGTACTTTTGGGACAACCTTCCCTTCATGAATATGATCTGGATTGATGAACCCTATCGAAACGGCGGATATGGCAAAAAAGTGGTGCATCACTGGGAAAGTTTAATGAAGAAACAAGGCTTCGATACGGTGATGACTTCAACGCAATCAGACGAACATGCCCAACATTTCTATCGAAAGCTGGGGTATGTTGATGCAGGGGCTCTGTTGCTGGATACACAACCTTTGGAGATTATATTGATCAAGAAAATCTAGTGGATAGACCTCAAGGAGGGGGAGTTTGATGATAAGAGAAGCGGAAGCTAGAGATGCAGCAGTTATTGAAAGGTTGTATAAAGAATTACTGCCGAACAACTTAAACACGAAGGTGCTTGCAGAGCGTATTGAAGAAGTTCGTAATAATCCAGACAGTTTCTTGTTCGTTTATGAAATGGGTGATCAGGTGATCGGCACGGCTCATTTACATATTTGTCTGGATGCTTTGGTGGAAAATAGACCATTCGGCGTAGTTGAGCGGGTTATCATTACAGAACATGTGCAGAGCAAGGGATACGGATCAGAATTGATGAAACATATAGAGCATGTATGTGTGCAGAAAAATTGTGTGAAGGTGTTTCTAACCAGCGGATCATCCAGAAACGAAGCACATCACTTTTATACAAAATTGGGGTACAACGGAGAATCCAGCAAGGCATTTAAAAAGTATTTATAACTTATAACATTCATCAACGAAAAGGAAGTAGAAGCAAAGAAATGAAAGATAACAAACATCCGGTTCAAGACCTCCGACTCATCGTTACTTTGCTCGTGGCTACTCTTTGTTGTCTAGGTGTTGTGATGTATTTACGTGCCCAATCAGATACGAATATGTATCGATTTTTAAGTTGGGATATGTTCCTGGCATGGGTACCATTCATCATCTCATCCTGCATTAGATACATATTTAATAAGAAATTAACCACAACGAGCATGATATGTATGGGGCTGATGTGTGGAGTATGGCTCTTTTTTCTGCCCAATGCGGCCTACCTTTTTACGGAGATTCTGCATTCATTCAGATATTTTGATGCTCAAGGGGAAGTTAGATTTTGGGTTAATATTGATTTTTGGTATGGACTCACCCTGACGTTTGCCGTAGCGATCATCGGATTGCTGCTCTCGACTTGTTCGATCATTCAGATCCACGAAATGTTAAACAAATTAATAAATAAGTACATTAGTATGATGGTTGTCGGTGTTATTTTGCTATTGAGCAGTATAGGCGTATACATTGGTAGATTTAATCGGTGGAATTCGTGGGATGTATTATCCCGGCCTGGGAAGATTTTCGTGGATCTTGTGAATGATTTTAATGCAGCGAACAGCATGATGGTTGAGTTTGTTGTCATTGTATTTACGGTTCAACTTTTTGGATACGTTATTATATCCTTGCTAACCGCAAGGTCTGGCAGTTCATCTTCATTGGAAAGGGCAAAGGATCTGAAATTATGAAGGCGATAACGCAGGAAATTACGGAAGAATTGTTGGCTGTGATGGATATGTACCAAAAAAATCGCGCGGCAATTGATCGACCAACTGATACTGGAAACCGATCAGCCTGATCGGGCGGAAATCCTCGCAGGTGCGTACCATCTGCTGACCAATGCGGATGTAATCCACGGAGAAGAAGAATTAACGGGAAATTGGTATTTTGATGTTCACGGCGAGCACTGTATGTTCAAGAATACAGAAACAGGGCAGACATTAGAGGTTTTCCTTGGTAGTCTTCGTATTTCGAGAATCCGTTTAAGGACATGTTGGATTTCTTCGAACGTATGGAAGCACAGCAGGTGTTAATTCATGTTCACGGGGTGGCGTATAGAAAAATGATTTGATTGTTTTTCATTTAATTAGAATTAAGGAGGAATGACGTATGGGGTTAACTGAGTGGTCTACAGATATTCTTCAATATGATCTGTCGGATGAATATTCGATTCGCAAAGCTGATTTTGCCGAATGGGGATTATATTGCACGGTTTATTATGATATGCGTTATGTCGGATTTTTCAGAGAAGAAGAGTTCAGTTCTTCCAAGATCAGTGCGTACTGGATTTACAAAGGTGAAAGCAAAATAGGTGGCGTGAGAATGGAGCCTAACCGGATGTATCATTTATTTTTTGTCCCGCCATTCCAGCAGTGCTTTGAGGTATTGAAGCTTCTGAAGCATAAATTATTACAGTGGTCGGATCGCACCAAACGTATTCTGACCTTTGAGATTCTTCCAGACCAAGTTGATCTATATGCAAGAGCTGGATTCTGGCCAGTGGAGTTCAGATGTCGCTGGATGCAGCGGCCGACAGATCATTTTGAAATCGAATGGGACAGCAGGGTAACCGTGATTAGTCCAGAGATTATTGAAAGTGAAACCGGAAATAGAAAATATGCGAATGAAGATGAGATTGCTCAATGTGACCTGGAGAGTTTTGCAGGAAGTCTTGAAGCTACACGAAGAAAACATACCACGTACGCAGATTTTATTCCAAATGATGACCCTAATTATACGAATGAGATTCTAACTCAGGCATCTACACTTTTATACGATAAGGAAACGGGGCAGCTTATTGCCAACTGTCGTCTTTGTCTGCAGGATAATCAGGCTGCCGTATACAGCATAGGGGTTCGGCCGGCCTATAGAGGAAGAGGGCTTGCTACACTGATGTTACAGAGAGCATTAAATGAACTTAAGGGTAAGTATCCCGTTCTACGATTGTATGTGATGCAAGGAAATGATGCGGAGTCCGTGTATCTGAATCTGGGCTTTATTCCCGGCGTACAGGAGATTCAGACGATGTATATTCCTGAGGAGGAATCACAATGAAGGTTGCCATTTTAACCGATATTCATGGGAATGTTCCTGCGCTTCAAGCGGTATTGGCTGATATTGATTCCAGAGAAGACATTGAGCATACGTTTTGTTTGGGGGATATGATCGGTATTGGCCCTTACTCCAATGAAGTGATCGAGATGTTGTACAGCCGCGAAAATATGATAGCGATTTCGGGAAATCACGAAGAGGCCGTATTGAGTTTGCTTCAAAATAAGGGTCCATTAGAAGGGCACAAAGGCATGACCGAGCATCACGAATGGATTGGTCGGCATTTGAGTGCAGAATCGATCAAGAAAATTCAAGCTCTACCGAAATTCGTTGAAAAAGAGGTAGAAGGACATCGGTTCCTTTTAACTCACTATCATATGAACAACGACAAGTTGGATGTCATCGATAAAGAACCATCCGGAACCAAATTGGATGCAAGATATCAGGGGACGGCCCTTGATTTGGTTTGTTTTGGTCATTATCATATTCTTCATTATTATAAGACAGATCAAAGAGTATATCTGAATCCGGGAGCTTTAGGCTGTAACGACCTTGCCATTGCCAGATATGGGATCGTGGATCTCCAAGAGGGCAAAGTGGATGTGAAATTCATTGGCGTTCCATATGACAACAGGGAGTATCTGAAATCGTATGAACGGTTGAACGTTCCAGATCGGGCTTTTATTTTGAAGGCATTCCATGGCAATCAGTTGGAGAGAGAGGATAGTAAACGTTCGTAGCAATGTGCTGCTACTTTGGAAAGGAGAGATATACATGGGAATGATCATTATGTTGGTGGTGTATCTGTTCCTCGGTATTTATGTTGTGAAAGTTGGAATAGATAACTCAAAAAATAGCCAGCACACCAAAGAAATATTATCAGAGTTAAGGGAGATTAAGGACCTGTTAAAAGAACGAGGGTAAAGAGGAGGGATGTACTTGTGTCTCGAGCACCATTTCAAATATTAGTTTTTCCTTATACCAGGTTGAAAGATTCAAATGACTATGCATACGCTATCTTTCGAAGATCAAGAGAAGGTTACTGGCAGGGCATAGCTGGGGGAGGGGAAGATGAAGAAAAACCATTAGAAGCAGCTATGAGAGAAGCATTTGAAGAGGCGGGTATCCCTTTAAATAGTAAATACAGGAGTCTTAATTCAAGATCGACTCACTCCGTGGTAGATGTGGTTGGTTATTTTATGTGGGGACCTGATACATTTGTTATTCCTGAGTATTGCTTTGGAGTAGAACTGGATGAAATGGATCTGTCTTTATCCAATGAGCACTCAGAATATAAATGGGTGGCTTATGAAGAAGCTCGTGAAATACTTAAATGGGATAGTAATAGAGTAGCAATCTGGGAATTAAATCAAAGACTGAACAGAGAGTCAGCGAAATAGACATGTATTCAAGCGAGGAGGGATGCTATGATTTACGATTTACAAGGTGAAGCAAATATGGAACCTATTGTTGGAATGTTATTTTCGGCAGTAAGAGAGAATAGTGAGCGACTTAAATCGATTACTGAGGGGATGTCGCAAGAAGAGGTAGATTACAAAGGGGAACAGAACCAGTTTAATAGTACAGCTCAATTAATACGACATATTACGTTTGTTGATATGAATTGGGTTTATAGAATAAAGGGAGTTGCCCTTCCGCAGCCATTAATAGAGGAATATGGTCCCATGATTGATGAAAATAATAGACTTCCGCTGGTTCAAGGTGTGTCACGTGACATACTTATCTCTCAATATGAGGGTATATTAACCCTTCTGAAAAAAACCTGCACACAAGTAGCAGATGCTGACCTAAATCGAGTAGTTACTTTTGGACATCAGAACGAAAAGCAAGCTACGGTACGTTGGGGATTATGGCATATGGCTGACCATAACCGTTATCATCAAGCTCATATGAATCAGCTAAGAAAGTGGTTCCAGACACAAAATGATTGCTAACACATAGACAGGTTATTTTTCTAATGCCAGATCTGATGATATCACCACCTCCCCTCAGTGGTTACTTCAGATCTGAAGTACACGAATAACAATATCCTGATCATGGTTACCAAAACCGGCACCATAGATCGTTAATCCCCCTACGTTGGGGCTTTCCTCGTCAACTGTGAAGCGAAGCGTCCAGAACGGTTCGCTAAGCTTAATATCCGCGAGAGTAACGTCTGACATCCGCTCACCATCCATATACGTACCGGAGGCATCAATGCGGATGGTCTTCAATAATCCATACTGATTCACATTGCGATGCCACCATTCCGGCGTATATTTGCCGCGTGCTGCTCTGCCAAAGTCGGCAGGGCTTGTCCACGTTCCAAGTGAAATGCCATTGAAGGTGAAACGAATATCCGAAGGCCAATGATCTCGCAATCCCGGAGCTTCAGACGCCAGTTCCATCGAAATTTCAATAGCATCAGTTGTCTGATCCGGTAGTACAAAGTTAGGTGTTTTATATTCAACATAGCCCTTCCCAAACCACAAGATAGCGGCGTGAACACGTTCAGGATCAAGGAAGTAACGTGGATCGTCCCATACGCCGATTTCTTTCTCAAGTGTTCCTAGCCCACAGGTAGGGTGAATATCAAAAGCAGTGTAGTGTCCCACGGCTATCGTCTGTTCTCTGGTTCGTGAAGTTTGGCTTGGGGATGGCAGCTCGATCTCAATCTGATTTTGCTTGAGGTAACATAATTTGTGCGTCCCTCCGTTTATCCGAACTCGTCTGCTCCCAATTAGACCCGCATCCTCCAGTTTGCGAATATGCATCGTGACAATGGAGGGGCTAAGCTCTAGGGCTGCCGCAATATCCTTCACATTCATTTCGCGATCTGCAATCATATCCATGATTCTCCATCTGACTTCGCTTGCCAGCGCCTCATATAAAGGAAGGAACTGGGGCTCCCCATTTGCTTTGATCATCTCTACAACTCCCTACCCTCAATCTTCTAAAATCACATATATATTAATTTAATGAAATTAACTCCAAGATGCAATCCAGATTCATTGCAAGTTAATGCCCGATGGTGTTTAATTTTTGTAGTTGTTACCAAGTTGAATTCTTATATATGTGAATTTTATAATAAGAGATGGAGTGGAGTAATGAAATACAATAACCCTGTTGTGAAAGGTTTTTATCCAGACCCTAGTGTGATTAAGGTGTACGATACCTACTATATGGTGTGTAGTTCTTTTCAATATTTTCCGGGCGTACCGCTCTTTGAAAGCAAGGATTTGCTGAATTGGAAGCAGATTGGTCACTGCCTGACTCGTAAAAGCCAAATTCAGCTCGAGACGGTGAATAGCTCCGGGGGTGTATTTGCCCCAACCATCAGGCACAATAACGGGCGTTTTTATATGGTCACAACGAATGATACGACGCATCAGAATTTCTATGTCTGGACGGACGATATCTACGGAGAATGGTCTGAGCCTATTTATGTGGATCAAGGCGGGATTGATCCCGATTTGTATTTTGAAGATGGAAAAACCTTGTTTATGAGTAACGGGGTGGATGATGAAGGCATTGGCGGAATTGTTCAGTGTGAGCTTGAAATTGAAACTGGCCGCAAACTGACCCCGAGTCGTTCGATATGGAACGGAACAGGTGGACGATATCTGGAAAGTCCGCATCTCTATAAAATGAACGGTTATTATTACCTGCTTGCAGCCGAAGGCGGCACCGAGTATGGTCACATGGTAACGTATGCCCGGGGAACTTCGTCTTCAGGACCGTTCGAGGCCTATGCGAAAAATCCAGTTCTAACCAACCGTAATCTGGGCGGATATGAGCTCCAGGGAGTAGGGCATGGTGATGTGGTTCAGGATGATCGGGGGAACTGGTGGCTCTTTCACCTGGGATTCCGACAGATTGGCAGATGGGCTACGTACCATCATCTGGGCCGAGAAGTATTTCTGACTCCAATTACGTTTGGTGAAGACGGATGGTTTACAGCCGGGCATGAAGGCACAACACTGACGAGTTTTGAGACCAATCGTATCCCGGATACGGTGATCCAGCAGGATAAGAAGAATTATACGTTTGAAAATACAGACTGGAACCTCGACTGGTGTTACCTTCGTCATCCAAATACAGAGCATTACCAGCTCGAATCAGACAAGCTTACGCTAACAGGAACCGATGTAACGCTGGACGTTCCGGCATCCCCGACGTTCATCGGGCTACGTCAAAAAGACTTTAATGCAACAATTTCAGTTGATATTAGTCTGACAATTGGAGAAGCCGGGATCACGATCTACATGGATGAGAATCATCATTATGAAGTGGCTATTCGTGGGCAGCAGAACGGTTATAAGGTGGTCGAGCGTCTAAATATCGGTGATATCAAATCGATAGAACATGAAGTGGATCTGGGAAATAAACAGTATGCAACGCTGGTGATCCGATCAAGCCAAGAACGCTACAGTTTCCTGTTTCAAGCAGCAGATGGTGAAGAGGTTCTGCTGGGCACGGCACAGACGAGATACCTATCCTCGGAGGTGGCAGGAGGTTTTACGGGCGTACTTATTGGGTTATACGCGAGCGGGCAAGATACTTCAGCTGAGTTTACAAATTTCAAGTGTGATTATCATTAAGAAGTTAAGGGGAGGGCCTAAGGGTCCTTCTCTTTTTTTTAATTTGTGTCAAAATATAGATATATTAATCAATGCCAATAGAAGAGAGGTATGCAAACGTGGAAGTACATTATAAAATGCCGGAATCATTAGAAGGCATCGTTCGAATAGATAAGGAATTACGTAAACAACATGATGCGACCCTTCATGATTATGTGGGGTTTTATATTAGTTTTAACAATGATGATGATCGATACTATTGTACGCCAGATGATGCCATTATATTTGGAAGAACAGGGGCAGATGGTGACCATTTTGCTTTTTTCACGTTTAACAGATCCATTAGTGATTTGGAAGAAGCTCCGGTTATCTTTATCCAACCTACGGCGTTTGGTAATCAAGTAACTTTAGTTGCCAGAAACTTTAAGGATTTTGTAGCATTATTTATTAATCTTAAGGAAGTATATGTTTTGGAGAGATTTCGATTTTATAAGAACAAATTAGATTTTATGAATGACTATAACGATAACTATTTGAAAGATATAAAGATGCGAGAGAGTGAAAATCAATTAATTATTGAACTGTTAAAAGAGAAAATTAAAGGGATAACAGAAATTGATGATGTGTACGAATACATGATTGAATCCAAAAAACAAATAGAACTAGGGATAAACAATGATGATTTTGCATGATATCAATATGGCATCACTAAATAATCTACATGTAACAAAAGGTTAAAAGAACGTGTTATTTAATTATAAAGCTTGATTGGATAACCAAGGAGGAGTTGTATGGAGGATCAATGGAGAATTGCAAAGTATGATCCGGCATGGCGTAATTTGTTTCTCGAAACGGGTTCGAAATTAAGAGAAGCGTTAGGAGAAAAGGCCGTGCGGATTGATCATGTTGGGTCCACTTCAATTGTGGGAATAGACGCCAAACCCATCATAGATATACAACTATCTGTTTCGCAGTATGAAAATTTGTTGGACTACAAACGTGAGATCGAAACCGTCGGATTTGTATTCAGAGCAGAAAATCCAGATAAGACTAAACGTTACTTTCGGGAAGTGCCCGGAAGCAGAAGGATACATATACACGTTAGACAGGCAGGTAGTTTCTCCGAGCAGATGACCTTGCTGTTCAGAGACTATTTAAGGGAGCATCCAGAAGATTGTTTGAACTATGCAGAAGAAAAGCACAGACTTATGTCACTGTATAAAGATCAGCGTCCCAAATATGTTGAAGGAAAAGGACCAATGGTGTGGAGCATATTACAGAGAGCGCATCGTTGGTCTCAAGATATCGGATGGCAACCGGCAAAATCTGACGCATGAGCACATCCAATGAATAGAGATAACTGTATTGGAGTGATGAGATGAACATGGGAAGAAAGCTGATGACAACCGTTCTAACCATCATTTGTTTTACTTTGGCTGCAAGTCTCATATCGATGAATGAATCCTACAGTTTTGATTTTTATATTCTTATTTATCTGGTATACGCGACTCCCTTGATCCTGTTGATCGGGCTACCTTTATCGATATTGCTGGACTACCTGCTCAGCCGAATACAATTCTCTAATCATGTGTTGTATCTAAGTACGAGGATATTAGGCTATGCATGTGCTGGAGTTTTAGGCATGTACATCTATTATCTGGTCATGGGCGCAGGAGAAGCAATCTTGGATTTCAAAGAGACGTTAGTTCTGACCTTATTTGGCGTTCTTGCCGCTATCCTATTTGTACTGATTGATATGGGATTGGAAGTTTTGTTAAAGGTACGAAGAAAAAAGAGTTGAATTAAATTGATTTGTCAGGAGGAAAGCAAAATGACAACGCATTGTGCACTTCTCATCATTGACGTACAGGTAGCGATGTTTGATGAAGCAGATCCCGTATATCAGGGGGAACGATTGCTTCAGAAGATCCAGGTGTTAATTGCCAGGGCCCGTGAAGCAGGGCATTCCATCATATATATCCAGCACTGCGAAGGGGCAGGCAGTCCACTGGAACGAGGAACTCCGGGATGGGTCATTCATCCGTCCATTACACCTAGTGCTGGTGACCTCGTGATCGAAAAAGAGAAACCGGATTCATTTCACGAAACCAATCTGCATCTGAAATTGCAAGAAAACGGCGTGACGGAGTTGATACTCGCGGGAATGCAGACCGAGGTATGTGTAGACACGACTTGCCGCAGAGCCTACAGTCTGGGATACACGGTCAATCTGGTTCAAGATGCGCACAGCACATGGAATTCAAAGACGCTTCAAGCAGAGCAGATTATTGCACATCACAATACGGTACTGAGACTGTTTGCCAACGTGGTGGATACGGAGAATGCGCTGTAATGCTAGGAATACGTAGGCGATTCTGGTTTTTCATAGGTGCGGCAATTATGTTTCTGTATTTTCTAATCACGAGTAATCCAGATCCAAATAAGCCGATTTCGAGAAATCAAGTGATAAGCACAGAGATGAGCATAGTTGTGTACACCAGGACAGGCGACGGTGGAGCACACGTTAGCATTGACAATGTTACGTTAAGTAAAGAAGACATTAGCCGTATAGTCGGCTGGCTGAATGCAGCCCCGGAATCAGCCAAAATACCAGTAGATGATGTCACAGGAAGCATGAGTGCAGGAATTGCTTTAAAATTAAAACATAACGCTGAAGTTACAATTCAATACAATCGGAAACAGATTATAGTATCCACAAAAAGCAGATTTAATAGAGATACGAAATATAAACTTGATCAAAAGGACTTAAGAGACTTTATGGATCAAAAGTTGGAAGGGACGTATTTTGGTGAAGATACCGTTAGTGTTGAATAAGGAGGAGAGGTATTGACGATTAACAAAAGAATAATGAATCTATCAGCCTGGCTTGCTGTATTAGCCATCCTATGTATTCCTGGAACTTTACATACTGAAGATGGACCGCTCCGAACAGAGTATGGTTTCCCGATCCGATTCTTTACGGATTATCATTATGCTAATTCTGAGGGAACAATCTGGTTTATATCTGGCATCTATTTAAATGTACTTCTATATTTGTTCAATGTCCTGTTTATTTATGCAGGAATTCATGTAATCTTGTATATAAAAAAGAAATTAACTAAATAAATTGAACTGAATATTTACACAAAACGGAGAGGACAGAAAGGACCTGAAGAAGCGGAGTGTTCGCCTTTATCCCCGGATTTTAACTTTATAAAAGGAATCAAAAAAATCTGGGGATAACAGCGATCGGAAGGTTGTTCTGTCATCGGAGTGGTAAGTGTAAATATTCAATAGTGCAACTTTATATAGAATATAAAGATGGAGTGATTACGATGAAACAACTTCCAGTAGAATGGAAGTCAGACCGACTTATTGTCTCGAATGTGGAAGAATCTGATATTCCTGAACTTGAGTCCATATATGAGACCAGTCGGTACTTGCATCAATGGGATGGACAAGAGCATGATCGGAACTATGTGAAAGAATGTTTTGAAGAAGGCCACCTTCCGCCAGGAGGCAGGCTGGAGAATTATCGAATTCAATCCATTCGCACGAATGAGGATGACCGCTATATTGGTTTGTTAAGTGTGTACCATGGGTATCCCTCCGAGGATTCGATCTATCTCGAATTTTTATATATCCATAGCGAGATCCAGAAGCAGGGATATGGACAAGAATTAATTCAGGCGTTGACGCGTCAATTTTCCAAACTTGGTTACAAGGAAATTCGAATCAACGTAGCGCTCAAAAATTGGCATGCTTTACGTTTTTGGATCAAATCCGGATTCAATCAGGTCAGCGGAATTTATGGTGATCTTGAACATTCTGATGAAACCTTTGCCAATACAGAATTGATCAAAGCTCTCTGAAAAACATAGCCGATAAAGGGGAATATACCAATGGAAACATTCTTTCGTTATAACTGGATGGTACGTGAGCAATGGTATGCGTGGTGTGAAGATGTATCGCTTGAAGAATTGCTTCGGCCTCGCACAGGCGGAGTAGGCAACATATTAGAAACATTATTTCATATCATTGATGTAGAGTGGAGCTGGCTTCAGTTGCTTCAGGGCAAACCGGATGATGCAGAAGATTTTGCAAACTACCAGAATCTTGAGGCAGTAAGGCAACTCGATCGCAAGTTACGTCCTGATGTGGAGGCATTTGTTACAGCCTGGGATTCGAGTATGGAAAAAAGAGCTTATATCGATCATCGCTCAGCTGGCAAGGCCAGTACAGATTCATGGGGAGAAGTTATGCGACATGTGATTGCCCATGAGATTCACCATATGGGACAGTTATCCGTATGGGCGAGAGAATTGGGCAAGCAGCCGGTATCCGCTAATGTCATTGGCAAAGGCCTGATTATATCTGACTAACCAGGAGAGGCGTTCATAACACGGAAGAAGGGGAAACGATGACAATTCAACTTAGCCAGATGAATTGGATAGAACTGGATGAACATATCCAGCAGGTGATTGAACAGGAGTATCAGATCATTTCCTTGCCACCTGGACTGGAAGCCAGTGTGATGAGAATTGAAACGGAAGATCAGCGGTACGTATTGAAAGTCTGGGACAAGGATTCCAAACCGGATATCGCCAGACAATATCGATTATTGTCCAAGCTTTATCAAAGTGGAATTCGTGTTTCCAAACCCTACGGTTGGGGATTAGACGAGCAAGAGAATCAAGTGCTGTTAACGAGCTATGATGGAAAGCCCGTTACCCAATTAACACAAACCAAACTGACACATTTGGCTGAGCGATTAATGGAGGTCCATCGTTATCCGGTGAATGAAGTGGGTACTGGTGAAGATGAAGAATACATATTCAGGTACGATTTTGTTCAATACTTTTTTCCTCAAATTGAATTACATGACGATATAAATGATCTTCTGGCAAACTTGATTCAGCAGGTCCAGATCAGACAGGACCGCTTGATTCATGGCGATTATAATCTGGGAAACATTCTTGAGATGGACGACCATTACACCATCATCGATTGGACTAATGGGCAATATGGTGATCCAAGGTACGATATGGCATGGTCTGTGTTTCTGATCAACATCTATAATGGAGAAAGTTACGGCGAGATGTATCACGCTCAATTTGCACGTTCTGCCAGTTATACGTACACGCTGGAAGAGGAACAGATTTTTGGAGCAATAGCTTGCCTGCGCTGGATTCTGTTAAGGCGTGTTGGGGATGTACCCATGGGGCCAGATGTAATGGAAAGGGTTCACAGTATGGCTGTCCATAATCCATATTTAAATGAACACCTGCTGCAATCGTAATACGGGGATACACAATGAGATAGTATACGATTAAGTAATAGAAAGACCACTTTTTTTAATTAAAATAAACAGCCAGTCCTAAACTAGCGATCCTCGCATACCTATGATAGTAGGGAGCGTGATCGATATGGAGCAGAAAGTACAAACTTACTTTGACCTGAAGCAGCAGCAAAAAGATATTGAGCAGCAGCTGTCTGTACTACGAGATGAGATTGTCGCGTATTGTGTAGAACAAGGGGTGTATGAGACGCAGGTTGGTGGTTACACCGTGAAAACAGTGCTTCAGAACCGGAAGGAATACGATGATCAGAAGCTGTATGCTTCTCTTCCAGACCCGGACATCTGGCGATTGTTATCCAAGGTAGACAGCCATAAGCTGAAAAGCCTCATCAAGCTGAACATTCTGTCCGAGGAGCAAATTAACCCGGCATGCACAGTGAAACAGGTGACCTTGTTACAGGTGGACAAGCTGTAACGCTTCATACCCTCTTTGGTACATGAGTTGAATTTAACTGAAAATCCGATCACAAAACACCTTCCGAGAAATGTTCTGTTGCGATGAGCAGTGGAACATACGTGGAGGTGTTTTTGTTGTGCGAACAGGGCCGAGGATCATAAATAGTTAAATATGAGGGGGAAGAAGTATAATTTGTTCATTGTAAGCGTATTCAACAAACGATATGATGGATAAAAAATGGCAGGGAGGAATTGTAAATGCCAACCGAAATTCCATCACTACATGCTGCTTATGCCAATACGTTCAAAATAGGTGCTGCTGTACATACCAGAATGTTGCAGTCCGAAGGGGATTTCATCGCCAAACATTTCAATAGCATCACGGCTGAAAATCAGATGAAATTTGAAGAAATTCACCCGGAAGAGGATCGTTATAATTTTGAGGCGGCGGATAAAATTGTTGATTTTGCTGTTGCCCAAGGGATTGCGGTTCGCGGACATACCTTGGTCTGGCATAATCAAACATCGAAATGGGTCTTTGAGGATAACTCAGGTGCTTCTGCTTCCAGAGAGCTATTATTATCTCGCTTGAAGCAACATATTGATACGGTAGTAGGTCGGTATAAGGGGCAAATATATGCGTGGGATGTCGTCAATGAAGCTGTTGAAGATAAGACCGACCTGTTCATGCGGGATACGAAGTGGTTAGAGCTGGTGGGGGAAGATTATCTGCTGCAAGCGTTCAGTATGGCTCATGAAGCTGATCCAAATGCGCTTCTTTTCTATAATGACTACAATGAGACAGATCCGGTCAAACGGGAGAAGATCTACAATCTGGTTCGGTCTTTGCTTGACAAGGGAGCGCCTGTACACGGGATTGGGTTGCAGGGGCATTGGAATATTCATGGTCCTTCGATTGAGGAGATCCGAATGGCTATTGAGCGTTATGCTTCACTGGATGTACAGTTGCATGTTACGGAGCTGGATATGTCGGTGTTTCGTTATGAGGATCGTCGAACGGACCTCACCGCGCCAACTTCGGAGATGGCTGAGCTACAGGAGCGTCGATATGAAGAAATCTTTAATTTGTTCCGTGAGTATAAATCATCCATTACCTCTGTGACATTCTGGGGAGTAGCGGACAATTATACCTGGTTAGACCATTTCCCGGTACGCGGACGCAAAAACTGGCCCTTTGTTTTTGATCAGCAGTTGCAGCCTAAGGAATCATTTTGGCGTATCATTAACCCTATGTCCTGAACATCAGGGAAGTGGAGAGAATCGGTCACGATGTGGCCGGTTTTTTGCTGTACTCCATATAGATTGTACAGTAGGGCTATCTCGTGCATGATTAAGGCGTTGATTTGTATGGATGATAAAAATATGGATTTAAATGGAAGTTTATGATAGGGTTGAAGAAATAGTGAACCAAATTCTTTCCTGAAATGAGATGAGAAGATGGATTACATCCGAAACTATTTAATTACTTTTGCCGGAAATTTTACATTTAGTTATTATATTTTTGAAGAAGGTACTTTTGCCAAACCGCTGATGTTTGCTACATTGATGCTGTTGCTGATCATGACAATTGATTACATGAAAAGTAGAAACAAATATACATTGGAATAGGGTATGTCCATGTTTTTAAACGATCCTGGAGCATAGGGTCGTTTTTTAATTGGATATAGAACAGCTTCCATTTACATCAAGACCATTGTTCATTACACTTGATGAGTAACACCTCATTAACTCAGTTTTCGTTACTCAATTCAGATCATCAGGAGGATATCATTATGCATCAATCCGCACATATTCAGGAAGCAAGAGATTACATATTAAACCGAATCCATACCAAACCTGCCGTAGGCATGATCCTGGGTTCCGGACTGGGAGCGCTCGCGGACGAGATTGAAAATGCGACCGTTATTCCGTATACAGATATTCCGTATTTCGCCCAATCGGAGGCTATTGGTCATGCCAATGAATTGGTTATTGGTGAACTGATGGGCAAAACGGTTGTAGCGATGAAAGGCCGCCTTCATTATTATGAAGGTTTTACACTAGACGAAGTGACTTTCCCCGTTCGGATCATGAAGGCGCTGGGTGTCGAGCAATTGCTTATCACCAATGCCTGCGGAGCCATCAACACAAGCTTTGAGCCGGGTCAACTGATGCTCATTACAGATCATATTAACCTGGTAGGCAATAACCCGTTGATGGGACCGAATAACGCCGAACTGGGTGTTCGTTTCCCAGACGTATCACAGGTATACAATCGCGAACTGCGCAGCATTGCCCTTAAGGTTGCAGAAGAGCAGAATGTTGGCCTGCAACAAGGTGTCTATGCATGGTGGAGTGGCCCGGCATATGAGACACCAGCGGAGATTCGCATGATTCGTACGATGGGTGCGGATGCAGTGGGGATGTCGACGGTACCTGAAGCCATTGTTGCCATTCATGGCGGTATGAAGGTACTAGGCATTTCCTGTCTGACCAATATGGCCTGTGGTATTCTGAATCAGCCGTTAAGTCATGATGAAGTTATTGAAGTGGCTGCGCAAGTGAAAACAACCTTTATCGGACTTGTAAAAGGCATCTTGAAAGAGATCTAATCGCGAGATGATTTTTTTTCTAGGCCGCGATGGATAGGATGGAATTCTCATCCAACCCAATCAAAACCACCAAAAAACGTATGCTTCACGAGCTGTTACTCGTGAGACATACGTTTTTTTTTATTTTGCAGAACTATGAACCATCTGAGAATGATCGGCCATGATTGCTGGTGTGGACTCCCTGATGATGGGTTTGGTCACAATGTGGGAGACCTGATACGGCTGTGTCGGGCTATTAATCCGGGATAACAGCATCTCCGCAGCCTTAATGCCCATCTCATTGCTATAAATATGAACCGTCGTTAATGCTGGCTCAATAATTCGAGATTGGGGTGCATTATCGAATCCGCATATCACAATATCCTGTGGCACAGCGACATTTCTATCTTTTAACGCCCTGATCAGATCAACTGCTATAAAGTCATTAGCGCATACGTAAGCAGAAGGTAGGGATGCCAGCTCGGCCACTCGGTGGTTCAACCATCCTGGCTTGGAGAAACACAGGCGATCATTGTCCAGGATGCAATGGGACGGGTCGACCTGCAACCCCGCCTCCAGCATAGCACGGTGATATCCAACCCATCGTTCATTAAAGCTCTTGCAGTGATTGTAATCTCCAACGAATCCAATACTTGTGTAGCCGCTCTCAATTAATTTTGTGGTTAACTGGTAGATGCTATGTTCATTCTCCATGAGTAGCAAATCTGCTTGGAATTCGGGATAACATATGTTGGAAGCGCAATCGATAAAGATGGTGGGGATGCCCAGATCGGTAATCAGCTGTGTATATTCCAGATCAAATAATTCAATGCAAATAATGCCGTCTACTTTGGCTATATCAAAATTGTTGGGAAGTGTAAGTGTATCTTGATCGTCTTCACGCACGATATGAATCGAGAGATTGTATCCCTCCGCACTGATTCTTTTCTCCAGACCGCTGATTAACAACGAACCAAAGTGAGATGTATTAGGCAGGTTTTCAGTTAACAGGGCGATATTTCCCGGAGCCTTGCTTAGAACATGCTCATTGTCCATATAGGCAAACTGTTTATATTTAAGTTCAATTGCTTTTTTAATTACACGATTTCGGGTCTCATCCGGGATGTTTCCGCTATCATTTAATGCTTTGGAAGCTGTATTCCTGGAGATCCCCAAAGCATCAGCGATGTCTTGTATCGTGACTTTTTCCTTTGCCATCTAATGCTTCACCTCTAATCATCAATAGTCATCCATATTCTTCTCTAAGTCAAATGTATAATAGAACGGGACAAATAGCAATCTCTGTTTTACAAATGCACAATTACATTTACATTTAGATAGGTGAATTCTATTTTCATAATTGTTCCAGAAGTTTCGTTAACTAGTGTAACAATGATGATCTATTACAGTAATGATATAGAAATATCTAGGCTGGTATTAACGATCCAGTGCTGTATACATGCAAATTCAATCCTCTTTAGTTACATTAATGCAAAGATGAAATGATCAAATGCACAAATATTTTTTTACAAAACGTATTGACTAAATCCGTTGAAACCTGATAAATTGTAAATTATTAAATAGGCAATTGTAAATATTGAAAGCCCTTACTGAAAACAATTGTCAACTTCTAGAATGAACGGAGGTATCGTGTTGGATAACATAGCCGACAGCAAAAAGGGCGAAGGAAGGGTACTGAAAGTGAGGACGACAAGCGGTCACAGGTTGCAGCAGCTCAAAAAAAATTACTTTTTATATATGTTGCTTGCACCTGCCTTAATTTTGACTCTTATCTTCAAGTACATTCCGATGTACGGAGCCATCATTGCGTTTAAGGATTTCAGTCCGATCAAAGGCATCATGGGTAGTGATTGGGTAGGCCTGAAGCATTTTGAGAAATTTATAGCTTCACCCAATTTCGATATCATTTTAATGAATACGCTTAAACTCAGCTTTTTGGGATTAATATTCAGTTTCCCGGTGCCCATTTTACTGGCACTCATGCTGAATCAGGTACGCAAAGCTGGCATCAAGAAAAATATCCAATTGTTTCTATACGCACCCAATTTCATCTCGGTTGTCGTTGTTGTGGGTATGCTATTCATCTTCCTCTCACCGACAGGGCCAATTAATCAATTAGCCACATGGATTACAGGTCAGCCAATCATGTTCATGTCTGAACCGGAATATTTCCGCTGGATCTACATTTTGTCCGATATCTGGACTGGAGCGGGTTGGGCTTCCATCATATACGTCGCGGCTTTGGCCAATGTTGATCCAGAGCTTCACAATGCGGCTAATCTGGATGGAGCCAATCTCCTTCAGCGTATTCGCCACATTGATCTTCCAACGATTCGTCCGATTATGGCCATCGTCTTTATCCTTGCAGCTGGCGGGATTATGTCCATTGGATTTGAGAAGGCCTATCTGATGCAGACGTCCATGAACCTGCCGTCCTCCGAGATTATTGCCACATATGTCTACAAGGTGGGGTTACAGTCTGGAGATTATGCTTATTCAGCGGCAGTTGGATTGTTCAACTCGGTTATCAATGTGATTTTGCTGGTGACGGTGAATCTGATTGTGAAGAAATTGAATGAAGGCGAAGGCCTCTATTAGGAAAGGAGTATTATCCATGGTTGTTAAACACACGGGAATGGATCGGTTGATCCTCACACTCAATGCCATCTTTCTCACCTGTGCTGTACTGGTTGTGGTTGTTCCCCTGATTTATATTGTTATCGCCTCATTCATGGACCCCACGGTGCTACTGAATCGTGGACTGTCCTTTAATGTATCGGACTGGAGTCTGGACGGATATCAGATGATTTTGTCCAATCCAGCCATGATCCGGGGGTTTGCAAATGCGGTATTGTACTCGGTTTCTTTTGCACTGATCACCGTGACCGTATCCATATTTGCAGGTTATGCATTGTCGGATGATAGACTCGCGGGACGTGGATTTTTTATGATTATCTTTATCATTACGATGTTCTTCGGTGGGGGATTAATCCCTACGTATCTACTCATACGTAATCTCGGCATGCTTGATACGGTGTGGGCGATCATCATCCCTGGAGCGGTTAACGTCTGGAACATCATTCTCTCCAGAACCTTTTTCAAAGGAGTCCCTCGAGAACTGAAAGAAGCTGCTAACGTGGATGGCGCTTCTGAGATGAAGATTTTCTTCCAGATCGTCATTCCGTTGTCGAAACCGATCATTTTTGTACTTGCACTCTATGCGTTCGTTGGGCAATGGAATTCCTATTTTGATGCAATGATCTATCTCGATAATCCGAACCTGCATCCGTTACAGCTCGTTCTGCGTTCCATTCTGATTCAGAATCAGGCTGCACCGGGCATGATCAGTGATCAGCTCGCGATGGCGGAACTGAAACGGCTCTCCGAGATGATTAAATACTCAGCGATTGTCATTTCGAGTCTGCCACTCATCATCATGTATCCGTTCTTCCAGAAGTATTTCGAAAAAGGTGTCATGGTCGGTTCCCTCAAATAGTGAACAGCCTGCGATACAGTAAGTTGATCCAATCCAACACATGGAGGTCATTATTATGAAAAAAGTAAACAAGTCCAGAAAAGCCGTTACAACGGCGTCCATTTCCATGTTATCTGCAATGCTCTTTCTAACCGCTTGTGGCGGAGGTGGAGGCGGCGCGGCAAGTGAGGCGCAATCCCCTGATGGCAAGGTGACATTGAATTTTATAACACAGAGCTCTCCGCTGGCTCCTGCTGATCCGAACGACAAGCTGATTAACAAACGACTCGAAGAGAAAACCAATGTGCATATCAACTGGAAGAACTATACGAGTGATGTGTTTGCGGAAAAAAGAAATCTGGCGGTCGCCAGCGGTGATTTGCCGGATGCCATTTTTGATGCAGGTTACGGGGATTATGATCTCCTGAAACTGGCGAAGGACGGGGCGATCATTCCACTAGAGGACATGATTGAACAACACATGCCCAATCTGAAAAAGGTGCTGGAGGAAGCTCCCGAATACAAGAGCATGATCACGGCTCCAGACGGACATATCTATTCATTCCCATGGATTGAAGAACTCGGAAGTGGCAAACAACGGATTCAGTCAGTGGATAACTTGCCCTGGATTAATGTGGAATGGTTGAACAAGCTTGGACTGAAGATGCCAACGACAACCGAAGAACTGAAAGAAGTATTGATCGCGTTCAAAACTCAAGATCCAAACGGCAACGGCAAGGCTGACGAAATTCCGTTATCTTTCATTAACAAACCGGGCGGAGAAGATCTGACATTTCTCTTTGCGGCATTTGGACTCGGAGAGAACTGGGATCATACCGTGGTAACCAATGATGGGAAAGTGGTCTTCACGGCAGCTGATGAAGGTTACAAGGAAGCGGTTAAATACATTCATGAGCTGGTTAAGGAAGGCCTCGTGGATGTCGAATCGTACCAACAGGATTGGAACACGTACCTGGCGAAAGGCAAGGATAACAAGTACGGCATGTACTTCACATGGGATAAGGCTAACATTACAGGCATGAATGATACGTATGATGTTCTGCCTCCGGTTGCCGGGCCTAACGGAGAGGTCAATGTCACAAGAACAAACGGAATAGGACTTGATCGTGGTCGCATGGTCATTACCAGCAGCAATAAAAACCTCGAATCCACAGCCAAGTGGGTAGACCAATTGTACGATCCGCTCCAATCTGTGCAGAACAACTGGGGTACCTATGGAGACGAGAGTCAGCAAAATATCTTTGAATTCGATGAAGCCAAAGGGATGCTGAAGCATCTTCCACTGGAAGGATCTGCACCCGTGGAACTCAGACAAAAAACCAGTATTGCAGGACCATTGGCCATTCTCGACAGTTATTATGACAAATACACAACCAAACCGGAAGATGCGGCTTGGCGGATGGAACTTCTCGACAAGGTTATGGTTCCGCATATGAAAGCGGAGAACGTATATCCAAGTGTGTTCTTCTCCATTGATGAACTGGATCGATTGTCCACGATTGAGACCGATCTCTTCGCCTACGTGTTACGTCTGCGTACAGAATGGTATCAGAACGGGAAAATAGATCAGGAATGGGATGCTTACTTGAAAGAGTTGGATCGCCTTGGATTGCAAGAATGGCTGCAGATTAAACAAGCGGGATATGACCGTAACAACAAATAAAGAAAAGTACGGAGGAGAAACCATAATGTCGACAATTCTTAAACAAGATTACAGAAATGAATACCATTTCTCACCGAAAGAGAAGTGGATGAACGACCCAAACGGCATGGTGTTTTTCAATGGGGAGTATCACTTGTTCTATCAGCATCACCCACATGGAACCACATGGGGCCCCATGCACTGGGGCCATGCAGTGAGCAGGGACCTGATCTCCTGGGAGGAACTTCCGATAGCCTTACTCCCCGATGAGAATGGCACTATATTCTCGGGAAGTGCCGTAGTGGATTGGAATAACACGACCGGATTCTTTGAGGGTGAGCCAGGATTGGTTGCTATTTTCACCCATCATCTTGAAGTTAAAAACCAAGATGCCATACAAACCCAGAGTCTGGCGTATAGCAAAGACAACGGCAGAACCTGGACTAAGTACGAGGGGAATCCGGTATTAAAGCATGAGTCCTTTGTTGATTTCCGTGATCCCAAAGTGTTCTGGCATGAGCAGACCAAAGAGTGGATTATGATTATCGCTTGTGGTCAAACGGTATGTCTGTATCGTTCTCCCAATCTGAAAGATTGGACGTTAGGAAGTGAATTCGGCGCCGGGATTGGTTCACACGACGGTGTGTGGGAATGCCCCGACCTGTTCCCGCTTGCAGTGGATGGAGATTCAGGGCAGGAGAAATGGGTGATGCTTGTTAGCATCGGTGCAGATCCTGCTTTTATTGAAGGCTCCAGAACACAATATTTTACCGGAGAATTTGATGGAACTACATTTGTCCCAGACGAGGCATCCCATACGGTTCGCTGGATTGATCATGGTCGGGATAACTACGCAGGAGTTAGTTGGTCTGACGTTCCTGAGGAAGATGGAAGACGCCTCATTATCGGCTGGATGAGCAACTGGATGTATGCCAACCAGACGCCAACCAATGATTACCGTGGAGCAATGACCATTGCCCGGGAGTTGACACTGGAGACAAGAGCGGGAGAAGTTATATTGATTCAACGTCCTGCACGTGAACTTGAGCAAGCCCGTACACCAGTATTGTCCCTACAGGATGCTTCGATTCAGCAAGTGAGTGAGCAGTTGAACGCTTTGCAACTCGTGAACTATGAGATCCATGCAGAGTGGGCTCAGGATCAGTCGTTCCATTTTGCGCTAAGAAGCGGCGCAGATCACGAGACGGTCATTGGTGTAGACTCGATCCGAAGTGAAGTGTACGTTGATCGTAGTCGATCAGGCATCGGCAATTTTCATGAACTTTTCCTGAGCCGTCATACAGCTGAGTTAAAAGAAGTGAATGGAAATCAAAGTTTGCGTATCTTTGTAGATCATTCATCTGTGGAGGTATTTGCAAATGATGGTCAGGCCGTTATTACGGATCTAATCTATCCTGATGCGGATTGCCAAGGCCTCTCTGCTCATGCAGAAAATACAGATCTGGTCTTCTCTTCACTTCATATCTATGAGATATCACCGACCAAGGCTAACAAGGCTTAAGGTTAATTGTAATGAAGGAAAGGAGCCCAGAACGATGCGTATTGGAGCCATAGAAGCGGGCGGAACAAAGTTTGTATGTGGTGTAGGCAATGAGCATGGACAGATTGAAGATCGGATCAGTTTTCCAACAGAACATCCTGAGACAACACTTGCCAAGGTTATCGACTATTTCAAGGATAAAGACGTGGAAGCAATCGGGATAGGCTCTTTTGGTCCGATTGATCTGCAAGCGGATAGTCCCACGTATGGCTATATTACGACCACGCCTAAGCCTGGGTGGGGAAATTGTAATGTCATTGGAACCTTGAAGCATGAATTTCCGGTTCCCTTTGGATGGGATACGGATGTGAATGCTGCCGCGCTCGGTGAAGTGACGTGGGGAGCAGCGCAAGGACTGGACAACTGTGTATATTACACGATTGGCACAGGCGTTGGTGTCGGACTCGTGGCAGGGGGCCAACGCGTCCACGGATTGTTACATCCCGAGGGTGGACATATTCGCACAAGACGCCATCGAGACGATCACTTTAATGGATTATGCCCATATCATGGCGATTGCCTGGAGGGAATGGCAGCAGGTCCAGCCATTGAAGCTCGCTGGCAGATCCCTGGCAGTGAACTGCCGGCAGATCATCCGGCGTGGGAGATCGAATCCTTTTACATTGCGGAGTCGATTACTACGGTCATCTTGCTTCATTCGCCGCAGAAGATCATCCTGGGTGGTGGTGTGATGCAGCAAGATCATCTGTTTCCTATGATCCGGGAGCAGGTAGTGCGGAATCTCAATGGTTATGTGAATGCAGCCCCAATCACGCAACATATCGACCAATATATTGTGCAGCCCGGATTGGGCCAGCATGCGGGCTTGTGTGGTGCGCTAGCATTGGGTCTGGAAGCATTACAACATGCGGCACAAGCTTCACATGTTTCATAGTTTTCTATAATAATCTACAATCTACATCCCAGAAGGGATGGCTGCGGGTTCGCTTATTTGTATAAGCCAATGGTGCACCGTCCTTTTTGGGCTTTTTTATTTTTTTGGAGTTCAATAGGTTTGAAAAAAAATAGTACGTTCTAAAATCCGATGTTGCTCAAGTGAGCTGCCAAAGGTATGATTTTTAGTGTTCTATAGTGCGATAAGACATTCAAAAATTAACGTGTCTCTAATGGAAAGGAATTCAACAAATGAACCCAATAACAATGCGTCAAGCTGTACAGGCAGACCAAGAGCAACTCGCTGATTTGCGAGCCTTGGTACTGTACGATGATCTAACCAGACTGGGAAGGTACGATGATGTGAAGGTACGTGAACGTTTCCGGAATACTTTTGACCCTGCCGATACACATATTATTGAAGTGGAGGGTTCAATGGTAGGTTGTGTCGCCTTGAAGCCCAAGTCTGAGGCATTTCTATTGGAACATTTCTACATACATCCCGATTATCAGGGACAGAAAATAGGAACTCAGGTACTAAAATTGCTGCTGGAAAAGGATCAAATTCAGGGGAAAAGGGTTATTTTAAATGTGTTGCAGGGAAGTCCTGCTCGCCGATTGTATGAACGATTTGGATTTATATTGGACAGTGAAGATGAGGTCGATGTGTTTATGTCGGTCCAATTGAAGGAATAGTATGATCGCGATGTGTAGTGTAAAGTTGATTTCATACTTACACGATAATGGAGAGTATAGAAAAATCTTTAGAAGCGAAAATTTGGCTTTTATCTCCGGATTACCTATGTCAGGATACCGATCCCGTATGTTTGGGAAGTGGGGGACAGATGTTGTATTCTGGCATGTTTGAGGTAAACTGCTATCGTTGTCACACGTCAAAAGCGTCGTTCCTATAAAAAGGGACGGCGCTTTTAGTATTATTAACTGCTTGTAATACGAACTTTATTGGATGACTTATGTAGTAGAGTATCGAGGTCGCCATTCAAATCTTTCAGGTTCGGGAGAAATGAAGCAGCTATCGAACAGATGAAAGGAAGAAGACCTAAAGACAGAAAGAGGAAGGGAAGGCCATAGACTTCTGCAACCGCTGAACCTGCAAAAGCGCCTACGGGCTGTAATCCTCCACCAATCAGGAATCGGATCGAATTAACCCGGCCTTGTAGAGAACTGGGCACAAGCGTACCATGTAACGAAGAGCTTAGAGAACCGAAGAAAGGTCCGGCTGCTCCTGCAGCACATAAGGCAATAAGTGCAAATGGGTAACTCGGAAATAGTCCCAATAAAGCGTTGAAAAGCCCAATCACAGCTAAGCTGCACAGCATGACCGTGCGTCTTCTCTTGATTTCACCCATCCACGAGATAATAGCTAGTCCTGCTAGTGTGCCAAATGCCGAAGCTGTGGTCAGAGTGCCCATGGCGGCGGCATCCCGGTGCAGCACTTCGCGGACAAAAGGAATCATCATGGTCCAGATAGCTACAGAGGACATATTGCTGATCGAAACCATTATCATAATCGAGAGCATGGCTGGGAATCGCCGATAAAAAGAGAAGCCCTCTCCAATATCTCGGATATAAGCTTTAAGAGAAAAAGAAGTTTGTGCTACTGGTTTCTGCATTGTGGGCAGATAGAGCAGTGCGATGACGGCTGCAATGTAACAAATAGCATTTATTCCAAGTGTTGGTAACGCTCCGGATGCAGCCGTTAGAGCTCCGGCAAAGGCAGGTCCCAGCAAAGCAGCGGCATTCCGACAACCATCAATCACTGCGAATGCCCGCAGAAGTTTATGTTTGCCAGCTACGCCTGGTACAACAGCCATGGCCGTTGGCATGAAGAGGGCTGAGCAGGCTCCGCTGAGTGCTGCGGCGAGAAATAGGTGCCAAAGCTGTAATTGGCCCGCGATACCCATACTCAGTGGCAACAAAAGAGCCAGCAGTCGTACTGCAGCCAGTCCGGTCATGAACCGTCCACGATGCAGTCGGTCGGACAGCGGTGATCCAAGTAGGCGGAAGGCTACTTCGGGAATGCTGAAGCTTAGTGCCATAGCACCCATGGCTAGCTTAGAGGTAGTTAATTCATAAACAAGCCATTCCATGGCCAAAAGACCAAACACATCACCGAGAGAACTAAGAGTAACAGTAGCCAATAAACCGTAGTAACTTCGCTTCAGCATTAAGGTTCCTCCGTATGTTTGAATAGTGCACTTTGTGGAGAAGCGAATGCTTGAACTCAACCCTCAATATAAGCTCCAATCTGCCGTGGAAAGTTGTTCAGAGCTTCCAAGCGCAGGCTATATTCGGTGTTTTTGTAATCATAATGCACGATAATCAGCCCGGCTGCTCGCAAGGCTATTAGATGGTAATGCACCGTGCTCTTGGACAGTCCAACCTCACGGACAATTTCAGTGAAGGTCAGCTGTTTACCAGCCAGTAGTCGTAAGATGAACAGTCTGGTTTCATCGGAGAGTGCCCGCGTTAGACGCAGTAATCCAGGGTCTGGTCGTCCCGGTTCTGTTGGAAGAATATCGCAAGAGTAATTAGTGAAAATCATCTCGTCGAAGATTGCTGAGGTGACAAATGGACGTGCATGATATTGAGGGATGAGGATTATTTGTTTTAACGTATTGTTGGGATATATCCTCATGCCCTGTGTAGCTTGTTCGTAGACTTCTTGGTCATTCATCCCGTTCAGACTGGAACGTCTCGATTCAGCTTCCAAAAAGAGTCCCTCAATAATTGTCGGATCGATCTGCCCAAAATACTGAGTATCCCATTCTCGTAGCACTTCGGATGTCCGACTGCGCAATTCGGGCAGATTGGAGGGGACGGTTAACTTAAAGCGCGCGGCGATGTCATACAATTGGCCCGAGGACAATTCTTCAAGCCAATTCAAAAAGCCATTCACCGAACGTTCCCCTGAACAGCTCCATATATATGGCGCAAGGCTGAAGTTGTCTGTGGCTTTCATCGTATCTCGCATTTGTTGAAGTTTGGCTGGTGAGAATCGATCCTGTACATCACGAACCCACCGTTTCCCGGCATCCAGGTTAGTATGATTTTGTTTACTCAAAAAAGCGTTCAGGGTGCTTACACATTCATAAATTGGCGCAAAATCAACTTCTACTGTGTAGCTCATAAGAGTATAGTTCCTTTCTAAATTAGTTCTATATTTATAGAACAAGTAATTGATTTTATATTATACGAACTTATTTGTTGTTTCAACATAAATTTTCCATGTTGGTACCAAACATCCTAATTCCACAAAAAATGTTTCACCAGAAGGAAAGTGAAAAACGTACCACTTAACAGAGGATTTTTGTCTATGCACCAATCATATCGAATACCCACATGAAACAAAGTCATAGACCCATTCATTTAATTCTTGAATGGGTCTATTGAACTTTTCTATTATACTTTCCAGTGGTCGTACCCTAATATGGGTAATAACCTACTTTTTATATAGGAATTATATAGTATGGAGAAGCCAAGATGCCACAATGGAAACGAAATCTGTATATTCTGTGGTTCGGTCTGTTTTTCAATCATATGGCGTACTCGCTATCCGTTCCGTTCTTTCCTCTATTCCTGCAAAATGATCTCGGGATCGATACCGGTCTGGAAGCCTGGTCCGGTATCTCCATCTCCATCAGCTTTCTGATCAGTGGATTATGCGCACCCTTCTGGGGATCGCTGGCTGATCGATATGGAAGCAAATTGATGCTGGTGCGTTCAGGCGTTGGGCTAGGCATTGCGCATCTGGCTAATTTCTTTGTTTACGATCCGTATACGTTTATCGCGGTAAGGGTCTTTCAGGGACTCATGGCTGGTTTTCATCCCGCCTCAATTACACTGATCGGCACCAATACTCCGGAGAAACATGTGGGTTATGCACTTGGCGTGATCTCCACGGCCAGCGCTGCGGGCGGAATACTGGGTCCTCTTGCCGGAGGGGTATTAAGTCACTGGATTGGACTGAGGGGATGCTTCATTGCATCGGCTGTGATTACGTTGCTTGCGGCTCTGATGGTTCTGGGTGTGAAGGAGTCACGGCTAACTCGTACGGTGGTTCCAACAAGGATCATGGGGGATTTGAAGAGAGCCGCTTCTACTCCCGGGTTGATGCGCATCTACGTTTTGATTTTGCTGGTTTCAACGTCAGTGCTCATTATCGAACCGGTGCTGACGCTCTATGTCGTACAGATTGGCGGAGATATCGGCAGTGCAACACTTAGTGCTGGTATCGTCTTCTCAGCCATTGGTGTGGCAACAGTTATTATGGGGCCCCGGTGGGGGAAGATTGGTGGCAGGATCGGATACGAGAAAACATTGTTTATTGGACTGATTGGTGGTGGAATTGGCAGTCTGCTGCAGATGACAGCAACGAATCTGATTTATTTTGGCAGCCTGCGATTTGTCTATGGTCTGTTCTTTGCCGCGGTCTATCCGGCGCTCAATGCGCTGATCATCAAGTATGCTGATCACGATTTTCGTGGAAGGGCTGTCAGTTTGAGTCAGACGGCGAGTCAGTTCGGTATTGTACTAGGACCGTTAATCGGTGGTTTGCTCGGTGGATGGGTCGGCATTCCGTTTATTTTTCTCTTCACAGGCATTGTATTGCTTGGAGCGGCTTGGGCAGTGTCATTACCACAACATAGGGAGGAATATATATGTCACAACGACAATTGAAGTTGGGAGCTAATCTGAACGGAGTGGGTAACAGCATTTCCTTTTGGCGTCACCCCGACATTCCCGTTAACGCGAGCGTTAGTCTGGAATTCTACCAGAAGCAGGCACGTATCGCGGAGAAAGGGAAGTTCGATCTGCTTTTTATTGCAGATGGTCTCTTCATTAACGAGAAGTCCAATCCTCATTTTCTCAATCGCTTCGAACCTCTGACGCTTCTGTCCGCACTCGCCGGGGCAACTTCTCACATTGGGTTGGTTGCTACATTGTCTACTTCATATAGTGAACCCTTCACGGTTGCGCGGCAATTTGCCTCACTGGATCAATTAAGCGGTGGGAGGGCCGGGTGGAATGTGGTCACTTCACCTCTGGAAGGCTCGGCACTGAACTTCGGCAAAGGCGAACATCCGAACCATGCTCTGCGCTACGAAATTGCGGAAGAACATCTGAATGTGGTCAAAGGCCTGTGGGATTCCTGGGAGGACGATGCCTTTATCGGAGATAAGGAGCAGGGCGTATTCTTCGATCCTGCGAAGATGCATACGCTGAATCACAAGGGGGAGCACTTCTCCGTACAGGGTCCGCTTAATGTGGGACGTTCGAAGCAGGGTCATCCGGTGATTTTTCAGGCGGGTTCATCCGAATCTGGTAAAGATCTGGCTGCCCGATCGGCGGATGCCGTATATACAGGACATGAGACGCTGGAGGAAGCAAGGGAGTTCTACCGGGATGTGAAGGCAAGAGCAGTGGCATATGGACGTCAGGCAGAGGACATTCTGATCTTCCCAGGCATCGGTCCCATTGTGGGTAGAACAGCGGAAGAGGCTGAGCGGAAGTATCAGGAGATTGCTGAATTGGTCAGCATTGACCAAGCGCTGAATTATCTGGGACGTTACTTCGACCATTATGACTTCTCCCAGTTCCCGCTGGACGAACCTTTTCCCGAGATAGGGGAGATCGGCAGCAACAGCTTCCGCAGTACAACAGATAAAATTAAGCAGCAGGCACGGGAACAGGGGCTGACCCTGCGCCAAGTGGCGTTGCTGGCATCGACTCCACGCACATCGTTTATTGGTACACCGGATCAGATCGCAGATCAGATTCAGGAATGGTATGAAGGCGAAGCGGCAGACGGATTCAATGTTCGTACCGTGGTGCCCAATGGACTGGAAGATTTCGTGGAACTGGTTGTCCCGGTTCTGCAAGAACGAGGGCTGTTCCGGACTGAATATGAACAGGATACGCTCCGTGGTAATCTGGGTCTTGAAATTCCGCGTAATCGATATACGTTAGAGCGTGTGAGATAGATATATTTTAATTGTGAGCCTTATAAAATAAAACAAAACGGTAATCACATCATCCATGGATTGGACGTGATTACCGTTGTTCTGATGCAGAGCATTTCTGAGCACACTCCACTCAGAAGAAAATATCTTAAAATGCTTGAAACGCGGCCCATATGGCTACGATCATGCAAGCTATACCGCCAATTTTGCTCATGACGTAATAAAATTCGCTAGGTTCGGGATCTTTTAACCATATCCAGCGGAGAGAGAGCAAGAATTGAAACTTCTGAAACTTTGGATAATAGAAGCTGCACCATCCATAGATGAGTCCGGCAAGCGCGATGAACAGGAGAACGGGTGTACCTGGCGTGTGATGATATTCCGGATAGGCAGCAGTCACGAGCATAGCAGGTGTATACTGCTCTTCGTCATCCTCCATGACTCGTTGGCTGTCTACATACATGTTGACCGGAGAAAGCATCTTCCCGGTTTCATCGTAGCTTAATAATTGCTCGGATTGTTGTTCAACTGTATATTGGTGGTCGTTAGGGTATACCACGTTATACGTTGCAATAGGGGTGGAGGCGATTTGGGTAATGACATAGTTCTGCTGATCGATGCTGACCGTACGCTTCTGCTGATTGACGGTGACCTGAATGGGGTCTGCTGTACTGCTCTCATACGTAATTTGATAGCCTTGCTCGTGATCGTAAGTGTACTTATGCTGATCTACATAGAATATGGGCTCAGTAAAATAGGGTCTGGATAATATCCCAACAAGTAAGGACACGACGACAACGCATACCAGAAAGATTAGGGTAGGGACATGTTTTTTGGGTATGGAGTTCATTTTTAAGATTACCAATCCCTTCCTTAATTAGATGTTCATTTTAATACGTGAAAGTTGGATATAAGTTGCAGCTGCTTGCACTACTCTTTTCAAGAATGGGATATGATGGTTTCTTTTTGAGAGAGTACTGTTATTATAAAAATATGCCCTGTTCAAACCAGAGTGTTGGTTAAGGGGACAAGAAAGTGGTTGGACAATCTGTAATTCCAGACGAGTCACAGGAGGAGATTGGGATGATTAGAGGGTTAACAAATGCGGGATTGGGGAACATCGAGTCTGATGAACAATATATCACAGATGCGGCCAAGCACGGATTCGGATCTGTAGATTTGAATCCGCTCTCATTGATTGAAACGTATGGCAAAGAACAAGCGCAACATCTGTTGGAAAGCAATCAGGTGATCATCGGTTCATCGGGCCTGACAGTGGAGTGGCGGGCGACAGATGAACAGTTCCGTGAGGGGTTGCAATCGTTGGTCGCTATGGCAGAAGCTTCTGCTTCGCTGGACTGTTACAGCTGTTGCACGTATATTTTACCCTCAACGGATCAACCGGCAGCGCAATTTATGGCCGCGGCTACGAAACGCTTGAGACTCTGTGCAGATATCTTGGATGCTTACGGGATTAAGTTGGGTCTGGAGTTTGTGGGCTGCCACCATTTGCGGACGCAATGGAAGAATCCGTTTATCTGGCGTGTGGAAGATACGCTGGACTGGATTGAGACGATCCATGCGCCTAACGTAGGTTTATTGGTAGATTCCTATCACTGGCATACGAATGGTTTACCGATGGAAGATCTGTTGAAGCTGAAGAAAGAACAGGTTGTTCATGTTCACATTAATGATGCCTATGATCTGCCCGTTGAAGAATTGCTGGATTATGAGCGTTTGTATCCCGGGGAAGGGGTCATTGATCTGGGTGGGTTTCTGAGAAATCTGCAGGCGATTGGTTACAATGGCGTGGTGGCTCAGGAAGTACTGGCACCGGCATCGAAACTAAGTTTGAGTGAAATATTGGCTAAGTCGAAAGCGGGTTTTGACAAGGTATTTGCAGCAATCTAAGTACTGAAAAAAGGAGGGGGTGTTACTAGCTGTGTTTATGGCTTTTGGAACACCCCTGTTCTTTTTTTGATTAATCCAGCACGCCGTGATCGTTCATCAGTTGTGTCGTAACGATCCACAGTCTGTTTTGCATGGCCTCATCTCCGCCAGGATGTATAGGAACAATAGATGCCCCAGTTCCCACATTGAAATATCCTCCCGAAACCTCGCCATACTTCGGTTCCACAGCCAACCGAGTAATGATATCCGCACCCCGGCGCGGGTCGCCGATGTGCAAAAAGGTTAACATGCGTTCAAGCACACTTGCAAACCATAGCTCTCGTCCAAGACCCGTAACATTAAAGCCAGGGTTCAAGGCATTTACGCGAATTCCGGTTCTGCGCCATTGTCTGGCGAGTTCACCAGTAAACATAATATTGAGCAGTTTGGTTTTGCCATAGATTGGAGATGAACCGCGTGCAGTAAAAGGAGTGATATCCGTTAAGTCATCTGGCAATACTAGTGTGCCGTGATTTCGCGAAGCTTCAGATGCAACATTGACGACTCGAGCATGGCCGGATTGAATCAGGGAAGACTGCAAGGTGTGCGTTAACAGCCAAGGTGCCAAATAGTTGACGGCTATCATCTCGGCATATCCTTCGGACGTGACTCTCTGTTCAAAAGCATGAAGTCCGGCATTATTCAAAAGTACGTCTATACGCGGATAAGCGGCAACAATCTCTAACCCAATACGTTTTACATCACTCAGTAAAGACAAATCTCCATAGAAAAATTCGATTTTGGCAGAAGGCATGATTTCCTTGATTTTGTACCTGGTAGCCTCTGCACGTTCCTTACTTCGGGCTGTGAGTATAAGATGTGCCCCGCGTTTGGCGAGTTCCATGGCAGCAAGCTGCCCTAAACCGCTTGTTGCTCCGGTAATTACAATAATGGGATGTTGAGTTTGCATAAGAAGATCTCCTTTTGACACGAATAGATTCGAAAATATATAATGGACATAAATCAACTATAAATATTAATTGATATTTGTCAACTATATTTCTGGAAGCCTACTTTCATGTATCGAGGAGAGGGAGTTAACAATAATGAGTGAAAATCCAGTCCAAACCAAAGATAGAGCAACCCTGGAGCTAGCGCTGGGTGAGCAGATTCATGCACTGATCAGTGCTTCGCATGCGCTTAACGTTCGCTCTGCCGAGCGTTTTGATGCGAACCTGCAACCTGCCGCTTTTCACCTGGTTCGATGGCTGTACTCCTATGGCCCAACAAGCGCCGCAGCTTTGGCAGAAGCGACTGCAATGGACCGCAGCTCGGTCAGCCGATTAATCAAACACCTCGAAAAGTCGGGATATGTTAGCAAAGAGCCAGACCCCGAAGATCGGCGCGGGGTGTTACTATCTCTTACGGAACTTGGTCAACAATCGACGATCGCTGCCCTCAAGGAGAAGGAGTCAGCTTTTTATGACCGTATATCCAGATGGGATGATAAGGAACTGGGGCGTTTCACCGCCATGCTCAGGCAGTTTAATGGATTGGAAGAAAAGTGAGAGGAACAATAGTGTGGATTGTATTTGATACCTGAACCATAGGACATGTCACCATTGAGCGAGTGAGACTATAAATTCATAGCAAAAGCGGACATCTGGTGATGTCCGCTCGTGAAGTTCCCAGATCATTTTATAGTTTCCAGGGAAGCTGTGGGATTTTATATCGGAAACCCTGATGGTTTCCTGTTCTCACATATATCCAAGGTGGTGGGACAGGGGTGCCTAGTGCTTTATACAAGACCGTTCCTTCATCGCTTGCGGAATATTCTTCGATACTACTTTGGATATCCTCCCAATGAACCTTACCTTGGTAAGACAGTGTCTGCCCTTGAACGATAACATGAGGTGCACCTGAAATGACTCTCTGCGTTATGTTGAGAACGCCAACCTTTCCTGAGGACAACATCATCAATTCGCTCATGAAAAGTATGATAATCAAAATGACTATGCTCACAATCCATCGCTTTTTTCTCATTTTGTGACCTCCACTACCTAGGGAATCATTTCCTCGTAGTTAATGTCTTTTAATGACATAATCTCGTCAGAGATGGTATTGATTTTGACTGAATAGGGCCTAATAGCTTGCAGGAATTCATGAATGATTTTCTTGCGATCCTTATCAAAGACGGCAGATGTTATGTGATTCTCTTTTAATACGTTATTGTTCATTATGACTTGTTTAGAATAACTAACTGAATCACTATAATCGATTAGATGCGTAACCCCCGTGAATTTGCCACTAGTTAATGTACCTTTGGAGAATTCGGATGGTTTAATCCCAATATATTTTCATTAATCCATGATCCGGTGTAGGTTTTTGTAGTGAATTCACCTGTGCCATGGCCCATATTAGATTCATTGTAATCCTCAAAGGGGACACCTCCACCTTCAACTAATGTATATGTATACTTGCCTTTTCCTTGCCGCTTACCACTCACCCAATCTCCAGAGTAAACTTCGGTTTCTCCCCATCTTGCTGTTCCTTTACCATGAGGTTTCCCGTTTAAAACTTCACCATAGTACGTCGCTCCATCTGACAATTTTAAGGTTACTTTCTTCGATGCTGCTTCTGTTGGAGTAGAGCTTGATAATAGTCAAATGATAATAGTGATCGTTAATCCAAAACCTAGATAGAATCTTTTCAAAAGTGTACAACTCCTTCAATGAATAATGATTGTTGCGTTGTTAGCTATCTTCAACATTATCGGTTTATGTATCGTATTTTTCCAGTATGAATATAAAGTGGAGATAGGTCTGATTTCACAAACAACTCGCTCTAAGTCCACATAAGATTTTCTTCTGGTGATATGTAAGACGTTCCATTGATCTAATCCACGAAACGAAAGGGCAAGTTACTGTGATAGAATGAGTTAGGTTTGAACGATGAAACGGTGGGGGCTTGGAAAATGAACAAAACGGAGCGGCAACTTGCGATTACGCTTGAATTGCAGCGAAGAAAGATGTTAAGAGCAGAAGATTTAGCTGCTCAATTTGAGACAAGTGTACGTACGATATATCGAGATATTCAGGCATTAAGTGAGGCTGGTGTTCCGATCATGGGTGCTCCGGGTCATGGGTATTCCCTCATGGAAGGATATTTTCTGCCCCCGGTAAGCTTCACAGCAGAAGAAGCCGTATCCCTGCTCATGGGAGCTGATTTTATCGAACAGAGAATGGATACAGAATACGCGATGGAGGCTAAGTCGGCTCAACGCAAAATTGAAGCGATTTTACCTGAATCCGTTCGTGACGAATCAATACGTGTTCGGGAAACGATGCGACTGCTTCATACGGTTGAACCTTTAACCCGAGCGCGGGTGAAAACATACCTTAACCAGATACGTAATGCCATTCTGGATCAACGTAAGATCAGCTTTATGTACCTGAAAAAAATGCCAGGAACGGATGGCAATCGCTATAATATGCGTGAGGTTTCACCTTACGGACTCTCACTGGTTCAGGAGAATTGGATGTTAATTGCACGTTGTGATATGCGACAAGACATCCGTCATTTTCGTTTGTCACGCATGACTGAACTTTCCGTGCTGGAGGATCAATTCCTTTTGCCACCGGATTTTGATCTAAACAGTTATCGACCTCCTGAGGACCGTAACGAACAAGTATTAATTCGGGCTAAACCTGAAATTGCTGACAAAATTATGGAGGCCCTTCATTTTTATATGGATGCATTTGAAGAGCAAGAGGAAGGTGTTGTTTTTCATTTTCGTGTCCGCTATCCGGAGGAAATATTGCATTATTTACTTGGTTGGGGTGGAGATATCGAGGTCTTGGAGCCAGAGTCTTTACGCTTCCGCATGCAGGAAGTAGCCAAAAATATCTTAAAACACTACTGACATACACCTGTCAGTAGTGTTTTTTTATACTTTGATATATCACAGATCAAGAGGAGTGGGTTGAAGGATGAGAAGTACAACGGAAGTATTGAAATCATTTGAAACGGCAGTAGAACGATATTTGGCAGAACTGAACAAATTGGATATGGGGAGCTTACATAAAAAACAGAGTGAAGAGGAATGGTCCATTGGACAGACGTATGTACATTTGATTCAATCAGCGCTTTTCTTGCATCTGCATAATATTGAGCAGTGTTTGAGCAGTGAGGATTCAACGTTAAACTTGGGGGAGGAAAAAACAGAACTGGGTAGGCAAGTGTTTGAATTAGGACAATTCCCTCCCGTGCCTGTTAAAGTCCCTGCTTCCCCGCAGTACACCCCGCAACCACCCGAGAGCATGGAGTCCTTGATTGATGGGCTTCACATGGTCATGGAACGGATGAGGAGTACAGAACCTCTTGTATACCAAGCATCGGTAAATAACAAAATACATCATCCAAGGCTTGGCGCTCTAAACGCTCAGGAGTGGTTTTTGTTGATAGACATGCACTACAGACATCATTTTTTTGCAATTAGATCGATTGATATCGAATCTGGAAATGTATACGAGAAAAGAGGATGGGATGTATCTATGAAACCAAATCAGGACAGCAGATATTGGATTGGCGTTGTATCTGCTTCTCATGTGAATGTAGCCGTAGAGGGAGGATTTGCGCAGCTGTGCCATGGCAAGTCAGCACTGTTGCGACAGATGTCCGCGGGTGATTGGCTGATATACTATTCTCCACGCACAGACATATCAACAGGCAAGCCACTTCAGGCTTTTACCGCTATTGGCCAAATTACCGACAATAGGATATACCAATACCAGATGTCGGAATCCTTTGTACCCTTTCGCCGAGATCTCCGTTATCTTCCGTGTCGAGAAGTGAAGATCGCAACGTTGTTAGACCAACTTAGTTTTACACGCGGAAATCGCAATTGGGGGTTTCCATTTCGTAAAGGTCACTTTGAAATTGGGGTTGATGACTTCATGATGATAGCTTCCTCCATGTTGGAAGATGAGACACAGTCACTACTGGATATTAGCTTAAGCCAGAAATGTTAACCAAACCAAAAGGCCCATAGACAGTCTATGGACCTTTTTGCTTTATGGATAATCATATCCTCCACCGTTGATATTACATTTGCGAAGACGATGAATGCCAAGGAAAGACCTTTAATTGCCCCGTATTTCTCAATAGCTTGAATCATATACACGAACAGCTATGATTGCAAAATGGGGGTATACAAGTAAAAGTGGGTTGTATACATGTGGAGTCATATCTTCTTGTGAAAGAACCCGGTCCGTGCTTTCCAAATCCGGATGGAGGTCTGTATATGAACCATCAACTGTCACGGTTGTCTGTTATGACTGACGAGCAACTCAATGGAAATATTGCACGCTGCCTAGGGTACATCTAATAAGGATCAAACCCGCTTGCTGAAGGGGAATTTCGGAAATATTTAGAAAAATGAGTGAGAATCTAGTTTTCAAATTCAGCAAGAAATAGATTTGATAGATATGTATCAGTCAGCACGTACAAACCGATAGTTAACATTACACTGAAGCTCCATGAACAAGAGCGGGCATAAGATTATTTTTGAAGTGCAATCTCGTATTTAGTATCCATTCGATAAGCTACCCTGAAATTAGGAGGATGGCTTTCTTTATATCTTATGGATTATTGTGGTGTATAAGCAAAATAGTTAGCCGTTGTTTACAAATTGTAACAATTAAATGTAAAATACTAGAATCAATGTATTTAATAAATATTTTTATGTAATATATATGTTTAATCTAGATTATGTATAAATACATATATTAGCGGTAATTTATCTTAACTTCTTTACCAGAGTTGAATTGATTGTCTACTCCAAAATAGGAGTTAACAATAGTATCTTTAGCTGTTTATTCAAAGCCTCATATGTAGAAAGGAGGATAGTAACTTCGTCTAACTTTTTAATTTGAAGGGAGTTATTCTAAATGAATACTATAAATCACAAATCACTGAAGTACGTACTGGGAACGATCTTAGCAATAGCGCTATTCATGAGTTTCAATCTCTCTGCAAAAGCTGCAGACTCTGAAGTAATAGAGGTCGCTCAAGTCCAACAATTACATGAAAAAGCTAAAGATCTTAACCTTATTAAAGTTGTAAGAGGTCTGATCAACATCAATGAAATTGAAGTCAATAAAGAGAAGCTTGGAGTTACAGATGAAAACGTATACCAAGACTATATTAATAGTCTTCAATCAACAAATGTTCTGATTAGAGCGGGCTACTCATATATTGACGATAATAATGACCCTCAGATGGTATCTGATGAAAAAATCGCTAAGTTATCAAGAGAAGAACCAAGCAATTTAATTACTGTTGAACCTTCTAATCCTTCTGATGATATAGTTACACCATATAGCGAAATTCTGGATCTTAAAGGAATGGTTACAGCAAATAGAAACCAACTGACGAGTTACTATTGGAATGTTTTTTATTCTTCCGCTACGACGGGCCAACCCGCATTAGTAGCAACAGCGTCCACAGCAATATGGTTTAAAGCAAAAGTAAATATACGTGGACCTTGGGATTATAAAACCCAACCAGGTTGGGGTGGTGCTCAGAAACAATGGTTGGCCGATACACACACAGGACGTCGAACAGTAACTACTGAATATATTGGAAATTACAATTATGGGTTCACTGGACAATTTTTATTTCCTTTGCAAATTTTGTTTTATGGTGGTCAGTATGCTAACGGTGATATCTGGACTCCAGAAGATAAAAATGATAGAGCCGCTATACAACAAGGATTCAATGACGCTACAAGATAATTAACAATGGACATAATCTTCGACTAAACTTTATATATTGAGGGATATGTGTCATCTCATTAAGCAGGAAAGATGTATTAACCGCGAATTTTTATCTATTTAAGGAAAAGGGGGTTCATTTTTAGTGAAAAAAATAAGCTGGTTAGCTTTGTTTTTAGTACTTTTTTTGTCCATTATTTCGATGTATTCACTGTATTCTAATATGAATAATAAATGGTTAGTTATACCACCAAACTACGTGATTCTACTATTTTCAGTTATAGGCTTGGTCCTAAGTTTAATAAGTTTCAAAGATAAATCGAGCAAGTCAGCTAAGGTAAGAAGTTGGATATCCACGCTTCTTTCGGTAGTACTGATCGTTTTACTTTTTGGTGTTTTATCATTTACATCCATGTTTTCGGGTTCAAAAGAATTACTTACGACTACGCATTCACCAGACAAGAACTATACATTAAATTTCTTTAAAACTGACGCTGGTGCCATGGGGTCTTCTGGAGTTATAGGAGAACTAAAAGGACCTCTATGGTTTAAACGAGTATTTTACTATGAGCGAAAGACAGATCAAGTTAAGTTGGAATGGGTTGATAACCACACAATCTCAATTAATGATCAAACTGTAAATTTATTGAATGGAGAAACTGTACGCCGTAACCTTAATTGATTTGTTTAAGCTCAACTTCCAAAATATTGTATAATACGTGAAGATGCTGATTTCATAATAAACTTAAAGCGAGATTCCCTCAGGAGTATCGCTTTTTTTAGTGTTAGAAAGTAGTATCAACACTTTGAATGTTTTAGAGATTAAATGCGAACGTAATACACTGAGTTCCATATTGGATAGTATGGTTAATTCCTCACTAAGTGGATTGTTAAGTACAAAACGGATAATTATATAGAGGATATGAAATGTTAGGCACGTAAAAATCAGAATAAAGCAATAAGAATATATACTGACTAAATAAGAGGAGGGCCAACCTGTGAAGAAAAAAACATTGGTTACACTACTCACCATTCCACTGGTAGCTGCATCTGTGAGTGGCTACATGTACTTGAATGAACCGTCTGTAGTTAGTGCTCAAAGCGATGTTGAAAACGCAGCACTTAAGGCGACCCAGGGTAAGATTGATTACATTAAAGAATCGTTTGAAGACGGATCATATATCGTTCGCTACCGGGACCGTGTGAATTTGACAGAAATCACTGAGGAATACCGTGATAACCAGCTTCATAATAAATTGATTATTGAAGATGGTGGTAAGAAAATCACTTCGTATGGTCGAGATTTCGAGACAGGAAAATTGGTTGGGAATACTTGGACCATGCCGGACAACATAGCTGCTGAAAATGAGAAGTTGCTACAGATCTCGCTGTTGGAGAATGCTAAAGAAGAATTACAGAGTCAGGATTGGACAGTACTGGAAGCAGCGGGCACACAATCCCGTTCTGCTACACAGAGTAACGAGCAAAAAGCTGTTTCGGAGGATAACCTCCACAAGGAAGTTGTAACCATTGATGTAAATACGGGTTTACCGACAAAACGTGTGATTTATCAGAAAGACAAAAACGGTGAAATTGTAACTAGCTCTACCAAGACCGAAGAGTACAAGTACCTGGATTCTATGCCGATGAAGATCCAGAGCTTTGCTCCGGAAGAATCCGTAGAGATTAAAGAAATACCGGCGCCTGTAATTGAAGATAAGGTGCTTGAAGGTTCATAAGACTTTCTGTTCCATCAACAACTACAATTAAATAAGACAGCCAGCCCCCGTACTTGGGAGCTGGCTGTCTTATTTCTTATCCGTAGCCGGAATTAACTTGATGGGGTTTCAGATTGTTCTACGAGTTTATCAAACAGTTGTGGGTCCGTCTTTTTAAAGAATTGAAGTTGTTCTTCAGTTAGTTTGCACATAGTTCCTTTTTGCTGAGTCATTATAAACATTGAAAAGGATAGTTGTTTAGTTGGGAAAAAGGATTTTAGAATCAGGTCCGTTGCTCTCCATAAATAATTAACTGCCATAAAAGAGTACAACAGATTATACTCTACGTCCATATTGACTTCTTTAGCCATTTATTTAATAGAACTCGCCCCAAATAATTCAAACCAATTAATACGTCTTCTTAAATCACTTTCTTTAATTATAGGCCATCTAACAGGATGGTCTTTGTTGCTATTCAGGTTTAAATTCAAGTGGAAAAGTCAATAAAGGCTCTGTAAGCAACGCTGTACAATCCACTGAAAACCAGTACAATTGAATCTATAAAACCATGAGATAAAGAGAGGTATTTCTCCATGACCGATACAAGTGGGAATCGCAAAGTTGACGGCTATCTAAAGAAACTCAAAACGTGGAAGGAAGAGTCCACAAAGCTGAGAGAGATTATTCGGGATTTTGAACTGACAGAGGATATGAAGTGGATGCATCCTTGTTACATGCTCGATGGGAAAAACATCGTACTAATTCATGGATTCAAAGAATACGTGGCCATTCTGTTCTTCAAAGGTGCTCTGCTGAAGGATACACACGGCATTTTGGTCCAGCAAACGGAGAATGTACAGGCAGAACGCCAGCTTCGCTTCACCAGTCTGGAGCAAATTGAGGAGCAGGAGGCTATGATCAAAGCCTATATCCAGCAAGCGATTGAAGTGGAACAGGCCGGACTGCAAGTGGAAATGAAAAAGACTACCGAATATAGCGTTCCTGAGGAACTTCAACAGCAATTCGATGAGAATCCTGCTTTCCGAGATGCATTTGAAGCACTGACACCCGGACGGCAGCGGGCATATCTCTATTATTTCTCACAACCGAAGCAATCCAAAACAAAAGTGTCACGAATCGAGAAGTACATGCAGCCGATCCTGGAGGGCAAAGGATTGAATGATTAATCTTATAACAATATATTTGAGGGAAATTAAGAGTAAAAGCGAGTTGAGAGCCTTTCAGATATAATCCGAAAGGCTTTTTGCTGTTTTTGCTAAAAGTATAGATAACAGGAGAGTGTCCCATATGATTCGAACTTACCAATACTACGCAATTTTTAATTTTGCTGAGGATGGAATTAATGTTACATTTCCTGATCTGCCTGGGTGTATCACCTGTGGCGATTCAGTTGAAGAAGCATTATTGATGGCGAAAGAAGCACTTGAATTATTTTTGGATGGAGAACCTGTTGAAGATATTCCGCCACCTCAAAGAATAATGCCTGAATTATTGAATCCTAAAGATAAAGCATATTTAATTGAAGCAAGTATTAAGTATGATTGATGAACTCTATATTTACATATCTGAAGCTACAGCATAAAGATAGGAATAAATAAGGCAGGCAACAGATTCAACACTTTGATCTTCGTAATCTTCAAGATGTTTAACCCCGTACAAAGCGCCAGGATACCACCTATCAGAGTGATTTCGTTCATGATGTTTGTCGTCATGAAGACGGATAAGAAATCAGCCGAGAAGAAGACCAGTACTTCGATAATCAATAGAATGAACGCTGAGAAGATGATGCCGATCCCAAAGGTGGATGCCAGAATCAATGACGTAATACCTGAGAAAATCGTATTGATTTGTAAAAAGGTATTATCCCCCTGTAATGCACTTTATAGTGGCCCCAGAATCGGGATCGATCCCACGCACAACAATGAGATGGCAACCGTTAATCCTTCATTTAAGCCATTGGACGAGAATTTGGTCCTGATGTTGGACAAGATGTTCTCGAAATCAATGAGTTGCCCAATTATCCCGCCTATCGTCAGGAAGAAGAACGACGTTAGGTTTATTTTGGTACCAACGAATGATTTCGTCGCCCATTTCGGAACCGTACCCAATGGTATCCACACCACCTTGTAAAGCGACCCTTATTCTTCATGCTTCCCATGGGAAGTTGCTCACCAGTGCCAGATAAGGAGCCCCATTTCCATCCGTACATTTAGGAAAAAACCGGAGACGAGCAGATTGGGTCTGACAAATCATCGTTGTTAATCTCATCCCGCAGCTGCACGTCAGTGTAAAAGAATTCTCCCACACGACGCCTCGTCGTCACACCTGCATGGAGTACGGTCAGTGCGTTTCACTCTTTTTTTTTCCGAACTTGGTATCCAATATCCGATCATAGGCATACTGCAACAAGCCTCAAATGGTGGATATGCTTTGCGCTACTTTTTTTGAACTTAGATTAAAGTATTTTAAAAAAAAGGAAACATTTATGATGAATTACTAGTTATATACAGCGTGGGTGACATGAATATGGAAGGTTTGGATTGGAGGGAACAAAAAAGATTGAGGTAGATAAGCGCAGTTTAACAAATTTATTCAAATCTAATGAAATGAGGGGGCAGGTTTAAAATGAAATCTCGAAGAACTTTTTTATTCTCCGTATTTGCACTAATATTCACACTCTCTTTTGTGTCACAAGCATATGCTGCTTCTACTGATTTGCCATCATATCCTATTGCAAAGCAAGAGAAGAGTGAATGGTGTTGGGCAGCAGTTAGTTCAAGTGTTCTTAAATTCACGGCTAACAAAAATGTCTATCAATGCGATTTCGTTAAGAAAGTGAAGTCAACCAGTTCTTGTGCTAATATATCGGCATCCACAGTAGAAGCCCAAAGTGGAATGCATGACTATGGAGTATCTTCTAATTATTACTCAGGTAATCTAAATGTTGCCCAAGTAAAAAGTCAGATTGATGGAGGGCGCCCCGTATATGTGAGTTGGAAATGGAATAGTCCTACGGCTCTTATTGGTCATGCAGTTGCTATTTATGGCTATAGTAATACTCCTACCTATACTTATTATATGCATTATCTGGATCCTTGGGATGGTGTGAAAACTTCAATGGAATTCTCGAAATTTAACGGAGGTACGGGAGCAGAAAGAACGTGGAGATGGGGACTTAAAGACTTTTGGCATTATCAATAAGGATTAGCTGAGGAGGTCTATAATCATGAAATATATTAGAATTTTAATGATAATAGGGATAGGTCTAATGGTCAGTTACATTATGGCTCCAAGTAGTTATGCCAGCAATGTACCTGAAGATGTACAGACCTTTGCCAAAGGACAAGGATTGGATGAATTCAAAAAAATGGTATTAGACGATCCTGTGGGATATGGCTATGAGAATGAAGAAGAAGTTAAGTCTGTCACTTTAGGCCCTGGCTTCGAAGTATACTTATTTGACTCTGAGAAATTTGAAAAAGTATCTGACAGTCTGATTGATGTGTCTAAGCCGACAGGACAGTATGACTTTATTGTGCAATCGGGCGGTGTTGGAAAGTCATTTCTTAGTATAGAACAATTCGAAGGTGAGTTCAGAGTGGTTCTTGCAGGAGGAGATGCCTCCAGGTTGGATGCGTCCTTAAATACGATGACAAAATCCTTATCTACTGACGTAGATACGCTTAATCCGGTATTAATCAAGGACGGAAATATCCGTTATTTGGCCGTGAAGATCAATGGTAAAGAAGTAAATATACCAGATGTACCTACTGAGAAAAAATCACTTATGGGAGGTATGGATAATAATCAGCTATGGGATTCCTCCAAGACGATTGATTTCTTAAAAGATGTGCAATCCCAAGGAGTTGATCCAGAAGTAGACGGTGCGGGTGGCTATCCGGTCATTAACTCCGGAACATCTGAGAATAATTATATGAGTATAACAATAATGAGTTTGGTCATTGCTTTAGTAGGCTCAATAGTAGTGTACATGTGGGTAAGAAAAAGACAGAGCTTGAAATGATTTAAACACCACAGACACTCCATTCAACGAAGAACTCTCCTTCCGTTCACAAAAGTAAGCATGTTGAGGGTTAAATTGAAGTTTTGTTTAACCAAAAGCACCTACGGTTTCAGGGTATCCTCCCTTCGTAGGTGCTTTTTTATACTGGGTTTTACATGTTTTTGAAGAGGGTGGTGGAATGATTTTGTTCATTAATATTCACTCCTGAATTTACCAAACTGAGTTTAGAACATCGTCGACTTCTTTGATTCTTGTGACAGATGGTGTTTGAATTAGATTTCCTTTGACCATGACCATAGAGATGTCTGACAAGGCCTCGATATGTTCCAGCGGAATTTGCTCCATGATAATCAGATCGGCATGTTTCCCGATATCCACCGTTCCTGTTACATCTTCAACACCGAGGATTTTTGCATTGGTTCGGGTCACCATGTCGATGACCTGTTTGTTGTTCAGGTTGGCCTGTCTCATGTAATGGTCCATCTCTCTCCACATATCATAGTGAGTCACGTAAGGCATGGCAGCATCCGTGCCGATCCCGATGGTGATGTCGTTTTCGATCGCTTGTTTTACGCCTTTGAGCATTGAATCGTAGACGAGTCTGGAATTCTCTTTTACCGTTGCACTTACCTTCGTTACGCTCGTATCCAGTGAAGCGGAGGGATAAGCGGCTTGCAGGGTGGGGATGAGTGCGGTGTAGCCATTCAGGGCATTGGGATTATTTTTGTACAAACGAATGATTTCGTCATCCATCTCCGAACCGTGCTCGATGGTATCGACGCCACCTTGTAAAGCAACTCTTACGCCTTCCGTGCTTTCCACATGAGCTGCTACCCGCAGGCCAATCTTATGGGCTTCATCGCAGATCGCTGCAACTTCGTCCACCGTCATCTGTAAACGTCCAGCTTCGCCGACCATCTTCGCATCCGTCACGCCACCCGTCACACAGATTTTGATCAGATCCACGCCGTGTTTCACATTGATGCGTACATTTTTTCGTGCTTCCCATGGGGAATCGCCCACCAGAGCGAGAAAGGGAGCACCATGTCCGCCCGTTACACTTAGGAAAAACCCGGAGACAAGCAGATTAGGACCGACAAAGTCACCGTTGTTAATCTCATCCCGCAGCTGGACGTCGGTGTAAAAAAATTCCCCCACACTGCGCATCGTTGTGACACCCGCATGGAGTGCGGTCAGCGCGTTGCGTTTCATACGTTTTTTCAAAACGTTTCTGCCAAACTTGGTGTTCAATATCCGATCATAGGCAAACTGCAACAAACCCTCACTGACCGAGAGACTGAACGGTTTACCATCTGCAAAGAGATGCGCGTGGGCATTGATCAGTCCAGGCATCACGTATTTCCCTGAGAGGTCAATTGTTGTGTAGTGACTTGGGATATGCAAATCGTTATCTCGGCCGATATCCTGAATGAGAACTTGCTCATTGATGAGAATGGTCATGTTTTTTTGCAGATTGCGGCTTGAGTCGCCGTGGATCAGATTGACGTTTTTCAATGCATAAGCGGTGTTCATGTTGTGTTCCTCCTTAGAATGTGGGTGAGGTGAGTAGTTAGGATAACGATGATGCCTTTTTCAATAATGAATAATTAATTCATTTTTAGGTCAAAAAAATAGGCTGATCTATGATTAAGTTTTTTTGCGTGCAAACCAAGGGGAGTTGATCTGATCTGCACGCTTTGTATACCCGGCATTAGTGATGAGATGGAACGTTATTCGTTGAGACTCTTCATACCGTAAAGTCTGTATACATACAACGCTTCGAAAATTTGCTTCCGGCTGTCCTCACTCATATCCCGCTTCAATAGATCCAGATTCATGTCGATCACATTATGCGCGAGGATGTTCAGTAAGATCAAATTCTCCTCGGTGCCGATCTCATATCGTTTATATTGGTTCTTGAGATACGCCTTCTTGGTTTCGATCATCAGCTCAACAAGTTCATTCTTGGCGTTGGTGTAGATGGTGCCTTTATTCTTTTCGAAGATGATAACAATCTGATTCCGGTATTTCCGTAATACGTCTACCTGTTCCTGCAACAGCGCCGACTTTCGCTTGCTATCCGTTTCCTCGAACAAGGTCTGGTTATCAAAGTGAATCGTCTCCACCAGCACATTTTTCAGATAATCCACCAGATCCGGCGGCACGACGGCGTAAAATAGTTCTTTCTTGTTCTTAAAATAAGTATAGATATTGCCCACGGAAATATTGATTTCATTCGCGATATCGCTCATCTTGGCATCCACATAGCCCTTTTCAAAAAAGACTTTGAGTGCCGCGTATTCAATCTCTTTCCTGACTTCGTCTTTCTTGGCTTGCACCATCGGGAACGACTCCTTAATAGTGAATGATTGGTTCGTTATTAGGATAGAGTCTTTTTTGGGGGTTGTCAATGAGGTGAGGAAGGGGACTTTATGTGAGAAATACTCTAACACAATAAATATTCTTCCAATTTCTTGATAATATTTCGGAATAGCAAATATCAGTATAAAGAAAGAGAACACTAGTTTGGAAGGTATTGGGTAACATTATAGCGAAATCTGTAGAACCAATACCATGAATGTTGTGTTGCTTTATGATGGAAAAATTAAATTATACATGGAGGTAAGATGAATACTGAAATAATGGCGCTACCTGCGTTGGATGGAGACTGTTTTTTGATAAAATTTGGGGAAAAAAAAGATATAAAAAATATCTTAGTTGATGGAGGAAGAGGGCCTATTGGTTTTCAAAAATTAAAAAAAGAAATACATAATATGATTTTAAAAAATGAATTCATTGATCTATTAGTTCTTACACACGTGGATCGTGATCATATTCAAGGAATATTATCACTATTTAAAGACAAAAGTATACCCAAAAATATATTTAGGAAAATTTGGTTTAATTCAGGAAGGGTTTTATATGAATATTTTAGTAACGAAATACAACAAAATAGGGATATCTACCTAACAGACACCGAATCATCAAGAGTTAGTATTGCTCAAGGCATTCAATTTGAATCTATTATTGAAACTTTAGGTATTTCAAATAAAGATATAATTAAATCACTTGATTACTTTCAAATTGAGGGTGCAACATTTACTATATTATCTCCAAACATAGAAACTTTAACTAAATTACACGAAAATTGGGAAACCGAGTTGGGTGAAGAGACCTCTAAAATCAGTTTTTCTACACATTCCAAAGATAGATTTGATATAGATCAGTTGATAAATGATAAATTTATTGAGGACAAAAGCTTACCCAATAAAACAAGTATAGCTTTTATATTTGAGTATAGAAACAAAAAAATAATGATGTTAGGCGACTCTCATCCATCCATTATTGTAAATAGTTTAGAGGCATTAGGATATTCAAAAAGAAATAAGTTGAAAATTGATTTAATGAAAGTATCTCATCATGGAAGTAAGTATAATACTAGTGATGAGCTTCTTCAAATTATTGAATGTAGAAAATTTTTGATTAGCACTAACGGAGTAAAACATGGTGTTCCTGATAAGGAATGTTTGGCGCGTATCATTAATTCTAATAAAGATAAGACATATTTATATTTCAACTATAAACAACGAAGTGATATTTTCACAAAAAAAGATATGGAAAACTATGATTTTGAATGCATTTTGCTAAATTCAAATCAGTACAACTATCATTTGGAGGTCTAATAGATTGTTTAGCGATAATTATTCTCAGATGGCTGTTAGAATTCAAGTGGGTGGTACTAAACCTTCTCTAGGTAGTGGTTGTTTGTTTCAGCCACATTCAGATGAATATTCATATGTCTTAACAGCAAAGCATTGTCTAATAGGTAAAGATTTTGATAACCCAAATGTTTTGGAACTATCTGATATTAGTATATTCAGAGATTCAGATTTTGGAGGAGAAAAATTGAATGTGATATCTTATAAGATACATGAAGATGACTCTTATGATATTGCTTGTATTATTGTGAAAAAAGTTAATGATCTCCCCAATCTATTAATGGGTGAGCCACATAGGAACTGTGAAATTATCTCTTATGGATACCCGTATATCTTGAATGATCGAAACATTTGTGGGCAATTATTTGAAGCTAAAATTATGCATATTCAAAGAAATGAGCAAAAGCAGTTTACAGCGAAGGTAGATGTGGGATTTTTAACATATGAGAATGATGCTTTGACAAATATTGAAGGATACTCTGGATCGGCCGTATATATTCAAGAGAATGAAGGTTTACTTATAGTTGGTGTAATAATAGAACTTAAACATCCATCAGGTGTTTTTTCTGAGTTTATTGTTGAAAATATATCAAGCTTCAACGAGTTCTTGTTGGCAAATTCGTTGAAGCCATTGGAGCCAAGTTGTTTATCAACATTTGATTATTATTTCCATCATGCATTTTTAGGATATAGTGAATTCGAAAGGTCTTGGTTGAAACAAAAACTGCAAAGTTCGGTTAGTGCGGAAGTTACTCCAGCAAAAATTAAAGATGTTCTTAGAGAGAAATTATTGGTTCCTTATTCGGATTATAGTGAATCGGTATCTATTCATGATGATTTATGGAGGGGATGGGTATTATTATTAGTTGCGCTAAGTCATGATAGTAATTTTAAATTAGAGTCAAAAGACCTATCATCCCCTATTCTTTTATATAAAACTAATTCTGAAGCCAGAAAAGATCCAATTCATCACTTTTTCGTTAAAAGATTTTATAACTTCCATGACTTTATTGAACACATTGTTACTAAAGATAATATTTATGATGATATTCGCCAAGACGGAATAATCATTGTAAATAACTCTGGATCATTCAAAGCAGCGGCTCTAAATAAGTCTCAGATAAAAAATATAATAACCGATATTTCACAAACTAAACCACTAAATGGAGTAATTAATATTGATGACCCAGAGATCGACAAAAACATTTCTGTATTTCATTTGAAGAAATTTGAAAATATTTTCGAATCGGTAGACTGGAATAAGGATCTTAATACAATCGATCAAGAATTAAAAATAGAGTTAGAAAGGGTATTTGAAAAATGATAGAACAGAATAATATTATAATCCCTAAATTAGAACTAGATAGTCAACAAAGTTTAGAGCACTTGCTATGTTGGGAAAAAAAAGATCCTAACTTCTCATTTTATATATTCAGTATTCAATTTCATAGCAATGTTCAGTTGGAAGAAATGTGGAAGAAAATCAATAACATCATAGCTACATATTTTCAAAGTAATCTAAATAAAAATGTTGAAAAATGGAATATTTATTTATTTTTCTTTGTTGTAGATAAAGTATCAAGAGATGTTAAATATAAGATTGAACAAGATAAATACTGTTCAAGGAAAATAATAATTGATAGTAATGAAGAATGGTTAGATGAAAATAAGATAATGAATTATATACAAATGCAACTATTTACCTTGAAAATTGAGAAAAAAATTGATGGATTGAATGATATTGCATTGGCAAGTAAATTATTCAACTCAGATAATGCTGAATTAGCTAATCTATTCCTAGAATTCACACAACTGAATAACAAAAAATTAAAAAAAGAAAAAATACAAAATTACTTAAATGAAAGGAGAAAAAGAAATGAAATTTAAATCGATTGAGATTGAAGCATTCCGGGGTTATAACAAAAGTCAGATTTTTGATTTTACAGTAGAAGAAGAAATTATGAATTTGATAGTTATCTATGCCCCTAATGGTTTCGGGAAAACTTCTTTTTTTGATGCGGTTGAGTGGGGCTTCTCTGGAAATATAAAGAGGATATATGGCAATAATCGAGTAAAAGAAATTGCTAATCATGATAAAGGTTACATATTGAAGAACAAAAATAGTTTGAATAGATATGGAAGAGTAGAGTTTATATTAGAAAATAATGAAAAAATTGTTTTAGGAACACCTGTATTAAATGGTAAAAGACAACGTGATGATGATAAGCCAGTTATCTTTCAGTCTAGTGAATTCTTCAAAGAACATCGGAATAAATTGTTTATAAATCAGAATGTATTAACACATGATAAGATAGATTCTTTTTTAAGGTTTTCAACTTCTACTGAAAGATTCAATGCATTAAAAGAATTTTGGGATCACAGTGATGATACTCTGGTGTACAGTAACTTAATCCAAATGAACAAAGACGTTCAAAAAAAATGGGAGGATACCTCTAATAAGATAAGTGCTCAGAGGACTGAACTCAATGCCAGTAAACCTAATGAATTAGTAATTTTGAATGTGCATAAATTGGTAACTGAGGTTTTCAGAAATGATCCGGATAACATGCCAATTATTATGGATGAATCTTCAGATTATGACCAGGCTATGCAAAGTCTTAACAAAAAGTTGTCTGTTTTTGAGACAATAGCGACTCAGAGTAAGAATGAAATTGAAAGGGCAACTAACTTAAGTGTAAGACTTAAGAAGGACTATATTAACTCCAAGAGTTCAATTGCAGAAAATTTTAGTCAGAAAAATGAGTTGAATAAAATTTTAAATACTTTCAACAATTTGAACGTAGAACAACAGAATTTCAAGCAGTATGAAGCAAAGATAGCAGAATTAAATTTAAAAATTAGAGGTGTCACATACTTAATAAATCAATACGGTTTTTATGAAATGATGAACAGTAAAATTGCTGGATTAAGTGCGAGTAAATCTGAGTTAGATAGAAGAATATATAATATTAATGAAGAGATGTTTCTTATTGAAAAAGAGCATATAAATGAAAATCAAGAATATGAATTTCTTATAGAGAAACGAAAAAAGATAAAAAACGACCTATCTTTATTAGAAGATTGCTATAGCAAAATTTCGTCTTTAGAAAAGAAAATATTCTATGAAAATAGAATAAGGAGAATTGAACACTGTTTAATCGAGCAAGGGAAGAAAGAACAACAATTAGAATTTATTATCAATAAGTATAAAGAATATAGAGCTGCAGATAATAATACTTTATGGGGAAAAGTATCAATGGAACATCCATCAGATGATATTGAAGTTCTATATGATCAATGTGTAAAACTGTTCAATAGAAATGTTGAGCTTAGTAATTTAATTGACGAAAAAAACAGTTTATATTCTAAATACAATGGATTAAATGGTGATTTGTTAGAATTAATTGAGTTAGGGACTAAACTCGTTACAGAAACAAAAAATTCTTCTTGTCCCTTGTGTAAACATCAATATAACGATTTCAATGAACTCTTAAAAAAAATAAACAATGACACGAAGTATCTCTCAGAAATAGATATCCTTACTAATCATATAAATATGTTAGAAGAAGAGAAAAATAATAATACTAACAAGCTAATAATACTTAGAGAAGCTTATAACGAAAGTATTAGTACTGCCATAGAAAGTCTCCAAAGTAAATACGTGAGGTATATTGATAAAGAGAAGTATTTAATTGGAAAGTTAAAAAATTCAAAAGAGCTATTCAATAAACATCAAGATAATATAACTTTAATCTATGATTTTCTTATAGGCTATAATAAATCAAACTATTTCGAGGAGACTCGTCAAAAGCTTAATTTAGTTTCACATGAAATAAATTTAAATCTTGAGCGAATGAAAGAGACAATAGGTGGAATTGAAAATTCTATAGAAATTACGAAAAATATAATAATAAGTAAGAAACATGAATTAACTAAATTGAAAAGTAACTTTGAATTTATTAACAATCAAATCTCTGATCTTTTAAATAATAAAGAGTTTAATGAATACAGAAGAATTTTATTACAGGAGTATGAATTGTTAGAAAATGAGAATTTCATTGAGACACTAACACAAATGAAAGATTCTTTTAATGCTTTACTAGTTACCGAAACTTTAGGTTTAAATGAAACAATTAAAAATTACAATAATTTTTTAAAGGAGTTAGAAGGTAAGAATTATGAAAATATTGTTAACAGTGTTAATCAAATTGATGTATTAAACCATGAATTAAATAATATCAAAAACCAATTTTTCACTGAATACAAACTGCTCCTTGATGTAGATGATGTCTCTCTGAATCATTTAGAGCAATTTATATCACAAAAAAATGAAACTAAATCCCAAAATGATAAATTAATACAGGTGTGTAAAGAAGCTATTAACAATCTCGATGTTCTAGAAAAAAATGAGTTATGGATAAGGAAAAAAAATATCTTAAATGATTTATTGGCTGAACAAGAATATGTTGATCAGTTATTAAGAGATACAAATTCATTAGTTTTAACTGGCAAAGAGCATATTCAAAAACAAATAGAAACAAAATTTAATTTAGCAACAATCAACAAAATATATCAAATGATAGAGCCTCACCCCGACTTCACCAATATTGAATTTAGAATAATACAACAAGAGGATAGTCAATTAGGCTTAATGGTTTCAGCCTTGAATAAAGAAAAAACAAAAGAAGAGTCTCCAATACTATTCTTTAGTTCTGCCCAAGTAAATATACTTTCTTTAAGTATATTTTTAGCTAAAGCTCTTGAAAGTAATAATGGTTATAACACTATTTTTATGGACGACCCGATCCAACATTTAGATAGTATAAATTTACTTTCATTTATAGACCTGTTAAGAATAATCACAACAGAACTGGACAAGCAGGTTATAATTGCTACCCATGATGATAGATTTTTTAATTTAGTGAAAAGGAAATTAGATCCAAATTTTTTTAAGTCTAAATTTGTACAACTAGAGTCTTTTGGGAGAATTAAATCTGAAGATCATTATTGATTTTGAAGAAGAATTAATATAGCGCTCTAACTGTTAATGCGCTTTTGTACAAAATTATTAATTTCAATTGTACGTCTTCGCGTACCACTTTCGCCTTTAGTCTATGTTAATCTCTTTTTAACAAAGGAGAGATTAACATGACAAGTACCAACAGCGAAGACCTGTCTTCGCAGTATGCACAACTCGTCCAACAAGAAGACGATTACGTTGATCAACTCGTCACATGCAATAAACTCATCCTAGACGCCATGGAGATAATTTCGAAGCAGGCAGGTGTGCTAGACATGGATACGGTGAAACAAGCAGCATATCACCTTCATGCCATGGAACAGGATCTGAACCGAAAGTTATTTGAAGTTCGACTGGAGAAGAGCATCTTGGCCAATCACATAAGCCAGTCTACATAAACTACCTTAACTAAAAGGACAGTGCAGGATGATATTAGATGATCTTGAACTGTCTTTTTGCTTTCCCGTCCATACGTTTATCGCTCTCAATTTAGCATTGACTTTCCTCCCAAATCCCCCTACACTTCAATTATTAAAACACTTTTAAAAACATTCATTGAATGGTTCGAAATGAACGAAAGGAGGCATATAACTAACTATGCTACCCACATCACACAACACCCAGCAGGTGAAGCGCATTAACGTTGAATTGGTGAAGAACACGCTCCGATCAATGGGCGTAGGCACGAAGGCTTCCATTGCGAACCTGACAAAACTAAGCGTAGCGACATGCGGCACAATCCTTAACGAATTACTCCAAACGGGTGAGATTATCGATCTGGGTCCAGACGAATCGAGTGGGGGAAGACCGGCGAGTCGATATCAATTCAATGCGGACTACGCCAGTGTGCTGTGCCTAATTATTCGAACAGAGGGCGGTATTCACTCCATTACACATACATATGCCAATCTGAACGGAGAGATGGCGGACGAACAGACGCTCATTTTGGAAGAAATTAATGTAACGGTGGTAGAGGATCTAATTGCGAACCTGATCGAACAACACCACAATGTTCAGGCGATTGGGATCGGCATACCTGGGGTGGCGCACAACGGCGTTATTGGGATTTGCGACGTACCGAAGCTGATGTATCAGCCACTCGGGCCAAGGCTTAAGGAGCAGTATGAAGACGTGGAAGTGGTCATTGGCAACGACATGAACCTGACGGTCTACGGACTGTATAACCAGCAGCAGTTTGAGGAAGAGAAAAACTTCGCGGTGGTGACGTTTCCGGAGAACCATTTTCCGGGTGCAGGCTTTATCATTGATGGTCGCCCGCTGACCGGGAATACGCAATTTGGGGGCGAAGTGTCCTTTTTACCTTTTGGCGTATCACGGGAAGAGCAGCTGCGAATGTTGAAAACGACGGAAGGGTTGCAGGAACTGGTGGTACAGACGCTGGTATCCATCATCGCGATCATTAACCCGGCTACGATTGTGGTTACAGGGGATACGATGGACCCGGCGATGCGTGATGACCTGACGCAAGGTTGTTTGGATCGAATGATTCCACTGGAGCATATGCCGGAGTTGATTATTCAAAGAGACACTCGGCGCGAATATGTTACGGGGCTAGTCGCGGTGACGCTGGAGAGCCTGACCTACCGCATCCAGGTGATTGAGAAGCAGTGGTAAAGGAACTGAACGTTGATCAGAAGGATGATCTTTCATCTGATCGAATAAAATTGTAGTAATCCTTTTATATAAGATGAACTATTTCATTAAACAGTAACGGAGAGGACAGAAAAAACCTGAAAAAGCGGAGCGTTCGCCTTTATCACCGGATTTTCCCTTAACAAAAGGGAATGAAAAAAATCTGGGGATAACAGCGATTGGAAGGTTGTTCTGTCATTGGAGTGTCCAGTTTATGACCCTTGTTTCAACTTATATAGACACAATGGAGGAACTTATTTTGAATCAGCAAGCAGGTACACAAGGGAACAAACGAAAGTTCAACAAGCTGTACGCCATGCAACTGGCAACAATCTTTCTGGGATTTATCGTATTCGGGATATCGGAAAATATTAAGGGGCCGGCCATTCCGCGTATTCAATTCGACTTCAATCTGGATGAGAAACAGCTCGGGACGTTATTGTCTCTGAACGCACTGGGGTACCTGATCGCCTGCTCGTTCACGGCTATTCTGGTTCGCAAATGGGGTATCAAGGCCGTCAGCATCATATCTTTTGCATCGATGATCTTATCGGGTGTGTTCATTTACATGTCTCATAACTATCCTCTCTTTGCTTCATCGTACTTCTTCATGTACATCGGTAACGGCATGCTGGAGATTGCTTTGGCGATTCTGGGTGCGCGGATCTTTGTGAAGAACACAGGTACGATGATGAACCTGTCCCATTTCTTCTATGGGCTGAGTTCAACGGTGGCGCCTTTGCTGGCGACAGGGGTGATGTCGTTGAGTGTGTTCGGACACGTACTGGACTGGCGCGGCATGTATCTGGTGATGTTGTCACTCTGTCTGCTGCCGATCATTGCGGCACTGCGCAGCAAGTTTCCGGGGGATGATCTTCCTCATGAAGATCGGACCTCGCTCAAGACGTTAACACGTGATCCAGCCATCTGGCTGATGGTGCTTATTCTTTCTTTTGGCGTGGTATCAGAATTGGCGGTTGGGGGTTGGCTGGTTAACTTCCTGGAGAAAGCCTACACGTGGGACACCGTGAAAGCTTCGGGGTTACTGTCCGCATTCTTCCTCACGTTCTCGCTTGGACGTTTGCTGCTGGGTCCTCTAACGGATCGGATCGGATTTGTACTGTCACTGATTCTGTTCTCGGCTTTCTCGGGAGTGTGTACGTTCGTGGCACTTGCAGGGGGAGAGCGTCTTGCGATTTTCTTTGCAATATCTGGCGCGGGCATAGCGATGATCTATCCAACAGTTATGGCGTTTATCGCACGCAGATATCCGAATGGCAGTGACACCGCGATTACGTTCACGGTTACCTTGATGGGGGTTGGTAGTGTCATTGGTAACTATGTGATTGGCTGGGTGATTGAGGGCGTGAAGAATCTGTACGGTTCAACGACTCAGTTGGGACTGCTGCGCGGACTTCAAGCGGGATATGGATTCATCGGTTTATGTGCTGTGATCTGTGCGGCATCTGGCGTAGTGTTGTACGTGTATTTGAAAAGAAGGCAGGAACTGATATAGATAATATGATAAGTGAAGTTTCTTTGATAACTCTTTCTCATCCAATTATGGAGTGGGAAGGAGTTTTTTTATGCTTCATGACAGATTTTCATGTGTAGACAGGGAACAACGGAGTAATTGCTACGATATATAGCTTGGGTTCAACTATTCTCAAATGATACAAAATAGTACTATTTTCCTTAACGATCAGAATATTTTGGTAATTAATTATTGTTATAAGCTAAATTACATATTATGATGTATAGGTCTTTTGGTTCAATATTATACAAAAATCAGGAGAAAAGACTTAATCATTAGGAGGCAATATGGATATTTCGAAAAAACTGGGTGTAGCAGCTATGGCAACGATAGCTCTTACGCTAAGCACGGCAATTCACTCCAACGTGTCGGCAGCATCCGATCCGTTCAAAGATGTTGCACAGGCATCGCCTTGGGCAAAGGGACTTATTCAAGAAGCTCAAGAGAAGATGTTCATGAATGGAGATCGTGAGGGTTATTTCCACCCCTTACAGGAGGTAACTCGCCAAGAAGCGGCAGTCGCGCTTGCCAAATTAATGGGCCTTCAATTAAGCAACAATGTGGTTTCTTCATTTACAGATGTTGCTCCTGGTTCATGGAGTGAAAGTGCGATTAATGCGGTACAAAAAGCAGGATGGATGAATGGAGATCGTAACGGAACATTTCGTCCTAAAGCAGTAATTACAAGAGAAGAATTAGCTTCCATTTTGGCCAGAGCTACACAAGTAGATGCAGTGGCAGTTCAAGAAGATGAGCTTCCAGGTATTAAGGATAATCAGAAAATATCCGCTTGGGCTAAAAACTCAGTTTCATCCATTGTTTCATCAGGTTTGATGACAGGAAGTAATGGAAGCTTTCATCCACAGAAACCAGTACTTCGGCAGGAATTGGCAGCTATTTTAGTAAGAATGGATTCTAAGACTACAATCAATAAACTTCAAACGATCAAGAAAATAGAAAATGGAATGGTGACGATTGGAAATACCAATTATAGTGTGACGGAAGCATTAAAACCGCTTTTCTCGGAAAATAATGTAGCTGCACTTGCTAACGCGGGAGTTCGTGTTGAAACCGTAGATGGTCGTATCACCAAGGTATTTGAACTAAAACTTCTTACGCCAGGTCAGGGAGCAGAATCGGGTAAAAAAGAGTTCTCAGGTAATACCGTACTAGATGGCGGACAAGCAGTCATTGAAGGCAATGTAAAAGTTGCAGCTGACTACATAACGATTAAGAATATCAACGTTAGTGGCGATTTGGAAATTACGAAGGAACTCGAAAATGACTTTTACGCAGAGAAAATTACGGTAAAAGGTACAACATACGTTAAGGGCGGAGACAATAATACGGTCGTATTCGACCATTCGTCACTCCAAGGAATGAATGTTACCAAGGAAGATGTTCGGGTTGAAGCAGTAAATAAAACGGTCGTTAAAGAAGTCCATATTGAGTCCAAGCTCTCTGGATTGTGGGGGGATGAATCCGTCACATATGAGAGTGTAACTGTAGGAGAAGGTGTTCAAAATACTTCATTGTATGCCCACATCCAGAACTTGGAGATCAATACAGGTAATAAAGAAACAACAATTTCTGGAACAGGTCATATCGAATCGGTGACCATTAAAGGTTCTGGCACAATTGCACTACAAGGTACCGGGGTAATAGGGTCCGTAACGATTACAGATAGTGCCAGCCAAGTGTCACTCCCAGCTAACGGTTCCATTCAACGTCTAGTGCTTCCAGACGGAATAGCACCAGAGAGAGTGATTGCAAACTACGATAAAGTAAAAACACAGATCGCTACGATTAACGGAGCATCGAATCCAGCTTACGTACTCCCAAGTTCAGGAGGCGGTAATTCTTCCAATAGCGGAGGTAATGCGGGGAACTCCGGAGGAGGAACGCCTTCTAATCCGGATACAACACCAACACCAACGAATCCGGACCCAATAGCATGGTATCCGTACACTTACAAGAGTTATCAAAACCGTACAGAAACTTCGGCTGATGGTTTGATGACCACGAACAAAACGGGTACGGTCTATTACATGGCTGTTCGTTCAGGTGATAATGTACGTCCTACAACTGAACAAGTGAAGAGTGGAATACTTCCTAATAACCTGCCTTCAACACATGGTATGTTTTCTATAACAGCTAACCAACCTGTAACCTATAAAATAGAAGGCCTGGAACCGACCAAAGCATACAGCATGTATGCCATTTTCAAAAATGGAGAAACGGGTCAGGAAACGCAACCGATGCTTATCCATTCCGTTATGAATTATCTTGCGAATGACATTAGTGTTCTTCCTTATGAGAATTCAAACTTAAGTCAGATTAGAATTCAGTTCACTGGCTTACTTACTCCTCCGGCTACAAGTACAACTAACCCGTCTGCCATAGTTAAAAATGGTCATCTTCGAAATTATGGATATGGATTTATTGAGATTAATTCAATTGACTGGGATCTAACCATTCCCAATATGCCTATTATGAATCTGAATTTTGACCCGGTAACATTGGGAGATGGAACGTCTTATAGATTAGACTGGACCTACGTAAAAGATGCTCTAAAGATTAAATTTACAGAACAAAATGGTTCTCCAAGTGCCCATTCATTTGGCGGACATGGAAGTTACTCAGGTCCCGAAGTGGTCTCATTGATCACCAAACAGTTATCCATAGAAACGGGTAACACGATCGATCCGTTAAAGGGAGAAGCAGTCATGCACATTCTTGGTGTGTATCCTTCTCCGTTGAAACAGGAATTGGGGTTGGTGGAGTTCAATGGACAACATTATCAGAAAGCTCTTGTGGAAGCAGGCACATATTCAACATTTGCTGATGTGAAAGAAATCATCTCTGCAGTGAATACACAATATCCTGCACCATCAGCGAATGAATCAAATGCGATTAAAACTATGAATAACGCTGTAAATGCAGCAAATATAGAGTCAACTCTAAAAAGATACGCAGCCATTTTAAATATTGATGTTAGTGCGTTTGATAGGCTCAATAGCTTGGCGCGTAAAGAGATTGCTCAATCCATTCTTAACCAAAGAAATGTACTTCCTGAAAGTGAATTCTCTAGTATTCAAGAGATCAAGTCAGCATATGAAGAAGCGTTTTTGGCAGCTTCTAATATCCCTCTGAACTTAAATTTTGTGGATACTGATGCCACACCCGGATCTGTTGGAGGCGATATTACATGGACTCCAGCTACAGACGAGAACTCGGTAGTATCTTATGAAATTCTTTGGGGAAGCAACGGACGAAGTACATCATCGATTGCAACCGTAGACAAGAATGCAGGTAACCGATATAGATTGCAATCAGGAACGTTTTTAACTACTGACACCACCCAACTGTTTATTCGAGCTCTACTAAAAGATGGAACGTACACCCCATCAATTTTTATCGATGTAAAAGATACATTGCCTTCAGCTCCTGAGAAACCAGTCTTGACTGAGGATGAAACTAAAAATATCATCATTGGCGCTGATGCTTCAATGGAATTTTCGGTAGACAATGGAACGACATGGATTCCATATGATGAGCAGGATCCACCGGTTTTCCCAGGTAAAGCAAGAGTACAGGTTCGTTTACAAGCCGATCCAGTAAATCAAATACCTGCTGGAAAAACAGCATCTCTCTCCTTTTCGGATCAGGTAGGAATACTTATTTATCATAATGATAGTACCAACAAATTCGATACCATGTATATATCATCAGTTATGGAGTATTCATCCGATGAAGGAGGAAGTTGGACCTCGTACGATGAGGTGAATCCACCTGAATTTCCAGGGGATCTCACCATATTGCTTCGTGAGAAAGGTGGCAAGTATCTTCCAGCAGGAACTGCTAAAAGTTTTGTATTCACCTCTAATGTAAATGTGAAAAGAACGGGTAATTCACTTGCACCACTCACGTCAACTCTTGAGTATTCCATGGATGGAGTAGATTGGATTGAGTTTAGTCGGGATTTAGTTGTCTCCCTTCAAGCCGGAGAATCGGTTCAGGTTCGGGAAGCAGCACGTAATCTTTTGCCAGCTGGCGCAGCAACGACATATAATTTCGAATAAATAGAAATATCAAAGGGAGAATCTCTAAACGATTCTATACCCAACAATCACAATAAAGCCCCGCTGATTTTTTAAATCAGCGGGGCTTTACATAACATATAAATTAGATGAGTTTTTTCATAAGACTATTTCAAAGAATCAACATCAAACTTCCCATCTCTTTTCCCCTAACTCAACAAGACTATGACTTGTTCAAAGCCGTTCTTCTTTTCCAACGTTTCAAAAGCACGTACAATCCAAAAGCACCTAAGAAAACAACCGCTGCCGGAACGATATAAGGTTTAACAATCTCGTCCACGTGCTCCCATTGAGAGCCTAATTTGAAGCCTAAGTAAATGTACAATGAGGTGATCGGAAGCATGGCCAAGAAGGTAAAGATACTGAACTTAAACACATTCATCTTAGCCATTCCACATGGGATCGAGATCACGGTCCGAATACCGGGTACAAAACGTCCATAGAAAGCTACCCCGCTGCCATATTTCTCGAAGAACTTATCGGAAGCGTCCAGATGGTGGGGGCGAATCAAGAAATACTTGCCAAATTTTTCGACCATCGGTCTGCCACCGTATCGTCCCAGGGCATATAACGTCAGAGGTCCAAACGTACCACCTACGGTACCAGCGAGTATAGCCAGCCAAAGCTTCATATCCCCAAGATACACCCAATATCCCGCCATGGGCAGTACAAGTTCAGCAGGTACGAATTCAAACGACAAGGCAATAACCAGACCTGCGTATGACAAATCTTTAAAAAAGAGTATAAATTGCGTGATCCATTCTGTCATGCTTTCCCTCCATGAATCTATCTTTTTTTATATATAAAAGAAACACTCCTGTACAAAGAGTAACAATAGCGAATAGAGCTTGTCAAAGTTCACATGAATATCCATTTCAGGACATACTGCGGCAATATGTTTGCCCGTACATAAGGGTTGCATGGATTCATTGACACTTCATACAGAAGTGGATACCGAGGCAATGATATAATGCTCTGAAAATGCTTCCAATTATAGTATGATAAGACTATCACTAGCTTCTTCACCATCCTGTACATAAAGAGAAGGAGATCAGAACATGACCGAAACTTCGATTATCGACCAGATCCATACTATTGAATACGCCCCCTCTTACGCTGCTGTGCGCAAGACCGTGGAGGCCGGATGGCCGACGGGAGTGTGGTTTTGATTTCTTTGACTATACGTGGAAAAAGGGAGATGTCTCCCTGCGGGCTGCATTTGAAAAGTCGGGTCGAGGGCTGACTGCCCTCGAAACACCGGATTACGAAATCTCTACAGAGGTCGATGATCATGATCTGGTTTTCGGTTCCAGCTATAAGGTTCGCTATCGCATTAAGAACACTTCTGCGTCCGAACTGGCAGTCGAGATCAAGGCACATAATACAAGGGTAAGTTACCGAAGGACTATAGCTCCATAAAACAGGGGCAGTCTGGACTTCATTTTTTTCGTCTAAGGCTTACAGCTGTTTTTCATTGTTGGGGATGATCTGACTGCGAAACCTCGTTTCGACCAAATGAGGTTTTTTTATATGCTTATTTTGCTTTATACCAATGGTATATCTATTCATAATCATAGGCTGTACAATCATTATTTTATGGTTGAATACAATGTATCCTTTTATTGTTTCATGTATATCATATAGATATACAACTGTAGGGAGGTGAGGTATAATTGGAGCATCAATCAAACGAAAGGCGTGGGATTGCCATGACTACAGCCACACTTAGCAAATGGGGAAATAGCAGTGCAATTCGCATTCCTAACCAATTGCTTAAGCGTCTTAATCTGGAAGAAGGCTCGGAAATCGAGATTTTGGTGACAGAAGATAATGAATTGTTGTTGCGTCCAAAAACCAAGCCTGTAGAGTCCAATGAGGAACTACGTAACCATCTAAAGACTTTGCTCTCTAAAGTGAAACAGGATACAAGACATGAAGAAATAGACTTTGGTACTGAAGGGAACGAGTTACTTTGATTATTCCCAAACGAGGCGATCTGATATGGCTTGACTTTGATCCTCAAGCGGGTCACGAGCAAGCCGGGAGACGACCGGCTATTGTTCTATCGGAACTTGAATTCAATGAAATAACGGGTTTTGCCGTTGTATGTCCCATAACGAGCCAAGCCAAGGATTATCCTTTTGAAGTTACATTACCAGAAGAGCTGCCATTTTCAGGTGTTGTTTTGACGGATCAGTTGAAGAGTCTTGATGTGCGGCAACGACGTGTCCAAATTGCGGGGCATGCCGAACCAACCTCTGAATTTATGAAATCAGTTCTACGCAATGTCCGTTCTATATTGGCATAATTGAAAATTAGTAGCTGATCATATTCCTAAATCCACGTCTAACTAAAAGACGTGGATTTTTTCTTTCATGCCTAAATAGATTCGTCCATCCTTGACGCTTCTAACAAGAGCTTCCGAAAGGCACATATAAGTTGGAAAGAAAGATTTTTAATTCTCTGAAAATGCTTCCAATTATAGTATGATAAGACTATCACTAGCTTCTTCACCATCCTGTACATAAAGAGAAGGAGATCAGAACATGACCGTAACTTCGATTATCGACCAAATCCATATTATTGAATACGATCCCTCTTACGCTGCCGCACTTGCGGATATGTGGAACCGCAGTAACGAAAGCTGGGGAGGTGGCACCAACCTTAGAACAGAGGAAACAGTTCGCCGTGAGATGGAGAGTTCGTCCAATCTTTATGCATTTCTAGCCGTTCATGAGGAAGAGGTTGTTGGCTTCTGCAGTTTTGCTCATTACCGCTATGACGAGAGAGCGTTATATGTACCGCTGCTTAACGTACGCCCCGACTATCACGGGTATAAGGTCGGACGTAACCTGATCCTGAATGCTGTGCGCAAGACCGTGGAGGCCGGATGGCCCCGCCTGGATCTGTTCACATGGGCAGGCAACACGAAGGCTGTACCGATGTACAAGAAATGTGGATTCTTCTGGGAGAAAAAAGATGATAATGTGCATCTGATGAATTTCATCCCTACCATTTTGCAGACCGAAGCACTTGCTCCATATTTCGAGGAGTTGGATTGGTATGCAGACAGCACGCGTGAACTCGTGGTCGAGCCGGATGGCCGACGGGAACGTGGTTTTGATTTCTTTGACTACACGTGGAAAAAGGGAGATGTCTCCCTGCGGGCTGCATTTGAAAAGTCGGGTCGCGGGCTGACTGCCCTCGAAACACCGGATTACGAAATCTCCACAGAGGTTGACGATCATGATCTGGTATTTGGTTCCAGCTATAAGGTTCGCTATCGCATTAAGAACACTTCTGCGTCCGAACTGGCGGTTGAGATCAAGGGTGAGGATAACAAAAACATTCGATTTGCGCTGGACGTTGCACGAGCAGTGGCTCCGGGAGAAACCATCATCGTGGAAGGTGAGTTTCACCTTGATCCGATTTCAGAGGAACAGAATAACAATAAAACGCATCCTGTGGTTGCCAGCACATGGTTGATCGGCGGTAAGAAAGCGGAGTTCAGGTTGGGTATTGCCCCGAAATTTCCGGCCAAGATCAAGACCGTCTTGCCTGTGAAGGAACTCTATCCAGGCATCCCGGCTGAGTTGGTTCTGAACGTGGAAAATAATGTGGATGCAGAAACGGAGTTCAGCTTGGACCTGCCTGAGGATGAATTCCTTGAATGGGCGGAGCGTTCGGTGCGCTTTACGGTGCCTGCCAAAGGTAAGATGTCTGTGCCAGTGCCTTTCACCTTGCGTTCGTATGGTCTCTATTCCCAAGAAGTAGAAGTGACGGCTGTCCCAGCGGGGAACCATGCGATCTCTTTTACAAGCAAAATTTCTGTACTGATGAAGGGAATCGAAGGGAAATATGGCGGGCAGATTGAGGATCAATGGGTGGCTGTGAATGGCGCATTCTCCCTTCATATGAGCAAACAAGATAATAACATGTGGATTGAATACCCGGGCTCCCGTCATTCATTCTGGTGGACTTATCCGAAGCTGGGTAAGCCGTTTGCCGAAGAGTTATCCAAGAAACAAGCAAAAGAAGTGAATATTTATCCCGAAGGTGAACGTCAGGTTCTTGAAGCACTGTATGACTCAGAGGATTTCCCTGGCTTGCAGATCAAGTCCGTGGTCAAGCTGTCTGCGAATGGAATCGCCGAATTCCACCACGAGGTTGAAAATACACGAGGTACCGCTTGGGAAGAAGACCTGTTTCTAATGAACAACTTCGGGTTTTACGGAAACCGGTTAATTCTCCCGTATCAAGATCGTTTTGTGGATATGGGGGATTCTTACGCTGGCGATCCGAGCCATTGGGACAGCGCCCAAATCACGGAGAACTGGCTGTTCTGTAAGGAGGAGTATGGTGCCAGCGGTATCTATTGGGACCCTTCTCTGAAGTTGCTTCGCCCGGAATACACGCTGGGGTTTCAGCATGAGCTTGGCCGTATTCCCGCAGGAGCCGTTGTGCGGACAAAAGCAACTGTATATGCTTTGAACACGTTTGCCAAATGGTCGGATTTCCGTGCGTTTGCACAGAAGCAGCGTAACCCGATCATTCCGTTGCTGGACAGTCATCTGGATCTCACATTGAGTGAGGGGAATCCATTTGCCCCGGAAGTGCTACAAGCAACGTTGACTGAACACAAACTGGTTCCGCTTGCGGGCAAGCTGGAGCTGTATGTACAGCAGGGTGGTGAACAGGAGGTTATGGCCAATGCTGAGGAATTCAGTCCGGAGCAGAACCTAAACTCCGCCAAGCTGACATTTTCACCAGACGAAGCGGACCGAGACCAGCACGTGAGTGGTTGGAAAGTTCGTGGGCTATACCGGGGCGAAGATCGGATTCAGGAGCGAACTGCCCTTTGGTTCCCGCAGAGCGGAACAGAGGTGAAGCAGAAGATTGAAGAAGGTTCATCTGGACCTTTGTATACCGTAGACAATGGAGTATTGTCGATCGCCGTTGCTCCTGAATTCGGGAGTGTAGTACACTCTCTGAAATATGCAGGAGAAGAATGGTTGGATAGCTCGTATCCTGAACCGGCTCCACGCTCGTGGTGGAATCCGTGGTACGGCGGACTGGGTGTGGGGATTCCGGGCATGAATGGTTTCAGCCGGCAGTTGGAACAAAGAGTCGCTTCCTGGACAGAGCAGAAGGATCAATACGGCAACGTCTGGAAAGGCATAAAGCTGACTACCCGGATTGAGAAGCATGAAGCGAATCGGGGAATCACGATCCACCAGCATTATCTGATGCTCCCTGGTGTTCCTGTGCTATGTACGCTGCTTGCCGTGACAAACGAAAGCGGCCTGACGCTGACGGATTACTCGCTTGCGGAGGAACGTTTCCTCCAGCCTTCATCTGTATTTGCGGAAGGTTGGATAGAACAACCGGGTAAAGATCGATTCCCGCTGGGCAAGGTGGATTTGGGCCTGCCACTTGAAGACCTTTTGCGAGTAGGTTCGGTTTCGCGTGAGAACATGCTGCATGCGGTCCATCGTTACCCGAATCAGAGTGCGTGGGGGTTTGCCAATAATCAGGTGACGGGTCTGAACGTGAATCATCATCTGACACTCCAGCAGGGGGAGACGGTCTGGACGGAGCCGACATATTTGGTTCTGGGACAGATCCCGCTGAGTTCAGCGGATGTGCATGACCTTCTCAAACTGAATTTTGTATCTTCTACCGATGAAAAGGAGGCTTCACATGCCGATCATTGATATTCATATTCATCTGTCGGACATCGACAGCTTTCACCGAACAGCAATCGATCTGTCGAAAGTGGATTACTCTGCCGCTGGTCTTAAAGCGGAGTTTGATAAAAACGACGTCATTCTGGGTATCGGAATGGGGGTTACGGAGCAGACGAAGGGAGCGTTCCCGGATTCCAGTTCCCCTAACCCGATGGGACTTGACCTGGAAGAGGAGGTTCCGTCATTCCTCATGGAATGCGTGGGCATCAACCCTAATGCGCTAGACGGTAAAAACGCTCAGGACGAGCTGGACCGGATTGAAGCTAGACTGCAATCCCCCGAGGTAGCCGGAATCAAACTCTATGCCGGATACTATCATCACTATGTGTATGACAAAATCTATACTCCGGTCTATGAACTCGCAGCCAAGTACAACTTGCCTGTTGTGATTCATACTGGAGACACGTACTCGATGAATGGGTTGCTCAAGTATTCGCATCCATTAACGGTGGATGAATTAGCCTTGCAGCAGCGCGGTGTGAACTTCATGATCTGTCATCTGGGTGATCCTTGGGTAATGGATGCAGCTGAAGTGGTGGCGAAGAATCCTAACGTGTACGCGGATTTGTCCGGTCTTGTGGTGGGGGATCGGCCTCATTTTGAACGGTTCATGAACGAACCTTTATTCATGGATCATTTCCGCCGGGCCTTGGTCTATTCGGATCATTACGAGAAAATGCTGTTTGGCACCGACTGGCCGCTTGCGCCAATCGATCTGTATGCCGAATTTGTCCGCCGACTTGTACCGGAACAGCATCATGATAAAGTCTTCTACGAGAATGCCTTTGGGCTGTTTCCACGTATTGGACAGCGGATTGCCGATCTGGGGTAGAACCTAAGTGCCGAATTCTTAATATCTGAGGGGATGTAGACCATGCATGTTATGGAAGCATGCGATGGTTATATTGAATCCCTGTGATGTAAGCTCCTGCCGCTTTGCTGGCAGGAGCTTTTTTGTCCAGGAAAACAGTGTTTAGCCATGACAGACTCCATACTCATCGGTTATCTCCTTCTTGCCTGTATTTGTTTTTACGAATAAAGAGAACTATAATGGTGGATGCACAAAATTTCAGACTTCTTTGGAGGAACATACGTTATGAGATCTTTTCAGTTTTATAATCCGACCCGGCTGATTTTTGGCAAAGGGCAACTTCAAGCACTACAAACCGAAGTTCCAAAATACGGAAAACGTATTTTGCTTGTATATGGTGGTGGAAGCATCAAACGTAGCGGGCTGTACGATCAGGTAATCAGCCAGTTGAATGAGATCGGAGCAGAGGTTACGGAACTGGCTGGTGTGGAACCGAACCCTCGTCTGTCTACGGTTCATAAGGGTGTAGAACTATGCAGAACACATAACATTGATCTGGTTCTTGCGGTTGGCGGCGGCAGTGTACTTGACTGTGGGAAAGCCATTGCAGTAGGAGCCAATTACGATGGAGACATGTGGGATGTTGTTGTGCGTGAAGCAACCCCGGAAGGCGGACTTCCGCTGGGGACAATTCTAACGATGGCAGCGACAGGCTCCGAGATGAACAACGGTTCAGTAATAACCAATCAGGACACGCAGGAAAAATGGGCATGGTTCAGCGAGTATTCTTTCCCAGCGTTCTCCATTCTCGATCCGGAGTACACATACACCGTACCACTGGATCAGACTGTATACGGCATGGTAGACATGATGTCTCATGTGTTTGAACATTATTTCCATCTGGATACGAATACACCGGTTCAGCTTGGATTCTGTGAGACGATTCTTCGTACCGTTATCGATACAGCCCCTCGTCTGATTAAAGATCCGGAAAACTATGAACTGCGTGAAACCATTCTCTATTGTGGAACAATGGCGCTTAACGATGTCCTGAATATGGGTCTTGCCGGAGATTGGGCTTCTCACAATATAGAACATGCCGTTTCGGCCGTGTACGACATTCCGCATGGGGGTGGCCTTGCAATCCTCTTCCCACACTGGATGAAACATAATCTGGATGTGGATGTAGATCGATTCAAACGTATGGCTGTTAATGTATTTGATATTAATCCTACTGGAAAGTCGGACAAACAAGTGGCTGAAGAAGGCATTGAAGCGCTGCGTACATTCTGGACTTCAATTGGTGCCCCTAGCCGTTTGGCTGACTATGACATCGACGACAGTCAGATTGATGTGATGGCTGATAAAGCGATGCGATTCGGTCCGTTCGGATTCTTCAAAAACTTGCAGCGTGAAGATGTAGTACAAATTTATCAAGCTGCACTGTAATTGTAAATCTCACAATCACTTTGTATAGTGAGTGACATTAAACAAGGACCTTCCTTTAATACTAAGGAACGCCCTTGTTTTTTATTATGACATCATATCTTGTGCGCTCTACCTTTTTTTCTGGACTTCAATGTCATGTGATCCCCTTTTTGAATTAATTCTTCGGTTCAACTACGGCTTCATTGACAGGGGTATCCTTTCGTTTCAGATACATCTTGCTTGGACGATGCAAAAGCACGATGAGCAGGGCGAAGAGATGAATCAGGGTGAACAGGTTACTCTCATTCGGAATGGAAACGAATAGCGCCAGACTCAGAAACGTCACGGTGAGCTTGAACTTTCTTTTGGTGATGAATATAACAGCGAGCAGACTGGGACCGATGATAAACAACATTCTGGCTAAGATTACGCCAGAGGCGTAAGCCAGATCATCTCCTTTGCGTAAGAAACCCAGATAGGCCTCCATGTTCTGGTTGAAGTCAATGAGGAACACGATAAAGGACACGATCACATAGATCAGTTTTACACTTAATAAAATGCGCACGACATTTAATAGCGTGGGTAATGCTGTTTTTACCATATCACTTCTCCTATTCGACATTTAATATAGTAGGCATTTTCGGATTCAATGCGTTGTCCCTCTTCCTGCACGATATGTATTTCATATATTATACGATGTCGATGTCATATTTTGTATTAACCCAAAGTCTTCATTTTCCAATCGTTTGCAGTGGCCTTTGACCTAGTATAACTGGCGAAACAGCTTACAGATTATTTGATATCGACCGATATAAAGTAGATACATAGAATTTGGACTTCATAATGATGAAAATGAAAATGGATGGTGAATGTAATCATGGTATTTAGCAAGGCAAGAGAACGCATGCGCAACATGTCGTTCAGAGTCAAACTACCACTTATGATCAGTCTGCTGGTGTGTATCGTACTGGCGGTAACTGCGGTAGTGTGTTACAGCGTAGCGGCAGTTATTACACTCGACAAAAGTAAAGATGAAATTAAGGCAACCTCGGATCGGGTGGGGGCAGGGTTGTATGCTTCACTAAGTTTGGAAGAACAATCCACCTTTCTGATCACAACACATCGTACCTTCCAGGATCTGCTGGAGATTCGGAATACGGATGGGCAGGAAGGTGAGAACTTTTTCTCGGAAAACAATGAACTGCTGGATAAGGCAAGTGGTATTCTCGCGGACAGTCTGGCAGGTATGGAAGGTAACAACAGTCTGATTTTGTTGGATCGGAATGGCATTATTATTGCAGCGAATGATCCGGCAGTTATCAAGGCGGAACGCGGAGATCGGGCATATTTCCAAGAAGCAATTCAGGGTAAAAACGTGATTAGTGAAGGGATTGTAGCCAAGTCCTCAGGACAACTTGGTACGGCTTTTGCCATGCCAATCTACAATGAGAATCAAGAAGTACAGGGAGTGCTCGTATCTGCGGCATCCACCTCGTTCTTCGTTAATCAGCTACAAAATATCAATATTAATGATGAGGGAAAAGTGATCATTTTGGACCGTGTAGGTACGGTCATCTACGATTCAGCGGATGAGAAATTGGCAGGCCAGAAGATGGAGTCCGGCGAATACCAATCATTGATTGATCTTGCTCCAAACGCTGAACTACAGCAAGGGGAGATTAGCACAGATGAGAAAGTGGCGTATTACTCCAAAATTCCAAGATCCGACTGGACCGTCGTTGTTGAAGATAAAATGAGTGATGTGCAGAAGCCTTTGCGTGCGATGGCAAAACAGATGTATATTGTTCTGTTTAGTGCGATTGCGGTTTCCGTCGTAGCCGGTATCCTGATCTCTTTGCTGGTAACCAGACCAATTACAAGACTAACTGTGTTGTTCAGACAGCTTGCGGGCGGCGACCTGACGGTGCAGGCTCAAGGTAAATATAGCGGAGAATTCAAACAATTGGTGGACAGCTTCAATACCATGGCAGCAGGCAATAAACAGCTGATCTCCAGCATGAACCATTCCATCGGTATCCTGAAAACAAGTACATCCGAGCTGGAACAGTCCACTCAGCAAACTTCGACCACGATTGCCGAAACAACGACAACAGCATTTGAGATTTCACGAGCTATGGAGTCCCAGGCGAACGATACGGGAGCCATTGTGGACAAATTCATGAATGTGGGTAACAAGATTGCGAACGTGAATGGAATGTCGCAGGCAGTGAAGTTCAAGGCAGATGAAATTACGGATGCTTTCCAAAATAATCATGAAGTTATTGATGCACTCATTGCGGTGAACGGGCAGAACGAGATTGAAGTTGGCAACATCTCCAAAATTACAGTGCAACTCGCCGAAAGTTCCTCGGGCATTCACCAGATTACAGGAACGATTGCCGAGATCGCAAATCAGACGAAATTACTTGCGTTGAATGCTTCAATCGAGGCGGCGAGAGCTGGTGATCAGGGACGTGGCTTCGCCGTCGTTGCTTCTGAGATTCGCAAGCTGGCAGAGCAGACGACAGCTCAATCGGAGGATATCAACCGAATCGTAATGCAGACCATTGATCACGTGGAGCAGAATAACCGAAGTGTTCAGGCTATTGAAGCGATTGCGGAACAGCATAAGAGCAGCGTTAGCCAGACGAAGGAGACATTCAATTTTGTCACCGAGAATATGAATGAGATGATGAGCCAGGTTCAGGCTATTGCCACGGAGATCGAATCGATTGAACGTGATAAGGATGACGTCATTGGAGCTGCACAGAACTTGTCTGCTTCCGGTGAAGAGGTGTCGGCTTCTGTTGAGGAAGTCACAGCAACCATGCAGGAACAGTCCGGCATGACTGAACATTTGACAGATATGGTGCAGAGAATTGATGAACTGACCAAACAACTTGCCGAGGAATCATCTCGCTTCAAAACAACATAGGAATACGAAAAGAAACCCGTTTTTCTAAAGAGAACCGCGTTTCTAGACAAAGAGAGCACCTGTACCCATCTATGGCTACAGGTGCTCTTTGGTGATGTGTTACTCTCCTCGAATGGAAGGCGCATACGCCAACACTTCCATCTCGATTAAATAAGGGCCTAACCCGCTAAATACGGTAATGCGGGCGGGATAGGGCTGCTTAATCATTCGCGCATACACTTCGTTGTATTCGGACTGATCCTCGACTCGGGCCAGATGAGTGGTTACCTTCACAATATGATCAAGTGTAAGTCCGGCTTCTTGCAGGATCACCTTAATATTACGAATACACTGCTCAGTCTGCTCCTTAATGCCGCCGATAGGCTCAAGCGTCTGTGGATCGACACCTACTTGACCTGCGACGTAGACTAAATCTCCTGCGCGGACAGCATGGGAGAAAGGAAGTGGGAACTTGGGTGCTGCACTTGCATGTATGATGGTAGACATCGTAGCGGTCATTCCTTTCCTAATGAGTGTGTATGATTGGTGTTAACTGATGCCAGTTCGTAGCCTGCTGATAATGATGAGCAATGGACAACAAGCGGTCTTCTCGCATAAGTGGACCAGCAAGCTGCATGCCGATAGGTAATGGCTTCCCTGAGGTGGTATCAAACCCGATGGGTACGGTGATGGACGGTAGACCCGTATTGGTGAACGGTCCGTTGAAAATCGGGCTGCCCGTCTTGTAGCCATATGGGGCCACATAGGGTGTTGATGGAGTCAATAACACATCCACTTCATCGAACAACAACATCATCTCGCTCCGGAATATCGTTCGGATACGTTGTGCCTGTAAATAATCAACGGCACGCGTCTGGTAACCGAGCTCAAGCTGCTCCCGCATCGTGTGGCCGTAACGATCAGAGGCTTCCGCGAAGCGTTCCTGATGGAAGGCGGCAGCTTCTGCCCGCATAACCGTACGATGAGCAGCAATGGTCTCTTCCATATAAGAAGGCAGGTCAACTTTCTTCCATTGCATGCCCAGCTTCTCAAGCACAGCGATTGCCGACTCTACCGCTAACAAGATCGCTGGTTCATCGGTTTGGAAGAAGTTGCTCGGGAGACCGATCACCATTTCTGAAATAGGATGCTCAAGAGCATTTTTTAAGTCTGGCTTGCCATAAGGAAGCGTGAAGGAGTCCAGCTCATCTTGCCCGGCCATTGATTCCAGAACGATTGCGTTATCTTGTGCGGATCGAGTGAAGGCGCCAATATGATCCAGGCTCCAACTGGCTGTAATGACACCATTACGGCTAACCCTGCCGTAAGTGGGTTTCATACAGGTTAATCCGTTGTAAGCTGCGGGTCTAAGCAGAGATCCAAAGGTCTGTGTTCCGAGTGTGAAGGAAGCCATGCCTGCCGCTACTGCAGCGGCAGAGCCGGAGCTGGAACCGCCTGGGGTATGTTCTAGATTCCATGGGTTGCGGGTTGGCGGTTCTCCTCCCTGAAAGGCATATTCCGTCGTTGTTGTCTTGCCGAGCAGGATAGCGCCTGCAGCTTGCAACTTATTAATCACAGTTGCATTCGTTCCAGGTACGAAGTCTGGAAAGGTACTTGATCCGGCCGAGGTGCGTATGCCAGCGGTATGGATAATGTCTTTGGCTCCATAGGGAATGCCGTGCAGAGGACCGAGATATTCGTCATTCATCAGTTTTTGTTCAGACTCTCTTGCGGCCTGCAAAGCCTGTTCGGCGGTGACCGTAACGAAGGCTTGCACAGCAGGCTCTACTTTCTCAATGCGATTCAAATAGGATTTTGTAAGCTCGACAGGAGATATCAACTTATTTTTAATCAGTGTTGCGGCTTCAGCAATCGTCAGCTCGTTAAGTGGTTTCGTAATCATCGCAGAGGCACGCTCCTATGTGGGGGATTGGGCCCTACTTCTTCTGGCAACTTGAAGTTTCGAATCAGCTCCAAGTCTGCTGTAAATAGGGCAAGCTCCTCGCTTGTAATAACTCCGTCTGCATATTTGGTGCTTTCTGTACGGCGGTGTGTGAGATAGTCGTCCTGGTTCAGAGTAATCACCCTTTCTCTCTCTATTTGGTGGTGAAGCTTGAATCGATAATCTCCTCGTAAGCGAGGTCTTCCTTCAGATTGCCGATGAAGCGTTGCATATCGATTGCGGTCTCGAAGGCCGATTCATTGATGAGTCCTTCCGCAGGATATACCTTGCTGTCGATCATGCGTTGTACCGCTTGCTCCACGACGTTTTTGTCCAGATTCGGGAATTCCTTCACGGCAACTGCTTTTGCGCCTTCAGGATTCGATTGAATGTAGTCCAGGGCTTGCTCAATAGAGGTAACGAAGCGCTGGGTGAGATCAGGATTCTTTTCAATGAAACTTGCGGTTGTATTCATCGTTGCAAAGGCGAAGTCAGGATAATCCTTCGTGAAATCATGGACAATATGCAGTCCCTCAGCAATGCCTTGATCCAGCTGCGGCTCGTAAACGATAGCAATGTCAGCTTTGCCTGCTAATACAGCACCAAGCTCGGAACCATTCTGAACCTCAGTAATCGTCACGTCCTTGTCAATATCGATGTTGTTGTCAGCGAATAACTTCCGCAGTAAGCTGTTGGAACTTGTAGGTGCCAAGCCCACAACGATGGTTTTACCTTTGAAATCTGCTGTCGAGTTCACGGTTACGCCTTCTCGCGCAACTGCCCATACTGGAGCGCTACCCGATAGAAGAACCAGTGAGCGAGCATCTCCGCCCTTTGCATTAGCAAATGCGACATGCTCAGGACCGTGGAAGGAGAACGCAGACTCGCCTGAGATCACCGAAGACAATGCCGTTGGACCACTTCCGGCAGCACGGATGGAAGATAGCTCAATACGATTCTCCTTTAGAAAACCTTGGTTGTTCGCTACATACAAGGGAAGGTAGAGCAGGTTGTGATAAACTTCGGACACCATAATTTTGTCTACCTGCGTATTTGCTTGCCCCCCGCTATCAGATGCACCTGCGCCACTCGCAGGTGTTGTGGCATTGCTGCCGCATGCACTGAGCAGTGAAGTCAATATAACCGTCATGGTTGCTAGAAAAGCTATCTTTTTGAATGTACGCATTAGTCATCAGTCCCCTTTAATCGTTGTAGGTCAGCTATACAGATGTGGATTTGCTGCTGGTCTTGTTGTCATTCCATGGAAGGAGACGGGATTCAATATAACCGACACAGGTGTAGAGGAGCATGGCGACCAGCATAAGCATGAACACGCCGACCCATACGGCCGGAAGGTTGAACAGGTTACCTTCGACGAATACCATGTGTCCAAGTCCTTTATCTGAAGAGATGAATTCTCCACCTACGACAGATACCAATGCCAAACCGATATTGATCCGGAAGGCTGAGATGATCCATGGCAGAGAGGAAGGAACGATAATTTTGCGGAAAATTTGTGATTTCTTTGCACCGAAGGATTTCATCAGATTAATCTGGGATTCGTCGATTTGATGAGTCGCTTGGTAGGCGGATAATAGCGCTACGATAAATGTTGCTACGGAGGCCAGAGCAATCTTGGAGAAGATGCCTGAACCAAACCAGATGATAATCATAGGAGCTAGGGCAATCTTCGGGATGCCGTTCATGGCTACAATGAATGGATCGAGCACACGGGCAACGGACTTGGAATACCACATGAGCAGTCCTGCCAATGAGCCGATTAAGCTTCCGGCTACGAATCCGATAACGGTGGCATTCACCGTTGCAAACGCGTCTGTAAGCAGTTGCCCTGAGCTGGCCATCGTGATGGCGGCATCAAGAATGGCGCTTGGTGATCCCATGAGGAAACCGTTAACCATTTCCAAGCGAACGGCGGATTCCCATATCACTAGGATGACCGCAACAATAATGAACCGCCACAGCATCGTCATCAGCCATTCTTTGGAGAAGGTAGACTGTCTGCGTTTGCTCTTGCTCTTCGTAACTCCAGCAGGCTTTCCGGCAAGGGTAACTTCAGGTGATGTGCTCTTCATTAGCTGATCCTCCCCATTTGGATATCAAGCTCTGACCAGATCGATTCAAAATACTGCTTGAACTTGTGGTCGGAGCGGGCTTTCAGTGCTGAGCCATATTGCGAGGCGAGACCAATGTCATACACCTGCTTCACGGTTGTTGGTCTTTTACTCATAACGGCAATGCGGTCGGAGATGGCAATCGCTTCCTCGATGTCATGTGTGATCAGGACGCCTGTCTTGCCCTCGGATTTCAGGATAGACAAGATCTCATCTTCCAGAATGAGTCTGGTCTGATAATCAAGTGCGGAGAAGGGTTCGTCCAGTAATATAATATCGGGCTGGGTAACGAGGGTACGAATGAGGGCTACACGTTGGCGCATACCGCCTGATAGTGTAGAGGGATAGGCTCCTGCGAATGAAGCTAGGCCATAACGATCCAGATAATCCATGGCAATATCGCCGCGATCCTTTTTGGACATGCCCTTCACTTCCAAGCCTAGCGTGACATTGTCCAGGATGCTTCTCCAAGGAAGTAACAGGTCCTTCTGCATCATATAACCGACATGACCGGTGGTCTGATCGATCTCTTCGCCACAGACGATAACCTTGCCATTTGTTGGCTTAAGCAGACCTGCGATAATGTTGAAAATCGTACTTTTGCCGCAACCGCTCGGTCCCACGATACTGAAGAATTCCTGTTTCTTGATTTGCATCGAAACCTCAGCCAGGACCTGAATATCTTCTCCGGTTGCACTGACAAATGATTTGGATACGCCTTGTATCTGTATAGCCATGATAGGTAGCCCCTTTCCTACAGCCTGATGTTTTTTCGTTTCTTGATGTGATTTGATGTTAATTAACATGACATTAATGAATATATTCCTAATCATATAGACTGTTTGCATCATTGTCATTAGTTACTCTGAACATAAAAATAGAATTAAATCAGTTAAAATGCACAAATGAAGATTGAACATGAATTGAATATGAAAAGGAAACAAAAGAACGTGTCATTATACATGACACATTCTCGGTTTAAGACGTATGATTAGCTTCACTAGGAGCTGGATTAACATTCAGAAGGGACTCAAGTGCGAAGGCAAGTCGGAAGCGAAGGCTCTCCATCGGGTCCTTAATGTTCCTGCCGGTTAGTTTCTCGCATTTCTCCAATCTATAGATCACGGTATTGCGATGTACGAACAGCTCTTTCGCCGTATCGACGATCTGGCAGTGATTCTCATAGAAGGAGGACAAGGTTTTCATAAGCTCGTTACGCTCGTTTGGATCTCGGTCGTTGAAGGGCTTAAAGGTTTCGTGATGGAACTGCAGCATCTCATCGTGGGGAATCATACGCAAAAGACGGCTTATATCCATGGTTTGATAGGAATGAGCGAAGCGGGTCTTTCGCATCTGATAGCCGGACTGGAGCGCCTTGACTGCTTCTTTGTAGGAGAGTCCAATATCCAATACATTCGTGTAGGAATTACCTATGCCGAAGGATAGGCTGAGCTGCGACTCTGTATACAGATTGCTCGCCATCCGCTCAAGCTGCTGAACCACGGTGTGTTCGTCCCAAGACGATTCGGCCAAAAAGACAAGTATGCCGAACTGGTCGTTCTTTGTGAACATGACAAAGGAGAGATCCAATCGGGCAAATTCCTGTTTAATCAGCTCATAATTAGCATCTCGTTCCGAGATGAACCGCTCTTCCCCGGAGGATGTAGAGTTTTGCTTAGATATGCCCGCTAAGGATTCATCCTTTTTGGCGATGATGAGAACGGAACTGCCTTTGGTTTGCAGCCCATATTTCTTGCCGCGATGCAGCGCTTCTTGTTCCGAACGAATGAAGCCTTGAATGAGATCGGAGAAATATTCATTTTTGTACCGGCGGGAGCGCTCCTTGACGGCTTGCTTCTTGGTTAACTCCAGACCGATCACATTGACGGCTTGTTCCAGTGCCAGAGTGGAGAGCTTAGAGCTTGCGGAACTGTCGTATAGTGAGATCAAATAACCCTCGTGCCGATCCGTGAAGATGGGATGAAGTTCAGCATGTCGATATTTATCAGCAGTAAGTAGACAGATCGAGATTGCGGTGTGGAAGGAAGGGTGCTCATCAATAAATGTCAGTAAGGGCGCGGCGAGAGACTGGTGATCCATCTGTTGTGCATAATGGGAGCTTGCCGTAATCTGCTTCTTCGAACCAAGCAGAAGTACAGGTGAGGATAGCAACTGAGACAACGTATCTACGATGGATGGTATGCCTTTTCCCTGCATCACCATCGTGGAAAATTGCTTGTGAATAGATAAGGCGTAGTGCAACTCATGGGTTTTGTTCTGAAGGATGGCACTGATCGAATGTTGAAATATCTCACCGAGTGTATTGTCTATCTCCGACAGCTCAATGATTGGGAAGCCCAGTCTGTTGGCTGTCTCAAGCAGTTGCGGAGATAATTCAAGAGAGAAACGCTGTGTCTTGACAGCAAGCGCTGCACAACCAATTGCATGCATGTCTGTAATGAATGCAAGATGCGCATCGGGGCGGTCCTTCAGGATATAACCGTTGGTCAGCAGCATATCTCCCGGCTTCAGGAATTGGACAATATCTGGTGCGTCCATAATATTAATCGATTGCACCAAGCGATCAAGGCCGCGATGTCCGGCGATAACCTTTGCGCTGGAGAGAATGGGGATAGTCAATAACTGTTGCAGATCCATCTTCAACCCACTCGCTTTCATAATAATATGTTATAAAATCTAACATTAAGTGAGGTGGGCGTAAAGAAGAGTTTGAATAAAGAGGCTAAAGGATATCGTATTTTAAGCATGTTGCAAAGTGCCGAGGATGTTCTTTTGTAAATATAGTATACGGTCCCAGATTGAAAATACACTTGTAGTATAACTATTTGAAATGTGATGATGACAGATATCTAATGTACTACACTGCGCTTTAGTTGTTCAATTATGAAAGCCTTTTCATTATAGGGTAAATTCTGATATGATAGAAAAAAATTGGTCTAAATTAAATATTTAGTAATAAATCTAGCGGATTAAGAAAGGAAGATAAGGATGCCAACAGAAAAAGGGTTACCGATTAAATATCCAATGATTACTTCACTTCCTGCGTTTGCAAACATGACTGCTATTCTTAGCACTCAAGAAGACGTTTTTTTTCCGTGGTTTTGTCATAATCATGTCCAGCTAGTAGCCTGGGAGACTCCAGAGGTTTACATACAATTTTATACGCCTGTTTTTAGAGAATACTATCGATTGTTTGAATTACACCACTACCATAAGAAGGTTTTAGTAAAGTGGTGTGACGATATAACACAGTTTATTATTGATGCAATTGATGAAGACAATTATGTATATTTAAGCATAGATCAATACTACATTGCTGCCTATGATAATTTTGGAAAAGTGCATGCCCCGCATGATATGTTGATCTATGGATATAACAAAGAAAAACAAATGTTTTACGTAGCTGATTTTTTTAATTCCAAATATTCGTTCTCAGAAGCAAATTTTGATAGCATTAACGAAGCATTTGTAAGTCCTCATTCTGAGGGAGAATGGTTCAGAGGAGTTCAGCTTTTGCAATTTAATGAACGAAAAAGTGAGTTCAAGTTTGATCTGGGTTATCTGATTAAACAGTTGCATGACTATATAAATGAAACAAAATCCTCTAACGATTATAAGTTGGTTGAAGAACCTGGAAAAGATACAGATGCTTGGGGAATAGGAGTTTATCGTTTTTTAAGAGAACATATTACAAAGACTGCTTTATTTGAATTTAGTCTGATTAGATCTCTTCATTTGCTCTTTGACCATAAAGAAGTGATGTTGAGAAGTTTGGTTTATCTCGATGAGAAAAAGTATATTACTAGATTTGATATTCATGAGAAGGCTTACAGAGAGATTAAACAGATGTGCTTAATTCTTAGAAATTTATGTATAAAGCACAGAATTTCAGAAAAAACAATTCATATAAAAAAAATAATTGAATTAATTGAGAAGATTGAGAAGGAGGAACGGATGGCAGTTCAGGAACTGTTATCAGATCTTGAGGAAGTGAGATTAACCTATCTAAAGTAGATTGAATTAAATATCTTTGATAAATACAAGAAAGGTGAACTCTCTCGTGCAGAGATCACCTTTTTTATTTTCTTAATAACCAAACTCATTTTAACTTCAATTGAATGATGTTAAGTATGTTATACTCTCCCTTCGTTACAGTTCCTACGGATGAATCGCCGATATTCGGCTGGAGTACAAGAAAAGTGCTTCTTAAAAATACTCGTAAACTGAGAATTTGAAATATACCCGATGGCAGTCGTGAGGTGTTGATCTTCAGGGGCAGTCCCAGGTACGCTCTGTCTTTGGTAATACAGTAAGGTATTCCTCTGTTCATCACTCATGGATAAGGAGATGACCCAATGTTGACGAAGAAGGAAGAGGGGATAGGAATAGGAGCAGGAAAGTCCAATGGTTTCAAGGCCGGAATGATTCTGCTGCTTGGAACATTACTGCTATTAACCATGTTATTCCCTAATACAGCCAGAGCAGCGACAAGTGTATATACGATATCAGCCTTTACGAACACAAGTGAGTCCAATATGTATATCTATGAATCCTATAATGCGACCCACTATGGTTTGCTAAAAGGGCCAGCCTATACACCTCCGGCCGATCTGATCCGCGATCCCAGCATCATGAAGCACACAGATGGTCTATATTACGTTGTCTACACCACGAACTGGTCGGGTAACACCATCGGCATCGCCTCCAGCCCGGATAAAGTAAACTGGACATTTGTCCGTAATATTACATTATCCACACCTACCACAATTGCACACACCTGGGCACCAGAAATGGTTCAAAGACAGCAACGGCAGTCTGAACATTATCGTGTCCCTCTCACCAGGCAACTATCAGAATTTCAAACCTTATGTACTCACAGCTTCAGGTAGCAATCTAACATCTACCTCATGGTCTGCACCTACTGAACTGGCAGGCATTGCTCCCAATTATATCGACACTTTTATCGTGAAGACAGGCTCAACCTATCATGCTTTTACCAAGAACGAGACCACCAAATACATTGAATATGCGACATCCACCTCGCTAACGGGTCCTTATACCTTTAAAGGCGCAGGGGATTGGGCAGGTTGGGGTTCTTGGGTGGAAGGCCCGGCGCTTGTTCAGCTGGATAATGGCTCCTGGCGAATCTACTTTGACGGCTATGCAACACAAAAATATTATTACAGCGACTCTGCTGACAACTTCCAGACTTGGGGTGCCAAACAAGAGATTGCAGGTCTTACCGGACTCGTCCGGCATATGACCGTATTGAAAGAGTCTGGACAACCGGGTGATATCTGCAAGCTGGGGTCATTCAATGTGCCGGGCAGCTTCATTCGTCATTACAACTATCAGGCACGGATTGATGCGAGTGTCAGTCCGGCGGAGGATGCACAATTCCGTATCGTACCCGGGCTGTCGAATGTAACAGGCATTTCGTTTGAGTCCATGAATTATCCAGGTTATTTCCTGCGCAATAATAATGGCAGCATCACACTTGTGAAAAATGACGGCAGCCCTTCGTTCGGAAATGACGCCACGTTCAAACGTATAAATGGACTTGCTAACGCCAGTTGGACATCGTATACCTCGTTCAGTAACCCGAACCTGTACCTGAGACATTATAATAATGTGCTGAAACTGGAATCTGTCGTTACCGCACTCGATAAGTCAGACGCGACCTTCCGAGAGGTTGCACAATAATAGGTGTTCGTGTTCCGAAAAATTCTAAGGAGTGAAGCGGATGAAGTGGTTAAAACGAATGAGCTCGCTGCTGCTGGCAGGAAGTCTGCTAACAGGCAGTTTGGGACTGGGGACAGAGGTATCTGCTGCGGGAGCTTACACGGCTGTTGCCGATCCATCGAAGCAATACCAGACGATGGAAGGATGGGGAACATCGCTCGCGTGGTGGGGCAAAGTGGTAGGAGAATACTCCAACCGGGATGAGTATGTGGAGAAAATATTCAACGCAAATACCGGACTGGGTTTGAACATCCTGCGGTATAACATTGGAGGCGGGGATAATCCATCGTCCAATATTCTCGAATATCGCAAAGCCGTTCCTGGTTACCAGCCTTCTCCCGGCGTGTATGACTGGAATGCAGATGCAAACCAACGATATATGCTGCAAGCTGCCAAAGCTCAAGGCGTGGATGTCATCGAAGCTTTTGCGAATTCCGCACCTTACTGGATGACCATCAGTGGCAATGTGTCGGGTGCAGCGAATGGAGGGAATAACCTCAAGCCTGAGTATGTTGATGATTTTGCCGATTATCTGACTGAGGTCGTGAAGCATTTCCGGGATAACTGGGGGATCACATTCGATAGCGTAACTCCGCTCAATGAACCGATCTCGACGTGGTGGAAGCAGGGCAATGATCAGGAGGGCATGCACTTTGACCGGGCGGATCAGAACACGATTCTGAGTCAATTACAAGCTTCGTTGAATGCAAAGGGCCTGTCCACAAAGTTGAGCGCACCGGAAGAATATAGTATCGATGATACCAATGTATCATTCAACAGCTACAGCACCGCGGTGAAATCAGCAATCAGTCAGATCAACACCCATACGTATGGCGGAAGCAATCGTACTGCTTTGCGCAACACCGCGACGTCTGCGGGCAAACATCTGTGGACCTCGGAATATGGAGACGGAGATGCAAGCGGACTTACCATGTCACGTACCATCCTCAAGGATATTCGCAATATGGGCGCAAGTGGATGGGTGTATTGGCAAGCCGTCGATAGTGCAGAAGGATGGGGATTCTTCAAGAACGTGTTGAACAATACGCAAACGACCAGTTACACGGTGAACCAAAAATATTATGTCATGGGCAATTACAGCAAATTTATTCGTCCTGGATACAAGATTATCGGCATGAGTGATGCCAATACCCTTGCAGCCTATGATGCAGCTTCCGGCAAAGTTGTACTGGTTACAACCAATTCGGAATCGACGGATACAACGGTAACCTATGATCTAAGTCGTTTTACTAACACAGGCACGTCTGCTCAAGTATACCGGACTTCTTCAACAGAGAAGTTGCAGCAACTGACTAATATTTCGGTGCAAAACAAAACCTTTACCGCTACGGCCAAGGCCAATTCGGTCACAACCTACGTCATTTCCGGTGCAACTTATAATGGTGGTACAGGATATGAAGCTGGGGCCATCTACAAATTAATCAACCGCAACAGTGGACTTGCACTCGATGTTAACGGTGCTTCTTCTACGGGTGGGGCAACAATCATTCAGTGGAATGATAATGGAGCAGCGAACCAGCAGTGGAAGCTGGAGTCGGCAGGTAACGGATATTACAACATCCGCAATGTGGGTAGTGGGCTTTTACTGGATGTGAATTCAAGTTCTACACAAGGCGGAGCCGCTCTGATTCAGTGGCAGGATAACGGGGGCAACAATCAGCAATGGCTGCCCATTGATGTGGGAGGAGATGTGGTACTTGCGAATCGAAACAGTGGCCTGACGGTTGACATCAATCAAGGGTCTCTGACCGCGGGTGCCTCGACGATTCAGTGGGCCGACAATGGCGGAGCCAATCAGCAATGGAGCCTAATCAAAGTTAATTAGTGTGAGTTGGCATGAGCTAACGTTCGTACGTGTCCTTCTTTCTTGGAGGAGGCGCAGTGCTCTAAGCAACACTGCACCCTCTAAGAAAGTAGCTATTTTAGACATACATATATTCATCCACCCAGCTGGTACTTAACGAAAACGGGATAGGGTGAACCTGCTAATATCCTGATCCGTGTGCCCCGTTTGCACCAAGTCGGATAGAATCTGCCCAATGGCACTTGCGAATTTGAAGCCATGACCGGAGAAACCGCCAGCCAGCCACACACGCTCATGGGCAGGGTGTCGGTCGATAATAAAATCTTCATCCGAAGTGAATTCATACTTGCACACACTACCACGTTTCAATTCTCCAGCTGCCTGAGGCATATGAAGTTCGAGCAGCCTGCGCAGATCACCCTCGTCCGTTTCTTCCGTACCAAAAGGAGCCATCGTACTTCCTGGTGTCCACACCTGGCCCGTATCATGACGACCCATCTTCAGACCTGATCCGCCAATGCTTGGAAATCCATAATATGTACCTTCCTTTCCTGCCAGTGTAAAACCGGGGAAGTGTTCCTCGCCGTACAAAGCTTCTGGTGCATCAAACCATCCAACCGTTTTACGCACTGCCTGGATCGGGAGATCCACGAAAGGTTTCAATGTCTGAAACCAGGCACCAGCGCTCAGGATGATTTGATTCGCGTGGTAGGTCTCACCACCTGAAGTTTGAACTGCGACGGAATGTGGTCCGTATTCAATATGCTCTACCCGAGTGTGAGTTAACAAGGTGGCACCATGAGTCTCGGCTGCTTTGCGGTAGGCACGAATACAGGGTTCACTATACAGATAACCCGCATCCGGTTCATACATGCCCTCGTAGTGTTCAGGTACGGTAATACCTGGCCAGCGTTTCATCACCTCGGCTGCGTGCAACGTTTCATACCGAATGCCTGCATCATCTGCATGGCTCAATCGGTTGTGGAAGGAATGAATCTCTGGATCAACCACATTTATTACACCGGAAGGAACAAATAGTTGATCGTCCACCGTTTCCTCCAGCTCGTGCCATAACTTCTGTGCGAGTAATGCCATGGCAATATAGTCAGGCCCACCACTGTACACATGGCGCATCAGTCTGGTATCCCCGTGATGACTTCCTTCCGTATGCGGAGGATCAAAGGCATCAATTAATAAAGTTTTGCATCCACTGCGTGATAGATAATATCCTGCACTCATACCCATGGAGCCGGCTCCAACGATAATAACGTCATATGATGGTGTGGTCATGGTTCCGCCTCCTAGTCTATTTCCAATGTTAGTCTTCTAAAGCATAATGTAGTCTCCCCACTTTTAATAGTCAATACAACAGCTTATAGAGAAGAGAGAGATGTTAATAGAACATATTAATAGTAAAATGGACTTCTACAATGAATGTTGCAAAGGAGACCAAGCATGAGTGAGCCATTTAGGTTTGATCTATTTCCATTAATTCAGACAGAACGATTCATCCTCCGGTCAGCCGAGACTGGAGACAGCCATGATCTGTTGGAGTTATATTCCGATGAAGCTGTGGTTCAATATATGCCATTCACTCCTTTTGAATCCGTGGAGGATGCACAGGGTGAGATGAGCTGGTATACGAAGATTTTCAAGGAACACACAGGATTACGCTGGATGATTGAAGACCGTGAAACTAGTAAAGTGATCGGAACCTGTGGGTTCCTGAACTATGAAGATGTACATAACCGTGCAGAGATCGGATACGACCTGCGTTCCTCTTTCTGGGGCCGCGGTGTTATGACTGAAGTGGCCCGTGCTGTGTTACATTTTGGATTCACAAGCATGCAGCTCAACAAGATTGAAGCAAAGGTTGAACCGGAGAACGAGGCGTCGATTCGCCTGTTACACAAGCTTGATTTTCAACAGGAAGGTGTACTGCGGCAGCATGAGTATGAGAAAGGCAGATATATTGACCTTGCGGTGTTCTCGAAGTTACGAAGCGAAAAATAGGCAAGCTAGCCTCATAAGGATTCCAATAACTCCATCTCAGCCCAAATCCGTAAGGCTTGTCCCCCGGAATGGGCCCATGCTATATTGGAGAGATGTGAGGAGATGAGGATATGAAGCTGGTGTCCTGGAATGTGAATGGCTTAAGGGCATGTGTGACCAAAGGATTCATGGATTATTATCAGGAGAGTCAGGCGGACATTTTCTGCCTTCAGGAGACCAAATTGCAAGCCGGGCAGATTGAGATGGAGCTGGGGGAAGATGTTTATCAATATTGGAATTATGCGATCAAAAAAGGATATTCCGGCACGGCTGTATTTAGCCGAATCAAGCCTTTATCCGTTCGTTACGGGATGGAGGAGGACAGCGAGCCGGAAGGACGTATGATTACACTGGAGTATGATGAGTTTTATCTGGTGAACGTCTATACCCCTAACGCGAAGCGGGATCTGACCCGGCTGCCTTACCGTCTGGAATGGGAGGATCGATTCCGGGGATACATTCTGCAACTGGAGCAGACCAAGCCGGTTATCGTCTGTGGTGACCTGAATGTGGCTCATCAGGAGATCGATCTGAAGAATCCGAAGCCCAATCTGGGTAATTCCGGATTTACCCTTGAAGAGCGCGGCAAAATGACCGATTTGCTTGCTTCTGGATATGTGGACAGCTTCCGCCATCTGTATCCGGATCGTACGGATGTATACAGCTGGTGGTCTTATATGCCGAAGGTTAGAGAACGGAACGTGGGCTGGCGCATTGATTATTTTCTCGTATCTAATCAATTGGCACCTAAGGTGGCAGATGCGCATATCGACTGCCATGTGATGGGCAGTGATCATTGCCCGGTGGGTCTTACATTGGAACTGTAGGTACAAGGATTATCGTGAGATGGACAGAGGCATGAATTATAAAATATAGGCATAGATGAACTGCAAGTTTCCTAAATGGGAGATTTGCAGTTTTTTTGCGTCACAAGTAGGGGAGGGATACTGGACTTTGGTTGGGGAAAGGACTGGACTCGGGATTGTTTCAATCCCGCTATTTCTTGGGTACGATTGAAGCATACATATATAGATGAACCTTTGGGATAAGGGGTAGAGAAGATGAAGAAGGGGTTACGGAGAGGGTTAAAAGTGCTGGGAGGCATAATGCTTGCCACAGGACTTTTGCTGCTGGCAGGTACAGCGTATGAAGCGTATCAATCCACGCAGGATATGAAGTCCTATCCCCCGCCAGGCAAGTATTATGAAGTGAGTGGTCGCAACATGCACCTCTACACCGCTGGCAAAGGAGAGGTAACCGTGGTGTTTGCCTCAGGCTGGGGTACACCGAATCCATATGTGGATTTCAGTCCGCTATATGACAAGTTGAAATCACAGGTAAAAATTGCGGTATATGATCGGTTCGGGTATGGATACAGCGACTATACGGATGAACCTCGTGATGTTGATACCATCTCGGAAGAGATCCATCAATTGCTGCGCACATCCGGTCAACGTCCACCTTACATTATGGTCGGTCACTCCCTGGGTGCGCTGGAGACACTTCGGTTTGCGCAAAGGTATCCTGATGAGGTAGCCGGCATGGTCATGATCGATGGAGGTAGTCCTGAATATTACAGTACGGTGGAAATGGATACGCCCGAATGGTATTTTACTTCAGTCCGATTCCTGGTTAAAACAGGCATTGCGCGTACATTGCTGCATTCGGATCAGATGATGGCAACACTGGTCATTGACCCGGAGTTGGTTTCTCCGCCGATGAAAAAGGCTGCCACCATTTCTACCCTGAAGCATGCATACAATGACAACGTGATGGATGAGATTCGTCATTCCAAGATCAACGCATTACGTGTGCTGGAGAACAAAAAGGAGTTTCCTTTCCCTCTGACGATCCTGACAGCCGGATCAGATCAACCAAGTGAGGGGAGTCGGGCATGGCAGGCAGATCAAGTGAAATTTGCTTCATGGTCCAGACAAGGAACCCAGCAGATTGTCCCTCACGCCGAGCATTACATCCACAACAGTCAACCGGATATTGTCGCTGCCGAGATCATGAAATTAGTGACACCGTCCAGTGACCTATGAGTAACATGATTCCACAAACACATGATGAACAGGAGGAGGAGGGATGGATGAAAAAGTTTAAAGTAATCACCCGCTTCCTGTCCATTCTTGTAGCCAGTTGTCTATTGTCTCTAAGTGTATTATCTGTATCTGTGACATGGGTTAAGAATAACGTTCATGCGGTGCCTGTGATCCAGCCGTTTGAACGTGATTAGCACATGAAACGAAGAAGAAGGGGTGGTAACGGATGGTGAAGAGAAGGAAATATGTATTGGCCTGTGCGGCACTGGCGATGATGGTGGCCTTGAGTGCTTGCAGCAGCGCGGCAGACGAACCGAGTGATACGGAGAAGGTGGACACTGAAGTTTCCTCCGGAACCGGTGAACAAGCGACTGATGAAGGTGCAAGCAAAGCAACTACAAGTACAGTGACCGAAACGGAAGGTACGACTGCACCAGCAGACTCCGATTCAGAAAGCGGTGAGGAAGCGGCTGCTGGAACCAATGAGTTGCCGGAGAATTTGCCAAGTGATTTCCCATTGCCGGAAGATGCAACGATTCGTTTAGCCAATTCTGGTGAGAATGAAGGCAAGCAATCGGCCATGGTGATTTTCTCCACTGAACAAGATATGAAAACCGTATCCCAGCTGTATAAAGAATACTTCAACGCCAAAAAGTTGGCGGATGCGGGTCAGACAATCGATGACAAAAATATTATCATTCAGGGAACCGATCCGGAGACACAGGATGTTTGGTCCTTGATTGGAGGAACATTGGCGGGACAGGAAGGCGTCATTGAACTGACGTTGACCTGGACAGAATCATAAGCAGAAGATAAGGGCTATTTTTCTTTCCTGCTTTCTGCCTTCCTAAAATAACGAATGAACGTCATAATACCTTGCATACGGAGCCGCATTATTGCTGCACCGCTGCAAGGTATTTTTATTTCGAACTGGAAACCTGACAGGTTACATGGTATGTTATATCATTATAAACAGAGTAATAGACAACTATAGAAGAAGACAGGAGAGGATTGAACATGATTAGAGTGGGTATTGTTGGTTACGGTAACTTGGGTAAAGGTGTAGAGAAAGCCATTTCCCAGAACGAGGATCTGGAACTGATTGCTGTGTTTACACGTCGTAATCCGGAGCAGATGGTCGCTGAAAGCACAGAAGTACGTTTTGAGCATATCTCTGCAGCGGAGCAATACATAGGCAAGATTGATGTTATGATCCTCTGTGGTGGTTCTGCAACCGACCTTCCAGAGCAGACACCAGCCATCGCCAAGTTGTTCAATACGGTAGATAGCTTCGATACACATGCGAAGATTCCTGAATTCTACAAAGAAGTTAATGCTGCGGCAGAACAAGGCGGTCACGTAAGTGTCATTTCCACAGGTTGGGACCCAGGCTTGTTCTCCATGAACCGTCTGCTTGCACAGTCCATCCTGCCAGAAGGAAAAGAGTACACGTTCTGGGGCAAAGGTGTGAGCCAAGGCCACTCGGATGCTATTCGTCGTGTTCCAGGCGTTAAGGCGGGTGTACAGTATACTGTACCTGTTGAAGAGGTGATCAACCGCATTCGTGCAGGGGAGACACCAGAGTTGTCTACACGTGAGAAACATCTGCGTCAATGTTATGTGGTAGCAGAAGATGGTGCCAACCAGGATGAGATCCGTGAGACGATTGTATCGATGCCTAACTATTTTGCAGATTACGATACAACGGTAACGTTCATTAGCGAAGAAGAATTGAAATCCGAGCATGAAGGTATGCCGCATGGTGGATTTGTTATTCGCAGTGGGGTTACAGGTGCCGGTCAAAAGCAAATTATTGAATTTGGTCTGAAACTCGACAGCAATCCTGAATTTACAGCAAGCGTACTTGTGGCGTATGCAAGAGCTGCACAACGATTGAGCGTGGAAGGACATAAGGGAGCGAAAACGGTATTTGATATTCCGCTCGGTCACTTGTCTCCGAAATCGGCTGAAGATCTTCGCCGCGACTTGTTATAATTCTGATTCGTTCCAGTGATTTGTATAAAAAACAGCTCGTCCTTGGATGTACAGGACGAGCTGTTTTTTTTGGCTGTTGCTGTACACGATTCATACATTCATATGAATTAGCAGGTATAATCCTGCCTGTATCCCTGCTCGTGCTCTTGTGGAAATGGCGCCCTACACCCAGTGTGAGGGAATGTTAAGATGATCCGGCAACTTGGTATTCACATTACCTTTGGCTGCATTAATCTGGGATTGCGTCAGGAAGATGCCACCTCTCAGGTCTGCATCGCCCAGATCCGTATCCCGCAAGTCCGCGCCAATCCAATCCGCATTTCGTGTATCTGCATTTCGGAGATCGGCTGCGATCATTAAAGCTCCTCGGAAGCTTGCGCCCCGCAGGTCAGCCCCTTTTAAATTGGCACCAAAAAAGTCACTTCCGGTACGTTTTTTACTCTTCTTCGACTTCCCTTGTCCATGAGCGGTGGGGGGGACATTCGCGCGTACCATCTCACTTGCCTGGACCAAGAGTTGATTCACACTGAATCGATAATTGGCGATGTCCAGACGGAGGAGTGCCGCGGGCTCCAGATTGCTCAAGTGCTCAATCTCCTCATATAACTCACCAAATGCCGAGTGAAGGGATGACGTCTCCGGTCTCATCATCATTTCCTTCATATAACTGAGTAACTCGTGAAGTTGTCGCAAGGCAGGCAGACACTCGAACATCTCGTTAGCAGACTCTGGATGATCACGCCAATCTTTGCCCGCGTAGGTCACTTGGGACAGCTTCTGTCCAGCTCCGAAACAGTCGTATACCGTGCAACCTTTGAACCCTTTCTGCCGAAGCTGGGTATGGATACCGCAGCGATTGTCCGTGCGCAGATTGGGACAGGGTGTGCCGCTGGCCTTGTCAAAAGCAAAGTCCGATGACTTGCCATAGGGCAAGGCAACACAGCACAGGCCAAAACACTGCTCGCAATCTGCGCTTAGATGCGGACTCGCAGTGCTGGCAAATGGTTGGTTAGACAATGTAAACACTTCCTTATAATAGTACAAATAGATGGAATTACGTCAGTACCACTTTACCATTGCCTTGCGATTAGAGCAATTGAAGACAAGGAAAAAAGGGCAGTTACCCAAATGGATGGGAACGCCCTTTGATCGTGGAGAATCACGTATATAAATTAAACTACACCTTGAGCGATCATGGAATCCGCTACCTTGAGGAAACCGGCGATATTCGCTCCGGCTACGAGGTTGCCTTCACAGCCATACTCTTCAGCAGCTTCTACACAGCTGGTGTAGATGTTCTTCATGATGTCATGCAGCTTGGCGTCTACTTCTTCAAATGACCAGGACAACCGCATGCTGTTCTGTGACATTTCAAGAGCAGACACGGCTACACCGCCGGCATTAGCCGCTTTGGCTGGACCGAACAGCACGCCTGCACCGTGGAAGACGTCAATGGCGGCCAGGGTGGAAGGCATATTTGCGCCTTCGCCAATGGCCTTCACGCCACCTTTGATTAGAAGGGCCGCAGCTTCTTCATCGATCTCATTTTGCGTTGCACATGGAAGAGCAATATCACAAGGGATGGACCAGATGCCTTCACAGCCTTCGGTATATGTAGCATGCGGATGTTCTTTGATGTATTCGCTGATGCGAAGACGATCAACCTCTTTCAGACGTTTCACGGTATCCAGGTTGATGCCTTGTGGATCGTGTATGTAGCCACCTGAGTCACTACACGCAACGACTGTAGCTCCAAGCTCCTGTGCCTTCTGAATGGCATAGATGGACACATTACCAGAGCCAGAGACAACGACTGTGCTGTCTTGGAAGCTGAGTCCCTTGGATTGCAGCATCTCCTTCACGAAGTACACACAGCCGAAGCCAGTCGCTTCCTTACGTGCCAAGCTTCCTCCGTACAGCAGTCCTTTACCTGTCAATACGCCTGCCACATGTCCGCCATGGATACGTTTGTATTGGCCGAACATATAACCGATTTCCCTTGCGCCTACACCAATGTCACCTGCCGGTACATCGGTATCGGAACCAATATATTTGTACAGTTCAGTCATGAAGCTTTGCGTGAAACGCATGACTTCCAGATCCGATTTTCCTTTGGGATCGAAGTCAGAACCACCTTTACCACCGCCAATAGGCAGACCGGTCAAAGCATTTTTGAAGATCTGTTCGAAGCCAAGGAACTTGATGATGCCCGAGTATACAGAAGGATGGAAGCGAAGTCCGCCTTTGTAAGGGCCAATGGCACTGTTGAATTGCACCCGGAATCCACGGTTAACCTGAACTTTGCCCTGATCATCTACCCATGGGACACGGAATGTGATTACACGTTCGGGTTCAACAAGCTGTTCCAGCAGACTATGGTTCCTATACTTGGGGTGTGCTTCAATAACAGGAATAAGGGAATCCAGAATTTCTTTGACAGCTTGATGGAACTCATCTTCGTGCGGATTTCTGGCGACAACCGACTCATAAACGGAATGAACATATTCTGCGGCAGTAACTTGAACGGACTCTGTAGTTTCTTTTGTTATCGTGGACACTTTTTCGATGCACTCCTTTATTGTGTTAAAGTCTGTAGAGGCTTATTTGCATAAATTGAATAAAAGTTTGTAGTTAAATATACAGGAAAGCAAATAAAAATACGAGATGAAAATTCATAAAATGTTTTTTATGCAGTAATTAAAATGTTCTATGGATCTACCATATGATGTGAAGAATTAAGTTATTAAATGGAAGATATGACCACAAATGATAATAAAAAAGCAAGTTAGACGAATATACTGGATTAAAATATTAGTTTTGGTAAGATGGTAAGAAGGTCTCGTATCCCGGGGTCTTTTTATAATAAAAAGGAGGAAAACAAGATGATGAAGAGAAACATGCCAATCAACATGGAGAATAAGGCTTGTATAGGGGGTGAAATCTACTATGAACCATAGGACTTCCCGCCATAATTGCAGAGAGAAGCTGGTGAGCCAGCTATTTACATTCGGTGAAGAGAAAAGAACATTTCTCGACGCCTATTTCGACGTGCGTGATCCAGAGCGGATACAGTTGGAAAAACAACTGTCGGCATATACGGAGTATGTGGAAAAACTACTCCTGGGCCCTGATGAAGATTTGGACTCAGCTGTATTGATCGGCAGTCATATTGATTTTGAATATCTCGATTTTCATACGTCAGATTCGTTCATGATTGTTATGCCAGAAGATACCGATCCTGATGAGGGTCGTATTTCCTTCCTCTCTCCAGTAGGGAGTCAATTACTGCTTGGCAGTATAGGGGAAGTTAGGCCTGTTCATACACCATCAGGTTCCATGAGAATTCGCATCACGGGGATTGAGCTGAGGAGCGAAACCTTGAACGAGCCGGCCCTAGGGGGTGCAGATCATGCACTTTAAAGAGACAGACTTACCAGGGATTGGACGTAAATACTGGTTGCATACCCGTAGTGGTGAGCACTTGGTCATTGTGATTCATAACGACGAGCGACGTGACTTGTTCCATATGGAGTCAGGGGGTACGCCTGAAGAAGTGGGTGATATGGTATCTCTTGTCACCCTGGACGATGATGAAGCCCGGGCAGTAGCCGCCATCGTTGGTGGTATGACCTATAAACCGAAGTTTCAGGATGAGCGTGAAGTGATGCTTGAAGGGCTGTTAATCGAATGGCTGCGAATTGAACCTCACGCCGCAAGCGTTGGCATGACGATTGGTGAACTGGATATCCGTCAGGCCACGGGCGCCGTAATTCTCGCTGTTGTAACCAAGGATAAGGAGAAGCATTTTAATCCAGGCCCGGATTATGCTTTTACCGCTGGAGCTACAATTGTAGTTGCCGGTGAACGGAATCAGATCAAACATCTCAAACAATTGTTGACTGATGGACGGACTTAGCCTATGGATATGCTCATATTCGAAGTGGGAATTGCCGTTGCGCTGATTACACTTACTGGGCTGATATCTTCAAAATTACGATTTTCGGTCATTCCTTTCTATATCCTCATTGGTATGGCTGTTGGACCACATGCACCACAGATTGGCATAGTGGATTTACGTTTTATCGAAAGTTCGACCTTTATTGAATTTATGGGCAGGCTTGGCATTCTGTTTTTGTTATTTTATCTGGGTTTGGAGTTCTCGGTCTCCCGTTTATTAAAGTCTGGTAAAGCCATTCTGACCGGGGGCATGTTCTATGTAGGCCTAAATTTTGTCTCTGGATTGCTGTTGGGGTGGTTCATGGATCTGCCCCTTCAGGAGACACTTGTTGTCTGCGGGATCATGACCAGCTCTTCTACAGCCATTGTAGCTAAAGTGCTCGTTGATCTGAAACGCACGGCAAACCCTGAAACAGAGATTATCATGGGCATGATCATGTTTGATGACTTGTTCATCGCGATTCATATCTCCATCCTGACTGGGCTTGTGCTCAGCGGGGCAACTTCATTCTTAAGTGTTCTGCTGGTATCGCTGTCTGCCCTGCTGTTTATTGTGCTGTTCCTGATTATTGGCAGGAAAAGCATCAAATATATTGATAAGGCACTGAATATCAAGTCATCAGAGTTGTTCCTGCTTACCGTCATGACACTGCTCTTCCTGGTGGCTGGTTTCTCGGAGACACTGCATGTAGCGGAAGCTATTGGAGCGTTGATGATGGGGCTTGTGCTGGGCGAATCAAGACATGTGAGTCGGATTGAACATCAGATCATGCCTTTCAAAGATTTTTTTGGTGCAATTTTCTTCTTCAGTTTTGGCCTGACCATCGAGCCGGCTTCACTTGGCGGAGCTGTTGGGATGACGATTATTGCCGTTATTCTGACGATTGCCAGTAACTATGGTGCAGGTATGATCGCTGGCAGACTGGCTGGAATGAGCCCTAAAGCATCATTGAATGTGGGCTTTACCCTGGTCTCGCGGGGTGAATTCTCCATTATCATGGCGAACATCGGCAAGGCCGGAGGGCTGATGGCATCCATCCAATCGTTTGCCGTGTTGTATGTGTTAATTCTGGCTGTGCTGGGGCCTATCCTGACAAAAGAATCTCCGCGGATTTACGCATCGTATGAGCGACTAAGGAAGCGGATGAAACGAAGGGAAACAGGATGAGCCGATGCGGTTGTCGCTGGACAGCCAGGGAATTATAACCTAATGATTAATAAGCGTCACATTGTTTGGAGAGAGAATCACTCCGAGGTGTGGCGTTTTTTAATTATTGGGAATCGTCCCAATGTCGGCTTGTAATTATGCTCATTCCACCAAATTATGGTATGTATCCATATCTTGTGCGTGGTCGTGAATGTTTAAGTCTAGAGATGGGACTTTGGATGTGATTTAATAGAGAGGGATTGAAAATAAACAGTTATTATGTAAAATAATGTTATATTCAAATCTAGTAGTTGAACCAACCATTTACACGAGAACGTAGAGGAGGAATAGCTTATGAACAAGAAAAGTAGATTTCAACGGTTAAAATGGGCCGGTACAGGGATGTTGCTCAGTCTCGTATTATTTGCTCTACCTGCATCTGCCGCATGGAACGATACATATCAGGGTTACGCGACGTATACAGGCTCAGGCTACTCGGGAGGTGCAGTGTTGCTTGATCCCATCCCGGCGGACATGAAGATTACTGCACTTAATCCGTTCCAACTTAATTATAACGGTGTCAAAGCCGCTTTAGCGGGAGCCTATCTCGAGGTGCAGGGTCCTAAAGGCAAAACAACCGTCTATGTAACAGATCTCTATCCAGAAGGCGCCAGCGGAGCGCTGGATCTCTCACCGAATGCTTTTAACCTGATCGGTGACCCAAAGGCAGGCAAAATCAATATCAGCTGGAAAGTGGTCAAAGCCCCAATTCAAGGCAACGTCTCCTATCGGATTAAGGAAGGCAGCAGTCAGTGGTGGGCAGCCATTCAGGTTCGTAATCACAAATATCCGGTGCTAAAGTTCGAAGTGAAACAGAAGGATGGTACGTGGCTCAATCTTGAAAAGCAAGACTATAATCATTTCCTCGGAACTGGACTGGGCAAAGAAAAACTAAACGTGCGTATTACCGATATTCGCGGTCAGGTATTAAATGACACGATCCCGGCTCTGCCTAATGATGGGTCAGGCGGTGCATATATCGTACCGGGCAATGTACAGTTTCCCGATTGACAGATATACGAAGGTGTTATAAAAAGAAGTATGGTCATAGACGTATTCTTAACGAAAAGTCGTACACTGTACGGCTTTTTTTGTATACGAAAAGAGGAGAATGTACCCGTATGAAAAAAAGTTTGCCTTCATATCAGACAACACATCCCTATTGGAAACAGTATCAGGCCTTTTTCCCGGAAGAAGTTAGGCTAGGGGAGCATACATTTCCTGAGGAAGAATGGTCGGAGTCAAATGGGGTTCATCTGCATATCGACCGCTTGCCTGCGCCGGAGTCTTCAATCAAAATCCTGTTCATTCATGGGGCGGGAGGCAATGGCAGGTTACTTGCTCCGTATGCCCGTATGTTGCAGCGGCATGGGTACGAGGTGGTGTCGCCGGATCTTCCACCGTATGGGTTAAGTTACGCAATGTCTGGTACACGTATCAACTACGAACTATGGATAGAGCTGCTTGTGTCACTCATCGAACGGGAATACAAGAAAGACGGCAAGCCAATCGTTGTATTGGGAAGTAGTATCGGAGGTATGCTTGCCTATCACACCAGTGCACGCAGCAAGTGTGTTAAGGGTTTGATCGCAACTACATTTGTAGATACGAGTAACCCGGAAATGCGTGACCAGCTTGCGCCGAATCGTCTGGTAAGCCGGGCGGGAAAACGGATGATGGATATGTTCCCTGGTCTGCTGGATCATGTACGTATTTCGGTCAAGCAGGTATCCCGGATGCAACTGATTACCAATAACAAGGACTTAACCCGGCTTATTATGGATGATCCACAAGCGGCAGCTGCACGTATTCCGTTGGAATTATTAAGAACATTCCTTAATAAAAAATCGGAGGTAAGCCCGGAACAGTTCAGCCAGTGTCCGGTCCTGTTGGTTCACCCTGAACTGGACCCCATGACACCAATCAGGTTCAGCCAATCTTTTTTTGATCGTCTGGTGGTAGACAAGGAATGTGTGATCTTGGAAGGGGCAGGCCATTTTCCTATAGAGCAGCCAGGACTGAACCAGTTGGAGGTAGCGGTACTACGATTTTTACAACAAATTCAATGATTTAAGATCATGATATTGCTTCAAGTACATAATTCTAAAATCCTAAGTACGTAAAACACCTCCCATTAAGGGAGGTGTATTTTAATGTTCTTGATATGAACTGCACTACCGCCAACCTGAATCTGTGTGATTTCATTAGAGCTGCCCAGCGTTAATCTGGCTCGGATCTCGGAGGGGCGGTTCATGGTATACCCTTGTCTGATCGTGTACGTGTGAAGATGAGGATCTGTAAGCTGGTTGTACTGGGATAAATAACAGAGCATTGCACCATTGGATGTGCCCGTTGCGCTCTCTTCCGGTATATCATAAAGCGGTGCAAAATTACGGCATTCTGCGAGAACGTTCATATCATCTGATTCGAGTGTAAACACGTGATAACCTATGGCATGATGAGCCCTACTTATTTCAGTGATACGCTGGAAGTCAGGATCGATTTTGGTTAGAACATCAATATCTTTAACGGCTATCATGATATCGGGTAGCCCGGTAGACACAATCTGTACAGGTAGTTCAGCATGCAAATCCTCCATAGAAATACGTAACGAATCGGCAATCTGCTGTCGATCCACGATCTCCCCAAACTCCGGCAACGTCTGAGACAGATAGACTTCTCCATTGACTTCGATATCAACTTTAAGAATTCCGGCCAGTGTCTCCAGTGTATATGTACCAACATTAACGAGCAGCTGTGTCTTCATTAGATAAAACAAAGCAATTGTGGCATGTCCACATAGATCGACTTCATCACTTGGGGTAAAGTAACGCACTTTGAAATCTGCCTGATCCGACGGCATAACAAATGCAGTCTCTGAAAAACCGACTTGTCTGGCAATCTCCTGCATCTGGGTTTCAGACAAATGTGCTGCTTGTAAAACAACACCTGCGGGGTTTCCTCCATGAGCCTGATCCGAAAATGCATGTAATGTACTTACTTCTACTTCCATCGTGTTACCTCGCTTGTTCAGTTATTGGGTTAAGATTTAACTTCATCACTAATCGACATTATATCACGATTGTTGAATTGGCTTGTGAATCTCAGATTGTTGTGAATTTTGAATGAATAGGTCAAGTGATTGCTGGGAAAGGGTAATGATGGAGGAGAGCATAACGATAATCCAATGGAAAGGCTGGGATCTCTAATGAAAGCAATTGTGATTGAGGAATTTGGTGGAGCGGAACAATTGAAGGAACAGGAAGTAGCCAAGCCAAGATGTGGAGTGAATCAGGTGTTAATCCGAACGCATGCCACGTCGGTGAATCCGGTAGACTTCAAAATCAGACAAGGTGATATGAAAGAAGCAGCGGAGAATTTTCCGTTGATTCTGGGCGGCGATGTTGCGGGTATTGTGGCTGAAGCAGGTTCCAATGTCACGCGGTTCAGAGAAGGTGATCGGGTATTTGCGCGTCCGCGTCAATTCGGGACCTATGCAGAATATGTTGCTGTCGATGCAGACATTATAGCCCGTATACCGGAGCAACTGAGTTTCGAGGAAGCGGCAGCGATCCCGCTGGCTGCGATGACGGCTTGGCAAGCCCTTGTGGATCATGGACGTTTAGGCAAAGGGCAGAAGTTACTCATTCATGCTGGTGCAGGTGGTGTGGGAACATATGCAATTCAGATCGCCAAGTCCCTAGGCGCTGAAGTGGCTTCCACGGCAAGTGAATCAAACGAAGCGTTGCTTCGCTCGTTGGGTGTGGATCATTTTATCAACTATAAAAAAGAAGATTTCTCGGAGATTCTCTCCGGTTATGATGTTGTACTGGACACCATGGGCGGTGATATTCAGCGCGACAGCTTCAAAGTGTTAAAGTCTGGCGGACATCTCGTGTCCTTGGTGGAACAACCGGATGAGAAGCTTGCTAAGGAAGCCGGAGTAACGGCCAACGTCTTCATGATGGAGCCCAAAGGGGATCAACTGGATCAGCTGGCTGAACTGGCTGCGGAAGGCAAGCTCAAATCGATTATTGATGGAACGTACCCGCTAACTCAACAGGGAGTAAGGGAAGCACATGAGAAGAGTGAAACCCATCATACCCGAGGGAAACTGGTTATTCAGGTGCAATAGAATTCATTAACTGGTAGAAGTATTTGGACTCATGAGTCTGATACAGATTGAACCAGGCCTGTAATGTTTCTGGTGCAAAGACATTCAACAGCTTCAACACATGCATCGTAAATTCTAACGGAGCTATTCCAGATGCAGTAACTAGATTTCCATCGGTTACTGCTGGCTCCGTTTGATAATATGTTTCCCCAGTATATTCTGGGCATATCATCTTCAGGTATTCTAAATCATTGCTTGTATGTTGTCTGGAATCCAGTATCCCTATTTTTGCAAGTGCAACAGTCGCACCGCAAATCGCTGCAATAACCGTACCCTCTTCTATAGAGGCAGCAACTTTTTTCAATAGGGGATCATGGATGGTGTCCATCCAGGTGTTTCCTCCTGGAAGAATGATGACGTCGTCACCTTTCAATGAACATTCATCAATAGAAATATGAGGAAGGATGTTCAATCCGCCCATGGTAGTTACCGGATGTTTATCCACGCCTACGGTTACGACCTGTAAAGGCTTGATCTCTTTCCTGAAATACCTTCCCGAGTTCAATTCAGCAGTTAGATATCCTATCTCCCAGTCTGACATCGTATCAAATACATATAGATATACGTTCTTCGTTTGCATCATACACGCTCCTTTTGTTATTCATGATTGAATGGATTACTCTCCTATTATAAAAAAACTTCACTGACATCTACGGTCAGTGAAGTTTTTAAATTTGAAAATTAACTGCCCTGCCAACCAATATAGGTATTCTCCCCAATTGTAATGGAATAAGATATAATAGGAGAAATTTATTCCATTTTGTGCATGAGGTGATTAGGATGTCCAACGAACTCATTCAAGCCATTCAATTGTTAAAAGAAAAGAAATGGGTGGATCTGACTCATACGTTTGGTCCAGGCTCTCCACATTTTTCAGCTTTCGAAGCAGCGCAATTCGATACACTGTTTGATCACGATCAAGGCTTCTTTGCCCAGAGCTTCAAGTTCCCGGGTCAATACGGGACACATCTTGATGCGCCGATCCACTTCGTTCGGGATACCCGGTATCTGGATGAACTAGGTTTGAAGGAGCTTGTGCTCCCGCTTGTGGTCATTGACCAGTCTGCCGAAGTAGAGAACAATCCGGATTTTACACTGGAAGTGGAGCATATTCTTGCATTTGAAAGAGAGCATGGCGTGATTGAAGCTGGAAGCTTTGTAGCCTTACGTACCGATTGGAGCAAACGCTGGCCTAACCATGAAACATTTGATAACAAGGATGCGGAGGGCAACAGTCATGCACCCGGATGGTCGGTTAGTGCGCTCATGTTTTTATTTGAGGAGAGAAAAGTACAAGCCATTGGGCATGAAACCTTTGACACGGATTCAGCGGTGGATTATCAGAAGAATGGAGCACTTCTGGCAGAATATTATGTACTTGCTCAGGATACATACCAGGTCGAGCTGTTAACAAACCTGGATCAGGTGCCGGCTAAAGGCGCTGTTATTTTCAATATTGTACCCAAAGCGGAGAAAGCATCTGGCTTTCCAGTCCGGTCTTTTGCCATTTTGCCGTAAAACTAGCTAGATCAAAAGCTGAAATAGATAAATCAGGCACAGAACTCAGAATACTCAAGTAGACAGCCGGCTAAATAGTCGGCTGTTTTTCAGTTAAGATAACTGGCAGGTTAGCGTAGCCGTACAAGAAAAATTAGCATTATGGGAGAAGGAGTAGCAGTATATTTCTGGAATATATTATTATTGGGAATTACTGAGATGGGGTGTGTATAAGATGGACAAGCATTACGAAAACCTTCTGTTAGCTTTTGAAGAAGCAGAAAAGGCTAGAGATGAAGGTACTTTTCCTATCGGTGCAATTATTGTTGATGCAGATGGTTCAGTTGTAAGCCGAGGTAGGAACAGAGTTTTTTTAAGCTGTGATTCTACAGCTCACGCCGAAGTGGACGCTATAAGAAAAGCCGGAAATGTGATACTTCATCTTGAGAGCAAGAAATTTATTCCAAAGAACGAACTTACCTTATATACTACCTGTGAGCCTTGTCCCATGTGCACAGGTACAATCGTGTTGTCTTTGATTAAAAAAGTGGTTTGGGCTGCAAATGATAGGGATATAGGTGCATTTAAAAAATTCAAGGAATTAAATAGCGAATTACCTATTTATAATGATCTGTTCCACGACATCGTGTTTGTTGCAGCCCCTTACAGAGATTTAGAGTTGAGACAAAGAAAAATGTTAGCAGAATGGAACAACAGCCGTGGGTATAGCGATAATCATTGGAATGATGAATTAGTAAATGAAACTGTTCAATAATAAATGAAACTTTGCACCTGATGTATTAAGCTAACGGGCAGGTTAGCTTAAATGAACAGTAAGCATAAAATAGATTATTCTACTATATTCCAGTAAGATGAGTGGTAATATACCTGAACGAAGAGGAGGAATCAATGGAACACGGAAAATTATAATAGGGTTATGTCAATTTGTTTCTGGAGGGACGACTTTAAAATTAAGGTAATAAGGACATTATTGGACGCCGATAAGTTCGCAAGCACCAGGACCTACTTCTAATTTAGAAAGGCGTGGAAATCGAGATTATCTGATTATTTGGATTTATGATTCATGTTATAAACGTTAACAAGTTTTAATTCGAGTTTTTGAGGTGATTTTCATCGAAATTTTCATCGAAGTTATAGACCATACAGAAGAAGAGGAGATCCGCATCAGGTGTCACCAGGTAGACGAAGAAATATATGAGCTCGTTAATAAAATAAAAACCGAAACGCTCATTATACTTGGTTACCATGAGGATAAGATCAGCCGTATCAAACTTAGTGATATTTATTATTTTGAAGCTGTTGACGGCAGAGTGTTTGCGTATGGTAAGAACAACGTTCATGAAGTCAAACAAAAGCTTTATGAACTTGAGGAACTATGCAGAGAGAAGCATTGTTTTCGCGCCTCCAAATCCACCATCCTAAATATAGCTAAGATTACTAGTATTCATCCGTCGATTAGCGGCCGTTTTCAGGCATTATTGGATAACGGGGAAAAGGTAGTCATATCACGGCAGTATGTGCCCATGCTTAAGCACATGCTTGGATTATAAAGGGGGACCTACATGAAGTATTTTGGCCTCATCAAAGAAATGATCAGAGATTTCTTAATTATATTCGCCTCCATCATGATAATCATCGCTATATTACGGCAAATCTATACTCCTGATTCTAGTTTTGAGTTAAACACGATTTTCACAATTATGGCGTTCTCTTTTCTGGGTGCTTTAACTGGAATCATATTATATATGCCGCATTCGATTAGCGAGAATAAAATGCGCTTGTGGGTAGTTTTTCATTTTCTCTTTCTGGAATCTGTTTTAATTTCTCTCGCTGTCATATTGAATCTCGTATACACCACTTCCGGTATATTATTATTGGCTTTGCAAATTGCCGTAGTATATGCGATCGTTCGCCTGCTGGCCTATAGGAGCGACAAAAAGGAAGCTCAAATGATTAATAAAAGATTAAAAACATTTAAAAACGAGAATTAGAAGGTATACACAACGCAGAGTAAGTACACTTCATTGCGTTGTTTTTTACAACTTAGTGGCCTTCAGCTACAGCTTATCGTTTATGCGTATACACATCCTCTACCATTTCTTATGATGAACTCATAAAAAGTTGGAGGAGGAGAGAAGACTTATGGAAATTTTAATACTTATTGTTATGTTGGTTTTTGAGCTTGCAATTGCCGTTTATTCCATTGCAACCAAGCAAAGCCACAGCAAGATAAAGAGTTTGATGAGAATCACAACATTTATAGTATTCATAATGCTGATCTTAGGGAACATCGTCGTATGGGAGTACACTTGGGGGCTGTTTGCAGGCTTGCTCTTTATATTAGCTTTCAAAGAAATGGTTGCACTCCTGCGCAAACAAACACATACTCCGGGTTACAAAGTTTTTTCTACGATTTTGAAATTCCTTTTGCTAGCACTGACTATCGTTGTCACTCTTGTTCCGGTTTTACTTTTTCCACAGTATAAATTGCCACAAGTGACAGGTCCGTATGCAGTGGCCACCGCCACTTACAGCTATGTGGACATGAATCGTATTGAAGAATTTACGGATCGAGAAAACAATCGGTTTGTTAATGTAGAATTTTGGTATCCTGAAAATGCAGACGCAACCTATCCTTTACTTATGTTCTCCCATGGAGCATTCGGTATTAAAGCAAGCAACACTTCTACCTTTACAGAACTTGCGAGCCACGGTTATGTCGTCGTTTCCATTGATCATCCTTATCATTCTTTTTATACCATTTCCGAGGCTGGAAAGATTGTGACAGTTAACCCCGAGTATATGCAAGAAGTCAACAATGCAAATAAAGCAGGTTTTTATTCGCTTGGTGAGTATTTCGAGCTTACTCAAAAATGGATAACAATGCGAACTGATGATATGGATTTTGTCATGGATACTATTTTAGAACAAGCAGGGCAAAATAAAGATCCTGTATATGAGCGAATCGATATACAAAAAATAGGCGTGTTCGGTCATTCTATGGGTGGAGCGGCAAGCGTAGCACTGGGCAGAGAACGCGATGACATTGACGCAGTGGTAAATATAGATTCTCCGTTCTTTAGCGAGCTTTCGTATGATGAAGCTACGAACGAACTATCTGTAAAATCCGAAGCTTACACAATCCCGCTTCTTAACATTTATTCGGATGATGTATGGGTACAGCTGGACAGCAGCTCTTCTTATATCGCGAATAAAATTTCAAATGAAAATTTTAAAGGAGCATACACCGTTCATTTTAAAGGCGCAAAACATTTAAGTTTGACTGATCTACCTTTATTCTCTCCTATATTGGCAGACCTGTTGCAGGGTGGAAAAGCAGATATCGATAAGTATTATGCGATTGAAACTCAAAATGAACTTATCCTTCGTTTTTTTGACTCTGTGCTAAAGAATCAAGGTCAGTTTGCTCCAAAAGCGACGTATTAAGTATCTGTCGAGTTAATGAATTTAAGTAATGTGGGCAAGTAAAACAATTGTGAACACAAGATAAATTATGCCAATGACAAAGATGGAGCGATAGGAAGCAGTATAATCTTTATATACTAGATTATTAAACTAACGGGAAACGTTAATTCAATAAAACTAAGAAAGCAGCCGACCATTGTGATTGGATGCTTTTATTCAACTAGCGGGCAGGTTAGTTTAACAAGGTACTTAAATTGGTCGAACTGGGCGGTTTTGTACAGTGCGAAGAAGTGATTAGCTAGTGGAGTTGGCAATGAGCTCACGCTCGGTTACAACATCATCAAGTGGCTTCCTGGTGTCGATCTCAACAGTAGCTCCAGCACGTAAGAGGGGTTCAACACTAGCGACGTTTTTTATAATTTCTTCACGTTGTTCGACAGTTTTTCCATAATCGTTTGTCTTACGGGAAGCTATACGTTCAAGGATTACTTCGAGGGGTACACTTAACAACACTACTGCGTCAAACATCGGGTAAAACTTCCTCTGATTTGATACACAACCTGAAATGAATAAAGTACCTTCGCTATGTTCAGTGAGCAGCTCATCAATTCGATTCTCGTTCCATAACCACCCAGAACCATCCACATTCTCACTCCAACCATCATAATCGGTATCGATAATTCTATGCCCCCTATGAGCAAGTTCGCCTAGAACCGTTGATTTACCTGTACCCGACATTCCTGTCACCAGAATTATCACCTTCTTTATTGATATTGAGTCCGAAGTATTTGTCATATTTTCACTCCCTTTATAAGAAAGTCCCTTGGACTAGATTAACACATAAAGGCAATAAACTGGCAACAGGTAAGAAACTTATCAGGAACCAAGTCTAGCTAGGATTTGACCTATTGAAACAAAAAATTGTATTTTGGCAAACTTATGGGTTAAGTCACAACTAACAAAGTCTAAATGATTCAAATATGTAAATAGCAAGGGAGGCGTATTCCGCCTCCTTTTTATGTTGTTACTTTTGATCCGAGTGAGGATCTTGATTAAATCTTTGAGAGATTTTTTTCTCTGTTTTCTTACGCCGTATCCAGCGCTTGAGTATGCCTTCTTCTTTGCGTTCTTGCAGTGTTTCCTTCAAGCCTTGAATCATAAATTCCGATCTTCGTCTGTCATCCCGACTAATCTCGCGTAATTCCTTAATAAATTTGTCGTCCATATCTGCCTCTCGCTTATTCAGGATAATCTCATTATACCGAACGTACGTTCTTTTATCAAGTTTTTCCATTACGAATGATTTTCGAGATCTATATAGTGAAAAGAAGCACAGGAACAATACGCGGCATGTGTGAGAATGGTACTAGAGGGTTTGAGCATAATCCTCCATATATGAAGTTGAGAAACGAGAGAAAGGAAGGAGCCATTCATGATGAAGCAACGTATAGGCAGATCGTGGTTACTCATGTTGATGCTTGGAATGCTGGGGATTGGGGCGATCATTGGAGGCATCATTTTAATCATAGACCCATCCGGAAGTATGGTGAATTTGCCCGCATCTTTGTTAGAGAATTCTCCGTTTGCCAGTTTTTTGTTCCCGGGGATCATCCTATTGCTGGTTCTTGGCGTGATGCCTACAACGATTGCTATTTCGCTCATCCGCTACGTTCATTGGGGGATGGGTGAGAGAATGAATCTCTATCCTGACCGCTATTGGGCTTGGACTTTTTCATTGTATACAGGGTTTGCTCTCATCATCTGGATTATGGCGCAGGTGTACTGGATTCAGGATGTTTCTATCATTCACTTGGTCTATTTTGCATGGGGAGTGGGTATTCAAGTTGTGACCTTATTGCCCGGGGTACAACAAATCTATTCAAAATAAACTGCTTGTATATTGAACAAACGGCTGCCGAAAGAATCGTTAAATGATTCTTTCGGCAGTTATTTTTTTATGGGCATCGAGATAATACGCGTTGTTGTAGTCATGTTGTCCACATCTTCCTTGGACTGAAAAGGGCTCGGATAAATCTAAATCATATTGACAAAGAACTATTATCCTCGCATACTTACGTAACATACTTTATAAAGTTTGTTTATTAACTAGAGAAATAGTCACATGTGGTAAGTATCGCAAAATCATAATCCACATGAAACGGGGAGGTAAGTATGGATGGTCTACGTTATTATGGCAGTTATCATTTGGGCAGGTACCTATGCAAGTATGGCCTTGTCCAAGCAACCGATAGAAGTGAAGCCTGTGAAGTCGATGGATGATTTGTTTGAGTGAACAATGCAACTCTGCCGATTTCGATCCTTTGCCAGCACGATGGAACTCATGTGTTGGAGTAAGGTATTATGTTATGATATGGTGTGAAATGACATGCATACCATTGCTTTGGTTCAATTGAACCAGAGTAGAAACGAGAGGGTTATGAAAAAAGCCAACGCTACAATGATGAAATACATCAATTTGAATAATGTGCGTGAAGTCATGCAGCAGATTGAGACGGCGACCAAACCACAATTAGCTTTACTAACCAATCTTAGTGTAGTTACCATTAATGCGCTGATTCAGGAATTATGTGATGGCGGAGAGTTGTTCCAGGATAAAGTGGTTCCGTCTAACGGTGGTCGTCCTGCTCAGGCATATCGATATAATTATAACTTCAAGCTTGCTCTTGTTCTTTACATCAAAGAGATGAAAGGTCAGGAGTTAATTTCGGCAACGGTCATGAATCTGGAGAATAAGGTTGTGTTGAAGGAAGAGAGTCTCTTGCCTGCTTTCGATAAACAGCATGTGCTGCAACTTATCGCGCGTTTCATTGCGGAGTATCCGTCCATTGATATGATCGGCATCGGTATTCCGGGGCAAGCCGTGGATGGAGACATCACAGTGAGCAGTCATGAAGAACTTATCCATTCACATCTGATCAGGGAGATCGAGAGCGAGTTCCAACTGAAAGTTCTCGTGGAAAATGATGTTAATGCAGCGATTAGCGGATACTGTACTCAGCATGCTGATATGAAGGAACAGAATGTAGCCGGAATTTATTTTCCGAACCGATATCCGCCGGGTATGGGCATGATGTTGAATGGACAGATGATCCGTGGGAAAAACGGGATGTTTGGTGAGATCAAATATCTTCCTTATTCACCTGATTGGCACCGTGACATGAGCAAAGATGATTTTGTACTGAACGTATGTCACATCCTGCAAACGATTAATGCCGTCGTTGCCCCGCACCAGATTGTCATTTATCAGGAACGGGTGGAGAGAGAAGAGCTGGACTTGGCATGGAAACAGTACGGGAAGGATCATCCCATGCCGTCGTTGCCCGAGATTGTACATCAGGACTCGTTTCAACATGATTTCGATGCTGGGTTACGAGAAATGGTTCTTCAAGCCTTGAAGTCAGGAATTCTATCAAACGCCTTATGACCCATAGGTCATGTTGGTGGATTTAATTCTACAAATTGCAGGAACAAGCGTAGAGGAGGATTCATGATGCGTGAAGAAGAGAGAATCATGAAGGGCGTGTTGTTTAGTCCAAGTGATCCCGAATTAAAGATCATCAAAAGGCGAGCCCATAATCTCAGTCAGCGTTACAGTCAGACCTTTGAAGAACAGACTGAGGAAAGAAATCAGATATTGCAACAGTTACTGGGGCAGATCGGGGAAGGTGGATTCATGCAAGGCCCCATCTTTTTTCATTATGGTGTGCATACCCGAATAGGCGATCACTTCTTCGGTAATTACAATCTGACGATACAAGACGACGCACAAGTGACGATCGGGGACTATACCAGTTTTGGACCCAATGTCACGATTGTTACTCCCATTCACCCCATGATTGCCAGCGAGCGGAGACGGATGGTGGACCAGAACGGTGATGTGAAGTCACTATGTTATGCCAAACCGGTCACGATTGGTAACGATGTATGGATCTCGGCAAACGTTACAGTATGCGGGGGCGTAACGATTGGAGACGGCTGTGTGATCGGAGCAGGTAGCGTGGTGACTCGTGATATTCCACCGCATTCTTTTGCAGCAGGCGTACCGTGCAAAGTTATTCGCAAAATTACTGATGAAGACAGCATGCGAAACTATCCCGATGTTCTGGCAGATTGCCGTGTGCTGGAAGAATGACAAAAGGCTGCCATCAAGATCTTATAGATGATCTTGGTGACAACCTTTTTTGTTATACGTTTACTTGGAAGCGTTATAATTGCTTAAGAATTCTTTTACTTTTGTAGGATCAGCTTTCAATTCATTCCCGGTCTGAACGAGCGGGCTTACTGTGGAGTATGCTTTAAGTTTGTTGTTCTTGTAGAAACTCAAAATCTCATCCTGATTAATGGAGTACAGCACGGCTTTTCTCAGGTCACTGCTCTTGGCAACTTCACGATTGGCCGTATTAAACAACAGATAGGAGACAGCGTTACTTGGAAGACTCTGCAGTTTCAGTTTGCTGTCATTTTCGATGATGTCATACTTGGTTTCAGGTACACCGTAGTATAAGTGAATTTCACTGCTGCGAAGAGCAGAGAGGGCGCTGTCTGCATCCGCGATGAATCGGACGTTAACCTGAGCAATTTTTGGCTCATCTTCCGTGCCTTTACGGTAAGCCGGATTTTTTAAGAATACACCTTCATAGTCATTTTTATAAGACAAAATATAAGGTCCGCTAGTATAAAGGGTGTTATTGTATGCTGCGCCTTCAGTCACCGTGTTCTGATCACCGTAAGGAATATCTTTGTTGACGTCAAAGGAAGCTACATCATATGTGTTGATGCTCTCCACCTGTTTTTTGGACACGATACCCGCAGATTGGTGAGCCAGGTAGTTCAGAACTTGCGGGAAAGGTTCAGTTGTGGTCAGTTTAACGACCTGATATTTACCTGCGCTATTATCTGCTTTGATTTTGTCAGTCACGAGTTCTGTAATTTTGCTGCCCAATCCTTGTTCCAATGCTTCGAGGATTGTGCCGTTGCCGCTGGATTGTTTGATGGATTGTAATGCACTCAGATCCGTTACAACCTCAGCTTCTTTGATGTGTTCATGCAGACTGTACGTCCGGTGATCCGGAACGGAATCTTTATTTTTAGCACGATCCAGGGAGAAGATCACATCATCTGCACCGACACGTTCTCCTGTATCTACAGCTTTTTTGTTATCAATCTTCGCAAAGTTGATATCGTCTCTGAGAATGAAGTAGTAGTCCGAATTACCTTCAGCAATACTAAAGTTATGGGACAGTGATCCATCTGCTGTCAGCTGATCGTCATCCGTCAAGTTAACGAGACGTACGTACATATTGGTGTTCAACTGGTTGATGGAGCCGTCGTTTCCTTTGATTGGATCAAGGGAAGTCAGTACGGATGCACTTTGCGTCAGAATCAACGGATCTTTGGCATTTTTGGAGCTGTCCTTGAATTCAATCGGTTCCCAAGCCATGGCGCGGGATTTGGAGAGACGAACGGTGTCTACATTCAGAATGTCTTTGTTCACAGCCTGACTTTTCAGGGAAATGTACAAAGGAGCGATATATGCCTGATCCGTTACCAAGCGATCTTCCAATTGTTTGTACGTGTCTTTGTACTCATCTGGAGTTTGAGTAGCTGCCTGATCGATGAGCTTATCAAGTTCCCCATCGGCAAGGATACTGTAATCTCCACCTGTTTTGAAAAGGGAACGCACCGCATAATCGGGATTTCCCGTTACCGTTGTCCAGCTGGACAAGGCAATGTCATAATTCCCTGCATCCTGTTGGGATTTGAAGCTGCCGTAATCCGGCTGCAGGTTCAGTTTCACATTGAAGCCGTTTTTGGTCAGCTGGTCGCGGACAATGTTTACATCATTTTCGGAAGAACTCATGGCGAGCAGTTCAATGTCAGCCGGTTTTTGTGCAGTTTCTGTTGTGTCCGCTGGTGCGGTCTCCGCCTGGGATTCGGTTTTCGTTTTTACACTGCAGCCAGAAATCACAATGACGAGAATTAATAACAATGAGATCAGTGTACGTTTTTTCATGGGATTACCCTCCATATCTTGATTGTGTGATGTGTGTTTTCTTTTTTTCTATATCATTCATTTCAACCAATCAATTAGGCCTTTTCCAGCTTGGGATCAAGCGCATCACGCAGACCGTCACCGAGAAAGTTAAACGAAAGAACCAGCAGAATAATAGCCAAGCCTGGATAAATCGCCAGATAAGAGTGGGTCTCCAGGTATGTACTGCCGAGCTTCAGAATGTTACCCCATTCTGGAATATGCGGCTCCACGCCGAGTCCCAGATAACTCAAACTGCTGGTAGCAATAACGGCTCCACCAATCGTGAGTGTGGATTTGATAATCATGGGCGCAAGGGAGTTGGGAATAATGTGTTTGAAAATAATCGTACGATTGTTGTACCCCAGTGCACGTGCAGCTTCCACAAATTCAAAAGTAGATACATAGAGCACACTGGCTCTCATGGTACGAGCGTAAGTTGGAATCGAACCCAGACTCAGCGCCAGAATGAGATTGACCGTATTGGCTCCAAACGCCGCAATAATAGCAATGGCGAGCAGAATTCCCGGAATCGCATAGAGAATATCCAGCAGCCGCATGATGATGTTATCCGTATGCCTTCCGTAGAAACCGGAGAATGCTCCGAGGACTCCACCGATCAACACAGGAATGATGGTCGACATGCAACCTACGATCAAGGAAATCCGGGCACCAAATACAATCCGGGAAAATAAACATCGTCCGAAGTCGTCCGTTCCCAACGGATACGCAAGGGAAGGCGGTTGAAGCAGCGCCGAGTAGTTATTTTCCACAGCCATGCTGTAGTCAAAGGTAAAGAAGCTGCAGATCGATATCGAGAACAGAAAAATGATAAAAAACAAACCGGACATGGCAGTCATATTTGGAGCAAGTCGCTCCCACAGATCATTCCAGAAGTTTGATTTTTGTTTCCCCTGTCTGCGAATGCGCCCAATAATGGAGATGCCGAGCAATAGGGCAAATACATTACCTGTGATTGAGGTCAGAATCAGTACTACACTGACACCGATCATCCAGCGAGGGAGGATAGAGGTCGCGTTATATCGGGATACGATAATCAGTACGACCAGGTCGATGACCAGAATAAATATGAGCACCGCCATGGCTGGCAGAAAGTTGTCAGCCACATAGGGTTTGAAAACATTTAACGCCGATACACCGATGACGAACAGCTGAGTTAACAGCATATACACCGCAAAGGTGTACTCCACATTCCTGGCTTTTCGAATCAGATGAAAGGCTGCCGTTACGATAAATATATTGCCAGAAATGATGGCAAGCAGTTGAACCCAGGCAATCCTGCGTGTCAGAGTAGAGATCGTACCTGTACGGATCAAGTCTTTTCGAATTCGAAGGGTGATGACACTTTGGACCAGTGTGAAGAATACATAGATCCCAAGTATCGTTAGCAGATATGGTTTGAACGTCTGCCCGCTCCAGTCATAACTATTGAACAGCAATAATGCAGTCAAGAGAAGGGACGTGATCCAGGCAAAGCTTGCCTGACTGTATTCTCGAGAAGACTTAAGCCGGAAACGCATTTCTTGTGTTAAGGATGAATTTGTCATAATACACCTGCTTTAAGAGGTAGTTCAACACACACGTTAATATTGTTTCATCTTGGAGCGCACTCTTGGATCAATAAAAGCGTAGAGCAGATCAACCGCTACATTGATAATGGAGATCGTAATTGCTGTGTAGATTACTCCGCCCATGATACTCGGAATATCGGGGATGAATTGTTTATCCACAATATAGCTGCCGAGACCGCTGATATTAAACACTTTCTCCGTCACTGCTGCCCCGCCGAGCATGGCTCCGAATTGAAGTCCAACCACAGTAACGATTGGAATCAATGCATTACGTACAGCGTGTTTCAGCATGACCTGACGTTCGCTTAACCCCTTGGCGCGGGCGGTCATCACATAGTCCTCATGAATGACTTCCAGTGTGGAAGATCGAGTCATCCGTGCCACCGCAGCCGTAAGTCCCGTGCCCAGCACAATGGTTGGCATAATGATCGAGAGCCAGCTCTGCGGGTTGAAGGTGGCAGGAAGCCACTGCAATTTGATTGAAAAATTCAGAATGAAAATAAGTCCTTGCCAGAAATTCGGGATCGATAATCCAATCAGAGCGATAAACATAAACGTATAATCGAACCATGAATTAGGCTTAATCGCTGAGATGATACCGATAGGTAATGCAATGATAAGTGCTAATAGCAGAGAAATGACCGCGAGGGTCAAGGTAATTGGAAACTTCCTTGCAATCGTTGCTGTGACATCTTCATTTCCAGCAAAAGATTTGCCAAGATCGAAGAGAGCAACTCCCTTAATATTGTTCCAAAGCTGTGTAAGATAAGGCTGATCCAAGCCATACACCTGATTGAATGCTGCAATCTGTTCCTGCGTTGCTGTCTCTCCGAGAATGTTAGCTGCCGGGTTGAACGGAGACAGATACAAAATCGTAAATACGAGTGTGGCTACGCCCAGAATGACAAATACCGTCATCAGTATTCTTTCAAATATGTACTTTAGATAAGGATTTCCATACAAAAAGAGGATGCCATACATCAGACAGCCGGGAATAATCGATATCGCGAAAAACCACGGTTTTTCAAAAAGCGAACGGAACGTATCGGCCATCGTTAGACGGTGATTTCCCTGTTCCTGAAGTATGCGAGAAGTCCGCTCCTTCAACTCTTTCTGAACCGTCTCTTCCAACCATTCCTCGGTCTGACGTGTGAATTCTTCCTCACTGACCTGTTGCTGGAAAAAACGATGTTTGCGTCGCAACTGATCTTCGACTTCCAACTTCAGCTTGTTCCGATAGGAAGAAGCGAGCAGTTCTTGCTCAGCCGTCTGCCTGGCAGCTACCCAGCCGTCATTTTTTCGATTTGAACGCCATATTAGAAACACGACCAGATTGATCGGTAATCCAAGAATGAACAGAACATATCGGTAGGAAGGATGAAGCAGCATTTTGCCATAAATAAAACTTAAATTGTGCACCAACCGCGAGAGTCTGCTGCCTTCTGCAAGATTCAAACCAAGCGTGCCTCCTCTCATTCAGGTTTAAATTGCATTATTCCGATTGATATAGTATATATTATTTAGGGTCTAAACAATTGTCAAGGATTTAAATGGTATACATATGAGATGAGTGAATGTGAAAAACGGATGAGAGCTGGTGATGATATGGAACCTTTACTGAAAGTGAATGATCTATCGGTCTCTTTTCATTCTGGAGAGAGTGAGTTTCAGGCAGTGCGAGGAGTGAGTTTTGAAGTGTGCAAAGGCGAGACGCTGGGCATTGTAGGCGAATCGGGCAGTGGAAAGAGTGTGACCGCACGTTCCATTATGAGGCTGCTTGCTTCCCCGCCTTCGCAGATGAAAAAGGGAGAGATTCTATTTAAAGGGGGCGACCTGGCCAATAAAACGCAGAAAGAGATGGAGAGCATCCGCGGGCGTGATATTGGTATGATCTTTCAGGACCCGATGAGTTCTCTTAATCCGACCATTAAAGTAGGGAAACAGATCTCCGAGAGTCTGATCAAACATCAGAAGGTGTCCAAAAGGGAAGCCAAGAAACAGGCAATTGCCATGATGGAGCGGGTGGGGATAACTCGTAGTGAAATACGCTACAACCAATATCCACACGAATTCTCCGGAGGCATGCGTCAGCGGGTCATGATTGGTATTGCACTTGCTTGTCGTCCTGAATTGCTCATTGCCGATGAGCCGACAACCGCACTGGACGTTACCATTCAGGCCCAGATTCTGAATTTGATGAAAGATATGCAGGACCAACTGGGCACATCGATTATTCTGATCACGCATGATTTGGGCGTAGTAGCAGGCATGTGTGATCGGGTTGTTGTTATGAAAGAAGGACAGATTGTGGAAACCGGGACAACAACAGAGATTTTTGCTAATCCCAAACATCCGTATACGATCAGACTTCTGAATGCATTACCACGTCTGGATCAGAAGAAAAAGCCAAAACCGGTATCATTGGTCCCGAGAGATCTGGAAGATGATCAGCCGTTGCTTGAGGTGAAATCGCTCAGACAACATTTTAATCTGGGGAAAGGCAATACCTTAAAGGCAGTGAATGATATCAGCTTCCATATTCGGCAAGGAGAGACACTTGGCGTTGTAGGGGAATCTGGCAGCGGAAAATCAACCACGGGGCGTGCGATACTGCGGTTGCATGAGCCAACAGGTGGAGATGTACTCTTTAAAGGAGTCCCTCTCAATCGCTTGTCAGCTTCGGAGATGAAAACGATGCGCAGACATATGCAGATCATCTTCCAAGACCCCTACGCATCTCTGAATCCCAAAATGAGGATTATGGATATCATTGGAGAAGCGCTTGATATCCATCAACTTGCAGGTACTGCATCTCAGCGGGAGAAGCGGGTGGAGGAGTTACTGGAGATGGTCGGTCTCGATCCCACCCATGCGCAGCGTTATCCACATGAATTCTCGGGTGGACAGAGACAGCGGATCGGTATTGCACGAGCTCTGGCTGTGGAACCTGAATTCATCGTATGTGATGAGCCGTTGTCTGCACTGGATGTATCGATACAGGCTCAGATCGTACAGCTGCTTGAAGAGTTGCAGCAGCGACTCGGATTGACGTATCTCTTCATCGCGCATGACTTGTCTATGGTTAAACATATCAGTGATCGAGTGGCGGTGATGTATAACGGGAAGATTGTGGAGCTGGCTGAGAGTGAAGAACTCTATTCCAACCCGCAACATGCCTATACCAAGGCGTTGCTGTCTGCTATTCCTGTGCCTGACCCAGCGGTAGAAGCGAAGAAAAAGAGACATGTTGTCAAAGAAACAACAAAAGAAAATATTGAAGTAGAGGACCGTTATAATCTCGAACATTCCAAGTGGGTAGAGATCACGGAAGGGCACTGGGTAGCCATATCTAGCTAGTGCAAGAGCAAGACATCTTTTTTTAGTAAAAAAAGAACCCCGACAATGATCTCCATAGATCGTTATCGGGGTTGTGTTATATGTGCTTTGAATAATGGCAGTAATCGAAAGCGATTATTTGAATTGAACCGATTTTTTGATGGTATCAATCTCGGCTTTGGTCTTATCATCCATGTAAGTGAAGATGAAGTTGAAAGCATAACCTTCAATGATTGTACTATAGTAATCTTGAGTAATGGTTGAACCGTCACCTGCATCCATCGTGATTTGCATCAGATCCATCTCTTTACCACCGATGGTTTCCGTTGTCATTTCCTTATAATCGTAAGGGAACTGGCTATCCACCATGAATTTTTTGGTTGCTTCCAGGTAGTCTTTACCTGTACGAATGCCTTGCAACAAGCTTACTTTCTCAGCAATGGCCATAGCGGAAGGGCCAACTTGACCCCCGTCCAGTGGATACTTTGAAGCCATAAGCAGATTCAATGTTTTGGTCTGAGACAGTTCGATTTGTTTTTTCTTTGTTTCATCATCACCAGCAATCGCTTCGGATGAAGCACTTGTCAGCTCATTCATGCCTGCAGCATCCTGGAACTCCCATGCTTCCGGGAATTTCAGAGATACGCCGAAATAATCATTGTTGTAAGAACCTTTTTCCGTCGTCCCCAGCTCAACGTCTTGGGAATTATCAGTTTCCTTGGACTCTTCGCTTGCTGGTTCTGTTTTCTCTGTTTCTTCTGTATTCGCTGTATCTGAATCAGTACCAGTCGTTGTTTCTGTCGGGGTAGGCTCTTCTGTTGCGGCTGTGTTATCTGCTTTGTCACCGCAAGCGGCTGCAACCAGCATAATCATAATAAGCATGGCGAATAAAGAAGCTTTTTTTGGAATTGTCATATTACCCTCCTGAAATGTGTGTGTGTGTTTCTCTCTCTACATGTTGCCTGCTTTCTAAATTGTAGCACAAATGTTCTCATATACTACCTATAGGAATCTATAGGGGTCTTCTATACATAAGACATTCGGCTGGCAATTGAAACAGCTTCTGTGCTGGATTGCACACCTAATTTGTTAAAAATCACTTTTTTGTGATGATTCACGGTGCATTCCTTGATCTTTAATTTCAAAGCAATGGCTTTTACAGTGAGGCCACCGGCTATCATCTCAAGAATGGTTAACTGACGCTCGGTGAACTCCACCGTCGGTTTGTCGCACAGTTCAGCAGTCTGTTGACTCTGGTAACAGTTCTGCATGTAAGCTGGAATTAGCTTGGCAATGGCGATTAGTTCACCTTGCATATCTGCATTAATGGTGGACACATCCAGATAACCAACATGTTGTGATCCCATGAACAGAGGTGCGGCATAACAATGCCAGCTTTGAAAATAAGGACTTTCATGCTGTTCCGGCAGCAACAGTGCAGGTTTATTGTTATCCATCGATTCTGATATGGCGTTAACTCCACAGCTCTTTGCGGTGAAGATCATACCCGGACATATAGGGGAATGTTTCACCACAGCTTCAAGATCTGAACTGTAATCCATGGAGAGTAACACACCGTCCGTATCTGTGAGTAGAAAAAGATAGGTGCCCGTTAAATTCTCTTTGATATCCGAGATACTGTTCTGGAATGCATGAATCAGAAAGTGATTGATTTTGCGAAGCCTGTCCAGACTGGATTTTGGTAAATAGTCGAACGGAGCCGTTCCTGCTGCATCCGAGCAAGTCGGGGACTCTTCGTGTCGTGTGGCAAATGTAATGGCAGGCATGTTGTTTCCTCCTTGCTGTACAGTTCTCATCCAATCGTTTGAATGACATGTCCTTCCTGGTCCTTAATCTCTGTTCTAACAATCTGAACGAGAAGATGATCTAACGAAACCACCTCGAATGTCCCTTCAACCGGATGAAGGTTCTCTGCCAGCTCCTCAACAATTTGTTTGTTTACCGTCAGGGTAACTTGTCTGTCCGATTCCAATACGGCTGGTTGTTCTCCTGCTTCGAACAGAATATTCGTATCCGGTCCAATCAAGGATAGGGAGGCACCTTTCAAAATTCGGCTGCGAAGGATGGTGCCAACTAATACGGCTTGTTTGGCTCCAAGCTGGAGTTTGGCCGGGACCGATTTTTGCAGCAATCTTTTGCGAGGAGACTCCCAAGCCAGTTGTTGTATGAATAAAAACGCTGTACTGGACCCGTCCTTCTCCATTCCATCCTCAACCGCTTGTATAACCGAAGGAATATCTGCGTACGAATTTCTCATCAGATCCGTCACATATTTGGGCATGAACATGGAGGAGACAGACAGGAATCCACGAGCATTCCAGCTTTGAACCATTTCCAATTCCCGACCTGTAATGCCAACCATCTGAATAAATTGCACTGAACCATTAGGCGTAGAGATTGCGGGTAGATCCGGGTCTTCAATAAACGAGAGAGCAGTCAGCAAAGTATCGGATTCCAGACAGATGGGGCCATTGGCGTCCATGTAATCTCCTGGCTGAAAGATATTTCCGCTGTTGAACACGTAACGTCCTACATTCTGTAGCAGATTCAGCGCCCAGGCTGGCGGATCAGTCTCTGCTTCACTGCGTGTAAGACGAAAGGTGAGCTCGAATCCATATCCGCTCTTGGATGCATCCTGCATCTCTTTTTCATATAATTCAGAGAAACCATATGTGACAAAATGCCAGTGAGGCATAGGTGTGTTCACCGCATAGACGCTGATACCATCAAGTGGATCAGGCCCACCGAGCATATACGGAAGGGCAGTGCCGTAGTGTTTTGGTTCCTGTTCCCCATACAATTCACGCATGGATTGATCAATCGCATCCCAACCGGATGTGTTTTCTTCCTGAGTCATTATTGAATCCTCCTTGACTGTTCTTTCCCCCGAAAAACATTTAAAATTAAGTCTACCTGTTACAGAAACGGATTCAAGCGGCTTAAGGATGAATTGTGTCAGATAGGACTTCGGAGTTATTAATTGCAATCCAGGGAGTGAAATTACATGAGTATGAAAGGTATCTATTTAAAGGAGTTTAATCAGGCAAGCTGGGACTCATTTTCCGAATTGTTCGAAGAACTTGGACAAAAGATGGATCCTGCATGGGTAGAACGTGCGCGATTACAAGGGATTCCGGCAGATATAAGTCGGGTGCTTTTGTGTGAAATGGGGGAGTACGCTTTTGAATGGATGGCGAAAGATATCCCGGCTTTAGGGGACCAAAGTCCCGCTGTTTACCTGGAAACGGAGGAAGGAGCGCAGGCATTAAGGGCAGCGATTATGCGTATGCCGCGTTAATTTTTTCGATGGTGAGAGTGTGTGAACGATCAGTTGATCCAGTGAAGTTGATTTTGCAAAATAGATATGTTACGCTTACATTACAAGAGCAAACACAACAGAATACGCAATAACATCTTTTGATGGATTGTAACTGTGAAGACAGGCAAAACCTAAACTGATGGTGAAATGAAAGCTCCTTTTTTTGGTGCTATTTTACCTTGAGTTTAGGTTTTTCTTGTTTTCTGCTCTAAATTGCAGTTTTTTACCTGGAAAAACCAAAATAAATTTCGAAAAGAGGTTGTTGTTCATGACCACGGCAAAAAAAGGATTCCCCGAAAACTTCCTATGGGGCGGCGCTACAGCTGCCAATCAATTGGAGGGTGCATTCGATAAGGACGGCAAAGGCCTCTCCACAGCGGACATGATCGCTCATGTTCCCAAAGAGAAGCGTACAGGCGGACATGCCATGGAAATCTCCTCTTCCCGAATCGAAGAGATCCTCTCCGGCAAAATCGAAGAACGTTTCCCGAAACGTTTTGGTATCGATTTCTACCATCACTTTAGAGAAGATATTGCATTGTTTGCTGAAATGGGCTTTAAAGTATTCCGTTTGTCCATTCACTGGGCACGTATTTTCCCGAACGGTTATGATCAAGAGCCGAATGAAGCAGGCTTGAAATTTTATGATGAAGTATTCGACGAATTGTTGAAATATGGCATCGAGCCGCTCGTTACATTGTCTCATTATGAGACACCGCTTGGCTTGACGCAAAAATATAACGGTTGGGCAGGCCGTGAAGTGATCCAGCACTATGTTCGATATGCAGAAACGGTGTTCAACCGTTATAAAAATAAAGTGAAATACTGGCTGACGTTTAATGAAATTAACGTCATGCTGTTCAGCCCGTACACTGGCGGCGGCATTCTGATCGATAAAGTGGACAACAAACTGCAAACCACTTATCAAGCGCTGCATCACCAATTTGTAGCAAGTGCATTGGTAACAAAGCTTGCTCACGAGATTATGCCTGGTTCCCAAGTAGGTTGTATGCTTGCTCGTATGGAAACTTATGCAGCAACATGTAATCCAGTAGATGTTCGTCTGGCTCAACACGAGAATCAGATTAACCTCTTCTTCACAGACATGCATGCTCGTGGTAAATATCCGAACTACATGGCTCGTTATTTTGAAGAAAACGACATCGTGATTCAAAAAGAAGCAGGCGATGATGAGATCTTGCTGAACAATACCGTTGATTTCATCTCCTTCAGCTACTACATGTCCGTAACCAAATCTGCATCTGCAGACAAGGAAGAAACATCGGGTAACCTGACTGGCGGCGTGAAAAACCCTTATCTGGAAGCATCCGACTGGGGCTGGGAGATCGATCCGATCGGTCTGCGCGTAACCCTGAACAACTTCTGGGATCGTTATCAGAAACCATTGTTCATCGTAGAAAATGGTCTGGGTGCATATGACCGTGTTGAAGAAGACGGTTCGATCCATGACTCCTATCGAGTGGATTACCTGAAAAAACACATTGAACAAATGAAAGAAGCCATCAAAGACGGTGTGGATCTGATTGGATTCACAGCATGGGGCCCAATTGACCTTGTGAGTATGTCCACTTCCGAAATGTCCAAACGTTATGGTTTTATCTACGTGGATCTGGATGACGAAGGTAACGGAACACTCAAACGTTCCAAAAAGGATTCATTCGACTGGTACAAAAACGTAATCTCCAGTAATGGTGAGCAACTGTAGTTCTCACGTTTTCTGAGCGGGCAAACCTGATATAACAGTTAGTGTTTAATGGAATTTAATGTTCCTGAGGGCCTGCTGATTAGCGTTTGTCCGTTTTTTTATGTGCTGCAAACATTACATATGGAGGGATATCTTTTGAAAAGATGGAGTATGAACACAAAAAGTATGGGATGGATGCTTGCCCTGACACTAAGTCTGAGTGTGATCTGGCCAACCACCGTTGGTGCGGAAAGCACCCAGGTTACTCGAATCCAGGCCAATACCTATGTTGGTGATCCTGGAGAGATGGTAGAGTCCTTTGACATTACTGTAGCGAATCCGGAGAAATATCAGAATCTGAAAGCTTCAGACTTCGAAATTACTGGCAATTATGATGGCTATCCTTTAAATGAAGCGGAAGAGATCATACAGAATGAGTATGAAGATGACGGAATAAAATTGACAATTACGGATCATACCATCCATATGGCGGTAAAGCCTTTTAAATATCCAGGTGGATTTAAGTCGGCATTTGCAGTCACAAGCAAGGCGTATCCTGAACTTTCTTTTGACGATAAAAATGTAAATGTAGTCAAAACTCGTACGGTCGATGAGTTTGAAAACGGACAATTTACAGGCAGTAATGGTGCGAACTTGTCCTATCAACTGAAACGAAGCACGTCCGAAGAACCAAAGCCGCTCATGGTATGGCTCCATGGTGGTGGCGAAGTTGGTACGGACGGGCGCAGCCATCTTACTGCAAATCGTGGAGCTGTAGTCTGGACGGAATCAGGGTATGATACTTCCGTACTGGCCGTACAGTATCCTGAGAATTACAGCTTCAAAATCTATGATAACCCGCAGCAACTGGCCCAGATGCAGGCGTACTTCGTGGCGCAGTATGAGTTGATTCAGAAGCTGGTTGCTGAAGGTGAAGTTGATCCGAATCGAATCTATCTGTCTGGTGTTTCCAGTGGCGGTGGTGGTGCCTTCCGTTTCTTGACACAATATCCCGATCTGTTTGCTGGAGCGATTATTGTAGCGGCCAAGGATACGGTAGCGGATTACACCGGATCTGTAGAAGCATTCAAAAAAGAACTGAAAGATATTGTGGATGTCCCAGTATGGATTATGCATGCCCAAAATGATCCAACCACTGACAGCCGGACAAGCTCTTTGGCTTATCAGGCTTTGACTGAGCTTGGAGCCAAGCATGTCAATATGATGCTGTATGACGATGCATACATGGATAGCCAAAGACTGTACGGTGGCATGAAGCATTGGTCATGGGTACCGGCTTTTGACAACAAAGAAGTACTTGCCGACCTGTTCCAACTAAGCAAAGGGACTTCAGGGGAACAGGATGGAGGTAACATAGAGCATGGAACAAAACCAACGGAGCCTGTGACAAGAGCGCAGATCGCCCTCGTGCTTGCCAACAAGTTAAATCTTCCTGAAGTATCCGAATCTGCTTACCCGTACACAGATTCTGCTCCTGAATGGGCTCGTCAGGCCATTGCGACAGTGACCAAGGCAGGATTGATGAAAGGTGTCAGCAATCAGATGTTTGCCTCGGGAGAGGAAGTAACACGTGCACAGATGGCAGTGATCGTAGACCATATTTTGACGAGTCGCGGTTGGAATGCTGCAGGCGAGTCAACTGTAGTATTGTTCAAGGATTTGAATGATAAGCATTGGGCTTATGAAGCCGTTCAGAATAGTGCCAAAGCCGGTATTATGTCCGGTATGTCCAAAGATCAATTTGAGTCATCGAAGTCGGTTACAGGTGCTCAGCTGGAGCTGATTCTACAACGATTGGAACAATTGCCAACCAACTAAGTTTTATAACCAAACTATTATAGTGATAAATAATGAGAGGAATGATTGATATGACTACACCATTTCCGAAAGACTTTCTATGGGGCGGCGCTGTAGCAGCCAACCAACTTGAAGGAGCTTATAATACAGATGGCAAAGGTCTTTCTGTTCAAGATGTCATGCCTCACGGGATTACAACGCCTAGAACGGAAGGTCCTACAGAGGATAACCTGAAACTGATCGGGATCGATTTCTACAATCGCTACAAAGAGGATGTTAAACTGTTTGCTGAAATGGGCTTCAAAGTGTTCCGTACATCCATCGCTTGGTCCCGTATCTTCCCTAAAGGTGATGAAATGGAGCCAAATGAGAAAGGTCTGCAATTCTACGATGACCTGTTCGATGAGTGCCACAAATACGGGATTGAACCACTCGTAACGATCTCTCACTATGAGACACCGCTGCATTTGTCCAAAACGTATGATGGCTGGGTAAACCGTAAAATGATCGATTTCTACGAGCGTTATGTAACAGTGCTGTTCAACCGTTTCAAAGGCAAAGTTAAATACTGGCTGACGTTTAATGAAATCAACTCCATCCTGGAGGAACCATTCATGAGTGGTGGGATCTACACGCCAAAAGCAGAACTGTCCAAACAGGATCTGTACCAAGCGATCCATCATGAACTGGTAGCCAGTGCCTTGGCTGTGAAACTGGGTCATGAAATTATGCCTGAAGCGAAAATCGGCTGTATGGTACTGAGCATGCCTACGTATCCGTTAACTCCGAACCCGGATGATGTGGTTGCAGCGATGCATGCGGAACAGCGCAATGATATCTTTGCTGATATCCATGCACGTGGTTACTATCCGAAATACATTAATCGTTATTTCAAAGCGAATAATATCAATATCAAGTTTGAAGATGGCGATGCTGAAATTCTGAAGCATACTGTAGACTTTATCTCGTTCAGTTATTATGTAAGTATCTGTGAGACAGGTGATCAGGAGAAACGGGTTGAAGGAAAAGGAAACCTGTTCGCAGGTGTGCAAAACCCTTATCTCAAAGCGAGCGAGTGGGGCTGGCAGATTGATCCGCAAGGACTACGCGTAACGCTGAACAAATACTGGGACCGTTATCAAAAACCATTGTTTATTGTCGAAAATGGTCTGGGAGCAGTTGATGAGCTGATCACGGACGAAAATGGCAATAAAACGGTGAACGATGATTACCGTATTCAATACTTGAATGACCATCTGGTACAGGTGGGCGAAGCTCTTGAGGATGGCGTAGAAGTGATGGGTTACACGTCATGGGGCTGTATTGACCTGGTAAGTGCTTCAACAGCAGAGATGAAGAAACGTTATGGTTTCATCTATGTAGACCGCAACAATGACGGTTCAGGAACACTGGATCGTTACAAGAAAAAATCTTTCCACTGGTACAAAGAAGTTATTGGTACGAATGGCGCAAGTCTTAAGAACAACAACGAGTAAATATTAGTTCTTAAAGCATGGTTGTACACGCACCTTCTTATGTCACATTAATGCACATTAACCGCTTTCACAAAAACATTGTCATATGGATAATTATATGGTAAGATGGGCCTAAGGCTAATGAATACTGGATTGTTACTGTTCAATCAGGCAAAACCAGAAGCAGGGCATATCTCGTGACCTGCTTTGGTTTTGCCTTTTACTACTTTGACGGTGCAAGGTGATGTGAAGAAATGAAAATTGAGAAGGTGCTGAACAACAACGTAGTTACCGTAATTGATCCGGGAGGAAACGAACTGGTCGTTATGGGACGTGGAATTGCCTTCAAAAAGCATACTGGTGAATCGATTGACGAGAGTCTCGTCGAAAAAATATTCTCGCTTGAAAGTAAGGAAGTATCACAGAAACTCAAAACACTTCTGTCTGATATCCCGGTTGAATATGTCGAGTGCTCGGATGAGATTATCCGTTATGCCGAGACGGTGTTAGGTGAGAAGCTGCATGAAAGCATCTACATTTCACTGACGGATCATATTCATTTTGCCATTGATCGACATCGTCAAGGATTGCAGATCCGTAACGCATTGTTCTGGGAGATCAAGCGCATGTACCGGAAGGAATATGCCATTGGACTCAAGGCGCTACAGATTATTGAGGAAACGTTAGGTGTCCTGTTACCCGAAGACGAATGCGCATTCATTGCAATGCATCTGGTTAATGCCCAGATGAACGGTGAGATGAGGGAAACGATCAGTATTACGAACATCGTTAAGGACATACTTAACATTGTAAGACGTAGCTTTGTGATCGAACTTGATGAAGATTCATTGAGTTATTATCGATTTTTAACTCATCTGAAGTTCTTTGCCCAACGTGTGTTGCAAGGAATGGCGATTGAAGATAAAGAAGAAGATAATCCACTTCATGACTTGGTGAGCAAGCAGTATCCGGAAGCACATGCATGTGCAGTAAGGATCAGTGACTATACGCGTAAGATCTATAATCGGGTGTTGTCCAAGGAAGAAATACTGTATCTGACCATTCATATTGAACGAGTTGTCAGAAATGAACAAACAATTGAATAAAGTTAGGATTGTTACTGCTAAAAAGGCAAAACCTAAACGTTGAATAATGATAAGCTTTTCTGCTTTGTCATTATTCAGTGTTTAGGTTTTTTTTTAACCTTCATTACACATAAAAGGAGCAAAACACAATGGATACACAACAATTGTCCAAGGATATACTGAAGCTTGTTGGTGGCGAAGAGAATATCGATCAAGTCACACACTGTATGACAAGACTCAGATTCAACCTCAATGACAACAAAAAAGCGGACAAAGCGACGCTAAAAAATACACCAGGCGTTATGGGTGTTATGGAGAACGGTGGACAGTTCCAGGTCATCATTGGTAACGATGTACCTATCGTGTATAACGCACTTGTTGGCAACATGTCCAAATCTCCAAACGCAGATAATGCAACATCAAGTGCTTCAACTGGGGAAAAGAAAAAGAGAAATCCAATAAGTGCGCTGTTCGATTTCATCTCAGGTATGTTTACACCAATCCTGCCTGCGATTACGGGTGCAGGTATGATCAAAGGGATCGTGGCGATCCTGGTCGCACTTGGATGGTTGTCCGATACCAGCTCAACCTACATCATTTTGTCAGCAATCGGCGACGGTGCATTCTACTTCCTGCCAATCATTCTGGCGATAAGTGCTGCACGTAAGCTGGGTAGTAATATGTATATTGCTGCGGCGCTTGCTGCGGGCATTATGCACCCGACCATTACAGCATTACTGGCAGATGGTCACAACTCATCCTTTATGGGGATTACAGTCATAGCGGCAACGTATTCTTCTACAGTTATTCCGATTGTTCTGGCAGTTTGGATTGCTTCATATGTAGAGAAAGCCGTTGATCGTGTTATACATGCTTCACTTAAGTTACTCATTGTTCCAACAGTTACCCTTTTAATTATGGTTCCTCTGACGTTGATGACTGTAGGACCACTCGGTACTGTTCTTGGTAATGGTTTGTCTGGTGGTATTTCATGGTTGTTCGATAACATGTCCATCTTCGCAAGTATCCTGATTGGTGGTACGATGTCACTGCTGATCATTACGGGTATGCACTATGCGTTGTTGCCAATCGTTGTAGGTTCAATGACAACACTGGGTTACGACTTTATTATTCCACTGATGTTTGCAGCTAACCTTGCACAAGGTGGCGCAGCATTTGGGGTGGGACTCAGATCGAGAAATAGCAAAACCAAATCCCTTGCCTATTCCACAGGTCTTACGGCTATTATGGGGATCACGGAACCAGCGATGTATGGTATCAACATGAAGTTCAAAAAACCATTTATCGCAGCTCTCAGCGGGGGTGCTATTGCTGGTGCATTTATGGGAATCTTCAATGTTAAATCTTATGTTATTACAGGACTTGCAGGTCTGCCGAGTATTGCGGCATTTGTCAGTCCAGCAATTAGCACTTTGATTTATGCTCTGGTTGGTGGTTTGATTGCCATCGTAGCTGCAGCAATCATTACGTATATCCTGGGCTTCCAAGAAGAAAATGCAACTGAGCCAGCAGCACCAGCAGCTGAGCCTGCAAAATCAGCAGTAACGACTTCTGTTGTAACTGAAGAAGCAAAAGCACAAGATGAGCAAGTATTCAGCCCGATCACAGGTGAAGTTAAACCGCTGAGCGAAGTTCCAGACCCTGCATTCTCTGAAGAGATTATGGGTAAAGGATTCGCGATTCAACCATCTGAGGGACGTGTTGTATCTCCGATCAACGGTACAGTATTCTCGTTATCGAAGAGTGGACATGCCATTGGTCTGGTAAGTGATACAGGCGCAGAGATGTTGATTCATATCGGGATTGATACCGTGAAGCTGAAAGGTCAATTCTTCTCTCCTAAAGTTCAAGCAGGTGCGAAGGTTACCGTAGGTGATGTATTGATGGAGTTTGACCGGGAAGAGATCGAAAAAGCCGGTTACACGACGATTACACCTGTTATTATTACAAATATGCATCAGTATGAGTCCATTGAATCTGCTGGTCGCACTACGATCAAAGAAAAAGACTTGTTGTTTACAGCTAAAGCTTAACCATAAAAAATGAAACAGCAGCTTCACCGGAGTGTAATCCGGTAAAGCTGCTGTTTTTTTGCTTATAGCTTTTACACGGGAAGCATATCCTGCACCAATTGCACAAAATGTTGTGCAGGCTTGGACAGATAGCGGTTTTGTAGCCAGACCAGCGCCGAGCCAACCGTGGAATGCTGATCCTGAATGCAATATACGTGGAAAGGGTGCTCTTGGTATAGCTGCAGTACCGTATGAGGCACGATGGAACTGGCGAAGCCGAGTCGGACCAGCTCGAGCAACATATTAATGTCTGAGCACTCACCCATGATGGAGGGAGTAACCTGATGCTCCCGGAACTTGTCCAAGATTAGCTCGAACATACCGAGTCCTTCTGTGCTTGGAAGCAGTAGAGGGATACCTGTAAGCTGTTCGAAGTAAGTCCCCATCTCCGCTGCTAACTCCATTTCTGACGGGTGTTCCAGCGGTGTCGAAGAAATATAAAAGAGTCGCTCCTGTGGCAGGTGCAACACCTCATAGCGTTCTGTCTGGACGGGCATGCGTACACAGGCAAGTTCAACTTTGCCATCTTCCAGCAATCGGCATAATTGCGCAGATTCATTTTGTTGAATTTTATAGGTAACCTGTGGGTGGGTGGTGCGAAACTGTTGCAGTGCTTGCGGGATCAGGCGATCCGATATGGTATTGATGCCGATCGCAAGTTTGCCCCGGATGCCATGACGGAAACTTTGCATCTCCATTACAGCTTCCTCCATATATTTGGTCAAGGTAACCGCATAATCATAGAAGCTGCGACCCGCCTGCGTTAGCTCCATCATACGTCCTTTGCGTTCAAACAAAATTACACCAAGCTCTTCCTCCATTAACTTAAGCTGCTGGCTTAAGGGTGGCTGAGCCATGTGAAGTCTTCGGGCTGCTGCTGTAATCTGTTTCTCCTCAGCAATGGCAATGAAATAGCGACATTGTTTGATATCCAAGTGATTGTTCTCCTTCGCTTGCAATGTATATGTAATTCGTATGGAAAGCCAACAAAACATGTATTTTTAATATACTACGATCTTATGTTACCATACATTAGATTTGCATACCTGACTAACAGGGTTTGGTTTCTATATCAATATTACTGCATGAGAAAGACCTTGAATTGGAGGATAAAACAACGTGGTTAAAACAATACATGATGCTGCTCAAGCGGGCCATACCGATGAGGTCATTCGATTTATCACACAACAGGGTAACCGGTTGAACGAACGGGATGCATTGGGGCGGACACCTCTGCTGGCTGCGGTGCACGGTAACAAGATAGACACGGCAAGGGTGTTAGTGGACGCCGGAGCCGACATTAACCTTCAGGATGCACGATTGGACAACCTGCTGTTATACGCGAGTGCTGAGGGTATGTATAACATGGTCGAATTGGCGATTACAGCAGGTGCAGATACGAAGTTAACGAATCGTTTTGGCGGCACAGCTCTTATCCCGGCAGCGGATCGGGGCCATGTGGACATCGTGGAGCTTCTACTGACACGCAGTGATGTGGATGTGAACCATATCAACAACCTGGGATGGACAGCCTTGCTGGAAGCGGTCATTTTGGGGGATGGTGGGCCGCGTCACCAACAGATTGTTGTCTTGCTTTTGCAATATGGTGCAGATCCAAAGATTGCGGATCGGGACGGGATTACACCGCTTGCACATGCGAGCCGGCATCGGTATGCCGAGATGGAACGACTATTAACCCAAGTCTGAAAAGGCTTGTACATTTATGATACAGACAGTGAAAGGATATTCCAAACGAATGAACAGACATCAAGAGCATTTTTCACAAAAGAATATGAAGGACGTATCTTCACTGATTTTGGCAGGTATACAGTGGTTTTTCTACCTGTTTACCAATACCGTTGTTGTTCCGCTATCCATTGGACATAATTTTCATCTGTCTCCTGATGCTATAGCTGCGTCGATGCAGCACGCATTTATTCTTACCGGAGCAGTGTGTATTCTTCAAGCCGTATTTGGTCATCGATATGCGATTATGGATGGTCCGTCAGGGTTATGGTGGGGATTGACGCTAAGTTTGACGGTGTCTGCTTCATCGGCCGGTATGAGTCTGGAGCGTATTGGCGGTGGGTTGGCTGCAGGTTTTCTGTTAGCGGGACTAACGATGGTGATTCTGGGTTGGCTGGGAGCAGCGCAAGTGCTACAAAAGCTGTTCACACCTATGGTGAAGAGTGCCATGTTGTTTCTAATGACGATTCAATTAACCATGAATTTTTTCAAAGGCATGATTGGATATACGGAGTTTGGCCGCTTCGATCTGCCTGTTGCCGCATTGTCCGTTGTCATTGCATTTTTGGTGGCATGGATTCAATTAAAGGGAAGGGGGAAACTGGGGAACTACGCGATCCTGATTGGGATTGTAGCAGGCTGGATCGCTTATAGTCTGTTGTTTCCTGGACAACATGGCGGACAGCCTAATCAGGCCCCGGCTGGTCTCGAACTGTTTCCGTGGGGAGCACCCAGATGGGAACCGGGTATTGTCATTACTGCATTTTTCGTGGGACTGGTGAACATGACGAATTCGATCACCACATTAAGCACAGTTGAGAAACTATACCGGACAGAAACAACAAGTCGTCAGTATAGGCATTCCTATGCGCTAACGGGTCTGTTCACGATGTTGTCAGCCTGTGTAGGTGTGCTGCCCTTTGGTTTATTTGCATCATCAATCGGGTTCCTGGAGAGTACTCGCATTCTGCGTCGTGCTGCCTTGATTATTGGAGCGGGGATGTTATGTATGATGGGGCTTACACCTTCAGTGACAGCATTTTTTGCACAAATACCACCAAGCGTCGGCAGTGCGGTTTTGTTCGTGGCTTATCTTCAGATGTTCGGCACGGCACTAAGAACGCTTGAAGGTACAACGTTTAATTCTAAAACGATCTATCGTGTAGCGCTGCCGGTCCTCACGGGAGTTGCGGTCATGAATATTCCTGCTGAGGCCTTTCAAACTTTGCCCATGTACCTCATTCCGATCATAAGTAATGGTCTCGTCATAGGGGTATTGGTCTCACTGGTTCTTGAAAAAACCGTGAACTGGTCCAAAATGGAACAACCAGCGACAGTTAGTAAAGCGGCATAAAGAGTTTCATCTTGCGACAGTCCAATTTGATTGGGCTGTTTTTTTGTTTTTTTGTTATCAGGCTATATGGCATCTAACTATTTCACAATAATTTTGCCTTGTCCTGCAAGCATTCGCATCTCTCTAGAGAGACGGTCCTGGTTCCCATCCTGCATTTCGAGTTGAACACCATAATGCCATGAGGTATTTTTTTCTTGACCCCAGCGGAGAGTGCCTTCCATATATAGAGGGTCTTCAAAGAGCAGCATATTCATTCCAATCCGAATATCGTTATTCTCTACAGGCAGGGACAGCGGAAATGACAGCTGACAGCCGGATCGACTGATATCGCAGAGTTCGGCCTGAATGGGTTTGGCGGGTGCGTTAACCCCGTTGATGCTGAGAATATAGATCTCAAAGTGGATTGGTTCCTTCAACGTGTAGCGAAAGGGTTCTTTTCTATTGTTAATTGACATGGCTTGGCTTCCTCCATCAGGTTCAAAAAAAGTCAGTTATGCTTATATCGACCATTTGGAGCGAGAAATGAAGAGTTGCGCAAGCAGAGATGGTCCATGGGTTCCTTTTACACGTGTATCAGGCTTGATATAATGATGGAATATATTTCTGAGGTCAGACCTGGATCAGACAGAAGGGACGGGTGAATATGAGAGGAACATTTCAAATGGTTACAGATACGGCAACATTGTGCCTGTATGATCTGGCAGCGTTAAAACATCGGCTTGAGGATACTTCCGACTGGTGGTCCATTCCAGTGGATGAGCTGGCTGAGGTGAATGCAGGGCATTGTCTGTTCTTGAATCTGGGAGCGGATGGAGTGTATGAGGTGGAATGGAGCCTGGAGGATGTAGAGGAGGATTCAGATCCAGATCACACAGCGGAACGGGAAAAGGTGTATCATCTGCAAGTTCCGTCTGGGCACGTCTATCTGGGAGCGGCGGATGATGTCACTGGTGATGAATTGGAGCCGGATGAGACGTGTGAAGGGGTTCTGTTTCAGTTAAAGCCCGGAAATTATGCGTGTATCATCTCCAGAGAAGCCAGTCGGATCACCATTGTCATGACACCAAGTATTCAGGGAAATAACACGCTGGATGAATTAATCCGGATATAGTGTACATATACAAACAGGAGGGATTCATATGCAGGAATGGAACGAGATAACGATGATGAATGCAGATGCCCTGCGTAAACAAATGAGAATACTCGCTGCTTTGGATATCATCTTTTCGGAGGAAGAATGGCTACGCGTACATCATTATGAAGCTGAACTTCAGCCAGGTGTGGCATGGGGAAGCATCAATAACGGCGCAGGTGATCATCTGCATGTATTGTTTACGAACTCAGGCACGTTGATCAAAGGATTTGATCATGAGTCACCCTTGAGCCCACATGCTCGTGAGGATGGTGAGATCTACCCGGGCATGTACGATGAAGTGCCGGAGACTTTGATGACTGTTCTCCGAGATCAGGAGGAAACGTTGGATCTGGAGGATGTGACCTTTTGCCTATGGCAGGAAGGGAACGACTTGCCATGGAAGGTTGGTAACTGGATTCAGCTGGCGATGGCCGAGGAAGACAAAGTGGACGCTAGAGGTGGCGCAGAATTTTTGCTGGGATATGTGGAGAAGAACCCGGAAGATTACGCTGATTGGTCCAAAGGGTACTATGACTTGCCGGATCTGCCGTTGGAAGCCGTAGCTGAAGTATATGAAGGAAAACCGGTGACCGCCAGACTGATTAAGCAGTTGTGTCCTGAGCGAGATGTGGCAGCCACACTGGGTGAGTTGCAGCAACGCGGGTACGCCGTGGAACAAACGTAATGGAGTAGCAAAGGAGGGAAGTAAGCCATGTACAATGTACAACTGGAACGTATGCGTGAAAAGTTGATCACTCTCCGAAGTCTGGACCCGGATCTGGAGCTGTTTGGCGCAGAAAACCATGAATATGAAATGGCGTCTGTGTGGACCCAGAAGGATATTACGCAATTTGAACAGAAATGGCGAATTGAGTTGCCGGAGGACTATAAGGTATGGCTTCTTCATATGGGAACCGGTGGTACAGGACCTTATTATGGTCTGGAAAACCCGGATGACGGCGTATACGCTGTGCTGGGTTATGATGATGAGCTGAATGCGATCTCGGACCCTTTTCAATTCACGGAAGCATGGAACTGGAACTATGACTGGTTCGATGACAGCAAGGAAGAAGAGGAATGGGAAGCGCTGGAACATGAATATTTTGATCCAAAATGGTCGGCAGGCATGCTGCGCATCAGTGATTTTGGCTGTGGCATCTCCATGAATCTGATCGTTAAGGGAGCCTCTTACGGAGAGATCTGGGTTGATGACCGGGCTAACCGCAATGGAATCTATCCTGATCAGTATTGGGGCAATACGAATCGATTACATTTTCTGGACTGGTATGAGTTGTGGTTGGATCGTTCAATCCATCAAATGCATGAACAAAAGCAACAATCTGGAGCGAACGAAGTCTGAAGGAGGTTGTACATATGGGCTGGGAATATGGGATTAGAGCAACGGAACCTGCGATTTTACCTGAAGTTGTGAAGCGTTTGGCAAGTGTATTAACGTTTACCAACATGTACAGCTTAGAACACCAAGCCAACAGCTTTGTATTGAAACGTGAAGATCCTTCCTGGCCTAGAGCCCTTGAAGTGTGGATAGAAGAGGCATCCGGATTAGAAGAGATTGTGGATGGGGAGTCGTATATCTACTGTTTATTTCATATCTGGGGTGAAGAGGCGCGGAGCTGGATGCATCAGATGGAGCGAGAAACCAGCCAGGTTGATGGTGGTTTAATCTGGTTTGAACTCTGATCGGTAGAAGATTTGCCTGAAACAGGAGGAACATATATGACTAACAAATCAAAGAGAACAATTCCTGCGCTCATATATCAGTATCAAGGTCCACAGCGGAATGTGGGTTTTGTTTTATCCCCTTTATACATAGAAGAATCGGTTGAAGTAGAGATGGAAGACATGCTGTTCATATATAATGAAGACTTTGACTATATTCGTCCTGCATTGGATCGCGCATTTCCCTTAACTGACCCGCGAACTGGAGAAGAGATGAAGGCTCTTGATCCCTGCTGGGAGAATCCGATTACGAAGGAAGTGTGGGTGGGGATTTTATCAGAGCTGGATCAACAGGTGGTTGCAGAGCCAGAATTACGGATGTTTTTGAATCAGTTCACCACTTGGGTGAGAAATCATCTGCAATTGGCTGACGGGATCGAAGTCACCGGGAACCTATAAGTTAGTTGATCTTGGATTGTTCATGCTTGTGTGTAATTCAGTATATCGGCGGCCGATTTGCTAGGTAATCAAGCTCCCTCATGATGATGGCGGGGCTTTTTATAATGAACAAATATTAAAAACCGTTTGCTTCACTCACCCGTCTTATACCACAGAAAGAGAGAGAAGGAGGGATGTACAGACCGAAGACGAGACGGATTTTGTGCAATCCATTATGGAACATCAAGATACGCTCATTTCTATTGCTTACAGTTATCTGCGTAACCGGCAAGATGCGCTGGAAGCTGTGCAGGAGATGACGTGCCGTGCTTGGATCAAACGTCGTACGCTGAACAATGAGAAGGCGTTCAAATCTTGGATCATTCGAATTCTGATCTATGTCTGCATCGATGAACAGAGGCGCCGCAAGCGGGCGACACCTCTGGCGAAGGAGGATATGGAGGACAGCATTCCGGCATCTTGGATGATTAGCGTTGATGATAATCGAATCGCTATGGAATCTCTTTTGCAAAAGGTGAAACCGAAATATCGCCATGTATTATTGCTAAAATATTATAACGACATGACACTGACGGATATTGCCTCCATCCTCGGCAAACCGGAAGGAACGATCAAGACCTGGCAGCACAAGGGACTCCAACAGTTGCGCAAGTTGATGAAGAACAGGAGGGATTGGCATGACCACTAACCCGGAGGAGAAAGCACTTCTTGCAGATGCATATCAGGTAAAAAGAGAGAAACAGCAATGGAATCCGGCGGATACGACTGTTGCGATTCAACGTGGTCTCGCGAAGGGCAGAACAAAACGATCAGGTAGGACCGTTCATATCAAATGGATTACAGCAGTGCTGGTCACGGCCCTGGCCGCGGGTTGGTTTCTCTTAGGTCCGCTTGGGAGTTATGGTCAAGAGCAGGCAACATATACTGAGCCTGTAACCCATTGGGGAGTGCTAGAGCCCTTTCGTGGCCTGCTAACTTCGGATATGGACCGTGCTACGATTACTTCAACGCTCAATCATGGTTATGTGCAACTTGTGGATCGGACGGTTACATCGGGCATATATCAGTTTACCGTGAATGCGGTTATGGCAGATGAGAACAGGATAACCGTATTGTATACCGCCAAGACGGATGCTTCGCAAGAGATTTATTCGATAGTCAATACCAAGATGACGGATGCAAGAACAGGTTATGTCCTTGATAACGGAAATATAGGAGGTATACATTTTTCGAAGGATAAGCATACCATTTATGGCCGGAATACAATTGAGCGTAATCGAAATAAACCGCTGCCTGAGCAAGTGAATCTTCAGTTCCAGCTTTCTTCCGTTGTTCCAGATGTGGTGGAATATTCAGAAAACGGGGAAAAGGAACGGAAGTATCAATATTCCAAAAAAATGAATCTTTCTTTTGCGCTGGATCCTAAATTCTCTATCCCCAAAACGGAAATCCTCAACGTTAATCGTACGTTTACCGTTGGGGGTTATGAAGTTATGTTGTCAGAAGTGGAATTATCACCGCTTGTTACTCGGGTTAGATTTGTTTTTGAGCCGGAGCAAGAGATCGATTACAAAATGAAGTTGTTGATCAGTGAGGTCGTTCAGCCTCTCGAGATTGTAACTACCACTAAAAACGGGAAACAGACCAAGTTATCCATGGTAGGCGGGAGCGGAACGGAAGACGGAATGATGTATTCTTTCAGTAGCAATCTGTTGGACCATCCGGAGTCCATGGTATTAAAACTTCGTGGTAAACCAGATAAGGTCTATGATGATTTGCAGGAAGCCAAGAATGATGAACTGGAAATCAAAATCAAATAAGATGAACTAACTGGCAATACTCTTATTCAGATTAGGTGGATGTTAGTGAAAGCAGAGAAGGGATGTCCCTCAAGGTTGTAAGCCTTGTGAGACATCCCTTCTTAAATAAGAAAAGTTGCTGATCTTATACAGTTATAATATCTACTCCCAGAGCTGGAAGAGTCAACTTCTGATCCAATCTCTCGCTGGTCAACAGGCTGCGATAAGGAACGTCCAGCGTAATCTCTCGTTGCTCATTCGTCAAATTGATCAGGAAGAGGAAGTTTTGCTCCCCCTTCGTTCGAATCGACAGCTCGACACCTTCCGGCAACTGGATTTTGGGCGCCAAATCCTTTTCCTTCAGTATGCCTTCAAACAGCTGATAGAAATACGATGGCTCTGGCCAAGTGCCGACATAATACACTTCACCTTCACCAAACTTATTGACAGTAACCGCTGGTATACCTTCGTAAAAGTCGTTATCATACCAGGCGATCGGCTCTGCCCCTCGCAGTTCCAGTAGATCACACCATTGCTTCGCAGCAAATGTCTTGCCCTCCGCGTTCCGTATCCGATGCTCACTGTTGCCGATGGCATCATATTCACTTACGACAACACCCGCCGCTTCCGCCAGTAGCCCCGGCAGAGGCAGCATCTCACATACATTCCTCATGTTCTTCACACCAGTCCGATTGGTGAGGACAACCGTACCACCCTTGGCTGCGAATCGCTCCAGTCGTTGTGCTACTTCTTCACTTAACAGGAAGAGGGAAGGGACAATGACCAGCTTGTACCCGTCGAGCTCCTCGGTCCAGTTGATAACGTCTGTACCAACACCCATTTTCAGAAATGCATTATGCATGGAGGACAAGTTGTCTATATAGTGCATTCCCCCTTCCGCCTGCGGCTGAAGGGAAAGTGCCGTATGCTGATCATGCGAATGCAGAATCGCAACCTGAGTAACAATGGTTGAGTCGGCCAGCAGTTCTCCTAACTGGTTCACCTCGCGAGTAAGCTCTGCAAACTCCCTGAACCTGCGTCCAGGAACATTGCTGTGGTCGATCAGCCCATGCCAGAACTGCTCTGCTCCCACGGTAGCACTCCGCCAGCGGAAATGGACGACCATATCCGCACCGCGGGCGATTGTCTGCCAGGAGCGAGCTCGGATCAGTCCAGGATAGGGGGTTCGCTGAATCGGCATCCAGGCGCCCTGCGCTCCGCTGAGCTGTTCCATTACCCAGAAATTCCGGCGTTTGATGCCGCGAACCAAGTCCAGCGTAAGCGCGCCGTTCCTCGGAAACCGATCGCCATAATCGCGATACAGCTCATTCGGATAATAATCAACAGAGACGAAGTCCAATTCGTTGTGCATATCATAATAGTCCAGGCTATTCGGATACTGCCACATGTTATGCGTCACAAATTGGCCTGGACAGTTACGACGTAAAATCTCAAGCTGCCATCCCAGCAGATAGCCTACGCTGTCAGAACAAAATCGCTTGTACTCCAGAAGATAGGAAGGATTCATCGGTTTGCTGGCACCGAGTGGTGTTGTTACCTCAGCCCAGCTGCTGTACTCACCACTCCAGACGACCGTACCCCACTCCCGGTTCAAATCCTCCAGATTGGAATAACGCTTTTGCAGCCAAGCGACAAATGCACGATTACATGTATCACAATGGCACTCCTGGTAGTGCATCTCGTTATCGATTTGCCAGCCTATGACGGCGGGGTGCTTACCATAGCGCTGTGATATCGCTTCCACAAATTTGGAGCCCAGCATTCTCAAGGAAGGGCTGTTGTTGCAACGATGTCCACGCACACCTGGACGGATGATGTGGCGTTGTTCATCCATGGGCAGCACATCCGGATAACGGGTTGTCATCCAGTTTGGCGGGGTATTGGTGGGGGTGCATAACACAATTTTCATACCACGCGAAGCGAATACTTCTATAGCCGCATCTAGCCATTCAAACTGATAATTACCCTCAGTCGGTTCCATTCGGCTCCAGGCGAACTCCGCCATTCGCACAACTGCAACCCCCGTCTGTTGCATAAGTATGGCATCTTTCTCCCATAACTCCGGGGTCCATTGCTCCGGATAATAATCAATTCCGATCTTAATTGTCATCCTGCGATCTCCTTTATTTATCAATATATTGCGATTATATGTTATATTAATTCGAGTGAATATCTTAAAAAATTAATATCATATAACAATATTAAGATCAGGAGAGTTAGTCGTATGCCTCATCCCAATCGTAATTTTCCAGTTTTATCTGCCCGAGACAAACTGCTCCCTTTTTATTTACTTGGCATCGGTCTGCATCATGAACAGGAGCATATCCGCCGAGACCAAGGCATTGAGGATTATCAGTGGATACAATGCCGCAGCGGTGTGGGCAAGCTCAAGCTAAGTGAAACGGATCATATCGTCAAGCCAGGTATGGGCATGCTGTTGTTCCCTGGGCAGAAGCACGAATACTATGCGCTATCCGACAGTTGGGAAGTCGACTGGATCATTTTTGATGGCAACGGGTCAGCAAACTTATTTGAAAACGTGGGCATTGTCGACAGATGTGTATACACGCTTGCACAACCTGAATATCTTCTATCCCGAATGCGGGAGCTGCTGCAAGCTGCCTTAACACCACAAGAGCAGACATTAAGCAATTACGCCTGCTCCGCTGTCCTCTATACCTTATTGACAGAGATTATTCAACGCGTATCTGTCGAGGGCAGCGATACCGTCGGGCAGCAGTATGAGCGAATAAAGCCGGTTCTGGACTATATTGAACAGCATTATGCTGAAGAGATTACTTTGCCAATGCTGGCTGGATTGATCTGTGTCACACCAGAATATTTCTGTCATTTGTTTAAGAAGACGACAGGTATTCGTCCCATCAGCTATGTTAATCAGGTAAGAGTCAACAAGAGCAAGGAACTGCTGCTCGATAATGTGCAACGCGGGATGGAGGATATTGCTCGTCAAGTCGGCTTCGAATCGACCAGCTATTATGGAGCCATCTTCAAGAAGCTGGAACGAATCACACCCGGTACCTTCCGCCGCAGCTATCAGAAGTCGTAACATATTATTATCCGCAAGCGAATGGTTTTTCTTCAGAGGCCTTAGGAACTGATCCGAGGGCGGATCAGTTCCAAGTTGTATCACATAGTACTCGTTAATAGAGCCGCTAATTAGCGGCTCAATTTTGTGTGAACGAATGGCCTGGTTTTATGTTTTTTCACTATATCTGATCTGCTGTTGCATAAAAATGATAATTGTTGTCTTTTTGCAATTTTTGTATTGTCACAGCCAAAGTTACACGATATAATCGAGTTGTCTTTGAGGATAATATTATAAAGGATGGTGAAATTTTGAAGAAATTTTCGATGCTTTTACTTGCTGTAACTCTATTGTTGTTAACTGTCTCCACAGCCCCGTCTACATATGGGGCTGCCAGTTATCCGAACACAGGTACGAACGGGTTGACTGGTTTTGCAGGCAGTGCCAAGAATGAAAATGGTGTATCCAAGTCAGCTACGACAGGTGGCAAGAACGGTCAGGTGGTTTACGTTAGTAATCTCAATGACTTGAGAACACATATGGCGGGCTCTACAGCCAAGATTGTCGTCGTTGAACAGAATATTTCTTCCTCCACGCTGCAAAAGGTTGAATTTGGAGCGAACAAGACACTTGTAGGTTCCTTTGGCAAACATACATTAACGAATATTCATTTCAGATCCACAAGCAGTTCAAGCAATGTGATTTTTCAGAATCTGACTTTTGAACACGCTTCCAATATTAATGCCAATGATGATATCCAGATGTATATCACTTCGGGCTCCAATTACTGGATTGATCATGTGACGTTTGCTGGTCACAGCTACAGCTCTGGCGGTAGTGATCTGGACAAACTTCTGTATATTGGCGATCGCGCCGACTATATTACGATTAGCAATTCCAAATTTGCGAACCATAAGTATGGCGTCATCCTCGGTCATCCGAATGATGGGAACAGCAGTTACAATGGTGTGCCTCATGTGACGATGTCCAACAATTACTTCGAAAATTTGTATGTGCGTGGTCCTGGACTTTTAAGATATGGTTACTTCCATCTCAAAAACAACTATGCCAACAACTTTAATCAGGCCATCACAATTGGTGAAAAAGCACGGATTTATTCCGAAAACAACTACTTTGGTGCTGGCGCTGAAAAGGGCGGCATCCTGGATGACAAAGGAAAAGGGGAGTTTACCGATACAGGCAGTACGCCGGCTCTGAATAGCCCGACTTCTCCTAAAACCAACTGGAGACCAAGTTCCAATTACAGTTATCAGGTAGAGAGTGCCAGCTACGCGCGTGAGTTCGTCACCAAGTATGCAGGCTCCTCCAATACGACACTTGTATTCGGAAAGTAAGAGCTGCTGCACATCCATTCACGACCAAAAGGCCTGTCTTGTGCGCCATAACGCATAAGACAGACCTTTTTTGTTTGTAAAATGATATGCTTGCATATCATTTTACAGTTCATATAAATTTTTAATTAACAATACCGATATACATAAAGTAGCGCTGATTTCATACTTGTGAAGTTAATATGTACTATGTTAAGGCGCTGCGTATTTGCGATTTGTGCATAAGCAGGACCAAAGACTAGTAGATGTAGTACAGAAAGGCCCTACAGTTCACATTTAACCTACATAAAAGGACGGGGTATGCATGGATCGTATGGACGAAATTAATTGGAAAAGGAACAAATTAATCGGTATCATTTTGTGGATTATTATTGCCATTGGTATGGGTCTGGCCTTTATGATGCCGAAGTTACTTGTGTCTAATGGAGTAGCTCTGATCTTTGTAGTTTGGATTACATACGCTAATGTGAAAAAGAAACATATTCATCTCATTCCATGGCTGATTACCGTATTACTAACAATATGTGGAGTCTATGTCGGTTGGGGAACGGTCAATTTTGCGTTAAGTTTGGTGATAACCGCAGTTCTACTGTTATTTCCTAACAAGAAATTTTTTGTGGTTGGATTTTCGGTATTACTAGTTAACAGTGTTCTTCAGTTATTTGTTATGAATACCGTTGACTCTGCTGAGCTAATGGGTAATATCGTCAATGTGGGATTATTTGCTCTCACAGGAGCCGTCTTGATGCTGGTCTCACAATTGAATCAAAGGCTCTTCCATGAAAGTGAAGTACGCCAGAATGAGGTGAAGCACTCTAAACAAAGAGTGGAAACCATGCTGGAACGTGTGAAGGAATCGGTCGAAGGTTTATCACGTTATACGGATCAATTGAAGCAAAAAGTGAATGCGACTGGCTCCATTACCAATGAGGTGACGCTTGGGTTCAGTGAGGTTGCAAAAGGTGTTGAGTTCCAGGCGACCAGTGTGGCCGAGATTTCGGAATCCTTGTCTGTGTCGGATCAGCATATCAAGGACGTTGCTTCGTATTCCCAGCAGATGAAAAAGTTGTCCGCAAGTATGGCAACAAGCACGCAAACTGGAAGTACACAGATGGACCAGCTAAACATCCAAATGCAAGATCTATATGAAACGATCAATACAACTGCAAATGACATGCGAAAGTTCAACGAGGAAAGTGAATCCATGACGCTTATGTTGAACAGCATAGTGGATATTGCGAGTCAGACCAACCTGCTTGCACTCAATGCAGCCATTGAAGCCGCTCGTGCGGGTGAGCATGGACGCGGGTTTGCTGTTGTATCAGAGGAAGTTCGCAAGTTGGCAGAGAACTCGGGTCAGTCCGCAAGTGATATCGGAACCATCCTGTCTCGATTAAAAGGGCAGACGCAGGCACTGACGGATCGATTCGAACGCATTCGTCAATCGTTACAACAAGGAAGAGATAGCGTCCATACGGCAGAGGAAGTATTCCGTACGATCAGCAGCAACTCTCAGCATGTGTTGAATCAAGCGACAGATATCGAGACTAGTTCGGCGACCATGAAGGAATCTTCCACCAGAGTTGTGAATGAAGTTTCCGAGATTTCGAGTGTAACGGAGCAATCCAGTGCAGCGACAGAAGAGATTCTGGCGAGCATGGAAGAACAACGTAACCTGACACAGAAGATGGTAGAGAGCTTTGGAGAATTGGAGCAACTGATTGTGAACCTGAATGAGTTAGTCTCGGATCATCAGGCTTCTTCCGTTGGGAATAAACTTTAATATTAATAGTTGAGGGCCTGTCGGTGCGTATTTAGCGTACTGGACGGGATTTTTTCATCTGGAATACAGCTTGATGGCGACATTTTTTTCCTATACAGTGTGTTGTGTAGAGTATGAAGAGAGTAGAACTAACAATGTAAATGGTAGTTAAAAGAAGATGTTACCTCATGGGGGAGTAAAAGCTTGAAGAATAAAGGAATGAAAGACAGCTCAGCCTACGATGACCGTACATATGAGGTTAGGAATGATAATTGCGCTGCACGCGTACGCTTTTATGATCAGCATTCGCTCAAAGACATGGACTGGCCCGATACAGAGGATGGCAGATATGCCAGAGCTTATCTGGAACCTATGATGCTGGACGGGACCCAAAGTTTTATGTCCAACGTGGAAACGACATTGTTGCTCGCCCGGATTGATGATCTCGTTATTCCGCTGACGGTGAATGATACAGAGTATGATAATGCTTACGTTTGTTCGCCATATACGCATTATGTGAGTTACGCCAAGCAGGAATTGACCATGTTGCAGAAGCCTGTGTTGGAAAAAGTTCTTTCTGTGCTGCTCAGTCTAATAGGTTGGGGAATGAAGCAATCGCAGATCAACAAAGTTGTGCATGTGAACAACTGGTTGTTGTCCACCAATCTGTATCCCGCCATGTCCGGTGAACAAGCAGAATGTTTGCTTGCAGCGGTACAAGAGCGATACCCTGAACATGTCATTGTATTTCGCTCCTTGTGTCAGGGACTTCATCCCGATCTGACGGCGAGGCTAACGGAAGTGGGGTGTCGACTAATTCCGAGCCGACAAATCTACCTGTACCAAGCGCATGATCCGAACTTTGGCAACTCGAAGTCACGCTGGCTGTTGAAGCGGGATTACGAATTATTGGGCAAGCATGGATACGAATTCGTCTCCGAAGCAGATATGACGGATGCAGATATTCCGCGAATCGTGGAGCTATACAAGCTGTTATACCTTGAAAAATACTCCTATCACAATCCCCAGTTTACGGAACGGTTCATTGCTGCTGCGATGGCATCAGGAACACTCAGACTGTATGGACTGCAAAAGGAGGGGCGCCTGGAAGCGGTGATGGGTTATTTCTGCCGAAATGGAATCATGACAACGCCGCTGTTTGGTTACGACACAGCGGTGCCCCAATCCGTCGGACTATACCGCATGTTATCGGCATGTCTGATCGGACAGGCTCGCGAGAACGGCCATCTGTTACATGAGAGCGCCGGGGCTGCGCAGTTCAAACGCAATCGCGGTGCTGTGGCGGATTTTGAATATTCCGCTGTGTATGAGCGCCACCTTTCGTGGGGCAGACGCTGGTGCTGGCTGCTGCTTGATCGGTTGTTGAATCGCATAGGTGTGCCGCTGATGCGCCGCATGAAGCTGTAGACAGACACAAAAACGTGCTTACGCTGCCCGATGCAGGTGTGAGCTTGCAGCTGGTTTAACTGCACACATGCACACCCAACTGGTCATCGGATACGCACACTTGTGCGCAGTCGTTTAATTAGACATGCTCTGCGAGTTGCACCTCGAAGCCATCTGGATCTGTAATGTAAATAAACCGCAGATGCGGATTGGGCTGAATGGGGCCGCGCACAATCGGAATATTCAGTTCTGCCAGTCGTTCCATGGCTTCATCCAGCGAGTTCACCTCATAACCGATCGACACGCCAGCCTCTGGTTTAAGAATCGATTCACTGCCCTCAATTAGTTCAAGCTGGGCTTCATTCTCCATGCCCAGCATGGCAATTTGCCGTCCACGACTTTCGAATCTGCGCTGAATTGGAAGTCCGAGCATATCGTGGTAGAACCCGAGTGAAGCTTCCAAATTACTGACCCTCAGCGTGATCCAGTTTAATTTGATCAACATGGGTGAATCTCTCCTTTTTCTTGCATGATATGTATTTTTGTTATGTTCATTATACGATAGGCTTAAAGTTGAATGAATATAGACACACGTTAATATGGAGAAGGGTTCGTTTGGACTATTTATTTCTAAGATTATTTTCTCTTATAGGAAAAAAATAGGTATAATGAACTTGGTAATTATGATAATCTTGGTTTGCAAGAAAAATATTGAAGTATAACAGCTATACTTTAAGTTGGGTATTTAAATTTAGTACCAAGTGAAGACCGTAATTTAGTTAACTACTATATATCTTAAGGAGGAGCTATGGCAACATTTTTTACATCTACAGAATTCGCATGGGGTTACATTGCTTTAATGGTTTCGATTTTCATACTATGTTTGTTTTTTGTCCTCATACCTTACTGGAACAGCAAAAAAGCTGAATCTGACATCAAGGCCAAGCTTGAGGAACTATCTAATATTACTGAAATGACAGCAAAGTTTCATAGTTTCAATGATTGGATGGAGAATCAGGACAATAAGTACATCAAGGGACATTTACTCCCCGCATGGAAGAGTTTCTATGTTAAGTATATGAGTTATCAACAGAAAGGCATACTCTACACACCAGATGTATATGACTTCTTTTTTGAAGAGCCTCTAGTACATAAATTTGGAAAAAGAAAGTTTGCAGAAGTTGTTGCAGGGATTTTCCTCTCCATGGGAATTGTAGGCACCTTCCTTGGGATTGCATTTGGTGTATCTCAAGTGCATGTCAATGGTGACTCAAGCACGATGCAAGACGGAATTAGCTCATTGCTTACGGGGATGAAGGTTAAATTTGCGTCATCGATTGCGGGAGTTCTGCTTTCTCTCATATGGCAGTTAATCGACAAAGGAATTTTTTATCCAAAGCTCACTAATGCATTTGGAAGTATTCGCCAACAGCTTGACGAGGCATTTCCGACTCAAGATCAAAGCACATTGCTATTCAGCATGGACCAACGACAAGAGAAGCAGATGCAGGATTTTCAGTCTTTTTTGTCAGATGTACTTATACCGAATATGGTTAACGGTGTGGCGGATTCCATTCAGAAATCACTCGCACCTCAGATGGAACGAACTGAGAAAATGATGACAGATTTAATGCAGACAACCACAGTGAACCAATCCGAGGGTATGCAGCAGATGGTTAATCAATTCGTTACTCAATTGAATGAACTAACTGGAGATCATATGAAAAATCTCGGAGAAGCATTGAACAATACCGTGGAATGGCAGAAAAAAGTGCATGAGGAAATGGGTGCGCTTGTGCAATCCATGCAGGATTCGGCTGCAGGACAGTCAGCGATGGTGGACAAGACCACCGTTCTTACGGAACAAATTCATAATTATACGGAACGGATTACGGATTATCAGACAGTTTTAGAGAGAACCGTATCCGAATTGAACGAAACAACGGAGAAAAACAGCGAACTTCAGAAGGTCACGGCAGATCTACTAGACAGGATGACGGAAGAACGCAATACGTTTAATGGTTATTTTGAAAGTCATATGAACACGCTTAAAGAAAATGTGGAGTCAATTGTGACCCAAACGGGATTACAGGTTACTTTCCAGCAACGTTTAGAAGAGAATTTACAGCGGATATCCAGTATCACACAGAGTCAACAATCATTGGCTGTCACATTATCTCAGCAAGCTGAACTTAGTCAAAGGTCGAATCAGGAACTGGAACTTATCTTTGATAAATTCACAAATAATAATACAGAGTTTATTCATATCCAAGAAGATATGCAATCCCTGATGAGAGAAATTCAACATGAACGTGAAGCAGTGGGGAATATATCAACCAGGGTACAAGATCAATTGGCCGAACAACTGGAAAGCATGGATAAACGTGTGGAACATTTGCAGCAAGTGTGGACTTCGGCAAGCGAATCGATGTCCAAGACGAACAAGCATCTGGAAGTTTCCATGAATCAGTTTACAGACGATATGCATCGTGGTCTTCAAAACACGTTTACTCAATTTGACCAAGAACTAACCAAGTCAGTTCAGCACTTGGCGAGTGGTGTGGATGCGATTCAGGAAGGTTTGATCGATTTGCCTGATGCCATGCAGACATTGAAGCAAACGGTGTTGGAGATCAACCGTCAATCCAAACGGATCATGAATCCGGTAACTTCAGAGTAAGGTGATGATGCATTTTGGCTAGAGGATTTCGCAATGAGCGGCATATGTCACGAGCGCCTGAAGGTGAAAAGGAGAGTTTTTGGGTATCTTATACCGATCTAATGTCGGCGCTGCTTGTCATTTTTGCCCTCGTACTCATGATTACCATATATAATACGCAATCGGCGTATGAAGAGAAAGAAGCAGCAATCAATGAAAAAAATCAGATGATTGAGGAAGTCATCGGTGTCAAATCGGAAATTATTCAGGAATTGATCAAAGCATTTGAAGATTCAGACCTAGCCTTGGAAGTCGATCCTCAGACAGGAGCAATCCGCTTCTCTGGTGGGGTGTTCTTCGACTCGAATAGCAGTCAAGTTTCGGCTAAAGGAAGAACGTATTTGGAACAGTTCATTCCGCAGTATATCAATATTCTACTGTCCGACCGTTTTCGCGATGAAATATCGCAAATTATCGTAGAAGGCCATACGGATACCGCTGGCGGATACCTCTACAATCTGAAGCTTTCACAAGATCGCGCACTTTCTGTTGTTGAGCAAGTATTTCAGCCTAATTTCCCGGATTTCCAATATAAAGAAGAGCTAAAATCAGTCATTACGGCCAATGGTCGTTCCTTTAGTATACCGATCTTGAAAAAAGATGGGAAAATTGATGCAAATAAGTCCAGACGGGTGGAATTCAAATTCCGTTTGAAAGACGATCAACTATTGGATCAACTTCAAGGGTTAGGTGAGAGAGATGGAAATTAATCAATACTTTTATCAATTCTCGTTTAAACCACAACTGCTTACCGAAGAAAGAATTAAAATGGAACGGAAATACAAAAACAAACAGGCGGATATTATCCGGCAGCGCAGTAGAATGTTGCTTCCGAAGTTGCTAGAGATCATTCGCGCTACCCCCATGGAAAATGTTGAGGAATTGGCGCACTCACTGAAGAAAATGGAAGTGCTAATGCTGATCTATAGCGAATATCCATTTCCTAATGAAAATCAGGATACAAGGCAGAAAATTAATCGTATTTTAACAGCGCGTTACTCTGTGGAAGTAGGAAAGACCGCATGGGTAATTTTCCAGCATCAATATGAAGAACCTTACTTGCTGGATCTTTTGCGCTCAATCTATCAAGTCGATCAATTTGGGTTCCTGTTGCTAGACGATAAGATACAGCACCATATGGAAAATGCGATGTACCACGAGTCCGGTATGGTGCAGGGAATTACTTCTGCTCTCCTACTAACGGGAATCAAAATGACAGATACATTTCATGCTCTGAAAATCGAAGAAGAATCCAAGCTTGAATCGACTTTGATGCGAAAAATATTGGAGCAAGGACTCTCGCAAGATCATATGATTAATCGGGATGGAACCGATTTTATTGTTCGACTGCTAGAGAATTATTCAATGCACGAATACAAACAGCTCATTAAAAACTATTTTGAGCCACGTAAATACACTCAATTTCATGTCGCAATTGTTCAGCAGGCCGTAGCCAGGTTGAGAGATCCCAGGGAACGCGTCACGGATTGGCAATTTCTAAGTTCCGGTGCTCTTGAAGAAGTCAAACGCTGGCTTATCCAGAAGAAACTGCAGATTCTATTCGAAAACGACCAAGATAACCAACGATTGAACTATTGGAAAAGATTCATTGATTATATGCAGGACGTAGAGCTTGTCCAGGATCCCATGATCGCTTTTATACACTTCGATAACTTTGTTGTGGTTGAATACGGTAAGATGGGGGCGGCCTATTTCTATCATCGTGAAGGATTTGAGAAAATCATTCGTCCGATAAGCACATCACCGACTTTTAGAAACAGCAGGAGCCGTAGCAATAAAGAAAGCATGCTTAAAGTACCTGAATCCAGTCGAGCAGGTGTCCAGCTATTTATAGAGAAATTGGGTCATCATGGTCGAAGTTGGGACGATAAGTTCGATAGCTATATGAGACAGTATTTAAACGGAAGATTTTAGAGAATAGGAAGGCGAAGGCAGATGGCAGGTCTCTTTGGTTTCTTGAGCAAGCGTCGAAAGTCGACAGATTCTATAGTTTCGGACATACAGGTTGAGAAGGAAATGGTTCCGAACGGGCTATTGTATTCCATTGTCAGAGAAGAAAAGGCACTACAATTTCCACTTGGTCTAAGAATCTCCGAACTTCGACAGATCAGTAACGCTGAGCTGTTAGAGACTCTGGAAGACATGTGGTTCGAGGGATATTTGGATAAACAAGATAGCAATTATGTATTAAATACAGATAAATTTGACGATGTACCACCAGAACTGCGGGAGAGATTGGGCATTCCTGCATCGAAGAAGCTTGACCTGAAGTTAGGCCACGAGAGCGCAGTGGGAACGGCTCATTTTAAATTCGTGCTGGAAAAGGCTTGTGGTTCGTGGAGTCATTTGGAGCGAACTGCAAAAAGGATTGGGCCATGGCTGGTGTTACCCGATCAGCAGGTATTGCTTATGGATTCGGAGCAATATCAATTTCAACAGCTGATTGATAAGGCTCCTAATCCATTGGATCAGGAACGTATCTTCAGCTATATTGCGGAAGTTCGTCATTGGGCAATACATCATGAGTATCCTATGGATGACTATTTGCTGCATCAGGAATATCTGTTTGTTGATAAAGTGGATCTTGGATTGGAATACAATTCGGAAGGTGTTTCGTTTCATCCGGAGTACCACTCATCAGATCCAATTAGCCCCGATTTGTTAAATGAAATGGGTTCTTCCGCTAGTCGTTATGCCGTGGATCGTCAGCGGAGAAAAGTATTTGTGAAGCCCTCAGTTGTAGATCATGCCGATCGTATTCGAGAATTACCAAAGATTCAAGGAGCGGATATCCCGAAATTTGCTGAAAATCCTGAAGCATATGTACCTGAAATGGAAGGTATTGATTTGTCCCTGTTTGGTGAACGGGTAAAGTCACTAGGTATTCGAGTCTATAAAGCCCAGCCATTTGTGCATGCTACTGAACAAGAGCGAGGATGGTTCGAACTGGATTTTGGCTTTTCCGCGCAAGACGAGACTGGGGAAGTACAGCAAACGTGGGAAGCTTCTGACATGTTGGATTTGATCTCAAAGGCCAAGGAGCAAGGCGAGGACTACATAGAATGGAATGGCAGCTGGCTTAAATTGCCGCAAGATGCTGAGGCCTTTGTAGAAACTACGGATACGGCAAAACGAGAAATGTTTAGTGAAGGTAACTTGGTAGATATAACGAAGCTGCCGTATGTGTTGGAGATTTACGAGAACATCAGTCAATTGGAGTTTAATCAGCCGATTCTGCAAGCGCAGCAAGAGATGCAGAATCTGGGAGTGTTCTCAAACCAGCCGCCTGAAGCATTTATTGCTTCCCTGAAACCATTCCAGGCAGATGGATTCGTATGGATGAAATCACTCCATTATCGCAAATTGGGAGGTCTATTGGCTGATGATATGGGGCTTGGGAAAACGATACAAGTGATTTCTTTCCTGTCCTATCTCCAAGAAATCGGAAGACTTACGCCAACATTAGTTGTGGTGCCCAAGACACTCATGGACAACTGGGAGAAGGAAGTGCGCAAATTTGCTCCTTACTTGCTGAAGTCGCTGTACCTTCATAGGGGAACGGAGCGGTTGAAGGATGCGGTGGAACTGAAGCACATTGGCATCACAGTAACAACGTATCATACCTTAGTGAAGGACCAACTGTCGTTTGGACAAGTGAACTGGCAGGTGGTGATCTGTGATGAAGCACAGGCCATCAAAAATCCCTCAACGGCTGCCTCCAAGGTGCTGAAAGCGATGAAGTCCAAATTCCGTCTCGCCATGACAGGAACCCCTGTGGAGAACGGATTGAGTGAGTTGTGGTCTATCATGGATTATGTGCAGCCAGGATTATTGGGCAGTCTCAGTCAGTTCAAGGAAGAATTTGTGAACAAGCTTACTACAGACTCAAGAGACACTGATGTCGAGCAGCAGCTTCTGGCTCGAATTGCGATGGTGTACAAGCGCCGCACGAAATCAGAAGAACTCGGGGATCAATTGCCGACCAAGCAGGCTGTCATTACCAATGTGCCTTTGGGAACGGAACAGGAACGTTTGTATAGCGAAGTAATCACCTTGGTCAAAAATAAAACGATGGACGGTTTGCAGGCTATTCAAAAACTAAAAGCGTTGAGCTCTCATCCGGGATTGATTGCTGACCAATTCATGAATATACCGTACCAGCAAGTACCCAAGCTTAGAGAAACGGTGGAACTGATTCGTCAAGTCAAAGCAAAAGGGGAAAAAGTCCTTATCTTCACCGAATATATCAAGATGCAGGACATTTTACGAACAACGGTACGTGACTGCTTTGAGATCACGCCAATGATCATTAACGGCATGACCGATCGCAGACAAGAGCAAGTGGATCGCTTTAACAGTAACGTTGGCTTCGATGTGATGATTTTGTCTCCGAAAGCTGCAGGAACAGGACTGACCATTACTTCAGCCAATCATGTGATCCATTACACGCGCTGGTGGAATCCAGCAGTGGAGAATCAGGCTACAGATCGCGTATACCGGATCGGGCAGGACAAGCCTGTAACGGTATATTACCCTATTGTTGCGGACACACAAGGCATGACCAAACAAGGTTCAGTTGAAGAGATCGTGCACCGGATTTTAAGTGAAAAACAGGAGATGGCTTCATCTGTCATCGTATCCAGTAAGAAATTAAGTATCGAGGATGAAGTGTTGAAGGGAATATAAGATCTGAGAACCAATAACACGGATGAGCAGAGGCTCTGATGCATGTTATTGGTTTTTAGTATTGCAATACTAAAATAAAGAATGGTATAGTGTACCTATGAACAATGTGGGTACAAAGGAGGTGTACATTTGATCCAAGGCTTTTGGGAATTATGTTGGAACCATGATCTAAAAACGCGTGATCACCTGCTGAGGGAAGCCGTTCGAGTAGCTAAGATGAAGCAACATATGGATCAGATTCCTGCCGAGCACGATGACATTACAAGCGACCCTGAATTGTTATTTGAACGGATGAAAGAACAATTAGGAACGATGGAGCTTGGGCATTTTCCAGGAGATCGCGAGTTATTCTATAAGCTGTATCATATGGGTAAAGATATCGATCTTCTAGAGTATGGGTTGCAGACGATTCGCCAGGATCGGGTGATTGCTTCGTTGCAAGTGCATTTCGGAGTATTCCAGACATTCATAGAGCATGCGTCCAGGCAGAGGAATGGTCGTAATTGGCTAGTGACGGAAACGGAAAAGTTTATGGAGGGACTATCCAAAGAACGGGTACTCCCAGAAGGTGTGAGGCTCACTCTTTTAACCGACAACTACATAGTAACGGTACTATTGAAGACGTATTATAGAGACCAGCCCGCAGTTAGGGTAATACAGGGCTCGATCTATCAACCATTACAGTTAAACGAAGTGTTTGATGCGATACTCTCCGTACCCAATTTCGGACTGAAGTTGGAGGATCACGACATTCGAATGCGCGAAGCTGAGGGAGCGGCGATTCAGCACTTGACGCCTTTGCTTGCCTCCGGGGGTAAGCTGGTAGCTGTGCTTCCTGCACGTATGATGTTTCAATCCGGTTCGATTGGGGAATGGCGCCTGGAAATGAATGAACGTTATCCGGTATCAGCGATATATGTATTGCCTGAGGGCTTGTTCCGACCTTATACATCGGTCAAAACATATCTAATCTTGTTCTGTAATGAACAATCCGTTGCTGATGTTCGAATAGGTCGGTATAAGCTGGCTTCTTCCATATTGGAAGAGGATGATGTCATTGGATATAAAAAAGCGGCTTTTCAGCAACTGGAAGATTGGCGGATTGAGTTGCTGCTGGATCAGGACAGCCAGACGTTGGCGTCTTTTCAGCAGGCAGCTGTTCCAAAAATTAAACTGAAGGCAGCCGCAGACCTGTTCAGGGGAAAGTCTATTTTGAAGCAGGATTTGCAGCCTGGAACAGTCTCGGTGTTGAACATTTCCAACCTCGAAGATGGGGAAGTGAAGCTGGATCAACTGGAGACGATTCACGAAGAAGAGCGGAAAGTGAAGCGCTACGAGGTGCTGGAAGGTGATCTGGTGATGACATGCCGAGGAACGCAGACGAAGCTTGCGGTGTTTCCAGGACATTCTCAGATGGTGATTGCTTCGGCAAATATGATCGTGATACGTTTTCGTGAGCAGGTGAACAGCATGTACGCTAAGATGTTTCTCGAAAGCCCTGTGGGGCTTGCTTTCATCCAGAGTTTTCAGCGTGGAACAACGGTCATGAATCTGAATCCCGCTGATGTGGGCGAGATCGAAATTCCGTTATGGCCTATGGAGAGACAACTCACGATGAGTCAACAGTATGTGGAAGAAAAGAAACTGTATATGGAAACCCTTCAGGCTGCAACTCAGCGGTGGGAACAACAGAAGGAACAGATGTATATGGCGTTATTTTAAATAGGACTTGGACTAGGAGGATTTTAAAAGATGGCAACAGCAAGTATCGGATTCGAGGAAAAACTGTGGAGTCTTGCAGATAAGCTGCGTGGTAGCATGGATGCGGCGGAATATAAACATGTAGCTCTGGGGCTGCTATTTCTGAAATATGTATCGGATGCGTTTGAAGAGAAGTATGCTGAACTGGAACAGGAGCCTTACGCTGAGGTGGAGGATCGGGATGAATACGCCGCAGCGAATGTGTTCTGGGTGCCGCAAGGGGCTAGATGGAGTCATATTCAAAAGAATGCCAAGCTACCGGAAATCGGGCAAATCATCGACAATGCGATGGTTCTGATCGAGAAAGAAAATCCGTCCCTAAAAGGAGTATTGCCAAAAGATTTCTCTCGTCCGGCTCTGGATAAAACCCGTCTGGGTGAAGTGATTGACGTATTCTCTTTCAAAGTAGGGGATAAAGAGAGTCGTTCCAAGGATGTGCTTGGTCGGGTCTATGAATATTTCCTGAGCAAGTTTGCCAGTGCTGAGGGTAAGAACGGCGGAGAATTCTACACACCATCCAGCGTCGTAAGGCTGCTGGTAGAGATGATTGAGCCGTACAAGGGTCGCGTCTATGATCCTTGCTGTGGTTCAGGAGGCATGTTTGTACAGAGTGAAAAGTTTGTAGAAGAGCATCACGGTAAAGTGGGGGACATCGCGGTGTATGGCCAGGAATCAAACCCGACCACCTGGCGTCTGTGTAAAATGAATCTGGCGATTCGCGGCATCGATGGCAACCTGGGAGAGCATAATGCTGATACCTTCCATAATGACCTACACAAAAATCTGAAAGTTGATTATATTCTCTCGAACCCTCCGTTTAATATTAGCGATTGGGGTGGCCAGCGTCTGGTCGAGGATGTGCGTTGGAACTATGGTATCCCTCCAGCAGGTAATGCCAACTATGCCTGGATTCAACATATGGTCTCCAAGCTTGCTCCAAGCGGTGTGGCTGGCTTCGTTTTGGCGAACGGTTCCATGTCGACCAGCACAACGAGTGAGTGGGAAATTCGTCGTCAAATGATCGATGCGGACCTGGTGGATTGTATCGTCACGCTGCCGGGACAACTGTTCTATTCCACGCAAATTCCGGTGTGCCTGTGGTTTATGGCCAAAAATAAAGCTCCCAAAGGCTGGCGCGACCGTCGCGGCGAGATTCTGTTCATTGATGCACGTAAGATTGGACATATGGCAGACCGTACACATAAAGAACTTAGCACAGAGGATGTCAAGAAGATTGCAGAAACGTACCATGCATGGCGTGGGCAGAGCGAAGCTGGAGCGTATGAAGACGTTAAGGGCTACTGCAAGGCAGCGAAGCTGACCGAGGTGCAGGAGCATGAATATATATTGACTCCAGGTCGTTATGTCGGAATTGAGGATGCGGAAGAAGATAGCGAGCCATTTGAGGATAAAATGGTGCGACTGACCAGTGAGCTGGCAGAGCAGTTTGCCAAGTCTCGTCAATTGGAGGATGAGATTCGCAAGCAGTTGGGAGGGATTGGGTTTGAGTTCTGAGTGGAAAGAAGTTCATTTGCAAGATCTTGTAACTTTAAAAAGGGGATATGATCTTCCTAAAGCAGATCGTCTTGATGGAGAGTTCCCAATTCTTGCTTCAAACGGCATAACAGGTTTTCATAATGATTTTAAAGTGAAAGGGCCAGGAATTGTTACTGGCCGAAGTGGGACTCTTGGAGAAGTAATATTTATTAATGGGGATTTTTGGCCCTTAAATACAACTCTGTACGGTAAGGAATTCCATGGAAACGATATTAAATTTGTTTATTATTTTTTAAAGACTTTGCATCTTGAAAATTATAATTCAGGTAGTAGTGTTCCGACTTTGAACCGAAATCATATTCATTCCTTGCCTGTAAAAATTCCTTGTAAACATGAACAATATAAAATAGGGCTAACACTTTCTTCTCTTGACGACAAAATCGAACTCAACAAGGCAATCAACAAAAATCTCGAAGAAATGGCACAGGCTTTGTTTAAACATTGGTTTATTGACTTTGAATTCCCAAATGAAGATGGTGAGCCTTACAAATCCAGTGGCGGAGAGTTCGAGGAAAGTGAGTTGGGGTTTATTCCGAAAGGGTGGAGGTATGGCAAAGCCACTGATGTATTTGATATAGGGAGTGGGGGGACGCCCAAAACAGGTGTTAATAATTATTGGAATGGAACTATTCCTTTCTTTACTCCTAAGGATACACAGAATTCTTTCTACGCAATAGATACGGAAAAACACATTACTGAGGTAGGGTTGGACAATTGCAATAGTAAGCTATATCTGACTAATACAGTATTCATTACTGCCCGAGGAACTGTAGGGAAAGTGATGTTGGCTGGTTCTCCTATGGCCATGAATCAATCCTGTTATGCATTAATAGCTAAAAGCGGATATACCCAGAGTTTTGTATTTCTGTTTATTAAAGTTCTGGTAAGTGTCTTAAAAAAGAATGCATCGGGAGCTGTTTTTGATGCAATTACAGTCAGTACATTTCAAAATCTGAAAACAATTATTCCCCCTGTTAGTCTGATTTCGCAATTTTCTGAAATAGTTGAAAGTTTGTTTTTAAATGTTTTGACCATAACATTTGAAAATTCAAAATTAATTTCTCTTCGGGACTCCCTTCTTCCCAAACTCATGTCTGGAGAAATTCGCGTACCAATAGATGAACAAGAGCAAGTAAGCAACAATTAGCTTGACCGAACTCATATCGTTACACAACAGCTTAGGAGGTGTGGCATGTACATTACATCATATACAGAGAGTGACCTGGAACAAGCGGCGATTGAATGGTTTCAGGAATTGAATTACAACTGGGCCTACGGCCCGGAGATTTCGCCGGAAGGCGAATACCCGGAGCGGTATTTGTACAGTGACGTGATCTTGAGCGAACGACTGCGCGAGGCATTAACCCGGATTAATCCGGGTGTGCCGCGTGAAGCGATTGAGGAAGCGATTCGGATTGTAGAAATTCCGCAAAATCCCAGCCTTTACGTAAATAATCGTGTTTTTCAGCGGATGATTACCGATGGTATTGATACGGAATATCGAACGCCCAAAGGTGAAAATCGGATAGCTAAAGTATGGCTGTTTGCAACCGAACCGGAACGGGCGAAGGAGAATGATTTTCTGGTCGTCAATCAGTATACCGTTATCGAGAATGGCGAGAGGCGCCCAGATCTGATCGTGTTTGTGAACGGCATACCTCTCGTTGTGATCGAATTAAAGAGTGCCTCAAACGAGGAAGTAGGCATTAGCGAAGCATACAACCAGATCCAGAACTACAAGAGCAGCATACCTACTCTATTTACATATAACTCATTTATGGTCATCAGCGATGGAGTGAACGCCCAGGCGGGTACCTTAACATCCAATGCGGAACGCTTCATGATGTGGCGCACCATTGAGGGTAGTGACGTAGCCCCTTCCTCTATGCCGCAGCTTGAGGTGCTTATTAAAGGCATGTTTGATAAACAACGTCTGATGGACCTGATCAAGCATTTTGTGCTGTTCCAGACGGATGGTGATAAGGTGACCAAAATTTTGGCAGGATATCATCAATTCCATGCAACAAACAAAGCGATATCCAGCACGGAGCGTGCGACGGATGAAGAAGGGGATCGCAAGATTGGCGTAATCTGGCACACACAGGGTTCGGGTAAAAGCTTATCCATGGTCTTCTATGCTGGTAAGTTGGTGCTTGCGATGGATAACCCGACCATTGTTGTTGTGACCGATCGGAACGATCTGGATGAGCAATTGTACGCCACCTTTAGCAAGTCACAGGATTTGTTGCGCCAGACACCCAAGCAAGCCGTGGATCGCCGACATCTACGCGAGCTTCTTGCTGTAGAATCCGGGGGCATCATCTTCACAACGGTTCATAAATTCAGCACCGAGGGTGACGAAGATACGTATCCTGAATTAACAACACGCAAAAACGTCATTGTTATTGCCGATGAAGCTCACCGTAGCCAGTATGGTTTTCAGGCGGAGATGGTGGCAAACAACAAGACGGGTGAGGCGGATGTGAAATATGGGTATGCCAAATATATGCGTGATGCTTTGCCTAATGCATCCTATATCGGATTCACGGGAACGCCTGTAGAATTGAGTGACAAAAATACGCCAGCGGTGTTTGGAGATTATATCGACATTTATGATATGACACGCGCTGTGGAAGACGGAACGACGGTCAAAATTTATTATGAAAGCCGGGTAGCTCGTCTGAACTTGCCTGAATCAGAACGTCCGGTGGTTGATGGAACGTATGATGAGATCACCGAGTTCCAGGAAGTGACGCAAAAGGAGCGCTTGAAGTCCAAGTGGGCCCGGCTTGAAGCGCTCGCAGGATCAGAGAACAGGATTAAATCCATAGCTAGAGATATGGTCGCACATTACGAGCAACGGCAGCAAGGCATGTTCGGGAAAGCGATGTTTGTGGTGATGTCCCGCCGAATCGCCATTGATCTGTACAAAGCGATTGTAGAACTGCGCCCGGACTGGCACAGTGATGAGGACAGTGAAGGCAAAATCAAAATTGTCATGACAGGCACGGCGAGTGATCCGGAGGAATGGCAGCCGTTTATCGGCACTAAGCGTCGCAGGGAATACTTCGCGAAACGAATGAAGGATCTGAATGATCCGCTGCAAATCGTGATTGTCCGTGATATGTGGCTTACCGGTTTTGATGTTCCTTCAATGAGTACAATGTACATTGACAAGCCGATGAAGGGACATAATCTGATGCAGGCGATCGCCCGTGTTAACCGGGTGTTCCGGGACAAACCGGGTGGACTGATTGTCGATTATATCGGTATTGCTGATATGCTGAAAACTGCTTTACAGCAATATACGGAGAGTGATCGCCAAACGGCGGGAATCGACACCGATCAGGCAGTTGATTATATGTTGGAACGGTTAGATCTGATTCACGATCTGCTGCATGGTCATGATTACGGCAAGTTTAACTCAGTCAAAGCTTCTGACCGAATGAGAGCGATTGTAGAGACAGTGGATTATGTGCTCGGTCTCGGTGAAGAGGGAAAGCGTGATTTTATCCATTGGGTGACGGAAATGTCCAAAGCCTACGCTTTGTGCTCGACAACGCCAGAGGCAGAGGATGTTAATGTGGAGATCGGGTTTATGAAGGCAGTTAAATCCGGCATCATGAAGCTGATCACGACCGAAAATAAGAAGAAGACGACGGCTGAACTGGATGCAGAGTTGAATCAGCTCATCTCAAAATCCATTATTTCTGAAGAGGTTGTGGATATTCTGGAAGCCGCAGGACTGCAAAAGCCGAACATTGCGATTCTGTCGGATGATTTTCTGGATAGTGTACGTGGCCTGAAACAGAAAAATCTGGCTGTTGAGCTGCTGCGCAGACTTTTACAAGGGAAGGTAAAGAGCTTTGAGAAGGTGAGCGTAGTTCAAGCGCGCAAGTTCTCGGATATGCTGGAGGAGTCCATTCGCAAATACAACAATCGGACAATTGAGACAACACAAATCATTGAAGAATTGATTCAAATGGCTAAGGATATAAACCGTGAGGTTGAGCGTGGGGAAAAGCTGGGTATGATTGCTGAAGAATTAGCCTTCTATGATGCACTGGCGTCCAACCATTCGGCAAAGGAATTGATGGGGGATCTTATGCTCAAGCAGATTGCCCATGAGCTGACACAAGCGATTAAAAATAATCTAACCGTAGACTGGACGTTACGGCAGAACGTTCGTGCTCAGATGAAAGTGACGGTCAAACGATTACTCAAGAAATATGGCTATCCGCCTGATTTGGAGCAGCTCGCTATAGATATGGTTCTTAAACAGGCTGAGGCGATGAGTAGTCAAGCTGCGACAGAGTACCGTTATTAGGAGGGAATCAACGATATGAAGGAATCCAGCTTTTATTTTTTGGAGGAGCTTGGTCCGGAACTCGCATCATTGGCGCGAGAGGCAGAGAACAGTATTTGGTTGAATCCCAGAGGAACACTTACGCAAGGACGGTTGTATGCAGAACTTTTGGCGACAACGGTCAGCGTACAGGAAAATGTTGAGCCCGTCTATGCGATTAAGCAGATCGAGCGTTTGCATAAGCTAGCACGTGAAGAGTTAATCTCGGAATCAATTCGTGATAAATTCGAATGGTTGCGTAAGAATGGAAATACGGCTGCGCATGACAGTCGGGAAATTCATGCAGATACGGCTCTGACAGCGCATCGGCATATTTTCGAACTTGCGATATGGTATGTTGAATTGTACGGTTCGGTGGCAATTGAATTGCCACCTTATCAGATGCCAATGAAGCCAGTAGAGTCGATCGCTCATTCGATCGAAACTCCTCCTGCTTTTGACCCCGAAATTATGCAGAAAGTGATTGCAGATCAGTTGGAAGCCAAACTTCTTCCTACACTTGATGAGAAATTTCGGAGTTTTGAAGAAGTGCTTGTGCAAATATCGGAGAAACAGTTAGCAGCGACATTGGAAAAGGCCTCATCCATGGTTACACATGTTAAGGAACAAGATATCGATTCTCCCCAAGAGGGATATTCAGATATCCCGATTCAAAACGAAGGCAAAGTGGAAATCGCGGCTGTGCTCCAGCAGGAAAAGCTCAATTTGGTGGATAAGAGATCATTTGGCGGAGCGTTATGGGTTGTCGGTGACTGGGAGTTGAAAGAGATACTTGGCAGCTGGAATGCACAAGGTATTTATTTTAGATTTGCCCGAAATGGTAGTAATTCAACGAGACGAAAACCTGCCTGGTTTATGATGGGGAAGAATCCTTCCGCTGAACGTTGGGTTACTTGGAAAATAAACGAGGAACAAACGAGTATTGGTTCTGAGACTGCGGCGATTGTATTGCAAAATACGGATATGGATGTAGAGGAGGAAGTTGGGAAAGTACCAGAACTGGACCCCCAGTTGTTAGAGTCTATTTCTGATGTGAAGGTTCCGCTACCATCCCCAGTGATTCAACCCACAGAAGAAGTATCCATTACTAATACGGAACAGCATGGCTCGGTCAAGGCGCCGGAAAGGCTTGTTCACCAAAATATACAAGGTTTTGCTTCATCTAGACTCGCTAATCTGTCTACGACATATGGAATTGAGATGTTCGGCGGCTGGACGGAGGAGAAGCTGCTTGAATTATATGAGCAACAATCGAAGCTATTGCATGATGTCATGATTCAATTATGGTTTTTTGGTTTTCAGTTCGAGGATAAGCTGGGGAGATTCTTGAAGTTGCGACATGAACCTCAGGGAGAAACGGTTGGTATTTTAAAGGAAGGAATTAAACTTGATGAAATCCTTCCGCCACATGCATGTCGAATGCTACAGCGATTTGGAATCATTCGTACGGACCAACTCAGTGGGATACCTGTTTACTCGCTGAAATGGTTGTTAAAAGAAGGGTATGAAGAAATAGTTTCTGTGCTGAGTAATTTTGAACAGGCAAAAGACATGGAGGATAAACTGAACAATGCAAATGTTAAGAGCTCTGAAAATGATGAAGACAAGATTCTCCGGCTAAATGGAGTAGAACTCATTCTCCCTGCGTATCTGAAAACCAAACTAATCAGAGATTTGCCATTTCAGGGATGTGCAGCCCTGATTCGTGGTATTAAGGAAAATTGGAACATAGATACCTTAGAGGAGCTACCAGAGGTCTTATCTATCTTGCCATCCAAAATCAAAGGTGTAGGATCTACAGCTGTTCAGAAGTTCTATGAGCAATTACACGATCTTGCCAAAGGGCAGCAGAATCAGAATTCATCTGGAGCGGAACAAGGTAGCACTGTGCCCGTAAACCTTGCCCAAGACGGACCTGTACATGATATAGGAATGATCCAGTGGAAGAAGGAGCAATTTATCGTTGATGAAGCGGTGATGCATACCGGATTTGATGAGAAATCGTATAAAGGTCTGTCCAATCTGATTTCTGAGTTGCATCAATTAGGTATACATACAATAGGAAAGTTGCCTGCAAGTTTTGAAATATTGTTAACCTTGCCTCAGGTGGGCGTTACTATGGTGGACAAGTTTTATCGTCAATTGTGCTCCAAACTTAACGAGATCAGACAGCAGCAATTATTGGATGAACAGTGGAGGTTACTTAGTCAGGAAGAGCGTCTACATCAAGCTATACAAAGAACGACAGACATGTGGCAGTCATGGATCAATGGGGAGGATTCGAGTCGAGGAAAAGACCGAAATCTTGAATTGATGCGGTTTCGTTGGTTAAATAAAAGTGAAACTAAAAAGCCCACTCTTGAGGAAGTGGGACAACAATTTGGGGTTACCCGTGAACGGGTAAGGCAAATTATTAAAGCTCAGCATGGCAAGTTAATGAAAGACATGATCCTCATTGAACGTGAATTGCGAACAGCGATTACTAGAGGAAATGGATTTCATTACTTTGAGATAGATACATCTTTCTTCGAGAATGATTTGATTGTTGAATCTTTGGAAATCAGCGGTATCGCACATATTGATGGATGGTGGACAACGCATTCATTAGAGAAGATCGAAGTCTTTAAGGAACAACTGGTTAGGTCGCTGAAACAAAATTACAAGGGAATGCTGATTGAAGCTATGGATGAAGAGGAAGTTCTAAAATACCTTTTAATTGAGGATCATGTACCAGTGCAATTGATGAAAATATGGACAGAAGACGTTATTCGTTCTGTAAATGATCAATACTTCATGTTATCAAACAGCACCAAGGCTGATAAAGTAGAAATGTTGTTACGGATGTATCCTGAAGGCATCGAAATCTACAAGAGAGTAGACGAACTGTTAGTAATCGCTGAATCTCTTTGGCCCGGTGACTTTGAGAAGAAACGGGATATCGTTTCCGTCGTAAGTCGTGATGATTACGCAGATACAGCTTATCTATGGGGACGAGGAGTTTACATACACCATAGCTACGTTCATGCCAATATTCCTCTTATTAAGAGGATTTCAGTTATAGTTGAAGAACTTCTGGAAGTGAGGAGTCCCATAGCTGTAGGACATATATTCGCTAAATTCGAAACAGAATTACTTCAAGCTCAAGTGCCTAATGAATATGCTTTATATACACTTTTGCGCAAGCATGGCTCTTTGACACTGCAACTTCGTAAATTTCCGCATATCTGGCATGAAAACGACGGGTTCCAGCTCAGTAATGCGGAAATGATTAAAAGCTACATCAGGGAACATAACACTGCAGTTTCCAGAGAGAAACTGAGGGAAGAGTTTGTTGTTGGACGAGGCTGGAAAGGGTTCACATTGGATTTCAATTTTTCGACAGATAGTGATTTTATACGTTCTGATCTTGGAATGATTGGTTTGAAAGAGTTCTATCCGTTGAGTGCTTCCGAGTATGTACCATTGAGTAATAGGTTAAACGAATTGTTAGCACAGGCTCCTGTCGTTCATATTAAACGTCTGTATGAAGAAATGTTGGATTATTGCAAGATGCACGGAATTGAATCTACGTATACGTTGTATGATCTATTACAGACGGAGGAAGCTGACCTAACCAACTTCAATTTTGTAAGATATCCTCTTGTTGCTGTCGCAGATCAAGAGTCTGAAAATCTTACGCTTCAGTTGCTGACAGAACAGTATATTTTGGATCAAGGTGGAATCGTGTCCAGAAGTCAGGTTTGGGATTGGTTGACGCAAGAGTTAGGTGCGACAGAGAACACGCTGGATATTGTCCTTAGTAACTCACGTGACTTGTTCTATTACACACGTGGCAAGAATGGTGAATACATCCATAAAGATAATTTGGCTTGGAAACAAGAACATGAAGAGAAACTAGTGAGCTGGGTATATCGAACTCTCCAAAAGTCTACTGGTGAAGTCAAACCTTATATTTTGCCTCAGGAGCTTATGATTCAGGAACAACTACCTCCTTTGGCCGATCAATTACCCTGGAGTGAAGATCTGCTAATTGATGTTTTGAAAAAAAGCAAGCAGGTTCTGCTAATTGGTTCATATGATGCAATCATCGTGGCTAGAGAATCTGCTACAATTCAGAATGAACTGGATTTTATTACGCATATTATGATGCATGTTTTCCAGGGGAACGTGCCAGAGAGAGATCTCTATCGAAAGCTTGCAGAGTTGCGATATTCGAAGGATGGAAAGTTGTTATATGAATCTTTACTCGCACTAGAGGATGGAGTAGCTCCTTTTGAATTGCGTGATGGTGTTTTCATAATTAAGTAGAAAATAGGAAACAGAAAAGTCTGCCGAATAGAACAGTTCGGCAGACTTTTCTCGCTAGAATAGGACAACTTATAAATTATTGAATCAAATCAACAGCCATTTGTGGAACAAATGCCTCTACACCGTTATAAACAATGACACCCTCCAAAGTTGTCTTTTTGCCGTTTAACAGTGCAATATTTTTGTAAATTTGCAGTTCCAGTTTGGTGTTACCTTTTGTTACGAGAATCTTCGGATTTTTGGCGTCGGTCAGATCCAGCTTGTACGTCGCGCCTTTGGCTGTAAATGCCTGCTTGGCTGGTACAAACAATTGTTTGCTCACGCTGTCGAGATCCAGATCCAATACACGAGCCATATATTTGGCGACATCCGTGTTGTCAATCACACCGAATGGACGGTCATTGTTCGGAGCATACGTGTACAGCACGACATCTCCACCTGTATGACCACCGGTTGTCCAGCCAATCCCTGCACGTTTGCTGATCATTGGACCGATTGCATAGTTAAGACTGCCTGGCTCGGCCGCTTTAATGGTGGCAATCTCTTCGGAAGTCAGATCGGTAATACCATAGTACTGCTTCATCACTGCTTTGATGTTTGTGCGCTTGGCATTCAACTTCGCTTCAACGCCTTCGCCTGTCAGCTTAGCCTTTTTCAAAGGTCCGATAAATGTGGACAACGGCTCTTTGTCATAAGTGCCGGAAGTTGCGTTGTTACCAATGGTGAGTCCACCATTGCCGTGGTCCGTAACAGCCACAACGGCCGTCTCTCCATCTGTTTTGGCAAAATCCATGGCTACCTTTACGGCATCATCAAAAGCCAGCACGTCACTGATAATACCAATCGGATCATTGGCATGAGCTGCCCAGTCCACTTTGCTGCCTTCGACCATCAGGAAAAAGCCGTCTTTGTCTTTGGACAGTACTTCAATGGCTTTGGATGTCATCTCGGCAAGGCTTGGCTGCTTCGCAGGATCACGGTCCATATTATAAGCCATGCCTGCGGGTGCAAACATACCCCACAGCTTGTTCGAATCGGATGTTTTCATTGCAGCTGGTGTAGTGACGTAATCGTAACCCAGTGCCTTGATGGACGAAATCAGATTCTCGCCGTCTTTACGTCCGGCTGGCTCAAGATATTTGCTACCTCCACCCAACACAACATCCATGCCATTGTAGACTTGTTGTTTGCTGAGTGCATCATAGTTTTTACGGTCCGGATAGTGAGAGGAGAAGTCCGCTGGTGTGGCGTGCATAATCTCGGATGTAGCGATAATGCCAGTTGCTTTACCCGCCAGTTTGGATGCTTCCAGTACGGAAGCGACCGGTTTTCTTTCGTCTCCAGGCGTAATAGCCTTCTGTCCAGGCATGGTAGCCTTGTCCGGCAATACACCAACAAATCCGGTATGAGATTTATAACCTGTTGCAAAAGCTGTTCCGGCAGGGGCCGAGTCCGCAATCGGCGCATCTGCAGAGTGTGTGCGAACCATACCGCTTGCCATGGAGTCCAGCGTCAGGGAAGAGCCTTTGTACCAACGAGCCAGGGCAGTCGCATCGTTAGCCATGCCGTCAGGAATCAGAATAATGACATTTTTAATCGGTGATGCAGATGTCGTTGAGGTGGTGTCTTCCACAGCCCACGCTGCACTGCTACCTCCGAGTGTAGCCGTAACAATTGTTGTCACCGCGAGCATCATTTTGGCTGCACGGACATTAAACCGGTTTAACATGATTGCATCCTCCTAGAATATATGTATAGTTTGGTATCACTAACCAAGTGTATACAACAATTGCTAAACTACCGTATGAAATGGGTTAACTATATGTAAAATTTACGATTAATGAAGGGTATTAGAGTTTAGGTCTTGCACAGAGTAGGAAGATAGATGTCGAGGAACTGAGAGACAATATGATAGAACATCCTGATGTAAAAGTTTAAACCCGCATGAGAATGTAGTTTTTTAATGTTACCCCTCTCAGAGATCATATAGTGACGATTAAAAAAAGATATTGCGAACGCTTACATTATGTGCTAACATCACCATAACAACAGGATTGTAACCGTATTAAGGGCAATACCTGTGTCAGTTCATTCGTTGGTTCTTTGTTCATCAAACGATTGATTGCGTTTACATTTTCATATGGAATGAACCTCATTCCTCAGGGTTGTTACTGATTGCAGGCAAAACCTGAATTGAGGGCAGTAGACCACGCTAAAGCGATGTCTGTTTGCCTTCGGTTCAGGTTTTTTTATATAAAAAAATGCCTGATGGCATGACCGCAAGCGCCGTAGCAGATATTTCGAGCAGAAAGGAGCGCAGCAGATTTAATTTTTCCTAAATAGAGATATAGACTCATCCAGACATTGGAATACTGATTCTTAGATACGCATCTCAAATGGACATTCCAATGAACTTATCCCATCACACACTATTCGACAGCGAGGAGATTTATGACATGAAAACCATTAAACGTTCGATTGCTGTAGCAACCATTCTGGGGTTATGTGTATCCGCTCTACCAGCTTATGCAGCAGGCAATACAGGACCTACTTCTTCTGCAGCGATGGACAAGCTGATCCAATCCGAGCTTATTCGCGGCAGCGGTCAAGGTGTTAATGCAGCTTATCTGAACAAAAAGGCAACACGCATTCAGGCCGCAGTACTTTACTTGCGTTTGTCCGGATTGGAGAAAGAAGCACTCGCTTATCAGGGATCGGAAACGTACGACGATGCGGCTCAGGCAGGCAAAGTATTGCAACCGATCGTTGGTTACTTGAAGCAGCATCCGTATGTGTCTGAGATCGTAACAGGAACGGAGAAGTTTGAACCTAATGCACCCCTTACAGCGGAAGGTTATGCCGAAATGCTGCTGAAGGTGCTTGGATATGAAGCAGGTACGGATTATGAGCAGGGAGCGGCTTCCACCTATGCGACTGGGAAAGGAATCATGGCGCTTCAAGAGAAGGGAGCGAGTCAACTTACCAACCGCCTGATGGCAGAGGCAACCGCACAGGCTTTGCAGATACAGCTCAAGAATGGCAGTGGAACCTTGGAGCAGAGTTGGTTGAAACATAAAGAGGCTGGGGCGTTCCGACCTCAAACGGTGCAACAGACCAAGTATGGCGCGATTGATGGCAAGACCTATGAGCAATATGGCACGCTCGGTTGGCTTGGTGTTCCATACGCGGCACCTCCGGTAGGTGAACTGCGCTGGAGAGCCCCGCAAGAACCGGAATCATGGACAGGAACCAGATCGGCTAAGGAATTTGCAGCGAACAGCTTGCAGATCTCCGGCAAGACGACAGCGGGAAGCGAAGATTCGTTGTATCTTAATATCTGGCGTCCCGACACAACCAGTTCGAAACTTCCGGTTATGGTGTTCCTGCACGGCGGCGGGAATATGACCGGATCAGGTAAAGATTTTCAAGGTGAACAGCTCGCACGGAGTACCAACAGCATTATCATTTCCGTGAATTACCGTTTGGGAGCCCTTGGATTTTTCGAGAATGCAGCACTGAAAACAGGCAATGCCCTGGATGACTCCGGTAACTACGGTCTGCTCGATGCATTCCGTGCACTAGAGTGGGTACAGGATAATATCGAAGGTTTTGGCGGAGATACAGGCAATGTTACATTAGCCGGACAATCTGCGGGTGCACGTGATGTGCTGGCAACTCTGATCTCTCCACTTAGCAAAGGACTGTATCAAAAAGCAGTTGCTTTCAGCGGAGGATTAACGACAGCATCACCTGAAGAAGGCGAGCAAAAATCTGAGGATGTACTTGTGAAGCTGCTCGTGCAAGATGAGAAAGCGGCTAACGCAGAAGAAGCAAAAGCATGGATTGGCAAACAATCTCAGGCACAGCTGGAGAGTTACTTGCGTGCACTGCCTGCGGACAAGTTGGTCACAGCGTTTGGTGCAACCGCAATCCGTATGGACCCATTCCCGCATCTGTTCCGTGATGGCACAGTGATTCCAAAAGAAGGATTTGACGCCATCAATAATGGCAATTACACGAAAGTTCCTGTATTGCTCGGCAGCTTGGAAACGGAGTTCTCCGGTTTTGCCTTCGGTGATCCAAATTTCTCTCCATCCATCACGGATGAGACTCTGTTTACTGATAAAACCAAGGCGGAACAATATGCTGCTGCGTTGAAATACGGTAGCGAAGCTTATGCAGGCTTTAATGCAGAGCGTGTAGCGGAGCAATTGACCAGTGAAGCAGGTCAGCCACCGGTATATGCGTATCGTTTTGCATGGGGCACACAACCAGGGGTCATCTCTGAGCGTTTGCTCACGTTACTGGGTGCACCACATGGTGCGGATATGGACTTCTATACAGGACACGCAGACGGAATTGCTGCCTACTTCCCTGAGGGGTATTTTAGCGATACAAACAAACCAGGACGTGATCAGTTGTCCGCCGCGATGGCAGCATATCTGAAGCAGTTCCTGTACACAGGCAATCCAGGTACGGGTGGATCACCTGATCTGGCGGCATGGACACCTTGGACGAAAGATGCTCAAGCCCCAATCATGCGTCTGGATGCAAGCAATACAACGGCAGAGATTGGCATGTCCACACAATATAATCAAGGCAAAGACGCCGTTATGGCAAAGATGAAAAAAGAATTGCCTGAAGAAACGTACAAACTGTTGACGGAAAAAGTGTTCGCAGGTCGTTTCTTCTGGGAATAAGGATTACCGGATAGGAAGGTATATATAGATAAATTGAAAGCCAAGGGAGCATGCTCTCTTGGCTTTTTGTACTGTTCGTTATGCTTAATTATGGTATTCTTGTAAATATAAATTAATATGATATGGGAAAGGGGAAAACTTACATTATGGATGGAGTTAGTAATTTTGGTATTGCTGGGATTATAACGCTATTAATTTTCTTTATTATGATTGGTCTTGTATTATATCTGGTTTTCTATCTTGGGATGAAGAGGTCTGGCGTCAAAGAGGAAGTATCCGCATTAAGGATGGAAGTGCGATTGTTACAAGAAGAAGTAGAGAGGAACAGACGGGAATTGGAAAATATAAAGTCTCGTTAACTTTTCGAACCACTATTTGTGGATACGCGGAATGGTGTGGGTACAACAGGATGAGAGGATAGGGGCTCTTCGCCCCTTCCTGCTCAATACAGTGTGAAACGTTCAATTCAGCCTTTGCATACCAAGGACACTTGATCTATTTCTTGGCAAAAAAACTAAGTGTTCCGGTGCTTTCATCTGCACTCACAAACAGGCTACGTCCGTTAACACGATGAATTCCCTCTGGTGATTCTCCAGCTGTAGGAATCAGACCCAGGTAGTCCGGATTGACTGGATCAGCAAGATCGAAGAACAAAATGGCATCTGCCCGTTCAGAAGCTACGGCTGCATATGTTGTACCGTCTACAGTAGCAACGGTTAGGTTCTCCACTTCACTTCCCTTGTTGGGACTGCGATCATCCGGGTACAAGCCAACCCTAGCGGTTGCCTGGTCAATGAGGTTCTGACTATCGTACATCCGCTTGCCTTGCAGATTCCAGACAGCAATATTACGTCCGCCTGCTTTTACACTATCCTCAAATTCATTCTTGCCCAAATCCCCTTCATTGGCTGTCAGCAGGTATTTACCATCTGCCGAGAAAGCAATCCCATCTGGTTCATAACGAGCCGTCAACGTCTCTTTAAACTGAACAATACCATCATCTTTCAGATCCGCTTGATGTGAAGTAGTACCCAAAGCGAAGATTGAGCTGATTTTTTTCGTCTCCAGATCCACGATAGCAACGACATTGTTTTCCTGTAGCGTGATAGCTGCTGTTTTACTATCTGGACTAATGGCAACATACTCCGGTTGTGGATCATGCGGATAGATGGCGCCTTCTACATTTTCTAGAGATACCGGTAAGTTGGTGATCTCGCCCTCCAATACGTTCCCGCCAGCAAAAGATACTACCATAATGCTACCCGGACGTTTGGTGTTGGCATAGTCAATTTCATCGGTAGCTTTATTCAGCTCCTCATCCTCTATCGCGATCACCGTATGCAGACCGTCAGGTGACAGTGCAATCGAGTCAGGACCAATGCCCAGTTCATACGTTTTGACGGTTTTGTAGGTTGTCAGATCCACAATGGCAAGCAACCCTTTGTTTGCTTCACTGTCTGTGTCCCCTGTACGAATGACAGCAAGTCCGTATTTACCATCTTTGGACACGGTTACGCTTGTAACTTCAGCTTTGGCGGAGAGGTCATGGAAGCTGACCGTCTTTAATACGTTGATGTTTTTCAAGTCAGCAATGTCCAGTACGGCAATGCTGCCATTGTCTGCTTCGGTTACGAGCAGGCGCTGTCCATCTGGCGTAGAGGCTGATATTTCCGCTTTGCCACCAGGCATCTGAAACGATGCGGTCTGTTCAAAACCGGTTTTATTTTGTTTCAGGATCAGTTGATCCGTAATTAATTTTAGCGTTTGTGAAGATACATACGTTGTACCTTTGGTGATGTAGCTTTTACTGTCCAAAGGGGTTTTCACACCGTTGATGGTGGCTGAAGACGTCCCTACAGGAAGTTGTACTTTAGTATCTGCGATCTGGATATCAACACTGCGACTGCTTCCGTTCCATGTGACCGTACCCTGCATATTTTGGATGGCTGTGCGCAGTACGACATGATCATTGGTGGTTTTAGTTGCGTCAGCGGCATGAATCATTGATGTGTAGCTGGTTGCTCCTGCGGTAAGAATGGCAGTCATCGACAGAACGGCGAGCCATTGATTTCTCTTTTTCAATGTTCCAGATCCCCTTTATCGTTTCGTGTGTGATGTCATGTACAACTGCTTCAGTATAAGAAAGAAACGTTAAGCAATGGTAAAAAGGCAGGTCGAATTGTGTAAAAGATTAAACGGGAACCTTCATAATTTATAGGACTGGTCGAACGGGAGAAAATACGCTAGAATTATAATTGAGAATCATTATCAATTAATTCGGGCTTTCTTTACTGACAAGTCTGATCAAGATATAGGCGAGGTGAATACCCATGCGCACAGATGATGCATTAGGCGTAGTATATCAGCATTACCTGACCCAGGAACCTTACAGTCAGCAAGATGAACATACGTATCTGCTCTCTCCCAAGGCGGGCAGTGGTAATATTAAAAGAGTAACGACATACAGTGGCATTGAGATTTTATATTCCCAGGTTGAATATCATCAGCCGTATCCAACGTATTTTGCGTCCGAGACACCCATTGTGGAATTGCAATTTGCCTTGTCAGGAGAGCGAAATGTGGATATATCCGGTCAGGATTATTCATTATCGATAGGGCAAGGGGCCCTTATTTTTATGCATGATTTCAAAGCGTGGTTTCATCCTCCGGCAAGGGAGCTGTATACGTCCTTTTCGCTGGGGATTCCGGTTTCTCTGTTCAATTATGCTGCGGCGCAACTGGGCAGTTTCAAGTCGATTGCGTTTAATCAGGTGTTAGGGCGAAAAGTGTTTAAGCCAATTGTATTTCAATTGGATAATCGGATACGAACGATGATCGACAGTTTGATTGTGGAATTAAACAACAGTTATCGATCATCCTTAATGATGGAAGCGACAGCCTTGGAGATCTTGAATCGATTTATGATCCAATTGTTTGATCTGGCGCCAATCCCCGCGGGATTCTCCAGAGAGGACATCCGGAAGTTACATACGGCACGGGAGATTATGGAGGCTTGTATGGTAGATCCTCCATCTTTGCTAGCATTGTCCAGACAGGTGGGTCTTAACGATTTTAAATTAAAAAAAGGATTCAAGGCACTTTTCGGAAGCACGGTGTTCGAATATTTGCGTCAGGTTCGTCTCGACAACGCCATGAAGTTGTTGCGCAATCAGGATAACAACGTCACCGAGGCCGCGATTGCGGTCGGTTATAGTAATGTCAGTGCCTTTTCGCAGCAATTTTATCGCAAATTCGGCGTGAAGCCCTCTGAAATGAAAAAGATTTATTAATAAATCCGTCTTGCCGTGAATTTTTCCGTATAGAGGCAGTGGGGATTCTCTCAGCCTTGTATACTCCAGGTACAGTGGATACTGTACTGAAATATAGAGGAGTGTATAAGCATGAACAGAATCAGAGGAAGTATTTTTTTTAGCGTATTCGCAGCCATGTTGGGTCTGATGCTGATTGCACCCATTATGCCACCGCTTATTCGGGAGTTAGGCATGAAAGAAAGCCATTCCGGTCTTATTATTTCGCTGGGGTCCATTATGATGGCTGTTATGGCTCCGGTATGGGGCAGATTCAGTGATCTGAAGGGCAGAAAACCCGTCATATTGATTGGATTCATAGGTATGGCTGTTAGCTGTGCGTTATTTGCTATGGCATTGTATGGAGGATTGAATGCATGGATCGGAGGAGGCGTATTGCTTACCCTTCTGATTGTGACGCGCAGTCTGATCGGCATGTTTATTCCGGCCGTTCTCTCTTCTGCCCAGGCCTATATGGGTGATGTGACAGAAGGGAAGGAGCGGGCAAGCGGGATGGCCATGATCAGCGCTGCGAATGGACTTGGCCTTGTATTTGGACCCGCCATTGCAGGAGCATTTACTATCATCGGTCTGCTGTGGCCTCTTTATTTTGGCATTTTTATAGCGATCGCTGCATTTATTATCGCTTTGTTATTAATTCCAGCAGCCAAACCGGTCATTCAGGCAAAGCCGCCTAAAGTCAACCCGTTTCAACGTGGATTACGAATGTATCTTGCTGCGGGTTTGGTTACGATGATTGGCATCATGACATTGCAAGTTGTCGGGGGATTTTATTTTCAGGATCAACTGGCTCTATCACCAGCCGCGACGGCCCAAATGGTTTCGTTTGGACTCATGTTCTCTGGAGCAGCCATGTTGATCATGCAGGTCATTCAGATGAAATGGTTGAAATGGCAGCCACGTCCAATGATTATGCTCGGGTCCCTTTTCTTGATCGCAAGTATGATCCTGTTTCTGGTCTTCAATGTGTTACCCATGTATTATTTCTCATTCTTCCTGTTCGGCATGGGTTCGGGTCTGATGATGCCGGGGTTCATGGCAGGTGCTTCGCTCGCGGTCAGCAAAGAACAGCAGGGAGGTGCGGCAGGGTTGGTAGCAGCGATTCAAGGGATATCTGCCGTCATTACTCCGTTACTTACAACGACACTCTACCAGGTGGATAGACATATTCCATTTATGTTCGTAGCTGTTCTGGTCGTCTTGCTGGCAATCATGATGCTGGGAATGCGGAAAAATGAATCCAATACTGTAGCGGACGCCATTCATTCGGTATAGTCAGAAAAAGTCAGAAGGTCAAAAAAGGTCAAAACGAAAGAAAAAAGGATCTATTTTAAAATAGTGAACTAAGGTGTAAGATAATCGTTTTATTTCGACTTTTACGGACTTTGAGCCTGATTTGCGCTGGTATTATAATAATCCATGTAAGCAACAACAATACACCAACCACACAAAAGGAGCTGATTTTCATGTTTGATCTGATTCCGTTTCGTAAACGAAATGAAGACCCATTCGGACACATGTTGAAATCCTTCAATGACATGGTTGAGACCTCATTCCTCTCCCCTTTTGGAACTGGCTCCCAGCCATTTCGGACCGACATTCGTGAAGAAGTAGACAAATATTCGGTTGAAGCCGAGCTGCCGGGCATCGCCAAAGAGGATATAGACATTCAGGTTCAAGGTAATGAATTGATTATTCGTGCCAAACGCAATGATGTGGTGGAGCAGAAGGATGACTCCAATCGCATCATTCGGCAGGAACGCCGATCCGGTGAATTTATCCGACGTTTCTATGTTGATCATATTGATGAGGAGCACATTAAGGCCAAATTGGAAGAAGGTGTGCTGAAGCTCGAGATTCCGAAACGTCCTGGTGATGATCAATCTCGCAGACGCATTCAGATTGACTAATACACAGTGGAAAAAAATAGTTTCCTAACATGGTGAAAAGCATGCAGGAGACATCCATAAGGATGTTTTCTGCATGCTTTTTTTCATATGAATTGGACGATACACAACTGACTATCCATTGTGCTGGTTCCGAGTTATTTCTCTGCTGCTGCTTGCATCAGGGCATATATCTTACGTGTGGTATTCACGTTTCTTACGGTCATATAAGCATAGACTTTGGACCCCACAAGCTTGTTCATGCCACTTTTGGATGCATCTTCTCTGCTGACTGAATACAAAATGGCTCCGGGAACATAGATCAGTGTGCCGATTTCCGGTTTGATGGGCAGCTGGTCCAGCACGGTGGGCTCATTGATCTCGTCCCAGAGGAACATCACATCACTTTTGGCGGTGTCATCATTAACCCATTCTTCTGGCAGTGCCTGAATAACGCATTGAACTTCATCCATATTCCGCACCATTACCTTGATCTGTAAGCCAAAATCAGCGGCGATGGCCTGTTCTAACAAAAGGGATATCTCCCTATTTGCATCGGCACGTTCCTGATGATCGGCAAAAATAATATTGCCAGAGTTGATATAGGTAACGACGTCCAGCATGCCTGCTTGTTCAAACGTTTCTTTCAGCTGCTTCATATTGATTTTATTGTTCCCGCCTACATTAATGCCCCGCAACAAGGCTACATAGTTCATAGGGATGCCCCTCCAATTCCTTCAATTCACTGTTTTAACAAAAGGACAGATACTCGAACAGATGTGCAGTATACTCTTCTCCCAATAGATCCTGCAATAAAGGTTCAACTTGCTCCAGATACTCGGGCTTGGTTTCATAGGTTTCCTCATCTTTTACTTCTCCGGCATAGGTGCGCGCCGCTTCAATCAGGATGGCTAGTGCACTGAAAAAGTCTGACAGCGAATCAGCAACACGGTTTGGTTCTCCCCCTGTAAAAGCCGCATATACAGGAGAGTTCGGCGATTCAGTATCTACAATTAACGGATCATCGTTAAAGTTTGCGATGACGACGTGATTTTTTGGCCAAGTGGAGGACTCCTCATAAGGTTCATTCATGCCAATCCAGCGGAACCCCAGTTGCTGACGAAGCAGATGTTCAGGTGCCACAAAGGAAATAGTTGCGGCATCACCGATCTCGACGGCGGCATTTTTCATTTTGAGTGTACCTTCCGCATCCGCATCCATCATTTCATAATGACTGTACAGATACTGAAGTTCTGGAGAAAGAGGTATTCGTGTATCCACTTCCGGCTGGTGATGTTGTTCGCGTGGACGCAGATCATGATTTTGGAAAAGTCCATAAGATTCATTATATAAATCCTGCTGTTCCACCAAACGGCTCAAGGCCGCATCCAGTTGTTGCATGATGTCTGAGTCCTCCTAATAACATTGATATAATAACAGGCCGATTCGTTTGATTCTTGGCTATAAGCATTATACTATATCAAAGATAAATTCAAAAAAACATTTGAATACGTTTACATTCATGAGTGGACATGATATACTTTCACTCAATTAAGGATTGTTACTGCTTCGGGCAGGCAAAACCTGAACATCACTATTCGTGGACTTTGTTCCATTCATATTGTTGTTCGGGTTTTTTTGCATTGATCCCAACCCAACTAACGTCACGCTGTACAGAAGAAAGGGGAGCATTATAACAAGAGAAAATGGTTTAATATTTTTGCCGCAGGTTGTCTCAGTGTAATCCTGGTGATTAGTGGATGCGCATCCAAAGCGCCAGAAACCGCAAGTGACACACCGAATCAGCCGACAGAACAGACAGAGAATGAAACCCAGGAACCTGCAAACAACCAAACTGCCAAAGGCAGAACAGTGATTACAACCGACGGTGAAGTGGATGATATGAACTCGGTCATTCGTTTTCTCTTGTATTCGAATGAGATGGACCTCGCCGGAATTGTACTAACCAGTTCGGTGTATCATTATGCTGGAGACGAGGAAGCGGGGATCAAACCGTTCCGGTGGACAGGCACACAGTGGGTATACGACATGATCGATGCCTATGGCGAGATATATCCCAACTTGTCCAAACATGCGGAGGGCTATCCGGAGCCAGAACAGCTTCGAGCGATGACCAAGATCGGTAATATTTCCGATAAAGGGGAGATGGAGAAGGAAACCGAAGGTTCCGAGTTCCTCGAAACTCTTTTCCTCGACGATGACTCCCGTGATCTGATTGTTCAGACCTGGGGTGGCACCAATACCACAGCCCGAGCGCTGAAATCGATTGAGGAACAGTACAAGGACACGGCTGAGTGGGAAACGATTCGCAAAAAAGTCAGTGATAAACTGGTCCTGTATATCATTCTGGATCAGGATGACAGCTACAACGAATACATTGCGAAGAATTGGCCGGATATCCGCATTCTTAATGACCAATCGAACTTCTGGCATTTTGCCTATGCATGGAAGATGCATGCCGAAGAAGTGAACAGCAAACTTCATGGTGACTGGATGATCAAGAATATTTTGAATGGACATGGCAAGCTGATGGATATGTATGCATCGATGGGTGACGGCAAAATGATCGAAGGCGAACTGGCCGAAGAACAGCGGGGAAGTGCTGAATATCTCAAGAACAATCCACAATATGACAAGTACGATTTTATATCCGAGGGTGATTCTCCTTCCTTCTTTTATCTGATCGATAATGGGCTGCGCAGTATGGAAGACCCTTCCTACGGCGGTTGGGGTGGACGCTTTGGCGTCGTGAACGACAAGCTGTTTAGAAACAATGTGCTTGATTACGATCCCTATACGAAACGGTATGAAGCCGAGTACTCTTTGATGAGATGGTTTGACGATATCCAGGATGATTTTGCAGCACGTGCAGATTGGGCAGTTGCAGACACTTACGAAGGTGCCAACCATAATCCGTCATTAACGATTAAAGAAGGGTTGGATCTGAGTGTTAGTCCTGGGGAGGAAGTTACTCTTCACGCGGAAGGCACAGACCCGGATGGAGATCAACTGACGTATACGTGGTGGAGATATTTCGAAGCGGACACATATGAGGATTCCAAAGTAACACCGAACAAAGTTCAGCCTGAAATGGCGGGTGATCTGCAGCTTGGATTACATCGTGAACTTGCCAAGGATGAGCAGGTGGATACGATAAAATTGCAGGGCAGTGACACCGAAGCGGTGACATTTACCGTTCCTGACGATGCCAAATCGGGTGATACCCTTCATATCGTTGCCGAAGTACAAGATGATGGAGAGCATCAGTTGAAGCATTATCAACGTGTGATCCTAACCGTAAAATAAAGAAATAGAGGGGTTGTCCCAAAAGTCATCAACATGGCTGGTGGGACGCCCCTTTTATTTGTGTAATCTCATCGTAATCGATTCATTAACGTTGGATGCCTGACCAGAAGACATTCCAGGTGATCGCCAAAGCTAGTTCATAGGATTGCCGTGTCTCATACACGAGCTGTACATCCAATCCATCCATCACGGTGACAAAGGCTACGGTGGCTTCTTCCGGACTCAGGCGTATATCGGAATGTCTGGTAAATACGGCTGCCAGCTCTTCCTTCAGTGTCCCGAGGTACGTTCGATACTGGGCCAGTACAAAATCATGCACCTCCAGTGGTGTGATAAAGGACAGGATATACATAAAAGCGACGTTTGGATGAGTTAGAAAGCGATTTTTGTGTTCATGCAAAAAGGCATATAACTGCTGATCCAGAGTTTGGGTAACAGACTTACTGAAAAATTGGCGTACAAACTGTTGTTCCTCCTGCACAACTTCCTCATATAACTCCAGCAATAACTCTTTTTTGGATGAATAATGATAAGCCAGAGATTGCTTGCGGATGCCTGCCTCTTCGGCAATCTGCGCCATCTTGGTCCCCTCGTAACCCAGACGATTAAAATGTTGAATGGCAATTTCCTTGATTCGTTTTTTACTCAATGTCTACCTCCAGTTGGCGAGCTGTATACCTCTGCTGTTTTTGGGAGTATACCAAATATAACAAGATATATACCACAAAAATGCCTATAGAGATAGCATACACCACCGTATAGGAAAATGCAGAAGCCACCACGCCCAGAATCAACGAACCACCACCAATTCCGAGGTCAAAGAAGTTAAAGAAGGAAGCCATCGCACTTTCGTGCTCATGTTCTTCTACAAGATTCACACACCAGGTCTGAATCGCCGGGAATATGGCACCAAAACCAAAGCCGTATAACGCACCGGCGATCAGGAATTGCACATCACTCTGGGCGATAATCAGAACCAGTAGCCCCGCGATTGCAAACACGGCAGAAGGTAACAACACGGAACCTGGTCCCCATCGATCAAACATTTTCCCCGAGAACAGTCGAACGGCGAAGCTGGCAATGGCGACGATGAAGAAAAACCAGGCTATATTCTCAAACCCTCTTTCCGCAGCGAATAAAGCCACAAAAGACATGATCGAACCGGCTGCAATACCAACGAGCATAATGAGAAGGGAAGGGAAGAGTACCTTCTTTTCAATCAGTTTCACCGAAGGGACATGAGTTTGCAGGGACTCGCTACTACCTCCTGTTTTCGGCTTTCTGGATACAAACACTGTCATCAGGAGAGCTAACAGCAAAATGCACATACCTCCCATAAACAGGCTCTGGTAGTCGTACCTAAACAACAAGCTTGTTCCAATCAATGGACCGATGGATATAGCGACCGTCTCCCCTACGCCGAAATACCCCATACCTTCTCCCCGGCGATCTCTTGGTATGTTTTCAGTGGCAATCGTTGCAAAATATGTCGTTGCCAAACCAAATCCGAATCCGTGGATTACTCGAAATACAAGAATCATCCAAATACCTGACGATAGGTAGTATGCGCCTGTCATTAATGCACAGATAGTGATACCGATAATTAACAGAACCTTTTTATCTATTCGAGCTGCCAAAACCGAAGTGAAGGGTCGAATCAAGATGGCGGAAAACATAAATACGCCGGTAACAAGCCCGATTTGGGAGGCTTCGCCACCAAGACTTGAGACAAACAAAGGCAAGGTGGGAAGCAACATCTCAAAGGCCATAAACAATAATGCGTTGGCTAACATGATAAATAGGAATGATCTACCCCAGAGTTGCTGAGGAGTTGGGCTGTGTGTTGAAGTAATCATGGTTTTCCTCCGTAATGTTGATCTCTGTCGCGCGACATGTTGAACCGATTTTACCTGACGATCGTCAGATTGTAAAGTGCGTATTCAGAGCAGGGTTCATGATTTTTTGGTAGGTGAGAGAAGTTATTAATAATTTTTAAACCATATCCCAACATTTTCCGATATAATAATCAGATCAAATGATTCGAGAGAGTACTACCTCAGAGAGGTGATATGAAATGACGATTGATGTGCTTGTTAGAAATAATGTTAAAGTGCTTGGCTCGGGTAGCCAAACGATTGTATTTGCGCATGGATTTGGATGTGATCAGGACATGTGGCGTTACATCGTCCCTGCTTTTAGCGAAAACTATCGTGTAATTTTGTTTGATTATGTTGGATCTGGCGAATCTCAAATCAACTATTATGATGCTGTTAAATATAACAACCTTGAAGGGTACGCCCAGGATGTGCTGGAAATTATGGAAGCACTTGAATTAAGAGATAGCATATTTGTCGGTCATTCTGTCAGCAGTATGATCGGCATGCTGGCATCCATTCAGAACCCCAAATATTTCCAACAGATTGTCATGTTGGGGCCTTCCCCACGTTATGTGAATGATCTTCCAAGTTATTATGGAGGTTTTGATCGGAATGATATCGATGAATTGCTTGAGATGATGCAGATTAATTTTATAGGCTGGGCAAGTTATCTGGCACCGATTGTGATGAACAATCCGGAACGGAAAGATCTGGCGGAAGAGTTGGAGAAAAGCTTCTGTTCCAGAGATCCGCATATTGCGAGACAATTTGCCGAAGTGACGTTTTTATCTGACTGTCGTATTGATCTGGATCAGGCAACTGTACCAACGTTGATTCTTCAGTGTTCCGAGGACAGTATTGCCCCGGTTGAAGTAGGGGATTATTTACACGCTCATCTGAAGAATAGCAGGTTGCAACAGATGACGGCCAAGGGACATTATCCACATCTAAGTCAACCGGAAGAAACGATCCGAATGATTAAGGATTATTTGACGAGCGCATAAAATTCGGAAGAAAGGCTGTTATTGATGGATACCCAACTAGATTCAGCGCCCTGTGGATACTTCTCTATCTCTGATTCGGGCGTCGTACAGTCGATGAATCAAACTTTGCTTACGATGCTTGGATATGAACGCGATGAGCTCATAGGGCAACATATTGAATCCACCATGTCGGTGAGCAACAAGGTGTTTTTCCATACGTATTTCTATCCCTACATCCAGTTATATGGACATGTGGACGAGATGTACTTTAGTTTCCGTACCCGTGATCAGCAGGCTGTTCCTGTTCTGCTTAACGGTGTTCGCCAGACCCGTAACGGGGGAAACGTGGTAGATTGTGTCGTTGTAGTCATGCGTAAGCGAATCGAACATGAGAAGGATATTTTGCATACCAAGACGAAGCTACAGGAGCTATATCAAGCGACGCAAGAAGCGAACAAGGAGCTTGAACGACTGCATGAGGAATATAAAATTAAAGAGCAGGCGTTAATCAAAGTGAATGATCAGTTGGAGACACTGGCCTCCACCGATTTGTTGACAGGATTGAAGAACCGCAGGTTTTTCCAGGAGAAAATGGCTGAGAAACTATTGCTATTCCAGGAGAAGCAACGTCATTTCTCTCTTCTGGTTGTGGACATTGATCATTTCAAAAGTATTAATGATACGTACGGACATCCGATCGGAGATCTGGTGCTCGGTAATCTCGCGGGTCTGCTGCAATCGGTATCACGAGGTACGGATGTGGTGGCACGATACGGCGGAGAGGAATTTGTCATCATTCTTTCGGATTGTGAAGAGGAGCAAGCGAGTGGCATCGGAGAGGAATATCGTTCACAGGTTGCTTCAGCCGATTGGGGCGAATATAACATTACTGTGAGTATTGGTGCGGCCACTGTAGTCGAGGAAGATACGGAACAGACCTTGTTCCAAAGAGCGGACAACGCCCTGTATGCCTCCAAAACCGGAGGACGAAACCGGGTGACACATGCAGCTCAGATGGTAAGAAGTTAAGAATTGGTTTAAGTCAAAAGAAAGCAAAAAGGAGCCTGTGCATGATGAGGGAGATGATCCCGCATGCACAAGCTCCTTTTATTTGTGTGAAACAGATTGACTAAGTTGAGATGGCAGACTTAGGGTTAATTTACCGTGGTGCAAGATAACCATACGCCTTCGCCGGAGAGTTCGCCTGAGGACGAAAATCTTCGCTCGGTTCATCCATAAATGCCGGGTTCACATATATGGAGTGGGCATCATTGCCAGATCCCTTGATGTAGGCAGCGATGCCGGAGTAGGCTTTATTTTTCCAAACCCACAGGGCATCTTCCTGCTCACCTGGTGAGTAATAGACATTATGGTCAAACACATTGCCGGTATTGCTAGTATATTCGTTGTATATCAGTACTTCCGAGCTGCCCGATACGAGAATGTTACGCATGAACGTATTGTTCTTTGTCCGTGACTGCATGAATAACTGTCCATTGCCTGCATTCAGGGTATCATTCCCCACAATTGTATTGTACATAATCTTGCTATCCTCGGTAGCTCCTCGTTCCTCGTCATAACCTCCCATGGCAATGCCCGTCAATCTGTTGGAATAAATCAGGTTATCACGCACGGTAATATTGCTGGTTGAACGTCCGGCATGCTCTGAGGCAATCTCAATTCCGATATCGCTCCGATATACCCGGTTCTGGTCGATGATATGATCTTTCCCGCCATCTACATAGATGCCACCGGCCGAGTTGGTATCATTGGGCAGGTCTTTACCGTAGGAGGGGTTGTTATTGGACGTAATATCGTATACTTCGTTGCCTCGTACAATGCCGTTCCGGGCCTGATCGTATGTATCATCCTCGGATGTACCCTCGTACCCGATCAGATCAATACCAATATTATCGGAATCATGGATGATATTGTCCTGTATGGCAAAGGTATCAACATTACCGTTGACTGCGAGTGACTCGCTTGAACCAAGTGTAAGATCATACAATTCATTATCCTTGATGATGATATCGCGTAAAGCTTGAGGGTGCTCTGTGCCATAAATGGCAATACCGTGGGCATCCCTGCCCCGCAAATCGGGACCTTCAGGAGTTGCATAACTAGCAATCGCGTGTATGGTGTTGCCTAACAGCTGAATATGCTCACCTGCTCCGTGGACATAGATCCCGGTTGGAACTTGGCCCCCAAGTGTGGTTGTAAAATTACGAATTTCGAGATTTTGAATCGTGATATAACTGGCATTTTCAATTTCAATTAACCCTTCAATGCCCCGGACAGATAAACCCTTACCATCAATGATAACCTGCTCCTGAGGATAACTTGAAAATAGGGTTGGATTAGCGGAAGAATTACCGCTCTTGGTGATTTTGACTTTCTGATGATAGACACCTTCACGCAAATAAATCGTGCTTCCTGGCGAAGCATGGTCGGCTGCGTGCTGCAACGTTTTCCACGGAGATTGAATGGTTCCTTTATTCGAGTCGTTTCCTTGGGGTGATATGTAATGGATGACCTGGGGATCAGACTTTTGAACAGAAACGGGTTCCTTCATGGCAGATGTATGATTCTGACAACCGGATACGAGCACCATCAGAATCGGAATCATAAGTATAACTACGCGAATCAAATCGTTTCCCCCTTGAATTTAGCTTTGAAGATAGATTATAGCAGATTTGAACGGGTTAATAACCCATGATATGCTCTTATAAAATCAGCGAGGAGACTGCTCATGAATACATTAACGATAGCTGAATTAGTAGATCGGGAGAATCACGCATGGGAAGAACTCAAGGAACTCCTGGCTAGTGGGCAAAATACATATGTGTATGTTCCAGCAAAACAAGAGGCTGGAGAGGATACCCTCTATCGTCTGCAAATAAGCACCAAATCCTATTTGGGGGCTGTTGCTTATGAGACAGAAGGTATTGTACTGGACCATGGCTGGATCACGCTGCTTGGTGCGGGTGGTGACAGTACATCTGGGAGTCTCACCAGTTGGAATGGTGTAAGTGAGCAACCTTGGGTAGATGTGCTGGAAGGTATGATGGTCGTTGCATATGATGCGGCAGGCGGTTTCTTCGGACTGGATACAGGCAAGTATGGCCGCACGGGACACATATATTATTTTGCACCGGATACACTCGAATGGGAATCGACAGAACTGGCATATTCAGGTTTCATCAACTGGCTGGCGAATGGCGATCTGGAGCAGTTCTATCAGACCTTTCGCTGGAAAGGCTGGCAAGAGGATATGTCTCAGCTCCAGACAGGACAAGTATTCGCGTATTACCCACCACTTTGGACGCAGGAAGGTGGCGGCGAGAGCAGCAGTAAAGCCCCAATAAGCATAATGGAGGCCTGGAAGTTCGCACTGGACGGTAAATAGTGGAATGCTGCTGTGGGGTGAAATCAGGAAATTAACCGGTAAGTTCAAGTTCATTAAGTGATCCACTTTTAAAAAAACGGCATTTCTGTTCCAAACTAAAAAAGGCTCGCGCTTGGCGCAAGCCTTTTTGTTCTGAACTTTAAACCTCAATTATCAATTGTCCAATGTAACAGGTTTAATGCTTGAGCGTGAAGCTCTGCTATGCCAGACGGTTAGCCCGAGTGAAACAACGCAGATGAACAACAGACAAGCATACACCACATGATAAGCTTCCTCCACTGAGACTCCCGGAATGCTGTGCAGCAGCAGTCCACACACGGCTACAGACACCGAACCACCGAAGAATTGAATCAGTTGTAACATGCCCATACCGGAACCTATCTGGGCTTTGGGCAGCACTCGTGACGCTTCATTATTCAGGGAAGCCATGGAGGCTGACAGTGCCGGTGAGAAAAAGAGATAACCACTGGTAATGATCAAGGCGGATTGATCCAGTCCGAGCATGAATAAGGCAAGTACCGCTGCGAGCAGGGTGTGTCCGATGATCATAAATCGCATATTGCCATAACGGTCGATCCAGCGTCCAACGAAACGGGTGCAGAATGCTGCAACAATAGCTCCAGGAGCAATCAGCAAACCAATGGCGAGCGAAGAGCGCCCATATAGATCAGCAAGCACAAGCGGCATCAAAAACAGATTGCCCAGATTCACCACCAGCACGCAGAATCCGATAAGGATTAACCGGGTGTATCCCGGCGTTTGGAACACTTGTGGATTCACAAACGGAAGACTCGCTTTCCGAATATACAAGAGGTGTGCAACAAGTGAGATAACGCCGATGGCAAACCAGAACCAGGACTGCTGGGTGATTGCGACGAGAAGTGTAGTTGCGTTAATGACGGTTAATATGGCACCAATAACATCGAACGGCTGATCTGTTTTGACGGACTCACGGGGGAGAAAATAGAGCAATATAGGCAGGGCGAGCAGGACAAGCACGGTTATGGCAAAAAGTCCGTTCCAGCCCCAGTACTCGCTAATGAGTCCCCCGACAATGGGGCCAAGTCCAAAAGCCATAGCGCTACCTGATGAAATCAGCGCGATGGCAGCTCCGCGTCGTTCCACCGGGATGTAACGACTTGCAATGACGAGACCCAGCCCGGCCATAACTCCTGCACCCGCAGATTGCAGAATGCGTGTCAGTAACAGGATCGCGAAGTTATGCGCGAACAATCCGAGCAATGAAGATAACCCCAGGATCAGAAGCCCGACCGTTAACAGTTTGCGTACCGGGATACGGTCTGACAATCGACTGTAGATCACCGTCGACAGGGCGTAACCAATCGAATAACTTGAGATGACCCAAGACCCCAGGTCTGAGGTGATTTGAAGATCATGAATAATGACTGGCAAAGAAACATTGAACATGGTGGTATTCATCACAACGATGAACAAGCAGCACGTCCAGAGTGGCATGACAATTTTATCTTTCACGGTACCATTCCTGTCTTGGGTATGAATATGAATTCGGATAGAATCTTTAATAGATATTTGATGAAAACCAATATATCATTTTACACCCCATTTCATCATATGGCAATAATGTCATAATAATTCATTCGGATGTGATGAGCATAGAAAGATATTAATAATAAACAATAGACGGATTTCCTGAATTTAACTAAAATGATCATTGAAGCATACATAAGCAGATGGATCAGCGGTTAGGTAACTAGATATATAAGTAATTAGCATGTTGAAAATGAAGGAGATTATACCCATGACTCATGCATTATTAATGTCCCACAGCGTATTTCCGACGCTTGATATGAATCGAACCGCGCAGTTTTATGAAGAAAAGATGAGCTTTCGAGTCGTCGAATATCTTGATGCCGCAGAACCTCATGTCTGCCTGTATCGTGATCTGACCGAGATTATTTTAACTCAAAGCAATGGACAGAAAGTTATACCCAACAGAGAATTATATGGCTATGGATATGATGCATATTTTATTACCCAGAACCAGGAAGAGCTTCAACAGGAATTGATCAACGCAGATGTGAAAATCGTACGAGTCCTCAATCATACAGACTATAATAACAAGGAGTTTGTGATCGAGGATATTGATGGACGCTGGATCGCTTTTGGCATTAAACAGGGATAATTAGATACATAAACAGGCGCTCCGATAACGGGCGCCTGTTTGTGCATGTTATATCTACAAATCTTATGCCGCAGTAACTTGTTTACCGCGATTGCGAATCCACTTGATGACATCCATCAGAATGACGGCAGCAAGAGCAAGTCCGCCTGCAATCAGGAACTCATTCCAACCGAATGTATCCGGGATAGCGAAGACACCGCGAACACCTGGAATCAGTGTGATTGCATAGAGACAGAGACATACCAGAATGGAGCCAAGCACGAATTTATTGGTCATGAAGCCCACCTGGAAGATGGTCTGTGTATTGGAACGTGCTGCAAAAGTTTGCAGACTGCGTGCCAGAATCAGGGTGGTGAAGGCCATAGCCACACTGATTTCCTCCGAGATGCCAAGTCCAATATATTGGGACACAATAACAGCTGCACCAATCAGGACACCACGTGTAATCACAGCCTGCAGGGTTCCACCTGCGAAGATACCCTCGTTAATGTCACGTGGTTTACGCCGCATCACATCTGGCTCGGGTTTCTCTGTACCCAAAGCAATGGCAGGCAGAGAGTCGTTCACCAGATTGATGAACAGCAGCTGAAGGGCCGTAAATGGATTAACCCAGCCGACGATCAGGGCAAACAAAATGGCGATAATGGCGCCGAGGTTACCGGCAAACAGGTATGCGATGGCTTTTTTGATATTATCAAATACCATCCGCCCAACACTGACCGCATTCACGATGGAGACAAAGTTATCATCCGTCAGAATCATGGCAGCCGCATCCTTGGCGACATCTGTTCCGCTACCCATCGCTACACCGATGTCGGCCTGTTTCAGCGCAGGTGCGTCATTAACTCCATCTCCGGTCATGGCTGCAACTTTGCCTTTACGCTGCCATGCACGCACAATCCGGATTTTATTCTCAGGTGATACCCTTGCGTAGACCGAGATGTGTTCGAGTTGTTTATCCAGCTCCTCGTCAGACATTTTGTCCAGTTCGGCTCCGGTAATGGCGAGATCATCCGGTTCGGCAAGGCCGATATCCACACCGATCGCCTGAGCCGTCGTTTTGTGATCTCCGGTGATCATGATGGTGCGAATGCCCGCTTTTTTGGACTCTTCAATAGAGCCATATACCGCTTCACGCGGTGGGTCAATCATCGCTGTCAGACCAACAAGTGTCAGATCATGCTCGTCATCAATGGTGACCTGGTTTTTATCATCGAATTTTTTGTACGCGTAGGCCAGCACACGGAAGGCTCGTTTGGAGAAGGCCTCATTTTTTTCTTCAAATTGTGTGCGAATCTCAGGTGTGAGGGGCTGAACCTCACCGTTGATAAACACATGACTACAGCGACTGAACAGCACATCCGGTCCACCTTTAGTCAGCAAAGCCGTCTGTCCCTCGAAGGTATGCACCGTACTCATGAGTTTTCGATCCGAGTCAAAAGGAAGCTCAGCTTCACGCGGGAACTGGTCACGGATTTCATTGTAATCCTTGTTCACCCGGTTGCTGAAGGCAATGAGGGCCACTTCGGTAGGATCACCCAGTTCCTTGCCTTCCTGATTAATATTCGAATCATTGCAGAGCACTGCAATATGTAACAGACGTCGTTCCTCTTCTGACCACTGATCGGGATCATCAGGGAATTCATCCTTGGTACCATGGGGAATGTAATAATCCACAACGGTCATCTTGTTCTGCGTTAGTGTACCTGTTTTATCGGTACAGATGATACTGGCAGAACCGAGAGCTTCCACGGCAGGCAGTCTGCGAATGATCGCATGTTGTTTGGCCATCTTATTTGTTCCGAGTGACAATACAATGGTCACAATGGAGGATAACGCCTCAGGAATGGCAGCAACCGCAACAGCTACGGCAAACATCAATGCATTTACGATGGAAGGCCCGATATTCTCCGTACCTTCGGTCAACCATACACGACCGGCTTCAATGCCAAAGATGAGAATCGACAAGCCCAGGATGAAAAAGCCCAGTTTTTTGCTGAATGATTCCAACTTGCGCTGTAATGGCGTGTTCTTGGCTTCGGCATTTTCAATCAATTCAGCAATTTTGCCGATTTCTGTTTTGAGAGCCGTTCCTGTAATGACAAGCATGCCCCGTCCATATACGACGAGTGAGCCACTAAAGGCCATATTGCGACGATCTCCGATTGGAGCTTCATCCGGGATGGTATCGGCGTGTTTCTCCGCAGCTTCGGATTCTCCGGTCAACATGCCTTCGTTGATTTTAAGACTACCTGATTCCAGGATACGGCCGTCTGCCGGGACATAATCACCTGCATCCAGCATAACAATATCACCGGGAACGAGTTCCCTCGCTGGAATGGTTTTTTTCTGCCCGTCACGAATGACCTTGGCTTCAGGTGCAGACATTTGTTTCAGCGCGTCGAGCGAGCTTTCGGCTTTTTTGGTCTGCACTACACTGATCACCGCGTTGAGCAAAATAACCAGGAAAATGATCAACGATTCAATCAGGTGTCCAAGAACAACCTGTACCGCGGCTGCAATCAGCAGCACGATGACCATCGGATCTTTGAAATTTTCGAGAAACAATTTCCAGACTGGTGTTGCATCTTTACCTTTTAACTCGTTATATCCTTCCGTTTCAATTCTCTTGGCAGCTTCGGAGGTCGTAAGTCCCTTGGAGGAACTCTGTACATCCTGAAGGGTTTCCTCCGCACTGTGTCTGTAATGTTGCAATTGACCAGCTCCTTGAATATTAGATTTCTCTGTGTATTACCCTTACGGGCAAAATCTAGAATCGTTTCATTTTCGTATTTTTTTAAGATTATGGATTTATACGTTTTTTAGCTGTACACAGTATTTTTCATAATGATCCGAGATATGCCTTTTTTCGAATGTTATTATTTCCAGTTTGGATGAAAGTCTGGAGAACCATATATAGATATTGGATCAGAAACTGTGTGCACCATCACACTTGCTCATATCAGGGTCTGTTACGCTATTCCATAACGAACTACGTTTAATCTAAGTTTGGAGGGGAAACCATATGTTTTGTTATCAGTGCGAACAGACGCCGAGTGGCGGGTGTACCGTGGTAGGGGTATGCGGCAAAAACGAAACAATCGCAAGTTTGCAGGATACGATGATTTTTGCGTTAAAAGGCATCGCTGCTTATGCAACACATGCACGCCAGTTGGGATATTCTGATCCTGAGGTGGATCGGATTACACATGAGGCATTATATATGACATTAACGAACTCGAATTTTAATGTACAGGAACATCTGGAGATGGCGATGAAAGTCGGCAATGCAGCAATCCGCATTATGGACGTGCTGGATCGTGCGCACACGGACCGCTTTGGTGTACCGCAACCGATTACGGTTAGCCAGAATCAGATCGAAGGACAGTGCATCGTGGTAACAGGGCATAATCTGTATGCATTGGAGGAGTTGCTTCGTCAAACTGAAGGGAAAGGAATCAACATCTATACGCACTCGGAAATGTTGCCTGCGCACGGTTATCCGGCGCTGAAGAAATACGCCCATCTCAAGGGCAATATCGGCAAAGCCTGGTATGATCAAAGAAGACTTTTCGAACAATTCCCGGGTGCTATTCTTGCAACAACCAACTGTGTCATGCCGATCAAAGGCACATATGCAGACCGCTTCTTCTCATACGAAGTGGCGGGTCTGGAGGGGGTTGCCAAGATTATGGATGATGACTTCTCAACGCTGATTGAACGTGCATTATCTCTGCCTGCGGCTAATGTACAGTCGGAGCAAGTCTTAACGACAGGATATCATCATGAGACCGTGATTGGGCTTGCGCCCGAGATTATTCAAGCGGTGAAAGACGGGCATATCCGTCGATTCTTCGTTATTGCTGGTTGTGATGCGCCAGGCAAAGGTGGCAACTACTATCGTGAACTCGCGACATCTTTACCGAATGATACTGTAATTCTGACGACATCTTGTGGCAAGTTCCGCTTCAACGATGTGGATTATGGTACGGTTGGAGACACGGGGATACCGCGTTATATCGATCTGGGTCAATGCAACAATTCCGGTTCTACGGTGAAAATTGCAATGGCTTTGGCGGATGCTTTTGGCTGTACTGTGAACGAGTTACCTGTCAGCATTGTGCTGTCCTGGTTTGAGCAAAAAGCAGTTGCGATCCTGCTCGGCCTGTTCAGCCTTGGCATTCAGGACATTCGGATTGGACCGAAACCGCCTGAGTTCATATCGGAAGGTGTCTTGGATGTACTCGTGGATATGTTTGGACTGAAGTTAATTACAACAGCAGAAGAAGATATGAACGCGATGTTGGCACTGTCATAGGATGAGGATGTATATTTATGTGCATCGCCATCTGATGACTGTGAAGTCGGTTGTGAGTATGAAGAGTATGACTCATAATTAAAGATGGATAAGAGCCTACATAAGAGTAGGCTTTTTTTGCTACGTAAACAATGTCATAGGTCCATATACCTTGTATAAATGAACATGCAATGTAAGGGGAATTAGTTTTTTTATCCTATTGAAGTTTTTTCATGGAAATGTGTATATAGATAGAGGCATATTAGATCATAACACATCACAAAACACGGGTTTACCGTAACATGAGGAGATTGTACATAATGCATAACACACAGATTGAAGATTGGTTGAAACTCGCAGGTGGCAAGGAGAACATCAGGTTCGTAGAACACGATAAGGGCACAACGACGCTGGTACTGAAGGACAGTACACAATTGAACATGTCGGCTCTTGCCTTCGCAGATGTTGTAGCAGATATTCGGGTAACAGGTGAGCAGTGCCATCTGGTAATAAGAGATGAATCTTCACTTATCTACAATACGTTACTGGGTATGGACACTTGGGAATCTACAGGGACAGGGTTGCAGGAAGAAGGACACACGAAGAAGAACAGATTCTCGATCTTACATTTTGTATCCGATGTATTCAGGCCCTTGATGCCTGCGATTCTCGGAGCCGCTGTTATTAAAATTATAGTCGCCATTATTGCGTTAATGGATACGTACAGTTCTACGGACTCTTCTGCGTTGATGGACAGCCAGACCTTTACGATCTTCAGGATCATTGGAGACGGTGTATTTTATGTACTGCCTGTATTGGTAGCAATCAGCACAGCGTATCGGTTGAAGAGCAATATCTATGTTGCAGCATCTATTGGCGGACTCATGTTTTATCCGGAGATGACCATGCTGATGTCGGGGGAAAAAGAGGTGCATTTCCTGGGTTTGCCACTTGTGTCCCAGCCAGCTTTTTACTCTACGCCCATCTGGGTCATTCTCACGATCTGTGCAGGGGCCTACCTGGAAAGAGTCGTTGAACGATGGAGTCCAAAATTCTCCAAAGGGATGGTTGCTCCTTTCCTGACGTTACTGGTTCTTGTTCCGTTAGTATTGATGATTCTTGGTCCAGTCGGCACCTGGATTGATGAATATCTGCCGGAGGCATTGGATTCACTAGTAGCTAATGCTCCAGTGTTGTCGGTGATATTACTGGGAGCTGTCTTCTCACTGATGTTAATTATGGGATTACACTACTGGCTGATTGCCATCATCATTAATGAAATGGTTATGAATGGTGGTTCTATGGTGATTGCTGCCATGTTAGTGGCGATTGTAGGACAAGCAGGGGCTGCGCTTGCAAACGGAATCCGCTCGAAAGAGCCAGCATCCAGAAGACTTGCTTTCTGGGCAACGGGAACAGCGCTCCTTGGAGTGGTAGAGCCTGCATTGTATGCAGTCAACATGAGAAAAAGATCCTCTTTCTACGCGGCATTGCTGGGTGGAGCTGCGGGTGGACTGTATTTTGGATTATTATCTGTCAAGGCATTTGCTATGGTGGGGAATCCGAGCTTGGTCAGCCTCCCGCTCTTCATCGAAGAGGGTAGCCTGAATCTGTTACACACATGCATTGGTGTGGTTATTGCGTTTGGTGTCTCGGGTGGACTAACGTATTGGATGGCAGGAAAAGGACAGAAACGGGGATAGGGGTGACCGAAACCCAGCATTGAGTAATACGTAAAACGTACTAATTGAATAAGTAGTATTAAAGTTGTAAGAAAGAGCCTGTGCCTGATGGTACGGGCCTTTTGTTGTTTTTGTATCTGAATAATACAAGTATGAAATGCTCAGTAGCTGTCCACCATTTTATTCAAGCCATAGCTTGTTGGTTATGGAGTTATCATGTATTTTGATATAGTGAAACCTATAAATCTGGATTACTAATCCCTTTGAAAGGATAACCTATGTCTGACAACATGGAATGGATTGCTCAATGGAAGTCAACGGATGCACTAAGCAACGCATGGATAACGAAAGGCGAGCTGCATCAGTTTTTCAGTCACACCTTGATATTTATCATTGATGGAGAAGCGATCTGGAATATAAATGGACATCGAGTTCACGTCTCCTATGGAGAATTAATTGCGCTTGAAGAGAACTCCGTAATGGAGGTCATTGAAGGTGGCAACCTGGATCTGGCAGGCTGGCATGTTCAGTTCGATACATATTCGGTGCTGCATGATAGGCGGGAGGCTGAGAAGTTCGAATGGCATTTACCATCAGGAGAGGCGTATCAGAAAGTGCAACTGTCCGGTGGAGGTTTGGCAAGTATCATTCAGCATTGGAGTGAAGCGCATTCACAGGAACAGAGTGCAGAAAGGATTGGCAATCAGCATTTGTTATATGAGTTGTTGAGTAATCTATATCGGAAACAGCCGGATAACGAGTTGAAGCCAGAACACGGTATACTTCGCTCCATTGACTACATGCAGCAGCATTATGATCAGGTCATTACACGTACACAGTTAGCTCAGATCGCCGGTATTAGTCCATGGCATTATTCCCGCAAATTTAGTGAGCGATATGGTAAGCCACCTCTGGATTATCTGGCCCACTACCGGATCTACCGTGCGCAGGAAGAACTGTTATTAACCGCTGCAACCTCTCAGGATATTGCCAAAAAGACTGGATTTGAAGATGCTCATTATTTTAGCCGACGCTTCAAACAGTTGACTGGCGTATCACCTAAGATATATAGGCAGACGATGACGCAGCGCAAGATCGTATCACTTTCTCCAATCTGTGCAGAAATTATGATTCATCTGGGTGTCATCCCCCATGCCGTAGTGGTCACCCCAATCCTGCTGTTCCCACATCACCATGAACAATTTATAGCGCATGGAGTGCAGATGCTGGAGGTTACACAGTATGAGGTGGAGATAGAACTTGTTCGACAAGTTCAACCGGAGATGTTGATAGGAAACGTATTGACGGAAGAGGTCAAAAGGGAGCTGCGCACAATTGCACCGATTCTAACCGGACTTCATCAAGATGTAGAACCCATGCTCGATCAATTGGCAGCCTGGTTTCTCAAAGAAGAAGAGGCTTATAGACTGCATCAGCAGATGAAACATGAAGTCAGCTTAGCTAAGCGAAAGTTGCAACCCATCATCCAATCCGCGTCCACTGTCATGCTGCTGAGGGTGGAAGCGTTTGGTTATCGATATCTGGGTGGGCATTCACACGGGGTATCACACTTGTTATATGAACAGCTTGGATTAACACTGCCGCAAGCACTGGATTCAGGTACAGCATGGTTTAACCCTTGTTCGCTGGACCTGCTCACACAAGCCAATCCCGATTATCTGTTTGTGGAAAAGCGGATTATGCAGCACTTCAGTGCTGAAGAAAATATGAGGAAACTATGGGAGAGTCCGCAATGGAATGACCTGAAGGCTGTAAAAAATAATCGGGTATTTTACGTCGATACTCACCTGTGGGTAGACGGTCACGGAATTACGGGACACACTCTGATTCTCAATCAGATCGTTCGCTACCTTACGGAAACACTTCATGAGAGAGCACAATAATCCAACTAAATACGCACGATATGCTATGGAAGCAATAATCCTTCTTTGATATTATTTGATAATAATTATCATTATCAATATACATAAGGGGCGAAGTATATCATGTCACGAAGGTTTAAAGGGTTTGGTATCATGCTGTTGGTGGTTAGTGTAATGCTGGCGGCATGTTCCGGTGGAACCAAGGAAGAGAACGCAACAGCTGGAACAGCAGGTGCTCCAACTGAAGGAGCAGCGAGTACTGCAGAAGAAACAGCGACTGAAAGTGGGACTAAGGTGGTAAAGGATCAGTTTGGAGAAGTAACGATTCCAACTCACCCTCAAAATCTGGTGGTGTTTGATTCAATCTATGCCGAGTATCTGATTGAAATGGGTGTTACACCTCAAATCGTTTTGTTAACTCCAGAAGTTGAAGCGGAATACCGCCCTGATTATCTGAAAGAACATGGGGTCCAGATCATTGAAGTCGAGCAATATCAATATAACTATGAACAGTTGCTTGCGTTGACACCGGATATGATCCTTACAGCTGGCGAAGGTATGGAACAGGGCGTATATGATGAATTGTCCAAAATCGCTCCTACGGTGGCACTGGATGCCAACAGTGAAATGAAACGTGCTATGCCGAAGCTGGCTGCCATATTTGACAAGACCGAAGAATCTGCCAAAGTACTGACTGAATTCGACGAGAAAGCCTCCCAAGCGAAAGAGAAGATTGCGGCAGCCCTGGGAGACAAGACCGTATTGGTTCTCCGGGTGGAGCACAATCGTTACCGTTTCATGGGTCCAAAAGGAGGAAGCAGCAGTGTTTTCTTCTATGATATCCTGGGTCTGAATAGTCCTGAAGCGATCAAAGACTCTACAGATTGGTTTAGCCAGTTCTCCCTGGAATTCTTGCCTGAGATGAATCCGGATTATATTTTCCTGGAAGACAGAACCCTTGTAGGTTATGACACGAAGAAATCTATGGAAGATCTGAAAGCAAGCCAAGTGTGGTCGAATCTGGAGGCTGTGAAGAATGATCATGTCTTCCCGCTGAAGACAAGCCAATTCGTATCGGGTGTGGGTCCGATTGGATCTGTAAAATTGATGGACTATGTTGTTGAAAAGTTGGTGCCTTAAATGACAACGGAGACACAATTGGATATCTACGATATTACGATCATTGGTGGTGGGCCTGCTGGCATGTATGCCTCATTTTATAGTGGTATGAGAGCCATGCGTACCAAGATCATCGAAGCCAAGCAGGAACTGGGTGGATTCATGCGTACATACCCGGAGAAGCTGATCTGGGATGTGGGCGGGATAGATCCGATTCGATGTGAGAAGCTGATTGAATCACTGGAGAGACAGGCGAGAACGTTCGATCCAACGATTGTGTTTGGGCAGGAAATAGCCGAGCTTGAACGATGTGAGGATGGTGTATTTGTACTCATTTCCAAAACAGGCGAGCGTCATTATACACGTACTATCCTGTTATGCGCGGGCAGAGGCATGACTCAAGTGCAAAAACTGGCTATTGAAGGTGCCAACCGATATGAACTGACAAATCTGCACTATACGATAACCGACCTGTCCCGATTTGCCGGGAAGCGTGTTCTGATCTCGGGTGGTGGCGATTCCGCAGTCGACTGGGCGAATGAAATGGGCAAGATAGCAAGTGAAGTTACAGTAGCACACAGACGTCATGAATTCACCGGACATGAGTCGCCTGTTGCTCAGATGAAAGCTCAAGCCAACGTCATGACGCCATTTAACATCTCACGCTTATACGGTACAGGTGACAAAATAGATCGTGTCGAGCTGGCCCATATAGAAACCGGTGAGATCACACATGTTGAGGTGGATGAGGTCGTCGTAAGCCACGGGTATGATCGTGATTTTGGCAATCTTGTGCAATGGGGACTGGCGCGGGAAGATTACGGCGTATCCGTAGATCAGCGCATGCGTACCAACATTCCAGGCATATTCGGAGCAGGTGATTTCATTACCTATGGAAGCAAAGTTCGACTGATTGCAGGTGCTTTTAACGATGCGGTGCTCGCAGTCAACAGTGCCAAGACGTATCTGGAACCTGCTGCTTCCGATATGGCGGGTGTCTCTTCTCACAATGCCCGGTTCTATGAGAAAAACAAAGCACTATTGTAAAATAAGAAGAACCTGTGTGAAAGGGATAAGCATAGCAAAAGCCAGTCAAACCTCGAGAGTATCTCGTGTTCAACTGGCTTTTTTATCTGCATTTTATATTGAAAATTGGTCTATGCATTCATGTTATAGACTGGATTCATAGACCAATTTACTCATTATAGGCACTATAATTTTCTAATTTATAGTTAATAGTCTATGCCCCTCGTGATGGATACACATAGTATGTGGAGAAATATCACGGAGGTGAGTTGGTTGTTAAATAGACATGGGAAACGAATTTGTAGACGTAAATTTAAAAAACATTTTCATTGTGGTGTTAAGGTAAAAGTGGTAAAAGTTAAACCTAAAGTTATTGTTAATGCACCGCAAGGTTCTCCAGGGATTCCTGGCCCACTAGGACCGATAGGTCCCAAGGGAGCGACAGGAGCTCAAGGGATACCGGGACCGATCGGACTGCAAGGAGTTCCTGGTATACCAGGACCAGTCGGCCCTGCCGGAGCAGTAGGTCCTGCTGGCCCTGCCGGAGCAGTAGGTCCTGTTGGCCCTGCCGGAGCAGTAGGTCCTGTTGGCCCTGTCGGAGCAGTGGGTCCAGTAGGCCCAGTAGGCCCAGCAGGAGCAACAGGTCCGGCCGGTCCAGTTGGGGCTGGAATATCCGATTTCCTAAGTGTTTTCCGAGCAGATCCTGGCACAGGTACTGACACAGTTCCAGGAAACGCTCCAATAACTTTAACCGGTGTTTTGGCTAACGTTGGAGGTGCATTTACTTTTGTACCGCCATCCTCGACGATAACAATCAATGAAACAGGAAGTTACTTGATCTCTTTTAGCATTCATAATCAGGGCAATGCGGATTTCAACCTCACGGTAAATGGAACGCCCATAACACCTGTGCCATTCACAGGTAATGGAGGTGGACCTATATCTACTGAAGTTATTGTTACGGTTACAACGGTTCCGACCACGATCCAACTGGTAAATGCGAATGCAACTCCTGCACAGTTGCATAACAATCTAAATACCACTGTGACCATTCTAAAACTGACTCCTTAATTCCGATTCTCAATATAGTCTATGTCAGCATAAAAATAAAAGTTTATGTCTTTTATCCAGTCAATAAGTCTATTTATTCAGCAAAATAGTCTGAACTTGTAGGCACTGGAGAGTGGCGGGACGATGAAGCTCATAGACTTCACCGCTGCTCTCTGCGTTTCCAGAGCCCAGCCTACCATTCGAACCAATCAACTATGATGCGAAGAGATTCGTACCAATAATGTGATAATCTGGTGAATTGTTTGTTGTATAAGTCCATATTGCTTCGTTCTCCATTATACTTGATGAAAACGGACGAGGAGATGGACTCCAGATGAAAAAACAAATGTGGATCATTGCAAGTGTTGTAGTTGTGATTGTGATCGGAACATACCTGTTTGCAAGCAATACAGGTAAGGAAGAGGCGGGTAAAGCCAATGCGCCCAACATCCGAAAATTGGTGGAAGATATCAGCACAGGAAAAGAGACACCCGAATCTGCCTCCATCAATGCCAAACAGTTAATCGTAACCGATCAAGATAAAAAGACCACTACATACGATTTGCCTGAAAATGAATTTTTCCTTTCCATTGCACCCTATGTGGACCAGACCCATCCCTGTGCAATTCATAGTTTGACCGGTTGTCAGGGGGAAATGAGCAATAAGGAATTCAGCGTTACCATTCACGGTTCACAAGGCAACACCTTTATGAAAGATGAAGTGATGAAGTCTGGTGCAAACGGATTTATGGATTTTTGGGTGCCTAGAGACAGAACCTATCTGATTCGCATTGTTGGAGATGGAAAGGTTGCAGAAACGCAATTGTCTACATACGAAAATGATAATACATGCATCACTACGATGCAGTTGAGTTAATGTAAACAGCAATCAATCGAAGGGAAGGATGGCTTTTGAACTATCCCTTTCCTTTTTTTATCTCATAAAAGAATTGGAATAAGGTACTTTGCATTGACAAAAATCCATTCCTACGGCATAATCCAATAGTGATAATGATAATTGTTATCATATAAATACATACAAATAGGGGAGAAAAGAGATATGAAAAAAGGGTTGAACGGATTGTTGATCATGCTGGCCTTTGTGCTGGTTTTGGCGGGTTGTGGTAAAACCACGACTACAACAGATACAAGTCAAGGTAGTGATTCCGGTAGTGCTCCGGCTGAAGAGACAGCAGGTCCGGTTACCGTGAAGCATAAACGTGGAGAGCTTAAGCTGGACAAACCAGCGGAGCGTGTCGTTACGCTTGAATGGACATATACGGAAGATGTCGTTGCCCTGGGTGTTCAACCAGTAGGTAATGCAGATAACGCTAACTATAAAGTGTGGGTAACATCCGAAGCAGCACTGGATGACAGTGTAACGGATATCGGAACACGCAGTGAACCCAATCTGGAAGCTATTGCTGCATTGAAGCCAGATCTGATCATTGCCAATGCGGATAATAATACAGCGGTCTACGATCAGCTGAATGCAATTGCACCAACGATTGAATATGATCCGTATGATGGTGACGGCTATGATTATGACAAGATGACAGAGATCTTTAATAACATTGCAACAGCTCTCGGTAAAGAAGACAAAGCAAAAGAAGTTTTGAGTAATCTCGATCAACACTATGTAGAAGCCAAAGAAAAACTGGCTGCTGCGGGGAAAGAAAACTTCAACTTTGCACTGACACAAGCATTCACATATCAAAATGCAGTCAGCCTGCGTATGTTTACCGATAACTCGGTTGTGATTGGTACATTGGACAAAATCGGACTGGTTAACGATTGGCAGCCGGACAAAGTTGAAAACTATGGCTTCTCTACAGTAGGCATTGAATCCTTAACCGATGTAAAGGACAGTAACTTCATTTATATTACACAACCAAACGATGACGTCTTTGGCACAGCCATGAAAGATAACTCGGTATGGAACGGACTGAACTTTGTGAAGGAAAAACGCACATATCAACTCGATAGTACAACATGGACATTTGGTGGACCGATCTCCTCCAAAGTATTGGTTGATGGGGTAGTCGAGGCGATTACCAAATGAGTTCGGTTCAAGGATCTAAGTCAGCTATGAATTGGCGCACAATAAGCATATATGGGGGCGGTCTAACCGCTCTCATCGTGCTTTTTTTTGTAAGTCTGTGTTATGGAGAAGCATCCATTCCTTTGCATGTCGTTTGGGACGCTCTTACAGGCAGACAGGATTCATTAGAGCACAATATGGTCTGGTACTTGCGCATGCCGCGTACAGTGATTGGTATTCTTGCGGGTGGCGCACTGGCTGTTGCGGGCGCTTTGCTGCAAACGATTACTCGTAATCCACTCGCTGCTTCAGATACGCTGGGCATTAATGCAGGAGCGTACTTTGTGGTGGTGCTGGGAGCTATCGCTTTTCCAGGCGTGTTAAGTCAGTCGCCTTTTCTTTTCGCAGCACTAGGTGGTTTGCTGGCAGCATTTGCGGCTTATTTCATGGGCGGCGGACGAACATCAAGCCCGGTTCGACTTGCGTTGTCCGGTATGATTGTATCGATGGTGCTTGGTTCATTTACAAGTGCATTACATATTTTTTTCTCCATGGAGACACAAGGGTTGTTCCTTTGGGGCTCCGGAACACTTGTCCAGAATGACTGGAGTGGTGTGTTTTATGCTTTGCCTTGGGTGGTTGGTATTACCCTTCTCTCGTTAATCCTTTCCAGACAGTGGGATATGCTGGAGTTGGATGAATCAACGGCTTCTTCCTTGGGACAAAAGGTTACATTGGCTCGTGCAGTAGGGTTAATACTTGCTGTATTGCTGGCTGCTGTGATTGTAAGTGTAATCGGACCGATTGGCTTCGTGGGACTGGTCGCACCACATCTGGTTCGATTGAGTGGTGTACGTTCTAATCGATTACTTTTACCCGGTGTGTTCATATGGGGCGCAGCGCTCCTGGTTGGAGCAGATGTCCTTGCCAAGATGGTGCATAACTCCAGCATGGAACTGCCAACGGGTGCCGTTATGGCGATCATTGGTGCACCGTGGCTCATCTGGCTTGTTCTTACACGCATGAAGGCTGCGAACGGATCAGGCATGTCTACTTCAATGAGCACAGGAGGAGCTGCGCGTCGCTTTGCATTTGGCCCGATGGCTGTATTATTCTCAGTCATAACGGTCGTGCTTATCTTGCTCAGTACGATGTTTGGCGGTATGCGAATTCCCCTGGCCGATTGGTTACCAAGTCTGTTCCAATCGGATGGACTGTTCTCCGCGCTGATTCAGCTTCGGATTCCGCGTACACTTGTTGCCGCAGGTGCAGGAGCTGCACTGGCAATCAGTGGTGTACTCATTCAGATGGCGGTACGTAACCCGCTGGCTGATGCTTCAATTGTTGGTGTGTCCTCAGGTGCAGGGCTTGGAGCGATGATGGTCATCATCTTATGGCCGGGTCTTCCGATATACTTGCTGCCAATTGCGGCAATCATCGGTGCAGCTATTGCTGCAGTGGTGGTGTTCTCCCTCGCCTGGAAGAAAGGACTGAACCCTTCGGCGGTTGTGTTGCTGGGGATCGCGATGTCTGCCATTGCTGGAGCAGGTATTCAGATTCTGATTGTCCGTGGTGCGGTATACGGTAGCAGCGGATATATCTGGCTGACAGGAAGTACCTATGCTCGTACCTGGGAACAGGTGAGGGTTATCGGATTATTTTTAGTTATTCTGGTACCGGTGGCTTGGTGGCTGGCACGCAGATTCGAACTGCTGGTATTTGACGACAATAGTGCATCCGGGCTTGGTCTCGGAGTACGTCGTACACGATTATTAGCCATGACAGTTGGTGTATTACTTGCAGCAGGTGCTGTTGCTTGTGTAGGAACCGTTGGTTTTATCGGCCTGATTGCACCACATATGGTTCGGCTATTGACGGGGAATAAGTTAAGACGTTCGATGTTTTTATCCGCATTAGCCGGTGCAGTCATGCTGGTGCTCGCCGATACAATCGGCAGAACCGTCATGGCGCCGACAGAGATTCCATCAGGCATACTCATTGCGATCATCGGAACACCGTACTTCCTGTATCTGATGTATCGTTCTAACTGGCGCAAGTCTGTATAAAAGTCCAAACCAGAAGCCTGCTCTCCGAGCAGGCTTTTTACTGTAACTTGGCACCATTTAGCCCACGATCTTACGATCTTGTTTAACGTGTTTACACAAATCATGATTTGTATTCCCCCTAGCTGGCACAACACATACACCATCACCTCATGAATGTTTAGTCCTCGAAAATGAAAAAAATCCCCTCACGTCTACAAGAAGTTGAGATCACGTTATCAAACGTGAAACTCTTGTTCCCTGTGGACCTTGAGGGGATATTTGCTTGAGCACATTCGAATTGTGCTCCCGTTAGCTGGATTTCAGAATCCCGCTGTCATCGACGGATTGTACCGCCTGTTGCAATATTTCATTATCCTGAACGAGGGCGAAGCGCACATACCCTTCACCCGAAGGACCAAAGGCACTACCTGGGGTTGCGATGACCCCTGCATGTGTAACCAGATCCATGGCAAATTGCTCCGAGCTGTCGTAGTGCGCCGGAATCCGGCTCCAGACGAACATTGTTGCATCAGGTTTGGCAATCGGCCAACCGAGATTGCTGAATCCATCACAGAGGATGTCTCTTCGCTGTTCATAGATTGCTCTGACCCGTTCAACCTCGGATTGATCACCGGTAATGGCGGCAATTGCTGCCTTTTGAATCGGAAGAAACATGCCGTAATCCATATTGGATTTTAACTTTTTCAGCATGGAGACCATGGTTGTATTGCCCACACAGAAGCCGATTCGAGCTCCGGCCAGTCCGTACGTTTTTGACAGGGAATTGAATTCCACACCGACGTCCATGGCGCCAGGGAATGCGAGGAAGCTTCCACATGACTTTCCGTCAAACACGAGCTCACTGTACGCATTATCATGGAGCACGATAATATCATACTTCTTCGCAAAGGCAATCAGGTCGAGATAGAACTGATCTGGTGCCATCGCAGTTGTTGGATTGTTGGGATAGGAGACCAGCATGAATTTTGCTCGATGAGCGATATCTTCCGGTATATCCTGAAGTTGAATAACATACCCGTTTTCTTCTTTTTGCGGCATATAATACAGTTCTGCACCTGCCAGTAACGGTCCATCCGCGAAGACGGGATAGCAGGGGTCAGGGACCAGCACCAGATCACCTTCATCGACAATGGAGAGGGATATATGTGCCAGCCCTTCCTGTGAACCGAGTAAGGAACAGATCTGTGTTGCAGGGTCTAACTCGACCTGATAGCGCTGCTTGTACCAATTGCTCGTAGCTTGTAACAACTCACTCTGATCATTCACAGCATATATATAATTAGCCGGATCAGCTGCGGCCTCGCATAGTGCAGTTATAATATGCTGCGCAGGTGGGATATTTGGCGTACCCACACTGAGATCAATAACGGGCTGCCCGTTCTCCAGTCTGCGGCGTTTGATCTCCAGCAACCGGGTGAAAATTCCTTCGTTGAAATGATCCATTCGTTTGGCAAAGTTCATGATGATGATTCAGCCTCCAATCCTCTTCGTACGCATATTCATTAATAATAAATGGACAGCGACTAAAAGAGAAGAGCAGAGGAAAGCTTGCGGATCATGACTTTACTTTAAACTGGCTTAATTCGTCTTGCAGTTTGCCAGATAGCTGGTTCAACTGTTTCGACAGATCCGCTACCTGTTCGATACTATCCAGCTGCTCCTGCGTGCTGGCGCTTACTTCTTCCGTTGATGCCGAGTTCTCCTCTGTGGTGGAGGAGATAATCTCCAGTGCCTGGAATATCTCATCTTTGTGTTTGTGTACATTGGAGGTATTGTTGGTAATCTGCATCATACGCTGCTGCAGATCTTTCAGGTCTTTGTTAATACTAAAGAATACATGTTTGGTATCTTCTACGGATTTGGCATTCTCCTCCGCAATCTTCATACCGCGCATGGTATGTTCAACCGACAGGGTTGTTTTCTCTTCAATAACATTCACCTTTTTGTTGATTTCCTCTGTTGCCTGAGCCGTCTGTTCTGCAAGTTTGCGGACCTCTTCGGCAACGACGGCAAATCCTCTTCCATGTTCGCCAGCACGTGCAGCCTCAATGGAGGCATTCAGGGCGAGCAGGTTCGTTTGAGAGGCAATCTGTTTGACTGTATCCACAAAACTGGATATTTCATTCCGACTCAGGTCAATCTCCTGGATAATAGAGGACATTGCTTGGGTGGACTGATGGTTTTCCTCAGACCATTTCGATAATTGTTCCACGACCGCAAGTCCTTGGCTGCTTTGATCGGCAGATGTCTGCACGACCGTTCCCATAGCCTGCGCATCGGTAGCAATTTCATCAATTTGGCTGGATAACGAGCCTGTTTTGCGTAAAATATTTTCCGTTTCGATGGACTGATAATTCGTTGCATTGGCAATCTCGTTGATGGCTGTTGATGTGTCATTCATGGTCACAGCCGTTCGTGAGGAGATGTCTTGCAGATCATTCGACGACTGGTTCAGGATTTGCGCCGAGCTGCCGACCATTTGCAGCATGCCCTGAATTTTCTGCACCATGGAATTCAAACCTGTGGCGATCTGTCCAATTTCATTATTAGATTTGATATCCAGTTGGACAGTCAGGTCACCTTGTTCAATCTGTTTAATCTTAGCCAGCAGCTGTGGTATGGAGCGTAACAGACGGCGAAGGGTAATGTAACAGATAATCACAAGTAGAAGGGTGGCTGCAGCAAAACCGCCAAGCGTAATCCACGTGAATGTTTTTAATTCCGCGAGAACTTCTTCTTCGGATATGGTCAGACCAACGGACCATCCCGTATCCTTGCTGGTAGCGTAGCCGATATAACGACGTTCCCCATTGTCGTTCATAAGTTGTACGCCGTTTTCCCCAGCAAGCATTTTCTTGCCGATGTCCCCCATGTCCCCTGTACTGTCCAGGATGTTCTCCTTCAATACCTTCTCTTGATCCGGATGGTACAGAATTTCCCCACTCTTGGACAGCAACATGGAATAGCCCGTGCTTCCAAGGGAATAACTCTCCATAATCGCCGGAATATCCTTGAATGCAATATCCGCTGCGGCAAAGCCGATCGTGTTGTTGTTGTCGTCTTTGATCGGATAAAAGATACCCATAAGTACATCGCCTGCTGCAATATCAATGTACGGATCGGAGAAATAAAGTCCGTCTGCAGCGGTAACCGGCTTGTAGTATGGACGTGACTGGATATCAAAATCCGGTGCAGATACGACACCATCATTTTGAATCCAAAAGCCTTTTCCATCCAGACCCGCGACCCAGGCATCGGCAAACGAAGGCTCTGCCTTAACGATAGCGGCGAGTGTCGCCTGTGTTTCCGCAGCGTAGGTAGAACTTGCCGCATCCGCAGCAGATGCTGTTGTTTTTATGTATTGCTGAAATAATGTGTTGGTGGACATTTGCTTGACGAGTGCGCCCTTTTCCTTGAATAGTGCATCAAATTCACTAACAATGGCTTGTGTCTTGGTCTGGAGCATGGATTCCTGCTGTTTCACCAGAATGTTTCTTGTGCTTGCAAACATAAATGTTCCCAGCACGGCAAAGACAACTACGATAATGACCAGCAGCACAATGGACAACGTATTTGCCATACTGGATGTCCGTGCTCCCGTTTTCCCCCACTTGTTCAACATGTTCGACATATTCCATCTCCCCAGATGATTAATAAAAGCTCAAAACGCCTAAGTTATATGTCGGTATGATCTCTAATTTTATGTAGATTTCTGTCGAATAATCCTGAAAGCAACGGAAAGGAAGGCATGATTATGAGAAGGATGAAGGGGAAGGGATGAAAAAAGAAGAAAGGAATGAAAAAACGGGGATCGGTGGTGGTTCATTCAGGTGATCTTGTTTATAATGGAATGAATTGGAACTATGGGTGAAAAGGGGGATTATCTGTGAGTGAGTTATGGCATGCATCAATACAGGGGGCTCCATGGAATGCCGAAAAGATGCACCAGGCGGTGCATCTGTTGCGCCGCAGAGCAACGGTTCATTTTCGCGTTGACGCGGATACATACGAGGACCTTGCTGAGCTCGATGCCAAAGTATTCTTTGCCCGGCCGGATCTGATCCTACACATATCACATATGGACCCTAAAGGGGTATATTCATCCGGATTTCTGGGGCGACTGGCACAGTTGAAACATGTGTCTGCATTACAGCTTGATCTTTCGCAGGCACAGGATTTGACGATCCTGGGTGCGATGGAGCAACTGCAGTTTCTAAGATTGAACTCACCTGCAAAGGTGACCGGACTCGATTTTATTAAACACTATAAACAATTGACCTTTCTTGAACTGCGTGGCAAATTCAACGGATTTGCTTCCATTGCGGCATGCCTCCAACTGCATACGCTCATTCTGAGCTGCACGCTCGAAAGTGCCGATGTGTTAGCGGAACTACCTAGGCTTCAGTATCTGTCCCTGGATCACTGTGAGTTAAAAGGGGGACTGGATGTATTAATACAGTCGACCATCTCGATGTTGAAGCTAAGCTCTATTCGCAAACTGACGAGTATTCAGGGACTCGAACAGATGCGGGGGCTGGAATATCTGCATCTGTCCTTGCCCAAGCTGGAGCAGTTATGCGACTTTTCCCATATGACCTCTCTCAGACAGCTCGAACTGGACTATATGAAATCGTTGCGCGATACCAAACATCTATGGACAGCCCGTGCTTTGGAGTTTATTGAACTGAAAGAGATAAATACGGCGCTCAAGGCGGATTCCTTTGATGGACTAACCGGGCTGGAGCATTTGCGCCAAATCGATTTTCGTTTTATTGATGTTAACAAGGGACGGATTGCAGCTATGCGTGATCACCTGGACAAGGACGGAAAATCCCATTTGTTATATGAAAATATCCCTGAGCATGAACGCCTGAATTCCATAGGTATTGCGCACTTGTCGCATGTATTAATGTAAACGGGTTGCTATCTAGGTGTTCGTATCCGTTAAGGCGGGCATGTTGATCTCTTTTACACAGGCCGCTTTGGACAAGCTGATGATACATCGAACGATTGCGACCATATCCTGCAGGGGAATGCGTGTCCCACCATACTCAGCCAGTGCACGTTCCATCCCGTCTTCATACGGAATTTCTGCCGCCAGTTCTCCCGGGTTGATGCATGTCACCGCGATGCGGTCATTCCTCGTATGCTCTCTTAGAGCTTCCGTAATACCCCGTATGGCAAATTTGGAGGCGACAAAAGAAACCTGGCTGCTGCCTGCATTGCTCAAACCAGCTGTTGAACCGATCAGGATGATCTTCCCTGCTTCAGACTGGCGGAGCTGAGGCAGTAACGCCTGTATACATACAATCGTAGAAGTCACATTCACATGGATCAGCTGACTGATATCTGCCGGTTCATCCTTATCAAACGTATAGTGCTCTTCAAATCCTTCCTTTTCCCAGATCCCCACGTTATAAATAAGCACATCCAACGTCTCGCCTTGAAGTTGGCTGGCAACTTGCTCTGCGGCCTGAAGCTCGGAAAGATCAGCCTGAATCCATATTCGCTCGACGCCATCCTCCACGGAGAGACTTTCCGGCTTGCTGCGAGAGACCACCCAAACCTTATCACCGGATTGCGGCACACCTCGGACAAATGCATCGCCTAATCCCTTGCTTGCACCAAAGACAATTATATTTTTCAAATAAAACCCACCTTATCGATTAGAAATTAATAATGTTTACATTAATCTATATCTTACTATAGAGGTGATATATGGAACATGAAGTTTACATGAGGTATGCTTCATCCTTGTCAAGATTCGGGGTTTTTGAAGTTAAAAGGTGAATCTCTTCATATAAAATATACTGAAAAGGACCTGGCTCCACACATGGTGAAGTCCAGCTCCTGATCATAAGCGAAAAATTAATAACCGAATAAAACTACATTTATTCTACGTGGAAATAATCAAAATCTGCATATCCTCCGGTAGACTTCGTTGCATAATTGAATAGTGCAAACCGATATCCCATAAAGTGTGGCAGTGTGTAAGACATTTGAAGTGTATTACCAATGGTTGTCCAGTTACTTCCATTCAGGCTATAAGCAAAGTAGGCTTTGTCGGTCTGGTTCGTAAAATCACAGATGACGCGGAGATAGATTCTGTTCTGGTTTAATGGCACAGTTGCTACTTCAGTCATGGTGCCGGAACTGGCATTAGCCATAACGATGGATTTGGTGCTGCCCTTCATTTTTACGCCGACCAAACCATATCTGGCCTGAAAAGCAGCGAGTCCTGCATAATCACCATCCTTCATGCCTGCTGTATCCAAAGCAGTCATCCCTGTGCTTTTTGGACCAAAGGTTCGTTGTGTCAGTGTGTTGCGGGCTTCTAACAGGTTTTTGCTGATTTTGCCTGCAGTTAACCGCATGAAACCGGGCCGCTGGAGCAGGGACCAGTTAGCAGCATCAGGGTTATGATTCCACTGCCAAAATGTGGCCAGACTGGATGTGCCGGAAGATGAATTGCTTGTCAGGGAGACGTCATCCACATAAAACGCCATCAAGTCATTGGTCGGGTCCGGATTCGAGTTATAGGGTGTTTCCACAAAAATAAAGCTTTGGGACAGGTCTGCATTTGACGGAACGGTATACGTACCTTGAATGGTACCCCACTGTCCGCGGCTTAACGTCGCACTGCCCATAATGGTAATTCCGGTATAACTTGCACCGTTCTGGATGCTAAGATTGAACGTTTTGGTTGCAGGACCAGTAGTGTATTTGATCTTTGCCGAAAAAGAGTACGTTCCTCCCGGTACCAGCTTGCCGGTAACCATCTGTTTGGCACCACCAGCTGTCTGCTGTCTGCCGCTGACGAACAGGCTTTTTGTACCGCTGAACGCTTCGGCATTTGTTACGGTGATGGTCGCCGTATTGTTGCTGGCCCACGGCTGAAGGGTACTTTCCTCAAAGCCGCCGTTCACTAACAGTTGCGTTACTGAGGGGGTGCCGGATGTGGTTGCGTTGAACTCATCGGACCCGTAGATTTTGGCAGCAGGCTGACCTTCAACGGGCATATTCATGTTAAGGGGAACCTTGCCGTTCAACCCAAACACTGGCCAGTTATCTGACCACGTCACTGGAACGAGATAGGGGATGCGCCCAATGGCCCCGCTATCACGAAACAGCAAGCCGTACCAAGCGCCGGATGTGGTATCCACGATGCCTCCTTGGGCGATTCCCGAGTCTCTGAGTACAACTTTACCTGTGTATGGACCTGTCAATGTGTTTGCACGATAGGCAAGCTGAATGCGACCATCACCCGAAGGCCAGGCAATCAGGAATACATAGTACATGCCATTGATCTTCTGAATGTGTGCTCCTTCTGCCTTTACAATCATGTTGGAGCCGGCAACACTGCTCGCATTTGGAATCAGGACCTGATTGAGTCCGCCGGACTTGATGGCCTTGGCATCAGGTGTCAGCTCAACGATACTGATGTTATCACTGCCATGAACAAGAAAGGTTCGATTCCCGTCAAACAAAAGGGAGGGGTCATGGTAATAACTGTTCAATGTGTAAGGTGTCCATGGCCCTGTTTCAATATTGCTGGTTTGGTAAATATACGTCTTGCCCGTGGAAAGCGATCCAAAGGCCACATAATATATACCATTGTTGTACCGCAAGCTGCTCGCCCAGGAACCACGCCCATACTCGTTTTGTCCATTGTTCAGATTCTGTATATCCCCGTTTCCAAGCGTATCGTATACATAGTTTACGATGCTCCAGTTGACCAGATCATAAGACTTCATGACCGGGACTCCCGGATTCATATGCATCGTTGTGCTTGTCATATAAAATGCATTGCCTACCCGAATGACGTCACTGTCAGGAATATCCGCGTAAATAACCGGATTGCTGAACGTTGCGGCTGAAGCTGCCGGAATTGTCAAAGGGAATGATGTTATAAGCAAAGGAAGAGCGAGTAGAAGAGCACTGATCTTTTTCCACATATTCTATCCTCCCAATTGATCATGTCCTAGGAATTAAAGCGAGTACTCCAGATAATCAATGTAAGCATCCCAAGTGCCATTATCCGTTGTTACGACCAGCTTGATTTCCTGATTACCTGTAGCGTGTGTGATGCCGCTGAGGGTTTGAACGGTCGGCTCCGTTCCCGTGAAGTAGAAAGAACCAGCGGTTACACCCCCGATGACCAGATCAACACGGGCTGTATTATTATTGTTGGAAGCGCCGCGGACAGAGAATTGATGGGTTGGGAATGCAAAATATTGATTGTATGCCGCATAATCATTGTTCCCGTAAAGAGCGACTCCATTAAAAGGGGAACTGACTACGCCAGCGTATTGGCCGCCAAGTGTCATATTCTCGGTTTCGTAACGGGTAACGTTTGGATTGGGATTAGGATTTGGGTTAGGGTTACCGCCCGAACCGGATGTGAATTGCCAGTAGTCCAGTTTGAACAGATTTCCATTGCCTGAGCCTGTAAACACCAGATACAAACGATGTACCCCTGTAGCATTGGTAACATTGGTCTCCATCTCGCGCCAAGTTTGCGAACCGCCAGTTGAACTTACGTTAAGTGTTCCAACTAGTGGGCCTGTCGGACTGTCCAGTCGAACCTCAATGTTGCCATTTCCGGTAGAAGCGACATTGGCCTTGAACTTGGAGGCTCCAGCTGAGCCAAAATCAACATTGCCGACCGCGATCCAATCCCCGTTATGAATATTAGTGACATTCTGATTGGCTACAGGTCCACCGCTCGCTTGACTCGGTTCAGTGTTAATTCCTGCTTGCCAGCCAATGGTTTCGGCTTCCACCCGGACATACGGGTTGAGGTTAGTGGTCTGAGGTACACCTGTCATATTCCCCTGAACTTCCTGGATTGTTCCATCCGCATTATGTGTCAGTTTGTTGATATGTGTGGAACGGTACCCTTTACCATCACCGAGGAATGCCTTGCTTACCGTTTGCGCATGGTACGCCACATACCATTCGTTGTTGAATTGGAACACGGCATGGTGGTTATTGCCGCCTACACCGAAGAACGTGCCGGGATTTTTCAGAAAGTGTCCTTTATACGTGAAAGGCCCCATCGGGCTGTCGCTGACCATGTATCCGATCTCACCTTTTGGATATGCAGTGGGGTGTGTTCCCGCGAAGTTGATGCAGTAGGAGTAATAATATTTGCCGTTATACTTGTGAATGCCAGAATCTTCGAACATATAAGGAGAATCAATAGTCACAGCACTGCCCACCACGCTGGTCATGTCGGCACCGAGACGAATGACCCGAGCTGTTTTGGGGTTGGCAATGGAAGCAGCGTTGGTATCGTTCGGAATGCCACCTCCAGCATACAAGTAAGCAGAGCCATCATCATCGACAAGTACAGCTGGATCAAAGAGCCAGGTTACGCCAGACATACCCGGTGTACCGTGAGTCAGGAGGGCACGACCAATTGGATCGGACCACGGTCCAATGGGGGAATCCGCCGTGAGTACGCCAATACCTCCACCCGAGTTGGCAAAGTACAGGAAAAACTTTTCTTTGCCAGCAATGGTTTTCTTCGCCATCGAAGGAGCCCAGGACTGGGTAGCCCATTTAGCAATCCCTTGTCCATTATTGGCATTATTCGCACCCGCTACCGGGATGGAACCATGGTCTGTCCAGTTCACCATATCAGCTGATGAGATGACGTTAATTTTCCCGATCGTGCTGTACTGGTTCTCTCTGACAGAGCCGTCACTGTTGTACAGATATGCATCACCTGTCATGTAGACATAGACCCGATTGTTATGGACGAGCACATAAGGATCGGCTCCCAGTTTATGATCGATGAGGGAATTGGAGTTTCCAGGAAGTTTGGCAACGGCTGCATTGGCTGCATGGCTCGATTCAACGGGCAGGGTGACAAAGATTAGCAGACACGACAACAACAAAACTAGCGGTTTACGGATCATACGTTTCGCCTCCATGAGATTGGATTGGTTGGTGAGCTGAAATTCAGAATAGCAGTGATGATGAAATACCGAAAAAACGAAGAGATTCTCCTCATGTCACCCCCCTTATTGAAATAATGGTTAGGTTGCTGTTAGGTTAAATCCTCATGTTGTCATATATGGTTTAAGCCAGACGACCTGTGCACCGCGTACGTGTTCACAGTGGCAAGGGAGTGGCTATAACCCGAAGTAAGCTTGCATCTGTGTGTGCGATTAGAAAAGCTATAATCAGTCAGGTTTCTTTTTGTAATCGCTTTCAATAAAATGGGTTAGAACACTGAAATTTGGCGAAGAAAGAGGTTTGGTCACAATTAAATGTAATTATTTTTCATATTTTCTTTTAAATGTTTATTAACTTGACGATATCATATCACAATTTTAAGATAATACAATCTTTTTCTATTTTTAGTAGAGGATGAAGAAGACCATTATTATTCTATGTGTTTAACATTGGGCTTGATGGTAAAATACTATCTCGTATTCTATAAAACTTAGATGCGAGAAAAAGATGTCTTAAGCTGCGACCGTTTCCCTGGAATCTACCGGGGGAACGGTCATTTCGTTTTTTTTCTGGAAACGATCCTGGTTATATAACAAAATCTACTTTTACTTGCTGGCAACTTTAACATTGCATAATTTCTTCTCTTTGTTGTACATATCCCAGTTTTTGTATAGCTAAAGCCCTGAGCGTAAAAGGTTCTTAAGTGATAATGGTGATTGCCCCCTGTGTTTTGTCCACACCGTTGGTTGAGTGTTTGAATATTACTATCTAGTGAGCTTATGCCAAATACTGCTAGAGTCAGAGGTTCATAAAAGGTGGGATGGGAAAATGGCTATTTTGTCAACTGGGCCGATTGAAAACAATCCGGTTTCCGGGGTTAGACCGACCCAACAGGTAACGATTAGATTGGTAAGTCGGGCTGAGGTGGATTCTGTAACAGTGTCCATTCAGGGTTATGTGTTAAGCACAACAAGAACGCTGTATGTGAGTGAAGTAATCAATATTGCCCCTAATGAAGCAGTGACCAGAAATTATTTTGCAGATTTAGATGCTTTTGAGTTTGTTTTTGGAACAGATGTGGAAGGTGTAGAGGAAGTAGGGATTTCAGTGTGGGGCAAACAAGCCTCTGGACAATTGGTTGATGCACATCGTGTTGTAGAGCACGAAAAATCGGTCAAGAACAGCTAGAAGATAAATCTACTCAAAAAGGAGATGTAGCGATGAGCTTTTTATCAACAGGGCCGATTGAAAATAATGCTGTTAGCGGTGTAAGACCGACTCAGACAGTTACTGTCAGAATTGATAACCGCAGTGATGTGAGTAACTCAACCGTACAAATACAAGGGTATTACATGGAAAGTGGAATAAGAATACTGTATGTCAGTGAGTCTTTTGACATCGTACCCAATCAAGTAATAACCAACAACTATTATGCTAATTTTGATGCCTTCGAGTTTACTTTTTCAACACCAGCGGTGGTTAATGATCCTGTTCAAGTATCCGTATGGGGTAAGAGCAGCACGGGCACTTTGGTAACAGCCCATCGTTTGGTTTCTTCCGAATTGCTGGGTGAAATCCCAAGCATCACGGGAGTCACAGGTGCAACGGGAGCAACGGGAGCAACAGGCACGGCAGGTACAACCGGAGTAACCGGAGCGACAGGCGCATCAGGTACAACGGGTGTAACGGGAGCAACAGGCACAGCAGGTACAACGGGAGTAACGGGAGCAACAGGCACGGCAGGTACAACCGGAGTAACGGGAGCAACAGGTACAGCAGGTACAACCGGAGTAACGGGAGCAACAGGTACAGCAGGGACAACGGGAGTAACGGGAGCAGCAGGTACAACGGGAGTAACGGGAGCAACAGGCACAGCAGGTACAACGGGAGTAACCGGAGCAACAGGCACAGCAGGGACAACGGGAGTAACCGGAGCGACAGGCGCATCAGGAACAACCGGAGTAACGGGAGCGACAGGCACGGCAGGTACAACCGGAGTAACGGGAGCAACAGGCACGGCAGGTACAACTGGAGTAACCGGAGCGACAGGCACAACAGGCACAACAGGTGCAACGGGAGTAACCGGAGCAACAGGAACAGCAGGTACAACCGGGGCTACGGGTGCGACAGGTTCCGGAACAATTATTCCTTATGCATCAGGACTTCCGGTTGCGTTGACTACAGTTTTGGGTGGACTTTTGAATACTTCCAGTTTAGTTGGTTTTGGCAACAGTGCTACCGGAGTAAGTGTTAACGGAGGAATTATTGATCTCACAGGGGCTGCAGGCACATTGCTTAACTTTGCTTTCTCGGCATCGCGTGCAGGAACGATTACTTCACTGGCCGCTTATTTCAGCACGACAGCAGGACTTAGTCTGGTTGGATCTACAGTAACCATAACTGCACAATTATTCCGTTCCACTACACCTAATAACTCCTTTACGGCTGTACCGGGTGCATTGGTAACCTTAGCTCCTCCACTGACCGGCGTTTTGGCACTGGGCACAATATCCAGCGGAGTGACTACAGGACTGAGTATTCCGGTATCTGCTGGTGACCGCCTGCTTATGGTGTTCTCAGCATCAGTAACAGCCGGAATTGATGTGGCTACATCCATAGCCGGATATGCAAGCGGCGGCCTTACCATCACTTAACGGAAAATGGGCTATATAACAAGTTTAAAGACAGGGACCCTTGCCAACATGGTGAGAGGTCCCTGTTTATGTGTGTGCTTTTGTTTTCAAACTCTCTTCAAATGAAAGGTAAGAACTATACAAAAACATAAAAGGGCGAGGATTGCTCCTCGCCTCGTACATACCGTGGTCTACTCAATTTCACTCTGTTTTAGTTAGGCTGTCTACGACAAATTTAAGCTGTGCTTCCAACGAAATTGGGTCACTAAACACGAAGCCACGGCTTTCCTCGCGATAAACGTGATTATTCTGGACAGCAGTGAGGTTATCCCAGATAGGACCTTCAAAAACGGAATCCCCACTCTCATCCCCTGTCCATCCACTAATAAAGATATAATCTCCTGCATATTGTGGTAACAATTCAAGTGATAACTTGGCCCAACCTTTGCCGCTGTCGATGGCTTCCTTCTGAATGATCGGCGGTGCCTTCAGGCCAAACTCGCCATAAATAATATCTCCACCTCTACCAAAGCTCCCGTAGGCATAAAATTCTTTGGCACTTCCCGTATCAAAAATCGAAACCGTGCGATTACCTACTGCTTGCTCCACGAGTGGTTTATATTCAGCGATTTTAGCGTCCCACTCTGCGATCCAGGCCTTCGCTTGCTCTTCTCTACCAGTCATCTTGCCAAAATCTATCAATTGCTGCCGCAGAGGTACTCCATATTCAACAGCGACGGTCGGTGCAATTTTGGACAGCTTTTCGATCGTTTCAGGGTCATTCCAAACGACAATTAAATCCGGCTGCAACTCCATGATTTTCTCGTAGGGTACATCGTTACCGATGTTGACAACGTCATCGAGCTTTCCTTCTGTATAACTGTTAAAGGACTCGTCACCAGTTCCAACAGGCTTAAGGCCAAGAGCTAGCAAATGACCAGTAAAGGCTCCTGCAACCATTACGACCCTTTGAGGTTTTTTGGGGATTTGTACTTCACCGTTAACCGCAGAATAGGTTACCATCTCCGAGCTTCCGTTTGTGGTGTTACTGATATTACTCTCTGCACCTACAGTTGGACTTTGCGTACTGCCAGTGCTTCCATTCGTGTTTGCTGGCCTGGAACATGCGCTAACCAATAGAGTTAGGCACAACAGTAGGGTAATTCCTACAGGTAGTTTGCTTCTATACATCCGTAAATCTCCTTTTTCGCTATGTTGATAATGATTATCATCTCTGATATCAATATAACGACGGAGTTTACGCGGAGCAATGGATGATCGAAGCCTAAGGATAGGACGATAAGAACCTCTCGTCACTTGTCCGGACTCATCCTTGAATTGCTTTGGTGTGACTCCAGTATGTTTTTTGAACATTCTTATAAAATAGGATACATCAGCATATCCGACGCTTGCAGCGACTTCTTGCAGAGATAACTCGGTCTTTTGCAGCAGCGTTACTGCTTTGTTCATCCTAATACCGATTAAGTAATCGATTAGACTTGCGCCAGTTTCGCGTCGAAAGTACTTGGAAAGATAAGGGACGCTGTAATGGAATGTATGAGCGAGGGTTTCCCGCGTCAGAGGCTGGGCGTAGTGCTCCTGCATATAGCGAATAAGCTGAGAAGCAAGGTTAGGCCTAACAATGCTTACCTGCTGTTGATCCATTTGTCTGAGCAATTCATATACAAATTGATAGAATAGTGTTTTGGTATGGAGTCGCTCCAAGCGTCCGGGTTTATTCCACTCGCCCAGCATTCGCTCAGTGATTTCGTAGAGGATGGCAGGATGATATGGAATAAAACCGTACTGGAGGTGGAATGGCAATGGTTGATCCGGTTGTTGAAGTGTATGCTGCTTGCCAGTTAGCGGTAAGGAGGCTTTGTAGAAAATAAGGTAATAATGAAAGGATTCGTCCGTTGGGATGATGTCCAGACGGGTGTTTTTGCCCCCATGAAGCATATAAAATGGTTCGGTAGCATGCTCATTTCCGTCTAAGATCACGGTCGCATTGCCATTCGTTACGTACAAAAAGGCGCTGGCAGGAAACAGGTAAGGACGTACGCACTCGTCGGCCTGTATGACAATATGTCGTACATCCATGATTTTGAGCGATGCACAATTCCAGATGAGTATGTGTTCTTGTACATTCAAGGTTGCTTTCAATAGAGAGTTGTCTTCCTTCCATGAGCTGTTGAAGCCAGCCTTTTATGTGGTGAGGTTATTATATAATAATATTAGTGGTTTTTTGTCACTTTCCCAAACGTTCCCCGTTTCCTTTATAGTCTTCCAAAGGCTACGATCAATGCCAGAACTATAAAAAAGATATTTACGCCGAGCTCCCGGTACTCTTTACGCCGAATATGAAACAGCATTCCAAGCAGTGTGACAACAGCCAAAGCTATTGCGGCGATCGGCGTAAGCACCGGAGTGATGTTCAGCGCCCAAGGAAAAACAAGGCCCAGCGCTCCGAGTAGCTCCGCGATACCGATCAGAACAACTAGACTTTTTGGCACATCATTAACCCAGGCCCAGGTCTTTTTTGACGACTCGACACGAATGGTTTTCATCCATCCTGAATATACGAAACCTAGCGCCAATATAAGTTGTACGATCCATAACGTTACATTCATCTTTTCTGATCCCCTCACTTGCTCGATTTTAATATCTGCCTCTATACTAAAGTGAGAAGGACCAAGCTGGAAGTAGGCACTTAAACCTAACCAGGTAACCAAAAGTATACCTGGGTATGGTCAGAAAGTGAGGAATAAGAATGACGGTATATTGCAAATTCGGAACGGCCTTGGATATCCTTACGGGTAAATGGAAATCTCTGATACTTCTACGCCTGCTGAGCAACGGTACAATGCGGTTCAGCGAATTACAAAAAGCCATTCCAGATATTTCGAAAAAGATGCTGACCCAGCAGTTAAAAGAACTGGAGTATCACGATATTGTGCATCGGGAAGTGTATCCTCAAATTCCGCCTAAGGTCGAATACTCGATTACGGAGTACGGACAGCTCATGAAACCTGTGCTCCAAACAATGAGCGACTGGGGAGCCGGCCATATGCAGCATATGGAGAAGCTGTACAGCGAAGAAGACGAAAAAGGAGCACACCCATCCGAACCTCGGAAAATCGATTCCTTGGGGTGATAGGGTGACAAGGGAGAGTTAGTTTTGAATAAACAAAAAATTGTGATTATTGGTGCAGGGATTGTTGGGGCGTGTATGGCCTATCATCTAGCCAAACGAAATCAAGATGTAACTGTTATTGAACGGCACTCAGCCGCGGCGCGTGAAGTCACGGAAAAATCATTTGCCTGGATACATACGACGCATAGAGTGGCTCCTGAATACTGGCATTTGTACGATGCGGCTGTGGAAGAATATCACACACTTCAGCAAGAGTTGTCCGAACTGAACATTCATTGGCATGGTGCGCTAACTTGGGACACTCCGCCTCTAAGGGAGCAACACTTTCAAAAATTAAACCGGGAGCAGCTTGAGGCATTGGAGCCCAATCTGAAGGAATATCCAGATGAAGCCATGTTTGTCAGCGAAGAAGGTGCGGTGGACCCTATAGCGGTAACGGAGCTGTTGTTGAGCAAAGCGCAAGAGTACGGAGCAAAGATTCAGTTCGATACCAACGTTACACAGCTGGAGCAAGAGGGTTCCCGTCTGGTTGGTGTTCATACGTCCAAGGGTTTTGTGGAGTCGGATGTTGTGGTACTGGCCGCAGGAACAGGTACACCCGAACTTTGTAACCCGTTAGGTTGTCACGTGCCGGTAACTTCGTCACCTTCGATTCTGATTCGGATGAAAACTGCTAATAAACTGATACACACATTAATCTCCAATGCGCAATTTGAAGCGCGTCAACTGACAGATTATACGCTGCTGGCTGCGGAAGATTATATCGACGAGTCGGATGAAAACGGACCACAGGCGGTCGGTAAGCGAGCTTACGACACATTGCGTCGCAGTCTCAAGCACGGTAATCAACTGGAACTGGAGAGCATAAAAGTTGGATGGAGACCCATGCCTGAAGACGGTTATCCGATTGTGGGCTTCCATGATCACATGAATGGACTTTATCTGACGGTAATGCATTCTGCAATTACGCTGGCGCCGCTGATTGCGCATCTGGCTGCAAGTGAAATTATTGATGGCAAATCAAGAAATGAATTAGACCCTTGTCGCCTCTCACGGTTTTAGAATCACTCCAGAACAAAAAGGACATCGCTCAAGTGGCGATGTCCTTTTCGTTGTGTATAATTGTTGGAGTCTTCTACACTTCCCCAGTAGCCACCGGACTCTCCTCATACTATATTCGCAGTTGCTGGCGATTGGCAATTTCATGCTAGCCTTTCATCTACTTGTGAATCTCGCTAGCGGATTTGGCACCTTGACTCTCAAGCCACGGGATCAGTTCAGCTGAAAAATTGCGTTTTGCTGTGTCCAGTGGAGTCGTTCCATCCCAGGTGGCTATCCAGTTCAGTTCGGCATCTTGGTCAAGCAGGTATTCGGCTGTTTCTCTTTGATCTCCATGGCAAGCACACCAGAAGGCAACGGTTACTGCATCGGGAGGAGAAGGGGAGGTGTTTGTTCCCCAAGGATAACGTTCCGGGAGTTTGACTCCTTTAAAATGTTCTAGTATGGCGTGAATATCTCCAAGGGCAGCCGCATGCCAAAGAGCAAAGATCGCGCCGCGTTCAACCAAGCGCTGTGCTGCATCCCATTGTGCAAAAGCAATAGCATCGTCCAGCGGCGTGCCACCGGCGATCACCGCGCCAGTCGCTTCAATGTCTGCGCCAGCATCAAGAAGGGCATCGAGCACTTGGACATCATTAGAGCTTGCAGCCCAATGCAAAGGTGTTTCAATATGTGGATCGACAAAAGGAGCGTTCACTTCCGCACCGAACTTGGTCAATACTCGCACGGTATCCGCTCCATTAGGGAAGTGCCCCGGCCAATCCGTCACCACGTGCAGCAGTGTTCGATAGATACTAGAATCTGCATCTACGTTGTCAGGCTTTCTTTCCAATATTCTTATCTTTGCCAATCCCGGATTCTCTGCCAGCAGTTGCTCTAACGTTGGAATATCTCCAGTGTGAATGGCTTGAATAACGATCACTGCAAGTTTTTCATCTTCGTGAATAAATTCCATGCTCAAATCTCCTTCCGGGGTTGTATCCATATTCATGAAAGCATCTGAACTGCACATCTGGCATGATACTCCGCGAGACCCCTAGCGAATTGCTGATCGGGGAATTGTCTGTGAAGCAGTTTCAGTCCTCCTGATATCAAGGACAAATGATGGCAAAATCGATAAAATGTCATCCGCTCCGGGTCGAGATCGTTATTTTTTAAGTAGTGATAAAAATCTCCAAATCGAAACTCCAGAAAGCTATGCTCATGTTCGAGATCGAAGAATCCTGCGCCATCAATATCAATAAGGCATGGTTGCATAGCATGATCTATCCATATATGATCCGGACTTGAAGAAATGGTTGAACTGTCAGACAATTCAATTTGGAATAATATCCCCACAGTCAAAGAAGGACGTCTCATTGATATGAGTTGTGGTTTATTTTTCTATAATGATATTTATTCGTTATACAAATAGCTCGATTTTATTGTGGATAACTTACTTAAAACCGCGGAGTAATTAGAGGGGCGTACACCAAGATAAGCTGAATCTAACTTGTTGTCTTGGTGTTTTATTTATCGCTATTTGACCCGTATAATTGATCGAAAAGCACTTCACTCGGAAGGAGACATCATTCTTTTGAACTATTATTTTCTGGAATCTCAATATCCACGTAGAGGGTTTATTAGTGGCGGAACAGCCTTCACTCCCGAATTAGATATGAATTATTTGGCGATAGAGAATCCGTTGCCAGAGGGGACAACGGCAGAGGTTGAGTTACTGCCTACGGTGCGGAATCTGAATGTAGATTATTTTGAGACGATCACAGGAACGAGACACGTATCAGATCGTTTTAAAAAACTGTTGGAGGAAACTAAAACAAACACACAGTTTATTCCGACAACGGTGTGTTACCACAATGGTCGTTCGGTTGAAAAAACCTATTGGACTGCACATCAGCTTGATTGTTTGGATGTTTTCGATTATGAACGTTCGGAATATGGGCGCAAAGCGGTCATTGCTGCATCTGTACAACAGCCTCCACGTAAGATCGTCAAAGTTGTATCTCAAATCTGCCTTCATGAAGAGCGAATTGGCAAGCATGAATTTTTTATGCTGGATTATATCAATATCTTCAAACCCATTGTTTCAAAAGATTTTTACGAAGTATGCCGAAAACATAAGCTAAACCTGAACGTGACAGAAGTCGGAAATGTAAGCAGCTAAATGCTACATGATTATAATGAAAGCGCAGAGAAGCCCACGCAAAACGTGGGCTCTTAGTCTTTATTTTTCCCCAGTAGCCACCGGACTTTCTTGTGTATTTTGCTTGGCGCGGGTCAGCTGACTTAGCTCCCTGATCTATGCATCAAGTTTTCCTTTAACGTATAATCCAATTGATATAGTCTTGTATCATTTCTTTGCTTCGTGTTCTATTTATCTTATCCGGCTCTAGATACAAATTGAGAGCCATCCCATTGATAAAGGCATATAGCTTTTCTTGTTCCTTCTCTTCATCGGTTTTGCGCAGAAGACCTTCATTTTTCAAGTACATGATGCAGTTGTTGATTGCGTTTTGGAGGTCCTCATAATTGGCGTCGAACCCTTTTTGCGTTTTTCCATAGCTTACAAATGCAAACCAAACCTCCATTTCCAATAATGTTTGTTCATTAGTCGGGACTAGTTCGAGTAAGTATTCAACAATTCTTTCTTGAGGCGCCAGTTCTCTTGCATTCAGATTTCTTAGTCGAGTAAGTACCTTTTCCTTAACTAACTCCATGGCAAACGCTAATAGGCTCTCTTGTTTTGAAAAGTAATGTCTTAAAGCGCCTTGTGATAATCCGGCCTCCTTTGCAATCGTTCTTGACGTTGCATGATGAATGCCTTTCTCACTAATGATTTTCCAAGTAGCTTCAGCGATAATATTCTTCATTCTTGGTCGTTCAATCGATTGTATTATTGCTGTCAGGCGTTTTATTTACGGTTTCTCTGATATCGATAGACCAGCAAGGATTACATTTCCAGCTATATTATTTGGCGTTCAAATTGACGACACTATTGTTCATTCCGTTGATTTTCTTGCTGATATGTCGCAAAATGACGGGCAAGCAACAAGGATTTATCTCGGCAAAGCCTCGCTCTCGCGGACACGTCATTGCACCAATGATCGTTATTGTGGTCTGGGGTTATCTAAAGTTCTATTCCCCAATTGCACAACCAGAAGGAACAATGGTAGCAACCGATATGACAGAATTCCTTCTCTTGGTGTTGATTGGTTTTATGATCAATAGCGTATTGGAGGAAGTTTTTTATCGGGTATGGCTGCAAACTCGATTGGAGACGTTGCTTGGAAGATGGCCCGCCATACTACTAGTTTCAATACTATGGTCCATTTGGCATGTCGCCATTCAAGGGAATGGCCAGTGGGATATTGATGTGGCAACAGTGATTGCAAATCATGGGGTTACGGGTCTGTTTCTTGGTTATTTATGGGCACGCTATCGTAAAATATGGGTGATTATCTTGGCTCATGGACTCATGAATGCTTCCCCTCATTTTCTTTTGCAGATCTTGTTTCATTGAGCGGGAAAAGATCTTGTTGGATCAGTTTTCGCGTGCAACGATGCCTCTATCTCTCCTGTATTCCCGGATGACGCTCAGGCACTGAAAATACACCGCCCCAGGCATCAGCCTGCATGGCGGTGTATTTGTTTTTGAGTTACTGTAGACTTGTGCTCTTTACCTACTCTTCCACCGTTGCCACCGGATTCCCCTCATAACTAATCCAGTCGCTCCAGCTCCCGGAATACAACTTCACATTCGTATATCCCGCTTCTTCCAGTGCAATCACGTTAGGGCAGGCCGAGACGCCAGAACCGCAATACACGATAATCGCACCATCCTTGTCCAGCTTACTGAAACGCTCTTCTAACACCCCAGTATCTGTCCAACGTCCATCCCAATCCAACACATCTTTCCAAAAATAATTCACCGCACCCGGAATATGTCCGGCCTTGGCATCGATCGGTTCCTCCAGACCTGCATAGCGGCGAGCATCACGGGAGTCAATTAGCATGGCACTGCCACTTGCCGAAGCCTGCTGAACATCCTCTACACTTGCCAGCATGGCTGGCTGTACGTTCACCTCAAAGGAAGCCGGGATCTGAACGGGCACATCCACGGTCACCGGGAACTTGGCGTTTTGCCAAGCAGAGAAACCTTCGTCCATGATATACACCTGTTCATGACCGATATAGCGCAGCAGCCACCATAGCCGAGATGCATTCATTCCGCCTTGATCGTCATAAGCAACAATACGACTATTGGAGCCGATGCCAGCTTTGGAGAGACGACTTGCGAGTACAGCCGGATCAGGAAGCGGGTGACGCCCTCCTTGTGCAGACACAGGAGAAGACAGATCTTTTTCCAAATCGAGAAAGACAGCTCCTGGAATATGTCCAGCTTCATAGGCTTGTCTTCCAGCCTCCGGCTGACCGAGCAAGAATCTGCAATCTGCAATAACTACATCCGGTTCATACATTCTGGCGAGCAGCCAGCGCATGGATACAATATTTTTCATGAAAATACACCGCCTTATGAGAGTGGTAGAGTCGTTTATAACTATGCATTACGAAAAAAATCGTTATACCGTGGTAGGTTCAACAGGCCCTTTGCCAGCGATAGGAGCATCAGCAGGAATAGGTTGAGGTTTGGTTTTGCCATATCGAATGAAGATCCATACCCCGAATATGATGACCACCCCGGCAGACATCTGTAATGCACTGAGGGATTCGCCGAGCAGCATCCAGGCCAGCAACGAAGAGAATACGGGTTCCCCAAGTACGCCCATGGATACCGTTGTGGCATTCATATATTGAAGCAGCCAGTTGAAGAGATAATGTCCAAAGATCGTTGGCACAATGGCGAGCAGCAGGAAGATTCCCCACTCTGACGCAGCGTAACCTCCGAACGGATGGCCCATGATCAGATTATATACCGCCAGCGTGCAGGCAGCCACGAAGAATACCCAGAAGTTATACGAAAATGCACTAAGTCCCGCTCGCAAAAATTGACCCAGCAACATATGGACAGCAACTGCAATTGTGCCAAGTAAAGACAGGATATCACCTTGCAGAGCAGTACCTGCCAACTGGAAATCCCCTGCACCAATGACGATTGATCCAAACAGGGCGATGCCCATGCCAATGATCATCATGCGGTTAATTTTGGCTTTGAACAGCCATACCGAACCGGCAAGAATCAGTATAGGCTCCAGCGCGAGAATAACTGTGGAACTGGCAACACTGGTGAGCCGCAGCGAACCCATCCAGAGCAGAAAATGAAGGGCCAGCATCACACCGGATGCAAGCAGCAAGCCCCACTGCCGTAAGTGTAGACGCGTCATCTCATGTCTGTATTTCCAGACAAAAGGCAGCATTAACAGGTTGGTTAGAAAAAGACGGTACATGGCAATGACCGCAACATCTGCGGTAGACCAGCGTACAAAGATCGAAGAAAAAGAAATGGCGATAATGCCGACAAAGAATAACAGATAAATGGATCTGCCGGCACGGTTCAAGCTTGTCATGGGTGTAGCTCCTTCTTGAAGTCTGATAGCGTAAATCACTTCATTATACAGGAGAAGGTAACCGCAGGAAAGATAAAGAGAACGAAGAGATAAGTAGATTGTAACCGGGCTTGTAACTATTCTGTCATTCTCCCGATCCATTTTTCTATTAATCTTCTATATAGAGACATGAAACGAGATAATATACCAATAATCGGGAAAAAATGAAAGTAAGGAAGTGGCATGACAGTGAGAGTTCAACAAGAGAGAGCGGGAGAACGTGGCAGTATTCCGCCTAGCACAAGTCGCACGAAAACACATAAACGAAGAAAAATCCGGTATGGAAGGGTAAGCATAGCTCTAATGCTCCTGGTACTGTTCGTTACCGGTATTACATATGTATTCCTTGGCATGACGCATTGGATCAAAAGCGTTGTGGCGCCGCCTCCGATTACTGTAATAGAACAGCCCGCCAAGCTTGGCATGATACAAGTTACTCCGGATGCGAAGGAGGAGCCGGCCCGGTTCCAGGGCCAGGTTCGCAAATTGGCATACATAACGTTTGATGATGGGCCAACTGAATATACGGAACAACTGCTGGATATTTTGAAGCAGCATGAGGCAAAGGCTACCTTTTTTATGATCGGACGTCAGTTGAATCAGCATCCCGAAGCAGTGAAACGGCTGTTGAAGGAAGGCAGTTATCCTGGACTCCACAGCATGACGCATAACTATAAAAAGCTGTATAAGAGCGGCAACTCGGCAAACTTTGTGAAAGAGTTCAAGAAAGAGCAGAAGATGGTGCAGGACCTGATTGGTTTTACACCTCATCTGATTCGTGCACCTTATGGCAGCAGTCCACAGATCGGTGAAAAGTTCAGAGGTGACATTGCGGCGGCCGGATTCAAAATGTGGGACTGGACGACAGATTCACTCGATTGGAATCTTCCCGGTCAGCCGGACAAGATTGTGGCCCGGGTGAGCAAAAGTGTACATCGGGATAAGGAAGTGATTCTGATGCACGAGCGCGAGCAGACCGTTCAGGCTTTGCCGCGTATTCTGAAGCTACTCGAGGATCGGGGTTACGAGTTCGAAGTATACGATCCGGATGCACACTGGGTAGCCAATTTTAGCGCAGATAGCCGTTTGTAATATAACAACAAGATGATGATGCAAGAGAGGAAGGACTTGGGTGCTAACGAGTAAAAAGGTGGCGCTTGCGGCAGTCAGCGTATTGCTAATTCTGCTGGTAAGTGGTTGTGGAGATCCGCAGGAGCCTGCGGCAAATCAGGTGAACCAATTGGTGCTCAGCGGGTTGGAGATCGATCAGAGTTTGAAGACGCTGGTCAGTCATGAGCAGGAAGATATGAAGTTATACAAGTCTATTTTGGACAAAGGCAAGAACAAAAACAGTGATCTCGAAGCGTTGCTGGATCAGGCATCAGGTCATATTCATGAACGAAGAACGTTGTTGAAACAGGCGGAAGAGGCCATGAAACAGACCAACGAGAAGACGGTGGCCCTGCGCAGTTCATTGCAAGAACTATCATTTGAAAAAGAAAAAACGTTGGCACAGGCGGAAAAGGTGCTGGATCAATATGAAGCAAGAGCACGTGCATTGGAAAATTTTGTTGCTTCGTATCAGTTGAGCCTGAGTGCAGATGAGCAGTTGTATGATCTGATGAGAGAAAGTGCAGAACCTAATCTGGTTAAGATTAAGCGAGCCATTCGGGTACGGAATAGCGAATATGCGAAGCTTGCTGAATTCCGAAAGCAATTTAACCTCCAGACCAAAGCGTTTAACGGAGCCAATGCCAAACTGGTACAGATGGATCAGGCCAGCTGAGCAGAGGATCTGAGCAACCATTCAGACATTTTGCATGATTGAGCTGCCTTTCTCCCGTGTAAGTACTAGTATACAGCCAAGCCAATGGATGATAAGCAACATGGACAAGCATCATTGCGTTTAAGCTAACGGAGGTGTTCATATGCGAAAAGGAAATACAATGAAAGTCAGTGCATCATTCCTGGTTTTACTTATGGGATTCTCGCTTGTGGCTTGTGGGAACAGTAATCCTGCTGCACAGCCACCAGTGAATAATACGGAAGAACAGTCACCAGCACCGGAGCAACAACCGAATGAAAGTGCTGCAATAGAAGCAGAAGGTATTCTGACTGGATGGGCTGATCCGCATACCGTTGAGATTCGAGTGAATGAGAAGCCGATGTCATTCCAGGTGAGCGAAGATTTGCAGAAGTCTCTGGATGATATCGATGACGAAGATTCCGTGCGTTTCAAATATGTAGAGAAAACGATTGATGCAACAACGAAACAGTTGGTACTTACAGAGATTGCAAAGATTGAATCGAGTGATGACAATAACGGTTCCAATGCAGGCGGTACAGTAACGTCCGATCGTCCGAAGACATCAGAGCTGGAAGTGACGGTAGAAGGAATGACCGAGAAACGCCCAGTGACACTGGCACAAGCAAAAGGTTATTCACTTTATGTTTTTGAACCGATGGCTTTTGATGCGGAAGACCATGAATTAACAATGAAGATTGATCCGGATTATGAGGTAGAGATTGAGAAGCTGCCTGCGGATTTTAACCTGGATATGTTGAAGATGGATGCCAAAGAAGAGTTGTCCGAGACCGGAGAAGTGAAGCAATTAACAGCTGAACAACTCAGTAACGGGCCGATGAAGGATGCAAGATTGTACATGATGTCCCAGAATGATAAGAAAACAGAGTATTTTATTGTGAAAGAACTGGACGGCAATGGTTTCATTTTCCACATCCAAGCACCTATTGGTGAACCTTCTGAAGGTTTCCTGCCTATGGCATATGCATCCCTTAATTCCATTATGAATGAGTAAAAAAGGGATGAGCCACATGGTTAAGCAGGACGGCTAAGTAAAATTAAAACGATTCCCTACACAGCGTGTTTCCTTGAGAGAGGAGATGCGCTGTTTTATTAACGTTACTACAATATAGATACAATGTACCGTGCTGTGTATAGACAAATAGCCGGAAGGAGCGATGCGGATGCATAGGTTCCTCCCGGCTTCTTGGCCATGCTTCTATTCAGTTTGCAGGATCGAACCCATGCCCTGATCCGTTACTCAGGTTAGTATAGTCGATTCCTTGCGTCCTCTGAGTTCTTGATAACGGGCGATTACATTCTGATAAACGGGATGTTCGTCGGGAATTCCCATGCGTTCACGGATGAAGGCGGAGATGCCATCTTCGCGAATCATGTGTTGTAGCTTCATGGCTTCCTCGTCGTGTTTATCATTAAACAGCATTGCGGCCGCCATAGCAGAAGTTAAATGGGGAATTTCAATTCCGAATTCACTGGCCTGCAGCGCTGGGCGAACAAGCCGATCATGAGGCGAAAGCTTGCGAAGGGGGGAACGTCCAACCCGGGTGACCTGATCCGTCAGGTTGGGATTGGCGAAGCGTTCCAGTATGGTGTCGATATATTTGTTATGCTTCTGTGCGTTGAATCCATGCTTCTGGATGAGCATCTGACCCGTCTCTTCCATAACATGGCGTACCTTGGCCCGAAGGGTGGAATTACTCATCACCTGTCTAATCGTCTTGAATCCTTCGAGATAGCCGAAGTATGCGGCGACACAGTGGCCTGTATTTACCGTAAACATTTTACGCTCAATATAAGGTTCAAGCGAATCCACATAGTGGACGCCATCTATTTTCTTGAATCCATCCAGAAGTGCTGGACGATGAACGACCCATTCGTAAAAAGGTTCAACAGTGACCTGCAGCGGGTCTTTGTGGTTTTGAGCCGGAACAATCCGGTCCACAGCTGCATTGGGGAAAGAAACATAACGTTCGGCTTTTTTGCGAGTTTGTTCATCCAGAAATGGATAGATGCGTTTCTTCAGCCTGGTGCTACCACCGATGGCATTTTCGCAAGCGATAATATGCAGCGGAGCCTGATTATTGTTTTTCATGCGAAGTTGAATGCCTTTGGCGATCGGTTCGGCGATATCTCCGAGTGCAGATACACCCACCGCGGTTGTGATCACATCGGCTGAAGCGATCTCTTCAGCAACCAGATTCTGCTCATTCACATTGATCGCCGTCACGTTGTTGACAATCGTAGTGTCCCGATCGCTATTGGCAAGTGTAATCGGATATTCCTGTCTCTCTTGAAGCATGGAGATTTTCTTCGGGTTACGTGCGACAAAGCAGACTTCGTAGTTGGAAGCGGACAACATATGACCGATAAAACCGCGGCCTATATTGCCCGCACCAAAATGTACAGCTTTCATGTATGAACTCCCCCTTTAAGGATTGAATCGCGAAATTCGTGCAGACCTTAGACGGTAGTGACGAGTGGCTTCGAAATCAAATCGTTAAATGTAAGGTCAGTCAAGCAAGACAGCCGTTGGTGAGGCATATCGAATTCCAGTGTTCCTGTGATGGTATTCGAGATGACTACGCAGTGCATACCAGCCGCAGCAGCTGCACGCGCGCCGTTAGGTGAATCCTCAATCGCTACGGCTTCGTCTGCAGTTACTCCAAGGGCTTCAAGCGCTTGATTGTAGAGTTCCGGATCAGGCTTTACATTTGCAACATCATCTGCGGTACGGATAACTTCAAAATAGTCTTTCAGTTTCAATTGTTCCAGATGCTGTTCAACCCACTCCCGTTTGGAGCTGGAGGCTACAGCAAGTTTTAGTCCAGCTTTACGCGCTTCATCAAGGTAGCTCTGAATGCCCGGACGAACCACCTCTTTGTTCATCAATGCAGCGTGCTGCAACTGAACAGATTCCCTGAACGCTTCCCGATCGATCGGAAGATTCAAATCTGTGATGAGGTACTCATATGGATTAAATGTTTTCAGACTGGTACCGATGCATTGTGAATACATCTCCAGGGTTAAATCTACGCCGTGTTCCTTGTAAGCATCGCGAAAAGCAATATACCATGCTGTCTCTGTATCAATAATCGTTCCGTCGAAATCAAACACCAGTGCCTTAATCATAAATTTGTTCCTCCTGTTTCAGAATTAATTTGGGATAAAAATGAAAATTTTCTGCAAATTCATTCCCTGTATTCATTGACCTGCGGGATATTAGTTGACACAATAATCCGAAAATGAATATTAATTTGGGAAAAAATATGCGTTTGAAGCTAATAAAACCGTAACATAGGACAAACCAAAGGGTCAAGTGCGTCATGATTGTTCACATTGAAAATTTTCACATGTATGATTTGTTTTCAGAAAAAAATGGACGTTGCAAACCGTTAACCCTTTTGCATGTAAGCGGTGTACTGAATAAACTGTTTTTACAGCTCAAAAAAATAAAACTTTTTTTATGAAAATTAGATCATCTGGCCGTTCAACAGCTTTCGACACTTTTATAATAGAAGAAATGGAGCTGAATGTATTGGATTTTATTAGCTTTACGCCAGATCAGGCCCTGTGGGAGAATGGAAGAAAGATTCTGAAAGTATATGGAGTAAGGGAGGAAGACAAGCATGTTGCAAAAGGACCGTTTCAATGGCTGCTTCATCGGGCTTGCAGTGGGTGATGCGTTGGGAACTACCGTGGAATTCAGTAGCCCGGGCACATTTGAACCCGTAAGGGATATCGTGGGTGGCGGCGTATTCGGGCTGGAGGCAGGGCAGTGGACAGATGATACGTCGATGGCTCTGTGCCTGGCAGAAAGTCTGGTACGCAAGGCAGAGTTTGATCCTGCAGATCAGATGCGCAGATACACCAATTGGTACAAGGTCGGGTATATGAGCAGCACAGGCGATTGCTTTGATATCGGTGGGGCCACACGAAGTGCCTTGGAGAGGTTTGAGATAACCGGAGAAGCCTACAGCGGATCAACGGACCCGATGACGGCGGGCAATGGCTCTATTATGAGGCTTGCACCTGTCGTGATGGCTTATGCTAATCAACCAAACGAGGCGGTCCGCTATGCCGGGCTTAGTTCCCGGACAACACATGCTGCAACGGAAAGTGTGGAAGCCTGTGAAGTGCTAGCCGCCATAGTTGTTGCCGGTCTGCGCGGAGTGGACAAGAGCGTCATGCTGATGCCGGAGACATGCAGACAGTGGAGGGAAGAGCCTACTTTTTCACCTGCTATTGAAGAGGTTGTTATGGGTTCCTATCAGAGCAAAGAACCACCGGAAATTAAGGGCAGCGGCTATGTGGTTCGTTCACTTGAAGCAGCACTATGGGCGTTTCATAAGTCCTCAAGTTTTGAGGAAGGCGCATTGTTAGCTGTTAATCTGGGTGATGATGCGGATACCACGGGTGCGGTGTACGGACAAATCGCAGGTGCTTATTATGGATTGAGTGGTATTCCGGCACACTGGCGGGACAAGCTGGCCATGCGTGGAACGTTCGAACAACTAACAGAAGCCTTGTGGTTAAAGGCGACAGAAAATCGTTGATTAAGAGACAGGAGAAGAGAACATCTATGAGCACGACTGGACACACATTACAACCACAGGCTTCACAGTCAGGTAAACGAGGGGCGTTTCCATTATCCCTGTTATGCCTGACGATAGGTGCTTTTGCAATTGGTATGACTGAATTTATTATTATGGGCTTACTGCCCAATGTAGCAACAGACCTGAATGTAAGTATTCCGCAGGCTGGACAACTCATTACGGGATATGCGCTTGGTGTAGCGGTAGGTGCGCCGATTTTGACCGTATTTACACACAAGATTCCGCAGAAACAACTGCTGGTGCTGCTGATGTGCATTTTCATTATCGGGAACGCATTGTCTGTCATTGCTCCCACCTATGGGTTGTTAATCTCGGCACGGATCTTAACGGCATTTGCCCATGGTACATTCCTTGGTGTAGGTTCAATCATGGCGACGCGGCTTGTTGCGCCCGAGAGAAGGGCAGGAGCGGTATCGGTTGTTCTCGCGGGGCTTACGATTGCCAACATCATTGGCGTTCCGTTTGGTACGTTTATCGGGCAACAGCTCGGATGGCGGTCATCTTTCGGGGCGATTACGATCTTGGGCATCATTTCGTTGATTGGTATCATTCGTTTCATTCCCGTCCTCCCGCAAGGAGCACCAGCGAACCTGGGACAGCAATTCCGGAATCTGGTTCGTCCCCAAGTGTTGCTGGTTCTGCTTATTGGGGCGTTGGGGTGCGGAAGTTTGTTTACAGTCTTCACCTATATTACGCCGATGCTTGTGGATATTAGCGGTTTTGCGGAGCAAAGTGTGACCTGGATTCTGGTGTTGTTTGGCTTCGGTGTAACCTTGGGCAATTTGGTTGGCGGCCGTCTGGCAGACTGGAAGCTGATGCCTTCGTTAATCGTCAACTTTGGTATCCTTGCTGTTCTTCTGGCAGTGCTCACGCTGACGCTGGAGAATCCGTATCTGGCAGTGCTCACGATATTTTTCTGGGGGGTTGCCGCTTTTGGTATTATGCCGGGACTTCAGATTCGGATTATGAATATGACTCGTGAAGCACCGCTACTTGCGACTACCTCAAGTCACTCCGCATTTAACCTGGGGAATGCAGGTGGTGCCTATCTGGGCGGATATGCAATTACCCATACAGGACTTATATCTGTACCTTTGTATGCCGCAGTTATTGCCGCACTGGGTTTGCTGGGCTTGTTCATCAGTCTGTTAATGAAAGACAGACAGACTTCACCCGAGGGTGCAGAGGTAGTTAATCCAGTATCCGTATACTAAACAGATATCAAGAAAGCCTCAGTCATCCTGTGTAACCAGGAGCTGAGGCTTTTTGGGTATGCTGTTTTAATAGATTTCAAGCTCATTGATTCGCACATAGGTTGGCTGATGGGAAGGACCTTTACTCGCTACGACACGGATCTTGGAAGTACTGACTGCTGAAAATGTGTGTGATCGCGTTAACTCTTGATTGTCTGTAATCTGTACGAGATTCACCCAATTTGAGCCATTCCAGTATTGCAGATCATAATTGGCAAGTGGGTATCCCTGGGTGGTATACAGATCAATTCGCTGGATTGAACTCGATGCCGGCAAATCAATGACGACATATTGGGGAAGTGAGGAATTACGGTTATTGGCCCAGCTATAACTTTCCCCCAAGGCCGTGTTACGATCCCCGTCATTGATTCGGGCTGCTGAATACCCGGGATAGGTTGAAGTTACCGTTATGGCAGCATTTCGTGCCAGGTTCTGTCCGGTTCCCGGATTGGTAGGGGTTTTCACCAGATTCACCAAATTCCAGCGCAGCTCGAAGAGTTTGAAGGACTTATTAAATACAGCTCCTTCTCCTTTGACGAGAGCATCAATCTTTAGAGACATGGTACTGGGCACATTATTGCTGCTTGTCCATTTCCCTGTGCCTTCAATGCCGGCAAAAACACTTACCTCAAGTATTTTTTTGCCGGCAATTTTCAGACCGACTTCCGCTTTGGCTCCTGCCCAAGCAGTGATCTGTCCTTCAATTTTATGGGTTACCGTAAGATATCTGTTCACACTGCTGTAAGGCTGGATCTTCACGGGAATAAAAACACGTGTTTTCCCTTTGACTCCCGCGGTAACCGTGTATCCCTGATCGACCTGAAATTCAAAGGTGACGTTGCCGTCAATACCAATGACCAGAAAAACGCCGACTGATACGGCTCCGAGATTGCCAGCACCAATATTGAAGCCCATGATTGGAACCTTGACCTCTTTTTTGAACTTGGCATCACCTTTGATATAGATGTTGGCTTTCTCACCAGCAGTAAATTTCAGATCATATTTTCCCCAAAATCCGTATTTCCCCGTAACTTTGGGTGCAATCAAGGTGAGCTTGCCACCTGCTTCAACGAACACTTTGTTACCGTTTGCATTTTGTTGATTTACAAGTACCTTCTTGAAATCACAGACAAACTCATTGCCGGATTTTTTGCAATTGGCAAAATCACCTGCTCCAGCAGCACGAATCACATCATTCAGATCCATGGGTGCAATATCCGTGGAAGCGATATCCATTCTTTCTGCATCCGCAACCCTGTCCATATTTGCATCCAAATCATTTTGAATCGTGTTGTCGATGTTGAACTGTCGCATTTCAGCATCGTCAGTTATATCGGTCTCTAACAAGGAAGGGGTTTCATGAACAAGCCATTCCTTGCTATCCAATACCATCTCAGGATCAGGCATGACGATATTACGCTCTTCGAACGAGACCTCCTGCTCGGGAATATCATAGTAATCGAACAATTCCTCCACACCCGGAGTGATGTAATCTACCCGCATACCACCAGAGCTTCTATTGACGCTTGTAACTTTGATAGCCCGGGCAGAGGACTGATCGAGAAAGATCTGACCAGGAGCTAGGTTATTACCGATTTGGGCAGCCTCTTGGGTGCTAAGTTCTATTGAACCTTTCTCTTCCACCGTTTCAAAGACGGCATTTACCACGGGAAGTCTCTTCACCATGGAAGCAGGCATGGGTTGGGTCGGTTTTAACTGATAATCGACTTGCTCGAATTGACCTGAAGAAGAAATGGGATTGCTAATAGCCAGTCCATCTTCAGAGACGTTAAATGAGATTCGAAAATATGCTTCTGAAACTGGAGCATTCACATTGGTCTTGCCTGCCCAGATCCAGCGTGCACTGGTCTCCTCAGGCATGCCACTAATCTGTTTCCAAGGATCACTGCCATACCGTCCGAAGTCAGTAGCACGTGACCATGACGAATCATCGAATTTGGGTTGCTCCCAACCTTCAATATATCGTTCAGATACTTTCCAGTTGAAATCCGTAACCAGATTCTCATCTCCGTAGCTAAGGTCTGCCAGCAGTCCCGCATAGAGGCCTATATCCTTCGCTTGAACTGCAATCACATTGATGCCAGATTGAATCGGCACAGGGAACGTATAGGCTTTGGCCCAGTCGGTGCCTTTTCCCGTCTGTCTGCCGTTTATAAAAAGTGTGAACTCATCATCTGCGGTTATGGATATTTTTCCTTCATTGTTAGATGCAGCATAGACATTGGATGGCCATAACCCGACAAGTAAAGGCAGCAATAATGTAATAACCAGAAATGAAGCCCATGCTTTTTTGATCGAAAAGCGTACATTGAACATCATCATTTTCCTCCCAGAAAATAAAGTAGTTGCAAAAGATATTGGCGAACGAGACGTTGAAACTTTTGCGAAAGCATCTCTCAGAAGAAAACTATTATGAATCTATTGAAATTGTTCATAGACACCCCCCTATGGAAGTTATAATAAGGTAAAATATTCAATTTAACAACAGTATTTTACAATTTTTGAATTAGGATTCGAGAAGAAAGAAGAAAGAAGAAAAACTCTGATGCTATAAGATCATTGAATTGAATCGCTAGAAATGAAAATATTGTTGCGAAAAATGGATAAATAAGTTTAAATATACTATATAAGTAATTCCATGTCGGAAAAACAGAGTGAAATCTACAGGTTCAGTTTTTTCTGAAGGGAAGGGAGGTGATCTAACCTGTTTATTGTAAGGGCTTTCAATTTTGGTTTGAGAGGAAGCTTGCTTCACCGCGTTAGAAAAAAGTTGAACTTCAGCATCAAGCGTAATCCAGTGAAACTTCGAGAAACGCATACTTAAGTTTGACAAAATTGAGAGGAGAAATTGAGATGAAAAAACGTATTACAATCCTTTTAAGTCTTTCGATGATCGTTGCCATGATTGCCCCAACAATGGCTTTTGCTACGGATTCCAGCGAGGTTGGTGCTCAGAACACAGCGTATGAATCTATGAATGTATCCGGCAATGACGCAAACAATGCGCTTGCTAATACTTCGGTGGTGCCGGCACCACCGGGTTTTGATGGCTATCGAAACAATATTCCGCACGGAAATACCAATCTGATATCCTATTACTCCACAACGGTGGGCAATACACGGAAAGCGACCGTGTATACACCGCCAGGATATTCTCCGAATAAAAAGTATAACGTCTTGTATCTCCTGCACGGCATCGGCGGGGATGAGCATGAGTGGGTCAATGCAATGAAACCCAAGAACATTTTGGACAACCTGTATTCGGAAGGCAAGCTGTCCCAGATGATCGTTGTCATGCCGAATGGCCGTGCCATGAAGGACGACCGTCCAGTCGGTGACATTTTTGCTCCGGACAAAGTGGCTGCGTTTGAACGGTTTGAGCAAGACCTGCTCAAGGATCTGATTCCTCATATCGAGGCCAATTATCCAGTGTACAAAGACAAGAATAGTCGTGCGCTAGCCGGACTGTCCATGGGTGGTGGGCAGTCGCTTAACTTCGGATTGAAAAATCTGAATACCTTCGCTTGGGTAGGGGCCTTCTCGGCTGCACCGAATACGCAATCTGTATCACAGCTGGTTTCCAACCCTGGACAAGTCGCTAGCCAACTCAAATTGTTGTGGATCTCCTGTGGATCGAGTGATGGTCTGTTATGGGTCAGCCAGAATTTCAAAAACGGCTTGAGCAGCATGAACATTCCGCATACCTGGTATCAGGATGTAGGTGGACATGAACCATCTGTCTGGAACAGCGGCCTGTATCAGTTCTCACAACGAATCTTTAAATAATTTAATTTGAATTAGCTTCTTGAAGCAATCGACAGGAGAAACAGGAATTCATATCGATATGTAGCCTCAGTTCTGTTCTGCACAGGGCTGGGGCTTTATGTTGGTTAGTGTGCGAATATGACATGATGAATGAGAGAGAATATGTTAGCATGAAGGAAGCAGATCCACATGGAGCGGGTAGTTAATTACATAGGTAGATACATGAAGGAGAGAAATAGGATGTTTTATTACAAAGGTGCGTTTCGGGAAACGGACAATGTGATCTATTTTAAAAGCGATGTTTCATTAGCTCAGAATGATGTTGTCCTATTTGGTGAAAAGAAGTATTTTATCGAAAGTGTGGAAAAAGAATTTCTCCTGCTTCAGCGGGTGGGATCCATCGTTTCTGTGAGTCTGTGAAATCTTCGCAAGATCATCCCCTTTTTCAAGTGTACGTGCACTTCTGGGCCACTGCCTACATACAATAGATCGACCCTGTTCCCACATGTGCTCAGGCCAGATCGTTGTAAAACTGCAGGAGGTGTCATCTGTGCCCGGATTGTTTACCGCAATTGCTCTATTCATTAAAGAGTTAACGTTACTCGTCTCATATGTCAAAAATAATGCGTTCCCCCAGCCTCTGGCTGAGGATGATGAAGCCAAACATTTACGTCTTATGGCTGAAGGCAATGCTCACTCTCGCAATCTGCTCATTGAACACAATCTGCGCCTTGTCGCGCATATCGTCAAGAAGTTCGACAATACGGGTGAAGATCAGGAAGACCTGATTTCCATCGGAACCATTGGATTGATCAAAGCCATCGAAAGTTTTCAACAAGGCAAAGGTACAAAGCTTGCCACATTTGCGGCGAGATGTATTGAAAACGAGATACTTATGCATTTGCGTTCCCTGAAGAAAACACGCAAAGACGTATCCCTGCACGACCCCATTGGTACGGACAAAGAAGGCAACGAAATTACGCTGATCGATATCCTCGGAACAGAAGCCGACGACGTTGTAGATAAAGTGCAGCTCAAGATTGAAAAAAGCAAAATTTATCGCAATCTCGACATCCTGGATGATCGGGAGAAGGAAGTAGTGATCGGTCGATTTGGCCTGGAAGCAGGCGGGGAGGAACGAACTCAACGCGAAATTGCGAAGGAACTGGGGATCTCACGTTCTTATGTATCACGGATTGAGAAGCGAGCGTTAATGAAGCTGTACCACGAGTTTTATAAGCAAAAGTAGTTGCTAGTTAAAAGCGCTTTTCGTTAAAAAGATGGTGTTCTCTGAACCTATCGTATTTGTAGGGAGATGCATTAAGATCGAAAATTTGATACACCGCGCTCTCTGAAATTGGTACGGACAAAGAGGGCAATGAAATTACACTGATTGATATCCTCAGAACAGATTGGAAAAGCAAAAATAATAGCTGAACAGACCAGAGGGCGCCTTATCGGGAGCCCTTTTTACTGTGAAGATACTTAAAATTGGGTCTAAATCGTATTAATTATTTGGGGTTATGACCTAAATAAAGGAATTTTCATTCCTATTGAAGAATATCTTGTACACAGACCAATTTAATATATAAGGAGTAAATCATAATGAAGCAGCTTTTTCGGAAAACTCCACTGTGGTTTTTGTTAATCTGGATCGTAGGATTTATAATGATCGTTTTCAACTCGTTCCAATCAAACTCGGGTACCATTAACTTGCTTGCGTTATTCATAATTAATGTTGCTAATGCGATTCGAATTTGGAAAACCGAACGTTCGTTAGCGATTACCTTTTTAGTTGTTGCCGCTCTATGCTTGGCTTATATTTTTGTATACTTCTATAGATATGTATAATCAGCATGACATGGCATGAGAATAACAAAGGAATGTACATAGGCTGATGATAGTATGGATCGGATGCAACTTAAGCTTATAAAAGCAAAGGGCATGAAATACGAGCGTATCAAGAGGTCACCTCTTACAAAGGTGGCCTCTTTGCTGTGCAAAAAAATATATAAATGAGGGATATGTATTCTGAGCAGATTATTATATGATGAGTAATAATATTTTGCATCGTAGAGAGCATTTTTGCAGAAAGAGAGTGGTGGTTGATCATGCAGCAAGAAACGTTAACAAGGGGATTAAAGAACCGACATGTGCAGTTGATGGCGATCGGAGGTGCGATCGGTACAGGTCTGTTTCTCGGAGCAGGCAAAACGATCCAGCTAACAGGGCCATCCATCTTGCTGGCCTACATCATTACGGGTGTTGTGTTGTTCCTGATCATGCGTGCATTGGGGGAGCTGCTGTTAAGCAACTTGCAGTATCATTCCTTTGTCGATTTTGTGCGTGATTACCTGGGAAATATGGCGGCATTTATTACAGGCTGGACCTATTGGTTCTGTTGGATCTCCATTGCCATGGCTGATATTACGGCCGTTGGATTGTATACACAGTTTTGGTTTCCAAATGTACCTCAGTGGATGCCAGGGTTAATTGCGTTAGTCATTTTGCTAATCATGAACTTGGCAACAGTCAAGTTGTTTGGGGAGATGGAATTCTGGTTTGCCCTGATTAAAGTCGTGGCTATTCTGGCACTCATTATTGTTGGTTTATATATGATATTCAAAGGTTTTACCACGGATCAGGGTCCAGCGAGCTTCACCAATCTGTGGAGTCATGGGGGATGGTTCCCGAATGGACTGCATGGGTTCATCATATCGTTCCAGATGGTGGTGTTCGCCTTTGTAGGCATGGAACTGGTGGGACTCACAGCAGGGGAAACGGAGAACCCGGAGAAGGTTATTCCGAGAGCCATTAACCAGATTCCGATCCGAGTACTGCTCTTCTATGTTGGCGCACTGCTGATTATTATGAGTATTTATCCGTGGAACGCCATTGTGCCTACGGAAAGTCCGTTTGTACAAGTGTTTGCCGCTGTGGGTATTGCGGCTGCCGCCGGCATTGTGAATTTCGTTGTGTTAACATCAGCGGCTTCGGCGTGTAACAGTGCCATTTTCAGTACAAGCCGTATGGTGTTCTCCATGGCAAAAGATCACAACGCACCCGAGTCGTTTGCACGATTGAACAACAGGAAAGTGCCTTCCAACGCGCTGTTTTTCTCCACAATTGTTATTTTGATTGCGATTGTTCTGAACTATATCATGCCAGAAGGCGTATTTACACTGATCACGAGCGTGTCGACCGTGTGCTTCATCTTTGTCTGGGGTATCATGGTCATCTGTCATCTTAGATATCGTCGTACTCAGCCGGAACTGGCGAGTCGCAGCCGCTTCAAACTGCCACTATATCCGTTCTCGAACTACTTGATTTTGGCTTTTCTGGCGTTTGTGCTAGTGGTATTGGCATTGGCCGAGGATACGCGTGTTGCACTGTTTGTCACGCCGGTGTGGTTCATCCTTGTTGCGGGGATCTATCTTTTCAAAAAGAGAAGTTTGAGCAATAACAGACAGTAAAACTTACCTTTGTTAATAAATATACCCGCCCAATCAGACTGGGCGGGTATTTATGTTTTTTAAATTCTTGCAGCCTCTTTGCCTTCACGAATGCTCGCGTAGATGGCATCACAGATATCGGTGGTATACTGGCCCGACATCCCTTCAAGTGCCGTGTTGGTGAATGCTGCAACACTAAGTTCTTCTTTTGGATCAACAAACCAGGAATGGCCGTAAGTTCCACCCATCCGCCACGTACCCGGGGATTCCGGTGTACCGGCTGCGACAGGATCTTTAAGTACGGTAAAACCAAGGCCAAACCCTCTGCCTGGCCAGTATGGCATCACGAGATCACCGATTTGATTGGTAGACATCTCAGCCGCAACGGCTTCTGTAAGGAGAGGCTGTCCTCCTTGTCGTAATGCTTCAAGTAAAGTAAGAAAATCTCCGGTACTTCCAACCATACCCGCTCCGCCCGATAAGTAAGCAGAAGTACGATTCGCACGATTGGGTGACAGTCGGAAGCCAGCAGTACCCTCAATAAAAGGAATCTGCTCCAACTCCTTATGAAGGAGACGCGGTTTTTCAGAACCATTAGCGTATGCGGCTGTCAATCGTTCCGAATCCACCGCAACAAAGTCAGTGTCGGTCATGTGGAGTGGAAGAGTAACCAGCGTTTGAACAGCTTTTCGTAGTGACATCCCAGTTACCTTTTCGATAACGGCACCAAGTACATCTGTCGCAATGGAATATCTCCACATGTTTCCTGGCTCATACAGAAGAGGAGCAGAAGCCAGCCTCTGCAGATTTTCCTCTAGACTCATTTCAGACCAATCCATTCCGTCCGATACTCCTGCAAGCTCATAGGTTCCCTGGTCTTCTTGGAAGAAACGGTATGTGAAACCTGCGGTGTGCGTCATCAACTGATGTACTGTTATTAAAGCATCCTGACCATTGGCAAGTTTGGGCCGGAATGCAGGAAGCCAGCGGGTCACCGGATCATGCAGACTCAGCTTTCCTTGGGAGATTAATGCCAGAGCTGCTGTCGAGACAATAGGTTTGGTTACGGAAGCAAGTCGAAACAGAGCGTTTTCCGACATGGTACGCTTTTGCTCCCTGTCTGCGAAACCAGCAGCCCGGCTATATACCAGTTCCCCTCCTAATGCAACCTGTACAACTGTTCCTACGATTCTTTTTTCGCTTATAGCGCGGTCAATGGCTTCATCCACATAATTATGCAATGTTGTCATGTCTTTTTTTCTCATGCTTATCTTCCTCTCACCAACTGATGTATTTGATTTCTCGGGATAACTGTGTTTATTATATAAATGATTGATCTTGTATTACATGGTTTGTTAAAGGCATTATAATGAATTGACGAATACACTTAAGGTAATTTGTGAATATATCTTATGTATTTAAAGGAGTGGATCACATGGACGAAATAGATCAGCATATTCTGTATCACTTGGAGAATCAGGCGAGATTATCCATGACCGAACTAGGCAAATTGGTGGGGTTATCTCAGCCCGCTGTTACTGAACGAGTCAAACGAATGGAAGAAAAGGGAATCATCGAGGAATATCGAACCGTGATCTCCCCCTCCAAATTGGGCAAGCAAAGCACAGCCTATGTTCTTTTTCGTACGCGGGATTGTTATCCTTTCCTGGATTTCTGTCGTGCATCACCTGAAGTTGTGGAATGTTATCGGATAAGCGGGGAGTACAATTACTTGCTAAAAATCCTCACAGACACCATTCAGGGACTCGAGGAGTTTGAGAACAAGTGTGATCCGTACGGTACTTACATGACTTTAATCACCATGTCTTCTCCAATTGCACATAAGAATCTCGTGGAAGGACCAAATCTGTTGGCACAGGCAGAATAAGATTACAGTCTATAAAACTTTGAAATGTAATGCAGAAGAGGAGTCCACATCAAGTGAACTCCTCTTTTGTCTTACGTTTAACTCATGCAAAATGCCTTCCTGTTATTTTACTTACTTGGGAAATCCATATTTATAAGCACGCATAACTACAAGCAACGCAGGAATGAGCAAGATAAACAGCACCCCAGAAAGGTATCCTGCTCCTAATACTTCAAGAAGGATGCCCCCGATGATGCCTCCTCCGCCAATCGCCAGATTCCATGCTGTAACCAGCATCGATTGGGCGACATCTGTGCTTTTGCCTCCGGCTTGAGCGATGGCAGTTTGTAACAGTGTCGCGGCCCCGCCAAACGTAAGTCCCCAGATCATGACGCCAAGAATAATAATCACAGGTTGATGAGTAGCGATTCCCATCACGACAGAGGCCAGAGCGAATGATGCCAAGCTAATGATAACCAATCTCCTCAAAAACCGGTCAATAAGCATTCCGGTTAACCAAATTCCAACAATGGAAGTAATACCGAAAATGAGCAAAATCAAGTCTACTCTGTTAGCAAATACGGTCTGGGCAAGGTAGGGAGAAATATAGGTGTATAGAATGTTATGGGCAAGCATCCAGGCCAGAACAACAAACAGAATAGGCCTAACTCCCGGAATTAAAAACACCTTATGCAGCGGAAGACGTTCCCCAGCGGGCTCTCCGGCAAAGTCTGGCATTTTCCAGAAAACCCATACGATTAGAGCTACGGTCAGAAGGGATACTATCCCGAAGATGAGGCGCCAGCCGATATAAGAACTAAGAAAACTACCGATTGGGACACCCAGGGCTAATGCTACCGGTGTGCCGACCATAGCCACGGCCATGGCTTTACCTTTTAACGAATCCGGGACCATCCGACGAGCATAACCTGCTGTCATTCCCCATAACACACCCGCAGAGACTCCCGCCATAAAACGAGCAGCAAGTGTCAGGATATAATCTGAGGATAAGGCGGTAACGGTGTTAAAGACAAGAAAACCGCTAATGCATGCCAGCAGAAGAGGTCGGCGCCTCCATCCGCGTGTAGCAGCAGTCAAGGGAATGGCAGCAACAAGTGATCCAATGGCATAAAGAGTCACCAACTGTCCGGTAAGAGCCTCTGTGATCCCCAAGTCTTTTGCGATTTGCGGCAGCAGTCCCGCAGGCAGGCTTTCAGTGAGGATGCAAATAAATCCCGCCATGGCTAATGCAAGAAGCCCAGCCCACGGAAGGCGTTCTGAAGATATGGAAGGCAGCTCCCTTTGTTTTGGGAGGGGGGTGTTAATGGTCATGAATAAAACCTCATTTCTTATATTTTAATCCTATCCAGAACTATGCATATAAGCTTATCTGAAAAAATCAAACTTTTGCATACAGGATTAAAGGTAAAAAGGAGGTCTTAACATGGTATTTATTTTAATTTGTGGGTTTTTCCGTTAATTCAAAGGGGAACTGTCTGTTCAGCCATTCAAGGATGATATCGACAGGTTCCATGTACCGTTGGCCTACAAGTAAACCCGTATGGGTCGTATCCCACAGTCCGGCATATGCAGCATGCAGCTGCTTGGCAGTTAATTTGCCTCTCTGATCTTCGTCTTCACTGGAAACAGCCTTGATCACCAGACTGGGGCAATGGATCAGGTCACCATTAATGGATACACCATCGGCTCCACAAAGAACTGAAAAGGTAGCAAATGCCTTCGCGGACTCCGATTGCAGATATTTAAGCTGAAAAGCAATGTCTTCTGCCGTCTCATCTATACTGGTTAGTTCATCACGGACAGGTGCATTCATGATAATTCCAGGTGTGATACGATTACTTTCAGGGTAGGGGATTAGCTCATGGACTTCCTTGCTCAGACTGGCGTCGATCACAACCAGGCCTGCCAGAGTAACGGTTTCTGCAATCTTTTGACTGAGAATCCCACCCATGCTAAAGCCAATGAGAACGGGAGGCTCGTTGAACTCGGCTAACACTTCACGAATATCCTCCAAATAATCGTCAAACGTAATCTTTGTCATATCCATGACCCGACTCTTGTAGTGACTTCTCAGGTTCATGACATAACAGGTCCAACCGTGCTGGACAAAGTGGGGAATATATTTGCTCCACATCCAGCTGCCTGTGTATGCACCGTGTACGAACAGCAGTGGGGGCTTCTTGGTCGTTGTTTTTTCGTCATGAGGCGGGGTTCCTGCGAATATCTCCAAGTGTAAATCATGTTCTCCGATCTTCTTTACCTCATGTTCCGGTAAAAATTGTGTGTAGTCCGTCATACCAAAAACCTCCTCTAAACTATTAGTTTGATATCAAACTATTTCTCCAAAAAAAATTAGAAGTTGCTATGAATTTTCATTAAAATTCGCAGCAGTTCTTTTTTCTCCGCTTCCGTAACGTCCCCATAGAACACGTCCAGCATGCGCTGTGATATCTCTTCGAAGACTGGCTTTAACTCTTCGCCTTTTGCAGTCAAAGCCACATGAACAACTCGTGAATCTGTTGCATCACGCTCCTTAACGACGTATCCTGTCCGCACCAATTTGTCCACAAGTGCAGTCACCGTGGATTTATCCTTGCCAATTTTTTTGGCGATTTCAGCCATAGTCATCCTGTGATTATTGTACAGGGCATAGATAATATCTCCATGGGACGTAGCGAGATCCTGGATTCCCTGCTCAGCCATCTCGGCCAGGATAAAGCGGTTGACCTTCTCTTTAATTTTGGATATGAGTGAAATAGCGTCTCTTGTTTTCATACGTGTAATATAGTTTGTTATCAAACTAATGTCAAGCTTTGATCCGTGACGATCTGCCCAAGTTGTGCAATATCACTATACAGGCTATCGAGTGAGCCTTTGTGATTCGTCGTTTGCACGAACGTACGGATATTCATGTCATTCAATCCGTCGACGGTACCTACGCCCCAGTCTGCATCAGCGAACAGGTCGCCCCGTCCGAGTACCAGATCCGGGCTTGCACCTACAACCAGCTCTTTACCTACATGAAATTCTCAATTGTGAGCGGATACGTCGTTTTATTTGTATTCTCAACATGCTTCCGGATGTGAATTTCATTAAATGATGAACCCCTTTCTTTTAAATTGACAAAGATAATCATTCTCAATTATAATCCGAGAAAACACGTTGTAAATAGCTAAATTTATGATGTTCTACATTTTAGATGAATTGATGGGGGAAGAGATGGCACAGACGGTTGAGGTTCAGACACAGCGTATGGGGAAAAGAGGGTCTCTGGTTCATAGTAAATCCGGGTTTGCTTTACTGATTGCAGCTTTAATCATGATTACGATTATTTCTGTAGGGATCGCGGTTTCCATTGGACAGGTTCGTATTCCGCTGGCGGAGTCATATCGTATTCTTTTAACCAAATTAACAGGATTTCAGTGGGGGGCAACACCCATTGAGGCAGGTTCCTTTACCGATATTATCTGGCAGATTCGTTTTCCGCGTGTGCTGATGGCGATGTTTATCGGTGCAGGCTTGGCCCTGTGCGGTGCTGTTATGCAGGCTGCTGTGCAGAATCCGCTGGCTGATCCTTACATACTGGGTATATCCTCAGGCGCTTCACTTGGAGCAACCTTTGCAATTCTTATTGGATTCGGTGCGATTGGGTGGATAGGTCAGACGGGGGTTGCTTTCTGGGCCTTTGCCGGTGCGATGGGTGCGTCCTTACTAGTCCTGACTTTGGCAGGAATTCGGGGGAAAATGACGTCGGTCAAGCTGGTGCTTGCCGGAATGGTCATTAACGCGTTATGCAGCGCTTTTTCGAACTTTATTATTTATTTTGCTAACAATGCTGAAGGCATCAAAACGGTGACATTCTGGACCATGGGCAGCCTGGCGGCTTCCGGATGGAACAAGCTTCCACTCGTGGGTATCGTCGTGCTGGTGGCGATTCTATTTTTCCTTTTACAGTCCAGAGTTCTTAATACGATGTTGTTGGGGGATGAAGCAGCTGTTACGCTGGGCATTAATCTGAGTGTGTATCGCAGACTGTACATGCTGTTAACCGCTTTGGTGACAGGTGTTATGGTGGCGAGCTGTGGCATGATTGGTTTTGTCGGACTCATTATTCCACATATCGTCAGAGGTCTGGTAGGTTCCGACCATCGTAAAGTGATGCCTGTATCCGTACTGTTTGGAGCCATTTTCCTCATCTGGACGGATGTTATTGCACGATCCCTCATATCCAGCGTGGAGTTGCCAATCGGTATTATTACGGCCATGATTGGTGCACCAATGTTTATGTATATGCTGGTCAAAAAAGGCTACGGTTTTGGAGGAAATTAACCATGAAGCTGAACGTAGAAAATGTATCCATCTCTGTGCTGAACACGGACATCATCAAGAATATTTCATTACAGGTGAACGGTAAACAGTTCGTTGGACTGATCGGGCCTAATGGTTGTGGCAAGTCAACGCTGCTCAAGAGCATTTATAAAGTGATCAAACCGCAGCAAGGCAAGGTTTTTCTGGACAATACAGATATCCTCAAATCCAGCCCGAAGGTCGTTTCCAGACATATGGGCGTTGTCGGTCAGTTTAATGAATTGAGTTTTGATTTTACGGTGCGCGAGATGGTCATGATGGGTCGTACTCCACACAAAAAAATGCTGGAGACAGATAATGAACGGGATCACGAAATCGTGGAGCAAGCTCTGGAAAAAGTACATCTGACTGGACATGCAGATCGTAATTACGTGTCTCTGTCTGGTGGAGAGAAACAGCGTGTGGTATTGGCGCGTGTCCTGGCACAGCAACCTGAATTCCTGATCCTGGACGAGCCAACCAACCATCTGGACATCAAATACCAACTTCAAATTCTAAATATTGTCCGTGGACTCGGCATTGGTATACTTGCAGCGCTGCATGATCTCGAACTCGCCGCAGAATATTGCGATTATCTCTATGTGGTGAAAAAGGGCCATATTGTGGTCCATGGCAAACCGGCAGATATTCTGACTCGTGAGATGATTGGTGAGGTATTCGATGTCGATTGTGAAATCTATAAGAACCCGGTTACGGGTGGTTTGGGCATCGCTTATCTGAGTACACGTTGATTAGGACTATATCTTTCGTCTGGATGACGTGGAGAAATCTTCGCAATAATCAATTGAAGTGAACATAGACCGTACCTGTTGGAGCGATGTTGTTGAGTGCTCACAGGGCCGGTCTTTTGTTTTTTTTAGGTGGGGGTAGGGATCAATTATTGAAGCTTAGGATCAACGGGATGAGCATGAGCACCGTTGCTGACTTCTTGAAAAATATCTGAGGAGTTATCACTATGCGTTGAAGACTTGTTGCTGTTGTCTTGTTGAGGGTGTTCTCCCGTTGCTGGGCTACTACGTGATGTAATTGCATAACTTCGTAGGATCTCTTCCAGATCTCCAATCGTCACGGGACGAGCATGTCGTTTCAGGACATAACCGAGTTGACCATTGGGTTCCACCGTTGCCATCTCCAGATCGTCCACACTCGTAATACCTTCCTTCCTCAGGTGCATCTCGAGCTGATCCATCGTGTAACGCATACGTTTCAGATTCGGGATAATGACCTTCCCGTCCTCTACCACGATTTTGGAAGTGCCACTCATGAGCCGTTCAAAAAAATTGAATTTCAATTGCAGTTGTTCCACTACAAGCAATGTCGCGATAAATACCGATGCTGATCCAATCGGTTTACCAAGTTCATGATTTGCGATGGGCTGCACAATCGTTGTTCCGATGGAGATCATGATGACCGTTGTAACCACACTCATCTGGGAGATTGACTTGCGTCCTGCAATTCTCAGCAGGATCATGCCGACAAGAACAAGTAAAACGGATTTCCATATCCAGTCCATACGTATATTCCTTTCTATTCCAGTTTGCTCTTTGCTTCTTAGGCTGTTCTGGAGATAAGGGAATTATGCAGTTGGCTAAATCCGTAGCTTTCATTCCGCCCACCGGATCGTTTACAATAGGGTATTGATGAAGTGAACAAAGGAGCGGGTCACAGTGGCAAAACAGAAATACTATGTTGTCTGGGAAGGCAAGAAGCCTGGTGTATATAACACATGGGCAGATTGCAAAGCGCAGACGGATCATTATACCGGAGCAAAATATAAATCATATGAGTCCAAAGCAGCCGCAGAAGAAGCGTATCGTGCTGGATGGAAAGGGAACTGGGGTTCAAGTGCAGGCGGAGCGTCGAAGACAAAGTCGGCTGGTAGCGGAAGAAGTGCTGGCATGGAAACGTCAGAGGAAGTGGATTACGACAGCATCTCCGTTGATGTGGGTACACGCGGTAATCCTGGACCTGTAGAATACAAAGGGGTGGACACCCGCACTGGTGAGATTATTTTCTCTGTTGGACCGATCTCCAAAGGCACGAACAATCTGGGCGAATTTTTGGCCATTGTACATGCCCTCGCACATCTGAAGAAAGAAGGCAGTACCAAAACGGTGTATACCGACTCGGTCAATGCCATGAAATGGCTAAAGCAGAAAAAAGTAGCCACGACGTTAGCACGGGACAACTCCACGGAAGAGATCTGGCTGATGATTGATCGTGCAGAGCAGTGGCTCCAGACGAATACGTACAGCAATAAAGTGCTAAAATGGCAGACCAAGCAGTGGGGCGAAATCAAGGCAGATTACGGACGGAAGTAGGAATTTTTCCAAAGGATGCCTCCTTTATTTCTGATCTATTAGAATCGTTATTTACAATTTCCAGTTTCCGCTCTATAATCATCTGAATATGATTAGTTAAACATATGGAGGAGCCTGTCATCTGCAGGCCCTCTTTATCTTTTTGGTCCACTGATTAGCAAGTCCATTCACTAGAATGGGTTATTTGAGTATATATTGCAGGAGGCAGACATGAGTTCCATTTATAGAAGTGAAGAAGGCAAGAGCAGCATACTTGAAGAGTATGAGATTTATTTGAACGAGTTGGGTGAGAAATTTACTCGGGAGTATGTAGAGACGCGTTTTGGCAAGACGCATGTTTTACTGACAGGACCTCTAGATGGCAAGCCGTTATTTATTCTCCAAGGCGGTAATTGTGTGAATCCGATGACGCTGTCCTGGTTCTCTTCCTTATTCAAGGAATACCGGATTATTGCTCCTGATACGATTGGTCACCCTGGTTATAGTGAGGAAGCGAGTATCTCCACACGGTTTGATAGTTTGGCTTTATGGGTGTCGGATCTGCTGGATCACTATGATATTGAAAAGAGTGCGTTTATCGGCCCATCGTTTGGAGGAGGCATTATCCTCAGACTGGCTACCTATATTCCGGAACGCATCTCGTGTGCCGTATTGGTTGCTCCTGCGGGTCTTGCGGTCAACTCCAAAATTAAAACAGCTCAGGATATCACGCTGCCGCTCGTCAAGTACCGCATGACGTCTTCACCATCTTCTTTGCAAAAAATTACGGACAACATGTCGTGCAACTGCATGAAAGAAATGGATAAAAACATTATCGGCAAACTTTTTAAATACGTCAGCATAGATCAGGATCTGCCCAAGCTCACGGAGCGAGAAGAACTGGTGAATTATACGTCACCAACCTTGTTATTGGTAGGAGAGAAGGATGTCTTTTTCCCTGCGGATAAGTGCATTGAACGGGCTCAAAAGATTATTCAAAATGTTCAAGCCATCAAGTATGATACAGGACATTTTCCTTCACAGGACGTATTGGTTCAGATGAATGAGGAAATCGGGCGTTTTTTACAGAATAATTATTAATAAAAGCTGTTAATGAAGGATGAGAAATGTTTTTCTCCAGTTTAATAAAGTAATTACATCCATCTGTCGATACTCTATATAAGAGAATGCTTTTCTTCTATAGAATAGTGTGGATAGGGATTAGCAGTAGAACGAAGAAGGCTTGATATCACTAATATTTAAATATTTCGCGTTAAGGTGTTTCAAATTGCATCATTTGGTTTATATGTATAGTTGGCGATGAATTGCTGACTGGTTAAACCAAGTGATGCATTTACGCGGAAAGTCTTCCGATCGACAAGGTTGAAAAGAGGTCTGTTATGAGAAAAGACAATTGTAAAATGACATTGCAGCGCAATGTGATTATAAATGATACATATCAGGTAAGACAGGTATTAGCCAGCAGTGAGTTGGCTATTGTATATGCAGGACGAGATCGTAACACGGGTGCCAAGGTAGCCATTAAGGAATTTTTCCCACAGAGACTGGCTGAACGTCAGGCAGACAAGCGGAGAGTGTTCTGTTCTTCACGAGGATACGGTGGGCAATATCAGGAGCTACTGGCTGCATTTCTGCTTGAAGGTGAACTGTTATCGAAACTGGACCATCCTCATATTGTTTCGTATTTGGATCATTTTGAAGCAAATGATACGGGGTATCTGGTTACGGAATACTGCACGGGAATCACATTGACCGAGTATCTGAATGAACACAATCATGCTCTTGATGCTGCCTTCATAACGGAGACGCTGCTTCCACTGGTGGATACATTGGATTACATACATAAGCAAGGCATTCTTCACCGGGACGTGAAACCTTCCAACATTATGGTTATGGAGGACGGTACACCCAAACTTCTGGACTTTGGCTCAGCCACCCGTTGGCCTATGCAATCCGGAGAGAAACAGGTGATATTTACATCGGCAGGTTATTCCCCGCTGGAGTTCTATTCCGAGAAATCCAGTCAAGGACCGATGTCGGACATCTATAGTTTGGCAGCTCTGCTCCATTATTGGGCATGCGGGCAACCCCCTATGGACGTGAAACAGCGGTTGTTCCAGGATGAATTGCCATCTGTTCGCTCACATAATGAGTATGTGAATCCTTGGCTCGCTCGTGTTATTCATTGGGGGTTGACGGTTCGTTCCGAGAAACGCTGTGCCTCCCTAGCCTGGGTCAGAAGCTCGTTGCGAGTTCAAGCCTGGGTGTGGAAAGTGCGTAAACCTGGAACGGTGGAATGGTCTTTGGCCGAGAATGAACATACACAGGTCTATGAAGTGGAGACCAAAAAGCAACATGAGATGGCATAAGCATGCGTGACCTATGTTCATAAAGTGGATGCACTTAAATGAGCATAGCAGTTGAATATATGAACAACATAAACAAGCCAGTTCTTACCATTGAAGGGGACGAACTGGCTTGTTTTCTTTTATATTTTGATAGAAGGCATGCATCAGTGTGCTTCATTTCCACGTAGTTATCACACGGTGTTTACTGTGAATCTCTCTTTTGTCCTACATAGATGTTGGTACTTGGTTTGATGGCTTTGTAACGAATTTCGATCTCCGTAACGCCATCCTCAAACGTAATGTACAACTTTTCGTTGTACTCCATAGCTTCCGTATGTCTGCGCTTCACTGGAGTTCGGCCTCGGACAACCGTACAATTTGTATCGTGCCGTACCAATAATGTTTCTTTTTTACCGGCTTCCAGCCAGATTCGTCCCGACTCCGGTACTTTGACCCCGATATCCATTCGATCAAACAGCTCACGGAGACTTACTTTTCGGTGGTCCAATGAAGTCAGCGGCCAATTTGTCACCGGTATATCCTCTCCGTTCGCTGTAGCTAGAAAGTATCCTTCCAGTCTTCCGCGGAATACGGGTTTTGGTTTCAATACGAACCAATACAGTGCGAAAATTCCACCAGCAAGAAGCAGGCCCAACCCTGTATATAGGAGTACCTTTTCACGTAAAGAATGAATTTGCAACGAAATATCTGTTGTTATACTGGCTCCCTCAGAATCCGTTGCTGTCACCTTAATGGTCGAACTTCCAGTGTGAAGAGAGGACCATCGCAACAGGTTACCTTCAATGATGGCCTCCCCGAGCTTGCGTTCATTTCCACCTTCAGCAAGGACATACGTTAATGGATCATTATTGGCATCCTTAAAGTAGTTGTTCAGGTCGACATCTGTATTGCTGTCATCTTTGGATAACACCATGGATTCGCCGGTGGCTACGGGTGCTTGATTCGTAATGTCTACTTCAACCGGAGTAATTTCCCGATAAAAGTCTGGACCATCGATCCGTAGTCCCCATGTGTACAGATCTGACTTGGGAAAAGTGTATTTTCCCGTAAACCCGCTGCCTGTATTGGTCAAAGGGATACGTTCTGTTTTTCCGCTAGATGGCGTTATAATGAGTTCCGCTTCCAGTCCCTTGTACACATCCAAGTCCTGAATGGGTTTAGGGTCCACAGCCTGATCGTAGAGTGATGCCTCAAATGTGATGCTCTTCCCCTTGACTGGCTGCTCCGTTGCCATATTTGCGACCGCAGAGACGTTGTAATTCCCTAATAGGTTAATCTTCACCAGATCACCGCTACGGCCTTTGAATTTCAGTTTGAACTGTCCTTTGACCGGACGAATGATCTTCATCAGAGCATATTTATCAGACCGAATGAAGCTGACATTGCTCGATTGATAATAGAGCTGAGCTTCCGAGACAGCATGATCAGAGAGCATGATAATGTTGGCATCCGCCATGCTGGAGTTAGGAATATCCACGGTTACTTCCTGCATTGCTCCGGTTGCAGTCACAGCCGCTACAGATACAAGAACAGATTGAATCTGATCTGCAAAAATACGATTGAAGATTTCAGGCAGATCGTCCGCACTTCCGGTGATAAAGGAAGAACCACCCGTTTCTTTGGCGATGCGCTCCAGTTCTGCCGGGTTAACCGTACCGTCGCGGTTTAATCCTACAGTATAGATGGGATAACCAGCTTGTTGTGCCATCTCAATAACCTTGTCCACATCTTTGGATGAGTCGGCAGGTGTTCTGCTCGTCGATCCTCGTAAATCGGTTTCTCCGTCAGAGAGCAAAATCATAAATGGTTTACGCTTGTCCGTCTGGGATTGTTCAAGCAGGCTAGCACCTCGGCGTAAGCCAAGTCCGAGATCTGTATATCCTGAACGATTTAAGCCATCCACACGACTACGAAGATTATTGCGAGCTCCAGAGGATGAAATATCCATCAGTGGTACGGATGAAGTGATCTTGTCATTGTAGGCTACGAATCCCAATCGGGTCTTAGGTCCACTACTCATATCCATAAACATATGTATAACTTCTTCGGCAATGCGATCTTTGTCGGTCTCATTCATGGAGTAGCTAACATCCAGGACAAACATGGCATCGAGACCTTCGTACGCGTGGGTCTTGACAGATGATTCTGCGTGTATTTCCCCAATGTCCCATGCTGGAATTAAAAAGCTGATGAACAAGAGAGTGAAAATTGCTTTTTTGAATTTTATTAATATCATATGATGCTTTGAATCTCCTTTCTGTTTTGGGTACTGCAAATGTTTTTGATATCAAACTAATTTTTGTTGAAAAAAAATTTTTTTCTACACGATATAACCCCGTTATGCGTAGTTTCAATAAGTTAAAAATATTGCAACACCGCATACGTTAAGGCGATTTCCTCTTGATTAGGAGTAAAACTCTACTAATTTTAAATCATTGAACATCATCCAGATTATAGGATATTCTTTATCATCGGCATGATTCGAAGGGAAGTGAAGCGAAAATCGGAAATTAGTTCTATAGGTATATCGAAGTCACATAAATGAGCTTTTAGACCTATATAGGGGAATATTGACAAAACATATCGCTGATGATTAAGATGAATTCCATAAATCTCCAAAGCAAACGGCATAATCTGGTACATAAGTTCCAGTCATATGTTGACAGCTCGTTCTATTGGACTTGTGAGCGCCTGAGAAGATGATTCTCTTAGATCATGACCAAAGACTGATAGAGCGTGCGGAGTGTCAAAAATTGATGGAGGGGGGGAAGCATTCGCCCGAATGAACCATCATTAGGGGGATGTTGCCTGAATGGATATTATTAATCAAACGAACCGAACGATGCTTTTTGAAGAGATCAATCCTGAGAAAATGGATTTGATTACGATTGTCGGTGACGTAAAAGGGATCGACAGTCTGAATGACGACAAGATCAAGGAGATCAATGAACACCTGCTTGTACGAAGCTTCGATGAGTTTTTGGACAAGTTTTCTCCCAGTGTGTATTCCTTTTTCAATGCGGTAAACCAGAAAGTCATGTATACGCTCAAAAAGCCCGAAGGGATTCCGGATGAAGCAATCTCTGAGATCAAAATTGATCATAGCAATGACTTCCTGAGAATGTTGTTTACCCTGATCGATACCAAACGTAGTCAGGGGATTACGAATGTAGATTTTAAGTTTGAGAATTTGCTGGATATGATCTCACCGAAAAAGGTTATGGATGACATTCGGCAGGTACGGAAAGAAATTCATTACATGTACGGCCAGCATGAGAAGCTGGATGACGGGGACCCGAAGAAGTTGGATATCGGGGATAAACTTAATGTCATGTTTGAAGATGCGAGCCGGAACTATAACAATGTCATGGCGATGCTGCCACTGGCCATCGAAGATATCAAAACCCGCTTGTTGCTGGGCCGTGCTCAAGAAGAAACTTCTTCCGAAGCGATTCAGGTAGGACAACTCACGATTGGTGAGAGCGGAGAATTGAAAATTATCGAAGCTCCAAAGAGTGATAACAACGAGTTGATGCTCCTGGATGAGTCGACAAGCACAGATTTGACTCAGGTGTTTGCCGAAGATTATGATTCACTCTCCGAGGCACCTTCACCGTATGTACAGGATCTGGTCGTTCGTACATTCTGCCCACTGCCTGCGGTTCAGACGGATGTCGATACGGCAGTTGAAGTACAGAATTACAATACATACCTGGAATTTTACAAGAACGCCAAGGATGACTTTGTAAAAACCGTAAAACCGCTGGTAGAGAAAATTTTGGGTGTCAAAATGTTCTTTGATCAATATGCGACCAAAAACAAAGGCATGCTGCCTTCCATGCTGATTGCCAATGCCAAGCTGGATATGCTGGTTAAGAGCAGTAACATTCCGCGGCTGGAGACCTATCTCAACACAGTCAATGCCAAGAATGATTTTACCGACACCATTTGGTTCGGTATTGTTCCTTCCGTTGAACTGGAGAATACGGGACAAGTTCAAGTCAGCCGAGCCCGTTTCCGTGGTAACGAGAAAGTGGTTAAACAAGATGGAAACAGTATGGAATCCCTGTCCATGCTCCTGCAAGTCGTTAAAGACTACAAAGTACAAGTATTCTTCAGCTTTGAATCCGGAGAAGAGACTACATTCAGCAGCATGGCTACTGCGGGCATCGATAAATATATTGATAAATGCGCGGTATTAACTCGCAAGGACTACAGCGAATTCGCCATTCCAAGTGCTCCGAATTTCACCATCATTCCGAAAGAGAAATCGGGTGTCGTTATCGACAGCCGTATGCTTCAGACAGAGAATGGTGTGGAACTTTCCAAGGAGAAAGAAGACATTCTGAAGCTGTGGATTGAAGGTGTGTATGTCGGTGCGTCTTATGTATCTGCCGGAATTGTGGCTGCATATCAGTGCCCCGAGTATCTACGAGGCGCATTCAAAACCGTGAACCGGGATTATCCAGGTGTGCGTTTTGATATTGAGGCAGGGGATAACAGTCTGCGTGTAGTGACTACGATGACCAAAGAAATCTCCGGATTCACGAACACCATCAAGGATTCGATTAACCGGAAAAACTTTGGATTTATTTTCTCATCGGAGAATGCCCAAATCCAGGATAGCGACATCAAGCGGATCACGGTATACAAAGCGAGAAGCATGGCGATGTCCGAAGATGGCTTTGATTCCTTGTATAAAACACTCGTAAGTACTTACATTGAGCGCTTGCTCCGTTTCCAGACGGGTGATTTCAAGCATGAAAATATCGTCAAATTCTTCAGCAACAATCCGAGCAGTCAGAAGAGTCGGTGGCTGGGAACCCGAGGGTCGATCAATTCGATCATTCAGGAAGGTGACGATATGAGCTTTATCATCGATGAGAAGAGCAATATGTGCCACATTGACCTGGTATTTAACGGCAACGTGAAGAACCTGGAGGTCATGATTACCAAAGGCACCAGCGCGATGAAGGTGTAAGAAACTGGAGTGGGTACAAGTTTTAGAAATGGAATATGATTCTTTAAACAACGAATTATAGACATTCATTTTGGTGTTAGAGGCGGCCTTTACTGGCTGACCTTATACATATATTTCGGTACCTCTCCCCAGATGGAGAGCATGCCGGGCACATTGTTTTCTAATCTTAAGGAGGTTTTTATTAATGGGTTTTGTATTGAAAGTAGAAGGCGCAGAAACAATCGAATTGGGAATGGATAATATCCGCACAGTAGTGTATGACACAGATACACCGGATGATTCCAACGCTAGATCCACAGATGTAGGTGCAACACTTCGCATCAGTGGCAAAATTATTACAGCAACAGACGGTGACAATGCAGATGACACGATGAAACTTGCTCTGTGGTCACTCGTTCCAGCTGAAAAAGCAGATTGCTACCGTAAAGTAACCCTTGAAGTGGTTGCGGCGGATCAAGTGGTACGCAAAATTTACATGCCTAACGCGTTCGTTGTGGATTACACAGAACGTTTCGGAGATACCGAAGGCGTGGGTGAATTCAGTCTGTTCATCAAACAGAAAAAAGACAAAACGGAATTCACTAAAATTGAAGGCGGCTTCCCGGTATAAAAGGGAGCAGCTGATGTTCCGGGTCAGTTATGGCTGGCCCAGAATAATTCTGTCATGTTAAGGGGCCTTGGTGCCCCTTAATCTTTATTTACGCCCGAATACGGCAGGGAGGCAGGGACGAATACCATGAATGATTATTATGCCGTGCTTGGTGTGGAACGTGAAGCTTCTCCGGAGCAGATCAAGAAGGCTTATCGTCAATTGGCGAAGAAATTCCACCCGGATGTTAATGGGGGAGATCCGCAGGCAGAGATGCGTTTCAAGCAAGTCCATGAGGCCTACAGCACACTCGGAAATCCCGAGTTAAGGGCTGCATACAATCAGCAACCTCGATCTACAGGGAACCCAGGAGGACCAAATGGAGCAACATCCAGTACTGCACGAGAAAAGAGTGGACAAGCCCAAAATGGACCTATGAATACCGATAAGGTATGGTCGGATCCATCACGAATGCAGGAACAGTTTGAACAATTTTTTGGCTATCGCCCCAAAGGCAAGGGAAGCTCAAACAGTGGCAAAGCCGATCCCAACAAAGGAATGGATATGTCCGCCATGTTTGACCGATATTTCGGAGTTCGAAAAAAGTAAGCCGGTGGCCTGTAATGGATCGTGCCGGTTCAGGCGGAGGTTATGGAAGTGAAACGAGGAAGGTCGGTAATGACGATAGGGGTTGACGCATGCGTCGCCATGATTTCGTTAGCCGTGCTGTATTACATATTCATCATTAACCGGGACATGAGTGCCCAGTGGATAACTGGAATTATTGTGGTCCTCTCCGGGGGAGCATACCTGTTTTTTAAATACTTACCTGCCAGCAAGAGGGAAAAGAAGAAGTTGTCTTCACGGGTTGTGAAACTCGTACTGTTGGACGATGACGGTACAAGTGTGAAGGAATGGTACATTCAGGGTGAGACAAGTGTATTGATCGGAAAAAGTTCGAAGAACAGTGAGGCGGACATTGATCTGTCCGATACTCCATATGCTTCCCTCATCAGTCCGCAACATGCTGTGCTGAACAAAGCTTCGGGCCAATGGTTTATCGAGGATATTGACTCCGCCAGCGGCGTGGGCGTACGTAAGGGAAATCAAAGCAGATCATCCAAATTGGAAATCGAAGAACCCAGCCTGATTGAGGCAGGAGACTTAATTTATATTGCCAATACCCGCATTTTGGTGAAATAACGTTGGCGTACCATCATACAAACTTACGGGGGAATGAAAAGAAATGAGTCTGACAAGATGTGGAAACGGACATATGTTCAGCACGAGACGGCACGGAAACACCTGTCCATATTGCAATCTGGCCGTCGAGTCACCGCCTTCCGGCAATAGTGAAGCAGGGGGAGCAATCCCACGCGCGCCTCGCACGGCAGAGGATGACAGAACGATGCCATACCTGGGAGAAACGACAGGAATTGAACCGGTAACGGGATGGATGGTGTGCATCGAAGGTCCACAGATGGGCCAGGATTATCGAATTATGGCTGAAAAGAACTTTATTGGGCGTTCGGAAGAGATGCATGTTCGAATCCTTGGGGATAACACGATTTCAAGGCGTAATCATGCGGTGATTGTATATGATCCCAAAAAACGCAATTTCTATCTGCTGCCCGGTGATGCTTCCGGCCTTGCCTACCATAACAACGAAGCGGTCTATTCTCCGGTGGAACTGGCTGCGTACGACGTCATTCAATTGGGACGCAGCAAATTCATTTTCATCCCATTATGTGGTGTGCATTTTGAATGGGAGCAACAGTGAATACCTTCATGATCTTGTGGAACGACAAGGAGCTAACGCCTTATTGGGTTCTTGCAGCAGGCTGTTTGTCGATCTGGTTGTTGTTATTCGTCCGAAGCCGGATTCCGGTAAGGCAACGTGACGATAGGCCAGTAGGTGTTCAGATCGGGAATGGACAGACCATTGGTGCTCGCAGTGAGCAGGATGATTATTTTGCCTGTGCCGTGGAGCCATATGGTGTGCTCGCGGTACTTGCCGATGGAATTAGCGGCTTATCTGGTGGGAAAGTAGCCAGTACAACTGCTGTAGAAATATTTATCCGTGAGTTCGAAGAGTTGGAGCGGTTTCCTGATCCAGAGGAGTTTTGGGATGCATCTTCCCATGCAGCAAATCAGGCGATTCTTCGCAATTTACTTGGCGTTCCTGGAGGAACGACGTTGGTATCAGCCATGATCAAGGGCAGGGAGCTGTATTGGGGCGCAGTAGGGGACAGCATTTTGGCCGTGTTTCGCAAAGGTGAGCTACTTGCTATCAATCATAAACATACACTGGAAACTCAACTCGAAGAACAGTATATGTCTGGAGAGATATCGGAGCAGGAGGCGTTGGATAATCCGCAGCGCAAAAGGCTGGTCAACTATTTGGGGTACGACCATTTTAAACAAATGGAAATCGCGGACGAGCCGTTTGCACTGCAACCGGCGGACAAGATTGTGTTATGCAGTGACGGGGTATACAACTCTCTTACTGAGATGGAACTGGAAACTATACTTGCGAAAGACATGTCGCCATTTGATGCAGCTCAGACCATCATTGATTTGATTGAAGAAAAACAGCTCGTGCATCAGGATAATGCCACGATTATCATTTTGGAGCAAGGATGGTAGCGGATCAGGCAACGCACAGGGAAGGGAAATGGGGAGACGGATGAGGAAGGAGAACAGTGAATTCAAGACGGCTTTTGTCTCGGAAGCAGGATCTTTCCTGAAGAATCGGGATTTCTACGGCTGCGTTGAGCTGGAAGATTGGGCCTGTTATGTCATTGCAGATGGCCTGGATACAGATACGGAAGTGAATAGCGCACAGATCACAGTGCAGACCATTCTGGAATCCTTTTTGGAAAAGCCAACCATGTCCAAACGCAGACTAACAGAGTATATCAAGATTGCCCATGAATGGTTGCAGTATGAAAGCCGCCGAGTCAGGCTCAAAGCGGGATTCGTCATTGTTGTGACAGATTATACACGTATGGTGTGGGCATCTGCCGGACACAGCCGGTTGTATCATTTTCGTGGAAATCGGCTTGCACTAAAAAGCAAAGATCATAGCGTTGCTGTCCAGTTGGCAGCCGAAGGCCAGATTGCAGAGGATCGCGTGGATCAGCACGATGAACGCGGCAATCTGAACGAATACGCGGGCAAACCTGGCATGATCAGGCCGTATGTATCGGATAAGATCAAGCTGGCCGATGGCGATGTGCTTGTGCTCTGCACCCCTGGATTATGGGAAGGGGTTCAGGATGCCGAGATGATCGATGCGGTTGAAGGTGCCAATGACCCGCAGACACTGGCGGATACGCTTGAAGAAGTAATGCTTAGCAAGCAGCGTACCCGTATCGAGAATTATAGTGCGGCAGCCATATATGTGAACAAGATTTTTCATGAAGAGCCCAAGAACCGTAAGAAATGGATTAAGCGGATTGCCATCATGCTGGTTATGCTCCTGATTTTTGGTGGAGCCGGCATATTCTACGCGGTGAAAAGCGCAGCCAAAAAAGCTGAATTGGTCGTAGATATGCTGCAATATGAACAGACCGCAGACCAGTATGTCAAGGAACAAGAGTATGCCAAGGCGGTCTCGGACTACAGCCTTGCACGCAATAATTCCATCAAAATCAAGGACCCTATACATAAAAAGCTGTTGACCGCGAAGATGTCTGCTGCCCAGACGCTGGTTGATGGGGAAGCTCACCTGAAAGAAGGCGACATTACCAAAGCAACCGCGAGTTACACCAAAGCATTGGAATTGTCTGAATCCTATAGCATGTTCAACCGTGAAGTTATTCAGGAGCGATTGGAGCAGATGACCACTTTCCAGCAAGTGCAAGACTGGATCACGGAGGGCGATCTGAAACTCCAGAACGGAGATTACAGTGGAGCAATCATTTTGTATAAACGGGCCAGAACGGCCGCTACGGAGACAGCTTACAAAGATGCGCTGAAGGAAATTGCTACGCAACTGGAGACGGCCGAGACCAAACGTGCAGATATCAAACGGCAATCCCGGCAGCTTCAGGCAGATACGCTGGAACAGAAGGGTGACCGCTTCAATGAAGCCGGAGACTACAGCGGAGCCATGGATGCCTATGCTTCGGCACAGGGAATTTATCAGGAGATCGATATGCTGGAACGTGTGCTGGCCATGGAGCGGAAAATAAACAAACTGGATGAGAAATTGAACCCACCGGTACCGGCGGCTGATCTTACGCAGGATACGGCAGGATCAGATTCACCAAATACATCGGGCATAACCTCGGATATGACCGGGAGTACAGGAAGTGTGAGCACAGGCAGTACAGTGGGGAGCGGTTCTTCCACTGGTAATGTTACCTCGGCTGGAAGTAGCAATGCGGATGCTTCTGGCTCAGGTGCTTCTTCTGGAAAAACGACAAGTAATGCTGGCAGTAATTCTGCCTCCAAGGCTGACGGAAGCACCGGAACCACGGAGGCTGACGTGAACGAACAGGAATCATCGGAAGGAGGAGATTCATGATGAAAGACATGATTCGTGACCGTCTTAACAAGATGGAGGATCTTGAACAACGCCGCATGCTCAAAGATCTCATGACAGGCGTTTTTCTTAATCTTGTGGAGTATCAGGAGACGCTGAACAAACAGATTGAGCAACGGGTTTTTGATGAGGTGTTGCCGCAGGAGGAACGTCATGATGTATATGTCACCTTATGTGCGCTGGAAGATCTGGACCCCATTCATGAATTTCTGTACCCGATCATTCCTGAGGATGCTGAACCACAGACCGTCTATTTGAGCGAGGCCTCAGAGGCACTGGCGCGTCAGGAAGAGATGAAATTGTTCACATTCTACATGGAATGTGGGCAACAGGAACTCCAATCTCTGCTGAACAGTAATCGGACATTTCGCGGGGAGATAGTAACCAGTGGGGGCAGACATGCCATAACGGTTCGGTTGAAATCAAGTGCAGCGTATATCTCCAAAGTTGAAGAATTGTACCGGGTCTTTCGTAAGAACAGTCTGCCATGGAAATCGATCAATGCACCCTATGTGTTCAAATTCGTTGATTGTGTTCTGGTCAGTTCGGACGATGGAGAAGCATGGGACAAACAACATGCTGTCAAGGAACTTTCCATCCATCTCGAAGAGTTTGAGCCTTATAAAAGAACCAATATGATTCCGCTGTGGAACATTCAGAAGCTGGATATGAAAACGGGTGGATTCCCTGTTCCGGCTTCGGACCGAATCAATTATGAACATGTGTTGCCACTCCGCAAAACCGGAACGGAACACGGATATCTGGTGGATGGAGACGAATCGCATATTCGGTATATCAAAAGATCGGAAGAAGATATCACCATCGTATCACCACTGGAAAAATCCGATTCTTGGACGGTGCTGAAAATAGCTGGTCCCGTCGCAACCCGCATTGGCAGGATGGACTATCCGCTGTTTTCCAATAACAAGCGGGAAGGGTTTGCCGGTAAATATGCGCGTCAGGAAGGACGTTCTGTACGATCCAAAGGAGAGATTGCCCGCATGGTTCACGCTTTTCAGGCAGCAGAGGGGTTGGAACTGGAAGATGTGCAAGTGGTGGCGCCAGGACCCGCTTTGGGCATTACGTATCCACTTAATGCATTTGTTAGCGATCATGTCCGTGTTGAAACAGATAAACATCGAATGATTTTAAGGTTCAGCAGACACGGAAAGCAGCCGGGACAGGCCATTTTTCTGGATGATCTGCTGAGCTTTCTGGTATCCGAAATCCAGCTGGCTTTCCCGGAATACTGCTGCGAAGGGGAATGGGTGTGAGTACAGCATGAATTACATCTGGGATCTGATTATTCGGGCCAAGCGTAATGGAACCGATCTGCGCGACGTAACCTTTGTGCCAGCACGTGTGTACTCGCCTTACATGGAACTTAGCCAGACAAACCTGAATGCTTCAGGCGTGGAAGGCACGGTTGAAGTCAATCCGTATTATCGCTTTTTTGATATTTTCCGGGACCTCTTCGATATCAATAATGAAGAGCAGGTGGAGTTGCGGGAAGCGCTCTTTGATCTGGTCATTCATTTTCTAGCGGATATGGATTTGATGCAGGGGATGAACAAGAGGGAGTATTATATTCGCTTCATTCTGAAGGATATGCATTCGGGTGTATACGGGGATCGGGTTCGGCGGCGACTGGAGCTGTTCGGACAGGAGAAGCAGGAAGTGATCGCCTGCAATATGCTCCGTTTGTATGATACGGGTGAGGCGGTTCATCTGCTGAGGGATACCCTTGTTCGAATGTTCCCGCGTTCAACCCTATATGCCAATTGTGAGGAAAAGGATGAATTGCTTTTGTACATTGGTCAGGTAGAACGTACGGAAGCGAAGGAGAAGCTGGAACTGATTCTTGAACTCTTTCTGCCGGTTCGTTTCGACACGGAAATATACTGGGGGCATCATTTTGGCATTCTGGATGTGGACTATACGATGATACAGGACGGGATTGCTCTATATTAAGCAGCACCAGCAGTTGTAAGGAGGAAGTATAGATGAACGGCTATTCATACCGATTGTATCCTGACGCCACGAGCAGGGAACGTTCCAGAGGAACCATGCGTTATACGCGTGAAGAATTGATGGACATGACCACATTCCAATTACGGAACATTTGCTACAAGGAACGGTTAATCGAGGGATTGGGCCCTCGGACGGAGCGGGAAGAACTGATTCGGATTATTTTAAAATTTCTGGGAGCGGACGATATATTGTGGATCAATCAGTCTGTTGAAGGTGGATTCGAGCGGATACAAAAGGCTATTTCTCGTCATATGACGGCGCCCATGAGCAGTGATGGAGGCATTAGTGTGCCTGCACGACTGATTCTGTACGAAGGATTGAACGTGGACAAGCTGGATCGATATGTGGTTACGGCACCGGGTGGACTAACCGAATCCAACGTACTTTTAGTCAATGAGAGCATGGAGCTGTGTGGCATCTTCAACCTGGTTAAGGACGACTCCGTATCGGGAACCTTTTATTTGACGGCAGGAGGTGGGTCGACCTGGAAGAAATCGGGCAACAGACAGTACAGTCTTCTCTTTTTCCGTAAACGCGACTCGGAGTATCTCTATCAGACCTATTACTCCAGCAGACCGCTTCCACCCGTTCATATTCAGTATACCCAAATCCCACTGGCAGATCTGGACATCCGGGAGCTTGAACCGACAGAAGCGGTGCTTGCGATTGATTTTGGCACCTCCAATACGACGGCAGGCGCCTATTTGCATAACGGTTATATTCAGGCACCAAGCAGCCAGGATGTGCTGAATGGACGAGTCCGTATGGATGCCATCAACTACGTTTCTTTTCCCGATCCTACATACAAAGATACGGATTGGATCGAAGTCTTGCCTACGGCCATTGGGGTGGCGGAGTGTTCGGATCCAGCGAACATTCGTTACGAGTTCGGCTATGAAGCGCTGCGAAGTATGCGTCGGGGAGGGTACAGCAGCCGGGCGAGTGTCTTCCGCAGCATGAAGCGATGGGTGAACAATTACAACAAAATGGAAGAAATCGTCGATGTTCATGGCAATGCGGCCATGGTGTCTCGTATGGATCTGCTGCGTGCGTACATGAATTACATCATCCGAACGGCAGAGCATCAGTTCAAGTGCAAGTTTCGCCATGTGCATTTTACGAGTCCCGTGAAGATGAAAACACAGTTTTTGCAGATGTTCGGAGAGATGCTTCCGGATTATCGGATTGAGCAGACGTATGCGCTGGATGAGGGAATGGCTGTGCTCTATAACACCCTTGCTGACGGCATGGAACGTGGTGCTTTCATGGAAGGGCAGACGTATCATGCGCTCGTGATTGATTGTGGCGGTGGAACGACGGATTTGTCTTCCTGTGCCTTTACGATCGAGGATGGACATATGGCGTACAAGCTCGATATCCATACTACCTACGAAAATGGGGATACGAACTTCGGAGGTCACAACATTACCTATCGTATTATGCAATTCATGAAAATTGTATTCGCCGACTACTATAGCGGACGCCGTCAGGTGACGGATATTGATAGCCTGATTGAGGCACCTGGTGCGGATGTGTTCCGTCAGGTGGACGAAGAGGGTGTGAAGTCCGTTTATCAGAAGCTGGAGCAGCGATATGAGGAGGCAGAACACATCATCCCTACCGCGTTTGCGCGCCGAGAGAATCGTTCACGGGACGAGTATTTGCGGGTAAGAGGCAACTTCTACTTTCTATGGGAAATCGCAGAAGAGATGAAGCAGCAATTTTTCCGCAAAACCGGCATCTTGCGTAACCGATTCCACTCGGAGATGGATGGCGACGGGGACAGTGATCTGCAGATCACCACCATGGAGCGTTGGTTCCTCTCGGTAGAACGGAATGGGGAGTTGAAGGATGAATATGAGTTCCCCGATGTGGTGTTCAATATCAAGGAAATTACCCAGCTGATTAAGGCTGATATCTATGAGGTGGTTCGCAAGTTTTTGGATGATTTCTATCGGCAAGGGCGGATGAACCAGTACTCGATTATCAAGTTGACAGGTCAGTCCTGCCGCATTGATGTATTTCGGGAAGCATTGAAAGAGTTCGTTCCAGGCAGAAGCATTGAGTTTCGTCAAAAACCTGCGGAAGGGCGTGTGCCTGATCTTAAACTTGCCTGCCTTCGAGGGGCGATTCGTTATCTGAGTGCCCGCAAAACAGGAAGCGTTCAAGCCGATATCACGCATGATGCCGCTGTAATTCCGTATACCGTAAGTGCCTACACGCATAATGGACGTGAAAAAATGCTGATCAGCAGTCTGGATCGGAGTGATGGCATTCCAGGTAGCATTTCCCGTCCATTCGAGACGGCAGAAGTGGAGTTGTATCTTAGCGGAAGTGATGGCCAGCTGAGACAAAAATTCGTATATGCGAACCGCCCGGATTTCTATAAAGAGGTGCTCTACGAAGACATTCGAGATCGATATGGAGATAAAATTCCGCAAGATGATACGGATTCCATCGTGAATGGAGAGACAAAGTTTTTTGTCTTTCCGGATGATCGTCATTGGGGCTTCCATGTGTTGCCTGTAGCTCGTAGAAATGAACGGCTGTATCTGGGATCGCAGAAGCTGCTTCCGTTTGAAACGGACTTGTCGGAACTGGACTTCTTTGACGGAATGAAGTGAGGACCACGAGCAGAAAGGGGGAACACCGCTCATGTTCACATATTCGTATCCGCATTTTAACAAGGGAAGAATTCTGAAAACATCCATGTTGGAGGGACTACGTGATTTCCCCAGAGACTTCATCGAACTGTACTATCGCGGTTATGCAGATGGCATTCTTGCAGGTGCAGAGGTAGAAGTGTTCCCGGACAAATTGTTCGTCGCCCCTGGGATGGTGCTGCATAAAGGAAGGCTTTATATGCTGACAGAGCCTATGGAACTGGCATACCAAGCTACGGGACGGGTCAATGTGCTGAAGCTTCGGTTTACCGCGGAGGAGACCGTGAGTGACATGACGATAAGCCATTCAGAGCTGCTCTTGGATGAAGAGACAACGTGCACATCGAGAGAGTTGGAGCTGGCTCGATTCAAGCTGAAGGAAGGGGCCCGGCTGCGGCGTGACTACCAGACCTTTGCCGACTTGGCAACGGAGTTCAACACCCTGCATGTCATTCATGTCCCTTATGCAGCCGAGGGGGCAAGCACCTTATCTCCTGTTGTCATGAAGGATTATGCCGAGAGGTTGCTTCGAACGGGGACCTCTGATCCCCAGGATCTGGTCTTTGCCATGATGTGTCTCAATGAAGGAACGGTTGCGCGTAGCGTCATTTTGCATCACATTGCTAGTCGATTAGGGCTGGAGTACAGAGAATATGATAATGCGCAGATTCATCGATATCTGGATCGCATACTGGCGAATGCAGGTCGGGGAACGGTACGTTCGGGTATGCCGGTGGGCGGACCACATCGTATGATTGTGGATTGAAATTTTCAAGTGAATGGGAGGATGGAATTCGTTTATGGAACATATGGATCGCAAAATCATCCCGATGTTATATGGCAAAACATTGAACGGTGAACCTCATCAGGGAACAGAGACTAGAGATGTTGAAGTCTCTCCTGAATCAAGAGAAATTAAACCATTCGAGCCAATAACCATGATACGTCTTGAACAGGAAACGATACATCTGAGAAGAACGGAGCTATACGAGGGCAAGGTTACGGTGTCTCTTCCCCGCACATTTCGTTTGGTGACAGAAAGAGAAGCTCAGTTAAAATATCCGTCGTCCCATCGTCCTGAATGGATCTATACCAATGATTCGGGAACGATCAACTTTACGTTCAAGACATTGGATCATCGTCTTGCTCCGGAAGAGTTGAATTCCTTTACGGAATCGATGGCTGATGTGATTCGTGCAACTCAACCTGTACGAGAATGGAAAAAACACGGTGTTCGAGTGACGGATGCTGGTCTTTCCACGGGTTACTGCCAATTCGCTGTTCAGGGGTTGAATGATCAAATTTATAACCATATGGTGTTCACCATTTTAGATCAGAAAGTTCTTGTTTATGGCTTTAACTGTACGGACGATGAGAAGAAAAATTGGATGGAACCCGGTGGTACACTTCTGGATACACTCATTGTCGAAATGAATTAGAGAGGAGCTGAGTCCATGAGCCTGACGTATGAAAATCTGATTATTGAACCTTATGAACTAGTACATCTGCAAGAATTGACAATCCGCAAAAAGATGAATGAGCACACCCGCCTTGTTTTCAAAGGCATGGTATCTGAGGAATGGAAAGATCGTTATGTGGATGTTACGGATAAGAATACCCCGATTGAAGTGTGGCAAAAGGACGAGGAGGGGAACAAAAGTCCGCTATTCAAAGGCATTCCTTTATCTGTAGAAGTGCAAGTTGTGAGGGGCGTATATACGCTCCAGGTTGAAGCAATCTCACATACGTACCTGATGGATGTCAAAAAGCGAACGCGTACGTTTCAAAACATCCAGATGACGCTCCCTGAATTGTTAAAGGAGCTGGATCAGGATTATCCGGGACTGGACGTGATCGATGAGGGGACCGGGGGAGCCAAGATTGGCAAGGTGGCCGTGCAATATCAGGAAACAGACTGGGCATTTCTCAGAAGACTGGCTTCCCGGTTTCATACGAGTCTGATGCCTGCGGCTCAATTCGACAGCCCCAAATTTTATTTCGGCGTATATGAGCATGGGAACTCGATCGAACTGGATAATACGCGTTATACCGTCCACAAAAACATGACTCCGTTCATGTACTTCACGGAGAACGAGACTGTAAATGTGAATGAAAGTGACTTCATTGTATACGAAGTGGAGACAGATCAAGTTATGGAACTGGGACACCATATCTCATTCCGTGGCAGAAGTCTGTATCTTACGGAAGCCTATACGGAACTCGCAGGAGGTATTCTAAAGCATAAATATGTGCTGAGTCTTCACAAAGGATTGCGGCAAAAGACGTACTACAATCCGCTGATTGCTGGAAGCTCATTAATGGGGCGCATATTTGCGGTACATGGCGGACATGTCAGAGTGCAACTGAATTGTGATAAAGAACAGGAAGCGGAGAATGGACTATGGCTAATGTATCAGTCTCCCTATATTGCTGAGGGGCAGACCGGATGGTATGTGATGCCAGAGATTGGTGATCCGGTGGCGGTTTATTTTCCAACCCAGCATGAAGAAGAGGCATATGCTACGCCAGCGCCCAGACTAGATACACAGGTGACGGGAACGAACCAATTGAACAATCCGGATCACAAAATTTTTCGCACACCCCATGGCAAGGAGATTAGACTGACACCAGACTCCATTGTTATCACTGGAAAAGAAGGAGAAGTGTTTATCCGATTGAGTGGTGATGAGGGCATTCAAATCAAGGGCAACCAGCAAGTCACAATGTCTGCAGGGGGCAGCCTTTCCCTGAAAGCAGGAAAGAAAATGATATTGTCTGCCGGTTCTCAGTTACTTCTTGAAGGTGGAGGGGGGACATTCCGATTGGATGGGCAGGCACAGATGAGTGGTTCTGAGGTGAAATCCAACTAAACATATGTATTTGTAGTCGAGGGAGGGGGGAGCAAATGAACCGAAAGGATTCGTTGAAGCACTTTTATGCCGATCAGGTGGAGCCAGAGCGAGTCAGGCTGATGGAGGATTTAAGGCGTACCTTAGAGAGCAGATCAACCGAATTGACGGCAGAATATATGGAACATTTCAGAGAGTTTATTAAAGAAGTTGCGCTTGCTCAAGAGGTTAGGACAAAAGGGGAAATCGCCTACATCCAGTACTCTATATTGCGAACGGAAGTACTGGGTGGGGCGATGAATGTGCTGGTTGAGGCTTGTGATTCGTCGTGGTTGCTGGACCGCAGGCCAGTTCGAGCGTTCTATTCTGCACAATGGGCCTACGAATGTGTAGAACGGATGATCGAAAGATTGAAACAGACTTTAGCTTCTTATCAAGGTGCCGTGACGGTTGTGGAACTGGAAGGTATTCGGTTGCAGCAGGTACCTTTGGTGAACCGGTATCTCGTCTATTTCATCCGACGATGCGGCTATTTGCTAGAAGACATGGAATTGCATTTGCAAATGAAACTTGAACAGAACTTCGAAGTACGTGTTGGGGAGTATCTTGATGCGAGCGAATGCGTATTCCGATTGGATCAGAGAGAGCGAAGCATTGAAGAAATTGGCGAGGAACTGGAGGAAAGCAATGGTATTGCTGTTATGTATGCGCATTTTCAAGGACTGAGTATGGCGGAAATGGAGTGCAGCGATTTGGACTTTCGTTTCAGCAGATTTGAGAATATAGATTTGAAATTGACGGATTTTCAACGTTGCATGCTTGTGGGCACACGCTGGCGGAATTGCGAAATGGAAGGAGTGAACTTCTCAAATAGTCTTATTTATGGAGCGGATTTCAGTGGTTGCTCCCTACAAGGGGCTGTATTTAGAGGTGTAGTTGGAGATATAGGACACCCAGAGGGGCTTGTACAGGGACCTGGGTATGATGCAGTTAACTTCAAGAATTCAAACCTGAAAGGAGCAGATTTTAGAGGGGCTGACCTTCGAGGTGCCAACTTCAGCGGAGCTAATCTGGTAGATACACTGTGGAATAATGCCAATATTGAAGGGGCGATTTTTGACAATGCCGAAGGGAGGACAGGGTTATCCAATACTTTCGCTTAATGGCAGATTCGAGATGGATTCATCGCGCTGAGACTGAGCCCGTAGGTGAACTTCAGCGAAGGGTATGGAGTCAGGCTTTTCAAGATTCCAACATCGATCTTACGGCGATCAGCTTGAATGTCCGCGGTGGAGTTCATGTGGATTATACAGATTATATGGAACATCCAATTCCGCTCGTATCAGATCGTTTACTTGAAGTGTTAACACTATATCAGCCCAGTCTGAAGCGCAGGGCGGCTGTCCTTACGGACAGGGAGCGTATGACCCAGGAAACATATTGGGCGATTCATCCGCCAGAACTTGCAAATGTGCTGTCACCTCATACAAAGCGGCGCATGGACGGCAGTTTGGAACAGCTCGTCCTTAGACGAGAAATGGTGGAGGTTCCTTTGTTCCAATTAGTGGACCTGCGCGAAACGGTCATGATCGTGAATCTTGCATTGGCAGAGAGTATTCTGCGGCGGGATATCACAGGCGTACGACTGGTGAAGCTGGAACAGGAGCTAACAGCTTAGAAGGGAGATAATCGGATGGCGCAAAAACAAGAATTAGACACGCAGATTCAAAGTGCTGGAGATGCACCTAAAAGCTATGTCGTTGCTGGCGCAATCTTGAAATGCAACTGTGGTACACAACGAACACGTTTGAAAATTCCATTTAGTCATGGGGTTTACATTAAAGGTAAGGCACAAATGACGGTCGAGGATTACATTCCCGGCATACATATCGGTTCTTTCGGCAACTGCTCCAATCCACTGAATCCTGCTGTAGAGACCAGTACCATGGTCGATATTTATGGAGTCAAGAAAGCCCCATGTATGCCCGTTTTGACCATGTCCTGGCTACATGGCAAGGGAGATACCGAGGTAGAAGGGAAAGCAGCCCTGCTCAGCCAATGTACACATAAGTGTCTGTATGGTGGAGATATCGTGATTGAAGATGACGGGCAGCAATTGGATTTCTAGCCATGGACGAATTGACAAAGGTTCTACAAGATCGTATTGGATACGAACAACTTCGTCTGTATTGGCCATATAAGGCCCAATGGTTGGAAGAAGTACGCATTACACGCCAAGTGAACGAGCACGCGAAGTTGTACGTTAGTGGAGTCGTTCCTGAAGAGGATGGCCCGGGTATCCTTCGAATTCAGGCTGAAGGGGAACCGATTGTGCTCAGGCAAGTTGATGAAGCAGGAAAGTCTGTAAGACGTCTCTTCCATGGTGTCATGACGTCTCTTAAGGTTCATCTCTCTGGAGGAATATATCGATTTGAGATCGAAGCGTTATCTAATACATATCAGATGGATATTCATATTGCAGAACGCGCGTTCCAAAACAGAGGTTGGACATTTGGAGATCTTGTTCGATTCATCATGAAACCATACCGATATTCTGACGTCATAGATCAGGTAACGGGGAATACCCAATTAAGCGGACTTGTTTTACAATATAAAGAAACCGACTGGATGTTTCTGCGAAGGCTCGCATCCCGGTTTGGCACGTTCTTGGTTCCTGAAGTAACGGCTGCCTCACCCAAGATCTTTTTTGGTCTACCCACAGGAAGGTTATGGAAATGGCCGCAAGATCAATCCTATCGTGTCCGGAAAGAACTGGGAGAAATGCGATGGTATGGTCCGGAGGTTGAGGAGAAATATGTGATTCGAAGTCCCAAGGGTAATCAGGGTATTCTACAGTACACGATGGACAGTGCCGAAACCTATGCGCTGGGTGACAAGGTTGAATTTCCTGACGGCAGGGAGCTCACGGTCGTTGAAGCTATATCGCGCCTCGAATCTGGTCTACTGATGACCTCCTACCGTATGATGTTGGAAGAGCAGATGCGTACACCGAGATGCGAGCTTTCAGATCTGATCGGTCTGTCCCTGTACGGAGAAGTTGTCCGGGTGATACAGGATCACGTACAAATCCAATTGTCTATGGACGATGGCCCAATGATTCAAGGTGCCTCATGCCCATATCCAGTAGTACCAATCTATGCAGCGGAAGGACATAGCGGGCTGTACATGATGCCAGAGATCGGGGACACCGTAGAACTGTATTTCCCCGAGAGTCTGGAATCCGGAGCGTATATTCGCCATTCCGTTCCGGAAAGCAAACGTTCTGTTGGAGGTGGCACGGAGCATAAGGTTATGGGTCATCCAGCTGGGCCTTCGGTCGGCATGTCGCCTGAGGAGGTGAAGGTGCAGGCAGGATCAGGTCTGACGATCACCCTTAACGATCAGGGCGTAGTATTGTCCAGTCCTGGTAACCTTTCGATTCAGGGAGGCAACATTGCGCTGGACGCTGGACAGATTCAGGGTTCTTCGCCAGAAGCGATCTGGCTGATGGGCGGAGGGAGCAGCTTCATACTGGATGGACAGGCCGATGTACGCGCAGCCCAGATTCAACAGGAGGGTAGCAACAAGGCGCCTGTGCACGTTGCTGATTTACCTCCAGAGCCAGAGCCGCCACTGATCCCACTGGAGCAATACGAAGCGGCTCAGGCTGCGGCGCTGGCTGCCAAGACAGAAGCCACCGTGCAGGCATCCACAACGAGCATGAAGGAAGCGTCTTTATTTGGCGCAGCGTTAGCCATTACGGCTATGATTCCCATCGTGGGTACCTTGGGCGGAGCCCCTGCTGCAATAGCTCAAGGCGTAGGTATTGCTTCTGTAGCAGCAGGTGTGATCTCAAGTGTACCGAAAGTGGGATCATTCAAGCCTTCGGCTCGTAGCTTATGGGATCAAATGAAAGCCGGGTTCATCCAATTCGTCCAAGATGAGCAGGATGCCAAGCGCAACTTACTCGGCAAGGTGCTGACAGCAGCTCGCGAATTATCTACGGCAACGTCGTTTCCTGACTTTATTAAGAAACTGCATCAGCAACATCAGGAGATTAGTACATTCGTCCATCAGATTTCTGAACCGGTTAAGAAAAAGTGGGTGTATCAACAACAGCAGGCGAACATGGAAAAGGGCTACCGTATGGCATATGATTACGAATGGAAAATATGGAAGCCCGTGGGCGAAAATGGGGATAGCGACCATGCCGCCATGCAAGCGTATGAGAAGGATAAAGGTAGCCTGGATTATGCCACGCTGAAACAGGACCCACATCCCGTGGAACCTGTGCAGGATATATACCAACTGCAGATTAAGGCGTTTGAGTTGGGGATTCACCCCTTTACAGGTGAACCCGTTTCAGATTCCTATGCCCAGATGATGATCACTATGCTCAAATGGAATCAAGTCGGTATGGGCGTGCAAATGGTCGTGGGCAGCATGTACAGTGGCAAGAGTATGTCTAAGAGCCCAGCGATGAACTCGGCAACCAGCCAGATGATGAGAAACATCCAGAATGCGGAAGCGGCGAGTAAGAAGACGAGTGTAGGTAACGGGTTAGCCACAGCGAAGTCATTTATTCAGAAAAAATGGGAAGAGAGTCAGCGGGTCGGTATTGTCCCGGGGGGCTTCTTATCGAATCATGATTCGAAAAAACCAAGTTCAGGCACCTTATGGAAAACCAGCGGTGAAGATGGAGTTGGTTCCGATGCCGGGAAACCGCCCAAGACAGCACCCGAAACTCCGAAGCCGACGGTGAAACCCGGCTCAACCGCCGGGCCTGAGAAACCAGGAGGCTCAAAACCAAACTCTTCGAATAAGGACAAAGACGGTTCAAGTGCGAAGCCGAAAGATGCAACACCGAAGCCAGAAAGTTCGAAATCGAATCCGGTTAACAATAAAACACCGAATGAAGTGAATACCTGGAAGCCGTCTTCAACGAAGGATAAAGATGTGTCTAAGCCAAAAGACGACACTAAGCCTTTACAGCCAAAGGAAAATGATGCTAAACCTAAGGAAAATCAAGAAGGTCCTGAGGGGACGGGTAAAGAATATTCAATAAGTAACGATAAAACATTAGTAGGTGAAAACGAACAGTATACAAACGGAAGAAAAAACAAGTTAAAGCCTAATATTAGCTATAAAACTGGCGAGTATGATTATTTTTATGAAACAGATGGGAATAGTAGAATTACTAAGTTTGAAACGGACAGCTTACAATTAACTAAGAGAACTGGCAGATTATCTCACAGCAGAAATACACCAGGAAAAATAAAAGGAAAAGATGAGGCAGGTCACTTAGCAGGTGATAGGTTTGGAGGATCACCTAAAGTCGATAATTTAGTTTCGCAATTATCAGAGGTAAATCAGAAAAAATTTAAGAAACTTGAAAATAAATGGGCTGTTGCTCTGAAAGAGAAACCTCCTAAAAAGGTAACTGTTGAAATTGAAATAGTTTATTCAGGTAATAATATGCGCCCAGACAAATTTATAGTGAAATACACTATTGATGGTAAGCCAGGAAGTGCAGAATTTAAGAATTTTTAAGGGAGTGAAATGTAGTTATGAAAGATTTCGAAGGAAGATTTAGTGAATTGCAAGCAGATATGGTATCTATATGTATGGAGTATGTTGAAGATCGAACCGATAAAGTATATATTTATGCTTCATGTGAAGACGATATGATATCGAGCAGTTTCTTTTATTTAATTAATAATAAGTATTTAGAGTCTCATAAGGTAAATGATGCATTGGAAGATGCGGACGAAAGTTATGATGTGTCCACGGAAAGACAGTTTATGGTATTGAAAATTATCAATGATAATATCGGGAAAATTGAAGAATTGTGCAATGAATATGAAAAAGACATGCCAACGGAGATGAAATTAATTTATGATGCTACTAGTGGGAAATTTCAGGCTGAATACAAATATGATTTAGTGCACACAAATGATGAAATAAAATCGGCTGATGATTTTGCCGATGAATGGTTTGAAGAGGTACAACGTAAAAATCTATAAAATGAGAATTATTGCGTTACGATGATTGGATGCTACAGTTGATTGAATTAGGGTCTTTCACTTTTTTTTGAGATAGTAGATAACTAAACAACGAACAATACCGCAATACAAGCTATCGGCCTGTATTGCGGTATTGTTCGTTGTTATATCAAATAATATATAATCCTGTTTTAACGCAGCTCAAGGCGTGTGAGCTGGGGATTCACCCCTTTACAGGAGAGCCTGTTCCAGATTCCTATGCCAAGATGATGATCACTATGCTCAAATGGAATCAAGTCGGTATGGGCGTGCAAATGGTCGTGGGCAGCATGTACAGTGGCAAGAGTATGTCTAAGAGCCCAGCGATGAACTCGGCAACCAGCCAGATGATGAGAAACATCCAGAATGCGGAAGCGGCGAGTAAGAAGACGAGTGTAGGTAACGGGTTAGCCACAGCGAAGTCATTTATTCAGAAAAAATGGGAAGAGAGTCAGAGAGTTGGTATTGTCCCGGGGGGCTTCTTATCGAATCATGATTCGAAAAAACCAAGTTCAGGCACCTTATGGAAAACCAGCGGTAAAGATGGAGTTGGTTCCAATGCCGGGAAACCGCCCAAGACAGCACCCGAAACTCCGAAGCCGACGGTGAAACCCGGCTCAACCGCCGGGCCTGAGAAACCAGGAGGCTCAAAACCAAACTCTTCGAATAAGGACAAAGACGGTTCAAGTGCGAAGCCGAAAGATGCAACACCGAAGCCAGAAAGTTCGAAATCTAATCCGGTTAACAATAAAACACCGAATGAAGTGAATACCTGGAAGCCGTCTTCAACGAAGGATAAAGATGATCCTAAACCGAAGGATAATCAAGAAGGTCCTGAGGGGACTGTTAAACCTGAGAAAGTCTCCTTAGATAATATTAATGACTTTGTTCTAGGTAAAAAGAAGTTTGAAGAGATTATAGATGATTATGCTAAACTTTATGTTGAAGTTATAAATATTAAAAACTGGTCTTGGAAAAAAAACATACCAGGTGGAACAAAATTGACAGCTACTCAAAGAGCTCTAATAAAACAAAAAGCAGAGATTCTTGGATTAATACCAAAAATAACTGTAACTAAAGTTCCAGGATTAAAATATGGTTTTGCTGATTTTGAGGGAGCTGGAGTAGTTGTACATGTTGATGAATTACCAAAAAGTCTTTGGTTGAAAAAGGATGGGCCTCAGTTTGAATGGCTAGACGCAAGGCTTCCTGATAATGTAAGGGAGCTGGTGGAAAATGGGACGTATACCTGGCATCACACTGAAACACCTGGTAAAATGCAATTAGTACCGTTTGGAATTCATAATATCACTTTACACAATGGGGGAAGAACAACTGGATTATGGGCAGATGCCCCTAGATAGTGCAGTAATAGGAGGAGAATGAAATGAAAATAAAGTCCAATTCGATTATTTTACCATTGCCACCTCAAAAATTAATCTCTGAAAATGAAATAGCATGGAGAGTTACGTTACCTGTTGATTATAAAAAGTTTATCGAATTAAATAATGGAGGTATTCCGGAAGAATCAGTTTTCGAATGTAATAACCACTCTTATAAGTTAACTAGATTTCTTTGCATTCTAGAAGATCCAGAAGAAACAGAATTAGGAATGTTCGATATAGATGTAACTTGGACGCAATTAGATGAAAGACTTACAGATGATGGTGATCTAATTGGAGTGGCTTTATTACCAATTGCAGTTTTATTTGCTGGTGATTTTCTTTGTTTAGATTTTCGGAATTCAAGAGAAAATCCGATAGTTTGTGTATGGGATCATTCGAATTCAGGTGAGTTTGATCCAGTATGCTATCATGTTGCAGATAGTTTTGAAGAGTTTACAAGCCTGCTTCAATAGTTATTCTTCAAGTCTATAAAACAGTTTTTAGAATTTGAAGTAGATCCATATGTATAAACAACCACGCCACAATGCGAGCTTCACCGCCGTGTTGTGGATTCTTTATTCGCGGCAATAAGTAAATAATGCAATAGGCAGCTATTCAAAAATCCCCCACCCAGTGCCGAATAAGTAGGACGGCTGATTTCAAGTATACTTAACCCACGTAATACCCGTATGACGTCCGAATCGGATAAAGGGTTCACCTTCCAGTTGCTCAGAATTCAGGTCTTAGTATTGATCCAGACCGCCGGTTTAGATTTAAATAGACAAGGAGAATAACTATGGCGAATATGGATCGAACTAATGAGAAAATAACTATAAATGAAATTCTTGAATTTGAAGGTCAATATGTTCTTAGGCTTCCTGAGCAGTATATTAATTTCTTACTTAAATATAATGGAGGGTATCCTGAAGCATCAACTTTTAAGATTGACAGATTGTCAAACCAAGTGCGACAGTTCCTCTGTGAAAGATTCGTGAGCGGTTCTCCAACCCAAGCATTTTCGTGGTCTGTGGTTTATTAGATCTAGTGAACTGGCAAGATCTTCATCCTCGACTTGAGCGAGATCGGTGCCTTTCGGGAAAAACTCTCGAAGCAATCCATTCGCATTCTCATTGGAACCGCGTTGCCAAGACGAATATGGATCAGCAAAATAAACGTGCAGGTCATGGCTTGTTTCCAGATTGGCATAGCATGCAAACTCCTTTCCCCGGTCAGCCGTGGCTGTGAGGAAAGTGCCTGTGGGATACTGTGAGATGGCTACACCAAGCGCAATTTCCATGGACAAAGCGGTGCGATCAGGCATGAGAATGGCGGTATATAGACGGGTTTTGCGTTCAATGAGTGTGGCTATGTATCCTTTACTTTTCCCACGACCCGATACGACAGTATCCAGTTCCCAATGCCCAAATGCTTCACGAGAAAGAACCTCTTGGGGACGATCCGAAATGGATCTACCAATGGGAAATTTACCGCGAGTTTCTGCGGGTTTCTGACGCTTTCCTTTGTGTCGGAGAACCTGTAACGTGCCTTGAACCAATCGACCTGCATAGATCCAGCGATAGATCGTTTTTAAGGATACTGCTGGCAAGCCTTCGGTACGGAAGCGTTGATTGATCTGTTCCGGAGACCACGTTGCCTTCAGTTTTTCCTCCAGTGAAGCAGCTAAAGTGTCTGACCATTTACCTGAAGAGACAGAGGATTTACGACGCTTCTCATAAGCGTTCTGAGCGTGTTCTGCCTGATAAGGATACGATGAATTAGCCCGATATAATTCACGGCAAATCGTGGAATAATGCCTCCCCAGTTCTTTTGCAATAGCTCTTGAGCTTTTGCCTTGTCTGTGGAGGATTTCTAGCTTGCTACGTTCGATTATGCTAAGATGTGAATAACTCATGGACTGATTCTCCTTGTGTGAATGCTGGTGTGGTAACTTTCATTCTACACGAATCAGGCTATGAGCCATTTTTTTATTTAAGTAAGGGTGTCGCACTTCATATTACAATCCGTCCTGGTGTGAAATTCATTGGACTAAACAGAAATAAATACAATCAATATCACTTGTGTTGGAGAGAAGAACTATGAGTTATAACGTAAAGTGGTCAGATCAAACAAATCTAGATATCCAAAAAATAATTGAGCTAGAGAGAAAATGGAATATCCAATTTCCCAAGAAATATGTCGATATTGTATTAAATCATGACGGTTCAGTGCCTTATGTTATGAATGAACAGGGGGAGTGGGATGCTGGAATTGTAGAAGTACCAGGGAAATTAGCTTGGAATATTCAATTACTTTCACTAATAGAAAAAGAAGTGCTTGGGGAAATTATTTCTCCTATCGAACTAGCATATAGTACTTTGAGTGAGGCATTGCCTCCAAGAGTGTTTCCTTTTGCGATTAATGGAGCTGGTGATAAATTTCTATTTGATTATCGAGAAGATGAGAATATACCTAAAATCGTTTACCAGAATCATGAGGATGTTATCTTAGAATCTGAAATTACAGAGGAAGAATTAGAAGAGAAATCACTTAATGATTGGCAGAGTGAAACATTAGACTTCGTGTGTGAATCTTTTGAAGTTTTTCTTAGTGTAATTTCACCAGGAAACTAAAATATCTTTCAAGCGTGTTTTATAAACTACATTTACACACCTAACTGAACATTGAAAAATCCCCCCAGCATAAGAAGAGGCTACTGAAAAAGTCTCTTTCAAAAAAACGAGCCTATAGAATCGCTTCTTAGGCTCGTTTCGCGTTCCTCGAATCATACTTTGACCCCTATCTTCTCGTCGAACCATAATTCGAGAAAACCAAGTTTAAGCACCTTATGGAGAGCCAGCAGTGAGGATGAAGTCGTTTCCAATGCCGGGAAACCTCCAAAGACTGCAGCCGAAACTCCGAAGCCGACGGTAAAACCGGGTTCAACCGCCGGGCCTGAGAAACACCTTCTTCGAAAACGAATGAACCTAATGTACCGACAACGCCGAAAAACAGCACGACATCGAAGACGAAACCAGAAAAAATTAAACGCCGAATGAAGTGAATACGTGGAAGCCATCTCCATCTAAGAAAAAGGACGAAGGTAAACCGCAAGCCGATACGAAACCGCCTAAATCATCCGAACCGGAGAAATCGCAGGAGAGTCCGAATATAAACAAACCGAAGGATAATCCGGAAGGCACTGAGGGGACGGGTAAAGATTTACTGTCTTCCAATGGAAAGTTTAAAGATTCTAAGTTAGAATCGGATTATCAAAAGTATCTTGCTCGTAAATCTAAAGAGGGGAAACCACCACGAGATCGGTTGGAGTGGAAAAAGGCCAGAGATTACTGGTTGAATGATTCGCCAATGGCTAGAGGCAATGCATTCAATAAAAAGTCAGTTGTGGAAGAATGGTATCCATGTAATGAAGTACATTTGAGTAATGGAAAACGTTTGGATTCATACGATCCTATAAAAGGCGAGATAGTATCAAGAAAAGCGACTGATTTAGCAGATATTGAGTTATCTACATTTGAGAGTTATTTAAAGGAAATGAAGGTGAAGTACGAGCCGGGAACAATAATTAGAACAGATAAATACGCTGATTTTAAACCTCCAATTGACGGTCAACCACTTAAGGGAAAACAAATACTTGAGATTCCTGCGTCTAATAAGAACTTTTCAGGGATACAAGATTACATTGATTTGGCAAAGAATAAATATGGGATCGAAATCAGATTTAGGGAGGAGTAAATATGATAGATAAACATACTAAATACACTTTTGAGAAGATAAAATTTATTGAAAGGTATAAGAATCTAGCCACAAAGTATCAATTTAATGTTAGTGAAAGTTTCGAAGACTATGAAAGTAACCAAGTAGTAAAAATTATTAGTGAATTAGGGTACGAGTCCTCGTTTAATAAGAAGGAAAAGTTTTTTAAGATTACAGAAACGCAGAATAATTATAAGTTTCAATATGTTATTTCTTTAAAATATGGTGTAGCTGAATTTATATGGTCTCTATGGGAAAATTCCGAACTTAAGATTGGTGGGACATGGGGAATATTAAAAGAACAACTAGATGGTCTGGAAAATGATAAAGTAAGGAAGCCGATATTCCGTAATTACGAAGAATTGAAAGAATTATTAGCTGATGCATTTTTAATTTATGAAGACTTTAAACGAGAGTATATGCACTAATGAAAAACGATTGAGAGGTTTGTATCATGGCGATTTCAATATATTACTCAGCAAAACGAAAGGAATCATTAACAGATGTCGAAAGAGACCTTATAAAGAAATTGATTTCCGAGTATTCGGTACAACAAGAAATTGAAAAATTCAACAATACAGGAGAAGGATACAATTGGACTGGTTTTGATGTATATGATCTGAAAGATTCGTCTGATCCGGAGATTATTTTTGAAGGTTCTACACAGTTACCTGATAACATGGATGATGCAATCTGGGAAGGTGTTCAGCATTGGACTGCTTTACTGTCACAAATACGATGTACTGTTTTGAATACTGAATGGTATGTGGCGGTAGAAGATCATGTTCTCAAATGGGATGAGGAATATTTAGAATACGATTTATCCCCACCCAGTGCCGAATAAGTCGGGCGGCTGACTTCAAGTAGACTTAACCAATGTAATACCTGTATAAAGATTTCTACATTCCGTTGGTACGCACATCAAATGCTTTAATTTTATAACCTAAATAACGCTATTCCGTTACATTGAACAGGTCGATTATGGTCAGATACCACCATAATTGATCTGTTTTTTTTGTTATGTTCTTGGAAAAAGAATGAAGGAAAAGGAAATTTAACGACAACGTCGAAACCAAGTACGACACCAAAGACGAATCCAGAAAAAAAGAAACACCTAATGAAGTGAATACCTGGAAACCGCCAACGAAGAAAAAGGACGAAGGCAAACCGCAAGCCGATACGAAACCACCTAAATCATCCGAATCGGAGAAACCGCAGGAGAATCCGAATAAACCGAAGGAGAGTCTGAAAGGTACAGAGGGAACGGGTAATAGTGGCAGTGTTGACAGGACAGCTAACCTTGAAAACATAAAAGATTTTGCAAAAGGTAATAAAAAATTTAATGAGGTTCTTGATGATTATGCTTTTATATATGGGGATATTGTAAAATCAAATAAAGTGTGGTCATGGCAAGATGACTTTGTTGGTAAATTAAATTCAGACCAAAGAAGTATGATTAAACAGAGAGCCTTAGAATTACATTCTGATATTCCTACGATTCAAGTGAAGAAGATTCCAAGATTGAAATTTGGATATGCAGACTTTAAAGGGGCAGGTGCAGTATTGCATGAAGATGTATTACCAAAGGACCTTTGGAAGGCAACAGAGGTTGTACAATTCAAGTGGCTGAACGCTAGATTACCAAATAAAGTACAACCAGAAGAACAATTTGTCACCATAATGAGGAAGGCGGATTGATGCAACTTGTACCTTTTGGTATTCATAATATTACAAAGCATAATGGAGGAAGAACAAAGGGACATTGAGCAGACGCCCCAAGACATTAATTTGAGAGGTGAAATATGTTAAAAATAAAAAATAACAGTATAATTTATCCGCTTCCAGGTAGTAATTTAATTAAGCGTGTAGAAGAGAATTTTGAAATCGAGTTTCCTAAAGATTTTATAGATTTTATATCGGAAAGCAATGGATCTATTCCAATAACTAGATTTTTTGAATTTAAATCGAATAGATATGTGGTTGATCGTTTTCTTTGTTTATTGGACAAGCCAAGCGAGCATGATAAAGGTATGTATGATATTAAGGTTGTTTTCAGTCAATTGGATGAAATGATACTCTCTGATGGAGATATGACAGGTGCTGAATTAGTACCAATTGCAGCTCTATTTGCAGGAGATTTCGTTTGTTTAGACTATACTGAAAGTAAAATCGATCCAGTTGTTTGTATATGGTATAATGAGGAATCAGATGAGTATGACCCAGTTACAGAAAAGATTGCAGATAATGTTAATCGTTTTCTTGATATGCTAGAAGAATAGGTTCTTCTTATAATGCAATCATATGACAAAAATAATTAAAAGGCTTATTCCTACTCAAACAATGAGTCAGGAGTGAGTTTTTTTAATGTTTATGAAATGGATATATCGAAGACAGCACCCGAAACTCTGAAGCCTATGGTAAAACCTGGTTCTACCGCCGGACCTCAGAAACCAGCAGGCTCAAAACAAAGCTCTGGCGGTGAATATGGAGTCTAAATGGGCGGATGCGTTGAGAGAGATACCTCCGAAAAAAGTTACTGTAAAAATTGAACCAGTTTATTCAGGTACTTCAATGAGACCAGATTCCTTTGAAGTAACTTATCAAATTGAAGGAAATAGGCCAGTACAAAAAACTATTAAAAATCAAGCTGGAGGTTGATTTCGTTGAGCATGGAAAAAGAGATGAATCAAATATATAATCAAATAGCTGAAACAGTTAATGAAATGATCCCGGAAGAATGGGGGAAATTTCATTACTATGCACAAATTTCTGAAACCGGGGGCGGGACATACTTTTTTTATAACACACCTGAGGATGTGGAAAATTTTAAATATAGTTTAGAAATCCCTCTTTATTATCATGATTATAGAGCTCAATATAAAATCAAAGGCAGAGTGCTGCTTGAACTGAGTGAAAAACTAAGAAAGAATTTTCTAGATAATGAACAAGAACCTTGGTATTCCTTCACATTATCTATTGATAGGAATGGGAAATTCAAGATTCATTATGACTATACAAATTGGTTTGATACGAAATATAGCTTTAATGACCAGCTACTTATTTGGGAATATAAATATTTGGGTAACATACCAGGGAATGAAAAAAGCAGACAACTAATAGATAGGTATCTAGAAGAGTATCCCAATAATCCGATATAAACCCATTATAATGAGTGGGAGTATGAGCTTTAAAGATACTGTCAAATGAGTCAGATGATTGACTCTAATTTTATATTCTGAAAGCTACTTTTTAGTTACATTAAACAGGTTGATTATGGTCTGATACCACCGTAATTGACCTGTTTTTTTGTTTCTTAGTTTTCTTGCGTTTCAAATTTACTCACAACTGTAGATGAGCTTAATTTTGCATATTCCGTAGTAGACATAACAGGAATAGACAAAAAGAAATTTTAAGCACATTGTAGTTCGAATGGAGATAACAAGGCAAAAGACTATGCTGATTTCTCGTTAAAGCTACCTAAACCAAAGTATGAGGCCACTCTTGCACCTGATAGGGGTGGAAATATAAGAAAAAGAGATAACACTTTCTTCGAAAACGAATGAATCTAATGCAACGAGAACACCGAAAAGAAGCATGACATCGAAGACGAATCCAAAAAAAATGCTGCTCATGGAGGAAATATATGCCAAATATGGATGGTAATTCGGAAGAGATACAAAACCACCCAAGCCACCAAAACCAAAGGTAGAATAGGATACAAACAATCCGAAGGAAAAAACGGAAGGCACTGAGGAGACGGGTAAAGGTAAGAAGTTAGAACTGTCGGATTTGACATAAGAAGTAATGGAAACGAAGCCAATGAATTTCCTATCCCTAAAAAAGGTAGGATAAAGGTGGACATATTTCAATTGATGGGAATGGAACATGGACATATACTAACAAAAATGGAATATCGGTTAGTTATCCTAATGGGTGTCCTGACTTTTCAGCATTTTACCATCTAACTATTAAACCAGCAGTAACAATAGAAATTACTATTCCTAAAAACCCTCAGGCGGACTCCAAGAAGGCGAACTTAGAAGCAGGACTAAATAAGGATTCTGATCCACCAGTTACTGAACTAAATCAACCTCCAACTGGGTACACTTGGCATCATCAAGAAGATGGAAAGACAATGGTTCTTGTTCAGAAGGATATCCATAGGGACTTTAGACATATAGGTGGTCAGTCTACAGTTAACGGAAAAAATGATTATAAAGGAGAATTACCATGGCAACGATTTATAACACAAATAAAAAAATTAAATTAAAAAATATTGAGGAATTTGAAGCAAAATATGCTGTCTTGCTTCCGGTTCAATATCGCGATTTTTTGCTTGAGTATAACGGTGGTAATGTAAAGCCAAATGTTTTCAAAATTTCAGATGATGAAGGAGAGACTGCTCTCAACACACTTTATGGGCTAGATATCAATGAATCCTACGATGAGTTATCAAGTGTGTTTGACTCATTATATGGCGAAATCCCAAACGAATTTATATCTATAGGTGATGATTCTGGAGGAAATCAAATTTGTCTGGGAACTAGCGAAGAGTATGCGGGGAAAATATATATTTTACTTCATGATATAGAACCTACTGAGAAGATGAGCAATATGTTTCTTATATCTGATTCTTTTGATAGCTTTTTAGATAGTTTATATGAAGTTTAATCTTTAGAAAATGACGGATGCAGAAATGCTAATTTCAACTTGAATTATAAGTCGAAATCGGCTTTTTATTTGTCTGATCCCTGATCTTTCACCAGTAGCTAAAGCAGAAGTGCAAATTGAGTATATGTTAGGTGGAAAAGGCACATACGGAGGAGCAGCGAGAAGAGCTAATTTTGCTCAATCAGATCAAAGGTTAGCTGAACAACTTAATAATTCTCCTGAAATAGCACGCCAATTTGGTATGGAGTCTGGTAAAATTACTGCTAAAGATATAAAGATTTATCGAGATGGAAATAAACTAACATGGCACGAATTAAATGATGTTAAAACAATGCAGCTAGTACCTACAAAGATGAATAGTACTTTTGGGCATCTTGGAGGTGTGGGAGAAATGAATGCAGGAGCGTTTGAACCTGGGGGATTCTCTAATAAACAATAAAGAGGGGAGTACACAATGATAAAAAATGATCCTGTTTTTGGAGTGCTCGAATATAACTATGGTTGGACTAGGAAGACTATGTTTCAATTATTCGGAGGAGAACTTGGAATTACATTGATGATTGATGGAGATGAAGATGGAAGATTTGATGAAAAACAATATTCGGCATATCAATCATTGATACAAGATTGGAAACAAGTGCAATTTAACTTATTACAACCTATTTTGGATTATTACATACAAAAAAGAAGTGAATTGGGTTATGATGTTGCGTTTAATGAGAATTATCCATTAGTTGAAACAACAACTCAATTGATGAAGATGATTACTTTAGAGGGGATTGTTGTTCCGTATGGAGACATTAATGAAGAACGTGACATTGGAGTTCTTTTTAGTTGTACATGGGATTCAGAGAATGGTTTAGGGTTGCGTTTATTAGACGAAGAAATAGCTGATGTAGGATACCAAGATGTTGCAATTTGATACCAGGCTAATTAAATCGTATAGCACAACCATATCCAACGAACCCAACATTAGATGATTCAAACATTTGATTAACATTCAAAAGCTCTTTCTTACTTGATTTATGAGTTGGAGAGAGCTTTTTGCGTGTCGAAAATAACTAATGGCTGCTTGGCGGGGGTGGTAGCTTCATTTTGGACGGGGAGGCCAACGTACGAGCAGGTCTATTGCAACAGGAGGGCAGCAACAAAGCGACTGTTCATGTGGCGGATCTGCCTCCGGAGCCGGAGCCACCGCTGATGCCGATTGAGGAGTACGAAGCGGCTCAGGCCGCAGCAGCCGCAGAGGCTGCTGCAGTGACGCAGGCATCAACGACGAACCCGAAAGATGGATCGTTGGCTGGAGCTGCATTGGCCATCACTGCTATGATTCCGATCCTGGGAGCTCTAGGGGGGATTGCTGCTCAGACAGCCATCGGCGTAGGCATTGCTGCCGTTGCCACGGGTCTCATCGCGAGCGTGCCGAAGATAGGCTCCTTCAAGCCTTCGGCTCTGAATTTGCTGGACCGATTTACGAATGGATTTGCTGAACTGCAACAGCAGGAGAACGAAGCGAAATGGACGATGCTGGGTAAAATGTTGACGGCCGCCAAAGAGTTGACTACAGCGACTTCCCCCATTGATCTACTCAAGAAGTTGCATCAGCAGCATCAGGAAATTAGTGCCACATACTATGATATTCCAGCTTATATTCGAGAGAAATGGACGAAACAACAGGCGGATCAGGAACTGAAAAGTTCGCTGGATTTTTTCAAGAAAGTGATGAAAAACCCGGAGCAGTATGATGTCCTTTTCGTAAATCCTTATTTTGCAAATATTACCTTCGACATAGGCAGGCCTCATATCACGGTAGAGGAACTGGGCAGTTATGACTATTGGGAGACTCAAGAGCTAAGTCTCGAAGAAAAGAAGTTTTTATCCTGGAGAATCAAGCGTACGACAATGAGCAATGAAGAATTAGCTGAACTTGATGGATATAACCAACTAGACGCCATGCAAAAAGGGATGGATACGCAATTTGGTATGAATCGCAGAGGAGGTTCAGCAGGTGGTTCTGCAGGCCTCGTACGGTCCATCCCGCAGGCAAACGGAACAATGTCGCCCAAAACTAGCAACAATGCATTTAAGACTATGATGCCCAAAGTGAAGAGTTTTTTCAAAAAACAATGGAAAAAAAGCCAGATGATGCATGCTGTTTCTTGCGGAGGAAGTCGTTGGAGCAATAATAAGACGAACAAAACAGGTGAGACGGCTTCGGGGAATGGAAAGACAGCAAACAGTGGGGGAGGATCAACCTCTAAGCCTGTAGAGAACCCGCCGAAGTCGAAAACAGGTTCGGGTAGTTCACCTTCTTCGAAAACGAAAGAACCTAATGTACCGACAATGCCGAAAGATAGCACGACATCGAAGACGAAACCAGAAAAAAATGAAACGCCGAATGAAGTGAATACGTGGAAGCCATCTCCGTCTAAGAAAAAGGACGAAAGTAAACCGCAAGCCGATACGAAACCGCCTAAATCATCCGAACCGGAGAAATCGCAGGAGAATCCGAATACAAACAAACCGAAGGATAATCCGGAAGGCACTGAGGGGACGGGAGATTCTGGGACACCGCCTCGTTATGGAGATAGACAAATTACTGATAAAGAATATAAAATATTGAGAGATGAGACGCCAACACCAGAGCTAAGAGACAAGGTTAACGAGGGACACAACAAAATGTGGAGACAAAGGACGAAGCAATACCCGGAAAAACTTTTATAGGTTCTTTAGAAGCAGACCATATCGTACCAATGAATAATATAACTAAAATGGACGGTTTCGGGAAATTAACAAAATCACAACAGCTTGAAGTTCTTAATAATCCAGATAACTTTATTGGATTAAGCAAGTCAGCCAATACTTCAAAACAGTCAAAAATTTGAAGAATGGACTCATTATAAAAAAGGAAAGAAAGGTGAAATTGAAATCGATCCTGAATTCAGACAAAGAATGATGATTATTGAAAGAGAAATAGAAAGGAAGCTACAAAAGCAAATAGATGATTTGAATAATTTGAATAACAAGTAGGGAGTTGAAAATTTCAATGGATGATAAACTGAAGCATTTAAGAAAATATAACCAAGAGATAAGATTGCTTACTCATGAAGACATCAGTAGTATTGCAATTAACCAACTTCCAGATGATTGGTATGATATTTTTAAAGAACAAGATAGCACAGTCAGAATAAAAAGAATTCTAGGAATTTGGAAAGAATATTTACGGATAGAATTACGCAACACAATATCTTATTTAAGCGAATTTCTTGTAGATGTTGAATTAATGCAATCAGGTGAGGATTTTTCGGTTCTATATACAATCAAAAATTCTAAGGGAAACATACTATATTACGAGGGACGTAATCCACAGGATCAATTTAACAATAATGAATTACGTGAAGTTTGGGAAAAAATGCCCAACTTAATTCAAAAATTCTATGAAGAAGTTCACAATGGTTTTTATTACTATGCTAGTGAATCTATGGGGCTAGTTCCTATCAAGTCTGTAACGTTTCTAGGAGACGAAGATTTAGAATGGGGGATAATTGATGAATTAGAAGAACCCATCGGGATTAATTTAGAATCATCTTTTGGTTTTTTCACAAATGGTATGGGAACGTATATAGTAATAGACTATCAAAATTGTAATAATAATAATGCGACTTTTTGGTCATCAAAAAGACAACCGAATTATAATATAAATTTTTGGAGCTATGTAGATGAATGGATTGTAATTGGTTTTGAATAGTTGTTTAATATATATGAGCAGTTACTAAATTTGTAAATAATTTTTACAATAATAACTTATTTTTGGAGTTACTATTCTGATTTATAAATTGCCGCAATGGGAGTTAACTGCCCAAGTCTGTAAAATAGATTGTGTACACTCTTTAACAGATTCAAGCTTGGAGCAGCTACCAAGTGCCGAATGACTCCATCATACAACCAATAACACATATAACCCATGTAATACCCGTATAAAAGATTTCGCTATTTTGTTTGTACGCACGGAAAAAGAGCGTCATATCCAGTTGTATATTTAGTTCAAAGATAAGTCAGACAGGCTCCAGTTATTTGACTGGGGCTTATTTGTTTTGAGGTTTTTTAGAAAGGGTTAATCTTGCGTTTTAAAATTCAAAACTTTGATCAACCATATAATGCATAAAGTTTTTAAGATTTATATTCAGTGAAAAAATATGAAAAATGACAAAAGATTTGGATAAACAGCATGGAGTCCGGGTTGCTCATGACTGCACATCGTATGATGCTAGAAAATCAAATGACGAAATGTAAAAAAGGCCTGGATGCGGAATTTAATTTTAAGGGCAGAGGAGGTTAGGCAGCTGGTTTTTTAGGCCAAGGCCGACATCCACAGGCAAGTGAGACAACGCCGCCTAAAGTGAACATGAGCCCATCTTCGTCCATCGTGCCCAAAGTGAAGACATTTGTCCGAAAGTATTGGGAAGACAGTCAGAAGATGGGGATCGTGTCGGGTGGAGGAAGTCACTGGAGCAATAACAAGAAGAACAAAACGGGCGAGGCTGCTTCTGGAGGCAGTAAGACAGCAAACAGTGAAACAGGATCGACCTCCAAACCTGTAGGGAACCCGTCGAAACCGAAACAAAATTCGGATAGCATACCTTCTTCGAAAATGAATGAACCTAATGTACCGACAACGCCGAAAAATAGCACGACATCGAAGACGAAACCAGAAAAAAATGAAACGCCGAATGAAGTGAATACGTGGAAGCCATCTCCATCTAAGAAAAAGGGCGAAGGTAAACCGCAAGCCGATACGAAACCGCCTAAATCATCCGAAACGAAAAAACCAGAGGAGAATACAAATAAACCGAAGGATAAACTTGAAGGCACTGAGGGGACGGGAAAAGGTGAAGATACTCCGCCTGCTTTCAAGCAAACTGAATTTGCCAGTTCTTATGAAGCAAGACTTAATCAGACACCTGCACCTGGGAATCCAAGAGTTGGTTTTGAAGGAACTAGGGGCGAAACTAAGTGTACTCTTAAGCCACCACCTGATCCTGAATTGAAGAAAATATTAGACGAAGCAGGGATTGATGGTATAGATTATAAGAATGCTGTACCTGATCTTTCACCTGTAGCAAAAGCGCAAGTAGAAATCGAATATATGCTAGGTGGCAAAGGAACTTATGGAGGAAAAGCCAGAACGTATAATTTTGCACAGTCAGATAAGAAGCTAGCTGATCAGCTTAATAATTCTCCAGAATTAGCAAGTCAATTTGGCATGAAGCCTGGTGGAATTACAGCAAGAGATATAGAAAAATACAGAGATAAAAATAAATTAACATGGCATGAGTTAAATGATGTTAATACAATGCAACTTGTCCCAACAAAGATAAACAGTACATTTGGACATCTTGGCGGTGTTGGGGAAATAAATGCGGGTGCGTTTGAACCTGGAGGATTTGCGAAAAAATAATAGGGGGAGATTTTAAAATGAAAATTAATGATTCAGTTTTTGGCGAACTCGAATTTGATTATGTTTGGACTAAGGGCACTACTATTAATTTTCTTGGAAATGAAACCGAAATATCACTCATTGTTAAAGGGGATGAGGACGGTAGATTTGATGAAGAACAGTATTTGGCATATCAAGCATTAATGAAAAATTGGGATCAATTGCAGCAAAGCTTCTTGCAACCAATTTTAGAATATTATCAACAAAAGCGTTATGAACTAGGTTATGATATTGCTCTTAATGAGAATTATCCTTTAGTTGATACAACCGACCAAATTCTTCAGATGATTGCTCTAGATGGAATTGTGGTCCCATATGGCGATATAAGAGAAGGTCGAGATATTGGAATACTTTTTAATTGCACATGGGATTCAGAGAATGGTTTAGGGTTGCGTTTATTAGATGAAGAAATAGCTGATGTAGGATACCAAGATGTTGCAATTTGATACCAGGCTAATTAAATCGTATAGCACAACCATATCCAACGAACCCAACATTAAATGATTCAAACATTTGATTAACATTCAAAAGCTCTTTCTTACTTGATTTATGAGTTGGAGAGAGCTTTTTGCGTGTCGAAAATAACTAATGGCTGCTTGACGGGGGTGGTAGCTTCATTTTGGACGGGGAGGCCAACGTACGAGCAGGTCTATTGCAACAGGAGGGCAGCAACAAAGCGCCTGTTCATGTGGCGGATCTGCCTCCGGAGCCGGAGCCACCGCTGATGCCGATTGAGGAGTACGAAGCGGCTCAGGCCGCAGCAGCCGCAGAGGCTGCTGCAGTGACGCAGGCATCAACGACGAATCCGAAAGATGGATCGTTGGCTGGAGCTGCGTTGGCCATCACTGCTATGATTCCGATCCTGGGAGCTCTAGGGGGGATTGCTGCCCAGACAGCCATCGGCGTAGGTATTGCTGCCGTTGCCACGGGTCTCATCGCGAGCGTGCCGAAGATAGGTTCCTTCAAGCCTTCGGCTCTGAATTTGCTGGACCGATTTACGAATGGTTTTGCTGAGCTCCAACAGCAGGAGAACGAAGCGAAATGGACGATGCTGGGTAAAATGCTGACGGCCGCCAAAGAGCTGACCACATCGACTTCGGTGACCGATTTCTTTAAGAAGTTGGAACAACAGAACAAGGAGATTAGCCTTGCTTATGAGCAGATTCCGAGTTACTTCCGTGAGAAGTGGGCGCGTGAAAAAATCCAACGTGACTTGCAGAAGTCGCTGGAATTTTTCAAGAGTGTGGAGAAAGACGATGTTCAACATCAAACCTTCTTTTCGCCCTATTACCAAGAAATTTCATGGGCATTAGACAGGGCGGGCATATATCATAATATTACCGTCGAGGAAGTAAAACATTATGATTTTTGGTTGCGTCAGGACCTGACATTGGAACAGATGAAATATCTGACACAGTTGATTTACAATCCGATTAGCGATGAGAAGTTCGTAGAGATGATCTACGATTATGAAATGCATCGCGATTTAATAGAGAACGGAACGATGACTGGTGGTAATCTAAGGGTCAGGACGCCAGACATTGAAGGAAAGGTCATGCAAGTTGTTGGTAACGGATTTAAAAAAGCAGCGACATTTGTAAAGAAGAAATGGACAGACGGCCAGAAAATGAGGATCGTTTCTGGGGGAGGAAGCGATTGGAGCGGGGATAAGTCGAAAAAACGGGACAAGCAAGTTCTGGTGGTAAAACAGAAGGTGAACCTGAAACTAAACCTAACCAAGCGGGTAGTGATCAGAAGCCACCAAAACAGAAACCAAAAGATACCGAAACTAAGACGAATCCAGAAAAAAATGCTACTCCAAATGAAGTGAATTCATGGAAGAAATCTCTGCCAAATAAGGTTGAGGGTAATTCTGAAGCGGATACTAAACCACCCAAGCCACCAAAACCAGAGGGAGAACAGGATACAAATAAACCGAAGGGAAATACGGAAGGCACTGAGGGGACGGGTAAAGATTCAGTTAATATTCCAAAGATTGATTGGAGTAAGTACAACCGTGTAGATAATTATAAACCGACTTTTGAAACTATACCTGATGAAGCAAATCATAGGCTTGCATCAAAGCACTATGATGAGATCAGAAGTGTGGGTATGGAAGATATTGAACAGGTTGCAAAAAATACTGGTTTATCAGTAGAAGAAATAAGGGCAGTGAAGCAACACATTTTTCTTGATTCACATAAAATACCATTGAGTGATAAAAGCTATCGAGTAGGTCACTTTACTCCAGATGCTGATTTTGGTTACGCATGGAAGCAAGCACAAAAAGAGAAAGCGTTAACACTTTCACAAAAAGAGTGGTTACAACAAATGATTAAACATGAACTTACGGAAATTAAACTTATGAAGCAAGGATATCCATATAAAAACCCTAATGCATACAATTCTGACTCGAATACCTTTGGTTCTGATCCTCCAGGAGCACACGATGCAGCTGAGCCTCAACCTAGAGGTGAGTTTGATGGGGCGTTTAGCTATAATCTTAAAGAACAAGGTAAAATAGAAAAACAATTAGAAAGAGAAAAAGGAGAATGAATGTGGGATATTTAAGTCAGGCAATTAAACGTATTTCCTTAATAGATTGGGGTTGTCTTGGAGAAAAGGAATTCGTGTCACAGAGTTATTTGTGTAGAGAATATTTAAGAAGAGCAACCAAATTTTTAAAGAATTATCCAGGTACTTGTATACCTCCTTTTATTATGATTTCAAATTCGATCATTGAGCCACAAGAAAACATTGAAATGATTGAAATACTGAATGAAATAAATAATTCTTACCACAAAGCTCTCGTTACGAGTTACCTTGAATTATGCGCTCTTATTGATGAAAAAAATCCAATAGCTATGGATAATAAGGATTTGTTTGAGCCAGCAATAAAGCTATATGAAAGGGGTGGCTTTTTTTATAGAAGGGAAGGATATTTATATATAAATGGTAATTCTATTATAATTGCAGATGTTGCTTGGGATGAAAAGGAACCATTAGATATTAGTGATGAAATCTTGGATGCGCTAGATAATCGGTCTGCCGAGTGAACTATTTTTACATTTTAAATATTAGTTAGTGGAATTATATCATCATTCAACCAATATCAAATATAACCCATGTACAGATTCCTCCATTCGGTTGTAAGAAAATTAGATGCTTTAATTTCATAGCTATTTCGTTACACTGAATAGGTTGATTATGGTCAGTTATTACCGTAATTGACCTCTTTTTTGTTATCTTCTTTTTCTCACAGATTTTAAATAAGCTGATGATCAGTCAAGACAACGGAGCAAGGTATCCAATCAATCAACTAAATACTCCAGATGATATAAGTAGTAAATTTGATTTATCCGGTGTAGAAGGGTATGAGCGAAAAATCGATAATACAGAATATTATGATCATGATAAGGGTGACTTTGGAGAGGAAGTTGCGAAAAAAATCGCAATAAACAACAATCTGGGTAAGGATATTTCCGATCAATTTCAAGTTGGTAGGAACGGAATAGATGGAGCCTTTTTGTCCAAAGGTCCGCCTCCTAAATTAACCATGATTGAGGCTAAGACTTCCGAGTGGGGAAATTTCAACTATTCAACAGAGCAAAAACTCGGTGGTCCAAAATATTTTGAAGTGATGTCAAGCCGTAAAAATAAAAGTTTTGCGGATTTTAAAGCAAAGTACAAGAAACTTTTAAAAGATAACCCAGGGTTGGAGTTTGAATATATCAGAGTAGAAGTTGATATTTCGAAAACTTCGGTTGGTTTTGGAGTAGATGTTGTAAAAGTAAAAGATTGGAGTAAAGAGATAAAATAAAACATAAGGAGAACACAATGGTTAATTCAAAAAAAATGCATTTGGCCTACAAAAAGTATGTCAAAAACTTTGTTGATAGTAATGCCGTAATTGAATACGAAGAAGGTAAAAATGAGATTGTTGAAATCATCGATATTAATGATACAGAGAGAGATCATATTCTATTAATTGATATGGATAATATATCTTCCTTTTGGTTAGAGGTGTGGAAAAATGACGTATTGATTAAAAACGGTCGAAATGTAAGTGCGCTAAAAAAAATTCAACAAATAAAATTTTATCAGTGCATGGGTAGGCATATTTATAGAGAGCGTTATCCGAGCATGAAATTGATTGATTATTCTTTTGAGTATAGCATCATCGCATTAATACACTTCAATTTATATGGATGGATAAAAGAGGAAAAGGTATTTTTTGATTTTATAGTCAAATATCTTGGAGATAATTTAATGGAAGCAAATGATTGGAATCAACATATTTGGTTTTTACTAGAGTTATACCTCCAACATACCAAGCAAGAAATTGAGGGAACTAATGAATATGTTCACTTGGCTGTGAAATCCGCATTAACAGATCGGGAACAGCCATGTGGCTTGATTCCAGAAGAACTTGGAATCTACAGAGAAGTATTGGAACACTGGAATACGCCTGATTTGGATGGAATTACGCGTTTAATTGGAAGAATGTCCGAACATCATTCCATGCTTGCATCGGAGTTAGGGAAATCGCTTGAATTTGGTAATTATGATTACGCTTTTTATCCTTATGAAATTTTGTATTTGCTTCATGTGAGAAAAAAACAAGGTCTGCCCAATCCAAGTCATTTTGATGATTTCCTGATGAACTCACCGGAGGCTAAAATGAACATTCAAGATCCTGAACCGTATCCAGAGTGGGATCCCGTTCTACGAATGATTGACGACTTTTATCGGAAAAACTATCCAGAGTATATCCCGAACCACCATGGAGTTCTGTTTGAGTAGGAGAGGAGGAAGACTGCATGGCAGATGAAGATTTGGTGCCGTTAATTTTCGATGATGCAGAGGATATCGACATGATTTTGAATGATCCGGATGAATCACTGGCGTATTATAGTATGCTGAATCATGGCTTAGCGACCAAACGGTTTTTATTTCTGGACTACAAAGGAGAAGTGGATCAGGAAATCGTCAATTACATTTTAGACTATGAGTATGCCTATGATATCGAATTGGGAACTGCAGATCAGCTAGAAGAGTTGGGAGAGTTTGACTACAAATATCTACCAGAGAAAATTAGGGAGGTGAACAAGCTGATTTCTCGAAAAGGTTACGGTTTATTTTCTTATCCGACAGCAGGAGACTTCTATGCATTGTTCATCGCTGAACTTAAGCATGAGGGTGCGCTAAATCAAGTGGATTTATTAGAAGATGAAGATATTCCTGAAAAAGAGCGTCATATCCAGTTGTATATTTAGTTCAAAGATAAATCAGACAGGCTCCAGTTATTTGACTGGAGCTTATTTGTTTTGAGGTTTAGAAAGGGTTAATCTTGCGTTTTAAAAGTCAAAACTTTGATCAACCATATGATACATAAAGTCATTAAGATTTATATTCAGTGAAACAAAATATGAAAAATGACAAAAGATTTGGATAAACAGAATGGAGTCCAGGTTGCACATCATTGCACATCGTATGATGCTAGAAGATCATCATATGCGAAAACCACGATCTATCTGCTCTTGATGCCAGAGCTTGGTGACACGGTAGAACTGTACATTCCTGGAAGTCGCGAGTCCAAGGCTTATATTCGTCATGCAGTACCCGAAAGCAAGCGTTCGGTTTCCGGTGGAACGCAACACAAAATGTGGGGCCACCCTGACGGACCATCTATTGGTATGTCATCGGATGAGGTGACCGTAGAGGCTGGAGCTGGATTGGTCATCACACTGAATGACCAGGGTGTAACGATGCAGAGTGCAGGTAATATCTCGATTCAGGGTGGCAGTCTATCGCTTAAAGTAGGTCAGATTAAAGCTACCGCCCCTGAAGCAATTTGGCTTCTTGGCGGAGGAAGCAGCTTTATATTGGATGGACAAGCTGATGTTTGTGCTGGACTACTTCAACAAGAAGGCAGCCATAAGGCACCGGTCGTGGTAGCTGATTTGCCGCCGGAGCCGCCCCTTATTCCGCTTGAACAATATGAGGCAGCTGCTATGCAGCCTTCCGTGGTTAACATGAAGGAGGTCTCCCTGTTTGGTGCAGCGGTCGCCATGGCGGGCATGATCCCCGTTTTGGGTATGCTTGGAGGTGCACCAGCCATTGCGGCACAGGCCGTTGTCGTTGGCGCTGCAGCAATCGGCTTGATCGGGAACATCCCAAGTGCAGGATCCTTTAAGCCTTCGGCCCTACAACTTCTGAATCATCTGAATGGTGATTTCGTGGGCAAGATGCAGCAAGAAGAGGCTTATAAGCACCAATTATTTGGTAAAGTTGTCTCAGCAGCACGAGAGTTAAGCACAGCTACTTCCTTTATGGATTTTGTGAAGAAACTGCATCAGCAGGAAAAGGAAATTAGCCAGATGTATTATCAGATTCCAGGCAATACGAGGGAGCATTGGGCTCATCAACAGGTTGACCAAGAGTTGAAGGAAGCACTCGTGTATTATGGGGATGTGAAGCAGAATGACATTAAATATGAACTCTTTTTTGGCCCTTATCATAACGGCATTGCTCGAGATATCGGAAGAATAGACATCACCGCCGAGGAAATGGGTGACTATAATTACTGGCAGAAACAGAATCTGACGGTCGAACAGAAGAAGTATCTTGCCCGGCGAATTATGGCTCCCATGAGCGAAGAAGAATTATCTACCCTGATGGGTGAATTCGAGCAACACGAGATGACTATGAAAGGATTGGACGGGGAGTTCAATGGATTTACGGGCAGAGTAAGCACGAAAAAGGGTTCTTCAGGTGTACCCGAACCCTCAGACCATCCAGGAACAACAGGTTCTCCAAGTGCTGCTTCTAAAGGAACAACGACGACAGACAAACCGGCTACAAGTAAAACAAAGACATTTGTGAAAAAGTCAAAAGATGTGATGGTTAAAGCCGTCAGCGATTATTATAAAGCGAACCAGGTCATCCGGTTTCAGCCTTGGGGCAACTTGGGAAAAAACAAGCCCAAAGAGTCGGGGACTGCCGGGGAAGTGGGTTCTGGAGGGAAAACAAGCTCGAACGCTGGGAATAAGTCAAGCGACGGGGCAGGAACAAGTTCCTCCAGCAATGGCAAGAAACCGAATCAGACCCCGAGCAGCAGTAAGAAGTCTTCATCGTCAGGTGAAACGGATGCTACTGCATCGAGTCCAGGTATAGGGAAGAAGTCTGGCGACGGTGAAGGCACAAACTCACCAAGCAGTGGCAAGAAAACGGGTCAGACACCGAATACTAGTAAGAAGTCCAAATCATCGGGTGAAACGGATGCTACTGCATCGAGTCCAGGTACAGGGAAGAAGCCTGGCGATGGTGAAGGAACAGAATCATCAGGTAGTGGCAAGATAGAGGATCCAACTCCGAATACCAGTAAGAAGACCCAAACATCCGGAGAACCGGATACTGCAGGATCAAATACAGGTACAGGGAAAAAGTCGAGCGAGGGTGAAGGAACAAGCTCATCTAGCGCTAACAAGAAAGATAATCAGATTCCCAACAGTCATAATCAGTGGAAACAAGATTCATCGAAGAAAAAAGGAAAAGATGATAAAAAGAAAAAAGAGGAGGAAAAACGTAAAAGGGAAGAGGAAGAAAGACAAGAAAGTGAATCAGAGGCTGAGGGGACGGGACAAGCTGTTATACCGCCACCAATAGTCTATGAAACAGTTAAGTATGGAGATCATTTTACAAGAAAGAATAGAAAAAAAGTTTTAAAACCAAATATAGAATACACATCACCAGATGGTTATAATTATCGTACGGACAGTCAAGGGCGTATTATTGAATGTGAAGGAGCACTTGTACTTGGTAAAGGAGACCGTAGTGAATATGCCCAGAGGACGGTAGGAAAAGGGCAAGGTAGGTTACCTGATGACGATGGTGGACACTTGATAGGGGCACAGTTTAAAGGACCAAAGGATATCGATAACTTAGTGCCACAGAATAGCCAAATTAATCGAAGTGGCGGAAAATGGTATGAAATGGAAACTGAATGGGCGAATGCTCTGAATGAAGTACCACCTAAAAAAGTTACTGTGAAAATTGAACCAGTCTATTCAGGAAGTTCAATGAGACCACATTCATTCGAAGTAACTTACCAAATAGGGAAGAAAAAAGAAGTTACTATTACAATACAGAATCAACCGGGAGGTTAGTAGAATGGAACAGCAGATGAATGATTTATATAGAGAGATAGCAGAAACAATAAATGAATTGATACCTGAAGATTGGGAAAATTTTTATTTTAATGGCGAGGTAGAAAATGGAGAAGGGGGTGTTTTCTTTTTCTTCAAACCAATAAATAAACATGATTATGTTTATTGCCGAGATATTTTGAAGAATTACAATATTAATTCAGAAATATATAAAAAAACTATGAGAAAGTTGTTGAAAGTTACCAATGATCTAAAAAATATATTTATAGAAGATGGACAAGAGCCTTGGTTTTCAATAACCATGAAACTTACATCTGAAGGAAAATTAAATATAATATACGACTATACAAAATGGGGAGAATCCAATTTTGGCCCTTCAGACAGGTTAGAATATTGGGAAAGTAAATATCTGAATAATATTCCACAAGAAGAGAATGACAGAATAAAGATCGAAAAAATGAAGCAGTTTGAAGAAGCGAATTAAATGCCATTTTTCTTTGGTAGGACTACCCAGTGCCGATTACATCCATCATTCGACCAATAACACAACTAACCCATGTAATACCCGTATAAAGATTTCATCATTTCGGTTGTACGCAAATCAATTGCTTTAATTTTATAATTTAAATAACGCTATTCCTATACATCAAACAGGTTAATTATGGTCAGATACCACCATGATTGACCTCTTTTTTATTACCTTCGTTTTCTCACAACTTTTAAATAAGCTGATGATCAGTCAAGACAACGGAGTAAGGTATTCAATCAATCAACTGGATACTCCAGATGATATAAGTAGTAAATTTGATTTATCCAGTGTAGAAGGGTATGAGCGAAAAATCGATAATACAAAATATTATGATCATGATAAGGGTGATTTTGGCGAGGAAGTTGCGAAAAAAATCGCAATAAACAACAATCTGGGTAAGGATATTTCCGATCAATTTCAAGTTGGTAGGAACGGCATAGATGGAGCCTTTTTGTCCAAAGGTCCGCCTCCTAAATTAACCATGATTGAGGCTAAGACTTCCGAGTGGGGAAATTTCAATTATTCAACAGAGCAAAAACTGGGTGGTGCTAAATATTTTGAAGTGATGTCAAGCCGTAAAAATAAAAGTTTTGCGGATTTTAAAGCAAAGTACAAGAAACTTTTAAAAGATAACCCAGGGTTGGAGTTTGAGTATATCAGAGTAGAGGTTGATATTTCGAAAACTTCGGTTGGTTTTGGAGTAGATGTTGTAAAAGTAAAAGATTGGAGTAAGGAGATAAAATAAAACTTAAGGAGAACACAATGGTTAATTCAAAAAAAATGCATTTGGCCTACAAAAGGTATGTCAAAAACTTTTTTGGTAGTAATGCCGTAAATGAATACGAAGAAGGTAAAAATGAGATTGTTGAGGTCATCGATATTAATGATACAGAGAGAGATCACATTCTATTAATTGATATGGATAATATATCTTCCTTTTGGTTAGATGTGTGGAAAAATGACGTATTGATTAAAAACGGTCGAAATGTAAGTGCGCTAAAAAAAATCCAACAAATAAAATTTTATCAGTGCATGGGTAGGCATATTTATAGAGAGCGTTATCCGAGCCTGAAATTGATTGATTATTCTTTCGAGTATAGCATCATCGCATTAATACACTTCAATTTATACGGATGGGTAAAAGAGGAAAAGATATTTTTTGATTTTATAGTCAAATATCTTGGAGATAATTTAATGGAAGCGAATGATTGGAATCAACATATCTGGTTTTTACTAGAGTTATATCTCCAACATACCAAGCAAGAAATTGAGGGAACTAATGAATATGTTCACTTGGCTGTGAAATCCGCATTAACAAATCGGGAACAGCCATGTGGCTTGATTCCCGAAGAACTTGGAATCTACAGAGAAGTATTGGAACAATGGAATACACCTGATGTGGATGAAATTACGCATTTAATTGGAAGAATGTCCGAACATCATTCCACGCTTGCTTCAGAGTTAGGAAAATCGCTTGAGTTTGGAAATTATGATTACGCTTTTTATCCTTATGAAATTTTGTATTTGCTTCATGTGAGAAAAAAACAAGGTCTGCCCAACCCAAGTCATTTTGATGATTTCCTGATGAACTTACCGGAGGCTAAAATGAACATTCAAGATCCTGAACCGTATCCAGAATGGGATCCCGTTTTACGAATGATTGATGACTTCTATCGCAAAAACTATCCAGAGTATATCCCAAACCACCATGGAGTTCTGTTTGAATAGGAGAGGAGGAAGACTGCATGGCAGATGAAGATTTGGTGCCGTTAATTTTCGATGATACAGAGGATATCGACATAATTTTGAATGATCCGGATGAATCACTGGCGTATTATAGTATGCTGAATCATGGCTTAGCGACCAAACGGTTTTTATTTCTGGACTACAAAGGAGAAGTGGATCAGGAAATCGTCAATTACATCTTAGACTATGAGTATGCCTATGATATCGAATTGGGAACTGCAGATCAGCTAGAAGAGTTGGGAGAGTTTGACTACAAATATCTCCCTGAGAAAATTAGGGAGGTAAACAAGCTGATTTCTCGAAAAGGATATGGTTTATTCTCCTATCCGACAGCAGGAGACTTCTATGCATTGTTCATCGCCGAACTTAAGCATGAGGGTGCGCTAACCGAAGTGGATTTACTAGAAGATGAAGATATTCCTGAAAAAGAGCGTCATATCCAGTTGTATATTTAGTTCAGAGTTAAGTCAGACAGGCTCCAGTTATTTGACTGGGGCTTATTTGTTTTGAGGTTTTTTAGAAAGGGTTAATCTTGCGTAATAAAAGTCAAAACTTTGATCAACCATATGATACACAAGGTCTTAAGAATTATATTCAGTGATACGTAATAAGAAAAATGACTAAAGATTTGGATAAACAGAATGGAGTCCAGGTTGCACATCATTGCACATCGTATGATGCTAGAAGATCATCATATGCGAAAACCACGATCTATCTGCTCTTGATGCCAGAGCTTGGTGACACGGTAGAACTGTACATTCCCGGAAGTCGCGAGTCCAAGGCTTATATTCGTCATGCAGTACCCGAAAGCAAGCGTTCGGTTTCCGGTGGAACGCAACACAAAATGTGGGGCCACCCTGACGGACCATCTATTGGTATGTCATCGGATGAGGTGACCGTAGAGGCTGGAGCTGGATTGGTCATCACACTGAATGACCAGGGTGTAACGATGCAGAGTGCAGGTAATATCTCGATTCAGGGTGGCAGTCTATCGCTTAAAGTAGGTCAGATTAAAGCTACCGCCCCTGAAGCAATTTGGCTTCTTGGCGGAGGAAGCAGCTTTATATTGGATGGACAAGCTGATGTTTGTGCTGGACTACTTCAACAAGAAGGCAGCCATAAGGCACCGGTCGTGGTAGCTGATTTGCCGCCGGAGCCGCCCCTTATTCCGCTTGAACAATATGAGGCAGCTGCTATGCAGCCTTCCGTGGTTAACATGAAGGAGGTCTCCCTGTTTGGTGCAGCGGTCGCCATGGCGGGCATGATCCCCGTTTTGGGTATGCTTGGAGGTGCACCAGCCATTGCGGCACAGGCCGTTGTCGTTGGCGCTGCAGCAATCGGCTTGATCGGGAACATCCCAAGTGCAGGATCCTTTAAGCCTTCGGCCCTACAACTTCTGAATTATCTGAATGGTGATTTCGTGGGCAAGATGCAGCAAGAAGAGGCTTATAAGCACCAATTATTTGGTAAAGTTGTCTCAGTAGCACGAGAGTTAAGCACGGCTACTTCCTTTATGGATTTTGTGAAGAAACTGCATCAGCAGGAAAAGGAAATTAGCCAGATGTATTATCAGATTCCAGGCAATACGAGGGAGCATTGGGCTCATCAATAGGTTGACCAAGAGTTGAAGGAAGCACTCGTGTATTATGGGGATGTGAAGCAGAATGACATTAAATATGAACTCTTTTTTGGCCCTTATCATAACAGCATTGCTCGAGATATCGGAAGAATAGACATCACCGCCGAGGAAATGGGTGACTATAATTACTGGCAGAAACAGAATCTGACGGTCGAACAGAAGAAGTATCTTGCCCGGCGAATTATGGCTCCGATAAGCGAAGAAGAATTATCTACCCTGATGGGTGAATTCGAGCAACACGAGATGACTATGAAAGGGTTAGACGGGGAGTTCAATGGATTTACGGGCAGAGTAAGCACGAAAAAGGGTTCTTCAGGTGTACCCGAACCCTCAGACCAGCCAGGTACAACGGGTTCTCCAAGCTGCTTCTAAAGGAACAACGACGACAGACAAACCGGCTACAAGCAAAACAAAGACATTTGTGAAAAAGTCAAAAGATGTGATGGTTAAAGCCGTCAGCGATTATTATAAGGAGAGTCAGGTCGTCCGGTTTCAGCCTTGGAGCAACTTGGGAAAAAACAAGCCCAAAGAGTCGGGTAATGCCGGGGAAGTGGGTTCCGGAGGGAAAACTAGCTCGAACGCTGGGAATCAGTCAAGCGACGGGGCAGGAACAAGTTCCTCCAGCAATGGCAAGAAACCGAATCAGACCCCGAGCAGTAGTAAGAAGTCGCAATCGTCAGGTGAAACGGATGCTACTGCATCGAGTCCAGGTACAGGGAAGAAGTCTGGCGATGGTGAAGAAACAGGACCATCAAGTAGTGGAAAGATAGAGGATCCAACTCCGAATACCAGTAAGAAGACCCAAACATCCGGAGAACCTGATACTACAGGATCAAATACAGGTACAGGAAAAAAGTCGAGCGAGGGTGAAGGAACAAATTCATCTAGCACTAACAAGAAAAATAATCAGATTCCCAACAGTCATAATCAGTGGAAACAAGATTCATCGAAGAAAAAAGGAAAAGGTAAAAATGATAAAAAGAAAAAAGAGGAGGAACAACGTAAAAGGGAAGAGGAAGAAAGACAAAAAAGTGAATCAGAGGCTGAGGGGACGGGTGGAATTGGTAAGGTTGATAGCCCGGCTGATGATGTTTTACGTGATGGAAGTCATATAGTAGATGGGAAGCTAAAGCCAAATGTAACATATAAAACTGGTGAATATGAATATATCTATAAAACTGATAGTGAGGGAAGACTTGAAAAATTTACTGCTGACGATTTAAAATTAACTGAGAGGGGTAGCAGATTATCTCATGATCCAGTTACTCCAGGCAAAGAGCCAGGCGACCATGCGGGTCATTTGGCAGGGGATAGATTTGGTGGCTCACCAGAAATTGATAACCTTGTTTCTCAACTAAGTAATGTGAATTTAAACCAATATAAGAAAATCGAGAATCAATGGGCTAATGCGATTAAAGAAGGGAAACAAGTAAAAGTAAATGTTGAAGTGAAATATGACGGAGATAGTGTGCGCCCATCTAAATTTAATGTGCAATATGAAATTGATGGGGAAGTTTTTTCAAAGAGTATATTAAATTAAAAAAGGCAGGTTACTATGAGCAAAGTATTTGAAGATATTTTTAGTGAACTTCAAGCGGATATGGTCTCCATTTGTTTAGAGTATGTTCACAAAAGAGCGGAAAAAATATATATCTATTGTTCATTTGAAGAAAGAGTTATTTCCAGTGATTTCTTCTGTTTTATTAACGGTAAGCTTGTAAAGAAACACAAACTTAACGATGCATTAGATGATAGTTATGGTTTTCTATATGACATATCAGTCGAAAGACAAAAAGGCGTTTTGAATATTATTAATGATGATATTGAAAAGATATATAGATCATGCGACGAACACAAAAGAGAAATGCCAACTGAAATAAAATTGGTATATGATGTTACAAAAAATAGCCTTAAAGCAGAATATAAATATGAACGGGTTTATTCAAATGATCCTGTAAAAACTGCAGACGACATTGCAAAGGAATGGTTCGAGCAAATTCAAAAAGAACATAGCGCTTAAGATGATTTCTCATCTACTTTATATCACGCAAAGCTATGAGCATCTTTTAAAATATTGAGAATTAGTAGTGCCGAATGAACCCATCGTTCAACCAATAACACATATAACTCATGTAATACCTGTATAAAGATTGATTTCTTCATTTCGGTTGTACGCATATCAAATGCTTTAATTTTATAACCTAAATAACGCTATTCCTATACATCAAACAGGTTGATTATGGTCAGACACCACCTTAATTGATCTGTTTTTTGTTATCTTCGTTTTCTTGCGTTTTTTTCGAAACTTTAGAATAAGCCGCCACGATAGGGAGGCTGAAATAGCGGTAAATCGCATCTTTTAGGATAGATACCACCACAATTAAGAGCAAGGCGGCTAAAACGAAGGTTTTTTCATATCGTCCGCAACTCAATTAAACCGTTCAGCGATTGTTAAAGCGAAGAAAGAACTCTGCTGATGAACAGTTGATATAGAATAAGGTGGATACAGACTTGTGGAATAAACTTAAAATGTCAATTCCTCTGTGAAAGAGCGCCGTTTCTTGGCATAGGGATTCACTAGATGCTACGGTCTATGATTCCGTCTGAGATTTTACATGGAGATGAACCGGCCGTCGCAGCACAGGCAGTGTTTTAATCAAAAAAATAGCGGAGTCAGATGGGGAAATATAAAAACAATATACAATTAAAATGTTTTATTAGTAAGGAGAATATCTATGAAGCCTGAGTTATTTTCGATTATAATGTACCCGACAGTTGATTTAAACCAGAGAGAAGTACTAGGCCATATACTGGATGCGTTTGAGGCAACCGAGAAATTTACTCCTACCCATTGGGGAAGTAATGAGATGGTTAAAACCGGATATAACCGCAATGAAATTTTTGAAAAAGTATTCTCAGTTTGTGGTATTTCTGAAGTTCATCTATATCGCAATAAAGCTGTGAAATTTTCTGGCAGTTTTGAATTGAATATGAGTTCACGTTCTTTTTTGAAGTTTGATTTTCATAAGTCAATGCCAAGAATATTGTGGCCAACGTTTTTTGAATTATCTGATAAAATTGCAGAAATTGTAAAACCTAGCTATGGAGTTACACATATTTTTGGAGAATCTTATTACCCTTGGAGTAATGAACATCAGAAACAGCATATCTGGATGGATGCATGCTCTTATCCTGTACCTGTCCAATTTCTTCAAAATGGACCTTTAGGGGTGGGATCGCGAACATATTTTGGCTCTTATATATTAGATATGATTGATCGGGAAGTTTTACTTAATAGTCCAGGTGTAGTTTCTAAACTTAACTGGGGTGGCATCGGTATTGATATATTCAATGGGTCATTTGAAACTGAAGAAGATAGGTTAATTGATAACTGGTTACGTGTAATGAAATACTTGGAACCATCCCAAGTTTTCGCTATCCCATGTTTTGATGAAGATCGGATGGGGGTGTCGTTCCATCCGAATATGGTTTGGAAGGAATATCTAAGAAGATGAATATGATATTTGAGAGGTGGAAGTGAATGGTTCAAAATAGAGATGAAAGAACAAGGATTATAGAAGTTTTCAATAGATCAAAATCCAATGATGAGGTCATTGATGGATTAGATATTAGCGATATGGATCTAACTTTCTTGGATTTATCACATGTTATGGCGGATGGAGTTATTGCAAAAAGGGTTTTATTAAAAGCATCTTCATTAAATGAAGCCTCTTTCTTGGATTGTGATTTTGAACAAGCTGACTTTAATAACTCCAGTTTAGAGGGAACGGATATTGCAGATTGTTCCTTTAGTAGAGCGAACTTCTATAAGGCAAATATGAAATATGCAAAAATAAACATAAGCATGTCTTCAGAAGCATGTTTTGGCGAAGTGAATTTATCTCAAGGAGAATTAATTGGATCAACTTTCATTAATTCGGATTTTCGTAATGCAAATTTATCTGATATCAACGCTAGTCAGGTGAGTTTTTCTGGTACGGATTTAAGTAAATCTAATCTATCAAATGGAAACTTTGAAAATGGGACATTCTTGAATGCAAACTTGTCTGAAGTCAATGCTTGTAATGCTAATTTTATCGAGGGGGACTTCTCTGGAGCGACACTTTGTAATGGGAATTTTACAGACGCTAATTTTATAGGTGCGAATCTTGAAAATGTAGTTTGGAAAGGGGCTATTGTGGAGGGGGCTCTATTTGACGAAAATGTTAAGGATAAAATAATTAAAATGTTATAACGATAAATTCTAAGTGGTAGAAGAAGACTAGTTGTCTAAAAGTCAAATTAAAATAAATCAAACTAAGTATGAATTCGAAGGATTTTGATTTCAAAGGCTTATTCCAACCTAATCAACGAGGGGGATGAGTCTTTTTTTTATTGAATAATTGTTCTAAGTAATAGAGACGATAAGATTCTGATTAACCTTAAAACTAAGTAAGAATGGAGCGCTGGGAATAAGTCAAGCGACGGGCAGGAACCAGTTCCTCCAGCAATGGCAATAAACCGAATCAGACCCCGAGCAGCAGTAAGAAGTCCAAATCATCGGGTGAAACGGATAGTACGGGTTCAAGTTCAGGTACAGGGAAGAAGCCTGGGAATGGTGAAGAAACAGGACCATCAAGAGTGGAAAGATAGAGGATCCAACTCCGAATACCAGTAAGAAGACCCAAACATCCGGAGAACCGGATACTACAGGATCACATACAGGTACAGGGAAAAGTCGAGCAAGGGTGAAGGAACAAATTCATCTAGCACTAACAAGAAAGATAATCAGATTCCCAACAGTCATAATCAGTGGAAACAAGATTCATCGAAGAAAAAAGGAAAAGGTAAAGATGATAAAAAGAAAAAAGAGGAAGAAAGGCAAAAAGGTGAATCAGAGGCTGAGGGGACGGATAAAGTTCCAAATGTAAGTCATGGAAAAGTATTCCTAACAAGAGTAATTGATTTAGAAACAGAAGGTTTTATTATTGATAAAGTTAAAGTGTTAAGAAGTAAGCTTTCTAATAGGATTAAAGGTGATCTAAATTTTGCGTATGCGAAGGTAGAAATTGAAGGAATTGACAAGAATTAATTTTATTCTCATAGTAGTTTGAACGGGGATAATAAGGAAAAGACCTATGCTGATTATTCATTAAAACCAACAAAACCAAAGTACGAGGCTAATGAAGCACCAGATAGGAGTGGTAATGTAAGATTAAGAGACAATGATACTGAGTATAAAATTCTCAATGATTTGGCCTCTAGACTTGATAAATTGCCAGATCCATCAAAAGCTCGTGGAAAAATTAAATTATTTACCGAATTAGATACATGTGGAAGTTGTAGTAGAATTATAGAAAAGTTTCACAAAGATTATCCCAATATTGATATTGAGGTAATCCATAATGGTGATAAGATAGTTGAGCCATAAGAAATTTATTGGGAGGACATAAAGTGAAACGAAACTATGAGGCTTTATTTGGAGCTTTTTATGAAAACTATTTTTATTTTAAAAGTGAGGGAATGAGTGGTCCTGAAGCTCTTGCTTGCACATGTGAGGCATACTTCGGTATGGATAAAAGAGGTGAAATGGAAAAAGCAGTATTGTCTATTGCGGAAGGGAGAATTCATTTAACACATTCGAAAATTTTTGTCAAATCGAAACAAAAGATAATTGATGCATTAAATTCTCTAGATTTAAATAAGTTACAACATGAAATAGCTCCAGATGACTATCAGGACATATTAGAACGAAGAGATATGGTGCTTGATGGAATTGAAAGTATACCTGTAGATTATAGTCCGAATACAAGATATTACTACTTTGAAATAGAAAAGGAAGTTAAAAATTACTTTGGGATTTTATTCAATGAGAAGAAAGATGCAATTGAGCTTGTTGAGGAAATAATGGAACGATTCGAGCGTGAATGTAGGAGTACATTAAGTGAAAAAATAGTTGTTAGAACAACACTTGCAGAACTACTTATCAGATATAGAATTAATGCTAAAGGGGAGTTTTTGAAAATAAAAAATGAATTAGAGCATTTTGATATGAATGATGTGGGGGAACAATTGTCAGAAAATGAAAAGTTGGATCTTTCTATGCGAATCAAGGAAGTCTTAACTAAACTTCAAAATTTATAGATAAATTTGTTTTTTCAACGATCTGTATTTAGAATGATACAAACAACAACGCCACAATGCGAGCTAAACGCTGTATTGTGGTTTTTTATCCCCCTTTATTATCCAAAAAATCCAAACTAAAGTGTACCTTATGAGATGGACACTTTAAAAAAAGTCCATCTCATAAGGTACATTTTAGAATAGAAAATATGCCAGACGACATTTATGATTCCTATAGTTTGTATACACATGGTTCAGGATCGCATGCTGAGGTGTATGCAGCTAATAAGGCATTATTGGATAATCCGAGTGCTACTATTGATGATATCTTAATATATGTGATAAAACCTGGAGGCTCATCAAAGCCAGTCATCGATATACCATTCCAAACATGTCCGCACTGTAATTATATTTTACGGGATTTTAAAATAGAATCTGATTTACCCAAATAATCTAAATGAGTGGATGATATTAAATGATTGATGTTAATATTTTGCGAATGGAAGATGTATTGTTAACAGGTATAGAATTTACTGATGATGTTTGTTTTTCTGGAAATAGTGGGCAAGAAGTTTTTGATAAACCGATAGAGGATGGAGGGAAACCTATATCTGGTCTTTTATATGAAAGATACGATAATGGGAATTTAGCATATTACTCTTACTATAAAATGGATTGGCTGATGGAGACTATGTGAACTATTATGAATCTGGCAGAATTTCAAGCTTCCAGAAAATGAGCAAAGGTGTAATAACAGGAGAATTTATCTCTTGGTTTGAGAATGGTAATCATAAATCAATCGCGAATTACAAATATGGATTTGCCATAACATATAGAGAGTGGGATATAGAAGGGGTACTAATTAATGAAAAATTAGAGCCAAGTGAATTTGAAAAGAAAATGATCGAAAAATATGATGCGCGTGCAAAATAAGTTAATGAATAAAATAATAGATGAATTTGATAAAATTCAGTATGATTTAACTCGGAAAATAAAATTAGAAAATGATTTCCACAAAGAAAATATTCTGCTGATTGCAGGTATTGACCTGGCATATTGGGAGGAAAATGAAACGACAATTGAAGTTTGTTGTATATGTGTCGTGGATTTTATGACGAAAAATGTTATAGAGACGAAATCTATGACAGATGAAATTGCGGTCCCGTATATACCAGGATATTTATCTTTCAGAGAATTACCATTAATTTTAAAAACATTTAACACCTTAATTAATGAACCAGATATCGTTATGTTTGATGGAAATGGGTACTTACACCCTAGGAATATGGGGATTGCAACGCATGCTTCCTTTTATTTAAATAAACCAACAATAGGTATTGCAAAAAGCTACTTGAAAATTGACGGGGTTGATTTTATTATGCCTGATGAAGAAGAAGGGGCTTTCTCTGATATTGTGATAAATAACAAAATCTATGGGAGAGCATTACGAACACATAAAAGTGTAAAGCCCATTTTCGTCTCCTGTGGTAATTGGATAAATATCGATACTGCTACAGACCTTACATTAGCGTTAATTAATAAGGAAAGTAGACTCCCTGTACCAATCAGACAAGCAGATTTAGAAACAAAAAAAATGAGGGGAATTGCAAGTAACATGACCAAAGAAGAAAGAGAATCAACCTTTCTAAATATTAAATTAAAGTACTGAGGTGACTTGTATGTCAGATAAGCCAACTGCGTTCCAGTTTTTTGTGTTAGAAGAGAAAGCATCGGATACAGTTATCGAAAATTATAAAGGATTAATTCCTACAGAAATTACCGATATTTGGAGTGAATACGGCTTTGGAAGTATCCTGAATGGTTATTTGAAAATAATAAATCCTGATGATTTCAAGGGAATATTAGTAGACCTGTACGTTAGACATGAGGATTCAATTCCATTGTTTACTACATCTATGGGAGATCTAATTGTTTGGGAAAAAGGAAGATACTTAAACCTACTTAATTATCGGAAAGGTACGGTAAATGTAATAGCTGCTGGATTTGATTTCTTCCTTGAAGATATAAACGATGAGAGTTTTTTAGAAGAAGAGCTAGATTGGTTACCTTTTACTGAAGCAATTGAAAAATATGGTGAAATAAAATTTGATGAATGTTTCGGATATGTTCCAATTCTTGGACTTGGTGGATATGAAAGAATTGAGAGTTTAAGCAAAGTTAAACTTATTGAGCATATTTATTTAATCACTCAATTTATGGGGCCTATCGAATAAATTGCAGTATGAACAATGAACGAAAATCATAGCCTGCCAGCCTATTCCAACTTGGACATTTCTACGGAGGAATAGGCTTAATTTATATCTGGTGTGAAATTCATTGGACCAAACAGAAATAAATAAAACAATATAAATTCACACGAACTTAGTGAAAATCCTGGTAAAAACTATACTTGTTGAAATACTAATTAAATATGAAATTAAGGAAAACGAACAGATTTTAGAATTTGAAAATGATTTGGAAGAATTTGATTTAAATGATGAGGTGAAAAATTAACAGAAGATGAGAAGAGAGATCTATCTATTCGAATTAAAGAAGTAATAAGTTAAATTTATCCTAGATTTTTCTGTACCTTACCTTAACCCTCAGACAAAGCAGGGCACTATCGCTGGGAGTCTACAAAACAGGTCATTCAAGCTGTTCATTATCAGAGCATAGAATTGTAGCTGTGAGCAGCTAGGGAAAGTTTTTAAGGAAACAGTATGAACATAAAGTAATGTTTCACAAAGTCAAAGTCGTGTAAGTGTTTTAACGTCCGTTTAGATGGTTCTGTACGAATGCTTGTAAGAAGCCCGGCAAGAAAATACCTAGTTTATCTTAATCATTAGACTGTTTCAATTCTAAGAGGAAAACAACCATACGGGAAAACATGGTATCACTTAGAAGTTGCAGCATAATGGGGTTTAATCCGTATGTTATACATATATTCCCTGAAAGACAAAGGTAGAAGAGCTTTAGATGGACGTTCTTTGCCAAGTCTGCTTTTTAGTTATGAAGTATTAGCAGTGAAAAAGAAGATTAATGGGAGAATTTATAAAATGAAGGATAATAATCTTTATAAAATTAAAATAAATGAGAAGTATGGTTTTATTAATAAACAAGGTGACATTATAATTGAGCCTTCTTATAAGGCTGTAAACAATTTTTGTGAAGGTTTAGCATATGTTTGGACGTTCGATGATAAGGAAGGATATATAAATACTGAAAACGAATGGGTAATTGAATTGAGTGCCGACTTTCTAGGGGACTTCGAACATGGCTTAGCATTGGTTTATTATAAAGGAAAGTATGGATGTATTAATAAGCAAGGAGAGTTTGTAATAGAACCAATCTTTGATAGAATACATGGAATAAATCCGGGGTTTTCAGTTATAGCGGAGAAAAACAAGAAAGTAGGTATTTTTGGGGTATCTGGTGAAATTATTATAGATCCAATTTTTGATGTTATGGGTACATTTTCAAATGGATTGGCTTTAGTAAAGCAAGGGACAAAATTTGGTTTTATAAATGATAGAGGTGAGCTGAAAATTGATTATCAATTTAATTCAGTATCCAATTTTTCAGAGGGATTAGCTGAAGCCTCAGTGGACGGTGAATTCTATGGCTTTATTAATCAACAAGGGGAGTTTCTTATACAACCTGAGTATTATCAAGTTTCAAGTTTTTCCGAAGGATTAGGAGGATTCAAATTAAAAGCAAATGGAAAATGGGGATTTATAGATCACTTGGGGAGTAGGGTTATCAAAGATAAATTTCAAAGTGTAGGTGAATTTCAAAATAATTTAGCACCAGTTGAAAGTAAGGATATGTATGGATACATTAACAAAAATGGAAATTATATTATTAAAAATATATTTACAACAGCTGATTCTTTTTACAATAACCTTGGCTGTGTTACATTTAATGGAGAATGGGGCTATGTGGATGAAGGAGGAAAATGGGTATTCAAACCCAGCAATTTTAATCTTTGGTAAACGGAGGTTTTGTTCAAAGTGGAAAATAGAAAACAAGTACTAGAATTGGTGTTAGAACGATCCCCATATTTTGAATATTTATGTAAATGTGTTTAATCAATGATAGTTTGATAGTAGAGTACTCGATAGATGGAGTAGGACAAAGAAAATTACAATAGAGAATTAAATTGGAGGTTAGAGGAATAATGGAGCAACAGATGGATCCTCTTTATCCCATGATAGCAGAGCATATTCTAAGTATGATACCTAGTGATAACTGGAATGAGATTTATTTGTACGCCGAAATACTAGATGGATCCAGAGAGGTATACTTTTATTTCAACACTTCTGAGAATGAGGAGTTTATATACTCTCATGATATTCCTGAAAAATATAGACTGATTGAAAAAACTTATGATAACTTATTATTAGAATTACAAACAAAATTTAAACAATTAAGACAAATTTTTATAGACAATGATCAAGAGACGTGGACAAATTTAACCTTAACTTTAAAGCATCCTGGTAAGTTGAAAATTTATTATGATTATGAAGATGTAATAGCTTCAACTGTAACCCCAACTCAAAGACAAATGATTTTTGAGTATAAATATTTAGGATTACTTCCTGAAAAAGAAAAGAATAAACAGTTCGTAAAGAATTATTTAAATAGTCAAAATAAATAGCTGTAGAAAAAAGCTAATGTAAAGTAATTGTGTTATACGTTATAGGTCCAATTTAGTTATTTAACAGCATAATTGAGCTGTTTTTTGTTTTCTTGCCTTTTTATTAAATTTAGTCGTAGATGTAACACCCTAAATCAATCGGAAGTATAAAAAAAGATGAATCACAAATTTTAATATGAAGGTAAATATTGAGTAAGGAAATCAAATAACAATTGAGGGGAATAAATTTAAATTCGAATAAAGTGAAAATGGTATTTAAACGATCCTCCTGGTGCACATGATGTAGCTCCTGATCAAACCTTCATTTAAATTCCCAGGAGCATACGAATATTATTCAAAAAAAGTTCTTGGACAATAAAAAATACAAAAGATGGAGCGAAATAATTGATGGGAAATTTTAATCAGGCAATTAAGCGTATTGCTGCAATAGATTGGGGTTGTATTGGAAATAAGCAAGCAAGATCACATGTTCACTTGAGTAAAGAATACTTAAGAAGAGCATCAATATTTTTTCAATATTATTCTGGTCCGTGTAGGTATCCTTTTATTATCATTTCAAATTCAATAACTAAGTCACAAGTAAGTGTTGATGAATTACAGATACTAAAGGAGATACATAATAGTTATGTTAGAGAAATTGTTACCAGTTATTTAGAGTTAAACGCACTCATTGATGAAGGAAATAAAATTGCTATTGATAATAAAGATTTGTTTGAGCCAGTAATAAAGCTATATGAAAGAGGTGGCCATTTCTTTATAAGGGCAGGTTATTTGAATGTAGCTGGTGCTACTGATTTTCTTTCGCTTGCAAATCGAGTTAAAAGGGAACCACTTGATATAAGTGATGAAACCTTGGATGCACTTGACAATGGGCATATTGATTAATTTATGGATTTATTCGGATTATTAAACAACTTACAATACTAATACAAGATCGTACAATACATGAACAAAAGGATAAGCTTCTCAGAAGATCTTTCTTACTTGAATTATGAGTAGGAATGAGCTTTTATTTGGTTTCATGAGAGTCGGAAGAGCATTCTCCTTTAACACAAATGTGGCACAAAACTTATCAGATTTTTTGATATGCTATGATTAAGCTCCCTCTAGTCATAGGTAGTAAGTTAGTAATTAATGTTGTACCTTGCCAATGGAGATGACAAAAACCAGTAAGGAAGTGACCTGATGGAATTTGAATATCATGTAACCATGCGTGATCTGAAGCGGAACAAGAAAGAGACCTTTATCAACATCTGTAATGAAGAGAACGTGAAGCCCGTGTTGATCGTATTGGACCAAGGTGAATATATTAATCAGCCAATGATTACAGGCATTGTACATAGCGCGAATTACGAAGAAGTGAAGAATGTTATTGAAGAGGTTGCCGCCAAGTTTCGGGATAACGGATTCACAGTTGTTCGGACGAAGGTGGAAATTCCGGCTAAGGAAGAAACGTATTTTGATCAGCCGATGCTGGCGCAGTCGAAGCCTTATTTTGAATGGCACGGTAAAGTATATGTTGATGATGTGGGCAGGTTGAAGCAGTTATGCGCCGACTCAGGCGGACATATCTCACGGAACTCGCTGAATGCGGATGGGAAAGTTAGATTCGTAACCGTCCGGGAATATGAGAGTGCAGAACATTTTTATCGTAGAGTGGGAGAAATTCATGACATTTTGCAAATGAACAAGATCGAACTGTTAAAACAGCAATATGAACTGTGCATCTATGACAGCCGGGAAGAACTGGATCGTGGATGGATCTAATTGGATGTTGAGTACGATGAATGGAGGAGGAGAACGAGTGTCAGAAAAAAATAAAAAAATGCACCTCCTAAATGAGGATGAGAGATTCATTGTTGTGTTAGAAGCTCTATTAAAACGCGCTTCTCTAGTGAATAGTCCATTTGTATTAAAAGGAAGCTTATTAACAAGACAGTATTTGGAGAATCCCAATATTCGTTATGTGGATGACATCGACTTTCTGTATACAGGTCGAATTGAGACTGAGGATCAGGCCAATGCAGTATTTACAGACTGGATGATCCGGGTAACGGAGATGGACCTGAATGACGGTATCATATTCCGAAGCTTTCGGGAGAATGCCTTCTGGAGAAGAATAGACTACGCGATGGCGGATGATTTTCCTACGGTGAACACGGAGCTTGCCTTTTATATTGATAGTGAACCAAGGAATGAAAATGAGTATGAGGATGAACTGCATCTTGATATATCTTTTAACCTCGACTTGGATGAGAAGCCTGTTACTCTATCCTACCAACCCATGGTTGGTGAAGCTTTTGTCGTTCCTTACACTGTACCACTCTCCATCCAAATTGCATGGAAGCTGCATCAAACGATAGTGAGGCCCAGGTTTAAAGACTTGTATGATTTGCAGCATCTGTTGTCTAACCCGTTATACGATCAGCAGGCGCTCAAGGAGACAATGCAGACCCTGGCCAACGAGTGCAGCATGGACCCAGCTATTACGAGAGAGGATATGAAAAAGATACTGGTTGACGATCTGCATGATGTATTTTCGAGGTTAAAATACGATTATGACTTGCAGTATTATGCCGCAAGCCGTAGTCCTGAAGTGTATTTTATGGAGTTTGTATCGGAGCTGCGCCAAACGATGAATCACGTTGGTATTAACAGTGACGCATATGAACATTTACCAAGTTGCCCCACGCATACATAAAGATCTTCATGCACTGAAGAAGCAGACCTAGAAGCTTTCTGTAAGAAAACTGCTTCGGGAGCATTCACTTCGCCTTTATTCGTAGATGAATTTGAAACGTACACCCCAACTCCGATACAATGTTCTCATAGAGTCTGAGAGAATGGATCAAATACGGTGCAGAAATGGAGAAAAAAAATATGACTGAATTTATCAACGCTGACGATATTAATGACGTAATTCTGGCTGCGGCGGCAAATGAGCTGGAGCAGATGGTGGACAAAATATGTGAGCTGATGGGCACGCCATTGGAACAAACGACGGAACTGGAGCGTCAGGTGATGGCTGCTTTTGGGTTTGGTGCGGTGTATGGTATTACGAACAGGGATCAGCTGGCGGAGCCACAAGCGCATGCACTAAGTATCCGGATGCTGATTAAGCCGTTTAACTACAGTGAGCAGCAGGCCGTCGACTTTGCCGACGATCTGATTCGGGTAGCTTCCGATCGTGAGGTTCATCCGGTGATGAATACGATTATCCAACGTGGGATTGATGGACACCGCCAATTCAATCAGGAAGATGATGAAGGATTGGAACGTAACATTCAGGAGATTTTAACAGCGGTTCAATCGCAAAAATAGACGGTTTTATTAGATGTGGGAGATGATTGCATTGGATCTGATGAAATTAAGCAAGGAACTCTCATACGCTCTGCGACATGCACCATGGGAGTATGAACTGGAACTGGATGAAGAGGGTTGGGTGGAAATCTCGCAATTGCTGGTGGCTTTACATGAAAGTCCGCAATGGAAGGAAGTCACGCAAGCCGATCTGGAGCAGATGATTCAAGCCTCGGACAAAAAGAGACATGAAATCCGTACAGGCCGCATCCGGGCATTGTATGGACATTCGACACCGCATAAGATATCGAAGATATCTGCTGAGCCACCGGAAACCCTGTACCATGGGACCCCGGCACGCGCAGTGCATTCTATTATGGAACATGGCTTACAGCCGCGACAAAGGCAATATGTACATCTGTCCGCAGATATCGATACGGCCAATCAGGTGGGACGAAGACGGGATGATCAGCCTGTCATTTTGAAAATCAATGCTGCTCAAGCGGCCATGGATGGCATCCTCTTTTATCATGGAAACGAAAATATCTGGCTGGCCGATCATATTCCCGCACGTTATATTCTTGAGCAATGAGTGATGAACGGTTGTGGAAAGCATAAACACCTATCTTGAATTACAGCAGTCGCAATCAACGGGGAGTGTACAGTCATCCGTTCAACGTGTATATCATTGTATTGATCTTTAACTACACCAAAAAGGGACGCATCCAACATTTGTTGGTGTGTCCCTTTCTCATATCCAAAACTTACTTGCCTACAATTAATTTAATACCTTCGCTAAGTGGTTGAGCCGGACGGCCAAGCAATTTCTCTAAAGTATCACTTTCTACAGCCAATGCGCCTTCACGGATGGCACTTTGCATATCAACAAGCATCGATACGACAAAGTCCGGTAGACCTGCGCCTTTCATGATTTCAGCGTAAGCGGCATCGTCCACGTTCTGCACGTTGATTTCTTGTCCAAGCACTTCACCAACAATGGCAGCCAGTTCAGCTTGCGTGCGTAGCTTGCCGGACAATTCATACACAGTATTCTCATGTCCTTCTCCTGCGAGTACAGCTGCTGCAGCATGGGCGTAGTCACTGCGGGTAGCCCAGCCTACTTGGCTGTTGTTGGTGGCATGAACCCAAGGCGCACCTTGCGTAGCTGCTTGCACACTGCCTGCTTCATTTTCCAGGTACCAGTTGTTACGCAGGAAGGAATACGGAATGCCGGATTCACGAATAGCTTTTTCTGTAGCGCGGTGAACTTCCGCCAGGGAAAGGGTATTTTTCTCTGCATTCACAACGCTTGTATAAGCGATGAATCCCACGCCTGCGTTCTTGGCAGCGTCAATGGCAGCCTGATGTTGGCGAATTCGCGTTTCATTGTCACCATCAGTCGAGATGAGCAACAGACGGTCTACACCAGCAAAAGCTTGCTCTAAAATCTCCGGTTGATCGAAATCACCGTGACGTACGTCAACGCCTTGAGTGCGGAGTCCTTCCGCTTTCTCTGGATTACGCACACTTACTGCCACATCCTTGGCAGAATTGTTTTTTAACAATGCCTCTACAACCAGTGAACCCAAATGACCTGTGGCGCCAGTAACCAAAATTTTCATTTTCTTTTCCTCCTATGATATGTGTTTTGTTTGCATATGGATGTAATCAAAATTGTTATAACAGGTTTGATTACAACGAAAGGGTTAAAAAAAGCTCGCAATGAGCTTTTTTATTCAGAGACATGAATCTGATCCATCATCTGCTGTATGGTTACACGATTCAAGCGCTGTTCCATGGCTGTCTGAGCCTCAATGAGTTCGGCACGCAAGGTGTGTTCAATCATGTTGCCGACCGGACATTTCGGATTCGGATGTTTGTGAAAGTTAAACAATTCCCCATCTTCCACCACCTCAAGCGCTCGATATACATCAAGAAGGGTAATCTCAGCCGGATCTTTCAACAAGGAAGCACCGCCCACACCGGGTCTGACGTCAATCAGACCAGCCTGTTTCAGCTTGGACATAATCCGCCGAATAATCACGGGATTAGTATTCACACTCTGCGCGATCACATCTCCGGTACATTCATTGGGCATAACAGCGATCAGGGACAGGGTATGAACCGCAATGGAAAAGCGACTGCTGATTTGTCTCATGCGATAATCACCACCGTTGTAACTATAATAGTTACAAAGAGATCGAATGTCAATTCTTTTATATCATAGGTTAATTGATCGTTGCTGTTATCCTGTAATCGTAGATGATCAAACAGATGATAATTGAACTATCACCCATGTCAAATAAATGAGTTGTGGTTCTTTTGAAGCGTTAAAAAAGAAGTAGAATTCAAACCTTTTAATGTAATAATAGGGCTAAATTCCTATTATTTTCAAGTTAAATGGAACTATATGGTTTTCTTGTTTGCGTATAGAAGAATAAAAATGACAAAAGCTTCGACAAAATAGAAAATTATGTATGAATTGACAAAAGTAAAAGCGATTATATAATGTGTGTATCTACAAGATTGTACATTTAGTTACAAATGATTCCAAATAACAAACGGCGGGAGTGGGACAAGCATGTGGTTTTTGGTTCTATGGTTGTTAGGTCTAATTTCAGGGGGAGTACACCTATATGTGTTAGGTTTTCCCGGAGAAATGAGCGAGATTAGCAGAGTATTGCTGCTTCATCAGTTTGTGGTTACGTTTGGATTGGTTGGAGTGATTGGTTATGTTGTCAACATTGCCAGAGCGGATCAGACAGCCAAAATGTTAGGATGGCCTGGTGGACCATTTCAGGTTAAATACGGTTTTTCCCAGGTAGGGCTTGGAGTTATGGGGATTATGGCCATCTGGTTCCAGGGGAACTTTTGGGTTGGTGTATTGGTAACGATGTACATATACGGATTAAGTGGTCTTTGGTCACATACTTATGTCATGATTAAAAATCGCAAGGCAGATGGAGACAGTATCGGGAATCTCATTATGGATGTGGTGTATCAAACGTTTATCACGGTTCTCTCCGTATTGGCTGGCGGAATCTGGGTAATGCACTAAGCTGTAATTGATTTTTTGCCTTACACAGCTTGAATCTCAATTAAACGATGAGGTGTGGTCGTGATGGTACAAAAAACTGTTGAACTTTCCGAAACACAAAAGGGAATCTATTTTGATTGTCTGGTGAATGATCCCGCTTCGTATAACATCTCAGCTTCAATGCAATTTAATCATCTTCAAATGGAGATATTTCGCCGGGCCATCGAATTGCTTATGTATGAGCAAGTGGTGCTGCGTACTCGGATTGAGATTCAAAATGATGTACCCGTGTTATCCGTTCATGAAGATATGGATTATTCACTTGTCTTGTGGGACCTAAGTAGCGAGAACCAGGATAATCCAAAGGAACAACAGTTAGAAGCACTGGTGGATGAATGCATCGGGACACCTTTTGAGCTGGAGAAAGGTCCTCTGTTCCGTATAATGATTGTTCAGATGGATAAAAGCCGATATATTCTGACCTTATGTATTCATCATTTAATATGTGATGGCATATCGCTTGAACTGATGAGAAACAAACTTATCCAGTCATATACGTGTCTTCTTGAAGATCAGCCTGTGGATGTCAAGCTGGATGAAGGATTCATCTCTTATGTTGAGGCAGAGAACAAGAAACTGCACGAAAACAAGTACTCCAAAGAGCGGAAATACTGGTTAAACAAAATGAAGGGAGCGGAACCTCTTTCTCTAAAGCACGACTTTCCAGCAGGTTCTGTACAAGAAGGGATTGGTCATGAACTGCGATTTGATATTTCGGAATCGTTAATGGCTGATATTACACAGATGTCCAAAGATAATGAAGTAACCGTTTTTATGTTCTTTATGGGTGCCTTTGGCATTCTTATGAGTAAATATGTCGGTACAGACGATATCACCTTTGCCTCCCCATATTCTCATCGTCCCGGTATGGACTTGGAAGAAACGATTGGATGTTTTGTCCATATGTTGCCTATGCGATTCCATATTGACCTCGAATCAACTCTAAAACCTCTGCTGCAACAAGTAGCCACAACCTGGATGGATACGTACAGGAACATCGGATATCCCAATAACCTCATTGTCAGAGACAGCATGTTACAGGCTCAACCCGGATCACCATCGTTGTTTGATATCTCCTTTGTGTATGATTCCTATGAGGAAGATATGCTCGGAACTCGTATTCTGGATCAGGATAAGGTTACGTTTCCAGGAGATCTAATGGTGGTGTTGAGTCGTTTACCGCAAGGTGCTCAGTTGAAGCTGCAATATAAACCGAGCTTGTTTCGTGAAGATTCAATGGAGCGATTGGGCCAACGATTTCTATACTTGCTGAATCAACTAGTAACCAATTCTGATCAAAAAATCAGTGAGTTCAGTCTCCTGATGCAGGATGAGAAAGAAAACTTACTGTACCGATTCAATCAAACTTCTTATTTTCCCTACACTCCACAACATATTATGGATATATTTCACGATAAAGTAGCACGTTTCCCGGAGCGGGTAGCTCTAATGGAAGGCAAGCAGCATCAGACCTATGCGCAGGTCAACGCAAAAGCGAACCAATTGGCTAGGCAGATCGTTGCGAGTAAAAAAAGTGATAACGCGGCAGTTGGCGTGCAGATGCCACGTTCCTCGGATATGGTCATTGCCCTATTGGCTGTATTAAAAGCCGGATGTGCTTTTGTACCTGTAGACCCTTCCTATCCTTTGTCCAGAAAGGCCTATATTATATCGGATGCAGACATATCCATCGTGCTGGCTATGCAGCCCGAAAAAGATGACGAGACTCTGGATGTCCAGTACATCTACGTTGAGGGCGATCAGGCCTATACGGGGGATGTCTCAAACCTCGAAGAGGCGCTGAATCCGCATAGCCTTGCCTATATCATGTACACGTCCGGATCAACAGGCAAGCCAAAAGGAGTCATGGTTGAAAATCATAGCGTAGTCAATACACTGCTTGATCTGGAGCATCGTTTTCCAATGCAGGCGAAGGATGTTTACTTGCTGAAAACGGCATATACCTTTGATGTGTCGGCCACGGAACTTTTCGGCTGGTTCATGGGTGAAGGCGCACTAAGTATTCTTGAGCCTGGAGCAGAAAAAGACCCTGCTCGTATTGTGTCTACGGTGGCATCACATAAGGTTACGCACATCAATTTTGTTCCAACGTTATTCCGTCTTTTTCTGGAAACGATGGAGCTTCGCCCCGATCTGTCAGCATTGGAAACGCTGAAATGGATGTTTGTTGGCGGAGAGGCAGTCACACCAGACATCATTGAGAAATTTAACAGGTTAGGCATTAGAGCAAGTCTTGAAAATGTTTATGGTCCAACCGAATGCACCATATGGGTTTCTCATTATCCGTTAAGCCATTACGAAGGCTTGGGCAATGTACCGATTGGCTACCCGCTCAATGAGTCCAGATGGTATGTCGTCGGAAATCATGATGAGCTTCAGCCGTTAGGTATTCCAGGGGAGCTCTGTCTTAGCGGTGTTGGGCTTGCACGTGGATATCTGAATCTGGAACAGATGACCCGAGAGAAGTTTGTCCCTAATCCTTTCTTTCAGGAAGGACAGGACGCAGAGCATTTCAGGTACATGTACCGCACAGGTGATCTGGTACGTTCACTCCCAAGCGGTACGATCGAATATCTGGGACGTATTGATTTTCAGGTTAAAATTCAGGGAGCCAGACTGGAGACAGGCGAAATTGAGAATACCCTGTCATCCTATCCAGGTGTCATTCAGACCGTGGTAGTCATGAAATCATTTGAAGGTAGGTCCGGTTTGCTGTATGCCTACTATCTGTCAGAGCAGGAGCTGCCTTCTGTCGAATTGAGAGAGCATCTGTCTCGTTTGTTACCGGCATATATGATACCATCCGTTTTTGTACATAAATCCGAATTTCCATTGAATAGCAGTGGGAAGATTGACCGGAAGGCACTCATGGCAGATATCACGCATGCTCACGCTTCCAGTACGTTCTATACCGCCCCGTCTTCTGAGCTTGAGAAGGTTATAGCCGAAGTGTGGGCCGAAGTGCTCGGTGTTGAGAGAGTAGGGCGCGATGACCATTTCTTCGAATTGGGCGGAAATTCATTTTCTGTCATTCAGGCTCACAATAAACTTAAGCATTATACCGATGTGGAGTTCCCTGTTCCTCGTTTTTTCGAGTGCCCGACATTGCGTCAATTTGCAGCGCTAGGACCAAAAGATGAGGGAGTTCGGATACCGACTGAAAGGGAACAATTGTTTCAACGAAAAGACGGCATTATGCGTGAGGACATTGCAATTGTGGGCATGGCGGTGAATGTGCCGGGTGCTGAGGATATAAGGGAGTTCTGGAGTAACCTTGTTGAACGGCGGGAAAGCATTCACTTTTATAGTGATGATGAATTGAGGGAGCTTGGCGTGGAGGAAGCGCTGCTGCGTTCACCTCGTTATGTCAAGGCAAAAGGACGTGCCAACGGCATCGATGAGTTTGACGCAGGGTTCTTTGATTATACTCCCGGTGAAGCCAAAATGATGTCTCCCCAATTCAGACTTTTGTATCAGGGAATATGGGAAGCGCTGGAGGATGCGGGCTGCAGAACGGATGAAGCGGGTAAGGTGGGGGTGTTCCTTGGCGGGTCCGATGACTTCGAATGGTACCGTCAAGTACTTTTTAACGATGCTAACTATAGCAGTAAATACGAAGCATTTACCCTCAGCACCAATCATTTTCTCGCTACCCGAATGGCTTATAAGCTGAACTTAAAAGGGCCGGCCTATACCGCTCTGACGGGATGTTCTACTTCATTGGTTACACCTCATCTGGCATGTCAATCTTTGATCGTTGGAGAATGTGATGTGGCCGTGGCTGGTGGAATTACCGTGGAGTTGCCCAATGAAGGGGGTTACATATTTGAGGATGGCATGATGTTCTCCACAGATGGACACTGTCGTCCATTTGACGCGGCAGCCAGTGGAACCGTCTTCTCCAATGGTATGGGAATTGTGGTGTTGAAGCGGGTAACCGATGCTCTGCGGGATGGAGATCATATCTACGGGGTCATCAAAGGCTCAGCAATTAACAATGACGGACAAGAGAAACTCAGTTTTCTTGCTCCAAGCGTAAGCGGACAGGCTGAAGTCATTCAGGATGCTTATAAGGTAGCCGGAGTAGACCCCGAAACGGTGAGTTATATCGAAGCACATGGTACGGGAACGTTGCTTGGCGATCCAATTGAAGTAAACTCGTTAACTCGGGCCTTTGCTTCCGACCAAAAGCAATTTTGTTATCTGGGTTCGGTCAAGGGCAATGTGGGACATATGGATACAGCCGCAGGTGTGGTTGGTTTAATCAAGGTAGCGCTCAGTCTTGGACAAGGTTATATCCCTGGAACAGCGAATTATGAGCAGCCTAATCCCAAAATTGATTTTTTGAATACGCCTTTTAAAGTTAATGCACAAGGTGTGGACTGGAAACAGGGCCATGTTGGAGTCATGCGCGCAGGGATCAATTCATTTGGTGTGGGGGGCACGAACGCTCACATGGTATTGGAGGAGGCTCCCGAGATGGAGAAGTGCAGTCCGGATGATGACGTAAATATATTGCTTTTTTCCGCCAAAACAGAGTACTCGCTGAACCGCACCGCTGAACGGATTATGGAACATCTGACCCAGCAGCCGGAGCTATCTGTGTCGAACGCAGCGTGGACCTTGCAATCAGGTAGATCTATTTTTGCGTATCGTAAGGCACTCATTCTGGATAAGACATGGAAGGATAATCCGGACAAGCTGTTACAGCAGCTGGGGAAAGCACGCGTATACCAATCAGCTCAAGAGACCCGTCCCGTATACTTTATGTTCCCCGGACAGGGCAGTCAGTATCAGGGAATGGGTGCAGAACTATACAGATCTACAGAGCAAGCCGGCCTGGCTCCAATCTTCAGAAGTTATATTCAGGACATATTGGACCTTCTGCCCGCTGAAGAACGAGAAGATATGCTTTCCGTTGTATACGGGGATCAGCAGCCTGAGCGAATAAACCAGACGGAGTACAGCCAATTCGCACTGTTCATGACAAGTTATGCGCTGGCCAAGTCGCTGCTGGATCTGGGCATCAAGCCAGATGGCATGATCGGGCATAGCATTGGTGAATTGGCTGCCGCGGCGGTAGCGGGTGTATTCGAACTTGGAGATGCTGTCAAGTTAGTTCGACTTCGCGGACGTCTGATGCAGCAACAACAACCCGGGGTCATGCTTGCCGTTATGGCGGATGCACAGCAGGTGAAGTCACAACTGGAGGAAGACATGTGGCTTGCCCTGGTGAATACTACAGGTTCCAGTGTGATTGGTGGGACAGCTGAAGCCATTTCACGGATGGAAGCCAAGGCTGAAGGACTGGGCTGGAAGTGCATTCGTGTGAAGACTTCCCATGCATTCCATACGCCAATGATGAATCAGGCCGCGGAGGAATTTAGACGTTATTTAGCAGAGCATTCACTTCATACGCCACAGATCCCATTACTGTCCAATACCAGTGGAACATGGGCGCTTGGAGATGAAATCACACAACCTGACTATTGGTCCCGTCATATTTTACAGCCGGTGTTGTTTGAATCAAACCTGGCTGAAGTGTTGAAGGATGAACGGGCTGTATTAATTGAAGTAGGTGCAGGACGAACGCTAAGCTCCTTTGCCAGACAGCACAGTCTATCAAGAGATTCCCAGACGGTACTGAATATGCTACGTCACGTAAGGGAGACGGAGCAGGACAGTATCTATGTGAACCGCAGACTTGCGGAGTTATGGTGCGAAGGCATTGAACCGGACTGGAAGGTGCTCAAAGGGCAGACGGTACGACGCAAATGCTCTCTGCCTACTTATGTTTTCAACAAACAATCCTATCCTGTCGGTGTTTCTCTTTCTGGCTCATCAGCAGTGGAAGGAATGGGTACCGGGGATGATAGGCAGCATGCAGAGCAGGGTAAGGGAAGTGGCTCTACTCTAATAAAAGGGACAGTTTATACTGGCGGTTCAGACCAACTGAAACAGATTGTCCTGGACGCATATCGAACGATTTTTGGCATCGACGATCTAGATGAAGAGGTTAATTTCTTTGCGGTCGGAGGAGATTCTCTCAAAGCAGTCAGCTTGTCTGCATGGATCCGGTCTCATTTAGGAATTCAGCCTGAGGTAGCAGATGTTTTCAATCATTCAACGCCTATTCAACTGGCGGAGCATCTCTATGTCATGGCGAAACCAAAAGTGGACCAACAGACCATTCAATCTGCACCCACTATGGATGCGTATCCAATCTCTTCTGCACAGATGCGAATGTTCACACAAGCGATGCTTGATCCAGGCAATACGGCCTACAACCTACCGTCTGCAACCATTATTGAAGGTGAATTGGACCGTATAAGAGTTGAGGCTGCTTTGCAGAAGTTGATGCAGCATCATGATGCGCTCAGAACATCGTTTGAGATACGGGGTGGTCAGATCGTTCAGATCATCCAACATTCGGTTCGCTTAAGTATGGGCTATGCAGAGCAGCATGTGGCAGATGAGCAAGAGTTGCCTGCGATGATCGAGACATTGATTCGTCCTTTTGATCTGGGGAGTGCTCCGCTTATGCGGGTTGAACTGATTAAGATAGACGAGCGCAAGCACCTGTTATTCTTTGATATTCACCATATTATCGCAGATGGTACATCTGTCGAAATCATCACTCGTGACTTCAATGATTTATATTTTGGCAAAGAGCATGCAGTTCGATTGCAGTACAAAGATTACGCGGTATGGCAGCAGCAGCGTCTCGCTTCAAATGAATACAATTCACATCAAACGTACTGGCTGGACCATCTTGGCCCTTCTTTACCTGTGCTGCAGCTTCCGCTTGACCATGAGCGTCCATCACAGAGATCCATGCAAGGGGGGCGTCTCCATTTCACATTGAATCGTTCGTTAACACAACACTTGCACGAGCTGGCTTCCTCATCGGAAGCATCCATGTATATGGTAATGCTAAGTGTGTGGAATCTTCTTCTCGCACACCGCTCAGGTCAGCAGGACATTGTGGTAGGAACGCCTGTTGCAGGAAGGATGCAAGAGGAGTGGAAAGAGACGGTAGGCATGTTTGTCAATATGATTGCGATGCGGAATTTTCCAACGTTTGATCGTACATACACTGATTTTTTAAGCGAACTTAAACAACATACACTGGATGCTTTTGCGTATCAGGAGTATCCGTTTAATGAGCTTGTGGCACAACTGGGCGTGGCACGTGGGTTGAACCGAAGTCCGGTATTTGATGTTTGTTTTGATTATCAGAACATGGATTTGCATGGACTTGAACTTCATGGTTTGCAATTCAGTTCTTTTCCGGTGGAGACGGGTACCTCTACTTATGATCTGTTATTGACCTGTCAAGAAAACAGGGAGAAGCAGGTGATTGAAGGATATATCGAATACTCGCTGGATCTGTTCCGCCGGGACACAGTTGAAGGGATGATGCAGGAGTTTATCGGACTCTGCCAAGAGGTTGTACAACAGCCCAATCTGTATCTGAGCGAACTGTTTGAGAGAAACGAACGTTCTCAAGAGCACCCAGTCCATCGTCTTGTTGGTCCACGTCTGGATTACAATCCTGCGGTGGGTCTGCATCGGCTGTTCGAGCTGCAGGCAGAACTCACACCAGACAAGAAAGCTCTCCTTGTATCATCCGGAGCCGCTTTTACCTACAGGCAGCTTAATGAAAAAGCTAATACGCTGGCTTGGAAGCTGATTGATCAAGGTGTACGCCGGGATGAACCTGTAGGCATATTATCCAGACGAGATGAATCGCTGATCATTATGCTGTTGGCGGTGCTGAAAGCTGGGGCGGCTTATATGCCTCTGGACCCTGCTTTTCCGCCGCAGCGCATCGTGAATATGATCGAAGATAGCCGAATGAACGTATTGCTGTGTACGCCTGATGCAGAAGGAACAGTGACTTTTAGCGGAGAGCGATTTGTGTATGATTCAACTTCCCAGGATGTGCGCGCATCCGTTAACCCGGACAGAAGCTTCCTGTCTTCGGACCTGTCCTGTGTGATTTTTACCTCAGGATCAACGGGGCGTCCCAAAGGGGTGATGATTACTCATGAGGCGATGGTCAATTTTGTTGAGGACATCAGGCACCGACATATTTTTGCACATGAGACAGATCGCATCATCAGTGTGACGACCATATCTTTTGATATTTTCGGATTTGAAGTGTGGACACCATTATGCACCGGATATTCGTTGTATCTGGCCAATGAGCAGGAGCAACTTGACCCGGCTCTTGCTTCCCGTCGAATACGTGAACATGGTGTTACACACATTCTTAGCACGGTCTCACGCATTAAGGCATTTGTCGAAAATCCGGAATTCGCTCAGACGCTGGGCAATCTGCGGTGTGTTCTTACCGGAGGGGAAAATGTCCCTGTGGGACTTCTCACCGATCTGAAGCGGCTTACACCTGCTCGAGTCTTTAACATGTATGGACCAACGGAAACTACAATCTGGTCAACAACCAAAGAATTGAATGATACAGCCGCGATTACCATTGGCAAGCCCATTACCAATACAGAGATTTATATTCTGAATGATGAAGGTGAAATACTGCCACCTGGCAGTTATGGAGAGCTGTGCATTGCAGGAAAAGGATTATCCCGCGGTTATCTGCACAACGCTGCTGAGACCGATGCCCGATTCATTGCAAACTCCAATGTTTTGGGAGGCCGTTTGTACCGAACTGGCGATCTGGCCCGTATACTGCCGGATGGGGATGTTGAGTTAATGGGACGGTTAGATCAGCAGGTGAAAATTCGTGGCTACCGGATTGAACTGAACGAGATTGAGCAGGCAGCGATGAATTATGAACGTGTAAGAGAAGCTGTCGTTAAGGTAGAAGGGGCCGAGCCACATTCATTGCAATTAATCCTTTTCTACAGTCTGAAGCCTGGGATTGGACCGTCCGTTATGGAAGATGAAGACGTACAGCTTCGGAGCTGGTTAAAGCAGCGGCTTCCACAGTACATGATGCCTTCTCGCTTGATTCGTCTGGAAAATCTGCCTGTGCTGCCTAATGGCAAACTGAATCGCAATGCCCTTCGTTTGGCTGATTTTGAAACGGGAGAGAGGGATAACCCGGCTCTGGTTTATGGCTCATCGATTCAAGGAATCGAGCGGGCAAAAGTTGATCTGGAGCAGATGCTTATTGCAGCGTGGAAGGAAATATTGAATCTGGATACGGTTAATATCCATGATCACTTTTTTGACATCGGAGGCAACTCGCTGGGGCTTATTCTGATCAATAATCGCCTGAATGCCTATCTGGATAAAAGCGTTCCGCTGGTGCAATTGTTTGAGCATTCCTCCATTGCATCACTGGTCAGTCATCTGGTGGCTGAGCAGATGCTGCCGACAGTTACACAACAAGAGGAGAGCGGGCATATCGCTTCGGCTGGATATCCTGTTACGAACCCGGACCCGACAACAGCTCCCAAAGAGTATGTGATGAGCACAGTTGAACACAGCAAAGTGGAACAGAGCAGACCAGATCAGAGCAGACCGGAACAGAGTATCCAGTTTGCCTCAGAACACAGTAGCAGAATTCCTTCTTCGTCGGATATCGCAGTCATTGGCATGGCAGGGCATTTTCCCGGCTCAAGAAATATTGAGGAGTTCTGGGATAACCTAATGGCAGGTAAGGACGGTATCACCCGTCTGGATGAAGATGATCTAACCGCTGCGGGTGTACGACCGGAAGACTTCAAACATCCCGATTATGTACGGGCCAAAGGTGTACTGCAAGACACTGAGTATTTTGACTCCGGATTTTTCGAATATCCGCATCAGGAATCCAATATGATGGATCCGCAAATACGGCTGCTGCATCAGTGCTCATGGGAGGCGCTTGAGCATGCCGGATGTGATCCTTACAGTTATGAGGGATCTATAGGATTGTTTGCCGGAAGTGGACTGAGCTTACCATGGATGGTGCAATTTCTAGGTCGTTCCGGTAATTTGCTACAGGCTTTTGAAGCCATGACTTTAAATGAAAAGGACTATATTACAACCCGAGTATCTCACAAATTAAATCTGAGAGGGCCGAGTATGGCAGTCCAGACCGCATGTTCGACTTCTTTGGTCGCTATCCACCAAGCTGCTGAATCTTTGATTCGGGGAGAGTGTGATGTGGCACTTGCGGGAGGTGTCTCTATCTCCTATCCGCTCAAAGAAGGTTATCACTGGCATGAAGGCATGATTTATTCCAAGGATGGTCATTGCAGACCGTTTGATGAGCAGGCATCTGGTACTGTGTCTGGTAATGGATGCGGAATGGTTGTGCTCAAGTCACTCCGCGACGCGCAGAGAGATGGAGATCATATCTATGCAGTCATTAAAGGTTCAGCGATTAATAATGATGGCATGGACAAAATTGGATATACGGCACCGAGTGTGGCCGGGCAGGTCAAGGTTATTCAATCTGCCCTGCATCGTTCGGGAGTATCTCCAAAAGAGATCTCCTATCTGGAGGCGCATGGAACAGGAACCAAATTGGGTGACCCGATTGAAATCGAAGCGCTCAGGCAGTCATGGGGAACAGATCGTAGAAATTATTGTGCTCTAGGTTCTGTGAAAGCCAATATTGGACATCTTGATGCGGCAGCAGGTGTCGCCGGTTTTATTAAAACCGTACTGACGCTTTATCACCGGGTGGTTCCGCCACAGATTCACATGAATCGGACGAATCCGATGTTGGAGCTGGAGCATAGTCCCTTCTATATCAACAAGGAGCCACAGCCATTAGAAGAGGCGAAGGGTATCCTGCGAGCGGGTGTCAGTTCGTTTGGGATCGGGGGGACCAATGCTCACGTCATTCTGGAGCAACCACCCGTCCAAGAGAGCCAAGCGAGTTATGAATCTTTGCTTCTGCTGCCCTTCTCGGCCAAGAGTGAATCTGCGCTGGAACGCACGTACGATTCGGTTCTACAGGCGATCCATGCATTGCCGGAGCAGTTGCCCAATGCTGCGTGGACTCTGCAAAAGGGAAGAAGCAGATTCATTCATCGTAAAGCACTGATCGTTGTGGACGGTTATATTCCGCCAAGTGAGCAGTCTATAGAGTTCGAGACACAGGCAAGTGTGATGAATGGGAAGCCTAAGGTCATGTTTTACCTTAGCGGGAATGCAAGTTGGGAAGCTCGCAAGATTCGGGAACTATATGCTTCTGTGTATCGCAGCCAGGTCTCAGAGATATTTAAACAGCACTTTGAAGAGATACTGAACCTCTTTGAGTCCAAGGAACAGTATGCCATTCGCCAAGGCATAGGGCGATCGTTAACCGATTCAAGGCTTGAGCGCATGCAGTGCTTTGTTGTGCAATATGCTCTTTATCAAACCGTGATGCAGCTTGGTATCAAGCCGGATGCTGTCTGTGGACAAGGCGTTGGCGAACTGGTGGGGTTGGTCATTAGTGATGCACTTGATCCAGTACATGCCGTGGGGCTTCTATACAATTGGGAGCATTGGTCACTAGAAGAAGGAGCATTGTCAGATGCTATGACAGGAAGGATGACAGATGCAACTGTAACAGACCTTGCGTCGAGCATTGCACCACTGTTATCTCCAAATTTCCTGTTTACGCTGCTAAATCGCAAGACGCTTTCTGAATCTGCTGGGCATACGCTGTGGATCGTTTCGAATCAACAGCAGGATACAGACCAAATAGTCCCGGATTCATTATCAGAGCCAAACGTCATTGCTCTTACTGGAGATCGTCAGAGTTTGCTTGAGGCAGACGTGTATTTAATGAAAGTACTTGCTTTTTGCTGGTGCTCTGGCATGGAGTTGGATTGGGAACAGTTAAACGGAACGGGGCGCAGGCAAAAAATCTCCCTGCCGACGTATTCCTTTGATCCCATTGTTCATCAACATGATGTTGCGTTGTATCAGCTTGCAGGTATGTCACAGGTTGCAGCGGGTTCTATCACAGCATTAGACCAATCTCCAGCTGGGAAAGTCAGGGTTCAACGGACTGATGATGAGATAAGGCATATATTGTCGCAATTGTGGCAGGAGTTGCTTGGTAATGGAGCAGTCAGCCTTGAAGATGATTTCTTTGAACTTGGAGGTCATTCTTTAAAAGCGATTTCCTTGGCGTCGAGGATTAAAGAAATGTTTGGATTAAATTTGGGGCTGGAAGAGGTTTTTAATCATTCTGTATTTGAACACATGGTTCAATGGATTGCTGAACATCAGGCTACAAGCGACTCTGATTCAGTGAATTCAATTTTGCCTGTTACTAAGAAAGAGAAATACAAGACCACTTCTGCACAGCGAAGAATGTATGTGGTACATGAGTGGATGAAAGGTGAGAGTACGGCGTACAATCTCGCCAGCTCTTATATGGTAAGAGGAAAACTTGACCCTGCCCAATTCAGATTAATAATGGATGCACTGGTAGAGAGACATGAAGCATTCCGTACCAGGTTCGAAATGATTGATGGTGAGCTTTTCCAGGTTGTTGAGGATCAGGTTCCAAGCGTTGTGGAGTTGCTGGAATTAGAAACGGCAGGGTTAGAGCAGGTCATGGAATGGATCAAGCCTTTTGATCTGACCTGCGCACCATTGGTTCGTGTTAAGCTGATTCGCCTTTCTCAAGAGGAACACATCTTATTCATCGACATGCATCATATCATTTCGGATCAGAGTTCCATTGCTATCCTGATGCAGGATTTCGCTCGTATGTACAGAGGAGAAACATTGCAATCTCTTGATATTCAGTATAAGGATTATGCGGAATGGCGTGATGAAGCTGCGTCACATGGACAATCTGTTGAAGACGCCGAGTTTTGGATACGGGAATTCAAGGACATGCCTGCACCTGTTGAATTGCTTACAGACTTCCCAAGACATGGGGCGTCATCCTACAGAGGAGACAGACGTTCCATTGAACTTGGTGAGTCGTTAAGTACACAGGTCAATGATTTCTGTACTCAACAAGGGCTTACACCCTACATGTTGTTCATGGCAACTTTGAATCTATTAATCTGGAAGTATACGGGTCAAGACGATCTGGTCGTTGGTACAGCGGTTGCGGGGCGTGAGAAGCCAGAACTCAATAACGTTATGGGTATGTTCGTGAACATGCTTGCCATTCGCACCAGCATGGACAGAGAATGGTCCACAGAGGCGTATTTGAATAAGATGCGTGGCAAGCTGTTATCCTGTTATGAGCATCAGCATTATCCTTATGAAGCACTGGTAGAACAACTTGGTCTATTCGGTGATTTAAGCCGCAACCCCCTATTTGATGTGGTTCTAAATTACATTAATATGGGGACCGATGATCCTGAAGCCGGGGAACTGATGCTTGAACCATGGGTCGAAGGTAAGGTGGATGCCAAATTTGATCTGACTTGGACACTGGTCGAGCATAAGCAATGTTACACGGTTGAACTTGACTATCGCTCGGATTTGTTTAAAGCGGAGTCCATGGAACGGATGCTGGATAAATTCCGGTATATCCTGTCTCAGATCACAACAGGGGATAATGAACGAATTGGACAGATTAAGCTCACTACACCGGAGGAAGAGGACTGGCTGCTGTACGGAGTCAACGATAATGCCGCCCAGTATCCGCGAGATGCGACCATCTCCCAATTATTCGAGGAACAAGTTCATATGCATCCACAGAAGACAGCATTGGTCTGGGAAGACGATGAGTGGAGCTATGCAGATCTGTATGAACGTGTTCAGTGGCTGGCGTTCAGGTTGCTTGGACAAGGGGTAAAATCAGGCTCCAGTATTGCTCTCATTCTGGACCGTGGACCGATCCAGATGATCAGTATTCTTGCTACACTCCAAGTGGGGTGCAGTTATGTTCCGATCGACCCGGCTTCGCCGCCATCGAGAATTGAATTTATTTTGCAAGATTGCGATGCGGCTGTGTTATTGACTGAAACGGCGTATGCCTCCACATGGCAATCTGTAGTTCCTTGTATCGTGCCGGCAGATGAACTGGCAGCATTTGATTCAGGAGACATGCAGGAGCCCGTTGAACATATGAACAAGACTGCTCTTGACCCGGCTTATATCATTTATACATCAGGGTCAACAGGAACTCCAAAAGGGACTGTGATGAGTCATCGCAATGTGACCAAAGTCATGAAAAATAGCAATTTTGTCACTGTCGTGCCAGAGGATCGTATCCTGCAAATTTCTAACTATGCGTTTGACGGTTCCATTTTCGATATTTTTGCTTCATTAATAAACGGCGCTACTCTTGTATTAATCTCAAAAGAGACCATCTTGGATATGGCTCGTTTGGCGGATGTCATCCGACAGCAACGGATTTCAGTATTTTATATTCCGACATCCTTGTTTAATATGCTGGTGGATTGGGATGCTGATTGCTTGAGGAATGTGCGTAGAGTGATGTTTGGTGGTGAAGCTGCATCGGTGAGTCATGCCAACAAAGCGCTTGCATGCGTGGGGCCGGGCAGGCTGTTAAATGGATATGGGCCAACGGAAGCGACCTTTTTTGCCTCCTACCACTTATTACAGCAAATAGAGCCTTATACTGGCTCGCTGCCTATAGGTTATCCCCTGTCTAACACAGCCTTGTATGTTCTGGATGATGAGCTGAAGCCTGTGCCACCGAACGTTCCAGGTGAACTGTATATCAGTGGGGATGCGGTAGGTATTGGATATCTTAACCGTGAGGATCTTACCCGAAAACACTTTCTTGATGATCCCTTCCGCAAGGGAGAACGAATGTATCGGACAGGTGACATCGTCAAACGTCTGGCTGACGGCAGTCTGATTTTTATTGAACGTTCGGATTTCCAGGTCAAGATTAGAGGTTTCCGCATTGAGTTATCGGAGATAGGCAATTGCATGGAGCGTCTTTCGGGAGTTCGTGATGCCTTTGTCATGACAGTTACAGAACCATCAGAAAGTCTATACATTGCCGCTTTTTATACAACCGATACTGGAGCAGATGTGGAGTATATTCGAAGAGAACTTCATCAGCAGCTGCCAGAGTACATGGTGCCTGCACGAATTATTCGAATGGATCATCTTCCGATTAATGCCAATGGCAAAGTGGACCGAAGAGCATTGTCCGAGCATTTGGTTGAAGAGCAGCAGAGGTCTCTGGAAGTGAGTTCACCTCGGGCAAAAACAGAGCGTGTCATTCTTGCCGCCATGCGACAGATCCTGGGTAATCCAGGCATTGGTGTGGAAGATCACTTCTTTCAAAATGGGGGGCATTCGCTCAAAGCGATTGCATTCACTCAAATTTTGGCAAAAGAAGGAATTTCCATCAATGTGAACGAATTATTCCAATATCCGACAGTTAGAGGACTTGCCAAATTGGTAGATATTAATCCTCCGGCGTCAGTTTGGTCCGAAGATAGCCTGCATATTCAGTCCCCGATAGTCATACCACAGGACATAACACTTCATGAGAAACAACTGGACAGCCTGGTCCTGCATGTCTTAAACAGCTGCAATCAGGTTTCATCTTTTATGGCGGGCATGACCCCTATGGGTCAATTCCCACTATCTCCAATTCAACAAGCACATGCTTCTACGACTTCACGAGCAAGCGGATTTACAACAACGCTGGAAGGCGAATTGAATGAACAAGCTGTAAAACACCTGATTCTTGGGGTGATATCCCGGCATCAGTTGCTGCACAGCATGATATATGAGGAAGAACAATTGTATTGGCATCCATGTGATATATCGTTAGCGGCGGACATGCTGCAACAGCTTATCCCCTATCTTGATATTCGTCATTATGCTTCGGCTACGATTGAGCAGTTGGAGTACAAACTGGTTCAGTCTCTGTTACACAAAACGTATACGTTGAATGAACTACCTTGGCGTCTGTGTATTTTGCGTACAGGAGCAACAGAGCATACGCTGATTTGGAGTTTTGATCACCTTGCGTTTGATGGTATGAGTGCCCAGATCATCAAGCAGCAACTTGAATCGAAGGCATTATATAGACCGCAAGGTATAGAGATCGAGAGTGATCTTCTGTACCAAGTACGAAATTATGAGGATTATGTAAATTTTCTGTCTCAAGGCCCCATAGGGGTATCAGAAGATGAACTGAAGAAACAATTTTCACTTCAGGCATGGAATACATGTAACACTATCGTCATGAACAAGTTGAAGGAAACAGAAAGATTGTCGCCTTCAGCGATGACTGTCGAGTTGTCCCTTGCAGGGAAGGAGCCTGCAGATGTTTGGTGGACATGCTTTGAAACTTTTGCCAACATCATTGCGGCTTATCTGAACATAAGCCAATTGCCAATAGCCCTGGTGCATTACGGAAGGGAGTATGGCGAAGAATCCTACTATGATTATGTGGGAGAATTCCTAGATCTGATTCCAGTGCTGGTAGACAGTGAATTCACACAGGAAGATCTGTTGGAACGTCTGGAATTTACGAAGCAACACAGCATTAACTTTATGGCACTTACACATGATTCTTCCCTCTCGGCACAATATGATGGCATACAGGAACAATTGGGAACTGCCTACAGGCAAGCAGAACAGGAGACGCATCAGATGATTCTATTTAATTATCAAGGCTTCATCTCCAGCAGCGAAGCGATCCCAATGTCGTCTCAGTCGTCGGATGACCAAGATTCGAATTCGGGACTCGCCCAATTCGAATGGGTTATTCGCTACGACGAAGAGTGTCTGTACGTACATCTGGCCTGTCAGGCTGGTCTGGATATCAAACGTATGAAACAGCTGATTGATGACAAGCTTGGTAGCGATGTGAGAGTGGTAGTTCACAATGAGGCAATGGAGGTGCAACATGTCCAGTAAATCCATACAGCGAGGACCCGAGCTGATTGTGCCAGAACATTATTCAACAGTGGCTGAGATGCTAATCTACATTGCAGATACTCATCCAGAAAAGGGAATGACCTATATCAGCTCTTCAGGTGACGAACAGTTTGAATCATATCCTGAATTACTGATGCAGGCGCGCAAGTACCTGCAGTCTCTTCAGGAGCAAGGCATTCAACAAGGACAGGTTGTTATTTTGGAAATTGACCAGTCACAGGAATTTTACCGTACATTTTGGGCTTGTATGCTGGGGGGCATTATTGTCGCCCCTGTCAGTCCTCCGGCTGCCTGGGAACCAGGCTCAGCCGGTCTGGAGAAATTCACGAAAGTGTGGGAGGTACTCGGGCGTCCAGTCGTTATCGTCGAGGAAGCCTACATGCCCAAGTATAAACAGCTTGCGGAAAGTCCGGTATTCAAAGGTCTTATGTTGATTAGCGTGAACCAGCTTCAAGCAGGCCAGCAGATGGCTGATCTATGCCCAACCTCTCCTGATGACATTGTGTTCCTGCAATTCTCATCAGGAAGCACGGGAATTCCCAAAGGTGTGCAGTTAACAAATCACAATATTATCGCCAACAGTATTGCATGCAAGACTTTTCTTGGAGCTGAAGAAGGAGATAATGTGTTTACCTGGTTGCCGCATACGCATGATATGGGGATATTTGGACAGCATCTGACACCCGTCCTGAGTGGAGCCAACATCATGGTGATGTCACCTTATACCTTCGTACGGTCGCCTTATCTGTTCTTGCGCAAGATTACGGAGCATCAGGGAAAATGGTTTTGCTGTACCAATTTCGGTTTCGAATGGATGGTTCAGAAGATCCCGGATTCCAAGCTCTCAACGCTTGATCTGTCTTCACTGCGTATGACCTTGAATGGTGCAGAGCCTATATCAACGTCTGTTATCGAGCGATTTGTCAAAAAATTCAGCTCTTGTGGCTATCGTTCCAATATGATGTTTCCTGCGTATGGCATGGCAGAAGCGACAGTAGGTGTATGTACCTCCAGACTGGGGGAAGAGCCGCGAATTGAACGTATTTCGCGTTCGCGGCTGGTGCAGGAAGGACTGGCTGTGCCAGTACAGCTGCTTAGCAGTGATAGCCATACTTCGGATGTGATCGAATTTGTTCATGAAGGATATCCCATGACAGGGATTCAAATCCGGATTGCGGATGAACAGGGTGAAGTGCTGGATGAGCGGGTCGTTGGCGAAATCCAGATCCGTGGGGAATCGGTAACCTCCGGATATTACAGTCTCCCGGAGATCAATCGTGAAATGTATGTGGATGGGTGGCTTCGCACTGGAGACTTGGGTTATATGGCTGATGGCTCCCTGGTTGTAAGCGGACGGATCAAGGACATTGTGTTTATTCGGGGACAGAACCATTATGCGCATGATCTTGAAGAAATTTTGTACCAGAATAGCAGCATTCCGAGAGGGAATCTGACGGTAGTCGGGCACTTTAACAGCCTCAAACAAGTAGAGGAGCTGCTTGTATTTGTTAAATACAAATCGAGCGCTCCACAGTTTCTGGAGGTACGACAGGATCTGATCCAACGTATGAGGGCTGGATTGGGTATTGAGATCACTCATGTTCTCCCAATCAAGGTTATTCCCAAAACCACGAGTGGCAAGGTCCAGCGCTTCATGCTGAGAAACGAATATGAGCGTGGAGTATTTACCAAGGACATCGAGGCCATTGAAGAGCTGATTCGCGAAAACACTCAACAACAACACGAGACGGTTTCCGCATCCTCTTTGGAGTATACCGTACGTAAAGCCTGGGCCGAAATTCTTCAATTGCCCGCAGGAAAGATTGAGATGGATACTTCTTTTCTCGCACTTGGAGGCAATTCCATCCTCTCCTATCAATTACTAGACAAGCTGTCTGCACATATGGGGCGTGAATTAGGACAAGAACTGCTTGTTTTTTGCAGTACCGTACGTGAAATGGTGGAATATCTCCAGGAGCTTCCAGCAGAAACAAAGGACTTTGAACAAGCTGAAACCACAGATAATCACCTGAATGTACATCGTGCTATTGCTATTACCGGGCTGTCTCTGCGTCTGCCTGATGCCGACAGCCAAGAGCAGTTCTGGAGCAATCTGGTTAACGGGGTAGATAGTGTTGACCGGGTTAGCTTAGAGCGTGCAACACGTTCCAAGCAACCCGGTTGGGATGACTGGATTGGAGAGCTGAAGCAACCGGATACGTTTGATCATGAGTTCTTTGAAATCCCGTCTGAACAAGCTGCATTTATGGATCCGCAGCATCGCAAGCTGCTGGAAGTTGCTCATGAGGCGCTGGAGGATGCGGGTATGCTCGTGGACCATGAGGATAAGCGTGATGTGGGTGTGTATGTAGGGATTAATCCAAGCACATACTTCGATCTGGTTATTGATTATATGAACCGGAGTCTTGGAAAGGCTGTTCATTCTCACGCTATGGTAGGCAATATGTCCAATATTGCAGCGGCCTCCATTTCACATATGTACAATTTTACAGGGCCGGCACTGTCCATAGATACGGCATGTTCTTCTTTTCTGGTCGCACTGACGCAAGCTGTGGCGGCCATTCAGGACAAGCGTATCTCTGGGGCAGTTGTAGGTGGAGCGAACATTTTGGCTACACCGCATGTTCATCAACTATCACGCAATGCTGGAATCTGTTCTTCCACTCAACATACGAAGGTATTTGATCGGGAAGCAGATGGTTCAGTCCTGGGGGAAGGTGCTGTTGTTGTATATCTGGAGCCGCTAACAGAGGCAGTTCGCAACAATAAGCATGTTTATGGTGTGATTCGCGGGACAGCGGTGAATAACGACGGATATTCACTTGGCATTATGGCACCCAACCCTCAGGGGCAATATGAGGTACTCCGTGCAGCTTATCGCGATGCCAATCTAAACCCGAGCGAGGTCTCTTATATTGAAGCACATGGATCGGGGACAAGGATTGGAGATCCAATTGAGGTGAATGCCTTGCTCCGACTGTTCCGGGAAAAGGGATATCCAAGCGACAATTCGATTGGATTAGGTTCAGTCAAAACCAATATTGGACATTTATTTGCAGCCTCCAGTGGAGCCAGTCTTGCCAAGGTTCTGCTCAGTATGCAGCATAGGGAACTGGCACCAAGTCTGCATATGGATAATCCGAATCCGGCCCTCCGACTGGAGCAATCGCCGTTCCATATCGTTAGCGAGCATAGATCGTGGGATGTACCTGTAGGGAAAACACGGAAGGCCGGCATCAGTTCATTTGGCCTGGGAGGTACGAATGCCCACATTGTGCTGGAGGAATGGAAAGCCCCTGTCCGTGCAGCTGCCCCGGCACGTGGCCAGTTGTTAACGTTCTCTGCGAAATCAGAGCAGGCTCTAAAAAAGCTGATTGATAACACGGAGCGATATGTGAAGAAACATGCGGACCTGACACCAGAGGATCTTTGTTTTACTCGGAACAGATATAGAAAACATTATCGGTATCGTGCAGCAGTGACTGTCAGCTCAACCGGAGAGTGGAACATCGAAGAGATGGAATTTGGCTTCAAGCCTAGAAACCGAGCTGCTCGTGTCAGTATTGTGGTTGGGGGGCATGAGATTGGCAGAGAAGATGAAGCTCATGCACGTCAAGTAATTAGGCCAGACGATTCTAATGAAGATATGGTATCAACCTTGAACTACTGGGTGACCTTGCTTGAGACACTTGTACGTCTGGTCCCTTCCATTCAGGAGATTCGAGGAATAGCTGCAGGAGAGAAGCTTGTATCCAGTTTACATCTGGATGGCGAGGAACATCACAGCGCTCATACAAGCCAATCCATTCCAGTGAACAACAGAGTGACGTTAGAGAGTCTGCAAGACACACCTGGCAAGATGGCAAACGCCGACATTGTAATTATGATTGCTGCAGATCAGACAGTGCAGCAGCTTGAATACAGTGGCAAGGAGAGCTTCATCCGCCTGTCTGCCGAGCCGACACTTACCATGGAGGATCAGCTTGCTTTATTACTGGGACAGCTTTATGTACGTGGTGCTGCGCTGGATTGGGAACAGTTACATCCGAATGGCTCTGGCCAGATTGTACATCTGCCAGCGCATCCATTCGAGCCGTATGTACATTGGATAGATGTGAATCAGGGAACGGAGGTCATGATATGACAAAAGAAGAAATTGAGCTTTTTCTCAAAAGCGAGATTGCTGCAGCGTTGAATCAGGAGCCAGAGGACATCGATGAAGAGATGAATTTTTTGAAAATTGGTGTCTCATCTGTGCAGGCGCTCAAGATCATTAATCGTGCGCGTAAGCATCTTCAAGTTGACATCAGTCCGGTTGCGTTGTTTGAATACAAAACAATTGCCGAGTTCGCCGCCTATCTGAATGAATCTCTTCTTCAAGAGGGGGTTGCCGAATGATTGAAGTGGATGTAGAGCAAGAGATTATTCATGAAGCTGAATTGTTTGCTGCCCGTGAAATTCGTCCTTATGCTCAACAGATTCAAGAACAGCAAGCCATTCCCAGAACATTGATCCGTGCCATGGCTGAAAAAGGTTACTTGGCTGCCTCGATCCCGGCTGAATATGGCGGCATGGGTCTCGGCCCTAAGGCGTACGGGCTGTTGACTGAAGTATTTGGCAAGGCTCTTCCAGCCGTTCGCAGCTTGTTAACGGTACATACTTCACTTGTAAGTGAAACTTTGGTACGTTTCGGAACGCCTGAGCAAAAATCGTCCTGGCTGCCCAAGTTGGTGAAGGGAGAATGGATTGCTGCCTTTGGCCTGACTGAACCGGAAGTTGGTTCAGATGCCAAAAGTGTAAAGACCGAGTGGAGAGAAGAATCGGACTGTTATGTTTTGAATGGGAAAAAGAAGTGGATTACGTTTGGACATCTGGCAGATGTGTTTATCATTATTGCCTCGAATCAGGGACGAAGCACTGCTTTTTGGGTCGAACGCCAGTTTGAGGGTGTACAGACCCAACCTATTGAAGGTGTCATGGTTGCGGGAGAGACAGGTATAGCTGAGATTGATCTCCATGAGGTGCGTGTACCAAAGAATCACATTATTGGACGTCTGAATGAAGGTTTTGAGTACATCGTAACCGGGGCGCTGGACCAAGGCAGATATAGCATTGCCTGGGCAGGGCTGGCGATTGCGCAGGAAGCGCTGGATGCCATGGTGACTTACTCAAGGAAGCGGAAGCAATTTGACCAGAAGCTGAGTCATTTTCAGCTGATTCGCGGCATGATTGGAGATGCGGTGACAAAAGTCCATGCAGCACGAGCATTATGTTTACGGGCAGCCGAGCTGAGAGAAGCCAAGGACCCGCAGGCCGCCATGGAGACAACGATCGCCAAATATTTTACGTCCAAAGTTGCTGTTGAAGTTGCAAGTGATGCGCTACAGGTTCATGGTGCGAACGGAATTAGTAACCAATATCCTGTTGCCAGGCTGTATAAGGAAGCCAAAATTCTGGAGATTATTGAAGGTTCCTCTCAGATGCAGCAGGAGATGATCTCGCATTACGGATTAAAAGCCTATTACAAGCGTGGCGGTAGCGTATGACGTTCTGTGCGCTATTTCCCGGCCAGGGAAGCCAGTATATCGGAATGTGCAGTGAGTTGTTGGACAGTGAGCCGGAGGCGAATCAGATCTTTGCGGAAGCGAGCGAGGTGATCGGATTTGATTTGAAGGCACTGGTTATGGAAGGGACCCTGGATCAATTGACGGTCTCTGAATATGCTCAACCTGCTGTACTGACAGCAAGCTACGTTTTATTTGACTCATTTGTTCGCCGGACAGGAATGACTCCAGATTATGCAGTAGGTCACAGTTTGGGGGAGATTTCGGCTTTAGTAGCGGCGGGAGCATTGCGATTTGCTGATGGAATCCGTTTTACAGCTCAGCGTGGTGCGTTGATGCATCGCTCCATTCAGGAGCAAAAAGGAAGAGCGGGCATTGCTGTTGATATAACCCAAGAAGCGCTTGAAGAATTAGTCGAGAATATTCGTCAGAACGAGTATGTGACGATCTCCGGTTATAATTCACCAGGACAGTTTGTCGTCGCAGGTACTGCGAAGGGTCTTCAACTGCTGGATGATCAGGTGGATGGCTACGGTGGGGAGTTCATTCCTTTTCGCATGATGCCAATGAAGGCAGATGCACCTTATCATAGCGAGTTGATGCAGTTCATTCAGCCTGAGCTTGAAGAGATGCTTGCAGGGATTTCCTTCTCTGCACCGGTGTTTCCCATCTGCTCAACAGTACATGGTGAGTTCATTCGCGGAGCCGAGGACATTCCTAAGCTGCTGAGCAGCCAGCTTTTGCAACCCATTCACTGGAATCAGGCATTGGCACGCGTTCAAAATCTGGGAGCGACGGTATGGATCGATATCGGTCCAGGCCAGAGCGTAAGAAATATGCTGGCTGAGAATAAGAGCTTGCCTGCAGCCTATTCGCTGGATGATCCGCAAGATCGGTCCAGGTTACTGGATCGATATGAAGCAGTAAACCAGACAAGTGGGGGAGGAGATATGGGATGATTACGGAGATGATGCAGTACAATCAGCGGGTGAAACAATGGCTGCCTGGCGGTGTGCACTATAATTTTCACCTTCCTTGGGAAGAGACGCCGCTCCATTTCAAGCATGCTTCCCGAAGCAGAGTGACGGACATGAACGGCAACGAGTATTTGGATCTATATGCCCGCTTTGGTGCCCTCATTGTTGGTCACGGCAACGAGGAGTATAACGAGTGTCTGAAGGATACCATTGACCGTGTTCTTTCCGTAAGTCATTGCGATCTGGATGCAGAGGCTCTGGAACTGATCCATCAATATGTACCTTCAGCAGAGATGATTCGTTTTGGGTTATCAGGCACGGAGATTGTCCAGAATGCACTTCGTCTTGCCCGGGCGTGGACAGGTAAAAATCGCTTTGTACGTTTTGAAGGCCATTATCATGGCAATGCGGACAATATTATGGGTGGCAAGACTGCACGTACAGGTCTGCCTGTACCTTCAGACTATCCCGGTGACATGAAAGGAACAAAGGGGAGGGCAAGGGATGCCATGGAATCTCAATCCTACCTCTTACCATGGAATGACGCACCCCGCCTGGAGGAACTATTTCGCCAGCATGGAGACGACATTGCAGCAGTAATCATGGAGCCGGTTTGTGTAAATGGAGGCGGAGTCATGCCTGCTCCGGGTTATCTGCAAAAAGTCAGACAGTTATGTGATCAGTACCAGGTCGTGCTCATTTTCGATGAGATTATAACAGGTTTCCGTATGGGGCTCGGTGGTGCCCAACAGTTATTCGGTGTAACGCCTGATCTGACTACACTTGGGAAGGCAATCGCCGGTGGCGGAGTTCCGGTGTCAGCCCTGGTTGGCAGAGCGGACATCATGAAGTTGCTTGTAGACAAAAAAGTAATTCATGCGGGTACGTTTAATGGCTATCCATTAGGTACAGCTGCTGTAAAAGCTACGCTGGAAATGTTGGGCCGCAATGGAGGACAGGCGATGCACAGCATGAACCGCCACGCTGAGATGATGCATGACATACTCTGTCAGGAAGCAGTGAAGGTAGGTCTGCCTTTAATTGTTCAGGGTCCGTCTGGCTGTGCTTCTTATCACTGCTGCACAGAGCCGCTTACGGATACGGCTGATTATACGTTTGAATTGATGTCTTTTGATATTTTGTTAAATAGCAAACTTGCTGAGCACGGTATTCTGGTATCTACGCTCTCGCGGATGTATCCGAATATCTTGCTTGATATGCAGGATGTTGCCTGGTTCAGTGAGCGTGTCCCTGCAGCACTTGCAGAAATGAAAGAGATCTACGACGAGCTGATCTGATGGTAGCTCAATAAGGAGGTGATTAGGTATGCATAATCGACTCATTGCAATCATTGGCGCAGGGGTGATGGGATGCGCCACAGCACTGGATGTCGCGAGGGCTGGTTATCGTGTGATTTTGCAGGATATTTCGGCGTCGGTCATCGAACATGCCCCTGATGTTATACGTCGTGAATATCGTTCAGCTTGCTTTCTGAAGCAAGGGTACGGTCAGGTGCCCCTGGATCAAATCATGGAACGAATCTCGTTCCAGACACAAGATGAAGGTGTGGAAGAGGCAAGTATCATTATTGAAAATGTAACCGAGAACCTGGAGTTGAAAAAGGAAGTTTACGCACGACTATCCCACAAGGTTCGTCCGGATGCTTTATTTGCGCTAAATACAAGCTGTATTTCCGTGACAAAGCTCGCTTCATTTTTGCCTGACCCAGGTCGAGTCATTGGAGTGCATCTGATGAATCCGGTTCCCGTTAAATCCATGGTGGAGGTGATCAAAGGACATCATACAACACAGGGTACGGAACATGAGATGGTAGCGTTTTTGGAAACTCTTGATAAAAGTCCAGTTGTCATAGAGGATCTGCCCGGGTTTGTTTCTAATCGCCTCTCGCACTTGTTAATGAATGAAGCGGCGTACATTGTACAGGATGGAATCGCTACACCCGAGCAGGTGGACGCCATTATGAAGAAGGGCTTCAATTATCAGATGGGGCCGCTGGAGACGGCGGATCTGATTGGTCTGGATACGGTCGTGCATTCATTGAAAGTATTGTACGACAGCTATCAGGACCCCAAATTCCGATGCTGTCCGATGTTGCAGAAAATGGTTGATGCAGGACAGTGGGGGCGGAAGACGGGTCAAGGATTCTATGCCTACTAAGATGAAGGGTGGCATGACCAAGGAAAAGCTCAAGGATATCAAATGTATCGTTTGGGATCTGGACCACACCATATGGGATGGGGGTTTGCTTGAATCTTCAGATGTGCAACTGAAGCCGGGCTTAAAGGAGGTGATTGAAAAACTGGACCAGCGAGGTATTTTGCATCCTGTTGCCAGTAAAAATGATGCAGAGCTGGCTTGGGCGAAACTGAACGAACTGGGCATCGCCGAATATTTTCTGTATCCCGAGATCCATTGGGATGCGAAGTCCGTCTCTGTTCAGCGGATTCAGCAGAACATTAATATCGGTATGGATGCCATTTGTCCAGGGGAGCAGGGAGTGTACTGCTAACGTATATCATGCGTGAAGCTCAGAAGCAGGGCAAACAGATGCTTGCGGACTTCAGGGATACCGGAAGGAACCGGATGATGAATATCAGCTACCGCTTTGCCGGTTTCAAGCAGCAATCTGCAGATCAGGAAGGAAGAGTACTGTTTTATCATGATTTGCAACAGGCTGTAGAGTTTCCAGATTACATTGAGGTTTTGGTGCCCGAGGGGCAACATCAATAACAAGGGGGAAGGGCAGTGGATTATCGTCAGGAAATTCGGGAGTTTATCGGGAACAACCTCACCATGGATCATGAAGACACTCAAATTAATGATAATGACAATTATTTTGAGCAGCGGTTCGTCAATTCGCTCTTTGCGATGCGTTTGGTGGACTTTGTAGAGCGTAGATTCCAGATTGAGATAGCAAATGAAGATCTGGATTTGGCTAATTTCTGCACGATTAACCGTTTGCATGATCTTATTGAGAGAAAGTTGACTGAGAAGGAGGCGGCACTATGATTACAGCTAATCAGGCATCCATTCGTACAGTCACAAGTCCGGCAACCAGCCCGTCCAACAAATATATGTATTTGTTTTTGGGAATTTCCTTTGGCACATGTTATGGAATCGCAAGTTTGTTCTTGTTCTTTGCGGATTTTATTGTACCCATAACAGGTGAGTTAACCTTGATGCATCCACTTGCGATCGTTGCTCTGTATTCACCTTCCATTGCCGGATTAATTACATGTTATGTGATGGGCGGAACGGAAGCATTAAAAGGAATGTTTATGAAGCTGGTTCCGCGCAGACAGGACCTGTTCTGGATACCGCTCATTATTGGCATTTCCATCATCTTTGCATCAACAATGCACTTTGGTTCCTTGTTATTCGGCATACCGGTCCCTGAGTTGACATATAGTGTACCTGAAATGATCTGGTTGGGGATTGTGAATCTGATCAAGGAGACGGGGCTGATTGGTGGGCTGTTTGGCTGGATCGGATTTTTGCTTCCATTCTTGCAAGGGAAGTTAAAAAATAATATAACAAGTGGTCTGATTACCGGCCTGTTGTTCGGATTATGGGTGCTTCCGGGATACTTGATTTCCTCTTTTGGCACCTCAACCACTTACATATACTATGTTGTTCAGCTTATGGCATTTATCGTGTTCCAAAGTTATATCTTCAATGCAACCAAAGGTACACTTCTGTTTTATCTGCTTGCATTCTGGCTTGTAGCCACAGGAAGTCAAATTGATTTGTACTACTTTAATCCGCAAGTTCAAATTATGCAATTCTTCTTTTTTGCAATATCGGCTATTGTCATACATGTCATCTTCAAGCGTAAAAATGTGGATACTTCACTTCAGACATTCCCTGCATATGTTCTGGAAAGAAAGTAAGCCTGGTTATGGTGGTGGATAAGTGATGGAACCGATCTACTTGGAGCAGCTACAAAAGGGGGAGGGAAACAGACAGATGGTCTGTTTTCCTTATCTCGGTGGCAACTCCAACAGTTTTCAGCCCCTAGTGCCGTACCTTCCTGACACGGAAATTTGGGCGTTTACGTCCCCGGGTCATGGTCTGAACACCGAAACACCCCTGGAGCATATGCAGCAACTCGTAGAACTGTATACCAGCAAGCTGCTGGATGTTATACAGCCTGGCAGTCTGTTATTTGGACATAGTCTGGGAGGGATTACAGCCTACTTCGTTGCGCAGCGCTTATATCAGGAACGTCCAGATGTAGCTAAAACGCTGCGGCTTGTGTTATCAGCCTGCAACACGCCTGACGAATGCGGGATGCAGAATTATGATCGGATGTCAGACGAAAATCTGATTGATCATCTGTTTTCCTATGAAGCTCTCCCGCAAGAACTGATACATGAAAAAGAATTATTGAATTATTTTCTGCCCGTCATCCGGGCGGATTTCAGGATGCTGGAATCTGCAGCAACGCTTGAATATGAGCCGCTCTCATTGCCGGTGTTGTATCTGTGGGGAGAACGGGATCGTACCGTTACCCTTCAATCCGCGTTGAGATGGGGCCGATATTTTGGCACATCCATGAAGCTTCAAACCATCAAAGAGGGTGCTCACATGTTCATGATGCATCAACCTTCAACGGTGGCGCATTGTCTGACAAGCTTTATGACTCCAGATAAATAGGAACAACTTGTAGATGAGAGGAGCCATGTTCGTTTATGCTGCTACGAATGCTGAGAAACGATATAACGAGAAAAAAAGGGATTACGGCTGCGTTATTTATTTTTGTACTGCTGGCCGCCTTGCTGGTATCTTCGGGGTCACGAATGATTATGGAACTGACAAGTTCCATCCAATATCTGTTCTCTGAATCCAAAACACCACACTTTGTACAAATGCATGCCGGAGAAATCGATCAGGCCAAAGTAAACACATGGGCTGAAGAAAATGCCATGGTCCAGCAACATCAGATTGTGGAAATGGTCAACATTGACGGCTCTAATCTGTTTCTCGGAGCAGAGTCCGAAAAGAACAGCGTTATGGACATTGACTTTGTTACACAGAATCAGGGTTTCGACTATTTGTTGAATCTGGACAGTGAGATTATTCAGGTGAACGATGGCGAGATCGCGGTTCCGGTATATTACATGCAGCAAAAAAAATTGAGCGTGGGCGACCAGGTTCGGATCGATAATGGTCAATTTGAGCGTTCTTACACCATCGTTGATTTTGTCCGTGATGCTCAGATGAATCCATCGGTTGTGCACTCCAAACGTTTTATTGTGAGTGATGGGAATTTACAGGAATTGAAGCAGGGCATCGGAGAGATGGAGTATCTCATCGAATTCCGGTTGACCGATCCCGGACTGACGAGTGAATTTACCCAGGCTTACCAAAATGCCGGACTTCCCAACGCGGGTCCAGTCGTAACCTATGGGCTGTTCCAGGTATTGAATGCGATGACCGACGGAGTTATTGCAGCCGTTATTATTTTGGTCAGTCTTGTGCTGATTCTGATTGCGATGCTCTGCATCCGATTCACAATGCTTGCGACCATCGAAGAGGATTATCGTGAGATTAGTGTCATGAAAGCGATAGGTATCGCAGAGAAGGATATTAAGAGACTGTATCTGATGAAGTATGTATTTATGGCCGGATTTGCATCCGTGCTTGGTTACATTGCATCACTTGGCGTTAACAGACTATTTGTTTCCAACATCATGTTGTACATGGGAAAAGCACCTGCAACCCTGTTGCATTTCGCGATTCCGTTATTAGCCGCTGGAATAATATTTGCCATGGTTGTTCTGTTCTGTCGAACGGTACTGCGGCGTTTTCGTTCCATCTCCGCGGTGGATGCTCTCCGTACCGGGAGCCTGGGAGAAACACAGATCATTCGAAACCGGCTTAGTTTGTCCCGCAACCGCTGGTCTTCCGTACCTGTCTTTCTTGGTCTGAAGGAAGTGATACAGCGAATCAAGATGTTCCGATTATTGTTGTTCGTCTTTGTAGTCAGTTCATTTATTATGATTGTGCCGGTCAACTTCCTGAACACTTTGCAGGCGCCAAGTTTTATCTCTTATATGGGTGTTGGACAAAGTGATATTCGCATTGACTTGAGGCACACAGACGATGTGGAGCAGCGTTACGATAATCTGGTTGCCCAGATCCAAAATGATAAAGACATCAAAACGTATTCCCCATTGGTAACAAGCCAGTTCAAGATTAAAAATGCGGAAGGAAGTTACGACAATCTGAGTGTGGAAACTGGGGATTTCAGTATTTTCCCATTGTCTTATGTTAGCGGTAATGCGCCAACAACCGAGAATGAAATTGCGTTATCTGATGCAAACAGTAGCGAGCTGCGCCTGAAGACTGGTGAGCAACTTACTTTGCTGGTTAATGGCAAGGACCAGATGATGACGGTCAGCGGAATATACCAGGATGTTACAAATGGTGGGAAAACGGCGAAGGCCTTATTGCCCTACAACAAGGATAGTGTGTTGTGGTACGTGGTTAGTCTGGATCTGAATAATCGTGGGGACATGGCTACCAAAATTGCTGAATATGAGACGGCTTTCTCGCCAGCCAAAGTAACCGATCTTCAAGGTTATTTGGATCAAACGTTAGGCGGAACCATCCAACAATTGAAATTGGTGACGATGCTGGCCTTGGTCATCGGTGTCTTCATATCTATTTTAATTACAGCACTGTTCCTTCAGATGTTAGTAGCCAAGGACAACAACGACATTGCTGTACTGAGAAGCCTTGGGTTTGCCTTGTCTAAAATCAAGTTCAAGTATGTCGTAATGTCACTTCTCATATTAATCTTAGGGGTTGTTACTGGAACGATATTGTCCAATACGTTGGGTCCATTGCTGGTTAGTGCCATTATGTCGACGTTCGGTGCTTCCAATATTGTTTTTGTTGTTAACCCGTTACAGGCATATATTTTGTGTCCATTGTTACTTGCGGGCACGATTGTACTGACAGCATGGATTAGCATCCAATCAATCAAGGAAACAAGCATATCCAAAATGATTGTCGAATAGGGAGGATCAACGATGACAACTATACTTGAGGCTAAAGACGTGAATAAATCCGTAGCGATCGGCGAGAATGAAGAACATAACATCTTGAAAGATATCAACCTTCAATTAAAAAAGGGAGAATTTGTATCCATCATGGGGCCATCTGGCTCAGGCAAGTCTACCTTACTGTACAACATAAGTGGCATGGATCAGATTAGTGCTGGAAGTGTCTATTTTAATGGCAAAAAAATATCGGCGTTTGAGGAGAGGGATCTGGCAAGTCTACGTTTGACCAAGATGGGATTCATCTTTCAAAATATTCATCTGCTCAAGAATCTGAATCTGTTAGACAATATTGTACTTTCCGCGTATCTGGCCAAGAATAGCAGCAGAGAAACGATTAATACACGGGCGATGTCATTAATGAAAAAAATGGGGATTGATGAGCTTGCTGGGCATAACATCACCCAAGCCTCAGGCGGACAGCTTCAACGGATTGCCATCTGCCGTGCGCTGATCAATAATCCAGATATTTTATTCGGCGATGAACCAACGGGGGCGCTGAATTCCAAATCAACGTATGAGATCATGGATATTCTGGGCGATATCAATGCAACGGGTACAACCATTCTGCTGGTGACCCATGATGTGAAAGTCGCTGCCAGATCGGAACGTGTACTGTTTATGATGGACGGTAAGCTGGTTGCAGACAGAAATATTGGGAAATATGCAAGAGAGCGTCAGGATCTAAAAACAAGGGAAAGCCATTTGGCGCAATGGTTGACTGAAATGGGGTTCTAAAAAAAGAACCTCATGACTACAATAGACCGACAGTCGGTCGAACGTATCGGAGGCCAGGATATGAGACTGATAAAAAACCCGGAAGAACGCAGGAATGAGATTTTGGATGCCGCCGAGATTCTGTTTGTGACAAAAGGATATACCAAAGCTACGGTTATGGATATCCTTCAGGCGTGCAACATTGCCAAGGGTACATTTTATTATTATTTTCAGTCCAAGGAAGAGGTTATGAACGCCATCGTCATGCGTTTTATTCTGAGCGGGGAGGCATCGGCCAGGCACGTGGTGTCCGATCCCAAACTAAACGCCCATGACAAAATTTTTCGCATCATGATGGCGCAGAATCAGCCTGACGGCAGAAAACATGATCTCATCGAGCAATTGCACAGTGTTCATAATGTGGAGATGCACCAAAAGAGTCTTGTAGAGACGGTAATTCGATTAAGTCCCATCTTGGCCGAGGTGGTAGAGCAGGGCATTCAGGAGGGGGTATTTCATACGCCTAACCCAAAGGAATCCATCGAATTCCTGCTCGTATCTTCACAATTTTTGCTGGATCGAGGCATCTTTCAATGGGAGGAGGAAGAACTCCAAAAAAAGGTTGAAGCATTCACACATATTATGGAACGTGTGCTGGGAGCAGAACAAGGAAGCTTCGCCTACGTCACTCGTCTTTATTTTCCGAATCAAGCTTAGCCGAGAAAGGAGTATCATCCATGGAACATACCGTTCAAAAATCATTTAAAAAGTTTCTGGTAGTATGGTTCGGTCAGCTCATCTCCATGATTGGAATTGGACTTACAGCCTTCTCCCTGGGGGTGTATGCCTTCGAAAAAACGAATACGGCAACAAGTGTTGCATTGATCACCTTATTCACGTTTCTGCCGAATATCCTGCTTCGACCTATTGGAGGGGTACTGGCAGACCGATTCGACCGTCGAACGATGATGATTATCGGCGATCTGGGGTCGGCAGCCGGTTTGATTTTCATTCTGTCCATTATGCTCACAGGTGATATCCAATTATGGCATATCTATGTGGGAGTGGCCTTTAGTTCGGTGTTTTCCGCGTTGCAGAGCCCGGCATATAAGGCTTCTGCTACGGACCTGCTGGATAAGGATCAATTCTCAAAAGGAAGCGGTCTTGTACAACTGGCTGAATCCTCGAAGTTCCTGTTTTCACCCATCATTGCGGGTATTCTGCTTAGTATAACAACCATTGAAGTCATTCTGGTCATTAATATTCTGACATTCCTGGTTGCCATTCTGGCTGTGCTGGTTATTCGGAAGAGCATGAAGGTGGAGCGAGAGGATCGAGAAGGAAAAAACTGGATCACCGATATTCAAGAGGGCTGGAGGGAAGTTGTAACCAACAAGGGAGTATTGTTGCTGGTGGTGATTATTTCTCTTGTCACCTTTTATCTGGGATTCCTGGAGACACTCATTGGTCCGATGCTTCTGTCATTCACGGATGCAAAGACACTTGGAACATTTCAGTCTGTTAGCGCCATCGGCATGCTGATTAGCAGCTTATGCATCGGCATATTTACAATTACAAAGAGATACGCAAGTGTGCTTGTGATGGGTCTAATTTTGTGCGGTTTGTCCTTCTCGCTTCTGGGGATATCCACCAACATTTATTTTATAATCTTCGCAGGTTTCCTGTTCCTGTCATCACTGCCGTTTGTCAATATGAGCGCAGATGTGCTGGTGCGAAACAATATCGCCAACGATAAGCAGGGCAGGGTATGGGGAATCATTGGTATTCTGTCACAACTCGGGTTTATTATTGCGTACAGTTTGGCTGGATTTCTGGCCGACCATGTATTTAATCCGTTGCTGATGGAGGGGGGAGCACTGGCTTCGTCTGTTGGTCAAATTATTGGAACTGGGCCAGGCAGAGGTATTGCCTTTCTGTTTATCATCGCGGGTCTGTTTGTTATTCTGATCGCAATAATCACATCCCGCTTGAAAATGATCAAATCTCTGGAGCAGAGCCCAGATATAGCGGCCCCATCCGATGTTGGCGGGTTGGCGCACGATTAATTCGAATCCAACAGCGTAAGCCCTTGTCCGCAGCAGCGTGCAATACTTCTTGTGTACGAAGAAGTTATTCACACGATGAGCAGACAAGGGCTTTTTGGGCTGAGGAGTCGGCAGATGTACTTAGACAAGATACGTTTGTGAATTTGGATTGTCGGTGGAGCTTACCCTTTAACTGCTCCTGAAGTTAGTCCTCCCACAATATACTTTTGCCCTATGAGGAACACAATCAACACAGGCAATGATGTGAGCACGATATCGGCACTAACCAGATTCCACTGGGCACTGAATTGTCCAAAGAAGTTATATACAGCCAGCGTCATCGGCCACATCTCCACTGTATTCAGCATATAGAGTGGGGCAGTAAACTCATTCCAGACACTCAGGAAATTAAGAACAAATACCGTTACCAGCACCGAGGTTAACAAAGGTACAATGATTCTCAGGAACAGCTTGATCCCATTACATCCGTCCATGATCGCGGCTTCATCCAGCTCCTTCGGAATGTTAGACACAAACGCATACGTAATGAACAGCGAGATTGGAATCCCCATGGCCGTGTAGAGCAGAATCATGCCGACATGTGAATTGATCATACCCATGGACTTCATGACTTCCATCAGCGGAATGTAGTTAAGCGGTAGGGTGATACCAAGAATCAGGAAGAAGTACAGGAACTTGCTGAGCCTCGAATGGTTGCGTGATAACGTGAAGGCTGAGAAGGCCACAACAAATACCAGTAGCAGAGAAGAAGCCCCGGAATGCAGCAGACTGTTGAAAAAAGAACCGCCCAAGTGTCCCTGTTCATAGACGATTTTGTAATTTTCAAAAATAAACTTCTCGGGCAACGTCAGTTTAAGCACTTTGGCCTCGGCGTCCGACTTGAATGAATTCAATACAATGACGACAAAAGGAATCAGAACCACCATGCTGAGCAGCCAGGCGAGTACATTTAACCCGATCGAAGCCAGTCTTTTTCTCAATTTCATGTCAGTATTCCACCTTTCGGTTCATCAAACGAATGATGAAAAAGGAGATGATCGCCATGATGACAAACAGAATGGTAGATAGCGCACTTCCGAGTCCCCAATATCCTTTGGCAAAAGAGGAATAGACGGCCGTGTTAATGACATCTGTTGCGTTACCAGGGCCACCGTTGGTTAGCACGTATACGGCATCGAATACTCTCAGCCCATACGTAATATTGAGTACCGTGGCGATGGTGATCGTTGGCATCAGCATCGGAATGGTGATTCGGAACAGCTTCTGCCCAAACCCGGCACCGTCAATGGACGCTGCCTCGTAATAATCGCGGGGGATGGCGAGCAGTCCGGCGATGAACAGCACCATGATATACCCCATGCCTTTCCACGTATCCACTGCCATAATGGATGGCATGGCCCAGGTCAGGGAGCCCAGCCAGTTCTGGGCGAGAACGTCCAGTCCCATGGAACGTAGGGTTACGTTAACGAACCCGTTGTTGGGGTCGAGCAGACTTTTGAACACAAGTCCAACAATCAGGAACGACAGCACCTGCGGGGAGAAGATGATCATCCGATGCAGATTGGCGGCCTTTACACCGCTGACCAGCAGCAGGGCCAGAAACAAGCCGAGAACCGTCTTGGCGATGGATGTCACGAGGGTGAAGAGGACTGTGTTTTTGATAAAAAGAAGATAAGTCGGATCACCCGCGAGAATGGTACGGAAATGCTCCAGACCGATAAAGTTCTTCACCGAACTATAACTGTTCCAGTCGGTGAAGGAATAATAGATGCCCAGCAGGGCGGGAGCAACGATGAACAGCAGATATAATACAATCGCTCCGGATGAGAAATACCAGGGATAGATTTTGTTTGCATTCATAACCGGTAACACCTTTCCTTCCTGCCAAAATACACAAACGGGCAAATGCCCGCTGCATGTAACGCTGTTGTGCGTTTGTGTTTATCTGAAATATGCGTGGTTACTGCCACTTCTCATCTTTCAGCACTTTGGCTTGTTCAGCACGGCGTTTATCAATATTTTGCAGAATCTGATCCGGTGTCATTGCGCCGGCGAACATGCCTGACAAGTCTTTGCCAATATCCATCCATTGTGGATCAATGTATTTCACAGCGGCCTGCATGACCGTACCTTTTTCATGATTTTTCTCATAATCAATATAATCCTGTGTCAGTTTTGGTTCGATTTCCGGCCAGCAGATCGTCAGATTGCCTTCACCTTCATCGAACACACGTTGCAGATGATCATGCTCGGTAATCCAGCGGAAGAATTTCAGCACTTCTTCGGGATGTTTACTGTTTTTGTTACCAAACATCGCAGCTGAACCGCCCGGATTCACACCAATCGTCTGATTATCTCCCCACGGCATGACGAAGAACCCCATATTGTCTTTCATTGTCGGATACGCTTCGGAGACTTCCTTTTCCGTCCCTGGAACCCGCAGTAACATCGCTGCCTTCTCCTGACCAAACGCTTCAATTCCCGCTTCTACCGTATTGGACAAGAAGTCTTTGCCGAAATAACCGAGATCCGCAAATTCCTTCAATTGTTCAATGACCGTCTTGAGTTGCGTCATATCTGCGACTTTCATCTCATTATTGTTCAGCTTCTCGTAGGTTCCTGCTGTTGTTTGCTCATAGTTAGGTCCCGTTTCGAACAAAGGCAGAACCTGATACCACCCGCTGGCAGGTGCCTGATAGAATGGGATAATGTCTTTATCCTTAATTTTCTGGCTGATTACCTTGAATTCGGCATAGGATGTAGGAGGCTCTATACCGAGCTCTTGAAAGATACGTTTGTTATAGTACACATACCAGATTTTTGTTGGCGCAAAAGAAACCCCGTAGACCTTGTCATTGTGACTGACGGTTGGCAAAATCTCTTCAGACATCCGACCTGTGAATTCCTCATTGGTCAGGTCAATGGCATTTTCCTCTGGTCTTACGTTAGCCGGCATGCTCAATGGGTCCACATCGACATTGAAAATGTCAGGTGCTTCACCAGAGGCCAGCTTCACCTTGATCAGGTCACGCCACTGTGCGTCAGGTACCACCTGAAAGTCGATTTTGACACCCGTCTCCTGCTCATATTCCTTGGCCATCGTCTGCATGATGCCTGTACGTGGAATACCGGATTGGCTTGTTCCAAACGTGAGTGTCACTTTACCCGAACCTTCCGTACTTTTCCCTGAGTTGCACCCGGCAAGCAGCAGGGTGGAGAGCAGGAGCACACTTGCAAGCGAAAATAGAAATCGTTTTCTCATCATTGAACCTCCCGGAATATAAAGAAAATTGTCACTTGCCGAAACGCTTAATGTAAGCGTATTCTTATGTGGATAACTTTACTGTGAACAGCGGATGTGCTCAATAGACAAAAGCGTTCTGTTGGGTGGACATTTTCGAATGGTGTGACAGATATCATCATAGGACGAGGTGTGTGGGGATTGCGATATCGATTTGGAACGCTTCAGCAAAGTCTGTTTGCCTATTACTCTGCGGTATTCATTATTTTTTCGCTCATTGTGGCAGGACTCCTGTATGTTTTTCTCGCGAGTGACATCCGTCATCGAAGTGAAGAACAACAGAGACAACTGGGGGTATCAATCGTCAGTAACTTGGATCAGGAAGTGGTGAAAATGAACAACTTCTCCATGAATATCGTGTACTCCAATCTGGTCAAAGAACACTTCAGTCACTACTTGGCACCAGCGGAGAATAGCGAGCAGACAATGACGAGTGATCCGGCATTGTATAAGGATACAACCACATTAATTGATGTCATTCTTGCGATCATCAGCAGCTCCAATACAGCCAAACAGGCCAATATCTATGATGTGAATGGCAAAATGCTGGGAGCGGGTGCATTCAACGGTCAACTGTCGGTAGACCTGACTCAGCGACCGTGGTACAAGGAAACCTGGGAGCGGAGTGGATGGCGGGTAATCCAATTGTTAGAGGGGGGAGCTTTACCCATGCCAACAGGTGAGGGGAAAGCGGATCAACCCTACATTTCACTAACACGGGTATACAAAGATGGCAATTATGTCAGCCAGGGTGTCGTTGAGATTTTGCAGGATGCCGGAACCCTGTTCCAGCACTTGAATGAATTGCAGGCGAATAACAACGATCTTCGGATCTATGTAGTGGATGAACAAAATACACGGTTGTATCCACTTTCTTCGGATGCCGATGTTTCTCAAGCAGGCCATTTCGATGATGTGGAATTGATTCAAAATCTTTCATTTCCGCCTGATACGATGCAGGAGATTACTGATCCTTTGAGTCAGTCCAAACAAATGATGACGTACATGACGTCACAGGAGACGGGATGGACCGTTATTGTCATGCAGTCCAAACAATCCCTTTTCGCAAGTCTCAACCGGATGGCTGTGATGTTTATCGGTGCCACGTTAGCTACTCTCGTGCTGATTCTGGTTCTCTCGTATCTGATTTCCAAAAGGGTTACTTTGCCGCTGCATCGTTTGCAGCGCATTATTCAGAAAACGGGTGAGAATGATCTGGTATCGGGTCAGGATTCCGGTCAGTTGTTCAAGCTGGAGCATCCCGGTTCTATTCGGGAGATGGATGAGCTGAATGATACGTTTATCCGGCTGAATCAACAGCTTGTGCAATCGTTTCAGGACAGGCTGGCGATGAAATCTCAGGAGACAGAAGCGAGATTACTGGCGCTGCAATCCCAGATGAACCCGCATTTTCTCTATAACAACATCACCAATATCAGCATCATGGCGGAAGAAGGCATGAATGAGCAGATTGTCGCGTTCTGCGCCAATATTGCGTCTATGCTGCGTTATATTTCTACTCCGGGAAAGAATGGGGTTCCCCTGTCTCAAGAATTGGATTATTGTGAGCGATATCTGGAGTGTATGAAGATTAGGTTTGAGGATGATCTACACTATGAGTTTCATATTCCGGATGAGATGCAACATATTCAGGTTCCAATGTTAATGGTACAACCACTACTCGAAAATGCCATGAAATATGGACTGGGTGATACCCCTCCATGGAAACTGAATATTACTGGAGAGTTGGATACGGTACAGCAGACCTGGCAGATCCACGTAGAAGACAACGGGCCTGGCATGGAACCCGAGGCACTTGCCAAGACCATGCATTATATCGAACAGTCACAGGAGTGGGAGCGTATGCCTGACCTCGAAATTAACGGCATGGGACTCAAGAATATATGGGTCCGATTGAAATTATGGTATGGCACAGCAGCCCACATGCAGATTACGAACAAGCCTTCCGGCGGTGTCCAGATTACCATAGGCGGTTCCATTCGAAAGGAGCATGACTGAACCCATGACAATCAAATATAGAACGATTATTGTGGAAGATGAAGCCCTGATTCGCCGGAATGTCTCGCGCAAATTCAGAGAGTTGGACACCCGGTTCGAGGTAATCGGTGAAGCGCGGAACGGTCAGGAAGCGTTACAGCTGATTGAACATTCCGTACCTGATCTGGTTGTAACTGATATACAGATGCCGGTAATGAATGGATTGGAACTTGCCAAACATCTGTATTTTGCCTATCCGCATGTGAAAATTGTCATTCTGAGTGGTTATCATGAATTCGAATATGCACGGCAGGCGATCAGTTACAAGGTGGAGGATTATCTGCTCAAACCATTATCGGAAGATCAGCTTCGGACACTGCTGGATGCGATGGAATTGAAGCTTGGGAGCGCTGTGGATTCGCTTGCCCATGTCAGTGCCGTGCTGGATGAGCAGGTGAAGCCGGAGGATATCGCAGAGGCTGTTAAGTTGTATTTGAAGCAGAATTACATGCATGAGATTACACTCCAGGACATGGCGGGACAGATGCATTTTAGTGTGGACTATCTGGGAAAGTGCTTCAAGAAGGTGACGGGGGAGACACCGCTGAAATATATGACAGGTCTGCGGATTAATGAAGCGAAGCGCATGCTCGTCACTCACGAGAATATGGATATCAAGACCATTGGTGGAGCGGTAGGGTATAGTGACTCCCACTATTTCAGCCGGATCTTCAAAAACAAAACGGGCATGTACCCTAGCGAGTACCGACTGCAATTGCAGGAACGAAAAAAAGCCCTGTCCATGGATGATGAGCACCATGTTGACTTGAGCTGATCACTGGGCCAGAGCTTCTTCGGTTATTTTGCGAATATCAAACGGGGAGCGGATACCTTCTTCGATCATGTCGGGGAGAATCTGTTCCAGGAAATACTGTACACAGTGGAGGTCGATATTTTTGATTTTGACCAAGGCATAACGGTACATAACGATAAATTCTTTCTCCGTATTGCCACGTTGGAGCTCAGCAAAGGCTTCATATACCTGATCCATCTTGTCTGCGACTTCGAGAATCAGTCCTTCAACCGATTGGTCTTTGCCCTCACGCAGCTGTCTGCGGAAAATAGGCTGGAACTCTTCAGGAATATTTTCATTAATAAAATGTTCAACCATGCCTTCTTCCACCTTTTGCAGCATCGAACGCAGCTCCAGTGAATAATGTTTGACTGGTGTTTTGATATCACCGATGAAGATTTCGCCATAATCATGACTGCTGGTAATCTCGTATAACTTCTTCCAATCAATGCTTACGCCTTGCTGTTCTTCAATATCGGCCAACGTTTTGGCGTACTGAACCACTTTCCAGGAATGGGCGGATACACAATGTTCTTCGAACTTGAATTTGCCAGGGGTCCGAATAATGCGTTCAAGATCATTCAGTGATCTGAAGTACGTATGAATTCCCATAAGAAGAGATCATCCTTTACAAGTTAGGTGGGCGTATACACTGACTATACTTCAGTTATATTAACCACGGATTAACGATGTATACATTGAATGTAAAATGAAGCCAGAAAGCCACGATGGGTGACTGAACGTGAGTCCGTCATCCATCGTGGCTTTATCTGTGCAAATGTTATGCTACCTAACGTAGATAAGTGCAATAGATCAACTATTATGCCTTTTTTCGTACCGGTGAAGTGTACCAGTACGCCATGCCGACAAAGAGGGCACCCCCGATAATATTACCAAGCGTTACCGGAATCATGTTGTGGAACCAGCCTGCCATCGTGATTGTATCCGGGTGGTTTGGCAGCAACCAGGATAAAGACAGCAAAGTCATATTGGCAACACTGTGCTCATAACCACTTGCGATAAATGCGTACAGACACCACCAGATAAGAACAAGTTTGGCGATATCTTCTTTGGAGCGAGCGGCCATCCAGATCGCCAGACAGACGAGCCAGTTACAGAGAATTCCTCGGAAAAATAACTCGGATACGGGCGCCGCCATCTTTTTGGCAGAGACGACAAACAGCAGATGTTCCGGTGTGGCCGTTTTAAACAGGCCGCTACCGACTATAAGTAGACTTAATAGAATTGCGCCGAGCAGGTTACCAACAAAGACGAGCCCCCAGTTCTTCAACGTTTCGTTCACTGTGGTTCGGCCAGCCAGTGTACTCATGGTAAAGAACATATTGTTACCTGTAAAAAGTTCCGATCCGGCAAAAATGACCAGCGTGAGCGCGAGTCCGAAGGACATGCCCATCAACATGGTTTGCAGTGGTGACTGCGCCGCAAGGAGCGGAGCACCGATACTGAAGATCAGAACGATGCCAAGTCCTACATAGGCACCAGCCATCAAGGCTGCAACCATATACCGTGGCAGGCTTGCGTTCATTTGATCCCGTTTTTTAACCGCAGCTTCAATAATTCCCTCAACACTTGGTGTATACATCACGGTTTCCCCCATTATTTTGCATCAATCTTTGAACGTTTCAATGGAGCTATATTTCAATCCAGACTTGGCCGTTCTCTACTTTCACCGGATACATCTGTACTTGACCGTTGTCCGGTGCTTGCACAAGACCGGTAGTCAGGTCGATTTTCCAATCATACAGTGGATCGTACAGATAATGCCCGGACACGATGCCTTCAGCCAGCGGCCCACCCTTAGGGTGGGGATTGTGATTATCCGCAGCGAAGATGGTTCCATCCGATGCACGAAAGACAGCAAGCTGTTGATCCTTAATTTCAACTACTCTTCCGATTCGTGGCAGGAATTCTTCAACTACTCCGGCAGGGAAGTAGGTGCCTGATTGTTTGGTCGTCATCTTAAACCACTCCTTATCTATATTTAACATTCCGGCAATATTAATCTTGCGAACTTACTTATGGACGAGCCGATACTTCGATACCATGGAACATTTTGCTTTGGCCTTCTTCATTGCGAATCGCTTTTTGCCAAGGTTCTTCAACATGCTCAAGTGCAAATTCAATCCGCTGCATCAACGCTTTACGTTCCTCAAGGTTATCTACAACCACCGAACGAATATGCTCCAGCCCCATGCGTTCCACCCACTCGGACGTCCGTTCCAGATAGTTACCTGTCTCGCGGTAATATTGCATGATGGCTCCACACAGTTCAATCAACTCTTCATCCGTTTTCACTTTACATAGGGAATCAGCAAGTCTTGATTTAATACCGCCGTTACCGCCGATGAAGATTTCCCAGCCGCCGTCGTTACCAACGATACCGATATCTTTTGTACATGCTTCTGCACAGTTCCGCGGACAACCGTTGACAGCATATTTAAACTTGGCTGGAAGATCCAGACGTTCGAATTTACGTTCGATGCGAGCGCCCATGGCCATGGAATCCTGTGTGCCGAATCGGCAGAATTGGGAGCCGACACATGTTTTGACCGTACGCAGCGATTTGGCGTAAGCATAACCTGAAGGCATATCCAGTTCAGCCCAGACTTTGGTCAGATCTTCTTTTTTAACACCAATCAAGTCGAGACGCTGACCCCCAGTCACTTTGACTGCTTTCACATCATATTTGACTGATACGTCAGCGATTCGTTTAAGGTCCGCTGGTGTAGTCACCCCGCCATACATCCGAGGTACAACCGTATACGTTCCATCCTTTTGAATATTCGCGTTCATACGTTCGTTAACAAAACGGGATTCTTTCTCATCTTCGTGTGTATCTGGTGCAATCATGCCAAGGTAGTAGTTGATCGCCGGACGACATTTGGAACAACCTTCAGGTTGACTCCAACCCAGTACATTCATGACCTCTTTGGTCGTTTGTAATCCCTTTGCACGAATCTCGGCTACAATCTCATCCCGTCCCATGGAAGTACATCCGCATATTCCCTGTTTGGCTCCACTGCTGAAACTGTCTCCAAGTACATATTGCAGAATCTGTTCCACAACCGGTTTACAACCACCGCAAGAGCGGGTTGCACCAGTACAGGCTTTGATTTCATCTACAGTAGTAAGGCCCTGGTTTGTAATGACATCCACAATGGTTCCTTTGGTTACCCCGTTACATCCACAGACGATCTCGTCCTCGGGCATCGTTTCAACAGAGGTTGCTTTCTTATGACCACCGCAGCCTGTACCCATGAGCGAACCATACAATTCTTCGGTCATTTCGGTCTGTTGTTTAATCAGCTTCTGCAATTCGGCAGAATCCGTAATGTCACCGAAGAGCACGGCGCCGACCATTTTATTATCACGAAGCAGAATTTTTTTGTAAGTCCGTTTCCAGTCATCTTTGTGCGAAATGACGGTGTGCTCCGGACTGTCGATGAATTCACCGGTTGAAAAGACGTCTACACCCGAAATTTTCAATTTCGTAGATACAACAGAACCTTCATAAGGAGCCGTTTCAACCCCGCAGATATGTTTCGCCAGAATCATACCTTGTTCGAACAATGGGGCAACGAGGCCGTAACATACCCCGCGGTGCTCTGTACATTCCCCGACCGAGTACACATTCTCAAGTGAAGTCTGCATATAGTCATCCACGACAATACCCCGGTTGACTTCCATACCGCTTTCGCGGGCTACAGCCGTATTGGGTTTAATGCCTACAGCCATGACCACAAAATCAACATTCAGAACCGTATCATCTGCAAAACGTATCCCTTCAACCCGTTCGCCGCCCAGCAGTTCGGAAGTCTGCGCACCCATTTTGAACCGGATACCCTGACGTTCGAGTTCCGCCTTCAACATGGCTGAAGCTTGCGGATCAAGCTGACGCTCCATCAGATCCTGCATCAAGTGCACTACGGTAACTTCCATGCCAAGTTGTACCAACCCTTTGGCAGCTTCAAGGCCTAGCAGTCCGCCTCCGATAACGGCCGCTCGTTTATACTGCTTAGCAGCTTCCAGCATGACATTGCAATCGGCGATATCGCGGAAACCGACAACACCTTCTTTGTCATGTCCAGGTACTGGGAGAATAAAGGAGTTAGAGCCTGTCGCAATGATGATTTTGTCATAAGGGAAGCAAGTTCCATCCTCCGTCACAACCTCATGGGTATCCGAATCAATTCGGGTTACGGTTGTTCCTGTATGGAGGGTAATACCATAATCCTGATACCAGTGGAGATCATTCAGGACGATGTCATCCAGTGTTTTGCTTCCTTCCAATACATAGGACAACATAATGCGGTTGTAGTTAGGGTAGGGCTCTGTGCCAAAAACAGTAATATCAAATCGCGTAGTTAATTTCAAAATTTGTTCTACGGTACTGATTCCTGCCATTCCGTTACCTATGATAACGAGTTTCTCTTTTTTTCCGTTCATGTGTGTATGCCTCCTTGGTTAGACGCTGTACATTACCAACAATTTTAGTGGTTTATATTTGAAATTATACAAGTAGTTGACGACAGTTTATGTGATTTAATTCACTAATAAAGATAAAAGAGTCATAAATATAATAGTGTGAGCCCCATCACAGAAAATGATATTTATTTTCATACAAATAAGAAATGCGAACTATTGTTCTTATTTTGTTTTCGTTGTAAAATCGGAAATGGGCCGTATTGTTCCCGATTTCTTCGAAAGGACGTTTTTGCATCATGATGGGAAGATCCCACCTTATTATCGGGACAGGCGTGTCGCTTTCTGTTCTGCAGTTGGCCGGTATGCCGGTGACAGCGCCGGCAGTTACGGTTGCTATGATTGGTTCGTTATTGCCTGACATTGATGAGCCGAATTCGCTGCTGGTATCCAAAGCCTTGCCTAACAGTCTGATCAGGCTGTTACAGACGATTCTGTTGCCCACAGCTGTATTTGTGTACTTCTATGTTCATGCCAAACCATGGAACCTGTTGCTTGCGATCCTCATTGCGCTTGTGTCATTCCTTCCTTCGCGTTCGCTTCGCAAAGTGTTGATGTTTGCGATTGGACTCGGGCTGGTCTTTTATGGTCACGCATTTGCCCCGTGGAATCTGATTGCAGGTAGCCTGCTTATGCTGTGCACCACGCTAACTCATAGGGGGTTGACGCATACCTTATATGGAACAGCAATATGGGCGGGCTTGTTGTACAGCACGACCCAGCAGCAGGGACCGGAGATCTGGGTAGCGGGAGGCACGGCATATGCGATGCATCTGTTGGCCGATTCACTAACCAATCGGGGTATTCGTCCGTTACCACCGCTTAAGTGGCGCATACGGGTGAATCTGATGAGTACAGGGACCAAGCGTGGGGCCGTTGTAGAGAATGTCTGCATTGTGCTTACTCTTATTTTGGCCTGGATTGCATTCTCACCGCTATTTCTATAGCCATCCAAAAACGCCAGCCCGCATATTGTGGGCTGGCGTTTACAGGAATGCATTTCATAATGAATGGATCGTATTAACCTAGCCAATTCAGGATTGAGAAGGAGAATCAGTCAGGTCGTCAATATCGGAAGAACCAAATACAAATAAAACAATAAGAATGACAATGATCAGTAGTTCAGCGAACCCATTTCCGTCAAAGTCAGACATCACTTCAACCTCATTTCTTGGCGTTAAGAATTGATTCTTTGTTGGAAAGCCCGTATAACATCATTCAACGTCATGTCCCCACCAATCTCATCCAGGAATTGCACCAGTTTGTCTTGATTCGATGGTGTGATATTTTGTAACGTTTTATATTGTCCGACCAGTTCAACGACCAGTGTAGCTTCTCGAAACAACGTGACCGCATCCACTCTTAACTTCCCACTGACCAGTAATGCTGCAACGATAAGTTCCAGATTTCTTCCTTTAAGGTTGCCATTGAGAAGGGTGTTTGCGGCATTTGTTTTTTTGGAGCCTTTATTCGATTTTCCATTCCTTCTCACTGCCATAACAGGTCCCCCGCTGCTTGGTGTTTAATTCATCTTCCGTTATTGTATCTTATGTATAATTCCCTATAATGTTCGGCCTATTAATCTACGTGTCTAACTGATATCGTTGTGAATATAAAAAAAGACCTCCCGATTGTTAGGAGGTCTCTTGTCAGCAATTACGCGTTATTAATTATGGTATTCATCGTTGTCCGATCAAGACCTTTGACCAGCTTCACGATCAGTTCTTTGGCTGCATCGTAGTCATCCGTATGAATGATGGAAGATGAGGTATGGATATAACGTGCGCAGATACCAATAACTGTTGATGGTACACCAACGCCACTCAGGTGAACTTGACCTGCATCGGTACCACCTGGTGAGATGAAATACTGCATTTTGATCTGATTGGATGAAGCCGTATCTTGAACATATTCCACCATTCCGCGATGGGTGAACATACCCGGGTCAAAAATACGAAGCAATGCGCCTTCTCCGATATGTCCAAAGGACTGTTTGTCACCTGTCATATCATTCGCCGCGCTACAGTCAAGTGCAAAGAAGATATCAGGCTGAATCAAGTTGGCCGCCGTACGTGCACCGCGAAGCCCCAGTTCTTCTTGAACCGTTGCACCAGCATAGAGTGTGTTAGGCAGTTTTTCCTTGTGAAGCGCTTCAACCAGTTCAAGTGCAAGTCCTACGCCGTAACGATTATCCCACGCTTTAGCCATAATCTTCTTAGGATTGGCCATAGGTGTGAATTCACAGATCGGCACAATCTGCATACCTGGGTGGATGCCCCAAGATTCTGCTTCCGCACGGTTGTCCGCCCCAATGTCGAGATACATGGTGTTCAGATCCACAGGTTTGTTCCGCTGCGACTCATCCAGCAAGTGTGTAGGGGTAGAACCTACCACTCCGGTAATCCGACGATCAGGTGTGATAATTTCCAATCGTTGAGACAGTACAGCCTGACTCCACCATCCACCCAGTGGGCGGAATTTGATCATGCCTGTTTCCGTAATGCCCGTAGTCATGAAACCTACTTCGTCAAAGTGTCCGGCTACCATAACTTTGGGACCGGATTCCTCCCCGCGTAATACTCCAAATAGACTCCCCAGGCGATCCTGGACGAACTCATCGGTATAAGCGGAAAGCTTATCTTTCATCCAGCCGCGAAGCTCACGTTCAAAACCGGATGCGGAAGGAAATTCCGTCAACGTACGAAACATATCTATCGTTTTTTCATTCATGTGTCAACAACTCCTCTGTTGGTATGTATTTCAGGTCACAGTAGAACGGCTACCCGCCTGTTGTTATTTAACCACTGGTCACATTACAGTATGAACCTTGCGCAAGTGATTGTCCATGTTTATGTCACGTATTTAAGGCATGTTTTGGGCGCTTACCGTGTCCAAGTTTCATGATTCTATCCGCTTTAGTCATAGTCCTGATGACACTTCGATGAATATGAATAGATGGAGAAGATGTCATCATTTTGTGATGTTCTTTATGTTCGATATTTGTTTGTCTGTTTCAGGAAGGAGCTAAATATCCAATGAAACCTCCAGAAGAGGGCACGGAAAAAGTACTGTTTATCGTTCTTTTTATCTTGCTCGTGATTGTTCTTCTTTATTTATAGAACGTATCTAGAAGTCCTCAGAACCGGCATATTCGCATCCTGCTTCCACAACATGATCTTGTTGGAAACATATGCTGTCTGTCGCCGGATACATAACCTTCCGATTATTAACAAACAATGAATATAGGATTACACACATTGGCATTCAGCCGTAGCTTTGAACCATTTCACATAGAGGAGGTCTTGTATCTTGCCAGCTCAATCTGCATCCGGAAGCGAAAAAAAATCGTCGTCCCTGTCCATGGATGAAAAGGAGTACAAAAAAGTCGCAAAAAAACATGAGCCGCCTCGTCCAATCCTGAAAAATTGCCTCAAAGCATTTCTGGTTGGGGGTACGGTCTGTTTGATTGGACAGGCCATTCAAGAGGCTTTTATGGCCGGTTTCGACATGACATCGAAGGAAGCTTCTAGTCCTACAGTGGCGGTCATGATTCTCATATCGGTTATTCTAACGTGTCTCGGCGTTTACGATAAAATGGCTCAATGGGCAGGAGCAGGAACTGCTGTGCCGGTTACCGGCTTTGCCAATTCCATGTGTTCTGCTGCACTGGAACATCGTGCTGAAGGACTGGTGCTCGGTGTAGGGGCCAACATGTTTAAACTTGCTGGTTCCGTTATCGTGTTTGGTGTCGTGGCAGCATTTGTCGTAGGGATTGTTTACGCCTTTTTGGGATTTGGAGGTGGGCACCTGTGAAACGATTGGGTCGCCAGACGTGGCAGTTTGAGAATCGTCCGCGGATCATCGGTAAAGCCGCAGTTGTAGGACCAGAAGAAGGCGAGGGTCCACTGTCATCTGATTTCGATTATGTCTATGACAACCTCGAGATCGGCGAGAAAACGTGGGAAAAGGGAGAACGCAAACTGCTCGAACAGGCCTCCCAACTGGCATTGGTTAATGCAAATATCACCAAGGAAGAGCTTCACTTTTTTGTGGGTGGAGATCTGATGAACCAGATTATCAGCAGTTCCTTTTCAGCGCGAAAACTGGGTGTGCCTTACTTGGGTGTCTTTGGAGCCTGTTCTACTTCCATGGAAACGTTAGCGTTAGCGTCCATGATTGTTGACTCCGGAGCTGGAGATTATGTCCTTGCAGGAACGGTGAGCCACAACTGTACGGTGGAAAAACAATTTCGGTATCCGACGGAGTATGGTTCCCAAAAGCCGCCTTATGCGCAATATACCGTCACAGGATCAGGGTGTGGTGTGGTCTCCCGTACTGGTGATGGTCCCGTTGTTACCAAAGCCACGATTGGACGCATTATGGATTTGGGCATCAAAGATCCCTTTAACATGGGTTCAGCCATGGCGCCAGCAGCAGCCGACACCATAATCTCTCATTTCAGGGATACGGGATTGGAACCCGGCTATTATGATCTCATTGTGACCGGGGATCTGGCTTCCGTTGGTCTGCCAATTACGAAAGAGCTTTTGCAAAAAGAAGGCATTCCCATGGAACAGACGGTTTTTAATGACTGCGGCCTGATGATCTATGATCGGGAGAAACAGCCTTATGTTGTTGCCGGTGGAAGTGGCTGCGGATGTTCTGCCACCGTCACCTATGGTCACATTTTGAACCGGATGCAGAAGGGGGATCTTAAACGGGTGCTCGTCGTTGCTACGGGTGCGCTGTTATCTCCGATTTCGTACCAGCAGGGTGAAAGTATTCCTTGTATTGCACATGCCGTAGCCATAGAAAAGGAGGGATAAGGGTAATGCAGTTCTTGTGGGCATTTATTGTTGGCGGTTTAATCTGTGTTATCGGACAGCTTCTAATGGATGGGGTTAAACTGACGCCAGCTCATACCATGAGTACACTTGTTGTGACAGGTGCGCTTGCGGATGCATTTGGCGTGTATGACCCCCTGGTTAAATTTGCAGGTGCGGGTGCAACCATCCCCATCACAAGTTTCGGTAATTCCTTAGTGCACGGGGCATTGACGGAGCTGGAAAAAGAGGGATGGCTGGGTGTGATTACAGGGATTTTCGATCTGACTGCGGCGGGGATTTCGTCAGCGATCATCTTTTCTTTTCTCGCGGCATTGGTCGTTAGACCAAAAGGCTAACATAGAATGAGAAATCTACTTGAACATATTGCGATTCAACAAAGGCTTCGGATAACTTCTATCCGGGCCTTTTTTGTCGTATTCATGCGAGAACTGCGGTGAATCTGACGGGCTGGAAACAAATTGTGAGTTCCTTCGAGTGTACTCGTGACTCTGGATCATGTACAATAAAAGGAAATCTGTATGCTTTTTTAGGAGGTTAGACCACATGCCTGTGCGCAAAGAGTCGATCCAAATCATATCCGCAGTTCGTTCAAATCTGGAATCCTGTATTATGGGGAAATCCTTTGAAATTCAACTTTTACTTACAGCTTTGCTTGCAGGCGGGCACGTTCTGATTGAAGACGTACCGGGAACTGGCAAAACGCAATTAATCAAGGCATTATCGAAATCCATGCGTGGTGAGTACCGACGCATTCAATGTAATCCTGATATTCTACCAAGTGATATTACGGGGGTATCTGTGTTTCATCCGAAGGATGAGCGGTTTTACTTCCGGCCAGGTCCTGTGATGACCAACATTTTGCTAGCTGATGAGATTAACCGGGCCACAACAAAAACCCAATCGGCTCTGCTCGAAGTGATGGAGGAGCGCAGTGTAACCGTTGATGGTGATACGTATGATCTGCCACATCCATTCATGCTCTGTGCAACTCAGAATCCGATTGATTTTGAAGGTACGTATACTTTGCCGGAAGCACAACTCGACCGGTTTATGTTGAAAATAAGTCTGGGTTATCCTGATAAGGAAATTGAGAAAATTCTATTGAAACAGCATCAGCTCGGTCAGCCTGTAGATCGCCTTGAATCCGTGACTCATATGGACCAGATCTCGGCAATCCAGCAGGAGATTAAAGAGGTCTTTATCGGTGATCCGGTTATGGACTATTTGTTGGATGTTGTTCGCCAAACCCGCTCCCACCCATCTGTATTGCTGGGTGCCAGCCCACGGGCAGCCATATCGTTCATGATGGCCGTAAAAGCCTTTGCTTTCTTGCAGGAACGTGATTATGTGCTTCCGGATGATGTGAAAACGATGGCCCCTTATGTGATCTCTCATCGTATTGTGCTTCGTCCCGAATCGAGACTGGACAGTATGAGTTCCGAGGCCGTTTTGAAAGCCGTACTCCAGCAAGTACGCGTGCCCGTCTCCATGGGGCAATAGTTCATGAAGCCGCTTTTTAGAACAGTCAATAGAGGGTTACGCCACCCACGCGTATGGAGCATCGCAATGGTGTGGATGTGCTGTCTGGCTTATGTTTTGTTTCAGGGCGGGAAGACATCCCTTATGTTGCTGTCGATGGTGACCCTGCTCTGTGTGTATCTTGCCATTGCTGGATTTAGCGGGGTAAGACGTGCTCAAGGAGTTCGTAGGTTATCTTCTGGTCCAGACCACGAAGAATTGCTGCATGCGGGTGACCAGGTTCAAGTACAGCTGAGTCTGACGATTCCGGGATTCCTCCCGCTTCCCTATGTTGTTGTACGTGAAATGCTGCATCGGCACAACGGAGAATCGTGGTCGTTCAAGGAAAGTTTGATTCCCAATATGCGAGGGAATGGCGAGTTGTCTTTTCAGACACCGCCACTTGAGCGGGGAAAGTATGTTTTTTCGGAAACGGAATGTGCCAGCGAGGACATATTTGGACTGATTGAACATCGAGGAAAGTTTAAGGCCAAAGGTGAGTTTCGTGTACTGCCAAGAACCGTATTTATTCCATATTGGCAGCTCTACGACCGCAAATCACGGTTATCCGGTCCTCAGACGGCGTTAACCCGTTCACGGAGAGAGACCACTCAGATCAATGGTGTACGTGACTACGTATACGGAGATCGACTTTCCCGCATTCACTGGAATGCCACGGCAAAGACAGGGAACTGGAAGTCCAAGGAGTTTGAACATGAGTCTGTGCCCAAAACCATTCTGGTTCTGGATGCGCTGGCATCAAGTTATGAACATGGGGATGCTTTCGAAATTGCCGTTTCCACGGCTGCCTCTCTGCTGGAGTATGGTGTCAGGGAACGAATGGGGATGGGGCTGTTGACATTGTCAGAACAGACATCCTTCATGGCCCCCAGTGAAAGTCTGATGGAACGACAGAAGATGATGCATCATCTGGTGGATATTCAATATAACGGTCAGGATACCCATCTGTTGCCCGGCGTGGAAAGAATCGTACGTCAACTGCCTCAGGGAGCCTACTTTGTCGTGATTTCTCCCCAGAAGGATGAAAAAATAATGGAACTGTTGCGCTGGGCCGATACGCGGGGCATGACTCCATGTCATATTCTGATCGATACCAGTGAATCCCGCCGGAGTGCGGAGTGGAATGCCATGTTGCGTGGAAGAGGCACGAGGTCATTCACTGTTTCTCACTTGCAGGAGCTTCCAACGGTGATGGGGGGAGGTTCTGTATGAGTACAAAAGGAAATGAAAGTATTGCAGGCAAGCGATCCTGGTATCATGCAGCGTCGTTGCTCTGGATTTTCCTGATTGGAATGCAGTGGATTTCATTTACGCAGGAATCGTGGTACACGGAAACCACTTCTCTGGTGTTATGGACACTTGCAGCGGTCAGTGTGCTGGAGGTCATTCTGCCCTTCAAAACGATGTATCGGGCGATCATCAAGGCGGTCGTTGTTGGTTACATTTTGCATAAAACGCTAATTGATTATACGGTGTACATCCCTTATGGCTCTTTAACGGACCGAGCGGAACAATTCATATTACACATGACGCCGTACATCTGGTTCTCCCTGTGTGCATGGGTGATGCTTGAAGCTGCGCTTCGACTCGTGACCACAACACGTCGCATTCTTGTTTTTCTGGGTGTTAACATCATTTCGATGGGGATTCTCGATTCTTTCACTCAGATTCCGCTCTGGATTGAAATCGCGTGGGTGATGTTTGCGGGGATGGGATGGCTCGTATGTCAGCATTTCCGTAACTATCAGCTACAGTATCCACAAGGTTGGAAACGAATCATCCGTTATCCTTATAAGGTCCTGGCCAATATTGCTATTATCTTTTCTTTGATTATTGTAGCCAGCGTTAATATGCCGGAGATTCCACCCACCTTGACGGATCCATACACAGCTTGGCGTAACTATACCGGAACTTCTACCAATCAGGCTGGTAATGGAAACCTTGATATTCCGGCGGCTACCGAATCGGGATACAGCAGGGAAGACAATCAGCTTGGTGGAGGATTCAACTTCGACTATACCCCTGTCATGTCTGTCACCACCAATGAGCGCAGTTATTGGCGCGGTGAGACACGTGCAGAGTATACAGGCACAGGCTGGGATGACCGTGGACGGGGTTCAACAGAGAATGTTGAAGCCGGACAGCCTCTGGAGAACCAGGAATCCGGTAATGTGAATACCAAACAAGTGACTCAGAATGTAACGATGCTGAATGATAATGTCTATCCGATTCTCTTCGGTGCTTATTCGATCGCTGAAGTTAGCTCGATTAATGGTGAAGACAGAACGGAACGGATGTTGTGGAATGCCGAACAGGCTGAACTTCATGTGGTGACAGACCGTCAGCAACCGCAGTATCCCAAGACGTATACTGTCGTATCGGAAGCCCCTGTGATTGTGGAAGATGAGCTTCGTACGAAGTCATTTGAAGATCTGTATAACAGTAATCCGGCAGATGATATGTACTTGCAGTTACCATCCCGTTTCCCTGACCGGGTGTCAGATCTAGCAGCCGAGATAACGGCATCTGCGAATACTCCGTATGAAAAAGTGGCATTACTGCAAAACTATTTACAAACTAATTTTGAATACACGAACAATCCGGATTTATCTCGAAAAGTAAGCAGCGACTTTGTGGAAGGTTTCCTGTTCGACATTATGGAAGGCTACTGTGATTACTTCTCCACTGCGCTGGTGATGATGGCGCGCTCGGAGGGCATTCCTGCAAGGTGGGTTAAAGGTTATGCGCCTGGACAACTGTCCCTGAATTCGGACATGCAGGCTCCACGTCAACCTGGCGCGGAGATTGAGACGACCTACACCGTTACCAATGCAGATGCACACTCCTGGGCAGAGGTCTATTTTGGTGAGTATGGATGGATTCCTGTTGAAGCAACGCCGGGCTTTGATATGCCGCTGCTGACGGAACAGCCTGATGTACAACCTGTAGATGAGCCTGAAGAAGAGCCAGAAGAGGAGCCGGTACAAGAGGAAGAGCAGACCCCTGCACCTGAGCAGACATCGTCTGCCATCCCGACTTTTGTTATCTGGGCTGCAGGAGCCATTATCGTATTGTGGGTAACATATATGTTCTGGCGTAATCGTTTCTCCATGCGATTCTTCCTGCTTCGTCTACGGACAGGTGGACCGCTCACCCCTGAACAGAAGGTAGTGGCAGAGACCGAGCGTTGGATTCAGTATGTGAAACGCAAAGGGTTGACCCGGAGCGGAGACGAGACACTTCGTGAATCGGTAACCCGCTGGAGCCAGGCAAAACCTGCTGCAGAAGCAACATTGCATGAGCTTCTCACGAAGTTTGAACAGACTCGTTACAGTCCAGCGTCCGTAACTGCCGACGACTGGAAGGGCGTCTATCAGACCGCCTTGAAGCTGCGGAAGGAACTGAAAGCGGAACGGGCATAGTTGTTGCCCGTCCCGTTTTTCCTTTTTTCCTATGCCATCAGGCGCTGTATGCATTTTCAGGAAAGACGGATTTGTGATATAGTGTGTCGTATGAAACTGAGGTGACTTCTTTGTTTAAAATGTTAATGCCCAAGCTGCGTGTAGACACGGTTTTTGACATTAATCTGGAAGAGCTGTACGCTCAAGGCTACCGTGGAATTATAACTGATCTGGATAACACACTCGTTGGAGCCAAAGCCGCTGACGCTACGCCCGAACTGATTGAATGGTTTGCACGTGTGAAAGAGGCGGGTTTCAAGCTGATGATTGTGTCCAATAACAATTTGAATCGTGTATCCCTGTTTGCGACCCCGCTGGATATCCAGTTTGTGCATAGTGCACGCAAACCATCGAATGTACCGTTTCGTAGAGCAATGAAAATGATGGAGTTATCTCCTGAAAACACGATTGTAGTAGGTGATCAGATGCTTACGGACGTTTATGGAGGGAACCGAATGGGGTTATATACCGTTCTGGTACTGCCAATCTCCATTGGGGACGAAGGTTTTATGACCCGCTTCAATCGACGCGTGGAACGGATTGCTCTAACGAGTTTACGCAGGAAAGGCTTATGGCTTGAGGAGGAAAAGAAGAAATGACAGAACCGCATAACGGCAATCTTGCCGTAAGGTGCAGCGGATGCGGCGTGCATCTGCAAACAGAAAATTCGGAATTACCAGGGTTTATCCCCGAGAAGGCATTGGATCGTGAACCGGTTATATGCCAGCGCTGTTTCCGCATCAAAAACTACAATGAGTCATCATCCGTTACGGTGGATCAGGACGAATTCCTGGCGCTGCTTAGCAAAATCGGGGATAAGGATGCACTTGTCATCCATATCGTTGATTTGTTTGACTTTGATGGCAGCATTATCTCCGGTCTGCAACGTTTTGTAGGCAACAATCCGGTATTGCTTGCTGTGAACAAAACGGACTTGCTTCCGAAAGTAACCAACTGGAACAAGGTTCGCAACTGGGTACAGAAGCAAGCCAAAGAACAGGGTTTGCGTACCGTGGATGTAGTCTTGTGCAGTGCAAAGCAAAATCAGGGCTTCGACCGACTGCTTGAGCTTGTAGGAACGTATCGCGAAGATCGTGACGTGTACGTGGTTGGTGGTACCAATGTGGGTAAATCCACACTGATTAACCGTCTGATTCGTGATTACAGCGATCTGGAGCAGGAGCTGACCACATCCCGTTATCCGGGAACAACGCTGGATATGGTGAACATTCCGTTGGATGATGGAAAATATATCATTGATACGCCTGGAATTGTGTATCCATGGCGTTTCAGCGAGATTGTTTCACGTAAGGATCTCGCTGCCATCATGCCTGAAAAACCGCTTAAACCGGCTGTGTATCAGTTGAATTCCGGTCAGACGCTGTTCTTTGGCGGCATGGCTCGATTTGACTTTGTGGAAGGTGATCGCCAGTCGTTCACTTGTTTTATCAGCACTGCGCTTGATATTCATCGGACGAAGCTGGAGCGTGCAGATGATCTATACCGCGACCACCTGGGAGAATTGTTATCTCCGCCAACCCGTGAGGATGCAGCAGAGATGGCGGAATGGACCAGACATGAATTCCGCATCAAACGCGGCAGTCAATCGGATGTATTCATCTCGGGTCTGGGCTGGATTAAGGTTAATGGCGATATTGGAGCACTTGTTGCTGTGCATGCTCCAAAAGGCATTCGTGTACAGATCCGTCCATCCTTAATCTAATGTAATCTCAGAACCTGTACATCAGAGCGGATTGGAGGCGGACCTATGTCTGAGGATAAAAAGGACAACCCTTCACTTCCCGTGTTGCTTGGCGTTATGGGTGATCCTATTGCTCATTCCAAATCACCGGCAATGCACAATGCGGCCCTGCAGGCTGCAGGAGTGAATGGAATGTATATGCCGCTGCATGTTCATCCGGATCAATTGGAAGCGGCAGTTCGGGGAATTGTGGCATTGGGCTATCGTGGTGTCAATGTCACGATCCCGCATAAAGAGCAGGTGATGCAGTACCTGGATGTGATCGATGAAAGTGCTCGCCTGATTGGTGCGGTGAATACCATCGTCAATGAAAGTGGAACACTGACAGGGTACAATACGGATGGTATTGGCTATGTCCGATCGTTGAAGGAAGAGGCTGTGCCTGAGCTTGCGGGTAAACGTATTGCTGTACTGGGAGCAGGTGGAGCGGCAAGAGGCGTTATATACGCACTTGCATTGGAGAAGCCTGAGCAGATTCACATTCTGAATCGTACAGCGGACAGGGCTGTTGCACTTGCTTCGGATTTACGGGGCCATGGCTTGGGAGAAATATCAGGCAGTGGCATGGAAGACGCTGCGACGGTCTTGGCTACGGCTGATATTGTGATCAACACAACGGCTGCCGGAATGTATCCTCATGTTGATGACGTGCCGGTTGATCCCGCACTAATTCGTGAAGGCGCAGCAGTGAGTGATCTGATCTATAATCCGCTGGAGACCCGTCTGCTTCGGGAGTCGCGGTTACGAGGATGCACAGTGCACGGTGGTCTGGGGATGTTTGTATACCAGGGCGCAGTGGCCTTTGAACATTGGCTCGGCATTCCGGCTCCTGTGGAGACGATGAGACGTGCTGTACTAAACAGTTTTGAAGTGTGAAAATAATAATTGAATGGTCAGGTCCGGACAGTTTTTGTGCTGTCGATCAGGTCCTGCTCAACATAAGGAGTATGGAGTATTCATGTTAAACGGTAAACAAAAGCGCTTTTTGCGGTCACAGGCACATCACCTGACCCCTGTATTTCAGATTGGTAAAGGTGGAACCAACGAGCACCTGTTCCGTCACATCGAAGATGCGATTGAGAAGCGCGAATTGATGAAAGTGCAAGTGTTGAACAACAATGACGAGGACAGAAAAGAGATGGCAGAAGAAGTTGCCCGTGAAACGGGAAGTGAGCTTGTACAACTCATCGGTAACACAATCATCCTGTACAAAGAATCTCGCGATAACAAACAAATCGAATTACCTAGATAAGGGAGCGTGACGCAGGTGAAGATCGGCATCATGGGTGGTACGTTTGATCCGATCCACATGGGACACCTCCTGGCAGCTGAAGCGGCAAGGGACTCGCATGCACTGGATGAGATCTGGTTCATGCCTTCCCATGTTCCACCTCACAAACGCGGAGCCGGAGCTTCGGGACAGCAACGTCTCGACATGACGGAAGCGGCTGTGAAGGGTGTGCAGCAATATGAGGTGCTGGATATCGAGATGGAATTGGGCGGAGTGTCTTATACCATTGATACGATGAAGGAACTGTGGCGTCGCCATCCTGAACATGAATTCTATTTCATTATCGGGGCGGATATGGTGAACTATCTTCCCAAATGGGAGCAGATTGAAGAGCTTGCAGAACGCTTAACCTTTATAGGTGTTGGTCGGCCGGGCTTCCAGTTACATCTGGATGATTTGCCAGACGAGTTACAGGATCGGGTCCTGCTGGCCGAGATGCCCTTGGTCGATATTTCATCGACAGCCGTGCGCAGACGTCTGGCCAAAGGACATTCGGTACGCTTCATGATTCCTGATGAAGTGCACCAATACATTGTAAGGAGCGGTTTATATGGGACTAAGCCGTGAGGAACTGATTCAAGCCGTATCCGGACAAATGCCGGAGAAACGCTGGAAGCATACACTGGGCGTGATGGAATCGGCAGTGATGTTGGCTAATAAATACGGTGCTGATCCTGTGAAAGCAGATCTGGCAGCGATATTGCATGATGTGGCGAAGTACTGGCCCGTAGCGGAGATGGAAGCGGTCATCCGTGATAACGGATTAAACCAGGAACTTCTTCAGCATGACAAGCAGCTATGGCATTCCGAAGTCGGTGCTTTTGTAGCCGAGCGTGATTACGGTGTAACGGATTCCGAAGTTATTAATGCCATCCGGTGGCATACCTCGGGTCGGGTAGGCATGAGCTTGCTGGACAAAGTGGTATGTCTTGCCGATTACATTGAACCGGGACGAGATTTCCCAGGAGTGGATCACATTCGCGAACAGGCTGAACGTAGTCTAGAGGAAGGTTTAATTGCCGGATTCGATTCGACGATCAGCTTGCTGATCTCGCAACGACGTGTCATTTATCCTTTGACCATGCTGTCGCGGAATGACTTAATTGCACAATTATAGAGGTTGTTCAAAAAGTCCACTTTTGATTACGAAGGATGCCTAGCGGCATCATCAGCATCGAATATGAAATTCAGCCGAAATGTCCGTTGCTCACGTAGTTATCCTACGCTCCGCTACTCCATTTCTAGCTTTATTCCATCTTCTCGGTACTGAAAACTGATCTTTTTGAACACACAATTATAGATTATGGAGGTTGGTTCATGACAGTATCATCGAAAGAACTTATGAATATGGCGGTTACTGCCGCTGACGACAAAAAGGCATCCAATATTGTAGCATTGGATCTGATTAATGTTTCTCTGGTGGCGGATTATTTTGTTATTTGTCACGGGAATTCCGATACACAGGTACAAGCCATTGCCACTGAAATTCGCAAACAGGCTCATGCAGCCGGAGCGACGATCAAAGGTATCGAAGGTATGGATTCTGCACGTTGGGTACTGATGGACATGGGCGATGTTGTTGTTCATATCTTCCACCGCGACGAGCGTGAATACTACAACATTGAACGACTCTGGTCTGATGCCAAAGTGGTGGAAACTGTATGAGTTTGATTGCTGGAACAGTCGTCTCTTTGCCGGTTTCACGTGAAGTGTCTCCGTTTGGCTTCTTTTTGACGACAGGATCGGAAGATGTACTTCTTCACTACACCGAGTTAACGCGGGATATTAAGATTGGTGAGACGCTTGAGGTATTTGTGTTCTTTGATACGGAAGATCGTCTGGCCGTAACGATGAAAAAGCCTTATCTCATGCTCGGCGAAATGGCACGACTGGTTGTGGCTGATGTTCACCCACGACTGGGCTGTTTCCTGGAAATGGGACTTGGACGGCAATTGCTGCTTCCTATTCGTGAACTGCCTGAACTGGAAGAACTGCGTCCTCAAGTGGGGGATGAAGTCTTTGTAATCATGGAACATGACAAGCAAGGACGTCTGCGTGCCAAATTGGCCGGGGAACGTGAACTTTCACCATTGTCTTTCCATGCTCCAACTTCATGGTTAAACGAGTGGGTTGAAGCGACGGTATACAAGCCACTGCAGATGGGTACTTTTGTACTTGTAGAGGGCGGTGTACTGGGCTTTGGCGCAATTGGCATGATTCATTCATCCGAACGTAGTCATATGCTGCGTCTTGGTGAAAAAGTGAAATGTCGGGTGACACTGGTACGTGAAGACGGACGTGTGAATCTGGCCATGACTCAACTCAAACAAGTTGGACGTAACGAAGATGCAGACAAGCTGCTCGCCTTTATGAAAGAGCGTCCAATGGGCGGCATGCCTTACTCGGATGCAACTCCGCCGGATATCATCAAGCAGCGCTTTGGCATCAGTAAGTCTGCGTTCAAGCGTGCCTTGGGCAAATTGATGAAGGATGGACTGGTGGTTCAAAAGGAAAGCTGGACGTATCTGGCCGAATCTGCTCCTGCAGATCAAAGTGAAGACAAGTAATCTTCCTGATTAAATATTTGTAACATTGAACTAGGAGAAGGCAGGGCTAGGCTGGGTAAACACCGGATACCCTGCTTTTTCTTTTGTTAGATCAGGATTGGAAAATGAAATTGAAAGTGCGGTGCCTGACATGTCTTACCGGAAATTTGCCTATGTCTATGATGAATTAATGGAAGATATGCCTTATCCGGACTGGATAAGGTTTGCAAGAACAGCCTGGGAACATCATGGAATGCCCAAAAGTGTCGCAGAACTTGGTTGTGGAACGGGCTCCATTACGATCCCGCTCGTGAACTCCGGTTTTGAAGTTACAGGCATTGATCTTTCAGCAGATATGCTGTCGGTTGCGCGCAGCAAGATGGAGGCCACGCCTCAGGGTCATCGCTTGTACCGCGAAGGCAGTGTACGTTGGGTGCAGCAGGATATGCGGGATTGGCGAGTTCCGGAGCCTGTGGATTCGGTTATATCTTTCTGTGATTGCGTTAATTACCTGCTCGAACAAGAAGATGTTGTTCGTACATTCCAGCGCACATATGAGATGTTGAAACCTGGTGGAACGTTCCTGTTTGATGTTCACCATCCCAATACCCTTATTCGTTATGATGAGGAACAGCCTTTTGTATTGGATGAACGCTCCGTATCGTATATTTGGACCTGTGGATTGGATCAAGATCGTTGTGAGATTGAGCATCATCTGAGTATCTTTTCACGTGTGGATGATGGTAGCAAGGATATGTACCAGCGTTTTGAAGAAGTTCATGTCCAGCGCGCGTATAATCCGGACTGGATGAAGCTGGAGTTATCCAAGGCAGGTTTTAAAGACGTGAAGGTATATGCGGATTTTGAATGGAAAGAAGCTGGAGACAGCGCACAGCGCTTGTTCTACGTGGCTGTGAAGTAAGAAGGAAAGATGACAACTGTCCTTATGTATCGTGCATAAGGACAGTTTTTTTTGATTTTCCATGGAGAATGAATAGCAATAGTCTTAAATAGGATAAAGGAATGCTAGGAAAGACATAACGAGGTGACAAAAAGTATTGCCAGTTAAAGTAAAGGAGGCGATAATAGTCGGATAGAAAACGTTTTCTGAGGAAATAAATCAAATGTCAATGTGAGGTGTAGAAATGGAAAGTACATATAAAACAAGACTTACGTCAGAACAGTTGAATGCCATAATAGAGCAGCATTTCTCTGCAAGTATAGAGGACTACAAGGAAATGGTGGATGGCTGGGCCAATCATGCATATCTCATCACACTGAGTGACGCACAGCGAGTGGTACTGAAAATTGCACCGTCGGATTCGACAAATCTGATGCGCTGTGAGCAGGATCTCATGATTGCCGAAGTTGAGGCACTACGCCTCATCACGGAGCTACAGGATGTTCCCGTACCCCAAGTGTTGGCTTATGATGATTCATTAACTATGGCTTCAGCGCGTTATTTTATCATGGAGTACATGTCTGGAGCACCCTATAATCAGGTCAAGGATCAATATTCTGTGGAAGAGCAGGAGGCCATTGAACACCAGCTCGGTCTGTACAATCGTCGAATTAATGAAATCAAGGGCGAGAAGTTCGGATATTTTTCGGAGCATAAACAACGTTATTCTACATGGAAAGAAGCATTTATGAATCTGATGGATGATATTCTTACCGACGGGGAAGAAGCTGGAATCACATTTTCGATTGATTACCCTGAATTGAGACGTTTGATTGAAGAAAAAACGGATGTGCTGGACGATGTCAAAGAACCTGTGCTTGTGAGTTGGGATCTGTGGGATGGCAATGTTCTGGTTGACAAAGGTCGCATCACAGCGATTATTGATTTTGAACGTTCTCTGTGGGCAGATCCTCTGATGGAGCATTACTTTAGTCATTTTAACTATACTCCCGGATTCGTGAAGGGATATGGGCATGCGATTACCACTGAAAGTGAGCTGAAAAGAAGAAGTCTCTATGACTTGTACTTTGATCTGGTGCTGCGCATTGAGTGTGCCTATCGTCAATATGATAATCAGGAACATGTGAATTGGACTATTCATAATCTGGAGGAAGGCATTGAGCGTTTTCGGATATCCTGAACAGCAACGAGTATTATGAACGGTACGAACCGTAGACTTCATGATGGCGATTATAACGTGTAATATTGACTTTGGGCTTGCTTTTTTATATAATGGTCCCGATATTGTATACATATTTCGATGATAAGGATCAGTAGTAATTCCTGTACATAACAGAGAGCCGGCGGTTGGTGCAAGCCGGTTGACAGTGATTTGCGAACTCGCCTTGGAGAAATGCGGTGATTACACCATTCTGTTTAACCTGCTTGTATAAAACTTGGGTTCAGGAATGGAAATCCGCATCGGTTAACCGCCGTTACAGGTCCAAAGGGAGTGGATGACGAAGTACGTTCGTCCGCTAACTAGGGTGGTACCACGGGAATTCAACCTCTCGTCCCTAGCGCTGCAAACGCTACGGGATGCTGAGGTTTTTTTGTTGCAATTAAAGCTAACGCGAATAACCTGAAGGAGGAACAATAGATGAGTGAAAATAACCAGCCGAAACACGGCTATCAGCCACAAGTCATGGAAAAAAGTTGGCAGCAATACTGGGATGCAAATAAAACGTTTAAAACGGGTGAGGACCCTGCTAAACCGAAATTTTATGCGCTGGATATGTTCCCTTATCCATCCGGTTCAGGTCTGCACGTAGGTCACCCGGAAGGATATACGGCAACGGATATCGTTTCCCGTTACAAACGTATGCGCGGTTACAATGTATTGCACCCAATGGGTTGGGATGCTTTCGGTCTGCCTGCTGAGCAGCATGCACTGGATACAGGTGAACATCCACGAGATATTACATTCCGTAATATTGACAATTTCCGTCGCCAGATCAAATCGCTTGGTTTCTCCTATGACTGGGATCGTGAGATCAGCACAACGGACCCTGAATACTATAAATGGACGCAATGGATCTTTATCCAACTGTATAATAAAGGCCTCGCTTATGTGGATGAAGTAGCAGTTAACTGGTGTGAAGCACTTGGAACGGTACTGGCTAATGAAGAGGTTATTGATGGCAAGAGTGAACGTGGTGGACACCCGGTTGTACGTAAACCGATGCGTCAGTGGGTTCTGAGAATTACCGAGTATGCAGAGCGTCTGTTGGAAGACCTGGAAGAGCTGGACTGGTCTGAAAGCATCAAGGATATGCAGCGCAACTGGATCGGTAAATCGACAGGTGCAGAAGTTGTATTTGCCATTGAGGGTCGCGAGGAAGTCATCAAGGTGTTTACTACCCGTGCGGACACATTGTTCGGTGCGAGCTTTGCAGTACTTGCTCCGGAACATGAATTGGTAGAAGCAATTACAACCGATGACCAACGTGAAGCGATTCAGGCTTATCAGGAGCAGGCTTCTCGTAAAAGTGATCTGGAACGTACAGATTTGGCCAAAGACAAAACAGGTGTATTCACTGGAGCTTATGCAATCAACCCTGTTAATGGTGCAAAACTGCCGATCTGGATTGCCGATTATGTCCTTGCTGGTTACGGTACAGGTGCAGTTATGGCTGTTCCAGGTCATGATGCACGTGACTGGGAATTTGCGAAGCAGTTCGGTCTGGATATCATCGAGGTTATTCAAGGTGGAGACGTTACACAAGAGGCGTATTCGGGTGATGGCGCGCATGTGAATTCCGATTTCTTGAACGGACTGAACAATGAAGAAGCGGTTGCCAAAATGATTGCTTGGTTGGAAGAGAACGGTAAAGGACAAGGGAAAGTGACCTATCGTCTGCGCGATTGGCTGTTCAGTCGTCAGCGTTACTGGGGTGAGCCAATCCCGATTCTGCATCTGGAAGACGGAACGATGAAGACCGTACCGGAGGATCAACTTCCACTGCTGCTGCCTGATATCGACCAGATCAAACCTTCGGGTACAGGAGAATCACCACTGGCGAATGTTACGGAGTGGGTGAATACGGTAGATCCGGAAACGGGAATGAAGGCACGTCGTGAGACCAACACCATGCCACAATGGGCGGGTAGCTGCTGGTATTACCTGCGCTTTATCGATCCGCACAATGACAAGGAACTGATCTCCAAGGAGAAACAGCAGCAGTGGTTGCCAGTTGATCTGTACATTGGCGGAGCAGAGCACGCGGTGCTTCACTTGCTGTACGCTCGTTTCTGGCACAAAGTGCTGTATGATCTGGGTGTTGTGGAGACCAAAGAGCCTTTCCACAAACTGGTGAACCAAGGTATGATCCTGGGTACCAATAATGAGAAAATGAGTAAATCTCGTGGTAATGTCATTAACCCGGATGAAATCGTGAATGAATTCGGTGCAGATACATTGCGTCTGTACGAGATGTTCATGGGACCATTGGAAGCGACAAAACCGTGGAATGCAAACGGGGTTGAAGGCATGCACCGCTTCCTGTCACGTGTATGGCGTCTCTTCATTAACGAAGACACAGGAGCCATCAATGACAAGATTACGGTGGACGGTGGAACGGATGAGTTCAAACGGACTGCTCACAAAACGATCAAAAAAGTTACGGAAGATCTGGAACATCTGCGCTTCAACACATCCATCAGCCAGCTGATGATTTTCATCAACGATGCATACAAAGCGGACACACTGCCTCGTGAAGCGATGGAGAAATTTGTACAGCTGTTGTCACCACTGGCACCGCATATGGCAGAGGAACTGTGGAGCCGTTTGGGTCATGAAGGTGGAATCTCTTACGTGGCTTGGCCTGAATATGATGAGTCCATGACAGTGGATGCGGAAGTAGAAATCGTTGTTCAGGTAAATGGTAAAATTGTAACTCGTGCTACAATCGCGAAGGATCTGGATGCACAAGGTATGCAGGACTTTACGATGGAGCTGGCACCTGTTAAGCAGGCGCTGGAAGGCAAGACCATTCGTAAGGTCATTGCCGTTCCAGGCAAACTCGTTAATATTGTTGCCGGTTAATCTCACCGGCTCGGAATAGTTCATCCAGCTTTAACAAATCTTCATCATATTTGTCATGTGTCGTGTGGATCAGGCTGTCGAAAACGCCGTCAAGACTAACCTTCAGCAGTGCGAGTGCCTGAGCGGTAATACCGCCAGGTACAGCGACACGAGCCTGAAGCTCTTGCGGGGTGTATCCTCCTTCGGTGAGCAGCTTGCCTGTTCCCAGGAGCATTTCGCCAGCCAGAGCGCAGGCATCTGCCCTTTTGATGCCGGTCAGCTTCACTGCACTTTCGATCCACTGTTCCAAAAAGAACGATATGAATGCAGGTCCGCAGCTGGAGAAGTCGGATGTGATTCGTGTACAGGCTTCATCCACTTGGTACGGCCTGCCTATATGACTGAGCAGACTTTCCAACACAGCGCGGTCTTCACTGGTCATTCGTTCGCCATGTATGCAGAGGGATGCTCCACTGCCGACTTGGTGTGTGACGCTGGGAATTACCTTGGAGACTTTGCAAGGAAGTGAAGATTCCAGATGTCGCAGCTGCACGGGACTGGTGATCGAGACAATTATATGATTGGGATTCACGACAGGCAGGATGTCGTCAATAACATGTTTGAATTCAAGCGGCTTCACGCACAGGAAAATGATATTACTTCGGATCACCGTTTCCCGATTGCTCTGGGATTCATGCAGACCGGGGTAACGGAGGGATAACTGACGTACTTTGGACGGGGTTCGATTGCTGGCCGCGATCTGCCGGGGCTCAAGTGCACCCGATTGGATCAGGGCATAGATTAGCAGGCTGCCCATGCTGCCGGTTCCGATAAATCCAACCTTCATTGTTTCAGGCCTCCTTTCATGCTTTACGGTACTGGCGCAGTTCATTCCCTCTATTCTATGCGTGAGGACCTGTTTCACATGACATGAAAAATGCACAACTTGTTTCATCAGGAAAGTTCAACGGTTCGGAAGCACCGCCCGTGTTCGAAATGAATGATTTTGAATTCAGGGAGAGGTGTGGAAGAATGAGATGGAACAAAGGGATGACCATTGCTGCTGCGGTGGTTGGAAGTATACTTATATTATGGTCGGGCAAAAGTGAACAACCACCTAGTGGCTGGGAACCCTTGCAGCTCGGCACCGAGAAGCCGACGATAGAGCAGGAACTCCCTGCTGTACTGTCGGCTACTTCGGTTCAGGGCAATACAGGAGCATCTTCGGGAGCGGATGCAAGTGGGATGCAGACTGGGAATGAGGCTAAGGCAGAAGAGTCTAAAGAGCTTGCGAGCGTTGGGGTTGAAGGTGATTCGGGAGTTCAAACTCCAAATCAGACGAACGATAATCCTTCAGATACGGCTACTTCAATTGAACCAGTGGCGCAAAGTACGAATTCGAATCCTTCGGTTACCTCCGAGACGGGCTCGAACAGTAACCCACCTGTAGTTCGTGAGGAAGCTAGCGACAATGGGAAGATTGATGTGAATACTGCACCTGTCTCCAAACTTACGGAGCTTCCCGGAATTGGAGAGAAGAAAGCTCAGGCTATTGTGGACTATCGGAATGCACATGGTCCTTTTGCAAAAGTCAGTGATCTGACAAAGGTCAAAGGAATCGGTATGAAGATGCTGGAGAAGATGGCGCCGTATGTGCAGATCCGTTAATATTAAAATATAAATTGTGTTAAGCGGGAGGAAAGCAGCATGAGTACAGAGGTACGCAAGGACTGGGATACGTATTTTATGGACATCGCGTATATGGTTTCCACTCGTTCCCGCTGTTCGCGTCGACATGTGGGTGCCGTTCTTGTTCAGGGAAAGAAACTGCTGGGAACAGCCTATAATGGTGCACCCACCGGCGTCCCGGATTGTTCTGAAGCAGGTTGCATGATATCGGAAGAGTATGAGTTGGTCGTGACCGATGGGCAAGAAGAAATGGTGAAAAAGCAACGATGCATTCGCACAATCCATGCGGAGCAAAATTTGCTTTTATTCACAGATCGAATCGACCGCGAAGGCTCGTCCGTGTACGTGACTGACGAACCGTGCTGGACATGTGCCAATATGCTGGCGAATAGCGGGATAACAGAAATCGTGTTTCATCGTTCTTATCCTAAAGATACCGGCAAGGTTACCAATATGATGGACCAGAAGGGCATAACGTTCCGCAGGCTGGAGAATTACCAGCCCCCGCGGGAAACGATGATGACCGTGAGCAATTAATGTGAATATGGTCGAATATGTGAGGGAGAACCTCCGGCAAGCCTGAATTGGCTTTCCGGGGGTTTTTCTGCGTTCAACGGGTGAAATGAAGGAGGGGTAGAAATGAAAGGCAGGCCGTTATTAAGTTTTACGATTTGTTGGTTGTGCGGGAGCGGGATAGCATGCGCGTTAACAGGCTGGACGTTAATCTGGGGGTTAATTGGAGCTCTGGCATGTTTGCCACTTTTACTTCGTTTTATGGATGTACGTGGATGGTCTGTTTTACTTTTACTCGCTGCCTTTATTGGAGGTGCTGCACATTGGGAGTGGAATGACGCACGCAATCATAGCAGTCTGCCGGAGACCATGCATATCGCTGCTCATGAGTTGGACGGATGGCCAGCTGAAATTCAGGGTGAACTGGTGTCAGATGTACGTATTGATGGAGATCGGGCTAACTTTAAGATGCAGATGTCTTCAATATTGCCAACGTCGGATTCGTTAGCAGATACAGATCTTGCAGTATCATCTGTATTCAACATAGATGAACAATTAATGGTACAAGTCAGACTGTTGGAGGAAGAAGAACAACAGGTAGCAGCGGGCTGGAAGAGGGGCGATTTGATTGTACTTAATGGTTCTTTTGCCCTTCCTGGCGAAGCAAGAAACTTTGGCGGGTTTGATTATCGCAGTTATTTGCGAACCCTGCATATCCACTGGTTGTTCAAAGTGAAGGGAGCCAGTTCGGTAACAGCAGTTGCTCCTGAGGGACTTGGACAATATAACATACTACGGTGGACAGATTGGACTAGGCATAAGTTGGGCTCGGCGGTTGAGCAGTTATTTCCAGAGCCTCATGCAGGATATATGAAGGGGCTTATTATCGGGATGGCTACTGATATCGATCCGGGTACCTATGGTCAGTTTTCACAACTGGGTCTAACGCATATCCTGGCAATATCCGGGACCCATGTCGCTGTATATGTAGCTTCTCTTCTCCTTATTTTATCCTGGCTAAGGCTTACCAGAGAGACGGCACTTACGATTGTTCTGATCCTGGTGCCAGCTTATGTACTGTTATCCGGAGGTTCACCTTCAGTGATTCGGGCAGGAATGATGTCCATGCTTGGGTTGTACATGGCACGTCGTGGTCTCGCCAGAGACGGCCTTCAGATGATTAGTGCAGCAGCGTTGCTGATGATGTGGTGGGACCCGTACTTTTTGCTGAGTGTGAGTTTCCAGTTATCCTTTCTTGTAACCGCAGGTTTGATGATCTATATGCCACTGATAAACCGGTTGTTCAGCAGTTGGCCGAAATCTCTGGCTGCAACAGCATCCGTTACCGTAACCGCTCAGCTGATTTCGTTCCCGGTAACCATTCTGTACTTCAATCAGTTCTCATTACTCTCATTTGTGGCTAACTTTCTGCTGGTTTCTTTGATTAGCGCCATTGTATTACCTCTGGGGACGGTCGCCATGTTATTGTCGTTTATATGGGTTCCCTTGGCGAAACCCCTCGCATGGATCGCGATGCAACTGAATCAACTGACATTTGTAAGCGTGGAGTGGATGAACAGCCTGCCAGGTTTTGTATTGATCTGGGCAACACCGCCCTTGTTATGGATAGCTGCATATTATGCCGTGTTGTATGCCTTACTCTACTTGTTGCATCGTGGCAACGGTGAGCAGCGAGAAACAACGTTTGTTGAGGAAGAGACGGCTCCGCTTGTGAGGCGACAACCTTCAATTTCAATGGGGAATATGGGTATTCGCTCTTCGATGTCTACCATGGCACAGGATCAAGGTAAGAACCGTGTAGATGGAAAAGAAACTTCATTAACGACATTAGGAGCCAGTATTGCCTGGCCGGAGTATGCAAGTGCATTTACCGCACGAGGTGCAGGTTATTATTCAAATGTACGAATGAGTAAAGCTCAGCAATGGTTGTGCGGGTTGCTGGCGCTCAGCTTTATTGCTGGATTATGGTGGGCATATCAGACTCCCAAGCCTGCTGGAACCGGCATCGTGCAGTTTTTGGATATTGGACAAGGGGACAGCACTTTGATTACGACCCCGGAAGGCAAACACATTCTGGTAGATGGCGGGGGAACGGTTAGTTTTGGGAACACCGAACAATCGTGGAAAACAAGACGTGATCCGTATGAGGTAGGTGCCAAGGTGGTTGTTCCTTTATTGAAAAAAAGAGGTATCCATCAACTGGACGCTGTAATTGTAACGCATGCCGATCAGGATCATGCCGGAGGACTACAGGCTGTACTGGAACAGATTCCGGTTAAACGTTTCATGTTTAATGGCACAACCAGTGGTAAAGAAAACTTTGATAAGTTACTGAATACAGCCATGGAAAGGAAAATTCCTCTGTACGCCATTCAGCAGGGCATGTCCTATAAGGCTGATAAGGAGACAAGTTTACATTTTATAGCTCCGGATCTGGCACATATGGATGTGAATGTATCGAGCAGTTTACCTGTATCTGAACATCAGAATCATGATTCCGTTGTCTTTTTGCTGGAAATGGCGGGGGCTTCCATGTTGTTCACCGGAGATATGGATGCTGCGGCCGAGCAGGACCTGCTCTATATGATTCAGGATGGCTCGTTGGCTGCCCAGTTTGAACACAAAGGTGCAGATATTGGAGTTACAGAGGGAGTTGTACAAAGGGTACTTACACGCCCGTTGCAGGTTGATTCAAAAGATGCTTCAGCGGCGGCGTCTGTATCCATTGACGTTCTAAAGGTCGCTCATCATGGTAGTAAAACGTCGTCCACCGAAGCCTGGCTCCAATACTGGAGCGCCAAAACCGCTGTGATATCTGCAGGAGTTAACAATACATATGGGCATCCCAATCCGGGAGTGATGGAACGTCTGGAGGCTACCGGGTCGGATATTTATCGGACAGATCAGATGGGCGAGGTTCAGATTAGAGTAAAGGATGGGAAGATTGATATTAGGTACAAGTTGTTTGGAGTTGAGTGACGGCACACGATCTATTTATCGGTGAGTAGAAGAGTGAAGAAAACTCCGATTTAATACCAACTGTAAGGTTAAAAAGACAAGAGAACATACCACAATGTGGATAGTTTGAGCAGAAAAAGTATTGAAGTTACGTGTAAATATCGAGTAGGTGACCCCACCTGTGAAGCCTAATAGAACATATGCGGCAATAGCAACGAGCAATCTCATATACGTATTATCTTTTTTTCTGCATAAAAGTAATCCATCCACCAATATAGAAAGGGGCGTAAGTAAGAAAAGTAAAATAGCGAGGTTAATCAATAATCCAACTGCAAATTTATACCCGAATGAATAATAGTAAGTATTCTCTAATCTTTCATCTATAGGGACATAGTGATATATCCCCATTGCAAGTGAAATGAACACTGCAGTTAATACAGCTGCAAGTATTTTTCCGCGGGGGATTTTAATTCTATGGTTTTTTGTCATTATGAGTATTAACCTCCATCTTGAATAACAATATTCAACAACTGATAGACTTAGGGATACTATATTTTAACATACACAGGCTGAGAAAGAATGAGTGAGCAACATTGAGAAAGTAGTACATGATTGACCACTAACAGAAAAAAAGTCGTTCCGCTGCGAACGACTTTTTTTGAATTGCATGATAATAACACATTTCAATCGTTATGCGCTATAAGGATACTTTGGCTGTCTCTTAGGGAAGTTGACTAGGAAGGAATTACTCTCTTGCTTTTGAGATACTAATCGGCAAGCTAATTATAGTTGCGCTGAATAAGTTGAGTATGTGATCAATTTGATCCCAACTTTTATGCCCTATTATCATATTAAATGCAATGAATAAAGCACTACTGAGTAGAAAGAATCCCAGGAAGTATTTGAAAAATATTTTTAGATTCATCTAGTCTCCCGCATATCCATTTAGATGTTTGTTACGGTTGCACGCCCTATTTCGTTTGTAATATGTTTTCTATTTTAGATTATTAAATGCAATCATTTGTATTTGGTTTGTTGGAGTTATGTAAATGTATGGTTTTAGTTGCGGTTTTATTATTGTTAGGTGATTTTTGTTGCAGGATTATGGTTGTTTTTACCGAATAATAGTTAGGCCCGCCTTGAGGAAGGGCTAGAGATACCAAAGTGACCATATCAGATATCAAAATTGAGAAGATTAAATACGGTGATCGAAGTTACTCTATTATCTTCCGTAATGCAAAAGGAAAAACCGTTTCTGCCTACGCAGGAGGTGCACCTTCCAGTGTGACGGAGATGCTTGCCGATTCCAACCAATTCTTCTCTTCTGATCCGTATAAGAAATACAATTGGTCCAAGTCCACTTGGAATAAAATCATTGCTGGAGAAGTAGCTTTAGGAATGAACATAACTCAGGTGCGCCTTGCATGGGGAGATCCATCGAGCATTACGTATGAAACGAGTTCAAAAGGCAAAATCGAGGTTTGGGTGTATGCCAGCTCCGCAGGCATAAGAGCTTTAGGGTTTCTCAATGGCAAACTGATGGCGATTTACTGATGAATATACCAATTAATCGCTTCATTTGATTGCAGGTTACAGCACAGCACAAAAAAAGCCCGCTTTCCGTTACACTCCACGAGGGAGAATATCGGAAAACGGGCCATTTTTTCAAAATGTAGAAGAAATATAAGAACTATTCTACGCCATCCTTAAAGTGTTTGTTCCAGTGTTTATCGCCCTTGTGCAACAGATCTTCTACCGTTTTCTCAAGAGTCATCAACAGTTGTGCTCTCACATCAAGTACGGTTTCTCTGTACAAGCGTTCTTCCGTTCCAACGATTTTATCGCCGTATAATGCCTGTGCAGCTACGTACTTCCGATGTTCCTCAACCAGAGTATCAATGGAGTCCAATGCATGTTCCACAAAGTGGGAAATACTTTGATATTCTTTGGGCATTTGTTCTTTTAAAGCTTGAATTTTCGCAAGAGCTGGCATGCTCATCACCTCGTGTTTATGAATGTAAATTTACAATACACTATTTTCATGAAAATTGCATTAAAAACAGCTTAAATTTGGACAAATTTCGACTTTTTTTTATTTTAGGACCCAAAAAAGTGCTTATCTATAATGTATGCCATTGCATTTGAATTGAGTCGTGTAAGTAATGGAATCCCTTTTGGATACGTTTGGTGACTCGTTATGCAATTTCTGTTATTCTAAGAGAAGATTTCAGCGGCCCTAATACATACGCCGTTATTTTGTTATGGCAAATTAAAAAAAAACTTAACTTTGCAACAATTTTATTGATGATCACGTCTGTAAGGTTGCAGGGAGAGGGGGATCCTTTGTGGTAGAGCCGGAACTCATCAGAGCCGCTCAATCGGGCGATCGCGACGCTCTAATTACCCTATTGCGGGAGATTGAACAACATGTCTATCGGACCGCATATTACATTCTAAATAATGAACAGGACGCTTTGGATGCTGCGCAGGAAGCGTTGATCCGAATTTACACCAAAATCAATTCATACGAAGAAAAGGCCCAATTCAAAACATGGGTACAACGCATCGTCACAAACATCTGTATTGATAAATTCAGAAGAACCAAGCCGTCTGTCTCCATTGACGAACATGACATGGTTTTTCAGGATAATCAGGATGTGGAGTACGAGGTCATGTCTACATATGTGGCCCAAGACATTCAGGATGCGATCAACAAGCTTCCCGAGCATCATCGTATCGTTATTGTTCTAAGATATTTGCAGGACTTATCCTACAATGAAATTGCGGATTGTCTCGATCTTCCGTTGAATACGGTGAAATCTTATTTATTTAGAGCCAGACAGCAATTACAGAATCTACTACAGGAATATCAGAAAGGTGGTGTGACAGGATGAAATGCGAAGAGGTGGTGGAATGGATGCACCGCTATCTGGATCATGATCTGGGCGAGGCGGAAACCGCTCAGATGCTACAGCATGTGGCGAAGTGTCCGGAGTGCGCCGAGAATTTTAGTTTACTCAGAGCTCTTTCCAGAGAACTGGAAGAATTACCGCAAGTAAGCCCGAAATTTAGTCTGGTTGATGCGATTATGCCACAGCTTGATGCTATTGACGAAGCGTGGAAGGAACAAAGTAGCACCATACAGGAAATGAATCCTGTCCCCGCTGCATTTGAGAATCTACAACGTTCAAGTGAGCGGAAAACGAAGCAAAAATGGCTTAACTCGATGGCAGGACGTATGTCGGTGGGTGCAGCGGCTGCGGCAGTTGTATTGGGATTCGCCATCTGGGGATATCAGCCTGAACAGATTGAGAATGCCGATTCCATGTTGATGAGCTCTGGAGCTTCTCAAGAGAGCGGCAATGTGGATGAAAATCCATTAAGCAAGAATATTGAAAATTATGATCCTGCCACTTCGTCCCAACCAAGTAGCAACGATGTGTTTGTGGATCAATCGAATGTTTCACCAACTAAACCAGATAACCAAGACGTAGAAACAATGCCTGAAGAGAACGGTGGAGATGAGGTACAGGAGCCTGAAGTTCAGTCAGATCCGACACCTCAACAACCGGCTACTGAATCAACGCCTGCTCCGAATAAAGGACCGCAGGATAATTCGTCCAGAACTCCTTCGACCGATAATCAGAAGAATCCTGCTCAAAACCAAGATTCTGAGCAGAGAATTCAGGGATCAGGAGATTCTCCTAAATCTTCTGCAGATGGGGAAGAGAGTGGAGTAACAGAAACAGAAAATGGAGATGCGCAATCCTTCACTTCTCAGGATACAACACCTAATATGACTGAAGATGCTCCGGTTGAAGGTAACACTGTACCTGATTCCAGTGCAGGTGCAGACGCTTCTGGAGGAAACAAAGGATTCGCAGCAGGACCGGATCAGGGAATGGCTACAACAGCAGCACCGAAAGAATGGAAATCACCTGACGGCTCTTATGTAGTTATGCTTATTGGTGATCAAATCAGCATATACTCCAAACCTGCCGACGAACCGGATGTTCTAAATTTGGTTGAACAACGCAGCATAGAGGGGACACTGAAGTCAGCGAGTTGGTCGAAGGATGGTACCCTATTTAATTACGAAACGGACAAGGACGGAACAACAGCGAAGAACTCGTTTAATGTACCTGCTGTTTCAGGTGGAGCTCCTGCGAAATAATTAAAAATGGGGAGTGCGCTCCTCTAAACGAAAGAACATTTTCAGTATGACAAGCATATAGTGGAAGTAACAAAACGTCCTATCTCAGTTCAAACAACTGACGTCGTATGACCGCGCACCGGCTTTTTCTAGAACTGCTGGTGTCAGCGTTTATATAGATGTAGGACAGGGGACCTTCATCCATAACTGGATGTAAGGTCCCTTTGTTGTCTTGCGTTTTTTCTGGTAGGATAAGAGGGATAAGGAGGCGCCGTGAATGGATGTAAAAAGTGCAACAAAGGCAATACGTAATGGAGAAACGGCACCGATCTATGTGCTGTACGGAACGGAGAAGTACCAGATACAGCAATTTACGGATATGTTAAAAGAACAGGTTATTGAAGAAGAACATCGTGATTTTGCGATTATTCCATATGATTTGTCTGAAACGGCTGTGGAGGTCGTTATTGAAGAAGCAGAGACTGTACCTTTTCTGGTTCCACGCAAATTAATAATTGTAAGAGACGCGAGCTTGTTCACCGCAGGTAAAGAATCCAAGATTGAACATCAGGTTGATCGTCTGCTTACATATATGGAGAATCCGGCAGATTACAGTACGATTGTTTTCCTGGCCCAAGGGGATAAGCTGGATGAGCGTAAGAAACTGGTGAAAGCTGTCAAGAAACAGGCAGTAGTTCTTGCTTTTGCTCCACTCAGTGGAGAAGAGTTATTGAATTGGATAGTGAAACTTGCGAAGCAGCGGGATGTTTCCTTGGAGACGGGAGCGGCGGAAACGTTGATCAGCTATGCAGGAACAGGTCTTCAGACCCTGTCTGCTGAAGTAGACAAGTTATGTTTGTTTGCGGGTAATGGGGGGACAATCAAGCGTGCTGATATCGAGTCACTGGTTGCCCGTAGTACAGAGCAAAATGTATTTTCACTGGTGGAGGAACTTGCTAATTTGCGACTGGAGAAAGCGTTGGCTCTTTTCTATGAGTTGCTGAAGCAGCGGGAAGAACCGATTAAAATTGCGGCATTAATCGCACGCCAGTTTCGGATCATGATCCAGGTGAAAGAGTTGGGCCAACAAAGTTACTCCCAGCAGCAGATTGCCAGTCAGCTTGGGCTGCATCCGTATGCTGTTAAGATTGCGGGTGAGCAAGCCCGTAAATTTCAGCCGGAACGTCTAAGAATGATTCTGAGTCACCTCAGCGAATTGGATTACCAGATGAAAACAGGAGCGGTGGATAAAGTGCTTGGTCTGGAGCTGTTCTTATTGAGACTTGGTGCGTGAATGAATACGTAAACGTAATAGATTACTAGTGTGAATAACAAACAAAGCGACCTTTGCTCCATGATGGTTAAATCATCGGAATAAAGGTCGCTTTTGTTTGTGTCTTATACTTATCGAATCAGATACTAAAAAATCCTGAAAGCCTATGCTGTTCAGGATTTTTCCATTGGATCGTATAAGTAACGCTTCTTACGCTTGTGCGGAAAGAGCGTTCAGTTTTTTCGCCAAGCGAGACTTTTTGCGTGCTGCAGCATTTTTATGAACCAGACCTTTAGTTACAGCCTTGTCCAGCTTTTTGGAAGCAGCTTGAATCGCAGCTTTTGCAGTATCAACTTCGTTACTTACCAGAGCAGCATCAGCAGCTTTAACAGCTGTACGGAGTGCAGACTTCTGGGAAGCGTTGAGTGCGCGGCGCTTGTCGCTCGTTTTTACGCGTTTAACAGCGGATTTGATGTTTGGCATTACATTCACCTCCTGTAAGGCATTTGCATGAATACAAACGTTTCACAACTTAAAATATTCTATCACGCTAGCATGTAAAATGCAACAGATATTCCTACGATGTTCGACATGCTGTATAAAGAAACTCTTTTTCCCACACAATATGCTCAAATGCGGTAAGGGAGGCAGGGACAGAATGACACTGGATTTGCAAAACTATACAGTTCGTACCGATTTGGCAATCGACTCCAAGGAAATGGCGCAAGGTGGACAGAAACAGACGATTCCCGGACTACGGGAAGATGTAGAGAAAAAAGAGGGTATTACGATTACACGTATTGATGTCCTGAATGAAGAAGCAGCCAAAGCGATTGGACGGGTGAAAGGTCACTATGTCACCTTGGAAGTACCTTCACTACGGAATGGTGATACCGAGTTACAGGAGCGAGTTGCTGCCGAGTTCACCCGTGAAATGGAAGATTTTATGGTTAAGGCCGGAATCAACAAAACATCCAAGGTCTTGATTGTTGGCCTGGGTAACTTAAATGTCACCCCGGATTCACTCGGACCACTTGTTGTGGAAAATCTGATGGTAACCCGTCAGTATTTCGAATTGGTGCCAGATCAAGTTGCGCCAGGGTATCGGGAAGTCAGCGCGATTGCTCCCGGTGTATTAGGTACAACAGGCATTGAATCCAGTGACATCGTACAGGGGATTGTAGACCGGACCAAGCCGGATGCCATTATTGCGATTGATGCGCTGGCCTCCCGTTCCTTGGAACGTGTAAATACAACGATTCAGGTCGCGGACATTGGTATTCACCCGGGTTCCGGTATTGGAAACAAACGGCGTGGCCTGACTCGTGAGATATTAGGTGTGCCTTGCATCGCCATCGGAGTACCAACCGTATGTTATGCGTCCACCATCGTGAATAATGTGATTGAGATGATGAGCTCACACTTTCGCCAGGAAACGGATCAGACCAAACAGATCATGGGCATGCTGGACGACATCGGTGAACAAGATCGCTTGAGTCTGGTGAAAGAGGTACTGGAGCCACTAGGTCATGACCTCATTGTGACCCCAAAGGAAATCGATGAGTTTATTGAGGGAATTGCCAATGTTATCGCTTCAGGACTTAACGCCGCGCTCCATGATGCCGTGAATCCAGATAACGTAGCCGCTTATACACATTAAAACTTAAAACTGCTGAGAAGAAGGTCCGAATCTATCGGACTTTCTTTTTTTGTTTCTGGAATCTTTCATTTTCCTGTTCTATCAAATTGGACCGGCTCATAGAGTTGAAGTATAAGAGTTGTCCAGCAGGGAAGGAGACAGCAGAATGAACAAGATATTGGCCTGGAATATTGGGAAATGGAAAAAAAGATGTCTGCACGTGCTGGCCATGGGCCGTACGTTGTTGTTGCTTATGATCATATCTGCCTTGTTTTTTGTCGTACTGGGTCTGGGGGGCATGGCAGAGAAACGCTTGAATAATTCACCCGTTTCTTCCATGAAAGGATTTGCAAGTGCCGTGTCAAGCCGCTTTTTCGTCGATATGCTCGGTATGGAGATGCCTCATCTCACCCAGAAGGAACAGACCTCTGCCATATCTGGTGAGAATCTCACCTCTTTTGTTTTCCAATTACTAACAAATGTAAATCCACAAGATCCGAAGAGCCTGATTGCGAGAGAAATGCCGGGCATGGGTTCCAACCAACCTGTTCTGCTCCGTCCTGGATCGGGTAACGAAAAAGCCGAGGCTCCCGAAGATTATCAGCCCGGTCCCGGTCTTACGGATACAGCTTCCGCAGGTGGAGGGAAACCCGGTAGTGAGCTGCATGTTCCACCAGGCCAGGACAATACGGATCCACCTGAGTCGACTGAGCCTGGAGATGGAGAAGGTAAAGAAGATCCCCCAGCGAAGAATGGCGAGAAAGACAATTCAGGCTCACCGACAACAGGCAAAAAGTCAATTCTTATCTATCATTCCCATCCACGGGAAGGCTATAATCCACTGCTTGGTACGAAAAGTGATAATCCATCATCAGGCAAATCAACAGGTAATGTGTTTCAAGTGGGAACCTACCTCTCAGACAGTCTGGAGAAGCTGGGAATCGGCGTAGAACACGCCAAGGATGATTACCCCACCAAAGTAAAGGACTATAACTGGAACTATTCCTATAAATACTCCCGTCAAACGGTAAAAGCGGCACTCGCCCAAAATGATGATCTGACGTATCTCATAGACATTCATCGCGATTCACAGCGTCATGGCAAAACAACAACAACTATTAATGACTTGGGCTACGCCAAAGTATATTTCATTATTGGACATGAAAATCCAAATTGGCGGCAGAATGAAGCCTTTGCAGCGAAAATTCATAAGAAACTGGAAGCCAAGTATCCTGGGGTATCCCGTGGTGTGTGGGGCAAGGATGGCGGAGGAGCCAACAATGGAGAGTATAACCAAACCCTCTCACCTAACAGCATTTTGATTGAGATTGGTGGTATCGACAATACAGGAGCTGAGCTCCAACGGACATCAAAGATTCTCGCAGACATGATTTCTCAAGTGTATTGGGAAGATCAGAAGGTGGACAAAGCCAGTGTGGAAACCTCGTCGCAGGGTGGGTAGAAACCATATATGTTAGAAGGAAAAATAGTAGAGAGTGACAGGAGGCAATGCACATGTCCAGATTCGGTAAAAGACTGTTATCCATCGCTGTATTAATGTTGCTGGGTGTTCTGTTTGGAATGCAGCTGGCTGGCAGCAACTTTCATATGGGCAATCCCTCAGGAGGCACGTCAACCGTTGTGACAACTGAGCCAACTTCATCGGTGACCGAATCTGTTCCGACTGCTCCTGTCCAAAAGGAAATTAAAGAACCACCATTTGTACCTGTTCAGTCACCAAGCCAAGTGCTTGGGGCAGATCAAAATAAGGCTCCGGTTGATGTGTTGGCAGACAAAACGGCTGGACTATTGCAAAATCTCTCACACAGTGGAATCAAGTGGGTGGTCTCTCTTTTTAGCGGCGTCGCTGAATAAAATACCATAATTTTAAGGTACAATATAACCTCCGGGAGTGCATGATGACACTTTATTATAAAGTTGAGACATCACGGGATTGATGCACTGTGCTTCAACTGTTATAATGAAGTGATTGACACTAGGCTGTTTCTGGGGGTAAGGAATGACTGACATTCGGGCAAGACAACGTAAAATTCGTAACTTTTCTATTATTGCACATATAGATCACGGCAAATCAACACTTGCGGACCGGATCTTGGAGCACACAGGTGCGCTCACTTCACGTGAAATGCAGGAACAAGTTCTGGATAAGATGGACCTTGAACGTGAACGTGGAATAACGATCAAGCTACAAGCAGTAGCCTTGACTTACAAAGCGGATGATGGTGAAGAGTATTTATTGAATCTGATTGATACACCGGGACACGTAGACTTCACGTATGAAGTATCACGCAGTCTTGCTGCATGTGAAGGTGCTCTGCTGGTTGTGGATGCGGCTCAGGGAATTGAAGCCCAAACACTTGCCAACGTGTATCTGGCATTGGATAACAATCTTGAAATTTTACCGGTTATCAACAAAATTGACCTTCCGAGCGCTGATCCTGAACGGGTGAAGCAGGAAGTGGAAGATGTTATTGGTTTGGACACAAGTAATGCGGTTTTGGCTTCGGCCAAATCAGGAATCGGAATCAAAGAAATTTTGGAGCAAGTGGTGAAAAGTGTTCCGGCACCAACTGGTGATCCTGACCAGCCTTTGAAAGCGCTGATTTTTGACTCGCACTACGACCCGTACAAAGGTGTAATCGTATATGTGCGTGTTGTTGACGGCAAAATCAAATCCGGTTCCAAAATCAAAATGATGGCAACAGGGAAATCATTTGAAGTCATTGAAGTTGGAGCGTTCAAACCTCGTATGACCATCGTGGACGAGCTGAACGTCGGGGATGTTGGATTTATCGTTGCAGGTATCCGGCATGTTGGCGATACACAAGTCGGGGATACGGTAACGGATGCCAAAAATCCAACACCGGAACCTTTGCCGGGTTATCGTAAAATTAACCCAATGGTGTATTGTGGTCTCTATCCGATCGAAACATCGGACTATGTTGATCTGCGTGAAGCGTTGGAGAAATTGCAGTTGAACGATGCGTCTCTGAGCTTTGAACCGGAGACATCCAGTGCACTCGGTTTTGGATTCCGTTGCGGATTCCTTGGACTGCTTCACATGGACGTTATCCAGGAGCGGATTGAGCGGGAGTTTAACATTCCGTTGATCACAACGGCACCAAGTGTAATCTATCACGTCACCTTAACCAATGGTGAAGTGATGAAAATCGACAACCCATCCAACTATCCTGAGGTGGGCCGGATTGATTACGTCGAGGAACCATACGTCAAGGCAGATATTATCGTACCGAATGATTATGTAGGTACCATTATGGAGCTGTGTCAGACTAAACGCGGTGAATATGTGAATATGGAATATCTGGACACAACTCGGGTTACCATTACCTATGAGATTCCGCTGTCCGAGATTGTATATGACTTCTTCGACCAGTTGAAATCCGGTACCAAAGGATATGCATCCCTGGATTATGAGCTGTCCGGTTACCGTCAGTCCAATTTGGCGAAAATGGATATTGTACTCAATGGCGAACAGGTGGATGCTCTGTCCTTCATCGTTCACCGTGACCGTGCCTATAACCGCGGACGCATTGTCTGTGAGAAACTGCGTGAGCTGATTCCACGGCAAATGTTCGAGGTGCCAATCCAGGCATCTGTAGGTACCAAAGTCGTTGCTCGTGAAACGGTAAAAGCAATGCGTAAAAACGTACTTGCCAAGTGTTATGGTGGTGACATCTCGCGGAAACGGAAACTGCTTGAGAAGCAGAAGGAAGGTAAGAAGCGGATGAAGCAGGTTGGTAACGTTGAGGTGCCGCAAGAGGCATTCATGGCGGTACTGAAAATTGATGATTAAACAATCTATTTTGAGGTACAACACAGAATGTGTGTATTCAAATTAGATTAAGGAGAATTCAATTTCGGGTACATCACATAATGTGTGTATCGAAATTGAATTGTAGGACGTTTGCTTGCAAACGTGGGTACAACACAGAATATTAAATAACTAAGCTGAAAGGGAAGCCGGATGGCTTTCCTTTTTTCAAATAGAGGGGGACTTGCCATGACATTGGCAGCACACAGCCGGAAGACAGGTGCGCCCCAAGCGGTGTATCTTCACATTCCCTTTTGTACGAATAAATGTTTTTATTGCGACTTTAACTCCTACGTTCTGAAAGATCAGCCCGTGATGCAATATCTCGAAGCGCTGGAACGGGAGATGGAACATACAGTTAAGGCCAATCCACCGGGCGAGATCAAGACCATATTTGTAGGTGGGGGTACGCCAACAGCTCTGAAACCGGATGAGATGGCAGTATTTCTTCGTTCCGTGAAGACGTATTTCCCAAATTGGGCAGACGATATTGAATTTTCGATGGAAGCCAACCCGGGAACAACGGATGCGGAGAAACTCGCTGCGATGAAAGAAGGCGGCGTCAACCGTGTCAGCTTTGGCGTACAGGCTTTTCAGAATGATCTGCTGACAGGCATTGGCCGTATTCATAATACGGATGATGTATATCGCAGTTTGGAGAATGCTCGAAAAGCAGGCTTGAATAACCTGTCCATTGACCTGATGTTTGGGTTGCCAAACCAGACCGTAGAGATGTTGAATGAGAGTATCGACAAAGCGCTGGAACTGGATCTGCCACATTACTCCATCTACAGCCTGAAAGTGGAAGAGAATACACTCTTCCATACACTGTATCAAAAGAACCAGTTACCACTTCCTCATGAAGATGATGAGCTGGAGATGTATCTTCTATTAATGAGACGTATGAAAGAAGCAGGCTATGGACAATACGAGATCAGTAACTTTGCCAAGCCGGGCTTTGAGAGTCGTCACAATATTACCTACTGGCGTAATGAGGACTACTATGGTCTGGGTGCAGGTGCACATGGATATGTGGGCCGCGAACGGCATATGAATATTAAAGGTATAAATCCTTATGTTGAAGCTTCACGAGCAGGGCTGCCTCGTCTGGATCATTTTGAGATTGCTCTCCCGGAAGCCATGGAAGATTATCTGATGGTTGGACTGCGAATGTTGGAGGGAGCTTCGGCCTCACGTTTTAGCGAACAGTTCGGAGAGTCCATGGAAGAAGTGTTTGCGAAGCCTTTGGGCAAAATGTTGAACGCAGGGTTGCTTGAGCGGACGGCAGACGGCTTCCGACTGAGCGAGCAGGGTATCCTGTTCGGAAATGACGTTTTTGCGGAGTTTATCGGGTCCATATCGCTGAATTCATAGCTTGAAATTCTATACGCTCTGTTGTATATTTATTCATATTGATTTTACAGGGCGTGTTAATTTAACAACTACGAAGTCAGCTTTCCTCTGGAAAGCTTGGTAATAGGAGGAGAGCAGGATGTCGGTAATATGCAGAAAAGCCGTGCCGGAAGATGTTGAACCACTGTATGAAATGATTAAGGGCTATGCAGAGCGTGGGATCATGCTTCCGCGATCACGGGAAATACTGCACCGACAGCTGGAGCACTTTGTTGTAGCCGAAGTTGATGGTGAAGTGGTGGGCTGCGGCTCGCTTTGTCGTCTGGGGAATGATTTGGTGGAAGTCAGATCACTCGGTATCTCGGAAGGGCATAAAGGGCTCGGTATTGGCTCCCGATTGCTGGATCGACTGGTAGAAGAAGCGGAGAAACAACAGATTCCTAAAGTTATGGCGTTGACATATGAAGTATCCTTCTTCCTCAAAAACGGCTTTGCCGTAGTGGAAAAAGAGATTTTCCCTGAGAAAGTATGGACCGACTGTGTTCATTGCAGCAAGCAGGATTGTTGTGATGAGATCGCGGTATTAAAAGAGCTTAACGTTTCAGCCTAACAACTAAATGGACTGCATGGATCGAGCCGAGTCAGCCTCTGCCCTACATGCAGTCCTTTTTTACTTCAAAGTATGTTCATTAAAGTTGTTAGGACTTGTCGACATTGGTCTATACTATAAATAGATGAGCCCACTCATCAAACTCACTTGACAATGTTCACGTCAGTTTGGTATTTTTGTATTACCGCTTAGCACTCATCTAACTGGAGTGCTAACGACATGGGACAGTACAGTCAGAAGGAGGGAATACTCACCATGTTAACTGAGCGTCAACGAATGATTCTGAACGCTATAGTGGATGACTATATCCGTTCAGCTGAGCCCGTAGGGTCCCGGAGCATTTCCAAAAGGGGAGATGTTGGATATAGTCCGGCGACGATCCGTAATGAAATGGCGGACCTTGAAGATATGGGTTTCCTGGAACAGCCGCATACATCGGCAGGACGCATTCCTTCTCATAAAGGCTATCGATATTACGTCGATCATTTGGTTCCCTGGAATCAGGTGGAGCCTCAGGAATTGGACGATCTGAAGTCGTTCTTCGCCGAAAAGCTGAATGTCATGGAACAAGTTATTCAACATGCATCCAATATTTTGTCACATATGACGAATTATACTTCGATCCTGCTTGGACCGGAAGTATTCCATACGTCCCTTCGCCACTTCCAATTGCTTCCGCTGAACGAAAGTGAAGCTGTGGCAATCATTGTGACCAATACCGGTCAGGTGGAGAACAAGACGGTCCAGATTCCTCCAGAAATCTCGGTAGCCGAGATGGAGAAAGTGGTTCGACTGTTGAACACCAAGCTGGTTGGTGTGCCAATTTACAAATTGAAATCCCGTCTCTATACTGAACTTGGGCAAGAGATGGAACGGCATATTACACGTTACGAGGAAGTTATGCAAGTGCTGAACAGTGCCTTTGACAACGAACACGATAATCGTCTGTTCCTCAGTGGTGCCACCAATATGTTGACTCAACCGGAGTTTAAAGATATCGAAAAGGTCAAAGATATTCTTGACCTGCTGGAAGAGACACCAACACTCATGAAATTGATGATGCCCGTGCCGGGTGGATCTGGTATTCAAGTGCGAATCGGCACTGAGAATGATCATGAAGCCTTTGCCAACTGCAGCCTGATTACAGCCTCCTATTCATTGGACGGTGAGGCTTTGGGTTCGATCGGTATTCTAGGACCCACGCGGATGGATTACGCACGTGTCATTCATATTCTAAATACACTATCCCGTGACTTGACGGCGATGCTCACGCATCGTTTCAAATAAGATTCGGGAATGAACCATTTCATTCGTATAAGGAGGTGAACATCTTGAAAGAGGAGCAATCATTTACAGAAGAACAAGAGGTAACAGCAGCTGAGCAGGAGCCTATTAATGAAGCTGGCGCTGCAGAAGCACAAGCTGAAGAGATGGCTGATCAGGAGCAGGATGAGCTTGCACGTCTGAAGGCAGAAGCTGAGGAGCAACAGCAGCGTTATGTCCGTGCACAGGCTGATTTTGATAACTTCCGTCGTCGTACTCAGAAGGAAAAAGAAGAATTGGCTAAATACGCTTCGATGAAGCTGGTCACCGAACTGGTACCGGTTATTGATAACTTCGAGCGCGCCATGGCTACTGTACCGGAAGGAGCAGAGGTCGAATCTTTCTCCAAGGGCATCCAAATGATTTTCCGTCAATTGGAAACCGTAATGAATAACGAAGGCCTGACGGCAATGGAATCGGTAGGACAACCGTTCAATCCTGAATTCCACCAAGCAATTATGCAAGTGGAGAGCGACGAGTACGAAGAAGGTATCGTTGTTGAGGAAGTCCAAAAAGGCTACATGCTGAAAGATAAAGTGCTTCGTCCAGCTATGGTTAAAGTCAGCTCATAATTCCTTATAGGAAGGAATGAGTCGGCTCCATAGTTGAACAATGTGGGCGAAGTTTAATATAAAGGTTTGTACACATAGAGCACGATTAGCAACATGAACATCTAAATAAGGGTCAGATCAGACCCATTCATTTTAAATTGTTGAGGGAGGAAATTTTCGGATGAGCAAAGTAATTGGTATTGACTTAGGAACAACAAACTCATGCGTAGCAGTAATGGAAGGCGGCGAGGCTGTCGTAATTCCAAATCCGGAGGGCGCACGTACAACTCCATCCGTAGTTGGTTTCAAAAAAGATGGAGAGCGCGTTGTTGGTGAAACTGCAAAACGTCAAGCGATCACCAATCCGGATCGTACCATCATGTCGATCAAACGTCACATGGGTACTTCCCACAAGGAAACAATCGATAGCAAAGACTACTCCGCACAAGAGATCTCTGCAATCATTCTGCAAAAATTGAAAACTGATGCTGAAGCTTATCTGGGTCAAACGGTAACTCAAGCCGTTATCACTGTACCAGCGTACTTCAATGACAGTCAGCGTCAAGCGACTAAAGATGCGGGTAAAATTGCAGGTTTGGAAGTTCTGCGTATCGTCAACGAGCCTACAGCAGCAGCTTTGGCATACGGTATGGAGAAATCCGAAGACCAAACGATTCTCGTATATGACCTGGGTGGCGGTACGTTCGACGTATCCATTCTTGAACTGGGTGACGGCTTCTTCGAAGTTAAAGCAACGAGCGGGGATAACCAACTGGGCGGGGATGACTTTGACCAAGTAATCATTGATTATCTCGTAAGTGAATTCAAAAAAGATCAAGGCATTGACTTGAGTAAAGATAAAGCAGCGGTTCAACGTTTGAAAGATGCAGCGGAAAAAGCGAAAAAAGAACTTTCCGGTGTATTGACTACAACAATCTCCTTGCCGTTCATCACGGTTGCTGATGGCGTTCCACAGCATTTGGAGTTGAACCTGAGCCGTGCGAAATTTGAAGAAATCTCTGCAGGTCTGGTTGAGCGTACGCTTGAACCAACTCGTCGTGCATTGAGTGATGCGGGTATGACAGCTAACGATATTGACAAGATCGTATTGGTTGGTGGTTCCACACGTATTCCTGCAGTACAAGAAGCAATCAAAAAACTGACGGGTAAAGATCCACACAAAGGCGTTAACCCCGATGAAGTTGTAGCTTTGGGTGCTGCTGTACAAGCGGGCGTACTGACAGGTGATGTGAAAGACGTTGTATTGCTTGACGTAACTCCATTGTCCCTGGGTATCGAAACTGCGGGTGGCGTATTCACAAAAATGATCGAGCGTAACACAACGATCCCTACAAGCAAATCTCAAGTATTCTCCACATATGCAGACAATCAACCTAGCGTTGAGATTCATGTTCTGCAAGGTGAGCGTGAGATGGCAGCAGGTAACAAATCGCTTGGACGTTTCATGTTGGGTGATATTCCACCAGCTCCACGTGGCGTTCCACAGATCGAAGTTAGCTTCGATATTGATGCCAACGGTATCGTTAACGTATCTGCAACAGATAAAGGTACTAACAAAACTCAAAAAATCACAATCACTTCTTCCAGCGGTTTGAGCGATGCTGAAGTTGAGCAAATGATGAAAGATGCTGAGTTGCACGCTGAAGAAGATAAAAAACGCAGAGAACTCGTTGAAGCGAAAAACAGTGCAGATCAATTGATCTACTCTGTTGACAAAACGATCAAAGATCTTGGCGAAAAAGCAGATGCTGGCGAAGTTGAAAAAGCAAATGCTGCCAAAGAAAAACTGCAAGGCGTTCTGGCTTCCGACAACCTGGAAGATATCAAAGCTGCTACAGAAGAGCTGACAGAGATCGTTCAACAACTGTCCGTGAAACTGTATGAGCAAGCTCAGGCGCAAGAGCAAGAAGCACAAGGTGCTGAAGAGCAACAAGGTTCCGCTAAACGTGATAACGTCGTAGACGCTGATTACGAAGTTGTGGATGAAGATAAAAAACAAAACTAATTCGTAGTTCTACGCGAATTAAACATCGGTGACGTTCGAATTAGAGGGAAAGTCATAGCCGGGGCTCCCGCGCTTTGGCTTTCCTTTTGTCACGATGTGCGATAAGGTGAATGATATGGGGGTGGAAGAGTGGCTGAAAAGCGTGATTATTATGAGGTGCTTGGCGTTAGTAAAACGGCTAACGACGATGAGATTAAAAAGGCTTACCGTAAGCTTGCCCGTCAGTATCACCCTGACGTAAACAAGGCTGCTGATGCGGAAGCTAAATTTAAAGAAGTTAAAGAAGCTTACGACGTAGTGAGTGACGGTCAGAAGCGTGCACAATATGATCAATATGGTCATGTCGATCCGAATCAAGGTGGATTCGGTGGTGGCGGTGATTTTGGCGGCGGTGGATTTGGCGACATCTTCGACATGTTCTTTGGCGGCGGTGGCGGTGGACGGCGTGATCCAAATGCTCCGCAACGGGGGAATGATCTGCAGTACACGATGACGATTGAGTTCAAGGAAGCTGTATTCGGTAAAGAAACGGATATTACGATTCCGCGTACCGAAGGCTGTGATACCTGTCATGGCTCAGGTGCCAAACCTGGAACGAAACCGGAAACCTGCTCGGTCTGCCAAGGTAGCGGTCAGCAGGAAGTTGTGCAAAATACACCGTTTGGTCGTATGGTTAATCGTCGTGCATGTTCGAACTGTAGCGGTTCGGGCCAAATTATCAAAGAAAAATGTACAACGTGTAGTGGTAGCGGTAAAGTCCGCAAGCAACGCAAAATCCATGTCCGCATTCCAGCGGGTGTAGATGATGGCGCGCAACTGCGTATGACAGGTGAGGGCGAGGGAGGCCTGCGTGGCGGACCAGCGGGAGACCTGTATATTGTCATTCGCGTGAAATCACATGATTTCTTCGAGCGTGAAGGTGACGATATTTATTGCGAAATCCCACTTACCTTTGCTCAGGCAGCTCTGGGAGATGAAGTTGAAATCCCAACGTTGACCGAGAAAGTGAAGTTGAAAGTACCAGCTGGTACACAAACGGGAACGTATTTCCGACTCAAAGGCAAAGGCGTACCACGCCTACGCGGTATGGGGCAAGGAGATCAACATGTGAAAGTGGTTGTAGTTACACCTAGTAAGCTGAATGACGAGCAGAAGGATCTGCTTCGCCAAATTGCTGCGCTGGATGGAGAGCAAACACATGAGCATGAACAATCTTTCTTTGATAGAGTGAAACGCGCCTTCCGCGGCGACTGAGAATAAAATAAAGCAAATTCTTAAGGACACCACAGCGGTTTTTGCCGTATGGTGTCCTTTTTTGTACGCCTTTTTTTAGTGGTTCAGTGATTTTGGCAAAATTCATGGATCTATGCTACAAAGAACGACAGCAATTTGTGAGAGCATTCGGTATATTCTGAGCGAACTTGCGGAAAGATAGCATGGCGAGAATGATATGCATAGCTGATATGCGAGAAATTAGGGAAGCAGGTGAAGCGGATGACCGAGAAAAATATTTTGGCGTACTTTCACAGCCCGGAGCAGGCTCAAGGGGCAGCCAAAAAACTGGAGGCATTGCGAGTGGAGGACCTGTCAATTAATCGATTCAGCCGTTATGCGGGTGTAGGACCAAGTGGGGCTTCCTACAAGCCGGGCGTTTCCGGCAGTTTTTCATCATGGGTGCCCGATTCGATGCAAACAAATGCCAGTGCTGGAATCATGGCGGCGGCGGACCCTTCTGCAAGCGGCATGAGTGATGGTGGACAGGGTGGCCCTACAGGAAGAGATGTATTACTAACGGTCATCGTAGATGAATCGGTACATCACCGCGCTATGTCTATTATCGAACAAGCCGGTGGAATGATCTAGTTTCCCAATTTGAAGGAGGAGCATTACAATGGCAGAACATGAACGTCCAGGCAAGATTTTAACGAAAACGGAAAAGATGAAACGTATGCAATCCGCAAAAAATGAGGACGTGGAATTCAGCGCTGAAGCTGCGGATCATGAAGATGTTGAAGCACTACGCCGCAGTGAAGCGGCTGATCGACGACAGGGACGGGAGCTTAATGACTGAAGATCGCTCGGCAGTGACCCTCGAAGCTGTTTTTACAAGCTGGACTGAGGCCGAGTCTGCACGCAGAGCCCTCGAATTGTTGCACCCGAACCAATTGAGTATTGAGAGCCTTGGCAATGAAGCGTCTGCATTGGACTCAAACGATGTTAAGAGCTTCGATAATTCTCCTACGGCCGTTGTCGGAGGGTTTAGTGGCGAACTGAATGTACTTGCCCTGATTAGTGATGAAACGGAAATGTTGTCCAATGGTCAGGTGTATGATTCACCCAAAGAGGACTCGGCAAACAGGCTGAAACAAGAAATTTTGCTGACCGTGTCCGTATCCAACGATTCGCTCCCGCAAGCCGCAGAGATGATCACACAGAATGGTGGGCGTTTTTGCTAAGTGAGATTCGAATTATACAAAATGCTGAAGTAAATGAAACAGATATGTATGAATAGATGACAGGATATTCGAGCAGTCAGGCTGCGGATATCCTGTTTTGTTTTTCTTTTACTGGTGCGGCTTTGTGCTCCGGCTAGCTTGTGTAGTACAATAGTTGGGATGTTTGAAAAATGAGGAGGAAAAACCAAGTATGTTATGGCATGAACTAACAATACATACCACAGAAGAAGCTGTGGAGATGATTTCGAATTTTTTACATGAAGCGGGTGCTGGAGGGGTTTCGATTGAAGAGTCCGGTACTTTAAATAAAAAACGGGACACGACATATGGGGAGTTATACGACGTTCCTTTGAATGATATTCCGGAAGGCTTTGCGGTCATCAAAGGGTACTTCTCCGAAGGTACGGACATGGTTGCATTGCAGTCAGAAGTTAATCCAAGAATCGAAGAACTCACTGAATTCGGAATTGATACGGGTGAGGTTCGTTATGAGACACGTACAGTGGATGAAAATGACTGGGCAACGGCCTGGAAGCAATATTTCAAACCGGTACGTGTATCAGAACGTCTGACGATTAAACCAACGTGGGAAGAGTATACGCCAGAAAGTCCGGATGAGAAAATTATTGAACTTGACCCAGGTATGGCTTTTGGTACAGGAACTCATCCAACGACTTCCCTCTGCTTGCGCACACTGGAAACGGTTATTCAAGGCGGCGAGGAAATCATTGACGTAGGTACAGGTTCTGGCATTTTGGCAATTGGAGCGATAAAGCTTGGTGCTAAACATGTGTTGGCGCTTGATCTGGATCCAGTTGCGGTCATCAGTGCCAGAGAGAATGTGGAACTGAATGGGCTGGAGCAACAAATTACGGTTAAAGAGAGTGATCTGTTGTCCGTCCTCGGGAGTCAGGACCCTGCGCTAGGTGTGCAACTGCCAGTTAAGGTTGTCGTGGCGAACATTCTGGCTGAGATCATTTTGTTGTTCGTAGACGATGTCTATCATGCGCTTGAGTCTGGTGGTACCTATATTGTATCCGGCATTTGGAAGAACAAAGAGCAGGTTGTACATGACGCGCTGGTATCCTCCGGGTTTGAAGTTAGTGCGATCCACCGTGATGAGGATTGGCTGGCGTTTGTAGCCAGAAAGGGGTAACGTATGGACTTTTGGAATTCGTTCTTTCGTTATCCGATCGATCAGCTTCCTTTTTTCCTGCTGACCATCCTGATCGCATTTACGGTGCATGAATTCTCGCATGCGTATTTTGCCAACAAATTCGGTGATCCGACAGCCAAGCTGTTGGGTCGGGTCACGCTGAATCCGGTTGTACACTTTGACTTGTTTGGTGTGCTGTTGCTCATTATTGCCGGCTTTGGTTGGGCACGTCCAGTTCCGGTTAATCGTGCTAACTTCGACAAACCTAGATTGATGGGCATCATCGTATCCGCAGCAGGGCCTCTGAGCAATCTGTTGCTCGCGATCATCGGTACAATCATCTATGCTTCACTGGTTGGTTCGGGCGCACTCGGCGGCATTGATAATGAACGGTTGCTGACAGCAATCACAACGTTTTTCGCTATCTTTAACTTAACCAACTTTTTCCTGTTCCTGTTTAACTTGATTCCGTTGCCCCCACTGGATGGTTATCGGATTCTGGAAGATATAGTGCCACCTTCAATCAGCCGCAAGATGCAAGGGGTGGAGCAATGGTCCATTTTTATCTTCCTATTGATTCTTGTTATACCTCCGTTGCAAAATGTGACGATTCAACCTTTGTATGAGTTTGCGCAAACGATGTATGTGGATCTGGCAAAGCTGGTTATTGAATTATATCGCTAAAAGCGCATCGTGTTTTGGGCTGATATACTGGTCAGATACACGTAAAAGTTGTATGATCATCTGTGGCGATTGGATTCACGCTTGTCATCAGGCGGGGTGAATTCCAGTCATAACAGGACAGAATGGGTGGATTGACTAATGCAGCGATATTTTGTATCTGCAGAACAGTTTAATGAACACGCTGTGATCATCACAGGTGATGATGCACGCCATATCGGCAAGGTTATGCGTGGTAAACCTGGAGATAAACTGATTGTCAGTGACGGAAACTCCAGAGAAGCACTCGTGGAAATTGAGACCATTGAAGTTGGCCAAGTTACTGCAAATATTGTAGAGTCTTTGGCTATGGACCGTGAAGCACGGATTCGTGTAACCGTGGCACAAAGTTTGCCCAAGGGTGACAAGATGGAAACAGTCATCCAGAGGTGTACTGAGATTGGGGCGGTATCATTTGTACCCTTCCTATCAGAGCGTACGATTGTGCAATATGATGCCAAGAAAGAAGGCAAACGGTTGGAGCGGTGGCGGAAAATTGCCAAGGAAGCTGCAGAACAGAGTCACCGGAATCGTATTCCATCCGTTGAGCAGCCGCTTTCCTGGAAAGGGCTGTTATCTTCTTTTGAGGGCTATAGCCTGGTATGTTATTGTTATGAGAAAGAAAACGGTAAACAGCTGAGAGATGCACTGAAGCCGTTTATAGAGCAGCTTGCACCTGATGCAAGTGCAGAAGTTTTGATCGTGGTTGGACCGGAAGGTGGATTTTCTGAGAAGGAGACGGCAGAGGCAGATCAGGCAGGTGCTGTGTCTGTTGGACTGGGCAAACGCATTTTGCGTGCTGAGACAGCTGGAATGGCAGCACTAACTTGCGTGCTATATGAATCCGGAGAAATGGGAGGAATGTAATTATGCCATCCGTGGCGTTTTACACCTTAGGCTGCAAAGTTAATTTCTATGATACAGAGGCGATTTGGCAATTGTTCAAAAACGAAGGTTACAATCAAGTGGACTTTGATGAACAGACAGCGGATGTATACTTGATTAATACTTGTACAGTAACCAATACCGGCGACAAAAAGAGCCGTCAAATTATTCGTCGTGCCATTCGGCGCAACCCGGAGGCGATTGTGGCAGTTACAGGCTGCTACGCGCAGACTTCTCCGGCAGAGATTCTGGACATCCCAGGGGTGGATCTGGTTATCGGTACACAGGACCGTGACAAGATTTTGCCATATGTTAATGAAATTCAGGAGTCCCGTCAACCGGTTAATGCGGTGCGTAATATTATGAAAACCCGTGTGTTTGAAGAGATGGATGTACCTGATTTTGCTGATCGTACCCGAGCATTCCTGAAAATTCAGGATGGATGCAATAACTTTTGCACATTCTGCATCATTCCGTGGTCTCGTGGTCTCTCACGCAGCCGTGAGGCGAATAGCATTATTCAACAGGCGCATCAGCTCGTACACGCCGGATACAAGGAGATTGTTCTGACCGGTATTCATACAGGTGGGTATGGTGATGACATGGAGAATTATGATCTCACCGATCTGCTGTGGGACCTGGACAAGGTAGAGGGGCTGGAGCGTATTCGAATCAGCTCGATTGAAGCCAGTCAGATTGACGACCGTATGCTCGACGTGATCAAACGTTCGGACAAACTCGTTCGCCACTTCCATATTCCGCTGCAAGCGGGTGATGATACGGTATTGAAACGCATGCGCCGCAAATATACGACAGAAGAGTTTTACAACAAGATGCTTCGCATTCGGGAAGCAATGCCGGATGTAGCGATTACAACAGACATTATTGTTGGATTTCCAGGTGAGACGGATGAGATGTACCGTAATGGCTATGAGTTGATGCGGAAGATCGGTTTTTCCGAAATGCACGTATTCCCTTATTCCAAGCGTACGGGTACACCAGCAGCACGGATGGAAGATCAGGTGGACGAAGAGGTCAAAAATGCACGTGTGCATGAACTGATTGACTTGTCTGAGCAGATGCAACTGGAGTACGCTGGGCAGTTTGTCGGACAGGTACTGGATGTTATTCCCGAAGGTGAAGCCAAAGGCCGCGAGGGAAGTGGCAAGCTGCACGGTTATAGCGACAACTACATTCAACTGGTCTTTGACGGAACGATGGATATGGTCGGTAAAGTGTGCCGAGTCAAAGTGGTTGAAGCCGGCGTCAACGAGAGTCAGGCTACGCTGGTACGTGTGTTGGAAGAGAATCTTAAGTCCGCCGCGATGTGATCGAGGCGTCAGAAACAAGGATTTCATTTCCTTGGGGAGCTTACCCGGGGAGATGAGGTCCTTCTTTTGCAAAAAATAAGATAAAGATATCGAAGTTGATGGGGGAGAGCACGATGAACAAAAAAGAAATTTCAGCAGGCGGAGTTGTTTATAGAACAGGGGAAGACGGACGTCTTCAAATTCAGCTTATCGTAGATCGTTATGGTAAAACAACTCTCGCCAAGGGCAAGATGGAAGATGGAGAAACAATCGAACAGACGGCACTGCGCGAGATTTTGGAAGAGACAGGTATGGTGGGTCGCATTGTAGAGCCGGTCGATATCATTGCTTACACGTACCAACATGCAGATTTTGGCCCGGTGGACAAGGAAGTTCATTATTATCTCGTTGAAGCCGAGAGTGGTGATCTACAGCCTCAGATTGAAGAAATCAAGGGTGTGGATTGGTATGCTCCAGAAGAAGCATGGTCCTTACAGCAGCAGAGCGGATATGATAATAACGATGATATCTTGCGTGTAGCCCTGAACAAGTTAGGCTTTAACGTATAACGCATTATTGTTCGAGTCAGTTAGCCGCGCGCTCTGTGGGTATGGATAGGCAGATCATCAAGCCACGGGTGACTTCGCCGCTGGGGCGTGGACCGGTGGTTTTTTGTGCCAGATTGGCAAGTAACAGAATGGCAAAGCAAGCAGTGAACTGGTGATGTTAAAAAGGGTCTGGGCATGCGCAATCTGTGCCCCGTTGTCCGCTGACAGCCAGGCCGAAGCTGCATGCAGCTGGCCGATCAGCGGCATAAACAGCAGCGCTCCCGCAATGTTTAATACAACATGGGAGGCTGCAACAAATTTGCCTGCGGATGCTCCGCCCGCGGCAGCAATCACAGCGGTGATGCAGGTCCCCACATTGGACCCGATCACAATGGCGATGCCGATCTCCACAGGCAATACCCCTGTGGCAGCGAGCGTAATCGCCATGCTAATGACAGCCGCGCTGCTGTGAATGAGCGCTGTCAGACAGGCACCTGCCAGGAAGCCCCACCACAAGCTGTCGGCCGAGCGGTCGAGAAACCATTGAAATACGCCCATGCTCCGCAAGGGTAAGGCAATGGATTGCATCACCTGAATGCCTGTCATAACAAGTGCAAATCCCGCAGCTGCGAGGAAGCTGTACTGGATGTTAAACAGAGTCTGGCGCGTGCGTTCAGGAGCGGCCAGATTGCGTTCACCAAGAACAACAAACATGGCCCAGCCCGTTAGCGACAGGACGAGTAGCGGTAGGGAAGCACGTCCGATCTGCAGTCCCACCAGCTCCGTCGTCAGGCATGTCCCGATGTTGGTGCCGAGGATGATGCCAAGTGTGCGTCCATAGGTAATTAATCTGGCATTAGCCAGTCCAATGGTAAGTACGGTGACCGCAGTACTGCTCTGTAACAGGGCTGTTGCGCCCGCACTGAAGGCCATGCCTTTCCAAGGAGCAGAGGTGGCACGATTGAGCCAACCTGCCAACATGGGCCCTGCCATGCGCTGCAAGGCCGTCTCCATCAGCTTCATGCCACCAAAAAAGATAATAAGCCCATAGAGTAGGGGCAATATCACATCTCTAAACATAGAAATATCATTCCTTCCGTCCGGGTTCCTTAACTCATCCTATGAGTAAGAAAAGACAACCATGACAAGCCTAAAGGAATTCAGAGGGAAGCGACCTAAATTATCGGCCCCTCAATTCGAAAGATACGGTGATTCGTGCAAACGTAGCGAAGAAGACGAAATTGTTGCCGAAGAAGCGAAGCGCTCGCCTTTATCCCCGGGTTTTCCCTTTAAGAAAGGGAATCAAAAAAAATCTGGGGATAACAGCGATCAGAGGAACAATTCGTCGCTGTAGTGTCACTGATACAGCGCTTAAAGTAACAGCTTAGCGCCAACATGCTCTCAACTGCCCCACCCCAATTCGAAAGATACGGTGATTCGTGCAAACGCAGCGAAGAAGACGAAATTGTTACCGAAGAAGCGAAGCGCTCGCCTTTATCCCCGGATTTTCCCTTTGAGAAAAGGGAGTTCAAAAAAATCTGGGGATAACAGCGATCAGAGGAACAATTCGTCGCCGTAGCGTCTCCTTTGCACCAAACCTAGTTTTCAACTAACTATGAAAGAAGTGGATCTACCTTGCCATCAGTTACACTCGAACGCAGTCGCAAAAAGCGGCTTGAACATGCACATCCATGGATATTTAACAATGAAATTGCCTCTGTTGACGGAAACCCGGAGCCGGGAGATCTGGTCAATATATTGAATCATCAAGGTCGCTATCTGGCGACAGGATATTACAATCCCGCATCTCAGATCACTGTAAGAGTTGTAGCGTATCAACCGCTTGAGTCCGAACAGATGGACACCGCGTTTTTTGCAGCGCGTTTCCGCGATTGCTTGCGTCATCGGGAACGTTTTATCCAGGATGGAGAGGCATACCGCCTCGTTTACGGCGAAGCTGATTTTCTACCAGGCTTGATCGTTGACCGATTCGGCAGCATCCTCGTTGTACAGTTGCTTACACTTGGCATGGAACGTTGCCGTGAAGCCATCGTACAGGCACTCATTGAAGTAATGCAGCCGGAAGGCATATATGAGCGCAGTGATGTCTCGATTCGTGAACTGGAAGGTTTGGAGCAGACCAAAGGTCCACTGTACGGAGATTGCCCAAGACATGTCACGGTTACAGAGAATGGACTACTCATTAAAGTGGATATCGTGGAAGGGCAGAAGACAGGTTACTTCTTCGACCAACGCGAGAATCGTGCAGCGATCGAACCGCTCATGAAGGGTTGGGGCTACAAGAGTGGAATCACACTACAAACGACCGAGCAGGATGGCACACAGCAGATGTTGCCTGTGAATAAAAGCGGTAAGGTAGTTACATTCCCTTATTGGGACGGTGCCACCGTACTGGAGTGTTTCTCACACACGGGAAGCTTTACGTTGAATGCTTGCAAGTATGGAGCCAAGAAAGTGACTTGTCTAGATATTTCGGAACATGCCATTGAGAGTGCACGAACAAATGTGGAGCTTAACGGTTTCACCGACCGGGTCGAATTCGTAGTTGCTGATGCATTCCAGTACTTGCGTGAACAAGTGAAAGGGCTGGATGAACGTACCGCACGTGCACGTGCAGGCGAACAGAAAGTGGATACATCCAAAGCGCTTGCAGCTGGCGGTAAAACATTTGATGTGGTCATCCTTGATCCTCCTGCATTTGCCAAAACGAAATCAGCAGTCAAAGGTGCATGCCGTGGATATAAGGATATCAACCTGCAAGGAATGAAACTGGTCAATGAGGGCGGATATTTGGTAACAGCCAGCTGTTCGTATCACATGCGTCCTGACCTTTTCCTGGATACGATTGCCGATGCAGCCGAAGATGCAGGCAAAGTGCTGCGTCTAATTGACTGGAAGGCAGCAGGTAAGGACCACCCGCAAATTTTGGGCGTGGATGAAGGACATTACCTGAAATTTGCTATTTTCGAAGTGCGCAGTAAAAAGAATTAGAAGAGTCTCGTTTTACTTTTTTTAATTTCTCGTGAGATAAAGTGAAGTTTAAATAAATGATACTTTTGGCAAAAAGTCCACAGTGTGATAGCTGCGGGCTTTTTGCTGTTTGGCTGTGTTAACGGAGATGATCTCCGTTTTTACCGGATAGTGGCAAACGTATGTTCCGAACCAAGTCAAATATGTTATACTGGGAATTAAAATCTTGTACGTGTAGTTTGGAGGATTAGACATGTCCGTTCGTTTTGTTATTGGCCGGGCAGGCAGCGGCAAAAGCTCGCTGATTACCCGGGAAATTACAACCTTGCTTCAACAAGAACCGCAAGGTAAACCTTTGATTTTACTCGTTCCAGAACAGAGTTCCTTTCGAACAGAGCAAGCGTTGGTGTCTTCTGGAGCAATTAAAGGTACGATGCGTGCAGAAGTGCTGGGCTTTCGCCGTCTAGCCTATCGCGTAATGCAGGAAGCAGGCGGTTCTGCTCGTATTCCGATCGGAGCCGAAGGCAAAAAGATGCTGCTCTACAAAGTAATCCAGCGCCGTAAGGAAGAATTGAAGCTGTTTGGTGCATCCGGCAGCCAGCTGGGTTTTATAGGCGAATTAAATGAGTTATATAGTGAATTTAAACGTTATGAAGTTGATCCATCATTGCTGGAAGACGGGCTGTCTGGAGAGAATACCTCATCCACTTCGCCGATTCTGGAGGACAAGTTGCATGACTTGAATCTGATATATCGTGACTATGAACAGGAACTGACCCATTTATATATTGATGATGAAGACACGTTGACTGAGCTGACAGATCGTTTGTCGGAAAGTGCATTGCTGCAGGATGCCCAGATCTGGATTGATGGTTTTCAGGGATTCACACCACAGGAGATGAGTGTGATTGGTCGACTGATGTTGCAGTCCTCTTCCGTGACGATTGCACTGACATTGGATCGTCCTTATGATCACGGCGCACTGCCTGGGGAACTGGAACTGTTCTATCCCACGGCAAGTGCCTATGCGCGCCTGAAAGGGATGGCTGACGAACTGGGTATACCGAGCGATATAACCGTGCTAGATTCGGAGATTCCACCGAGATACAAGGATCGTCCGGGACTTGCTCATCTGGAGGCTGGTTTCGACCGGCGAATTCGTTGGAAAAGTGAAGGCCTTGATTCCGGAATCCGACTGGTTGCAGCGGAGAACCGACGAGCTGAGATGGAGGGGGCACTGCGTGAGATGCGGCGTTTGGCGCAAAACGAAGGTGCGCGTTATCGGGATATGGCGGTACTTGTTCGTCAGTTGGATACCTACGCCGATATAGCTGAACCTCTATTCAGGGATTATGACGTACCCGTCTTTCTGGACCGCAGAAGAAATGAACTTCATCATCCATTATCCGAGTTTATCCGTTCCGCATTGGATATTGTTCGTCGCCACTGGCGTTACGAGGATGTATTTCGCTGTGTCAAAACGGATCTGCTGCTTCCGCGTGATGGTTCCATCACTCGTGAAGATATGGACCAGCTTGAGAATTATGTACTGGCTTGTGGTATTCACGGGTATCGCTGGACCGACGGCAAACCATGGAAGTATGTACCAAGCCTGTCGCTGGAAGACAACGGTCAGGATGGCCGTAGTCGAGGACGGGACCAGATGCTTTCTTTAATGGAGAACTGCCGAACGGTCATTACAGATTCCTTGGGTGTTTTTGAGAAACGAATGAAAAAGGCAAAGACAGCCAAAGCCCAGTGCGAGGCACTATACAGACTGCTGGAAGATGCTGAGATTCCATGGAAGCTGGAGAATATGTCTGCTGAAGCTAAAGCTCAGGGGGACCCCGAACGTTCGAGAGAACATCGGCAGATGTGGGGAGCTGTGCTGGATTTATTGGATCAGATGGTCGATATGATGGGGAATGAACGGCTGGATATCACGCTGTTTGCCGGGATGATCGAGACCGGATTGACGGAACTGAAGCTGGGTCTGGTACCACCGGCACTTGATCAGGTTTTGGTGGGTTCCATGGACCGTACACGACTTCAGGACATCAAATACGTATTTATCCTTGGCGCCGTTGATGGTGAATTACCCGCCGTACCTCAGGATGATGGCTTATTAACGGAACTGGAGAGAGCGTTACTGACGGAACGTGGCATGGCGCTTGGACCAGGTGCAACAAGGCAGATGCTGGATGAACGTTTCCTGATCTATACGGCACTTACAGCCGCAAGCAGCCAGTTGTGGCTGAGTTACCCGGTTGCTGATGATGAGGGGAAAGCACTGTTTCCTTCCGAGATTGTCCGCCATGTACGGAAGATGTTTGGTTTACAAGAACAGCCATTACTCGCTCAACCACCGGTTGCGAACTCTGAAGAAGCGCATTGGTCCTATGTCACCCATCCAGGTCAGAGTCTGTCTGCGCTCATTGGACAATTGCGCAAATGGCGCCGCGGAGAAGACATCCCTGAAATGTGGTGGGCGGTCTACAATTGGCATGTATCTCGAGAGACAAGCAGACCTCAGCTGGAGCGGTTGATGGGATCGATCTTTTATCGTAATCGGGCATTGCCACTACGTACAGCTACCAGTCGCAGATTGTATGGCACAGAGGTGAGGACGAGTGTTTCGCGAATGGAGCGTTTCGTCGCTTGTCCGTTCTCCCATTTTGCTTCGCACGGGTTGCGTCTCAAAGAACGGCAATTGTACCGCCTTCAGGCTCCTGATATCGGACAACTGTTTCATGCTGCACTTAGCCAACTGGCTATGCGGTTGCGTGAAGAAAATCGTAGTTGGGGCAGCTTGACTCCAGACCAATGTCGTCAGGAAGCCGAGCAAACCGTGGAGCAGATTGCACCACAGCTGCAAGGGGAGATTTTGCTAAGCACCAAGCGATACGGTTATATTTTCCGCAAATTGAAGGACATCGTGAGCCGGGCATCCGTTATTCTCGGTGAACAGTCCAGACGCGGAAGTTTTGAACCGATTGGATTGGAGCTTGATTTTGGACCGGATAAAACGTTGCCGCCACTACGTTTTGAACTGGAAAACGGCTGTGTGATGGAGATCGTGGGTCGGATTGACCGTGTGGATGTCGCAGAAGGAGAGAATGGTCTGCTCCTGCGTGTCATTGACTATAAATCAAGCCAAACGGACCTCAAGCTTCATGAAGTGTATTATGGTCTGTCATTGCAGATGCTCACCTATCTGGAGGTGCTGCTTAGTGCTGCCGAGGAATGGCTTGGAGAAACGGCGATGCCGGGAGGAACGTTGTATTTCCATGTGCATAACCCGCTGTTGCAATCTGCAAATGGCATGACATCGGAGCAGGCCGGACAAGAACTGTTGAAACGGTTCAAAATGAAAGGTTTGCTGCTCGCGGACTTGGATGCAATCGCACAAATGGACAACACCCTGGATAAGGGGTATTCAGCGATTATTCCAGTTGCTCTTAAGGCGGACGGAAGCTTTTATAGCAGCGCCGCTGTAGCTACGCCAGAGCAATGGGATACGCTGCTTGCTTCGGTTCGCAGTAATATCCGCGAGATTGGTACCCGGATTACGGATGGGGATGTGGCCATTGAGCCTTATCGTATTCAGCAGGAAGTGGCGTGCACGTTCTGTCCGTATAAACCTGTTTGTCAGTTTGATGAGAATATTGAAGGAAATGAATATAACCTGTTGTCCAAACCGGGCAAACAGCAAATCTGGGATATGTTATCTCACACCAAGGGAGGGGAAACATCATGACGAATATGCCAAAACCGGAAGGAAGCTTCTGGAGTGATGACCAGTGGAGTGCCATCTCGGAAAGCGGAGAAGACATCCTTGTTGCCGCAGCTGCGGGATCAGGCAAGACAGCCGTGCTGGTTGAACGAATTATTCGCAAGATCGCAGATCCCTCCCAAGGATTCAGTGTGGATCGTTTACTTGTAGCCACGTTTACCAAAGCGGCCGCCGCCGAGATGAAACAACGGATTCGGGAAGCGCTGGAACGTGCGCTTGAAGAACGGCCTGGAGAAGAGCATCTGCGTAAACAGCTGTCGCTGCTTGGACGGGCATCTATTACAACGCTGCATTCATTCTGTATGGAAGTCATTCGCCGTTATTATCAGCAAATTCCGTTGAACCCGGCTTTTCGTATATTGAATGAAAATGAAGCGGAAATCATGCGCCAGGAACTGCTTGAAGAACTATTTGAGGAAAAGTATGGCGAAGAAGATGAAGGTAGTACATTCCGCGAATTGGTCGACTGGTTCAGTGGAGAACGAAATGATGATGCGATGCATCGACTGGTGCAACGATTGTATGATTTCTCCCGCAGTCATTCCTGGCCGGATCATTGGCTCTCAGAGATGGCATCTGCTTTTCAGGTGGAAAGTGTGGAGGCACTTGGACATTCAGCATGGGTTCAGAGTATTTTGCGTGATGCGGCTCTTGCTTTGAGTGGTGCAGCAGGACTACTCCGTCAAGGCATTCATATTTCCATGCAGCCTGAAGGTCCGGCACCTTATGCAGATACGTTAAAAGAAGATCTGGTGATGGTGGAAGAGCTGCTGTCTGCGGTTGAGATTATGCCATGGGAGAGGTTGCCTGAAGTGTTTCAACCCGCTGCATTTGGCAAACTGAAACCCTGCAAAAAGGATCAAACGGACCCGGCTTTACAGGATCAGGTGAAAGAACTCCGTGAGGCTGCGAAAAAGGCAGTTACCGACCTGAAAGGTTCATTGTTTGGAAGAAGTGCTTTTTCGTTCTGGCAGGAGCTGGAGCAAGCGGCACCACTCATGCAGGAACTGTCGAGGCTGGTTAGTACATTTGGAGAACGTTATCGACAGGCCAAACAGGAACGGGGGCAAGTTGACTTCAGTGATCTGGAGCACTACTGCCTTCACATTTTGCGACATGAGGATTCAACGCCTGAACTGTCGATGCCTTCCGATGCGGCTATGGAGTACCGTTCGCGATTCGATGAAGTGTTGCTTGATGAATATCAGGACACCAATACGGTTCAGGAAGATATCGTGAAGCTCATCTCCAGAGAAAACCCGGGTAACCGATTCATGGTCGGTGATGTCAAGCAGAGTATTTATCGTTTCCGGTTGGCCGAGCCGGGATTATTTATGAACAAGTATCGCCAGTATGGAGCAAGCGCACGTGAGGATGGAATGGTGGAAGATCGTCTGTATCGTACAGGTCAACGTATTGATCTTGCACGGAATTTCCGCAGTCGTGCGGAAGTCGTGCATTCGGTCAATATGTTATTCCGGCAACTCATGAACGAAGGTGTGGCAGAGATTGCTTACGATGAACGAGCGCAACTGGCATATGGGGCTACGTTCCCGTCAGAGACGCTTGGCGATGAGGCGTATACACCTGAACTCATGCTGATCGATCGTCAGGGTGGTGGTCCTGATCTGACAGAGAGTACGGATGAGAATGGGGATGCATCGATCTCCGCAGAACTGGAGAGTGCCGAGCTTGAAACAGCCCAGTTGGAAGCGAGGGCGATCGCAAGGCGTATTCGTGAGATGGTTGGGGATACGGACAAACCTGCCCTCCATGTATATGACAAAGCCCTGCAAACGATGCGCCCGGCACGTTACGGTGACATGGTCATCTTGTTGCGTTCAACCTTGATGTGGGCTCCGCTCATGATTGAGGAATTCAGACAGCAGGGAATTCCTGCTGGAGGAGAACAGAGCAAGGGCTACTTCCAGGCTACAGAAGTGGAAATCATGATGTCTCTGCTTCAGCTTGTTGATAATCCAAGGCAGGATATTCCGCTTGCTTCCGTGCTTCGTTCTCCGATTGTCGGACTGGATGAAGAGGAACTGGCACAGATTCGGCTTGGTGACAAAAGACAGTCATTCTATGATGCGGTTGTATCTGCTGCTGGTGAATGGAACAATTCCTCCACTAATGCCGTACCGCAATCCCGTCAGGATAACGATCCTGATTCCAATATCGTCCAGTTACAGTGGCCGGAAGCCTGGTCAGAGATGGAACAGGGACAGCGGGAGACAGCAGCTTCAGTCGAGGCAGAGATCCTGGAGAATGGGTATGAATTCGATGTGCATACAGGGCATACAGATGGAATGCAGGATGCTGGTGTTACTGGACATGTAAGTGAGGATCTGGGCATAACGGAGATCTCAGGCTCGGAGTTACAGCAAAAATTAATTCGTTTTATGCGTCAATTGGAGCAGTGGAGACTTGAGGCAAGACAAGGCAGTCTAAGTGAACTGATCTGGCGTATGTATCGGGAAACCGGTTATTTGGACTGGGTTGGTGGTCTTCCAGGAGGACTGCAACGTCAAAGTAATCTTAAGGCATTGTACGATCGCGCACGACAATATGAGGAATCAACTGCGAATCGCGGCTTGTTCCGTTTCCTGACCTATGTTTCCAGACTGCGGGAAAACGGGGGAGACCTCGGGACTGTAACAAGTAGTTCTGGGGAGCAGGACAACGCCGTACGTATCATGACGATTCACCGGAGTAAGGGTTTGGAGTTTCCAATTGTCTTTGTCGGTGGCATATCCAAGATGTTCAATCAGCAGGACTTGAACGCACCGTTTCTAATGCATAAGGAACTGGGATTTGGTCCGAGGTTTGTGGATCGTGAGAACCGGGTTGCCTATCCTACATTAGCCAATCTGGCGATTCGTCGTCGTGCGCAATTTGAACTGCTTGCTGAAGAGATGCGTGTGCTGTATGTTGCGTTGACCCGTCCCAAAGAGAAAATGATTTTGCTGGGTACTGTAAAAGATGCCGCGAAAAAAGCGCTCGCGTGGTCTCAGGTCAAGGACAGCCCTGAACTGGCATTGCCAGACTATCTGCTTGCTGCTGGACGGAGTTACCTGGACTGGATTGGACCATCCCTGATGAGACATCCAGATGCGGTTGTGCTGCGTGAACTTGCTGGAAGCAATGATTCGTTCTCAGCTTGTCTTGCAGATGATCAATCACGATGGGCAATCTCTATTATTTCCGCCGATCAGGTGTCCCGTGACCATGTGGTGGATCAGACACTCGGAGAAGAAGACGGGATGACTGCGGTTCGGAAAGAGCGAATTGCTGCACTAAAAGCGGTTCAACCCGTGAAGTTGGTTACATCTTCAACGGTAGAAGAGCTGACGAAGAGTGCACAAGATACGGCTAACCAAAACATTGAAGATGAAGGTGCCGATACAGTAGCTCTTCAACTAGAGGAGACAGAACTGATCCACGAGGTTGATCAACGGCTTTCATGGACGTACCCCTACGAAGCAGCAACTCAAGTAGCAGCCAGTACATCTGTCACGGAGTTGAAAACGTTACTTGCGATGCAGGATATCCAGTCCGTAGAGGTGATGGAGGAACTGGGAGAACAGTCCGAGAAATTATTGGCTCACAACACCCCAGGAATCAATTACACCAAAGATGAAGCAGGCCATGTACTACGTGGCGTATCCGATGAATTTAACGAGCGCGAGACTGGATCAGGGTCAGATTCAAACCCTACGGTGAACGTTCCGGATGCGGGATCTGTGGGTACGTCTTTCAAACTGCACCTGCGTCGTCCGAAATTCATGGAGGCAACGCAGCTGACAGGGGCAGAACGGGGGAATGTGTATCATACGTTGATGCAGCATCTTCCTATAGATGGATCATCCGTTGATTCACAGCTTATTGAACAGACGATTGAGCGGTTGATTAAGCTTCAGATTTTGCTGCCCCATCATGCTGCGGCTATCGAACCTGAAGAACTGGCCGGATTTTTCAATACAGAACCAGGGAAAGAATTATTGCGTGCAAAGTGGGTGAAACGGGAAATTCCGTTTGTGTATGGACTTCCGGCACATCAGTCTCCAGTGGAATGGCTACATGAACGGGCGACGAACTCAGATATACAGATGTTAAAAGAAGATAGCAAAATGCAGGCAACGATTGAAAATGAAACCGTGCTTGTACAGGGGATTATCGATTGTCTGTATGAGGTGGACGGCGAGCTTGTCTTGCTTGATTACAAGACGGATCGGGTATTGGAGCATCGTGGTGGTTTGGGTGAACTCACCAAAAATTATCGCTTCCAGCTAGATCTGTATGGACGGGCCATTGAAGATATATTGGGACGGAAAGTTGATCGGAAATGGCTGTACTTTTTTGATGGTGGACATGCAGTGGAATTGTAAAAGAACTGGATCGGAATTGTAAACCATGGATTTCATATGGGAGAGGGGTGGAACGGACGATGCGTATTTTGCATACAGGGGACTGGCATTTGGGAAAAACGCTTGAAGGACGAAGCCGACTGCGTGAACAGGAAGATTTCGTTGATGAACTCGTCAGGTTGGCTGATGAGCAGCAGGCGGATGCCATATTAATGGCTGGAGATGTGTATGATTCGGTGAATCCTCCCGCAGCGGCGGAACAACTTTTTTATGAAGCGGCAGCGCGTCTGACGGAGCATGGAAGACCCCTCGTGGTGATTGCAGGAAATCATGATCAGCCAGAGCGGGTGGCTTCTGTGACTCCGCTTGTGAACAGACAGGGCATCACACTCGTAGGCATGCCTACTTCAGAAGCAGTAACCATCCATGCACAACGTACCGGAGAGATTGCACAGATTGCCGCATTGCCTTATCCTTCTGAAGCCAGATTGAATGAACTGCTGACAACAGATGGGGATGAAAATGTGCTTCGTCAGGCATATAGCCACCGGGTGGGCATGTTAATGCAGCGTCTGGCAGCTTCTTTCCGCCCGGATACCGTGAACTTGGCCATGAGTCATATCTATGTGCTCGGCGGTCTTGAGAGTGATTCGGAACGTCCGATTCAGATCGGTGGGGCCTACACGGTGGACCCTTCGTCTTTATCGACAGGTGCGCAATACACGGCACTCGGGCATCTTCATCGTGCACAGGCTGTCAAAGGAGACGGTGTGATTCGATACAGCGGTTCTCCTCTCGCTTACAGCTTCTCGGAAGCAGGGCAGAGCAAGTCTGTCACGATGGTTGATCTGGCACCGGGCGGAGCTGCACAGGTAGAGGAAGTTTTGTTAACATCCGGGCGTCCGCTTGTGCGTTGGCAGGCCCGTGGTGGTCTGGCAGAAGTATATCGCTGGCTGGATGAGGGACGTGATCCACAGGCTTTTATTGACATGGAAGTGTGGCTGGACGAGGCGATGTCCCTGAAGGAGATTCAGCAGCTGCGAAAATCACATGAAGGTATCATTCACATACGCCCCGTGTATCCCGAGATGGCTGCAGCAGGACTTTTGGAGCAACGATCGGAACTGCCGGTCCACGAACTGTTCCGTAAATTTTATCAGCGTCAGACCGGTGGTGCACAACCGGAAGACAGCCTGGTACAGCTTTTCCTAGAACTTGTGGATGAAGACGAGCCGGGAGTGCGTGAGGAGGTCGAGGAAAGATGAAGCCGATTCTATTAAAAGTTGCCGGACTGCAAAGTTATCGGGAGATGCAGGAGATTGATTTTACCGTGCTTACAGAGACGGGGCTATTCGGTATTTTCGGTCCAACGGGTAGTGGTAAATCTTCCTTGCTCGATGCCATCACACTCGCCATGTATGGAAAAGTGGAACGTGCTGTGAACGGGACGCAAGGCATTATGAATCATGCAGAGGATTCGTTGTCGGTTGCTTTTACATTTGAACTGATGTCGGCGGAAGGCACTCGGAGGTTCCGGGTAGAGCGACGTTTCAAACGAAATAATGAAGTGTCGGTGAGTAACACGATCAGCAAATTCATAGAGACGGTCAATGGCGAAGAACAGGTACTTGCCGACAAATTGGCAGATGTGAATCGCTGTGTTGAAGATGTGATCGGTTTGAAGATGGATGATTTTACACGGGCAGTGGTGCTTCCGCAAGGGAAGTTTGCCGAGTTTTTGTCACTCAAAGGCAGTGAACGTCGCCAGATGCTGCAACGCTTATTCCATCTGGAGAAGTATGGGGATCGGCTGGCCATCAAATTAAGCCGTCGGGTCAAGGATAATGATATGGTTCACCAATCTCTCGCTGCGGAGCAACAGGGACTGGGCAATGCCAGCAAGGAGACGCTGGAAGAAACGAAACGTCTTCTTCAAACCGCTGTTCAGCAGTCTGCATTATCCCGCAAAGCGCTGGATGAAGCTGCAAAGGAAGCTGAACAACTGGGCAAAATTCGTGAGTTAAGTAACGAACGGCATGCCCGTACGGATGAACAGCAGAAGCTTAAAGCGCTGGAACCGCAGGTCGAGGCAGGCGAACAACGGCTGAAACAATCCGTTGCGGCAGATGCAATACTGCCTGCATTGCAGACGGTTCGAGATGCCACGGCTACACAGAAACAGCGGCAGGACACTGCCGAGACAGCTCATCAGCAAGCACTGGAACATGAGCGTCTGGCTGTTCAGGAAGCGGAGAAGGCTGAGACGGCACGCAAGCAAATGACTGAGGAAGAACCGAAACTTTTGCTGCGCCTGGAGCAACTCGAACAAGCGAAAGAGCTGCAACGTGAACGGGACGGACTTCAGACCGATTGCTCGCGCCTCGCGCAGTTGCTGGAACAGGGGCAGAGCGAACAGACTGCGCTGGGACAGCAGCTTGAGAAAGAAAAGGAATTGCAACAGCGTGGACGCAAACGGCGTGAGGAACTACAGGAGAGCCTTAAGCCAAATGAAGTGAAGTCAGAGGAACGCAGGCAACTTCAAGCTGCACTTGAACTGAAACATCGTGTGGATACTGCCGCGGAGCAGTTGCAACAAAATAAGGCTGACATGCAGGCCTATAAGCAATCGGCAGAACAGGGAGCCGACAAGCTGAAGGCGGCGGCTGAGGAAGAAAAACGCCTGAGTGATCAGCGTCAGCATCTGGTAGAACAGGCGTCAGCAGGTCTTGAGGCCTTGCTTGCCTGTGAGCAGGACATCAGTCGCGAACAGAGCCTGCTGGCTCTAGCGGAGGAACAGCTGCGTGGCACAATGCGTGAGCAGGAGCTGCACCGGCTGTCCTCCGCCTTGCGCGCCGAGCTGCGTGACGGCGAGCCATGCCCGGTGTGCGGCTCGCCGCACCACCCGCTCCCGGCTGCGCCGCCGGGAGAAGGTCCGCACGCAGGCGATGCGGACCTGGAACTGCTGCGCAGCCTGCACGCGGAGCTGCAGGAGCTGCGCTTTGGGCTGCGCCAGCAGCTGCACGAACGTCGCAGCCTGCTGACGCAGCTTGGCGCTGCGGCCGGCGAAGCTCCTGCCGCAGCCGAGGCCGCGCCTGCGGCAGCGGAGCCCGAGCCCGCCGGGTCGCCCGAACACGGGCGCTCCCCGGCAGGCTGGGCATCGCGTGCCGCTGCGCTGCGCGAAGCCGCGCAGGCGCTGGCTGCCGCAGCAGCGCCGCTCCAGGCCGAAGCCGCCGCGTTGCAGCAGGCGGCTGTGGGCGCGCAGCAGCGCCGCATGGAAGCGGCAGCTGCGCAAGAGGCCGGCCGTGCCGGGCTCGCCCAGGCGGAGCGCAAGCTGGCCGAGAGCGAGGCCGCAGCGGCTGCCTTGCAGGGCCGCTGGGCCGCGGAACTGCCGGGCATCGCTCAGGAGGAGGCCAAGGCCCTCTATCAGGCGATGCAGGAGCGCGATGCGCGCGCCGAAGACATCAAGGAACGTCTGAACAAAAGCGTGACGTTCCTTGAGGAAAAAGACCAGATCATTCAATCTCTTCAGCAGAAGCTGGTCGAATTGGACAAACAACTGATTCAGTGGCAAACGCAGTGGCAGGGCAATAGCAAACAACTGGCCGAGAAGGAAGAACGCTTGCGTCAGTGGGTTGGGGAGCTGCGGGTAGAAGACCTGATTGCTGCGGCTCAGGCTCGTCTGGATGGACTGCGGAAAATAGCTTCGGACTCGGCACAACGCTTCAAAGAAGCGGACACGCTGAAGCAGGAATCAGCCAAAAGAGACGTTATGGCTCAACAGGCAGCCGCCTCGGCAACAGAGCATCTGCAACAGGCACAGGAGCGGTGGAAGCAATTGCTGGAACAATCCCCGTTTGACTCGGATGATGCTGTTGTATCCGCGGCAATTCCTTCCCAGGAAGCAGAACGACTGGCAGGAGAGATCCAGCAGCACCGTGAACGTGAGCGTGAACTGGCATCCCAATTGCGTGAACTGGAACAAAAGCTGGGTGGTGCTGCCGTATCGGAGGAACAGTGGTTAGCGTGCACCGAACGATTGCAGCAGGTCCGGACTCAGGATGAGGCTGCCCTTCGTGCCAAAGCACGTGCAGAACGTGATCTGGAGGATGTGGAGCAGCGACATGTTCGCTGGACCGAACTGGAGAACAAGCGGGTGGAGGTAAGCCGTCAAGGCGAACTGCTCAGCAAACTGCAATCCGCGTTCAGAGGCAATGCTTTTGTCGAGTATATTGCTGAAGAACAACTGATGCAGGTTAGTCATGCGGCATCTCAGCGTCTGCGCTTCCTGACCAAACAGCGTTATTCACTGGAGGTGGATTCCGGTGGTGGTTTTGTGATTTGTGATGATGCCAACGGGGGAGTCAAACGACCGGTATCAACGTTGTCAGGTGGCGAGACGTTTTTGACTTCGTTGTCACTGGCTTTGGCACTGTCAGCCCAGATTCAGTTGCGAGGTCAGTACCCACTTCAATTCTTCTTCCTGGATGAAGGGTTTGGTACACTTGACCCTGAGCTGTTGGATACCGTCATTACGTCTCTGGAAAAACTGCATGACGACCGATTGGCTGTTGGTGTAATCAGTCACGTACCTGAACTGCGTGCACGCTTGCCGCGCAAACTTGTGGTGATTCCGGCAGGTGAGGCCGGAAACGGCTCACGTGTGGTCTTGGAGACCCTGTAGAGGGCAATGTGTAAGCAATATAGATCATAGAAGCGCCTCTAATAGTCCAAGCAAAATGAATAATAGAGGTTGTTCAAAAAGTCCGCTTTTGATTACGAATGGTGCCTAGGGGGCATCATCAACATCGAATATGGAATTCAGCCGAAATAAGTAGGGGCTTACGAAGGTTGTTTCCTTCGGAAACATTGCGGTTCTCACGTAGCTCTATCTATGCTCCGCTACTCCATTTCTAGCTTTATCCCGTCTTTTTGGTACTGAAAACCGCCCTTTTTAAACACGCACTATTTCCGAATGTTATTTATTGTAAAAATATTTCTTTTCTTGCTTGTACAACATAGCGGAGTGAGTTACATCACAGATACAGGTTCATCTCGCTGTTATACTACAGTTAAGCCGACAAACTTTATTTAAGTACCCCGGCGGACATCTGATCAGGACGTTTCCTGAATAGATGTCCGCGCAGCAGACTTCCAAGGAAGCCGCTCACGGGGTGCTTCTTTTTTTGTGTTTCTCGTCAGTAGTGTCAATTCGCCCAGTTCTGAATACCATGAAAAGGTGATCAAGAGCAGAATCAGGGAGGCGTTGGCAAGTGGAAAAAGTGGAAGCAAAGAAAATATGCAAGGAACACATGCACCGTTATGTATGTGTACAGATGAGTGACGGTATGCACTACGATGGCATTATGGAAAATGTGGATGACGAAATGATCTACCTGGCTGTTCCCGTTGGACCGGAAGCCATGGTGAATCATGCGAACTGGGCTCCAAATGCAATGCCGGGAGCAAACTATCCGATAGGTCATACTCGCGGATTTTATCCAGGTTACGGCTACCCTACACCTTATCCGTATTATGGTTATGGCCGTAGACGTTTTAACCGACTGGTGCTCCCGTTATTTGCGCTTACAGCGTTAACCCTTTTACCGTACTATTGAAATTAGAAAAACAGTCATAACTGCAAGTGACACATTCTTATGTACCCTATGGGCATCCTATGAAAATCCTCGAAAATAACTAGCTGAGGATGGATGTTTCATTCATGGTACCGTACAGCATGAATTAGAGAGGTCTTATCACATACGGAGTCTCAGCCTGATGTATCGCAACAGTCTTTGCAATACAACTGGCAACATACCGAATATCCAAAAAGGTCATGTCTGTGCAGAAGCAAACTTCTGTAAGGCATGACCTTTTTTTGAATCTAATTAGTGTAAGGTCGATGATGAACGGATGGCAAATAGCTTCTATTTAAACCTGCTTAAATCAGAAGCGGGCCTTAACGTGTCCGTAGCAGCAAGCAGCTTACTGCATCCTGAATAAGCGAGAACGTGCCCATGTGCGAGCAACGATCAAGACAACGAAAAGCTTTAATTCTCTATTCCGATTAAAAGCTTCGCTTTGGGTGGGATCGATGTTGTTCTCTTGCCCAGGATTGGAGGAGCAAAGCATGATGTGTGAGTGCTGACGAATCTGAGGCATCTTATTCAAAGCTTTGAAGCGCCCTCAGAATTTTAAGGAATCTGATACACGTTATAACCGGATAAACAGCCGCTTTCAGCATTTTTTTGAGGTTATTTCGGGAAAAACGTGCCTGATGTTCCTTATAATTTCAAATTTGGCCTGAACGCCAAATAAGATGCCCTGTGTTCCTTGGAAAATCGTCCATCGTCCACTACTCCTTCTCCAAGATCAGCCAGCATGGACTTCAAAATGCCCTCAACTTAATGCAGATTTCAAATCCTCAAGTAAATCCTCAACATCCTCGATCCCAACGGAGATACGAATCAAACCATCCGTGATCCCCAATTCTTGCCGACGTTCATAAGGAATGGAGGCATGCGTCATTCGGGCAGGTACAGAGATTAAACTTTCCACCGCGCCCAGACTTTCAGCCAATGTGAAATAACGGACTTTGCTTAACACGTCATCTACTTTTTCAGCACTACCTACATCAAAGGAAACCATACCGCCGTATCCTCTCGCTTGCGTGGAAGCAAGCTTATGCTGTGGATGGTCGGGCAGTCCGGGATAATAAACTTTACTCACTGTTGGATGCTGATTCAGAAATGTCACAAGCTGCTCTGTATTGCGCTCTTGCGCTTCCATCCGCAATCCTAATGTTTTAAGACCTCGCATTAACAGCCAGGAATCCATAGGTCCCAGGACTGCGCCAATTGCATTTTGAATAAAATGCAGATCTTCACCAAGTTGCTCGCTGTTGACAACCGCAAGTCCTGCCACGACATCACTATGACCACCGATATATTTTGTTGCAGAATGCAGTACAATATCTGCCCCCAAAGCCAGCGGGGTTTGCCAATAAGGCGTACTAAACGTGTTGTCTACAATGAACAGCAATTCATGTTGTTTCGACCATTTCGCTACAGCAGCAATATCGGTGACCTTGAGTAACGGATTGGTAGGTGTTTCTACATAAATGGCCTTTGTATTGGATTGCAAAGCCTGTTCCAGTGCTTGTAGTGAGGTGGTATCTACAAAGGTAGATTCGATCCCCAGACGATTCAGCACCTTGGTGAAAATGCGATAGGTCCCGCCGTATACGTCATCCGTCAGAATGACGTGATCTCCAGTTTTTAACAGAGAAAGTACAGCGTGAATTGCAGCCATGCCCGAACTAAAAGCAAACCCTCGAACGCCATCCTCCAGCTCTTTAATGACTTCTTCCAACGCATGACGGGTAGGGTTGCCCGTACGTGAATACTCGTATCCTTTGTGTACGCCAACCGATTCTTGCTCATACGTGCTCACTTGATAGATCGGTACACTCACTGCTCCAGTGTGTGGATCACCAACAACACCTGCATGAATCAGCTTGGTTTTTGGTTTCATTTCATTGTCCTCCATTATAGATATTTTGGCTTAAATACCGTTCGCTGCTATCCGGGAAAATAACAACGATGTTACTTCCGGGAGCTGCGTGAACAGCTTCGTTTAATGCGGCTTGCATAGTTGCACCTGAGGAACTTCCTACCAGTAAGCCTTCCAACAAGGCCAGATCCTTGACCCGCTCAAAGGCATCTTCATCTGAGATCGTATGAATGGCATCAAAGTAACTCACATCCATAAAAGAAGATAATGTTTCGACCCCTATTCCTTCTGTACGATGTGGTCCCGATGGACCTCCTGCCAGAATGGAACCTTCGGGTTCTACGATACATGTTTTAATTAACGGGTTTTGCTCCTTCAAAAAGCGAGATACCCCCATGAAAGTTCCGCCAGACCCGGCTCCGGCGACATATACATCCACCTGCCCGTTCAGATCACGCCAAATCTCAGGGCCCAGATGTTCATAATGTGCGAGTGGGTTATCCGCATTGGAGAACTGACCTGGAATATACGAACCTGGTATTTCTTTCGCGAGCGATTCCGCCTTGCGTATGGCACCAGTGATTCCTTCGGATGTGGGTGTGTTGACGACCGTAGCACCAAGGGCTTTCATCAACAGTTGCTTCTCAACGCTGAACTTCTGAGGTACTGTGAAAATGACCTTTAAATTCAGGCCTACAGCCGCCATTGCAAGACCAATTCCTGTGTTGCCTGCGGTAGCTTCGATCACCGTTCCACCTGGCTTAACATCTCCTCGTGCCAAGGCCTTCTCCAATAAATACTTGCCGATCCTGTCTTTCACACTTCCTCCGGGATTCATGAATTCCAGTTTGGCGAACAGGCGGATTCCTTCCGGTAATGGATAACGAGTTAATTCAAGCAGTGGCGTATTACCGATAAGTTCCTGTACATGTTGATAAACGGTCAAATTAACCAATCTCCTTTTGTGTGTCATTAACCATACATATTTGTTTAATTGGGAAAAGTGCGTGATAAAACCATATTTCAATAAAATGGCTTGGTATACTTCCAATGTTGTAAAGTGTTTGGCTCGATGATAGATGGAGAGTTGACCTGGAATGCCTGGTTGTGTGTCTAGAGATTGGACGTGGGTTTTTACTTCTAGTATGATAGAAGGGAATACATACACTGGAATACAAAGGAGGGTATGAACTATGGATTGCTTATTTTGCAAAATTGTAGAGGGCAGCATTCCCTCCAATAAAGTACTGGAGAATGACCATGTTATCGTTTTTCATGACATCCAGCCCGCTGCACCGACACATGTTCTTGTCATTCCTAAGAAACATATTGCTTCCATGAATGAAGTTACTGCAGAAGATCTGCCATTGATCGGCGAGATTCATCTGGCTGCTCAAGAAGCGGCGAAGCGTCTTGGCGTGGAGGAAACGGGATATCGCTTAATCAATAATTGTGGTAAGGATGGAGAACAAACCGTTCATCATCTGCATTATCATTTGTTGGGTGGTACCAGACTTGGCGTGTTGACAAGTCTGTCCGATTCTCACAAATAAACGAGCTAATGGGTACTAATATTGAGGATTTAGTCATATGCATTAAATCCACGAATGTGTGACCAAATGCTTATATAATGAATTCATTTCATAATACCTTTGAGTTATAAAATGGATTCAAATAAGTGATCATTACATTGAGGTTGACACCTTTATTATCTTTCGCCTATAATGTAAGATGATGAACCGTGTTATTGCTCTTGGACGGTCTGGTCGGAGGGAGGGAAAACTGGTGTCTGAAACTAAAGTTCGCAAAAACGAGACTATTGATGCTGCACTTCGTCGTTTTAAACGCTCCATCGCTAAAGATGGCGTATTGGCTGAGGTGAAGAAACGTAAGCATTATGAGAAGCCAAGCGTAAAGCGCAAGAAAAAGTCCGAGGCTGCTCGTAAGAGAAAGTTTTAGGAGGATTTTAACTACATGAATCTTAGCGAACGATTGAACGAAGATATGAAGCAAGCGATGAAGAGTAAGGACAAGTTCAGACTCTCCAACATTCGGTTGATTCGTTCGACGATCAAGAATCTTGAAATAGATTTGAAAAGAGATTTGGATGACAACGAAGTGCTTGATATCCTGAGTCGTGAAATCAAACAGCGCAAAGATGCCCTCCAAGAATTTGACAAAGCGGGCCGTGAAGATCTCGCGGCAAATGCAAAAGCGGAAATTGAAGTACTCATCCAGTACCTTCCCACACAGCTTACCGAAGAAGAAATTAAAGTTATTGTACAGCAGACCATCCAGGAAACCGGTGCTTCTTCGAAAGCCGAGATGGGGAAAGTCATGGCGGCCCTTATGCCGAAAGTTAAAGGCAAAGCGGACGGCAAACTGGTAAATCAAGCAGTTCAACAATTTCTGCAATAAAGCAAATCAATAAACACCTTCTGACTTGTCAGGAGGTGTTTTTTCCATTTATCTGAAGGCATGATGTCTTTGGGATGACAGAATTCCTTTTTAATGGTTAATATATATTATTATGGTTTTTTATTCTTGCAATTGATTGAGTTTTCAAATATAATTTTAAGATTTTGAAACGAAATGTTGCATTGCACGTAATAAATACCATAAGCTGGACAGTATAACATTAATGGAAAAGGGGGGACTATTGTGAAGGGAAAGCGCCGGAAGAAGCTTACGGGGCCATTGATGCTCTTAATGCTGCTGACGCTGTTGCTTCCTGTCTGGATTGGATCACCGTCAGCGCATGCAGCTGAGAAGAGTGGCGCCGTATATATTATTCCGGTTGATAAACCAATCGAGCAGGGACTTGGCAAGTTCATGGAACGCGGGTTCAAACAAGCAGAAGAGATGAATGCTGGCCTGATCGTTCTTGATATCAATACGCCGGGAGGCCGTGTCGACACTGCAGAAGCATTGGGTACCCTGATCAAGGACAGTCCGATTGAGACTGTTGCATTTGTTCGTGGAGATGCTGCTTCAGCCGGGAGTTTTCTGGCTCTGAATGCAGATAAGATCGTAATGTCACCAGGCAGTATGATTGGTGCGGCAGCAATGGTGGACAGTACGGGTAAACATGTTGATGATCCAAAGCTTGTTGCATTCTGGAAAAGCAAAATGCAGGGAGCAGCTGAGATCAGTGGTCGTGATGGCAAGATTGCAGCTGGAATGACGGATGTTAACATGGTTGTGGAAATGCCAGAGATTAATAAAACCAAGCAAAAAGGTGAGATTATTGCTCTCTCTGCTGAAGAAGCGCTGAAAGTCGGTTATGCCGACCACATCAGCAACACACCGGAAGAAGCGGCAGCTTGGGCAGGTTACAGTCAGGATGACGTATTTAAGGTAGAACGGACGACAGCAGAGAACATCTCATCCTTTCTTACCAATCCGGTTGTCATGACCATATTGTTGTTCCTCGGAATCGCAGGTGTGGCCATTGAATTGATCGTTCCTGGGTTCGGAGTACCTGGTATTGTCGGTATCGTATGTTTTGTCCTGTATTTCTCAGGAAATTACGTTGCCGGTTTTGCAGGAGCAGAGACGTGGGTATTGTTCACTGTTGGACTCATCTTGATGATTCTGGAGATGTTCATACCAAGCATGGGTATTTTGGGTATTCTGGGATCAATTGCGCTTGTTGCAGGTGTTGTGAGGGCTGCTTATGATACGAGTGATGCATTCGTATCCTTGGGAATCGCTTTCGGAGCAGCATTGGTAGTGATTGCGATTATCGCAGTACTGTTTAAAGATCGAGGGATATGGAATCGATTCATACTGAGTGACAGTCTGTCCGCTGAGCGTGGATACTCATCCGCTACCGAGCGTAAAGAGTTGATTGGACTGCAAGGCATTAGTCTCACACCGCTTCGACCTTCTGGAACAGCGATGTTTGAAGGAGAACGAATTGATGTTGTGACAGATGGTGATTTCATTCCGGTTGACACCCCGATTATTGTGATTAAAGCGGAAGGTACCCGGATTGTGGTTCAGCAAGCATTACCGGTGTAACCCGCTCTGTTGTCGAAGCGGATTAACGCTTCGGCAATGTACATAACTACGTAGCTGAAGCTGCCAGCGAGGTGGTGCATTCTTTAATTTAGCAGCAGACTCGTGAATGTCTTCTCAAATGTTTTTATCAAATTCAAATTGCAAATGGAGGAAATTAAACAATGGAACCAACTATGATTACGGTTTTGCTCATTGCGGTAGTTGCCATCATCGTATTGAGCGTATTCTTCAGCTTTTTCCCGGTCATGCTCTGGATCTCGGCAATTGCATCCGGTGTGCGTGTTAGTATTATTACACTGGTTGCGATGAGACTCAGACGTGTAACACCTAGCCGAATCGTAAATCCGATGATCAAAGCCACTAAAGCAGGTATTCAATTGTCGATGAATCAACTGGAAAGTCACTTCCTGGCTGGTGGTAACGTTGACCGTGTGGTTAACGCTCTGATCGCTGCCCAGCGTGCAAACATTCCACTTGAATTCGAACGTGCTGCTGCGATTGACCTTGCTGGTCGTGACGTATTGCAGGCGGTTCAAATGAGTGTTAACCCGCGTGTTATCGAAACGCCTGTTGTATCTGCGGTGGCAAAAGATGGTATCGAAGTCAATGTTCGAGCAAGAATTACAGTTCGTGCAAATATCGATCGACTCGTTGGTGGTGCTGGTGAAGAAACAATCATTGCCCGTGTCGGTGAAGGGATCGTAAGTACCAACGGTTCAGCAGAAACGCATAAAGTGGTTTTGGAAAATCCGGATCTGATCTCTCGTACAGTCTTGTCCAAAGGGTTGGATTCTGGAACTGCCTTTGAGATCCTGTCCATTGATATTGCGGACGTGGATATCGGTAAAAATATTGGTGCTTTCTTGCAAACTGAGCAGGCGGAAGCTGACAAGCGAATTGCTCAAGCCAAAGCGGAAGAACGTCGTGCGATGGCTGTAGCACAAGAGCAAGAGATGAAAGCACGCGTTGTAGAGATGAGAGCGCGCGTTGTTGAGTCTGAATCCGCAGTACCACTTGCAATGGCAGAGGCTTTGCGTAGTGGGAAAATTGGTGTGATGGACTACATGAATCTCAAAAATATTGAAGCAGATACTCAAATGCGCAATACATTGGGAAAACCTGGTGAAGGTTCGAATTCCAACGATCAGGGTGATTCCAAAAACGGAAGATAGGCGGTGAGTGCATATGGGCCTATTCGAATGGATTTTTGATAACTTGTACATTGTAGCTGTTGTCGGTTTTGCGCTCTTCTCATTCTTGGGGAAAGCTGCCAAATCGGCTGATCCAAACAAAAAGCGTCCTGCCAGCGGGATGCCTACGTTTGGAGGCGGCGGTGATTCAGACCGGGAAGAACGCTCAAGAGACAATTCATCTCCGCAGCAGTCTTCCGGACATACTGATCCCCGTTATGATGAACAGTATGACGATCGGTACGAAGACGAACAATATGAGAATCAGTATGGTCAGCCATATTCGGAGCCTGCTGCTTCTTCTAGCACAGCCAGTAACCACAGAAGTGAGAGTTCCTCAAGAGAAACGGAAAGCTCGCTTGAGCAACAAATGAAAGAAGTGGAACGACAGGAGCGTTTGATTCAAGAGAGATTAAATCGCTTCTCTTCTGCAAATAAACCTGTTGTGTCTGATTCCAGTTGGGATATACCCAACACCGATGAATCGGGAGCATCTCCGCTTCGCCCTGCCGATATTCGTACAGGTGTGCTGTGGGCAGAAGTACTGGGTCCTCCTCGTTCCAAACAGCCGTTTGGTACAAGAGGGAAACTGTAAACAAGTCTTCATAATGAACAGAAAAATAGAGCCGTCTCTGGTGCGCAGAAAGCCGCCGGAGACGGCTTTTTCTGTGTTCCTTACTTTTTTCTCAACATTCGTCCCTAACACGCTCCGGAATTTTCATAAATTCATGAATCTGCGCATAAGTTGAACTGTAGAGGAAGGGGGAAGACCTTCGAATGACCCGGATCAGCCGCAAGCTGCGCAGATGGACCAGTGAAGTGTTGGATCTGCCGCAGGATGTGCTTTATGATATGCCACGGTTAACCCTGATTGGCAGTAAGCAACTGTATATAGAGAATCATCGCGGTGTCATCCATTTCACCCCGGATCGTATCGTGTTGGCTCTTTCCCAAGGCCAGTTGGAGATCAAAGGAACTGCCTTGGTGATACGTAACATTTTGCCGGATGAAGTAGCTGTTGAAGGAACGATTCTGGATATTCATATGAATGGAGTGGAGGGGAACGGATGAAGCAGCCCAGTCTGTATAAACTGCGGGGAGCAGTCCGAATCACGGTCACTGGGGGAGACATTGAAACATTAATCAACACGGTGGCAGAGCAGGGGCTGGAAGTTTGGAACCTGCGTGCTCACGATGGACGCGTGGCAGAGATGAACATTCTGCTGCCGCATTTTTTCAGGTTGCGTCCTGTGTTGAAACGGACAGGCTGTAGGGTGAAAGTAACCCATCGCAGTGGTTTCCCTTTTTTTGCGGCCCGATTATTGCGGAGGAAGTTCTTTCTTGGGGGGATGCTGTTTTTTGTGGCAGCTTTGTTTGCGTTGTCGTCCATGGTATGGGATGTGGAGGTCAAGGGTAACGTCACCATTCCTACCGACGAGGTGCTCGCAGCAGCGAAGAAAGAGGGCATATATCCTTTCCAATGGGGGTTCCGCTTGCAAAGCCAAGACAAGCTCTCCAGGCAGCTTGCACTCGCTCTGCCGGATGTAACCTGGATTGGCGTGAGCAAAGAGGGGACAACCATCACCATTCAGGTCGTGGAATCGGCACAACCAAAGCGCGAACCATTACTGAATCCCAGACATCTGATCAGTAAGTCAGATGCTGTTGTCACTCAAATCTATGCGGAGCAGGGACGCCCTGTTGTTCAGAAGGACATGCGTGTCAAAAAGGGTCAGGTATTGATCTCGGGGATTCTCGGGGATGAGGAGAACACCAAAACCATTGTTGCCAAAGGTGAAGTTCGTGGTCTGGTATGGCGTGAGTATCAGGTAGAGGTTCCGCTGGTGCAAAAACATAATACAATGACAGGTGAGAGCAAAGAACGTTTTTACATGGTGCTGGGGAAATGGGCAATCCAACTGTGGGGGTACGGAAGTACACCTTTCAGTTCATTTGATACCGAGAGTAATCATAAACCATTGACGTGGCGATCCTTTACACTTCCCATGGGTTGGCTGACAGAGAAAGATCTGGAGACACGAGAGCATGAGCAACAACAGACGATAGAATGGGCCAGAACGAAAGGATTGGAAGGGGCAAGGAATGATATTATGGCCAAAAACGGCAAAGGAACAAAAATTATAAGTGAAAAAATTTTGCATGAGAAGAAAGAGAATGGTAAAGTTTATATGAAAGTCTTATTTGAAGTAGAAGAAAGCATTGCGGAAGAACTTCCGCTAGTCCATAGTCAAGGAGAATGAGGATATTTGTCAGAGCAAACACGCAGCATACAAATCTCCCTCCAGAGTGCGGGAGAGGGCCAATCCCTTTTTGGACCCCAAGATACTTTTCTTAAACTGATTGAATCCGAGATTCCTGCCCAGATTGCATCCCGTGAAGCGGAGATTGTGATTTTTGGCAACGCACAGCAGGTGGAATCGCTTGAACAATTATTTGATGTGTTACTGCAATTGATACGCAATGGATATGTGTTAACCGAGAGAGATGTGAAGTATGCGATTGAACTTGCCAAGGATATGCGGGCAGACCAACTATTGGATCTGTTCAAAGGCGAGATTACGACGACATACCGAGGTAAACCAATCCGTGTTAAAACCATTGGACAGAAGCACTATGTAACTACAATTAAAAAACGTGATATTGTATTTGGCATTGGTCCTGCCGGTACGGGTAAAACCTACCTTGCTGTTGTACTGGCTGTTGCCGCAATTAAAGAAGGCAGCGTCAAACGCATTGTACTCACACGGCCTGCTGTTGAAGCGGGAGAGAGTCTTGGATTTTTGCCAGGTGATCTTCAGGAGAAGGTAGACCCTTATCTGAGACCACTGTACGATGCCCTGTATGACGTTATGGGACAGGAACAGACCGCGAAGGCACTAGAGCGAGGGTTAATCGAAATCGCGCCACTCGCCTACATGCGGGGGCGTACGCTGGATGACTCCTTCATCATTCTGGATGAAGCACAGAACACAACGCCGGAACAGATGAAGATGTTTCTGACCCGTCTTGGTTTTGGCTCCAAAATGGTCATCACTGGAGACGTTACACAGATTGATTTACCGCGTGGTAAGAAATCCGGGCTTGTGGAAGCGAATACGATCTTGAACGAAGTTAACGAGATTGGATTTGTCTATTTTGCCGAGCAAGATGTTGTGCGGCATTCTCTCGTCCAGAAAATTATCGTGGCTTACAACCACGCCGCAGAAAATCAAGCATAGAAAGGGATTGTCTAAAGTGACCTCGAAGGAACCGTCAAAAGGCAAATCTTTTCAGAATAAGGCTACAGGATGGAAGTATAGCGTGTGGGCACGCTATCTTCTGTTTTTGTTTCTGGTGATTCTTTTCTACGTAAGTCTGGCTTCCAAGCTGCTCCCTGAGCGGTATGATATTCAGGAAGGGACACGGAGTGAAGTGGATATTGCTGCGCCCATGCAGATTCCGAATAACAAGGCCACACTCAAAGCACAGGAAGAAGCTGCTGAACGGGTACAGCCGATATTTCAGATTGTCCAGTTGCGAAACGAAAATTTGATGACTACCCTGCTTGACCGTGTAGATCGATTAAATCAGGATGATCAGATTTCAAGTCAGGACAAGATTGATATTTATCGGGATGAAATTCCGCAGCGCCAGAAGGACTTTGTGACCAACTATATCAATAATAATCGGAAAGCCGGTACATACTCCGAGACTCTTTTGGAAGAGATCAGAAATGTGGTACAGGAGCAAAGCTACCGTATTCCCGAAGAAACTTACATCAAAATCTCACGTCTGACATCGGATGATATCCAGGAGATGAAACCGGTTGCGAGGGATATTGTTGCCCGGTTAATGACGGATCAGATCAGCGATGCAACCACTGCCCGTGCCAAAGTAGCTGAGATGGTGAGTGTCAGCTCTCTTGGTAAGCGTACGCAACGTGAGGTCGTGCAAGAGCTTGCTCGGCTCGTGGTGACCGCTAACCGCTTCTACGATGAAGAGGGAACCAAGGAAGCGAAAGTTCAGGCGCGTGAGAACACTCAAACTGTCTTTATCAAGCAAGGGGACACATTAGTTGCCAAGGGTGAGATGATCACCCCGGAGATGTATACTTTGCTGGATGAGAATGATTTGCTTAAAAATGAAGTGAACTACTGGCCACAGCTTGGTCTTCTTATGTTTTCCTGCCTGTTGTCAGCAGCAATTCTGATGTATATTCAGCAAGGCAGCGGAACGCACTTTAAATATAATAATGCGCAGCTGTTGATGCTTGTTCTCATTTTTATTATTACGATTGTAGTTATGCATGTGACAGCGATTATCCAAACCAATGAGCGGTCTTATGTGGGCTTCCTTGCACCTGTTGCGGTAGGGGCGATGTTAATTGCCTTATTGCTGGATACGTCGCTTGCCTTTGTATGTTCGATATTGATCGGTATGTTATCCAGCATTATTTTGAATACGCATCAGGGTCAACTTTTTGACTTCGAACTGGGTTTCTTCGCTGTATTGGTTTCATTTGTTGCGATCTTCGCAACACATAAGGCTAGCCAGCGATCCACGATCCTGAAAGGGGCCATTATGGTCTGCTTGTTCGGGTCCATAGCCGTCTTCACCTTGGCTTTGATTGACTCGGGCGATTGGAATCGAACCACGACGCTGTATGGCGTTGGGTTTGCATTTGCTGGTGGCGTGCTGACTGCCATACTGGTCATTGGGTTGATGCCATTTTTTGAAACTTCATTTGGCATTTTGTCAGCGCTCAAACTGGTAGAACTGTCTAATCCGAACCATCCGCTTCTACGTAAGTTGCTGACGGAGACACCGGGTACCTATCATCACAGTGTTATGGTAGGCAATCTGTCCGAAGCAGCAGCAGAAGCCATAGGAGCTAACGGATTGCTCTGCCGAGTGGGTTCGTATTATCATGATATTGGCAAGACGAAGCGGCCCATCTATTTTATTGAGAATCAGAACAATATGGAGAATCCGCATGATTCAATTGATCCGAAACTGAGCAAATCCATTATCGTTGCCCATGCGCGCGATGGGGTGGAAATGCAGAAGGATTACAAGCTGCCCAGACCTATTCGGGATATTGCGGAACAGCATCACGGCACGACATTTCTTCACTATTTCTATCACAAAGCACTGCGCCAGGCGGAAGAAGCAGGCGTTGAGCCTGATTTCACGGAAGAAGATTTCCGTTACCCTGGCCCGAAGGCTCAGTCCAAGGAATCGGCTATTGTTGGCATTGCCGATAGTGTGGAGGCTGCTGTGAGATCTTTGCGCAAACCGACAGTGGAGCAAGTGGAGTCCATGATTGAGAAGATTATTAAAGGTCGATTGGACGATCATCAATTCAATGATTGTGACCTTACGATGCGTGAACTGGATATCGTCGCCAGAACATTGAAGGAAACGGTGATGGGTATCTTCCACTCCAGGATAGAATATCCGGAGGAGATTAAGAAACCAAAGCCGACTTCACCCGAAGCAGGCTAATTTAATAATAGTTCGTGTTCAAAAAGGTCGGTTCTCAGTACCGAGAAGATGGAATGAAGCTAGTAAGGCTTTTTGAACAACCTCTAATATGAGCAGACAGGAGTTATGAAAGAATGAGTCTTAATCTGGCATGGAATAATGAACAACAGGATAAAGAAATTACAGACCCAATGATTGCAATGCTGGAACAGTTGCTGAATCTCGCCGGAGAAGCGGAAGGTGTTGCAGACGGGGAAGTGGCTCTGACTTTTGTAAACGATGAGCAGATCCATGAGTTGAACCGTGATTATCGCGGTATTGATCGTCCTACGGATGTACTGTCTTTTGCGATGAACGAAACGGTGGATGAAGAGCTCGATATTATCTATGAGCTGGACGAAGATGAAGAAATGGAAGAAATGCCGGATGTTCTTGGAGACATCATCATTTCCGTACCACGGACCATCCTGCAAAGTGAAGAGTATGGACACTCATTTGAACGTGAACTTGGTTTTCTGTTTGTCCATGGTTTCTTGCACCTGCTCGGATACGACCATCAGGATGAAGCAAGTGAGGCTGAAATGATGGGCAAACAAGAAGCGGTATTGGCCCAGGCCGGGTTGACACGATAATGAAAAGGCGCTCCTGGGGTCTGGTATTCCGCAATGCTGCGGAAGGAATCGCATATGGGTTGCGGACTCAGCGTAATGTGAGAGTTCACACGGGAGTGGCTATTTTGATGTGTGTAGCCGGCTTTTTTTTCAGAATCTCAAGAACGGATTGGATGTTTGTGCTGACCGCTGTCTTTTTGGTCCTGGTGACTGAATTGATGAACACGGCTGTAGAGGCAGCGGTTGACTTGGCACACCCCCATATCCATCCGCTGGCAAAAGCGGCAAAGGATTCCGCGGCTGGGGCAGTTCTGCTGGCTGCGGTATTCGCCGTCATCATCGGTTGTATCGTTTTCATTAAGCCGGTGATGAGCTGGCTGGGTTTGTAATGATTTTGTTTTAACCTTGTTTTGATTTTAATACTACACAAATTTGTGAAGTTAGACCTTTTTTAAAAGTGGAACTTGTAGACATCACACGATAACGAAGAGGACAGAAATAAACCTGTAGAAGCGAAGCGTTCGCCTTTATCACCGGATTTTCACATTGAAAAAGTGAATCAAAAAATCTGGGGATAACAGCGATCGAAGGGTTATTCTGGACTCGGAGTGACTAGTGTGAATTTGGCTTTGGTTGAACTTAATTCGTAGGTACTAACTTTATATTGCACCCTAAGGGAGAGAATAATGATGGATAACGGTTTGTTAATGCAAGAGGCAATTAAGGCACGTACGAAGGCGTATACGCCATACTCCCATTTTGGTGTAGGCGCGGCTTTGCTTGACAGTGAAGGTCATGTGCATCATGGTTGTAATATTGAGAATGCTGCGTATACACCAGGTAACTGTGCTGAGCGTACGGCGATGTTCAGTGCCATTGCAGGTGGGCAGAAGCCTCGCAGCTTCAAAGCGATTGCCATTGTGGGCGACACGGATGGTCCGATTGCTCCATGTGGCGTATGTCGTCAGGTGATGTACGAACTGTGTGAACCGGATATGAAAGTTATCTTGGGGAACATGAAGGGTGATCTTCAAGAGACCACCGTTGCTGAACTGTTACCTTGGGCTTTTGGGCCTTCTGATCTGAATTCTGCCAAAAAATAAACCAATATTCCAGGCCTAGGCGCCTGAGGAGGAACATATGAAAAAACAAGCATTCAAATCCGGTTTTGTAGCTATTATTGGACGTCCAAACGTAGGTAAATCCACACTGATGAACCAGGTGATCGGACAGAAAATTGCGATCATGTCGGACAAGCCACAAACCACACGTAATAAAATTCATGGTGTGTATACATCCGAACATCAACAAATCGTATTTCTGGACACACCGGGTATTCACAAACGTCAATCCAAACTTGGCGATTACATGAACCAGACTGCTCTGAACACACTTGGAGAAGTAGAAGCAGCGTTGTTCCTGATTGATGCTTCGGAAGGCATGGGTGGCGGTGACCGTTATATTGCGGAACAGTTGAAAAATATTCGTACGCCTGTCATTCTTGTCATGAATAAAATTGACAAAATTGAGCCGGAAGCACTGCTTCCACTCATTGAGACGTATCGCAAGCTTCACGATTTCGCTGAAATCGTTCCTGTCTCTGCCATGCTTGGCAGCAACGTCAGCACGTTGTTGGAACAGCTCGGCAAGTATTTGCCTGAAGGTCCACAGTACTATCCTGATGACCAGGTTACTGACCATCCGGAGCAGTTTGTATGTGCCGAGTTGATTCGTGAGAAAATTCTGCAAATGACTCGTGAAGAAGTGCCTCACTCCATTGCAGTAACGATCGAAGATATGAAAGTGCAGGATAATGGTGTCGTTTATATCTCAGCCGTGATTTTTGTGGAACGGGATTCGCAAAAAGGCATCATTATCGGCAAGCAAGGTGCCCTTCTGAAAGAAGTGGGTAAACGAGCTCGACATGACATTCAGAATTTGCTTGGCTCCAAAATTTTCATGGACCTGTGGGTTAAAGTGAAAAAAGACTGGAGAAATCAGGATAGAGTTCTACGTGACCTTGGCTTTGGCCGCGACTAATCTTCGGAATTGTATCCAGTAATTGCAACACATAGTTTACCTTGCAAGACTCCATCCTATTTGGTAGATGCAGACGTCATTTCCGAAGAGAGGATGAAATTCCGATGCGAGATTTTTCGTGGAAGGTTTTTGCGATGACGGGGGATGTGGAGTCCTATTTGTTATATACCGAGGCGTGTAACTCGTTAGGACAGGAGTCGGATAATGCAAGGGAAGTGATTGAAGATGAAGAAGCCGAAGGATAATTGGCTGATTCGGGAATGGTTAGGTGACGAGGCATGCTATACAGGGTGGAAGGGATTGTCATCCGCAGCATGGACTACGGCGAAGGGAACAAAATCATTACGCTTTGCACCGAAAGCGGCGGGAAAGTAGGGGTACTCGTCCGCGGTGCCAAAAAGCCCAAGAGCCGACATGCTGCACTGGTGCAGCCGTTTACGTATGGTCAATATGTATATTTTCGCAATACAGGTCTAGGCACACTGAACGCTGGAGAAATTGTTGAATCTTATCATGATTTGCGTGAAGATCTGGTCAAGGCCTCATATGCTTCTTATGCGTGTGAACTATTGGATCGGGTGCTTCAGGATGAAGAGACAGGTACATTTTGGTTCAAACAGTTAAAGGCGTGTTTGCAGGCGTTGAAGGAAGAGAAAGATCCGGTTGTTATTACAAGTCTGTACGAAATGAAAATATTACAGGCATCCGGATATGGTCCGCAGTTCGATGAGTGCATCTCCTGTAACCAGGAGCGACCAGATGAGCAGTTGTTTATAAGCCCCAGACTTGGTGGAGTCTTGTGTCGAGCATGCAAACATTTCGATCCTCCAGCGATGTCAGTAAGTCCAAAGGCTCTGAAGTTGTTGCGTTTGTTCGCACAGTTGGATCTGCAGCGCTTGGGGAATATATCAGTGAGTGAGTCTACCCGTGATGAGATCAAAAAGTTGATGCGTGCCTTTATGGATCATCAGCTTGGTCTGAATCTTAAATCCCGTTCTTTCCTCGATCAGATGGAGAAGTACGGGATTTGAGGCGTTTTGGTGGAAGTGAAACTATATCTTGACTTCATACTAGATTTTATATATTATGAAATATAATTTCTCTTTATGAGACATGCATTGAACGAGAAAGTAAAGGACTAGATTTATTGCATTTATGGAGACAAGTCGTTGTATAACACTTGAGAATCATGAATGAGCGAGCCGGGGATGGTGGGAGCCTGGCTGAATCGGTCTTTGAAACGGCACTCGGGAGCATGAATGGACACGGAAAAGTGGGCTGGAACGAACAGGATCATCCTGTTTGATCTAAGCCAAGTAGGGTGGAACCGCGGGAATAGCTCTCGTCCCTACGTCTGTACAACAGGCGTAGGACGGGGGCTATTTATTGTTGTCTTCACCGTCCTAAGCTTGCTAACAAACCATTGAAAAGGAGCATGATTATGAATTTTCAGCAGATGATTCTAACGCTGCAACAATTCTGGGCCGAGCATAACTGTATTATTGTCCAGCCATACGATACGGAAAAAGGGGCAGGTACGATGAACCCGATGACCTTTTTGCGTTCGCTTGGACCCGAACCTTGGAAAGTAGCCTATGTGGAGCCTTCCCGTCGTCCTTCGGATGGACGTTATGGTGAGAACCCTAACCGGCTGTACCAGCATCATCAGTTCCAAGTAATCATCAAGCCTTCACCGGACAATATTCAGGAAATTTACCTGGAAAGTCTGAAACGTCTGGGCATTGATCCGCTCAAACACGATATTCGGTTTGTTGAAGATAACTGGGAGAATCCTTCCCTTGGTTGTGCAGGTCTTGGTTGGGAAGTATGGTTGGACGGAATGGAAATTACACAATTTACGTATTTCCAACAGGTTGGTGGAATCGAGACAAATCCGGTAGCTGTTGAAATTACGTATGGTATGGAGCGTTTGGCTTCTTACATTCAGGATAAAGAGAATGTGTTTGATCTGGAATGGGTGGAAGGTATCACTTATGGTGATGTATTCCGTCAGCCAGAATTCGAACACTCTAAATATACGTTTGAAGTATCTGATGTCAAAATGCTGTTTACACTCTTCAACATGCATGAAGAAGAAGCAAACAAGGCCATGGCGCAGCATCTGGTATTCCCTGCATATGACTATGTGCTGAAATGTTCCCACACGTTCAACCTGTTGGATGCACGTGGGGCCATCAGTGTAACGGAACGTACGGGTTACATCACACGTGTCCGTAATCTGGCTCGCCAAGTCGCTGCAACATATATGGAAGAGCGTGAGAAGCTAGGCTTCCCGCTGATCAAGAAAGGGGGAGCCGAGCATGTCTAAGGATCTGTTGTTTGAAATCGGGTTGGAAGAAGTACCTGCACGCTTTATGCGCGCAGCAATCGCACAGCTGCAAGAGCGTGTCGTGAAATGGCTTGACGCATCCCGCATTGCTTATGGTGAAGTGAACGCGTATGCCACACCGCGCCGTCTGGCTGTTTTGATTCAAAATGTGGCTGAGAAGCAGGAAGATATTGAGGAAGAAGTGAAAGGTCCTTCACGCAAAATTGCACTGGACAACAGTGGCAATTGGAGCAAGGCTGCACTCGGATTCGCCCGCAGTCAAGGTGTTGAACCCGACCAGTTCACGTTCAAGGAACTGAACGGTGTCGAATATATCTATGCAACAAAGAGCAGCAAAGGTGTAGAGACTGCTTCTGTGGTTGGCGAAGGATTACTTTCTGTATCACATGCCATGACGTTCCCGAAATTCATGCGTTGGGCTTCCTATGATTTCAAATTTGTACGTCCAATCCGCTGGATTGTGGCTATGCTCGGCAGTGAAGTTATCGATCTGGAAGTGACAGGTGTTAAGTCGGGTAATGTAACTCGCGGACATCGTTTCCTCGGTAAGGAGGCCGTGATCTCCAATCCGTCTTCATACGTGGAAGTGTTGCGTGCAGAACATGTCATTGCTGATATTCAGGAACGTGAACAGATGATTGTATCCCAGATTCAGGCACTGGCTGCTGAGAAAAAATGGGATATCGCGATTAAGGAAGACTTGCTGGAGGAAGTCCTGTTCCTGGTGGAAACACCTACCGTATTGTTCGGAACATTTGACTCTTCATTCTTGAATATTCCACAAGAAGTATTGATTACTTCCATGCGTGAGCATCAGCGTTATTTCCCTGTACTGGACAATGAAGGACAATTGTTGCCATTCTTCGTGACGGTACGTAACGGTGGAAGTGATTCATTGGACGTTATTGCCAAAGGAAATGAAAAAGTTTTGCGTGCACGTCTGTCTGATGCCAAGTTCTTCTATGAGGAAGATCAGAAGCTACAGATTAAGGATGCATTGTCGAAGCTGGAAAGTATCGTCTTCCAGGAAGAATTGGGAACGGTTGGAGATAAAGTACGCCGTATTCGCAAGATTGCCGATGGACTTGCTGCCAAACTGCAAGTATCCGGTGATGTTGCTGAATCCGTTAGCCGCTCAGCAGATATCTGCAAATTCGATCTGGTAACACTGATGGTGGGTGAATTCCCGGAACTGCAAGGTGTGATGGGTGAGGATTACGCTCGTAAAGCCGGCGAAAAAGATGAGGTGTCCAAAGCGGTATTTGAACACTATCAGCCACGTTTCGCTGGAGATCAATCCCCTGCTTCTCTTGTGGGTGCCATTGTGAGTGCTGCTGACAAAATGGATACAATCGTGGGTTGTTTCTCCATCAACATTATTCCAACGGGTTCACAGGATCCGTACGCGCTGCGCCGTCAGGCTGCAGGTATTGTACAGATTTTGCTGGATCACAAGCTTCCGCTGACATTGTCAGACGTGTTCGGAGTAGCACTTCAAGTGCATGCCCAGATGAACCTGTTGAAACGTGCAGATGAAGAGGTTCGTAAAGATCTGCAAGACTTCTTTGGTCTTCGTGTGAAAAAATTGTTGTCCGAAACCGTTCGCTACGACGTAGTGGATGCTGTAATTTCTTCCGGATTCGATGATATCAGCGCTGTGGTTCCAAAAGGTGAAGCGTTGATGGCGGCTGTTATGACAGGAGACGCATTCAAAACAACGGTTGAATCGTTCAACCGTGTGGGTAATCTGGCTGCCAAAGCATCCAATGCTTCCGTACATCCAGAACTGTTCACGGAAGATGGAGAACGTCAGCTACATGAGGCATGGAGCAAAACGAATGCAGAATATCGTCAGGCGTTGACTCAGCATCATGCTGCTGAAGCACTGGCTATTGCATCTGCCTGGAAGGATGGTATTACCTCATTCTTCGATTCGGTTATGGTTATGGCCGAAGATGAAGCTGTTCGGGCGAATCGACTTGCCTTGCTCGCGGCTATTGATCGTGACTTGAAAGGATTTGCTGATTTTTCCAAGTTGGTTTGGTAATTGGGCGTATTTCATGAGTCCTTTTCCACAGACTTGGCGCAAAGCTAAAATTCAGTATTAAAGAAGGATATATGAGGGTATAAATATACGGAACGGGTTGTGAAATGTATTTTTTACAACCGCTCCGTATTTTAGCCTTTGATTTCCCTTGTTGTGCCAGAAGGATTTTGCCTGGCCGGGGTCGTATATAACAATATGCAGCTATTTTATGAAACCGGGTGGTCTGGGTTTGAGTGAGTTAAATATACGTCACATTGTTGTGGATGGTGATGCTTGCCCGGTCAAAACCGAGATTGCGCAAACCGCTCGCCTTTTCAACATCCCCGTACTGTTAGTCTCTTCATTTGATCATTTGCTTCAAGGAGGAGAAGGGGTACGAACCGTGCAAGTGGATCGCAGTGATCAGAGCGCAGACCTGTATATTGCTAATCATATTAAGCCATATGATGTGGTTATCACTCAGGACTATGGACTTGCGGCACTTGCGCTCGGCAAACGTTGTTATGTTTTGTCTTTTCGTGGTCGTGAATTCAACGATCGTGACATTGATTTCATGTTGGATTCTCGTCATACTGCGGCAAAAGCACGAAAAAGAGGCCATTACGGGAAAGGCCCAAAGCCTTTCACAGAGCAGGATCGAGAAATGTTTCAACATAAACTGACAAAACTTTTAAAAGATTTGCAGGAGAATGTGTAAGTTTATCGAATTATATTTACGTGTTGAAGAGATGAAGGTGGCCAGAGATGAGTACCGGACAAGGCGGTATACCCGAAAGTATTATTGAATCGGTGTTACAGCAGAATGATATTGTCGATACGGTGAGCCGATTTGTGCATCTGACCAAACAGGGGAAGTATATGAAGGGCCTCTGTCCTTTTCATTCCGAGAAGACGCCTTCGTTCACCGTTACACCTGAGAAACAAATTTTCTACTGCTACGGTTGCGGCACGGGTGGAAATGCCATCAAATTCAGGATGGAAATCGAAGGGTTATCCTTTCCCGAGGCTGTCAAAACGATGGCGGAAGAAAGTCACATCTCTATGGGGGACTGGCAAGGGCGTGAATCTGCTCATGTGAATCCGGAGACTGAACGTCTGTTGGAGGCTTATGAGCTTACCGCGAAGCTGTATCATTTTTTGTTGAAAAATACAGAGCATGGCAAGTCAGCTATGGAGTATTTACGCTCAAGAGGTTTTGGCGACAAATTGATCGACCAGTTCCAGATTGGTTTCGCACCAAATCGTTGGGACACACTGGTACAATTTCTCGAGAAACGTAACTATCCGCTCGAAGAGATGGAAAAGGGTGGACTTCTGTCACCGCGAAATGAAGGTCAGGGATATGTGGACCGATTCCGAGACCGGATTATGTTCCCGATTAATGGCAGGAGCGGTAAGCCAATTGCATTTGCAGGACGCATATTGGGAGATGGGCAACCGAAGTATCTAAATTCACCGGAAACCCGGTTATTTAACAAAAGCCGTGTTCTCTATAATCTGCATCATGCCAAAAATGCAATTCGCAAACAAAGACAAGCCATTTTGTTTGAGGGATATGGTGATGTCATCTCCGCATGGGATCAGGATATCCAGAATGGTGTAGCGGCAATGGGTACTGCGTTAACCGAGAATCAGGCACTGATGCTTAAAGGCATGTGCGACGAAGTCATCATATGTTATGACGGCGACAGAGCAGGACAGGCTGCTGCACTCAAAAATTTCCCTATTCTTGAGGAAGCTGGATTGCAGGTCAAAGTGGCTCTCATTCCCGAGGGACTTGACCCGGATGATTTTATCCGGAAGCATGGTGGTGAACGGTTCCGAAACCAGATTGTGGACGGTGCCGTGACAACTACAAAATTTAAACTTATAAACTTAAAAAAAAGCCATATACTGCTAGAGGGTGGCGGACAAATCGCCTATTCGAAAGAAGCAGTAAAATTGATTGCACCCTTACCTTCTCCAACAGAGAGGGAAGTGTATCTCCGTGAACTGGCTGCAGAAGTGGACGTATCCTTCGAAACATTGAAGCAGGAGTGTAATGAAGAACGGGAGGCAATGAAAAATAACCTCCAGTACGGGGATAATAACCCGAAAAGGTGGAATAATGGTAGGCAACAAAATAGGCAGGTGCCTACACCGAATCTGTTGCCGGCTTATCACGCTGCCGAACGCAAACTGATTGCCTGGATGTTGCAGGATGATGAGGCTGCCCAGTACGTGAATGAACATCTTGGTGAAGCTTTTAACTTGGAGGATCATGCAGCTATTGCTGCTTATCTATATGCCTACTATGCGCAAGGCAAACCGTCGGATACAAGCCGTTTTATGTCTTCACTGCATGACGATCGCCTGGAAAAAACGGTCAGTTCAATCTCGATGATGGATGGTCCAGGTGAATGGAGTATTCAAATGCTCGATGATTGCATCAGGGAAGTGCTGAAGCATCCGCGTAAGAAAGAGTACGATTTGAAAAAAGAAGAAATGATTGCTGCAGAGCGGGCAGGTGATTCTGTACGCGCGGCACAGATTGCAATTGAAATGATTGCCCTAGAGAGACAGTGAACGTCTGATGATTAGATGTTTCTAGGGAGGAGGGAGTCGAGTTATGGCGAATGATCAGCATACTGAACTAGAAACAGAATTGACACTGGATCAGGTTAAAGATCAATTGATTGAATCAGGTAAAAAAAGAGCTTCGCTGAATTACAAGGAAATTATAGAGAAACTCTCTCCTTTTGAGCAGGATGCAGAGCAAATGGATGAGTTCTATGAGCAACTGAGCGATCTGGGTATCGATGTAGTGAATGAAAATAATGAAGAGGTTACACTTCGTCCTAGTGAAGATTCCGAGAACAACACCAGAGAGGGAGAGGACGAATTCCACTTTGATGATGATCTGAGCTTGCCGCCAGGTATCAAAATCAATGACCCTGTCCGTATGTACCTCAAGGAAATTGGTCGTGTGCCACTGCTGTCGGCAGATGATGAAGTGCAACTGGCTAAACGGATTGAGAACGGGGATGAAGAGGCCAAGCGTCGTTTGGCTGAAGCGAACCTTCGACTTGTAGTCAGTATCGCCAAGCGTTACGTTGGACGTGGAATGTTGTTCCTTGATTTGATTCAGGAAGGTAATATGGGTCTGATCAAAGCGGTTGAGAAGTTCGACCACAAAAAAGGATACAAGTTCAGTACGTATGCTACGTGGTGGATTCGCCAAGCGATCACTCGTGCTATTGCTGACCAGGCGCGTACCATTCGTATCCCTGTGCACATGGTGGAGACGATTAATAAGCTGATCCGGGTATCCCGTCAGCTGTTGCAGGAACTTGGGCGTGAACCGACACCAGAAGAAATCGCTGCTGAGATGGATCTGAGTGTAGAGAAAGTTCGTGAAATTACGAAGATTGCACAGGAACCGGTTTCTCTGGAAACTCCGATTGGTGAGGAAGATGATTCCCATCTGGGTGACTTCATTGAGGATCAGGAAGCACTTGCTCCGGCGGATGCTGCTGCGTATGAGTTGCTCAAAGAACAGCTCGAAGATGTATTGGATACACTGACTGAACGTGAAGAGAACGTGCTTCGTCTACGTTTTGGTCTGGACGATGGACGGACGAGAACGCTGGAGGAAGTTGGCAAGGTATTTGGTGTTACGCGTGAGCGTATTCGTCAGATCGAAGCCAAGGCTCTTCGTAAATTGCGTCACCCGAGTCGTAGTAAACGACTCAAGGATTTCCTCGAATAATCGAACTATGGGAGACTTTCCGTAAGACGCTTTAGCGGCGGCGGGGTCTCCTTTATTTTTAATTTAAACGTCTTGATTTCTTGGTTTTGGAAATTCATCCTTGAAATGTTTTATTGGATTTTATTTTATCGCTTTTCCTTGTTCAATGCAAATCAATAAATTAAATGAATGGTGTAGGTGCTTCATGAAACTTTCGAATCGATTACAGCGAATACATGATCAAATTCCCGATGGCAGCTGCATGGCTGATATCGGTTCAGACCACGCGTTGCTGCCAGTAGCCGCAATCCGCAGTGGGAAAGCTGCAAGTGCAGTAGCCGGGGAAGTCAATCCTGGCCCTTATGATGCTGCATGCAAACAAGTCAGCGATGCTGGCTTGAAAGAAAAAATAACGGTGCGTCGTGGAGACGGTCTTGATGTGATCACTGCGGGTGAAGTGGATGTCATCACCATTGCAGGCATGGGTGGTGCCCTGATTGCCTCTATTTTGGACCGAGGTTTATCCAAACTGGAAGGAGTCCAGTTACTTATTTTGCAACCAAATGTGGGAGAGGATATCCTCAGACGCTGGTTGTTGGAGCATCACTGGGTGGTTGTAGCAGAACAGTTGCTCGAAGAAGATGGCAAGATCTATGAGATTATAACGGCGATGCCACAATCCGTAAGCCCGATTGCCAATGTAGAGGTGTATCGTGCACGTCCGCTTCAAGGCGGGGCAGAATTAACGGAAGATTTGCTGCTGCGTATGGGACCTTATTTGGTGGATCGTCCATCGGATGTATTTTTTGCCAAATGGGAAAGTGAGATCATCAAGCTGCAAGGGGTTGTAAACTCGATCTCCAAATCCGATCAGGATTCTTCCCGGGACAAGGCGGCTGAGGTAGAGCGCCTTATCGCAAACTTGAAGGAGGTTTTGGCATGTTTGCCAAAGGTCAAACTGTAATTCAACTGATGGAGCAACTCGCTCCCAAACATCTGGCTGTACCGGATGACCGCATTGGTCTGCAGCTCGGCAGTTTGCAAAAAGAAATCAGTCACGTATTGGTTGCTTTGGATGTGACGGATGAAGTGGTGGACGAAGCGATTCGTATCGGTGCCAACCTGATTATCGCTCATCACGCGATCATTTTCCGTCCGGTTAAGTCACTGAGTACAGATACACCGATGGGTAAATTGTATGAAAAGCTGATTAAGCATGATATTGCTGTCTATATTAGTCATACAAACCTGGATGTGGCCGAGGGTGGTATGAACGACTGGATGGCCGAGGCACTTGGCATCGAGAGTAAAGAATCGTTGGAAGATGTACACACAGATCATCTGTACAAGCTGGCTGTGTTTGTGCCTCGTACCCATCATGAACAGGTTCTTCAGGCCATTCTGGAAGCCGGAGCGGGTAGTATCGGTCAATATAACAAGTGCAGCTTCAACACGGAAGGTACAGGAACGTTTGTACCTGGTGAAGGGACTCAACCGTTTATCGGTACCCAAGGGCAGATGGAACGTGTGGAAGAAATGCGGATTGAGACCATCGTACCCCAAAGTCTGCGCAGTAAGGTCGTTCAGGCGATGCTTAAGGCTCATCCGTATGAGGAAGTCGCCTATGACCTCTATGCAATGGATTTAAAGGGCCGTACGCTTGGTCTGGGACGTTTGGGACCCCTTAAGGAACCTAAGACATTAGGTGAGCTTGTGGAGGTTGTGAAGACCCAATTCAGTGTGCCTCATGTGCGTGTAGTAGGAGATCTGAACAAGCAGATCAAAAAAGCTGCGGTTCTTGGCGGCTCTGGCAGCCGTTATGCGCTCACTGCCCGCTTCAAAGGTGCGGATGTTATTGTGACTGGAGATATCGATTACCACACGGCTCATGATGCGTTAATGGCAGGTATGTGTATCATCGACCCGGGACATAATTCCGAGAAGATTATGAAACCAAAAACAGCGGATTGGCTTCGTTCCCGTTTGGAAGAAAAACGATATGATACGCAAGTTACAGCTTCAGAGGTAAATACGGAAGTATTCCAGTTTATCTAAAAAGACCGTTGATGTACGGCTTCCAGTAATATTAAGCTTGTCTGGGAACCTAAATGCCTGTATACTATGTAATGTTGTTCGGAAAGTTTGACAGACAATCGCTGGTGGCCTTTGTTGCCACGAGAGGAAAGTCCGGGCTCCACAGGGCAGGATGCTGGATAACGTCCAGTCAGCGCGAGTTGAAGGATAGTGCCACAGAAATGGACCGCCGATGGCCGGATTTTCCGGCACAGGCAAGGATGGAACCGAGGTGTAAGAGACCCCGAGGAACGCTGGTGACTTCGTTCCTGGTAAACCCCATCTGGAGCAAGACCTAATGGGACACAGCCGCCTTTTCGGAGGAGGCAACCTTAGCCCGAGGTGTGTCTAGGTTGGTCGCTTGAGCTGTGCAGCAATGTATGGCCTAGATAGATGATTGTCGCTTCTGGTGGGAGGGTAGTTCCCGTATGAACCACGAAGAGCACAGAACCCGGCTTACGGTAAGCTTTCCTAACTGCAACAACAACATTATAGCAACACAATGTAGTCCACCTATCAGTCGAGGACAACTCGTATGATTCATCCGATGGCCTGACTGATCAGAAGGACCCATGAACATCTGAACAAACATAACTCCTGTTGATAACAGGTTCTATAAAATAAGGCGGCATGCCCGAGATTCTCGGGCATGCCGCCTTATTTTTGTTTCTCATATCAAGTCATTAACCTTCATACGCTAGTGGACAGCAAAACGTTTATGACAGTTCATTACAGTGTAACAACACTGTCCGATGTCAAGGAAGCATGCCAGCGTTGGATGGCGCGATCCATTCTTTCCACCGCTTCCGGAAGAAGCTCAGGGTCCGTATGAGTAAAGTTGATTCGCATGCGGTTTAACTCTGGTGTACCTGCATAGAAGGAATCACCCGGGACAATGCACACTTTCTCCTGGATACCATATGTGAACAGATTGCTTGCTAGCATGCCTTCAGGCAGTTGCAGCCACAAGAACATGCCACCTTGTGGTGAATTCCACGAGATGCCTTCCCAGGCTTTGGCTGCCATGAGAGTCGTCAGTGTTTTCATGCGTTGTTCGTAATCCTCTGAAATATGGCGGATATGCGCATCCAGATCGAAAGATTCAAGCAGTGCATGAAGCGCTCTTTGGTCAATGCTGCTGGAGTGCAAGTCTGCACCTTGTTTGGCTCGTGCTGCCATTTTGACAATATCGGGAGCAGCCAGTATCCAGCCCGTACGAAGGCCAGGTGCTACCGTTTTGGAGAATGTACTGGTGTAGATAACGTTAGAAGGGCCGTCATAGGATACTGCATCCAGTTCTGCGAGAGCAGGGACATCCAATTGCTCCGGATTGAACCGAATTTCACCATAGGGATCATCTTCCAGAATGAGTACACCATACTTGCGGCACAGATCCACAGCCTGCTGTCTTCTTTCTCGTGACCACACTTTTCCCGTAGGATTGGAGAACGTGGGATTAATGTAGACAAGTTTTGGACGATGCGACTGGAGCTGTTCCTCCAGAGATTCAGGCAACATGCCGTGATCATCACAGGCTACTCCGTGAGATTCAGCCTGATAGGAATGAATGACTTGCAGAGCAGCGAGGTAGGTTGGTGATTCAACCAATACGCGGTCACCTGGGTCAAGAAGGATGCGGCAAACCAAGTCAATGGATTGCTGTGAACCCGTAGTGAGAAGCATGTGATCGGGTGAAGCGGGAATGCCTTTGGATTCAAGACGTTCCGCAATTTTGGCGCGAAGAGGACGGTAACCTTCAGTCTCCGCATATTGAAGAGCGGCTGCTCCGCTCATAAATACTTTTTCATATGCAACGCGGATGGCTTCCAGCGGGAATGAAGTCTGGGCTGGTAATCCACCGGCTAGTGAGATCATTCCAGGTGCCTGAGCGGCCTGGAGCATGTCGCGAACGACAGAGGACGGGGTGTTTTGTGCCATTTTGGACCAAGGGATACTCATGTTATTCTCATCTCCTGTTATTCACTGTTATACTGATATTATAAACTATAATAGACGAACTACACTATAACAGTAAAATGAAGATCATAACAGTTGGGGGAGCACACATGCATATTGAATTAAAGGGGGGAAGCAGTACCAAATTGTACGTGCAGATTGCGCTAACGATTGCCGATCGCATCAGATCAGGACTCATTGAACCCGGAACCCGGCTTCCTTCTGTTCGTAAAATGACCGCGGATTTGGGTGTCAGCCTGGTTACTGTATCCAAAGCGTATGCTGAACTTGAAGCGATTCAATTGATCACCTGCTCCCAGGGGAAAGGTTGTTATGTGAGAGGTACATTGAACGTGGATCAGATGGAGGATGTGGACCGAGCGCAGCGAAACCATGCCAACAGTGAATCTAGTACGTCATGGAATTGGCAGATGGCACTGGTGGATTATTTACCGCGAGCCCAGCTCTGGAGACATTTTGATACGTCACCACAAGTACGGTATGAACTTCATATGTCAGCGATTCAGCCTGAACTGTTGCCTACACGCGAGATTATCGACAGCGCCTACCGACTCTCCTCTGATCATACAGAGCGTATGGCAGCTTACGGATCTTTTCAGGGGGATCGGGAACTTAGACAGATCTTTGCCGAACATTTTGCCGAGCGTGGACTACAGGCTGCACCTGAACGCATGTTAATTACAAGTGGTGCTCAGCAGGGGATCGATCTTGTGGCACGAACTTTTGTCGGACCTGGGGATGTTGTTTACATGGAGGCACCAAGCTATACCGGAGCTATTGATGTATTTACGAGTAGAGGCGCGAAGATCGTTACGGTCCCGATGGATGACGAAGGCATGCGTATTGATCTGTTGACCCGATTATGTGATACCTATCCGCCCAAACTGATCTATACGATCCCGACCTATCACAATCCAACAGGGATCACGATGAGTGCAAGAAGACGGGCACAGCTTCTTAATCTCGCGCAAAGCTACCACTGCCTCATTCTGGAGGATGATCCTTTTGCCGATCTTTATTTTCGTGAGCCTCCTCCGGCGTCCATTAAATCGATGGATGGGACAGGTCATGTCGTATATATCAAAAGCTTCAGTAAGGTGCTCTCTCCCGGTTGCCGTATAGCCTGCGCCATCGCAGACGGAAGTGTATTGACCCGGCTTGTGGCCGCGAAATCTACGGCCGATTTGGGGAGTCCGCTGCTTACACAAAAGGCGCTGCAATCTTTCATTCAGAATCAGTACGGTGCCTATGTATCCCGATTGAGGGATGAATTGTATTCTCGCTTGTGCGCAGCATCCGAAGTGCTGGAACAGCATGCTACTACGGGTATGCAATGGACTCAATCTGTGGCTTCAACTTCCGAGTAACCTGGATATGCGTGAGTTGCATCATCAGTCACTTGCTGCAGGGGTTTCTTTCCTGCCAGGTTCCGCCTGTTATGTAGGGGAGATGGATACACCAAGTCTGCGTATCTGCTTCACTGTAACAAACGTTGAGCTTTTGTGTGAAGGACTCCGTGTACTGTGCCAAGTCATTGATAGAGTAACACCTGGGCAGGGTGGGACAGTGGCGGACAGGCTACCGCTTATATAATTTTTCGGACTATGGACATACATCCAATCCACTTTCGACCTGCTGCAATAGGTTATAGTATCACCAGAAAGGGAGTTGGTTTTGAAATGAACCATTACTGTCCACCGCTTTGCCCGATTGTCTGTGACCCGATCCAGGTTGTTGAGGATTATTACATTCCACAAATCGTGCCTGTAATCCACCCGATTGAAGTGATCAAAAAACATCACTGTGTTCCGATTCATCACCACATGTATCCTGTTGTTGTCAAAGAAGAAGACCCTTGTTATGTATCCAGCCATAATCCGAAGAAAAAATCCGTAAAAAAATCAAGTAAAGCCCGCACATCTTCTCGCAAGCGCTAAGCGCAGCGGGTGCCCCGGGGAATTGGATATAAACCAAAAGAGCAGCGTACGCCCCGGGGCGCAGCTGCTTTTGTATTTTTACTGAGTAGAGTTATTACGATTAAGGAGTATACTTTTTCATCGTATTATCCATTTGTTGTCTGACATGTTGCGGCCAAAACTGCAAAGGAGCGCTGTTGCCTGATGCGGCTTGCAGTGCCTTATAGACATCGATTTGGCCATAGCCGAAATACTTGTCGTGACCCGGATCACCGAGGTCAATAACACTTTGGCGCATCAAATCCATCACTTCCGTGTTGGTCAAGTCCGGGTTCAACGAACGGATCAAACCTGCAAGTGCGGCTACATGGGGGCTAGCCATGGACGTTCCAGACAAGGCTGCATACTGATTGTTTGGATAGGTACTGGCGATACTGGACCCTGGAGCCATCACATCTACATAATCCCCATAGTTGGAATAGGAAGCTTTACTCATATCCGGGTCCGTAGCAGATACGGCAAATACTTCCGGATAAGCAGCAGGGTATCCTGGACGCTCTGTATTATCGTTCCCGGTGGCTGCAATCAGGACGATATCCCGGTCAAAAGCGTATTTAATGGCATCATGAAGAAATTGCGCATCAGCATAATTGCCCAGACTCATGTTGATAACTTTGGCTCCATGATCGGCTGCCCAGATAATGCCTTCGGCAACGGCATACGTGGTACCAGAACCTGAGTTGTCGAGTACTTTAACCGGTAGTACCTTGTTATACCAGCTCATGCCTGCAACGCCTTCGTTATTGTTGACAATAGCGCCGATAATGCCTGCAACGTGTGTTCCATGTCCCACATCATCCATCGGTTGGCTTCCCGGCTCGACCACATTATAACCCTCAAGGAGCTTGCCCTTCAGGTCAGGATGATTCATATCAACCCCCGTATCAACCACTGCAACGATGACATCTTTGTTTCCTTTGGTAATATTCCAACCTCTGTTTGTCTCAATCGCAGGCAGGTTCCACTGATAATCGGAGAACAAAATGTCATTGGGTATCGTTACATCTGTTTGTTCAGTTACAGTATCATTGGTTAAATACATATAGTGGGGCTCCATATAGAGTGGATTCCATTTGCTTTCGAAATAACTATGCAATTGCTTGTAACTCATGTGTTCTGACCGAAAAACATACGTGTATCCCAGCTTGCGCGCAGATTGCGCTCTCAGATCAGATTTAATGATACGCATGTCCCGTTCACCGGGATCCTGGCGAAAACGGATGACGATTTCATTTTCATAAAAATGACTGGCATTGGCATTATCATGTCCGGTCTTCACTGTGATTTCGTTAAGCGTATCCGGGTGAACAGATTCAATTTTGAATTTACCCTCACGCGGATAAGGGATCATGCGCAGATTTTTGCGCTGATGTTGTTCAACAGCATTTAATACGTTCTGGCTGAACAAGGCAATGACAGCTCTTTTGCCATCTTTGGAGGGTTGCCCCATAACAAAATATTTTTCTTTTCCCAAAGGAAAAGAAGAGGATTCAAAACTTTGACGTTTGTTTGCCGCTTTTTTGGCAAGATTGAGCGCATGTTGAAGTTTTTGTTGTTCCAACTTGCTTCCTTGTGTGGAGGCTTGATCAAAGGGTTTGTTAAAAGAGCCATTGGTATTCATGAGATGAATGGATCTGATATGTTCATGTGAACTTTGGAGATCATTCACATATCGGCTAACCTGCGCAGCATTCATTGTGGCGGTTTTCTCCAGCATGATACTGAGATGTTGCTTGGCATCCATACGGGTCAGAAGATCGGTTGCTTTGACATCCTGCACTTTCAGACGCTGCTTACTCGTGTGCTCTTCATGAGCAGAATTTGACAGGGCACTTGGCTTGGGTTCTTGACGATTTGATGTTGGAAGCAGAAGCGTCAGGGCGAGTGCTCCTGTACCAGCTGCAAGGGCCCAGTTAATCCATTTCGGTCTGGACATGGTGGATGGAACCTCCTTCGTTCATTTTGGACAATCATTAACAGTGCTTCATCGTTGTCACTGGTTATATCTATCGTTAGAAAAAGCGGATATTTTTATGCAGGTGAGTTCGAGTCTGACTGCGTATAATAGGCATGTTTAACGGCAGAAGCGGAAAGCATGATTAAGGGATACCGCTCGTCATCTTTTTATGGTAGGATTATAGCTGAGAATTCAAAGGTCAGGGGAAAACCACCGTTGGCCGACCTATATGTAAGGACTTATTTAAGGGGGAGCTACCTTTATGTCAGCAGCCAATGTACAGAAAACATGTGAGTCAACTAGGGAAAAGTTAAAACCGGCTATCGATCGGATTGAAAATTTTTTGAATGAGAATGCTTTGCCTGAACTGGATCAGAATCAGACGGAAGAATCAACAGCCTTCTACAAAGGATTTCTTTCAGATCTCCGTCATTTGCTCGTTTTTTCTGAAGTTTCTTACGAAAAACTTGGCGTTGTGCTGCGTCGTGCCAACTTTGATGTCGATTTTGCCGAAAAGGCTCTTTATAATACGTATCACCAATGCGTAAACAGCTTTTTCTATCCTAAAAATGAATGTTATTCCGAAGACGGAAGATACGCTTACACAGGACAAGATGCCATTCGTTTCCGTGACAAGCCAATCCGTGCAGTACGGGATGTCATTCTTGAGGTTTCCAAAACGTACGAAGAATTGCGCGATGATCTGGCATATTATGAAAGTGATTACCTGACTCAGCGCCGTATGCAAAATCAACGGAATCACGCCTAATGAACGTTTAAACCTGAATATGAAATTGGACGAAACCGCCCTTGTGGCGGTTTTTTTGTGTTATTAGTGAGAATCAGACGAGGTGTGATCATGTCATCATCTGGCATTTTGACGGGGAATATCAGGTTTGTGGCGGGGAGACAATAGTAGTCGAGGTGATAAAAAAATGAGCCAAGACAAACCAATTGTCAAATGCAGCGTCTCCAACTGCAACTTTTGGGGAGAGAACAACTTCTGCCACGCTGATGCCATCATGATTGACATTGACCAACATGCCACCCGTCGTCTGCATGAGGAATTTGCCGGTGAGACATTTGACTCCGATCACCATGATCATGCACGCACATCCTCTGCAACATGCTGTCACACGTTCAAACCCAAGTGAGCAGTCATCCCTATTTCATAACGGAGGTGCTTCCAAATGGAAAATGACGATAATAAGTTTAATTTTAAAGATCGCCCTGAAACCAATGTTGACGGTGAAAAACAGCGTATGCGCGTCGATTATCCCAGAAAAACACATCGGGAAGAATACGGGGCAGAGGTTGCTCCTCCGACTGTCATAAGAACTGGAGGTACCGAACGCTCAGAACCTGTACCTGAGAAACATGAGGCAGACCGTGTCATGGAGTCAACAGGCAAGGTCGCAGGTTATATGGGGCTGGCCTTCGGCATCGCGTCCTTGTTCATGTGGTCAATCGTACTTGGACCAGCGGCAGCCGTTCTGGGTTACTATGCTTATGTGAATGGTCGTAAGACAGCGGGAGCTTGGTCCATCGGACTCGGTATTGTAGCCACGCTGAGTTATTTTTTCATGATTCCATTTGCTCGCTAGAGTGTAAAATGTTCATTCAACAGCCTTCTGTTCTCACCCAAATGCGGTGAATTACAGAAGGTTTTTTTCGTATATGTGCAGGTTAGGTGGGAAGATTCATATATTTTTTTGAAAACAATGGAACCTTGCTGTAAAACCATGTAGAATAAGGTCATAATACGCTTAATTATACGGGAGTGGGTATAACTCATGCAGATTGATCCAAGCGGATCGCGGCAGTTATTGGAACTGCAATTGTCCAATGTGAATAACCAAACTAGTGGATCACAACCAAATGCTGGTTTAACTGTGGATTTCGCCAATGTGATGGACGGGCTGATAGGTACGGGTACCAATTCGATGAGTAATACGGATTCCACCGCTACGGTCTCCAAAAGATCCAGTGATGGTTTGTTGTGGCTGCAACTCGGAAGCACGTACAATCCGGATATAAATACGGCAGGATCGTCCTCTGTCTCCAATAACATCGTTGGGTCTTTATTATCTTCATCCAATACAGGAATCGTGGATTCCGGTGCATCTGTACCTACGGATTATGAATCTTTGATTGCCGAGGCAAGTGCCAAATACGGTGTTCCTGAATCATTGATCAAGGCCGTCATTGACACAGAGTCCAATTTTAACCCAAATGTCGTGTCCTCCGCGGGTGCCAAAGGGCTTATGCAATTAATGGATGGTACGGCTGCAGGGCTGGGTGTGAGTAATTCATTTGATCCTGCCCAGAACATTGATGCGGGTACGAAGTATCTTTCCCTTCAGCTCCAGCGTTTCGGTGGAGAAGTGAAGATGGCACTTGCTGCATATAATGCAGGACCGGGCCGTGTTTCACGTCTGGGCGTGTCTAGTGATAGCGAACTGATGAGTGTACTTAACCGTTTGCCTTCCGAAACACAGAATTATATCTCCAAGGTGGAGAAGGCACAGTCGAAATATGTGATCTAAACTCACAGATAGACATTTGTGAAAACACATGATAGGCAGGATGAGATCAAATGTGGGAGCAGTAGCGCTTGAAACGCCTGTTCCCGGTTGGTCTTTTTGTGTTGTATGGGTATCGTGTTACAATGCTCACTGTAGGTTCATGAACGAAGAGATAAAGGGAGGTCTAACCTCATTTGAAATATTTTGATTATGCTGCAACCACACCTCCCCATCCCGATGTGATTCGTACGATGGCCGAAATTATGGAGACACAATTTGGTAACCCGTCCTCCATCCATGGGTATGGAGAGCGTGCTCATCAGTTGCTGCGTCGTGCACGATCTGGCTGTGCTGCGGCAATCGGCGTTAAGCCTGAGGAGATTGTATTTACTTCCGGTGCGACCGAGAGTAATAATCTTGCGATAAAAGGTGCGGCATTACGTTATCAGTCACGAGGCAGACACATCATCACTACGGCTACCGAGCATGCCTCGGTGTATGAAAGTTTTATGCAATTGCAGCAGTGGGGATGGGAAGTGACATTAGTTCCTGTGAATTCCGATGGAGTGGTCAACGCTCAGCAGGTTGTAGACGCGATCAGGCCCGACACGGTGCTTGTAAGTCTGATGCATGTAAATAATGAAACGGGAGCCATCCATCCGATTGCAGAAATCGGCAAACAGCTCAAAAAGGAAGCACCACGGGTGCTTTTCCATGTGGATGGTGTTCAAGGCTTTGGAAAAATGAAGGCAACGCCTGCCGCTTGGGGTGCAGATCTGTACAGTTTGTCTGCTCACAAGATTCGTGGACCGAAGGGAGCAGGTCTCCTGTATGTGCGAAGTGGAGTGGAGCTTACGCCACTAATGTCAGGGGGATCACAGGAACAAGGCCTAAGAGCAGGCACTGAAAACGTGGCCTTGCTGGTAGGCATGGCAAAGGCCATGCGAATGGCAGCAGAAGATCAGGTTGATTTTGCCCGGCGTACAACGGTGCTCCGTGATCGGTTGATGGACACGATACGTGACATTCCTGAATTTGAATTGAACAGTCGCACAGAGGGTGCACCTCATATTGTGCACTTCTCTTATCCCGGGATGAAGGCAGAAGTGGCGCTGCACACCTTGGAGCAACTTGGCGTAACCATATCGACTCAATCTGCCTGTTCTTCGCGTTCGGCTGAACCGAGTCGGGCTCTACTTGCGATGGGCAGAGATGCAGCTTGTGCTGGTGGCGGATTGCGTATTAGTCTTGGAGATGAACATACAGAAGAAGATGTAGCCTTGCTTGAGCGGGCTTTACATCAGATGGTGGCGCAGTTGCGGCCCCTCGAAAGGCGGATGTAATGGATATGAAATATGATATGCTGCTTCTCCGTTTCGGAGAGTTTATGTTAAAAGGGAAAAATCGTGCCCGATTTGAAAAAACGATCATTACACAGGTGAAAGCTTTGCTTAAACCTTATCCAGGAGCGAGCCTTCGCAAAGAATATGGCCGTGTCTATGTGGATCTTGGCGGTGAATCACATACTGAACTGATCAAGGTGCTGAAGCGGGTGTTCGGTGTGATGTCGATTAGTCCGGTTAAAGTTACTCCATCCGAGCTTGATGAGATTGTGAAAACAGCAGTTGCATTTATGGACGAAAGGGAAGACGAATTCAAGGAAGGTACCACATTTAAGGTGAATGTAAGGCGGGTATGGAAGGAGTTCCCGAATTCTTCCCATGAAATGAACCATCTGGTTGGTTCCCCGATTCTTCGGAAGTTTCAGCGATTAAGTGTTGATGTTCGTCAACCTGATATCGAACTGCGAGTGGAAATTCGGGATCAGGGCACCTATATTTTCAACGAAACCATTCCGGCAGTAGGTGGCTTTCCACTGGGTACGAATGGAAAAGCGATGGTACTGTTATCAGGTGGAATAGACAGCCCGGTTGCAGCCTGGTCTTCCATGCGCCGTGGACTTGAAGTGGAATGTGTACATTTTTACAGTTACCCGTTCACAAGCCAGCGTGCCAAAGAAAAGGTCATTGATTTGGCGCGTGCCCTTGCTGATCATGCAGGAACAATCAAGCTGCATCTGGTTCCATTTACAGAGATTCAAACGGCATTTACCCAGCTGGGTCAGGACAATCTTATTATTACGCTGATGCGACGTTCAATGCTGCGAATTGCATCCAAACTTGCCGAGCGTGAGCGGGCATTAGCACTGATCACCGGGGATAGCCTGGGCCAAGTAGCGAGTCAGACTCTTCCGAGTATGAATGTCATTGGTCGTGCGACGGATCTGCCACTGTTGCGACCACTGGTTATGATGGATAAACAGGAGATCATTACCTTGTCCAAACAGATCGGAACGTATGACATATCTATTTTGCCATATGAGGATTGCTGTACTCTCTTTGTACCAAAGTCACCTTCAACCAATCCAAATCTTCGAATTGTGGATAAAATAGAATCAACAATGAGCCATCTGTCAGAATGGGTGGATCAGGCGGTGGAACAAACTGAAACGATCACACTGCATGCCGGTGAAACTTCTGTGGTAACGAATCAGACAGCAGACAATGGCATGAAGGATGATTGGTTCTAAACTCAATAAAAATTAGCATGGCTGACATAATAAGGGCTATGTTAACTGCAAAAAGGACTGTCCGATGAAATATCGTTCAGTCCTTTGCTGTATTCAGATGAAATTTTTAGTTTAATTTAGCCTACGAATAGGAGCGCTGCTGTTCCCCGTCAGATCCCTTGTGGCTGGAACTACTGGAGCGTTTGCGATAACCTGCAAAGACTACACCTGCAATAACCACAACGATGAAGAGAATGCGCAATGCCGGATGTTCAGTAAAGTAAGGCAAGAGCCGCTGTTCCTCCGTGATCATATTAGAAGCCGTATACCCGAGAACAATGGCTCCGACATAGATGATCCAAGGAAAATGATTAATTAGCTTGATAAACAGGGTACTGCCCCAGACGATAATAGGGACACTAATCAGGAGTCCAAGGATGACAAGCACGAGATGCTGCTGGGCTGCTCCAGCAACTGCGATCACGTTATCTAATCCCATGGCTGCATCCGCGATTACGATGGTGCGAATTGCGGTCCACAAGGAAGTTCCCGCCTGGACATCATTGTGTTCATCACCCTGATCCGCCAATAATTTATAGGCAATCCAGATCAGAAGTATGCCTCCCACAAGCAAGAGCCACGGAACTTTAAGCAACCATAAAACAACAACTGTTGCTAAAATTCGAATCAAAAGTGCGCCGCCAGTTCCATATAGAATCGCCTTTTTCTGCACAGAAGGGTGCAAATTTCGAGCTGCGAGACCAATGACGATGGCATTGTCTCCGGCCAGAATGAGATCAATAAAGACAACGTTCAGCAAAGCCAGCCAGAATGTGGGACTAAATAGCTCCATGAGATATGTCACTCCTTATATACGGTTCAATCATTAAGAATAGCATGGACAACTCTGACATACAAGTTAGTGTGGGGGGATGAGGACATGGATACACTCTGGCTTTTAACTGAAATTTTAATGATCAATCTGGTGTTGAGTGGAGATAATGCGGTTGTTATTGCGCTTGCCAGCAAGGATCTGCCACCAATACAACGCAAAAAAGCGGTATGGTGGGGAGCTTTTGGTGCGGTGTTGCTGCGTTGTGTATTAACCTTTGTAGCGGTATTGTTGCTGGGAATTCCCTTTATCCAAGCGGCAGGTGGGCTGTTGCTACTCTGGATTGCAGTAAAGCTGCTGCTTCAAAATGATGATGAAGTACATATTCGAGAAGCTACTACGACCTGGAAAGCCATTCAAACCATTCTGATTGCCGATTTTGTAATGAGCTTGGATAATGTTTTGGCCATAGCGGCTTTGGCTGATGGTGATTTGGCTCTGATCGTCATTGGTATTGCAATCAGTATCCCCATCGTCGTATGGGGGAGCGGGTTAATTGTTGGTTTGTTGAAGCGATTTCCGATTCTTGTATTCGTCGGATCAGGCATTCTGGCCTTCACAGCAGGTGAGATGGTGATGAAAGACCCCAAGTTAGGAGAATGGCTGGGAGGTATGGCATCAGAGGTGCATACGCTGCTTCCCGTAGCAATGGCTTGTCTTGTGGTTGCGATTGGAGGCGCACATAAATTTGTGCGTAAGAACGCATAGTTTAATTTTGGATAAAAGCTTGAACATATGACCGTCTGAACCGTCCGGTTTAGGCGGTTTTATGTTGAGAGAGTACACTTGTGAATACAACGACCACTAGGCTGTCATAAGTTGCACATTTTAGGGTAATACAGGTAAAGAACTCACGCAAAGTGCGACATAAAGTATAGTTTTTTGCAGAAACATCGGATACACTAGTAGCAGGATTACAGGTTTGGAAATCAACAGTCAGCATGGAATGCGTATCGCTTATGAAGAAATAAAGTACATAGCCATAGTATAAGAGGTGATTGATGATGAGGATGAGAAATGAAAAAGCGATTGGACTATTTATTGTAGCTGCGGGAATTATTATTCTGCTTGGCAAGTTTGGCGTGTTTGGATTTATTGGTCGCAATTTCTGGCCTTTGCTGATCCTGCTGCCAGGCATCGCCCTTCATGCGTTATATTATGCGCGTATTTCACCATCGTGGTCACTCGTTCCTGCCGGCATACTAACGGTGTATGGTGTTTTATTCAGTATAACGAATACATGGGGCGCTGGACTTATGAGCAGGCTGTGGCCAGCATTTTTGCTTGGGATCGCCATAGGTTTGCTCGAATATGGAATGGCTGAGCGGCGAAGACCGGAATATGTGTTACCTGCAGCTTTGATCCTTGGTGCGGTGTCCATCATATTATTCGGATTTACCTTGCTGCAAACGGGAATAATCTATGTACTTGCTGTCCTTTTGATCTTGGGCGGAGTCTGGTTATTACTTGGACGAGGACGTCAAGGGAGAGGCTGGTAACATTCCCAGTGGTCTTCTCGTGCGAAATATCTTGATTTTTACCTATAATAAACTATAATATAAGGGATATAGACATGCGTCGGGATATCACCGACGCTTATTTTGTGAGTAACCTGCGAAATTGCGGGAAGTTTAAGTAGATATGATTTGAAATTGGAAAGGATATGGATACAAAACATGCATTCAAGAGAACACATTCGCAATATTGCGATTATTGCCCACGTCGACCACGGAAAAACAACACTCGTTGACAAGTTGCTCCAGCAATCCGGTACTTACCGAGATCACGAAACGGTACAGGAGCGCGTAATGGACTCCAACGATTTGGAGCGTGAACGCGGTATTACGATTTTGGCCAAAAACACGGCTATAACTTATAAAGATTACCTGATTAATATTGTGGATACACCAGGACACGCCGACTTCGGTGGTGAAGTTGAACGTATCATGAAAATGGTTGACGGTGTATTGCTCGTTGTTGATGCTTATGAAGGCTGTATGCCACAAACGAAGTTTGTACTTCGTAAAGCACTTGAGCATAACCTGACACCAATCGTTGTTGTAAACAAAATTGACCGTCCAGCGGCTCGTCCGACTGAGGTTATTGATGAAGTATTGGACCTGTTCATTGAACTGGGTGCCAACGATCAACAACTCGAATTCCCTGTTGTATATGCTTCCGCATTGAACGGAACATCCAGCATGGATAATGATCCTGCCAAACAAGATGACAACATGATGGCGATCTACAATACCATCGTTAGTCATATCCCACATCCTACCGAAAATGTTGAAGAACCGCTTCAATTCCTCGTTACTTTGATGGACTACAATGAATACCTTGGCCGTATTGCCATTGGTCGTGTTAACCGCGGTGTGATCCGTCAAGGACAATCGGTAACGGTTATTATGCGTGATGGTAAGAGTAAAACTGCACGTATCGAGAAACTGTTCGGTTTCCAGGGTCTCAAACGTATTGAGACGGAAGAAGCAGGAGCAGGCGACATCGTTGCCATTGCAGGGATCAAGGACATCAATATTGGTGAAACCATTGCCGACCCTAACAACCCGGAAGCACTTCCAGTTCTGAAAATTGATGAGCCAACACTGCAAATGACGTTCCTCGTGAACAACAGTCCATTCGCAGGTCGTGAAGGTAAATGGGTAACTTCCCGTAAACTTCGTGAGCGTTTGTTCAAAGAGTTAGAAACAGATGTTTCCCTTCGTGTTGACGAAACGGATAGCCCGGATGCATTTATCGTTTCCGGACGTGGTGAGCTTCACTTGGGTATCCTGATTGAAAATATGCGTCGTGAAGGATATGAGCTTCAAGTATCCAAACCAGAAGTTATCGTAAGAGAAGTTGACGGTAAGAAAATGGAACCTGTTGAGCGCTTGTTGATTGATATCCCTGAAGAGAGCATGGGTTCCGTAATGGAGAGCCTGGGCGCACGTAAAGCAGAGATGGTTAACATGGTTAACACAGGTAGTGGTCAAGTTCGTCTGGAGTTCCTGATTCCAGCACGTGGTTTGATCGGATATAGCACCAACTTCCTGACATTGACTCGTGGTTACGGTGTAATGAACCATGCATTTGACAGCTACGCTCCAGTAGTATCCGGTCAAGTGGGTGGACGTCACCAAGGCGTGTTGATCTCAACTGAAACGGGTACATCCACGTTCTATGGCATGATGGGCGTTGAGGATCGCGGTACGCTCTTCTTGGAGCCGGGAACTGAAATCTACGAAGGTATGATTGTTGGTGAACATACACGTGACAATGATATCGTTGTTAACATCTGCAAAGAAAAACAACTGACTAACGTTCGTTCTTCCGGTAAAGATGATACGGTTAAAATTAAAACTCCGATTATCTTCTCATTGGAACAGGCGCTTGAATATCTGAATGAAGATGAATATTGTGAGATTACACCAAAATCTATTCGTCTTCGTAAAAAGATCCTGAACAAATCCGAGCGTGAGCGTGCAGAAAAACAACGCAAAATGGCTTCTAAAGCCTAATAACAACAAAATAATTTATATAAGTTAACGTTTGATGGAACACATATACACCATCGGCGTTGATTACAACCCACTAAAGTAGTGGAGGATGCGGAATCGATTCTGTAGGAGCGAAGCGTTCGCCTTTATCCCCGGATTTTACCATTGAAAAATGGATCAAAAAAATCTGGGGATAACAGCGACCAAAAGAACGATCCGAATCCGGAACGGTCACATGCAGAGCTTTGTAATTAATGTTGTTGGTGGTGCTCCATCAACCAGTTAACTTATATCCTAGCATGAACACGAAAGGAGCTGGCTGTGCATGCAAGCATGGTTCGCATCACACCCGATCGTAGCCTACATCGTCATCTTTGTATTGATTACTTACGTATATAACAAGGTGTTTCGGGTACGTCAGAAATTGCCACTGGGTAAGGAAATCGTTCTCTATATTTTGATGGCGATGGGCACATTCATGCTTCTTATTTTTCAGATCGACAAGCTGCCCATCATTCAATGTTTGTTGGTCGCGGTTGGTTTGATGTTGTTAGTGAGAGTGCGTTATTTTATTGAAGGTCGTCAAAAGAAAAAAGCGGAAGCTGCCGCTCGAAACTCATAAATCCTGTCTTGTACAGACCATCCGTTTTCCTTAGGGAAAGCGGTTGTCTTTTATTTAGACAAAAACAGATGTGATAAAGGTGTTGAAGATATGAACTCAAATTCGAACGGACTGCCTCCACGGAGACAGGCACCAACGCAATCCGGTGCTTCTGGATCGAAGAATGGCAAGGGCAAGCAGCCTAAGAAGAAAAAGAGAATGAATGCTTTTGGCAGAATCCTTTTAAGTCTATTGGTTATTGCCATTGTGGTAGGCGGTGGATATGCGTACTGGGTATACAATCAAGTCGTGGATACAGGCATCGATAAACCGGTACCTCCCGGGATGTCAGCCACAACCAAACCGATCACGATGCTGTTATTAGGCACAGATAACCGTCCTGAAACTGGCACATATCTCTCGGATGTTGTTATGGTGGCTTCGTTAAATCCGGAGACCAAGACGGCAACCATTGTATCTTTGCCTCGAGACACGCGTATTCAATTGGATGGGTACAAATCCAACAAGCTGAATTCCTATTATCCAAGATTCAAAGCACAGGAAAAAACCACTGGCAAAAATGCAGAGGATCAGATGAAAGAAATGATGGGCAAGTATTTGGATGTAGATATTAATTATACAACCGTCCTGAATTTCCAGGCATTCCGTGATGCTGTCAATGCCGTGGGTGGCGTGGATGTGACTGTGGATAAAAATATGTGTTATAGAGATACAGCCGATGGTACAGATATCAATCTGGTCGCAGGCGCACAACATCTCGATGGTAAAGCAGCACTGGATTTTGTTCGTTACCGCAAATCCAATTGTAATCCAAAGACGGATGAATCCAACGACTTTGATCGTAACAAACGTCAAAACCAAGTGCTGAATTCCATGCTGGATCAGATGAAATCTCTTGGAGGCATTACAAAGATCAGCAAAGTGATTGGTGCAGTTGACAAGAATATGACGACAGATGTGGAATCGGAACAAATGAAAAACTTTATCTCGACGTATTGGAACATTTCCACTTCGGATGTGCACTATACTCCGGTTACCGGAGAGTGGAGAAGTCCATATGTGTATATTAATGAGACGGAACTCGCCAATGCAAAGCAGGCTTTACAAGATACACTTTCAGGTAAAGTAACGGCTTCACCTTCAGGCGAATAACCTTCATTCTTTTGGGATTGGAAGCACGTTAAACGGTATGCTATAATAACATAAACCAAGTACAAGAATTGCATAAAGAAGGTTAGGGGCTGGTTGAATGTCCGAAGCCGTCACACAATTAACTGAATCTCTTTTACAGCAATTCAAGAATGAGACCTTTGTGCTTCTTAGCACAGTGGATGTAGAATCCGGAGGTCCGACTTCAACAGCCATCTCCTGGATTTATGCGGAGAATGCTTCTACTTTTCGTTTAGCGATCGATCATCGTTCACGTTTAGTGAATAACATGATTACTAATCCGCTCATTACAGTGACTGTCTTTGGAGAAGAGACGGTGTACGCAGTGAACGGACGTGCTGCGGTACGACAAGATCCGCTGCAGGACGTTCCATTTAATATGTGTTGTTTCGACATTACAATTGAAGCGGTGAGGAATGCTCTGTTTTACGGCGCTCAATTGTCCTCTGTGCCTCAATATGTCAAAATATATGATCAGCGTGCTGCTGAGAAATTAGATGAGCAGGTTTTTGCTGCCATGAAAAAAGCCTAGTGAGAGATCACTGGGCTTTTTGTTGTCTTTTGTCCGTTGAATGCTGCTGCATTTGTTGTTCTTGATCCTCGTGTTCATCCGGATTTTGACGGACTTTGACGTCTTTCGGGAGTTGAGGGATAATTCGTCCCACCATGTCAGCAAGTTCTGAAGCAAAACCGGAGATTGGATGCCCTTGACGAATATGTTCACCGATTTCTTTAATTCGTTCAGTGACATCTGCATCTGCAGTAACGATGGAATCTACACCTTCGGGGTCTTTGCGAAGTGCTTCGGCAACAGCGTACTTAATGGTACCCACCCGAGCACGTTCCAGTTCACCATCAACATCGATGCCAACTACGGCTGTATTACCGAGTATGACGCAGTTCGCATCTTCAACACCTTCCACTTGCTTGGCAAGGGCTTTAAGGTGATTGATTCGTTTTTCATTGGGCATCCGGCCATTCTTTGCATCATCCGCAATGTTGGTATCATGGACTTCACCTGTATCCTCATTGAGGCGGTCCAAACGTGAAGGACTCATCCGATCTTCCTGTGCATTAAGCATGTGAGATCCTTTCCTTTGATCTTGCTGAGTTGTTATATTTCCTCCGTAACTTCTTGGATGCGAGGTATGTGGCTCCTGTGAAGCACTGCGTGTGGAACTGTTGCAACCTGTAAGTATAAAGATCAGAAGCAGCGTGCAAACCCATTTTTTCATAAATGTTCATCCTTTCTTGGAGTTTTTCAGAATGGTTGACAATTATTTTGCCCTAGTCGAATACATTTATGTATGGGATCATGATTGTCCATGCCGCTGCTGAAAGATCACACTATCCATGCCTTTAACGACGCCGCTTTGGAGGGGATTGAATGAAAAAGATTTTTGTATTGGATACCAACGTGCTTCTGCATGACCCCAATGCCATATTTGCCTTTGAGGAACATGAGGTAATCATTCCCGCGGTTGTACTGGAGGAGATCGACTCCAAAAAAAGAAATGCCGATGAAATTGGGCGTAATGCCCGTAATGTGTCCAGACTGTTGGATGGATTACGTGAGCTGGGTCACCTGCACAGTGGGGTACCTTTAGCTAATGGAGGTAACCTGAAAGTAGAGCTGAATCATCGGAGTTTCGTGAAAGTTCAGGAAATGTTCGGTGAAGTGTCCAACGATAATCGCATTTTGGCTGTCGCACTGAATTATCAGATTGAGGAGAACGAAAAGGAAGTAGTCGAACGTCAGGTCGTGCTTGTCAGTAAAGATGTACTTGTGCGTATCAAAGCGGATGTACTTGGTCTGTTTACACAGGATTACTTATCAGATCGGACGGCAGGACTCAGTGAGTTATATCCAGGTTATACGGCCCTAAAAGTTCATCCGTCAGTGATTGATGAGTTTTACACATATCGTTTTTTACCAATCAAACCGTTACAGTTGTCTTATTCGTTGTACCCGAATGAATTTGTCATTCTCAAGGATGAGATGGGAACCAATAAATCGGCTTTGCTTAAAGTGAACACAGAGGGAACAAAGCTGGAGCCGCTTTTCCTCAGTAATGATAATGTCTGGGGTATTAGTGCACGTAACGCACAACAACGCATGGCACTGGAACTGCTTTTGAATGATGACATCCCGCTTGTTACTATCACCGGTAAAGCTGGAACAGGGAAAACCTTGCTGGCACTTGCAGCAGGTCTGCTTAAGGTAGAGGATGATCATAAATACAAAAAACTGTTGATCGCTCGCCCTGTCGTTCCGATGGGGAAAGATATCGGTTACTTGCCTGGTGAGAAGGAAGAAAAACTTCGTCCGTGGATGCAGCCGATTTATGATAATCTGGAGTTTTTGTTTGACACCAAAAAAGCCGGAGATATCGATAAAATTCTAATGGGGCTTGGCAGTATTCAGGTGGAGGCCTTAACATACATTCGTGGAAGATCGATACCTGGACAGTTTATCATTATTGATGAAGCCCAGAATCTGTCGCGCCACGAAGTGAAGACCATTGTATCAAGGGTCGGTGAAGGCAGTAAGATTATTTTGATGGGAGACCCCGAACAGATAGACCATCCGTATCTTGATTCTGCCAGTAACGGTCTGACCTATATCGTGGAACGGTTCAAACAAGAGGGAATCAGCGGACACATCATGCTCGAAAAAGGAGAACGGTCCAAGCTGGCACAACTTGCAGCTGATTTATTGTAATATTTAGGGGATTTATTTCCCGGAAAATGTTGTTATTGAAGCCGGCTACTGGAGCCGGCTTTTTGCTGAAAAAATAAGTAAGCGTTATTACACAGAACTCGATATGCTCGTATTATGCAAAAATCCGAAAAAGTGTTTTTCGGCAGGGTAGGACAAGAGTACTACTTATTTGTTACAATAATTGCTGCAGGAAAAAACTAGGTGGGCAGGGAGGGAAGTTAATGAAGCGTAGACATCAGGTTGTTTTGTTCGCGGTATTGCTGCTTTCGTTAACGATCTTGTCACCGAGTTTTGACTTTAGAGGTTCACAGCTTAATCAGGAACGTGATCAGGAGAAGGAGGCTTTTCCTGGGTCTTTGTCCCGTAATGAAGATGCTCAAGCTCCGCTGGAGATTGTAGTGGCCATGCCGGATGAAGAGTTTCAAGCCTTTCAAAAAATAGCCAAAGAAGTTGCTGCTTCCCAGCTGGTAGAGATTAATCTTCGGAATGAGAAGCCGGATACATATAAACATGTTTTGGATCTTGAATTTTCACTGGGAGAGAACGGTGATGTTGTTCTGCTTGATAGTGAGGAAGTGCAATACTATGCCCAAAAAGGGTATTTGTATCCGTTAAATGGAACAACATTATCAAAGTCACTAGGAGATACGATAGTGGGGTTACGGGGAATGACAGAGTGGAATGGTTATCAGTGGGGAATGCCTTTTGATTTTGATCCGTACATTCTGGCTGCACAATCTTCATTTCTGAAGAGAGTTGGTCTGGAGTCATTACCTCGCAATAAAGATCAGTGGGTCAAACTTACTCAACAAGCCATTGCGGAAGGCATCCCTTTAATTACAATGAACATCAATGATATGTACGGAACGAATGCGTGGCTGAATCATTTGGAACCGAGGATGGCACCAGATCAAGTTAAACGAACGAAAATAGATTCGCAAACGGGGGATCTTCAGCAGGGGATTCAGTTGATGAATCAGATTCAGCCCCTTATTAGGCTTGATTCTACCAATTCGGGGTTCTCTCCGACTGCTGACCCGAACGACACACCGATGGTTGTATCATTGTTATCTCAATTATTAAGTGCGGATCAAGCGAGTACAGTTGATAAAGATTCTTTGGAGCGGATTTCTTTCGAAACCTTGGATACTGTTAAATCCAGAAGCCTTGTCATTACTGCGGGTTCCGTTGAGGCAGAGGAGGCAAGTAGATGGATTGAAGGAATGACGTCTGCTACGACACAGTTGAAATGGTACCAACAGGTTAACCGGTTGCCCGCAAAGCAGCAGGAACTGGATTTGGAGTCTGAGAAACTTGCTGGACGTTATGACATGACAAAGGGACAATCCTGGTTATTAACCACCCAAGATGTCCCCGCTGCAACGATCAAAAGTCATGCTCTAATAACTCGTTTTCATCAAAAAGTACAACAATTCTTAAAGGGAGAAATTACAGCTAATCAATACGTAGACAGTATTAGAACGACGAATTAACTTTAAGTTCGTGTTCAACCTCTTTAAAATGATATAGCTAGTTTCACTTCCAGTACGCCTTCACTTGTTGAAACATCGGTTGCTTTGACAAACGACAGGATTTTCTGCGGATAGAACCCAAGGTCAAATTCTCTTTCCAGCATTCGACGAGTCGTATCTGGTAATTCAAGCTGGTTGAATACAAGTTTGTCCACATGAAAGCGAATGGAGTTTTGAGGTTCATTTTCTACCGTATAATGTCCTTCAATGCTTAATTGCAACTGATCCCGCTGACCGGAAGCTATAATCTTATCCTGGTTAAACTGAAAGGCAAAGTCTTCAAAGATTGAATTTTGGGAACGCAGAAATGCATTAAGCTCATCCTGCCCAATTCGAATCGTATAGGTTGTTCCAGTCGTGGATATGCCTCCGTTTTGTTTTTGGATAAAATCGGGCAGGTTCTGCATGGCAGATGCCAAAGCTTTGAAATATCGTTTCACCTCATAGATGCCGATATTCTCCCAATAAAGGGTAAGTTCATCCATCAGTTTCTGAATCGCTGCCGCATCTCCGCTGGTGGCTATTTGGGCATCCATTTCTTTTTGCAAGGTGACTACACGTTCCCGCTGGTTTTGAAGATTAGTCTTCATTTCGGTTAATTCTGTTGTAGTCTGACGAATCTGAGTGGAAGTCTGTTGCAGGTTGTGATAACGGTCCTGATACTTGTCCAGCACAGCCTGGTCCCGTCCGATAATAATCTGGTAATAATCATACAGTACAAACAGGTCTTTGAATGACCTGGCTCCCAGGACCGTCATGAGGAGGCTATCGCGTTCTCCTGTGTAGTAGGATCTTACTACAGCTCCGGCCCGATCTTGCTGAATATGTATCTGTTCTTCCTGTTCCTGAAGCTGGACAGATAATGTCTCGTATTGTTGAGCCAGCTGCTTCTGCCTTTCGGCGATGCGTTCGATTTCGTGATCGATTTCAACAATAGATAGACTTTTTTGCAATATCTCACGTGTATCCTCAGGTGAAGACTCTCCATAGGCATGGGCTAAAGGTAGCTGGAGGAATAAAATGATGCATAATATAAAGGCGGCAATGCCGTATTGACGTTTCACCGATCCATTCTCCTTTCCACTTCTTAAATGACTATCGTACAGGCTGGTTGCCTTCCAGACAATATATGAAACAAATACGTGAAATATCCTTAGTGGTTACATAACACCACGAACATTCATTTAATCTGAACACAACAAAAAAGCAACCCGACAGATATCGGATCACTTTGATGCTGCAGGTGGATTAGAGCGGCAACCCCATTTCGAATACGGTCCAGTAGCTGAACCCCGTGAATGTTACGATCATATAACCCCAGAAGAGCAATATGTACGTTCGCTCGGTAAATTTCAAGTATCCCAAAATGACAAAAAACGCAGTCTGCAGGAAAAAAAGCAAAGCCATTTCGACCAGATCTCCCGCAAAAGCCATCAGGCCAATTGCAAGCGTGAAGAACCCGAGTACCCGAAACATGCGTGCCACGGTAAATCCTCCTCTCCTAAGTACGTTCATAGATTGTCTACACAACATTATACCGGGAAAGGAAAAACGTGTAAACAAATTTGGATATGAAAGCGAATTCTTTTTTTGCTAAAAGTAAGTATAGAGGGATATGTTTTGCATATGTCACGTATGAGCAAGCCTGAATGTGGAAATACATTTTAGTATGAAATCAATTCTATGAACTCTATGAGAGGCATAAGAATGAATGAAGCAGCTTTTATACCTAATTCACATACCGGGCTTCCGGTAATGCGGACGGTTATTTTAGGATGTTGTTAGGAGGGTATTATAGCATGACTGCAGTGAGACAGGATGCTTGGAGTACAGAGGACGATTTGATATTGGCTGAGGTTACTTTGCGTCATATTCGGGAAGGCAGTACACAATTGGCCGCTTTTGAAGAAGTGGGCGAAAAAATAGGCAGAACATCTGCCGCATGCGGTTTTCGCTGGAACAGCTGTGTACGTAAAAAGTATGATTCAGCCATCAGTAACGCCAAGGCACAACGACAAAAACGAAGTTATCTCAGAAAGCAGCCAGCTATGCTCGGACCACAGGTTGCAGCATTGTCTACACTGGACACTGAAGAACATCTGTACAAATCAGATGGGATCTCAGACGATTCATTATCGATGGATGCAGTAATCCGCTTCCTGCGACAATGGAAGGGAACAGTGCAGGAGAGTAATCGTCAACTCAAGATGCTGGAGAAGGAGCTTCGGGAGAAAGAAGATGAATTGCTTGAATTACGTCTTGAGAATGACCGTCTCTCCAAGGAAGTGAATGAAGTACAGACGGATTACCGTGTGGTGAATGACGACTACAAAGCTTTGATTCAGATTATGGATCGGGCTCGCAGACTCGCATTTTTGTCCGAAGAAGAAGAGGAACTTAAGACACGTTTCAAGATGGATGCCAACGGGAATCTGGAACGAATTGAATAACGAGTTAAGACGTTTGTTTTGTGAAAGTCAGGTATGAACCCGCCACACCTCCGTTACACAACGGCAGGTATGACGGGTTTTTAGTTTGGTGTTTTTGTTCTATTATAGATATTAGAAGGCAACTACTGAAGCGGAGAGGAGTGCATCATATGATCATTGATATCGTAGGAGCGGGGGCACTTGGTCTTTTGTATGGCGGGAAACTGCTGGCATCAGGTAACCAGGTCAGATTTTGGACCAGAACAACAGCTCAGGCAGACCTCCTCAGTCATAATGGAGTAACCATTGTGGAACAAGACGAGGAGATACATATTCTACCGGATCAAATACAGGCGAAACCAGTAAGTGAGCTGACTGACACTTGGAAGAACACACCAGGAGAATGGTTACTGCTTATGGTTAAGCAGACAAGCATTGATGATTTCATTCATGAGATTAGTCTATTGAAAGATCAGGTGCTGAACATCGCGTGTTTTCAAAATGGGATGGGCCATCTGGAGAAACTTCAAGCAGCTTTGCCCAAGTCGCTTCTGTGTAGTGCGATTACAACAGAAGGTGCGAAGCGAACACAAAGTCAGGTGACTCGTGCAGGTACAGGTGAAACCAGTCTGGGGAGATACAACATACATATAGGAGCTTCTACCTCTATAGAGGAGAAGAGAACATTTACTCTGTCGGGATCGTTGCAGCAGGCAGGATTTGACTGTACAGTGTCGAATGAAATCGATAAGCTGATATACAGGAAACTATTGATTAATTCAGTCATTAACCCGCTCACGGCACTATGGCGAGTCCCTAATGGAGAATTGATCGTCAAGGAAGAACGAAAGAGGCTAATGCGCCAGTTATATGATGAAGTATTGTTAATCTACTCTGCAAGTGGAATATGTTTGGATCAGGATATGTGGGATCAACTGATATCGGTCTGTCGTTCTACTGCCACGAATACTTCCTCCATGCTCGCAGATGTTCTCGCTGGACGTGGTACAGAAGTAAGGTCAATTAACGGTCATATTATAAAGATGGCACAGAAGTTGGACCTTGTTGCACCTACACATGAAATACTGCTTCATCTGATTGAAGGAATGCAACCGGAAGGAGTGAATTAATGGGACTTTTTATTGTGTTGAGCATATTGCCCTTTTTTCCGTTCTTTCTTGTCTATTGGGGCATGTACGTATGGAAAAAAGACAAACGTAAAGCATTGCGAATGGCAATGGATATAACCACTTTTTTTCTTGTATTTTCAGTTTCAGCGTTATTCAACTTAACATTTGATTCGAATTTTGGTTTTTATCTGACATTAATACTCATACTAGTAGCACTTGGATTCATCGGGGGTGCGCAAAATCGACTAAAAGGGAAGGTTGATAGGGGTAGAATGTTCCGGGCCGTATGGCGCATGTCTTTCGTCATCATGAGTTTCGGGTATGTTTTGTTTACTTTATTTGGATTATTTAGATACTTCATGCAACAGATGTAAGGATACATAACGCAAAAAGGCTAAAAAATATGTCGATTTTGTCGAAAACTGAAAAAAACATTACTTTCTGAAAAAGTAATGTAGATTTTTTTGACCGGTGGTTGTATAATCTATAAACATATAAACCATATCAATTTAGGGGGAACGTGTTAGATGAAAAGGAAAAGTCTATTAGTCCTTTTGACGCTGATTTTGGCGTTCGGTACCGTACTTGCAGCGTGCGGATCGAAAAACGAAGGCACAGGTAACACCGATACTGGTTCTGCAAACGAAGGAAATGGTCTTGCTAAAGATCAAATCCTGAAAATCAACCTGACTGCTGAACCTCCTACGTTGGACCCGGCTCAAGCAAAAGACAGCCAAACCAACACAGTTCTGAAATTCTTGTACGAAGGTCTTGTACGCATCGATGCTGATGGTAAAGAACAAGCTGGCGTAGCTAAAGACTGGACGATCTCCGAAGATGGTTTGAAATATGTTTTCAACCTGAATCCGGAAGCTAAATGGAGCAACGGTGATGCAATCACTGCCGAAGACTTTGTTCGTTCTTGGGAACGTGCTTTGAAACCGGAAACAGCTTCTCCATATGCTTACCAATTGTACTACATCAAAGGCGCTGAAAGTTACAACCTCAGCAAAGACGAAACTTACAAGGGTACTAAAATCACAGATTTCTCTCAAGTAGGCGTTAAAGCTACGGATGAGCACACACTGGAAGTAACATTGGAAAACCCAACACCTTACTTCTTGGGTCTTACAGCATTCTACACGTACTACCCAGTACATGCGTCTGCTGAGTCCAATGATAAATTCTTCACAGACTACAAAAACATGATCGTTAACGGACCATTTACTATGGATCAGTTCGCTAAAGGTCAAAAAATCGTCGTGAAGAAAAATGATGCTTACCATGCGGCTTCTGATATTAAATTGTCTGAAATTAACATGTCTCTAACAAGCAGCAGTGCTTCCGAACTGCAAGCCTACAAATCAGGACAATTGGACTACACTGGCGCACCTAACGGTGAGATTCCAACAGATCAAATTCCTTCTGTGAAAGCGGAATTGCCAGACGAATTCAAAGCTACTGGTATTGCAAGTACTTACTACTACCAGTTCAACGTAAATGAAGCACCATTTAACAACGCTAAAATTCGTAAAGCATTTGCGATGTCTATTGAACGTCAACTTATTGTTGATAAAGTAACACAAGGTGGACAAATTCCAGCATTCGGCTTTGTACCTCCAGGTATCCGTGGTGAAAACGGCGAATTCCGTGATGAGCACAAAGATGATTATTTCACAGAAAATGTGGACGAAGCAAAAGCGTTGCTTGCTGAAGGTATGAAAGAAGAAGGTTACACAACGTTACCAGCTGTTACGTTGATCTACAACACAAGTGATAATCATGCGAAAATTGCCTTGGCTGTTGCTGATATGTGGAAGAAAAACCTTGGCGTTGACGTGAAAACGGAAAACCAAGAGTGGGGCGTTTTCCTTGAGAACCGTCAAAACCAAAACTTCCAAGTAGCTCGTGCAGGATGGTCTGCTGACTACAACGATCCATACAACTTCTTGGAAATGTGGACTACTGGAAACACAAACAATGATTCCAAATTCAGCAACGAACAGTATGACAAAGATGTTAAAGAAACTGTGAAATCTGCTGATCCAGCTGCACGTATGGCTGCATTTGCTGACGCTGAGAAAATCCTGGTTCAAGATGAAATGGGCGTTATGCCAATCTATTATTACACTAACGTATCTTTGACTAAGCCTTACCTGAAAGGCGTACAACTTGATTTCAGTGGAGCTATTGACTACACTCGTGCATATCTGGAAGAGAAATAAGTTGTTCTGAAGTCTAATATGAATACTTCGGGATATATATGTGGAATTCCATATATATCCCGATTTTTTGTATGTGCACCGATTTTCCTTATAATTCTTGAAATTTCCGATAAATGGATTGGACTTTATTTCTGTCTAATTCTACAATCGATTTGTATACAAAATATTGTTTGTGGAGGTGTGCAAGGGTTGGTTAAGTACGTTTTGAAAAAATTACTATTTATGCTGCTATCGCTTTTCATACTCGCATCTGCAACCTTCTTCCTGATGAAGGCGATTCCGGGTGACCCTTTTACAGCCGAGAAAAAAGTATCGCCTGAAATTCGTGCCCTGCTGGAACAGAAGTATGGTTTGGACAAACCGATGTATGAACAATACCTGAAGTATATGGGTGGAATCATTAAGGGAGATTTCGGGGTTTCAATGAAATATCTCAATCGAGATGTAGCAGGAATGATCGGTGAAACGTTCACTGCTTCGCTGAAGCTTGGAGTGTTTGCGATTGTTATCTCCATTATCGTGGGTGTTTTGCTGGGCCTTATTGCTGCAGTTTACCATCGTAAACTCATTGATGATATTACGATGATCCTCGCTGTCATAGGTATAGCTGTTCCGAGCTTCTTGCTTGCGTCACTATTGCAGTATCTCTTTGCTACTAAATTAGGCTGGTTTAACGTTATGGGCTTTGATGGTCCATTGGATTATGTTCTTCCGGTTGCAGCGTTATCTGCATCTCCGATTGCCTTTATCGCTCGTTTGACGCGTTCGAGCATGCTTGAAGTCTTACATGCAGATTATATCAAAACAGCTAAAGCCAAAGGTCTGAAATGGCCTGCAATTATGTTCAGACACGTTGTAAGAAACGGTATTCTACCAGTAGTAACTTATGTTGGTCCAATGACAGCGAATATCATCACAGGTTCCGTTGTAATTGAACAGATCTTTAACATCGGGGGAATTGGTAAAGTATTCGTAGAGAGTATCACAAACCGTGATTACACTATGATCATGGGGATTACAATTTTCTATGGTATCCTCCTGATGTTGGCTCGTTTCTTTACGGATATCGCTTACGTGCTGATTGATCCTAGAATTAAGCTGGAAAGCCGGAAGGGGGCATAACGTTGTCTGGCACGAATAATAAAAAGAATGAAACGGCGAACACGAACCTGACTAGTCAGGCAGCGGTTAAACCGCAAGAAAGTGTATCCCTTTTTAAAGATGCCATGTACAGACTTGCAACCAATAAGGCTGCAATGATCAGTCTGAGCGTGTTGGTTCTTGTCGTGATTTTCTCTTTGATTGGTCCAACTTCTTTGTTTACAAGTTATAATTATTATTCCAATGATTTGTTGAATGCCAATGCAGCACCGAGTGCGGAGCACTGGTTTGGTACGGACGAGCTTGGTCGCGACGTGTGGGTAAGAACTTGGGTAGGAGCACGTGTATCCCTTACTGTAGGTTTGGCCGCAGCCCTGATTGACCTTGTTATCGGGGTTATTTATGGAGCGATCATGGGTTTCTACGGTGGACGTGTAGATGGAATTATGAACAAGTTTTCCGAAATCCTCTACTCCTTGCCGTACATGCTTGTTGTAATTTTGTTGCTGGTTGTACTGGAACCAAGTCTGACAACGATTATCATTGCCCTCACCATCACAGGCTGGATCAGCATGTCATGGATTGTGCGTGGTGAAATTATGCAACTCAAAAACAGAGACTTTATTCTTGCTGCAAGGTCCATGGGAGCAAGCACAGGGCGTCAATTGTTCCGTCATTTGCTGCCCAATGCAATTGGACCGATTCTTGTAACATTGACGTTGTCCATTCCAAATGCAATCTTTGCCGAAGCGTTCCTGAGCTTCCTTGGATTGGGTGTATCTGCACCAAGATCTTCACTAGGTTCTATGATCAATGATGCACTTACAGGCTGGACGCTATTCCCGTGGCGGATGTGGTTCCCAGCAGGTCTGATGGTTCTTACAATGCTTGCATTTAACTTGCTCGGAGACGGTCTGCGTGACGCACTCGATCCGAAATTACGTAAATAGAAACAGGAGGTGGGATTATGGAGCCGATTTTAACTGTCAAAGACCTGAGTGTGTCGTTCTCAACACGTTCTGGTGAATTTGATGCCGTTAAACATGTGAGTTTTGAACTTGGCAAAGGAGAGACGCTGGGGATCGTAGGTGAATCGGGTAGTGGTAAGAGTGTTACCGCCCAAACCATCATGAAATTGATTCCCTCCCCGCCTTCGAAGGTCAAAAGCGGAGAAATTACTTTTCACGGGCAAGACCTGCTGAATAAGACAGACAAACAAATGGAAGCGATTCGTGGTAAAGATATCGGTATGATCTTCCAAGATCCAATGACTTCATTGAATCCTACCATTAAAATTGGTAAACAAATTACTGAAGTATTGCGCAAGCATCAGAACATGTCCAAACAAGCGGCGAATAAAGCGGCTTTGGAGATGCTTGAACTTGTAGGTATTAAAAACGCGGCTATTCGCATGAATCATTATCCTCACCAATTCTCTGGTGGTATGCGTCAGCGTGCCATGATTGCGATCGCACTTGCATGTCGTCCATCCCTTCTGATTGCGGATGAACCGACAACTGCACTTGACGTTACAATTCAGGCTCAAATTCTGGATGTCATGAAAGACATGCAGCAAAAGCTGGGAACATCGATCATGCTGATTACGCATGACCTTGGTGTCGTAGCGGGTATGTGTGACCGTGTTGTTGTTATGAAGGAAGGCGAAGTTGTTGAAACAGGAACAACTGCTGAAATCTTTAGTAACCCTCAACATCCATACACCATTAAATTGCTGAATGCTTTGCCTCGTCTGGACGAGCCCAAAAAGGAAAAACCAGCTCCGGCTGGTATTATCAAAGGCAGCAATAAGCCTCTGGTACAAGTGAAAAACTTGAAACAGTACTTTAATTTGGGTAAAGGTAACATTCTCAAAGCGGTCAATGACGTAAGCTTTGATATCTTTGAAGGTGAAACACTTGGCGTTGTAGGCGAGTCTGGCTGTGGTAAATCCACAACAGGTCGTACCATTCTGCGTCTTTATGAGCCAACTGGCGGAAATGTTAACTTCAACGGAACGGATATCTACAATTTGTCTCCGCGCAAAATGAAAGAAATGCGTAAAGATATGCAAATGATTTTCCAAGATCCATATGCATCTCTTAACCCGCGTTTCAATGTTATGGATATTATCGGGGAGTCCCTCGATATTCATGGTCTGGCTTCCAGCTCTAAAGAGCGCAAGAGACGAGTGGAGGAACTGCTTGATCTGGTAGGTTTGAATCCAAGTCATGCTCTTCGTTATCCACATGAATTCTCCGGTGGTCAAAGACAACGGATCGGGATTGCGCGTGCACTTGCTGTAGACCCTAAATTCATCATCTGTGATGAGCCATTGTCTGCACTGGATGTATCCATTCAGGCACAGGTCGTTAAATTGCTTGAAGAACTTCAGCAACGTCTCGGCTTGACTTACCTGTTTATCGCGCATGACTTGTCGATGGTTAAACATATCAGTGACCGTGTCGCTGTAATGTACATGGGTAAAGTGGTTGAGCTCGCAGAAAGTGAAGAACTGTATGCGAACCCTATCCACCCTTATACCAAAACATTGCTCTCAGCAATCCCTGTACCTGACCCGGAAGTGGAAGCGAACAAACGTCGCATCTTGCTGCCGGAAGAGCATATGAGCCCGATTCAGAATGGATCTGGTGGTCCTGCAAATGACCCGTACAACTTGGAAAATGCTCAATTGATTGAGGTTTCCAAAGGTCACTGGGTTGCAGAACCTTACGTATAATAGGAATATTAAAGCGATATGCTATTATTGATGTATTAAATGCCGCCGACTCGTTCGGCGGTTTTTTTCGTATTTTAATCACTTTCTTTTGACGAAGCGGCCTTGAATTCGGTACAATCAAGAAAGGCTCTTTGAAGCAGAATAGGAGGCAGACCTCATGAACGGTATTACCGAGGCACTCCGCAGCGGATCAAGACTTGCAGAAGAATATATCTGTTCAAGAGATGCTGCGCGTGGCCTTTACGAGTATGACATTCGCTGGGAATCAGGACTTCAGGCGCGTGCCGAGTGGCTGGACCAATCGGAAAACACACGTGTTGATCGTCGTGATCTGGCAGAGTATTTACGTATATATAATAAGCGGGTGAACGACCATGGAGAGGTTCATGCGTCCATCACACGTCTTGCAGAACAAGATGCACTAGTGGTTACAGGAGGACAACAGAGCGGTCTGCTCACCGGACCACTGTTCGTCATATACAAAGCCGCCAGCGTAGTGGCAGCTGCGCGTGAAGCGGAAGAAAGACTTCAACGCCCGGTAGTCCCAGTATTTTGGATTGCCGGTGAAGACCATGACTGGGATGAGGTTAACCACACATATCTACCTGATCATCAGGGAGACATGAAGAAGGTTAAGTTACAAGGACGATTCGCAGGAAGGGATTCTGTGAGTAATGTTCATGTGGATACACAGCAGTGGATGAATGTACTCGAACAGGTGGAACATCTTTTACCCGATACGATACATAAACCAGGACTGATGAAATGTATCACAGAGATCCATCAATCCAGTTCAAATCTGAGTGATGCATTTGCCCGCATGATATCTGCCTTGTTTGCCAGCAGTGGACTTGTTCTAATGGATGCATCGGATCCAGATTTACGCAGGTTGGAACAGCCCGTGTTTGAGCGGTTGATACGAAAAAATGCAGTGCTGCGCAACGCATACACACAAGGTGCTTCGCTGGTACAACAAGCTGGCTATGCTATGCCTGCCGAAGTAGCAGAGGATGGAGCCAATCTGTTCTACATTCATGAAGGTGCGCGTCTACTCTTGTTGTTGAAGGACGGTTTATATAGTGATCGCAAAGGTTTGGTTTCTTTCACAGAGGAACGTTTGCTTCAGGAACTGGGAGAACATCCGGAGCGCTTCAGTAACAACGTATTGACACGACCATTAATGCAAGATTCCGTGCTGCCTGTAGCCGCAGTTATTTTGGGGCAAGGTGAAATTGCATATTGGGGTTTGACTCGGGAAGCATTCCGTCAGTTCGGACTGCAAATGCCCATTTTGTTGCCGCGGTTGTCTTTCACCATTATGGAAGATATTCATCACAAACATATGAAACAATATGGACTTTCTTTTCAGGATGTTCAATATCATATGGAAGAAAAGAAAGAGCAGTGGCTCGCACAGCAGGAGACGTTCCAGGTAGATGAACAGTTTGACAAGGTTCAGGAAGCGTTTCTTGATCTGTATGGACCGTTGCTTGATGAGATCGCGGAGATTCATCCGGGGCTGGAACGAATTGGCGATACCAATTTGAGTAAAATCAACGAGCAAATGCAGTATCTGAAACAGCAGACTCACAAAGCTATCGAAGATAAACACAATGTGAGTCTAAGGCACTGGAACGGCATTCAGAACTCCTTATTCCCAACGGGCAAACCACAGGAACGAGTACATAATGCACTCTTTTACCTGAATCGTTATGGCACCGAGTGGATCGATGAACTGATTAAGGACTCAAGTGAATTCCTTGGAGAGCATAAGGTTATTGCACTGTAGAGCCCTTTATAATAGAAGAAACACATAAATGAGGAGGATATGAAATGACTACACCTGCATTGCAAAACAGTATTGTTAAAGATATGGGACTCGCTTCAGAGGGTCACCTGAAAATTGATTGGGTAGAAGCGCATATGCCGGTACTGAACCGCATTCGTCGCCAGTTCGAACAGGATCTGCCCTTCAAAGGTTTGAAGGTTGCGATTTGTCTTCATCTGGAAGCGAAAACAGCTTACTTGGCAAAAGTGATCCAAGCGGGTGGTGCAGAAGTAACAATTACGCATAGCAATCCATTGTCTACACAAGATGATGTTTGCGCAGCATTGGTGGAAGACGGCGTTACGGTGTATGCGAAGTACAATCCGGAGCCGGCGGAATTCAAATCATTGCAACTGCGTGCGCTTGAGGTGAAGCCTGATCTCATTATTGATGATGGTGGAGACTTTGCAACCATTATTGCATCCGAGCGCCCTGACCTCGCAGCAACAATTCGCGGAGGAGCAGAAGAAACGACAACGGGTATTATTCGTTTGAAAGCATTGGCGAAAGAAGGCCAATTGAAGTTTCCGATGGTTGCGGTTAATGACGCATACTGCAAGTATCTGTTTGACAATCGCTACGGTACGGGACAATCTGCATTCGACGGGATTATTCGTACAACCAACCTGGTTATCGCTGGTAAAAACGTAGTGGTAGCAGGTTATGGCTGGTGTGGTAAAGGTGTAGCGATGCGCGCCAAAGGTCTTGGTGCAAATGTGATCGTAACCGAGATCGATCCAATCAAAGCGGTAGAAGCACACATGGATGGGTTCCGGGTCATGACGATGGTGGAAGCCGCCAAATTGGGTGATTTCTTTATTGCAGTTACAGGCAATAAGGATGTTATCACAGGTGAGCATTACGATGTGATGAAGGACGGAGCGATCCTGAGTAATGCAGGTCACTTTGATGTTGAAGTGAATAAACCTGAATTGGCTAAACGTTCCGAATCGATTCGCACAGTTCGTCGCAACATTGAGGAATATCGTTTTAAAGACGGTCGTAAAATGTACCTTCTTGCAGAAGGTCGTCTTGTAAACCTGGGCGCAGCAGATGGTCACCCTGCCGAAATCATGGATACGACGTTTGCTCTGCAGGCACTTGGTCTGCGTTATGTAAGTGAGAATTATGAAAACTTGGGTAAAAACGTTGTTAATGTACCTTATGATATTGACCAGCAAGTTGCCAGCTATAAACTTGAAAGCCTGAATATTGGCATCGACTCCTTGTCAGCTGAGCAAGAGAAATACCTGGATAGCTGGAAATTTTAAGCTTTATCCAATAATTACAAGCTGATGAAATGGTTCAATAGGTATAGAATGGTTTATTGATGATATGGCTCATGTGCGGGTAGACATACGATTGCCCGTTTAAGGGAAGCGTCTTTGATCCTGAGTGACAGGATCAAGGGCGTTTTTTTATGCTGAAAAATTAAAAAATCAAGTCATGCAAGAAGGGTTTTGATTTTTTTGTGCGAATCTATTATGCTTAGGTGGTGGAAAGTGGGGCAAAGTGGGAGAAACGGGTGAGGAGTGAGTGGGCCAATGTTTATGGGGGAGTTCCAACATAGCATTGATGATAAGGGTCGGGTTATCATTCCGGCTAAATTCCGCGAATCTCTGGGACCGTCTTTCGTTGTCACACGGGGTTTGGACCAGTGTCTTTTCGTGTACCCCATGGAGGAGTGGGGGGTCATGGAACAGAAGCTCAAAGCACTGCCATTGATGAAATCTGATGCACGTGCGTTTACCCGTTTTTTTTTCTCGGGTGCAACCGAATGTGAACTGGACAAACAGGGCAGGGTAAATCTGCCGGGCAATTTAAGAGAGTATGCCAAGCTGGACAAGGATTGTGTTGTTCTTGGCGTGTCAAACCGGGTGGAGATTTGGAGCAAAGGCATATGGGAGAGTTATTTCAATCAATCCGAAGAAGCATTCAACGACATTGCCGAAAAGCTGGTCGATTTTAATTTTGATTTATAAAGTCAGGAGGGGTGCAGGTTGTTTCACCACATAACCGTACTCAAAGAAGAGGCAACAGAGGGATTAAACATCAAGCAGGACGGTATATACGTGGACTGCACTTTAGGCGGTGGCGGACATAGCTCCGTGATTGCTTCCAAGCTCGGTCCAGGGGGACGTCTGATCGCACTTGATCAGGATGATTGGGCTTTGGATAATGCTCGCGAGAAGCTCGCAGCTTATGGAGAACGTGTAACATTGGTGAAAACCAATTTTCGAGATCTGGAACAGGTACTCAAGGATCTGGATGTACCAATGAAGGATGGTGCACCACAGGTCGACGGTATTTTGTACGACTTGGGTGTGTCATCTCCGCAATTTGATGAAGGAGAACGTGGATTCAGCTACAATCACGATGCTCCGCTCGATATGCGAATGGACCAGGATGCAATGCTGACGGCCAAAGAGATTGTGAATGAGTGGCCAGAAGAAGAGATTGCTCGAATTTTGTATCGCTATGGTGAAGAGAAGTTTTCGAGAAGAATTGCCCGTGTTATCGTCGGAAAACGAGCGCAGTCTACCATTGAGACGACAGGTGAACTCGTGGAACTGATCAAGGAAGGCATCCCGGCGGCAGCTCGCCGTACGGGTGGACATCCTGCCAAACGTAGCTTCCAGGCATTACGCATTGCCGTCAACGATGAGTTGGGTGCTTTTGAAGAAGGCTTGCATCAGGCTGTTCGTTGTCTGGCACCAGGAGGACGTGTATCTGTTATTACCTTCCACTCCCTTGAGGATCGGATATGTAAACAGATTTTCAGCAGTTATCTGGAAAAATGTACATGTCCACCCGATTTTCCGTTGTGTGTATGCGGCGGCAAAGGGACCCTGCGTTTAGTTAACAGAAAACCGTTGATTCCAACGGAAACGGAATTGACCGAAAATTCACGTGCTCGTTCAGCCAAGCTGCGCGTAGCCGAGAAATTGTAGATCAAGAGTGGAGGAGAGAATCGGAGTATGGCATATACACGTGGTAATCTCGCTGTAAAAGAAAAAGCGTCCCAGGAACGTGTGACCCAGCAACGATACAAAGAAACCACCAAAGTGGTGACCCGTCGTACGGGTCTTCCGGCACGCGAGAAGATTCTGTATCTGATTACCTTATTTGCAGTTATCCTGGTTGGAGGAGCCTTGATGTCTCGTTATGCTCATATCTATGATCTGAACAAGCAGGCTCAGTCCACTATTTCGGATATCAAAGGGTATGAAAAGACGATTGCAGACCTGCAGGTGGAAAAAGAAACATTGAACAACCAGGTCATCGAAAATGCAAAACAACTTGGTTACGTTGAAGCATCCGGTAAGGATGTCATTTATGTACCTCGCTCAACAAGTACGAATTCAACTGGTACTGAGTCGTCCTCGAATACAGCAAGCAGTAAGTAAAGAGGTGTTCCGATGATAAAAAGAATAAAGATGCGCACGTTGCTTATAGGGGGATGTATTACCCTCTTTTTTCTTGTACTCGTAACCCGAATCTTTTTCATTCAAGTTGTGAATGGCGGTGTATGGCAGGAACGGGCAGCCGGTTTGGTAGAGCGGGAACAGACGATTAAGGCTGCACGTGGAACGATTACGGATCGAAACGGTAACATTTTGGCTACTGACGCGCCTGCGTATACGGTTTCCGTTAATCCGTTATTAATTAATGAACTCGGAATCCAGGATGTTGTTACGGAGAAACTCTCTGCCCTTCTTGGGAAAAATGAGAGTGAGATGCGTGCTTTGGTCACAGCGAAGAAAAAAGATGGTGAGTTTTTTCAACAGCGTGAAGTACGCAGTGAAGGATATAAAATAAGTCCTGAACTTGCGGCACAAGTCAACGAGTTGCGTGAAGAACTGCAAGATGAATATAAGGCGCGTAATGCAATTGTGATGGCTCAGGAGTCGAAGCGTTTTTACCCTGAAGAAACACTTGCTTCTCATCTCTTGGGATATATGAGCCGTGATGGGAAAGCTGTCAATGGACTTGAAGTCTCATATGATGAAGCACTGACAGGTACAGATGGATATCTGAATTATCAGAAAGATGCCAAAGGCATCAAACTTCCGGATTCACAGGATAACTATCTGCCACCTCAGAACGGTAAGAACCTTACGCTGACCATCGATGATACGATCCAGTTCTACATTGAGGATGCAATGAAAGAAGCCGTTGCCAAGTATAATCCATTGAGCATGACGGTCATTGCTGCGGACCCAAATACGATGGAGATTCTAGGGATGGCGAACTGGCCAACCTTTAACCCAAATACGTATGGAAGTACACCTGATCAAAGAAATTTTATTAACCATGCTACGCAATCCATCTATGAGCCAGGGAGTACATTCAAAATAGTTACGCTAGCAGGGGCTGTTGAAGAAAAACTTTTCGATCCCAATGCAAGTTTTGAATCCAAACGCATGTATATCGGTGGTTTCCCCATTAGTGATAATGGTCATGCCTATGGTTGGATCTCGTATCTAGAAGGTGTTAAACGGTCAAGTAACATTGCTTTTGTTAACTTGGGTTACAACATGCTTGGCGGTGAACGTCTGCGTCATTACATAGACGAATTCGGTTTCGGCAAAAAGACGGGTATTGATCTGCCGAACGAGGCAGCGTCCCCGATCAAGCCACTGGTTTACAAATCCGAGATTGCTACTGCTGCTTACGGACACGGTCTTGTACAGGTAACACCAATTCAACAGGTCGCAGCAATCTCTGCGATTGCCAACGGCGGCAAATTGCTGGAGCCACATCTGGTGAAGGAGATCAAGAACCCGAATGATGGGACAACGGAAGTGATCAAACCCAAAGTTGTTCGTCAGGTGATTTCCAAGGAATCTTCCAAACTGGTGAGTGGTTATCTGGAACAAGTCGTTGCAGACCAAACGATTGGTACGGGTCGTAACGCCTATATTGAAGGTTACCGTGTAGCTGGTAAGACAGGTACGGCAAGAAAAGTTGTTAACGGAGCATACAGCAAGTCGAAAGACGTTGTATCGTTTATTGGATTCGCGCCCGTGAATAATCCGAAGATTGCTATACTTGTTGTCATTGACCAACCGGATGGAACCAACATTGGGGGAGGAACCGCAGCTGCCCCGGTGTTCAAAAAGATTGTCAGCCAGACTCTTCAATACATGGGAATACCCAAAGATACAGCCAAAACTCCTGACAAAAAGTCAAAAGAAGTCTCTGTCGTGCAAGCCAAGGCGCCTGACTTGAGTGGCAAGACAGCCAAACAAGCCAGAAGCCAGCTTCTAAGCGCAGGAATTGCTTATGTGACTCTTGGTCAAGGTGATAATGTAATTCGGCAGTATCCGGTTGCTGGCGCCTCTATGAATCCAGGCCAACGAATCTATCTGCTAACGGAAGAAAGCAGCAAGATGAAGATTCCCGATCTAACAGGTGAATCTCTCCGTGATGCCCTTGAAGTACTTTCTCTCATGAAGGTGGGGGTTACGGTCAAGGGTGAGGGCTATGTGGTGAAGCAAACGGAGCAGGTCGCAGGTGAGCAGAGAACTGTACAGTTGAACTTGCAAACTGCCAAAGCTGCAGTGACAGGTATAGCCGATGAGGCTCCAATCTCTTCTGATCCGTCGTCAGAAGCTGAAGTGAAGGAACAAGAGGCTTCGGCCGGAGAAGCTAAAACCGACGAAACAGACGGAACAGAAGAAACAGATAACAACAAAGCTCCTGCCAATGAATCCGAATCCTCTGATGATCCAGCAACAAACGGAGCTTCGCTTCCTTAGAGAGCTCTGACAGCTTGTTCTAACCCCCGGTTGTCCTGAATATTCATGAATGGAACGAATGTCATGATTTTGGGACGAGTGGGGGGATCTTTTCGTGAAGGGATCAAGCGTAAATCTGCGACGCAGGTTGCTATGGAGTTTAATGATTTTAGTTTTGTTATTTTCGGCCCTGATGATCAGGCTTGCTTATGTACAGCTCGGGGAAGGCCCTGAATTGTCAGCAAAAGCAGAAGAATCCTGGCGGCGTAATATTCCTTACTCAGCCAAGCGGGGGGAGATCCTGGATCGAAATGGAACCTCTCTGGCCTATAATGTGACAACACCAACCATTATGGCCATTCCGGCTCAGGTTAAAGAAGCTGAATCGACAGCTAAAGCGCTGGCCCCATTGCTTGGGATGACGGAAGAAAAAGTGCTGGCAACCATCAAGAAACGAGAACTCATTGTACGACTACAACCCGGCGGCCGCAAAATTACGATGGAGAAAGCTCAGCGCATCCGTGATTTGAAGCTTCCGGGTATCGTTGTTGCTGAGGACAATAAACGTTTTTATCCTTATGACGATTTGGCTGCCCATATTCTTGGTTTTACGGGCATTGATAATCAGGGCTTAACGGGTGTTGAGAAGAAATATGATGATAAGCTGAATGGTTTGAATGGCAGTGTGTCCTACTTGTCCGATGCGGCCGGAAGGCTAATGCCGGGCTCATCCGAGAAGTATGTGGAACCGAAGGACGGCCTTAACCTCAAGCTGACCATTGATAAATCCATTCAGTCCATCATGGAGAGAGAACTGGATCAGGCCATGGTGAAGTTCCAGGCGAACTCAGCATTGGCCATAGCGATGAATCCCAAAACGGGTGAAATCTTGGGGATGTCCAGCAGGCCGGGATACGAACCTGCCGATTATCAGCAATATCCAGCCGAGATATACAATCGGAATTTGCCGATCTGGATGACCTACGAACCGGGTTCCACATTTAAGATCATTACCTTGGCGGCGGCGCTTGAAGAGAAAAAGGTCAATCTGCAACAGGATCAATTTTTTGATCCCGGATATGTTGAGGTGGGTGGAGCCCGTCTACGTTGCTGGAAAAAGGGCGGCCACGGAAGTCAAACTTTCCTGCAGGTGGTTGAGAACTCGTGTAACCCGGGCTTTGTGGCTTTGGGGCAGAGGCTCGGCAAAGAATCGTTGTTCTCCTACATTAAAGACTTCGGCTTTGGTACCAAAACAGGGATTGACCTCAGCGGAGAAGCCAGTGGAATTCTGTTCAAACTGTCCAGAGTGGGACCTGTCGAGCTTGCAACAACGGCTTTTGGTCAAGGCGTATCGGTAACGCCCATTCAGCAAGTAGCTGCTGTGTCAGCGGCCATCAATGGGGGTAAACTTTACAAGCCTTATGTTACAAAAGCGTGGGTCCATCCGGTCACGGGAGAAGTCATGGAAGAAGCCAAGCCGGAACTGGTTCGTCAGGTGATCTCGGAGAATACATCCAAACAAGTACGTGAAGCACTCGAGAGTGTTGTCGCAAAAGGTACCGGGCGTCCGGCATTCATTGATGGATACCGGGTCGGTGGCAAAACAGGTACAGCCCAGAAGGTTATCAACGGACGTTATTCCTCGACTGAGCATATTGTATCCTTTATCGGGTTTGCACCGGCAGATGACCCACAGATTGTCGTCTATACGGCAGTTGATAATCCCAAAGGAATTCAGTTCGGAGGTGTGGTTGCCGCCCCGATTGTGCAGAACATCCTTGAAGATGCTTTGCATTATATGAATGTCCCTGTTCGGAAGGATCAGGTCGCCAAAGAATACAAGTATGGTGAAACCAAAATCGTGACAGTCCCAGACCTGACAGGAGCTACTGTTGAAGATCTGTACGAAGACCTGAACATGAATTTTATGCTGGCGAAGTCTGGCAGTGGTAAATACGTGATTAATCAGGCACCCAAACCTGGGGCGAGGGTAGATCAGGGATCAACCATCCGCATATATATGGGGGATGTTCTGAACGATGCACATGATCACACAAAGGATGAATAACAGGGCTTAGGGGTAGTTTGAGCTTCAAGCGCAACAAAATTCATCCAAGTGCGTTTCATTATTGGGTTGTATTGACGATATTAATAAATACAGACATATGTTAAAACAGAAGTATAATTGGAAAAGTGAGGTTATTCATGTGCTTTTAAAACAATTTGCATCGATGCTGACCACCGCCCGCCTCGTGGGCGAATCAAATACAGAATGCCAAAACCTTCAGACAGATTCCCGGCAGGTAAAACCGGGTGATCTGTTTATCTGTCTTCCGGGACATACGGTAGATGGTCATGATTATGCAGAAAAAGCTGTAAATGCGGGTGCAGTCGCATTGGTGGTTGAACGGCTGCTGGATCTGCCTGTACCACAATTGCTGGTGAAGGACAGCCGGTTTGCGATGGCTGTTCTGGCAGATTTCTTTTTTGACTCGCCAAGCCAAAAAATGAATATGATTGGTGTAACGGGAACGAACGGAAAAACAACGACCACCTATTTGATTGAAAAAATCATGAGTGATTACGGACGCAAGACGGGATTGATCGGCACTATTCAAATGCGGTATGACGGTCGCACCTACCCGATGTCAGGAACAACACCAGAGGCGCTTGATCTGCAGCGTAGTCTGCATGATATGGTTCAGAAGGGTACGGACTGCTGTGTTATGGAAGTTTCTTCTCACGCATTGGAACAAGGGCGAGTAAAGGGAACAAATTTCCGTACTGCGGTATTCACTAACCTGACGCAGGATCATCTGGACTACCACCATTCCATGGAGGAATATCGCGGGGCCAAAGGATTGTTCTTTGCACGTCTGGGTAACGGTTATACAGAAGATGTTTCACAGCGCAAATTCGCTGTCATCAATGCAGATGATCCGGCTGCGGCTTATTTCATCTCTGTGACTGCGGCTGAAGTGATTACATATGGCATGGGTGAAAAGGCGGATGTACGCGCATCCCAAATCTCAATTACATCTCAGGGAACTTCTTTCCATGTGGATACATTTGCAGGCAACGCGGATATTCGATTGCGCATGGTAGGTAAATTCAATGTGTACAATGCAATGGCAGCCATCTCTGCAGCGCTGGTGGAAGGTATTCCGCTGGAAGAGATCAAGCGCAGTCTGGAGACGGTTCCGGGCGTGGATGGACGTGTTGAAGGAGTGGACGAAGGACAGCCATTTGCTGTTATTGTCGATTATGCCCATACACCGGATGGACTGGAGAATGTGCTGCGGACGGTGAAGGAATTTGCCGAAGGACGTGTGATCTGTGTGTTTGGCTGTGGTGGTGACAGGGACCGTACCAAACGCCCTCTCATGGGGAAAATTGCTGCGAATTATAGTGATTTTGTACTGGTTACTTCCGATAATCCACGGACAGAAGATCCGGATCTGATTCTCAAAGACATTGAACAGGGCCTGATTGAAGAATCCGTTCCTGCTGAACGTTATACGATGATTGTGGATCGGCGCCAGGCGATTCATGAAGCTATTGAAATGGCAAGCCCAGCCGATGTAGTATTGATTGCGGGCAAGGGTCACGAGACCTATCAGATTATCGGCACAACCAAAACCGATTTTGATGACCGAATCATAGCCAAAGAAGCGATAAGGGGCAAATCCAATTGATAAAAAGAACATTGGCACAATTGGCCGAGATGTGTGGAGGAACATTAAGTGACGTTGCTGCTCATGGCAATGTAATGGTGGAAGGAGTGTTTACCGATTCGCGTAAACCTCTGGAAGGCAGTTTGTTTATCCCGCTAGTGGGTGAAAGGTTTGACGGACACGAATTTGTGCAAGCCTGTCTGGAGAAGGGGGCTGCAGGCGCGATCTGGCAAAAGGATCATGGTATTCCGCCGCAAGGAGCTGTCATTGTTGTTGACGACACACTTGTTGCACTGCAAGCACTCGCATCTGCTTATCTAACGGAGAATAAAGCGGCTGTAGTCGGCATTACAGGCAGCAACGGCAAGACAACAACAAAGGACATCGTTGATGCCATTCTCTCAACGACGTTCAAAGTGCATAAGACGCAAGGCAACTTCAATAATCACATTGGTTTACCACTGACTGTACTAAGCATGGACCCGGATACCGAGATTATCATTTTGGAGATGGGTATGAGTGGTCGCGGGGAAATTAACGATTTGTCAGTTATTGCTCAGCCAGATGTAGCGATTATAACCAATATTGGTGAATCTCATCTGCTTCAGCTAGGGTCCAGATTGGAGATTGCCAGAGCCAAAGCTGAGATTGCCGCGGGATTGAAGCCTGGCGGGTTACTGATCTACAACGGAGACGAGCCTTTAATTGCACAAGTCCTTGAAGAGCCCGCAACGAAACAACCTGATGGATTGCAGCGGTTTACATTTGGTCTGCAAACCGATAATGATGACTATCCTACCGGACTTATGAATGCACAGAACGGCGTAGTTTTCACCACCAAACAGTCTGGAGAACATGCATTTACGCTACCTCTGCTAGGAACGCATAATGTCGTTAACTGTCTGGCTGCTTTGGCTGTAGCCCGTCATTTCAAAGTGACAACGGAGCAGATTGCCGCGGGATTGTCTCGCTTGAAACTGACAGGCATGCGTATTGAGGTTACTCAAGGCGTTAGTGGTCTAACCTTGCTGAATGATGCATACAATGCAAGTCCAACCTCCATGAAGGCCGCAATCGATGTACTAGAAGGTCTGAAAGGATACCGCATGAAAGTGGCTGTGCTTGGTGATATGCTTGAACTTGGTCCTCAGGAGCAGAATCTGCATCTTGGAATTGGGGAGTATATTACCTCTGCCAAAATGGACATGGTGCTCGTATATGGCCCGCTATCAGCACATATTGCTGAAGGAGCAAGAAAGCATATGCCGGCAGAGGCTGTGCATGCTTTTATAGATAAAGAAGAAATGACCCGTTATCTACTGGAGAAACTACATCCCAGAGACGTTGTCTTGTTCAAAGCCTCAAGAGGCATGAAGCTGGAGGACGTGGTCGAAGCACTACAAATAGCACCATTACAGAATCGAGTAGACTAGAGGGGTGAACCCATGGATTTTCAGGTATTACTGTTAACAATCGGTGTTTCATTTATTCTGGCGGTGATTGCCGCACCGCTCCTGATTCCGCTGTTACGTCGAATGAAATTCGGACAGCAAGTTAGGGAAGATGGGCCTCAGAGCCATTTGAAAAAAAGCGGAACACCTACAATGGGTGGAGTCGTCATTTTAGTTGCGTTCACATTGGCCTTTTTGAAATTTTCGGCAGTCAAGAATACAGACTTTTATGTCTTGCTCGTGGCTACGCTGGGATTTGGGCTGATTGGCTTCCTGGATGATTACATCAAAATTGTGTTCAAACGTTCGCTGGGACTGACGGCCAGACAAAAAATGCTGGGCCAATTGTTCTTCAGTGCAGTGATGTGTTTCTTGTTGATCCAGAATGGACACAGCACAGCCATCTCTATTCCGGGTACGTCATTCTCGTTTGACTGGACCGGATGGTTCTATTATCCGTTTGTTGTATTCATGATGCTTGCCATTACCAATGCGGTTAACTTTACCGACGGTCTGGATGGTTTGCTGTCAGGGGTAAGTGCCATTGCCTTTGGCGCGTTTGCCATTGTGGCGATGCAAGCCACGTCGATGCCGGCAGCAGTGTGTGCAGCAGCGATGATCGGAGCCGTACTCGGTTTTCTGGTATACAATGCACATCCGGCCAAAGTGTTTATGGGAGACACCGGTTCTCTGGGGATTGGCGGTGCGATTGGTGCGGTAGCGATTGTAACCAAGACGGAGCTTCTATTTGTCATCATTGGCGGTATTTTTGTTATCGAAATCCTGTCTGTCATCATTCAAGTGGTATCTTTCAAGACTCGTGGCAAGCGTGTATTCAAAATGAGCCCCATTCACCATCACTTTGAATTAAGTGGTTGGTCAGAATGGCGGGTTGTTATTACCTTTTGGGCGGTAGGCGCAATTTTGGCCGCTCTTGGACTTTATCTCAACAAGGGGTTGTAGATCATGAATCATCCTGAATCATATCGCGGACAACAAGTAGTCGTGCTCGGATTGGCCAAAAGCGGCGTACAGGTCGCCAAAGTGCTGGATCGCGCCGGAGCGAAGGTTACAGTAAATGACATAAAAGAGAGAGATCAATGTCCCGAAGCTTCCGAATTGGAGGCTTTGGGAATTTCTGTTGTATGCGGAGGACATCCGGATGATCTGATTCACAGTGGTGTGAAGCTGGTCGTTAAAAACCCGGGTATCCCATACCATGCAGCTCCTGTGCAGCAAGCTATGGCATTGGGCATTGAAGTGGTGACCGAAGTAGAGGTTGCTTATCATCTATGTGCTGCACCCATGATCGGGATTACGGGCTCCAACGGTAAAACAACAACCACCACGTGGGTGGGTAAAATGTTGGAGCATGCCGGCCTCAAACCGATTGTTGCCGGTAATATCGGAACACCTCTCTGTGAAGCGGCAGAGCAAGCTTCTCCAGATAACTGGATGGTTGTTGAGCTTAGCAGTTTCCAACTTAAAGGAACGGTTGATTTCCGTCCTCGGATTGCCAGCTTGCTTAACGTTGCAGAGACGCATCTGGACTATCACGGGAACATGGATGATTATGTGGCTTCCAAAGCCAAACTGTTCGCTAATCAGCATCCTGACGACGTAGCCATTCTGAATTGGGATGATGCGGTATGTCGTGGTCTGATTCCTTACATCAAAGGCAGATTGATCCCCTTCTCAGTGACAGAGAAATTGGATACAGGTGTGTATGCAGATCCTCCTTATGTGGATGGAGAAGAGGACGATGTGAAGCGTCAGGTAATCTACGCGGATGAAAACGGAGATCACCACATCATTATCGACGTTGAGGATATTGGCCTTCCTGGGCGATTTAATGTGGAAAATGCACTGGCTGCTGTGGCCATTGCTGTAGCGGCAGGAGCTGATCCTGCGGTGCTGGCTGCTCAGCTTGCAGACTTCAAGGGAGTTGAACACCGACTTGAATATGTCCTGGAGCATAACGGTTCTGCATACTACAACAACTCCAAAGCGACCAATTCGAAAGCTACGGTTATGGCCCTGAATTCGTTCAAGGAACCGGTCGTATTAATTGCTGGAGGGTTGGATCGCGGGTCAGACATGATGGAGTTGTTACCCTTGTTCCAGGAACGGGTAAAAGCTGTCGTTGCAATTGGTGAGACACGGACAAAAATTGCCAAGGTCGCGGAACTTGCCGGATTAAAGCAAATTAAGGTCGTCGATAATGAGGAGGACGCTGCCCGGACGTTAACCGTTGCTGTGCAGGAAGCATCGAAGCTTGCCAGTGCCGGTGATGTCGTTTTGTTATCCCCGGCATGTGCAAGTTGGGACATGTTTGCTTCCTATGAAGAGCGGGGACGCATTTTTAAAGAGGCGGCGCATAACTTGTAAGTAGGGGGGTGGAAAAGCCCCTACTTCCATGCAAGGGGTGGCCTCCTGATGAAACAGACGCGACCGGCACCAGATATTTGGTTGCTGATTTGTATTTTGGCATTGCTTGCCATCGGCATTATTATGGTATATAGTGCGGGCTCGGTGCTTGCCTTTCATGACTATGGCGATTCATTTTATTTTGTAAAAAGACAGGCCCTGTTTGCGGTGCTTGGGCTTGTGGCCATGTTCGTAACTGCTAATGTAGACTACCGGGTGTGGAGGAAATATGCCAAGCCTATACTGATTGCCTGTTTTATTATGCTCATTGCGGTGCTCATTCCTGGAATTGGTGTGGTTCGCGGTGGCGCACGAAGTTGGCTGGGCATTGGTTCGTTCGGTATTCAGCCTTCAGAATTCATGAAGCTGGGCATGATTCTGTTTCTCGCTCACTGGCTGAGCAAGGAACCGGGTAAAATCAAAACCTTCACATCGGGGCTTCTGCCACCGCTGGGATTGATCGGGTTGGCTTTTGGGATTATTATGCTGCAACCTGATTTGGGGACTGGCACCGTGATGATGGGCGCATCGATGCTTATTATTTTCACAGCCGGAGCGCGAATGAAACATCTGAGCTTGCTTGCTCTTGGTGGCGTAGCGGGGTTTGCAGCTTTGATTGCAGCAGCACCCTATCGGTTGCAGCGTATCACAGCGTTTTTGGACCCGTGGTCCGATCCACTGGGTGCCGGATATCAGATCATTCAATCCTTATACGCGATTGGTCCTGGTGGACTGGCGGGATTGGGACTGGGTATGAGCCGGCAGAAGTACAGTTATGTACCAGAACCGCAAACGGACTTTATTTTTAGTATTTTGGCCGAAGAACTCGGCTTTATAGGTGGAATGATTGTATTATTTTTGTTTCTGGTGCTGGTGTGGAGAGGAATGCGTGTAGCCATGACCGTTCCGGATGCCTTCGGCAGTCTGCTTGGTGTTGGTATCGTAGGTATGGTCGCCGTACAGGTCATTATTAACATTGGTGTTGTCATTGGCATGATGCCTGTTACGGGGATTACATTGCCTCTGATCAGTTACGGTGGATCATCTTTGACCCTCATGCTCACAGCACTGGGCATTTTAGTGAATTTATCCCGTTATGCGAGGTGACTATGCGATGCGAGTCGTTCTTAGCGGTGGCGGTACGGGTGGACATATCTATCCGGCCGTTGCCATAGCAAGACAATGCGAGGCGGAGAACCCGGACTCGACATTTCTATACATCGGAGGAACCAGAGGGCTTGAAAGCAAGCTGGTTCCCCAAGAAAATATTCCTTTTAAATCCATTGATATTACGGGATTTCGGCGGAAATTGTCCATCGACAACCTGAAAACGGTCATGCGTTTCATTCAAGGTGTACGCAAGTCCAAAAAAATGCTGAAGGAATTCAAACCGGATGTTGTGATTGGTACAGGTGGATATGTATGTGGACCTGTGGTATACGCAGCAACAAAACTGGGAATTCCGAGTATAATTCATGAACAGAACGCCATTCCTGGTCTGACGAACAAATTTTTGATGCGTTATGTGGACACGGTTGCCGTTAGCTTTGAAGGTTCTGAAAAATCGTTTTCCGGCGCAAAAAAGGTGATCTACACCGGTAATCCGCGAGCGACTACGGTAGCCCAGGCTAGCCGTGATCGTGGTTTTGCCACGTTAGGTGTACCGATGAACAGCCGTGTTGTTCTTGTGGTTGGTGGCAGTCGCGGGGCAAAAGCAATCAATCAGGCTATGGTGGACATGGCTCCAATGCTGGATCAACTGGACGATGTACATGTCGTTTACGTGACAGGGGATACCTATTTTGATGAAACGCGTGAAGCCATTCGCAGCTCATTGGGTACGATGCCAAACCACCTGCATGTCCTGCCTTACGTGCATAATATGCCTGAGGTGCTTGCCTGCACATCCTTGATTGTAAACCGCGCAGGTGCATCATTCCTTGCGGAGATTACATCCCTGGGAATTCCTTCGATCCTGATTCCGTCACCTAACGTGACTAATAATCATCAGGAAGCCAATGCACGCACGCTTGAAGGTGGAGGCGCATCACTCACGATGCTGGAGAAGGAGCTTACAGGCAAAGTCCTGTATGAAGCCATTGCCAAGATTATGAATGATGAATCGGGACGCAAACGAATGGCTGAAGCCTCCCGGAAACTGGGGAAACCCGATGCAGCTGAAGTGCTTGTTCATGAAATTCAGCGTCTTGCTGCACGCCGATAAAGTGTGTTTGTGGGCGATTGTCACACACAAGACGGGGCTGACATAAGATACCGTATAAATCGTGACCATCGTTCCATGGCGCCAGAGCACGGTCTGTAACAACAGAATATACCGTGTTCATCGGTTTTGAAGCAAAGGAGGAAGCAAACATGCATCAGTGGATATCGTTACTATCCCAGAATAATGTTGGCAGAGTTCTTGAAAACGAATCGCTAGCCAAATACACCACATGGAAGATCGGCGGTCCTGCGGATGCACTGGTCATTCCCGAGAATAAAGAGCAGATGATGAATCTCGTTCAATTGCTTCACACGTATCAGATTCCGTGGATGCAACTTGGACGGGGCTCAAACATGCTGGTGTCAGACAAAGGAATACGCGGTATTGTGGTGAAACCAGGCGAGGGCTTTGATTATGCCGAATTTCACGAAGGCGGTGTAACCGCCGGAGCGGCGCATTCTTTTGTTAAACTCAGTGTGGTTGCTGCCAAAAAGGAATGGACCGGTCTGGAATTCGGCAGCGGTATCCCCGGCACTGTTGGTGGAGCTGTGTACATGAATGCAGGCGCGCATGGATCGGATGTGTCACGGATATTCAAATTCGCTGAGATTGTACTGGAGACAGGGGAATTGGTACGTTACAGCAAGGAGGACATGGATTTTGCCTATCGCCACTCTGTTCTGCATGATCGGAGAGGCATTGTGCTGGAAGCAACATTTGAACTCCAGCATGGAGAGCGCAACGTCATTTCGGAAACGATGGCGGCTTACAAAGATCGCCGGCGCCGCACACAGCCACTGCAGATGGCATGTGCAGGTAGTGTATTCCGAAATCCACCGGGTGATCATGCAGCCCGCCTGATTGAAGCAGCAGGGCTGAAAGGAATGACCCAGGGAGGCGCACAGGTATCCACCATGCATGCCAATTTCATTGTTAATACAGGCCAAGCAACAGCAGAGGACGTTATCACCCTAATGCAGCAGATACAGAGCACTATATCATCTCAAAACGGTATTAACCTGGTACCGGAAGTCTTCGTAGTGGGTGAGCGGTAAACCCCGGAGGTGATACATTGGACAAATTGGTGATTGAAGGCGGGAAACCCCTCTCAGGATCCATACGCATCCATGGAGCAAAAAATGCCGCTTTACCGATTATGGCCGCAAGTTTGTTGGCAGATGGAGAAGTTACACTGCATAACGTTCCACACTTGCTGGACATTGAAGTGATGCTGTATATCCTGGAACGGCTTGGATGCACGTGTCGGCATGAACAGGGAACAGTGACGATTAATACCTCGTCTATCCGGTCATATGATGTGCCAGAAGATCTAATGAAGCAGATGCGCTCTTCCATTTTTTTGATGGGACCATTGCTGGCTAAGTTTGGGCAAGTGTCAGTGTATCAGCCAGGTGGTTGTGCCATTGGAGAACGCAAAATTGATCTTCACCTCCGGGGCCTGGAAGCGCTCGGAGCCTTGATTGAAGAGCAGGACCAACAGATTATCTGTCATGGGCACAATCTGGTGGGTACAGATATTCATCTGGATTTCCCGAGTGTGGGAGCAACCGAGAATATCATGATGGCAGCCGTTCTGGCTAAAGGCACGACAACCATTTGCAACGCGGCAAGAGAACCTGAAATCCAGGACCTGCAACACTTTTTGAATGCTATGGGTGCAAGCATTATTGGTGCAGGAACGGATACAATTACGATCAATGGCGTTGAGGAACTGAAGCCTTGTTCCTATGAGATTATACCGGATCGAATCGTTGCCGGAACCGTAATGATTGCAGCAGCAGCAACACGAGGCAATGTTACGCTTACACACTGCAATCCTGCTCATCTTACTTCACTTATACATGTATTGAAGCGCACTGGTGTTCAAATCACAGTCTGCAATGATATAATGACGGTGAGCTGTATGAGCCGTCCCAAATCAGTAGACCGTATTGTGACTTCTCCGTATCCTTCGTTTCCGACAGATTTGCAATCGCAAATCATGGTGCTGCTCAGTCTGGCAGACGGATTCAGTGTGATGAAGGAAACGGTATTCGAGGGCCGGTTCAAACATGTGGATGAACTGAATGTGATGGGGGCTGATATTTCAGTCGATCTGAACGCAGCATTTATCCGTGGTGTTCCCCGTCTGTACGGGGCTACAGTAGAAGCAACCGATCTTCGTGCAGGTGCAGCTCTGGTCATTGCTGGTCTGGCTGCTCAAGGCAAAACGGTTGTGGAGCAAGTGCATCATATTGACCGGGGCTACGATCAGATCGAGAAGTTATTCCAAAGTCTTGGAGCATCGGTTGAGCGTCAGTCGCCCGTTTCGAAACAGTTGGATTTTGCCAATTAACGTCCTTGGAGTCCCCTTCTTGAAGGGAGGGGACCTGAGGCTTTGTGGAGCGCTACTTATGCCTAAAAGTCAAATTCCGGTTCTGAAGAAGAATCGGCCAAAAGGAAACACAAGCCGCAAAATTGTAATTATTCTCTTATTATTATTTATTGTTTTGCTCGCTGTACTATTCTTTCGTTCTTCCATGAGTCGGATTTCGGCAATTGAAATTACGGGTAATGTATATACAGCAACTTCAGAACTGCTGGAGAAAAGCGGGCTGAAAGAAGGCGAACAATTTTTTGGGACAAGTACTGCCGAGGTTATTGAGCGTCTCAAGACCATCAAGGCGATTTCCACCGTTACCGTGGACAAGCAATTTCCGGGTATTATTCATATCAAGGTTCAGGAATATGCCACGGTTGCTTATGAGCTTGGTTCTGACGGTACGTTAAAAGCGATATTAGCCAGTGGGACAAGCTTGACGGTTCCGGCAACAATTGGCGTTGCTGTGGAGAAGCCCATATTGACCCAATGGAAGGCTGATGATCCACTCAAAGCCAAACTGAGCCAGACACTGGCTAAAATTCCAAATGAATTGACGACGGATATTTCGGAAATTATTCCGAACCCAACGCCTTCATTTCCGGATCAGATTCGGATGTATACCAAATCGCAGTTTGAAGTGATTACAACCGTCTCTCTTTTATCGGATAAAGTGGAGTATCTGAATCAGGTGATTGAGACCGAACGGCCTGGGAAAATCACCATGCTTGAGGCAGATACCTATGTCCCTTTCATCCCGGATGATCCCGAAGATGATGCTGAACCAGGAGCAACCCCCTGATCTTTGCCATTATGAGGCTGGACTGAATATGAAAGCCTAGGCAGGTCGGGGTTTGGCCCCGTCAGAGCAATGAAACTTGTTCTTTCTGAGATGAAGAAAAAATGATACACTTGAACTTATGGCACCTGAGTTGCCTCCTTCTTTTTTCTTCAAGGTTTTATGTCTGGCAACCAGATTTTGACACCCAAAAACATTGTAGAAAAAAGAGGGAAAGCCTGAAGTGTGTTGAATATGTTTTAAGAGTGTTTAAATTCGAACGTAATTTACTATTGGAGTCAGGAGGTGCCACAGACTTGAGCAACAATGACATCATTGTTAGTTTGGACATCGGTACATCCAAAATTCGCGCTATTATTGGGGAAATGAATAATGGAACCTTTAATATTATAGGAGTTGGATCTGCCGACTCGGAGGGAATTCGCAAAGGTGTAATCGTAGATATCGATCAGACGGTGCAGTCGATTCGCAACGCAGTGGATCATGCAGAACGTATGGTAGGTATTCAAATATCCGAAGTGTATGTTGGAATCTCGGGAAATCATATCGGACTGATGAGCAGTCACGGCGTCGTGGCTGTGTCTAACGAGGATCGTGAAATCGGAGAAGAAGACATGGAACGGGTGTTGAAAGCAGCCGAAGTCATTGCAGTTCCTCCGGAACGGGAAATTATTGATGTTGTCGCCAAGCAATATGTTGTAGATGGCTTGGAGGGCATACAGGATCCCCGTGGTATGATTGGTGTTCGTCTGGAAGTTGAAGCAACGATCATAACGGGTGCAAAAACCGCGATACATAATCTTTTGCGCTGCGTGGAAAAAGCGGGTCTGAAAGTAAGCGATCTGGTTCTCATGTCGCTTGGAGCGGGTCAACTGGCTTTGTCCAAAGATGAAAAAACGATGGGTTCAGTGCTTGTTGATATTGGAGCAGGTGCGACAACCATCGCCATTTTTGAAGAAGACAGTCTTGTTGCAACATCAACGTTGCCTATAGGTGGGGAATTCGTAACAAATGATATCGCCTATGGCTTACGCACGTTAACGGATCAGGCGGAGAAGGTGAAACTGAAATATGGCTGCGCCTGGTTGGATGATGCTGCTGCGGATGTGATGTTCAAAGTCACCCGAATTGGCAGTAATGTAGACAAGGAGTTTTCACAGGAGGATCTGGCAGCAATTATTGAACCTAGGGTTCAAGAAATATTCCAGATGATATCCCAAGAAGTGAAACGTCTTGGTTACAACGAGCTTCCTGGAGGTTATATACTAACGGGAGGTACGGTCTCTATGCCGGGGGTTCTGCAGGTCGCTCAGCATGAGCTTGCTGCTTCGGTACGAGTTGCAGTTCCGGATTATATTGGTGTGCGTGACCCTGGGTTTACAAGCGGAGTCGGCATATTGCACAGTGTAATTCGCAGTTTGCGCATTCGTCCCTCGATCAATAACGGCGGTGGAAACAACAACAACAATAATAACAACAAGAAACCGACCAACCGTCCGAAGCCAAATACGGCACAGGAATCGGAGCAAAAACCCGGTCTGTTCGAGCGGCTGAAGAATATGTTCAGCGAATTTATATAACAGGTTGGATCCATTTCATACATTCTTGAAGCCGTCTGAATGCGCCGGTACTAAAATAAACGCTTTCGTTCGTCGATATATGAAATTGATTCGGTTCAAATCAAAAATTGGACGGGCCATCCATGCACATTGAGGGGGAGATGGAATAATATGTTGGAATTTGATTTCGAGATGGAGAGCTTGGCTCAAATTAAAGTCATCGGTGTAGGCGGCGGCGGAAGCAATGCAGTCAACCGTATGATTGAAAATGGTGTACAAGGTGTTGAATTTATTACGGTGAATACGGATGCTCAGGCGTTACACCTGGCGAAATCCGAGCATAAATTGCAAATCGGTGATAAATTGACTCGTGGTCTTGGTGCTGGCGCCAACCCGGATGTAGGTAAAAAAGCAGCGGAAGAGTCCCGCGATCTGATCATGAACACGTTGAAAGGTGCAGACATGGTATTTGTTACAGCCGGTATGGGCGGTGGTACAGGTACAGGTGCGGCTCCGGTTATTGCCGAAATCGCTAAAGAGTGTGGTGCACTTACCGTTGGTGTCGTAACTCGTCCATTTACATTTGAAGGACGCAAGCGTTCCAGCCATGCAGAGCAAGGTATTGAAGCGCTCAAGGAAAAAGTCGACACACTGATCGTGATTCCTAATGATCGTTTGCTCGAAATCGTAGACAAAAAGACTCCTATGCTTGAAGCGTTCCGTCAAGCGGATAACGTACTTCGTCAAGCTGTACAAGGTATCTCTGATTTGATCGCTGTACCGGGTCTGATCAACCTTGACTTTGCTGACGTCAAAACGATTATGCACGAACGTGGTTCAGCCCTTATGGGGATTGGTGAATCAACTGGTGAGAATCGTGCCGCAGAAGCAGCACGCAAAGCCATTATGAGTCCTTTGCTGGAAACTTCTATTGAAGGTGCTCGCGGCGTAATCATGAATATTACGGGTGGCGTTAATCTGTCCCTGTATGAAGTGAACGAAGCGGCAGAGATCGTAACTTCTGCTTCCGACCCGGAAGTGAACATGATCTTTGGTGCCATCATTGACGAAGACCTGAAAGAGGAGATTAAGGTTACGGTTATTGCAACCGGTTTTGAAGATAAACCTGCTCCACCACCACCAGGACGTAAACCAGCTCCAGCAACAGCGGAGACGACGGATACACGTTCGCCGAACCTGCGTCCTTTCGGAAATCAGCCGAGCAATGATCAGCTGGACATTCCGACATTTTTACGCAATCGTTCACGCAATAATAACAACGATTAATACGCAAATCAATTTATTGGAAACCCGGTACTCCTTATGGAGCGACCGGTTTTTTTCTGTTTATTCAGATATCATAGCATACAGCAATGAACAAATTCTGAACAAAGGGCCTGAGCAATTCCGACAAAAAAAGTTGGAACCACACCCCCATGATTAGACAGACTTTGAACAGGGGGCTCCGTATACTTGTGAATATGCTCATGAATATCAGGATATCGGGTACCGGTATTTCGATATGTTGCGCGCAGGCAGGTGAAGACTTTGGTTGTTTATGTGGATCTAATTTTTTTGACAAACCTGTGTATTGACGGTGCACTCATCGGAATGACCGCCTGGATGCGCAAGACAAAGCTGGTTTGGTGGCGGTGGTTGCTGTCAGCCATTGTGGGCGCATTATACGTGGTCATGATGTTTGTACCGGAGTTTGATTTTATGTTCACCTTTTTGATCAAGTTCGGGTTCTCGCTGGTCATGCTTACGATTGCTTTTGGTTTTAAAGGTCTGCAGGCTTTTGCGAGGACGCTCGGTACCTTCTATGTGATTAATTTTGTCGCTGCCGGAGGTATTCTGGGTGTGCATTACATGCTTCAGAGCTCCGGTGAGTTGTTTAACGGCATCTGGTTTACGGCTTCTGGCGGTATGTCATTTGATCTGAAAATTGCTTTCTGGTTCACGTTTATCGTATTTTTTGCTGTTCTGTTTTTATTCAAAGCTGTGCAGAGCTCAAAACGGAAAACGGATCGTATGACGACCTATTTGGGTAAAGTTGAGGTCTGCATCGATGAGGTAGTCATTTCTTGTACAGGCCTTCTGGATACGGGCAATCAACTTACTGATCCCTTATCGCGCATGCCGGTCATGGTGATGGAAGTTTCGTTATGGCAAGACATGTTACCTGCTTCATGGAAGGGTAGACTCAAGGACGAGGCGCCGGACAACCTTATTCTGGAGCTTGATCAGGAAAGTTTTCAGTGGCAGGATCGACTGCGGCTAGTGCCTTATCGGGGCATTAACAAAGGGACTGCGTTTATGCTGGCAATGAAGCCGGACCGGGTGAAGGTGACGATGGAGGAAACATGTTATGAGACGACAAGGGTACTCATTGGGCTGGATGGAGGTGTTTTGTCGTCGGATGGGAAATACCAGGCCGTGATTCATCCTGAACTTGTGCAAGACGCTGCTTCTGCGCAGTCTACGGCTCTCTCTGCGGGAGCAACAGAAAAGCCGCTGAATGTGGTATAGGAGGAACGTACATGCTTGTGAAATGGAAACTGGTGGCGCAGCTGCAATATTACCGTCTGTTATTTTTATTGGGACTCAAAAGCGAAGAGATCTATTATATTGGGGGAAGTGAGGCACTTCCGCCGCCTTTGACAAGGGAAGAAGAAGAATTTTTACTGCAAAAATTGTCCTCGGGAGACTCGGCCATTCGCGCAATGCTTATTGAGCGCAATCTGCGTCTGGTGGTGTACATTGCACGAAAGTTTGAAAACACAGGAATCAATATTGAAGATTTGGTCTCCATTGGAGCCATCGGATTGATCAAGGCAGTTAATACATTTGACCCGGAAAAGAAAATCAAACTGGCAACCTATGCATCACGTTGTATCGAAAATGAAATTTTGATGTACCTGAGACGTAATAGTAAGATCCGAACTGAAGTTTCTTTTGATGAACCGCTCAACATTGATTGGGATGGAAATGAACTATTATTATCCGATGTATTGGGCACAGAAAACGATACAATCTATCGGAATATTGAAGAGCAGGTAGACCGGAAACTTTTGCACAAGGCACTGGAAAAATTAACGGAGCGCGAGCGAATGATTATGGAGCTTCGTTTTGGCCTGACGGATGGGGAAGAAAAGACACAAAAAGATGTAGCGGATCTCCTCGGAATCTCCCAATCCTACATCTCTCGACTCGAAAAAAGAATCATTAAAAGACTCCGCAAGGAGTTCAATAAAATGGTCTGAAATACATCTTTGGTCAGAATGGGTATTACTGGCAAGGGTGCCAAGTACGAATAAAAAAGCCTGCCCCGGAGATAATGTACATTAATGTTTCTCCTTGGGAGGTAAATCACGATGACCCGAAACAAAGTCGAGATTTGTGGCGTGGACACCGCAAAATTGCCTGTCCTCACCAACACTGAAATGCGGGAATTGTTTCATTCCCTTCAGCAACACCATGATCGCTCAGCAAGAGAGAAATTAGTGAATGGCAACCTGCGTCTGGTACTCAGTGTCATTCAGCGTTTTAACAATCGGGGGGAGTTTGTCGATGATCTGTTCCAGGTTGGTTGCATCGGCCTGATGAAAGCCATTGATAATTTTGATTTATCCCAGAATGTCAAATTTTCAACCTACGCGGTGCCGATGATTATCGGTGAAATCCGTCGATACCTGCGTGATAATAACCCAATTCGGGTATCTCGCTCCTTGAGGGACATTGCTTACAAAGCACTTCAGGTCCGTGACAGCCTGACGAATAAAAATTCCCGGGAACCGACGATATTTGAAATTGCGGAAGTACTGAATGTGCCGAAGGAAGATGTTGTTTTTGCATTGGACGCCATTCAGGACCCGGTCTCGCTCTTCGAACCGATTTATCATGATGGTGGAGATCCGATCTATGTTATGGATCAGATCAGCGATGACAGAAACAAGGATGTGTCATGGATCGAGGAAATTGCACTCCGTGAAGCGATGCATCGTCTTGGTCAGCGGGAAAAAATGATTCTGTCGATGCGGTTTTTCGAAGGGAAAACCCAGATGGAAGTGGCTGATGAAATTGGCATTTCCCAGGCTCAGGTATCACGTCTGGAGAAATCAGCGATACAGCAGATGCAAAAACATGTAAAGTCGTAACACGATGCAAGGGCAGAAGGACGATCAATCGGGGCAGTGTATACCGTTGGTCGTCTTTTTGTATTGGAACGTTGCCACTTTCGGTGAAAAACAGGACATTTTTCGCCCCTGAAACATATATTGTATAGAAGCGTGAAGAACGGGCAGAAGAGGAATAACAGGGGGCGGAAATGAATGAAAGTGAATACGAGCGAAGTAGCGGCACGAGGCATGAAAATCTCGGACTTTCAGACAAAGGATGTCATTAACATTACGGATGGTAAACGCCTCGGTCAGATCAGTGATTTGGAGTTGGATCTGAAGCAGGGACGAATTGAAGCGATTGTTGTGCCAGGGTACAGCCGTTTTATGGGTCTTTTTGGCGGGGGGACAGATCTGGTGATTCCTTGGAGAAATATCGTAAAAATTGGTTCAGATGTGATTTTGGTGAAGATGGATGAGGTGAAGGAAAATACGTATGATGAGCGTGATCGTGAAGCGCGCCTGTATGATGAACAGCAACATAACCGCACAGAGCGAGTGGAACGCATTGAACGGTCTGAACGTAATCAGCGTCGAACGATATAAATGAGACAGAATGTGGCTCATTTGGTACACTGGAAGTGGTGAGGTGAGATAATGGAACCCTTTGTATTAGATAAAGAATTACTTGAACGGACCAAGAACCCAAATTCAGATTTCGGTCCTGATCCGTTATTATTATATGTTGAGCCTTGGACACAGCAATTTGAACAGCTGTCAGTCGGGTTTACGACGAGACATGGTGGAGTTGGAAAAGTTCCGTATGCCACGCTCAATTGTGCTTATCATGTGGGGGATGACCCTGAAGTTGTACTTAACAACCGCAGGCTTGTAACCGAGAAGCTTGGTTTTGCAGCAGAAGCATGGACCTGTGGAGAGCAGGTGCATGGCAAACATGTAGCTGTAATTACCGTTGAAGATCGGAGCAGAGGATTACTTGATCGTCAATCTGCGTTGCAGGATACGGATGGATTGGTCACGAATGTGCCTGGTGTGCTGTTGACTTCTTTCTACGCAGACTGTGTTCCGCTTTATTTCTATGACCCTGTGCAGCAGGCGGTAGGTCTTGCTCATGCCGGCTGGAAAGGTACAGTCGCGGGTATTGCTGTATCCATGGTAGAGACGATGGAACGGGAGTATGGCAGCCGTAGGCAGGACATTCGAGCTGCAATCGGTCCGTCGATTGGGGATTGCTGTTATGAAGTGGATGAGGCGGTCATGCAGCATGTACGGGTTTGGTTTGATGATTCCCCGGTTAATGATGAATACAAGGATTCTGCTTCTAAACAAGCATATCGAGCCGTGAATAACGGTAAAACGATGTTAAACTTGAAAGAATGTAATCGACACATTATGATGAAAGCAGGAATAATGCCGGATCATATCGAATGTACAACATGGTGTACAAGTTGTCATCCCGAACTATTTTTCTCCTATCGGAAGGAAAATGGTGTTACAGGACGGATGGCGAGCTGGATTGGGCTGGAAGAGAGGTGACCCTCTGTGTCATTGGAGGAGCGTATACAACAGGTAAATCAGAAGATCGAGGATGCATGTCGGCGCAGTAACCGTCATCGTGATGATGTGAATGTGATTGCGGTCACGAAATATGTCTCACTTGAAACAACGGGATCGGTGCTGGATCATGGTCTTGAGCATATTGGAGAAAACCGGTGGCAGGATGCACAGGCCAAATGGGAAGCTTTTGGTCAGCAGGGTACCTGGCATTTTATCGGTCATTTGCAGACAAACAAGGTGAAAGACGTGATTGGCAAGTTTCGTTACATCCATTCACTGGATCGTTTGTCATTGGCGAAGGAGTTGGATAAAAAAGCAGCTTCACTTGGCATCCAAGTGGAAACGTTTTTGCAGGTGAATATTTCGGGTGAAGAGAGCAAGTATGGATTACAGCCTGAACAGGCAAGTTCTTTTTTGCGTGATATTCGTTCGTTCAACAATCTCAAGGTCGTCGGCCTGATGACCATGGCACCTCATGAGGAAGATCCGGAGCTGACGCGTCCCGTATTTCGTGGATTGCGTGAGCTGAGGGATCAATTGAATGGACAAGCCCTGACAGCAGAGCAATTGACTGATCTGTCGATGGGGATGTCCAATGATTTTGAAGTGGCCATTGAAGAAGGTGCAACCTGGGTACGGCTAGGATCGATTCTCGTAGGAAAAGAGGAGGGTTCACGATGGGCGTAATGAATAAATTTATGAATTTCCTCGGACTTCAGGAAGAGGAAGAGATTGTGGAACGTGAACGAATGGCTGCGCAGGAGGAAAATGAGGCTGAACATCAGGAAGCTGAAACCTCCAGTCTCGATAAACGTAGAAACCAAAGGGGGAATAATGTGGTGAGCATTCATTCCCAGAAAAATGTTAAAGTTGTCCTGTATGAACCGCGTTCTTATGACGAGGCTCAGGAAATTGCCGACCATCTGCGTTCGCATCGTACCGTTGTGGTGAACTTGCAACGTATTCGCCAGGACCAAGCGCTGCGCGTTATTGATTTTTTGAGTGGCACGGTATATGCACTGGGTGGCGGTATTTCGAAAATCGGCGGAAACATTTTTCTCTGTACGCCAGATACGGTTGAAATTCAGGGATCAATTACGGAAATACTGGCTGACAGCGAGCAAGATTATAACAGAATGAGGTGAGCCGTTTTTGGAGTCGTTAGTTAATATTTTGGGTTTTGCATATCAAATTTACTTTTACATGGTCATCGTCTACATATTGATGTCATGGCTTCCCAACGCACGGGAAAGCTTTATTGGTGAATGGCTGGGCAAATTAGTGGAACCATATCTAAGTCCGTTTCGCCGATTTATACCGCCTTTGTTCGGTGTGCTGGATATTTCCCCGATTGTGGCGCTGATTGTTCTGCAACTCGCGCTTAATGGGTTGATCTCCATACTTCGGTATTTTGCATATTAGAGGTTGTTCAAAAAGTCCGCTTTTGATTACGAAGGATGCCTAGTGGCATCGTCAGCATCGAATATGGAATTCAGCCGAAATGTCCGTTGCTCACGTAGTTTTTTCTACGCTCCGCTACTCCATTTCTAGCTTTATCCCATCTTCTCGGTACTGAAAACCGGTCTTTTTGAACACGGACTATTAGGGTAGGGTGACATAGATGAGCGGTGAAATTTACGAACATTTTAGCCATGATGAGCGGGATTTTGTAGATAAAGCTTCGGATTGGGTTGAGCGGGCAGGTAAGTATCATGACATGAAGCTAACTGACTTCCTTGATCCAAGACAGGTTTTTATATTACAGACTCTTGCCAATCGCCGTAACGACGTTCAGATTCGTCTGGATGGTGGTTACGAAGCTGCTGAACGCAAGCGTGCGCTGGTTGCACCTGATTATATGTATCTGGATGATGAGGATATGGGAATGCAGGTGCTCAGTATCACGTCTGATGATCAGAAAATCTCGGAGCTGGAGCATGGGGACTATATGGGTTCCCTGCTCGGGCTTGGGATGAAACGTGGAAAGATCGGGGATATCCAAGTGCTGGAGGACGGTTGCCATACAGTGGTGGCGGCGGAAACCGGCGCTTTTTTATCGCTTCAACTGAATCAGGTGCATCGGTTACATGTGTTCACAGAGTTACTTCCTTTGGATCAGATGCGATGGTCAGAGAGTAAACTGGAGACGATGGACATTACGGTCGCTTCTCTTCGTTTGGATGGAATCTGCGCAGATGTGTATCGGCTTAGTCGCAGTAAAGTGCTGGTGCCGATCAAAGCTGGTCGCTGCCGTGTGAACTGGAAGGTTGAGGAAGATCCCTCCAAATCGCTAAAAGCGGGTGATGTCGTATCCATTCAGGGATTTGGCCGTTTCAAGGTTATGGAACAGGATGGGATGACTAAAAAAGGGCGCTGCCGAGTGAAAATCGGCAAATTTGCCTGAGTCTGTTGCAGGAAAATCCGCTTTCTTGTCGAAATGGTTATCATAAAGGTGTAGAAAATACGCGGTGTATCCGATATACATTAAGTCAAAGCTTTACATGAACGTTGGAGGATGCAATTGGATCCTGCATTCCGTATACGTTGCCAAGGTTAGGCATCAACGATACGGCCCCTTGGGTGGTACCCATATGCTGCAACCTTCTCTAAACGGGAAGGAACTTTTACAGGAGGTGGACAGCATGCCATTAACGCCGCTGGACATACACAACAAGGAATTTTCCCGACGTTTGCGCGGGTATGACGAGGATGAAGTCAATGAATTCCTGGATCAAGTCATCAAAGATTACGAAGGCGTCATTCGCGAGAACAAAGAGCTGAGCAATCAGTTGCTGTCCGTTCAGGAGAAACTGGATCATTTTTCTACAATTGAAGAGACACTTAGCAAAACGATCATCATTGCGCAGGAAGCTGCTGATGATGTGAAGGGTAATGCGAAGAAAGAAGCGCAGTTGATCGTGAAGGAAGCAGAGAAAAATGCAGACCGGATCGTGAACGAATCGCTGGGCAAATCGCGTAAAATTGCTTTGGAAGTGGAAGAACTTAAAAAGCAGGCATCGATTTATCGAGCCCGTTTCCGCACGCTTGTTGAAGCGCAGCTTGAACTGTTGACTCAGGATGGTTGGGAAGTGCTGGAGAGCCGGGAGCAGGAAGTGCGTGACCGTGAGCGGGAGATGAAAGAAATTTATTAGTCTGTCGCCTGGTTGACTTTTGTCTGCAAAGAGGCTATAACTATATTCATAATGAATAGTGATTCCATGACGGGTTCAGTACGTTATGATCTCATCCCTCAGAGAGTTGGTGGTTGGTGCAAACCAATGGATGAGTTATAGCCGAATATCTCCCGGAGAAGTGACGCTGAAGCGGTGATTATGATTGCCGTGTGTAAGCCGAACCGTAAGCCGTACGTTATAACGGCACCCTGCAGTAGTTTAGCGGGGCATAAGCGCTGTTGATGACAGAGCATACCCAGGCTTGCCTGGATGTGGTTTGTGATGAACAGAATTAGGGTGGTAACGCGAGTATAGTCTCGTCCCTTTCCAGGGATGGGGCTTTTTTGTGTTCAAAAAAGGGCGAACGTCTATGAGGCCCGAAGGACCTCAAGGAGAGAGCCGCCCGCCGGGGGAGCGAAGCGCCCGGCAACACCCGTCTCGCGGTAAGGCCATGCGGCGTTCACGCAGGGAACAGCCGCAAAATGGCCGCCACTACGCACATCCCCCCTCGCCCATAAGCGCCACCGATTCCACACCGACAACCATCTCGGGTGTCCAGAGGGCGGAGCGCCTATGGGGTCCCCCTTGGCAAGGGGGATTTAGGGGGATTGAAACGCTTTTTGTGGACGGTCCACAATCCAACCAAAGAAAGGGAAGATAATCATCATGCAACGAGTTGACGTCAAAGAGAAGGCACGTGCCAGAGAATTACGCGTGTTAGATAAATGGAAAACGGAGAACACATTCAAAAGATCCATCGAAAACCGGGAGGGCAAGCCAAACTTCGTATTTTATGAAGGGCCGCCTACAGCAAACGGTAAACCGCATATCGGTCACGTACTGGGACGCGTAATCAAGGATTTTGTTGGACGGTATAACACGATGAAGGGTTACCGTGTTGTTCGTAAAGCAGGCTGGGATACACATGGTCTGCCTGTAGAGCTGGGTGTACAGAAGAAGCTGGGTATCTCCCACAAGTGGGAAATCGAAGATTACGGCGTGGAAAAATTCATTAACGAATGTAAAGCGAGCGTATTCGAGTACGAGCAACAATGGCGTGATCTGACAGAAGGTATCGGATACTGGACGGATATGGATAACCCGTATATCACCCTTGATAACAACTACATCGAGAGTGTATGGAACATCCTGGCGACAATTCATGAGAAAGGCCTGTTGTATCGTGGTCACCGTGTGAGCCCGTATTGTCCTTCTTGTCAGACAACACTAAGTTCCCATGAAGTTGCACAAGGGTACAAAGACGTTAAAGATCTGAGTGCTACAGCGAAATTCAAACTGAATGACAGCGGAGAATTTGTACTGGCTTGGACGACAACACCTTGGACACTGCCTTCACACGTTGCACTTGCCGTGAATCCGGATATGGACTACTCCCGTGTTCGTCAAGGTGATGAAGTGTACATCATGGCAACCAATCTGGTTGAAAAAGTGATGAAAGATACCAAGGGTGAGTATGAGATCATCGGTGCACTGAAAGGTGCCGACCTGGTTGGCAAAACGTATGATCCTCCGTTCAACTACATTCAGGCTGAGAAAGCCAACATCATTCTGGGTGCAGGCTTTGTAACGGATGCAAGTGGTACGGGTATCGTACACATGGCTCCTGCCCATGGTGAAGATGACTACCGTGTATGCCGTGAGAATGGCATCAGCTTTGTGAACATGGTGGACTTGGAAGGTAAATTTGTCGCTGAAGTGACTGACTTTGCCGGACGTTTCGTGAAGGATTGTGATATTGATATCGTGCGATATCTGTCTGAGCATGGACGTTTGTTCAGCAAAGAAAAATATGAGCATAGCTATCCGTTCTGCTGGCGTTGTGATACACCGCTTCTGTACTATGCAATGGACAGCTGGTTTATCCAAACAACAGCCATCAAGGACCAATTGATTGCCAACAACAGTGAAGTGGATTGGTACCCGGGTCACGTTCGTGAAGGTCGCTTCGGGAAATTCCTCGAGGATCTGGTGGATTGGAACATCAGCCGTGATCGCTATTGGGGAACTCCGCTGAATATCTGGGTATGTGAGGAGACTGGCGAACAATTTGCTCCACACAGCATTGCAGAATTGCGTGCTCGTGCAGTAGGTGATGTGCCTGAGAATCTTGAATTGCATAAACCATATGTGGATGACGTTAAAGTCATGAGCTCTTGTGGCAAATATGAAATGAAACGTACACCGGAAGTGATCGATGTCTGGTTCGACAGCGGCTCCATGCCGTTTGCCCAGCAGCACTATCCATTTGAAAATAAAGAAGTATTCGAACAGCAGTATCCTGCTGATATGATCTGTGAAGGGATTGACCAGACACGTGGCTGGTTCTACAGCTTGCTGGCGGTTTCCACCCTTTTGACAGGCAAAGCGCCTTACAAAGCGGTTATGGCTACAGGACACGTTCTTGATGAGAACGGACAGAAGATGTCCAAATCCAAAGGTAACGTTATCGATCCTTGGGAAGTGATTGAAGAATACGGTACAGATGCATTCCGCTGGGCTTTGTTGTCTGACAGTGCACCGTGGAACAGCAAACGTTTCTCCAAAGGTATCGTAGGCGAAGCAAAATCCAAAATGGTGGATACGCTGGTCAACACCCATGCATTCCTGACGCTTTATGCTACCATTGATGGATTTGATCCACAGGAGCACCCGTTCCAACTGTCTGCACACAAGCTGGATCGCTGGATTCTGTCGAGACTGAACAGCCTGATCCTGGTTGTAGAAAAAGCGCTGTTGGTTAACGACTATCTGAACTCTTCCAAAGCGATTGAAGCATTTGTTGATGAGTTGAGTAACTGGTATATCCGTCGTTCCCGTGACCGGTTCTGGGGAAGTGGTCTGACAGAGGATAAACTGGACGCTTACCGTACATTGACTGAGGTACTGGTGACTACTGCGAAGTTGGTTGCTCCGTTTACACCGATGCTGGCAGAAGACATCTATCTGAACCTTGCAACAGGTGAGAGTGTACACATGGAAGACTATCCTGTAGCCAATGAAGCGCTGATTGATGCAGGACTGGAACAGGATATGGAGACGGCTCGCCGCGTGGTTGAACTTGCCCGTAACGTTCGTAACGAAACAGGTATCAAGACACGTCAACCGCTGTCCGAATTGATCGTTTCTCTTGATAAAGGGTTTGACCTGGCAAGTTATGAAGAAATCATCAAGGAAGAGATCAATGTAAAAGGAATCCGTACGGAGCATAATGATGCGGAATTCGTTGACTTTACATTGAAGCTGAACCTGAAAGTTGCAGGTAAGAAATACGGTAAAAACGTAGGATTCCTGCAAAACTTCTTCAAGGGAATGTCGGCCGATGAGACACGTAAAGTGGTTTCGGAGGGTATGCTGAACATCGTTTCACCGGAAGGCGAAGAGCTGCAAGTGACGAACGAAGAATTATTGGTTGATAAACAGGCCAAATCAGGTTTTGCATCAGCATCAGGTTACGGTCTGACGGTTGCGCTCAATACCGAAATCACGCCAGCATTGGAACAGGAAGGCTGGGTCCGTGAAGTGGTTCGTGCTGTGCAGGATACCCGGAAACGACTGGACCTGCCGATTGAGAAAAGAGTACGTTTGACGCT